>NZ_KB233222.1:2165341-2305424 GCF_000314855.2 Providencia burhodogranariea DSM 19968 | reverse complement strand
CCTGAGGAGCATAGAAAACTATGCGACTCGGGTAGCTGAGTGAAGTCAACAATGATACAGCTTGAAGTATGACGGGTAATTAAGGGACGGGTACAGCCTCTCCCTTATAATTATCCAAAATAAACTTTTTGGTTTCTGGCGTTTTTAATGCCACCATTAATTTAGCAATTCGAGGGTCATCTTTATTATCTTCACGAACCACAACAACGTTAGCAAATTTACCGTTAGCAGCAGGTTCAGTGAAAATAACATCGTTGGTCAAATCTAATCCGGCATTAACGGCAAAATGGCCATCGATTGTTGCGACATCAGCTTCGCCATTCTTATAAATCTGCGGCATCAACGGTGCATCATAATTAAATAAAAATTGTAGATGACGTGGATTTTCAACTATATCATCAATAGTTGAATCATCAGGGTCAATACCACTACGAAGTTTGATTAAGCCTTGATCTTGATACAGTTTTAAAATATGGCCATGTTGTGCAATATTATTACTGCTCATTATTTTTGCGCCATCAGGCAACTCTTGCAAATTCTTATATTTTTGTGAAAAGAAACGATACGGATGCATATGAACAGCACCAGCAGAAACTAATTTCCAATCAGGATGGTCGGCAAGTGTTTTATTTAAATAAGGTACATGTTGAAAATAGTTTGCGTCTAATTCTTTTTCCGCCAATGCTTGATTGGGAATAATATAATCATTAAACACACGAATATCTAAATCAATTCCTTCTTTCGCTAATTGTGGTTTAACAAATTCGAGAATTTCTGCATGTGGTGTACTCGAAGCACCAATAATTAAGGTGTTTTTCTTTTCATCATCATTAGGTTTACATGCTGCTAGCGCTAAACTTACGCAAAGCAATGTTCCCAGACGTTTAAATGTAGTCAGTACCATCGTTATATTTCCTTTTAGGTATATTTATAATTAATAAAAAGTGAATGTCGTTGCCAAATTTGATTAACGTTTATCAATCCACCGAACGAGGGTGTCTCCCACAACCTGAATACATAAAACAATCACTAAAATAACCAGTGTTGCGGCCCAAACAACATCCATATGACTACGTTGAAACCCCTCTAAATAGGCAAGGTTGCCTAAACCACCCGCGCCAATTGCACCGGCAATTGCCGTACCACCAACTAAAGAAATTAATGTTACGGTTAAACCTGAAATTAATGCTGGCGATGACTCTGGGATCAATACCCTAAAAATCAATGTATGAAGTTTTGCTCCCATTGATTGGCTAGCTTCAATTACCCCTCTATCAACTTCTCGTAATGCAAGTTCGACTAGACGGGCATAAAACGCGCTAGCAGATATCACCAAAGCAGGTAGCGCTGCATTTACACCTAAAATTGTTCCAATTAACCATTTTGTAAATGGAAATAATAGAATGATTAAAATAATAAAAGGTACGGCACGAAAAATATTAACGATAAAAGACAATGTTCGATAAACCGAGAGGTTTTCTTTTCCGCCATCTTTAGCCGTTAAAAATAAAAAAACGCCTAAAAAAATACCTAAAAGGCAGGATAGTGCGCCAGATACAAATGTCATATACAACGTACTGATTGTTTCGATACCAAGAACATTTAACTTGAGATAAGGTAAGTACTGACTTATCCATTGTTGTGCATCATCCATGTTTAAATTACCTCAGCGACAATATTTCTTTTATTTTTTAGATAATCAATTATTTCATTCGTTTTTTTAGTTTCTGGTGATAATTGAAAGTAAAAAAAACCATTTCCTTTATTGAATGTTCCTTTTAATAATTTAATCGGCTCATTAAATTCAGAGATAATGTCATACAGTAAATAATCACTATTTTTGTCATTATCTAAAATCACTCGAATAATTGGGCCTTGTGATGATACATTTTGCAAATCATCTTGGGTGTCAGTCACAATTTCACTTTGCGATAAAAATTGCCGTGTAATTGTATGTTGAGGGTTATGAAATACAGATGAAACGACACCTTCTTCTACAATTTTTCCTTTATCGATAACCGCTACTTTATGACAAATACTTTTTACAACCTGCATCTCATGGGTAATTAAAACAATCGTGATATTAAGTTCACGATTAATTTTGGCTAATAAAGATAAAATATTTTGTGTTGTTTTAGGATCAAGTGCTGATGTTGCTTCATCACATAATAAAACATCGGGATTATTTGCCAGAGCACGGGCAATACCAACACGTTGCTTTTGCCCTCCACTGAGCATTGATGGATATTCATCTGCTTTATCCGTTAAATCCACTAATGCCATTAATTCTTCTACGCGTGCTTTGCGTTTCTTTTTATCAAAACCTGAAATCTGTAGTGGGAATTCAATATTTTCTCTCACAGTTCTTGACCACAGTAAATTAAAGTGTTGAAAAATCATTCCAATAGATTGGCGGATTTTTAAAATCGATTTTTCATCACTACGAGTAATATTGTGTTTACCTACGATGACTTCACCATCAGACGTTTTTTCAAGTCGATTAAATAAGCGAATTAAACTACTTTTTCCCGCGCCACTATAACCAATGATGCCGAAAATTTCACCAGCAGATATAGTGAGGTTAATATTATCAACTGCAACGGTTTGCTTTTTTCCTCGGTGATATATTTTGCTGACATTTTTTAGGGTTATCACGATATTCTGTTGCCTCTTGTGTACAAAAAAACATCATCAACTGTGCGTTTGGGTGTTTGGACGTCTAAACGTTTGAATGGCTAAATTAGTATGAAGTGTGACGAATGTCAAGCTTGTAATAAGATTGAGATATGCTGAGTTAGAACCAAAAAATCTATAGTCATCACCGGATATTTAGCTTAATGAAGAGACTTAGTGTAAATTGTTGGATTATATTTCGAATTAACCATTAAAATAGTTAAATTATTTGAGCTGAGGTTATGATTATAATGGACATTAATTATCCATGTATATGTTGTGGCTATTTAAGCCGCACTGAACTAAGTCAAGGTGATTATGACATTTGTCCGATCTGTTTTTGGGAGGATGATCCATTACAAAATGAAGAAGACCTTGATTATTCAGGTGGGGCTAATGCGGTATCATTAAAACAAGCTCGTATCAATTTTAAAAAATTTAAGGCAATAGAAAAGCGTTTTATTAAAAATGTCCGAGAGCCATTAAGTCATGAAATTCCATAAATAAAGAAAGAGTAGCCACAATGAAAGTTCAACAAAGTTGGACTTTCAAAGTAGCTATGCAGTTATCGCTTAGGCCTAATCAAGGTAAGTAAGTTCTTGCTGCTGGCAACCTAATGCTTTCAAGGTATTTTCGGTCATACACCATTGCTTAACGATAGCATTTTGTTTTTCAACCAGCACCGCTTGCTCAATAGAGCGCATATCTTTACCGGCTAAGTTCACCATAATCAATGCAGCTTGCAGCGGGGGTAAGCTTGGGTTGAATGCAGCATTTTCAGCATAGCGGCCTGTAAACAACGAGCCATCTTTTAATTGTAGTGCAATACCTGAGTGCGACAGGCTATAAGGTGCATGTGATTGATTAGCGGCTTCAATCGCAGCATATAGTAGTCTATTACGGCTAGGGGTTGTATAGCCATGGTCTACTGTATCCATTAGCAACGTAGTGATATCTAAATCAATAGGGCCAAATGAATCAGGTAAATAATCATGTAGAGTTGCTGGCTGGCGTTCAGGTAAGTGGATAGCAATTTCGCCACCACCACGTAATTCGTTCATAAACTGGCGACAATGACCACATGGCGTGTAGTTTACGGTAACAGATAGCAGTTGTTTTTCACCTTTTAACCAAGCATGGGTAACCGCACATTGTTCAGCATGAATAGTTTGGCCAATTGCGACTTGACTGAACTCCATGTTGGCACCGAAATAGATATTACCGCTAATACCACGAGCAATTGCACCAACATTAAAGTGGGAGATTGGTGTGACGGCATAAGCAGCTGCGAATGGTAGCAATAAAAATGCGAGTTCACTGTCACTGTAATTACAGTTGGTTTTAATCTGGTCAACTTGTTCTGCACTCAGCATCGCCGGAAAATCTGGCTTATCAATAATAGGTTTGAGTGCGATTTGTAACTTTTCTGGAAGTTGAGACCAGGCTGACTTAAATCTTGAATGCATGGGTTACCCTCGCTAATGACTGATTTATACCCGTCATACTTCAAGCTATATCATTGTTGACTTCATTTAGCTACCCGGGTCACATCGTTTTCTATGTTCCTCGGGATGGCTTGGCTTGTCACCTCGATACAACTCGAATTATTTAGGGTAACGACCTCAATTCGATGCATGTTTAAAAATGTCATACTTCAAGTTACAGTTTTGTTGACTACGCTCATTTGCACTCGTCACATAGTTATCTATGCTCCTAGTAACTCATTCTTTTGTCGCCTAGCTGCAACTCAATTTATTTAGAGTATATTCTATGCAATAAACCACCTTCTCATGTGTGACTCAAATCACTATTTTAATGAAAGAATATGAAACAAATATTATAAATGAGAGATGTATCTCAAGTTTTTAGGGCGTTCACCTTATTCGATATGCTTCAACTTTCTGTTTACTCTGTATTTGAGTTACGCCAATTAGCCGAATTATGGTGTTATTTTGGTTTTAAGGATTGTGTCTGTAATTTAAGGCTCTTTTTTTGAATAAAAGAGCCTTCAGGCTTTGATCTAATAAGGTTAGTATAATAATGAGCTAACCGACATGTTAAAAGAACTCAAAGAAATCCAAGTTAATATGGCTTATCGCTGGTGTTTTCCAGTACATTTTTGACCAATCTGAGAGAGGCCGATGAGCCTCTCTTACCATTGATTTTAACCGAAAAGATGAAGTATGACGGGAAAGATAAACGGAGCGAGTAGAGAAGTAATGATCCCGCAAGTCATTAGCGCAAGAGAACTATAAGCACCTTCAATATAATTAATCTCTGCACAACGCGCAGTGCCGAGTGCATGAGAAGCCGTTCCCATGGCGAGCCCACGTGAAGCATGGGTGCGGATGCGCAGAATATCAAATAACGAATGACCAAACATAGCACCTAACATTCCAACAAAAATCACGCAGGCAGCACTAATCGCCGGGATCCCACCAATTGAATCAGCAACAGCCATTGCAATAGGTGTGGTTACTGATTTTGGTAATATTGAGGCTGCAATATCTGGGGTAGCACCCAACCATAAAGCGATTGCAGTACCTGTAAACATTGCGACTAAGCTGCCCGCTAAACAGATACTTAACAAAGATTTCCATTGAGCTCGGATTTGGTGCATTTGTTCGTAAAGTGGAAATGCTAAAGCAACAACTGCGGGCTGAAGAAGATCATTAAGAATTTTACTGCCCGCAAAATAGTGTTCATAAGGGGTATTGGTAAAAATCAATAGTGGCACAATAATGGCAATAGCGACCAATAATGGATTTAAAAGTGGCAGCTTTAATTTAACTGATAATAATCTTGCGATATAAAACACAATAATCGTTAATGGTAAAGACCACCAAATATGTTCTAACATTTGCCATTCCCCTCATTATTATCATTATTAATATCAGTAGGCACATTAATATTTTCTTCAGGGGGAAGGGAAACCTCATCAGGTTTGACACCTACGATCTGACGCTCTTTATGAATATAGTTAGAGCTGAAAGCAACAACTAACATCACAACAAGTGTACTAATAAAACAAGAAAGCAGAATGGGAACGAGTTGCTGACTCAATTGGCTGTAGTAATTCATGATACCAATACCAATTGGAACAAAAAGTAGTGTCATATTTTTTAAAAGCAGAGAGCAACCGGGTTTTGCCCAATGAGCAGGGACGATCTGTAAGGCTAATAATGTAAACAGTATTAACATGCCGATGATGCTGCCAGGAACGGCAAATGGAAGTATTGCTGATAGCAGGTTACCAATAATAAGGCAGAGATAAAGTAACGCAAACGCGCGTAAATACTGCCATCCGGTTATCAGCACATGTTTTAATGACATGAGGCTTGTCCTATTACGCTAAGTGCATTCATCATACAATTAACTTGATTATTGTGCTACAGCTCACAGTTAAAAGGGAATAAAAAAAGCGGAGAATGATAAATTCTCCGCTTTTCGCTTAATAATTAACTCTATCCCTTATGGGTTTCGTTATTTTATTTCACTTGCATGCCCGGTTGTGCGTCATTATCAGGGCTGAGCAGATAGATATCTTTACCACCAGGGCCTGCGGCCATCACCATACCTTCTGATAAACCAAAACGCATTTTACGTGGTGCTAGGTTTGCAACCATAACAGTCAAACGACCTTCCAGTGCTTTTGGATCAGGATACGCGCTGCGAATACCTGAGAAGACTTGGCGAGTTTCTCCACCAATATCTAATTGTAGTTTCAGCAGTTTGTCAGAACCTTCAACAAAATCGGCTTGTTTGATTAGTGCGATACGCAGATCAATTTTCGAAAAATCATCAAAACTGATAGTTTCCTGAATTGGGTTATCAGCAAGTGGACCGATTAACAATTTTGTTGGCTTGATACTTTCTTTAGAAGCTTCAACCATTGCCTCGACTTTGGTCATTTCAATACGAGTAAATAACGCTTTGAATGGTGCAACCTCATGACTGATTAATGGGGCTGTGAGTGAATCCCATGTTAACTCAATATTGAGGAATGCTTCAGCACGCTTTGTCAGGCTCGGTAGAACTGGTTTCAAATAGGTCATCAATACACGGAATAGATTGATACCCATTGAGCAAATATCTTGCAGTTCTTGATCTTTATCTTCTTGCTTAGCGACAACCCATGGCGCTTTTTCATCGACATAACGGTTAGCAATATCTGCTAACGCCATTATTTCGCGAATTGCTTTACCATATTCACGATTTGAGTAAGCATCACCAATCGATTGTGCTGCATCAGTAAATTGCTGATATAGAACAGGATCAGCGAGTTTATCTGATAATTTACCGCCAAAACGTTTAGCAATAAAACCTGCATTACGTGATGCCAAGTTAACCACTTTGTTAACTATATCGCTGTTCACACGCTGAACGAAGTCTTCTAAGTTCAGGTCGATATCATCGATACGTGATGAAAGCTTAGCGGCGTAATAGTAACGCAGACAATCAGCATCAAGGTGGTCAAGGTAAGAGCGTGCAGTGATAAATGTGCCACGCGATTTGGACATTTTTGCGCCGTTAACTGTGACATAACCATGCACAAACAGGTTAGTTGGCTTACGGTATTCACTACCTTCAAGCATGGCTGGCCAGAACAGGCTATGGAAATAAACGATATCTTTACCGATAAAGTGATAAAGGTCGGTTTTTGAGTTTTTATTCCAGAACTCATCAAAGTCTAGGTTACCGCGCTTGTCGCACAGATTTTTGAATGAGCTCATATAGCCAATTGGCGCATCTAGCCAAACATAGAAGTATTTACCCGGTGCGTCTGGGATTTCAAAACCAAAGTAAGGCGCGTCACGGGTGATATCCCACTGTTGTAAACCAGAGTCGAACCACTCTTGCATTTTATTGGCGACTTGCTCTTGCAGTGCTCCTGAGCGTATCCATGCTTGTAACATGTCACTGAATGCTGGCAAATCAAAGAAGAAGTGTTCAGTTTCACGTAATTCAGGTGTCGCACCAGAAACGACAGAACGTGGGTTTATCAGCTCGGTTGGGCTATAGGTTGCGCCACATACCTCGCAGTTATCGCCATACTGATCTTCGGCTTTACAGGTTGGGCAAGTACCTTTAACAAAGCGATCAGGAAGAAACATTCCTTTTTCAGGATCATACAGCTGTGAAATGGTGCGGTTTTTGATAAAACCGTTTTTCTTTAATGCACCATAAATATTTTCTGATAGCTGTTTGCTTTCTTCACTGTGTGTGGAGTGATAGTTGTCGTAACTGATAGCAAAGCCAGCAAAATCATTCTGATGCTCTTGGTTCATTGAGGCAATCATATCTTCAGGAGAAACACCTAATTGCTGAGCTTTCAGCATGATTGGTGTCCCGTGTGCATCATCTGCACAGATAAAATGAACCTCTTTGCCGCGCATTCGCTGATAACGGACCCAAATATCAGCCTGAATGTGCTCCAGAATATGACCGAGATGGATTGAACCGTTAGCATAGGGTAACGCACAAGTTACCAGTAATTTATTCGCGACTTGAGACATAGTAATGATCTTACTTCCATTATTTGAATAGGGACTTTGATGTTAACCTATCAAATCTTTCGCTGCTAGGGTAATAACGGATTATTTAGGATTTACTCGGTGTACTTCAAATTGTTTCATGTAAATGACTAATATATTGCGATCTTAATTATCTAAATAAGATACTTATTAATATTCAATAAGCTAGCGGTACAGATTAGTGACTAGTCATTAGAATTTTTAAGGGTTACTGGCTAGACTTGAAATTGTTTCATGTGCATTGTGACTACAGGATTACAATTCGTTTTATGAGACTTAGGGATCTCTAAGTGAAAAAAACTTTACCCATCGTTGTATTTCGTTTGTAAGGCGGTCACTATTTTTTATCATCTCTGCTATGATGAATGACAGTCAAAGAATCATAGTTAAAAATATAAAATAAAGGAGCTGGGATGAGCGATAAATCCCCCGAGCAGAACAATCCAGAACTGCTGACTGAAAAAGTCTCCACTGTTTTGGCTTCATTTACACACCCAACACTGAAACGTAATCTGATATCTATCAAAGCATTACACCACTGTGCAGTATTGGATAATGTGTTGCATGTCGAATTAGTGATGCCATTTGTCTGGAAAGGGCCTTTTCAGGTTCTAATTAGCGAAAAAACCGCAGAATTAAAAAAACTGACGGGTACACATGCAGTTGAGTGGAAATTGCGTCATGAAGTCACAACGCTAAAACGTGCGAATGATTTACCTGGTATTAATGGTGTTCGTAATATTTTAGCAGTGAGTTCAGGTAAAGGTGGTGTGGGTAAATCCAGTACTTCTGTAAACTTAGCACTGGCATTGGCTCAAGAAGGTGCGAAAGTTGGTATTCTTGATGCGGATATTTACGGGCCATCTATCCCAAATATGTTAGGCACGACTCTTGAGAGACCAAGTTCACCTGATGGTCAGCACATGGCACCAATCATGGCTTATGGTCTAGCGACCAACTCAATTGGTTATTTAGTCACTGATGATAATGCCATGGTTTGGCGCGGGCCAATGGCAAGCAAGGCATTAATGCAGATGTTACAAGACACGCTATGGCCTGATCTTGATTATTTGGTTATCGATATGCCACCGGGAACGGGTGATATTCAGCTGACATTATCACAAAACATTCCGGTTACTGGCGCTATCGTCGTAACGACACCGCAAGATATTGCACTGGTGGATGCGATGAAAGGGATTGTCATGTTTAAGAAAGTGAATGTGCCAGTTCTGGGTGTTGTAGAAAACATGAGTGCACATATCTGTAGTAATTGTGGTCATGTAGAGCCTATTTTTGGCACCGGCGGTGCGGAAAAACTGGCGGAGAAATACAATACTAAATTGTTGGGGCAGGTTCCCCTGCATATCTCTTTACGTGAAGACCTTGACCGTGGTCAGCCTACCGTAATGCGTGATCCAGAAGGTGAATTTGCTGATATTTACCGTGAAATTGCTTCAACTATCTCGTCATTAATGTATTGGGAAGGCGATAAAATCCCAACTGAGATTTCTTTCCGAGCAGTATAAAAATTAGTTTTAAAAGGGTCTATTCTATTTAGATAAAATAGGCCCTTACTTTTCAATGTGTTAATAAAAATCTAAGTTAATAAAATATTTCGTTAATTAAATGTATCATCAATAAAATACTTATTTATTGGATCCTCTTCCACTTTTCTGATTTATTCTTTGGTTGTTTCTTTATTTCATTGCAGTAGCGTAGAATATGATAATAAGTTTACTAATAAATACCTGCTGTCTTAGGTATTAATATTACATTTTTTTCCTATGGCAGATGCCTAAAAGGTGATTATGAAATTTTTAATTTTTATTGTCGTATTAGTAGTGATTGTTATTTACTTCTATAACCGTATTGTCGCAATGCGCGAGGCTGTTATATCGAGTGAAACTGAAATTTCCGTACAATTAGACCGCCGTGGAAAAGTATTTGATAGCTTGCTTGCGACCGTCAAAAAATATTTAAGTCACGAAAGTGAAGTTTTTAGCAAAATTACCGAACTAAGAACTCAAGCTCAAACTGCGACGGGTTCACAAGCACGCGAGGCTGAAGACGCGTTATCAAAAATGGTAACTAGCGGAGCAATCAATGTTGCAGTAGAAGCTTATCCGGAGCTTAAATCAGACGCCATCATGGCTAACCTACAAGAAGAAATAGTCTCTTCTGAAAATAAGCTATCATTTGCTAAACGTGGCTATAATCGCGCACTTGAAACGTATAAAGCGTATATCGCATCAATGCCAGCGGTATTTATTGTCGGTATTATTCCTAGTCTTAAAATTGATAAGGACTATTGGCGCCTTGATGAAGATACCATCAAGAGTGAAGAAGCTCGCCGCATCAATTTTGATTAGAAATCATTAACGATAATATTTATCAGGGTAAGGTATATGCCCTGATAAATATGCATAGCATGTGCAGGTTATTTTATGGATTTTAGAGACGTTATACGCAAAAACAATATTCGTACTCGGTTAGTCATCGCGAGCTATATCTTTATTATGCTGATTGTTGGGTTGTTAGCTGACACGGCAACCCATCCGAATGAGCGAATTGATTTTTTAGGAAATATCATTGCATTTGTGACTTTTGAACAATTACCTGTCGCAACATTAATTGTTTTAGGCTTAACTTTTCTGGGATTGATTTATATTCATTTTCGCGGTCATAAAATGATGTTAGCTGGCATGAATGCAAAGGAAATTACGGCTGAAAATGCGAGTACGTCAGAAGAAAGACAGCTTTACAATATTTTAGAAGAGCTAAGCTTAAGTGCCACATTACGCTATGTTCCACATTTATATATCTTGGATAGTGATGAGCCGAATGCTTTTGCAGCAGGGTGGACATCAAAAAATGCATTGGTTGGTGTCACTCGAGGGTTGTTGCAAACGCTCAACCGCCAAGAAATACAAGCGGTCCTAGCACATGAGGTAGGGCATATTATTCATGGTGATTCAAAGTTGACTCTTTATGTTGGGATTTTGGCAAATGTGATTTTGACGATCACCAATATATTTAGTCAGATATTTATTCGTACTTCAAGCCGCGGTCGCAATAATACGGCCAATAAAGCGCAAATTATTTTGTTAGTGTTGAATTTTGTTTTGCCATGGATAACACAAATTCTCTATTTTTACCTATCGCGTACGCGAGAATATATGGCTGATGCAGCAGCTGTCGATTTAACGACGGATAACCAAGCGATGATCAGCGCATTAAAAAAGATCTCGGGTAAGCATGAGACTAACGAATATGACCATTCGAGTACAGGTGATGCATATCGACGTGCCGCCTATATCTTTAATAAAGGTGATTCGATGTTTTCAACTCACCCATCTATCGAGAATCGTATTGCTGCTTTAGAAGGACGTAAGCATTTTAATTAATGGGCTATCTTGCAACTTGCTGGCATATACACAAATAGTTTAAGTTGCATATAGGCAACACTCATGGAACTCGAATTATTGTAAGTCTCATCGAATTAAGCATCTATTCGTAATATGAATTGTTTAAGAAATAAAATCGCTGATCTTGCGGTCAGTATTATTAACTTTTGATGCATTTTTTTATGACTTTGCTTTGTGAAGCTGGAACCTCAGGTCATTACCTTCTATAATTCCCGCCAACCATAATAATATGGATGTATAACCGGCATACTTCAATTTGTATCTGTATTGACGGTACTCAGCTATCTGAATCATCCTGAATAACATAGCTATCTATGCGTTCAGGTCTTTGTTCTAAGGAATAGTGTCACTTGTCGACTACATGTACCTTGAATTATTTAGGTTATAAGCATTTCATTTCGGATTTATTCAACCAGGTTATCATTTTATGACTGACATAGCGCATCACTGTACCATTGTAGGTATTGCAGGAGCATCTGCATCCGGTAAAAGCCTTATTGCAAGTACCTTATATCGCGAATTAAGGGAAAAGGTTGGTGATCATAATATCGGTGTTATACCGGAAGATTGTTACTACAAAGACCAAGCAGATATACCGATGGAAGAACGGTTTAAAGTCAATTATGACCATCCCAATTCCATGGATCATAGCCTCCTTTATGAACACCTCAAAATGCTAAAAAGTGGTCAATCTGTAGAAATTCCTCAGTACGACTATGTTGCTCATACCCGCAAAGAAAAAGCCATTCATTTCAAGCCTAAAAAAGTAATTATTATTGAAGGTATTTTATTACTGACAGATAAACATTTGCGTGAAGAAATGGATTTTTCGATCTTTGTTGATACTCCTCTTGATATTTGCTTGATGCGACGGATAAAACGTGATGTAAATGAGAGAGGTAGAACACTAGACTCGGTTATTGAGCAATATAATAAAACCGTTCGGCCTATGTTCTTACAATTTATTGAGCCGTCGAAGCAGTATGCCGATATTATTGTTCCTCGCGGTGGTAAAAATCGCGTCGCCATTGATGTCTTAAAAGCGAAAATCGGCGAATTTTGCCAAGACTAACTGAAATTAGGTTCTTTGGTGATAAAAATTAATTAAAGGGGATACAATCATGCGTCTTTGTGACCGCGATATCATTCAATGGATGGATGATGGTAAATTAGTGATTAATCCACGTCCACCGATTGAACGGATCAATGGAGCAACAGCAGATGTACGTCTGGGAAACCAATTTCGAGTTTTTCGTGGACATACAGCAGCATTTATTGATCTAAGTGGCCCAAAAGATGAAGTAAATGCAGCATTAGACCGTGTAATGAGTGACGAAATTGTTCTCAAAGACGACGAACCTTTTTTTCTTCATCCAGGTGAATTAGCCCTTGCCGTTACTCTGGAATCAGTCACTCTGCCGGATAACCTTGTAGGTTGGCTAGATGGTCGTTCATCATTAGCTCGATTAGGGTTAATGGTGCATGTGACGGCTCATCGAATTGATCCCGGTTGGTGTGGGCAAATTGTGTTAGAGTTTTATAATTCAGGTAAATTGCCGCTAGCTCTGCGTCCGGGAATGGTGATTGGAGCGTTAAGTTTTGAGCCATTGTCTGGTAGCGCAGATCGCCCATATAACAGTCGGCAAGATGCGAAATATAAAAATCAGCACGGTGCAGTAGGTAGCCGTATCAGTGAAGACTGATAGGTTACAATTAAAATAATTCAAGTTGCATTTTGATGAAAAACGAAGCTATTCCGAGTAGCATAGACAACGTAGTGGCTCGGATAGCTGGTTTCACCTGCATACGCTTGTAAGTGGCAATTTAAATTATGATGGATAAATAAGTATTGCGGAGATCATCCTAGGGGCTATTGTTCTTTTAAGAACAATATTATTTGAATTAAAAGTTTGCTTTAGGTAAAAGAAGCAAAGCGAGCAATTCACCACCTAGTGTATTAGGCAATATTTGCTCAACATCGCGAAAAATAGCTTTTAATCGAATCCTAAGTGCATTTATTTGCTGTTTAGGTTTGAGTTGATTTTTTTAATCATATTAATATGTAACATGATTAACTTGTTGCCATATCGATCATCTAATACGGTGAAAATAGGCAATAAAAGTCAACAGACCCTAAGTCTTAAGTTATTAATCGGGTAATTTCGCGAATTACAGGGATAGGTGTAGTGTTAGCCTTAAATATGGCGTAGCAGACATAATACAAGTGAGGGAAGAATGAAACGGTTTCTGACGACACTGGTCATTTTGTTGGTTGTGGTCGTAGTTGGTTTAACAGCATTAGTGATGTTAGTTAACCCGAATGACTTTAGACAATATCTTGTGGAAGCGGTAGAGAAAAAGAGTGGCTATCATCTTGAATTTAATGGTGATATGCGTTGGCATGTATTGCCTAGGCTGAGTATTATTACTGGGCCTATCTCAATTACTGCTCCAAATGCGAATCAACCTGTCTTGGGTGCTGAAAATATGCGCCTTGATGTTGAATTATGGCCTTTACTATCTCACCGTCTATCCATCCAACAAATTGTTTTAGATGGTGCAGTGATCCGCCATACTCCAGAAAGCGAACCTCAAATAAGCGATAACTCCCCAATTGCTCCTGCTGGAAATCAACCAGTTTCACAGACAACAGAAAAAAGTAAATGGTTGTTGGATATTGAGAGAATTGAAGTATCAAATAGCTTAGTTATCTGGAAAACTAAAAATGATGAATACAATTTACGTAACATCGATCTTTCGTTAAAAAAGAGTGATGAACAAAAAATTGTGGCTAAATTTAGCGGTAACTTAAACAAAAATCAGCAAGAACTTAACTTTAATGCTCGCGCAGATATTGACCTTTCCCAGTTATCTCGACAGGTAAATGGGCAGTTAACTCAGTTTGATTATACTTTCACTGGGGTTGATTTACCTGAAGGCGGAATATCTGGGCAATTAACCAGTGATTTTGTTTATGTTAAAGATGATATCGCAACGGCGAGTTTAAATAATATTGCCATTAATGCGAATGACAGTATGTTAACTGGGAAAATCACAGCGACGTTTGGTAATATCCCAGATATCAACATTAAACTGTCTTCTAGCACACTAAACCTTGATAAATTACTAGGTGCTGCTCATTCAATCGATAATAAAGAAACAACTATTGAAACCGATAACCCTGCACGTGTAGGCGTTAAACCCGTTATTTCTGGAAAACAAGCTCAACAATATGATCTATCGAGCTTAAAAACGTTTACAGCGAATATTAGCGTGAATATCGATAATCTAATTTATCGAGGTATGCCAATTAATGGGGTGAAATTTAGTGCACAAAACGAAACTCCGTTATTAACTATTTCTCAATTAGAAGGGAAAGCATTTGGTGGGCAATTCTCTCTACCATTATCCATCAATTATAGTGATATCCCAGCTAACGTAACAGCTAAGCCAGATTTTAAAAGTATTAATTTAACACCATTGCTAAAAGCATTTAATATGCCAGAAAAATTGAGTGGTATTGTCTCTATTAACGCTAATTTGTCAGGTCCGGGGTATGATGACAATGCGGTTAAAAATTTATGGCAAGGGCCAATCAATTTAAGTCTACAAAATGCGCGTTTAGAGGGGTTAAATATCCCCCTCCTTATTCAGCAATCAATCTCTCGTGTAACCGATAAAATAAATGCTCCGGTGAACACAGGTAATTACACAACTGTTGAGTTATTTACGGCGAATGGACGTTTGAATAAGGGCACTATGAATATAATGTCAATGAATGCGACTTCAGACCTAATTTCGATAACAGGGCAAGGCTGGGCAAATATTCCTGCGGAAACCTTAGATGTTAATTTGGGAGTACAAATAACTAAAGGTTGGGGAGGGGATTCTCGCTTTATTCAACAATTACAATCTATGACGATCCCACTACGTATTTATGGTGGTTGGGATAGTTTGCAATATCAACTGAATGTTGAAAAACTTATTCGTAATGAATTAAGAACCCAAGCTAAAGAAGCATTAGGTAATTTTTTGAAAAAAGAAGAGAAAAAAGGGCTTAATGATTTATTGAATGCGCTTTAATACCATTTAACTGAGATACTTAAAATATTTAAGATGTAGATGAGTATCAGCAAAATGATTGTGATAAATACAGCCCGATGAGCATAGGTAAACTATGCGATTCGGGCTGCTAAGTTGAAGTACTCATCCAATTTACCTCAAGCCTCGTATATCTGATTGAGTTTTATTAATTGTTTTAGCTTCAAATTTCTGGATAGTCATTAGATTTGATTAGGTTATTTGAAAACCCCGCTATTTTAATCAATTTTTTAACTGATATATATTTAGGCTCTATATGGCTATTCAAATAGTTTTATATCAGGGAAGCATCATTGTAGCGAAATATAACTATTTGACGCTGTGAGCTATTATACAAGCTCATGAAAATATCAATGAATAGTGTTAATTTCCATCTCTCCGCCATTTATTACAGCACCTTCGCCAAAATATTGTAAATACCCATTAATTTACATTGTTAAGTAATTGCTAATGATTGGTTGTTTAATTGTTACAATCAAATTGACGGAGTTGAAGTTTGATGATTAATTGTACTGTGAGTAGTTAAAAATACTGATGGCTTAATGGTCGTTATCGATGATCAGTTAGTGCATTAAGTTAATAACATATAAATCTCACAGGAGCATATAGATGATGTTTTCTATCAAAAAGCCAAATTTATTAATTAATACCGTAGTGCTTGCAGCTCTCATCGCTTCGGTTTCTGTGCAAGCGAAGACATTAGTTTACTGCTCGGAAGCTTCCCCTGACAGCTTTAATCCTCAGCTATCTGTTTCGAGTACAACATTTGATGCTAGTTCTGCTCAGATATACGATCGTTTAGTTGAATTTAAACTGGGTACTACAGTGATTGAACCGGGATTAGCAGAACGTTGGGAGGTTAGCAAAGATAATAAGATATATACTTTTCATTTGCGTAAAGGTGTTAAATGGCATTCAAACAAAGATTTTAAGCCAACTCATGACTTTAATGCGGATGATGTAATTTATAGTTTTATGCGTCAAAAGGATGCTAATCATCCATATCATAAAGTATCTGGTGGTAACTATGAGTTCTTTATGGGAATGGATATGGATAAAATCATCGATAAAATTGAAAAAATTGATGACTATACTATCCGTATTATACTAATTCGCCCTGAGTCTCCATTCTTAGCAAACATTGGAATGGACTTCGCATCGATTCTTTCTGCGGAGTATGCGGATAAAATGCTTAAGGCTGGAACACCACAAAAAGTCGATTTAAATCCTATAGGGACTGGTCCATTTGAACTACAGCAGTACCAAAAAGATTCGCGTATTCTTTATAAAGCAAATCAACAATATTGGGGTAATAAGCCAAAAATCGATGAGTTAGTTTTTACCATTACACCGAATGCATCTGTCCGTTATGCGAAACTGCAAAAAAATGAATGCCAAGTAATGGCTTATCCAAATCCAGCTGATTTAGAGCGTATGAGACAAGATAAAAATATCATTCTGATGCAAAAACCGGGTCTCAATGTGGGCTATCTTGCTTTTAACGTCGAAAAAAAACCACTAGATAATCAAAAAGTTCGTCAAGCGTTATCAATGGCTGTGAATAAAGATGAAATTATCGATGCTGTTTATCAAGGTGCAGGCCAAAAAGCGAAAAACTTAATTCCACCAACAATGTGGAGTTATAACGAAGATCTGAAGGATTATGAATTTAATCCAGAAAAAGCTAAAGCTCTGCTCGCAGAAGCAGGTTTTCCAAATGGTTTTGAAATTGATTTATGGGCAATGCCAGTACAACGACCATACAACCCAAATGCTCGCAGGATGGCTGAGATGATCCAATCAGATTGGGCAAAAATTGGTGTTAAATCCACAGTGGTTAGCTACGAGTGGGGTGAATACCTGAAGCGTGCTAAAGCCGGTGAGCCTCAAACGGTTATGATGGGTTGGACTGGTGATAATGGTGATCCTGATAATTTCTTAGCGGCCTTGTTTAGCTGTGCAGCGAAAGAGCGAGGATCAAATTATTCGAGATGGTGCTATAAAGGTTTTGAAGATCTGATCCAACCAGCACGTATGACAACGGATCATGACAAGCGGATTGAACTCTATAAGCAAGCGCAAGTTGTCATGCACGAACAAGCTCCAGCGCTAATTATAGCTCATTCAACAATATTTGAACCAATACGTAAAGAAGTGAAGGGTTATATTATCGATCCACTTGGAAAGCATCACTTTAACAACGTTGATATTGAAAAATAATCGAGTTTGGTTATTTACAATAAGCGATAAAAAATTCGAGTTGCCTACCAGCAACTCGAATTTTTATGGATTTAGATATAGATTACGCTTCTTCATATTCATGCGAAGTTTTTGGCGGAATAATCAATACCTTACTAATGCGATGACTATTTATTTCAAGAGGTTGGAAAATACAGCCATTGACTTCGACTTGCTCACCAACTTGAGGAACGCGTTGAAGGTCTTCCATTAACAGACCCGCAATGGTTTCATACTCACGTTTGTCATCAAGCTCCATTGGGATAAATAGGATTAAATCCTCCAACGGCATAAAGCCATTAGCAACCCAGCTGCCATCTTCTAATTTTTGAATATCATGACGCGAATCATTCTCTTCTTCACCAACAGGTAGGTTACCAGCGATAGTTTCCATGACATCAGTTAATGTCACGATACCTTCGATAGAACCAAATTCATCGACAACAAATGCAAAGTGAGTATGCGCCTTACGGAACTGCTCAAGTGCTTTTAACAATGAAAGCCCTTCAGGGAAGATAAGCGGCTGTGTAATAAGCGCACGTAAATCTAATGGCGCACCACTTAATTGCTGCTTAACTAAGTCGAGAATATGGACAACACCAACCGGCTCGTCACTGACTGTTTCATCAATGACAACAAAACGTGAATGCGGATTTTTTTCCATTAATTGCAATAAATCACTCGCTGATTTATTGATATCCAAATAGTCTACATCATGGCGTGATGTCATGATACTTTCGACATTACGTTGCGCCATTCCAAGAACACGGGCAATCATGCGACGTTCTTGAGGATCGAAAACGGATTGGTTATCTGCAATTAAGTTTGAAGTATGTGCATCCAGCTCTGCACGTTCGTGCTTACCACTTAAGATTCGTAAAACAGCTTCAGCAGTACGTTCACGTAGTGGACGAGCACCTTTAAGGTACTTGCGTCGGTTAAACTGTGCAAATTGGTTTAACACCTCAATCATGATTGAGAAACCGATCGCTGCGTACAGATAACCTTTTGGTATTGGATAACCGAAGCCTTCAGCAACTAAGCTAAAGCCTATCATTAGCAAGAAGCTAAGACACAAGATAACAATAGTTGGATGGTTATTGACGAAGCCTGTCAGTGGTTTACTTGCCCATATCATTAAGATCATGGCAATAGTAACAGCCGCTACCATCACACCAATATGGTCAACCATTCCGACAGCAGTGATTACCGAGTCAAGAGAGAACACGGCATCAAGGACAATGATTTGTGCAACAACTGCCCAGAAATTCGATGTTTTTCTTTGAGTATTGGTATGCTCATCACCCCCTTCTAATCGTTCATTTAGTTCCATTGTTGCCTTAAATAGCAAGAATATTCCCCCGATTAACATAATGAGGTCTCGGGCGCTAAATGGATGATCGAATAACGTAACAAGTGGCTTGGTGAGTGTTATTAGCCAAGACAAACTAAATAGCAGAACAATACGCATAATTAGTGCCAACATAAGACCCGTAATACGAGCTCTGTCGCGCATCTTTTGCGGAAGTTTATCTGCCAAAATGGCTATAAAGACGAGGTTATCAATACCAAGAACGATTTCTAGAACGATGAGGGTGGCAAGCCCCGCCCAAATCGAAGGATCTGCGATCCATTCCATACAGTTTGTTTTACCTTCTATGATAACGGCTTATGCCGACAGGTGAATAATGCGGTTTGTTTTCTCAAATTTCAATCAAAATTCGCGAATGTTAGGCGATAATCCACAAATAATATTCCGTTTATGCTAGCGATTACATCAATAACTACCCAGCAGAACAAACCTGAGTTAACATGTGATCCTGTTAACAGAATTGTCAGCAAACAAATCGCTGACGTGGTCCTAATCAGACAGGAGTTTTTCATGTCAAAGCAACAGATTGGCGTTGTCGGTATGGCTGTCATGGGGCGTAACCTTGCGCTGAATATTGAAAGCCGTGGTTATTCCGTCTCTATTTTCAACCGTTCACAAGACAAAACGGATGAAGTTATTGCTGAAAATCCAGGGAAAAAATTAGTTCCCAACTACACAATTGAAGAGTTTGTCGACTCTCTGGAAAAACCACGCCGCATCCTGTTGATGGTTAAAGCGGGTGAAGCTACAGATAAAACTATTGCTGCATTGACTCCACATCTCGATAAAGGTGATATCTTAATTGATGGTGGCAATACACTGTACAAAGATACTATTCGCCGTAATCGTGAACTGTCAGAGCAAGGCTTCAACTTCATCGGTACAGGTGTTTCTGGTGGTGAAGAAGGTGCATTGAAAGGTCCTTCTATTATGCCAGGCGGCCAAAAAGAAGCTTACGAATTAGTTGCACCAATTTTGAAAGAAATTGCAGCTAAAGTAGATGGCGAGCCATGTGTAACTTACATTGGTCCAGATGGTGCTGGTCACTATGTAAAAATGGTTCACAACGGTATTGAATATGGCGATATGCAATTAATCGCAGAGGCGTATTCATTACTGAAAGGTTCTTTAAACCTAAATAATGAAGAATTAGCAAAAATTTTTGCTGATTGGAACCAAGGTGAGCTGAGCAGCTACCTAATCGAAATTACCGCTGATATCTTTAAAAAGAAAGATGACGAAGGTAAATACCTTGTTGATGTGATCCTTGATGAAGCCGCTAACAAAGGTACTGGTAAGTGGACTAGCCAAAGTTCTCTAGACTTAGGTATTCCAGTTACGCTAATTACGGAATCTGTGTTCGCGCGTTATATCTCTTTCTTGAAAGACCAACGTGTTGCAGCGTCTAAAGTATTAACAGGCCCTGTATTGAAAGCAGTTGAAGGTGATAAAAATGAGTTTATTGAGAAAGTACGTCGTGCACTGTACCTCGGTAAAATCGTTTCTTATGCTCAAGGCTTCCAGCAATTAAAAGCCGCTTCAGACGAATACAATTGGGATCTTCACTATGGTGAAATAGCGAAGATCTTCCGTGCTGGTTGTATCATTCGTGCTCAATTCCTGCAAAAAATCACTGATGCTTATAATGAAAATGCGCAAATTGCCAACTTGATGTTAGCGCCATACTTCAAGAATATTGCTGATGAATATCAGCAAGCACTACGCGATGTTGTTTGTTATGGCATACAAAATGGTATTCCAACACCAACATTCTCTGCTGCGATTTCTTACTATGATAGCTACCGTGCAGCAGTATTGCCTGCGAACTTAATCCAAGCACAGCGTGATTACTTCGGTGCTCACACTTATAAGCGTACGGATAAAGAAGGCGTATTCCACACTGAGTGGATGGAATAATTTCTAAAATAGATATTATTTTCGGAAATGATAAAGGTGCTGATTATTCAGCACTTTTTTTTCATCGAAATTTCGCTATTTACTTGAAGATAATATGAACTTGAAACTTGCAATTCAAATGACCATAAAAACGATAAATACCAACTCAGCTCAACATCTAGGTTAATCAAAGTGACTGAGCTGCATAAAACTGAATAATTCATTATTTATAGTAGGTTATCGATTGTGTTAATCGCTCTATAATGAGCAAAACCTAAACCGCATAATACGGTTTAGGTTCGGTGTTATGAAACAAAAATTATGTTGCTTGAGGGAAAATAAACTTAAGGGTGGGAAGCTAATTGAGCATTATCATCAACAGGCTCTTTTTTCTCTTTAATTAAGATCCAAAGTGCTGCTGCACCGAACAAATCGAATACTGCAAGAGCAACGAAGAATGGACCAAAACCGATTACGCCAACAAATGCACCGATAAATAAGTTAAAGATTAATTGACCAGTCCATGCACATGAACCAGCGAGGCCAACAGCGGTTGCAACTTCATTCTTTTTAAATAAATCAGCACCTAAAGTGGCAGCAACAGTTGATAATAATTGATGTGAGAAGCCACCGATGCTAATTAAGAATACGGCTAAATACGGATTTTCTACAATACTAACCAGTCCAATCGTCGTCATTAAAACTGCACCGATGGTAAAGGTAATTCTTCTAGAGTTAATTAACGTGACACCGCGGTCATTAAAGAATTTAGCAACAAATCCACTGGCTAAACAGCCTAAATCAGCTAATAAAAAGGGAAGCCATACAAACATTGCAATTTCTTTTAAACTGAAGTTTAAGGTTTCGACAAAGAAGATAGGAACCCAGAAATTGATCGTTCCCCATGCTGGGTCTGCGAGAAAACGGGCAATGCCAATTCCCCAAAAATTTCGTTGCTTCAAAATATGAGTAATAGAAGTTTTTTCTTTCGTTTTTACTTTTAAATGGGCTTCTTGTCCTGATTCAATATAGTTACGCTCTTCATCAGAGAGTCTTTTGGCATCTTTTGGATCTTTATATAAAAAGAACCATAACACTGCTGCGAATAGCGCTAAAGAACCTGCGACGACAAAAGCGAACTGCCAACTATGAAAAAGAATACACCAAGCAATTAGTGGTGGTGCTAGCATGGCACCAAAGGATGTTCCCATATTGAATACACCGGTTGCGATCCCTCGCTCTTTAGCGGGAAACCACGTTGATGCTGTTTTTACTCCCGCGGGGATAGCTGATGCTTCACTGAATCCCATGATACCACGCATAAATGCGAGGCCTTGCCACGAACCTGTCAATGCATGCCCCATGGTTGCCAATCCCCAAATTACGGCACAGATAGTAAAACCGATTTTTAGGCCTACAGTGTCAATGAAGAAACCCATTATTGGTTGACCAATCGTGTATGCTAATTGGAATGCACTAACAATCCATGAATATTGTTCTTTTGTTATCCCAGTTGATTCCATAATTGTCGGAGCTGCTACCCCGAGTGCTGTTCTATCTAAGTAGTTGATAATTGTTATTAAGCACACTAGGGATATCATGTACCATCTATAATTTTTTAACTTTTTCATAATCAGCCTTTTAATGTTCTATTAATAAGTATTCGACCTTTCCTGAAATAAATTGGTTAATCATTTTGTAGGTGGTCAACTTTATGGTTATTATTTTTACTAATGTGAGGGTAGGTTTATTGGTACTTGAGCTGATTCTGCATAAATAATTAGATTAATTATGTGATGGATCTCCGTCTTTTGCTTTGGGCAACCAAATTTGTGTTTCAAATGTGATCTGGCTAACCAATTTGTTAGGCGAATGTAGAGGTCTTAACGAGTATATGAGAATATCTAGCTAAAGTTGTTCTATTGATTATCAATGATATGTTTAAAGTGGTTTTTATATAACATGAATTGATTAACCAATAGGGAATGCATCAGAGATAAAGCATACAGAGGTAATAATGAAACAAACTTGGCGTTGGTATGGCCCGGCAGATCCGGTTTCGTTATCTGATATTCGTCAGGCGGGAGCCTCGGGTATTGTTACGGCTCTTCATCATATTCCAAATGGAGAGGTTTGGTCGATTGAAGAAATTTTAAAGCGTAAGCAATTAATTGAAGAGAATTGTTTAGAGTGGGCTGTGGTGGAGAGTGTGCCAATTCATGAGGATATAAAAACTCACAGCGGCGATTACGATAAATGGATTGAAAACTACCAGCAATCACTGTGTAACTTGGCAGAATGTGGCATTAAAACGGTTTGTTATAATTTTATGCCTGTTCTTGATTGGACTCGTACTGATTTGGCTTATGAGTTACCTGACGGTTCAAAAGCCTTACGTTTTGACCAAATAGAATTTGCTGTGTTTGATATATTTTTATTGCAACGCGAAAATGCTGCTGCAAGTTATAGTGATGATGAAATTGCTCAAGCAAAACTACGTTGTAGTACGATGACCGATGCAGAAAAACAAACACTTATTAATAATATAATTGCAGGGTTACCTGGTGCAGAAGAAGGCTACACACTTGAACAATTTAGCCAACATTTAAAACGTTACGCTGATATCGATAAGGCTAAATTACGTGAAAATTTTGCTTATTTTTTACACAGGATAATTCCTATTGCGGAAAATGTTGGTCTTAAAATGGCGGTTCATCCTGATGATCCTCCGCGCCCAATTTTGGGGCTACCACGTATAGTTTCGACTATTGAAGATATGCGCTGGATAGCTGAAACAGTTGATAGCGATGCAAATGGATACACAATGTGTACTGGCTCTTATGGTGTTCGCGCGGATAATGATTTAGTGAACATGTTCCGTGCTTTCAGCTCTCGTATTTATTTTTTACACTTACGTTCAACTATGCGTGAAGATAATCCGAATACTTTCCATGAAGCTGCCCATTTAGCGGGGGATGTGGATATGTATGAGATGATCAAAGCAGTTGCAGAAGAGGAAAATCGCCGTCGATTAGCTGGTGAAGAAGAGTTAATACCAATGCGTCCTGATCATGGTCATCAAATGCTGGATGATTTACATAAAAAAACCAATCCTGGCTATTCTGCTATTGGTCGCCTAAAGGGGCTTGCTGAAATTCGTGGACTCGAATTAGGTATTCATCGTGCATTTTATCCAAAATGAGTTATCGGATGTGATACCAATGGGGGGTAGCTATATTAATGATTATTTCGCTATTTAAAAACAGTGGTATTACAGCTTATTTATGCACTACAGGGCAGTAGAGTTATCATATCTACTGCCACATCTCTTGGAGCTCGTCATGGAAAATACTATTGTCACTGCGGCAATTTCCGTTCCTCGTCCTAATTGGAGTGCTGATCGTTTAACGACACGTATTGTTCATCTTGGTTGTGGGGCATTTCATCGTGCTCATCAAGCGCTATATACTCATCATTTGTTAGAAAAAACTGATACTGATTGGGGATATTGTGAAGTTAACTTGATGTCTACTCAAAGTGCAAAATTAATTGAAGAGTTGAAGCTGCAATCAATGCTTTATACTGTGGCTGAAAAAGGTCAGGATTGTACTGAACTGAAAATCATTGGCTCAATGAAAGAAGCTATGCATCCATTAATTGATGGGGTGAATGCAATAGTTGAGAAAATGGCGAATCCTTCAGTGAGTATTATTTCATTAACAGTAACTGAGAAAGGTTATTGCATCGATCCGGCTACCGGTCATTTAGATCTAAAAAACAGTTTGATTATTCAAGATTTAGCGACACCTTCGACACCCCGTTCTGCTCTTGGTTATATTACAGCAGCATTAAAATTACGTTTTGAGCGTCAATTACCACCGGTGACAATTTTATCGTGTGATAACGTGCGTGAAAATGGTCATATTGCACGTGAGGCGGTATTAGCGTTAGCGCGCTTACAGGATACGGCATTAGCACAATGGATTGACGATAATGTGACATTTCCTTGCACAATGGTTGACCGGATTGTTCCGGCTGCAACCGAGGAAACATTAACTGAAATCGCTCAGCTATTAGGGGTAGCAGATCCTTGTGCGATTGCATGTGAGCCTTTCCGTCAGTGGGTGATTGAAGATAATTTTGTCAATGGTCGTCCAGATTGGGATTTAGTTGGTGCGCAATTTGTGGCTGATGTTGTTCCGTTTGAAATGATGAAGCTACGTATGTTAAATGGTAGCCACTCTTTCTTAGCTTATCTCGGCTATTTAGGCGGTTACGCACATATTTCAGATACCATGACTAATGTAGATTATCGCAATGCAGCTAGAGCTCTAATGTTGGATGAACAAGTACCGACTTTAACTATGCCAGAGGAAACTGATTTAGAGGCATATGCGGATATGTTGATAGAACGTTTTACTAATCCTTCGTTAAAGCATCAAACTTGGCAAATTGCGATGGATGGTAGTCAAAAATTACCACAAAGGTTACTCGACTCTATAGCATGGCATATTGAAAATGGAACAGATTATCGTCATTTGGCCTTAGGTGTGGCGAGTTGGATGCGTTATGTCAGTGGTATCGATGAGAAAGGTCAACCAATTGATATACGTGATCCATTAAGTGATACATTTGCAGCAATTTATGAAAAAGATGGCCTTTCAATTGGAGTGGTCAAAGAGTTATTAGCAATTAAATCTATCTTTGGCGATAAGTTGAGTAAAAATAGCCAATTTGTGGAAAATGTGACTAATGCATATCAACAATTATTAACAGTTGGTGCACGCGCAGCTGTCGCAACCTTATAAGTCGGAGCTAACGATGAAAACATTTATGAGTGAAGATTTTTTGCTAAGTAATGAGGTTGCGCGCCGACTTTATCATGGTTACGCCGCGTCTATGCCAATATATGATTATCACTGTCACTTAAATCCGCAAGAAATTGCTGAAAACCGTCGTTTTGATAATCTCGGGCAAATTTGGTTAGACGGTGATCATTATAAATGGCGTGGTATGCGTTCAGCGGGAATTGATGAATCATTGATTACAGGTCATGCTACTCGTGATTATGATAAGTACCTGGCGTGGGCTAAAACCGTACCAATGACATTAGGTAATCCATTGTATCACTGGACACATCTTGAATTGCGCCGTCCGTTTGGCATTACCGGCAAATTATTTAGCCCTGAGACTGCAGAATTAATTTGGCATGAAGCGAATGAAAAACTCGCTCAACCCGAATTTTCTGCGCGCGGTATTATGCAGCAAATGAATGTGCACATGGTCGGAACTACTGATGACCCTTGCGATCCACTTATTTATCATCAACAAATCGCACAAGATGATAGCTTTCATATTGCAGTGTTGCCAAGCTGGCGCCCAGATAAAGCATTCAAAATTGAATTAGCAGGTTTTAGTGATTACTTGAAAAAACTTGGTCAAGTTGCTGATATTGAAATTGTTCGTTTTGCAGATTTACTGAGTGCACTTGAACGGCGCTTAGAACATTTTTCACAAATGGGATGTGTGGCTTCAGATCATGGGATTGAGAATTTACGTTATGCTGACATTCCAGATGAAAAACAGCTCGATAAAATCTTAAGTAAACGTTTAGAAGGTGAAGTTTTAGATGAGTTATCGGTAGCTCAGTTCACGACGGCGGTTCTAGTATGGCTAGGTAAACAATACGCGCAACGTAACTGGGTGATGCAATTACATATTGGTGCACTACGCAACAATAATAGTCGCATGTTCAAATTATTAGGCCCCGATAGTGGTTTTGATTCAATTGGCGATAATGCAATTGCTTGGCCGCTTTCGCGCCTGCTGGATGAGATGGATAAAACTAATCAATTACCACGCACCATTTTGTATTGCTTAAATCCTCGTGATAACGAAGTGTTAGCGACGATGATTGGTAATTTTCAAGGTGGTGGAATTGCTGGAAAAATTCAATTTGGTTCCGGCTGGTGGTTTAACGATCAAAAAGATGGCATGCAACGTCAATTAGAACAGCTTGCTCAACTTGGCTTGTTAAGTCAGTTTGTAGGGATGCTAACCGACTCTCGTAGCTTTTTATCTTATACGCGGCATGAATATTTCCGTCGTATTTTATGTAATATGCTTGGTGTGTGGGTAGCCAATGGGGAAGTCCCTAATGATGAAAAAATGTTAGGACAATTGGTTGAGGATATTTGTTTTCACAACGCCAGCCGTTACTTTCAGTCAATCAAAAATTAGTATTGTGAAGTTATGGCTTGTCGGATCTCATGGTGGAGGAGCGCTCTTATCGAATTAGAGCTATTATCGGCAAAGGAATGCCTTCACTCAATGTGAATAAAAATAATTTTCTTTTTATTCAATTGATTATCCATGATTTTAGTATCTTTAACTGCTCTTTGAAAGGTAAGTTATATGACTCTTAAAAGATTTTTAATGAAGTGGGGTGGGGTTTTGATTTTAGCATTGAGTTTATATTTTTTGCTTGATTAATCCGCACGTTTTCATTGATATTGATGAACTAATAACTAAAATAATATCACTCTAGTAATCGCCTACATTACTGTTAGTATTGATTGCTAGCGAATTAGGGTTAATGATTATAATAAGGTATTATATTGGTTAACCAATATGTTAGTTTTATTTAACCAGTCTATAAGAAGTTATATTACTCAATGTCAGAACATAAACGTCCTTATCAGAAAGTTGCTCATGATTTACGTCAGATGATCATCAGCAGGAATTATACGACCGGCTCACGTCTACCACCAGAACGTGAATTGGCTGAGATTCTTGATGTTTCTCGAATGGTGGTTCGCGAAGCACTAATCATGCTAGAACTGGAGAATCTGATCGAAGTACGTCAGGGCTCTGGTATTTATATTACAGATCAATTGGCTAAAAAAACGGATAGTCGTGCTGAATCAGTAAGTTCAGCGGGTCCTTTTGAGTTATTACAAGCTCGTCAACTATTAGAAAGTAATATCGCTGAATTCGCCGCTACTCAGGCTACTCCTATTGATATTAGCAACATGCGGCATGCATTAGAGCATCAACGCAAAGAGTTAGTCTCAGGTGAAGGTGATAATGGTGATAAAGAATTCCATTTAGCTATTGCAGAAGCCACGCATAACAGTATGGTGATTGAATTGCTAAAACAATCATGGTCTTGGCGTGACAATAATCCAATGTGGATTAAATTACATACTCATGTCACTAGCACGACTTATCGCCAAGAATGGATTAAAGATCATGAAGCTATTTTGGCAGCGATGGTTAAAAAAGATCCCGTAGCCGCTAAGCAAGCTATGTGGCAACACCTTGAAAATGTGAAACAGCGCCTGCTTGAGTTGTCTGATTTAGATGATCCTTATTTTGATGGTTTTTTGTTTGACTCTTATCCTGTGTGTTTTGCTGAAACTTTCAATAACTAGGTTTAATTTTAATAACGGAGTTTATGTTATTAACAATCAATAGGGCGTTTTCTAAACTGAGTAGTTGGTATATGTTTAAAATAGAAAAAATATTCATAATTGATAGAGGTGTTGGTTATTCAGCACCTTTTTTCATTAATACTTTGCGATAAAATCGTATGCATTTTTAATCTATTATGCTGATAAACATAGGGAAATAAATAATTTTATTACTGACCATAGTACCTTATGGGCATCATAATTAATTAATCAAAATTATGTCGAGTATAAAATCTACTATGGCTTTGATTTAACATACTGATAGAATCGTCCGCTACTTTTTGATTAGGAATGGCGAAAAGACTTCTTGCTGTAAACCTAAATTCATTCACTTTGTACTCTCAACCTTAGATTCCTGTTTATGAGAAAGTTTCTTATTCTGTTACTACTACTCGTTTTGCTGAGTCCATTAGCAATTGATCTCTATCTTCCGGTGATACCTGCTATTGCTATTGCATTGGGGACTCAAGAGTCGATTATCCAATCGACGATCGCGTTATTTATACTGATATTTGGTATAGGGCAATTAATATCGGGTCCTTTAATCGATCGATATGGACGTAAGCCTATCGCAATTATTGGTATTTTGATTTATATCGTTGGTTCTATTGTTGCAGCACTATCGACAACAGCTGAGATATTTATTACGGCTCGAGTACTACAAGGAATAGCTGTCTGCTGTACTGGTGTCGTGGCATTTAGTGGTGTTCGTGACAGATTGAATGGTACTGAGGCTGCAAGGGCGTTTGGTTTTCTTAACGGTACGCTGAATATTGTACCAGCCTTAGCGCCATTATTAGGTGGACTTCTCGCCGAAGTTTGGGGATGGCGTGCACCTTTTTGGTTTTTAACATTATATGCAGTTCTACTTTTAGTGTTGATTGCGGCGTATTTACCTGAAACACGCCCTGAGAGCTTGAAGAATGTTAAAAAAATCCACTTTAATCACTATTTACATATATTGCGTAATAAAAACTTTATTATTTTTGCACTTGTGAATGCTGGAAGTATGGGAATGGTACTGACCTATGTTTCATTTACCCCCACTGTTTTAATGGGTGAATCAGGTCTAACACCTCTCGAATTTTCGATTGTATTTGGTTTAAATGGTTTTTGGATTATGTTTGCCAGCTACGTTGCAAACTATTTTATTCCAAGAATAGGGCGTCCAAATTGCTTAAAGGTGGGAAGCATATTCATGGGGGTGGGTTGCTTAGGGCTTATATTTGGGTTGACTGCCTTACCAAATGCAGTTCAAACTCATTGGTTAGTCTATATGCTACCTGTTGCTTGTGCCTGTACTGGATTGGCTTTTATGATGGGAACAGCAACCAGCTTTGCACTAGAGCCTTTCGAGAAAGAAGCCGGAACAGCATCGGCATTAGTCGGATTTGTACAAATGGCGGGCGGTGCAACATTGGGATTGCTGGCAATTAATTCGTTTCTGCCTGAAAAACTTGCATTAGCAATAATGATGTTATTAGGTTGTATTATCGGATTAGTTGCAAGAAAAGCCAGCTTAAAGCTTGTTGTGAAGACAGGAAAATAAGTAGCGAGATGAGGTATCAATGATTAATCCGTTATTAAAACAACCCAGAGTGGCTAAGTGTGATGTGTTTTGAACGCGAATACATCACCATAGACTGCGTTCTATGGTAATAATAATTTTATTATCAGGACGGTTATCATGAATCAAAAACATTGGTCAAAATATCAATTACTTCATGAAGTTGTAACAAATACCAATATCCATGTTAAAGGTTGCCATAGCTACTATAGCCATTGTTGGGATGGCGGATTTGAACAATCAGTTGTTCGCTATTTGCAAGGCGATGAAGGTAGTCGTGATTGGCAACTCGCTTGGGAAGTTGACCAGCTTTATATTGGTGATTATGTTTGTATTGGCAGTGAGGCTGTCATCTTGATGGGAGGAAATCATACCCATAGAATGGATTGGTTTTGTCTATATCCCTTTATTGAACATATTAATGAAGCATATATAGGTAAAGGAGATACCATTATTAGCGATGGTGTTTGGATTGGCATGCGCGCATTTATTATGCCTGGTATCAAGATAGGAGAGGGCGCGGTGATCGCTGCCAACAGTGTAGTCGTCAAAGATGTAGAGCCTTACAGCATTGTCGGTGGTAATCCAGCTAAGCCGATTAATTATCGTTTTTGCCCTGACACCATTGTTGAGCTTTTGGCATTAAAAATTTATGAATGGCCGGAAGTAAAGTTTAAGGCGTTGAGACCTTATTTATGTGGTTCCGACTTAAAGGCATTAAAAAATGCATTGGCCGATTATCAACGTTGATGTAAAGCTGAATAAGTTAATATATCGTTAAACCTACAAACTAGTCTTTAAAATCCAAACAAAAAGCGAGAAAAATGGAGATCTTTCTCGCTTTTTCTGATGTCAGGGGAATGATCAATAATCATCCCGTTGGCATCCAAATTTATTTTTTACCGATTAGGTAGCCAAATACGAAACCTATACCAGCTGCAACAGTCGCAGCGGCTAATGGATTACTTTTAACTGTATCCACTGCGGTATTTAAGGTATCACAGCCTTGAGCAGCACACTTTTTTACAGCTCCCTTGATTTGATGCTCAGGGGAGTCGGTTGCTTCACCATAGGCTTGCTGTGCAGCACCAGCGGCTTCTTTTGTTTTACTTTCTGCTTTTTCGAATAAACTCATTATATTCTCCTTAATAGTGAACGACAGACATTATTAAGTTTAGCAGACTCTCAAAATTCGACCTGCTATCTACTAAAATTAAGACAATTCCATCTTTATTCGTCAGTACGAATAAAATCTACCAACGCTGGATTAGCAATTTGTTGATAATCTTCTGTATTGAGAATAATTGATCGCTTAAGAGTGCCTGCATTAAAGGCAAGTTCCTCAAAACGTGTAAATAAATGAGGATCAGCAATCAATTTTAATGACGGATGGAAGCTAAAAGGTGGAATGGCTCCAAATACACATTGAGTTAATTCATCAACTTCTTTTGGACTTGCTAGTGAAGCGCGAGTACCGCCAATTGCGTTAGCGATTTTACTCAAATCAGCTTGTTTATCGGCGGGAAGAATAGCAAGCACATGTTGACGGATACCATTTCCCTTTACATGACAGACAAGGCCTTTAGCACCTTGACCTAACTGTGTACCACGGATTTTTGCCACTTCTTCAGACTTACCTGCGGTTGGATGATCCATCACGCGGTATCTGGCATTATGTTTATCAAGTAATTGGATTAATTGGGTAAAAATAGGACTTTCTGACACGACTATTTCCTTTTCTGTTAGCCGAACTTTTAAAATGATAACAAGTTCATACGGATATACAACAATCCCCCCTTATACTTGAAAACGTATTGATTACGATCAGTTGCTGGTATTTGAATTTTATTTATCTAATTTATTATTTAAAAATAAACAAATAGGCATCTCTCATATTTAGTTGGAATTATTTTTAATATATAACTCGGCATCAAACTCTCATAAAAACCATCGAAGTATTTAATACTACATAACGAGTTGCATTTGGTTTTTTCCCTTAATTAATTTTATTTAATTATGGTTTGAATTCTTTGCTTTTAAAGTATCCCTTATAAAACAATAAGTTATTTGTTTTGTGTGATTCAGCTAGTTATGACGTTAATCGATTGTTATATAGCGGATTATTGAGATTGATCATTTATTCACTACCTTTCAAGTGGTAATATACTAAAGTATATAACGAAAATGATAATCTATATCAATCTAATTCGAGTTTACTTTAGGCAGAAAATCAAAATCTTTCTCGGAACATTAATAATATGATGGCCAGATTGCTGGATTGGCTTGCTTTCACTAACTTGAAGCATGGTGGATATAAATAATAGAAATAACAAAACGAATAAAAGATGAACAAAAAATGAATAATAAAATAAGAACATATGTACTATTACCTGTTATTGCAGGAATGACACCTCCTGTTTTTGCAGCTTCATTGCCGGATAATACAATACGTAAAAATGATAAAATGCTAGTCACTGCAAGTGAAATTAATCAAACTTCAAATTCTCAGGCAGGAGCTGGTTTCTTCACATCACAAATTAATATTGGTCCATTAGGTGATTTAGATTGGATAGATATACCCTATTCAACTAATACTATCAGTGGTGACATGATTGATAATCAGCAAGCGAAGAGTGTAAGTGAATTACTAAAATATGCGCCAAGTGCTCAGATGCAAGCTCGTGGCGGTATGGATGTTGGCCGGCCACAAAGCCGGGGTATGCAAGGTAGTGTCGTCGCGAATAGCCGACTTGATGGTTTATATGTTGTTTCAACAACGGCTTTTCCAGTCGAAATGTTAGATAGGCTAGATGTATTGAATAGCTTAACTGGAGCAATCTATGGACCTGCAAGCCCCTCTGGACAATTTAACTTCACCGCTAAGCGACCTGAAGATATTCATCGTCTAACACTTGGCTACCAAAGTCGAAATGCGTATAGCGGTCATGTTGATTTAGGTGGTTATTTTGATGCAGATAATCAATTTGGATATCGTGTGAACTTGCTAGACGAAGAAGGGGAAGGAAACCTCGGTGATAGCACACTTCGCCGTAAATTAGCTTCAGTAGCATTTGATTGGAATATTCAACCAGGTACTCAATTACAACTTAATGCTAGTCACTATAATTTTGTACAAAAAGGCTATCCAGCAGGTTTTAGCTATGGACCTAATATTAAGCTGCCTAAAGCGCCAAACTCGCAAGAAAAACATTTAGCGATGAGCACGGCAGGTAATGACTTAACAACAGATACAGTGAGTACCCGTTTGATTCATGATTTTAATGAGAAATGGACACTTAATGCTGCTGTTGGCTATCAGCAAGCTGATAGAGCGATGCGAACTGTTTCTAGCACAATTTTGAATGATAAAGGTGATATTAAACGTACATTACGAGATTCACCAGCATCCGGTCGATTCAGAGTGTTGAGTAATTCAGTGACATTGAATGGGCATGTGGATACAGGCTCAATAGGTCACGATTTGGCATTATCAACTAATGGTTATGTTTGGTCTATTTATAGTGCAAAAGATGCGAGTACTTCTTATAACTTAGGAAATACGAATATGCATCGTCCTTCACCGCTCGAAGAGCCCGCTAATGGAAAAATTCATACGAGTGGCTCCCGTTATAAAGCAAGTGAAAATAGCCAACAAACAATCACTATTGGTGACACGATAACATTTAACCCGCAATGGTCGGCGATGGTTTATCTGAGTCAAAGCTGGTTAGAGAGCCGCAGTTTCGATGAACAACATCATAAGACGAGCCAAACCAATGCGAATGGTTTGAGTCCAAACGCTGCATTAATGTATAAAATTAATCCACATTTAATGACTTACATTAGCTATGCCGATTCATTAGAAGAGGGGGGAACAGCTCCCCTTGAGGATTATATTAAAAACAAAGGCCAAACCCTCGATCCATACCGTAGCAAACAATATGAATTGGGAATTAAAGCCGATGTGGCGGAGATTAATTTAGGTGCAGCTATCTTTCATTTAGAGCGTCCATTTGCTTATGTTGATAGTAATAATGTGTATAAAGAACAGGGTAAACAAGTTAATACAGGACTGGAATTAACAGCGACAGGGCATGTTTGGCAAGGTCTAAATGTCTATAGTGGCGTTACTTTTTTAAATCCTAAATTAAAAGATACGGTCTCTGAAACGACGAGCGATAAACGAGTGGTTGGTGTACCAAAAGTGCAGGCTAACATTTTGATGGAATACAGCTTACCTTCCATACCTGATTTAGTTTACAGCGCAAACGTACATTATACGGGAAAACGAGCGGCGAACGATACCAACACTAGCTGGGCTGATAGTTATACAACCTTAGATTTAGGTACAAGGTACAGCACTAAAATCAATCAAGTTCCAACTACGCTTCGTCTTTCAGTGAATAATGTGACTGATGAACGTTATTGGGCGTCTATTTTCCCATCCGGTATTGATGGAGAAGGAAAAGGTGGAAGTGCCTTTTTAGGTTCTGGCCGTGAAGTTAGAGCATCAGTAACCTTCGATTTCTAATTTTATCTTCATCATATTTCATTTTGCCATTGGCTAGATAATTCGAGTCATCATCATATCTATGTTGACTCGAATATTATTGTAAGCCGTGAATAGGTAAAACGAATTATTTTGGCGATAGACATTCAAATAACTAGGGGGCTTTTCTTCATTAATTAATATGATTAATAAGAAAACGAATAATTAAATGAAAAAAAATGCATGTCTTTCCGCTGTTATCTTTTGTATGGGCTTATTATTAGCGGGAGTGGTGTCTGCAAAAACCGTTAATCCTGAATTGCGTATTGCAACGCCTTGGCCTGCACAAAATACCATTATCATGATGCTTGGGTATGGTGAACAAATTGTAGGTACTTCGATTATCGCAAAAAAAATCCCGCTTTTTCGGCAAATTTTGCCAAATATTGATCAAGTACCTGTCATTAGTATCAACAATCAGCTGAATCCTGAACAAATCTTAGCGTTACAAACTCAGCTTTTGTTTGTTGCTCAAGGAATGGAGGTACCTCAAATTGATTTACTTAAAAATGCGGGTGTCAAAGTGATTGCATATCCTGCAAATTCAATGCAGGGCATGGTTGATAGAGTGCTAGCGACAGCAAAAGAATTGGGGCCAGATGCGGAGCAAAAAGCATTAGCTTATCAACGTTATTTTAATCGTAATGTGATGATGGTTAATCAGAGATTAGCTGGGCTTAATGAGACTCAAAAACAATCTGTTTATCATAGTATGGGCAGTCCATTATTTACCTCTGGTCGACCATCGTTAAATCAGGATTGGATGGATTTATCAGGTGCTAATAATGTGGCGGAGAATTGGTTTTTAACTAAAAAAAATAACTCTGGAGAGGTATTACTGGAAACAATTATTACTGCAAATCCTAATGTGATTGTGGCGATGAATAAAGAAGATGCAGTAATGATGATGGAGTTTCCACAATGGAGAGAGATTAATGCTGTTAAAAATCATCGAGTGTATGTTAACCCAAAAGGAATGTTTTGGTGGTGCCGTGAAACTTCTGAAGAAGCATTGCAGTTTTTATGGTTAGCTCAAGTACTATATCCTGAACGCTTTGCCGATGTTGATATGAATAAGGAAACTACTGATTTTTATCGTCAATTTTTCGGTGTTGAATTAACGCCGGAGCAAGTAAATAAAATACTCAACCCTTAACCGGTTTTATTCAAACAAAATAAAGTACCCATTTATTGTTTTATTCAAACTACCCTAATTGTTGAGTTAGGGTTCTCATAATTCAAATGAATATTCATAATAAAATTTATGGGTGTATTAAAAAACTAACTTTTCAGAAATATTAGCTGATAAGACTCATTCCTTATTTGTTAACGCCTTAATGTTATGTTATCCAAGATATTTTATTTTGGATTCAACGTATGAATTAAGTTTTTTGAGCTATAAAAGATAATCATAATATTATCTTTTGGATGTAATTCATCACTATTTTGGTTTTTTATATATTGATTACTTTTAAATGATATCAACTGATAACTAATGAAACGAAACAAATAAATATCAATTAGTTATGGTTATTCTATTTTTATTTCTTGTAAACTATGACGAATAGCACACTTTTATAGCTTATTTAGATCTAACTCACAGATAGTGAAAACGTCTTTTGACATAAATTTAACGTATCACTAACATTCATCTTGTATACAAGATGTATTCAATATAAATACAAGACAAATAAACCTCTTTATTACCTAAAAAAGGGTATAGCTATGTCAATAAAAGAGACAACCATGGCTACAGTAAAAGAAAAAGCACCGCCAGGGCGTTTAAGGTGGGGATTAGCGATTATTTTCTTTGTTATTGGGCTAATCGCCTATATGGATCGCGCAAATTTATCGATTGTTGCCGAACATATGATGACAGATCTAGGGCTAAGTAAAGTTCAGTTTGGATTTCTAGGTGCATTATTTTCACTGGGTTATGCGTTAGCACAGATCCCAAGTGGTATTTTGGCCGAGCGTTTTGGCAGCCGAAGAGTTGTCACTATCAGTTTATATATATGGTCGGCATTTACCATACTCACCGTTGTTGCACCAACCTATATATGGCTTTGCATTGTCAGGTTTTTATTTGGTGTTGGAGAAGCGCCACTTTATCCATCAAACGCTGTTTTTAATAGCTGGTGGTTTAGACAAAACGAAAAAGCCAGAGCTGCTAGTTTTCTGCTTTCTGGTTCTTATTTTGGTCCAGTGATTGCGCCAACATTAACCGTTTTTATTATGATTACGTTAGGATGGCATGCCGTTTTTTGGATTTTTGGGGTTGTCGGTATTGTCATCGGTGCAATTTGGTACCTTGTGGCACGCAATAAACCTGAAGATCATCCTAATATTTCACAGTCTGAAATCGCACATATTCAAGAAGGGCGTTCATTTCAAGAAAGTTCCGTTGAATCAGTCAAAGCGCCATGGCGAATTTTTATGCAAGACCGTGCTTTCTGGGCGATTGGTATTCAATACTTCTTTGTTGGCTATATGACCACATTATTTATGATTTGGTTACCAACCTACTTACAAGAAGCTCAAGGTTTCTCATTAACCCACATGGGCATTGCTGCCAGTTTTCCATGGTTAGCCATTTGTATCGCGGTACTTAGTGCAGGAACAGTATCTGATTGGTTACTTAATAAAGGTTATTCTCAGTTGGTTGCTCGTGGATATGTGGCAATCATCGGTTTCATTTTATTCATTATTGGGATTTGTGGTGCAGCGACAACAGAGAGCGCCATTATGAGCGTTGCTTGGCTAACATTAGCACTAGGATCGCTTGGATTACCTGTCGTGACTTCATGGGCGATAGCGGCTGATAAAGGCAAACAATATGCAGGATCTGTCAGTAGCTGGATGAATTTATGGGGCAATTTGGGCGGTGTTATTTCCCCAATATTATGCGGTTGGTTAGCTCAAAATTTTGGTTGGAACGTCGCACTACTATTTAACATTATTCCTGTCTGTTTAGCTGTTATCTGTTGGTTTTTTATTCAACCAGATAAACCTTTAGCCGATACAAACCATTCTGTACTCAATTCTCATTAAAAGGATGAACTTATGTTTATATTAAATCAACGCATTGAAAATTATACACAAAATGACATTGAGCAATATCGTCAAATTTGCCCGTCTACTATAGGTCACATGACAGATTTCGGTTTTATTAAAAATTTGCGTCCACAAATTGATAACTGCCAGTTTATTGGAAATGCAGTGACGGTTCGTATACCACACATGGATTCTAGTGCAGTTCATAAAGTATTTGATATTGTTAAAGAAGGTGATGTCGTTTGCATTGATATGTCCGGTGATATCGACAGAGCATGCTGGGGTGAAATGGTTTCATATATGGCTCGTGAGAAAAAAATTGCGGGTGCTATTATTGATGGCTGTGTGACTGATATAAAAGCCTTACGTGAAATTGGTGTACCTGTTTTTGCTCGTAGAGTTAGCCCATTAACGACACGTATTTTAGGCATTGAAGGGGCTATTAATACCGCAGTTAATCTTGATGGCGTGACAGTTTTTCCAGGCGATTTGGTAATTGCTGATAATGACGGCATTTTTGTCGCAAATGAACAAACGTTAAATGAATATGCCAAACGAGCCTTACACGCGCAACACAGTGAAATTGCGATGAAACAGCGCATTGATGCTGGGGAAACGTTAGCTGCAATTTCTGGCGCCGCAAAATATTTCGAATAGGAATTCAATATGAAAATTGCAATTGCACAGTTAGTGAGTCATCACGATAAAAATCAGACATTAAATAAAGCGTGTTCTGCGATAGAAAAAGCCGCAGAAGGCGGTGCAGATTTAATTTTATTACCTGAAATGTATATGGCTTTTGTTTCGCCAGATAGTGGTATTAGTTATGCCGATATAGCGGAATCACTCGATGGCCCTTTTGTGCGTGGATTAGCAGCGAAAGCAAAAGAAATGGGTATTTATGTTGTTTGCGGAATGTATGAAAAAGCAGAAAATGATCCCAAAAGAGCATTCAACACAACAATTATGTTAAACCGACAAGGTGAGCTAGTATTCCATTACCAAAAAACACACCTTTATGATGCTTTTTCTTATCAGGAATCTCTGAACATTATTCAGAGTAATAATCCTTTAGTACCCGTGGAAACTGAGTTTGGTAAAATAGGTATTTTGGTTTGTTATGAATTACGTTTTCCTGAAGTGGCGAGAAAACTGACACTTGCGGGTGCTGATGTATTGTTAGTGCCAACAGCATGGGTGAGTGGGCCTTTAAAAGAAGAACATTATCAATCATTAGTTAAAGCGCGAGCACTCGAAAATACTATTCCAGTTTGCGCTTGTGACCAAACAGGTAATCTCTTTATTGGCCGAAGCCTTGTTTGTGATGCTCTTGGTGTCACGATAGCATCAGCAGGCTACGACGAAGCCGTATTCTTTGCTGATATTTCAATTGAACATACACATGAAACTCGACAAAAGTTACCGTGTATTCAAAATAGGCGTCCAGAGCTTTATTAAAAATAATTATATTAATTTTTAATATTTTCATCTTTATATATAAAATAATTCGAATTATCTGTAGTGATCGGATGATGTTATTTTTGCTAAACAAATTTTATGAGTGCAGGCAGAAATATTTAGCTGGTTGAGTGATACCAGCTGTATGCATCTTTAAGTATTATAAAGATATGAATATTGGAATGCTAAAAAACCTCATGTGTTATATGAGGTTTTTTGGTTTTTGTAATAAATTGCAGTGATATTTTTATTGGGGAGTTTATATAATGGCAAATGTGGTTAAATATCCAATATCAATAGTAACATGCCCATTCATAATTTACTGACACGTTATAAGTCATCGAATATTCTTCTGTACTGGTTTGGTTTATTACTTGTATACCAGTATTTTGATCTCTATACTCGTGGTACTTCAAGTTGCATGATTGTTGGCTAAATTCGGTTAGCCGAGCTACATAGTTTTCTATGCTCCCGCTTATCTTCCTTTGTCGCTTACATGCAAATCGAATTATTTAGAGTATATACTCAATAAGAATTGAATAAATGGCGTAACCGAAATGAAAGATAAAACACTAAGCCAACAAGCCTACGAAGCTATAAAAGCAAAAATTTTGGCAAAACAATTTGAAGAAGAAAGTTACACTTCTGAAAATATCCTTGTCAAAGAGTTGGGGATGAGTCGTACTCCTATCCGTGAAGCTTTGTACCAATTGCAGAATGAAGGGTTAGTTAAAATCATTCCTCGAAAAGGCGTATTTATTCAACGTTTATCTCTGAAAGAGACGCGGGATTATTACGATTTAAGACTAGCGATTGAAAACCATACATTAAAATTATTACGTGGTTACCTCACTGAAAACGATTTTGTGTTTTTACAAAAAATTATCGATGTGCAATTTGAGCTATTAGAAAGATCTAATTATCACGAGTGGGTTAAAGAGGATGAGCGTTTTCATCGTTATTTTTTATCGTTGCTCGATAACGCAGTTTTCTTAGATTTATCAACTAATATTCGCCAACGTGCTTATTTTGAACCCGATCCACTATATCGCAGTGATTACTATTTGGAATCCACGCGTCAGCATCAACAATTAATCGAACAATTAAAGGCAAAACAGTACGCTGAAGCAGAAGAAACATTGAATGAACATATCCTTCGCGGAAAACGTAATTTTGTTTAATTGGAGCGAACAATGAAAATTGACGATTTTATCGAAAAGCTCAAATCGATAAGATAAAAATTAACGTGACATGTCACATTTTTTATTGTTTTCTTTTAATATCAATTGGTTATTTTAAAATAGTTGTGTTGTTGAAGTAAAGTTTAGCGAGAATAAATGCAAGCGTAATTTAATACTGCCTGTAGTGGGACAGGCAGCAAAATAATTATTGATGGCGATCTTTAAGACGTTGAATAATGGTACTTAAATCTAAGTCTTGATCTTGCAATAACACCAGTAAGTGGTAAATCAAGTCAGCAGCTTCGTTGGTTAGTTCAGCTCGGTCATTGACGGTAGCAGCCAAGGCCGTTTCAACACCTTCCTCACCCACTTTTTGTGCAATGCGCTTGGTACCACTCGCATAAAGGCTTGCGGTATAAGAGCTTTTGGGATCTGCGGTTTTACGTGACTTGAGTAATGTCTCTAGTTCGAATAAGAAACCCCAGTCACTTTGTGCTGGTGCAAAACAGCTTTCAGTCCCATTGTGGCAAGTTGGCCCGACGGGCTGTACGAGAGCCAATAAAGTATCACTGTCACAATCCGGGTAGATATCAACTACGTTGAGGAAATTACCGGACGTTTCCCCTTTGGTCCATAAACGTTGTTTAGTTCTGGAAAAAAAAGTCACCTTGCGGCTTTCTAAGGTCGCTTGTAATGCTTCACGATTCATATAGCCTAGCATGAGTACATCACCTGAGGTGGCATGCTGGACGACGACGGGCATTAGTTCATCCACTTTTTCCCAAGCCAGTTGGTTACATTGTTCTGTCGTTAACATACTCTGATTTGAACTCCATTTTCTGCAAGGTATTGCTTTAATTCACCAATATTGATGATCTGCTTATGGAACACTGAAGCGGCTAATGCACCATCAACGCCAGCTTGGGTAAATGCATCAAGGAAATGCACTTGTTCACCCGCACCGCCAGAGGCAATTAATGGAACTTGGCAAACTTCACGAACTTTTTTAAGTTGTACCAGATCATAGCCTTGGCGTACACCATCTTGGTTCATCATATTTAAAACAATTTCACCAGCGCCACGTTGTTGAACTTCTTTAACCCAATCTAAGGTTTTCCAGCGAGTTTGTGTAGTACGTTTTTCATCACCAGTGAACTGATAAACTAAATAATCACCGGTTTCTGCATCGAACCAAGTATCGATACCAACAACGATACATTGCACACCAAAACGTTCTGCAAGGCGGCTGATCAGTGTTGGATCTGACAAGGCCGGTGAGTTGATAGAAATTTTGTCAGCACCAAATGATAGAATTTGCGCAGCATCGTCGACACTTTTAATGCCACCCGCGACACAAAATGGAATATCAATCACTTCAGCAACTTTTGACACCCAGCTTTTATCGACGACACGGCCATCAGACGATGCAGTAATATCATAAAAAACTAATTCGTCAGCACCTTCTTGGGCATAACGTTGAGCAAGAGGAACTATATCGCCAATGATTTCATGGTTGCGAAATTGAATGCCTTTAACCACTTGCCCATCACGAACATCTAAACAAGGAATTATGCGTTTTGCCAACATTCGATTGCCTCCGCAACAGTAAATTTACCTTCAAGTAATGCACGACCGACAATGACTCCTGCAGCACCAGATGCCGGGATTGCCGCTATATCATCCAGAGAGCCAATACCACCAGAAGCTTGAAACGCAATATCAGGATATTTTTGGCTGATTTCTTGGTATAAATTAACATTCGAGCCGGTCAATGTGCCGTCTTTAGAGATATCGGTACACAAAACATGTTTTAACCCGAAAGGTTGGTACATTTCAATGGCTTGCTCAAGAGAAAGATTTGAGTTTTCTTGCCATCCACTGATTGCAATCTCTTTGATGCCTTGCTCATTGATGCGTACATCTAGAGCTAGCACAATAGCGTTGCCACCGTATCGTTCAAACCAAGATTGAACTAATTCAGGTTGCTTTACGGCAGTTGAACCAATCACTACACGACTTGCACCAGCGTCAAGTAATGCTTTAACATCTTCTTCTGTGCGGATACCACCGCCAACCTGTACTGGAACAGAAACACCCGCTAATAATTTTTTAAGTAATGGGATTTGGCGTTTTTGTGGATCTTTGGCACCAGTTAAATCAACTAAGTGCAGTAACTTAGCACCTTCTTGTTCATATTGTTGCAAACGCGGTAGTGGGTCATTGCCATAAGCAGTTTGCTTGGCGTAATCGCCCTGGTGTAACCGAACAACGTTTCCATCAATTAAATCTAATGCAGGAATGATCATCTCAATTACATCTCCAAAAAGTTTTGGATCAGGCGAGATCCAGCTGCACCCGAACGTTCAGGGTGGAACTGAACGCCATAAAAATTATCTTTGCTCACCGCGCTGCTAAACTGATTTCCATATTGTGTGTGTGCAATGGTATTGGCTGAAATTGGCATTGCGTAGCTGTGCACAAAATAGAAATAAGCATCATCGCTAATGCCTCTAAATAAAGGGTGACCCGCTAAGGCTTGTACTTGATTCCAGCCGCTGTGCGGGACAGGTAAGCCATTGGCATTCATTTTTTCAATGGGGCTATCAATGAGATTAAGTAAAGTGATCGGGGTTTCCCCTTCTTCGCTAACACTTCCCATTAATTGCATTCCTAAGCAAATGCCTAAAACGGGTTGAGTTAACGCCTTGATTAAAGGCACCAGTTCACGTTCGTGAAGCTTTTCCATGGCCGCGCTAGCAGTACCGACACCCGGCAGAAAAACTTTATCTGCTTGCAAAATAGTATTGGTATCACGGCTGATTTGCGGATTATAGCCTAAGCGTTTCACGGCATAAGCTACTGATGCTAAATTGGCACAACCCGTATCAAGGATGATAACGTTCATTAGAGAACCCCTTTTGAGCTAGGTAGAGTATCCCCTTCGACACGGATAGCTTGGCGCAGTGTACGGCCAAAGACTTTGAATAAGCTTTCCGCTTTGTGGTGATCGTTTTTACCCTTAGTTTTGAGGTGTAGTGTGCAGCCCATTGCATAAGAGAGTGAGCTGAAAAAGTGTTCAATCATTTCAGTGCTCAAATCGCCAACGCGCTGATATTTAAATTCTGCTTTATATTCAAGGTGTGGGCGACCTGAAATATCTAATGCACAGCGAGCTTGGCATTCATCCATAGGAAGCACAAATCCAAAGCGTGCAATACCACGTTTATCACCTAGCGCTATTCTCAATGCTTCCCCAAGTGCTAACCCTGTATCTTCAACTGAGTGATGATCGTCAATAAATAAATCGCCTTTAACGTCGACATTTAAACGGAAGCCACCGTGGGTTGCGATTTGATCAAGCATATGATCAAAGAAGCCAACGCCAGTATTGATTACACTACCACCTTCACGATCTAGCCAAACTTCCACTTGGATATGGGTTTCTTTGGTGACTCGCTCAACCAGTGCGTGGCGGTCACGCTTGGTGAGTTTATCCGTAATAGCAACCCAATCGAACGACTCAGGACAATAACGTAAGCCTTGAATACCCATATTTTCAGCTAGTTGTAGGTCAGTTTCACGGTCACCAATCACATAGCTGTTGGCGAGATCCAACTTGCCTTCTGTGAGATAGTTTTCAACCAATCCTAATTTAGGCTTACGGCAAGTGCAGTTATCAGCGGGTTTATGAGGGCAGATTAATACTTCATCAAAATTGATGCCTTGTGATTCAAATATTTGCATCATTAAGTTATGAGGTGGCTCGAAGTCAGCGGTCGGGAAGCTGTCAGTCCCTAAGCCATCTTGGTTAGTTACCATCACTAAACGATAATTTGCTTTTTGTAATGCCAGTAAACTTGGAATAACGGCTTTTTCAAAGGCTAATTTGTTGAGGCTATCGACCTGAAAATCAGTTGGCGGCTCAGTAATTAATGTACCATCACGGTCAATAAAAAGTATTTTTTGGCTCATGAGTATTTCCTATTTTCAGGGTTAGCAAAGTGCTTCGATAGCTTCAATAACACGGACGTTCTCGATTTCAGTTCCAATCGTGATCCGCAGGCAATTAGTCAGTCCCGGTTGCTTACTTTGATCACGTAAAATAATGCCTTGATCCCACAACGCTTTAAAGACTTTATTGCCATCAGTAAAGCGAACTAAAATGTAGTTAGTCTCACTTGGATACACTTTTTCGACAACAGATAATTCATTTAAAGCTTCAAACAGCGCAATACGGCTTTCCGTAATGGTAGCAACACGATGTTTCATTGTCGCAATCCCATCCATATCCAACGCTTTAGCGGCAATCATAGCCACGGGTGTAGATAATGGGTAAGGTGCAATGACTTTCAGCAATACTTCAATAATTTCAGCAGAAGCTAAAGCAAAGCCACAACGTAGGCCTGCCAATGCAAATGCTTTAGATAACGTTCTTAATATGACAAGATGTGGGTAATTAACTAACCAACTTGCAACGCTGTATTGTGGGCAAAATTCTATATAAGCTTCGTCAATCACAACGAGTGCAAGGCCTGCCGCCATTTCTAATACTTCAACAAGATCTTTATTATCAATAATATTGCCCGTTGGATTATTTGGGCTACAAATATAGATCAGTTTGGTATTGGATAAGTTTTCACGAATGGACTCGATGTTGAGAGACCAGTCAGACAGTGCTGCAATTTTTTTCTGCTCAACGCCAAAAGCTTCAGCGCTCACACTATACATACCGTAAGTAGGTGGGCAGAACATAACGGCATCTTTACCGGGTTCGCAAAATGCACGAATTAATAGTTCGATAGATTCGTCAGCACCGCGGCACACCAAAACTTGTTCAGGCGCAACACCTGCATAGGCAGCATAATTAAGAATAACATCTTTTGGTTGGCATTCAGGATAGCGGTTTAGGTTATGCTCATTGAACTGATATTCAGGTGCAATAGGATATTCATTGGCATTCAACCAAACATCCCCATTTCCACCTAAACGGCGAGCTGACATATATGGCGTCATCTCTTTGACATTTTTACGCGCAAGGCTAGCAGCATTAAAAGTTTTGCTCATGGCTTACTCCTGATTTTGTTTTCTTAGTTCGTTAACTCGTAATGTAACGGCATTTTTATGAGCAGTAAGCCTTTCTGCTTGCGCTAATGTTTCAATGGTAGTCGCGAGTCCTAATAACCCTTGCGCTGAAAGCTTTTGAACGGTCATTCGTTTCATGAAATCGGCAAGGCCAAGACTTGAATAGGTTGAGGTATAACCATAAGTCGGTAATACATGGTTAGTGCCTGATGCATAATCGCCAGCAGATTCAGGTGACCAATCCCCCACGAAAATAGAGCCAGCACTGATGATCCTATCCACGAGATCATCTGCATTACGTGTTTGCAAGATCAAATGCTCAGGGCCATAGCGATTACTGATTTCAACGCATTGGTCAATAGAGTCAGCAATAATCACTCGACTTGAGTTAAGCGCCTCTCTGGCAATATCTGCACGAGAAAGTTCAGCAAGTTGTTTTTCCGTCTCGTTGATAACACGCTGAGCAAAATCTTGATTATCAGTCAGTAAAATAACTTGCGAATCAGGGCCATGCTCAGCCTGAGAAAGTAAATCAGCAGCCGTAAATGCGGGGTTAGCTAAGCTGTCGGCAATAACCAAAACTTCAGATGGACCCGCAGGCATGTCAATTGCAGCACCTTCATGACTTTGGCTTACTTGGCGCTTAGCTTCTGTTACATATGCATTACCCGGCCCAAAAATCTTATCTACAGCAGGAATGCTTTCAGTACCAAATGCCATTGCTGCAATTGCTTGTGCACCGCCTACTTGGAATATTTCACTAATACCGCACAATTTTGCCGCATATAAAATTTCATCTGCGATTGGTGGTGGTGAACACAAAATAATTTTACGGCAGCCTGCGATATTGGCAGGAGTTCCTAGCATCATCACGGTTGATAGTAATGGCGCAGAACCGCCTGGTATATATAAACCGACAGCATCAATCGGGCGAGTCACTTGCTGACAAACTACACCTGGCTGAGTCTCAACGCTAATCACTGTTGGTTTTTGTGCTTCATGAAAACGGCGAATATTGCCAATTGCCGTATTCATTGCAGTCTTAATATCATCACCAAGACGTGATTCAGCTTGTTCAACAGCGTCTTGAGCGATACGGATGGTGGAAATGGTCGTTTTGTCAAAGCGTTGACTAAACTCAATCAGCGCACTGTCACCTTGTGTTTGTACTTGCTCAATAATTTGCCTTACGGTAACACCGATGCTCGCAGATGCTGCGATAGCAGGGCGTGTTAGTAACGCGTTTTGTTCAGCAGCACTGCATGTTGACCAGCGAATAGGTTGGTTAAATCCCATTTCCATCATGCTTACTCCATCATTTTTTCAATTGGTAGAACTAAAATGGAACTTGCACCCAATGCTTTGAGTTTTTCCATTGTTTCCCAGAACAGGGTTTCACTACTGACCATGTGCATTGCAACGCGGTTTTGGTCACCCGCTAATGGTAGAAGTGTTGGTCTTTCGGCGCCCGGAAGTAGAGCGATAATCTCTTCTAAGCATTCGCTTGGTGCGTGCAGCATGATGTATTTGGATTCACGTGCTTGGATAACACCTTGAATACGCGTCATCATGCGGTCGATAAGCTGTTGCTTATCAGCAGACATTTCACCATCACGTTGAATTAAACAGGCTTTTGAGCGATAGATAACTTCAACTTCTTTCAGCCCGTTAGCTTCTAGTGTTGCACCTGTTGAAACAAGGTCACAAATGGCATCGGCAAGACCTGCACGCGGGGCAACTTCAACTGAACCGTTTAACAAGCAAGATTTGAATTGAATACCTTTCTCATCGAAGTAACGCTTTAGCAGGTGTGGATAGGAGGTGGCAATACGAGAACCATTTAAGCACTCTGCGCCTGTATAGTTAAAGTCAAGAGGGGCCGCGAGAGAAAGACGACAGCCGCCAAAGTCAAGGCGACGTAATGTTTTATAGGATGCATTGTCGCCTTGTGCTTGACGGTTTAATAACTCTTCTTCAAGCACGTTTTCACCAATAATTCCTAAGTCAACAACGCCATCCATTACGAGTCCTGGGATATCGTCATCACGTACACGAAGTAAATCAATAGGCATATTTTCTGCATAAGCAATCAGTCGCTGTTGTTGTAAATTGATTTTAATTCCGCAACGCGCTAGCAGTTCTCTTGATTCATCGCTCAGTCGACCAGATTTTTGAATTGCAATTCTTAAACGTGATTTGTCTAACATATGTTTACCCTGTCTATTCGGTTATATCTTTTTGATTAATCATAAAAAAACCCTCGGAAGATAATCTTCCGAGGGTTTTCTCTATTTCGCATTTCTGCCACCGGAAGAGTCGTTGATCGTCTTCCAGCACACATCGCCCAAAAGACTAATCAGGATGATGGTGATGATGATGGTTGCGTGAAATACGAGTCATAGTAGTTTCCGTTTTAGTTATTTAGTGATGCTATAAGTTGCTTAAACATTCATTACTCAACAAACTATCCGATTTCGCCCCCATAATGCAACTCTTTTTTTAAATAAGCGATAATAATTATATACCCTGATCATCTTAACATTGTTTAGAACACGGTTTAAAAGGTGAAAACCACTCAGTTAACTCAAATTATTTTGTGCCACTATTGAGTGGAGAGTATTAAATTAAGGTAAAACATACTCAACAGAACCTAATATGCTCGGAAATCAAACTATTTTCAGTTAACCTAATGAGCAATTAAGGCTGTTGCTTGACATGAAGAGATGAGAAATGAAAAAAGTTGCGATTGTTGGATTAGGTTGGCTAGGTTTACCATTAGCCAGAGCATTGTTGTCTGATGATATCGAAGTAACAGGAACTAAAACGACACCAGATGGCATTGCGGCTGCTCGCGCTATGGGAATTGATTGTTACTCTTTACAACTTACCCCTGAGTTAATATGCGATGCTGATGATTTGCAGCAATTACTAGATGGCACTGATGCTTTAATCGTTTTACTGCCACCTTCAAAGATTAATGTTGCTGATTATATTGATGCTGTTCAGCAGCTGGTTGATACCGCATTAGTATTTCATGTTCCACGAGTGATCTTCACTTCATCAACATCGGTTTATGGTAGTGCAAGTGGTGAAATTGATGAAAATAGTGATTTACAGGCAGAAACCGCTTCTGCGCAGGCATTAATCAAGGTTGAAAATTGGTTACATGATTTGCCGAATATTTCTGTCGATATTTTACGATTAGCTGGATTAGTGGGTAATAATCGCCATGCTGGGCGTTTTCTTGCAGGAAAAAAATCACTGAAAGGGGCTACTCAGCCAGTAAACATTGTCCATCAAGATGATGTCATTGAGGCGATCAGGCTATTGCTTAAACAGCCTCAAGGTGGTCATGTTTATAATCTTTGTGCACCAGAACATCCAACGCGAGCCAATTTTTATCGCCAAGCGACACAATCATTAAATCTTGAGTTGCCTGAATTTGCAAAAGAAGGCGAAGGGGTTGCGGGAAAAGAAGTGAATGGAAATTGTATTTGTGAAGAGCTTGGGTTTGAATATCAATATCCAAACCCAATAGATATGCCAATGAGCCTATAATTATTTAAGTGGGATCATGACAATCTTTTGAAATGCAGGACGTGTTTTAAGTTGTTCATACCAACGCTCTAAATTGTGAAATGCAGGGCGTTCGGTAGCGATTTCGCGCCAAGGATAGAACAGTGGTGCAATAGCAATGTCAGCAATACCAAATTTTTGACCGCTAAAATAAGCTTGTGCTGCAAGCGCGTCATCTGCGATTTTAAGTAGTTTCTCAATATTTTGATATATTGTACGAACAACCTCAGGATCACGTTCGTTAACAGGAACACGCACAATTTTATTCATCATTTGTTTGATATTATCGAATAAACTGCTGCCTCCCCAGTCTATCCACTTATCGGCAGCGGCTCTTTCTTGGATATCTTGAGACAATAATAAGTGAGAATGATCAAACTTTTCCGTAAGGTAACGTAAAATGGTATTCGATTCCCACAGGGTAAAGTGATCATCCTGTAAAGTTGGGATTGTGCTGTTTGGATTCATTTTCTTGTATTCAGGTGTATCAAGCCCACCAAAAGGGCCACCAACATCTTTTTGCGCATATGCCACGTTCAGCTCTTCAAGGCACCAAAGGACTTTTTTGACATTTGACGAATTTGTACGACCCCATACAGTTAACATAATTTTCCTCATAATTTCATTTTTGAGTTATTTAGCGAGATAAAGATAGATGAAATTGTATGATAGGAACAATCTTTATTTGTTGTTGATAGTCTCTTAGGGTAAAAAGTCCTATATTAATAATGAATTAACCGTTTGAGTATTTGTAAAGGAGTAACCGATGAATAGAAAAATTTTAACTTTAAAGGCTCGATATCTTGGAACTGGATTGGGCCTTTTAGTGGCTGTGAGTAGTTGCGTTTACGCAGCAGAGACACCGGTTGCTCCACAAATTGACGCAAAAGCCTTCGTCCTGATGGATTATGATAGTGGCAAAATTTTAGCGTCTAGCAATCCTGACGAGCGTTTAGATCCGGCAAGCCTAACCAAAATTATGACGAGTTATGTGATTGGGCAAGCGATTAAAGCAGGTAAAATTACGCCTCAGGATATGGTTACTGTTGGTGTTGATGCATGGGCAACAGGCAACCCTGTGCTAAAAGGCTCATCCTTGATGTTTTTAAAGCCGAAAGATCGTGTTTCAGTTTTAGATTTAAATAAAGGGATTGTGATTCAATCTGGTAATGATGCCAGTATTGCACTGGCTGATTATGTCGCAGGAAGCCAAGATTCTTTCGTTAGTTTGATGAATCAATATGTTCAACAAATTGGTTTGAAAAATACCCATTTTAAAACTGTGCATGGTTTAGACTCTGATGGTCAATATAGCACCGCGCGTGATATGGCTATTTTGACACAAGCAATGATCCACGATGTTCCTGATGAATACATCTTACATAAAGAAAAAGAGTTTACCTTTAATAAAATTCGTCAGCCTAACCGTAATCGTCTATTGTGGAATGAAAACCTGAAAGTAGATGGCGTAAAAACAGGACATACCAGTGGGGCAGGCCATAATTTAGTCGCCTCTGCGACTGATGGCCCAATGCGCTTAATTTCTGTTGTTTTAGGTGCCCCAAGTGACCGAGTACGTTTTTCTGAAAGTGAAAAGTTATTAACTTGGGGATTTCGTTTCTTTGAAACGATCACGCCAATCAAAGCAGATCAAACTTTGCAAACACAAAGGGTGTGGTTTGGTGATAAATCTGAGGTGGCACTAGGCGTTGAAAAGGATGCAGCGGTGACCATACCGAAAGGTCAACTACAGAACTTAAAAGTCAGCTATGAACTGACCAATCCTTCGCTTGAAGCCCCATTAGCAAAAAATCAAGTGGTTGGTACTGTAAACTTTATTTTAAATGATGAGGTTGTTGAGCAACGTCCACTTGTTGTGAAAGATGAAGTCGCAGAAGCAGGCTTTTTTGGTCGTATTTGGGATTATATTGCTAAAATGGTAAGTGGCTGGTGGAGTGCTATTTTTGGTTAATAAAAAATAGATATCTAATATTATTAAAAAAGGCGCATAAGAAGCGCCTTTTTTTAATAATATAAAAATACTCTTAAAAATACATTATATTTTACAGATAAACTTCAATTGCAATATTTTCATTTTACTTTAATAATTAAATATATCATTTGGTGTTTAATCATTTCTAAATAATCATTTGTTGAAATGATGTTCATTTAATTGATATATGATGTTGAGTTAATAAACGGATTTAATTTGTGTATTTAATATGGAGAATGATATTTATGGCTATGACTTTAGAAGAAAAAAAAGCAGAATTAGCAGCAAAAACAACAACCCAAGGCATTGGTGAAAATAAGGTATTAGGCGGGAATGCAATTAATCGTGGGCATAATCGAGGTGTTATTGAAGGTGGTTTGGCTTATGATGGTGGATTAGGTAATGGTATTACTCAAGGTGGTAAAGCAATAAATAATAACTTGAATGAAGATACCGTAGCAGGTGGATCCGTTATAAACCATGGTGCTAATAATGGTGGTATTGGTGGCGGAGATGGTATTAACGATGGTATAAACAAAAATACCCTTTTAGGTGGTTCTGTTGATAATAATTTAGGTTCTGTTAATAAATCAGATTCTTTTATTAAGGGCGGTGATGCAATTAGGGAAATACAGCGATGCGTTGAAAGCTATGAAGGCTTTCAAATTCAATTAAAAGAAATGCAAGAAGATTATGCAAAAATAAAAAGCCAAATTGAAATTGGTCAAATAGAAGGACACGAAATATCACATGCCGAACAACAACAATTAGGTAAATTATTAAAAGAAAAAAATGATGAAATTAATAGGTTGAATGATAATATAAAAAACAATCTTAATGAAATTGAAAAAATCACTACTGAATCATTAGAAAAAGATACTATAGTTAACGTTATAAAAGCAGATTTAGAAAAAGTCATTAATCAAAAAAATGAACTTATGACTCGTTTGTCCGAAGTTGAAATTAAAAAAGAAAATGCGTTCAGTCGTATTGAAAAATTAAAAGAAACTATCGAGCAAAAAAATAAGCAATTATCCGATTATCAAAAGAAAATTGAAGGGGATAGTGTAAATAAGGATGAACTAAATAAAAAAATATCAACATTACAAAGTGAATTGAAAAGTAAAGAAGCTGATTTAGTTAACAATCAAAATTTAATTGATAGAAGAGAAAAAACAATTTCTAAACTCAATAGCCAAATTTTGACAATTGAAGTTGAATATAATCAAAAACAAGATGAACTAAGATTACAATTGAAAGAAGTTATGGATCAGATCACTACCTTAGCTAAGGAAGGTAAAGATAAACTCTCTGATTCTGCAACTGCTACAGTCGGTACCACAATAACGGCGACAACAGTAGAAACAATCACTTCGATTGATGACTCTCAATCTTCAACATCTGCAATATCTTCGAACTCCTCAACAGTTAATGGTGGAAACGTTCAAAATACAGGCACTAACTCAGGCTTGATAAAAGCAGGAGATAGTAATAGTCAATCAATTATTATGAATACTGAAATTAATATTGATAAAGGGCATGCTGCTGATATCGTCGCAAGTAATTTAGTTGAATCAATGAGCGGAATGGTGAGTAAAGCTGAAGGTGTTGTCAGTGATGTTATTGGTTCGGTGGAAAAAAATACGAAAAGTGTTGTCGTGTTTGCCCAAAATAACTCGACTCAAGTAGTTTGTTAATCATTCATTATTAGATAAATAGAGGCCTATATTTTGTAGGCCTCTTTATTGATGATGCGCCTTGATTGGTGCTGTCTGTTGACTGTGGTGGTTAACAGATGACTCGGAGGTGAAAGTCCTCTACACGTCTGATAAGGGGAAGTGTTAGCTGAACGACAAGGGTGTTCATCGCGAGGTGAAATCTGAAGGAAGCTGAAAGTAAAATGCAGGTCTGACGAACAGGAAGCGGTTTAGGCGGCACAGTGGGGTAAGGCGGCCATTATCGTCAACGCCCAATACTTATACGGAACCGGAACCGTACGTACGGTGGTGTGAGAGGACGACGGGAGTGATCCCGTCTCCTACTCGATCAAGACATGGTAAAAGAAGATAAATTAATCGCAGTGCGCAAGCTTAATCGCTAAGCCACCTTGCGAAGTCTCTCGGTATTTTGAATTAATATCTTTACCTGTTTCGTACATTGTTTCGATAACTTTATCGAGGCACACACGAGGATCACTGACGCGACGCAATGCCATTCGAGCAGCATTGACAGCTTTCACAGCAGCGATAGCATTACGTTCAATACAAGGCACCTGAACTTGCCCACCTACGGGGTCACAGGTTAAACCAAGATTATGTTCCATGGCAATTTCAGCCGCAATACAGACCTGTTCAGGGCTACCACCCATCAACTCTGCAAGACCAGCAGCAGCCATAGAACATGCAACACCGACTTCACCTTGGCAGCCAACTTCTGCACCTGAGATAGAAGCATTCATCTTATATAGTGTTCCTATCACACCCGACACCATAAAATAGCGGGTATAAGAGTTTTCATTAACAGGGCGAATGAACTTGTCATAGTAGGCCAAAACTGCTGGTACAATACCGCAAGCACCATTAGTCGGTGCAGTGACAACACGGCCACCGGCTGCATTTTCTTCATTTACGGCCAATGCGTACATATTGATCCAGTCAATCACGACCATTGGGTCAGTGTTGGTGTTATCACTAGTAACGAGCTGGCGGCGTAAAGCTGCGGCACGGCGAGGAACACGCAATGGTCCTGGTAATAAGCCTTCAGTTGTGACACCGCGTTCAATACCCGCTTTCATCACATTCCATACATTAGATAAATATTGATGGATTTCGTGTTTGCTGTGTAAGGCAAGTTCATTTTGCATCACTAAAGCAGAAAGAGATAAACCAGTTTCTTTACAGTGTCTTTGTAGATCAGCGGCATATTGATATGGATAAGGAACTTGCACGGATTGATCATTTGATTGACCAAAATGTTCTTCATCGACAATAAACCCACCACCAATTGAGTAATACGTTTTTATGTAGATAATTTCATCTGAATTAAATGCAGTAATGGTCATGCCATTTTCGTGTAAAGGCAAATTAGTTGAATGAAAGTTCATTCCACCTTTAATAGGGAAATCAACTTCATGTTGACCATCGGCAAGTAATAATTTACCACTTTGTTCAACATGACGAATAAAAGCAGGAATTGCATCAATGTCGACAATGTCAGGCAAATTACCTGCAAGGCCCATAATAATGGCAATGTCAGTCGCATGTCCTTTACCTGTTAGTGATAAAGAACCATAAACATCAACAGTGATTCGTGTGGTTGATAAGAGTAAATTCTGTTGAATTAAATCTTCAACAAATTGCTTACCCGCTTTCATCGGGCCAACGGTGTGGGAGCTAGAGGGGCCGATACCAATTTTGAAGATATCAAATACGCTAATCATATTCAGCGCTTCCTATATTAGGTAGGTCTTTAATTTTATAGGCGTGTTATGCCGTGTGCTCCGGCATCTTAGTGAGGGAGGGGAGTGTCCGCCGGAGTGGAGCACTACCCCGATAAAATTTAATTAAAAGAAAAGCTTATAGACTGCCGCAGAGATAGCGACTAGGCCCATAATAACGACAAATCCATTGCTTAATTTATGAGCGTATTTACGCATTGCAGGCACTTTGCTAATAGCATAAACCGGCATCAAGAACAGAATGATAGCGATAACTGGGCCACCAAGGCTTTCAATGATATCTAACACGCTTGGGTTCAGTGTAGCAACCAACCAAGTAGTGACTAACATGAAAATTGCAGTACCACGATTTAATTTACGGACATCAATGGTTTTACCTTTTGAACGGTAAGCTCGTTCTACCAAGCCATTGAAACCTTCACGAGCGCCTAAGTAATGACCAAGGAATGATTTAATTATAGCAACAAAAGCGATAATTGCTGCAGCAAACTTGATGAAAGGCTGATCAAAGTATCCTGAAAGATAGTCAAGAATACTGATATTGTCATGTTTGGCTTGAGCAAGGTCAGCTGATGAAAGTGTAAAAACACAGCTAATCACAAAGAACATTACTGTTAGCACCATTAAAATGTGTGCAGATGCTAAGATGCGTGAACATTTTTTCTCAGCTTGATCGCCATATTCTTCACGTTTAGCAACAGAGAATGCAGAGATGATTGGTGAATGGTTAAAAGCAAACACCATGACTGGGATGGTTAACCAGATAGTTACCCAAATACTTTGTCCGCCAGAATATTTCGCTGCTTCAGCAATACCGTCTAGGGTTAATGTATCTAGTACAGCTCCATTCCAATATGGGATCATATATAAAGAAAACGCAACCAGAACGGCAATGAATGGGAATACCAGCATGCTCATGACTTTGACAATATATTTTTCGCCAAATGAGACAATTGCCATGATCCCACCAACAAGAATTAATGCCAGTAACCAGCGTGGTGGTGCAGCAAAGCCCATCAATTCAGTCAGAAATTTATTCACATTATTGGTGATAGAGACACCATAAACTAGCAGAATTGGATAGATGGCAAAGAAATAGAGCAGTGTGATCCAGTTACCAGCGGTGCGACCAAAGTGCTCTTCAACTACTTCAGTAATATCACCATCAGGCTTTGAGCCAGATAATACAAACCGGGTTAACCCACGGTGAGCAAAGAATGTCATTGGGAAGGCTAGTACCAACATCAGTAGAACAGGAACTAATCCACTTAATCCCGCATTTATCGGTAAAAATAAAACACCAGCACCGATAGCTGTACCATATAAACCAAGCATCCATACTGTGTCAGTTTTACGCCAAGTGCGAGAATCTGTAGTTTGTGAGGCTGTTTTACTGATGGAATCAACTTTTGTTGTATCCATAATAGTCTCCGAAATAAAAGTCAAAAAATAAGCATTCTGTATGAGAAATAAACCGCATACATGTTTTTAATCTTTTGGTACGAACAAATTATCGCCAAATATAAAGTGCAGTTTTTTGTTTCTACGTAACAATCTGATTGGAAATAAAAATAGAATTTAAAGTAAAATTATTTTCAATCAGTTTTATTACATCTAAATTAGATAACCCGATTTTGAGGGTGCAAATGTACAGATTTCCAGTGGAAATCACTGTGATCATACTCCCAAAAGCGAAAAATGTCCTAATTATTGATATTTGTCGATTTTTATAAAAATGTTAATATATTTAGCTTAAGGTTAATTAAAATGAGAGTGCTGGAAGTGTAAGAGAATAATTAACTCCATATGGTTATGAATAAATTTATATTGAGATAGAAATTTATTATTATATTAATAATTTATTTGATTTTAATTTCATATTATTAATTTAATCTAATTTTAGAAAAAAAACAATTGAGATAATATCATTTGATCTTGAGGTTTTCATTGTATCCATATGATATTTAATGAAATAAATAATGCGCACTAAGTAGTTTCGCATGCAACTAATAATGACTTGTAGTATTACTATATTTTCAATACATTAATAAATTATGAGGCTGCTAAGTAGAAAATGAATTAGTTATTTTTCGTCGCGAAAAATAATGAATAAACGTAACAAAATATTTGTTAATAATTTGTTGCATTAATCTGTGTTTCATTTGGATGTTTTGGGATTCAAGGAATAAAAAATAAAACGAAATATTGATTCAACTCAAATTTAAATGAGTAGAGTACTGGCGAAAATAACGCCAGTACTGATGGTTTGAGCTATTTCTAACCTATATTATGTTGCTATCAGATAAATATGATTGCAAAGTTTTCTACTTTAGGCACAGAATTACCGATAACTCACAAGTTATTTTTATCGATAGCAGCCCTTAATCTAAGTTATTTAGAATATGTTAGGCTTGGAGCCAACCTTTACGAATTAAAACAGCAAAAACGCGGTGGTAAAGGTGAGTTAAAGGTGCTTGGATTTTATGACCAACAATGGCCCAAGCGATTTGAGCTAAGCCGCAGGCGATAATACCTAAAATAAAAGCACCAACCATATCTAATGGCCAGTGAACACCAAGATAGATACGTGACCAAGCAATCATAATTGCAGGAACTAGCATCAATAAACCAACCCAAGTTCTTAACCAGAACAAGAATGCAAATACAAAGGTAAAGACAATAGTGCCGTGGTTACTTGGAAAAGATGAGGTAGGGTTATGGTCGAGGAAATTGGTGCCAATTCCTACAATGAAAGGGCGATCATGCGGGGCGACTATACCAATTAGCCATGAAATAGCTAAACCAATGACTAATGCAAAAGCTGTTTTACAAACAAACGCTCTCTGACGAGTCATATCCGGTTTTGCTCCCCAAAACCAGCATGCGGCAGTAAATAAGGGAAAAAGTAATATTAAGCGCTTAGCTATCACAGTGGCTATTGCGATAGTGCCACTTGCAGACTCTGGGGTCGCGTTGATGAGATTGAAAAGATCAAGATTAAGTTGTTCCAGCACAGCAAAGTACCTCGGGAAATAGTGATTGTGAAGACTCTGGAGCAAAAGATTAAAGGCTCTTTCCTGATAGGTAAAGCACCTTTGTCTTAATATTTATCAATTAAGCAGATAAATTTATGTTTCTCTGGTATTTGCTCAAGTGTAAATAGTTATTCAGATATGTAATCGCTGTTATACGAAGAAGAAGTATACAAAAGAATAGGAAGCCTATGGTTAACCAACGAGTGATGATATCGAGATTAAAGCAATTATTTTCAATATGTGTTATTAAAAGTTTAAGTACATGCAATCATCATTTTTAGATGAGTTGGTTGCTACATTCGATCAGTTACCCAAAATATAGAGTTTGCCTATACTTATCGATATATTTTTATTGTATACGTATAAGCAACTCGAATTATTTTGAATTTATTATAATATTATAATATAATAATATTAACCATAATGTTTAATTTATAGTTACTATATTCCCATGATTTAGCATATAAAGGTAATGTCCCTACATGTCTCCCTGAATCAATGTATGGGTTATCTTCTTTTAAATACTCAAATACTAATTTGAATTTATTTTCATTTGATGAGTTATACATGGAGGCTGAATTCATTGAAAATAAATTATCATCATTAACCTTACTCATTCTTAAATATATAACTTGTTTTTCTTCGTGTATATTAACAACAAGAACTTTAATCAGTGAATAGTCATGTTTATACCATATTAATTCATTTTCTCCTTGTTCTTGATGAACGCAAACAAAGCCAACATGTTCGACTTGGGCATCGGAGTAATCAAATGAAAACTCGAATTTTGAATTTTTTTCTTTATTGAAAACTAAAGGGATGATTAAAGCGCTATCGATGTGATTTTCTGAACAAGTGTAAGGGATTTCATTTAAAATTAACTCATCTATTTTTTTAAATAAATAGTCAACATTAGGTCGATATCCTATACCATCTTTAACTCCTTCTGTGTAATTAGATAACTTAATTATTTTTCTCATTTCCCATGCAGAAAGAATAACATTATTTCTTTTTGCATAATCTTGAAGCAATGCAAGCGCTCCACTACATAATGGTGTTGCACTAGATGTTCCTGAAAAAGTATTTGTATAATTACGGTTATTACCAGGGAATTGCTGGAGTGAGCCATATCCTGTTGTGGTTACACTCCAATCCCCCCAAGAATTAAGAAGCGATGTTTCTTGATTATAGTTTGAAAACGAAACTCGTGTACCAGTGTCATGATGACAAGCTCCGATTAACATACTTCCATTATCACCAAAATTGTTCATCACACCAGGAATACTTAAATCTAATGCCCCATTACCTGCGGCTATAATAACAGTAGCACCTTTATCTATAAGTATTTTTATTCTTTCCCACCATGAGCGTGATGTGGTTACTGGAAGTAGTTTATCATCAATTAAAAACTGAATATCTAAACTAATAATATCACCCGCTTGAGTATCGTTAACAATTAAATCTAAATCACCAGTATCATAGAAATAATATTTACATCCATAAGCAATTCCTGTGACCCCAAAGTTATTTCTAGAGCCTACGATACAACCTGTAGATGCAGTTCCATGATTACAGTCCTCACTTTCAGGGCGGCTATTAATGACGGTTATGTTTGAATCTTTTAAATCTTCATGATTTCTATAAATGCCAAAATCTAGATGACGTACAACTACATTTGAAGCATCTATGTTTTTATTCCATGCATTTCTAATATTCATTCCAGAAGGTTCATTTAAATATGTTTGTAATAAAGAAAAATCAGGCGTGGTATCATTATATTCAAAATTATTAATATAATAATGATTGTTATTTCTTGTGTTTAATAGAGTGTTCAGCGGGGAATATCCATTAGTATTTGGAGATACACAACAATATTCTATATAATCTAATTTATCTATCATTCTAGCCAGTGAGTTTAAATCTTCAAAATTAGTATTGCCATCATATTTTAAATATTGATAATCACTTAATTTGTTTTTTTCATTATTTTTGTTTGAATTTAAACTTAAAGGAGTTAGCTTTAATTTTAAATTAATATCTGATTTTATTTTTTCATTTAGTTTTGTAGAATGTTTTGTTTTTATTTTAATTTCCAAATAGTACTTATCTATTCCGTCAATCTTTGAGTTTAATGATTTTTCTGTGCTACATGAATAAATATCCACATAATTTCTATATGTTTCATTACGTGGGGTTTTATTTTTTTTTGTGAATAAAATCTCATTTGAATTGGTTTTTTTTAAAAATCCATTGTTGTCTTTAAAAGATAATTCAATGTTATAAATCCCTGTTTTTTCTATTTGAAACAAATGATTTTCTTCTTCTGTTAAAATTGATTCAATGGTTTTATTTCCTGAAACTAAATCGATTTTTATCTCTTTTTTTAATGGGTTATTAAAATTTACAACTATTCCATTTTCATTGTTGTTAATGAATTTAAATACGTTAATTTCCATGGTTATATTTACCTTTTTTAATGAGCTAATTAAATTAGGGTTGAAATTATTTTTAGTGATAATTCAATCTGCTTATTTTGTGCAAGTACAAAGTTAGTTATCAGTTTTTTATTTTATTACATGATTATTTTTTTTAGTCGTATAAATATTTAAATTTCATATTGAATATACATAAATTTAATATTGTTATATAAAATAATTTTTATTTGGATACTGACACTAAAGAGTGAAGGTTTAAAATGCTGTATATGAAATGATCATTTTAAATGAAAAAGGGGGACTAATTCTGATAATACGCTTATGATCTTTTAACTGTTTGATAATAAATCGAAAAAGCTCATTATTGTTTTTACCTATGAGGGCGGGTGTTATCGTTACGGGGTATTTATAACAGGCAATAAAAAACCCGATAGCGATAAACGTAAAGTTGGCTATCGGGCTCCTCAATATGGGGACATCAAAGAAAAGCAGTGGCATAAGTTAAGACATGCAGTGAATATGAAAGTTCACCGATAAAAAAAATAATTCGTTTATTTTTTGTTTACAATGCGGAAATAGCACAAATAGAATAAGCGAAGCCATTAATTACTCATAGATTGAATAAAGAAGCTTCGCTTGGATAGGCTTAGTGTTATTTTTTACTGGTACAGATTGAGGTTTTCTTTAGCGTAAGCTTCAAAATCAGTGCAACCGCCGATGTGTTTTTCATCGATAAAAATTTGCGGTACAGTGAGAACCTCTTTACCCACTGTTTTTGAAAGGTCTTCTTTGGTGAGGCCTTCAGCATGAATATCTACATAACGATAGTCAAAGTCATCACGCTCGTTCTTGAGTTTTTCAGCTAGCTCTTTAGCTCGAACACAATATGGGCAGCCAGGGCGACCAAAAATAACAGTGTACATAGTATCTCCTTTAAGACTAACTCAGTTTTTTTATCCAGAATACCCCATACTATGCCAATAACAATTAGGAAATAAAAGTTGATTTTACCTTTTGTTTGTATAGGCCTTGATTATAATCCGCTAATATAGATAAAAATATTACTTCAGCAGTAGGTTGATATTGCAAGGAGGGCATACAATAGATACCCATTATAAGCCTATCCGCAGGCCGTGAAATGTACGACTCTGTATGCCATACTGCTTGATGCATAATGATTAATAAAAAGCGTAAAGGATATTTGATGAATAAAAAACCACAACGTGAAATGCGATCACTCTCTGATTTACCTAAGCCTGTTTTAATTTTAGAGGTCGTGGGGATTATTTTGCTTATAGTTGTACTACTTTCAATGAATGGATATCTGGAACTTCCTGAACCTCTAATGCAACAAAGTGCACTCGTTACGATGGTTTTGGTCGGAATTGGATGTTTAATTCCTGCGACAATCAATATCGTATGGCGAGCTATTCACGGGTTAACTTTCTTAGGGATTGATAATCAAAAACCGTTAAGACCAGGGGCGAGAAAAAATAAAATCACAGATAATAAAAAGGATGAAAAGGGCGAATAAGCACGGTTTTACTGGCGTTTTTACACATGATGTGTGAAAATTGTCCGCTTTTCCTGATTGCAGTTTGTCGTGAAGGGAAAATTTCATAAGTTATCATTTGAGTTGAAGAAGGTTATTACCCATGGATTCTATTTGTTACCCAGACATTTCACAGTTTCGTGAATGGCTAGACCAACTCAAAACGTCCTATTTCGAGTGTGATTCTTGTGCGGCAATACATTTACCGCACATGCAAAATATCGAAGGTATTTTTGATGCCAAACTTGATATTATCAATAACGTACTCGTTCTATCCGCCCTAGCAGAGCTCAAACCAACAGCGATAGTGACATTGGTGGCAAATATTAGTCAAATTAATGCTAGTTCATTGACTGCAAAAATCTTTCTTGAAATTAATAATGAAAACTTACCTAAGCTAATAGTAAGTCAATCATTCTCTCTTGAAGCTGGGATGACTTATCGCCAGTTTTGCCATTTTTTACAGCAAACTGAAGAGCAAATCTCATCAATTGTCTTTGAAATATATAGCAATAATCTGCTCTATGGAAATCAAGATGAATTTGATGAAGAAACAGCCGATCTTGATGTTGATGATAAACCTTCTGTAATCATTCATTAGTCCTTTTTATTATGCATTGTGAAAAATATGAGGCAGGGGATTGTCGCTCCTGCCATTGGCTTGAATTGCCAGCAGAGCAACAGCTCAAACTAAAACAAGAAAACTTGTCTTCCTTATTACCTTCATTAGAAAAATCTGTTTTTCAAACACCCATTACGAGTCCTGAAACTAAGTTTCGTAATAAAGCGAAAATGGTTGTCAGTGGAAGTGTAGAGAAACCGATATTTGGGATTATTAATTCACAAGGACAAGCTGTCAGTTTAACAAACTGCCCACTATATACAGATGGCTTTCTTGCTGTGTTCGACATTCTTAAACCCTTTATTGCGCGTGCAGGGCTAACGCCTTATAACATTGAACGCAAAAGGGGGGAATTAAAATATCTGTTATTAACACAAAGCCAGCATAATGGGCAATTTATGCTGCGATTTGTTCTACGTTCAGAGAAAAAATTAGAGCAGTTAAAAAATGCATTACCGTGGTTAAGAGAGCAACTACCTCAATTAGCTGTTATTACTGTCAACCTTCAGCCAGTCCATATGGCAATTTTGGAAGGTGAGCAAGAAATTGTATTAACAGAACAGCAGGTTTTACGGGAAGAATTTAACCAAGTTCCTCTGTTTATTCGCCCTAATAGTTTTTTTCAAACGAATCCAGTTGTTGCGGCACGCTTATATCAAACTGCTCGGGAATGGGTGAAAGAGCTAAATATTACCAATATGTGGGATCTGTTCTGTGGTGTTGGTGGTTTTGGTCTTCATTGTGCAGATAAACAGACTAAATTGACAGGAATTGAAATAAGCGTGCCAGCGATCGCGAGTGCTACGCAATCCGCTCAAGAGCTTGGTTTATTGCATATTGAATTTCAAGCGTTGGATTCAACAAAATTTGCGGTAAGTAAAAATGATATTCCCCAACTTGTTTTGGTTAATCCACCAAGACGAGGTATTGGTAATACATTGTGTGAATACCTTTCCACTATGCAGCCTGAATTTATTTTATATTCAAGTTGTAATGCTCAAACGATGGCAAAGGATATTGAACTGCTTGTAGGTTATCAAGTTTCTAAGGTTCAGCTCTTTGATATGTTTCCACATACGGCTCATTATGAAGTATTAACTCTATTGTTTAAAAACGTAGCATAATAATCTAATCCGATGATGTAGATGAATTAAATATAGCAATCAGGTCATTTTCTGATTGCTATAAAGATAATTAAAAACGGTAGGTTACGCCTAGCATAATATCATTTGATTGAGCTTTAACTTTTGATGTTTGTGTTTGGCTATCATAGGTATTGGAGATAGTTGATTTTCCCGCGTCAAGATAGCGATAACTTAAATCCATAGAAAAATCTGTATTAATGGCATATTTCATACCTAAACCTAAGCTCCACGCAAAGTTATTGTTAGTTTTAGATTTAGAGAATTGATTTTCAGAATTATTAATATAATTGCCATTCGCATCCCATTCGGAATACTTATAGTCAGCTTTATGCTTGAGGCTGGCCAAACCAATTCCGGCGCTAATATAAGGGGTAAATGCACTTTCATTTCTAAAATCATAAAAGCTATTTAGCATAAATGTATTTAGAGTGACTTCATTTTTTGTATCATCTGAATCATGACCCCATGCTCCAAATTCCCTACCAAAGTTATTATTGGCGGAAGCTTTCCCGCGCATCATAATATCTAACTCAGTTCGTATTGGCAGATTGAACTGTTCATAAAAATCATAACCTAATGCGATTCCACCGCCAAATACCCCTTTGTTTTTACTACCAAAATGATAGTTGTCATTATCGGTTGATTCGGCTTCAGACACATGCCATTTTTAGTCTGACATTTTAACAATTGAAGTACCTATTTTACCTGTTACATAAAAACCATTTTTATCGGTAGCAAATGCATTGCTAGTTAACCCAATTGTTACTAAAGCAACTAGTGAGACTGAATTTTTCATTATTTATACCATTATATGAATTATTAAGTAGTTAGTTTTATACCAATAAACAAATGGCACTGTGCTTTTGTTTATTGCTCATATAATAAATTGTTTTATAGTAAATGTTAAAGTTAATAAAATTAAAAATATATAAATAGTTGGAGTTAAAATCTAAAAAATACTTTTAAAATCGCTATTGCTAAATGAAACAATTATCTAATAATGAATACACGTATTTTGATGTTAATACACTACGATTGTTTGATTTATTGCTGAATTATTATTCATAAACGCTAATAAAAAGGCCTGTCAATAAACAAGCCTTTTAAATATAAGAATAACTAAATAAGTTAGTTATTAATTTCGATGTTCGAAGGCGAGTGCTTTGCGTTCAATTAAACGCATAATAATGGTTAATATTGCATTTACAACAAGGTAGATAATCCCTGCTGCGACAAAAGCCATCACATCCCACGTTCGCCCAAATACCTGACTGCTATAGCCCATAATGTCCATCATCGTAATGGTACTCGCGAGAGAGGTGCTCTTAAAGATTAATACCACTTCATTCGAGTAGGATGACAGGGAGCGTTTAAATGCATAAGGTAAGATAATACGCATAGTTTGTGCTTTAGACATCCCTAATGCTTGGCAAGATTGCCACTGTCCAGATGGAATAGCCTTTACAGCACCGTGAAATAATAAGGTTGAATATGCTGCACTATTCAGAGCAAGAGCAACCATTGCACAGACCCAAGGTGTTGAAATAAAGTCCCAAAGGAGAGGGTAGTTCTGTAGTGATTTAAACTGGCTTGGGCCATTATAAATTAAGAAGAACTGAACCAGCAAAGGTGTGCCTGTAAACAGCGTGATATAAACCTTAACAGCTTGAGAGACAAACGGTGTTTTAAGTGACAGTATTAATGTGAATAAAACTGCCAGAATAAATGCAACAAATAGGGCACTGAATGTCAGAGATAAACTGGTTGGTAACCCAGGTAAAATATCGAGGATTAAATCGATCATTTCGATTCACCTCGCTCGAAACGTGTCGTGCGTAATTCAATCCGTTTCAAAACTAACTGGCTCAATAAAGTGATAGCAAGATAAATAAGCCCAACGATCGCATACCAAGTAAAAGGTTCATGTGTCCGGTTAACAATCGTTTTTGTTTGTAACATCAAATCATTAACGCTAATTAAGGAGACTAACGCAGTATCTTTGAGCAAAACTAGCCATTGGTTACCTAGCCCCGGCAGAGCATGACGCCACATCTGTGGCATGATGTAACGAAAGAAAATGGTACGTTTATGCAAACCGAGTGCAAAACCAGCCTCCCATTGACCATAAGGTACAGCCTTTAATGCTCCCCTTAAAGTTTGCGAAGCATAAGATGCATAGAGAAGAGCTAAGGCTATTACGCCACAAACAAAAGGTGTAAAATCAAATTCACCGCTATCAGCAAAGAAAATGCTAGGGTCAACTTGCAATGTAGTTTCCCAAAAACCGAGGTTAATGCTGATCCCATCACCCAATATATTGATCAGTTGCAGCGTGCCGAAATAAACAAATAACACCACTAGAAGCTCAGGTAAGCCTCGGATTAATGTTACCGAGCACGTTCCTAAGAAGGCTATTGGTTTAAAGCGAACGGATTCCCATGCTGTGAATAGCATAGCTAAGATTAGGCCCAGTATTAAGGCAGAAACAGCAAGGCCGACGGTTATACCGGCGGCACTTGTTAAAAAAAGAAAATTGTTCATTAATTGTATCGATTATTGTTCAAACCATTTTTTGTAGATAACGTCATAAGTGCCATCAGCTTTAACTTCTGCTAATGCTTTATTCATTTTATCTAATAATTCTTTGTTACCTTTACGAACAGCAATACCTAAACCAATACCAAAGTATTGTGGATCTGTGACTTTATCACCGACAGCAGCTAAATTTTCGTTACCTTTAGCTTTAATCCATTCGTCAGCAACCGCGGTATCACCAAAGACGGCATCAATACGACCATTTTGCAGGTCAAGAACAGCAGATTGGTAGTTATCGTAAGGAACAACAGTCATATCTTTATGTTGTTCCATGATGTATTTCTGATGAGTTGTTCCGTTCTGGACACCAATTTTTTTATTTTTTAACTGATCAATAGAAGAAATTTTTTCTTTAACAGCAACAAACTCTGCTGAGTTCGGGTAGTAGGTATCAGTGAAATCAACTTGTTGTTGGCGTTCTGGCGTAATGTCGATACCTGCCATTAATGCTTCAAAACGACGGAATTTTAAACTAGGAATTAAACTGTCGAAAGATTGGTGTGTGAATGTACAGGTTGCATTCATTTTTTCACACACTGCATTTGCAAGGTCAACATCAAAGCCCACGATTTGGTTGTTTTTATCAAACATTTCAAACGGTGCATAAGTCGCTTCTGTTGCAAAACGGATGGTTTCTTTTTCTGCCGCAGTTGCCGATAGGGTTACAGCGCCAAGTAGTGCAGCTAATATAATTTTTTTCATTGCTTAATCCTATATCTAAGGTTAATAAACCTTACTTAATGTGACAGATAATTTGCAAATGCTTCAGTTTGAGGGGCTGAAAAATGACTGGCATCCCCTTGTTCAACAATATGGCCGTTTTCCATATACACCACACGGCTAGCGGCTTTACGGGCTATCTCAACTTCGTGAGTGACGATAACCTGTGTAATTCCAGTTGCTGACAACTCGCGAATAATATCGACAACTTGTGCCGTAATTTCAGGATCGAGAGCAGCTGTTGGCTCATCAAAAAGTAGAACTTGCGGTTCCATCATCAAAGCTCTTGCAATTGCAACTCGCTGCTGTTGACCGCCAGATAAATGTAAAGGAAAGCGAGTCGCAAATTGAGTTAAGCGTAAACGTTCCAGTAATTTTTCAGCTTTTGCTTTTGCTTCTTGACGTGACAATTTTAAGACTCGGCAAGGTGCTTCAATCAAATTATCCAATACAGTCAAATGCGGCCATAAATTGTATTGTTGGAAAACCATTCCTACATTTTGGCGAAGCGTACGAATTGCTTTCGCATCAGGAGATGAAGCAAAATCAAATTGCTGACCCGCAATGTTAAGTAAACCTGACTTTGGCATTTCAAGCAGATTTAAAACACGCAGTAGCGAGCTCTTACCTGCACCGCTAGGGCCCAGCAATACCATGGTTTCCCCAACAGGACACTCTAAGTTAATATCAAAAAGTGCCTGATGAGAGCCGTAGAAACAGTTTATATTTTTTAATTGAATGCTCATGCTTACCAATAATACCTTGTTTAACTGACATCGATATTAATCGGGTAAGCATATTTATGCAATAATATATGCATAAAAATTTGGTTTTTTTCTATCTAAAAGACAATTATTCTGAAGATGGAGGCTCTATTTGTTGCTGACTAGATAGCTGTTGATCTCGCTCAAACGCTAATTCGCCAATTCTCTTCGCCATTCCTTTAAAAATAAATAAATGTGCTGGCATCATGGCAAACCAATAGAGTAAACCACTGAATCCCGCAGGGTGCCACCATGCACGGACATCAATAGAACGTCTACTACCACTATCATGAATAGTGAACGTTAATCGACCTAAGCCAGGAGCTTTCATACCAAAGAGGAGAGTAAGTTGTTTTTTTGGCTCAATATTAATCACTCGCCATCCATCTATCTCATCACCGAGTTGGAGTTCTTCGCGATCGGGTCTACCATACTTCACTTTGTTGAACATCATGTCATCCATAATGGCGCGTGTTTTCCAAAGTGCGTTGGCATAAAAATAGCCATCTTTTCCACCAATTTGCTGCACAACATGCCATAGAGATTCTGTGCTTGCAGAAGTACCTAACGTAAAGCCAGCCTGTTTCGGATAAAAGCCATAACCAGGACGCCAGCGTTTTCTGACTTCGGGATCATAGCCCCAATCTGCATTATCAATAGCATCAGCTTCTTGAGCCAATGTTGTTCTTACTGCGTCCTCAAACGAAATTAATGTTTGAGGGATCAGCTCGCGCAATGCTTTGTCATCTGCCGGGAGGTCATGCTGCAACCCTTGGATAAGCTCTTTTGCAATAGAGGGAGGAACCGAGGTAATCAAACTGATGAAATGTACGGAAATCATACTGATAGGGATAGGAATTGGGATCAGTAATCGACGTTTACCACTGACATGAATAAAACGCTTAAACAACTCTTGGTAGCTCATGTATTCAGGGCCACCAGCATCAAAAATTCGACTTTCAGTAGGTGGAATTCTCATCAGTTCAGTTAAGTAGAACAAGATATTGCTCAGCGCAATAGGGGATGATTTAGAGCGAACCCAACGAGGTGGTGTCAAGATGGCTAAGTTATAAACCATGTCACGCATGATTTCAAAAGCAGCAGAACCTGAACCGACTATGATAGCTGAACGAATTTCAGTAATAGGTACTTTGCTTTCACGTAAGATTTCTCCCGTTAATCGACGAGAAATTAAATGCTGCGAATAACTATGACCATGCTGCAGTGAGCTGAGATAAATAACATGTTTAACATCGGAGTCATTAAGAGCTTGTTGAACATGACGAGCAGCAGTACGTTCGCGTTCAATTAAGTTTGCCTGATCAGCCATGCTATGAACGAGAAAGTAGACAATATCGATATCTTTCATTATGTCTTGGAGTGTATCTGGATCCTGTAGGTCGACATAAATGCATTGGGCATCTTGCCAACCTTGTGAGAGCATCCAATCGACACGTCTTGCTGCTGCGGTGACTTGGTGGCCTTGTTTAATTAACTCTGGAATCAGATTTTGCCCGATATAACCACTGGCACCCAAGACTAAAACACGTTGTTTTTCGTTCATGTTGATTTCCTGTTTTACTCTCATATGTCGCTATTGTGACTGATATTCTACTTATGTAAAGCATGTTAAATATTGTCATTTTGCGATTTACCGCTTATCTAAAAATTTATAAATAAGCGGTAGTCTATTAGAAAACAGAAGTTTACGAAAAGAATGCCATCAAGATCGGTGTCATCAGACTAAGAACAAACCCATGAACAATAGCCGCGGGCACAATTGAAACGCCCCCACTTCGTTGCAAAACGGGAAGTGTAAAATCCATCGATGTAGAACCACAAATACCCAAGGCCGTTGAGCGGTAGCGGTTAATGATCATTGGAATTAGCATAATTGCAGCAAGTTCACGCGCTAAATCATTAAAGAAAGCGGCACTGCCCATTACAGGACCATAAGCATCTGTTAGAACAATACCTGTTAATGAGTACCAGCCAAATCCAGAAGCTAATGCCAGCCCCATCTTAACGGGTAAGCCTAACAATAAAGCTGCAATGGCTCCGCCAATCAATGCACTGATCGCCATTACCAGAGCAATAATCGTACCACGGCGGTTTACGAATATTTGTTTAATGCTCATACCGCTATTACGTAATTGTAGACCGACAAGTAATAACAATATCATTAACGCAATTTGGCTACCTTTTTCAGCATAATGTAGGAAATCAAAGCCGATTAAGCCAACTAAAAAACCAAGGATTAATACACCGCATAGTTGCAGTGACTCAAAAACCATTTTCAGTCGAGAAGGCGGTTTCTCTTGCTTATGCAGAGGTATCTTCCAAGGATCAATCTTATCCAATAAAAGTAAAGCAATAAGGTTAAGAGAAAATATGCAAGCAAAGAAAGTGAGTGCATAAACTAAAATTGAAACTAGATGAACACTTAAGTTTTCAAGTAATGCGAGTGTGATCCCCATTAAAAATAAAATGATATACACCATCGAATTTAATGAACGATGGATGGCACCTAGGATCGTCCTGTTTTTTATGGGGATAAGATAACCGAGTATTAACGGTAGTAAAATAATGAGTAGCCCTGAATACATTTTGCATCCTTAAAATTTAGCCCATTAACAATGGGTTAGACCCAAAATAATTCGAGTTGCATGATCACGACAAACTAAGCAATTTCGATAAACACAGAAAAGACTGTGATCGGATAGTAGGCCTTGTTTACATAGCCCACCAACGGCAACTGGTGTTATACAGTTCGAGCGTTTAGTTGTTACCGTTTATATTATTTTAGTGAGTCTATGGTTTTGACATGCACGACGAATAGCATTTATTGCCATATCGCCTTTTTCTCCAGTTATTGATGGAAAATAGGATAAAAAGACTGAAAAATAAAGTTTAACTATTTTATAACACTATAAATGGATGCTCAATACAGTGTGCTCTATTGTTGTGAATATATTTAATTTGAGCGTACTATTGTAGTCATGCTATCCGTGAATGAGGTAAGCTTTGGGTACAAATTATTGTCAAGGAGAGAGTATATGTATCTGGAACGTGTCGAAATATACGGTTTTAGAGGGATTAACCGGCTCTCATTAGCTTTGAATCGCAATACAGTATTGATTGGTGAAAACTCGTGGGGAAAGTCGAGTCTTTTAGATGCATTAACCCTTTTACTTTCTCCTGGGCAAGAAAATTACCAGTTCAACCAATATGATTTCCATCAACCTGCAAGTGATGAGTCTGCAAGATTCCGTTCATTGCAAATAGTCCTAAAATTTTGCGAAAGTCGCAAAGGCCGGCACTCTTCATTTCGTTTTAGAAATCTTGCTTCTGTGTGGGTCGATAACGATGATGAGCTAAAGCATATCTATTACCGTGTCAGTGCTGAACTAAAAGACGATGGTAATATTATCGTAGATCGTAGTTTTCTCAATGCTGGTGGTAATAAGCTATCTCTAGACAATGTTGGGAAATATCTCAAAGAGATTGTTCGGTTATATCCTGTGATCCGGTTACGAGATGCCCGTTTTTTGCGCACATTAGACTCTAATATGATGGTTGCTGGCGATAAAGAACCTCGCGATATATTTAATTCCCGAATGAAAGAGCTAACCCAAGCATTAATTAATAATCCACATCGCCTGAGTGACGAAGAGTTAACGGAAGGGGTGGATGCAATGCAAAAATTGCTTAGTCACTATTTTGCTGGCCAAAGTAGTCATATGTTCAAAGAGAACAATGTGGTTAGAGGGTTAGAACCACATAAAAGAGGATGGCATGCTTTAGATAACATCAGTCGTATTATCGCTAAGCCAAATCAGCGTAATATTCGGTTGATTATATTAGGAATGTTTTCTTCGTTATTACAGTCAAAAGGCGATGTACAGTTGGATAAATATGCTCGCCCATTAATAATTGTCGAAGATCCTGAAACACGTTTGCACCCAATTATGCTGTCAATTGCTTGGGGGCTATTAAACTTATTTTCTTTACAGCGTATTACGACAACAAACTCTGGGGAATTATTGGCGCAAGTCCCAATTGAAAATCTTTGTCGTTTGGTGCGTGATTCAGGTAAGGTTTCCGCCTTTCGTTTACGTGAAAATGATTTATCACCAGAAGAAATCCGTAAAATTTCCTTTCATATTCGCTTTAATCGACCATCAGCTATGTTTGCGAGATGTTGGTTATTAGTCGAAGGGGAAACGGAAATTTGGTTAATGAATGAGTTGGCTCGCCAGTGTAATTACTATTTTCAAACCGAGGGAATCAAAGTCATTGAGTTTGCGCAATGTGGTCTTAAGCCGTTATTAAAGTTTGCTAACCAAATGGGTATAGAATGGCACACACTGGTTGATGGAGACGAAGCTGGAAAAAAATATGCGGCGACAGCAATGCACTATGCTGACAAGATGAATGATCCTGAAAGAGACAGATTAACGAGATTACCGGCCCTAGATATAGAACATTTTTTATATCGCGAAGGTTTTGGGCATCTTTTTCATGAAATATCAGGGATCCCTGATAATGGCAAAGTTTCTGCTCGTCGAGTCATTATTAAAGCAATTTCCAAGACATCTAAGCCTGATCTTGCTATTGCGATTGTAAATCGTGCCGCAGAATTAGGGGCAAATTCGATTCCATCACATTTAAAGAACATGTTCTCACGAGTGGCTTGGTTAGCACGAGGTAAAGCCTATTAAAGGCTAAAGAGAAGATGCAGGTTAATCTGTTCTTCTGAAAATCAAATAATTTAAAAGAGGGCTTAGCCCTTTTTTTCATCATAGGTAACAATTTAATGAGAGCAAATTCACGGAAAAAATCGTTTGTTTCCATGCTGATTATGCTGTTTGTGGTTGGAACTACTGTATTTTTTTGGGGAAGTGAAAAAAAAGAAGAATTTCAAACTATTGCCGTCACTCGAGGTGACTTAAATAAACAAGTCCAATCAACAGGTAAACTCAATGCCGTCCGAACGGTTGATGTAGGAGCTCAGGTTAGTGGGCAGTTACAGACCTTGTATGTTAAAGAAGGCGATAAAGTAAGAAAAGGTGATTTATTAGCGGTCATCGATCCGCAAAAAGCACAGAACGAAGTGACGGAATCTCAAGAAAGGAGTCATGAGCTACAAGCGAATTTAGCATTGGCAAGAGCAGAGCTTAAATTTGCTCAGGCGACATATCAGCGTCAACTGAGTTTATCCAAATTACAAGCCGTATCTAAACAAGATTTAGATCAAGCGGAAACAGAGGTGAATGTCAAAAAAGCGCAAGTTGCTAATTTTGAAGCTCAAATTAAACGTAATTTAGCAACGTTAAATACAGCAAGAACTAATCTTACATATACGCAAATAACGGCACCTATGGATGGAACAGTAACATCGATTAAGACGTTAGAAGGGCAAACTGTTATCGCAGTGCAACAAGCCCCAACGATTCTGACCTTAGCTGATCTTAATACTATGATGGTTAAAGCTGAAGTTTCAGAGGCTGATGTGATTTATCTCAAGCCAGGGCAGCAAGCTTCTTTCACAGTATTAGGTGCGCCAAATAAACGTTTTTCAGGTGTTTTAAAGGATATTTTACCGACACCTGAAAAAATTAATGATGCGATTTTTTACTATGCTCGCTTTGAAGTTCCAAATCCTGAACAATTGCTGAAATTACAAATGACAGCACAGGTTAAAATTGAGCTTGAGTCCCATAAAAATGTACTACTTTTACCTTTATCAGCTTTAGGGAATGAAGTGTCACCGTTAGTTTATGAGGTAGAAATTCTCAATGGTGAAAGTGCTGAAAAGAAACAGATTAAAATCGGCAGTCGTAACGATGTTTATGTTGAAGTAATTGATGGCCTAAAAGAAGGTGAACAGGTGATCATCAGCCGTAGTAATACGGGGAATTAATATGTCAGCTTTATTAGAGCTTAAAGATATTACTCGACGCTATCCCGCAGGCGAAAGTGAAATTACGGTACTTAAAGGGGTTTCATTAAAGATTAATGCGGGGGAAATGGTTGCGATTATTGGTGCATCAGGGTCAGGTAAATCGACCTTGATGAATATTATTGGTTGTTTGGATAAACCGACTACCGGTGAATATTTCGTTGCTAAACAAAAAGTTTCATTGCTTGATGAAAATCAATTGGCAGAATTACGCCGAGAGCATTTTGGTTTTATTTTTCAGCGTTATCATTTATTAAGTCATCTTACTGCCGAGCAAAATGTAGAAATGCCCGCCATTTATGCTGGAACAGGGAAAGTACAGCGTCGTGAGAGAGCGATTGAGTTACTAAAGAAATTAGGTCTTGAGGAACGAGTTGCATATCGTCCAAGTCAGTTATCCGGCGGTCAACAACAACGTGTAAGTATTGCGCGTGCCCTGATGAATGGTGGGCAAGTAATTCTAGCGGATGAACCAACAGGTGCACTTGATAGTTACTCTGGTGAAGAGGTGATGAAAATCCTCAAAGACCTCTGTGCACAGGGGCATACTGTAATCATTGTGACTCATGATCCAAAAATTGCGCAACAGGCTGAACGAATTATTGAAATTAATGATGGTGAAATTATCAATGATTCAGGTTCGATTTCACAGATAAGAATACCACCAGCACAAGAAAACTCGAGCCGAAAATTAACATTAGGACAAATTTATGGTCGGTTCAGCGAAGCACTTTTGATGGCTTGGCGAGCGATGGTGGTCAACAAAATGCGTACTTTACTCACGATGCTTGGGATCATTATTGGTATCGCATCTGTTGTGTCGATCATGGTGATTGGCGATGCAGCTCAAGAAATGGTACTCAATGATATTAAATCGATTGGAACTAATACTATATCCGTTTATCCAGGTGAGGATTTTGGTAGCGACGACGCACAAAATCGGCAATCACTAAAAACTTCAGATGTGGATGCCATTGCTCAGCAACCCTATGTACAGGCAGTATCAGGTAAGCTAGCGAAATCTACTCGGCTACGTAAAGGTAATTTAGATGCCTCTGCACAACTTATGGGGGTAGGTCAAAATTATTTTCAGGTCTATGCAACAAAATTTTCTGAAGGTATGAATTTTACACCAGATATGGTTGAACGAAGAGCACAAGTAGTCGTCATTGATGCGAATACTAAACGTCGTTTCTTTCCTAACCAAAAGCAAGTCATTGGTGAAACGATATTGATAGGTAATATGCCTGCGACAATTATTGGTGTGACAGCTGAACAAAAATCAATTTTTGGCTCTGATAACTCGTTATCTGTGTGGCTACCGGATACCACAGTAAATAGTAAAATTTTGAATCGGCCTTATCTGGATACGATAGTGGTTAGAATCAAAGAGGGAAGCAATGCCAAATCAGCAGAACAGCAAATCACACGGTTATTGACGTTACGCCACGGAAAGAAAGATATATTCACTTATAATATCGATACGTTGGTAAAAACTGCGGAAAAAACGACTAGAACGATGCAACTTTTTCTGACATTAGTTGCTGTTATCTCATTAATCGTTGGGGGGATTGGCGTCATGAATATTATGTTGGTGTCAGTGACGGAAAGAACTCGAGAGATCGGTATTCGTATGGCCGTAGGAGCTAGAACTAGTGATGTTATGCAACAATTTTTGATTGAAGCAGTTTTAGTTTGTTTATTTGGTGGGCTAATGGGCATTGGGCTTGCTTATGGTATTAGCTTGATTGTGCAAATGGCTTTACCTGGTTGGACGTTTATTTTTGAACCTATGGCGATTATAAGTGCATTTGCCTGTTCGACGATAATTGGTGTCGTTTTTGGATATCTACCCGCGAGAAATGCAGCGAGATTAAACCCTATTGATGCATTAGCTAGGGAATAATAGCAATATTATTGTTGTTTTCTGAAGTTTCTCTTATTATGGAAGAGAAACTTCAACTTATTTATTTTTATACAAATTTCCCTCCTCAGCCTCTTAAATTCCCGTTATAGTAGTATCGGCATATTTAAAAAAAATGTTCTAAAAGGTAAATTTTACTTGCGGTTTGGTATCAAACATAGATATCATTCATCTCGTAGAATAAATGAAACCTGGTTCCATAAAATGGAACTAAAACATTAAAGCCAAAATAAAATAAACAGCAAAGATTCACACAGCAGGAATACTAAATGGCGAATAAAACAGGTGAAGATTATTCATTGGCTAGAGTACCTTTTAGTGCTCGTCGGCCATTCTACGAAGTATTAATACTCCGAATTGGTTCACTAGCCTGTGTTTCACAGGTGATGTTAGGTGCAGCGCTCGGATATGGGCTAACTTTTTGGCAAGCGTTTTGGGCCACAATGTTAGGTTCAGTCATTTTACAAGTTGTTAGCTGGGCACTAGGTGCAGCAGCGTGCCGTGAAGGAATGTCAATCAGCCTGTTATCAAGGTGGGCTGGGTTTGGTAAGTTAGGATCAGCTTTAATTGGTGGAGCAATTGCAATTTCACTAATGGGGTGGTTCGGCGTACAAAATGGTTTCTTTGCGGATGGAATGTATAAAGCGACGAATGTGCTAACACCAGGGACTTGGTCGCTTATTACAGGTATTGCGGTCACGATTATTACGGTATATGGGTATCGCTTTTTATCTATTACTGCCAATATTTCAACGCCGCTATTTTTACTTGCATTAGCTTGGGCTACCTATAATTTGCTTTCAGGGCAGGATATCGGTGCTCTTATTAGTAGTACAGAACCATCAGGGCCGCGTATGAGCATGCCCGCAGCTATTACCATGGTTGCTGGCGGATTTATCATTGCAGCAGTAACAACTCCCGATATTAGTCGTTTTATGAAAAGCCCAAAAGAGGTTTTCTGGATGACACTTATCGGGACTTTTTTTGGTGAATTGTTAGTCAATATGATTGCAGTATTGATGGCACTCGCATTACATACCTACCAAGTATTTGACTTGATGATGACATTGACGGGCTTGATTGGTGCATCAATTGTTATCTTTTCAACCATAAAAATGAATGATATTAATCTATATTCATCATCATTAGGTTTTTCCACATTATTGAATGCTATTTTTAACAAGCATTTCGACCGTCGTTATCTAACTTGGATTATTGGTATTTTTGGTACTATTGCCTCAATGTTAGGTATTTTAGATAACTTTATCGGTTTCCTCATTTATCTGGGAATAGCTATTCCTCCCGTCGCAGGCATCATGGTTGTTGATTACTATCTATTAAAACGTGATCGCAAAGAGCTTGATACGACGAGAACGCAAGGTGTATTGCCGTCAACATGTGAAGCTTTTAACCCTATAACATTAATTGTTTGGGTGATAGCTGTTGTGGTTGGTTGGGGAAGCTCTGAGCTAGGTCCTTTCAATGCAGACTTTGGGGTGCCAGCACTTAATTCACTCGTTATCAGTGCTATAGCCTATTGGCTAGGTATGCGTTGGCAAGGGCGTATAAAAGGTGTAGGTACAGTTCACTTCCGTAAAGTCAATCACTCAGATTAAGGATGTGAGCATGGGTCATAACATTGTTAAAGTTGCTCTTGCACAATTTAATTCCTCGCTAGGTGACAAGAAAAATAATTTACAACGAATGGCAGATCTCTGCCATCAAGCAGCCGATCAAGACGCTAAATTGATCTGTTTCCCTGAGCTGGCCACTACAGGGTATCGTGGTGACCTATTGACCACTAAATTATGGGATCTCAGCGATACTGATGGTAGTGAAACTTATCAATTATTTAGTTCTCTTGCGACAAGTTTAGATCTCACGATTGTGAGTGGCTTTGTCGAGCGTGGTCGTTACCTCGGTGAAATCTATAATTCTGTTGGTGTTTGGAATCCAGGTTGTGATGGAATCAGCGGTGTTTTCCGTAAAGTTCACGCATTTGGTATTGAAAAACAGTGGTTTCGTAATGGAAATAGTTACCCTGTATTTGATACGCCAATCGGTAAGATTGGCATCATGATTTGCTATGATATGGGGTTTCCTGAGGTTGCTCGTATTCTCACCTTAAATGGAGCTGAGTTATTAATCGCACCATCAGCATGGTGCGTTCAAGATAGAGATATGTGGGATATCAATACTGCTTGCCGAGCGCTGGAAAATGGTAGCCATTTACTGGCAGTTAATCGCTGGGGTAATGAAGAAGAACTACATATGTTTGGTGGTAGTAAAATTTTAGGCCCTCGTGGTCAAGTACTTCGTGAGGCTAATTGTGATGGTGAAGCGTTATTGATTGGTGAGATTAATTTCCTCTCTCAGGCACATACCCGCCTTAGCATCCCTTATTTAAGAGATAGAAAGCCACAAAGCTATGAGCAATTGGTGCAGAATTCTCAGTTTACAGGTGAATTATGAGTATTCTCTCGAGTGTTGTTGACGTATATCGGTTATTTCTTCGCTCTGGTGATGAGCTAACGGTAACAACATTAGTTAATGAATTGGGGATGCCAAAAAGTTCAGCGTCACGTTTATTAAAACAGATGTCTGAGTATGGTTTGCTCGAAAAGAAAAAAGATGCGCCAATTTATCGACCTGGTTTGATCATCATGGAATTGGCTCATCGCGCTAGGGGAATGAATCCGCTAATAGATATGTCTCTTGAATCTCTTGATGAAATAACCAAAGAAACAGGTTTCACGAGTTATGTTTCTTTGCGTGACAAGGACCAAGTGAGAGTGGTGCATGCTCGGATTGGTAACAGCATGCTCCAAGTGATTACTCAGCCGGGTACAAGATTGCCTATCGCAGGTACTTCAACAGGGAAAGCGCTATTATCTCGTAATTCTTTGAGTGAAAGAGAGGTGATCATTTGTCAAGAACCGGAAGAAAAGCAAGACAAGTTACGTCAAGAACTGAATCAAATTGAAGAACGTGGTTGGGCTTATTCAATCAATGAGGCTGTGCCTGGTGTCGCTTCAGTATCGAGTACAGTGTATGACCCTTCACAAGGGACACTATATGCACTTTGCTTGAGTCTGCCGGCATCACAAATTACTCCCGAATTATTGGCAAAGTTAGCCGCTAAAATATGTCATAAGGCATCCTATCTAGGTAGTATGGTAGGCGATCCGTACTGGTTAAAACGCAGTACCAAATCATAAAATAAAAAAAATATGTAGGATTGTTAACATTAACAATCCTACAGTGCGTATATACGCCTTCATCAGGAAATCAGATCGATAGATCTGAAAGTAGTAAAAAATACCAAGGGAAATTTATGAGTTTAAAACAGACCCTATGTGTTTACGAGTTGATCGATAGCGCAGCCGTTTGTGGGAATGATATTGTTGCTTTATTTAATGATTTTACGGCAATTGAAGTATCTTCAAAAACAGTACAAGACGAAAAAGGGCAGAGTGATTTTGTTCGTATTGTTATTCCGGGAAGCGAAGGCAAATTACGAGGTAAAAATGCACCAACACTAGGGATCATTGGTCGCTTAGGTGGAATTGGTGCGAGGCCATCTCGTATTGGTGTAGTTTCTGATGCTGATGGTGCAATTGCAGCGATTGCTGCGGCACTTAAATTAGCTGAAATGAAACAAAAAGGTGATGTATTACTGGGAGATGTGATCATTTCAACTCATATCTGCCCAACTGCACCGACACGCCCTCATACTCCTGTCGATTTTATGGACTCACCGCTTAAAGACGAGACAATGAATGAACATGAGTCGATCTCGGAAGCGGATGCTATATTGTCAGTGGATACTACCAAGGGCAATAGACTACTCAATCATAAAGGTTACGCGCTATCTCCAACAGTCAAAGAAGGTTATATCTTACCTGTTTCTGAAGACTTATTAAGTTTGATGGAATGGAGTAGTGGCCAACATGCTGTAACTTTCCCACTCGCAGTTCAAGACATTACGCCTTATGGAAATGGGCTCCATCATATCAATAGCATTATGCAGCCAGCGGTATCAACAACAGCTCCTGTTGTTGGTGTTGCTATTTGTACGCAAACAATTGTGCCTGGTTGTTCAACAGGTGCTAGCCATGAAATTGATATTGCGTCATCCGTAAAATTTATGATTGAAGTTGCGAAGGAGTTTAGTAGCGGGAATTGTCAATTTTATGATAAAGAACAATTTACATTACTGAAATTACTTTATGGTGATATGTCTCGTATCCAGACCCAAAGTCATTAGTTAGAAGATTAAAGTCTGAATTAAAAAATAGACACAGTTAACTACCGCAGATTATAAATGTGTAATCACTAAATCGATAAGTAATTAACTGTGCTCTATTAACCCAGTTACTCTTGAGACACAGCCTCTATATTTGTATTATTAACCGTACTATCCTCAATAGGAACAATGAGGTTCGCATGATTCCCTTTCGGGCCAATATTGATACTAAAATTGACTTTCTGGCCTGCCTTTAATGTCCTGTAACCATCCATTTGTATACAGGAGTAATGTGCAAAAATGTCTTCGCCTCCATTCTCTGGGCAGATGAAACCAAAGCCTTTGGCATTGTTAAACCATTTAACTGTACCTGTCTCCATACCTCGTCCTTCATATTTGCAAGTTGTGTTTGACATAAATGCATAATCTCTACGCATTGGCTAAGTATAATTACCCATATTGACTGTCTGCAAATCATACTGTAGTGAATTGACCTATGACGTCAAGTGATGAGTTTGAGGTTTTAAGGTAAAGTGATGAAAATTGGATATGGGAGGCACGATCATTTTCATAAAATTTGAAGTTGATCACAAAATCTTAGCCGTATGAGTTACGCTAAATAGCATGTTACACTGTAGCTGTAGGGAGCCAGAGATTGATAAAATAAATGATTCCCACTGTGTTTTACTGTTATCTTGATTAATAGAAATCATTGATAATAAAGGCTATGCTTAATTGAATTTATAACTCTGAGCACGACAAGTAATGAGCGATTTTTTTGGTATATTTAAAACAGACGTCATCTTTAAGGACGAAGTGGAGCAAATTTTACAGCCCCCTTCAATGTATAAAGTTCTATTAAATAATGATGATTACACTCCAATGGATTTTGTTGTTGAAGTGTTACAAAAATACTTTTCTTTTGATGAAGAACGCGCTACACAGATAATGTTAGATGTTCATTTTCAGGGCAAAGGGGTTTGTGGGATTTTTACGGCAGAGGTAGCAGAAACTAAAGCGGCACAAATTAACACTTATGCACGTGAACATGAATACCCTTTACTCTGCACAATAGAAAAAGTGTGATTTATACTTTAGGTATTTCAAGATATATGTAGGCAGTAAGCGAATACCCAGAAGAGTATGCGTGATTATATCATTAATATTCGGGTCATTGAGCGATACTAACCCCATGTAACTTGAAGTATGATGGGTATAGCTTAATATCAATTTTGGGAGGTGCTTATGCTCAATCAAGAATTGGAGCTTAGTCTAAACGTCGCATTTGCAAAAGCGAAAGACAATCGACACGAATTTATGACGGTGGAGCACCTATTACTGGCATTATTGAGTAATACGTCTGCACGTGAAGCATTGGATGCCTGTAAAGTTGACATTGTCGTCCTGCGACAAGAACTTGAGCATTTCATTGCACAAACGACCCCGCTGTTACCTGAGCATGATAATCGCGATACTCAGCCAACATTAAGCTTTCAACGCGTATTGCAACGTGCGGTCTTCCATGTCCAGTCATCGGGGCGCAATGAAGTGAGTGGCGCTAACGTACTCGTTGCTATTTTTAGTGAACAAGAGTCTCAGGCTGCTTATTTATTACGCAAGCATGATGTGAGTCGCTTAGACGTGGTGAATTTTATTTCTCATGGCACGATAAAAGGCGAAGAAGCACCTTCATCTGAACAAGATATACCGAATAGTAATGTAAACAACGAAGAGCAGCCTGTTTCAGATGATCACATGGATAGCTTTACCACTAACCTTAATCAACAGGCTAAACAGGGTAATATCGACCCTCTCGTTGGGCGTCAGGCAGAATTAGAGCGTACCATTCAAGTATTGTGCCGTCGCCGTAAAAATAACCCATTGTTGGTGGGGGAATCAGGTGTTGGTAAAACCGCGATTGCGGAAGGGCTTGCATGGCGAATAGAGCAAGATGACGTTCCTGAAGTGATGAAGGGATACACTATTTATTCATTGGATATTGGTTCTCTGCTTGCTGGAACTAAATACCGCGGTGATTTTGAAAAACGCTTTAAATCACTGCTAAAAATGCTTGAAAAAGATCCTAAAAGTATTTTATTTATCGACGAAATTCACACTATTATTGGTGCTGGCGCAGCTTCTGGTGGGCAAGTCGATGCGGCTAACTTAATTAAGCCATTATTATCAGGTGGTCGTATCCGAGTTATTGGTTCAACGACTTACCAAGAATTTAGCAATATTTTCGAGAAAGATAGAGCGTTAGCTCGTCGTTTCCAAAAAATTGATATTGTTGAGCCAACGGCTGAAGAGACTGTACGTATCATTAATGGGTTAAAACCTAAATACGAATCTCACCATGATGTTCGCTATACCGCGAAAGCGATTCAGGCAGCGGTGGATTTATCTGTTAAGTACATTACTGACAGGCACCTTCCTGATAAAGCAATCGACGTTATTGATGAGGCAGGAGCTAGAACTCGCTTAGTTGCACCGAGTAAGCGTAAAAAAACGATTGGTATTCCTGAAATTGAATCTGTTGTTGCTCGTATCGCACGGATCCCAGAAAAAACGGTATCTTCTAGCGATAAAGACAGATTAAAAACACTTGATGCGCGTTTGAAAATGCTAGTATTTGGGCAAGATAATGCGATCGCTGCTTTGACGGAAGCGATTAAAATGAGTCGAGCTGGATTAGGGCCTGATCATAAACCAGTTGGTTCTTTTTTGTTTGCCGGTCCAACAGGTGTCGGTAAAACTGAAGTCACAGTTCAATTAGCTAAAGCACTAGATATCAAATTGTTGCGCTTTGATATGTCTGAGTATATGGAACGACATACAGTAAGCCGCTTAATTGGTGCACCTCCGGGATACGTCGGGTTTGATCAAGGTGGGTTACTCACCGATGCAGTTATCAAACATCCTCATTCGGTGGTTCTACTTGATGAGATAGAAAAAGCACATCCAGATGTATTTAATATCCTTCTTCAAGTGATGGATCATGGAACTCTGACAGACAATAACGGGCGCAAAGCAGATTTTCGTAATGTAATTGTGGTGATGACAACCAACGCAGGTGTACAAGAGACTCAACGTCGTTCAATTGGTTTTGCAGACCAAGACAACAGTACAGATGCGATGTCGGAAATCAAAAAAACCTTTTCGCCTGAGTTTCGTAATCGTCTGGATGGCATTATTTGGTTCAATTCGTTATCTGTTGAAATTATTACTCAAGTTGTGGATAAATTCATTGTTGAACTACAGGCACAATTGGATGAGAAAGGGGTATCGATTGAGGTTAGTCGAGCAGCTCGTAGCTGGTTGTGTGAGAAAGGTTATGATAAAGCGATGGGAGCCCGACCTATGGCACGCGTCATTCAGGATAACCTGAAAAAACCATTAGCAAATGAATTACTGTTTGGTTCGTTAACTAATGGCGGCTCGGTAAGTATCGGGCTTGATGATAAAAGTAACACACTGACATACAGCTTCAGTAGCGTGCACAAGGCCTCGCCGGAGGATGCGGTATTCTAACAAATAGACCACAGGTGTGTTGTGCAGCTTGCACAGCACCTGTGGCAGTATCAGGCCTTGCCTGAAGGGATATAATCAGCGGCTACGGAAAATGATACGGCCTTTGCTCAGGTCATACGGAGTTAACTCTACAGTTACCTTGTCGCCTGTCAGGATGCGGATATAGTTTTTACGCATTTTTCCAGAAATATGAGCAGTCACAACGTGACCATTTTCTAGTTCAACACGGAACATTGTGTTTGGCAGGGTATCCAGTACTGTTCCCTGCATTTCAATATTGTCTTCTTTGGCCATCTAATCCTCTAAGTCTAATAACCATGATTTTTAACGTGCAAGATAATGCCCAAAAACCCTCGTTAAGTAAAGAAATGTCGCATTTTAAAGCGATTTTTCTTGAGTAGTATAGGCATAAAATTACTTAAAACCAAAATTCATTGTTCGAATAGTGGTGATATTTCAATCGATTGCGGTAACCAGCAGACTGGGTTAATCGCATTGTTACGCCACCGATAAAGAATATTTAAAAAATCCCTACGGGATATTTCTTTTGCGCCTAATGAGGCTGTGTGGTGATTAAGTACCTGACAATCAAAAAGCTGCCCATTATAGCGCAAAAAATGAAAATAGAATGTAATAAAAGCAAATTTGGATGCATCATTCATTCTACTGAACATTGATTCCCCACAAAACAGGTGCCCGATGTTCACGCCATACAAGCCGCCAACTAGCTTTTCACCATACCAAGCCTCGACAGAGTGTGCGATTCCATGTTGATGCAAAGCCTGATATCCAGCACGTACTTCAGGTAAAATCCATGTTCCTTCTTCTCGTACCGAGCAAGCTTCAATGACTTCCTTGAAAGCATGATTGATAGTGATACGATATTTTTTCTTTCTCAATAACTTTTTCATTGAACGGCTGATATGTAATTCGCCGACCATTAAAACAGCTCTTGGGTCGGGCGACCACCACAGCGGTAGCTCATTTGGATTAAACCAAGGAAATATACCGTCATAATAGGCCGCTTTTAACCTTTCAGGTGAGAGGTCTCCACCTATAGCAAGTAGCCCGTTTGGTTCCCGCATTGCCTCATTGACGGGCGGGAATAAATAAGAGTTATCATCAAGTTGGTACATTGAGTATCTCAGATAGCATGTTGCTGCATATGCCGTTGACGAAATTGGAAATAACGGCCTTTCAAATCAATAAGATTTTGATGTGAACCTTTTTCAACAATTTCACCATTATCCATAACACAAATAGTATCCATTTGATCTAACCCCTGCATCCGGTGTGTGATCACAATCAGTGTTTTATCAGCACATTTTTCTTTTAGCAATGCGAGGATTTGTTGCTCTGTTTGAGCATCAAGCCCTTCTGTTGGTTCATCCATTAAAACCAATGGCGCATTATGTAATAAAGCTCTAGCAATACCTAAACGGCGTTGTTCACCACCGGATAATTGACGACCACCTTCTCCCATCCAAGCATTGAGCTTTTGCTCATTTTCCAGTAGGTTGCCAAGCCCAACCTGTTCTAACACGTCGTTGAGCTGCTTATCGGTAGCTTTTTCGTCAGCGAGTAAAAGATTATTACGTAGTGTATCACTAAAAACGTGCACACGCTGAGGAACAACCGACATCGCTGCACGTAAATCCTCTTCGCTATAATCAGCAATAGGTTGATCATTAATCTTGATAACACCACTGTTAACATCCCATGCGCGGGTTAGCAATTGTAATAGTGTTGATTTACCACAACCGGTTTTTCCCAATAATGCAATGTGCTGCCCTTGGCGTAGTGAAAGCGATACGTGTTTTAAGACAGCAAAAGGCTGCTCAGGATAAGTAAATGAAACATTGTCGACGACGAGGCTTTCCAGTTGTGATAATACGGAACCTTTGTTAGGGAAAGTGACTTCAGGTTTTGCATCAATCAGCTGAGATACACGTTCAGCAGAAGCAATTACTTGCCCCATATGTTGGAAGGCGACAGCAACAGGGCCGAGCGTTTCAAAAGCGGCTAACGCGCAGAAAACAAATAAGGCAATTAATGCGCCAGGTTCGCTATTTCCACCAACATGATCTGCCGCCATCCATAATAGTAGAGTTGCAGTAAAGCCTGAGGCAAACAAAATAATTGCCTGAGATAGTCCTGTCAGGTTAGCTTGCTGCTGCTGACGCACTTGCCATTGGCTTTCAATAGTTATTAGCGTTTGACGGAATCGAGGTAGGGCGCCGAATAATGTTAGTTCGGCTTGACCTTGTAAAGCAGAGGTTAAAATAGTGCGATAATGAGCTCGTAAATGAGTCAATTCTTGGCCGATAGGTTTACCTGCACGATAAAATACAAATGGCAAAGTAAACAGTAGAAATAGCATGATACCGCCAAGCGTCCAAGCTAAACGAGTATCAAGAAAGCCTAAACCGAAAGTTAGCACGAAGATTACGACAAAAGCTGCAAAAATCGGTGATATAACGCGTAAATAGAGGTGATCTAAAGTTTCAACATCAGCGACTAATCGGTTGAGTATCTCGCCTTGACGAAAGCGACTAATACCTCCCGGTGAGAGCGGGAGTATTTTGCTAAAGGCAAACACGCGTAAGTGTGAAAGGACTCTAAATGTTGCATCGTGGCTGACTAATCGTTCTGCATAGCGGCCAGCAGTACGGAAGATAGCGGCCCCTCGTACACCAGCAGCGGGCAGCATATAGTTAAAGTAGTAAAGCCCAGGAAAACCAGCAATCGCTGTACCTGCAAGGAACCATCCAGATAAGGTCAGTAATCCAATACTTGCTAGCAACGTTACGATAGCTAAAATCATTCCAAGCAGGATTAAGAACCAATGACGGCGATACAGAGCCAGAAAAGGTAATAAAACTCTCATCATCAAAGCTCCTCACTGCGGTGGGCCAGTAAACGGGCAAATGGCCCTTCAGATTGGCTTAGTTTTGCGTAATCACCACGCTGAATGATTTTCCCGTCAGCCATCACCCAGATTTGGTCATAATTAATCGTTTCTTCTAGCAAGTGAGTTACCATGAGAGTGGTTTGCTTTTGTGCTAGTTGATTTAAGGTGTGCATAACGCGCTGCTCACTATGAGCATCAAGGCTAGCTGCTGGCTCATCTAATAGCAGAAGATGAGATGGTTTTAGAAGTGTACGAGCAACGGCGACACGTTGTGCTTGGCCAACCGAGAGCCTAGCTGCATAGTCTCCAAGACGTGTGTTTAATCCTTCTGGAAGCATAGGTAAAAACTCTGAAACGTAAGCGTCATCAATAGCTTGCTGTATTTCGGCTTGTGATGCATTAGGTTTACCTAAGCAGATATTTTCAACCAAAGTTTGCTCTGGTAAATGAGGGTTTTGGCCAACCCAGCCAATTAGTGCACGCCATTGCTCTGGGCATAGCTCATTGAGCTCTTCACCATTAATTTTAATCGACCCTCGATAGGGTAGAAAACCTAATAGTAAATTGAGCAGAGAGCTTTTTCCTGCACCGCTTTGACCGACAAGTGCAATTCTCTGGTTGGCGGCAATAGTAAAATTCAAAGGACCTACAAGGCATTGCCCATCATGAGATAAAACTTCTAGCTCAGTAGCCTGAATTTGAATGGGCTCGTCTTTTAGAATTTTATTGCCTACGGTAGTTTTTTGCTCACCGTCGCTCTCCAAAAGTGTGACGAGTGTTTCAGCGGCGCCAACCGCTTGTGCTTTTGCATGATAGTAAGTACCTAGATCCCGTAGTGGTTGGAAAAATTCAGGCGATAAAATCAGAGCAAGGAAGCCAGCAAAAAGAGTAACAGGAAGGCCATAGCTACCAAAATGGAATTGACCAAGATAGGAGAAGCCAAAATAAACCGCGACAATAGCAATTGAAATTGATGCAAAGAACTCTAAAACGCCAGAAGAAAGGAAAGCCATTCTCAGGACTTCCATTGTTCTGGAACGAAAATTCTCAGTAGATTCCTGAATTTGCTCTACTTCAGCTTTTTCGCGAAAAAATAAACGTAAAGTCTCTAAGCCACGCAGCCTATCAAGAAAGCTGCCACTAAGTCGACCAAGTGCAACAAAATTACGGCGGTTAGCATCTGCAGCACCTAGGCCCACTAACGCCATAAAAATGGGAATTAATGGCGCTGTCACAAGTAGAATTAATGCTGCAGCCCAGTTAAATGGGAAGATAGCAATTAAAATCATAATTGGGATAATACCAGCAAGGTACATTTGCGGAAGATAGCGAGAATAGTACTCCTGCATATCTTCAATTTGTTCCAATACAATGGTAGCCCAACTACCAGCAGGCCTGCCTTTGACCCACACAGGGCCTAATTCTTGGAGCTTATCGAGTACTTGTGTACGGATCTCTTGGCGTACCATTTGTCCACAACGAAATCCGACACGTTCTCGAACTAACGTCACGAGTGCGCGTAGCACAAACACAACCAAAAGTAATATAAATGAGGTAACCAGTTGTTCTCGTGGAATATGATCCATAATGAGAGCTTGCAGTATTACCGCTAAAAACCATGCTTGTGCGATAATAAGCAGGCCACTAACAATGCCTAATAGCATAGAAATACGCAACCAACGCTTTGCGGAAGTGCTATGCTGCTTTAACCAACGTACCAATTCAATCTGTCTTGTTTTATCCATAATGATTTAGTGTGCAGGTGTTTTAATACCCATCATACTCAAGTTGTCGTTAGTGACTTATTGCAGGCGAAGCCTAAGACTTGAATCACAATGTTAGTCGTGGCTCTAAATTTCTTCGCCGGTAGCCTACAGCAACTTGAATAATTTAAGGTATGTATTGAGAGTATGCCGCTAGCTAAAATGCGTAAAAGATTAAAGACTAACGGAGTTTTTTCTATCATAACAGCTTCTTTGAGATATGTTATATAATAAAAGCGTGTTATTAAAATAGCACAGTTTATTGTTAGTAATATGTTTTATAAAGGTAAAATATAATAATGTGAACTAGCGTTTATTAAAATCGTAGTAAGTGAAAGTGCGAGTTAATTTAAACTGAACATCAGGTAATAAAATCACTAAAAGTAAGTTCAGTGATCAGATTTATTGCCCTAAAAACGATTAATCCAAAAAGTTAGATGTACTTAAACTTAATGAGCTTTGAGCTTAATGAGTAAGTGAGGTGACATAGGGGTTACTTCCTGATCGCACAATTAGAATTCAAATAATGACATAATAATTGAATAATGATGTAGTGCATAAATTACAATGGTTAAACTTAAACCTTTGAAACTAAAGGGTTTTAATTGAGGTTTGTCGTATGGGATGCAATTTTCTACCACAAAACGTGACATGTCACGCTATATATTTATCGATAAAATTGTTTTTTTGCACTCCCTGTAAATAAACTTTATACCAAGTTAACTTGAAGCGTCACAAGTTTCCTTTACTCATCTATGCTCAGAGATGAATATCTAAATTTATTTAATTTTAACAAATCGTTGGCAGTAAAATGATAACAGATTGAATAACAAAAAATATTTTGACCAAAAAATAGGAATAACCACAAATATATTATCCTTGTAGTTACTAACTTGTACTGATTTCCTTTCTGGGAAATATTTTTAATATTTATAGGCTACAAGGTTAAAGCTCAATATAAGCTTACACCAAAACAAGGTTGTATTTTAGCAAGTCAAATGCAGATAACGCATTTATTCGAATGGTTACCGAGATTGATGGTAATTTGTAGGGTAGTAAGGCACCACAAGATGCCTTGCTGTATTTAGCGATGGCTATTTTTTGTCTGCTAGCCCGTCGAGATAACGTTCTGCATCAAGTGCGGCCATACAGCCTGTACCTGCTGAAGTGATAGCTTGGCGATAAATATGGTCCATTACATCACCCGCAGCGAAAACGCCCGTGATAGAGGTTTGAGTCGCATTACCGTGGGTGCCTGACTGAACTTTGATATAACCATTTTCCAAATCAAGCTGGCCATCAAATATCCCTGTATTTGGGCTGTGTCCAATAGCAATAAACGCGCCCATAACATCGAGATCTTCAGTTTCGTCAGTTTTAGTGTTACGTAGACGAACGCCAGTCACACCCATATCATCACCTAACACTTCATCAAGTGTGCGGTCAGTATGCAGGGTAATATTGCCGTTTTGCGCTTTATCCATCAGGCGGTCAATCAGAATTTTTTCTGCGCGGAAACTATCACGACGGTGAATTAAATGCACTTCTGATGCAATATTTGACAGATAAAGTGCTTCTTCAACCGCGGTATTACCACCACCGACAACGGCGACTTTTTGATTACGATAGAAGAAACCATCGCAGGTTGCACAGGCTGAAACGCCACGCCCTTTAAATGCTTCTTCTGATGGCAAACCGATATAACGTGCTGATGCGCCAGTCGCAATAATCAGTGCATCACAAGTATATTCATTTTCATCACCAAATAGGCGAAATGGACGCTGTTTAAGGTCAACCTTGTTGATGTGATCTGAAATGATTTCAGTTTGAAATTTTGTTGCGTGTTCATACATGCGATCCATCAAACCAGGGCCTGTTAAGCCTTCAGGATCACCAGGCCAGTTTTCAACTTCAGTGGTTGTTGTTAACTGACCACCTTTTTCCACGCCAGTAATCAGCGCTGGGCTCAGGTTTGCTCGCGCGGCATAAACTGCGGCTGTGTAACCAGCGGGACCAGAACCTAAAATGATTAACTTGCGATGTGTGGCTGTGCTCATGAATACCTCATTTTTAATCTAAAAATAGCAATAGTACGATTGTAGGAGAATTGTAAGGTTAAAAAAAGTGATTTAAATGCTAAGTAAATTGCAGTCTGGCTATTTTTGCGATAGATAATAGTGATAAAAGTAAAAATTAAGTATCGCAAATAGGTTCGCAAGAGCACGCCAGATTTTTAGGAATTATCCTGAATCCTTGCTAGCGAAACGTTTGACTAGACAAAAAAGCGAAATCTTGTACTGATTTTTATTCATTTTCTTTGACAATCGGCTGTGCATTTGCGAAAACATCTATGTAAGAGTTAATTATCTAGCTAGCTAATGTTAATGACGAACTTTTGTTCTTGCTGGAAAGCTAACTTTACGACACTTATAACTTAATAAATAGGTAATCATTGTGGGCAAGAATTCTGTTCACGTAGATTTCGGCATTGCGCATAAAATTTGCTCCTGAACACGAATACCTAAATAAATAAAGTATGAGCGAGGATGGTGCTGTTTTATAGGTGTGAAAAATAACAATTAGAGAAAGAGAGATAAAGAGATGATTGACAATAAAAAGCGTCCAGGAAAAGACCTCGACCGTATCGATAGAAATATACTCAACGAACTCCAGAAAGATGGACGTATTTCTAACGTGGAACTGTCTAAACGTGTTGGTTTATCACCAACTCCATGCTTAGAGCGTGTTCGTCGTTTGGAGAGACAAGGGTTTATTTCTGGCTATACAGCATTACTGAACCCGCACTATCTAGATGCATCACTACTGGTTTTTGTTGAAATTACCTTAAACCGTGGCGCGCCAGATGTTTTTGAACAATTCAACACTGCAGTTCAAAAACTTGAAGAGATTCAAGAATGTCACCTTGTTTCTGGTGATTTCGATTATCTGTTGAAAACGCGTGTGCCTGATATGTCCGCTTATCGTAAGCTGCTTGGAGAGACCCTTCTGCGTCTACCAGGTGTGAACGATACTCGTACCTATGTAGTTATGGAAGAAGTTAAGCAGAGTAACCGTCTGGTTATTAAAACTCGCTAACAGGCTTAGAGAGTCTCATTCCTGCACAACATTTGTCATTGTTGTCGCACTGCAGTTTCAACGCTGAGTTTACTCAGCGTTGTTCCGTTTGAGGCAGTAAAATCACTTCAAATTAATAATTTTTAACCTCTCCATTTTAATATCTATCGGTTGTTTTATGATGTTTACTGAAATAACAGTAAATAAACGTAATTTTTAGTTTCAATTTGTTGATATTAAAGCTATAAATATTTAAGATTTTTAACTTCAAATAGAAATTGAATCCTAATCATTAAGATGAAATACTGCATCCCAATGTATCAATACTCGTCATACTTCAAGTTGCATGGTTGTTGATTGCGCTCAGCTAGTCGAGTTACATAGTTTATCTATGCTCCCCGTCTATCTTTCCTTGTCGCCTACATGCAAATCGAATTATTTTGAGTATATAGCGGTTTAGTTTGCCATAGCAGCAACAAGTCACGCACAAGAAGGTGATTGATGTTAGAATGGCCTTCAACAATGCGCGTATAATCATTGCGAATTCAAATGAGTTCGTCTCGACACGAGTGACATCATCAGTAAGCAAAGAAACAGTAATGAGCCAAGAATACACAGAAGACAAATACATTCGATTTAAAAAACTCAGTAGCGGAAGACGACTACTCGAAGTCATTTTGCTCGCCATTTGTTTGAGCGCCATCTTCTTAATGGTTGCATTGATGAGTTTCAGCCCTTCAGATCCAAGTTGGTCGCAAACAACGTGGAATGCACCAGTGAAAAACCTTGGCGGTAGTGTTGGCTCATGGAGTGCAGATATTCTATTTTCGGCGTTAGGGATCCTTGCATTTGCTGTCCCTCCGTTATTACTGCTTGGGTGTTGGGCTATTTATTATTATGAAAGCCAGCGCCGCTATATTGATTTCTTCTCACTCGCATTACGTCTGATAGGTGGGGTAGCATTAATCCTCTCATCTTGTGGGTTAGCCGCACTTAATTTTGATGATTTACCTAATTTCTCCTCTGGTGGTGTCATTGGTAGTGTATTCAGTAATGCTATTATGCCATGGTTTAACCCGTTAGGAGCCACCCTAGCATTGCTATTCCTATGGGCAATAAGTTTCACGTTATTTACAGGTTGGTCTTGGTTAACGATTGCTGAGAAAATAGGCGCAGCGATACTAATTCCGTTAACCTTGGTAACAAATCGTGCACGGGGTGACGATTATGATGAATATGATGTAGAAGAAACCGAAGGTGCATTACAAAGAGCGCAAGAAGCTGAAAGGCAAGCTATCGATGATACTCAGGCAGACAGTGATGATGTTTTATTTTCAGCACCAACGATAAGTGAGCTAGCAACGACAGATGTTGATGTGACTCCAGCACACATTCAACCTATTGAGATAGCTGCTGTGAACTCAGCAGTCCCATCATTAGAAACAGAAGCAGAAATTTTGCCTTCATTTTCTGCATCAGAACCTCAGTTAGAATCGCAATCAGAATCCAAATCAGAACCACAAGAAGCTTACCACTTTGAAGTTCCTGAAGATTATCAACCGGTTTTATATGATAAAGATTTCGAGTTTAAAACGACTGCTGGTGAATACGGCTCAAATCAAGTTGCTGAGCAACAAACTCCTCAACAACAAATAGAAACGCATCAAACTTCTTATAATAAACCTTCAGATTTTACGCCTGATAAGCCGTTACATCAGTCTGTTAATCCTCAGTCTATAAATAATGTACAATCTCAATCTGTTGAGTCTAGTAATACATGGCAATTATCAAGTAAGGAGCCATTTGTTCCTGCCGAGAGTCAAGGTATCCAAGAAACTGATGTTAAAAATGAATACCAAAATTTTTCATCGTCTTCGACACCAATATCGACTGTCAGTGATGTAATATCATCAGTAAGTGAGCAATCTGTTACCGATAGAATTGCTAATCCTGCTGCTTTAGCGGCTACAGGGATCTCGGCGGCAGCACTTGAACGCCATGCTCAGATCAAACAAAATGCTGAACCTGAATTACCACGCCCAAACCCAGTTCGTTTACCAACTCGTCGGGAGTTGTACGGAATTCATATTCCTTCTCAGCGTGATGCCGAAATTCAGCGTCGTAAAGACGAAGCACTGCAACGTGAGCAAGTTTATCAACAGTGGTCTTCTTCCGATGACCATCAGGAAGCTGATGATGAAAGTACCGATATCCTCCGCGAGCAGTTCTTGCAGCAGCAAAGAGAACGTTACGGTGAAGAAGATGCATCAACCTATGAGGTTGAGCCGGCAGTTTCTCATGACATATCCAAAAAACAAGAATCTGAAGAGATAGAACTAACCGCTTCACATTATACTCAACCTGAAATTGAGCATCGTTGGCCTTCAATGGCAACACAAGCTGAGCCAATGGAGCTGCATACTCATCAATTTAGACCAGTTGAAAATAATTTGACCGGTCGCAATGAAGATGAAGGTTATCGAGTAGAACCACAATTTAATCTGAGTGAACAATTCTCTGTATTAGACAGTTTCTCGCCTGTTGATGATTTAGTGAATGATGACCCCGTTGATCCGGTATTTATGCCATCATTCACTGCAACAACGGCAAGTAATCCATCAAATTTGCCTCAACATGGTGAAATGGTTAGAAATGTAACTTCAGAGCTGGATTCTCCTGTGGCTCCGGTACATACTTTTTCGCAGCAGCAGCAGCAGCAGCAACAGCAGCAGCAGCAGCAACAGCAACAGCAACAGCAACAGCAAGATAGTCTGTTCCATCCATTTTTGGTGCGTAATGATCAACCATTACCAAAACCAACAACACCAATGCCTTCTTTAGACTTGCTTGCGAGTCCACCATCACAAGAAGAGCCTGTTGATATGTTTAAATTGGAACAAACAGCTAGGTTGATTGAAGCACGATTAAATGACTACCGTGTTAAAGCTGAGGTCGTTGGTTTCTCTCCTGGCCCCGTTATCACTCGCTTTGAGCTAGATTTAGCACCGGGTGTGAAAGCGGCTCGTATCTCCACGCTTTCACGAGATCTTGCGCGTTCGCTTTCTACAACTGCGGTCAGGGTGGTGGAAGTTATTCCGGGGAAACCTTATGTTGGGCTTGAACTACCAAATGAAAAACGCCAAACCGTCTATTTAAGAGAAGTGCTGGATTGCGAACAATTTAGGCATAATCCATCACCACTCACCATGGTGCTAGGAAAAGATATTGAAGGTGAGCCTGTAGTTGCTGATTTAGCGAAAATGCCACACTTGCTGGTTGCCGGTACAACAGGGTCAGGTAAATCGGTTGGGGTCAATGCAATGATCCTTAGTATATTGTATAAATCGAAGCCTGAAGATGTCCGTTTTATCATGATAGACCCGAAAATGTTGGAGCTTTCTATCTACGAAGGCATTCCACACCTATTGACTGAAGTTGTTACCGACATGAAAGATGCCGCGAATGCATTACGTTGGTGTGTCAATGAAATGGAACGCCGTTACAAATTAATGTCCGCGCTTGGTGTACGTAATCTCGCTGGCTACAACGACAAAATTAAAGCTGCTGGTGAAATGGGACGCCCAATTCCAGATCCTCATTGGAAACCTGGTGATAGCATGGAAACAGAGCATCCAACACTGAAAAAAGAACCCTACATCGTAGTGATGGTAGATGAATTCGCTGACTTGATGATGACTGCAGGCAAGAAAGTCGAAGAGTTGATCGCACGCCTTGCCCAAAAAGCGCGTGCAGCAGGTATTCATCTCGTGTTAGCGACTCAGCGACCATCGGTTGATATTATTACAGGATTAATCAAAGCCAACATTCCAACACGAATTGCATTTACTGTCTCCAGTAAAATCGACTCCCGTACTATTCTTGACCAAGGTGGTGCTGAATCACTATTAGGCATGGGCGATATGCTATATTTACCACCAAATTCCTCGATCCCTGTGCGTGTTCATGGTGCCTTCGTACGTGACCAAGAGGTTCATGCAGTTGTGAACGATTGGAAAGCACGTGGTCGACCACAATACATTGATAGTATTACAAAATGTAGTGATGAAGGTGAAGGTGGTAGCGGTTATGATAATGCTGAGGAAGAGTTAGATCCATTATTTGATCAAGCGGTAGAATTTATTGTCGAAAAACAACGTGTTTCCATATCAGGTGTTCAACGTCAATTCCGTATTGGCTATAACCGTGCGGCACGTATTGTTGAGCAAATGGAAGTACAGCAAATTGTGAGTGAGCCGGGGCATAATGGAAATCGCGAAGTGCTTTCTCCGCGGCAAGCAGATTATTAATATTAATTGTATGTGTAATATAAGTGGGTATATATCTAAAATATTGTGGATTGATCTGAATGAATAGCGAAGCAACCGCGAACCATATAGGTAGATATATGGCTCAGGTTTTGGAATTCGTCTTCATGCGTAGCAATAAGCAACAAGTTAGATAGATATAAAGGCGTAGCGTCTCTTATAGTATTGATAAAAGGTCTTTGTTCGATGAAAAAAATGATGTTATTGGGCGCATTCGTCCTCAGTTTACATATCGGCTCAGTACTGGCAGACGCCAGCCAAGATCTTCAGGAACGCCTGAATAAAGTTAATAGCTTTCACGCCAGTTTCTCTCAAAAAGTGACTAGCCCAGAAGGTGATCTGGTGCAAGAAGGTGTTGGTGAATTGTGGCTTCAACGCCCCAATTTATTTAACTGGAACATGACATCTCCGGATGAAAGTGTTTTGGTTTCTGATGGCAAAAATTTATGGTTCTACAACCCTTTTGTTGAGCAAGTCACGGTGACTAATTTAGCAGATGCGACACAAGACACGCCATTTTTACTGATTACTCGCAATAACCCGTTAGATTGGAAACAGTATTCCATCATTCAGCAGGGTAATACCTTTGACCTAAAACCTAAATTAACCAACGGCACATTGAAGCTTTTTTCGATCACGGTTTCGCCTGAAGGAACAATTGAGAAATTTTCAGCTATTGAGCAAGACGGGCAAACCAGCGCTTATCAGTTGAAAGAGCAAAAAAATGGCAATGTCGATAAGAGTAAATTCTCATTTACTGTACCTAAAGGTGTGACACTTGATGATCAGCGTTCTGGTGGCAAATAAGAGGAAATAGTGGGTAACCTATCACTCGATTTTTCACAAAATGAATTTCAACCTCTGGCTGCACGTATGCGCCCAGAGGTACTTGAACAATATATCGGTCAAAAACATTTATTTGCCAAAGGTAAACCGTTACCTCGTGCAATAAAATCGGGCCATTTACATTCAATGATTTTGTGGGGGCCTCCAGGAACAGGTAAAACAACGCTAGCTGAAATTATTGGTCACTACGCTCAAGCGGATATAGAACGAATATCTGCTGTCACCTCTGGTATTAAAGAGATCCGCGAAGCAATAGAAAAAGCCCGACAAAATCGTAGTGCAGGGCGTCGAACTATTTTATTTGTGGATGAAGTTCATCGCTTTAATAAAAGCCAACAAGATGCATTTTTGCCACATATTGAAGATGGCACAATTACCTTTATTGGTGCCACGACTGAAAACCCCTCTTTTGAATTAAATTCAGCGCTCTTGTCTCGAGCCCGAGTTTATTTACTCAAGTCTCTAGATGTCAGCGATATTGAAGAAGTGTTATTGCAAGCAATGAGTGATTCAACTCGTGGGTTGGGAGGGCAAAATATTATTTTGCCTGATAGCACTCGGAAATTAATTGCAGAGTTAGTTAATGGTGATGCAAGGCGTTCACTCAATCTCTTAGAAATGATGGCTGACATGGCCGAAAGTAATGACCAAGGCCAGCGTGTTTTAACGGCTGAATTACTCAAAGAGGTTAGTGGGGAACGTACTGCGCGTTTTGATAACAAAGGCGATCGTTATTACGACTTAATTTCTGCTTTACATAAATCAGTACGCGGTTCTGCGCCAGATGCTGCACTATATTGGTATGCGCGCATTATCACCGCTGGAGGAGATCCGCTGTATGTCGCACGTCGTTTATTAGCGATTGCTTCTGAAGATGTCGGTAATGCAGATCCTCGAGCCATGCAAGTCGCTATTTCTGCATGGGATTGCTTCACTCGTATCGGGCCAGCAGAAGGGGAAAGAGCGATTGCACAAGCGATTGTTTACTTAGCCTGTGCTCCCAAAAGTAATGCTGTTTATACCGCCTATAAAGCAGCGCTAGCTGATGCACAAATGCAACCTGACTATGATGTTCCTGCTCATTTACGAAATGCACCGACTAAGCTACTTAAAGAGTTAGGGGCAGGGAAGGAGTATCGCTATGCGCATGATGAAGAGAATGCTTATGCTGCGGGGGAAGTCTACTTTCCGCCAGAAATGCAACATACTCAGTATTATCAGCCAACAAATCGCGGCTTAGAAAGTAAAATAGCCGAAAAATTAAACTGGTTAACGCAGCAGGATCAAAATAGCTCAACAAAACGCTATCGCTAATGTGGGCAATACGGTAAGGTTAACTAATGCACCATAATAGCCCATCTTGCAGTACGGGGATATTAAGCGCGTTGTTTAAGCTAATTTGTGTTAAACTTCAACGGCTATCAGCATTTAGTTTCATCAATGCATCGGTAACAAAGAGTACCGTAAGACATGCGGGATTTTAAGCCTGTAAAGGGATGTAATATTTACATACTCTATAAAACAGGAACTTACCCAGACGAGTTAGTCTAAGGTTTGAATATGGTAAGCATTCTCACTCTAAAGGTGAAATGATTGTCTAGAATATAAGTACAAAATAATTTAAGTTGTCCGCATGCTATTAGCATACCGACAACTTGAAGTAAGACAGGTATAGCGCCGGAGCGCGTTATATTGAATCCCATCATTTACTAACAATAATCACAGGATAAGCATGCTCGATCCCAATTTACTGCGTACGGAGCTAGACGCGGTTGCTGAAAAACTGGCTCGCAGGGGTTTTACCCTTGATGTGGAAAAGCTGCGTGAATTAGAAGAGCGCCGCAAAGTTTTACAAGTTGAAACTGAATCCCTGCAAGCAGAACGTAACTCGCGATCGAAAACCATTGGTGCAGCTAAGGCTCGTGGTGAAGATATCGAGCCACTGCGTCAGGAAGTGAATCAGTTAGGCGAGAAATTGGATTCCGCTAAGTTGGAGCTAGATAAGCTACAACAAGAAATTCGTGATATTGCATTAAGTATACCGAATATTCCTGATGACGAAGTTCCTGATGGTAAAGATGATTCTGATAACGTTGAAGTCGCACGTTGGGGTGAACCTCGCCAGTATGACTTTGAAGTTAAAGATCACGTTAGCCTCGGTGAATTAGCTGGTGGTTTAGACTTCCCAGCAGCAGTTAAATTGACTGGTGCACGTTTTGTCGTGATGAAAGGTCAGATCGCTCGTATGCATCGTGCACTTACACAGTTCATGTTAGATCTGCATACAGAGCAACATGGCTATCAAGAGCTGTACGTTCCTTACTTAGTTAACCATGATACGCTTTATGGTACAGGTCAATTACCAAAATTTGGTGAAGATCTTTTCCATACTAAGCCACTGGATGAAGAAGCTGGAAGTACCTATGCATTAATTCCGACAGCTGAAGTTCCAGTCACTAACTTAGTTCGTGATGAAATTTTAGAAGAAGATGCACTACCACTTAAAATGACTGCGCATACACCATGCTTCCGTTCAGAAGCTGGCTCTTATGGCCGAGATACTCGCGGTCTGATCCGTATGCATCAGTTTGATAAAGTTGAGATGGTGCAAATTGTTCATCCAGAAAAATCGATGGAAGCGCTGGAAGAATTAACGGGGCATGCAGAAAAAGTGCTGCAATTACTGAATCTACCGTATCGTAAAGTTATTCTTTGTACGGGTGATATTGGTTTCGGTTCACGTAAGACGTATGACTTAGAAGTTTGGTTACCGGCTCAAAATACTTACCGTGAGATCTCTTCATGTTCTAATATGTGGGATTTCCAAGCGCGTCGTATGCAAGCTCGTTTCCGTGGCAAGAATGATAAAAAACCTCAGCTTGTTCATACACTGAACGGTTCAGGTCTTGCTGTTGGGCGCACATTAGTTGCTGTGCTTGAAAACTACCAATTAGCAGATGGTCGCATCGAAGTGCCTGAAGTTCTTCGACCATATATGAAAGGTCTAGAGTATATAGGCTAATCATCGCGTCATAATTAATTATGAATATAACCGTCACTATTGCAGTGGCGGTTTTTTATTTTTTGTTTTTAAATTATCAAGAAATATTTTAAAAAGTTAACATTAAATTTGAATATTAGTTAAATAAAAATGCAACTATTATTTAAGTATAATATTAACTTTATTTTGTTTATAGCGTAAATTTAATTACCTCATTTTTTATGTCTAATTTACTGATTTCGATATATGGACATCATACTCCACGTTATTTTGATATTGATTATTTTCAATTAGATTTGTTTTATCATATTATTAATACTTTGTGGATAGCATCACTTGTCATTTAGATACGACATGAATTATATTAGTAATAGATTTTATATCTTTATTAATCTTCAAGTTTTATTATATTTTAATTTTTTATTAAAAACCAAATTTATATCACTAAGTGCCCCATCAATAAAAATATTACTATAGGAAACACTTTGTATATGAGTAGGAAAGATAGAATATTGGAAAAAGTGATTGAATTAACGCAAAATAATTCAATAAGTGCGACGACAATTGAAATAGTTGAACAAACTGGAATATCAAGAGCTAACGTTAGTCATTACCTAAATATCCTGGTTAATGAAGGATTAATTTATAAAACAAATACGCGCCCAGTTCAATATCATACGAACAAAAAGGAACTTATTGGAAACGTAGAAAAGAATACAACTGAATATTTAAAGTCAAATATCCCTGATCCCTTTTATTATCTTTTAGGATATAACTCAAGCTTAAAAAAACAGATCAGCCAAGCAAAGGCGGCAGTGATTTACCCACCTAAGGGGTTACATACTTTATTAACAGGAGATACTGGCGTAGGAAAAAGTCTTTTTGCAACTTTAATGTACAAATACGCTGTGTTCATGAATCGTCTGGCAGATAATGCACCATTCATTGTATTTAATTGCGCTGATTATGCAAGTAATCCTCAGCTACTTGTTTCCCATATTTTTGGTCATGCTAAAGGGGCATTCACAGGTGCTGATAAAGACAAAGCAGGATTAATTAGTGAAGCAAATGGCGGAATGTTATTCCTAGATGAAGTACACCGGTTACCCCCAGAAGGTCAGGAGATGATCTTTTATTTTATGGATACGGGGACATACGGCTTCTTAGGTGAGACAAAACGCCATAGAGAATCTGAAATATTACTCGTCTGTGCAACCACTGAAGAACCTAGCTCAGCACTGTTATCAACTTTTTTAAGACGTATCCCGATTACGATACATCTTCCTAATCTCGCCCAACGAACACCAGAAGATCAAATTGAGCTGGTTAAATTCCTCGTAGAGATTGAATCTAAACGAATTAACTGTGCAGTATCGCTTGACCCAGAAAGTGTCAAAGCTATTGTGGGTTCTTCATTTACTGGCAATATTGGCAAATTAAAGTCCACCATACAATCTGTATGTGCTCAATTTTTTATTGATAAAAGTGCTCATGAAAATCATATAAATGTAAACTTTGAAGCACTAGAATTGACCACGAAAATGGGCGTTTTTAACCTAGAGCGTGACAATGACTATCAATCTAAAATAAAGCGAGCAATTGGTGATGGTATTCATGTATCACCAGATAGTCCACATTATCAATTATCAAATGACAGCTATATCGATTTAACTAAGCATGATACGCCTTTTAAGGTTTATGAATTCATTGATAATAGAATGAATTTTATCTTAGACCAAAAATTCGATATCCAACAAGTTAATCGCTATATTACATCTGAACTTAATAATTTCTTGTCATTTAACATTCAAAATAGCAAAGATAATTTTGATCATGGCATCGATAGTAAAATACTTAATTTCTGTTATTCATTACAAGCTGAGATTACGTTGCAACTTGGTAAAGAGTTAGGCAACGGATTTGTTTATTTATTTGGCTATCATTTACAGAATATTATCGACAATCCACAAACTTACCGTGTGAATACTTGGACTCGTCGTTATGCCATCGATAAATTTAAAGAATATGGTTCTGCTCAGACCATCAAAACACGGCTTCAAAGTGATTTTAATGTTTCGATTAATGATGATGAGGTTGCTTACCTCACTATTTTGTTATCATCTCTTGTTGTTCATGAACGAGGGAAAGTCATACATATTATTGTTGCCACTCACGGTGAAAAAATTGCGAGTAACATGGCAGATATCGCTAAAAAATTAATTGGCGAACAGAATATAACAGCCGTAGATATGCCACTGGATATTCGTCCAAATCAAGCTATAGATAAAATCAAAGGAACCATTATATCGACCGAAAATGCAAAAGGTTTTTTATTACTGGTTGATATGGGCTCCTTATTGCAAGCTGGTGAGATAATCGAACAAGAATATAATATTCCTGTCAAAACATTAGATATGGTTTCCACTCCTTTAGTGATCGAAGCCCTACGTAGAACGGTAATTTTGAATGCAGATTTAAATGAAATCTATTTTAGCTTACAGCACTTTAAAGGTTATGGCGCTAATAAGCCGGATTATCTCGCATTAACGGAAAAACCATTAGCGATTCTGGCCATTTGTTCAACAGGGAAAGGGATCGCTAAAAAATTACAAGATCTATTACGCTCTATTCTAGATGAAATGAATCGAAAGGATATCCACATCGTCAATATTTCAGTTGATGAAGTCTTATCAGAAAAACACAGCTTACTCACCGATTATCAGGTTTTATTATCAGTAGGGGTCATAGATCCGCAATTAGATGCACCGTATATTCCATTAGCCCATTTATTCACACCCGCTGGAGAATTAACTTTTCAGAATGTTATTGGTAGAAGCTTTACAACAGGAAAATCGGATGAAAATCCAGTGACGGTAACTAAGCTTTCAGAACAATACTTACAAGATTTTTTAGTATTTTTAAATCCGAAGAAAATTGTCCCAATTATAATGTCTTTTATTCGAAAAATAAGAGAAGAGCGAGAACTGGATGATTTTGGGAAAGATTTACTAAAAAATTGTGTTCATATTTGTTTAGCACTGGAAAGATCGATTCGACATGAATCTATTGAGTATAATAAAAATAATAAACAAAAATTGATGGATAGTCAGTTATTTAAAATTTATCAACATGCTAATTATTTACTTGAAGAAAAAATTGGTGCTAAATTAAGTGATGATGAACTGTTTTATATTATTGATATGATTGAATCTGAATAAATAATACGGGCAGACCTAGAGGGTTTGCCCGCATTCTCGATGATTATAAAACGTAGTGCTACTCTAGATTAGCATGATTCTTACTGACGTCAGCATATGACAATTCTTTTAATTGCATTAATTCTAAACAAATAATATCGCCAAATACCATTAATGATTGTTCAAATAACGTTGTCATTGGTTGAATTGATTGATAGGTTCCTTCCCCAGATTTTGATCCACATTTGAAATTGACAATGACGTCCGATTGCTGAGCAATTGAACTGTGTGGGCTAGAGGTCAAGTGAGCAATTTTAGCACCAATTTTTTTAGCGCATAGAGTGATGTGTTTAGGAATTAAAGATTCACCAGAACCCGAACCTACAATAAGCAAATCATTTTTACTTATTGGGGGTTCATTTACCGCACCGACAATATGAGCTGAAATACCTAAATGATTAAAGCGTTTAACCATCGTTTCTAATGCTAATAATACCCGTCCGACGCCGGTGACAAATATTTTGTCGGAAGCTAAAATAATAGCAATATAATCATCTGTTTGTGCTGGATCTATGTGTGATAATACAGTTCTTAATTCCTGACTGATATGATCTACACGCTCGATATATGAGAGTTTATCCATTACATCACCATCATTCCTTTACAATAAGGTTCGGAATTTTTGTACATTATTTGAATCAGGTTTTCGAGATCATCGATGCTTACTGTATGAGTAATCAAGTCATCAATTTTAAGTTTACCTGACTGAATTGCTTCCGCGGCATCTTTCCATTCATCGTGTGGATTCAATTTATAAACGGAATTGAATACGCCTAAAATAGTTGCTTCCTTACGCATAAATTTGTCATAAGCTAAGCGAGGTAAAACCATATCTGAATGCGGATTACCAAGTAGTAGAACCTTTCCATATACACGGCAAGATGCCAGAGAATTCACCAATCCAGAGGAGGAGCCACTGCCTTCGACACAAACATCAGCACCATGGCTATCCGTATTATCGAGTACCCATTGTACGGGGTCTGTTTCCCTTGCATTACATACCAAGTTAAAACCGAGTTTTTTGCAAAAATCAATTTTTTTCGGGTCGACATCGACGAGTAGTACTTTATTCGCACCATAGATTTTCGCCCAGCGAGCAACCATGATCCCAATGGGACCCGCGCCATAAATAACGACATTATCATTTAAATCTAAATGTGCTCTGCGCATGACGTGCAATCCAACAACTGCAGGTTCAAGCATGGCCGCTTCACGCAGATCTGTCTTATCATCTAACAGAATTAAATTGAATTCAGGTATTGCGACGTACTCACTAAAGCCACCGTCTTGTCTAGAACCAAAATAGCTGTAGTTTGTACATTTAGCATAGTGGTGCTCATGGCAAAATTGACATTCATTACAAGGTATTAATGGGAAGATTGCCGCTTTTCTGCCGATCAACACACCATCAACGCCATCTCCAACAGCTTCGATTTGTCCTGCAAATTCATGACCTAATACTAACGGATAATGGTAAGGACCATTAACAAATGCTCTTGGAATATCAGAGCCACATACGCCAGCGGCACAAACTTTAAGTAATACTTCACCAGCACCAGCGGTAGGTTTTTCACGTTCTTGTAATTCAAATTGCCCTAATTGGGTTAATGATAAAACTTTCATATAAACTCCAAGATCTGAATTGAAGATATATACCCGTCATACTTTAAGTTGCATGGATATTGATAGAACTCAGCGACCCAAGTCAAAATGTCATTTTTATGACTTGGGTTTTATCATCAGATAATGCTTTGTTTATTTATATCGTATAATTTAAATTAATTAAGGTATAAAGTTTAAATTAGAAGCTTAAGCTGCACCTGGTACAGCTAGTAGCCCAAGATAAGAGGTTGCGATACCAAAGATGAAAATAATCGCAATAACCGTATTTGGTTTCATTTTTTTTCTGATCATTCTCAGAATTGAAATAGTAATTAATAAAGGGATCAGTGACGGTAATAAGGTGTTTAAAATATCTTGGAATACAATATCAATACCATTGATGTTAATTGTGGCTGGTGTCATTACATCAACTCGAGCTGCAGCCATACCACCAACTACCATAAGACCAATTAAGCCAAATGCATTGGTTAATTTATCAATTAATCCTTTCTTTAATAGGTCGAGAATAACTGTTCGGCCTTTTTTATAACCTAAAAAGAACATATTTAAACTACAGAATATCATGATAAATTTATAGGCGACCTCAAATATGATAGGACCAGCTATATTACCTTGTATAGCTAAGTTACATGCAATTGCCGCTAGAATAGAATAGACAATGGCCTGAATCGTATCACCGATACCTGCGACAGGTCCCATTAATCCAGAGCGCAATGATGTAATAGTATTAGCAGGAATATCCGCGCCATTCGCACGTTGTTCTTCCATTGCAGAAGAAACACCTGTAATTACCGTACCGCAAAATGAGGGTTCTGTATTAAAGAAGTTGAGATATTTCTTTAATTCTCTAACCTGACTCTCTTTGTCATTTGGATATAATTTCCGAATGACAGGCACCATGGCGTTGGCTTGTCCTAATGCTTGTAAACGTTCATAGTTATAACAAGCTTCAGAAGAATAATTTAATGCCCAAGCTTTTAATAATTCGATTTTTGTGAGTGACTGTTTCTTTATGATTACATCAGTTTCTGCTATATTACTCATTATATCCACCTCTTATTTATTCTTTATTTACAGATGGTTTTAAATCCATATTCATGATAACTGCTGCAATAATGGCAAATACAGCGATACCCATAATATCTATTTTTAGGAATGCAACTAGGAAGAAACCAAGGAAGAAAAATGGCATTAAATGTTTCTTTCCTAAGAACGATACAAGCATTGCGATACCGAGTGCAGGCATAATACCACCGATAACTTGGAATGCTTCAACAAGGCTTTTTGGTATTTGTGATAGCATGCTCTTCATAAAATCTGCACCTAAGTAAACCATGCAGAAAGCTGGAATTCCGACTAAAATTAGTGCAACAAAGAATGATGGAACATAGTTCATAATCCGCATGCCAGTTATATTCCCATTATTTAGCATGGTCTCGGCTTTATGAACCCATAATGCATTAATACTCATTGCAGCTTGGAATGTGAGGATACCTAATAAAGAAAATGGCACGGCAAATACAACAGCAGTGGAAGGTTCAGCACCACTTAATATTGTCATTGCTGTTCCAAATACAGATGCGACAGGTAAGTTTCCTGGCATGGTCCCGCCAACAGTCATCCAGCCTAAATAGGCTAAGTTGATATAAGCTGCGGCTTTCATTCCTTCAATAGGATCGCCTAATGCAATTGCAACTAAAAACCCGGATATAATTGGATAGATCCAAGAGCGGGTTATTAAATGCATACCCCACCAGTTGGTAATTGTCGCAATTAACATAACTAATATTGCTGGGATTAACATGGTTATTATCCTTCAGTGTAGGATCAGATATTTTTATTATTAATATTATAAGTGTTGTAATAAATCACTCGGGTTATCATTTGGTATAACTTGTATTAAGATAGGTAAACCCGTTTTGCTTATCTCTCTAAAGGCCTCTCTTTCTGATTGTGATGCAGCTAGATTACGATATAATTTTGTTCTATTTTCATTCACTCCCATACCACCAACAGTAAGTGTATCGAAATTAACATCTTGTTTGATCAACTCCCAAACAGGTAGCGGACTTTTAACTAAGATAATAATTTGGTCATCTCGTCCATCATTTTGAATATTTTTTAAAATTGATACTGCATTATCTACAGAATAGATATTTAACTGCATATGACTTGGCACTGCCATTTCTAATACTGAAATCATAAAATCATCATTAACTAATTCATTATCAATAATGATAATTTTTGATGCATTTAAATGTTTAACCCATCCCGTCATAACTTGACCATGAATTAATCTATCGTCAATACGTAATAGTGAAATATTAGACATAATACATCTCCATTTTGTTATAGTGGTTTTATCGCATTTTTTCCGACGGTTACTGCTAACTCAACAAGTTCATCTAAATTTTCAACTTCGGAACGTTCAAGTAAAATATTGAGCAACATAGGAATATTAACTCCGGGTATTATTCGAGTTCCTGGCCTATTTTTTACAATAAAGGTTGAGGCATTAAATGGGCTACCTGATAGCATGTCCACAAGTATCAAGATAGGAACTACCGTGGGTAAGGTTTCAATAGCCTTAGTTATTTTTTTGATTAAGCCTTCCATATTTTCATCGGGTAAAAAGTCTAAGGTCATCACATCTTCTTGATCGCCTATAAGCATACGGCTGGTTTCTAATAGCTCATTCGCTAACTTTCCATGTGTAACAATCACAACGGTACACTTCATACTTTGCTGATCCCCTTATAATTCTGATTTGAGCTTTGAAAGCGAATATTTGCTATTTAACTCGGGTAATATTTTTAAACTCTGGTTGCTTGTCATATAGAGCATGTTTCGTGCCAACTTTATATTATTCTTATAAAACAATATGATAGTTGATACTGTTTTACCTTGTTTTTTAGTGTTTCTTTTTTTGAATTAGTGTTTCACGTCATTGATACACTAAACTTACAAGAGTTTTAAAAAACACTCGTGTTTCGCAGAAGAGTGATTAAACAAGAATATAAAAAGGTGATGTGATGAGTGAAAAGCAGAAAATGAATGCATTTTCTGAACATCAGAAGCTGAGAGCAGATTTATTTGCTTAGCGTTTTATTTAAATCAAAAAAATACCCAGTCACACAACGTGCTGGGTATTTTTAATCATTATTTATCAGTTATACACAAGTCACATAGATTGTATTACCTATATGCACCTTGAGTATTTTTAGTTAATAATTTACTCAACGATTGAGTTTTGTTGTGCTTTATTATCATGTGCAAAGAAGATACTGCGATAGCTAGTATAATAACCAACGTACATAATAGGCATGGTGATCAACAAACCTAATCCTAATGGAATTGCTGAAATAACTAAAATAATAGCCATTACGATAAAGAACAGAATACCGGGAAGGATATTTTTAGAGACAGCTTTCAAGCTAGCTGAAATAGCTGCACCGACTTTAAAATCATGGTTCATGATAAGTGCTGGTGCAAACCAAGTCATTGCAGCTGCTAATAAACTTGCGATAGCCATTATAATGAAAATATAGAAGAATGAACCACTTAATGCCATAACGACATCTGGAGATATTGTTCCATACTCATTCATTTCCATAACCGCTCCAAGTACAGCAGTACCACCAATCATTAGTGCGATAATCATGCCAATCAGCGTTACACCGAAATTAATCGCACCCACAGCAAAAAGAGCACCAAATTTTTGCTGGAAACCAGCAAATAATGAACCAATATCCACTTCGCCGGTTTTACGTTGTTTTTCACAAATCACAATAATGCCACCAATTAGGATTGGTGTCAGAAAGCTAACGAAAAAGTTCACAAATGGGATCATTGAGACGATAAGAATGAAAGCGAAGAAAATAATATTGATCAGTACCCACATTCCCAGTTTTTCTTTAACGATTGCCCAAGATTGGCTAATCCAATTAATGCCTTCACCTGCATCAACTGCACGTGGCTCGGGTAGAAACACTGAGTTATCAGTTTGATTATATTCGTTTGCAGAAGGGGTTGGTGTGTTCTGCGCATTGAAGTTTTCATTGTTCATGATGGAGAAATAGTCCGTTAGTAGTGAGTTAGCTATATATTATTATGTATAAATACTTTAAATAAAAAATCAAATCTTGCTAAGTATGATCTAAAATGGGAAAAAATTAAAGCAGACTATTCTGGTAAGTTTTATACTCTTAATTAAGGTATTGATTTCCCAAAGCAAAATTATAAGTCGATATATTGGATAATAAATCATAAAAAATAACATTTAAATTAATTTAGATCCTGAATATGAACTCAATAGGTCATCATTATTAGATAAACTAATGATGGTTATCTATGATTTTTATAAAAAATGCTATAGATATAAAGTATTTTATAAACAGATTTAATAAATATGAGTCGAATTCAAGATAAATAAAAAAATACAACATACAAGGGTGAGATTAAGATGATATTAATATAGGTAAGATATTTTTTATAACATAAAACTATTCTTAGAATATATGATATATCACTGTTTTTAGTGCGAGCCTGGTATCTTAATTATACTCTTAGACTGTATGAGGATAGTTTTACTTACCAACTAAATTAAATTTTAATGAGTTACGTTTTATATTATTAGTCTAAAGATGAATTAATTTTTGTAACGGGATAAGAAACTAATGGTTTAATTTCTTTTAGTACAAACATACTTTGCATTTCTTTTATACCAGGGAGGCGGCGGATGACCGACATAGCAAAGTCTGCATAAGAGTCTAAATCATGAGAGACGACCTGCAATAAAAAGTCGGCATCACCACCGATACTATAGCAAGATACTACATTTTCTAATTCACTAACTTCTTGCTCGAATTTTTTAGCTTCGGTTTCACTGTGACTATCAATAGTTACTCGAACAAACACCATGACACCTAAACCTATTTTTTTACGGTTAAGGATCGCTCGATAGCCTTGAATAATATTATCTTCTTCCAGCTTTCTCACTCGTCGCCAGCAAGGTGAGGCAGACATACCTACTTTATCTGCGAGTACTTGATTGGTAATGCGGGCATCATCTTGCAGTAGTTTAAGAATTTTGATTTCTGTCTTATTTATTGCCATATTAGACATTTCCTTGCTTACTATTATTATTAATAGGTTAATTTATTCCAAATCATAGCCTAAAACAGATGAGATAGGTAACAACTTTCTGTTTATTAATGACATAATCATCACAAGCTCACGCTAGAGTGGATAGTCACTTTAGCAATATATCAATATATAATTTGAAAATTAAAGAGGGAACTATGCAGTTTGATGCTTCTGTAGATCGTTGTGTGATTATAATTAATCAAAATTTACCCCTTGGCCTTGCTATTAATGCAGCGAGTATTATTGGTGTTGGAATTGGCAATGAAATTAAACAACTTATTGGTAAAGATTTAATAAGTGTCGATGGTGTTGATTATCCCGGCGTTATTTCATCCTCATTACCAATATTAAAAACGACAAATGATATAATAAAAAAATACAAAAAGACTGCTCTAAGCTTGAAGGTATTTATATTCTACCGTTTAGTTTAATTGCTCAATCGTGTAAAAATTATGATGATTATGCTCAAAAGCTAACGAACACTCAAGATCAGGATATTCAATTAGCAGCAATTGGTTTGGTTGGTAATAAAAGTAAAATTAATAAATTAACGGGCAATTTATTACTATTTAAATAGGAATCTAACCTGCGATCAATTCTTAAAGAAATACTTCAATTTGCATGCCGAACATTGTGAATAGTATTTTTTATTCAGAGGCTCGAATGTATTTATAACAATGTTAGGATCACTTCATACATCTTGAATTGTTTTTCGATGAACAGTAATGGATATATTTATTGCTGGAATTGGAATGAATATTTTTATGGGGGAGTGTAGGCTCTACACGAGGGCAGAGCCTAGCTAATCTATTAATACATGACGTTGTGGCCATAGCTCTCAAGTATGCCTTTCACACGTTCCATGATCTCTTTTGAGGGGGGGGTAACATCAGCAAGCTTGTATTCCTCACCCATCGTTTCCCATTTATGTCTACCTAATTCATGGTAAGGGAGCAATTCAATTTTCTCGATATTTTTCATGTCCTTAGTGAATTCACCTAATAGATGAACTGAGTGGTCATCATCACTCCACCCCGGAACAACGACATACCGTACCCACGTTTTTTGATTACGTTTTGCAAGGTAGCGAGCAAACTCAAGTGTACGATGATTAGAAACACCCACCAGTACCTGATGAATCTCATCATTAAGTTGTTTTAAATCTAACATCACTAAGTCTGTAGCATCTATTAACTCATCAATAACAGGGTCATAGCGACGAACAAACCCATTTGTATCAAGGCAAGTATTAATATTTTGCTCTTTACAAGCTCGGAACCAATCACGGACAAACTCAGCCTGCAAAATAGCTTCACCACCGGATGCAGTTACACCGCCTCCAGTCGCATTCATAAAATGGCGATATGTGACAGCTTCTTTCATTAGCTCATCTACGGTGACCATTTTACCCGTATGTGTATCCCACGTATCACGGTTATGGCAGTACAGACAACGCATTAAACAGCCTTGAAAGAAGACAATAAATCGTATGCCTGGGCCATCAACGGTCCCGCAGGATTCAAAAGAGTGGATACGACCTAATATAGACATAGCAGGAACTCCAAAAATACCCGTTATACTTCAAATTGCAGTTGAATTGACTGACTGATTTGACTATATATGTAGCTATTTACGATTTTAGTAACTACTTACAATCAATGACTTACAATCAAAAATTTAAATTATTCGGGTTTAGTTCTGAAAAAGCCCCATGAGTCCGGGGCTTTTATTTATATTATTTTAATTGCTAATTATTACATTGAACTGGTAAAAGTACGAGTAATAACGTCTTGCTGTTGTTCTTTAGTCAATGAATTAAAGCGCACTGCATAACCAGAAACACGAATGGTCAACTGTGGATATTTCTCAGGGTTTTCCATCGCATCAAGTAACATTTCCCGATTCATTACGTTGACGTTCAAGTGCTGGCCACCTTCAATTGATGCTTCATGATGGAAATATCCATCCATCAGGCCTGCCAAATTCGCTTTACGGACATCATCATCTTTGCCTAACGCATTTGGTACGATAGAGAAGGTATAAGAGATACCATCTTTCGCGTAAGCAAACGGCAGTTTAGCAACAGAAGTCAGTGAAGCAACAGCACCTTTTTGGTCACGACCGTGCATAGGGTTTGCACCTGGTCCGAATGGTGCACCAGCACGACGACCATCTGGAGTGTTACCCGTTTTTTTACCATAAACCACGTTAGACGTGATTGTCAGGATAGACTGAGTTGGTACTGCGTTGCGGTAAGTATGCAGTTTCTGAATTTTCTTCATGAAACGTTCAACTAAGTCACAAGCGATATCATCTACACGAGAATCGTTATTACCGAATTGTGGGTATTCACCTTCGATTTCAAAGTCAATTGCAATACCATCTTCATCACGAATTGGTTTAACTTTTGCGTATTTAATAGCAGACAGTGAGTCAGCTGCAACAGACAGACCTGCGATACCACAAGCCATTGTACGATATACATCACGGTCATGTAGAGCCATCAGTGCAGCTTCATAGCTATATTTATCATGCATATAGTGGATGATGTTCAATGCAGTGACATATTGTGTTGCAAGCCAGTCCATGAAGTGGTCCATACGATCCATCACTATGTCGAAGTCAAGAACTTCGTCTAGGATTGGGGCATGTTTAGGACCTACTTGCATTTTCATTTTTTCATCAATACCACCATTGATGGTATACAGCATAGTTTTCGCTAAGTTTGCACGAGCACCGAAGAACTGCATTTGTTTACCAACAATCATTGGGCTCACACAACATGCAATAGCGTAGTCATCACTATTGAAGTCAGGGCGCATTAGGTCATCATTTTCATATTGAACTGATGATGTATCGATAGAAACTTTCGCTGCATATTTTTTAAAGCTAATAGGCAGTTTTTCTGACCACAGGATAGTCATGTTAGGCTCTGGAGAAGGGCCCATAGTGTATAGTGTGTTCAAGAAACGGAAAGTATTCTTAGTGACTAGGGTACGACCATCAAGACCCATACCCGCCAGTGATTCTGTTGCCCAGATTGGGTCACCAGAGAACAGCTCATCATATTCAGGCGTACGCAGGAAACGTACCATACGCAATTTCATGACTAAATGGTCAATCAGCTCTTGAGCTTCTTGTTCAGTCAGATGACCCGCATTAATATCACGTTGAATATAAACATCTAAGAATGTTGAAACACGGCCAAATGACATTGCTGCGCCGTTTTGTGATTTAACTGCCGCTAAATAGCCGAAGTAAGTCCACTGAACGGCTTCTTTTGCGTTAGTTGCTGGTGCTGAAATGTCATAACCATATTTTGCAGCCATTTCTTTAATTTGACCCAATGCACGATGCTGTTCAGCAATTTCTTCGCGCAATTGGATAGTCATTTCCAGATCTTCACCTTGCTCTAATCTAGCTTGCAAAGAATTGAATTGGTTAAATTTATCTTTCATCAGGAAATCAATACCGTACAGTGCAACACGACGGTAGTCACCGATGATACGACCACGGCCGTATGCATCAGGCAGACCTGTTAAGATGCCTGATTTACGGCATTTTAGGATGTCTGGGGTATAGACATCGAAAACACCTTGGTTGTGGGTTTTACGGAATTCAGTGAATGTTTTTTTCAGGCTAGGATCTAAAATACGGTCATAAGCTTTACATGAACTATCGACCATTTTGATCCCACCGAATGGGATAAGACCACGTTTCAGAGGAGCATCAGTTTGCAGACCAACGATCTGTTCTAAATCTTTGGTAATGTAACCAGCATCATGTGAAGTAATCGTTGACGCAACGTCAGTGTCAAAATCAACAGGTGCGTGAGTGCGGTTTTCGATTTTGATGCCTTCCATGACTTTTTCCCACAACTTATCAGTTGCTGGGGTTGAGCCTGCTAAGAAAGATTCATCACCTTCATATGGAGTATAGTTTTTCTGGATAAAGTCACGTACATCAACATCACCCTGCCAGTTACCTTGGTTAAAACCTTGCCATGCTAAAGCGAATTTTTCATTTAATTCTGACATGATACTTTTACCTTTTAACAATGGATCTTTTAAGGATCTTAATAAATCGTTTCGTGTGTATTAGTGGCTATTTATATTTTTGCCACTACGTAGATGCATGAACCAATAAATTAGGCCGACTAAAAGTGCGCCGCCAATGATATTACCGATAGTTACTGGTATTAGGTTGTCTGTAATAAAATTGCCTACGGTCAAATGAGAAAACTGTTCTGGTGAAACACCGATTTGAGTCCAGTATTCAACAGGAGCAAATTCTTTAATCATGATCCCCAATGGAATCAAAAACATGTTTGCGATGCTGTGCTCAAAACCACTAGCAACGAACATGGCAACAGGGAGCACAAGCGCCAATAATTTATCAGCAAGGCTACGACCTGAGTAACTCATCCAAACCGCTAAGCAAACCATTAAGTTAGCTAAAATACCTAAACAGACCGCTTCAATAAATGTGTGATGAAGTTTATGGTCAGCAGTTTGTAGAACATTTAATCCCCATTGACCATTTGCAGCCGTATATTGGCTAGCAAACCAAATCAAAGCAACAAAAAATAGTGCACCAAAAAAATTACCAATATATACATTAAACCAATTTAGGAACATCTGCCCCCAAGTGATTCTGCCCGTCGCTTTTGACACAATAGTGAGCACAGTCGAAGTAAAAAGGTCAGCACCGCAGACAACAACTAACATTAACCCTAGAGAAAAGCATATGCCTCCAATGAGTTTCATAAAACCAAATGGAGCCGCTTGTGCACCCGTGGTCGCTGTAATGTAGAAAACAAACGCGATTGAGATAAAGATACCAGCAGTGAATGCTGACATATATGTAATTGCAGGATGTTTGTTAGCTTTGTAAACACCAGCATCATCTGCAACTTGAGCCATTACAGCCGGGGGCAAAAGATTAAAAGGGTTGTCAGCTTTCATACTAACACTCTCTTATAAAGTTGATTAATTATAGCACGCAACAATAGTAACAAACGGGGTAAACCAGAAAATTGATATGGATCATTAACTCGGGTAAGAAACCATGAATGATTGTTGCTTAAAAGTTAAATGTCAAGGTATCTAGTTGATTATAAAGTAATAAATAAATTTTAAATTTTATTAATTTTTTTTAGGATATAAGTATTTACGTAGATATGACGTAAATAAATTAGGTGAATTGTTGTTTAATTATTGCAAAAAACAGTGTGTATTTAATTAATTTAACTTATATAAAGATAATGGCCCGAAGGCCATTATCTAAAAAAGAATAACTTAAGGAATGACTAAGCATTTTCACGCTTGGCTTTTTGCAACTTTTCATAAGCGGCAAGTAAAGCTTGGTGAGCTGGAAGTGCTTTTAATTCATCATCAATTGACCATAAACCATAGAAGCAAGATTCTCCCACAATAGCTGCGGATGCAGCATCAACAGCTTCTTGGCCATACATGCGTACAAATGCCGTGTAGTATTGTGACATGTCACGTTGATCTTCTTGGCTTAAGAGCAGTAATGTATGTAGGCAGCGATAATAGTTAGCGCGCTCAGCAGTGAATACCGAGCTATTAAAATCTTGTGTCCATTCAACCCACGCTAGTGCTTGTTCAAGATCCCCACCAGCCAGAGCTAACATTGATTTTAACTCACCAATACGTAGATTGCTCCAGCCATTATCTTTGCCTACGGCAAGGCCAAGTAATTCGCGTACACGTGTGAAGTCATCAAGCCCTTCATCGTCTAATTGCTCAATAAAGGCGAGGTAATCCTGTTTTTCCCACTGGCTATTAGGAAGATTGATAATGGTGTCACGTAAAAATGCCCCCATTGCATTGTTGGCGATATGCAAGTCTTCGACAGGGTAGATGTCAGACATACCCGGAACTAAAATACGGCATGCATAAACATCTAAATGGTTGTAATCTGCAATATAGACTTCAGCATCTAATTGGTTAAAGATTGCCATCAGTGTTGCGAATTCTTCTTGGGTCGTTCCTTTGAAGCTCCAATCTGCAAATTCATAATCTGCATCATCTTTAAAGAGATCCCAGCTAATCAAGCCGCTTGAATCGATAAAGTGAGTTTCTAAGTTAGTATGTTCAGCAACTTCTTCATCATCAAAGGTAGGTGCATTGAACACGTCGAGGTCTTTTAGTCCACGACCTTGCAACAGCTCTGTTACTGTACGCTCTAAGGCGACACCAAAATCTGGGTGGGCACCAAAAGAGGCAAAACAAGTCCCATTTTGTGGATTAAATAGAACAACACAGATAACCGGGAATTGACCGCCCAGTGATGCGTCGTAACAAAAGATTGGAAAACCTTCTTTTTCAAGTGTTTCAACCGCTTCGACAACACTTGGGTAACGAGCCATGACTTCATTAGGAATAGTCGGAAGGCTGATACTTTCTGCAATAATACGATTTTTAACGAAACGTTCAAAAACCTCAGATAGGCCTTGGACACGGGCTTCGTTTGCCGTGTTACCCGCAGACATACCATTCGAAACATACAAGTTACCAACGATATTCATTGGAATGTAAACAGTTTGGTTATCAGATTGGCGAGTAAAAGGAAGTGCACAGATACCACGTTCTTCATTACCAGACTGTAAATCAATTAATTGGCTGCTAGCAAGCGCATCATCAGGATCATAGAATTTACGTAAACGAGCATCTAAAATACCTTCAGGCAAACTGTCATCTTCGGTTAATGGGAACCATTTTTCATTCGGATAGTGAACAAAATCACCTTCGGCGATAGATTTGCCTAAATAGAAGTCAGCAAAGAAATAGTTAGTCGATAAACGTTCAAAGTATTCACCAAGTGCTGAAGCGAGCGCTGCTTTTTTACTTGCTCCTTTGCCATTGGTAAAGCATAACGGGCACTCTTTATCCCTAATATGGACTGACCAAACATTAGGAACAGGGTTCAGCCAAGAGGCTTCTTCAATATCAAATCCCAGCTTTTTCAATTTAGTTTGAAATGCATCGATGGAAACTTCAAGGGCGGCATCTTTGCCAGGAATAAATGTTTGGCTCATTGTCAGTCACTTGTTAATAGAGTGTATAGGTGGCCTATAATACGGATTTTTCGGAGCCTGCTCACGCTTTTTATTCTAAACATTACAAATCATCTGAAAGTTAATAGTTTTGCCGAAAAAATATAGAGGCATCACGGAAATACTGCTCTAATTCCACATAATAACTACAGTTTATATAAATAGAGGCTATAAGATGAAAAGTAGTAATAAAGTATTATTGGCGACAGTTATCTCATTCTGTACGGCATCAGCGTTTGCTTTACCGAATATTACGGTATTAGCAACGGGAGGAACTATTGCTGGAGGAGGTGACTCTGCAACGTCCTCTAGTTATCAAGCCGGTAAAGTAGGAATTGATGCTTTAATTAATGCAGTGCCTGATGTTAAAAAAATTGCCAATCTCAATGGTGAACAACTGGTGAATATTGGTTCACAAGATATGAATGACCAAGTCTGGTTAACTCTCGCTAAAAAGATTAACCAAGAGTGCGACAAAACCGATGGGTTTGTGATTACTCATGGTACTGATACTTTAGAAGAAACAGCTTTTTTTCTTGATTTAACGACGGCTTGTCAAAAGCCGATTGTATTAGTTGGTGCAATGCGTCCTTCAACTGCACTGGGTGCTGATGGCCCTCTTAATCTTTATAATGCCGTGGTGCTTGCAACAGATAAGTCGGCAGGCGAGCGCGGGGTTTTAATTGCGATGAATAATAAAGTGGTGCATGGACGTGATGTGGTTAAAATGAGCACGACTGAAGTGCAAGCTTTTGATGCTGTTAATGCAGGGGCTCAAGGTTTTATCCATGATGGTAAAGTTACTTTTTATAAGCCTGCTGAACCTCGCGAAAATAAAGCAGCTTTCGATGTCAGTAAGCTAGAAAAATTACCACAAGTTGGCATTGTTTATAATTATGCAAATGCTTCAGCGGCACCGGTCAAAGCATTACGCGATGAAGGTGTAGAAGGAATTGTGAGCGCAGGTGTTGGTAATGGAAACATGTATAAAGCTATCTTTGAAGCATTAGCGACAGTGGCTAAAGATAATATTGTTGTGGTTCGTGCGAGCCGTGTTCCAACAGGCTATACAACGCGTAACGCTGAAGTTGATGATAATTTGTATGGATTCGTTGCCTCAGAAAGATTAAACCCACAAAAAGCACGTGTTTTGCTCCAACTAGCATTGACACAAACTAAGGATCCGAAAAAAATTCAACCATTATTTGAAAAATACTAGAAGAACAACGTGTTGCTAATTTAGAAAATTAAACAGGCCGTGAACAATAATATTACGGTCTTTTTAAACTGGTTATTATGCTAATTAAATTAATATTATTGTTATGGTATTGAGGTCGCATCAGAGTATGCTTGACCGTTTACAACGGCAAATTTTTTGTACTATTAGTCAGCTTGTGAATTAATTTGATTTGCAACAATATTAGCTGTAATAAGTGCCAAGCAAGGTACGAGAGAAAATAGCAAAAATAACCAAATTGAAGCCGACTGTGTACCTGTTATGCCTCCAGGGGAAGATAATCCTGAAAGGTTAGCTATCATGCCAGCCAAAGATGCGCCAAAAGCGGTGGAAAACAGTTGTAATGTAGTGATCGCTGAAGAAGCTTTTTGTGATTCATTTTCGGCAGATACGAGCAATACTCGTGTAAGCAAATGTGGCCAAGCTGCGCCAATGCTTGCTCCTGTCATAAATAATGCTATGCATATAATCCATATTTGAAACTCTTCAATATAAACAATATTTGTCATGAATAATGCAAGGGTTATTAAGGCGATGAAAGTGAGCAGTGGGCCTATGCGAATAACTTTGATTGTGATGGAGGGTTTTAAAGAGGATGTCACAATGGCAGCACTAGACCACCCAGCACCAACGAGAGCGGCTAAGTAACCTGAAAGTAGTGGATTAATACCATGCAATATTTGGAAAAAATAGGGAACGAACACCTCTGTTTGAACACTAAGCCCCAATAACGCCATAGTTAAATAGATGGGAGCTAATTGACTAGAAAAATGAAATGTTCTACTAGGAAAAATTGTATTGAAACCACGACGCTCGATTACAGCCAAACGTATACACAATAAAATAGCGATTATCATTCCGATAATAGGGATCTGTTTATCTTGGCTTAAACTCCCGAAAGAGATGGCTAGCACGGCACAAGAGAGTATTAAAAGGGCTTGTAAGGGAACAGGTTCTGGAGTGCATTGTTTATTAGAATTTAGGGTGGGTAAAACTTGCCATGTTAACCATAAATAGGGTATTCCAACGATAGCTAAACACCAAAAAGCGCCTCTCCAAACATCATATTCAGCAAACATACCACCAAGAGCAGGTCCTAGTAATGTCGCCATTCCCCACATACTCGACATCATGGCAATAACCCTAGACCACAGGTGTTGTTCGAATACAATGTGTACCATTGAGTAAGATAAAGTCAGTAGTATTCCACCACCAGCGCCTTGAATGATCCGACCAAGCAACATAACAGGCATAGAGGGGGTGACGGCACAAATAATTGTTCCGATTAGAAAAATCACGGTGGCAAACATATAGCTTTTCCGAGGACCTAAGTGGTTAAGAATTCGCGAAGTTAATGCTGATAAAATAATGGATGAAAGAATAAATAATGTAGTGTTCCATGCATAAAAATCAATCCCACCAATATCGCGTACAACTGAAGGTAGAGTGGTTATGGTGATATAGACGTTGATAGCATGAAGGCAAATACCACCTGATAACGCAAGTGTGAAACAAAGATTTTTCCCTGTAAGTAATGTACGCCAACCTTCTTGTTGGTTGTTATCGAGATGATTTTGCGGTTGCTTCATTTTTTTCTCTATTTTCATGTGAATTTTATTATGTGAACATGTTCACCCATACGATATTTTAAGAAAATATTATTCGATTCATATATCAGCTTAGCAAATTAGGCTGACATGGGCGTATTTTTAAAACGTAATTATGAAATTTAAATAAAGATTAAAAAAATCGCTATTTAAATTTTATTAATGTTGATTTTTATATTAAAAGTGTTAAATGGATAAAAAACCAAAATAAAACCAATAAGCCATATTAATAAAGCCAAAAAATTAACTTACTGAAAATTAGATAATTTTGGAAGAACAATCAATTAATAGGGTTTATTAATTGGTTGTAATAATTTTTATTTATCAATAATTATATATTAATTAAGAATGAAATATAATTTCTATAATTAATGGTTAATTTAATCCCATTGATTAATTAATGTGACGCGAATCTTGTTTTATGAATAAAATCATTTTTTGTCTTGATAATTTTCATTGCGAAAATACTATAAGTGAATATACGTGCATGCGTGTTAAGGTTAATTTTATTAAAAGAACGACTACAAATAAATCACATTGAAAATAATATAAAAAGCTGAGGGAATACTAAATGATTAATATAAATGTCAATAGTGGCAGGAGGATTCTTGCGCTTAAAATAATGATTACATTACTTCCAATAACCTATCAACCAATAAGTTTTGCCGAACAATTTTTAGATAATTCAACTCTTAAAGGTGGAATTTATTATTGGCAACGTGATCGATCAAGAAAAGATTTAAATCCAGCTAGTGATAAATATAAAAAATATGTGGATAATCTTAAACATTCTAGTGCAAATGCCAGTCTTGATTTTTCATCGGGTTATTTTCAAGATGTTATTGGTTTAGATCTTGCGGCATTTACTGCGGTTGAATTATCAAATGGTGGACCTGCTGCTCCTAATGAAATAGGTTTTAGTAATGCAAAATCACGATGGGATGAAAAATGGAACGGTGACACTAGTGGTTTCAGTGTTTATAAAGCGGCAGCTAAAATGAAATATGGTCCATTTTGGGGAAAAGGTGGCTATATTCAGCCTTCAGGGCAAACACTATTAGCTCCCCACTGGAGTTATATGCCAGGAACCTATCGAGGGGTTGAGGTGGGTGCAGCATTTGATTTTGATGAAAAAGGTGAGCTTAGCATGTCTTATATGTGGACAGACCACTATAAAGCACCTTGGTATAGAGACATGTATAACTTCCGTGAAGCCGATGGGAAGACAGGTATTAGCTATTTACATTCAATTGGTTTGAAATATGATTTTAAAAATTCTTTAGTGCTGGAAGGTGCGTATGGCCAGGCCAAAGACTATATGGATCAATACTTTGGTAAAGTCGCCTATACCATGCCAGTTGCTTCACGTGATTTAAGTATGTCTTATCAATTCTATGGAGCGAAAGATAAAGTAACAAATGGTGCTGTCAATGATGTCTATGATGGGCTTGCTTTCCTCCAAGCAATGACATTAGGCTATACCTACGATCAATTCGATTTCCGACTTGAAGGTACATATACTAAAGCTAAAGGTAATCAAGGATATTTCTTACAGCGTATGACACCGGGTTATGCAACCTCAAATGGCCGATTAGATATTTGGTGGGATGGCCGCTCTGACTTTAATGCAAACAATGAAAAAGCCGTCTTTGCTGGTGTGATGTATGATTTGAAAAAATGGGATCTAGCTGGCTGGAAAGTTGGAACATCTTATGTGTATGGATGGGATGCAAAACCAAGTACCAATCCCAAATTTAATCAAGATGTACGGTTAAAAGAAAGTGCTTGGAATGTTGACATCTTATATACCATCCAAACTGGCAAAGCTAAAGATACCTTATTTAAATTACACTTTACTAAATATGATAACCATACCGATATTCCTACTGGTGCAGGTGGATTCGGGAATATATTCCAAGATGAAAAAGATATTAAGTTTATGGTTATGATGCCGTTCACTATTTTTGATGGAACAGCTACTACAACCAAAAAATAATAGAACAGTGATAGGCTTTTAATTTAATGAAGATATTATAAATAATAAAAACTTAAATGGTTTAGTATGTACCAATAATTGTTTTTATAGTCAGAATTCAAATTGATTTCTACTAAATGAAATAAGGTATGTAATTTTGTGTTTGCTCCCTGATTGTTTACCATAGAAATAGATTTTTTATCGTTAATGTCTATTTATATTATGTTCAGATAAAAAATAATATTGATAGTTAATAAACGGGGGAAATATTTCTTATACCTAAGGCTGATTAGGGAGCTAGCATAGATTAAATTATTGTATGATTAAATATCACTTAGCTAATTCTAATGATAAAGTGTTTATTTTAAAGTATCTAACAGATAACACGTATTCTAAATCGATGGAGATGTAAAATAGTGATTTTTTTCTAAATGATTAGAAGGATAATATAAAAGTCTCAATCCTTGAGACTGATTTTTCTGTATAGTATCGCTGTTCTATTTCACGATGTTTTGCATTTTATAGATTAGATTATGTTATTTTTCTGCTATATTAATTTAAAGTTATACAATATCAAGTTTTAATTCAATTTTATTAATCTTGGTTTGTAGCTCTTCTTTTTCATCGTTCAATAGTGAAATCTCATATTTCATATTTATTATCCCCGTATTAAGGGAATCTCTGATTTGAGATGCAGAAGTTTTCCCGACATTTATATTTGCTATTTTTGCAGCAGCAGCACGTTCAGCCTGATAACGGGCCCCATGGAATATATTCTTTAAAAATCCATTAGGTTTTCCTAATTTGAATTTTCCATTTTTAAACCTAACAATTGAATTTTCATCATGTTCAGTTATAAATTTATTTACTTTTATTAATATATTGTGCTTATTGTTAATTATGTCTTCTTTAATAGCAATTGGTTTATTATAGTATATGTGAATATTATTATTTATAGCGTTAATCGTTCGAGTTAATTTGTTTATTTCTTGATATGATTTTTCTAGTGAAGGTTGTGATGTTTGTGTAGTTATAATAGCATTATCAAAGTTAGTGTTAGATATTTTCATAGGAATAACCCCTAGTTATTTTAAAGGTGAATAAATTATATTTTATATGGTTAATGCCTGAATAAAATAGCTTAACTTATTCTTCATCACTAATGAAAAATATTGATTCATAAATTTAATTTTCATTTTTTATAATTCATTATATTGCTTATAACGGATATGAATTTCATCTTTGATACTATTTAATCTTTCTGTGAATTTTATGAACTAAAATTTAGATTTTTAGTTTTTTTTGTAACCTATTGATTTTAAGCGTTTAATTTGCGTGATTTTTGATTGGATTGAATGGTTATTGAAATGAAAAGTATTTGTTTTTTTGATGCATGATTTTAATGAATTATACTATCTATATTTTTTATTTTTCCTGAATTTTATTTTCAACAATTAATTAAGAGTTATTTATTAATGAACAACTATCTTGAATAAGGGTAAATATAAATTTATATTTATATTATATCAAGTGAGGAGTAAATTTTTTTTAGAGTAATGGTTATTAGTTAATCTTGATATGCTTAGTTGAAAGATCTTGGTGTTATGATATCAGGTCTCTAAAATGGATAATTTAAAAAGTATTTTTTTAAATTGATTGTAGCTCTTAACTATTGACTAATAACCATATTATAAACTCTAAAAAAAGACTACTTAGGTGAGACTATTATTCGTTTATACTGTTAAATTATTTAAAACATCAGATATACCACTTTTATTTTAAAAAAGAAGAACATCTTCTAAAAGTGTTAGAGTGGGTTATAGTTATATTTATTAGCAAAAACTCTCGCGGCACATGTTTTCAAAATACCATTAGTATTGTAGAACTGTTAATTTTTTAAGATTCATTTTCGGTCGAATTAATCGAGGATATGATTTTTTCTTTTGAGAAGTGAAAATAAAATTGAGAAAGAAGTGCCTCAATAAAAAATACCAGACAGGGCAGCTGACTGGTATTAATTTATTGAGTTATTTGTTATAGAGATAACTCATTCTAAATAGTATTAAGATGATAACGTATTATTCTTTTGCTTCGTGAGCATCTGCGTTATCACGGCAACTGCCGTCTGCACAGTGGCCGTATAGATATAAGCTATGGTTAGAAAGCTTAATTCCATGACGAGCTGCGATATTTGTTTGACGATCTTCGATTGATTTATCAGAAAATTCGATAACTTTTCCACAGTCTAAACAAATCAAATGGTCATGATGGTGTTGTTGCGTCAGTTCAAAAACGGATTTACCGCCTTCGAAGTTATGGCGCGTTACAATACCTGCATCATCAAACTGGTTTAATACGCGGTATACCGTAGCCAGACCGATCTCTTCGCCCATATCAATCAGCTTTTTATAGAGATCTTCCGCACTGACGTGATGGCACTCAGGCTCCTGAAGTACTTCCAAAATTTTTAATCTTGGAAGAGTGACTTTGAGTCCAGCATTTTTCAATGCTTTATTGTTGTCTGTCATGCGGGTTTGTCCTGTATCTTAAATCATAAATTTAACAATAATTAGACGTTTATAACATAAATTCAGTTGTCTTCTAAACTGATTTACAATTATAGACATGGAAATAGAAAATAGAAACCATGCATTGTCTCATTATTATGATAATGTCAGTAATCTGTGCTGATTGGCAAGTTAACCAATAATTTCTGCCAGCGACATCTCTTCTGAAATTTGTTTTACCCATGCATCGACGCGTTCTTCAGTTAGCTCTGGCTGGCGGTCTTCATCAATTGCAAGCCCGATAAAATGGTTATCATCAGCCATGCCTTTAGATATTTCAAAATGGTAGCCATCTGTTGGCCAATGACCCACGATGACTGCGCCTCGTGGTTCAATAATATCGCGAATGGTGCCCATTGCATCACAGAAGTACTCTGCATAGTCCTCTTGATCACCACAGCCAAATAAAGCAACAAGTTTACCTTCAAAATCAATTTCTTCGAGAGTTGGGAAAAAGTCATCCCAATCACATTGAGCTTCACCATAGTACCAAGTTGGAATACCTAGAAGCAGGATATCGAAAGCCTCAATATCTTCTTTGCTACATTTTGCGATATCATGAACTTCAGCGTTGTCTTTGCCTAATCTTTCTTGGATCATTTTGGCAATATTTTCTGTGTTACCTGTATCACTACCGAAGAAAATGCCTATGACTGCCATAAAGTGAATAACCTCTTGTTTTTCCGATCTGGTTTAATGTATTAATAGGGCCAGATAGGGCTAAATTTGAACTAAAGTAAGTAGAATTTTACGCCCCATTTTGGCGAAAAAATGCGAAAAAGTCTGTCGAATTTGTGTGATTTATGAAGATGAATTATTTACCTGAAGGCTCATAGACCTGTTCTAATTGAGACATGAGTATTTCTTCAATTAGTTCGCTACGGCTCATGTTTTTTTCATCAGCCAACTGGTTCAAAATGGCGACAGCATCTTCATTTAATTTCAATTCAACACGGCGCAGTCCTTTGACTTTATCTCGCTTGAGTTGGTTACGTTTGTTGATTCTTAATTGCTCATCCCGCGAAAGCGGACTTGTTTTAGGTCGCCCAGGCCTGCGTTCCTCAGCGAACAAATCAAGTGTAGTGCGATCAGTTTGTTCTTTTGCCATATTTTTTTAATGCTAAAGGGCGTGTACCAATAATCCAGCGCGCAATGATACCCTAGCTGCTTCTCTTGTGCCATAGCTGCATGTTGAGCGAAAGTCATTGATAGTAAAAAAAAGAAAGGTTTGATTGAAAAAGCATCAACGTGTCATTCATTGATGCTTTTATTAGATTAACTAGTCTGTTGTTGCCACAAATGAGCATATACGCCATTTTGTTGTAGTAAATTTTCGTGTGTATCCATTTCTGCGACTTCACCATCACGAATAACACAAATTTTGTCTGCATGCATAATCGTATTTAAGCGATGAGCGATGCTGATCACGGTTCTTCCTTTTGTTATTAAAGGCATATTAGCCATAATAGCGGCTTCTGATTCGTAATCTAATGCAGATGTAGCCTCGTCGAGTATTAGTATATCAGGTTCAGTGAGCAAAGCTCTCGCAAGAGCAATTCGTTGGCGCTGCCCTCCTGAAAGATTGAGGCCGCGTTCTGATAAGTGATAATCAAAGTTATCCGGTAATGACATCACAAATTCATAAGCCCCTGCGAGTTTAGCCGATTGAATAATGTCATGATCGCTGGCTTGCGGCTTACTCAAACGAATGTTTTCTTTTATAGTTCCTACAAATAACATGCTTTCTTGTAATACTACGCTCATACGACGCCTTAATGCGACAGTATCACTCACTGATAAATCCATACCGTCTACTATCACTTGCCCATGTTGGGGAATGTATAATCGTTGTAACAGTTTCGTTAAGGTACTTTTTCCAGAACCAGAAGGCCCTGTAATACCAATAAATTCACCCGCTTTTACAGATAAAGAGAGGTTATTAAGAACTTCTGGCGTTTCAGGTTGATAACGAAAACGGATATTTTGAAAATCAATCTGACCTTGAATTGATGCTGAGCTGACTATACCTTTTCTTTCATTTTCAACGGGTTCATCGAGAATGTCTCCTACTCGACGAAGGGAGATAATGGTATGTTGAAAATCTTGCCAAATTTGAGCTAATCTCAAAACTGGTTGGGTTACATGAGCGCTTAACATGTTATAGGCAACTAACTCACCAGGTGTTATCCCACCATTCATAACTTCCTTTACTCCAACCCAAAGTAAAGCGGCAATCGTTATCTTGCTCACAAGAGTCATTAATTGTGATGCAACCTCACTCCGTATAGATACTTTAAATCCTTGAGTTAATTGTTTACTAAGGAGTTTTTGCCAGCGTTGATAAAAGTATTTTTCGGTTGCTGTCGTTTTAATTGTTTCAATTCCGGTTATAGCTTCAGTTAAAAAGGTTAATCCATTCTCATCAGCTTGATAAGACTTCTCGGTTTGCTGGCGAATTATCGGGCCAAGTATCATCCATAGAATGAAAAAAACGACTAAGGAACCAATTAAGATCCATGACATGATCGCGCTATATGAAAATAAAACAGCGATAAATAAACTAACGAATAGTAAATCGATAAATAGCATCAATGTTGAGCCAGTTAAAAATTGGCGAATATGAGCCATTTCTCTTATGCGAGCAATGATTTTTCCAGTAGGGCGCAATTTAAAATAGTTCAATGGAAGCGCCATTAAATGCCGATATAATTTGCCTGATAATTCAGCACTTATTTGAGTACTTGTATGGCTAAAAATTTTATTTCGAATGAAACTATAAATAGGCTCAGCAAATGAAATACTCACTATGGCTATTGCTAATACATGAAGGCTATTTAAACTGCGTCCAACTAGAACTTTATCGATGACATTTTGAAATAATAACGGGCTGATTAACGCAAATAGTTGCACAATTGCGGCCAGTATAAAAATGTTTTTGAGTTGAGAGCGTTGGCGTAATATCGATGGGATAAACCAGCCAATACCAAATTTTATTTTTTGTTCACTTTCAAATTGTTCTTTTACTAATAGTAGGGAGATATTCGCTGTTTCATTCAATTTATAATTACACCATTTAGATTGTTCCCCAGTCTCAGGATGAATTAAAATATGTTCGTCGTCTTTGTTCTTAGATAAAACTAGCCAATATCCATTTAGGCAGATCAGAGCAGGGAGTGGAATATCGGTCAAAATTGGTTTGTCTAGTGCAAGAAGTGAAGTTTCATAACCAGAAATATGGGCACATTCCCTAATTTCCCAATCTGTAGGTGAAATAGATTGCATACCAATTGAATGCATTAATTGATCTTTAGTGACATTTTTCTGGTAGTAGTTGGCTATCCAGACTAGCGCTTCTAAACCATAATTATTTTGATTTGTGGCCATTGATTATTTCTCCCTCATTGCAGTAGAGGTATATTCCTGAATTGGGCTCAATAAATAATCGATAACGCGACGTTTTTCAGTTTTGACTTCTGCTGTAATAGATAAACCTGGGGTGAGCTCTATTTCCTTATTTTCGACAAGCAAACTTTTTTTATTTAAGCCAATTTGTCCTAAGAATACCAAACCTAATTGCTCATCTTGGGTGCTATCTCTTGAAATAGAAATAACCTCACCTTTAATAGTGCCATAACGTGTATAAGGAAAAGCATCAATTTTGACCGTAGCACTTTGTCCTTCACGAATGAACCCAATGTCTTTATTTAAAATTTTCACTTCAGCAAGTTGAACATCATTGTTGGGAACGATCACCATAAGTTGTTGAGCGGGCTGTAATACAGCACCTATAGTATGGGTTGCTAATTGCTGTACTGTGCCATTAACAGGTGAGCGAATAATTTTTAATTGTTCTCTTTCCTGATTTTTGAATAATTCCTGTTCAGATGAAGCATGATTAAATTCAGCTTGTCTGTATTTATCATACCATTCTTGAGTTTTTTGGGTTTTTAGCTTATTAAGTTTTTCCTGTAATGAGTGGTTCTGACTATTGAGTATTGCTAAGTCGGCTAATTTAGTCGTTTTTTCTTTTTTAGCCATTAAAAGCTCACGCTCTTGTTCTAAAAACTCTTTTTCACTAATTATCTGTTTTTTATTAAGTGAGCTATAGGCACGGAGGCGTTTTTTAATGTTAATGATGAGAGCATGTATGTCCTTTAGTTCGTGTTCCCTTGCGGTATAATTAGTTCTATTGAGTGTGATTTCATTATTAATTTCATTAACTAACGCATCATATTCATTTTTAATACTTTTATAACTAAGTGCTACCCGTTGTTGCTCTTTTGGTAATAATTGAGCAAACTCAGCAGATAACTCAGGTGGTTTTTGATTAAGCAACGAGTGGTGAACTAACTTTTCAATAAGTTGAAAATTAACTTTATAGCTGAGATTAAGAATATCTTGATTTATGCCTAACACATTAACCCGTAACAAGGCATCACCTTGTTTAACCTTTTGGCCGTCAGTGACATAAATATGTTGGAGGCGACTAAGTTCGAATGCTTGGATTAATTGTGTTCGACCTGAAACAATTAACTTACCTTGCATTGTAGCTTGAATATCTAACTTCCCAATATATGACCATATAATTGCACATAAAATACCTAAACTAATAATGATCGCTATCGTTAATGCGAGATAAGAAGGCGGACTTTTAAGTAGTGCTAAATGAGACGGTAAAAAGCTATCATACCGTTTGTTTGTAGATTGTTTGTTCATAACTACCATCCATGTAATTATTTAAAAGATTGCTGTAATGCCCATAAATGTCTATAAAACTGACCTTGTTCAATTAATTGCTGATGACTTCCTTGTTCAATAATTTTGCCTTCTCGCATAACAATAATGCGTTGATGATGACGAATTGTGGATAGGCGGTGAGCGATGGTAATAACCGTTCTACCTTGAGCAATAACTTGCATATTTTCCTGAATGACAGCCTGGGACTCATCATCCAACGCACTGGTGGCTTCATCGAAAATAATAATTTTAGGATTTGCTAGAAGGGTTCGAGCTATAGCAATACGTTGGCGTTGGCCTCCGGATAACGAAGCCCCCCCCTCTGATAAGACCGTATCATAACCCATAGGCAATTTTAAAATAAAATCATGCGCTCCGGCCATTTTAGCGGAATGCATTACTTCATCCAAAGACGCATTGGGACGAGTTTGAGCTATATTATCGAAGACTGTTTGATTAAAAAGAAAATTTTCTTGTAATACGATACCAATTTGTTCTCTTAATGAATGAATACTTACAGATGCTAATGGAGTACCATCAAGTAAAACAGTGCCTTTTTCAGGTGTGTATAATCGTAATAATAAGCGCGCTAGAGTACTTTTACCTGAGCCTGATGTACCAACTATTCCCAATGTTTCACCAGCACGAATAGATAAATTAAAGTTATCGAGAATGTAAGGCATGTTAGGTTGGTAACGGAAAGAAATGTCATGTAAATCAATATTACCGTGTAAGGTCTTATGTGCACCTTGTTTCGTTTGTTCTGTCGGTAAATTTATAATTTGAGCCAACTTTTCAATTGCAACTTTGGTTCTGATATAGTCACCCCATAGCTTGACAAGTTTCACTAGTGGCTGACTTGCATGGTTAACCATCATATGAAACGCGATGAATTGCCCAATTGTTAATTGTAAAGCTAGTACTTCGGATGCCCCTATCCATAAAATAATGGCACTCGTGAGTTTCTCTATCACCATAACGATGTGTTCAGATCGTGAATTTATTTGGCCTGCAACAAAAGTCGTATGGCTCATATCGGATGTTTGATTATCCCATCGACGGGTAAAATTAGGTTCAATTGAAAGACTTTTTGCTGTTTCAATGCCATTAATACTTTCGGTGAGAAAAGACGTATTGATAGCAATATTGGAAAATTGTTGATGAGCAGCAGCTTCAATCTTAGGTGTTAGCCACCAAGCAACAAGTAAATAAAACGGAATAGAACAAATAAATACGAAAGTGAGTATCGATGACAATAAACTCATAACATAAATAAAAACAAATAAAAATAATACATCAACACAAAGCGTAAAAAAGCTCCCAGTCAAAAATTCACGGATAGTTTCCAATTCTTTAACTCTGGTCACAATCGCACCAATTTGCCTAGTTTTAAAAAATGAAATGGGGAGATGTAATAAATGGTTAACTAGCTTTAATCCTAAAGTTATATCAATACGATTAACCGTATGATTGTAAATGTATTCTCGTAACCCTCTGAGTGTAACTTCAATACAGGCCGCAACAATCAGACCAAATATAAGCACATCAAGTGTTGCTAAACTATTATGGACTAATACCTTATCCATAATAACTTGGATTACAATAGGCGAAACTAAAGCAAGTATTTGTAGAATAAATGAAAACAATAAAACCCAACTAATAATCACTTTATATTTTAAAAACTCAGTTCTAAACCAAGTAACGTTAAATTTTTTCTGTTTTTGTTTTACGTGTAACCACTTGCCACTCCATAATTGATTGAATTCAGACATGCTCCACAATTCAGGTGGATGATTTCCAAATCGTTGTATAAGAACTTGCTCATGATTGAAATTAGCTAATAAATATACATTCCCATCATTACCATAAATAATTGATGGGCTATCTATTTTTTTTATTTGTTTTTCTCTTTGGTTTTTATATTGACATTTCACATTAAATTTTTCATTTATTGATTTTAATATATCACTCAAATTTTCTTTATGAATAATTGCCTGATTGAATTCTTCATGATTAATATCACCTGTTAATTTAATTATAACGCCAATGAAATATAATATTGATTGTGTTTTTTCATGTTCCATTTTTTATGTAAATATTCCTTTAATATATAATATGTATTTGGTTGTTCTTTTTATAACTATTGTTTATAAAATATGGTTTTTTTAAACTAATGTGTATAATATATCAAATCATATAAATACTATTATGCTAACTCTCCAATTAAAATATTTTGTATTTTTATCTAGGTTGATTTTTATGTCATATACATACAATAAAGTTCAGTTTTATAGAAATTGAATGGCTTTGGTATGAGATAATACAGAGATAATAATTATAAGTGTATCGAAGTTAGTCTTATAATTATTATTAATAATTATAAGACTAACTTGAAATGCATACAGTTAACATCCCAAGTTGTGGTAAGTTTATTTGAACTCAGGTAATGAAAGAAAACGGTGAATTGCTCTCAATACTTGGTCTGGCTTTTCCGCATGAACCCAGTGCCCAGCATCTGCAACGACCCAAGCTTTTGCATTTGGAAATTGCTCTGTAATTTCCTTACGATGTTCAGATTGAACGTAAGGAGAGTTCCCGCCGGGAATTAATAAGACGGGTTTATTCCAAGCAGGTACGGTTTCCCAACCAATAATCAGTTCATAGTTATCTTTGATTATTGGCAGGTTAAATTTCCATTCACCTTGACGAAAAGATTTGAGTAAAAATTGAATAATACCGTCTTCTTCAAGATATTCGCGCATAATTAGCGTTGCTTCTTGACGCGTTTTCGCACAGCTTTTAAGCACGGCTTCCAATGCTGTAATAATCGTGTCATGACGGCGAGTCTGGTAAGTAACAGGAGCTATATCAATAACAACGATTTTTTCAATGAAATCAGGTGCAATTTCTGTCGCTGCCATCGCAATTTTCCCCCCCATTGAATGGCCGATTAAAATGGCATTGTGATACCCTAATGATTGTAAAAGTGTCATCACATCTTGTGCCATTTCGCGATATTGCATTTTTTCAGAGCGAAAGGAGTCACCATGGTTACGTACATCAATTTGAATTGTTTCAAAATACTTCTGTAGATCGCGGCCGATAACACCCAAATTGTTAAGATCCCCAAATAGCCCATGAATAAGTACAACAGGGGTTGGTGATATAGGTGTTTCAGGTTTATGGATAGTATAGTTTAACAGGTTTGTCATATTGAATTATCAACTGGTTAATCGACATATAAATATATGATGGCATGTAGTGCGTCAAAATCCAAATAAAGGGATTAATCATACGGTACTACCAATTAATGAAGGAAGTGAATCTAGCTATTCTGATTAACTTAAAAATACGTATTTTTTATCATCAAACACAAAATAACCAATAAGGCGTTAACTTACTGAAATACCGTTAAACTTAGGTTCATGTTTGCTTTAAGTTATTGAAATTTTAATTGTTTTGTTTTTTTGAAATCTATCTTATAATCTCAAAGTAAATTTTAGTTAAAATAAAGTACTGGGAAAAAATGAAAACGATAGAAGTTGATGAAGAGCTTTACCGCTATATTGCCAGCCATACACAACATATCGGTGAAAGTGCATCGGATATTTTGCGCCGTATGTTAAATTTTAAGTCCGGTCAGCCAGTACAAGTAAAAAAACTCGGCAATGAAGAGCCAGAAGAGGCTGTACAGACAAAAAATACACAAATTACGCCGCAAAATCCGGTTCGAGTGGTGAGAGAACTATTACTCTCTGATGCTTATGCAGAAAAAAACAAAGCAATAGACCGTTTTATGCTGATTCTATCTACACTTTATAGTTTAGATTCAACTATTTTTGCTAATGCAACAGAGTCAATGCATGGTCGTACCCGTGTTTATTTTGCAGGTGATGAGCAAACGTTATTAGCTGCGGGTAAACAATCTAAACCGCGCCATATTCCGGGAACACCATACTGGGTGATCACCAACACAAATACCAATCGCAAACGCAGCATGGTTGAAGCCATCATGCAGGAGATGCAGTTTCCTGCCAATGTGATTGAGAAGGCTTGCAGTACTATCTAAAAATTGAAGCATTGCTGGTATCGTTAACCCGATGCCATTGCTTTGGGAGAGAACAAGTGACAATACATGAACGTGCAGGGCAGCTTCCGCTTCAGACTGATTTGATTAATGTCGCACAACTGACAGCTCAATATTACCAGCTACAGCCACAGTCTGGTAATTCAGAACACGCGGTGAAGTTTGGTACATCAGGCCATCGAGGTAGCTCAGCTCGTAAGAATTTTAATGAAAATCATATTCTCGCGATTGCTCAAGCTATTGCTGATTTACGCAAACAACAAGGTGTTACTGGGCCGTGTTTTGTTGGTAAAGACACTCATGCATTGTCTGAAGCTGCCTTTATTTCCGTGATTGAGGTTTTAGCTGCTAATCAAGTCAATATTGTTGTTCAAGCAGATAATGGTTTTACGCCAACTCCTGCTGTATCCCATGCTATTCTTAGCTATAACCAATACCATCAAGATATTGCAGATGGCATTGTTATTACACCTTCGCACAACCCACCTGAAGATGGCGGTATTAAATATAATCCATCAAATGGCGGGCCTGCTGATACAGATTTAACTTCTGTGATCGAACAAAATGCAAATCAACTACTTGCAGATAACCTTGTTGGTATTAAACGTATTTCTTTTGAAGATGCACAGGCAAGTGATTTTGTAATAGAACAAGATTTGATAATGCCTTATGTCATAGCTCTAGGTGAAGTGGTTGATATGAAAGCCATTCAGCGAGCAGGCTTAAAAATTGGCGTGGATCCACTTGGCGGTTCAGGTATCGAATATTGGCGAAAAATAGCAGAATACTATGAATTAGATCTTGAATTAGTTAATGACCAACTGGATCAGACTTTCCGATTTATGCCGCTTGACCACGATGGAATCATCCGTATGGATTGCTCATCACGTTGGGCAATGGCCGGTTTATTAGGCATGAAAGAGAAGTTTGATTTAGCCTTTGCTAATGATCCTGATTATGATCGTCATGGCATCGTGACTCCAGCAGGTTTAATGAATCCAAACCATTACCTTGCTGTTGCCATTGATTACTTATTCCAACATCGTCCTCAATGGGGAAAAGATGTTGCGGTAGGTAAAACACTAGTATCAAGTGCGATGATAGATCGTGTTGTTGCTGATATTGGGCGCGAACTTATCGAAGTTCCTGTCGGTTTTAAATGGTTCGTTAACGGGTTATTTAACGGAACATTGGGCTTTGGTGGTGAAGAAAGTGCGGGAGCCTCTTTCTTGAAATTTGATGGAACACCTTGGTCAACAGATAAAGATGGCATTATTCTGTGCTTACTTGCCGCTGAAATTACAGCTGTAACGGGTGAAAACCCTCAGCAACGTTATAATAAACTCGCTGAGAAATTTGGCTCACCTGTATATAGCCGAATTCAGGCAAAAGCAACACACGAGCAAAAAGCTAAGTTGAGCAAATTATCACCAGAAATGGTATCTGCGGATACTTTAGCCGGTGATAAAATAACTCAACGCTTAACAACAGCTCCAGGTAATGGCGCTTCTATTGGCGGGCTTAAAATTATGACTGACCACGGTTGGTTTGCTGCACGCCCATCAGGCACAGAAGAAGCATACAAAATTTATTGTGAAAGTTTCCGCGGTGAAGAGCATTTGCACCAAATTGAGCAAGAAGCGATAGAAATTGTTAATAAGGTTATTGCTTAATAGCAAATTAATTGTTTGTTGATAGAAACAGTCTAGATCCCGATTATAGTCAATATTCTATAATCGGGATTTTATTTTGTTAGTTATCTATTTCATCATAATATTAAGGTTATATTTGTTGTGATGCCATTGACAAAATCCCTCTCTTTTTTATCAACAAATCTGTCGTATCGTATTTCTAATCAACTCGACAATAACCGTTGCAGCAAGCAGCGCGTGATGATACAACCATAGTCACTGAGTTAACTTAACAAACATTATTGAAGATAGGGTGAGGTCAATGAGTCAGGTTTATAATTTCAGTGCGGGCCCAGCTATGCTGCCCGTTGAAGTCATGCGTCGTGCAGAACAAGAATTTTGTAATTGGAAGGGGTTAGGTGTTTCAGTTATGGAAGTCAGCCATCGTGGCAAAGATTTTATTGCTGTAGCAGAAGACGCTGAGCAGAACTTGCGTGATTTATTAAATATCCCACAAAATTATAAAGTATTATTTTGCCATGGTGGAGCTCGCGGCCACTTTGCAGCATTACCAATGAATCTATTGGGTGATAAAACAACAGCTGATTATATTGTTGGTGGTTATTGGGCGGAATCAGCAGCAGAAGAAGCAAAAAAATACTGCACTCCGAACATTATTTACGTTAAACAAGAGAAAGATGGTGTTGTGAGTGTTAAACCCATGAGTGAATGGCCACTCAGCAAAGATGCAGCCTATATTCACTATTGTCCAAATGAAACTATCGATGGACTTGCTATTCACGAAGAACCTGATTTTCCAGATGATAAAGTCATTATTGCGGACTACTCATCGTCTATTTTGTCTAAACCCATTGATATCAGCCGATATGGTGTCGTTTATGCTGGTGCGCAAAAAAATATTGGTCCGGCAGGTCTAACTATTGTCATTATCCGCGAAGATTTGTTGGGTAAAGCATCAACACAGACTCCTTCAATTTTTGATTATTCCGTTCTTGCTAAATATGATTCAATGTTTAATACACCACCAACATTTGCCTGGTACTTATCTGGTATGGTTTTCAAATGGTTAAAAGAGCAGGGTGGTTTGCAAGAGATGGCAAAACGCAACTATGAAAAATCTCAGCTGTTATATAATGCAATCGATAATAGCGAATTTTATATCAACCGCGTTGCAGTTGAAAACCGCTCTTGGATGAATGTTCCATTTCAGATGCAAAACCCAGCGTTAGATGCAAAATTCCTTGAAGAAGCAAACGCATTGGGCTTATTGTCACTCAAAGGACATCGTGTTTCAGGTGGCATGCGAGCATCAATTTACAATGCAATGCCATTAGCAGGTGTTCAGGCCCTTGTTGATTTTATGGCTGATTTTGAACGTCGCTACGCGTAAATAACTTATCCAGCTCACTATTAGTGTTGGGCTGGATTTTGAAATATCATTTTTGATAACGATAATAAATAATTAGGCAAACAATACTGGAGAATCTGCTCTTTATGCAATCCCTGACATTACAACCCATCTCTTCCATCAACGGTACTATCAACCTGCCAGGGTCTAAAAGTGTATCGAACCGAGCTCTTTTATTAGCGGCAATGGCTAAAGGCACTACGGTGCTAACAAACTTATTAGATAGTGATGATATTCGCCATATGCTGAATGCATTAAGCTTGCTTGGCGTTGAATATCAGCTCTCCAGCGATAAAACACGCTGTTCGGTACAAGGTCTTGGCGGTCGTTTAAGCCATTCAAATGAACTAGAAATATTCTTAGGTAATGCGGGAACGGCTATGCGACCATTAACCGCAGCATTATCGCTTGCTGAGAACAATATTATTTTGACGGGTGAACCTCGTATGAAGGAGCGACCAATTGGTCACTTAGTCGATGCATTGCGTGAAGGTGGTGCAGTCATAGAATATTTAGAGCAAGAGAACTATCCACCAATCCGCCTACGTGGTGGCTTTTCTGGCGGAACAGTTTCAGTCGATGGTTCAGTATCGAGCCAATTTTTGACTGCGCTCTTGATGGCGGCACCATTAGCTCAACAAGATACGGTTCTTAAAATCTCAGGTGATCTAGTTTCAAAACCTTATATTGATATCACATTGGCATTGATGGCTACTTTTGGGATTAAAGTGGAAAATCATGAATATCAATGCTTTGTGATTAAAGGGCAACAGCAATATCAATCGCCGGGTGAGTACCTTGTTGAAGGAGATGCTTCATCTGCTTCTTATTTTCTTGCCGCCGCCGCCATTAAAGGCGGTACAGTTCGAGTAACAGGCATTGGCCGTAATAGCCTGCAAGGTGACACGAAATTTGCTAATGTACTCGAAAAAATGGGCGCCATAATCCGTTGGGGTGATGACTTTGTTGAATGTGAACGAGGTACCCTTAAAGGGATTGATATGGATATGAATGCTATTCCTGATGCAGCAATGACAATTGGAACCGTGGCTCTGTTCGCTAAAGGTGAAACAGTTATTCGTAATATCTATAACTGGCGAGTTAAAGAAACGGATAGGTTGTATGCAATGGCAACTGAATTACGTAAAGTTGGCGCAGAAGTGGAAGAAGGGCATGATTTTATTCGTATTAAACCTCCAGTAAAACTTAAACATGCTGAAATTGAAACTTATAATGATCACCGCATTGCTATGTGTTTTTCGTTAGTTGCTCTGTCAGATACACCCGTTACTATTCTTGATCCTGGTTGCACAGCAAAAACATTTCCTAATTATTTTGAACAATTAGCGCATCTTAGCTAATTTTTGAATCATTCGAATGACTGGCATTAGCTAATTTAGTGTCAGTCAAATCTACCTCTGCACTTGTGATTTATCCTCTAGTTTAAATATTTTTATCTCTTACATTCTAACCTGCTTATTTCACAAAACTGTCGAGTAGGTATAATATCGGCACAGATTTTAATTGCAGGTGGTTACACTACTTGCAGAGAAGGAGACCTTTTATGGAGGCAATTGCCCCTGTAATAACCGTTGATGGACCAAGCGGAGCTGGTAAAGGTACGTTATGCCAAGCGCTAGCAAATAAATTTGGATGGCAATTATTAGACTCTGGTGCGATTTATCGTGTTCTCGCATTAGCTGCATTGCACCATCATGTCGATATCCAATCAGAAGATGCGCTAGTCCCACTTGCTGCTAATTTAGATGTCCGTTTTGTTCCCGAAGAAAATCAACTGAAAGTGATCTTAGAAGGTGAAGATGTCTCGAATCAGATTCGCACAGAGACTGTCGGCAATACGGCTTCTCAAACAGCTACTTTTCCTCGTGTAAGAGAGGCATTGCTTCGACGTCAGCGAGCGTTTAAAACCATGCCGGGCCTAATTGCAGATGGTCGAGACATGGGAACAGTGGTTTTCCCTGATGCACCTGTTAAAATTTTCCTTGATGCTTCCGCTGAAGAACGAGCTCATCGACGTATGAAGCAGTTGCAGGATAAAGGGTTTGATGTTAACTTTGAACGACTTTTGGCCGAAATACAGGAACGTGATTATCGGGACCGTAACCGCACGGTTGCACCTTTAATTGCCGCTAAGGATGCTTTAATACTCGACTCAACAAGTATGTCTATTGAGGAAGTCATTGAAAAAGCACATGCCTATGCGAAAAAAATTCTGCAATTATCTTAATAATTGGCTGTATTTTAACTCATAATGTAGATAGTATACGCACTTAATACTATGTTAATTTTTTGACTTGGCATAGTAGCAACCTTATGACATGGAAAGTTGTGGGGTATGTGAAACAACCCCATCTGGCCGGATGCTGAATGGACGTTAATTAAAAACTCTTGAAGATCATTAATATGACAGAATCTTTTGCTCAACTCTTTGAAGAATCCCTGCAGAATATTGAAACTCGTCCTGGTTCTATCGTCCGTGGTACAGTTGTTGCCATCGATAAAGACGTTGTTCTGGTTGACGCAGGTCTGAAGTCTGAATCTGCAATCCCAGTAGAACAATTCAAAAATGCTCAGGGTGAGCTTGAAATCCAAGTTGGCGACGAAATCGACGTAGCTCTGGATGCAGTAGAAGATGGTTTCGGTGAAACTATCCTTTCTCGTGAGAAAGCTAAACGTCACGAAGCATGGCTGATGCTGGAAAAAGCTTACGAAGAAGCTGAAACTGTAACTGGTGTTATTAACGGTAAAGTTAAAGGTGGTTTCACTGTAGAACTGAACGGCATTCGTGCATTCCTGCCAGGTTCACTGGTAGATGTTCGCCCAGTTCGTGATACTACGCATCTGGAAGGCAAAGAGCTAGAGTTCAAAGTAATTAAGCTAGATCAGAAACGCAACAACGTTGTAGTTTCTCGTCGTGCTGTAATTGAATCTGAAAGCAGCGCAGAACGTGATCAACTGCTAGAAAATCTGCAAGAAGGCATGGAAGTTAAAGGTATCGTTAAGAACCTTACTGACTACGGTGCATTTGTTGATCTTGGCGGTGTTGATGGCCTGCTGCACATCACTGATATGGCTTGGAAACGTGTTAAACACCCAAGCGAAATCGTCAATGTTGGTGATGAAATCACAGTTAAAGTTCTGAAATTCGACCGTGAGCGCACTCGTGTTTCTCTAGGTCTGAAACAACTGGGCGAAGATCCTTGGGTCGCAATCGCTAAACGTTACCCAGAAGGTACTAAACTGACTGGTCGCGTTACTAACCTGACTGATTACGGCTGCTTCGTAGAAATCGAAGAAGGCGTTGAAGGTCTGGTTCACGTTTCAGAAATGGATTGGACTAACAAAAACATCCACCCATCTAAAGTTGTTAACGTTGGTGATGTTGTTGAAGTTATGGTTCTGGATATCGATGAAGAACGTCGTCGTATCTCCCTAGGCCTGAAACAATGCAAATCTAACCCATGGCAGCAATTTGCAGAAACTCACAACAAAGGCGACCGCGTTGAAGGTAAAATCAAGTCAATCACTGACTTCGGTATCTTCATCGGATTGGAAGGCGGCATTGATGGCCTTGTTCACTTGTCTGATATCTCCTGGAACGTTACAGGCGAAGAAGCAGTACGTGAATACAAAAAAGGTGACGAAATCGCAGCTGTTGTTCTGCAAGTCGACGCAGAACGTGAGCGTATCTCTCTAGGCGTTAAGCAGTTAGCTGAAGATCCATTCAATAACTACTTAGCTGCAACTAAGAAAGGCGCAATCGTTACTGGTAAAGTTATCGCAGTTGATGCTAAAGGCGCAACTGTTGAGCTGACTCTGGGCGTTGAAGGTTACCTGCGTGCATCAGAAGCTTCACGTGACCGTGTTGAAGATGCAACTCTGGTTCTGAGCGTCGGTGATGATGTAGAAGCTAAATACACTGGTGTTGATCGTAAAAATCGTGTAATCAATCTTTCTGTTCGTGCAAAAGACGAAGCTGATGAAAAAGATGCTATCGCAACTGTGAACAAACAAGAAGAAACTAGTTTTAGCAACAACGCAATGGCTGAAGCTTTCAAAGCAGCTAAAGGCGAATAATTAAGTTGGGGGTAACAGATGTTGCCCCTTTGTAACGGTAGTTTAGGGAGGTACTATGACCAAGTCTGAGTTAATAGAAAGACTGGCTAGCCAGCAATCGCATCTTTCAGCAAAAACCATCGAGGAAGCAATTAAAGAAATTCTCGAACATATGGCTGATACGCTGGCTAGTGGTGAACGTATAGAAGTCCGCGGATTCGGCAGTTTTTCTCTTCACTACCGTGCTCCGCGTGTTGGGCGTAACCCAAAAACTGGAGACAAGGTGGAATTGGAAGGCAAATACGTTCCTCACTTCAAACCAGGTAAGGAATTGCGTGACCGTGTAAATATTTATGATCAATAACTGATTATAAATCTTAATTATTAGTTCAAAACGGTGCTTATGTTTAATGCGCCGTTTTTTATTTGTTATCCTTGAATGCCACTCAATTACCTCCCGTTAACCAACCAACCAACCAACCAACCACACACACACACACACACACACACACACACACACACACACACACACACACACACACACACACAC
>NZ_KB233222.1:2042693-2165030 GCF_000314855.2 Providencia burhodogranariea DSM 19968 | reverse complement strand
ACACACACACACACACACACACACACACACACACACACACACAACCAACCAACCAACCAACCAACCAACCAACCAACCAACTAATAAAATTATATATCTCCTCCTTTAAATATATAAACAAATCTATTTTTCTTAAATAGTGGTTATTTGAAAAATAATATATTTGCGAATCCACGCCTAAAAAAATGTAAAATACTCTCTAAATTACATGAATTTTTTTTGAGTACTCGCATAGATAATGCTAATAAATTTCAATACTAGAAGGTTTATATATAGTCAATGACATAGTTATATTTCAGTAGGTAAACAATAATGCATAGAAAATCGTTAGCTATTTTAAAGGAAAACTCACTTTCTTGTACATTGGCTGCAATTGCATGTTTTATTGGTGTCTTACCAATTTTATTTATTCCAGAAATTCCAAAAGTAAGTAATTCAATAATAATTTTATTAATCTTATTTTTTTTGTTATTTTTATTAAAGTAAACTCTCATCTTAAGTTTTTTATACTTATTATAATTTCATTCTTATGGGGGTGTTGGCATTGCAATGATATGATTGGTAAAATTAATTTTTTATCAAAGAGTAAACAACAACTAGAGGTTACGATTATAAGTATTCCTTTATTAATAAAACAAAATATGAGAGTTAAAGTTAGAATTGATAAAATAGATGAAGTTATTGTATTTCCTCCACTTTATGCAATATGGCAGCTTCGTTATCAACACGAAAACTCTATATGTGCTGGACAGGTATGGCATATTAATGGCGCATTGAAGCCACTTCATGCATCTCTTAATGAAGGCGGGTTTGACCAATTGAGATTTAGCCTATCTCAAAGAATAATTGGGACATTTAAAAATACACAATCTACGGTGATTAATTCAAAATGTTCTTTAAGGCAAGAAATTATTAATCATTATATCAAAAAAATAAATTTATTAGATAATTCAGGGGTTATTTATGCACTAATGTTTGGAGAGCGAGGGTTATTAACTGTTGATTCATCAGCTTTGTTGAAAAATACTGGGTTGAGTCATCTTATTGCAATATCTGGTTTGCATATTGGAATGTCATATCTTTTCGGATACTGTTTTGCCCGGCTATGTTTATATTTACTTCCGACTTATTTTATTTATCCTAAAACACCTATTTTATTTGGTTTGATTTTTGCTTTTCTCTATGCTTGGGTTTCAGGCTTTGCTATTCCTGCAACACGAGCTTTAATTTCGCTGGTGCTATGGATATACATTAAACAACAGAGTTGTCATTTTTTTTCCTGGCAATGGGCAGTTTGGAGTATAGGATTAATCATTGTTGCAGATCCTTTAGCTATTTTATCTGATAGCTTTTGGTTATCTAGCTTTGCAGTACTAGCAATACTTTACTGGTTTGCATTATATCCTATCCCATCATTTAGTTATCACCCTAAAATAGTTAGTCAGTTAATTCCACTGTTTCATTTGCAGGTTGGCTTACTCGTATTACTTGCACCTATACAAATTATTCTATTTCAAGGGATTAATTTCATGAGTTTTTGGGCTAACTTATGGTTAGTCCCTATTGTATCTTGGCTAGTTGTTCCTGCTATATTTTTGTTATTTTTGATTCCAGTATCTGAAGTTCAAAATATTATCTTCCAATGTATTGATAAAATCCTATCAATAGGAATAGCGCCATTACCTTATTTAAGTGATTTTTGGTTTGGATTACAAACTACTTCATTATGGTTTTTCGTATGTTGCTGGCTTATTAGTGGATTTATTGCTTTAGGCTGGCATAAAACGTATATCGGATTACTCGGCTGTTTTATTGCTCTTTATTTAAATTCTGATAGCTTTGCCAATAAACCGCATAATGAGGGATGGAAGTTAACGACACTTGATGTTGGGCATGGACTTGCGGTTGTTATTGAACAGAATGGCTTAGCTTATTTATATGATACAGGTAATCGTTGGCCTGAAGGAAGTAGTGCACAAAGGCAAATAATTCCTTATTTAAAACATAAAAGCATTACGCCAATCGGAATCATTTTAAGTCACAATCATCTTGATCATACTGGTGGTGTCGATTTGTTAATAACCCAATATCCGTGGATTAACTTACGTAGTAGTTTTGGTTCTAATCAGCATCTTCCTTGTCATAAAGGCCAGCGCTGGAAATGGGGAATACTTAATTTTGAGGTACTTTGGCCGGAGCAATTTTCAAAAATATCACATAATGATGATTCTTGCGTAATTCAAATAAGTGATGGATACCATAAAGTTTTACTAACAGGGGATATAGAAGAGCACAGTGAAAAAGCGATAACTGCAATGTATAAGCAGAAATTGCGTTCAGATATTATTTTTGCGCCTCATCATGGGAGTAGAACGTCATCGACATCATTATTCATTAGAACTGTAGCTCCAACGATGGTATTAGTTTCCTCTGCAAGATACAGTGCTTGGAAAATACCTTCAGATAAAGTGCATTTACGGTACCGAGAAAATAATATCAAATGGTTTAATACTGCTGAGTCGGGTCAGGTAACTATATGGTTTAAAAAGAAAAATTTGACTTTAACTCGATTCAGATTGGAAATTCAACCACGTTGGTATCATCTCTGGTTTGGCGATCCGCTATTTCCCGAGTAGAATAGTCCGCCTATATTAAGTTTGGTAATAAAAGCATGAATGATAAAGACCTTTCGACACGACAAACGTTTAGCCGATTATGGCCTACTATCGCACCTTTTAAAACAGGTTTAATAGTTGCAGCTATAGCTTTAGTCATTAACGCAGCAGGCGATGCGTTCATGATATCTTTATTAAAACCACTCCTCGATGAAGGGTTTGATAAAGCTGATAATGACGTCTTAAAATGGCTCCCTCTTGCAGTATTAGGTTTGATGATTGTCCGTGGGGCGTCTAGTTTTGTCTCAACCTATTGTGTTTCGTGGGTGTCAGGTAAGGTCGTCATGAATATGCGCCGTAAGTTATTTGGCCATATGATGGGAATGCCAGTTAGCTTTTTTGATCAACAATCGACAGGAACCCTATTATCACGTATTACTTATGATTCAGAGCAAGTTGCTTCATCTTCTTCTGGCGCATTAATAACGATTATTCGAGAAAGCGCTTATATCATCGGTTTATTTGCGATGATGTTTTACTATAGCTGGCAACTCTCCCTTATATTGATTGTGATAGCTCCTGTCGTATCCATCACTATTCGCATCGTTTCAAAGCGTTTTCGTAAAATTAGTAAGAATATGCAAACAGGTATGGGGCATGTCACAGCAAGTGCTGAACAGATGTTAAAAGGGCATAAAGAAGTTTTAATTTTCGGTGGACAGAAAGTTGAAACTGAGCGTTTTAATAAAGTCAGTAACCACATGCGCAGTCAATCAATGAAAATGACGACGGCTTCTGCTATATCAGATCCGATTGTTCAGTTGATTGCATCATTTGCACTTGCATTTGTATTGTATGCAGCAAGCTTCCCTGAAATACGGGATCAGCTAACGTCAGGTACTATTGCGGTTGTATTTTCATCTATGTTTGCCTTAATGCGTCCATTAAAATCACTCACAAACGTCAATTCTCAATTTCAACGTGGTATGGCTGCATGTCAGACATTATTTGCTATTTTAGATACTGAACAAGAAAAAGATAACGGTACAAAAGTATTATCTCAGGTTAAAGGGGATGTGGAGTTTAAAAATGTCACGTTTACTTATGCAACTAAAGAGCATCCTGCTTTAGACAATATTTCGTTTAATTTACCTGCTGGAAAATCTGTGGCATTAGTTGGGCGCTCGGGTTCAGGTAAATCGACTATTGCCAACCTGATTACACGCTTTTACGACATCGATGAAGGTAGCATTCAGATCGATGGTAATGATATCAGGGAATATACTCTTGAGTCATTACGCAGCCAAGTGGCTTTAGTGTCGCAACATGTTTATCTATTTAATGATACCATTGCGAATAATATCGCTTACGCCACTGATGGTCGTTATAGCCGCGAACAAATTGAGAAAGCGGCTGAAATGGCTTATGCCATGGACTTCATTGTTAAGCTTGATAAAGGCTTAGATACTGTTATCGGTGAAAATGGTGTAATGTTATCTGGCGGTCAGCGGCAACGTATTGCAATTGCTCGAGCATTGCTACGTGATGCTCCTATTCTTATTCTTGATGAAGCAACATCGGCACTGGATACTGAATCTGAACGCGCAATTCAAGCCGCACTTGATGAACTGCAAAAAAATAGAACCTCTCTAGTTATCGCTCACCGTTTATCGACAATCGAAAATGCAGATGAAATTTTGGTGGTTCAAGATGGCCATATTATTGAGCGAGGAAACCATAAAGCATTGTTAGCTGAAAATGGCGCTTATGCTCAACTGCATAAAATACAGTTTAGCCAATGATAGAAAGGGTCTGGGCTGGCCGGTCATGGCTTTATCTCTTGCTACTACCGCTATCATTCCTTTATGGAGTGGTAACGGTAGTTAGGCGTATGAGTTATAAAGTAGGATTGTTACGTTCTTGGAAAGCCCCAGTACCGGTTGTTGTTGTTGGTAATCTAACTGCGGGGGGAAATGGCAAGACCCCTGTTGTTATTTGGTTGGTTGAAGCTTTAACTCAAAAAGGTTTCCGAGTTGGTGTGGTTTCTCGTGGTTATGGTGGGAAAGCTGATCAATACCCGTTAGTACTTTCATCGAACACAGCAACTAAGCAAGCAGGTGATGAACCTGTTTTAATTCATCACCGTACAAAAGCTCCCGTAGCTGTCGCACCTAGACGAAGTGATGCAATCAAAGCATTACTCGAATTATATTGCTTAGATATCATTATTACTGATGATGGCTTGCAACATTATGCCCTTGCTAGAGATTACGAAATAGTCGTCATTGATGGTCAGCGCAGGTTTGGTAATGGTTGGTGGTTACCCGCAGGCCCGATGCGTGAACGAGCTGGACGCCTTAAAAGCGTTGATGCATTGATTGTGAATGGTGGGCAACCACAACAAAATGAAGTCGCTATGGCTCTGGAAGGCGATATTGCGGTCAACTTACTCACTGGTGATAAGCTTCCGGTGATTGAACTTCGCGCTGTCGTTGCTATGGCGGGAATTGGTCATCCTCCTCGTTTCTTTTTATCCTTAGAAAATAAGGGATTAAAACTAATAAAAGCCCATTCTTTTTCTGATCATCAACCTTACCAGCAACAGCAGCTTACGGAGTTAACCCCAAATAATGAGCCATTATTAATGACCGAAAAAGATGCTGTAAAATGTCAGTCTTTCGCTCAATCAAATTGGTGGTATCTTCCAGTTCAAGCTTCTTTCGATGAAGTAGGTGAAAACAAAATATTAAGCGAAATAGAAAATATAATCGATATTTATAAAAAAGCTTGCCACTAATGGTTTACTATGTTAATAATATCTTCAACGTGATATAGATCCATTTATTATGAATGTAAATGTAAGACATTGATAAGTGGTTTTATACTAGATTAAATTCACGACCAGTTATTTAGTTAATCTTCATATCCTCGTATTTTCCGCGTTTACTCATCAGTTTTGTCATCTAAATGTCAAATAATACTGTTAAGTTACAGTGGATGATCGGTATGTGAAAGGTCGTTAAAAATGTGTGTGCTACAATAAAAGCACACCAAAATGGTAAAGTTTACTAGCTCTTAAAACGTATAAATAAATCGGCAATTTATAATGGGGTATCGCGTGTAAAGAGTAATAGTAGAATAATAAATAGAATTATTGTTCTTAGAACAAAAGGAGTTTTAATATGAATTTTCAATTACATATGGGTCAAGTTAAATGGTTTGATGCAATCGCTGGTTATGGATTTATATCACCGAGAAATGGTGGTGATGATGTATTCGTTACACTAAAGTCAATGGCAAATAAAAAAATCAAATCATTATCTGAAGGCCAAAACGTCGAGTTTTCTGTTACTCGCAATTCTGATGGCATAACGGCAGCTGACGTTATTGCTTATTAATTAAATAATTAACAGCGCTATTTCTCCTGCTTTATCCTCTCAATCTCTCGCAGGAGATCTTATTCAATAAAGATTAAAGTTAACGGTGATATCTGCTTGTGTTATCCTGACCCGAAGTGAGTTAAATCCATTCGGGAGAAAACATGGATCACCGTTTACTTGAAATCATAGCCTGCCCTGTCTGCCATGGTAAGTTAAGTTACAACAAAGATAATCTTGAGCTTATCTGCAAATTTGACCATCTTGCCTATCCTATCCGTGATGGTATTCCTGTCCTGTTAGAAAATGAAGCGCGCCAAGTCTCATTAGATGAAGGGCAGTAATCATTATGTTTACTGTTATCATTCCTGCTCGTTATGCCTCTACTCGATTACCCGGTAAACCTCTTGCTGATATTCATGGTAAACCCATGGTTGTTAGAGTGATGGAGCAAGCGCTTAAATCAGGTGCTTCACGCGTGATTGTTGCGACAGATAATCGAAATGTTGCAGCTGCGGTTATTGAAGCAGGTGGTGAAGCCTGTATGACAGATCCTAACCACCAATCAGGTACAGAAAGACTAGCTGAGGTTATTGATACTTATGGCTTTTCTGACGATGAAATCATTGTTAATGTGCAAGGTGATGAGCCCTTGATCCCACCTGAAATTATCAGTCAGGTTGCACGTAACCTTCAAAATAGCAAAGCTCAGATGGGGACACTCGCTGTTCCTATTCATGATGCACAAGAAGCTTTTAATCCAAATGCTGTCAAAGTGGTTACTGATAATGAAGGCTATGCGCTTTATTTCTCTCGGGCAACTATCCCATGGGATCGAGATAAATTCGCATTAAGCCAAGAAACTATCGGTGATCATTTTTTACGTCATATTGGAATTTATGCTTACCGTTCTGGTTTTATTCGTCGTTATATTACTTGGGAAGCTAGCCCATTAGAAAAAATTGAAATGCTAGAGCAACTAAGAGTGCTTTGGTATGGTGAGAAAATTCATGTAGCAGTGGCTGAAAAGACACCGGGTGCAGGAGTAGATACACCTGAAGATCTCGAAGCCGTTAGAATACAATTTAAATAATTTTTTATCCATAATGCTTCTACTTATTGTTAAATAAGTAGGTAACTCAATTTCATAACTTGAATTATTTAAAGCATAAGTCCGTTAATTAATGAAAAAAGGTGTGACTCAAGTTGAGCTCACACCTTTTTTATATCTTACTCGGCTTCTACTGCTTCAGGGGTTAGCAGGGGATCTTGTGATTTTTGGGTATTATCTGGTTTTAAAGAAAACCAAATAGAGCCTAGTAATTCATACCATGCACGCTCAGAGTGACTTAGATAAGAGGCTGAAGGAATATATTTCTCCCAAGGATTAAGTGCGCTTTTAATCGCTAACTGGTTTGCCGGTGCTGGTAGAGGGTGCATTCCTCTTTTGGTAAAGATCGTAATTGCTCTTGGCAAATGATTGGCAGATGTCACTAACAAGAATGGTGTTTTGCCAATGATTCTTTCAACTTCGAAAGCTTCTTCTTGAGTATCTTTCGGTTCAGTTAATGCAATAGTATCTTCAGCCGGTACCCCGAGTGATTGAGCAACCATAGCGGCAACTTCTGCACTACTAATGCTACTGCTTGCCTTACCTCCAGTAAAAATAAGCTTACTTCCTGGATACTTGAGGTATAAGCGAATTCCTTCCGTGATTCGAGGCAGGCTATTATTCAGTAAGTTAGAGCTTGGGCTCCAATCAGGATTATAAGTAAACCCTCCGCCGAGTACGACAATATAATCAACATGTTCCGGTGGATTAGTTGTGATCAGCTCATACCGCTTATCGAAACTACCTTCAGTGGGAGCCAGTAAACTATCTGAAATAGGTTGAATACTTAAAAGGGTAACAGCAATAACACTAATAGAAACACAGACCTTACCGCTTTTTTGCCAACGCGTGAACCAGAGCAAAATGATGCCAATAAACCCGAGGATTAATAATAAAGGGAGTGGCATGAGTAAGCTACCAATGTACTTTTTTAAAATAAATAGCATAAGAGAACCTATTTTTTGGGATTTATCATCAATTAATTGTTCTGATTGCTGAATTCAGAGCTGCACTATGCCAAAATAAGGCTATTATCTGTTATCATTCAGGTTCCAGCCACTTTAAGCACTTAGCATGATGTTCAGACCATTTTAGTCACATATTTTTCGGATCATATTCTGGATTTGATTTTATTTCACTAACAGTGAGATAACAACTCGCTGATCTTGGTGTTTGTTAGGTAACTGACATTTTGATATACAGGCATAAATAGCTAATTTTAGGATCACCGGATAACACATGGTAGACCGTAACTTTGATGATATTGCTGATAAATTTGCAAAAAACATTTATGGCACAACAAAAGGTAAAATACGTGAAGCTGTCGTTTGGCAAGATTTGACCCAATTAATTGAATCTCATTTTCATGGCCAAACATTGCGTATACTGGACGCCGGTGGTGGCGAAGGGCATTTTTCACGCAAGCTAGCACAGATGGGGCATCAAGTTATACTTTGCGATTTATCCGAAGAAATGCTTGAGCGTGCAAGTGAACTTGCCCAAGAGCAAGGAATTAGCGAAAATATGCGCTTTATTCATTGTGCGGTGCAAGATGTTAAGCTGCATATTGAAGAACCAGTCGATTTAGTGCTTTTTCATGCTGTACTTGAGTGGATTAGCGATCAGAAATATGCAATTGAACAACTGGTGGATATCATTCGGCCAAAAGGTGTATTTTCTGTGATGTTTTATAACGCTAATGGCTTAGTGATGCGTAATGCGATTTTAGGTAATTTTCATCTTGCCACTCCGCATATTCAACGTCGCCGTAAACGGTCATTATCGCCACAAAACCCATTACTGCCACAACAAGTCGATGAATGGTTGTCTGATTGTAAAATGGATATTATTGGTAAAAGTGGTGTCAGAGTATTTCATGATTACCTACAAAGTAGGCAGTTACAGCAAAAAGATTTTCCTGCCTTGTTGGCATTAGAGCAACAATATTGTCGTCAGGAACCCTATATCAGTATGGGGCGTTATATTCATGTCATGGCACGAAAGCCAATAATAAAGGACGACTTATGAGTGATTTTTCCCAGACCGTCCCTGAACTCGTGTCCTGGGCACGAAAAAATGACTTTTCAATTTCATTACCAGCCGAGCGTTTAGCTTTTTTGCTAGCGGTTGCTGGGCTTAACAGTGAACGTGTTAATGGTGAAATGAGTGAAGGGGAACTGATCGATGCATTTCGTGAGGTTTGCAAAGGCTTCGAGCAAACGACCGAATCATTATCAGTCAGAGCGAATAATGCCATCAACGATATGGTTCGTCAGAAAATATTTAATCGCTTCGCGGGGGATATTGTTGAAGGTAACGCGATTTACCGTTTAACCTCATTGGGTATTGGAATTAGTGACTATTATATTCGCCAGCGTGAGTTTTCTACCTTAAGGCTTTCCATGCAATTATCTATTGTTGCTGGTGAGCTTCTGCGATCAGCTGAGGCTGCTGAAGAAGGTGGTGATGAATTCTATTGGCATCGATTTGTTTTTGCACCACTTAAATATTCCGTCGCTGAAATATTTGATAGCATTGATTTATCCCAGCGCATAATGGATGAACAGCAAAGTGGGGTTAAAGAAGATATTGCTGCGTTATTGACTCAAGACTGGCAAGCCGCTATAGCAAATTGTGAGCAGTTATTATCAGAAACATCGGGCACATTAAGAGAATTGCAAGATACGTTAGAGGCAGCAGGAGATAAACTGCAAGCTAATTTATTACGAATCCAAGAAGCTAATATGAATGCGCCTGTGTTTTCAGACTCAGTAGATCGACTTGTTTATGATTTACAAAATAAGCTAGATCGCATAGTGAGCTGGGGGCAGCAATCCATTGATTTATGGATTGGTTATGACCGCCATGTCCACAAATTTATTCGTACCGCAATTGATATGGATAAAAACCGTATTTTTTCTCAGCGTTTACGTCAATCTGTTCAGCAATATCTTGATAGCCCATGGGCGTTGACTTACGCAAATGCGGATCGTCTATTTGATATGCGTGATGAAGAATTGACATTAAATGATGAAGAAGTGACCGGAGAATTGCCTCCAGATCTTGAATTTGAAGAGTTTAGCGAGCTTAACGATAGGCTTGCAGAGTCAATTGAAGCTGAACTGGCATTTTATAAACGGGAAAAACGGCCGCTGGATGTTGCTCGAGTTGTACAAGAATACTTGAAGCAACACCCGCAAAATCGTCACTTTGATGTTGCGCGTATTATTATTGATCAGGCTGTAAAATTAGGTATCGCAGAGGCTGATTTGGCGGGGTTACCGTCAGAATGGCTGGCAATTAATGACCACGGAGCCAAGGTGCAGGCACATGTCATCGACAAATATTGAACAATTCATGTCAGTTAAACTGGCACAGGCATTAGCCAATCCGATTTTTCCAGAGCTTGATAGTCAATTGCGTTCAGGGCGTCATATCAGTATTGATGACCTTGATAACCATGCCTATTTGATGGATTTTCAGGAAGCATTGGAACAATTTTATGCACGTTATAATGTCGAATTAATTCGTGCACCTGAAGGTTTTTTCTATTTACGCCCTCGCTCAACAACGTTGATCTCCCGTTCAGTGCTTTCTGAGCTGGATATGATGGTTGGCAAAATTCTTTGCTATCTCTATTTAAGTCCTGAACGACTAACCAACCAAGGTATTTTTACCGCTCAAGAGCTGTTTGAAGAGCTGTTGTCATTAGCGGATGAAAATAAATTACTGAAGTTTGTTAATCAGCGGTCAACCGGTTCTGATTTAGATAAGCAAAAACTGCAAGAAAAATTAAGAACTTCATTAAATCGCTTACGTCGCTTAGGTATGGTGCATTTTATTCAGAATGACGTTAATAAATTTATTATTTTTGAATCCGTGTTCCGCTTTGGTGCAGATGTGCGCAGTGGTGATAACGTACAAGAAGCACAATTACGTATGATCCGTGATGGTGAAGCTATCTCCCTCGATGGTGAATTATCCTTGCACGATAACGATGATGAAGAGATAGAGGATAATCGAGACGCGGCTGAGAGTGATGAGGATGAACAAGTATGATTGAACGCGGAAAGTTTCGCTCACTGACGCTGATTAACTGGAACGGTTTCTTTGCACGTACTTTTGACCTTGATGAGCTGGTCACGACCCTTTCTGGTGGAAACGGCGCGGGTAAATCCACGACCATGGCAGCTTTTATTACGGCAATGATCCCTGATTTAACATTGCTTCACTTCCGTAATACAACGGAAGCGGGAGCCACCTCAGGTTCACGTGATAAAGGCTTACACGGTAAACTGCGTCCGGGTGTTTGTTATGCCATTTTGGATGTTTTGAATTCAAAACATCAGCGCATTATGGTCGGTGTCAGGCTGCAACAAGTTGCTGGTCGCGATAAAAAAGTGGACATTAAACCCTTTATGATCCAAGGGGTTCCTATTGCAACTGGGCCAACAGAAATACTGACTGAAGTACTAGATGGCCGCCAAGCAAAAGTTATTGCACTGAATGATTTAAAAGAGCGCATGGAGCAACAAGAAGGTGTGCTTTTTAAACAATTTAACTCAATCACTGATTATCATTCGGTCTTATTCGAGCTAGGTGTTTTACCAAAACGTTTACGTTCAGCCAGTGACCGTAGCAAGTTCTATCGCCTTATTGAAGCATCACTTTACGGTGGTATTTCCAGCGCGATCACCCGTTCATTACGTGACTATTTGTTACCAGAAAATAGTGGCGTACGTAAAGCCTTCCAAGATATGGAAGCTGCATTGCGCGAGAACCGCCTGACATTGGAAGCCATTCGTGTAACCCAATCAGACCGTGACTTATTCAAGCATTTAATTAGTCAAGCAACAGACTATGTTTCGGCTGATTATATGCGCCACTCCAATGAACGACGTATTCATCTCGACTCAGCAATGGCAGCGCGTAATGAATTGCTCGCTAGCCGAAAACAATTGAGACAAGAGCAAGTTCGTAGTGTCGAAATTGCCCGTGAGCTGAATGAGCAAAGCAGCTCATCTTCAGATTTAGAAGCTGATTACCAAGCAGCAAGCGATCATCTTAATCTTGTTCAAACTGCATTGCGTCAACAAGAAAAAATCGACCGTTATCAATCAGATATTGAAGAGTTAACTTATCGCTTAGAAGAGCAATCTGAGGTTGTTGCCGAGGCAACAGAGCGCCAAGAAGATCTTGAAGCCCGTTCAGAAGCGGCTGAAGTAGAAGTTGATGAATTAAAAAGCCAATTGGCAGATTATCAGCAAGCGCTTGATGTCCAACAAACTCGCGCAATTCAATATCAACAAGCATTACAGGCACTGACTCGTGCGCGTGAGTTGTGTCAATTGCCTGAATTATCGATTGAAAATGCAGATGAATGGTTAGAGACCTTTGAAGCTCGTGAACAACAGGCAACAGAAGCATTACTGGCTTTAGAACAGAAAATGAGTGTTGCAGATGCGGCTCATAGTCAATTTGAACAAGCCTATCAGCTCGTAAAAAATATGATAGGCGAAGTAAGCCGTGGTGATGCTTACCAACAAGCTCGAGCTCTCCTTCGTGATTGGTCTTCTCAACAACATTTGGCTGAGCGAGTACAACCATTACGTATGCAGCTCTCTGAATTGCAGCAACGCCTAGATAGTCAGCAGAATGCTGAGCGTTTATTAAATGAGTTTTGTAAACGACATGGGCAAAGTTATGAGCCTGATGAATTAGACGCGTTAATGGCTGAACTTGAAGCTCAACAAGAAGAGTTAAGCATTGGCGTTAATGAAAGTGGCGAGCGTCGTATGCAAATGCGTCAAGAGCTTGATCAAATTCGTCAACGTATCCAAGCATTAACGTCGAAAGCACCAGCATGGTTGATGGCTCAAGAAGCGTTAACTCAGCTAAATGAACAAGCGACTGAAACCTTTGACTCAAGCAGTGCCGTCACTGAACATATGCAGCAATTGCTTGAGCAAGAAAGGGAAATCACTGTTGAGCGTGATGAAATTGCCGCACAAAGACGTGAGCTAGAAAAACAGATTGAGCGTCTTAGCCAGCCAAGTGGTGCTGAAGATAGCAGAATGCTAGCACTTGCGGAACGTTTTGGTGGTGTACTGCTATCTGAAATTTATGATGACATCACCATCGATGATGCACCTTATTTCTCAGCCTTATATGGTCCAGCACGTAACGGTATCGTTGTGCAAGATTTGTCAGTAGTACGCAGTCAATTAGCCACATTACAGGATTGCCCAGAAGACGTTTATTTTATTGAAGGAGATCCCCAGTCTTTCGATGACAGTGTGTTTGATGCTGAAGAGTTTGAAAATGCGGTATTGATTCGCTCAACTGACAGGCAGTGGCGTTTCTCTCGTTATCCAGAAGTGCCTTTGTTTGGACGTGCTGCACGTGAAAATCACCTTGAATCGCTGACGTCAGAGCGTGATAGCTTAGCGGAACGCTATGCTACGCTGTCATTTGATGTACAAAAAATTCAACGTTCACACCAAGCATTTAGCCGTTTTATTGGTCAACATATTTCAGTGGCATTTGAAACAGATCCAGAAGCGGAAATTCGCACACTAAATCAGAAACGTACTGAAATTGAGCGTAATTTAGCGCAGTTTGAAGAACAAACTCAGCAACAGCGTCAGCAATATGCACAGGGTAAAGATAGCTTGTCGGCATTGAATCGCCTATTACCACTCGTTGGTTTGTTAATGGATGAGACACTGGCTGATCGTGCAGATGAAATTCGCGATGAGTTATCGGATGCGGAGGAAGCGGCGCACTTCTTGAATAAACATAGCCAATCGTTAACAAAACTTGAACCGATTGTCACTGTTTTACTCAGTGATCCTGAGCAGCATGATCAGCTTCGTAAAGATTATGAAACGGCAAAACATAGCCAGCAAAGTGCCAAGCAGCAAGCATTTGCATTAGTTGAAATCGTGCAACGTCGTGCTCACTTTAGTTATAGTGACTCGACAGGTATGGTTAATGAAAATGCAGATCTTAATGAAAAATTGCGTCAACGCTTAGAGCAAGCTGAAAATGAACGAAGTCGTGCTCGTGAGCAACTTCGCCAGCAACAATCACAAGCAGCGCAATTTAATCAAGTATTAGCCTCTCTTCGTAGCTCTTTTGATACTAAGCAAGAGATGCTTAAAGAATTAGAAACTGAAATGCAGGATATCGGTGTTAAAGCCGATCCGGATGCTCAAGAGCGCGCTCGTATTCGTCGTGATGAGTTCCATCAATCAGTAATGGCGAATCGTAGTCGTATTAATCAGTTAGAAAAACAACTGACTTTGTGCGAAGCAGAAATGGAAAACCTGCTAAAACGTATTCGGAAGTTAGAAAAAGATTATTATCTATTGCGCGAACAAGTTGTATCGGCGAAAGCTGGCTGGTGTGCGGTGATGCGTTTAGTGAAAGATAATGGCGTCGAACGTCGCTTGCATCGACGTGAATTAGCTTACACTGATGGTGAAAGCCTGCGTTCAATGTCAGATAAAGCGTTAGGAGCTTTACGTTTAGCAGTTGCAGACAATGAACATTTACGTGATGTATTGCGTCTATCAGAAGATCCAAAAAGACCAGAACGTAAGATCCAGTTCTTTATTGCCGTTTATCAGCATCTGCGTGAACGTATTCGCCAAGATATTATTCGAACAGATGACCCAATCGATGCTATTGAACAAATGGAAATCGAATTGGCCCGTTTGACGGAGGAGCTGACCGCACGTGAGCAAAAATTGGCGATCAGTTCGAAGAGTGTGGCAAATATTATTCGTAAAACTATTCAGCGCGAGCAAAACCGTATTCGCATGTTAAACCAAGGGCTGCAAGCAGTGTCATTTGGTCAAGTGAAAGGGGTTAGGCTAAATGTGAACATTAGAGAAAGCCACTCTTTGATGTTAACCGTGCTATCCGAAGAGAGCGAATTACACCAAGACTTGTTCACAAGCCAGCGTTTGACCTTCTCAGAAGCAATGGCCAAACTTTATCAGCGCTTAAATCCACAAATGGATATGGGGCAGCGTTTACCGCAAACTATTGGTGAAGAGTTATTAGACTACCGTAATTATCTTGAACTTGAAGTTGAAGTGAATCGTGGCTCTGATGGCTGGTTGAAAGCGGAAAGTGGGGCACTCTCAACGGGTGAAGCGATTGGTACTGGTATGTCAATATTAGTGATGGTCGTACAAAGTTGGGAAGAAGAATCACGTCGTCTACGAGCGAAAGATATTATTCCTTGCCGCTTATTGTTCCTAGATGAAGCTGCACGTTTGGATGCGAAGTCTATTGCGACCTTGTTTGAGCTATGTGATAGGTTAGAAATGCAACTGATCATTGCTGCGCCAGAGAATATCAGCCCTGAAAAAGGAACGACCTATAAATTGGTTCGTAAGGTATTTGACAACCGAGAGCATGTTCATGTGGTCGGTTTAAAAGGTTTCGGTCAAGATAGCCCGACTCAGCAGGCACAATTGCTCCAAGAATAATTAACATTATTCATTAGTTAACATAAAAACGGTGCTATTTTTAGCACCGTTTTTTTAGTTAGTGAAAAATAGCTAAAAGCTAATGAAATCTAATATCAAAAGGTTAATAGTCGGTTCAAGCTGTAATTCACGACTAAAAATAATTAATAAACATGCTGTACGACGTAACTCGAACAGTAAGATAGGTTAGTATATTTATTGATATGCATTATTTTAATTTGCATGATGACATAATTATCAATAAATATTGTAATTTATAAAAACCGATTAAATAATTATAGGGTATTGAAAATAATAAAATTTTGTTGATTGTTGCCATGGTGATAGCGATATTTTCAATATGAATCGTGACATGTCACACGGCAAAATTAACCAACAATTTTACTATCATCATCTAAAGTGTAATGTCATCAATAACGATTCAATTTGAATTATGGGGAATATCTTGTATTCATGACTTAGCGCGTATGGGGTAAATTTACTTGAGGATGTTTTGTTTATAGTTTACTCAGCTTCAAATAAAATCACATTATTCAAATTAATCGGGATTAATAACGGACATCCACTATGAGATGTAAGTCTCATTTTTATGAGAATAAAAATACTATTATCTATATTCCTGTGATGCATCCCAAATAATTTTATTTCTGTTTGTTATGATTATTTCTCATGATAATGAAATCATAAAAAATCTATCGATATCATGACAAATATAAATCCAGTATTTTGAAAAAATGATGCATAAGTAGCTAATAAATCAATAAGGATTAAACATGAAAAAAACGACACTGACCTTAAGTGCCATTGCTTTAGTACTCAGTTTTACAGCAACATCACAGGCAAAAGTATTAATGCCAGAAGTCGTCAGTCCAGGTGTGACAGTAGCACAACTTGCTGACCAGAAGCCAGTTCACTGGGTTTCTATTGAGCAAATCAAAAACAGTCTTGAAGGCCAAGCGCCAATGGCTGTTGGTTTTGATATTGATGATACCGTACTATTTTCAAGCCCAGGCTTTTATCGTGGTCAACTCGAATATTCCCCAAATGACTTTAGCTACCTAAAAAACATTGAATTTTGGGAAAAAATGAATAACGAGTGGGATAAGTTCAGTATGCCTAAAAAAGTGGGTATAGATTTAGTTCAAATGCACTTAAAGCGTGGCGATACAGTTTATTTTATTACTGGCCGTACTAAAACTAAAACAGAAACAGTGACAAAATATGTACAAGAAGGTCTTAAGATCCCTGCTGACAAGATGAATGCAGTCATCTTTGCTGGGGATGAGCCAGGCCAAAATAATAAAGTAAGTTGGATGCGCGACCATAAATTAAAAATCTATTATGGTGATGCAGATGCTGATATTGCAGCCGCTCGTGAATTAGATATCCGTGGTATCCGTATTTTACGTGCAGCGAATTCATCATATCAGCCTCTGCCAAAAGCAGGCCAGTTCGGTGAAGAAGTTGTTATTAACTCCGAATATTAATGTTTGTAGTTGAATATTTCGATTAATTTAAAAAGGCGCTTAGCGCCTTTTTTTGATATAAAAACTAAAACATATCCAAAATGAGATAACATCGCAACACCTCATAAGGTAGGCTATTTATTATACAAAAACCCATGCGACTCTATCAAAATTAAAGGTAATTTAATTATTATTGGTTTTAAGGTAGTGCGGAAAAATTAAATTTTCCGATAATATCGTAAAGTATGATTCAAGAGTAATAACATTTGAAATCTTGTTATCCAATTGATAATTAATGTTATTTTTGTAAGTTTAAAACTGTCAGAGCGACGAAATGACAAAGCTGTAATGCTGTAATTTATTTTGAATGATAATTGGATTTAAAACAAACACGTCATTATACTTAATCTATATTTATCTAGGTGGACAAATTGTTAATCTGAATTTTGTATTTAAATTAATTATGTTAGATATTACTTTTATGATTAATTTATATTGAATTAAAAATGTAAATAATTCTATTTCTCGTTATAACATACCACCTAAACTGTTTTCTCCTATCTAAAGACAAAATTAGTTAATTCCTATAACATTTTCATTAAATTTAAATATACTAAAATCGTCAATATAATAAGAATGATTGTTATCCATGTAGTAACTTAAGGTGGATTTATGGCAAAGAGAAGAGTGAAAGCTCTGCAAGCATCAGTAATATTGGGGTTGTTCTCACTGCAGTTTCCTGCTTTTTCAGCACAAGATAATGGGCAATTAGTGGTTGAAGGTGTCCAGTTACAGCAAGCAACAGAACCCGCTGCTGTGACCGTTATGACTCCCATTGAGAGCCTAGCTCAAATCACAGCATCTTTGCCGGGCAATATAAAACCGGTATTTTCTGCGCAACTCGCTAAAATTTATGCTGATCGGCAAATGCAATTATTGTGGCAAGATGAAACCGCAATTGAACAATTCCAACAACAACTGGCAGAGCTTGCATTATCTGGAGTACAACCTCAATTTAGTGAGTGGCTGTTGGCACTTGAACAAAGTGATTTAAGTGAGTTAGGTCGAGACATTATTTTGTCGGATGCAATGCTTGGCTATAGGCAATATCTGTCGGCAATTCCTACCAATGGTCAATATTGGTTATATCAAAAACAGCCTTATAAATTGGTAGCTCCTACAGCACCGCAAATAAAACCATGGTTAGATTCTGTTTCAGAAAATAGACTCAGTGCATGGGTGCAAGAGCAAGCTCCAAATCATCCACTGTACCAGCCTATGCGCCAAGAAATGTTGAAGCAACTCAAGATGAATGATGATGAACTTCAATTGGTGAGTACAACCACGTTAAAACCCGGTCAGTCAAGTGATGATGTTATTACGCTTAGAGAGATTTTATACCGTCAAGGCTTTGTGAGTAAAGTTGCAATTTCGACAGAATTAGATGCAGCGGCAACAGATGAAGAAAAAGCGAATGCAACAGCTGAAGCACGGCTATACAGTGATGAGCTTGTCGATGCAGTGAAAAAATTTCAGCTACAATATGGTTTAGAAGCTGATGGCATGGTGGGTAAAGGTACCAAAGTGTGGCTTAACATGAAACCGCATCAAAAAGCGGGATTAATGGCATTGAATATTCAACGATTGCGCATTATTCCAGAAAGCAATGGAACAGGGATCCTTGTCAACATTCCAGGCTTTTCTTTAAATTTTTATCTGAATAATGATGTGATCTTAGATTCAAAAGTGATTGTAGGACGCCCTGATCGCAAAACACCAATTATGAGCAGTGCTCTCAATAATGTAGTAATCAATCCACCTTGGAGTGTGCCAACGAGTATGGCGAGAAAAGATATTGCGCCAAGAGGAAAAGAAGATCCTAGCTATTTTAGTCGTAAAGGTTATACGGTGTATTCAGGGTGGGAGCAGGACTCATTTGAAATTGACCCATATTCTATTAATTGGGAGCAAATTAGCCCTGCAAACTTTCCATATCGGATCCGCCAAGCACCAGGACCAACAAATTCGTTAGGGCGCTATAAGTTTAATATGCCAAATTCAGAGGCTATTTATCTTCATGATACGCCTAACCATAGCTTATTTAATCGTAATGCACGCGCAATAAGCTCCGGCTGCGTTCGGGTGAATAAAGCTAATGAATTGGCGGGTATCTTGTTAGGAGATGCGGGCTGGGAACAAAAACGTATTGATGGTGCATTAAAAGAAGGCTCTACAAAATATGTGAATATTCCTGATAGGATCCCCGTTTATCTTTACTATCAAACTGCATGGGTAGATAAAGATCAACAGCCACAGTATCGTGCTGATATTTATCAATATGATAATAGTATTGAAAATGCGCAGAAATATATTCCGTCAATAAAAAATATTCTGCATTAATGATTGTGTACATCAATCAGGGAGTTTGTCTCCCTGATTGCATTTTCTGTATTTTTCCAACATCTACGCATTATTTCTCATCATTTCCATAGAAAAAATGAAATATTAATGGTTTTATATTAATTCGAAGTAACGACCAAGAGCTGACATTAACACTATATTTAGTGATAACACTCACTATTTTGATGATGTAACGTTAATATTTAGACTTTTACTTATTTATTTACATTATTATACATTAAAGTCAAATATGATTTGTTAGACTGGAAGATACAGTTAGTTTGTTTACTATTTATATAATTGAAATCTGAGTTATCACTTATGGATATAATTGATCAAAACCGCAGAAAATGGTTAGGAATTGGTGCCGCCACTGTTGGACTAAGCTTGTTACCAAGTCATGTATTTGCTGCAATGACAACACCAAGGCCGAGAATTTTGCGTTTTCAAAATCTCAACACCGGGGAATTTTTAAAGACAGAGTTTTTTGATGGGCGGCATTATAATAAATCTGAGCTTGCGCGGTTAAATCATCTGTTTCGCGATCACCGTAGGGATAAAGTGAAAATGATTGATCCTAAATTATTCGATCAGATTTATCTGTTGCAGATGATGTTAGGGTCGAATAAACCAATTCAATTAATTTCAGGATATCGTTCACTCGAAACCAATAATGCATTGCGTAAAAGTAGTTCAGGAGTAGCAAAGAAAAGCTACCATACAAGAGGCCAAGCAATGGATTTTCATATTGATGGGGTGCAATTAAGTAATATTCGTAAGGCAGCACTAAAAATGAAAGCTGGCGGAGTAGGTTACTATCCGAAAAGCAATTTTGTTCATATCGATACAGGTCCAGCAAGAACATGGTAATCTGTGCATAGGTGACACAGATTATGGAGTAATTGTTCAATGAAATATATTATTATCCCAGTAACCCCTTTCATGCAAAACTGTCAGGTTATATGGGATGAAAACTCGATGGAAGCCGTTATTGTTGATCCCGGCGGTGAAGCAGAAAAACTCATTGCCGCAATTGAAGATCGCAATTTAAAGCTCACAAAAATCCTTTTGACTCATGGGCACTCTGACCATATCGGCGCGACAGCCATTCTTTCTAAACATTTTTCAGTGCCTATTTATGGGCCACAAAAAGAAGATGCTTTTTGGATTGAAGCGTTAGCAGAGCAAAATGCGATGTTTAATATCGGGGAATGTCCTGATTTCACCCCTGATTATTGGTTAGAAGAAGGGCAAACGGTGACTTGTGGGCCTATCACTTTTGATGTTCTACATTGCCCAGGGCACACACCCGGTCATATTATTTTTGTTAATCATGCAGATAAATTGATTTCAATGGGTGATGTGTTATTTAAAGGTGGCGTAGGGCGGAGCGATTTTCCTCGTGGTGACCATCAGGCACTGATAGCCTCAATTAAAAATAAAGTATTGCCGCTTGGGGATGAATATCAATTTATTCCGGGACATGGCCCGATGTCGGATCTTGGCCATGAGCGCAAAACAAATCCGTTCTTACAGGATGAGCTGCCAGTTTGGTAATGAGCCAGTCATTCCATTGTCTACTAGCTGCACTAAGAGAGTTATGTAGAGAATAGATAGTTCGATTTCAATAAATGCCTCAGTGATTGAGGCATTATTATTTTAAGTTATTTTCACTTTCGTCGTTCAATAAAAAACGCCTCCAAAAGGAGACGTCTTCGCGATTATCAAACTCAGTTATCTTAAAGTATTAAATCACTTTAATGATAGCGTCACACAGTGGCACCATGTTTTCTAGTGTTAAACCAGCAACGTTAATACGACCTGAGCCAACGGCATAGATGCCAAATTCGCTACGTAAGCGTTCTACTTGCTCTTTTGTTAGGCCACTGAAGGAAAATATACCATTTTGGTTAATGATGAAGCTGAAGTCCTGCTTAGCGCCTTTTTCTTCAAGGGTATTAACCAATAACTGACGCATACGTTTAATACGTTCGCGCATTGATGACAGTTCTTGGATCCACTCAGCTTTTAGTGCTTCATCAGATAATATGGTGGTAACAACCGCTGCACCATGTGCTGGTGGGTTTGAGTAGTTAGCTCGGATAACCGCTTTTGCTTGGCTAAATGCACGCTCTGCGTTATCGCTATCTTTAGCAATAATAGTGCAAGCACCAACGCGCTCATTGTACAAACCGAAGTTTTTAGAGTACGAACTCGCAACAATCATTTCTGGGTTTTGTTTCGTGAAGACACGCAGGCCTTCAGCATCTTCTTCTAAGCCTTTAGCGAAGCCTTGGTAAGCAAAGTCAAAGACTGGCAATAAGCCTTTTTCTGCACACAGTGCGGACAGTTCAGTCCACTGTTCAACAGTAGGGTCGATACCTGTTGGATTATGGCAGCAGCCGTGTAAAACGATTGCATCACCGGTAACAGCAGAAGACAAGCTATTGAGCATGCCATCAAAGTCCATACCATGATTAGCTGCGTCATAGTAGTTGTAAGTCACGACTTCTAAACCGGCAGCTTCAAAAATATTTTTGTGGTTTGGCCAAGTTGGGTTGCTTATCCAAACACGCTTAGCATTAGTTTGGCTAGCAATAAAGTCGGCAGCGATACGCAGTGCGCCAGTACCGCCTGGAGCTTGTGCAGTGCGAGCTCGTTTAGAGGTGATAATTTCGTGCTCTTTACCAAATAATAGTTCTTGAGTTACTTGGCCAAATTCTGGAATACCACTGATGGCAAGATAGTTTTTGGTATTTTCGTTTTCTAGCAGGAGCTTTTCAGCTTTTTTTACAGTGTCTAGAACAGGGGTTTTACCTGAACCGTCTTTGTATACACCGATACCAAGGTTAATTTTGTTATCACGGGGATCAGCACGGAAACTATCAGCAAGGCCTAAAATAGGGTCAGCAGGGGCAGAAGTAATTTTTTCAAACATGTTGTCGATTCCAAAACTCAGTTGTTAAGCCGAAAATGTTGAGTACTCAGGTTAACGTGCAGAAAACAATTTGCCAACCGTTTTACGAAAAAATGGCGGGATCTTGTGAGCTAGACATGAATTGAATGTAATAAAACCGTAAATTGATATTAAGCTAGAGTGATTATCTAGATTATTGGTTTTTTATTTAGCTAATCATTTTGTAATCAGTTTTAAGTTTATATAAACGTGTATGTTGAAATTGCAGAAGGTAAGGTTTTATAAGGTAGGTGTGAGGAAATAAAGTTAAGGTAACTTATTGATAAGAAAAAGCAGCGCTAAGCGCTGCTTTTCTAATACTAACTTCAATACAGTTTTTATTATCGTAACCGATAATTAGAACTGATAAGTCAGACCTAAACCAACGACGTTGTCAGTGTTGATACCGTAAGATCTAGTGAAGTCATTGTCTTTCAGTAAGTTGATTTTGTAGTCAACTACAGCAGACATATTTTTGTTGAAGTAGTAGTAAGAACCAACAGAAACATATTTAACTAAATCTTCGTTACCTGAAGCCAGGTTTTTACCTTTAGATTGGTTATAACCAATAGATGGTTTCAGACCGAAATCGAACAGGTACTGAGCAACTAATTCAACGTTTTCAGTTTTCTTAGCGATAGTATCAGCATCACCGAAGTGAGTAGTATTCAGCGCTTGACCATACATAGCTGCTAAGTAAACATTGTTAGCGTCGAATTTACCACCAACGTTCCATGCTTCAGCACGTTTACCGTTAGCGTATTTAGCTTTTTGGCCTTCAGTACGAGATGAGTTTGAGTAACCACCACCCAGTGACACACCCCAACCTAAGTCATATGCTGCAGATAAACCGTAGCCATCACCGTTGTTTTTGTATGCTTCTTTAACACCTGATTTATTGTGTTCAGTGTTTTTGCCTTGATATTGCAGAGCAAAGCTCAGGCCATCAACATAACCGAATGCATTGTTGTTACGGTAAGTTAATAGGTTACGGTTACGGCTAGTCATGAACGTGTCAGTCTGAGCCATAGTGTCGCCGCCCCATAATGGGAATACGTCAGTCCATGCGTTCGTGTCATAGATTACGCCGTAGTTACGGCCATAGTCGATTGAACCGAAGTCAGCAAATTTCAGACCAGCGTATGCTAGACGGTTTTTATTTTCAGCACCAGATTCAGTTTTGTTAGTTTTAGTTTCCCACTCGAAACGACCAAAACCAGTCAGTTGATCAGTGATTTGAGTATCACCTTTGAAGCCGATACGAACACGTGAGTCGTCGCCATCTTGGCTTTTAGTACCATTACTACCTTTGCCATCAGCGAAGTAGTGACGAACGTCAACTTTACCGTAAACGTCTAACTTGTTGCCGTCTTTGTTATATACTTCAGCTGCGTTTGCTGCGCCTGCAGCTAACAAAGCTGGGATAACCATTGCAAGAATATTGCGTTTCATCATTATTATTACCCTCATTGGTGTTATTCGGACACCTGCCACTGCCAAAAATAATTCTCAAAATTTTTTGGAACTATTTATGAGAGATTAGTGTCGTCTATGTCGGCGTCCAGTGTTCCATTGCTAAATAAATTTATCTACCCTCAAAGTGCTACAAAAACGAAGATTCTGTAACAAATGGTAACAGGGTGTTTCTAAATGTAAAAAATAGGTCGAAAAAGAAGCGCTGGTAGTACCAGTTTAAAATAATTACAAATTTTAGGGAACTTTTTGAGAAGTCGAGTTGAGCTTTTTTTAAACAGTCAGGAGAGGTTTAGATCATTTTTTTATTCATAGAGGTAAACAAAAAGAATAAAAAACAGAATTTTCTTATCTAAGGTTAAATTGTGTTGGAAAAAAGATGAATTATTGTGTTTTGCTGATAGGGGGATGATGAACTTTTCAGGTTTAGTCAAAAATGATGAGAACTTGAAAAAATATTGGGCTCGATAACGAACCCAATATAATAAGATGCTTCTATTTATATGATTTATCTATATTAGAAAGCTGCATTTTTTGGTGTGCGTGGGAATGGGATAACCTCACGAATGTTACCAACACCCGTGACATAAGTCACTAGGCGCTCAAAACCTAGACCAAATCCTGAATGTGGCACTGTGCCATAACGGCGCAGATCACGATACCACCAGTAATCTTCTTTATTCATGCCCATTTCTTCAAGACGCGCATCTAGTCTATCAAGGCGCTCTTCACGTTGAGAGCCCCCGATGATTTCACCGATACCTGGCGCAAGGACATCCATCGCAGCAACTGTTTTGCCATCTTCGTTAAGGCGCATATAGAACGCTTTAATATCTTTCGGATAGTTTTTAACGACAACAGGTGCTTTAAAGTGTTGTTCTGCTAAATAGCGCTCATGTTCAGACGACATATCAACGCCCCAATATACTGGGTTTTCAAATTTCTGACCGCAGGTTTCGAGGATTTTGATCGCATCAGTGTAATCAACTTGAGCGAAATCAGAGTTAACAAAGCTTTCTAAACGGTTGATTACATCTTTATCAACACGTTGCGCAAAGAACTCTAAGTCGTCACGGCGCTCATCCAGCGCAGCTTTGAAGACATATTTTAGCATTTGCTCTGCAAGACCTGCGATATCATCAAGGTTAGCAAATGCGACTTCAGGCTCCACCATCCAGAATTCAGCCAAGTGACGGCTGGTATTTGAGTTTTCTGCACGGAAGGTTGGACCAAAGGTGTATATCTTACTCAGAGCTGTTGCATAAGTTTCGCCGTTTAGCTGACCTGATACGGTTAAGAAAGCTTCACGCCCAAAGAAGTCTTCACTGAAATCGACTTCACCTTTGTCGTTACGAGGTAGGTTGTTGTAATCCAGCGTAGAAACACGGAACATTTCGCCTGCACCTTCAGTATCGGATGCAGTGATAATCGGTGAGGAAACCCAAAAATAGCCTTGTTCATCAAAAAAACGATGTAATGCTTGTGCCAAGGTATGACGTACACGAGCAACAGCACCAATTAAATTAGTGCGGGGACGCAAGTGAGCTGCTTCACGCAGAAATTCTACGCTATGACGTTTTGCGGCCATTGGGTAAGTATCTGGATCTTCAATCCAACCAACCACTTTAACTGCCGTTGCATCTAATTCAAAAGACTGGCCTTGGCCTGGAGATTCTTTTACTGTACCCGTGACTTCAACAGAACAACCCGTGGTCAGATGCAGGACTTCGTCGTTATAATTCGGTAAATTATTATTGATGACAGCCTGTAACGGATTAAAGCAGGAACCGTCATAAACGGCGAGGAAAGAAAAACCAGCATTTGAATCTCTCCTTGTACGTACCCAGCCTTGAACGGTGACTTCAGAGCCAACCGCCACACGGCCTTGCAGTACATCGACTACAGGCGCTACGATCATAAAAATTACTCTCTTATATATAAACGATATTAACGATGAATATTCATTAACCTAATAAGTGTTAAGTAACTTATAGAGATGAATGAAAGTATAAGTTTTCTCAAATCCCATATTTCAGGGTCGAGGTTCTATGTTACTTGCCGTGGGGCAGGAAACAAGTAAAAAATCACGACATTTGAATCAAAGGCGAACTGAGACTTTTTAGCTAGGGGCTGTTTATCTTTGAAGGTCAATTTTTATTCGAATTAAAAGCCTTTTGAGCAAGGCGAGTGATTCGCCGCCTAGTGAACTAGGCAAGAGCCGCTCAACACAGCGAAAAATCGCGTTTAATCGAACCCAAAGGGCGCTTTCCTTTAGGGTTTGGGGTTATGTGATGTTATTTTAATAACCTCAATAGGTGACATAATAAAACTGATGTCATTTCAATCAATTAGTGCAGTAAAAATAAGCAGCAAAGATAAACATCCCCTAAAACCTAGTTGGCATATTAATAGCAAGTCAGTAAAAGCAAAAGCGCTTTTCTTGCGTGATACCCCAAAAAGTCAATATTGGGTATCACGCAATGGAAAAAGCCCATTAACAGGCTTTTTCCATTTTTGGTAGGTCGAAGGCTTTGCGTAGTTGATTGACGAACTCATCATCTTCACAAATGGTTTTTCCTGGGCTATCAGATAGTTTTGCAACAGGCTTACCATTACATTCAACGAGTTTGATCACAATATTGAGAGGAACAACCTGCGGAATATTACAAGTTAGCCTTGTGCCAATACCAAATACGAGATTAATGCGTTTATGGAAATAGCGATATAGCTCTAATGATTTTTGCAAATCCAAGCTATCAGAAAACACCAGCGTTTTACTCATTGGGTCAATCCCCAATTTTTCATAATGAGCAATCGCTTTTTTACCCCATTCAATCGGGTCACCTGAATCGTGGCGTAATCCTTGGTAGCGCTTCGCAAAATTAATATCAAAATCGCGTAAAAAAGCATCCATGGTGATACAGTCAGTCAAGGCGATACCTAACTGGTCTGGGTATTCATCTAGCCAGCTTTGTAGCGCAGCTCGCTGGCTATTCGCTAATTCAGGGCTGATTTGTTGATGGGCTTGGAACCACTCATGTGCTTGAGTACCGACTGGCGCTAACCCTAGTTCATGGGCAAGCTTGTAGTTACTTGAGCCGACAAGATATGGAAATTCTTTTTTAAGCATTGAAACGATGGCAGATTGCACGTCATAAGAAAAACGACGGCGAGTTCCGAAGTCCATCAATTTGAAGTTTGTAAGATCAACATTATGCTCTGCGGCTTGTGCATAAAATACAGAGAGTAATTTTTTTAGCTGTTTAACCGCATCCTCACGGGTGACTTGTGGATGCCGATTACGCTGGACAATTTCACTAACCAGAGCAAGTAGTGGAACTTCCCACATAATAACTTCGCTCCAAGGGCCACTAATACGGATAGCGAGTTGCCCATCATCCGCTGTAGTAATGTTCACTTGTTCGGGTTTAAAGCGAAAAATCTTCAGCCATGCAAGATAGTCATCTTTGAAAAACGGGAGGGTAGTTAAGTAGCGAGACTCTTCATCAGTTAGAGAAAGGTCAGCCATTAAATTAACCTGTTGGCGTATTTCATTGGCATAAGTGCCTAAAATTTCACTACTACGACAGCGGAACTCGGCGACAACCGGAACTTGACTGTAATGGTGAAAAACGGCCTGCTGCATATGAAGCTTATAAGCATCAGTATCGAGCAGTGATGTAATGATCGGTGTAGCGTCTAAATTCATGGCGCGCAGACATCCTCGCGGAGCTTATCTACTTAGCTATACCCATAATATATTACATGTTGCGGAGGTTGTTCCATTTAGCTACCCGAACGACACCGTATTGTGCCTGCTCTGGGATATCTTCACTGAATGCCTACCTGTAACTTGAATTATTTTGGATACAAATCGTTAAGGTTGGAAAAGTATACTCACTTTGACAAAAGATAGAAGTCTTATTGTGTGACCCTATGTATCGCTCTTTTGTATGAGAGTACTCCAATTATGCATCTGCTCAATAGGCGTTAATATTGAGCAGACGGTTATTAGTACTAAACAAGCGTTAATATGCACGCTTTCAATCACCAAACTTATACCAGTAATCGTTCGAATGGCATGGTTGTTAATTTAGCTAAACTAGCCAAGTTGCATCGTTCATCTATGTGGTTCGCTATCTTCGTTTGTCGCTTACATGCAAATCGAATTATTTAGGGTATACAAAGTGATACTAACATGTAATTTTCTATTTAATAGTGCCATAGCATCAACAGACAAACCAAATCTTAACAGTTTTATATATTGAAGTAACAAATCAAAAACATTAGGTGATGAAAATGTTTCTCATACCCATTCACATTCTGCCAGCGTATAGTATTGTATATACTTAACATACTTCAAATTGCATAAATATTGACTTGCGTTTAATGGCTTTGATAAAAGTGTTATTTATGTTCAATGTGCTTTTTTCACAGGAAGGTATCGCTTAGCTTGTCCCCTACATGCAATTTGAACTATTTTATATATACAAGAAAGTGAAAATCACGATATCGAATTAACGAATAAAAAGGTTACTTATGACCCAGTTGCGACAAGCGAAATATCGTCAGGACTATCAAGCTCCTGATTATACTATCTCAGAAATTGATCTCGATTTTATCCTCGACCCTACAAAAACGGTTGTCACGGCAACTAGCCAAGTTAAGCGCATTAATCCACAGTCCTCTTCGCTTGAATTACATGGCGAAGATCTTGTTCTAGTCAGTGTTGAAGTGAATGGCCAATCTTGGGCTCATTATAAAGAGCAAGAGAGCAAATTAATTATCGAGTCATTGCCAGAAGCTTTTACTTTGCGAATTGTGAATGAAATCAGTCCAGAGAAAAATACTGCATTAGAAGGTTTATATGTTTCTGGCGATGCTTTATGTACACAATGTGAGGCTGAAGGCTTCCGACATATTACTTATTACCAAGACAGGCCTGATGTTTTAGCGCGCTACACGACGACAATTACGGCAGATAAACAACGTTATCCTTATTTGTTATCAAATGGTAACCGTATTGCTGAAGGTGTTCTTGAAGATGGACGTCATTGGGTTAAATGGGAAGATCCGTTTCCAAAACCAAGTTACTTATTCGCTTTAGTTGCCGGTGATTTTGATGTCCTTAGCGATATTTTTATCACACGCAGTGGACGGGAAGTCGCCTTAGAACTGTTTGTTGATAAAGGCAATCTTGATCGTGCACCATGGGCAATGCAATCGCTGAAAAATGCTATGAAATGGGATGAAGAACGCTTTGGTCTTGAATATGATCTTGATATTTATATGATTGTTGCTGTTGATTTCTTTAATATGGGTGCAATGGAAAACAAAGGCCTGAATGTCTTCAATTCAAAATATGTCCTCGCAAAAAATGAAACAGCAACCGATAAAGACTATTTGAATATCGAGGCTGTTATCGGTCATGAGTATTTCCATAACTGGACGGGCAACCGTATTACATGTCGTGACTGGTTCCAGCTTAGTTTAAAAGAAGGTTTAACTGTTTTCCGCGATCAAGAATTTAGCTCAGATTTAGGTTCTCGTTCAGTTAACCGAATTAATAATGTTAAAGTGATGCGAGCCGCTCAGTTTGCTGAAGATGCGAGTCCGATGGCACATCCAATTCGCCCCGAAAAAGTGATTGAGATGAATAACTTTTATACCTTGACGGTTTATGAAAAAGGTTCTGAAGTTATTCGTATGATCCACACTTTATTGGGTGAGGAGATGTTCCAAGCGGGTATCCAGCTTTATGTACATCGTCATGATGGTAGTGCAGCAACTTGTGATGATTTTGTGCAAGCTATGGAAGATGCATCAAATGTGGATCTTTCTTTATTCCGCCGTTGGTACAGCCAGTCAGGTACACCAGTCTTAACTGTTCGTGACGAATATTTCCCCGAAAGACAGCAATATGTTTTGCATGTTAATCAAATGACGCCACCAACAGCGGATCAGGCAGATAAACAACCATTACATATTCCTCTGGATGTTGAGTTGTATGGTGAAGATGGTGCAGTTATTCCTCTGAAACATTTAGGTAGCACGGTTAATTCAGTGCTCAATGTGACACAAGAATCACAAAGCTTCACGTTTGATGAAGTCACTAGCCAGCCAATACCTTCACTTCTACGAGAATTCTCTGCACCAGTTAAGTTAGATTATGCTTATAGTGATGAGCAACTTGCATTTTTAATGAAGTATTCTCGTAATGATTTTTCTCGTTGGGATGCAGCTCAGCAACTGATCAATAATTATGTGAAAAGTAATGTGGTTAACCAGCAAGCGGGCAAACCATTAGTGTTCCCAGAACATGTAATTGACGCATTTCGTGCTGTTTTACTGAGTGATTCAATTGATCCCGCTTTAATTGCACTCATTTTGACTTTGCCTTCTGAAAATGAAATGGCGGAATCATTCCAAACGATCGACCCTGATGCGATTCATATTGTTGCAGATTTCATTGCTCATCAATTGGCAACTGAAATGGCCGATGAGTTTTTAGCTGTTTATCAATCAATTAAAATTGATGGTTATCGTGTCGATCACCAAGATATAGCTAAACGAGCACTTCGTAATATTTGTCTGCAATATATTGCAGCAGGGGATTCTCAAGAACTGGCTAATAAATTAGTGTCTGCACAATTTAAATCAGCAGATAATATGACGGATTCTCTGGCCGCGTTAACCGCAGCGAGTGAATCTCAGTTGCCATGCCTTGAACAACTGATGACTGAATTCGATGAACGTTGGCATCAAGATGGATTAGTGATGGATAAATGGTTCATGCTGCAAGGTTCGAGTCCAGCATCAGACGTATTGGAAAAAGTGCGTAGCCTGCTGAAACATCGTTCATTTAGCATGAGTAATCCGAATAGAATTCGTTCTTTAGTCGGCGCATTTACCTCAGGTAATCCATCCGCATTCCATGCACAAGATGGGAGTGGTTATCAATTCCTCTATGAAATTTTAGTTGATTTGAATACACGTAATCCGCAAGTGGCCTCAAGATTGATCGAGCCATTGATCCGCTTGAAACGTTACGATGAAAAACGCCAAAGTTTAATGCGTAATAAGCTTGAGCAACTCAAAGGGTTAGAAAACCTATCAGGCGATCTATTCGAAAAAGTCACTAAAGCACTTGAAAGTTAAGCCGTTTATTTAATAGTACAAAGTTCGTTATCGGCAACCCCTGAAATTGATTTCAGGGGTTTTTGTTTTATGAATTAATTTAATCAGAAAATCAGAAATTGAGATTTTTTAATATTCGATACTTACTTGCTGGTATCTTAAAGTTAGTTACTTAGTGATACAGATATTACTGTTTTATCGTTAACGCAAAGGTTGCTAATTCAAGCAGTTTGGTTATTTTTTGTTCTTTTTCATAACGTTTATAACTTCTTAGACTGATCCCAAGTTCTTCAGATGCTCGCTCTTGATCCCAGTTCATCCCTCGTCTCCAAAGCCTTAGTTCAAATCCAGTCATATTTCCTCTATTAAATTATGCTAAAAGTGCCAATATGTCACTTTTAGCATAATTTAATACGTTATTCGAGTTCAAAAGAGATTTCACCACTGTTATCTGATGAGTCTGATATCTTGACTGCAAAGATCAACAGTCCTTTGAAGTATGATGAATATAGATTGATATTTTCGTGGATTAAGTTACACAAGATAGGGTAATCTATATCGCGTTTTATCAGATGAAAATAACTGCTCGTTGGAAAATAACCTTGGCAAACTTGATTTGGCGGGTTTTTTGATGCGCAGAATATTGTGTCTTTAATCGCTTTATACACCAAATAATTCAGGTTGTCGGTAGGCGGTAAGTGAACGAGTTACTAGCCGCGCAGATAACTCCGTGACTAGGATGATAAACCTCAAATCGGCAACTGAAGTATTAAGGGTATAGACATAAATAGGTTATTGGATATGTTATATCACCTTGCCCGCAAGGCTTTATTCCAGTTAGACCCAGAAAAAGCCCATGAACTGACTTTTCGCCAACTTCATCGTTTAAATAACTCTCCTTTTAAATGCCTCTTACGTCAATCTATTGCGACTAAACCTGTTCAATGTATGGGACTATCATTTAAAAATCCGCTAGGGCTTGCTGCTGGTTTGGATAAAGATGGTGAATGCATCGATGCTTTTGGCGCAATGGGATTTGGTTTTATTGAGGTTGGTACAGTGACACCTCGACCACAATTAGGTAATGATAAACCTCGTTTATTCAGGCTGCCAGAAGCTGAAGGGCTTATCAACCGTATGGGATTTAACAATAAAGGCGTTGATAACCTGGTTGAGAACGTCAAAAAAGCAAGGTATGGCGGGATCATTGGCATAAATATTGGTAAAAATAAAGATACGCCAGTTGAACAAGGTAAAGACGATTATTTAATTTGTATGGATAAAGTGTATTCGCACGCAGGATATATTGCCATTAACATATCATCACCAAATACTCCAGGCTTACGTACATTGCAATATGGAGATGCATTAGATGATCTATTAAATGGAATAAAAGTGAAACAACTTGAACTCCAATTGAAATATCAAAAATATGTTCCCGTGGCTGTAAAAGTTGCTCCTGATCTAACAGAAGAAGAAATAATACAAGTTACAGACAGTTTAGTTCGTCATAATATTGATGGTGTGATTGCAACTAATACCACTTTAGATCGTGATTTAGTTCAAGGATTAAATCATTGTAATGAGGCTGGTGGCTTAAGTGGGCGTCCTGTTCAACTTAAAAGTACTGAAGTTATCAGAATACTTTCTCGTGAATTAAACGGTAAATTACCTATTATTGGTGTTGGTGGAATTGACTCATTAACAGCAGCACGAGAAAAAATAGAAGCAGGGGCATCATTGATCCAAATTTATTCTGGTTTTATATATCATGGCCCTAAATTAATAAAAGATATTGTGAATCATATTTAGTTTACTAGAAATTTACTTAAGTGGGGCTTTATTTATGCCCCTTTTTAATTTATATTGAAAATACTTGTCATACTTCAATTTGTATGGTTATTGGCTATACTTAGCTAGTCGGGTTACATAGTTTATCTATGTCCTCAGTCTACCTTTACTTATCGCCTACATGTAAATCGAATTATGTAGAGTATAGATTGCTTATTTTTAATCGTTATTTTAATCGTTTTTGAGGCAGAGTTATCTGGAATTATACGCAAAATAACTCAAGTGCAGTTAGGTAAGCGAGCAGAAGAATATTCCTAGAATGGCAATAATAATGTGATTTAGGGAGCTGAGCGAACTCAACGGCGTCTTGATATATTATGAGTATATACTCAAAATATTTCAAATTATGTATAGGTGATAAAAAACTATTTATATGAAAAAACCCAAATAGATTAGACAATACTGTAATTTGAGTCGCGGAGTGTAGAATTTTATTGCGAACACGCGGCATAAAACTAAAAGTCTGGTGGGTTATATATTAAAAGTAGGTTTGCCTATAAATCGCTATGGGATCGTTTATGAAAATTAAACCCGATGATCATTGGCGTTGGTATTTTGATCATGACCATGACAGGTTAATGTTAGATCTTGCTAACGGCATGATATTTCGCTCATGCTTCCCAGCCAAAATGTTAACAGTTTGTGCTCGTACTGAGATGCCTTTTAGCATTGAAGATGCCGGTGAGTTTTATATATTTGATGAGCAGGCTAAAAGATTAAATCTATCAAATGAAGAAAGAGCTGAATTAGTCTTAAATAGCTTAGTGGCATTTCGTTTTTTAAAACCTCAAATGCCGAAAAGTTGGTATTTTTCATCTTTTCACGAAATTGAAATGCCATCTCAGGGGCAACTTATTCAAGTTGACTTAGAAAATACAAACAGTATTGCTACATTTATTATTGCAGAAGCAGGTGCATCGGCGAGTTTATGTTTGTTAGCCGAAGCTCAATTAGAATTACCTGATCGTAAATTGCGATTTTGTGATCCAATTAAGATCATGAATGATCGCATGCTGCGGTATAAACGTAAAACCAGTGGTTTGTTATATGGAAATGTTATTTAATTGATCGTCCATGATCTTTTTTTGATAGCTATTCTTTATGTCCGCCAATAAAATAAACCTATAAATAATCGTTATTGGTATGCTGGCATAAAAAATTACTGTAAAGATAATTTGAGTGCGCTTTTAGGAATACAACTACAGGTTAATATATAGCCATTATCTTTAATTGCACTTTGTTTTAAAGGTGTAACTTCCCCTTCAATAAGCTTTATTTTACATTGCCCACAAATCCCAGCACGGCACGAATAAGGTAATGACACACCTTTTGCTTCAAGTTGTTCGAGAATGACCTCTTGAGTATTTCCATCATATACATTGTTTTCAAATGTGAGCGTCACTGAACTTAATGGCAGTTGAATATCTTCTGGTTTAATATCAGTCTCTCTTTCTTGTGGGAAATATTGGCTCGATTGTTTCTTTTCAAGCACAGTAATTGTATCGCCAACACGAATAATGCCAGTATTATTGATAATCATATTTTGCCCGAAATCAATCTTACCGTTCTCGGTCGTACGGAATGTTTGTAGGGTTGCTAATGGTTCACGATTAGGGTGTTTAATGCCTTTATCCGGGCTGACAGTTGTTAAGATACAACGGCTACAGGGAGAGTCTAAGGTAAATACGACATCACCAATTTGAATCTTTTGCCAAGTATCTTCTTCAAAAGGTTGTGCTCCCGTAATAATCAAATTGCCTCGAAATTGTTCAAGCTTGATACTGGCAGGGCAGCGTTTTTGTAATTCTTGTACTGAGGCTTCATTAATAAGTAAGAATGGGTAACCATCAGCAAAAGATAATGGAACATCAGGAATGGTTTTAACACGACGGGATAGCTGAGAACTTAACCAACGAAGTTGTACTGGCTCGTCAAAATAGCGACTTAACCAAGAATTAATGGCCTCAGGTGCAATTAGTGCATGAAAATGATTGCCCCATACTTCTGTTGGACTCTGATTTTGATCAAAGTCCTGATACAATACTGTCACACTTTCACCATCAGGTGCTTTGAGATAAAGACCATTATTTAGCATTGCTGGTGTAAATAGTAACATCTGCGGGTATTTTCTTGCCGTGATAAATTTACCTTCCTGTGTTGTTACCATAAAATTACGATCAAATATTAGCCCGCTGGTATCTGCGTATGCATGGGAGAGTCGTATACCTCTCATTGATTTAATGGGGTGTGTATAAAGACGTGAAAGCGTTATCATTTTTTAATCCTTAAAATTGTTGCTGAGCAACTTTATGACAAGCGCATAAGATTAGCTATAATGCGCAACAATTTTTCATCCAATTTGGTAAAAATACTATGAATTCTCTGTTTGCCAGCACAGCTCGTGGCCTAGAAGAACTATTGAAATCGGAATTAGAAGCTCTAGGCGCTAGCCAGTGCAAAATTGCACAAGGGGGCGTCCATTTTCAGGCTGATGAACGGGTTATGTATCAGAGTCTGCTCTGGAGCAGGCTGGCATCCCGTATCTTATTACCATTGAATGAGTTTGATGTTTATAGTGACTTAGATTTGTATCTTGGTGTGCAAGTTATCGACTGGACTGAGATTTTTTCAGTGACCGATACATTTTCTGTACATTTTAGTGGTACCAATGATGAGATCCGTAACAGCCAATATGGTGCATTAAAAGTTAAAGATGCCATTGTCGATTGCTTCGTGCGTAAAATCGATCAGCGACCAGATGTTGCACGCCAGCAGCCTGATATCCGTGTGAATGTATATCTAAATAAAGAAAAGGCGAGTGTCGCATTAGATTTGAGTGGTGACTCAATGCATATTCGCGGTTATCGTGATTTAGCTGGGCAAGCTCCACTAAAAGAAAACTTAGCTACGGCTATTATTAATCGTTCAGGTTGGCAGAAAGACACACCGCTTGTTGATCCAATGTGTGGCTCTGGAACTTTATTAATAGAAGCTGCGATGATGGCTGCTGATAGAGCACCGGGCTTACATCGTGATCATTGGGGCTTTTATGCTTGGTCAAAATACAATCCAGAATTATGGCGTGAGCTCACAACAGAAGCTCAAGTACGCTTTCGTCAGGGCTTAAAAGATACGACCTCACGTTTTTATGGTTTTGATATTGATAAGCGTGTTTTAGATATGGCACGTTCTAATGCTCGTAGAGCTGGGGTTCAGGAGCTGATTAGCTTTAACCAAGGTGATGCGGCGATGTTAGAAAATCCAGTGAAAACTGACATCAAAGGTACTATTTTAAGCAACCCACCTTATGGTGAACGTTTAGAAAGTGAACCTGCTCTAATTGCACTCCATAGCCAATTGGGTCGAGTTGTTAAAGCACGCTTCCCTGGATGGCGTTTATCAATTTTTAGTGGCTCACCTGAATTGTTAAGTTGTTTGCAGCTACGTTCTGAGCGCGAATTCAAAGCCAAAAATGGCCCACTTGATTGTGTGCAAAAGAATTATTTATTAGCAGAATCACCATCTGAAACTGTGGGTGAAATTTCTCCTGATTTTGCGAACCGCCTGCGTAAAAACCATAAAAAACTCAGTAAATGGGCTAAACAACAAGGTATCGACTGTTACCGTGTTTATGATGCTGATTTACCTGAATATAACGTTGCTGTAGATATTTATGGTAGCAAAGTGATTGTTCAAGAATATGCCCCACCAAAAACAGTTGATGAGCGCAAAGCACGCCAGCGTTTATTTGATGTCATCACTGCGACGATGAATGTTTTACAGCTTTCATCAAATCAATTGATATTGAAGACGCGTCAACGTCAGAAAGGTAAGCAACAATATGAAAAACTGGCACAAAAAGATGATTTCTTTTTAGTGCAAGAATACAACGCCAAAATGCTTGTTAACTTAACTGACTATCTAGATACTGGCCTATTCTTAGATCACCGTATTGCACGTCGAATGTTAGGTCAAATGAGTAGTGGGGCTGATTTTCTTAATCTATTCTGTTACACCGGTTCTGCAACGGTGCATGCTGGGTTGGGTGGGGCGAAAAGCACCACGTCAGTGGACATGTCCCGCACTTATTTAGAATGGGCTGAGAAAAACTTACAAGCAAACGGCCTAAGTGGACGCCAACATCGATTGATCCAAGCAGATTGCTTGAGCTGGTTAGCAAATAGTGATGAACAATTTGATTTGATCTTTATTGATCCACCAACATTTTCAAATTCAAAACGCATGGATGGCACATTCGATGTTCAGCGTGATCATGTTCAGCTAGTTACCCATTTAAAACGTTTATTGCGTCGTGGCGGAACCATTATGTTCTCTAATAACAAGCGTGGTTTTAAAATGGATGTAGAAGCATTGAATGAGTTAGGCCTACAAGCTAATGAAATAACAGCAAAAACTTGTTCAGAAGACTTTGCTCGTAACCGTCAGATTCATAACTGCTGGCTGATCCGCCACGCAGCGTAAAGGATAAAAAATCAATGGCTTTAATTAATTTGTCCGGTGCTTATCTTGCCTTTAGTGATGCACCTTTGTTGGATAATACCGAAATACATATCGAAGAGAACGAACGTGTCTGTTTGGTCGGCCGTAATGGTGCCGGCAAGTCAACACTAATGCGTGTATTAACGAAAGAGCAGCCTCTTGATGATGGCCAGTTACTGTATCAACAAGATTTAGTGGTCGCACGTTTACAACAAGATCCGCCTCGTAATGTTGAAGGTACTATTTTTGATTTTGTTGCGGAAGGTGTCGCAGAGCAAGCTGAATATCTCAAAGACTATCATCACGTTTCTAAATTAGTCGAAGAAGATCCAAGTGAAAAGAATTTAAATAAACTCGCTGAAGTACAAGAAATTCTGGATACCCGTAATTTATGGTTATTAGATTCACGTATCAGTGATGTGCTTAAAAAATTAGATTTACCTGCTGATGCACAATTGTCTTCGCTATCGGGTGGATGGTTACGAAAAGCGGCTCTGGGTCGTGCATTGGTGAGCAATCCACGCGTTTTATTCCTTGATGAGCCGACAAACCACTTGGATATCGAAACTATCTTGTGGTTAGAAAACTTTTTGAAAGATTTCCAAGGTAGCATCGTATTTATTTCCCATGACCGTTCCTTTATTCGTAATATGGCAACACGCATTATTGATCTGGATAGAGGGAAACTGATGTCATGGCCGGGTAACTATGACAATTATTTGGAAGCAAAAGAAGAAGCTCTACGTGTAGAAGAGATGCAAAATGCAGAATTCGATCGTAAATTAGCTCAAGAAGAAACATGGATCCGTCAAGGCATCAAAGCAAGACGCACGCGTAATGAAGGGCGTGTACGCGCATTAAAAGCATTACGTGTTGAACGCTCAGAGCGCCGTGAAGTGATGGGTAGTGCAAAAATGCAGGTCGGGGAAGCAGCTCGTTCTGGAAAAATCGTTTTTGAAATGGAAAACGTTAACTACCAAATCGATGGCAAAGTGTTGGTTAATGATTTCAGTGCTCAAGTTATGCGTGGTGACAAAATTGCGCTAGTTGGGCCGAATGGCTGTGGTAAAACGACACTATTAAAGTTAATGCTTGGAGACTTACAAGCAGATAGCGGAAAAGTGCATTGTGGTACTAAGCTAGAAGTGGCTTATTTTGATCAACATCGTGCAGCATTAGACCCAGATAAAACGGTGATGGATAACCTTGCTGAAGGTAAGCAAGAAGTCATGGTTAATGGTAAGCCACGTCATGTTTTAGGTTATTTACAAGATTTCATGTTCCCACCAAAACGTGCGATGACGCCTGTTCGTGCATTATCAGGTGGTGAACGTAATAGATTGCTACTTGCCCGCCTATTTTTAAAACCAAGCAATTTATTGATCCTCGATGAACCAACAAATGACCTTGATGTCGAAACGCTTGAATTACTTGAAGAGCTAGTAGATGGCTATCAAGGTACTGTTTTGTTAGTGAGCCATGACCGTGAATTCGTTGATAACAGTGTGACAGAGTGTTGGATTTTTGAAGGTGACGGTGTTATTAACCGTTTCACTGGTGGTTATTTTGATGCTCAGCAGCAAAAAGCACAAACAGTGAGTTTGAAAGCTACACAACAAAGTAAAATCGCGAATCAAGATAAATCGCTTAAGGAAAAAGAACCGACAAAGCGAAATAATAAGATTAGCTACCATTTACTCCGTGAATTAGAACAACTACCATCCAAGTTGGAGCAACTTGAAACTGAAATTGAAAAGTTGCAAGCAATTGTGGGCGATGCCGACTTCTTTAACCAACCTCATGATGAGACAGAAAAAACATTGAGTAAGTTGAGTGAGAAAGAACAAGAGTTGGAACAAGCATTTGATCGTTGGCAAGAACTTGAATTATTGAAAAATAGTTAGTTCTTATAATCAGGAAATAAGAAGGGGCGAATCACCTTGTGTTCTCATGAATCTCATGAACATGTGCTGTGTACACAGTGCGACATGCTCGTTGCAGTGCCTGAATTAAAAGAAGGTACTAAAGCGACCTGTCCGCGCTGCCATACGACGCTAATCGCAAAGTGGCGTTATCCTTATAAGCAACCTGCGGCTTATGCGTTTAGTGCATTAATTATGTTGTTTGTTGCTTGTTTATTTCCGTTTGTGAAAATGAGTGCGGCTGGAATTGAAAATGAAATCTCGATATTTCAAATTATTGAGATTATTTCTACGACGCGCTATAGCGGCTTAGCGTTATTTTTCCTGTTTTTTGCGTTGGTGATCCCTGCGTTTTGTATGGTGACAATCATACTACTCGGCCTTCAGGTGTATATTCCAAAAAAACCGAAAGTGTGGATAAGCCGTATTCTGTTCCAGATGAAATCTTGGTGTATGGCGGAAATTTTCCTCGCAGGTGTTCTTGTTAGCTTCGTAAAATTGATTGCTTATGGTGACATCGGTGTTGGTTTAAGTTTTCTGCCATACTGCCTATATTGTGTTTTACAAGTCAGGGCATTTCAATGCCTTGATCGGCACTGGATGTGGAACAAAATTGAAGCTGCTCCTAAGATTGAGCAAAAATTAAAAGTAGGGCAGACAGGGATAAGCCAAAATATCAGATTATGCCTAGTTTGTACTGCTATTTTACCTGCAGAACAGTCTCAATGTCCTCGGTGTCATGCGCATGGTAGTGTTCGTAAAAATCAAAGTATACAGTGGACATTAGCACTATTATTGACCTCAATTATCTTATATATCCCCGCTAATGTGCTACCTGTTATGACAACGAGTATGTTAGGAAGTGATTTGCACTCGACTATTATGGATGGTGTCATTTTACTTTGGGGGGATGGGTCGTATCCTGTCGCATTGATCATTTTCATTGCCAGTATTATGGTGCCATCGTTAAAAATGATTGGTATTGCATGGTTGTGTCTTGATTCGCAAGGTTATGGTAACCGTGACCCACATCGAATGCATTTTATTTATGAATTAGTCGAGTATGTAGGGCGTTGGTCTATGATTGATGTCTTTGTAATTACCATTTTGGCTTCATTGGTACAAATGGGTCAATTGATGAGTATAGTCCCCGCACTGGGCGTTATTTTCTTTGGTGTCGTCGTTATTTTAACGATGTTTGCTGCGATAACTTTTGACCCTAGATTGACATGGGATCGCTGCGAAAAGAGAAATGCGTTAAAAGTTGCCGAACAAGAAGGAGCCATCGGGTGAGTGAACAAGAAACGCCACAGGCTAACGCCAAAGTCAGTAAATTGAAAAGCTGGTCACCTGTTTGGGTGATCCCTATCATCACCGTTTTTATCGGTGCTTGGATATTGTTTTACCACTTTAGTCATCAAGGACCTGAGGTTACTTTAATTACTTACAATGCTGAAGGCATTGAAGCGGGTAAAACTAAAATTAAGAGCCGTAGTGTTGATATTGGTATCGTTGAAAGCGTGACATTAGATGACAATTTTAGCCGAGTTGTCATTAAAGCTCGCCTTAATAGCGAAATGAAAGACTTGCTGCGTACAGACTCTGCTTTTTGGATCGTCAAACCTACTATTGGGCGTGAAGGCGTAACAGGCTTAGGAACCTTGCTATCGGGTGTTTTTATTGAATTACAACCGGGCCGAGATACTAAAGAGCATTCAGAATTTACGTTACTTGACTCACCACCGTTAGCGTCACCAGATGCTAAAGGTATTCGTATTGTTCTTACCAGTGAAAAGGCTGGGCAACTAAATGCGGGTGACCCAGTATTGTTCAGAGGCTATCGTGTTGGCTCTGTTGAGACTAGCGAATTCGATATGAATAATCGCGATATGCGCTATCAACTGTTTATCAATGCACCTTATGACAAGCTAATTAGTACAAATGTGCGTTTTTGGAAAGATAGTGGTATTGCTTTTGATATGTCATCACAAGGAATCCATGTTGAATTAGGCTCTATTGCGACATTGTTGTCAGGTGGGGTCAGCTTTGATGTCCCTACAGGATGGCTTCCTGGAGATAATGTTAAAGAAGCATCGGAATTCAGGCTATTTGATAACCAAGGTAGCATTCAGAACTCTCTCTATACTCAGTACCAAGATTATGTAATGTTTTTCTCTGACTCTATCAGAGGATTGCAACCCGGAGCGCCTGTTGAGTTTAGAGGCATTCGTTTAGGTACTGTTGCGCAAGTGCCTTTCTATACAAAAGGTCTTGACCAAAAATTAGGCAATGATTTCCGTATTCCTGTACTGATTCATATTGAGCCAGAGCGTTTTGCTAAAGATGTTGGAGCGGATTTTAATCTGAATACTGAACTTGAAGCCGCGATGAAAAATGGACTTCGAGCCTCATTAAAATCCGGTAATTTCTTAACAGGTGCATTATTCATTGACCTCGATTTTGTTCAGAATGAATCTGAATACAAAGGGCCAGATGTTATTGCAGGATACAAAATTATTCCAACAACCAGTGGCGGCTTGGCGCAAATTCAGCAAAAAGTGATTTCTGTACTGGATAAAATCAATAGCATGCCGATTGAGCCAATGTTGAATCAAACAACTCAAACCCTTGCTGATGGGCAAAAAACCATCAAGGAAGCGCAAGTAATGCTTTCTGAACTGAATAAATTGATGGGAAGTAAAGAATTCCAAAACTTGCCTCAGGATATGCAAAAAACATTGAGCGAAATGAATCGTGCAATGCAAGGATTCCAACCAGGTTCACCGGCATACAACAAGATGGTTGATAACATGCAGCGTTTAGACCAGGTTCTTAGGGAAGTTCAACCATTGCTACGTACTTTGAATAATAAGAGTAATGCCCTTGTATTCGAAGCTGAGCCATCGAAGGATCCTGTGCCTAAAGGAGTGAAAAAATAATGAGATATCTTTTATCAATATTTGTTTTAATGCTGGCGGCTTGTAGTAGCACACCGGATAAAATGTACTACCAATTACCAGTGAAACCACCAGCGACTCAAACTGCTACAGTGATGAGCGAACAAAATCAGATTTGGCTGCAACGTGTTATGTTAGCGGATGTTCTGACATCAAACGGGATTACTTATCAGACTTCAGATGTGAGTTATAGTAACGCTAGCTCTCATTTATGGGCGAGTCCATTAGAGCAACAGTTAGGGCAATCGATGGTAAGCGAGCTATCCTCAGCGCTTCCTGCACGGCTAGTTTCATTACAGCCATTGCAGAATTCGCCTGATACCCTAGATATCACGCTTACTGCTTTCAATGGCCGCTATGATGGTACAGTACTGGTTCAAGGTTTTTGGACAGTATCACGTGGTAAAGAGGTGATACGTCGTAATTTTGATATTCAACTCGAGCAAAAAGAAGATGGCTATCCTGAGTTAGTGAGAACACTATCAAATGGTTGGCAGCAAGTTGCAGATGGAATAGCAAAAGAGATCAGCAAACCTTAATTAGCATTATTATTTTTGTATAAAATGCATCTCATATTCTAATGAATGGAGGTGCATTTTTTATTAATTCTGTTGTAAATCATTCGAGTAGGCAGCTTCATAAAATAACGAATTATAAATAAAAAGAACATAACTATATGAAATATCAAAGAGTTGATGTTTTTTGAATATGCAAATCACATTTATAACATTTATGACATTTATATGAAATTCTTTACTTGATTTCCTATCGAGCGAGCGGTATTTCTATAGTGTACCCGAATCAGATTCGGTACTGTTTTCTTTTCCATTTAAATGATGAGGGAAGTAAGGCATGAAAAGACAGAAGAGAGACCGTTTAGAAAGAGCTTTATCAAGAGGTTACCAAGCAGGAATCGCAGGGCGTTCAAAAGAGCTATGTCCTTATCAGGCTGTAGATGCACGATCGCATTGGCTAGGAGGTTGGCGGCAAGCCATGGACGATAGGGTGATTCTCTCTGCTTAATCGCAGATCCAATCATAACTTATAGATTAGAGAACTCGAGTAAACGGTTTTTTAATTCCATTTAAATAAATAATTTTAAACCTCCGCTATTGCGGAGGTTTTGGCATTAATAATCTATAATTGTCATACTTCAAGATGACGTTGGTTTTATAGTAGATAGCTTAGGTCTACTTATAAAATTAAAATACGCTAGTATCTTTGAATAAACCAACTTTGAGGTCGTTAGCGACGTAAATTACTTTACCATCAACTAATACTTCACCATCTGCAAGGCCCATAATCAATTTACGGTTAATGACTCGTTTAAAATTGATACGGTAAGTGACTTTTTTGGCTGTTGGTAGAATTTGACCAGTAAATTTCACTTCGCCAACACCAAGTGCACGGCCTTTACCTTCGCCACCAAGCCAACCAAGATAAAAACCGACTAATTGCCACATTGCATCAAGCCCTAAACAGCCTGGCATCACCGGGTCATTAACGAAATGGCAGCCAAAGAACCATAGGTCTGGATTGATATCCAATTCAGCTTCGACATAGCCTTTATTAAAGGTGCCACCATCTTCAGTCATTGTGATGATGCGATCCATCATCAACATGTTGCCAGAGGGTAATGGCGGACCATTTTCCCCAAATAACTCGCCTCTTCCAGAAGCTTCTAAATCAACTTTTGTGTAGGATCCGCGTTTATCAACCATGTTCTTCTGATAGCCTTAATTATGTGTAAGAACACAGGATAGCTTACACTTGTACGCTGAACAACTCCGATCTGATAATTTTCCTCAACCAAACCATTTTTGGAACCAAGGGAATTTTGGTTTTTCCGGCGAGTTAGCTTGGTTTATTCGTTCCTGAATTAAAGCTAACAGGTGTACATTATCATCTTCAACTTGCTGCTCAAAATAAGGTTGCTGCGTTAGTAAAGTAATAGCTTGAGCGACATGCTCAACAGGCCAAATGTGGAATTGGCCCTCTTTAACTGAGTCCAATACTGCGTTATTGACACTGAGATGCCGGACGTTAGACATTGGGATAATCACACCTTGATTACCTGTTAGCCCCCGTTTAGCACAAATATCATAAAAGCCTTCGATTTTTTCATTTACACCACCAATTGGTTGTACAAAACCAAATTGGTCAACAGCACCTGTTACCGCAATTTGCTGATCGATAGGCTGTAGGGCCAATGCACTGATAAGAACGCACAGTTCAGCCAATGAAGCACTATCTCCATCAACTTCACCGTAAGACTGTTCAAAAACAATCGAGGCTGAAAATGGCTGTGGTTGATCCAATTTCAATTCATAATTTAAATAAGCTTGCATGATCATCATACCTTTAGCATGAATATTTCCGCCTAGCTCAGCTTTGCGTTCAACATCAATGAATTCACCGTCACCTAAATGGACAACACAAGTGATACGTGATGGCTCCCCAAGCGCTTCTGGATGACCAGGATATTGCAAAACAGATAAACCATTAATTTGGCCGATAACGTCGCCTTCTGTTTTGATAAACACTTGTTCTTGCAGAATATCGTCTTGAGTTCGCTCAGAAAGGAAACTATGCCGCCATAAGCGGTTTTCGATAGCTTCATTAAACGCTTCGTGACCAATGGTATTACTAGATTGATAATGGGATGCATCAACCAACCTACGCGTTAACCACAAGGTATCTAGCGGTAAATTAAATTTATCTTCACAAAAACGGGTTGCTTGCGTGATAAATGTTGGCCAACCATCAGGTGCAATTTCTGGCAATTGGTTTGCAACGATAATAGATTTGATATAACGCATCCATAACGTTAATTGCTCTTCGTTATCAAAGAACATAACAGGCTCATATTCGCCATAAATTGCATTATCAAACAGACTGGCATGATTGTATTCAAACTCTTCAAGCTCAAGCCGGTCTCCAACAATAATCAATTTAACGTCAAGAGGTTGTGGTTCAATCTCAATCTGAAGGGGGTGGCTATCCGAAAATGGTAGCCATTCAAGCTGGCGACGCGAAATCATATGTTGCAACCGTTGACACATCAAAGGTTGAGAAACCAGAGCAGAGGCAGATATAATTAGGACACCACCATTGATATGATGTAGTAATCCCGGCACTAAACGCATTGATGGAGTGATATAACCAAATAGTTGTTCTGGTTCAATCCAATGACGATAAGCGATGTTAGTTTGAGTTGAAAAGCGGCTATTTATTCCTGCTCGCCATTCAAAAGCGTCTTTATTTTCAGAAAGCTGATAATCACCATTAATTGGCGTGCATTTGCTCAGTAAAGGACGAATAGAATCTGCAAATGCCTGTAGATAGCTCTCATTTTCATCGGACTTAATAAACATAAAAGGAGTCCGAGCATTTTCGTTGATAAAACGCTCTATACTATCAAACAACCTAGGCTGGATCTCAGGTAGAATGGTAGGGGATAGGGTATCTGAAGAGATAAAATTTGCCTGATAAGGTGTTAAGTCAGGCGTTAGGCCTTGCCATGTTAGTTCTTGACTGATCACTATAATTTTTCTGCTATTAATATGATTATAAGTAAAATGCCTGTTGGTGAGCCGGCGCGTATGTCTGAATCCTGTTTGGATATTTTACATTATTTTCAGGTCAGTTTATTACCCAATGGGCAAGGTTGCTATATTAACGTTTGATCGCCAATCTTGCAGCAATAATTGTCGTATTATCGGTTAGAATAGAGAAAATAAGAGTACAACTGGGAAGCTCATCGGCCATGTTAATCCTATAAGTAGCGCACTGAGTAATCGCATTAAAATATCAGGGTCTTTCGTTACGAGTAGTGTTATAAGAGCAGAACATACGCCTCCAATCCCGTATACGAGGAGTATGCATTCAAATGTAGACATGTTAATTTATTAAATTGTTAACAGTTAGACGTGGATTGTACACTAATTTGTGCCTAGTTGTTATCTACTTTGTGAATGATAGGTTGACAATTATTCGTTGATTGCACATTTTCTTCTAAAATTGCTAATATAAAATCAAATTCGATTTTCATCAGGAAAATATATGAAATATCAGCAGCTTGAAAATCTTGAGTGTGGCTGGAAATGGGATTATCTGGTTAAAAAATCCAGAGGCGGAGAACTGATCACTCGTTATATAGAAAGGAGTGCGGAAGAAGAAGCTGTTGCTTTGTTGTTGCGGATGGAAAATTCTCCAACTGAAGTTTTAAAGTGGATTTCTCTTCATATGAATCCACAGTTAGATAATCGTATGAAGCAAAGTATTCGAGCAAGGCGCAAGCGACACTTTAATGCGGAGCATCCCCACACAAGGAAAAAATCGATAGATCTTGATTTCTCTGTTTGGCAACGTTTGTCTAATCTTGCGGTAAATAGGAATAAAACATTATCGGAAACGATTATTCAATTGATCGAAGATGCAGAACATAAAGATAAATATGAGAACCAAATGAGTTCCTTAAAACATGATTTGCAAGCTATTTTAGGAAGCAGCAATACTCAAAAATAAATTTAGATGATCTTTAGATGATCTTTAGATGATCTATAGTGATCGCTTCTTCTTCGATAAAGGGGCTCACCTTTAGTTATTTACTTCTTCCCATGATGGGACTTCAATTTATAATCCAATTTTTTATATTGTTGTTATTTTAAAGCGATTTAAAAATGATAAAGGAAGTACTCTGCATTTGAAATAATAACAATATCTTTCAGGAATGTAATAAGTAAATTAATAAGTAAAAAAAACCCCATAAAATGGGGTTTTTTTATTCTATACGAAATTCAAACGAGGGCTAGTAATTAAGCGCCTGGTTGAGTAACAACTTCAGTTGTACCTTGAATTTCGATTTCAACGCGACGGTCTGGTGCTAAACACTCGATCAGAGCTGCACGGCCTTTAACATCGTCACATTTGTTGCCAGTTACTGGATCTTCTTTACCACGACCTTCAGCAGCGATTGCGCTTGCTGGAACGCCTTTAGATACCAAGTAATCAACTACAGACTGAGCACGTTTTTGTGACAGTGGTAGGTTGTAGTTTTGTGAACCGATACGGTCTGTGAAACCAACTACCAGTACGCGACCTTGAGTTGGGTCGATGCTGCTCAGTTCAGTATACAGTTCGTTCAGCGCTTGCTGACCTTCTGGTTTCAGAGTTGCTTTGTTGAAGTTAAACAGAACGTCTGAACGTAAAGTGAAACGTTTGTTTTCAACAACTGGAGCTGGAGCAACAACTGGAGCTGGCTCAACAACTGGAGCTACTTCTTGGTTGAAGCGGTATGCCAGACCAACACTCAGCATGCCGTTATCTGGACGTACGCCTAAGTTGTCTTTATCACCGATGTTGCTAACCCATTGGTAATCTAAACGAGTTGCCCAGTTTGGAGTGATAGCATATTCAACACCCAGTGCGTATACAGGAGAAACGCCAGTGTCGTTTTCTTTGATTTTACCTAAGTTGTCATTGTGTGCTTTGACATCTGTACGCCAAACCATACCACCTAAACGAGTATAGACATCTAAGTCATCCATGATTGGATAGCTTAATTTGGTAGTCAGAGAAACACCCATAGATTTCAGGTCGCCGCTGTTGCCAGCGCCTTTGTATTTCATTTTACCAAACCAGTCATAACCAAGCTCGAAGCCCATGTATTCGTTGTATTGGTAACCAGCGTATGCACCAGCACCTAACGTATCACGGTCAGTACTGTTACCTACAGAAGTACCATTATCAAAAGGAGTGAATTTGGTATCTTCATAGTGAGACCAACCCAGTTTAGCACCGGTATACCAAGTATTGTCTTTTGGAGCTGCTTGCGCGACAGTTGCGAAAGCTGCTACTGCCACTGCTACTGCGATAGCTGTCTTTTTCATTTTTTACGCCTCGTTATCATCCAATATAGGCATGGCTTCAAAGAGCCTTATTATTCGCCCTTGGTTTAAAATATGTGCTAGGTTTCACTGACATTATCTACAAAAATTTATAAAAAGTAAAAAATAATGTCATAACCTTAACAAGCTAAAGTCTACAACGAACTTGGAAAGATACAAGTAGAGCAAGCAAAAATCGTTATAAAAAAGCTTTTTTTGGCGGATAAATCAGAGAGATAAATACAATTCACCATGAAATTGATTATTATCTATCCCATTGATCTTAATTATTTTTCTGATGTTTTTTACACCTAATATATCCAAATGTCAAATTTACTAAGAATATTCTTAATCTTAGCTAGTGATAATGTTTAGAGTGAATTTTTAGATTGTTTTGCTGTCCAGAATGGGTGTTTACAATATTATGTGTTTTTTGAGGGCGCATAATGAAGCCAATAGAATGACCTTCTTGTGCCGCACAGTGCAATCGAACGAAATCTTGCTCATCTAATGCCGGAAGCCAACCTAAAACCACACTGTAGTTACCACTTCTCAATGCCTTTTCCATAGCATCAATAGTTGTAATTGACGTCATGTGGTTCAATTGCATGACTTTATTGGCAGGTATTCCTGACTGTTCTAACCAATCTCGGCTTAATTTTTGATTTGGGCTTAGCCACAGCAGCCAACGCGATTGCACACCAAATTGACGTAGCATCGGTAGTAGGATGCAGTCCGTTATTGGATGCTTTTCATCGTAAACAAGTTCACTAACCATACCGTGCTGAATAGGATCATTGGTATGCGGAATTGAAGCTCTTGTTTGCACATAATGGTTAAGAGAATGTTCAGTTGTCTTGTTCCGAGAATAGATAGCCATAGTTCACCTCGCCAATAAGCTGTATGAATATACAGTAACTGTATATTTATCCAATATCAAGATTATTTTTACAAAGCGCTTCGCAACTTTATCGTTTATCTCTGTAATATTCTTGGCGTTTTTGAAGGATGCTCTCAAAATGTATACCTTCTAATTGTTTGTAAAATCAGGAAATTTATAGTTTCACTCACAAGGATTGATGTAGATGAATACCCATAAGGAGTTTGGGAGTATGTCTTTAACTGAAAAAAATTATCTTCATTTAGAGCAGTTGCTAGGAAAAGTCGGCGAACTTAGAAAGAAAAACTATTTTGGTGGGGATTGTTTAATTATCGATAACGTTATCATCGGACTCATATTAGATGATCTTTTATATTTACGCGGCTGCCTTTTTGCAAGAAGTTACTTTGAATCTATAGAATTGAATCGTTTAGTCTTTAGAAAAAAAGGAATTCCATTAGAGCTACGCTACTATTTTATTTCTAAACAAATTTGGAAAAATGAAGAGCTACTAGCACATTGCATTAATTTAGCTTATAGATCGGCAGTTGAGGAACGAAATCAAAAACAATTAGTTGTCATACGGATAAAAGATTTACCGAATATGAACATGTCTGTTGAGAGAGCATTAGGCAAAATTGGTATTCATAAAGTAGAAGATTTGCGAGAAATAGGAGCAAAAGCGTGCTTTTTAAAATTAAAACAGTATGGAAAGCACGCCCCCAGTATCAAACTATTGATTGGTCTAGCTGGTGCGATAGAGGGATATCACAGTGCGGTTTTACCTTCAAAAATGAAGCAGGATTTAATTAACTGGTACAACAGCGTAGGCTAATTTTATTTATAACCAAAATACTTTTAATTACGTTTAGGCAATAAACAAAGCTAGGTTAAACGGATGTAGAAACTTAAGTGATAAGGTGTATTAGGCTTGGTTTTCTCATTGATTATAAACGGCTGACAATTTTAAGACTCACGGTTATAGGTTTAAACAAACTAGCTAAGTGGGTGAATCATTCTATTATTAAATAGAGTTTTGGCGCCCGCTCATCAGTTTGTTTTATCGGCTATATCTATGGGCTATTGATCTTTTTTACTTATTTTTCAGTTCGATTGACTGAAATACCAATAATTGAATCATGAGATATATTGAGATGATTAAAAATCAGCGAATAGAGTGTTCTATGGGAGCAATTAAAAGCAATTTTTCATTTTATTGAGTGGCTCTTTACCTAGTCGATTAAGAAGTGAACCACGAGTTGTGCTTTTTCACCTTAAAAAAAGGTTTTAAATTCGAATGAAAATTGACCTTCAAAGGTTAATTAGACCGCCAAATTATTTAGAGGCAGTCACAATAGGTATATTCATTTCTTTTATCATAGCGTTAATATCTGGTGTTAATTCCAATAATAATTTTGTTTGTTCCAAAATTAAGACTGTTTTTTCATCGTCAGTTGTCGAGATGCTATCAATACGTCTCATTATGCTTTCGCGAAGTCGTTCTGATTTTTCTTCTGTATTATGAGAATCAAGCGCCTTAGTTTGAAGTGAGGTTTCTACATAACAGATGGCATCACTTAAAATATTGAGGTTATCCTCATTTTGCATTTGCTCTCGGTGAGCTCCTAATGCTGAAATGTAGCTAAGTAATGTATGATTCAAGCACAGCAGTTTGAAAGCTAGTTCTTGCGTGACTTTATAAGACTTGGGGTCTGAAGCCATATTTGAAACAATAGATGCAAATTCGGCATCATTTTTATGAGCATCACGCCGTGCAATTCTGTATTCGAGGCTATTATCTTTACCTTGGTAATATTGTTGCAAAATGGCATCTAGATAGCGGCAATTACTGTCCATTGTTTTTTGTATAACCAGTGGCAATTGCCGAAACTTCCAATCAGGCCAAATAAAGCTAACCGCAAGGAAAGCGATGAAACACCCGATTAAGGTGTCAATTACCCTAGGTAGAGCGACCTCAAATCCATCACCTAAAAGATTAAAACAAAAGAGCACAAGTAGGGTAATAAAGAGCGTTGCTTGCGCATACTGGCTACTACGGAAAACGAAAAATAGAAGTCCCGAAATAACAATTAAGATGAGTTGCCCTTCCATTGAAGGAACAAAATTCAATAGCGGTAACCCAACGAGGATCCCAATAATAGTTCCTACAATACGCAAAGCTAAACGTCGCTTAGTCGCACTGTAGTTAGGTTGGCAAACAAATAAGCTTGTCAGTAAAATCCAATATCCTCTTTCTAAATCAAATAATTGGATGATAAGGTATCCGGTACAAAGTAGAATTGACATTCTTATCGCATGGCGAAACAGAGCTGAGTTTGGTGTTAGATGGTGTTTAAAGCGAGCAATAATATCGCTGAAACCTGACAGTGACTCATCTGAAAGCTGCTCAATTTGTTTATTACTTTGCTGTCGAGAGCTTTGTTCAAGGCTTAATCCCCTAAGTTGAGCATCAATCCCCTTCAAATTTTTAAGTAAATTATGCAGTGCTTTTATTTCATGAATAGTAGGATATTGCTGTTTAAGTAATTGCAGTGAGTTTTCAAGGTAAGCGAAAGTACCGTCGAAGCGAGGATTATGTTGGTATTGTTTGTGCCATAAAACAGACTGTGCAACCTGCTGACAGGCTCTTGCTTGCATAGTAAGTAATCGTTGAAAGCGAAACAAAATATCACTATGGCGAAGAATGCGGCTTAATTGCTGGTATTGAATATGGGATGAACTTACACGCTCATGAATATCTTGAGCAACAAAATAATATTGCAAGGCAGTACGGGTGCCTTTTTGCCCTCTATCACCTTTAAGGCGGCTCAGTAGCGCAATTTTGGTTTGATGCATGGTACTGACTAGGGAACTATTTACTAATGCTAAATCATAGATAGACTGTTGATAGCCATCTTCAAGATCAGGGTCGAATAAATTTGCTTTAGCATCGAGGTAGGCTGCTAATTGTTGGTAACATTGAGTAATCGCATCTTGCAGTGGCCTAACTGGGAATAAAATATGGCCTATTAAGGTTAAAATGTTATACCAAATTGCTCCAATGAGTAATAAAGCGGGTTGCTGATACCAAGTATCAAAAATAGGAACGCCCAGCATGGTATAGATTGCTATAAGCAAAGCACCAAATGCAATTGTGGCATAACGCTGCCCTAATGCACCTAAAAGAATAAATCCACAGGTCGAGATTGCGAGTCCAAAAAAGAACAATATAGGATAAGGAAAGAGTAACTCAATCGAAACTGAGGCTATAAAAAAGCTGAGCAAGGTAATAACGAGGTTTTTTAATCTACCCGTTAATCTATCATCTAAATCTGTGAGCGCTGCGGCAACCACACCTAAAGTTAGGGGAATTGTTACCTTAGGGTCTTGGCCTAATAGCCAAGGAATTAAGGTCGTCCCTGTCAGGGCGATTAAGATTCGGATATAATATAAAGCATGGCTGTTATATAAAACACGACGATAACTGGTAAGCAGCGTTAGCACAAAGTACCTCAAAGGCAAGAATCCTTAATATATATAGGATAGCTTGTTTATAAGTAATAAAAAACCGTCTGAAATCAAGCAGCCATCATTTTCATTATTGTTCAACTCAGGTGCAGGATTGTATGGAACTGAAATCAACACAGATTGGGCAGCGCCTGGCTCAGCATCCCTATAATCGGGTTCGCTTATTAAATGCAGGCATTGAGGTTGGTGGTGAAAAACATGAATATCTCATTCCCTTTAATCAATTAATTGATATTCGTTGCAAAAGAGGGATCGTGTGGGGGGAGTTAGAATTCGAATTAGCTGATGAGCAAGTTGTACGTTTGCATGGAACTGAATGGAAGCAAACTCAGCGTTTTTATCATTATCTAAGTGAAAAGTGGCAACAATGGAGTACTGAAATGAGTGAGATCAGTGCTGAAGTACTTATTTCACTTGCTAAGACTATTCAGCAACAAACCCAAGTAGATGTTTGGTGCAGTTTGCGAGAACTATCGATTTTTCGAAAAAATATCACGCAACAGTTTTCTTCGCTTCCCTTACCTTTAGCTCGTGTTAGCCAATTTGAAAACTGTGCAGCACCTTATCATTATTGTCTGCAATGGTTGAATGAAGGTGAACGGTGTCGTCAGCGTTCAAATGAACAGTGGTGTGAATCGATATTATCACGATATAGCGATTTTTTTCAAAATATAGAATCGTCGCCGCTTAATCATAGCCAGTCACTCTCAGTCATCAATGGCGAAGATAATGTCTTAGTGCTGGCTGGTGCAGGGAGTGGGAAAACATCTGTATTGGTTGCTAGAGCAGGTTGGTTGCTTTTAAGAAACTTAGCTAAAGCCGATCAAATTTTATTATTAGCCTTTGGTCGCAAAGCTGCCGAAGAGATGAATGAACGCATTCAAGAGCGTTTACATCAAGAAGATATTAAAGCTAAAACATTTCACTCATTAGCTTTACATATTATTCGTGAGGGGAGCAATAAATCACCAATCATTAGTGAATTAGAAACAGGTACGGAAAAGCGTCAGGAATTATTACTAAAGGAATGGCGTGATCAATGTAGTAGTAAAAAAGCACAAGCAAAAGGTTGGCGAGAATGGTTAGCTGACGAACTACTCTGGGATGTACCAGAAGGTGAATTTTGGCATGATAAAAAAATTAGCAAAAAAATAGTTAGTCGCCTCGAACGTTGGTTAAGCCTGATGCGTATGCATGGTGGAAGTCAAAAAGAGATGATAGAAACTACTGATGAATCTGTTAAAGACCTCTTCCAAAAACGTATTCGCCTAATGTCCCCATTATTAAAGGCATGGAAAACTGCGTTAAAAAATGAAGGAGCTATCGATTTTTCAGGATTAATTCATCAGGCTATCAATCTTTTAGAAAAAGGACGTTTTATTAGCCCTTGGAAGCATATTTTAGTTGATGAATTCCAAGATATCTCGCCATTGAGAGCAAAGCTGTTACAGGCTTTACGCCAACAAAATAAACAGACCGCGCTCTTTGCTGTTGGTGATGACTGGCAAGCGATTTACCGCTTTAGCGGGGCTGAACTCGATTTGACTACATCTTTTGAACAGAATTTTGGTTTAGGTGCATTATGTGCTTTAGATACAACTTATCGGTTCAACGAACGTATTGGTAATATTGCGAATCGTTTTGTTATGCAAAACCCCGCTCAGTTGGATAAACCATTAAATAGCTTGATGAAAGGCAATAAAAAATCGGTCATATTGCTTTATGAAAATGCATTAGAGCTACTTTTAGATAAAATGAGCGGCTACGTAACTGAAAATGAAACCATCTTATTATTAGCTCGTTACCATTATTTACGGCCTGAAATTTTAAATAAAGCAAAAACGCGTTGGCCAAAGCTGAACATTGAATTTATGACTATTCATGCTTCAAAAGGGAAGCAAGCTGATCATGTGGTTATTTGTGGGCTAAATAGTGGTAAAGATGGTTTTCCTGCGGTAGCGAGGGAGTCAGTCATGGAACAGGTGCTACTTCCTAAACATGAAGAGTTTGAACATGCGGAAGAGCGGCGTTTACTATATGTAGCAATGACTCGTGCAAAACAACAAGTATGGTTGCTATATAACCCTGATGAACCTTCTGATTTTGTTGATATATTAAAACAACTAGGTGTCCCTAAACAGAAAAAACCATAATAAATAGGTGTGCTTGGAGTGTATCCAACACACCTGAAAATTTAGTTTGTGCGCTTTTGGAGGTATTGGTGATAGTCAGGAATAACGATATCTATCTCACCAGCAAAATAAGGCGAAGTAATAATAAAGTCCGCTGTTGCAGGGTTAGTCGCTACAGGGATATTCCAAACCGTCGCTAAGCGTAATAATGCCTTAACATCGGGATCATGAGGAACGGCATTTAATGGGTCCCAGAAAAAAATCATAGCATCAATTTTTTGTTCAGCAATCATAGCACCAATTTGTTGGTCACCGCCCATTGGGCCGCTGAGCATACCAGTAACGTTAAGTCCTGTATGTTGGCTGATCAGTTTAGCGGTGGTTCCTGTCCCAAATAATTTATGTGATTTAAGTTGCTCGTTATTTTTTGTTACCCATGCTAATAAAGAAGACTTACAGTGGTCATGGGCAACGAGTGCTATGTTTTTAGACGCTGTTATTGTACGAGTAGTTGATTCCATGATGTTCCCTTAAAAGTAGTGTGACATGTCACGCTAGGAATAATTGAGTATCGCATGCGACACAAGATATATCATATAGTGGGTTAATAGTTTACTGATTTTGGGAGATATTTTGATGGCGAGTCAAGAAATTGTAGAAATATTACGTAGTGTTAATACCATCGCATTAGTTGGGGCGAGTGATAAAAAAAATAGGCCTAGTTATGAAGTGATGGAGTACCTTTTAGAGCAAGGATACACAGTAATACCTGTTAGCCCTAAATTAGCAGGACAAACACTCTTAGGACAAAAAGTTTACGCCAAACTTAGCGATATTCAGCAACCGATTGATATGGTGGATGTCTTTCGTAATGCTGAAGCGGCTGTTGGTGTTGCGGAAGAAGCAGCAGCAATTAATGCGAAAGTATTATGGTTGCAAAAAGAAGTTATTAGTGAAGAAGCTAAGCAGATTGCTCTTGCTGCCGGTATGAAATTTGTCATGGATAAGTGCCCGAAACAAGAAATTCCAGCACTTGGTTTAGAAAAGTAATCACGTAATAAAGCAGTAAAGCAGTGATGAAACTGCTTTACTGTTGATAGAATGACAAAATTGTTATTAACAATTAGTTACGCAGGCGAGGTGCCTGTAATTGTGAGCGTATAGATTCTGCCAACTCATCCATAGAGGACTGTTCAGGATGGTCACCAACGATTTCATAGGTAATTTGAGCTTCAGCTAAATATGTATGAATCGCTTCACCGTCGTCATCTTCCATAACTACATGATACCAAGGTAGATCACGTAATGTACTGTTCGATGCGATATCATCATCATGTGGTTGTTCGAGAGAGTACTCGGCATCAACATCAACGACAACGCCGAGGTAGCCGAGTAGTTTATGTCTAACTTGTTGCCCGATCCCGTATTTACTGGTGATCATCATAGCCACCTCCTAAAAAGCCTTGCTTATGCTATAACTTTATATTTGGGCAGTGTTCCGCGTTTTCAAGCCAATATATGGACAATTATTCATAACGCAATACACTGTTTTATATGTAACATGAAAAGCAGTGCCTCAATCTCAGATTATCTGTTCAATGAATAAAATACAACAGTAATAAATGGCATATTAATAAATGGTATATTAATAAATAGTGTATTGATAATGGGGGCTAAAATGACAACAGCAACGGGTCGTTTATTTTATATCTATGGGCGCGTACAGGGCGTTGGTTTTCGCTATCAAACCTATCATTGGGCCAACCAAAACGGTATAAAAGGGCATGTGCATAACCGTGAAGATGGTAGTGTGGCATTAGCTATTTATGGATCAAATCAAGATATTAGTTTTGTAGAAGATTGGTTAAACGCTGGTGGTCCCCCAGGTGCAAAAATTGATCATTATTTTAGTGAAAATTGGCAAACTGAGAAAATAGCGGATTTTTCTGTCCGCTATTAATAACATATCCAATACCTGTAAGCCTATGTCTTTCGAGGAACTGAAGATATTAATCAATTAAATACATTTGACTGGTTTTGGCAGACCTGCAAGTTTAGTTGCTTGCTTTGCTGGACCTTTGGGAAATAGTCGATATAGGTAGCGGCTATTTCCTTTCTCTTCCCCAAATTGCTGAGAAACTGCTTTTACTAGCATGCGGATTGCGGGGGATGTATTAAATTCCAAATAGAAAGCACGAACAAAGCGAATAATTTCTAGATGCTCTTCTGTCAGTGTAATATTTTCTTGCTCTGCGAGAAGAGGTATAAGAGCTTCGCTCCATTGTTGGCTATTAATAAGGTAGCCTTGAGAATCAGTCTCAATTTCTTGACCGTTAAAAAGCAACATACGAATTTCAACCTAAACAAAAATAGAGTGTAAATCTAACAAATAATAGGCAATAACCCAAGTAGACTATCAAAAATGTTGATAATTTAGCCCATCAACACACTAAGCGCCTATTTTTGAAGCAATTGATCAAATAAGGGGTTTACATCGAATGCACAGATGTTTATAGTGCTCGTCATTGCGGAGGGGTGGCCGAGCGGCTGAAGGCAGCGGTCTTGAAAACCGCCGATGGGAAACCATCCGAGAGTTCGAATCTCTCCTCCTCCGCCATCTTAACTTCTAGTAGTGTCTTCCAAAGTCTTCCAATCCCAAGTAAATCAAGCATTCTAACTAAATCCCATTATTCCAACGTCTACTAACGTCTATTGAAAACTACCCCCTTTAGGTGAAGTGGACAACAGTACCTACCTACCAATGGATGAAGCCAGTACCGAAGCGATAGATTATAGCTGTTCAAAATAATGAAATGCTCTCATTAGTTCAGTTTCATTCTTTGGTTTATTCAAATCGACGTTTGTAGAGTTTTGAATAAGAGCAAACAATTCTATTCTGGTTATACCTAACTTAGATGCGACATGGTTAGCGCAGCTTCTTGCATTTGAAGCCCTTTGGTTTAAGGGTAATTCTGGATTAAGCACTCTTGCCCTAGAACTATAGTGTGACATAAATTAATCCCAATAAATTTAATATTAGTTATTATAATATCAAGAGGTTTTGAAATTGGAGGCTCGTTACTGGCCAGCAATACTCTAATAATAGTGATGGGATAAATGTAACTACTCCAGTACCCACCAACAGTACCCACAGGACAACTTTGTCCTCTGAGTATTAATCCCACAATGCAAATAAACAGTCTGATTAAATATCCATGAGTCACCGTGACGCAAATATGTGTTGCCAATTAAATCAATAAGTTATGTATTCTGAGCATAAATAACCGAATCTAAAATAACGGTCCTAATACGAATGCGATTGAACATCAAGATCACAACAAGGAATTACGGCAAGGTTACTATAAGGTCTCAGGCAGTCAATTTGACCGTTAGTAATGAAAACAATGTGTTGACACCTATTGCCATTAGTCACTGATACGATGATCAATTATCACTACTCTGGTATTGTGACAGGATTGAGCGTTATCAAGTAGTTATAAACCTGTATTGTACGGTAATTAAATATAATTAATAGCTTCTAGCTACATGCGAGATAACCCCGTATGTAGTCCACTGTAAACTATCTTATTGTGTATTATCTATTTCATTAATTTTCTTTAAAACACGAGTAATTACGTTATTGGCGTATTCCATTGAGCTAAGGTAGATAATATTATTTTTATCAAATCCAGTTCTGTTAAATTGAAATCTTAGACTAGGAGTGCAAATAAGTAGTTTTGCATTTTGAGAAATTAATTTTTCTATATCTGACTCTGTATTATCAGGGTAAACTTCCCAATCTAAGTTTATTTTGTTTATCTCATTTTGTAAGGTTGATATATAGTTATCAACTGTATTTCCATCGAGAAGGTGAGTGATAAAGCTAGAGCCGCTAACCCATGGAAACGCTGTTCTTCCAAGTGTAGGGCTTCGGCTATAAATTAAATAAATTTTTTTCATTTCTATTCGTTGTTCCCGAGCAAAATCTGAATTGTTCAGTAAGTAAAAACTAGCATATTTTGTAATATTAGCAATTCAGATGTCATATCGTCATAACATCCAAGAAATAACTGATGGTACGTAATTTTTTTGATCTGAATATTTGATGCTATCAAAAAAGGTCGTATACAAAATTGTTGCTATAAGAGCAAATTGCTCATAGCGAAAAGAGTGAGTAGAGAAAATAAATTTTATGTTTTTCGGTTTCTAGGTATTTTCAATTTATGCACGTAGCTCATCATAAGAAATCATGACATGTTCTTGAAATGCAGGGCGTTTCATTAAACGTGAATAATATTCGTATAATCTTGGAAGTTCTTTGCGTTCAATATCGATATTGTAGTAGCGATACAGAACATGACCAAATTGAATATCAGCAAGTGTGAATTCATTACCGGCTAAAAATTGATATTTTTTAAAACGCTCTTCAGCAATTTCTAATTTTTTTTCAAATAAGTTCACTGAAGAGTTGATTGCCTCAATATCTCTACTCTTTATTGGTGTTCGAACAACACGCCAGAAGATTGGAGCTGTGAATGCTAACGCGATATTCAGTTTTGACCACTCTGACCATCGTTCTATATTCGCTCTTCTGTACTCATCATTATTTGACCAAAAAGTATCATTTGCGTATTTGTTTGCTAAATATCTTAAGATCGCGCCAGTCTCCCATAACGGCTCACTATTGCCATCTTGAAGAACTGGAACAGTACGATTCGGATTTAAGTGATAAAACTCATCAGTATCAGTCCCACCATATTTATGTCCGATATCATATCGTTGATAAGGCAACCCAAGCTCACCTATACACCACATCAATGCTTGAACATTTGATGATGTCCTTCTTCCCCAAATAGTTAGCATAAAACCGCCATAAACTAGAATGAAATGTTTATTGCCGATTATATTTCCCATTCCATGATTTATACAGTAAGTAATCAAAGCGTTCTAATGGCATTTGGAATTATAAAGGTCATTAGAAATTTATTTTATTGTAGGGATTGCGAGTTATATCTTTGTAAGAAATCGAAGCGAATAAGGTGACTTGATTCATAACGCCTCCGTGTATCAAAAATTTGATATATGTCATGGAAATACTGAATTATTCAGTGTATGTAAATAAGGATAATATATCGAAAAAGGCACTAACCTTACACTAATTTACTGTGGTGTCTCATCATTTCTTCTCAGTAATGCAGTGTAAGTGCTCCAAAAATAATAGTCATTTAAAGATTTACTTACTAGCGGAGACTAATAATTTCTATCTGTAACAAAATTAATGGATTAGGTTAATTACATTAACTAATTGATTTTGTTGTGTATTTAATTAAAGGAAGTGAAGATAACTAAACCAAATTGTTATATAACGCTCTTAAAATGGATTTTAAATATTAAAAAGTATTAATTGTAGTTGATTGGTCTAAATAACTACTCCTTTATTGAGTTAATTAGTGTTAATCACCATCTAAAGAAGATAGCGCACTAAGTGACATTTTTTTATCAGTATGTTCTATAAAAGTTTTTTTTGTGAAATAACATATTAAATGTGTAACAATTGTATTTAAAGACAAAATCACCATTTTTACGCGCTATTGCTTTTCTTTTCGATGTGATTAGACTTTTAAATCTCAGCAATACAACGGTTTGATTATTTTGTGATATTTATTGAATCTCTCGAATTTACGACTGTTGATGGGATATTTGATTTAGGTGTTGAAAATGAACAAAAAAAATTATGAGCTATTGCTTAATAGTTTTTCTCTTTCAGTTGGAGCAGAAATAGCGCGTTTGCGTCGAGATAAAGGGTTATCGGGTGAGCAGTTAGGAAATTTGATTGGTGTTTCACAGCAGCAGATTTCACGATATGAGTGTGGTATCTGCCAGATTACGACAATGACATTATGTGTATTGCTTCGGCATTTGGAAGTATCTTTAGAACATTTTTTTTATCGAGTCGCGGTTGGAATTGAAAAAGAAAAACCATCACTATATGCAGAGTTTGAATGTTTATTTGAAAAAGATAGTGATACTTTATCATTGGCAATAAAACAGGAAACTTATACACGCTTTGAATAAGTTAAAATAATATTCATTTTCATAAAGTAAATATTGTGATTAACGATTTAATTTTATCTTTTAAATTACATTTAAATTATATTAATTTGTGAGTTTATGACTGCACTTATTTCTATTCTATGCAGCGATAAGCTTATATTTTTATTATTAAGCGATTATTTAAGTAATTCAGTTGTGAATTATTTAGGGTTTTTTATTTTATATTTAATAGGAATAACAAAATGACATTTAAAAAAGTAGCTTTAACAGTAGCATTATTAGCAGGCGTTTCAGGGATGAGCTTAAATGCAAATGCTGATGCATCAGCAGAAGTGACTCTGCAAGGTATTATCACTAATACAACGTGCGATGTAACAGTTAACGGCGGTAAATCAGTTCTGAATGTGGGTGTATTTAAAGCAAGCCAATTCGAAGCTAATACAAAATTGGGTTCAGTTAATATGCCAGTGACTTTGACTAATTGTTCTGAAATTGAATCGGGTGACTTAATTATTCAAGGTATGACATCTACTAAAAACAATGATCAAAATATCTTTGTTAGTAATGATGCGAATACTGTGGGCTTTATGGTAGCGGCAGATAACGATACTACTATTTTAAAAAACGGCCAAGGTGCTGAGATTAAGATAGAAGAAGATCAAACAAGTGCAGAATACAATTTTAAAGTTGGTATGGCATCAACCACTGATCTTCCAAAAGCAGGTTCTTACACTGCACCGATTTTAGTTGCTTATATTGTTAACTAATTCATTGCGTTAGCGTTATTCAGTAGGGAGTATTTCCCTGCTGAATTAATACCTTTAATTGGAATATTATCCATGAGTATTTATCACGCAATGTGTGCGGGATTAGCGAGTTTGTGGTTTTTCTCAGTAAGTGCTTTAGCCGGAATATCGCTAGATGGCACGCGAATTGTTTTTTCAGAATCGAATGCCACGCAAGGTCAATCGATTGGCGTAACAAGTAATTTGCAATCGACCACTCCGTATTTAGTCAAAGCACAGGTATTAGGCGATGTGCAAGGAACGCAAACTCAAACACCTTTTTCGGTCACTCCTTCATTATTTCGACTTGAACCAGGTTCAACAAATCAATTGCGGATATTGAAAACGGGTGAGCAAACATTACCGAGAGATAAAGAGTCGGTATTTTATTTACGAGTAATGGCTCTACCGGCGGGACAAAATGGCAACGACGCATCTAAAACGGAATTAGGTGGTGCTATTACAGTATCGACCGGGAGTGTCATTAAGTTATTTTATCGCCCATCAGGGTTATCAATGACACAACAGCACGCAATGGAATCTTTGCAGTTTTCTCGGAAAGGCACTGTTTTGCGTATCACAAACCCAAGTCCCTACTTTGTGACGCTATCTTCAGTAACTGTAGGCGGAAAGGCGATTCCTATGAGTGTTCGTGAACAAAATACCATGATAGCGCCCTTTGGTGAAATGAACTATTCCGATGTGAATACGATGGGCAAGGTGACGTGGCAAGCAATTAACGATTTTGGTGGAAAGGATATTTTTTATGGCTTCGTTCAATAAATCAGAAACTCTAAGTATTTTTCTAATGATGGGTTCTCTACTGGCTAGCATGTCAGCACTCGCTGCGCCAGCCTCTGTTGAATTTACTGCCAATATCGCCTATGAAGGCGCATGTGATATTGATGTTAATCCAGTAGTTTTTAATAACGGTGAACCGATTTTGCCAAGTCAAATTGAAGCAAAAGATCCGGTAACGAAACAGCCTTTTGATTTGACCTTGTCCGGATGTAAAGGCGTTGGCCTTACCCCAAAAATTACTGTTTTAGGCTCTTCAAATACAGATTTAGGCGAAGCTTTATTTTTAGATGCAGTCGATTCTACTGCGGTGGGATACGGGATTCTATTGGAAACAAATGGCAATACCACATTTCAAGAGAACCTTAATTTAGCTGCCAATAAAGACATTATCGCCGTTGAGGATTGGGATAAATACACAAAACTTGACAGCATTAACGGCAAATTACCTATGATGGCGACACTGACTTGTGGTGATTGCTCTGTAGAAGAACGTATTGGTGGTGAGCTTAAAGCGAACGTTACGTTTAATTTTAAATATGAATAATTAACGAGGCTAGCGATGAAGTTACTGACCCCTGTTTCACAGCGTTTAGGACTTTTCGCATTCGTTCTTGCTACTAATGTCTGTGCATTAGCGGCAAATCAGGATGCAACGCTCTCTATTAATGCACTGATTTCTGATAAAGCAGGATTGGGGTGTGAGATGACGTTACCTGAAAGTGTATTACAGTTTACGCCATTACAGGCCAATAAACTTACGGGCACGATTCAGACCTACCAAATCAAACCATTAATAGTGAAATTGTCGTGTGTGGATGAAACTGAAGCCCTAAAACCTACATTAACACTGCAAGGAAGAACACCTTATGCGGGTGATACTCAGCAGGCGGTGTTTTTAGATGAAACACCTAATGGTGTAGGTTTTATGGTACGTCAATCACTAGATGATCAACCGATTGCTCTAGCTGATTTTTATCGTCCCGATGAAGCGATCGGTAATGAGGGGAAAGGGCAATCGTTAACCGTATTAAATAACGACAATCAATATCAAACCGAAACACGACTGTGGGTTGGTGTTGTTGGTCCGTTACAACCAGAGATTATTCCTGGTCATTTTCATGCTTCGTTGACTCTCAATGTTGCATTCCAATAGAGAGGGAGAAGATATGAGCATGAAACGATTAACACTGATTTTTGCCGGATTTCTAGGGGGGGGGCTGTGTGGTGTTGTGACGACTGCCTCAGCGGGTAGCGCAAGTAGCTCTTTTAATTTTACGGCTACATTTGTAGGTGGAAGTTGCGCAATCAATGTACGGGAAAATATTCAATTTAATGGCGGCGATTTGTTACTTAGCACCGAAATTGAGGAACAGGCTGTCGCAGCAACAGAGACGTTTGATCTCACCTTATCAAAATGCGCTGGTTGGGGATTAACTCCCTCAATTAAAGTCAGTGGAAAAACAACCACTAGTTTTGGTCCTGCTCTTTTTCGCGATGCATTAGGGGAGAGAGACTCAAATGGATATGGCATTTTATTAACAACAGCGGGTAATGCCTCTTTTGATTTAAACAATAATTTAGCAGCGAATGGTGTCATACCCGCGAAGAATTGGTCAACTAGCAATCAACTGAGCTCGATTGAAACAACACTCCCCATGGTGGCGACATTAACGTGTGGTGATTGTAATTACGCTGGACGCCAAGGCGGTGAGTTTAAGGCAACGGTAACATTTGATTTTGTATACGAGTAACAAGAGTGAGAAATTATAATGATAAAACGTAATTCTATTGTATTGCCTATGTTACTCGCATGGGGCGTTATTTTTCTGACAGCAGTAAGTCAAGCTGAGGGTGGACTCAGTTTAAGTCAAACGCGGGTTGTATTTGATGGTAAGGCAAAAAGTGCCAAAGTGACATTGAATAACCAAAGTGACCGTGTGTATTTGGTGAATAGTCGAGTATTAGCGACACCAGATGGAAGTGCGAAACAAACTGAAGCCTTACCGTTTATAGTGACTCCACCCCTATTTCGTTTAGAAAAACAGAGCCGTAATACGATACTTATCTCACGTAACGATACCTCAGTACTACCAGCTGGCCGTGAATCGATATTTTACCTGAGTTTTTTAGCCATCCCGTCAGTGAAAAAAAACGGGGAAGCGGAAGATGGAATGACCACTCAGGTGTCATTTGGGATCCGCACCGTGATTAAATTGTTTTATCGCCCAAGTGGGCTTGAGATGCCAGTTTCAGCTGCCCCCGAAAAATTAACCTTTGTGCAGCAAGGCTCTCAATTAAAGGTGACCAATCCGACACCTTATTATTTGACATTAGCTCAATTGCAGCTTGATGGCCAGCCTGTAAATGTTCGTGAGCAAGGTGCGATGATTTCACCATTTTCGAGTCAATCATACCAAGTAAAAGGGCCTGCGAATGAGATTAATTGGTCAGTGATTAACGATTATGGCGGCCTTAGCGAGACTTTTCATTGGACTCGCTAAGTCAAGAATAGGAATTCGATGAATGGCATTACATAAAATAGTTTTTGTGTTGATAGTGGCACTGTTTACGGGCGGTATCCATGCTGTGCATGCGGCAACTCCCAATGATAGTGAGGGAATTGTATTGGAAAGCACGCGGGTGATTTATCCGAGTAAAGCTAAGAATGGTATTACGTTCACGGTGACGAATCGCACTTCTCAGGTCTATTTATTGCAGTCTCGGGTATTGCCTTGGGTGTCATCTTCTTCAATCACAATAAAAAGCGGGTCACTCAAGCAAGAGCCACAAATAGAAATAGATAGTGAGAAAAGTATAGACGTCGCTTTGACGCCATTTATTGTGTTGCCGCCATTAACACGTTTTGCTCCAGAAGATGAGATGACATTGCGAATTCGACTGACCCAAAACACCTTACCTAATGATCGAGAGTCGATATTTATGCTGGCATTAAAGGCAATTCCAGGGCAATCGATGCCTGAAGCTGCGGCAGAAAATACGGGGACGAAGATGGTATTAGCATTACAAAATAACCTTAAGTTGTTTTACCGCCCTGAAGGCGTTGTGAAAATGGATAGTGAAGAGCGTGCAAAGCAACTGCAATTTTATCGCAAGGGTAATCAGCTAACCATTAATAATCCAACACCTTATTACATCACACTTAGTGAGGTGAGTATTGCTTCTATACCTATTTCATTAGAAGAGCGAAGAATGTTAGCACCATTTTCAAGTGAAAATTACACATTAACGGCTTCTACAGGCAATCAGGTGAGTTGGCAGATCATCGATGATGGTGGACGAAAAACGCCTGAACAAACAAAGCGACTGGATAACACGTTGTAGTGTTGAGAAATGTATTTTTCCGCTGGAACATCCTTTGGTGATCTCTAGCGTACAGATTGATTAATTGAGATTGATGTATGCAGAATACACAACAAAAAATGAACAACAAAATAGTAGTATTACCAACTTTTTTTCGCTTAAGCCTACTCAGTGCTGGGGTGATGTTGGGGTTATCATCATGGGTGTACGGTGAAGATTATTTTGACCCTAGTTTTTTAACCTTAAGTGGTGAAACGAGCCAGATAGATTTATCTGCTTTTGGTAAAGAAGGTGCGGTTGCTGAAGGGGAATATACGATAGCTGTCTTTGTCAATAATCAGGATGCAGGGCAGTTTACGCTTCAGTTTGGAAAAAATGCTAAGCAGGTGATCGCTCCCGAGCTAACTCCAACGTTACTTGAAGCGTGGGGAATAAATGTGCCTAATATTCCTGATCTCAAATCATTACCATCTGAGACACGAATTGATGATTTAGCCGCTTATATTCCACAAGCAACAACAAAATTAGATTTGGCGCGTTTACGTTTGGATCTCAGTATCCCGCAAGTGGCGATGAATCCTAAATATGCCCGTTATAGCGATCCAGCGTTATGGGAAAATGGTATACCTGCATTGATGTTTAATTATAACGTCAGTGCAGGACAAAACCGTAACTACAGTGCAGGTAGTACAACACAAGCAAACAACTTATTTGCTTCTGTTCGTGGTGGAGCAAATCTGGGGGCATGGCGCTTACGCAGTACTATGACTCATACGCGTTTCGAATATAGTGGTCAGGAGAATCAATCTAACCGGACTCAGCAACAGACCCGTTTTTCTAATACTTATTTATCTCGTGATATCCGTGGATTACGCTCCACGATTCAGGCGGGAGAGACTAGTACGGGCGGCGAAATATTTGACAGTGTGTCATTTAAAGGCGTGAAACTCACGTCTAATGAGCAGATGCTACCGAGTCAATTACGTGGCTATGCCCCCGCGATTAGCGGTGTAGCTAATTCCAATGCGCGGATTACAGTAAGACAAAATGGTAACGTAGTGTATGAAACGTATGTTGCGCCGGGGCCATTTTACATCAATGACATCCAGCAAGCAGGATTATCAGGTGACTATGATGTCACTGTCACCGAAGCAGATGGCAGCGAACGTCGTTTTATCGTGCCTTATTCAGCGTTACCGACAATGTTACGCCCTGGTGGTTGGAAATATGAACTGACTGCTGGACGTTACAATGGTTCGCTAACTCAAGGATCGCGTCAATCTGATTTTGTGTTGGCGACCGGAGTGTATGGCTTACCTAATGGCATCACTGTTTTTGGTGGCACATTAGTGGCGAAGGACTATCAAGCAGTAACTGCCGGTTCTGGACTTTCTTTAGGTGAAATCGGTGCAATATCGGCAGATGTCACTAGCTCAGTTGCCAAGTTTCAAACGGGTCAGGGGCAATCAGACCGTAAAACGGGACAATCATTCCGATTACGTTATTCGAAAAGTTTGGTTTCAACAGGGACATCAGTTGATTTAACAGCACTACGTTACTCTACTGAGCATTTTTATAACTTCAGTGAGTTTAATAGCCAAGGGTATAACCTCGAGGAAGGATTAAGTCCTTGGACATTACAACGTCGTCGTAGCAGTTTCCAAACTCAATTAAGTCAACAACTAGGGGAATACGGTACGCTACGGTTTCGTGCCAATCGTGATGATTACTGGGGAAATAATAAAACCTTAACAGGACTTTCCTTGGGATATAGCACCAGTGTTAAAGGCGTTAGCTTTGGCGTGAACTACAACATTGATCGTATTAAAGATACCAATGGCCACTGGCCAGAAAACCGTCAAATCAGCGCGAATATCAGTATACCGTTCCGTATCTTTGGGCACTCTGAGGGGCTGCAATCGATTTATGCCACCTCAACAATGACCCATGACAATAAAGGACGTACACAAAGTCAAGCGGGTATCAGTGGCAGCATGATGGATAATGCCATGTCGTATAGCGTCTCACAAAGTTGGGGTAATCAAGGCCAAACAGCAGTCAGTAATGCTAATTTGGGATACCAAGGCAGTAAAGGTAGCCTGAGCACAGGGTATAGCTACAGTGATGATTCTCGTTCTATTAATATGAATGCTAGTGGTGGGATGTTAGTACATGGCGGTGGGGTGACTTTATCACGCTCGATGGGGGAATCAGTTGCCCTGATCAGTGCTCCCGGTGCATCAGGAACCCGTTTGACCAACGGTAATGCGACTGTTGATTGGCAAGGCTATGCGGTTGCGCCATACCTATCTGATTATATAAAAAATAGCGTGGGAATAGACCCGACAACGCTACCAGAAGGCGTGGATGTCACGCATTCGAATGCCAATGTTTACCCAACCAAGGGTGCAGTGGTGAAAGTGGATATTATCACCCGCGTGGGCTATCAAGTGTTAATGACCTTGAAGCAACAAAATCAGCAACCAGTTCCATTTGGAGCAATTGCGACATTAATGAATGGGTCTGCTGTGGATGCAGTGAACGGTATTGTCGGAGACATGGGACAAGTCTACCTTGCTGGCCTTCCAGAAGAAGGGGAATTATTGGTGAAATGGGGCGATACGCCTGACCGCCAATGTCGAGTGAAATTTACGCTGACACATTTAACCATTATTCCGGACAACCCAATACGTCAAGTGGCCTATATCTGTGGCGGAGAAAACAAAACAGAAACTAAGTTACAGGAAGATAAACCATTAAAGCCGATAGCAGAATCAGTGGTGCAGTATGAGCAAGAAAGCTCAACGAAACCGGTGTTTTCGCGTTGGGCGAAGGTTGAATAAATTGATGAAATTTAAGGTTATAGGTTTGAGTATTATGAAATATATGCTAAGTAAAATGATAGACAAATGCCGTATAGGTATCATAAATAGTGTTATTTTATCAGCCTTTTTATCAATGCTGAGTACTGGTAGTGTTCATGCTGCTATTATAGTAAAGGATGGCTTTAACCCGATAAAAACAGAATCTATTAATATTAGAACGGGAACTTCTACAACTAGTGCCTGGGTATACACTTTATTGGCTCCTACATATTTTGGTATTACTTTAATGCAGTCGAACCATGATGGGTGTTATGGTAGTTCGGTGCAAAGTTTAGTATCTATGGATGGATATTCAGGTATACAACTTGCTCCTAATGTATTGTTGGTGATTTACAACACAACATTAACCAGTACAGCACAGAGAAGTAATAATTCTATTCAGACACAAATTGCAACCTTTGATACTAAAGGAAATTTATCTGTTAATACAGGAACTCAAGTGAATGGGAAAATTTGTTATGATGTTCGAAATGATAGTCGTCAAACTCTAAATATGACTAACGTTAGATACACTAGCGGTAATATAACATGGGGAATTTATGTTAAACCGGGAAATGGAAGTTCTCAGCTGAATGTACCGAATGTACTTATAGGAAAGCTTGGAGATGGCGCTAGATGGGAAGAACATGTATTATCTATTTCAGGAAACTCATTAGTAATAAACCCACCTATTAAATGTACGGTTGCAGCACCTCCGACTATAGAATTCGGTAAAATATATCTTACAGGTAACGAAAAGGATGGTGATATCCTCGCTTATAATAACGGCAATGTATCACTTAATTGTTCGTCGGATGAGCAAACAGCAACGGCCAATACAACGATTTCTATTACCGGAAATAAAGGGCGATATACCGATACATTAGCCTTAAGTGGAACGAGTGCTTCAGCGGAGATCCGAGGCATTATAGGTTCACCAATACCACCAACTGGTTCGTGTTCTGCTAAAGGTGATGGGTATACTAATTTTATCCATTTCTCGGCACCGACTCCAATAGATGTTGGCAAAATCAACGTAGGAACCAATCTAATACCCTATAGCTTCACGCTATGCTCAAAAGGTGTTTATGCGCTTGGAGAAGCGACTGCGACCGCAACGATGGATATCAATTGGGAATAACATAATATTATGCGACCAATGAACATTTTTTTCCTTTCATTCCACTTACTTATGGGGAGCGTTAAAGCAGAAGAAAATATATCTAACATCGAGAAAGTGCTGCCTTCTTCTATAACATCATATTTATCTGAATGTTTTATCGATAAATATTCAGAATCTCTCTGCTGGCAACAGATGAGGGAAGAACCAGATGTGACTAAGTTATATGATTTTGGCGTTCATTACGCGAATGGTGACGGGGTTCAACAAAACAACGAGAAAGGCCGCTATTGGATACAGCGTGCGGCCTTAGGTGGATATCCGCTTGCTCAATATAATCTTGGTGTCATGTTTTATGATGGTATTGGTGGAATTCAAAGTCGCGAATGTGCTCATCATTGGTTGAATAAAGTCGCTGATGAGACAGGTGATACTGGTTTGATGGCTCAGCAGGCGTTAGCGGCCATGGTTGGATACGAAGTTCAGTTTCCTCAGCATTTTCCAAAGGTTTATCGCGTATTAACGACACAGGAATGTGAACAGTTAACCGATGTGGCTTTTCCGACGGAGAAATTGATTGAACCAATACTTGCGGATAATGTACTGGATTTTGATCCTATCGTTATATTTAAGCATGGTTTAGATGGCTTTATTGGTCACGCTAATCAGCTACCAGTAGGAGAACGTTTAGAAAGCCTGCCGATAGAAACGATATTAAAACCTGAGTCTAGGCCAATAAATGAAGCAATACAGCCAGCCACGCGTGAAAGTAGCCATCTGGGCGCCCGTAAAAAAATGGGACACTATTTGGTAAGTCTAGGACAATACCTTTTAGGGCAAACGAACGAAATAAGTGTTAATGATAGCTTAAACCCTGTCAATACTAAAGACACTGCAATAACGTTGCAATTACCTGAACCTTTGTTTGACGCACTACCGAACAAAGATGTGAACCAAATGGTAGGAATTATCGATATCCCAATTAAAGAAACAGCTATTAAAGAAACACCTAACGTAATGACACCTGTGCCGAGCTCAATATCTCGTGTAGAGGAAAAACGCCAACAAAAAAGTACGCCATCATTAAACCTAGGGGGCGCTTTACGGCATGCTTCAAAACGTCACTATACCTTGCAACTCAGTAGCGCGAGTCGATCAGAGCCACTGTTGGCGTTGGCGAAAAAACAAAAATTATCCAATTATTTAGTGTATGAAACCGAGCGACATGGAGTGCAATGGTATGTTTTGGTGTATGGAGAATATGTAGGAATGACACAAGCCAAGCAAGCCTTACAACAATTGCCTGCGACATTACAAAAAGATCTACCATGGATACGCAGTATTTCTGATATTCAAGCAGAAATTAAATAACAAGTTGGAGGAATGAGTATAGAATCTCGCTTCTCGTGAGTAAAATCGACCTTAATCTGTTGAAAAAATCAGTGATATCTTTTGAATTAGGACAGATGAGTTATTAAGTGTTAGCATCATCAATTACCTTGGTTTTAGCCCACGATCGTAATTGCTCATCACGATTAATAATATAAACAAAATCTATCTAATTTCGAAAATTAAAGTGATACCATGTGCGTTATCACTGGCGAGGTAGCCAATTCCAGTCTTGAATTTAACTTCATTATCATAAATATTAACGGGGGTTTCTAATGCTACTGATATGTTATTAATGAAGCCAAATGATAACTCTCTGTAACCATCTCCATAAAATCCACCAATATTATTGGATAATATCAGGCTAAAGGATTTATTTTTATATTAAAAAAGTCAGTCATAATATATTCACCACCCACTGACCATGTTCCAGTATTACTATTAATATTCAATTTTTTGTCATTTTTAATCCCATACATAAACATATAGGAAATATTACCGTGAAAATTAATTTGATTATTATTGTCAAGTATATTGGTATTTACTAGTCCAATCTTAGGAGCTAATTGAAGTGAATTAATATTCCATTCTAATAAACCAATTTCACGTAGTGACTCTTTCGTATTATTATCACCAGAAAATGTAGATCTATTATTCATATTCGCATAACCAAATTCAATTTCGTTTTCTAGTTTAAGATTATTATTTATTTTATAAGTAATTTTTGGTGATGTAGTTACACTCAAAATATCCCAATGAGCGCGAAATTTACCCGATGGATATACATACATTGGTGATGCCTTTACTTTTAGATAATTTCCTCTCAATTGAGCGGAAAAGGAATAATCATCATATTCATAAAGGTTTTGGAAAGTATAAGGTAAAGAATATTTTTCGTAACTCAGGTCTCCTGAATCTAATTTTGATGCACTAATATCATTTGTTAATGATAGGGCGAGAAGTTTAGCATAACCTGAATTCAAGCTGTCATCACTATAAGACGGTGATATAAATGTAATCGTTGTTAGTGATAATATGATTAAAAACAATGGCTTCATTAACTATACCTATCTAAGTATAAATTGCTAATATATATTAGCATAAATCATATTATTTGATATCAATTTAGCTCTAAACTATCTGTGAACGCAGGTTTTTACGATATGAGAAAACGTTGAAATAGACGCATCATCACGTGTTGATAACAGAGATGATTAGTTCACTACAATTCAAAGTCAACTGTTAATACTGCATTATCAGGAAAAAACAGAATAAAAAATAAAAGTATTAGTGAAATATAATGTAGTTATTCAGGCGCTTTAATTTCAAGAGATATAGTTATAAACTCATGAAATTCTCAATTACATTTTATGAAATTTATTAAATATGAACTGTAAAAACGAATTTAATCAAGAAGTAGGTGCACCTATTCCTGAGTGGAAAAACAAACAATATCCTGTGCGAGTGACATTGAAAGGAAACCATTGTACGGTCGAGGCTCTCAAATTGGCCCATGCCAATGAGTTGTATAATGCAATTAATTTGGATACTGATGATAGTTATTGGACTTGGTTAACAAGAGAGCCGATTAAAAATAAGAGCGATTTCTCTCAATGGGTTGAACATGTGATTTCCGTAGATGACCCTATTTTTTATGTTGTTATTGATCATAAGACAAATCAACCTATTGGTTATTTTGCATTGATGCGTATAGACCCGAATAATGGTGTTGTTGAGGTGGGGCATGTGCATTTTTCTAAGTTGTTACGTGGAACCATAATGTCTACAGAAGCGCATTGGCTTTTAATGAACTATGTATTTACAGATTTAAAATATAGAAGATACGAATGGAAATGCAATAGCTTAAATGTGCCATCACGAAATGCAGCACTAAGATTAGGATTTAAATATGAAGGTCGATTTAGGCAATCAATGGTTGTAAAAGGCCATAATAGAGATACGGATTGGCTTTCAATAATTGATAGCGAATGGCACATAGTGAACCAATCAATCAAGCAATGGTTATCACCAAGTAATTTCGATTTAATGGGAAACCAATTGAGATCATTAAATGCTATTCAGAATGACAATAATAAAACTGATGTCACTGGAATAAATTAATGTTAACGATTCTTTTTGCACTATGGCCGCTATTTGCGCTCATCATGTTAGGTTTTTATCTAAGAAGAAATACCTTTTTTGATGTGGCTTTTTGGCAAGGGGCGGAAAGAATCAATTACTATGTATTATTTCCTGCACTTTTTATTAGTAGCCTTGCCGTAGCGCCGTTAGATAATCCAAGTTTACCTAGATTATCAGTAGTACTACTTGCAACATTATTGATTAGTTTAATTTTTTTTATACTGTTTAAAGTCATAAAGAAAACGCCCACAAATAAATTTGGAGTGAATGTTCAAGGCGCATTAAGGTTTAATACATATCTTGGGTTAGCAATAATTAATGATTTATATGGTGCGGAAGGTATTGCTATTTCTGCTGTAATCTTAGCTATATTAACACCTGTCTGTAATATTATTTCGGTTATTGCATTATCAGATATTAATGAGCTTAGCCTTAAAAAATTGCTATTGACTATATTTAAAAACCCATTAATTTTGGCTTGTTTAATCGGTTTTTTGCTTAATATTACAAATATAGGGCTACCTTTTAATAGTTTGCAATTATTTAAGTTAATGGCATCGGCAAGTTTGCCCTTGGGCCTACTCTGTGTTGGTGCGGCTCTACAGATACCGGCTATACGTTATTCATTTTATGCCATATTGACCAATAGCGTTGTACGATTACTCGGAATGCCAATATTAGCCTTGCTAGTCGCATCTTATTTTGGGTTGTCAGGGTTGGATTTTCAGTTATTAGTTATTTTCTTTGCGATCCCCACGGCACCAAATGCCTATATTATGGCTAAACAATTAGGTGGGGATAGCCAATTAATGGCAGGGATTATTACCTTTCAAACATTAGTATCAATTTTAACGTTGCCCATAATTATCAGCATGATAGCTTAGATATTTAACTTTAATACATGTACAATGCTTCAAATACTCCTTAGCCGTATTTTTACTTTGAGATCTTTATGCTATTTGTTGTTGAGCTAACTTAAGTAATAGATAAAAATTAATTTAGTGCGGATTTTCTCTATTGATTCCAATAGTGACGTTGAACTAAATAAATATATTGGAGTTGTTAAGGTGATTTTTTTCGTGATGATTATTGATATGTACAAAATACACAATCTTCTTTAAGGAATAAGGCGGCTAAATAACCTTTAGAGAAAACGATCTGATGAACGTGTTTTGAGTCCATAAAAAAAGGTGGCATTTTAGCCACCTTTGGACATCTCGACATTGAATATCGAGCAAGTGAGAACTGTAAGATTAGTTGCTACTTCGCTATAGGTAAAGAAAATAACCTTAAGTTAATACAAAAATGTGCAATATATCACTTGAAGTTACTAACAAAGGTTAAATATAGATGCCATAAGTCATACTTTAAATTGTATTGAGGGTCGCTTATACATAATTTTCCATCACAAGGATAAATAATATTTAGTGGAATTACGTATTTTACTCGATATGCAATTGTAAGCCGATGTAGAATATCTTCTAACCAGCAGGGATTGTGAGTGTAATTTTGTTTGAACTATCTTCACGATCGATACCTTGAAGGAATTGTTCTTGTCTTTCATTAAGTAATTGTCTATTTGATTGGTTATCTCTAGCAGATAACATTCTAGTGCTGAAATCATGTGTTTTTTTGTGGTTATTATTGAATTCTTTAGACCAAACTAATTCGCTTATACCCTTACTGTTATTATTATTCATTTTCCCATAAAAATATTGATTTTTTTCGTTATATTGAAGTGTATTAACACTATGCAATTCATTTGAATTTAAGGATAACGAATAACCATTATAAGAAAATAAAATTAAAACAGAAGTGACTAAAGTTAATTTTTTCATACTGCAATACTCCTAAGTTATATTAATAAAATATATCAAAGATTTCCGAATTGATGATGTTTCTGAAATAATTTTACATGTGTTAAATTTTTTTCATATCTTATCGTTTATCCTTTTAATATTATTGACTAATAAATTATATTCCTTATCATCATTGTTATCTGAAAAGTAAAAATAAAGCACACTACTAGCTGCAGAAAAAATAATGATAATCAGAGCAATGTTTATCTTCATATTAAATCTCATTGGATAGGGTGTGTATTAAAGAGTGATTAAATGTTTATATAATCTATCTTTTATCTTTTGATTTATTTGTGTGATTTGTGAACTTAAATTTAAATGAATTGGTATTATATGGTTTTGGCTGTCAATCGTATCATGTTTATTTTATTAAAATGACATGATATATTCAGCCATTAAGCCATGTACTATATGTCACCCTATGTTTCTAAACGTATTTAATAAGATCACCAGGTTGACATTTTAATATTTCGCATAGTTTTTCAAGAGTTGAAAATTTAATACCTTTTATTTTCCCATTTTTCAATAATGAAAGATTAGCCTCAGTTATTCCGAGTTGTAATGCAAGGTCTTTAGATTTTATTTTCCTTTCAGCCATCAATACATCTAGGTTTATTATTATATTCATAATTTATATATATTGCTTATTTTCATCGCTAAGTTTCTTGGTTTCTTTCATTATCAATGATAATGATAAGATTATTATACCATAAATTACTTCATGTGCAGCTGATGAGGAAAAACCTAAATAGAAGACAAAGATTTTTTCACTTTCAGGTAAGCTAAGCGACAGGGCTAAGCTTTCGAATGTCTCTTGCATCCCATAAACAATTGGTGTAATTATGGCCAATATTCCAGCAATAAACAGAGTTTTTATATTTTTTTGTGACCAAATTTCTTCTTTAGTGACCCTAAAAAAGAAATAGCCAATAAAAAATAAACTTAAAGAAGAAAATAGCGTGGGAAGATATGAAATTAACATCAATAGATTGAAGGTTGTATCGCTAACTTCAATCGTTCCAATTGCAGCATGAGAGTCTAGGTTTTCAATAATTCCTTCTAACATTTCTATTTCATGAGAGGACCATAATAGGTATTTTAGTATTAAGTCAGTAACCCCGAGAACCCAAGTTATAAAAGCTATTGATTTTGCAATTAAAAATATTTTTTTGTTACTTTTTAACATTTTATTTTATCCATTAATAAATATAACATTAGTAAGTTAATTATTAAATTACGATAATTTATTATTGTGGTAAAGTAATTTTTTGTTTTTTTGTAAGTACATATAACTATTGTTTAATATTGGTAAGGGATGTGAATATTGCATTTTGTTATGAGTTTTACTTGTTTAGAGTGTGCTCGCTGGTGGTAAAGATGGGATTTTATGTATGAAATATATGAAAATATCCTAATTTAAAGTTTATGCGGTGTCATATACTCTCAACGAAGCAAAACGTAACAGGTGAGATTTAATGATGTAGACTAGTAAAGAATAACAATAAAACGAAAACCGATTAATCTTAATTAAATAGCGATTAATGGCAGCCTTAAGGATGTTAAGAATGAAATCAACCTCGGAAGAAGTGCAAGTTTTCATCACGGTTGTTGAGTGCGGTAGTTTCTCTAGAGCTGCAGAAAAGTTGGATGTGGCAAATTCAGTTGTCAGTAGAACAGTAAAAAAGCTAGAAGCAAAATTAGGTGTTAATTTACTGAATCGAACGACTCGACAGTTGAGTTTGACAGAAGAGGGCGATCGTTACTTTCATCGTATGAAAGTAATTTTGCAGGATATGGCCGCCGCAGAAAATGAACTAATAGATACACAAAATTCACCTAGAGGTTTGTTACGCATAGATGCGGCAACACCAGTGGTGTTACATTTATTGGTGCCATTTATTAAAGAATTCAGTTTTACTTACCCCGAAATAACACTTTCTCTAGTTTCTTCTGAGACCTTTATCAATTTAATTGATCGCAAAGTTGATATTGCCATTCGCGTCGGTGATCTGATGGATTCAAGTTTACGAGCGCGTCCTTTGTTTGAAAGTTACCGTAAAATTGTCGCTTCACCTAATTATATTGCCCAGCATGGCAAGCCTGAAAGTACCGAAGATTTGGTTAATCATACCTGCCTAGCATTTACGGAGCCAGCATTGTTAAATACTTGGCCTGTGCGGGATATCAACGAGCAACAAGTGATGATTGAATCAGGAATTTCATCGAATAGTGGAGAAACTATTCGGCAACTTTGTCTTGCAGGAAATGGTATTGCTTGTTTATCTGATTTTATGGTGAATGAAGATATTGAGCAAGGTGATTTTATTACGCTTTTTTCCGATAAATTACAGCCTATCGCGATGCCGTTTAATGCGGTTTATTACAGTGAAAAAATAGTGAGTCAGAGGATAAGAGTTTTTATTGATTCATTGAGTGAGTACATTAAAAATAAATTAAAATAACGGGCACAATAAGTGCCCGCAATGAATTAATAATTAATCCCACTTTGGAGCGATACCTTCAGGGCTCGCTAATCGTTCATTACAGTCAAGAGCGGAAATCGCTTTTTTATCTTCAGCATCGAGTTTGATATTTACACTTAACAGGTTACTTTCTAAATTTTCACGTTTAGTTGATGACGGAATAACAGAATAACCCTCATTAATTGCCCAAGCTAAAATAACTTGTGCGGGAGTAGCATCATGTTTTTTAGCAATAGCCTGAATGACTTCATCTTTTATTGCTTTTCCATATGCTAAAGTCATATACGATGTAACATGAATATTATGTGCTTTTGCCCAATCAACTACTTTGCGATTTTGCAAATAAGGTGATATTTCAATCTGGTTGGTTGCGATATTTTCAGCACCAACTGCTGCAATCGCCTTTTCCATTAACGGAATAGTAAAGTTAGATACACCAATTTCACGAGTTAAACCCTGTGCTTTTGCTTCCAATAGTGCATGCATAAATTCATCAACTGATACTTCATCATTCGGTGATGGCCAATGGATCAGGGTTAAATCAACATAATCAGTCTGTAAATCATTCAAGCTTTTTTTCAAGCTTGGGATTAGTTTATCTTTATTAAAATTAGTGATCCAAATTTTAGTAGTGATATAAAGATCTTCACGTGGTATATGGCTGTCAGCAATAGCTTGGCCTACAGCGGCTTCATTTTCATAAATCTGTGCAGTATCAATAGCTCGGTAACCTAATTCTAATGCGGTTTTTACTGAATGAATAACAACATCATCTTTTAAACGGAAGGTACCAAGACCCAGTACAGGAACGCTCATAGTAGTCTCTCTTAATATAGTTAATAGTTAGTTCAATCTTAATATCAATTATTTTGTTGTAAAGCTGGATAATCAACATACCCTTGTTTGTTTCCACCAAAAAATTTTCTGTTATTGGAGAGGTTAAAGGTAAATTATGTGCTAGTCGGTACGGTAAATCGGGATTGGCAATAAACGGACGACCAAAACCAATCAAATCTGTCCAGCCTGCTTTTAAGGCTTCTTTCACACGTTCTACGGTATATTTACCGGAGTAGATCATTGCACAGTCAATTTGTAGCCGTATCACAAATACCGGCTCGTGAGCAGGTCATTGCTGGTATGACAATACAGTTTTGGATATTTACTTGATTTAACCAATATGAGTCAAATAACATCTGCTGCTCCTTTCATTTGTTGTAATACCATGGATCGACACGACATTTAATGCAACAAGTGTATCCCCTAATTCTTTTATAAAAAGAGAGCTTTAAAGAAAATACTTTTGCGTTTTAGACAATAATGAACAATCTGAGCATCAATATTATCGCTATCGATATTTTATTTAACTGTGGTTAGTGTGATAAAACAATGTCAGCGCTTAGATGCAAATAGAATTATTTTGGGTATAGTATGAGGATGTTTAACTCACTAATCGTTGTATTTAAAGGGGTTCGTATGGAGTGGCAAGCTAAGCAATATTCTGTATTTGACGAGCAAAGGTCTCGCCCAGCTTACGATTTAGTCAATGCAATACCTGAGATAAATGCTCAAAGTATTATCGATTTAGGCTGCGGTACTGGAAATTCAACTCAAGCTTTATTGTCTCGTTATTCCGCACATAATATTATGGGTCTTGATAATTCGGAAACGATGCTAATCGAAGCGAAAAAGCGACTTCCCCAGATAGATTTTCAATTAGCTGATATCTCTCAATGGGAAAGTGAAAAAAAATATGATGTGATCTTTTCAAATGCAGCATTACAGTGGCTACCCGATCATATTTCTCTTTATACGCGATTAGTCAATAATCTTACCGAAGGTGGTTATCTAGCAGTACAAACCCCTGATAACCTTCAAGAGCCCCCACATAAAATTGCCCTCGAAATTGCAGCCACAGAAAAATGGATTAATAAAATTGGGCATATTCATCATGAAGAAAGACATAGTGTAGAGTGGTATTTTTCTTTATTAAAGCCATTAGTTACTGATATCAATATCTGGCGGACAACCTATTTTCATTTTATGAATGATATTAATGATATCGTTGAATGGTTTAAAGGAACTGCACTTCGACCTTTTTTATCTATGTTAGATCAGGACGAGCAAATAGTTTTCTTAAAGGAATATAAAAGTCGATTATCTCAAGAATATGCAGAATTACCAATAGGTGGGTTATTATTGCCATTTCCGAGGGTTTTTATATTAGCTAAAAAATAATCATTGAATGTTTATCAATTGGAATTATGTGTAATTAATGTAAGGCTTAAATTGATTTTAATTTTTTATTGAATTAAGCCTGCTACAGATTGATTAATCATGATTTATAGACGTATTTTATCTGTGAGTATAAGCGGGTTTATTATTTTTGTGTATCGTGACATGTCACATTTTCTATTTGTGAAAAGCTATAGTAACTTTAGTTTTTTTTTGGTGGGTTTTTTTATGAATAAATTTCAATGAGTTAAAGTCTTGTTATTTGTTTTTATCTTGATTTTATAATTAAAATTATAAAAAATAATTTGAATATCATCTACATAATAAATAATTCTAGATTATTTATAACCAGCATAGTTGGAAATGCTTCTAGATTTTAAACGAAGATAATGATGCTTCATGTATAGATTGGCTAAAATAGTGAGCATTCCAAATGAATGTAAATAAAACAGCTAGTTGCATCAAGGTAAAATAATTTACAAATCGGAAAGAAAAATATGTTTACATAATGTAAATGAGGTGTTAAATATCTTCATGGCATATTGGTTGTACATAATAATTAAGTCACATGTATAGTTTTAATCAATAACGCTTACTTACTGAATTTTATAATATTAATCATAAACATAATAATTGTATTAATGTTGATTGTTATTGATAAATAATTGAATTTTAATTTCAATTATTTTTTAGTTTTATTCGGAGTAAATAATGCTTTATTGATTTTTTGATAACGACTAAGCATGTTGTTAAAAACAAATAATAATTATTATTCATATCAATAGGCTCGATTTTTTCTGTTTTAGTGGTGGTGGTTAATAATCTGTAATATTAAACCTTACAGCTTTCCAAGTTTTTTTCTCGATTGTTCAGATTCATTGTTAATAACAAATAATAAGGGGTTTTTATGTCTAGAATAAAATATCATTGCACCACGCTATCTCTAACATTGGCAGCAATACTTGTTATGTCCTATTCGCATATGATAGTGGCAGCAGAAAAAACAGTTAAAATTGGTTTATTGGAAGATGTATCAGGTAATTTTGCATTACCTGTAATTTCTAAAATTCACGCAACTGAATTAGCCGTTGAAGAAATTAATTTAAAGGGTGGCATTTTAGGAAAACCTATTGAATTAATAAAATATGATACTCAATCTGATAACACTCGTTTCCAACAAATGGCTCGTAGATTAATTAAAAATGATAAAGTAGATGTCATTTTTGGTGCCTTTTCTAGTGCTTCTCGCGAAGCTATTCGACCTATTATGGATCGTGAAAAACAACTGTATTGGTATAATAATCAGTATGAGGGCGGTGTCTGTGATACCAATGTCTTTGTGACAGGTGCTGTACCTGAACAGCAATTTTCTACACTTCTTCCTTGGATGATGGAAAAGTATGGTAAGAAAGTGTACACGATAGCCGCTGATTATAATTTTGGCCAAATATCCGCAGAATGGGTTCGTAAAATTGTCAAAGAAAATGGTGGTGAGATGGTTGGGGAAGAGTTTCTTCCGCTGACTGTTTCTCAATTTAGCCAAACTATTCAAAATATTCAAAAAGCAAAGCCTGATTTTATTGTCACTTTATTAGTAGGCACAACGCATTCATCTTATTATGAACAACAAGCTGCTGCTAAATTGAATTTACCAATGGCGACTTCAAATACCGTGAGCCAAGCTTATGAACATATACGTTTTAAACCACCTGCTTTAAAAGATATGTATATTACCGCGAACTATATTGAAGAAGTTGATAGCGAAGCTAGTAACACATTTAAAAAGAATTTCCGAGTCAAATTCCCTGATGAACCTTATATTAACCAAGAAGCAGCTAACGCTTATGATGCTGTTTATTTATATAAAAAAGCGGTAGAAAAAGCGGGCTCTACAGATATGGTTAAAGTCAGAAAAGCATTGGAAAGCGGTGATATTTGTACTGATGGCCCTTCTGGGAAAGTTTGTATTGATCCTAAAAGTCATCATTTGACCCACAATATTTATTTAGCGCATGTGAAAGCCGACCATAAAATAGAGATCCTTAAAGTTTGGAATGATATTAAACCTTATTGGCTCGGCGAGGTAGGGTGTAATCTACCGGTTAAACCGGATACAAGCCAATACACACCTTCATCTCCACCTAAATCATAATTTTACTTTGATATCAGGAAAACGCCGTTTCTTCGTTCTTTCCTGTCTATACCCAAAATAATTCAAGATGTCTCTAGGTGACAAGCAAAGTCATTTTATTGCAAGCCCCGAGAAGTATAAATAACAATGTGACTCGGGGTGAGCAACTAACTTAGTTTGTATATACAGCTAACGGCAATTTGAAGTATGACGAGTATAAATGCTTCTATTAGAAAAATATGGGGCGTGAAAATATGTCGACACTTTCTATGATTTATTCGGTTATTTATCAATTTGGCGATAATTTTGCTTATCTGGTGTTGGCATCATTAGGACTAGCAGTGATTTTTGGCATGATGGGAGTGATTAACCTTGCTCATGGCGAGTTCATCATGTGTGGTGCTTACGTCACTATCACAATGAATAAATTAGGTATTTCTTTACCACTTGCGATGATATTAGGCGCATTAGCAGCAGGCTGTGCAGGCGTGATTATTGAGAGGCTGGTAGTGCGCCATCTCTACGATCGGTTATATGACTCAGTGGTGGCAACATGGGCGATTAGCTTGATCGTGCAGCAGGGGATGTTATTGCTTGCGGGTCCTTCCTTAGAAGGGCTTTCAACACCATTCGATTCCTTTACGCTAGGGGAATATTCATTTTCAATTTACCGCGCTTTATTGCCATTATTTGCCATCGCTATTTTAACTATTTTGTATTGGCTATTCTTCCACACTAATTATGGCGTTTGTGCTAGAGCCACGATTCAAAATGCACGGATGGCTTCTTGTTTAGGCTTGAAAACTGATCGTATTTATATGCTAACTTTCGCTTTAGGAGCAGGGCTTGCTGGTTTAGCTGGTGCGATATACGCCCCCACATTAGCGGCAGTCCCAACCATGGGCGGAAATTTCATTGTACAAGCATTCGTCTCTGTTGTTGTTGGTGGCACTAATGTACTCGTTGGTACAATCCCCGCAGCTGCTGTCTTGGGAACAATTCAAACAGGTTTAAATTCTTGGTATGGGCAACTTGCTGGGCAGATTGGGCTTTTAGTCACGGCTGTTTTGGTTATTCGCTTATTGCCAAATGGTGTTAGCAGCTTATTTACACGTAGCCGTTAGGGAGCAAAGATGAATCTTGCCTTTAAGAATTTATCTATAATAAATGTATTAAAACAGGCTTTCGTGATTACCAAAGCATTTGGCATCTTATTATTTATTATCGCTTTATTACTACCAAATATAGTTGATAGTGTATTAATCGGCGATTTTACCTATTTTATGTTATGGACTTTTTGCGCTATTGGGCTGGCAACTATGTGGGGTTATGGCGGCATTCTTTCCTTTGGTCAAACCGCTTTTTTCGGAATAGCGGGATATGCGTATGGAATATTAACTATAAATTATGGGGATAGTATTTTATCCACATGGTCAGGGCTAATATTTGCCTTATTAATGGCAACTATAGCGGCGATGATATTGGGTTATTTTATGTTTTATGGCGGGATCACTGGTGTTTTCATTGGCATAGTGACTCTCTCGACCACTTTAGTGTTAGAGACATTTATGTCACAAACTGCTGGTGCTCAATGGGCGATAGGTAGCGCGCGATTAAATGGCTTCAATGGCATGAGTGGTATGCCACCACTTTCATTACCAGGATGGGACGGGATCCCGTTAAAACTTGAAGGTAATGGATTTTATTATTTGATCTTGGTTTTGCTCGCAGGTGTTTATTTATTCGTGAGCCGATTACTAAATTCCAGTTTCGGTTTAACGTTAGCGTCAATTCGTGACAACCCAAGACGAGCTGAAATGCTGGGAATTGATATACGTCGATATCAATTATTAGTATTTGTATTAGGTGGCATGTTATCGGGTTTATCGGGTGCACTCTATACCATTTGGGGATCTTACATAACCCCGTCATCAATGGGGTTAACCGCAGCTGCTATGCCTGTTATTTGGGTTGCCGCTGCAGGAAGAAAAAACATATTTATGACAGTAGTCATGACCGTTCTATTGGTATGGTTATCCCAATGGCTGGCTGTTTATGGTCAAGAATATGCAATGATTTTACTGGGTATGATTTTATTGTTTGTTATCTTGGCTGCTCCCAATGGCTTATTACCTTGGATATCAGGAAAAGTGACCGAATTATTCTCTAAGAATAATATGGCGAAAAATCACCATAAGGGAAAAAATAATGAGTGAGCTTAATTCTGAAATTTTCCTAGAAACAAATATGCTAAGTAAAAAAATTGGTGGGATTCAAATTATTAACCAAGTTAATATACAAATTCGCCGAGGGGAAATTCATTGTGTTATTGGTCCTAATGGCGCGGGTAAAAGTACTTTTTTTAAATTATTAACCGGGGAATACTCTCGAACTAGTGGTGATATTTATTTTTTAAATCAGTGTATTAATAAATTACCGCCATTTAAGCGTATCAAAATGGGGATGGGAATTAAATTTCAAATACCCGGCATATTTCCAGAATTGACTGTTAATGAACATTTGAAACTTTCTCTGAGCCATTTACGTCCAGAAATTCATAAAACACCGAATGATATCGATATTTTATTACAACGTTTTAATTTAACAGATGAATACAAACAGTTTGCGGGCAATTTATCGCATGGAAAAAAACAGTGGCTAGAAATCGCCATGGCAGTCTCACTACAACCAAAAATATTAATGTTAGATGAGCCAGTGGCGGGTCTATCAATTGATGAAACATATGTAACTGGGGAGTTAATCAAGCAAATGCAAAGTGAAGGGTTAACGCTGATAGTTATAGAGCATGATATGACATTTGTACGTCAAATTGCTTCCCAAGTTACCGTATTACATGGCGGTCAAGTATTTGCAGATGGCAATACGGATCAAGTGCTAGCGCGTGAAGATGTAGCACGCATTTATTTGGGAAATACGATATGAATAATGTGATGCTAAAAGTTCAACTTCTGAAGAGTGGTTATAATGGTGGTCAGGTCTTAAATGGTATTACATTTGAGCTACAATTAGGGGAAATTCTGGGTATTATTGGGCGTAATGGCGTAGGGAAAACCACGCTTATGCGTTCATTGATTGGAATAATAAAAGTACAACAGGGGAGTATTGTATTAGCTGATACGAATGTAACTGACCTAACACCACAGCAGCGAGCTCATTTAGGAATAGGTTATGTACCGCAGGGGCGTGAAATTTTTGGTGGATTAACGGTTGCAGAGAATTTGCAAGTTAGTATGCAATTAATACGTAAAAAGCCCCAGTTTGCTTATGAATTACAGGAGCGGGTTCTCAATTATTTTCCAAGTTTGCGTCAACGTTTAAAACAAAAAGCAGGCACAATGAGTGGTGGAGAGCAACAACAATTGGCGATTGCGCGTGCATTGGTCGGGTCACCTAAAGTGTTGTTATTAGACGAGCCTTCCGAAGGCGTTCAACCTTCGATTATTACTACAATAACTGATACATTACAGCGTATTAGCGTTGATCTTCAAGTCGCCATTATTCTTGTTGAGCAAAATATTTCGATGATCCAACGTGCAACTCAAAGATGTTTAGTGATGGATAAAGGAATAATAATTAAAGAGTTAGATAAAATCGAGTTAAATAATAACGCGTTAATTCATCGCTATTTAGCAATATGATTAGCCATACTTATTATGTTCTAATCGATAAGATTGTTGAGTTGTATAAAATTTTCGGCTATATGCAATTTGAACTATTTATAACATACATAAAATTTTAATAACTCATTAAGATGATTATTTCTAAAAATAAGGGTTGATAATGTTTATTGTTATTGAAAATAAAAAGTTAATTTTTTTTAGTTTTATTTTATAAATGAAAATGTCATTTATAAAATCCATCTGTTAATTGAAAATAATTAGAAAATTAAATAATTCATAGAGTTTTAATTCAGTAATTACCGACTACTAATGAGGTTTCTTATGCATACAACTCCTTTTCTCGCCGCTGTAGTTCAATTTGAACCTATGCTAGGTGCTAAGAGTTCTAATATTGATCAGCTTTTAATTTTAGTCGAGGAAGCTGCACAAAAAGGCGCAAAATTAATTACTACACCAGAAATGGCAACGACAGGATATTGTTGGTACGACCGCGAAGAAATAGCTCCAATGGTTGAAACAATCCCGGGTGAAAGCACCGCTCGTTTTTATGAATTAGCACAACGTTACCAGTGCTATATTGTATTAGGAATGCCTGAAGTTGATATAGAAACATCATTATATTACAACAGTGCTGCATTAATTGGTCCTGACGGAATTATTGGTTGCCACCGTAAAAGTCATCCTTTTATTGCTGAACCTAAATGGGCTGCTGCGGGTGAAGATCATAAAGTATTTGATACACCATTAGGTCGCATTGGTTTATTAGTGTGTATGGATATTCAATTTCCAGAAACCGCCACTTTGCTTGCATTAGAAAAAGTGGATGTCATTTGCCATATCAGTAATTGGTTGATGGAGCGAACGCCAGCGCCTTTTTGGATTAATCGAGCGGTAGAGAATAGTTGTTACTTATTGGAAAGTAACCGCTGGGGGCTTGAGCGTGGTGTTAAATTCAGTGGCGGAAGTTGTATTATTGAGCCGGATGGAAATATAGCGGCCGTTATTGATGATGGCGATGGAATTGCTTACGCTGAAATAGATATTAACCGTAGCCGCCAAGGTCAAGTTTTAGGGCAGCCCGTATTTCAACAGCGTCGCCCAGAATGTTATCCTTTATTAATGAGTGATAGTTTTCTGTGGAATCCACAAAAATTCTTCGGCTTGTATGGCAATAAACCACTACCTGACGGTAAAAAAAGTCTGATTAGTGTGGCTCAATTTTCTCCGGCTGATAATGTTGATGCTAACTTAGTCAAGATTATCAATATAACCGAATCCTTGGTTCAAAAATCATCAAGTGAACTGATAGTGTTTCCTGAATTAGCATTAACGGGTGATTACAGCAGAGGTCACAATGCCCAAGACAGGCAAAGTGAAGCTATAATAATATTAACTAAATTAGCGATGAAGTTAAGAGTCTATCTAGTCATTGGGTTATCAGAAAAACAAGATGGTAAGCTTTATAATAGCCAAATGTTATTTGGACCACAGGGTATAGAAGGTAGTTATCATCAAATACATTTAGCCATTGAGCAACAAAGTTGGGCAACAGCAGGGAATGAATGGCAAACATTTGACACACCGGTAGGGCGAATAGGGCTTCTTTTAGGTAATGATGCGTTATTCCCTGAATCTAGTCGTATTTTAGCACTCATGGGGTGCGATATTATTGCATGTTCGGCTGCGCTCAAAAAGGGATTCACTGGTGAACATTTGGGAAGTAATGTTTTACAAAATTATCCAATACCAATGGGAGCAGATCCGATTCATTGGCATTTATTCAGAACCCGTGCTGGGGAAAATAATGTGTACTTCGTTTTTGCCAATACGATTGATAGCGAGAACAAAAATGGAGGTTATAGCGGAATTTTTGGGCCTGAAACGTTTACATTTCCACGCAGTGAACGCATATTATGGCAAGAAGAGGATTATACTAGCCAACAAATTGATACTCATTCATTACCCGAAAGCGCCTATCCAACCAATGTTGTAAGACGGAAAGATATGTTGACTATGCGCCACCCATCCTATTACAAGCCATTAATAAAAAAGCAAATAAGGTCATAAATATTTAGGTTATTGTTGAATTAAATTCGAGCTATAGTATTATTTATCTCGAATATATTTAGATAAAGCTCCATCTCATGGTGGAGTTTTTTATTAATTAAATTAACAATAATATTTTAAATTAGTTCAGGTGAACTAACCAAGAAAACTAACATAGGCATTAAGCATCGTAGTTTTTAATTAAGTTTTTATCAATCCCTTTCAAGGTATCTTTCTGGAAAATTTATTGGTATAGGAACAACCATCTTTCCTGATGCGTTATTAATAATAAAGATTACAAATGTTTTTAGTTCCATAAGTGACAATGAATTAAGTTATTAAAATTATGGTGGGAATGAATAATGGTATATGATAAAAGTTAGGTAAGATTAATTTTACAGGATATTTTACTTTGTGTTTATTTAGAGTTTTTGATAAAGCGTTTAGTTTTAGAAAATATTATATATGTATAAAATGCAAGGGATTGATTGTCTGAATAGTACTATACCCATATCTTACATTTATTAATTACTTCAGCTTTCTGTAAATGTTTACTTTAAAATCATTTGTTTACTTGACTGAAAGGCAATTAGCTGAATTAATGACGCACAAATTCTACATTCACTGGTCAAGAAAAAGCGTTATACAAGGAGCATTAATGAAGTTCGCCATAATTACATTATTTTTGCTTATAGTAATTGTGATTTTATATGAGCTATTAGAAGGAACCTGGGGGGATATCCGTTATTTTTTGTGAAAATATTAACACTGTACTTGATGTTTTATATTGATTTATTTTTTAAATTAATGGAGTTAAATGTATTGTTTTTAACTTTATAGTAATACAACAAAATGTAGTAATTTGAGCATGAATGTTATTTCATCACGACATTATCTAAAAAGGACACCTTTGAAAAAAGATACTGAGTGCTGATCCTTTATCTTTATATTTTCTCCTTTTTTGAGTTTGAATGTTTAAGTTAGCGAAAAATATCATATCAATAAGCCATAGCAATATCATTATTATCTTGATTAATGGGTAAACATTCTCTTACGTATTCCATGAATACTTTTATCGCAGGGCTAATGACTTTACCTGAATGCAGGCACATAAGGCCGTGATCGTCAGTGGATCTTCAGAAAATGGCAATTCTTTTAATTCCCCGGAACGCAATTCTTTGTCTACAGTAAAGTAAGGAAGAAAAGAAACACCTAAATTACTAGTCACGCAACGCTTAATACTTTCAATACTCCAACGTTCAATTGTATTGTCGAGATTGATGTTTCGTGGACGCATTGTTGTTTCAAATATTTGACGGGAAATGCATTGAGGTTCATTAATAATGAAACTAATTGGGAGCTGTTGGTTGTGTAAAGTTAATATTCTCTATTTGAGGAGAAGCTACAAGAACTAATCTTTGTGTACCTAAATTTTCCATTGCTAGTGCATTGTTACGGCTTACATGATAGAAAATGCCTAAATCTGCATCATCTGCAATTAAAGCATCACGAATAACATAGCAGTTCAATGATTGAAGAGATAAACGTAGTTTAGGCGCTCGTTGCTTAAACTTTTTTAAGATGGCTGGCATTTTGTACGAAAGTAAAGTTTCAGCAGTCACTACTCGCAATTCACCATTTGGCTCAGCATCTTGTTGAGCGTCTTGGCGTATACAATCCATCATATGTATCAGTTCATATAAATGGGGTAAAACATTTTTACCTTCTTTGGTTAATGTCATCCGCTGGCCGATCTTTTCAAATCGTTGTAATGACAATTCTTGCTCTAATTGCTGGATATGAAATGTTACCGTGGATTGAGTGCAAAACAGCTTTCGCGATGTTATCGGAAATCGTGCTTGGGCACTTGCAGGGCATTATATTCAAATTATCTTTGCCAAGCACGGTCTAGTGATTAATTATAGCTTAAGTGCTTTACTGATTTACTGTGCTATCCGAATTTTAATGTAGTCCGGATTACTGAAGTAAAGGGATACCAATATGTTTGCTATCCTTATTTTAAGTACCTTAAATTCAATGGGGTAATCGATCATTAATTAAATAATAAGAGAGTAAAAAAACGTCATTAAAGGGATTTCGAGGCAATTAAAATGAAAATACTATTAATTGAAGACCATGAAAAAACAGGTAATTGGGTAAAAAAAGGACTCGAAGAAGCGGGATTTATCGTGGATATCGTGACTGATGGGAGAGATGGTCTCTATTTTTCCCTAGAAAATGATTACCAATTGATAATTCTAGACATCATGCTACCGGGTATGGATGGGTGGAGTGTATTAAAAACGTTGCGTACTTCTAAATCGGTTCCTGTGATTTGTTTAACGGCGCGAGATGCGGTTGATGATCGCGTGAAAGGTCTAGAGTTAGGTGCAAATGATTATTTAGTAAAACCTTTTTCATTTTCAGAATTATTAGCTAGAGTAAAAAATCAATTGAGATCTCACCAAACAGTATCTACTGTGATTGACATTGCAGATCTTAAAATTGATCTTTCACGCCATGATGTAGAGCGAGGCGGTATAAAAATTCCAATGACACGCCAAGAATATTCATTATTAATGTTCTTTGCACTTCATGTGGATGAGGTTCTGCCTAGAACCTTGATTGCCAGTGAGGTATGGGGAATTGATTTTGAAAGTGATACTAATATTGTTGATGTCGCTATTCGTCGATTGAGAAAAAAAGTCGATGATACCTTTGAAGTTAAATTGATAGAAACCGTTCGTGGAATGGGCTATCGACTCAATAGGCCAGCAGTATGAAAGTGAAATCACTCCGATTTAAAATCATCTCTTTATTTATTTTGCTGATGGTAGCCAATGCAGGCTTCGTTACTCTAGCGCTTTACCATTCACTCAAAAATGAACTTGTGTCACGAGATGATGATTTACTGGTTAATCGCGCGGATCAACTGTCAAAATTGATTGTTAGCGGTATTGATATAAAAACGTTGCCTATTTATTTCCAGCGAATGATGGATATGAGGCAAGATATTCTGCAAATCATCGATGCAAATAACAAGGTCATTGTTGATAACAATTCTGATATTTTATTTGCAGGCCATCTTAAGCTCATCAACCTTGACGATTTAAGTTTAAAGTCGATTACTCATTGGGATACGCCCACGGGAACACCTGTTTCCGCTATCAATTTTGATATTCAATCACCGATCGGAAAACTTCAGGTTGTTATTGCCAAGGCATCTGTTGACCGTAATAGTGTGCTTACAGGGTACCTGAAAAAAAGTTTAGCCATTTCTCTTTCCTCAATTTTATTTATGGGGATTTTGAGCCTTTGGTTAATAAGACGTGGATTACATGATATTACTCTTTTGAGCCAAATTACGGCTAATACTGATGTACATGCGCTTAATCAGCAGGTTGATATTACTCAGTTACCTGATGAGTTGAAAAACTTAGGTGATTCATTAAACATAATGAGGTCAAGCCTAAAAAATGACTTTACCAAATTAACGCAGCTGGCAGACGATTTAGCTCATGAGTTAAGAACACCAATTAATGCGATTAAAGTACAAAATGAAATTGTCTTACAGCGTGCGCGTACAGTTTCTGAATATGAGTCGATTATTGTCAGTAATATCGAAGAATTAGATAAATTGGCAAAAATAATACAAAGTGTTTTGTTCATTGCACGAGCCGAAAACAAAAATATTGCGTTAAAAAGAGAGACGTTAGATGTTTCTGATGTGATAGAAGAAGTCTATGAATTATTTGCAATGTATGCAGAAGAGAAGCAAATTGAATTAGTTTGTGAACCATCAACACTGAGTCTTGAAGCAGATCGTTTGCTATTAGTTAGAGCGTTAATGAATTTGGTTTCGAATGCAATTAAATATTCTTATCCCAATACTCAGGTGATAATAAGTACTGCAATCCGCGGTAATAAAATAATTATCACGGTAAGGAATGAAGGTGATGCAATCGCGAAAAATAATGAAGTTTTCACGCGTTTTTGGCGCGGTGATAATGCGCGAAGCTCTGAAGGTAGTGGCTTAGGTTTATCTATCGTTCAAGCAATTATGGAATTGCATGGCGGTGATGTTACCTTTGAGCGCATTGAATCTAAGAATGTCGTCACACTAACATTTCCAAATTAATATGACAAAATTGTCATCATTTTGTCAGTTTTTCACTCAAGTTTTGGGACTGATTCAGGCATTCGAATAAAAATGAGATGGATATTAAATTTTCTCATCTCATTTTAGAACTTGAATACTTACTCAAGAAGAAACACGTAAGACGACTTTACCAAAATGCGATCCGCTTCGTAAATGGGCAATGGCAGAATTAGCGTTCTCAAATGCAAAGCTACTATCAATAATAGGGAATAAATTATGGCTCAACATAAACTCTGATAGGTCGTGCAAATGAGCTGTTGAGCCGACAATAATTCCGTGAATATCAGCATTCAACGGTTGGATTATCGAAAGGTCGGGCTTTGGAGCGAATCCTGTTAATACACCAACCTGAATGAGATGTCCTGTCGGAGCAAGTGATTGCAAAGAGCGCTCATAGGTATCAGGCCCTCCTAACTCAAGTACATGGGTAACTCCTTCTCCTGAAGTGGCATTACGTACAGCATTTTGCCATTCAGGAGTTTTTTGATAGTTAATGAGATCGGATGCACCTAACGCTTTCGCATGCTCTAATTTTTTATCTGACGATGATAGGACGATAACCCGTGCACCCACAGCGACTGCAAACTGTAATGCGAACAGGGCTACTCCTCCAGTACCTTGTACTAACAATGTGTCGTTTGCCTGTAAACCTCCGCGTACGAAGAGACCGTGCCATGCAGTGACTGCTGCACAAGGTAATGTAGCTGCCTGCTCTAGAGATAGGTGTTCTGGAACGGAAACTAGAGCTGAGCTAGGCATGATAATATATTCAGCCAATACACCATCTGTATCTGGGCCACCTAAAGCAGAGTTTAGATATGCACTGCGAAATCTACCCGAAACCCAATCACGAAAATAAGAGATGATTACTCTGTCTCCCATAGCCCATTCTGTCACTCCTGTACCGATAGCATCGACTATACCAGCCCCATCTGACAAAGGTACTCTATCATCTAAGCTCCCATCAATTGCTTGATCCAGCATGATTAAGTCTCGGTAATTTAAACTAGTTGCGGCTACACGGATACGTACTTCATTTTCGCCAGGCTCAGGTATTAAATTTTCTTCTAACTTCAGGCTAATATTACCTGCTATATTTTTGATTTTATATGCTTTCATTAAATTATTTCCATCATATTGAGATTGATATTTAAGTGGACTCTAATAACGGTTTTTTATGCCAACGCATAAGTGTAAATACTTACTTGGGGCTATACTTGCATTCGTCTAATTAACTTAGAATTGGCAAATAAATTATGGTTGATGAGTAAATATTGCTTAAATATATTCAGTATCAAAATTGAGAACAATAGCTATAATTGAATGACATTGACAACATACAGTAGGGAATCATGGATCGACTGACTAGTATGGCAGTATTTATCAAAGCTGCTGAATTAGGTTCTTTCGCTGCAACAGCTAAGGCGCTAGATATTTCGCCTCAGATGGTAGCTAAACATGTCATGTATCTTGAAAATCGCCTCAGAACATCGCTATTGAATCGCACTACACGTCGACAAAAACTGACTGAGATTGGGCGAAATTATTATGAACGATGTAAAATTATTTTATCTGAAGTAGAGCTAGCTGATTCTATGGCTCAAGATATGCGTATGCAACCTAAGGGATTGTTACGTGTTACAGCACCTGTCATCTTTGGTTCATCAAGCCTTGCTCCATTGGTAAGTCGCTATCTTAAGCAATATCCTGAAGTAGAAATTGAATTGATACTTACTGATCGCCGTATTGATCCTCACGAAGAAGGGTTTGAAGTGTTATTTCGTAACGGAGAGGTTAAGAATAGCAATTTAATTGCCGTGCCTTTGAAACCAGCTCGAATTATTGCATGTGCGTCTCCTACCTATTTGAATATCCACGGCGTACCGAAAATCCCATCACACTTGGCAGTGCATGAGTGTCTTATTTATTTGTACTCAGTGGCATCAAGATTTAATAATTGGCAGTTTACCCTTGATGGAAAAACGGAAAAAGTCACTGTAAAAGGAAGATTACGTAGCAATAACTGGTTCCCTTTGCTTGATGCAGCTTTAGAAGGACATGGTATTATTTTGGGGCCTGAGCATCTACTCTCAGATATCATAAAAACAGGCAATTTAGTTCAAGTACTATCTAATTATCAAGGGCAAACTCGTCAGATGAATTTACTCTATCCATCAGGATTAACACCAACATCTAAAGTACAAAGTTTTGTAAAATTTGTTAGCATGGAACTTGGTTATTGATTCTATATACTTTAATAATCTAAAGGTGTTACAGGTCTATTCAGTTTATTATTCATAAGTATTTAAACAACTCCAGATTTTAATTGATAATATAAGAACTTTTTATTAATTTTCTCGCCCGATGAAGACTTCTTGGGGGGAATCATGTAGGTCAACTAACAAAATTTATTGTTGATCATCTATATTAAATTGCTTATTTACTCTGATTGTATAATTGTTGATGACAAAATTGTCATCATTTTGTCAGCTTCCTTCGACTATTTTTTAGTATAACTATCTCATCATTTAAGAGCGCTTGTCTCGCTATCTGCACATAAGCACTCTATATCTTTTGTTGATTATCGATAGCTATATCATTGGTAATGATTATATTTGAGGTGAGTGCGATGAAAAAACCAGAAAAAATGAAATCATCCGATATTACGCCAGAATCTGTTTTTATGATGAAGCGTAGGAATCTACTTAAATTATTAGGAGTAGGGGCTACCGGATTGGTGGTAAGTTCCGCGGTCAAAGCTGATATATTTTCATGGTTTTCTGATGATAAGCCCGCGGCACCTAAAATTATGCTAAAAGAATTGAAGTTTATTAAACCAAAAGCTTATCAGGCGGATCTTGCACTAACACCAGAGAATAAAGTTACAGGATATAATAATTTTTATGAGTTCGGCTTAAGCAAGTCAGACCCTGCTGAAAATGCTCATACGATGAAAACGGATGAATGGACAGTTTCCATCGAAGGTGAAGTTAATCGACCAATGACATTAAATCTTGACGATATTCGCAACAAATTTTCATTAGAAGAGCGTATCTATCGTATGCGCTGTGTTGAAGCTTGGTCGATGGTGATCCCTTGGATTGGTTTTCCTCTCGCGAGTTTACTTTCTTTAGTGGAACCAAATAGTCGAGCTAAGTATGTTGCATTTGAAACTCTCTATTCTCCGAAGGAAATGCCAGGGCAAGAAAGTCGATTTATTGGTGGAGGTCTGCAATATCCGTATGTTGAAGGATTGCGTTTAGATGAAGCTATGAATCCACTTGCTTTTATGGCAACTGGCGTTTATGGAAAAGAGTTGCCAAACCAAAATGGTGCGCCGATCCGTCTTGTCGTACCCTGGAAATATGGTTTTAAAGGAATTAAATCAATTGTAAAAATCCGCTTAACAGAATCAATACCGCCAACGACATGGAATCTGTCTGCACCGAATGAATATGGCTTCTATGCTAACGTTAATCCAAATGTGGATCATCCTCGTTGGTCACAAGCAACAGAACGGTTTATTGGTTCAGGAGGTTTAGGACAAGTAACAAGACAGCCAACTTTACCGTTTAATGGTTATAGTGAACAAGTGGCGAGCTTATACGATGGCATGGATCTACGGAGATATTTTTAATGATGAAACCGCCTAATAAACCAATCTGGTTGATAAAAGGCATTTTTCATCTAATCGCATTAGTGCCATTAGTATGGTTAATTTATGCCCTTTTTTTTCAAGAATTAAGTGCTGATCCCGCAAAAGATATTCAGCATTTTACGGGACTAACTGCACTTCGTTTATTGGTCTTGACCGTTGCTATACCGATGCTCGCGTATTATTTGAAATTGAATGAGTTATTTCAAACTAGGAAACTGCTTGGATTATGGTGTTTTTTCTGGGCGGTATTGCATTTAACCAGTTATTTATTACTCGAAATCGGGTGGGGTAATTTCACACTATTTTTTAATGAAATTTTCTCGCGTGTATATTTGATTATCGGTTTAATTTGTTGGTTAATTTTATTTTTAATGGCGGTCAGCTCTTTCAATTGGATTCGGATTAAACTCGGAACGTGGTGGAAAAGAATACATAACCTACTTTACCCTCTACTGTTAATGGTCATTGTACATTTTATTTTATCGTTAAAAACCACAACGCCGGAACCATTCTTTTATTTGGCGATTGTATTAATAGCTTATTTTTACCGCTATCAGCAGCAACGTAAAATAGTTTCAAGGTAAGAGCTGGCAGGAAATATAAGAAATCACTAAACAGTTAAAACAGTTAAAATAGTTAAAATAGTTGAAGAATGAAGATTGACGTCGCTATTATGTCAGTGGCATCAATCTTACAACATTTAATCATTCGCCCATCAAACCGATGAATTGGTGAGATGAGCGAGATTTTTACCACTTGGTACTAAGTTTCGAGTTAATAAGCCAATTAAATTGGACCTAAATTGGTCATTACTGCATAAACCAATGCAAGAATCGAAATTACAACCCATGCAAAGACTAATGGCCAAATGAACTTAACCCATTTTGTATAAGGTATTTTTGATGTTGCAAGTACTGCCATCAAGATGCCTGATGTTGGGTTAATACAGTTAACAACACCTTCACCGAGTAGAACGGTTTGTACTGTTGTTTGGCGAGTAATTTCTAAAAGGTCACCCATAGGAGTGAAGATAGGAACTAAAACAGCCGCCTCACCTGAACCTGATGAAATAAAGAAATGCATAATTGCCGCAGTACCAAACATAGATAATGTTGATAATGTTTTTGGTAATCCATCCATCATGGAAATGATCGCGTTAACAATGGTATCTAAGATCATCCCGTCAGATAATACGATAGCGATAGCGCGAGCCATACCAACAATGAATGCACCACCAACCATACCGGCACAGCCTTTTAAAAAGCCAGTTGCGATTGAGTTTGCTGACATGCTATTTAAGATACCGACACCCACACCTAAGATGATAAACATCGCCATCATCTCTTTTTCACCCCAGCCAAACTCAACAGCACCGAAGATGAAACCAACTAAACATAGGGCGCTATAAGATAAGGTAATGATATGACGAAGGGATATTTTAGCGGTTTGTTCTTCACTATCATCAACAACGATGTCAGGGCGAACCATACCTTTAGAACGACATTTTTTAGTATAAATGGTTAAAAAGATGATACCAGCCACAACAAAGGCAATGTAGATAACCATACGGTATCCAAGGCCTGATAGCAGTGGAACATCTGCTAAACCTTGAGATAATCCAACAGTCATTGGCGCCATAATTGAAGCATTAAAGCCTGAATAAGCGGCAACATACACTAAGGCTGCACCAAACTTATCATCCATTCCAACTGATTTGGCAACAAGTAGCCCTATAGGAACAAATGCAATGATTGAGTTAACGACGATACCTGTGGTTCCCAAAATAGAGAAAACAACAAAAAATATCGAGATTAATAGAAAATCATTCAGCCTCTTACTTTTCGAGATATTACTGAGGACTTTTTTGATTGCCCCTGTTTCTTCGAGAAGATGTAAAGCGCCACCCGTAAATATGATTAAAAAGATGATTGGTGCAGCTTTAACTAACCCATCAGCGATAGAGGTAAAGATATGGCCTGGTGATACACCATGTTGCTCTGGTAAACGTTCATAACTACCAGGCACGGTATAAGAACTCGAAACTTTACTTTCGACCCCATCTTTAATTACGGTGATAACTTTAGTTTCTGAAGCGTATTGACCCGCAGGTACGATCCATGTCGCTACTGCGGCTAATACTAAAATAAAAAATAATAAAACATAAGGGTTTAACCCCTCGGAGCGTTTTTTATTTTGAGTGGTTGTTGCGGTTGCCATATACCTATCCTGTTGGATTGTTATTATTGAGTAATACGTTTTAAAACATTAAAAAATAACTGTGCACGCTCAGCCAAAGAAGGGATCTCTAAATATTCTTTATCGCTGTGCTGGTGGCCGCCAATAGGACCTAATCCATCAACTGTTGGTGTACCAACGCCTGCGGTAAATGACGCATCAGAACCACCACCAGTAGAAACATCGTCTAGTGTGATATTCAATTGTGTTGCTTCGTCTTTGATGATGCTAATTAACGCAGCACTTTCATTCGTTTTCACCATTGGTGGACGGTTAATGCCACCCGTTAGTAAAAGCTGAATGCCTTCTAACACTGGAGTATTACAGATATCTCTTACTTTTTTATCAATCTCAATGCCTTGTTGGTCTGTGGAAATTCGTACATCAATTTCCGCTCTTGCATTTGGTGCAACAGTGTTGACAGAGGTTCCACCTGAGATTAAGCCAACATTTACAGATAAGCCTTTATCATGTTGAGAAAGAGCATGTAAGCTTTGGATTTTATGAGCTAATTCTTGGATTGCGCTGATCCCTGCTTCTGGAGCAATACCGGAGTGAGAAGCTTTACCTTGAATGGTAAGTACGTAGGTTCCTACGCCGCGACGGGCACTGACAATTGCACCATTAGCGCGAGCGGGTTCCATGACTAATGCATAGCGTTTGCCAAGAGCGCATTTTTCAATGATTTCACGAGAGGAAATAGAACCAATTTCTTCATCACAGTTTAATAAAACTTCAATTTTTTTATAACGAGCATCTTGTGAATCAAAGAGTTGTTTCATTACTTGATACACCATGACATGACTACCTTTCATGTCAATAACACCTGGACCGTAAGCTCTGTCACCTTGGATACTAAAAGGTCGTTCAGCGACAGTTCCTTTCGGGAATACCGTATCTAAATGTAATAAAATTAATATTTCAGCTGTTTCTGAAGGATAATAAATTCGATAGTTATTGCCTAAAGATTCATTAGGCATGACCTCCACTTCAAAGCCCATTTGTTTATAACGATCACACCAAATAGCAGCATGTTGGTCAACGCCAAATTTATCATAAGAGCCTGATTCAATATTAACCACTTCTTCTAAAAGCTTTAGCATATCAGCTTGGTGTACTAAAAAATCATTATTCATATATCGTCCTAACATTGTTGTGATGCTTATTTAAACAGTGATTGTTTATATATTAAGTAGAATTTAAGTATTGGGAGATTTTCTTTTAAATTAAGTGGAATTTATGATTCTTACTTTATTAATGAAGAAAATACACGCAGTTAGATTGTTTGTTAATCAAGTATTGGCTTAAATTTATTCCATATAAAAATAAGGTTACTATTTTCTAAACTTTATTGTTTCGTAGGGTTACAAATAAATTTTTTAAATTTAATACTTAATGATCGTTTTTCTACTTATATGTAGTTGATTATCTTATACAGAATACATTTTTATTAACACTTATGAAAACAAGTGTCTTTCGAATGTATCATAATAAACAATTTTTTTACAAGTTGATTGCTACTAAATATTGAGGTGATTCAAATATATAATTTTCCGTGATTTTTTATTAGTAAAATAAATATGATAGATTTGCTATAAACTTAATAAATTATTTAATTTAAGGGGTGTCAATAAGTATAATAGTAGCGAAAAATATATGTTTATACCGCAGTAGAAATATATTTAATATAATATGTGAAGTATATATGAACTAAAGCTAATTTTTCTATTTATCAATAATAAATATTAACCTTTCAATTAAGTTATTTTGTTTTTTGGTATGGTTAATAATATATGCTCATAGTTCAATAAATAGTTTATTTATAGTTAAATTTAAGATTGGATGGGTTAACTGTTATCTATTGAGTTTTAGTATCAAGGGAAAATATTTTTTTTCTCACTAGTCGATAAATTGAACATTATATGAGCATGATTGTATGTTTTTGAGTGTTTTTTGATCAATCTGTAAACTGGATGCGATGAAAGAATTAAGTAGGCAAATAAGCACTATCAGCTAGAGGGAGATAACATAGAAATAGAATATTTTTGCGAGAGGTAGCTTAACTTTGCTGAGTGTTTTTACTACCTTATTGGTTGAATTTTCAGTAGCACAATGAATGTGAAGCACTCAAGTGATTAAAAAATATGACCATAAGCTTCAACTATAAATAAAGGATGCTTTTTCGGATTTGATTAAACGTGATTTTTCTCTGTGTTGAGTGACTCTTGCCTCGTTCACTAGGCGGCGAGCCACTCACCTTGCTTCTTTTTGTCTTAACTAAAGGCGTGTAATTCGAATAAAAATTGCCCTTCAAAGATAAACAGCCTTAGGGTAATACACATTTAAATTCAATGAGTGAATTATAGTAAGTTAAAATACTTATCGGGTTTAATGGGGCGAGGTAATGGCTTAATATCTAACATTTCTAACGTATTTCTTTCAATAGCTGTACATATTGCATTCAGTGGAAGATCATTTGCAGAGATGCCAAAGGGATCTTCAAGTTCTTCAGCTAGTGCGTCCCAAGCTAAAAATGTGTATGACACAAATACAGAGACAAGAGGGGTCATATAATGGAGGTCACTGACCAAAGCGAAAGGTAACAAGGTACAAAAAAGGTAAACCGTTCTTTGTAGGATTAAGGTATAGGCAAACGGAATTGGAGTATTTGAAATACGCTCACAGCCCCCTAATACATCAGATAATGTATTGAGATCCTTATTAATACCTTGAAATATAACATCGCTTATAAGATGCTTATCACGTAATTCGCCGATTTTTAAGCCAATATGCAATAAAATTCGATTTGTGGGTAATGGGCTTTTTATCACATCCTCTAAAATAGAGAGAGGTAATAATCGATACAGATCAACCGCTGGGTTGGTTTTTCTTAATTCATGTTTTAAACACCAGCCAAAAGTAATCAATAGCTGACCGATTTCTTTTTGATAAATCTTATCATTGGGTAGTAAGGTTTTAATACTTCGCAAGATATTTCGCTGTTGTATTAATAAAGTTCCCCATAAGGTTCTTGCTTCAACTAAACGACTATAGCTTGCGTTATTCCTAAAGCCAAGAAATATGGCAATAGCTATCCCTAACAAGCTAAATGGTGCAATAGTTAAGTGTATCCCTAATTGCTCGTACCACTGATAACTGATTACGGCAATAATGGACATGAAAATATTTAAAGAGAGCCTAAATGTTATTTTTGACAATACGGAGCCATGCCAATCTAACAGTCGTAGGAACCAATGTTGAGCTGGGCGAATAACCATGATTTTAATAGATTAAATTTGTAATAAGGTCAGCAATATAGCACCTTAAAAAAATGTTAGCAATGTTGTGTCCTCGTTAATATTGACTGTTAAATAAATTAACCATTTGATTAATATCATTTATTTAGCAACGCAACGAGGGGCTGTACCTGTCATTTTTTTATTGTTATGTGAATATAAACTAAATTGGCAACTTAGATTACGCCGTTAGTTTAGGTTATTTCAATTTTATTTTTCACCAGTATTTCACGCTATGTTGGCAGGTAATAAGAATATTTCGGCAATGTCTTTTTATGGGCAAAATCACGGAAAAGTATGAGTCAATAGCTTTAGACGCTAATACTATTTGATTATGGGTCTACTGCTAATATGCTGATAATTACTTTAACCCCTTATCCCCATATTTCTATTCTATTATTTTTATTTTACACCTATGAAGGAGCTAAAAAATGATTGTTAGAATATGGCATGATTGTGTACCTTTAAGTCAGCAGGTAGTTTTGCTGCCTATCTCCAATTAACGGGGATCAAACATTCACAAGAAATTAAAGGTAATTTGGGAGCCTTCGTAAAACAAGAAATTCAGGCTGAGTGGGAGCACTTTTTTCTTGCGATGTATTGGACTGATATAGATTCAGTTAAGGTTTTTGCTGGTGGGAACTATCATGTCGCAGTGATTTATCCTGAAGATGATAAATTCTGTTTACTGTCGGACCCTTAAGTTTTCCAGCATGAAGTACAAGCGATACTCCCCTATGATAAAAGCAGCCAGATCGTGGTTTCTGAGAATTCTATATTTAAACTCACATTAAAGAGCATTACTGTAATCTTGAGTCGGTCAGGATTTCAGTAATAGAACTAAAACATATTAATAATATAAAAATAAACACCGTTGTGTTCCTAATGGTTCTTCCTAACCTAAAGGTAAATCTTATGCTATTATCGGAGCCTATAAACTGAGTTTAGGTAGTATGAATAATGGCTAATATACAAGATAACCAAGACTATTATGATGAAAGCTTCAATAAGATAGATATTAGTGGCCAAAATGTTGACAGTGCAGTATTTGAAAAATGTGAATTTATTAATTGTGATTTTTCATCAGTCACATTTTCTCATTGTAAATTTGTCGAGTGTGTATTCGAACAATGTAATTTAAGTTTGATTAAAGTAATTAATACGCGTTTTGCAAATGTTGAGTTTTCTGACTGTAAGCTGGTTGGTATAGATTGGACTGCAGCTTACTGGCCAAAGTTTGATTTTTACTCTGAGTTAATTTTTAAACAAAGTATTCTAGATAATTGTAGCTTTTTTGGCCTAAAGTTACATGAATCTTACTTTGAAGGATGCCGGTTACATGATGTAGACTTTAGATATGTAGAGTTTAACAAGTCTTCATTACTCGATTGTGATTTTTCAAATAGCTTATTTTTGCAGACTAACTTGGAGTTAACTGATTTTACTGAGTCTCATTCATTCAATATTGATATACGGCAAAATACATTATCAAAAGCAATATTTTCAAAATTTGAAGCATTAGAGTTATTAAAAAGCTTAGATATCCAGCTAGTTGATTGAGATAGAGGAGGCAGAGTGTTATTCCATAACTCAGTTACCATATAGAAAAATATTTTTCTGCCTCACTCCTAATACATGACTTGATTCATAAAATGGAAAAAGGCCATATCAATTATATATTTCCAATATGATAGCTTATGCAAGGTTACATGAATAATATACACTATTGGTATACTAATTAAGCGAATCGTTTATACAATAATAATCTAACGATTAATTAACAAAAATAAACGATTTGATTTACTCTAATACGTAAAGTTAAGTTGTAATACTTTCTATTAAAAATAAATGAAGAGTAATTAGCCTATGACCTAATTATCAACTTTCAACTTCTTCTATATTTCCGGTAAGTAGATGATAGTTAGCATTCCAATGTAATGAATTACTAATTGGTTTGGATGACGATTGGACTAGCCCTTTCTCTGACAATTTAATAAGTAAATGACGTGTCTTATAAATACTAAATTGACAATATTCTGCAATATCTCTTGTTCGTGGCCAATTTTTTTCCTCCTGTTTTATATCTACAACACCCTTATTACGATCTATTTTATTAACATTGATTAGAGCTGTAATAGCAGTAAGTATAAAATTCATTTCCTGTATGCTTTTTACATTTTTTGTGCTGATGGGCTTCTGTTTCGCACGTGAGGCTTTCACCATATATCTATCCACCTTAATAACTAATATAGAAGAAAATCACTAGATTACTCATTTTCCGAGTTAATGATTGACTCTAGTTGATTATAGTCAATTAGTCATTTTTAGACAGAAGATTTCATCTTTAATTAAAAGAAAAGGATATTATATCGCGATAAATTATTACGCGATCACTAATATCGCGTAATAAGTATTATACGAATCAGGCGAATTATTATATCGAATTTAACTTTTCACCTGTTTTAATGGTTTATTTTATATGGTTTTTTTGTATTATTATCGACGCATTAGCTGAATTAAGTGTATGAGTTAAAGTTTGATCTTAAAGGTAAAGGTTATAAGTATCCGGTAACTCAAGCAGTAATTACACCCCATGATATGAAATTCAAATAATATCGTTTGGGGTAATTTGAGGTACCTAATACCTTTAAGATTTTAGGTTGTAAATAAAGCATTAAAGATAAGTTTTCATTTAAATAAAAACTGAGGAAAATATATGAAATATAAAAAAAACGTTGTGAATAGTGCTGTTGCAATCGTATTAAGTTTATTTTGTGGTACTACATTTGTTGCAAATGCTGCAACTAATGGTGTAGAAAAGAAAATTACGCTAATTGCGCAAATTAATGACAGTATCTATGTAACTAAACCTGATGGTCATTCTTGGTATACAACAGAAGAATTGGAAGCTAAAGACAAAAAGCAAACTGAATTTACTAAAAGTTTAGATGTGCGAGTATGGACACGAGGCCAAAAGTTTAATGTATCAATGATTCAACCATTAGTTATTTCACGCGATGATGGAGTTTATCAATTACAAGATACTCACGTTTATTGGGGTGATATTAATTGGGGGCAAAAAGAATTGATTTATGGTCAGCCGCCTCAAGAGATTATTCAAACAACACCGACTGATGATGGATACGATGATATTTATAAATTAAATATCGAAGCTAAAGCACCAACAGCGGCAGGAACTGCGCTAGATGGTAGTGTTAATGGTGCATATAGTGGTGAATTAGTTATGCTTTTTGAGCCAGCGGCTTAAATTAAATAATGCAGAATAATGGATAATCTTAATGAATAGGCACCAATATGATTAATGATAGGATTTTTTTAAATATTTTTATTAAATATAAAATCGTAAGGTGTCTATTCCTTTTTAATATTAGCTTATACCAAAGCTATAGTTATGCAGATAAAACAGTTGTCAAATTCAATGTGCCACCTGGCTTTGAAAATATGGACGTCGGTAAGTCACTGGGGTATTTAATTAGTTATAACGGTAAGGCATTACCAGGTTATGTTGTATATGATCCTCTTAAAGGGAAATTAGTGTTAGATGAGGAGTCATTTTTAAAAAATGAGCAATCAAAAAATAATATAGAGAATATTGACCTTATACTTTCTAAGATTAACTTTGAGCAGTGTGTTAGGGGGTGTGATGTTAAAATTGATAACAATAATATATCAATCGATAAAGTAAATCAGACCATATCTATTAACGACAATAATTTAAATTATATTATCCCAGAAACTAATCTTGGTTTAGTACACAACCAAACGATTGATCTTAGACATTCAACAGAGGGTTATAAGGCTGCTAATATAGCAGGTAATGGATATATTGGGCTACCATCACAGATGTATGGATATTTCAATTGGTATTTAAATGAAAGAAGCTACGGTGATAATAAATATAATGATATAGGTGTATCTACATTCTATTTGCAAAAGAATTTTTCTAATATTTATTTAAGAGCTGGTAAGCAAAGTTCATTAGATTACTACGCAGGATCAGTAAATTCAGTTGTTACTCCTAGCTACGATGGATTTGTGACTATCGGTAGTCAAGAAAATTTTAATAATGAATCTAAAAATAAAAGTAATGGAAGATTAATATTTTTCTCAATGACCGATGGTAGTGTCGATATAAGAAGAGATGGACGTACGATTTTCAATCGCCCTGTTACTATAGGGCGAAATGAAATTAATTATCGGATACTACCCGGTGGTTATTACACAGTAGAAATTTATTATTTAGATAAAAATGGGCGCGAAATTAATCACGAAGTTCAGGTTATTGACAATGTTACTTATGGAAACAGTGGGCAAGGAAATAACTGGCATATCACCGCGGGAAAAGAACAGTTTACCGATGATCGTATGATAGAGTTTGGTACTGGACGTGAAATTTTTGGGGTGTATGGAAATCTACTCACCGTCGCAGCAGATAATGGAATGTGGACGAGTGATATTAATATAAATCGCCCATTATATTTTGATGATATTATTATTCAACCCACTCTTGGATTTCGCGCGGGTGAAAAAGGTGTCGGTGGTTATACAAGCTTGTCAATGGGAAATGATTTTTGGGGAAATGCTACCGCATCGTATTATCAGCAAAATGATATTTCAGATATTTATTATACCGTTAATAGCCGTGCTTTAAGTTATTCGAGAAGCTTTGGTGGAAATTTAGTTAGTTATTCTTATGGTCGTTATAGTAATAGTGATTACCAACAAATTCAAATAAGCCGAATGTTCAATCAGAATGGTTATTATGCGAATGTTTCATTGGGTGCAAAACGTCAGACCTATTTTGGTGATGGTGTGTTCTTAAATGTATCGTTATCTTTATTAGATAGCCAAGCGAATATAAATATTGCTAACTCAGGAAGTAATACGGTTTATTCTGCAAATTACCAAAAAGATTGGGTAGATACATTGGGAACAACAAGTTCTAGTATTGACTATAGTCACAGTAATAATAACGATAATGTTGGATTAAGGTTGACCCGATCTGATTTTCTAGGTGATGCGACTGCATCAGTGAATGTTAATGATCAGAGTGCACAAGGAAGCCTATATTATCGTGGTAGTTTCTCCGCAAGCGAATATGGTGTCTATCCTGGCCGATATAATACATCGGGCGCTGCATTGTTGGTTGACGTACCAAAAGATGAATCAGGTTATTATTATGGCTTTAGTGTAAATGGAAGTCCTGTGAGAAGTGGACGGACGCTTTCTGTACCTATTGGGAATTATAAAACTATTGGTTATGCCCCTGTAGCAAATAATGCAGATGATATTGATATGCAAATTGAAGTGCCAGCTAATATTGTGAAAAGTCATCCCGGTCAGGTTTATTATGCCAAAGCATTTGTCGATATTAACCAAGTTTATAGCGGATTTATGCGAGATAAAAATGGAAAGCCAGTTAATGGTATTTTAGATAATGGTGAACAAGTATATCAAAATGGACTTTTTTCGTTTAATGCAAAAAAAGTGATAAATGAAATTATTTTGAAAAATAATGAAATGTCTTATCGCTGTGATCTTAAAGTTAAAAATGACAATAGTTATATCTGCACACCACAGTAAATAGGATAGGAGCTATAGATGTTAAAAATATTGACAATAAGTTTGTTATTGTGTCCATGGAGTATTTCTTTTGGCGCGGGACAGTTACTCGTTGCACCTGCAAGTACAACAATAACATTTCCGAATGAGCGTAATATTACAGTTAAAAATACAGGGGATGCACCAATGTATATTAATATATCCCTACATAAAATTGAGAACCCAGGGGTAACACCCGAAAAGAAAATACCTATTTCGGCTCTTGCTGACCCGATGATTATAGCGTCACCAACGAAAGTTTCTCTAGGAGCAGGCCAAAGCAGGAGTATCAAGCTGACTGCTTTAAAAGCGCCGTTAAAAGAACAAGCATACCGTTTATATGTCATCCCTGTATCGTCTTTTTCAGTAACAGATAGTGATGCGGATAAAAGAATTAGCGCACCAACAGTGGTGTCCGTCGGCTATGGGGTTCTGGTAAGAGCATTACCATCGGGGAGTCTAACTTCAGAACTGGTTTATGAATGTCAATCAGAAGGGATTCGTTTATCGAATACAGGAAATAGCCGAGCTGATTTGAGTAATATTTCATTCGGTGTAGGAAAGATGCTCGATCGTATTGGTATTTATCCTTCAACACCAGTTATTATTCCCCATAAAAGTTTGACAGCTAAATTTAAAGGCGAAGATTACTCTATCTCCTGTAAATAATATTAATGGTGAAAATAATGAAGTTTAATTTATTACTTTTTTGCTTTAGCTTTATTTTGGGTCTTCCTCAGGTTCAGGCTGATATTACAATAACAGGCAACCATCCTGTCCGAGTAAAAGGTACAGTAACGAAGAAGAATAATTTTGAAGTTAGTGATGGGACTGGAACTGGAAATTGGTATACCACACTTGAGCTTACACAAGCAGGTACTGATGTATTATATCAAGTTGAAGCAAGAGTTCATGTACTATCAACAAATAGAAATTTCATGGTAACATTGAAAAATAATGTAACTCTGATGAATATTGATAATAATTTATCATTCTTTCCCGCTGAAGTATTATTTTCAACATTTGAAGGGCAAGGGAAAACATTAAAACCTCAAGAGCCGCAAACATTTACTAACCCAGAACCGTTAGCCGGTGCTGATAGTGAAGGAGACTACACACTTAAAATTTCAGCTGTCCCACCATCAGGTAATAATAAAGATATTGGTGGTATATATACCGGTGAAATTGAACTTATCTTTGAACCATCGGCCTCGGAGTAGCATATTTATGCAAATAAACTCAAGTAGATTATTATTTATCATCTGTGGTTTATTTTCATTTGAAGCTTGGTCGGCCATTGATGTTATCCCAAAGGTATTAAAGCTAGAAAATGAAATAGGTTACTTTTCAATTGTAAATAATGGTGATAATACAGAGTATATTGAAGTGGACGTCAAAAGAATAGTTAATCCAGGTGTGGGCTATCAAAAAGAAAAATATGTGAATTTAACGGAGGATAAAAATCCAACATTAATTTACTCACCATTTAAATTGGTTTTATCACCTCATCAAATAAAGAAAGTTAAATTTAAAAAAATAGTAAATCTTGAATCTGAAGAAGTTTATAGAGTTGATGTAAAGCCGAGTGTAAATCCCTTGATTAAAAGTGATAATACGGCAAGTGTTATTGTTAATATGGGTTTTAGCGTTATTTTAAAAAACATGCCGAATAAGATTAATAAAAGATTTATTTTTATCTGTAAAGGAAATAAGGATATGGTTATTAATAAAGGTAATGTTCATGTTTCAGCTAAGTATATTAAAGGAAGAAAAATAAATAATATTGAAAATGTCTATCCAGGTAAAAGTAAATGGTTCGAACATGGCTATGTTACTATTGAAAATGAATCCTGCGCTGTATCGGGGGGAAAATGAAATATTTAATGTTAAAAACTATTATATTATCAACGATACTTTTTTTATCATTTCCATCGTTGAGTGCTAGTATAATTCCAGATTCAGTTGGTACATATAATAGTTGTGAATTAATTGATAATGGTGATGGAACGAGTACAGCGACAGTAAATGTTACTTATCAATATTATACACATCCAGAGCCTATGCTTAGTAGAGCTGTTTTTCTTCAATTTTATGATAAATATGGTGAATATTCTCCAAAAAAGATTTCTGATTCAGCGATTAGTTTGGGCGGTACTACCGCAAGTAGTACTACAGGTATTGGAATGAGTGCACTTTATGCTGGTAATAGTGGTGATTGGAAAGGTATAAAAGGGCGAACAACTGATTTTTCCATATTAGTACCTAACTCTTATCTTGAAGAATGGCAAGGTATGGCATTAGGAGTGGCAGATAGAAATATAGCTGGGAATTTTTATTTAGAAGAAAGTGGTGTTGCTTATCTCTTATATGATGGTGACGGTACTTGCCGTGTAATTCCACCTGAAAAGCCACCAGAGCCACCAAAAAATATTAAATTTAAATTTTCACTGCCACAGTTATGGGATCTAAAAGAAATTCCACCTGGTATTTCAGACGTGAGTTTTTCAGGTGTGCGTAGTGAAGAATTTTGTATTAAATACGATAATAAACAGACTTCAGATACACAATTTTTAATGACAGTAAATAGTGTTAATGAAAAAGAGAATGATTTTAATTTGATAAATAATTTAAGACCTGGAGATACTATCAAATATAAATTATTGCTGAGTGATGGGGTGAACAATTTGTTATTCCCATCAAATTCTGGAAATAGTTATATTTTTAATAAAAATGATCAGGAGGTTTGTTTTTTCCCAACGTTTAAAATCGATGCAGGTAGTAATCCCAAAGAAGGTCAGTATAGCGACATGCTAAATTTTAATATTATTGTAAATCCATAAAGGTAATTTGTTATGCCATATGTTATTAGAATTGATACAAAAGTTATTATTTTAAATGATAAAATTACACCAGATGCAGTTAGTCAGCAAGAATTGATTGTTTATATAACTGACAAAGATACAGGACAACCCGTTGAAACAGGAATGACGGTGGTTTTTACACCTGATAAATATGTTAAACTTAGTAATGAAAATAATACAACAAATGATGTTGGAATGTGCTCAGCTACAGTTGAGTTAAATTATGATCTTATTCAACCATGGGCTAGCGAAACTTTTGTTGATATTAGTTTAGAAAATCCTGAAGATGCAGAGAGTAAAAGAGCAAAAGTATATTATGGAACACTTGACGTAGTTGATTTTTTAAATATTAAAGGCGATGAAAGCACAGGATATTATTACGATAAATACGAGCAAGAGAAGGAAACGCTTGTTAAAATCAATAATGTACCAATATCAGGGAATGGTTTAGAGTTGCATTTCTTTTTTGATGAAGGACGACATCGTGTTCCGTTAGATGCAGGGACGTTACCTCTTGTTATTGATCTCCGTCGAGAGTTTGATGAAGCAGTATTTACTGATGGTCAGCATGATCTTTATTATACTATAGTTGATGATGCACGTAATATTACAACAAGTAAAAACTTTAGGTTTAGACTTGATTATGGGACAAGCACCAGAATTTTACCTATGATTGAGATACCAAATTTAGTCAATGGATATATCAACCAGCGTTATTGGTTAGACGGTGTACAATATGATTTTAATAAAATTTTTGTATGGTTAATGGACTATTTTGAAGTATCAACACTGGATGAAGTTTTAGGGTACATCGATAGTCAAAGAAATGATGCTATTACTTTGCGTTTCAAAGGTACTGATACTAAAGGTAATAAAATTGATTATAACGATGATAATATAGCTACGGAAACGTTTAGTTTGGAGAGATTTAAAACGGATGTCGTGGCAGAAACAGTTTTATCAGGCGCTTATATTTTCCAAGATAAAGTCGGAACTGCTAGCCCAGATCGGTACTCATTGATTGAAGAAGGTACACTTGAGGTTGATGTATCAATTAAAACAATTAATGTCGATCGTCCTTTACTTTCAAAAATTAAAAGAGTTCTAGTTGATATACTTCCACCAGCCAAATTAGACGACTAATATTATCTCAACTAGCCGTACGTTGTACGGCTGGTTTGTTTAAATAATTTAGATAATCCCTAATTATATATAATATAAAACACATAATGAGTACATTTGAACTTTATTGAATTTTAATTCTTAAATTAATTTAATTTTTATGTTGTTGCAGTCATACGATAACATGCTAAATGATATCTACTTTTAATCCATTATATTTCCAGAGTAAAAAACATGTTCAAGGTTTTTTCTTTAATTGCACCATATCTTCCGCAAATGAGGGATGGTGTTATCAATAATGATGATCTCTCTGTTGATAATAAAATATATGTTGAAGTGGCGAAATATGAATTAGCTGCTATTGGAGATGAAATTCTTGTTAACTTTGGATCTATTAGTTCAAAATTAAAAGTAATCACTGATCCAACTTCAGACTTTCCCATTCAAATAGATTTTGACGCTAGAATAATACCTGATGGTATATACATGGTTAACTATTCAGCCACAGATTTTGCAGGGAATGCGAATGAATCTCCCATCGTCACTGCTGTGGTTGACCGTCTTGATAGTGGGAAGTTAATACCACCAATATTTAGTGACGCAGATGCGAATAACATAATTACTAATCAGAATGTTATTATCAATATGGGAACGCATATCTTAGTACCTGCATATGACAATATCATGCTTGATGATAGTGTCAGTGTGACATTTTGGATACTCGATCCTACGACTAATCAGATAGTGCCAGGCTCTTCCTATACCGTAAATCATACTATTATTCAGGAAGATATTTTTACTGGCTTTACTATCCTAGTCCCAGAAACTAATATCCTTTTGGTGAAACGAGGTTTGGCTAAAGCTCGTTATTATGTTACTTCTGCTAATAATCCTATCGCAACCTCCCAGATCGCGACAGCAACACTTGAACTTGATGGAAGTATAACCCTCCCAGGTCCCATATTTATTGATAATATTAATGGATGGTTAACTACCGAACAACTAATTAGAGGGATCCGTGAATCCTGTGGATATGATGACATTCAGAATGGCGATACAGTTACTTTATATATTAGTGGTTATAAAATGGATAATACGCCAGTTGAAGGCACATCTACATCTTTGACAACCACAGTAACACCTGTTGATGTTAATAACGGTTTCACATTATTTAGTTTCTTAAGAACCATTGCAGAAAAAGTCTATTTTGGTTACTTAACATCATATTACAAAGTAACGCGTGGCAATAATATTCGTTATTCCTATTATAATAATGTCAAAGTCGACTTAAAACATATTAGTCCATTACCTGCACCAATATTTACACAAGCAAAAGATGATGTCATTTATCTTTCTGATATTGAAAATAATAATGGCGCTAGTATTCGTATATATTATCCGAAAATGGCTATTGATGATAATGTGACGATATATACTGATTGTACAGATATTAATGGAGAGTTTATTGAGAACTCTGCATATCAGGATATTACTATTCTGACACAGATAGATATTATGCAAGGCTATTATGATTTCCTATGCCCTAAAGAAAAAGTTCTACTTGCTCCAGTCGGTGGTCAAATACATGCCAGTTATAGAGTTCGTTATGCTAATGATGAGGGATTTTCATATTCTGAAATGGCTGATGTATTTCTTGAGTCAGATACAGGTGGAAGTATGAATGTCATTATTACAACGAATGCAGCACCTTACGATTATAATATTGTCCATGTTTATCCTTGTAATTATGCTAAAATTTTTGGACCCGCAGGTGCCCAGTTAAGCCTATCCACATCAAATGATGTCGTGTTTGTTGAATCAGGTTCATCAACACATTCTCTTATTTTAAATGAAAAAGGAGAAGGTCGTTTTCGTGTGCGTTCAGCGCGTTCAGGTTCAGCATTAATCAATATTTTTCAGATTAATGACCCATCGAAAGAGCTGACAATCGCCACGTCATTTGGGAAATACATACTCGGTGAAGGAAGTATCGATTTCTACAATTATTCTACAAATGCAGCAAGTGATGGAGTTATGCCATGCTGTATATATCTGAAGACCGATGCTATTAGCGGTTTTACAAAGGCCGATATAACGAAAGTTCGAGTTGCCGTTGATGGTGATGCTAAAATAGTTGGATATGATTCTACCTATTCACAATCTGCAACTATCAATCTCAATGATGACCATTCTTGTGAAATTACAATAATTAATACAACGAAAGAGCTCGTTACAGCAACGATTACTTTACCCGAAAGTTCCGGAACTATCCTGAGATTAGAGCTTTCATTTCAGTAATAAATTATCTTATCTTCATTGATGACTGAGGTCAGTATGCCTATAAATGTTAATGTCGTTGCTACATCTGGAGCTGAAGCAAATGGTGTTTCAACTAACAGTGCTCATGCTGTACTAAAAAATAATAATGAATTAATAGATAATAAAACATTATTGTTTACGCTTACGGGAAATGCAGTATTTACAGATACACTGACTAATATGACTAGCCGTATTACATCTGTCATTGGTACTGCGGATGTCAGCTTTACGAATATCGTTGCGGAAACTGTTATTATTAGAGTTGATTATTTAGATGATCCTTCAATTCATGATGCAGACGATTCAGAATTTATTGGCGCCTCTGGGGAACTTGATGCGCCAGTAATTCAAGAGGCAATTGATAATATTATTGATTATTCAGCAATAGATATGTCGATACATGTCATCATACCTATATGGGAAGGAATGAAGAGCGGTGATATAGTACACGCTTATATTGGTGACTTAAATAAATGGGATGAAATCCATATAGTCACTGCGAATGAAGTTGGCAAACCCATTATTTTTACTATTAATAATACCAAGGATTTTTTATTTCCTTATATTGATAATACACTTAAAGCCTATTATTCCGTCAACGAAAGAAATTCTATAGTATCTTTATATAATGTAGTGCGTATCTTTATAAAGAATGTTGCTATTATCGGTAAACGAGATAGCGATCGTTCAGCACTTCATCTATGTGCTTTTAATTCAGTAACCAAAGAGCCGATTGCCGTTAGATGGCAATATCATATGGACATCAATTTCATTGATGCCTCCCGATTTACCGATTGTCATCCATTGAAAAAACTCTATATTTCTATTCCCGGACAAAAGGGGCAAACTATGCTCTATCCTATGAATATAGCGTCAGTTGGAAATCAAAATGGCTCAGTGGCTTTTGCTATTACTCTAGACGGGAAAATAAATTTCTGGGGAGCTAACATTAGTTGGGCATTACCTCCTTCCAATGTTATGGATCTTACAACTATTACGGGAATAATATCCTCGCCAAATTCAGTCGCAGTGATTGATGAAAGAAATACATTATATTCATGGGGCAATAATAGCGTTGGTGGAGATTTAACCGCAATTGTAGAAGGGGTATCAACAGCTTCATGCAATCGTTCAGCAATTTGTGCAATTATTACCCAAGGTTATCTTAAAGCATGGGGTAATAATGCTGCTGGAGGTGAAATTCCCACTAATTTAGCATCAATAAGTGATTTTATAACCCTATCAGCTGCAAGAGGTGCTTTTTGTGCATTAAACAGCAAAGGATTTGTGTCTTCTTGGGGGGAAAGCAATTTTGGTGGTGAAATGCCCCCAGAAATACAAACTCTGAATAATATCGTAGATGTTGTCGCGACAGATGGCGCATTTGCGATAAGAACGAATATCGGTACTGTGCAAGCGTGGGGGAATCGCGATTATGGTGGGTCCATACCTTCACCAGTATCAGATGCGATTGCAATTGCATCATCAACAAAGGCTTTCGCAGTACTTCATAAAGATAAATCTATTAGTGCTTGGGGAAGTGAACTTTATGGCGGCATTGTACCTCCTGATATTGCCATATTAAGAAATATCATTGCCATTTCTTCAAGTGATGGTGCTTTTACTGTTCTATGTGAAGATGGGAAACTTTATTCGTGGGGAAGTAAGCAATATGGCGGAACTATACCAACTAATATTGCGAATAAAGACAATTTAATAGTTTCTGCAACTAGCGGTGCATTTAGTTTTATTAATAAAAATGGAAATGCCGGAGGATGGGGGAATAATATTACATTTCAAATTGTAAATAATTATTTTTTTAGAGCAGTTTATCGGTTAACTAGAAATTCACCACCTGATGCTTTTATTTGTATTGATATTGATGGGAGCCTGAATTCTTTAGGGAATAGTGGTACGAGTACAATACCTAGCGGAATATATAATATGCTGAATTATAGCCAATTAATTTTATAATAAAGGACATTTTATGGTTGATGAAAATTTGATTATTATGAATGATTCTAAGGCTGACAATAATTATATTGTAGCTTTAACAATTAAAGTCAATAATGCTCCTGCAGATGGAAAAAGCCTCAATACAGTGAGTGTTGTTTGTATTGATTCAACGGATTTTTCTCCAGCAAGAGGCTTAAATGTTGTATTTACCGTTATTAGCTTAGGTGGAACCGCTTTTATCAATGAGTCACAAACGACTATTTATCCAACCACGACTGACGGTATTGGTATGGCAGTAGCAAATATTGCTGATACCGTTGCTGAAGATGTTATTATTAGATGTCATGTAACATCAGATACTGCAAGTGAAAATACAAAAACGATAACATTCCGTGAAATGACAGATAATTTTACTATTATTAATGCAACAAACTCTAACCATACCTTTTTACGTGAGGAACCGTCTATTGCATGGGCTGGTGCCGAATTTACAATTCATACGAGAGGCGGGAGTCGTAATATTAGCTGGAATATTGAGAACATTATCTCTGAGGTGACTGTTAGAGGAAATGCAGATGGGTCAGCTGATGTACTAATTAAAGAGGATCCTCGCAGAGAAGTTCGTATTATAGCAAAAGATGATATTACTGATGAATTAGTGGTGTATTCCTTCTTCTTACGTGACTTTGTTCGCTCAGATCGCCAGAAATATAAATTCTCAGAAGCTGAAGATGATTATGGTAATTATTTATTACCCGTTGCTACCTATGAAAGGTTATTCACACAGTGGGGTAATCTTAGTTCTTATTTTATATGGTCAACGGCGGTTGATGAAACATACTGGACAAATGAACGGGCGCGCACAAGAGAAGAAGAGCTACTGGAAGATGAGGAAGAACATGAGAATGAAGATGAATGTGATTCTGAATCACCGGAATTACGGCGTACCTATATTGTTTTTGATGTACGAACTGGAACAAAAACAACCAGTAGTACATCATCTAAATATAGAAAATATTTCATGTATAAATTGCCATGAGATATAAAAAATGATTATGGTTTCCTTCAAATAACAAATTATATACTTAAGGAAGTTTCAATTATTTTTAAGTGTAATAAGTCACCCGAATTATATAGTTCGGGTTTTTTATATGGCTTTTATTGTAAGTAGATCAAATGAAAATATTAGGTTGTTATTTTTTATTAATTGTTATCAAAGTATATTATTGGTTTAGGGTCAATTTTATCGATGATAAATTTATCAACATGTATCCTTAGTCTAGACTTTAATTTATTAAGAATGATTTTTATGAAAGTATTTCCCAGAGAATACTTTTGTTAATTGATAGTAAATCTCCATGAAATTACTGTTATGTGATCAGATGAAATCATTTTCTTTTTTTAACATAATCTAAGGTGATTATTATGAATAGGAAGAATAAATCTTATTTCAAGTTGGTGTTTTTATTTTTTTCATTTATAGCCACATTAAGTATGGCAACAATAATGCAAGCTAACTCTATAAATGAGTTGGAATCAGATGAGCAGATAAAAAATTTAGAAAAAGCTAATGTCCAAATTTTTAATATAGCATCTACCATTAATGATGGCTCTCTTAATACTGTTGATAGCTTCGATGTGACTGAATCAGGGACCATTCTTAATAATAGTAAGGATGGAGCTGATACGCAGCTATCAGGACATATTGATGGAAATAGCAATTTATCAAATGGTGTTGCTAAAGTAATCGTTTTAGAAGTTAATTCTAAAAATCCTAGTACCGTAAACGGACTCGTTGAAGTTGCAGGAAGTAATGCTCAAGTGATTCTTTCAAATCCATCAGGAATTATCTGTAACAGTTGTGGTTTTTTGAGTGCGAATCGAGTTGTACTAACAACAGGTTCTTTATCGGTCAAAAATAATACGGTTGATGGTTATAAAGTTGAAAAAGGTAATATCGCCATTAACAATGGAGCGACTTTTAATAGCGTAATAAAAAATATCGATTTAATTGCAAGAAATATATTTATAGATGGGATTATTGATGTAAATAGTAGTGAGGTGAGAATTACAACGGGAGCTAATCAAGTCAATGCTGAGAACGATCAAGCTATTGCTATCACAGGAAGTGGAGCCACTAGTAAATATAGCTTTCAAATTGTGAAAGATGCAGAGTTAAATACTAAGTCACTGAAGTTTATAGGAACGGAAAATAAATCACCATTACAAATTTATGGAAAACTTGGTGCAGAGGAAGGTGGTATCAATATTGTTCATAGTGGAATTTTACAAAATGAAAAAGGTAAAATATCAACAAAAGGTGATGTTAATATCAGCCTAGATGGTGGGATATCGAATATTACAGGGAAAATAAAAAGCTCTAAAACAATCACAATAGATACGAAAGGTCAGAAATTTAGTAATATTGATGGCAGCGATATCTCTTCCCTAGGAACAGTTTCAATAAATAGTGGTGCATTAACTAATTATGCATCATATATTGCTAGTGATAATCTGTTAAATATTCAAACTAATGGTAATGAAATTACAAACTCATCTACAATAGGAGCTAATCTTGGATTGGCATCAACGAATGGAATTACAATTAATAGTGGTTTGTTTAGTAACAAAAAAGGGAAAATAGAATCAAATGGAAATATTGATTTTAATACCAATAATAAAAACTTTAACAATATTGATAGCACAATAGATACAGCTGAAAATATTAATTTAAATAGCGGTATTTTTAATAATAATCAAAGTAGATTACGTTCAATTAAGAAAGTAACTATTAATACTAATGGAAATACCTTAAAAAATGATGGATTAACTGCAGATACAGATAGTGATGATTCGCTAGGCATTCTAAGTGGTGAGGGTGGCATGTCTATCACTATTTCTGGCTTGACCAATGATAAAGCAATAATTGCAACAGAAGGAAATATGGATTTTGTAAATAAAGGAAAGATCTCAAATCAATGGGGGCATATCAAATCAGGTGGTTTTTTAAATTTTACTTCTGAAAGTATTGATAATCTTTATGGTGGCCTAGCGGCTAAGCAAGGTGCAGATGTAACTATTGAGAAGACATTGGATAATAACTTTGGTGTTGTATTCTTAGAAGGCGAAAACTCAACAATTAAAACACCTTATGTTAACAACCATAAAGGTGTAATAAAAGGAGATTCTATTAATATTAAGACCAATAAGTTTAATAACACTTCGGGGCTTATTGTGACACAAGTTGATCTTGATATAGATTCTGCTGAGGTTACGAATAATAATAGTTCTGGATATCGACCAGAAATGGGTTTTTATATTGGGCAGCCAGACCAAATTGGTGGTGTAATCAGTAAAGGTAATATAATTTTAAAAGGCGATAAATTGACATCATCTAGCGGTCGCATTATTACTGAAAAGGGTAATTTGGATATTAATTATAAAACGGTAGATAACTCTAGGGGATTAATTGCATCTAAAAAAGAAGCTTTTATTACTTCAGAGACATTTACTAATAATCATGGCACCTTATATGGTAAAGAAAAACTCAAGCTTAATACTAACAAGCTAAGCAATACGGGATCTGGAACAGTAGAAGATAATAATTTAGATGGTGTAATTGCCTCGGATGGAATGACAGAAATTACCATATCAACTGATTTTGAAAATAAAGGAATGATCTCAGGAATTAAAGAATTATTAATAAATGTTAATGGTAAATATACTAATGGTTCAAAAAGCTTTATGTCTGGCGAAAATGGTTTTAATCTTCGAGTGACAGGGAATGTAATCAATAATGGCACATTGAATTCAACAAAAATATCATCTATTACAGGAAAGGATATTACGAATGAAAAATCAGGTGTTATTGTAGGGCGTGATGGAGTGAAGATAGACAGCTCTGGAAGTTATACTAATAAAGGTAAGGTTGTTGGTCAAATCATTGAGTAATATCTAATGGGTATGTGGAGAGTTAATACTTTCCACATATAATAAATATTTAATTTTAGATATATGGAACTATCATGGGAATCGGAGTAGATATTATAGAGATAAAAAAAATTTCTATAGCGATTGAGCGAAGTGGTCAAAGTTTAATTAATCGAATACTTACTGCTAACGAAATAGAAACAATAGGTGAACTAAGTAAGAGCCACGAACGTATTGCCGGATTTTGGGCTGCAAAAGAAGCCGCGGTTAAAGCGATCGGTACTGGTTTTAGGTTGGGGATATTATTTCATGATATAGAAATTCACCATGATAACTATGGTGCACCATTTTATATTTTTAAAGGTCGTTTGCTTAAATTGCTAAATGAAAAAAATATATCAAAAACATCTATAAGTATTTCACATTGTAGTAAGTATGCGATAGCTATGGCTATTTTTGATTGACTGTATAGGTGATATATCATGGCTATATATTCTGATTTAGCTAATAAAAATGTTGTAGTAACGGGTGCTAATGGTGATATAGGAATAGCAATTTGTGAAGAATATCTTGAGCAGAATTGCCATGTATTTGCAGTTTACCATCAAGCTAGAAATGCTTTAGATAAATTAAAAATAGAAAGTAAATACAGTAATTTTTTACATATTTTACAATGTGACATTAATGATGGTGCATCAATTTCTAATTTTATAATTAAGGTTGAAGAAATAGTAAATGTAATTCATGTATTAGTAAATAATGCAGGTATCATCAAAGATAACCTTTTTTCTAGTATCAATATTGATGATTTTTCATTTGTTATTAATACAAATTTACTAGGAACTTGTCATTTTACGAAGAAATTACTATTTTTATTAAGAACAGCAAAAAAGGCAGCAATAATTAATGTTTCATCAATAGCTGGTATTGTCCCCAGTATTGGTCAAAGTAATTATAGTGCTGCTAAATCAGGGCTAATTGGCTTTACACACACTATAGCGGCAGAGCTCGCTAATAAAGGTGTCAGGGTTAATGCAGTAGCGCCAGGTATGATTGAATCTAAAATGGTAAAAAAAAGTTTCGCGGCAAGTGGTACGTCACATGAAATCAGTGATCCCAATGCAACGGCTAGGCTTATGTTCAGAAGTTGCTAATGTTATTGCTTTCTTAAGTTCAGATGCATCCAGTTATATTGTTGGACAAACATTAATAGTGGATGGTGGAATGGTTATGCGATGAGAGATAAATATGACAAATCGTTATAATAACTCACTATTAACTCCATCTCTATTTTTAAAAATTGGTGGGTGGAGACAACCTATCATTATGGTCGATAGAATTATCGATTTTATTCCAGGTGAAAAAGGCTCAATAACGATAATAAAACATGTTACTTATAATGATAATTATTTGTTAGGACACTATCCTGAAGATCCGGTTATGCCAGGAATTATGATTGCTGAAATATTTGGACAAGCGAGTGAATATTTTTCTTTTATTGATGACTTTTGTTCTATTTATAAGAAAGGAAAAAATGTTGTATTAAATTGTTTTTCTGAAGTAGCTCAAGCTATTAAACAGCCAGAATCAGAATTAATTCTTATCGAACATAGAAGTAGAGTTGAAGGGGTTTTGGTGTCGCAGAACTTAAAGTTTAAGAATTCTGTGTACCCAGGGGATACAATAGAAGTTAAGAGTTCACTTTTACTTTCTGATATTAATAATTTTAAACATTACTTAGTAGAGGCAAGAGTTGGAAAGAAGATAATCGCGAATGGAACAATAGTTAATTATAGAGAAGATATTAAATTTGAATGATTCATTTTAAAATTAGGAGTTTAATATTATGAGTGATGATGCAGAATTAAATGATAAAATTGAAAAAAGAAAAGCGATGCTAATAAGAGTTAAAGAAGGCCTGATTGAACGTCTTAATTTGCAAAAAAAAATAAATCAAATTGATGATGACACTCCATTATTTGGTAATGGATTAAAGCTAGATTCTGTTGATGCCACTGAAATTTTAGTATTTCTTAATGATGAATTTAATATTCAGGTGACTGAAGGTGATGATCCATCTTATATGCGAACAATTAATAGTTTGGTGACATTTATTTTGAATAAGCAAGAGGCACAGTCTTGTAAAAGTTAATATTATAGATAGGAGGTATTATGAAACGTTTTAAGATGAATGAAAATGCTAATGGATTATCAACCAATTATAATAACGCGAGCATTCTTGATTGTGAATATCAAGAGCGTGATGATTACTTTGCTGTACGAAATAGTGCAATAATGGCTGATTATTCTCATTATGGAATAGTTAAAGTTTATGGTGATGAAGCCTGGCGCTTGTTAAATCCTCTAGTATCTGCTGATATTTCTTCAATCCGTGACGAGCAGTTGTTATATACATTTTTCTTGGATGAAAATGGGGAAATTATTAGTGATGCATATGTTGTATGTGACAATGAATCCTATATCCTAATTTCAGAATGGCTGAGTAGTGATAAGCTTTGCCAGCTAGTTAATAATGTTTTAGTAGATAAAAAAAATAGCAAAGAAAATTTTCAGATAGATGAAGTCATTTCATTAGGTTGTGAATGGCGAACAATTTGCCTTGAAGGTCCGTATTCTTGGGAGGTTTTATCAGAAATATTTGGAATGGATATCATTGGATTACCTTTACATGAATATATGTATGTTGATGAAAATATTATTATGCGTGTAGGTAAACACGGAGAATATTGCTATTACATCATGGGGCTAGAAGAAAAGTTGGTTAAAATATGGGAGGATATATCTCAGTTAACGGATAAATATGATTTAAGAATTGGAGGGATTGATTATCTACGTGATGTCAGATTGGAAAATCCGTGTTGGGAGCCCTGTGTTTATGATTCATTCAGCCGATGTCCTATCGAACTGCAAATGCAATGGGCTATCAGTTACGACAAAGATGATTTTATTGGCAAAAATGCGATAGAAATGCGGGCTGAGATAGGTGTGTCAAAGCGTATTGTTGGAGCTAAAATAATGGGAAAACATGGTAAAGGAATTTCTTTAGGGGATAGAGTCTTCTATAAGGAGGAAGATATTGGCAGTGTTGTTAATATCGGCTTTTCCCATACATTAAAATGTTATATTGCGAGAGTGTTTTTAAAATATAAATATTCTTATGTTGGTATTGATGATTATATTATAAAAAGTAAAGATGGTGATGTGAGTTTTGTAACATCGAGCATTCCATTTATTAATAATCTAAGTTCGATTGTTAATCCAACGGAAGATAGCTACTTAAAAAAGTAAATTCTGACCACAGTACTTAACGTTCTATTTTTAAATTGGTTTATTTTAAAGATGGGGGGGTTATCTTTGGGCTTATATTCATTTTTATATTTCTAATGGTAATGAATAAATAAAAAAATATCTATTGTATTTGTTTTTAATGTCAATGTTAGTCATTAGGGATTTTTATGGAAACAAAACGTTGTCGTGTTGTTGTAACAGGAATGGGTGTTTTATCATCGTTAGCTGAAAATATTTCACAATTCGAAAAAGTGTTATTTGAAAAAAAATGTAATATCAAAAAAAGTAAAAGATATTTGAAGTGGTTT
>NZ_KB233222.1:1808773-2042129 GCF_000314855.2 Providencia burhodogranariea DSM 19968 | reverse complement strand
TTAAATGAGACTGCGATGATAGTGGGTGTTTCCTCCGCGGGTACTGAAGCATTCCTTCCTTTATTCGAACAACATGTTGAAGACTTTTCCATTAAAAAAGCCATTCTTTCCGGCGGATTTTCATCTTGTTGCTCAAGTGTATCTAGTTTACTTGGTATTAGGGGGGGAATAGAACTTGTTGCCACAGCGTGTACAGCGAGTTCAAGTGCGATCGGAATAGGGTATGACTATATCCAAAATGGTAAGAATCCAGTTGTGCTTGCGGTAGGGACAGAACCTATCTATTTACCAACCTTTGCAGGTTTTTATGCATTAAATGTTATGAAATCAACACCGACTTCCCCATTCTCTGGTGAGCCTGGTATGTCAATAGGTGAAGGCGCTGGAGCATTAGTATTAGAAGACTACGACCACGCAATTGCACGAGGTGCTACGATATATGGTGAAATCTTATCATACGCGACTTCTTGTGATGCATACCATGAAACAGCACCTGATCCTCGTGGCAGTGGGGCTGTTCAAGTTATGCGAAAGGCAATACATAATGCGGGGATCGCTCCAAATGATATAAATTATATTAATGCACATGGCACGGGAACTGAAGCTAACGATCGTATTGAAACAATATCAATGAAGAAAGTATTTTCAAACATCTATAATATTCCTTTAAGCTCAACAAAGTCCTATGTTGGTCATAATATTGGTGCAGCAGGTATAGTAGAAATAATAGCGTGTTTTATTACATTAGCTAAAAATAAAATACCACCTACGTTAAATTTCACAACACCAAGACAAACATGTGATTTAAATTATGTACCTAATGAGTTTTTAAATACTAATGTTAATTTATTCATGAAAAATAATTATGCATTTGGTGGAAATAACTGTTCTATTATTGCAAGCCCACAATTAACTAATATTGAACCAACTGTATATAAATCTAAACGTGTCGTTATTACAGGGATAGGTGCCATCACATCAATTGGCAATAATATGTTAGAAGTTATCAAAGCACTAGGTAATAGTCAGAATTCAACTGCAATAAAAAGAATATCATTTCGTGATGATGTGAATAGAGATATTAATGCGTTAATGGAGGTGATTAAAGAAGATAAAGAGTTTGAAGAGTCACTGGGGCATCCTTATTTAAATATTGAAATAGATAATAAACTTAAAAATGGCGCATCATATCATTCTGTCTCTAATGCTAATCCTAAAAAAATATTGCGTCATTACGATCCAAGAAAAGCGGGTGTAAGCGGTACGTACGCGCTATTAGCATTAACGGAAGCTTTAGCTGATGCTGGCCGTAAGGTTAAGCGAGATGGCGAAAACTTAGGATTTATTGTAGGAATGTCAAAGGGGCCACAGTATACGGTTAACCGATACTTGCAAAGCTTAATACCTGATCCGACTAAGGTAAGAACATCAGATTTTCCAGGAACTTTAATGAATGCCGTACCGACTTTCTGTGCAATTACTGAAGGAATAAGAGGATATACAACAACACTGGCAACGGGAGTGAATTCAGCATTAGGTGCGCTAACTTATGGATATGAAATTATTAGGCAAGACCTTCAACCACAAGTTATTGTCGGTGGTGCAGATGAACACTTTGGCTCAATTTCTCTCTACTTTCAAGCGATGAGTGAAAAGGTAAATCTCACAGAGGATCCAGCGGATTACCACATTTACTCTAAAGATAAAACAGGCTACATGCCTGGTGAAGGTGCCTGCATGTTATTTATAGAAGATAGGACTCATGCTATTGAACGAAATGCAATAATACATGCGGAAATTATTGGTTACGGTAAAGCGAATGATAATTCTTTCTTTGATAATGAGAATATCGCGGATCGTATTGATGGATTAACGTCAGCAATTAATCGGGCACTTTTAGAAGCAAAAATTAGTGCTAAAGAAATTGATATAGTTTGCGGAACGAGTGATGGAAATAAAGATAATGATAAGGTGGAAATAGGCGCTATTCGGCACGTGTTTTCTAAGTTATCACCTGAAATTCCAGTTGTTAACTACAATGCCATGTTTGGTCTCGTTGAATCTTGTTCCGGATTACTTGGTATGTCTTTAATTCTCAATATGATGAAAACAGGTGAAATAGTTCCTATACCTTATACCCAAAATTTCATTGACGATGATATTAACTTCATTACCGAACCAATAAAAAAAGAGGTTCATATTGCATTAATCATCGGTTCTTCGGAAGGTTGCAATCACTATGCCATAATCATTAGGAAAGATTTATGAGTAAAAAAGTTGTTTTAAGTGGATGGGAGATTAAATTACCGTCGTATAAAAACTTTAGCATGTTATCTCAATCTCTTATAGATAAAAAAAGAGTTAGAGGTGAAAAGTATTTTAGTAATGATACTATGGCTGTTTATTATAAATTTACTAATAATCCTAATGTGGTTAAGTTTTTCAATAAAAAAATCGACTTTCATAAAATGATTAATGAAATTATCGATAGTGGGTTGAAAAAAGCGAAAATAACACGTGAAATATTAATTGAAAGAAAAGTAAAAATATATTTAGCAGGTCAAGGTGCTAGAGCTGACTTATTAGACTATCAAGGGTTTTATGATAAAAATGATGCAGAAGATGTCGCGTGTTCTCCGAGGATAAAAAAACTTCATTCTAATCAATATGCACAAGATTATATCTCAAATAAATTATTTAAGGATTATCAGTTAAATTGGCCACCAATTTCAATCTATTGTGCAAGTAATTCTGCATTGATGGCTACTCATATTGGTTATCAAGAAATTAGTTATGGAGCTGCTGATATAGTTATTATTTTATCTTGGAGTGACATTTTATTACAAGATGTATCATTTATGGATAGCCAAAATATGTTAGCAAAAGAGTATGCACAGCCATTTAGCAAATATAGCGATGGTGTTATGTTATCAGCTGGATACTCTGTTTTGATTTTAGAAAATGCTGAACAAGCAAAAAAAAGAGTTGAACAAACGTCTATTTGTATAAACGAATCTTTATTTATGCAAAATAATGCAAGTAGGAATTCAGGGGGGGCAACATTTAATTTTTATACAATATCAAAGTTAATATTAAAAACTCTTGATATGTCACAGTATAAACCATCTGATATTGGTGCGATATTTATTCATGGTAATGGTTCTATTATTAGCGATAAAGCGGAGGCAATGGCGATTACGAATGTTTTTAAAGACTTTATTGATATCCCAATTTTAAGTTATAAAGGGCAAATAGGATATGTATCAAATTGTTCAGGTATCATTGACTTGATGATTATGGCTGATTGCTTAAATAGAGGAATAATTATTCCCTCTGTTGGCGCTTATCCCATTGATGATGCATTAGATTTGAATTTTCTATCCAACAAATCAATCATGCCATACTGCGGAAAACCAATGCTAAAACTAGGACTAGGAATGGATGGCTCTATTATTGTAATGATATTAACGACTAATTAGAGATTAATTTTATGACGTCAAATTATAATGCACTCTCATCATTTTATACAGTAAATATTGCTGCATTTTCTATCTATGAACCTACGGAACCATTAATCCCATTTATTCCATCTTGGTATAACGTTTGGGAATCACATATGTTCAATAAAGCTAATAAAAAAACGGGGCATGATAGTTGGTGTTTTAAAAGATATGGGATTAATTATGATATTTATCTTCGAGAAGGGTTGAGAAAAACAAGTTATCGACCTTATATCCAAGCTATGGAACAAACAGTTGATGATGCTTTTTCTCAACTAAATCATAAACAACAGAATATATTGAAAAAAGAGCGTAATGGATTAATTTATGTAGACTCTTGGGGAGAATTAACTGTTTTTGAAAAAATTGATAGTTGGCGGGATGCTTATACACTTAATATAATATCTAAAAGTATAATGAAAAAATTTGGAATAAAAGATTTTTCATGTAAGGTTAGAGGTGAGCGTAATGGTTTGATGTCTGCATTATTATTGGCACAAAATCTTCTTAATTCTAATCAATTAGATAATGTTTTTATTTATGGTGGTTTTAGGGCAATACCTATTTTAGTTTTCACGGAAATTGAAAGGCAACCTAAAGTAAGAAAAATTGGGGATCCTGTGATAAATAATTCAATAAGTGTTGAAAGAACATCATGCCTTATTATTAACAAAAAAAATTATTCAAATACATCTATATATGTTAATCGTTATTTTTCACTCTCTGAAAATAAAAGAGAATCAATTAGTATTTTATTGAAGAATTGGAATGATTGTATTGGTGAAAACACACATTCTATCTACAGTGCATTTTTACCTACCTATGAGTATATCGATATTCATGATAAGTCATTTAATAAATTAACCTCTGACGTTGATTATTATACTTTAAATACAATGTATGGTGATAGTGGTTTTTTGACACCGGCTCTTATGTTGAATCATTTAGAGTTTATTAAAAGTCAATCTTCTCATAATATTATGTCAACAATTGATGGTGAGAGAGGCGTTTGGCTTTTGGATTGTTGGAGAAGGTAGTCGCGAGAACATAACATGAATAAATTTAAGAATTCCGAACAAATCCCAATAATTTCCTTATTAAATGTTAATAAAACCTCCTCTAAATTTATAAATAAAAATCAAATACTAAAAAACATAAATTTCAATGCTAAAGTAAATGATTTAATTGTTATAGAATATGAGGATGAGGTTGAGATAAATTCGCTTATCAATATTATTTTAGGTTTAGATAATTTATATAATGGTCATGCCTATTTTTTGGGGAATGAACTTCAATCATTAAATGGTAAACAACGCGCAATGTTGCGGCTTAGAAATCAAAGCATTATAAGTAAGGAGATGAGACTATTTGATAATTTAAATGTATTTGAGAACATTTATTACTCGTTATTAAAGAATAAGGGAGGGAAAGAAATAGAGGAATTTAAATATAAAGTGATTCAATCGCTTAGGTATATGGGGGTAGAGGATTTTATAAATAAAAAGCCTAAACAAATACCATCTGATTATTTAATGAAAATCGCTTATGCAAGAGCTTTAGCGAAGAACCCCAAGTTAATTATTATTGATTATCATATATCTAACTATGATAGTAATGAATTTAATTTATTTTTAGAGATATTATATAGAGTATATTTTGATTTCAAAATTACAACTATTTTAATTACTAATGACAGAAGGTTTTCGAACTCAATCAATAATATCATGTTACTTAAAGATGGAGAGCTTGCTCGTGTTTAAAATAATAAAAATTAAATTTTTAATAGTTATGTTTATTATTTTATTTTATTATTCACTGGAGGGTAAAGCTGAGTCAGATATTATTAACAACCGGATAAATATGTTTTTATCTATAGATGATAAAGCTTCTGCTAACAATTTGATAGAGATTATTAAAGTACTTAATAGTGATATTATAAATAAAGATAGAGTAGTGGATAAAGTGTTCTATGGATACGCAAATGTATTTATGGCCGATATTTATAATAAAAATAAATCTTATTCTAAAGCCGCTGAGACTATAAAGCGTGCTTTTTTTTATATTGATGAGTCTGTAGAAAGTAATAAAAATAAATGGACGTTAATTTATCTTCGTTTACGTATGGATGCATTCGTCCCTTCATATTTAGGGCGATGTAATATTGCCGTAGAAGATAGTGAAAAATTGTTATCCTCTAAAGATATCAATCCAAATTTATTTATTATGATCGAATATATGTATGCTAGAGCACTATATAGTTGCAAAGAGTATAGTAAATCCAAAACTATAATGAATAAAGTAATAAAAGAAGGTGAGATAGGTAAAGAAATTGCAAGCTATGGGTATGATCGAGTCCCTCCGTGGTTAAATGTCGAAAAGATATTAATCATTATGCCATTAATGTTAGAGGGTTATTAATGAACACAATGATTATTTTTATTATTTTTATTATTTTTTTTATAATGATATTATTGCTCTGTATTTCATTATATGGATTTTATATTAAATATATATTGTCACGTTTTTTAATATCTCTACGTAATGGAAAGAATAAGATAATATTTATATCATTACTCTGTGCAATAATGCTTGTTTGCGATGGAGTGTCTAATCATATATTCAATCTTTTACAAGAGCAGGTGGTGAGATCTAATATGGGGCATGTGATGATCTCTAAAAAAGAATCTGTAGATAATGCTATTGATTCTCCACTTTATATTCTAAACAGACATGAAATTATGGCAATAATGAAAAATGATTTATATCTAAAAGATAAGATAGACTTTGTATCTGAGCAATTACTATTTTCTGGCATCATAGTTAATTGTTCTAATCAACGGGCTATAAATTTTTCAGGAATGGGTATTAGCCCTGAATCCTCTATCAGGATAGGCGCTTTTGATCTTACAGTTTCTGGAAGTGAATTATCTAATGTAGATATTAAAGGAATTACTTTAGATAAAAAATTAGCTGATTCAATTAAGGTAGCGTATGGAGATATTGTTAAATTAGTTTTTATCAACGATAAATATGAAAAAATTGAATTTATTACTCATATCCGGGGCGTGTTTATATCTGAAATGAAAGGAAATGAATATGGTACTATTAAAATTCCATTCGAGATGGTAAAAAAATTTTTCGGAGCTAATGTTGTCAGTAAGATAAATATTATACTTAAAGATAGTAAGGATATTAATTCTGTAATATCAAATATAAAAAATAGAGATGAATTTAAGAGTTTCGATTATAAATTGGATAGTTGGATTGAAAGTAATAGCGATATTAAATCAACAATATATTTTCTCTATTATAATTTGTTTTTTTTAAAGTAATACTTGCTACTTTTTCATTTTTTTTAATAAACAAAATTGTTAGTAATAGTGTCAATTCTTCAATTGAGGATATCTCGATATTAAATACCTTAGGGATGTGGATGCCATACTTTTGTCGAATTTTTTTACTAGAAGGTTTATTTATTGGCATTGTAATATCCTGCTCAAGTTTGGTTATAGCAATGTTTTTTTCATTTTTAATTAATATAAGCTTAATTAGCATGCCGTTATCAACCGGAGAAAGTTATCAACTATTTGTTTTATGGTCTTACGAATATAGCTCTATGTATATAGTACTATTATTAATATCTTCTTTTATGGCATCTATTCATCCAGCGATAAAGGCTGTTAAATCACAACATTTTTTATAAATAAATTTTTCAAAATGGGTTCAATATGATCATTACCAATGAAGTTAAAAAAAACGAAGATATTGTTATGTTTTCCCCTGGGCAAGGCCAGCCATATCTAGGTATGGGAAATAATGTTTTTAATACTTCTCTACGGACTAAAGCGGTTTGGGATTGTGCGAGTGAAATATCAGGATTTGATGTTGGAAAATTATGTATGAAAGGACCAATGACTAAGCTTGTTCAAACGCGATACCAACAATTGGCTGTGACTACGATTAATATAGCAACATTGCTATTGTTGCGAGAACGTTTTTTATTTAATGAAATTGGATATTCAGGTCATAGCGCAGGGGAGTATTCTGCTCTATTTGCAGCTAATGTTTTTGATCTAGAAAAATTATTTAAAATAATTAATTATCGTTCATTAATTATGCAGGAATTAGCAAGTAATAAAAAAGGGGTAATGTATATTGTTAAGAATTATCCTTACAATAAAATCCGAACATTGATTCATACTAATGGATTAAAGGGATTAGTAAATATTTGTTGTGATAATAATGAACATCAACAAGTTATAGGTGGTGATATTACGAGTGTACGTATCATAATTAATCAGCTATTTAAGATGAAGATAGAAACGACTAAATTAGCTGTAAATGGTGCTTGGCATACCGATCTTATGTTAGATGCTAAAGAAAGAATGGAATTTTTTTTAGCTAATATTGATTTCTCACCACCATTGCAGCCTATCATAATGAACGTACAACCCAAATTTGTAAGCAATACTAAAACGATAAAAGCGAATTTGGTCAATCAGCTAACTGATACTGTGAGATGGCGAGAAACAATGGCTACATGGAATAAAAAAGGTTATAAAAACTACATTGAAATTAGTGGTAAAAAATCACTTTACTACATAGCAAAAAATTTCTATCCAGAAAATGGTATTACTATATTACATTCTAATGATTATATTTAATAACTTTATTGTACGCTGGAGGGGGAATGCTACCAAACTATCCAAATTATATTAATTTTCATCATAAAATAATTCTTAAACCTATAATTTTAGCTTCAGTTATTCTTAATTTATGTTTTATTAACAATTATCATGATCTCTCATTCAATGAATTTTTTATTGGTATATATGCTATTTTTTTTGTTGTTTTATTGAGTGCGATTAATAATGAGAAAGCGTATTGGGTCTATTGCGTCTTTTCAGAAAAATTTATTTTGGATAAAATAAGTGATGATATGGTTAAGTATAGGAAGTTATATTCTAACAAGTCATTATTAGTTGTTATTTTTTTCGCTACTTTTCTTGTTTCTCTTATTATATTATGTTTTTTTTCTCATCTTACCTTGTATCTTTCTTCTAATAATTTAAATGTGTCAATTGCTTTTGTTGGTGGGGTTATATCACCTTTTTTAATATGGTATTACATGAGGTTTATTATTCATTATTATTTTTATAAAGCTGTTGTGTTTTTAGATGAGTATTCATTTGACAGCACACATTGTACAAATTTCAAATTATCTAATATAGTTATAAAGGAAATAGTTATAAGTCTTATTGTCAATTTCTCTATTGTACTTCCAATAAGTCGAAAACCATCATTCTTATTAGATAACGGCTATATCGATATACAGTTTATGATAGCCTTAATAATACTATTGTACTCGGTTCTAGGTGTAATGCTGTTTTTATCTAGAGGCAGTAAGATAAATTATTTTATGGGTGTGATTCTAAAGCATAAAATAAATAATAATATCGAGAGTTTTAGGCCTAAAAGATTATTCATTAAGGTAGTAATATTAATCATTATAGTTCCTATGTTTTCAATTGTTGTATGTTATACCTTTTGTTTTTTTAATTTTAATGGAGGGTTCTTTTTGATTTATACTGTTAGCTTATTACCGATTTTATTTTTTTATTATTTAGAAAGAATGGGGCGATTATATAAAGATGCTATTTTGGCATTTGATATGGTTTTAAGACTTAATGCACTTAAAACGCTAGAAAAATAGAATTCTTTAATATTTTCCTACTAAGTCATTCATTACTTTTTTAATTTCAATAGAATTAATTAATATCAGTTACTATCTACTGTGGAGAATAAAATATGGATACTGTATATCATGATACAGCAATAAATCTAGCGCTTAGCTATATTGCCAGTGCAGGGCAAGCAGTTAAACAACATAATCCTGAATTAGTGTATAGAAAAATAAAGTTATCACTTGAAGCGAGCAAAGCAACAGCAGATTTATTTGAGATTGTATGGGGGCCTGCTGTCTTACGTTTTCCTCCTCTAGGGTTAAAAACGAATAAATCTATAGACGATAATCTTGATGATCATGTTTTTTTTATTGTTCGAAATAAGAAAAACCTAACAAAATTTCATTTGGTTATTAGAGGTTCAGTTTCTGACATTAATTGGCAGGAAGATCTCGCTGTATTTGAACAAGTTCCTTGGCAAAAATGGGATAAATTGGCTCCTGATGATGCAATGATATCTCAAGGCACAGGTGTTGCACTTGATTTTATTATTAATGCTGTTAGTAATAATAGCCCTGGGCTGGGCACTACATTGTTTGATTTTATCGAAGATCATATTTTGAGTTTCAGGTGGGCAACTTTAAATGTTGTTGGTCATAGTTTAGGGGGGGTATTGGCATCAACATTAGCCCTATACCTTAAGCGTTTGTATGTCCAATATGTGAATAGTCCACTCTCAATAAATTGCTATTCATATGGTGGGCCAACTGCCGGTAATCAGACCTTTGCAAAATACGCAAATGATATCTTTAATGCTAATGGTGATGATCCTTCAATTGACCGTAGTATTTTCCATCAAATTATAAATAAAAATGATATCGTCCCTAAAGCTTGGGATTTTTACACTTTAGAAAGTATTAATGATATTTATCCGGGGGTAAAGCTACCAGATACATTGGATAAGTTACTTAATCATATCGCCATCCCAGAGTTAAAATTGATTGATCGATATGTACATATTAACCCATTGAGTCCTTATGCTTTTCCTAGCCCTCCTGAGTGTGATGATTTTAACGAACTAGTTGCTTATCATCATCTATATGCCTATCCATATATATACAATATGAGCTGGGTGAATGTTGAATATGAGATAAATCTACCTATTGCTGATATTGTTGTAGTGCAGGGGGAATGGGGTAAAAAAATATCATAAAGTAATCTTTAAAATAAAGTTGTATTATATAAATGAAAAACCCCAGTGTTTAAATTGAGGTTTTTCATTGCAGGTTAATCTATGTTTAGTTTTTATTATCTTTATTTCTTTCTGTGAATTCAGATTTTATAAATGGTCTTTCTCTTTTAATTACCTTAAGTTCTGAATATTGATTCTCATCTGGAATGCTAGGTGTTAAACATAAGCTATTGCCGTTATAATCTATTAGCCATGCAGCAACCTGTACATCAATTTTTAAATCAGGGCTATATATATACCAATTGGTTTCTACAGGAATAATCTGCTTAATATTTATTGATGATATATCAATAAATACGTTTTTTGAACCGATTTCGTTTTTTGCGGCTTTGATTTTTTCGGGTATAATATTTAAATCTGGATTAGCATAATCAATTCTGACTGGAAATAAGCTTTTACTTGCCCGTTGATTAGTCAAATTTTCATTTTCTAATTTGTTTGGGGCTAATGCGAGTACTCTATTATCTGTCGTTAGTCCCCAAGAACTCAATGTTGCATAATAACCATGTTTAGGATGTTGTAAATACCATTCACCTAAAGCTGGAAATATTTCTCTTATTACATAATCAGTAGGTTCTATCATTTTAATACCTCTGTATATATATTTTATATTTTTATTACTCTAATATGCAAATCATATGGTTTAAATATCTTCTTTGCGCGTTTTTAATAAGGCAGATTCTATTTAATGTTTAATAATCTATAGGTTCACTTTTAGTATAGAAGAACAATATTATTAACAATTTATCTTATTTATAATAACCTAACAAAATTCAAGGTTAATTATTTGTTAACACTTCTATTGACAAAGTAATAACTATTCATAAAATGTAGGTCGATTTTGGTCTTAAAAGACTCGTAAGCGTTTACGTTAATCAACGCATATCGCTTTGTTTATTAACAGCTATAGGCTGTTGTGAATATTCAACTTGGAGTCTTGATTATGTCGTCTCAAAATAACAACTATATCCTTGGTATTCCTAAACTTCCAGCTAGAGCACTGATGTTTCTGGTTCCTTTCTTCTTATCTTTAGTGATGAGTGGTGTTGTTTCTTTGATCAGTACGGTAAAGGCATTAGGTATTAATACTGAAATGTTGTCGCCATGGTTAAGTTCTTGGATTCTATCTTGGGTCATCGCATTTCCAACGGTGTTATTCGTTTTACCTTTTGCTAGAAGGGTTTCTATGCTTTTTGTCAAAAGCTAAACATTAATTTAGCTTAATCTCTCAGTCATTTTCTATATACCCTCATCTTATTGAGATAAGAGGGTATGTTTATTTTTGATATTTAGTATAAGAATTTTTTTATTAGTATTGCGATTGAATTTAATCCCAATTAAAAATATTAGATAAATAATCTAACCTTTCTAAAATTAAATGGTGCTTGTTTGAATGAAGTTTATTCTTCAGTTAACTGAGTCACTCACTTTACGTTATTTTGTAGGAGTTTAATTTATCGTTATATGATGGCCAAATTTTTGGGTGTATGAAAATTCAAATTACTCATTAAATAATTAATAATAATGTGGGTAACCACAATTGACATAACTAAATTTATTTTATCTTTAGGACTATATGTGATGTTAATGGCGGTTAATTATTTTTTAATAATCAAATAAAATTTAATTATAATAAGGGTGTTTTTTTGCGATCAATAATTGAATTTTTTTGTTTTTTAGTTTTTGATCTGAATCAATATTCATAATGTATACTCAATTAGTAGTACCTTTTTCTGATTGTTAACTACTCAGTTAATATTAATTTACCTTTTATTTTCACATTAATTGATTTCAGGCAATATCTCATCATTTTGTACTGATATTCTCTCATCGATTATACATATCTTACTTCAAGTTAATTATTAGTTAGTATTACTCAGCTACCCGAGTGAATTAGTTATTTTATGCTGTTCAAACTATCTATTTTTGCCAACAACAAGAAACTTGAATTATTTTCGGTATATATACAATAAATATAAAGAGGGAAGCAATGAACGTCAGTCGCAGAAAGTTTTTTAAAATCTGTGCCGGCGGGATGGCAGGTACTACTGTAGCTGCGTTAGGTTTTATGCCAGCAACGGCAATAGCCAATGTACGTGAATATAAATTACTTAGCTCCAAAGAGACTCGTAATACTTGTACTTACTGTTCTGTGGGTTGTGGATTGTTAATATATAGCATGGGCGATGGCGCCATGAATGCTAAATCCGCTATTTTTCATGTTGAAGGTGACTCAGATCACCCAGTCAATCGTGGAGCATTATGTCCGAAAGGGGCTGGATTGCTTGATTACATTCATAGTGAAAATCGTTTACGTTATCCTGAATATCGTGCTCCGGGTTCAAATAAATGGGAACGCATTAGCTGGAATGACGCTTTCACTCGTATCGCTCGATTAATGAAAAATGATCGAGATGCCAATTTCATTGAAAAAAATGAACAAGGCACAACAGTGAATCGCTGGCTATCAACAGGGATGCTCTGCGCATCTGCGGCAAGTAATGAAACTGGTATGCTAACTCAGAAATTTGCTAGATCACTGGGTATGCTGGCAGTTGATAACCAAGCACGTGTCTGACACGGACCAACGGTAGCAAGTCTTGCTCCAACATTTGGTCGCGGTGCGATGACCAACCACTGGGTTGATATTAAAAATGCCAATGTCATTATCGTCATGGGCGGTAATGCTGCAGAAGCTCACCCTGTCGGGTTCCGCTGGGCGATGGAAGCGAAGAACAATAATGATGCGACACTAGTTGTTATCGATCCGCGTTTCACGCGTACCGCATCAGTGGCAGATCATTACATGCCAATTCGTTCTGGTACCGATATTACCTTCTTGTCAGGGGTTATTCTCTATCTCATTGAACAAAATAAAATCAATGCTGAATATGTTCAACATTATACCAATGCAGCACTGTTGGTAAGAGATGATTATAGCTTCGATGATGGCCTATTTAGTGGCTATAACGCGGATAAACGCAGTTATGACAAAACCACTTGGAATTACCAATTTGATGAAAATGGCCATGCTTTACGTGATGATTCTTTACAGCATCCACGTTGCGTATGGAATTTACTCAAACAGCACGTTTCTCGTTATACACCGGATGTAGTAGAACAAATTTGTGGTACACCAAAAGATGATTTCTTGAAAGTGTGCGAAATTTTAGCATCTACAAGTGCAGCGAATAAAACTACGACATTTTTGTATGCATTGGGATGGACTCAGCATACGGTCGGGGCACAAAATATCCGTACCATGGCAATGATCCAACTGTTGTTGGGAAATATGGGGATGGCAGGCGGTGGTGTTAACGCATTGCGTGGTCACTCAAATATCCAAGGTTTAACCGACTTAGGCCTGTTATCAACCAGCTTACCGGGTTATTTAACTTTACCTTCGGAAAAGCAGACGACAATCGACAGCTACTTAGCCGCCAGTACGCCAAAGGCCACGTTACCAAATCAGGTTAACTACTGGAGCAATTACCCGAAATTTTTCGTTAGTTTAATGAAGTCTTTCTATGGTGATGCGGCTCAAAAAGACAACCAATGGGGCTATGATTGGTTGCCAAAATGGGATCAATCTTATGATGTCATGAAGTATTTTGACATGATGAGCAAAGATCAAGTTAATGGCTATATTTGTCAGGGCTTTAACCCAGTTGCGTCATTCCCAGATAAAAACAAAGTTGTCAGCTGTTTAAGCAAATTAAAGTATTTGATTGTTGTTGATCCATTAGTGACCGAAACGGCTAATTTTTGGCAAAACCATGGTGAGATGAATGATGTTGATACGGCATCGATTCAAACTGAGGTATTCCGTTTACCATCAACTTGTTTTGCTGAAGAAGATGGTTCGATTGCTAACTCAGGTCGTTGGCTACAATGGCACTGGAAAGCGGCTGACGCACCGGGTGAAGCGCGTAATGATGGTCAGATTTTAACCGGTATATTGCACGAAATTCGTGAACTTTATGACCAAGAAGGCGGCCAAGGCCAAGATCAGTTGATGCAGATGCGTTGGGATTACAAACGTCAATTCCACCCTGAATCTGAAGAAGTGGCTAAAGAAAATAACGGGATCGCATTGGTCGATTTGTATGATGCGAATGGCAATTTACAGGCTAAAAAAGGTGACCTCCTCAGTACGTTTGCACTATTACGTGATGATGGTTCGACGGCTTCGTCTTGCTGGATTTATGCGGGTAGCTGGACTGAAAATGGTAACCAAATGGCAAATCGTGATAACAGCGACCCATCTGGTATTGGTAACACATTGGGCTGGGCATGGGCATGGCCACTAAACCGCCGCGTCATTTATAACCGCGCTTCATGTGATACACAAGGTCGTCCATGGGATAAAAATCGCATATTGATCGAGTGGAATGGAAAAAAATGGGTTGGTAATGATATTCCTGACTTTAATGCATCAGCGCCTGAAGTTGGCTCTGGGCCATTCATCATGCAACCAGAAGGTTTAGGCCGTTTGTTTGCGATTGATAAAATGGCAGAAGGCCCATTCCCTGAGCATTATGAACCATTTGAAACGCCATTGGGGACTAATCCACTGCACCCGAATGTGGTTTCTAACCCAGCAGCACGTATTTTTGAAGACGATAAACAACGACTTGGTAGCCATGAACAATTCCCTTATGTCGGAACGACTTATCGTTTAACAGAGCATTTCCATACATGGACCAAGCATGCTCGCTTAAATGCGATTGTACAGCCAGAACAGTTTGTTGAAATTAGTGAAACGTTGGCAAAAGCGAAAAGCATCGGGAATGGAGATAAAGTCAAAGTCAGTAGTCAACGTGGCTTTATCAAAGCGGTTGCTGTTGTGACTCAACGATTACAAACGTTAATGGTAGATGGGAAACCGATTGAAACAGTGGGGGTACCTATCCATTGGGGCTTTGAAGGTGCAGCTCAAAAAGGGTTTATTGCCAATACGTTAACACCATCAGTTGGTGACGCTAACTCTCAGACTCCTGAGTATAAAGCGTTTTTAGTTAACATTGAGAAGGCGTAAGGGAGGGAACTATGTCCATGCAATCTCAAGACATTATTAAGCGTTCCGCGACCAATAGTATTACGCCTCCTCCACAAGTGCGTGATGATAAATTTGAAGTTGCGAAACTGATTGATGTGACCTCTTGCATAGGCTGTAAAGCTTGTCAGGTCGCGTGTTCTGAATGGAATGATATTCGTGATGAAGTCGGTCATTGCGTTGGGGTCTATGATAACCCAATGGATTTGAGCGCGAAATCATGGACGGTGATGCGTTTTAGCGAAACCACTGAAAACGGTAAGTTAGAGTGGTTAATTCGCAAAGATGGCTGTATGCATTGTACTGACCCAGGATGTTTGAAAGCTTGCCCATCTGCGGGTGCAATTATTCAGTACGCTAATGGTATTGTCGATTTTCAATCAGAGCACTGTATTGGTTGCGGTTATTGTATCGCGGGTTGTCCATTTAACATCCCTCGCTTGAATCCGAAAGACAATCGTGTGTACAAATGTACTTTATGTGTAGACAGAGTTAGCGTGGGGCAAGAGCCTGCTTGTGTAAAAACTTGTCCAACGGGTGCTATTCATTTTGGTACTAAAACGGAAATGCTCGAATATGCCTCTGAACGTGTTGGTAAACTGCAAAAACGCGGTTTTAAAAATGCGGGGATCTATGATCCTGAAGGTGTTGGCGGTACTCATGTGATGTATGTTCTTCAACATGCTGACAATCCTGAGCTATACCATGGTTTACCAAAAGATCCTCAAATTGATACGCCAATTAATTTGTGGAAAGCAGTATTGAAGCCACTTTCAGTCGTGGGCTTTATTGCCACTTTTGCTGGACTCATTTTCCACTATGTAGGAATTGGCCCTAATAAAGAAGTGGATGATGAAGAGGAGGATGATCCCCATGAGTAAAAAGAGCAAAATGATTGTTCGGACAAAATTTATTGACCGAGCGTGTCACTGGACGGTGGTTATCAGCTTCTTTTTGGTTGCCTTGTCTGGGATAGCATTATTTTTCCCAACCCTGAAATGGTTAACTGAAACCTTCGGTACACCGCAAATGGGGAGAATTTTGCATCCGTTTTTTGGTGTGTTGATCTTTGTTGTGCTGATGTTTATGTTCTTTCGTTTTGTGAAGCATAATATTCCCGATAGAAAAGATTTACCTTGGATTAAGAATATTATCGAAGTTCTTAAAGGTAATGAGCATCATGTTGCTGATGTTGGTAAATATAACGCAGGGCAGAAAATGATGTTCTGGAGCATTATGAGTATGATTTTTGTACTCTTAGTGACAGGTATTATTATTTGGCGCCCTTATTTTGCAGATATGTTCCCGATGTGGATGATCCGCTGGAGTTTATTGATCCATGCAGCGGCAGCCATCATTTTAATCCATGCCATTTTAATTCATATGTATATGGCATTTTGGGTGAAAGGTTCGATTGATGGAATGATTGATGGAAAAGTGAGTCGACGCTGGGCGAAAAAACATCACCCACGTTGGTATCGCCAAGTTGAAGCTAAAGAAGCTGAAGCCGAAAAAGATAAATCATAAAGGTTGAACTAATATATACCCGCTATATTTCAAATTGTCTCTTGAAGTTTGGCGGGTATAAATTCAATAGAATCGAAGAGGGGTTGGCCCATAAATTCAGGTTGTATTGATATGAGCACTAAATAATTCGATTTCATCTAAGTAACTAGAACCAGTAAATGCAGCGAAAAATTACATTTAATTTGAATACAAATGGTTCTTCAAAGATCAGTAATCTTGAGTTTAGAAGTGGTAAAAGTAAACGATTATTTATGCCCCGGCGCTTTCCACAATGAGGTTGTTAACCCATTATCAACCAAAGAAAGCTGATCCGCATAAATTGCCTGCCAATCTTGCTTCGCTTTATCATAAATCTCACGATTTTCAGGGTTAGGTAAATATTCATGTTCCCAGCGAACTAACCGTTCACCCGTTGATGCTAAATCAGTGTAAATACCGACACCAACACCTACTGCGATGGCACAACCTAATGCCGTTGCTTCTTTGACAACCGGTACTTTTACGGCAACTCCGGTAACATCAGCAAGAATTTGACTCCATAATGCACCTTTAGAGCCGCCTCCTGCAAACACTAATGATTGTGCTTTGACACCACTAAATTGAGCAATTAAATCAAGATTACAGGCAGAAACAATCGCCGCATTTTCTTCTAATGCTCGAAATAATGTTGCCTTATTACATTTTTCTGCATCAATAGAGAGGTTAATGAAAGATGGTGCTGCGTGATACCAAGATTTAAAACGCATCACATCTGAAAAAATGGGCATGATGCCATATGATCCTGCGGGCACTCGTACCGCCATATCTTCGAGTAAGCTATAAGTATCAATTCCAAGGCGCTCGGCTATCAATTTTTCTTCTGCACAAAATGCGTCTCGGAACCAACGCATAGTGAGTCCTGTAAAGAAACTGATTGATTCAGCTTGAACCATTCCGGGGATCACATGAGGGTTGATACGTGTATTCATGTTTGGATCAGTGACGGGGGCGGGCAAATTAACCACTTGTTGCCAGAAAGTTCCCCCTAGAACCGCTGTTTGCGAAGGTCTTACAATCCCTAAACCTAAACAGCCTAATTGAACATCACCACCGCCCATAACAACAGGCGTACCTTCCATTAAACCTGATGATTTTGCCGCTTGTTTAGTGACATATCCCAGCAATGTGCCAGTTTCTTTCACGGGTGACAGAATATCAGAACGCAACCCTGCCATTTCTAGAATACTGGGGCGCCAATTACGGGTAAATAAATCTAACATTCCTGTGGTGCCTGCATTGGAGGGATCAACTGCCAGTTCACCGCTTAATTTACAAGCTAACCAATCACTTATCATCGTAAGTGTGGCTGCTTTACGATAAACATCAGGTCGATTATGGGCTAGCCATAATAAGCGAGGCATAGCACCAAGGGCTAACGTTTGCCCTGAATAACGGTAAACGTCATATTCAAAGTTATTATCATAAAGCTCTTTTAATTCAGAAACCTCATGACTGGAACGTGCATCAACGTTAGCACAGGCCCAAATGGGTTCACCTTTCTTATCATAAAGAACAATACCTTCACGCATTGAGCAAGCGGCAAGTCCAGCAATAGCTGAAGGCGGTATATTTGCTTTTGTTAGTGCAGATTTAATACATTGGCAAGCCAGTTGCCAATTGGTTTTTAAATCGAACTCCATTGAACCAGGTACATCTGGTATTGCATGATGTACCCATTCCGCTTGGCCTACTGAAATTTGGTTTCCATTCAAGTCAAAAATAACGGATCGAATACTGCCTGTACCGGCATCCAGAGCCATTAAGTATTTTTCTGATGCGCCATCATTTGCATACTGGTTCATGGTGCTGTCCTCATGGAACAGTCAGATAAAACTGTTCTTATGGATTTAATTACATTGGCATTTTAAAAAACCTCATCAGTACAATTTGCGAAATTGTCTTATTCATAAATAAAATCAATCAGTAAAAAGTTCAAGCATCGCTCTTGCGGTGAATTCTTCGGTGACAAGGGAATGAATATAATTTCCTTTCAAGGCAGCCAAAATAACCTCTGCTTTTTCAATGCCACCCGCAACACCGATAACACGGGGTATCGATTTGAGATCTGCTAAAGAAACGCCTATCAACTCATGATGGATATCGATCTCACTGACTAATTCTCCATCACCATTGATGAAATAGCCTAAAATATCACCAACCGCGCCTTTGCGACTGTACATCAATTGTTCACCGCCACTGATATAACCTGAACGCATAATTGTTGCATCTTGCTTTTGGTTAATCGCACCTAACCCAACAACTGCGACATCTGCTGCGCAGGCGGCTAACATCACATCCTGCACACTTTTTTCCTGTCGAAACGTACTCGCCACATTTGCACTTGATACACGTAATGGCGCAGGAATAATACTGATGGCGCAATCTGCATCTAACTGGCCAATTCCTGTCATATAAGGTCCAACTCCACCAGACAATGTCACTAACCTTATTTGCTGTGAAGAAATGTAGCCGCTTAAATGTTGCAAAGTGCTCATTGCTGTTTCACCAAAACCAATGGCCAGAAGCTGGTCTGTCGCTAACATGGACATCAAAACATGTGCGGCGGCAACACCAAGACGGCTGTTTAAATTTGGCCCTGTTAATGCCGGTAAAATGCGGATCTGATCAAGCTTAAACTTTTTTTTCAGTTCCTCTTCGAGTTCCAAACAACCTTCATACCGTGAGTTAATTTGGACGCGTATCACACCTGATTGCCGACCTTTCTCTAATAGCCGTGACACTTTAAGACGAGTCAGCCCTAATAAATCGCCTATTTCTCCTTGCGTTAGGCCATCGTGATAATAAAACCACGCAATGCGAGCCAGTAATTCTTCTTCATTCATGTTAATTCCCGGATTATCAGCTTCCATGGACGAAATGCTTTTTACCGAGGCGTTTTTTCTATCAATTGATTTAGGCATATGAACTTTTGTATTTCGCTATTACAGATAAGCATCAATTTTGATTTATCGCCAGTGATGCAAGACAATTATTTGAACATATTTTAACGCAGATCTGATTTTTTCACAAAAGGTGATTGTTAGGTTGCCATTTTCGCGATTATTAGACTAAGGTTTATGAACAAATGAATTATAAATTTATAAATGTTCACATTCACATCGTTGGTTTATCCCTAACTTATTTCTGTTTAGCATATCAAGAGGTGTCGTCATGTCTGAGAACTTGCCATATTCATCTCCTCTGCTCACAGTGAAAGGAATTAGCAAACAATTCTCTGGTGTCGTGGTGTTAAGCCATATCGACTTCTTGCTTTTCTCGGGTCAAGTTCATGCGTTATTGGGGGGGAATGGGGCGGGTAAATCGACACTAATGAAAATTATTGCAGGTATAGAACAACCTGATCAGGGAACGATGATGATTGAAAGTCAGACAATTAATCATTTAACACCGTCAAAAGCACATCAATTAGGCATCTACCTTGTTCCTCAAGAACCTTTGCTGTTTCCTAATTTATCAGTGCAAGAGAATATTTTGTTTAAATTACCGCGGCATCAGGCAGATAAGAAAAAGCTACAACAACTCCTTTACTCATTGGCTTGCACTTTTGATTTATCTGCGCGAGCGGCAACCTTAAATGTTGCAGATCAACAATTAGTTGAGATTATCCGTGGATTGATGCGTGATTCTCGTATTTTGATTTTAGATGAACCCACAGCTTCGCTCACCCCAGTAGAAACAAAGCGTCTGTTCCAAAGGATAAATGAGCTAAAAAGCCAAGGGGTAGGTATTGTTTTTATCTCACATAAAATTCCTGAAATCCAAGTGATAGCCGATGTCATTAGTGTGATGAGAGATGGCCAAATTGCGTTGGCAGGGCCGACTTGCCATTTTACGACGGATCAAATTATTCAAGCGATTACACCGGAAGCCAAAAAACGACCGTTGTCTGATACGCAAAAATTATGGTTAGAACTTTCAAATTCGCGCAGTGAACTGAAGAGTGGTAATGAAATTTTAAACGTTTCGAATTTATCAGGTGAAGGCTTTCGTAATATCAGTTTTAGTCTTAAATCGGGTGAAATTGTTGGATTAGCTGGCGTTGTCGGGGCTGGTCGCACGGAATTAGCGGAAACAATATATGGTTTACGACCAATCGTTTCAGGGGGTATTCATTTTATTAATCAATCCATCAAGAAAATGAGAATAGGTGAGCGTCTTGATAAAGGCTTAGTTTACTTGCCTGAAGATAGACAAGCTTCCGGTTTATTTTTAGATGCTTCTTTGAGTTGGAATATTGGTTCATTAACTCTCAATCGCAGTACCTTTTGGACTCGCCAAGCTTTTGATGATGCTGTTCTTGAACGTTATCGACGTGCCTTAAATATCAAATTTGGGGAAGGACATCAACATGCAAGAACCCTTTCAGGCGGTAATCAACAAAAAATTCTAATTGCGAAATGCTTAGAAGCCAATCCTGCGTTATTCATTATTGATGAACCCACTCGTGGCGTTGATGTTGGCGCCCGTAATGATATTTATCAGCTTATTCAAAGTATTGCACAACAAAATGTCGCTATCTTATTAATTTCATCAGATTTGGATGAGATAGTTGAATTGGCAAGTCGTGTACTCGTTATGCATCAAGGTGAAATTGTCGGTGAGTTGAATAAATCAGAAATCGATGTCGATACCATCATGCACATGGCTTTTGGTGAAAAACGTCAATCGGACGCCAAACAACCATTAGAAAAAGATCGTGCAGTTATACAGGAGATGCCATGCTGAAATTTATTCAGAATAACCGTGAAGTCACCGCGCTGATTGCGATTGTTTGCTTATTTGCTCTACTCATTAGCATGGATCATCGTTACCTGAATTTTCAAACTATAACAATGATTTTCTCCAGTGCCCATATTCTTATTTTGCTGGCCATCGGTGCAACATTTGTCATGCTAACACGCAATATTGATGTGTCAGTTGGGTCAATTACTGGATTATGTGCGGTTACGGTGGGTTTAGCGCTCAATGCGCAATTAGGCTTATCACTATCAATTGTCTTGGCTTTATTGGTCGGATTTTGTGCTGGGTTATTTAACGGCATATTAGTGACGTTACTCAAGATCCCCGCAATTGTTGCCACCTTAGGAACGCTTGAGCTTTATCGCGGCTTAATGTTGTTAATAACGGGAGGGAAATGGATCGAAGGTCTACCAACTGAACTTAAAAGCCTTTCTAATCCTATGTTTATAGGGATTTCACCCATTGGCTGGTTCATTATCCTATTGATTATTGCAGTTACCTTCCTATTAAAGAAAACGCAATTTGGTCGAGGTTTTTATGCCACTGGCGATAACCTGCAAGGTGCTCGTCAATTAGGTGTGCCTATCAATAAGATTCGTATTTTAGCTTTTTCGCTTAATGGCACGATGGCTGGTCTTGCTGGCATCGTTTTTGCCTCTCAAATTGGTTTCATCCCTAATCAAACGGGGAGTGGTCTTGAAATGAAAGCTATTGCCGCCTGTGTTTTAGGGGGAATTAGTTTATTAGGTGGAACAGGCACTATTTTAGGCGCAGTGTTAGGCGCTTACTTTATGACCCAAATTGATAGTGTATTAGTGCTGCTAAAACTCCCTGCTTGGTGGAATGATTTTATTGCAGGTTTTGTTCTGCTTGCTGTACTGGTTTTTGATGGTCGTTTGCGTGTTTCTGTTGAAAAGAATTTACGTCAACAACGTTATGCTCGTTTTTTAACACCTAATAAAACCAATGGTGAGGGACAACATGACAATCACTAAACGTTACGGCTGGGAAATTACCTTGATCTTGTTAATCGTTCTGGAGATTTTGCTATTCGGCTGGGGGAATCCACGCTTATTAGATATCAATGTATTGCTATTTAGTACCAGTGATTTTATTTGTGTCGGTTTAATCGCTTTACCGTTAACTATGGTTATTGTTAGTGGTGGAATGGATATCTCATTTGGATCGACGATTGGTTTGTGTGCGATATCACTAGGGATAATGAATCAAGTCGATATTCCGATGATTATTGCTATTCCATTGACCTTATTAATTGGTTTTGTTTGCGGTTTAATCAATGCATTACTGATTTTATATACTGGCGTTAATCCATTAGTCATCACTTTGGGCACAATGTATCTGTTTGGCGGTAGTGCTCTCTTATTATCTGGGTTTTCAGGTGCCACAGGTTTTGAGGGAATTGGCGGGTTTTCAATGGAATTCACCGATTTTGCTAACTTTACTGTATTGGGATTACCAATTCCATTGGTTATTTTTATTCTTTGCGTGATTGTTTTTTGGCTTTATATGCACCGAACGTATAACGGAAGAGCCGTCTTTTTGATCGGTCAAAATGTTCGCGTAGCTCAATATGGCGCCTTTCCTATTGCCCGTACATTATGTCTTTTATATGCGTTAGTCGGATTAAGCGCAGCTCTCGCCTCTATTATTCTGGTTTCTTATTTCGGTTCAGCACGAGCAGATTTAGGTGCTTCTTTTATTATGCCTGCCATCACGGCTGTTGTTTTAGGTGGTGCCAATATTTATGGCGGCTCCGGTTCAATTTTAGGAACTGCTTTGGCTGTTTTATTGATTGGTTTTTTACAGCAAGGGCTACAAATGGTCGGTGTGCCAAATCAAATATCCAGTGCACTTTCGGGTGCATTGTTAATCATTGCCGTTGTGGGTCGTTCTATTTCTCTACATCGTCATCAGATCCATGATTGGTGGATGCGTAGACGCAATCGGCAACTTCTAGCAGCGCAACAACAAAACTAACTCATAATGTTGAGAGATGGAGAATGACATGAAAGCATCCATGATGAAAAAACTCACAATTGCGACTGCATTAAGTCTCGCTTGCGTTTCGTGGGCTCATGCAGCTGAAAAAATGGCCTTTATTCCGAAACTAGTCGGCGTCGGTTTCTTTACTAGCGGCGGTCAAGGTGCAGTAGAAGCAGGAAAAAAACTGGGTATTGATGTGACTTATGATGGCCCGACTGAGCCTAGTGTTTCAGGTCAGGTGCAGTTAATTAATAACTTTGTGAATCGTGGCTACGATGCAATTATCGTTTCTGCGGTGTCACCCGAAGGTTTGTGTCCCGCGTTGAAACGTGCCATGCAACGCGGTGTAAAAGTCCTAACATGGGATTCAGACACCAATCCTGAATGCCGTTCTATCTATGTTAGCCAAGGTACACCTAAACAATTAGGTGGAATATTAATTGATATGGCGGCTAACCAAGTCAAAAAAGACAAAGCAAAAGTGGCTTTCTTTTATTCAAGCCCAACAGTCACCGACCAGAATCAATGGGTGAAAGAAGCCAAAGCCAAAATAGAGGCTGAGCATCCAGACTGGGAAGTTGTCACTACTCAATATGGTTATAACGACGCCACTAAATCCTTACAAACCGCAGAAGGTATTCTGAAGGCATGGCCTGATTTAGATGCAATCATTGCACCTGATGCCAACGCATTACCCGCAGCAGCTCAAGCCGCTGAAAATTTAAAACGTAACGATGTTGCTATTGTTGGCTTTAGTACACCAAATGTTATGCGCCCTTATGTTGAGCGTGGAACGGTTCAGCAGTTTGCGTTGTGGGATGTGGTTAAACAGGGCGAAATTGCGGTTAATGTGGCAAATGCTTTATCTAACAAAGGTGAACTTAGTGTTGGCGATAAATTAGATATTGCCGGTGTAGGCACCGTCGAAGTCTCACCTAATAGCGTTCAAGGCTACAGCTATGAAAATAAAGGCAACGGTATCGTTGTGATGCCTGAACGCGTTATTTTTACCAAAGAAAATATCAATAACTACGACTTTTAATCATGACGCGTGAGGTTACTGCGCTGAATATATTATATGGAGTAATTAATGGCTGATTTAGATGATATCCGTGACGGTAAAGATTTTGGCTTAAAATCCCCACAAAAAAATACTTTATTCACGTTAAAAGGCAGTGCAGCGCTGGATTGGGGCATGCAATCACGATTAGCGCGTATTTTTGACCCAAAAGATAACAAAACAGTAATGCTCGCGTTTGATCATGGTTATTTTCAAGGCCCAACAACGGGTCTTGAGCGTATTGATCTCAATATTGCGCCTTTATTCCCTGAAACTGATGTGTTGATGTGCACGCGTGGAATTCTACGTTCTCAAGTGCCACCTGCAACGAATAAACCTATCGTATTACGCGCTTCAGGTGCTAACTCCATTTTGACTGAACTGTCTAATGAAGCGGTTGCGGTTGCGATTGAAGATGCAGTTCGTCTGAATGTGTGTGCTGTTGCTGCTCAAGTTTATATCGGGACTGAATATGAGCATCAATCAATCAAAAATATTATTAAATTGGTTGATGAAGGAATGCGGTACGGTATACCCACAATGGCGGTAACGGGGGTGGGGAAAGATATGGTACGCGACCAACGTTATTTCTCTTTATCAACTCGGATCGCCGCGGAAATGGGAGCTCAAATTATCAAAACTTACTTTGTAGAAGAAGGTTTTGAACGTATTGCAGCGGGTTGCCCAGTACCCATAGTGATAGCGGGTGGTAAAAAATTACCTGAGCTGGAAGCATTAGAAATGTGCCATAAAGCAATTGATCAGGGCGCATCAGGTGTTGATATGGGGCGTAATATCTTCCAATCAGAAGATCCTGTTGCGATGATTAAAGCGATTAAAGCCGTGGTACATGGTAATGAAAAACCACAGCATGCTTATCAACTATTCTTGAGTGAAAAAAATAAGGGGTGAACTGTGAATGTTACGTTAGTCGAAATTAATGTAAAAGACGATAAAATCGATGAATTTATTGACGTTTTTCGTGAGAATCATTTAGGCGCAATTCAAGAGCCGGGTAATCTACGCTTTGATGTCTTACAAGATCCTGAAATTCCAACTCGCTTTTATATATATGAAGCTTATGTGGATGATGAAGCGGTGCTTGCTCATAAGAAAACAGCGCATTATTTAAAATGTGTTAAAGGTCTAGAACCTCTAATGACGGGGGCTAGAAAGAAAACCACCTATATTGGTTTATTGCCTGAGGTGTAGAGTGCCATAGTGAGTTGTTTAACGCTAAATCAAAGACATTTATTGAATAAAAGCCTCTGAAATTAATACACTGTTTCTGTTAGTTGGTATCTAACCAATTAGAAGTCAGAGCATAATGCAGAGGCTTTTTTATGGCACGTAACAAAGACTAGGAGAGAATAGTGAGAGCTGATGAGTATATTGCATATTGTGTTGTAAGGGCATTCAAGCGTGAACAAGATCTTTCATTATTAAAGGCGTTATCTTATGTGAAACGCTGGGTTTTACAGAATAAACAAAGTGATGAAATTTTCCAAGAATCGTCAGTAAATGTGTTCATTTCACAGCTAAGGTATCACCTAAAAATAGCAAGTAATGCCCGATATTATTTAAATCAACAGCAACAGGTTGTGATCACTCGAGGTGAACCTTTAGCAACACTATTATCGGTTGAGTGGGATGACGGCAGTGTTATTTTTCAAGCGTCTATGGCTGAGCAAAATATTGTAGGATTGCAAAATGAATTAAGCAATCAATCTGATTTTCAAGCAACGCTACAACAACTCGAACAACTCGCGAGTCATATTGAAGAGCCAAATTTTGCTGCGATCTTTAAATACCAAGCTGAAAAATTAGAAGTGAAACCAGAAAGTAATCAAGCTCTTTGTGAATTATTATTTAATGTAGCGTGCGGTTCTTGGGTATTTGGCGGTATGGGTTCTTGGAATGATTCAGCACCTTTTTTAGCCAATAGTGTAGGTTTATCTTCTCAGTATGACAAGCTGAGTGGCGCTTTAATAAAACACATTTATCATGCACTAAGATTTTCAGCAAATCACTGTGATCAAGACATTAACGTTTGACGAAAATAAACTCATATAATGATGTAAGGTTATCTTAAAATATTTTGAGTGATTAGTTTAGTACACGAGACAGCTAAGGTGGATAGAAATTTTTGTTTAAAATACATTAATATATTTCATTTAGCCTTAAAAATTGCTGCCATTTGAATATTTTTCAATATATAGATTTGGTAATTTAAGCTAAAAATAACAGAGCGTTGAAAATAACAATCAAAGAGAAAAATCAATGAGTATTGAATCTGTTAAAGCTTTTATCTCACAACATGCCCCCGATATCGAAATTATCGAAACAGATGGTGTAACTGCAACTGTTGAACAAGCTGCTATTGTACATAATGTCGAACCCAATCAAATTGCTAAAACGCTGTCATTGAAAGTCAAAAATGAGGTCGTTTTAGTGGTCTGTGCAGGTGAAGCAAGATTAGATAACCAAAAGATTAAGCAGGCTTTAGGATCTAAGGCGAGGATGCTTAGAGCAGAAGAAGTTGTTGCATTAACGAGCCACCCCGTTGGTGGAGTTTGCCCATTTGGTTTACCTTCTGATTTAGCGGTGTATTGTGATGTTTCGTTACAACAATACAGTGAAGTCCTTCCTGCGGCGGGTTCAGTCAATAGTGCAATACGTATTTCGCCACAGCGGATGCTCGAACTAACCAAAGGCGCATGGATAGATATCTGCCAATAAAGCGGGTTTGGGTATTAGTTTGGATTTTGTAACCGATATAGTACATGCTCTTGTAACCAATGCCCTTCAGGTAAAGCCGGGTGATTAAAGTTTTCAGGATCTTTAATCATATCGAGTTTTTTCATTACTGCTTCTGAAGGCGTGTTTTGGACAGCCGTAAAGGCGACAATTTCGTCTAATTTGAGTTGCTCAAATGCAAACTGAATAACAGCTTGTGCAGCTTCTGTGGCATAGCCTTGTTGCCAGTATTCAGATAGAAAACGCCAGCCGATTTCTGTACAAGGTTAGCAAGGAAGGGCATAAGTTGGAATATTCAGGCCAGTAAAACCAATAAATGTATTTTGTGATTTTAATTCCACGGCCCACAATCCCCATCCACCTTGAGAGACAAACCGCGCCATAATAGCCGCCATGAGTTGGTTACTTTGCTCTTTATTCAGTACTGCTGGAAAATAGCGCATCACCTCTGGTGAGCAATTCATTTTTAAGAAAGGCTCACGGTCTAATTCACGCCAACCACGTAAACGTGGTGTATCGAGTTCAATTATTGTCATTTTTTGGCCTACTATATAGTTGTTTCTAGTCGCATATGCAGCAGTGGAAAGGGATTACCTTGTCCATCTTTTTCAGAGCGAGCAAATTGTTTAAAACCCATATGCTGGTAAAAACCAACAGCTTGTAGGTTTTGTTCATTGACGTCCAGCTCATTCACACCTAATTGTTGAATGGCAAAGTTAAGCATTTGTTTACCAAGACCTTTACTTCGGTTTTCTTGAGAGATAAATAGCATTTCGAGGCGATTTTCAGCAATACCGATAAAGCCATTAATTTTATTATTATGGTCTACCACGACAAAAACAGTTAATTGTGGCAAATATTTTTCAAGAATCGCAATTTTTAATTCTTGTATGGTTTCTTCAGTTAGAAAGAAGTGGGTTGCTCTAACAGAAGACTCCCAAACATCAATAATATCATTGAATTGAGTTGAAATAGCTGGTTGTATTTTCATGGACGTATCCGGATAAATGAATTAAATCGAATCTTAAAGTATTTCGATTTTGTGTCAATAGACGGTAGATCTCAACAATTGGCTCATGGTATTTGGCTATGCTTATTGGGTATTTTATATTGAAGTTAAACATTGGCTCGATATGTACTTCATTTCAGTACAATGCATTTGCTTGATTAAATAGTTGGCTTTTCACCATATTTAAGCGCTACACTTGTCATATATAATACCAACCATACAATTAATGCCATGCACACCATTTTGATTATCATCCCTGATGGGGGAATGCTGTTCGAAGCCGCTGGGATCGCCGATATTTTTATGCAGGCAAATCGCCTACAACAAACAGATTTCTCCCATCCTCGCTATCAAGTTACAGTAGCAACAACGCAGCTACATCGTGTAGTTAATGGCATTTCAGGACTAAATCTGCTTGCCGACTATCGGCTGTGTGATCTGGATCCTGCGATTTCCCGCGATACTATCATGGTTACCAGCAAAGGGCTGACCGAAGATGAAGGCGACCGTGTTGTAAGTTGGCTTAAGCTTGCAGCACCGCATGCCAAACGAATTGTTTCGATTTGTGGTGGAGCGCTCTTACTAGCCAAAGCAGGTTTGTTGGATGGACGCCGTGCCACTACACACTGGAATTTGCTTGATACCCTGCAAACACATTACCCATTGGTTGTCGTTGAAAGGGGACCTTTATTTATACAGGATGGCGTAATTTGGACGTCGGGTGGTGTGAGTTCGGGCTTTGATCTGACTCTGGCGCTGGTTGAAGATGACTATGGATTTAATCTTGCCCGGGAAGTCGCACAAGATCTTGTCATGTTTCTACGCCGCCCCGGTGGACAGGCTCAGTTTAGCCGATATTTGTTAAATCAAGCCAATGAAGGTCCAATCCGTGATCTTCAGGTATGGTTACCTGATAACCTCACAGACGATTTATCTGTAGAAAATTTAGCGGAACGCACTGCAATGAGCCTACGTAATTTTACTCGAGTATTTACTCGCGAAACCGGAATTACACCAGCAAAGTATGTGGAAGAGGTTAGATTAAATGCTGCCAGACAATATCTTGAACAAACGATGCAGAGTATTGAACAAATCGCTGTTAACACTGGATTTGGTACGAGCTTAAACCTACGCAGGGTTTTTGAACGCAACTTACATCTGACCCCAACAGAATACCGTGAGCGTTTTCACTCTCGAAAGATGGCTTAAATTGTTCTTTTGTTGTCATTTACGCCATCTCTCCTTGAGGCTACTATTAACTTAATTCAGTTAATAAAGGAGTTTTATCATGGTGAAAATTGGTATTAACGGATTCGGTAGAATTGGTCGAAATGTCCTCCGCGCAGCATTGGGGCGTGATGATTTTCAGGTTGTCGCCATTAATGATCTCACAGATAGTAAAACCCTCGCGCATCTCCTTAAATATGATTCATTATCAGGCACGATAAAGGCCGACATTGAAGTAAAAGAAAACCAGCTGTTTGTTGATGGAAAAGCAATTCGCGTATTTTCAGAAAGAGATCCTGCTGCAATTCCTTGGCATAGTGTTGGTGTCGATATTGTTATTGAAGCCACGGGTTTCTTTACAGAAAAAGAGAAAGCTGAGGTTCATATCACTAAGGGGGGAGCAAAGCGAGTCATCATTTCTGCTCCTGCTAAAAATGACGATATTACTATTGTGATGGGCGTCAATGATGATAAATATGATCCGCTTAAACATAAAGTCGTCAGCAATGGTAGCTGTACAACTAACGGCTTGGCTCCCGCAGCTCAGGTTTTACATCAGACATTTGGCATCGAGCACGGACTTATGAATACCACTCATGCTTATACCAACAGCCAAGCATTGCATGACCAACCTGAAAAAGATTTACGTGGAGCACGGGCGGCTGCTGTTTCGATTGTTCCTTATTCTAGTGGTGCAGCAAAAGCGATCGGTAAGGTTATCCCTGAACTTGAAGGTAAAATGACAGGCTATTCTTTGCGTGTTCCAGTACCTGTTGTATCGATTGTGGATTTAACCGTAAACCTTAAGTGTGAAGCGACAGTTGAAGAAATTAACGCTGCATTTGTTAAAGCTGCCGAATCAGGACCTTTAAAAGGTATTTTGGGGTACAGCGAAGAACCTTTGGTATCGAGCGATTATCGCGGTGACCCTCGCTCATCTATCATTGATGGTCTTTCCACGCTCGTTATTGGTGGAAAACTGGTCAAGATCTTAGCTTGGTATGATAACGAATGGGGATTTTCAAATCGCTTGATAGATCTTGCGTTATTGATGGAAAAACGTGGCTTATAAATGCTTATTTACGTCTTGGTTTGAGGTGAAAAGTTCCCATTTTCAGTAAATTTAAGTTCAGTATTACCAGTAATCTTATCTTATTCTAACTTCAGCCCATCAAATAAGGTGGGCTTTTTTATACTATAATTATTGCTATGTATTCTTAAGCGGTTCGATCAGTCACCGCTCATATAAATACCTGTTTAAATGATTTTTCCCATTGAAAACCTATTTTTGAGATATTAATCGCAGAAAAAAAAGTTAGTTGCTTCATGATAAGTTGGTATTAAATTTAATATAAAGATTAATTTGAACAGGTTAAATTAAAAAGAATAAATCAGTAGATGTCATCAAATGATGGCAATTAAATATGACAACAACAAAATGGTGGAGTACGTCGATGAAATATAAGATTCTAACGCTTTGTTTATCAGCTGCATTGTTAACACCAATAGCACCAGCGCTTGCAAGTACTGATAATTTAGAAAATATGCAGCTCGACCAAGTTTTGCTTTTAAGTCGTCATAATTTACGAACGCCTATCGTTAATACAGGCATTTTAACTGAAGTTACGGATAAAAAATGGCCTGCTTGGGATGCCCAAAGTGGTTATTTAACGACAAAAGGCGGTGCACTTGAAGTTTATATGGGGCACTATTTTAGGGAGTGGGCAGACCAAAATAACTTAATTCCTGATGACCTTTGCCCAACAGGCAATGAAAATCTTTTTGTGTATACCAATAGCTTACAAAGAACGATAGCAACAGCCCAATTCTTTATTACGGGGGCATTCCCTGGATGTACCGTTAAAATTCATCATCAACCTGAAATAGGAACGATGGATCCAGTATTTAATCCTATTATTACCAATGATAGCCCTGAGTTTAAGAAAAAGGCATTATTAGCAATGGAGGATCATTTAAAAGGACTTAATCTTAAAGCTGGTTATCAGGAATTAGACTCTATTCTCGATATTAAAAACTCCAAGAAATGCCAAACAGATAAACTTTGTGATCTCTCATCCCAAGAAAATAGCTTTATTATTGAAGCAAATAAAGAACCAGGTGTTTCTGGGGCATTAAAAATTGCTAACTCTGCCGTAGACGCGATTGATTTACAATATTATGAAGGTTTTCCTGCTGACCAAGTTGCGTGGGGGATGGTCGATACCGCAGATAAATGGGTAAAATTAAATACATTAAAAAACGGTTATCAAGAAACGCTATTTACACCAAAATTAATTGCTAAGAATGTTGCTCATCCACTGTTAAATTACATCAATAAAGGCTTCACTTCAGCGAATAAAGGTGAAACAGCCAAGTTTATTATGCTAGTTGGTCATGATTCGAATATTGCCTCGTTAATGTCGGCGATGGATTTCAATCCATATAAACTACCAGAGCAATATGAGCATACACCGATTGGCGGGAAATTAGTTTTTCAACGCTGGCATGATAAGAGTGACAAAAAGGATTATGTCAAAGTGGAGTATGTCTACCAAACGGCTGATCAGCTAAGAAACAATAGCTACCTATCGTTAAAAACACCACCAAAACATGTCACCTTAGAAATGAAAAATTGCCCAATTGATAAAAATGGTTACTGTTCTTGGGAAGACTTCCAGAAAGTAATGACGTCAGCGTTAGAACAATAGTTTTTTATCATTATTATTGCATTCAGCCCGCCAATAAGGTGGGCTTTTTGTTTTTTAAACTATCATCATATAGACCTAATCAATTTGATAAATAGATAATATGAAAATAACCTCGATGCTTGATGTTATCCATAATTGAGCATATTGATATTGATTGAAATTTAAGCTGCTTTGAGAATTAATAGGCTAAAAAATACAGCAGGGAAAAGAAAAAAACCTGCTATAAAAGCAGGGTGTGAAAGCCACGAAATGTTTATGAAGCTTTAATCTAACCTATAAACTTATGAAATAGTCTTATAAATTGTGTGTATTTATTATCTCTGGATTAGCTCGTAATAAGATGATCATATTCAGTCTAAAGCTAAAAAATTGGTTGATAATACTATGTTAAACTTTTTAAATTATACTATCGGATAACAAGTACTGAAGTGTTTGCATAACGCACTACTGATGCGGCATTTGAACCTAGTAAATAAGTCGACATACTTGGGCGACGAGAACCCAGCATGATCACATCGGCATTGACCTCTTCTGCAACAGCTAATATTTCATCTTTAACAGAACCGACTGAAGAGGTGATATACGTTTTATCTTCAGGGATAGAAAAGAGTTTAACTTTTTCTTTTAAGATGTTGAGGATGATCTCTGCTTGTTTTTCATCATCAGGAAAATCACCAGGAAGGATAGTACCGCCATAACGTAAATAGTTTGAAATACCAGAGGTGACTGCGAGAAAATGAACAGATGCATTATTTAGCTTTTGCAAGGCATTTACATGAGGGATAACGAGTTCGGTGAGTGCATCTTCAGTAACGTCAATCGGGACTAAAATTGTTTTATACATAAATCCTCCTTTTGTTTTTTATTTTAACAGTTTAGAACATTTCTCAGTATATTGAAATTAATCATTAATTTTAAATACATATGCTCAGAATAAATCGAGTTATCTATCGATGATAAGTCACGGTATTTATATAAAAATCACTGGATGCTAGATAACATCATAATTTGAAGTATTTACTTCCTTAATATCTATTTAAGCAGCAGATTGACATCACGGGCATGATGAAGAAAGTAGAGGGTTAAATTTTGAGTAACATCGCTTATAGAAATAAATGGGATATAAAACAGGGGGAATGCAAATTTTCAGATAAACATACTGTAAAGACAATGATTAATATACTGCCATAAAAGATGGCAGTATAAATTTTGAATAAGCTATTTTTTACAGGCTTCTTTTAATCCACTTTTACAGGCTTTGTCTAGATATTCTTTAGCTGCGGTATCATCAAGTTCGATACCTTCACCATTTTCATACATTTTAGCGATTTGGTATTCTGCTGGCGGATATTTCTTATCGGCTGATTTTTTAAACCAGTCAAACGCGACAATATAATTTTGTTTAACACCGATACCTTGATAATAAAATTGGCCCATATAATTTTGGGCTTCGGCATTACCTTGAGAAGCGGATTTCTCTAGCCATTCCATCGCCGTTTCAATATTAGGTTCAACACCATTGCCGTTTAAGTACATATCGCCTAAAAAGAGTTGAGCATCTGGATTACCTTTGTTAGAAGCCATGGTTAACCATTTCTTTGCTTTCGGGTAATTTTGCTTAACCTCATTACCAAGATAGTAACCAATACCCAACATTACTTGAGCCTTAACATCGCCTTTTTGAGCCTCTTTTTCTATCAACTTAAGAGTCTCATTTGGAACAGCTGCAAAACTAGAATGGATAGAAACTAAGAAAAGTAAAATTAAACAGTAAATTCTAAACATATTGTGAGTAAATATCTTATTGATTAATAGTTAATGTAATGACAATGTTCACAACTTTAAATCAAAAATTGTTAAACAGATAAGTTAATATTATCAATAGTCATTTTTGTAAGTAAATACCAAAATTTTATTTAATTACTTTACGTCGATAGACCCAGAATATCAATGTGTTTTAACTTATTATATAACAAAACGGCATTACAAGTATCAACAACTAATCATACACAATATAAGAGTTTTTTAATGAAGGCAAACTGCACTATATATAAACAATATAATCATTTATATATAGCTAGGGCTATTTTAGCAAAAGATGGTCGTTTTGAGAGTAAAAGTCATTTGAAAAGGGCTGTTGATATTTTTGTTATGCTATTTTTTATGTTAAACGAAAATGTTAAGAAAGATCATTAACGGAGTTTTTTGTGTGGATATCTTTTTTTGGCGAAATTGGCATATCTAAGTTAAATAATTAAGCTGGAGAGTGGTGAGTTACCAACACAATCAATTGGATTAGTAACTTATCAATACGGCGGATTAGCAGTGTAAACTACTGCCTATAGTAAAAAATGAAGTTAATATAATGATTAATTACATAAGATTAGATTTGTTATTTCTATTAATGAAGGTTAATTATTCACTGTACTTAAAAACGTGACATGTCACGATTAATAGTTTTTAGCAAAAAGGCAATATTGGAGGGTTATTAACTTTTGTTTGAAATTGTTATATTTTCAATGGTCTGTTATTAAACTAAACTTAGTCCGACAGAAAAACATGAGTAGCTAACTGAAATACATGCAAAATCATTAAATTAAATGATCTTGCATGACAATTCGATTAGCTAAGCAGTGGGGTTGGCTTTCCGTTATCATCGACGGCGACAAAATTAAACTGCCCATGAATCACTTCTTCGCGACCTTCTTGGTACATATTTTCTAAAAATATAGAGACATCGACAGTTAAACTTGTTCTCCCTACGCGACTGACTTTACCAACTAACTCAATGATTGTTCCAGATGGAATCGGGTGAGTAAAATTAATCTTTTCAGTAGATACAGTGACTAAACGTTTGCGAGAAAAACGTGTTGCCGTGATAAAAGAGACTTCATCCATCCATGCAAGCGCAGTACCACCAAATAAGGTATCGTGGTGATTAGTCGTGGTCGGGAAAATAACTTTCGAAACACGTGTGATAGAGTTTTCGATTTTTTGTGGGAGGATATCATCAATTTCAAAATGCATAATGTAGCCTTACAATTAATTGCTATAGGTACTATATCGGTCGTACTTTAAGATACCATTGCCCGATGTAATAGGACAAAGCCTATAATCCGAATTCACACTATTTATTTGTAACTTTAGTAATCGTTTTTCAGGCATTTATAGATAATTTGAATAATTTAGGTGATTAAGCGTTAAGTGTAATATGCATTCAAAATAAATTCAGCCATTAATCAATATGTAGCGTTCCTGTCAGGAATAACGCAGCTTTACCTGTCAATTTGACCCGTTCGTTATCAACATGACACTTTATTATTCCACCACGTGCGGAGATTTGATGACCGACTAACTGATTTTTATTAAGTCGTTTAGCCCATAATGGCGCAATAGCACAATGTGAAGTACCTGTAACGGGATCTTCATTTACCCCTTTTGCGGGTGCGAAGTAACGTGAAACGAAGTCCGCATGTTTATTGTCACTTTTTGCTGTAATGGTTAGTCCTTGCAGTGGCAGAGTCGCCATAGACAACATGTCTGGTTTACAGTTTGCTACTTTTTCAGAGTCACTTAAAAAACAGACATAGCGATCTTTAGCAAGCCACAGAGACTCAATTTCCACACCTATTATTTCAGCTAGCTGTGGGTAATCAGCGACTGACACTTGTTGAGTATTTAGGATTGGAAAATCTAGCGTAAAGCCATTCTGCTCTTTGAAAACAGTGAGCTCCCCCGATAGTGAATGAAAAGTAAAAGGGGTGATAGGTAACTGCTTAAATTGATGAAGGACATAGGCGGTTGCGAGTGTGGCATGGCCACATAGTGTTACTTCTAAAGTTGGAGTAAACCAGCGAATATGATTTCCGACTAAAAATGCCGTTTCAGAGAGATTAATTTCAGCGGCAATAGCCATGAGTTGACTATCAGGAAGCCAAGTCTCCAATAATACGACAGCGGCTGGATTACCATGAAATTGTTGATCTGTGAACGCATCGATATAGTAAACAGAAAGTGTCATTTTACGCATAATTCTTTTCCGAAAGGCTGATTTAAGGATGACTCTTAATGAGCGGTAAGTTGTATTGTCAGTTTGGGGTACATTATTTATAAAATAAAAACCGACTTACAAGATTAGCATGCTTATTCTCGAGGGGGGGACTCAAAATAATTCAAAATGTATTTACTATACATGCTAATTAAATTGACATGCGAGAGAGCCATTATGCCATTATAGAGAAAGAGATATAAAAACGTCCGATAAGGAATGAAGGCTTATCGGACATGAAGAGCTATCAATGATTAGTTAGCTTTCGCTTCATTCTCATCAGCATTTTTTAACATTTTTCTGACAGGAATAATCAAGGCTGCTAGAACGATTGCGCAGATAACTAACGCTATCGAAACGTGTGAGAAAAGTTCAGGCATAGAGTTCAATTGATCTTTACTGATATTTCCACCCATGATACCGGCAGCAAGGTTACCTAATGCGCTAGCACAGAACCACAGACCCATTACCTGACCACGCATTTTTTGCGGAGCTAATAAGGTCATTGTCGCTAAGCCGATTGGGCTTAAGCACAGTTCACCCAGTGTCAGTAATAGGATACTTGAAACTAACCAGAAAGGTGACACACCCGTTTGTGTTGCGAGAACTTGGTTTGCAGCCATCATCATGACGGCAAAACCGCCCGCAGCAAATAGGATACCAATAACGAACTTGGTCATGCTGCTTGGGTTCAAGTCACGTTTAGCAAGAGAAGGCCAGAACCAGCTAAATATAGGGGCTAGCAATATAATAAATAAGGCATTAATTGCTTGGAACCAGATGGTTGGAATTTCAAATGAGCCCATTTGGCGGTCAGTATAGTCACGTGCAAAGATATTAAATGATGTTGGTTTTTGCTCAAAGGCCGACCAGAAAAATGCCGCGGCGATTAGTAAGATTAAACAAGCAAGAAGACGGGAACGTTCGCTGCTATTAAGGCCAGCAAAGAAGAACATAAAGACAAAATAGATACCGACACACGTTGAAATGATATAAGCAGAGCTTTTTGCAATCGTCGTTGCATTGAATGGAATTGTACCATTATCGATAAGGACAACCAGCACAGCCAGTAATGCCATGGCAACAGTGACCCATTTCCCTACGTTTTTACGTTGCACTGTTGGATGATTCCATGTGGAGTCTAAACCAACTTGTTTGTCATAACGACGCATTTGTGGAATAGCGTAGAAACGGAAGATTAGTAGGGCGATTAACATACCAATCCCGCCAAGACCAAATCCGATATGCCAACCGTATTTTTCGTGCAGTGGACCAATGATCAATGGGGCAATAAATGATCCCATGTTAATGCCCATATAGAACAGCGAGAAACCACCATCACGGCGAGTATCTTCTTTCTTATACAGTGTACCTACCATTACGGTGATACAAGTTTTGAATAACCCAGTCCCTAATACGATCAGGAGTAGGCCAACAAAAAAGAAGGTATTGGTCCAAATCGCGGACATCGCGATAGATAAATGGCCAAGCGCAATAATCAGTGAACCGTACCAAACCGCTCTGCGTTGCCCTAGCCAGTTATCCGCTAGCCAACCACCTGGAAGTGAAGTGATATAAACACCACCAGCAAAGATACCAACGATTGCTGATGCTTGTTCAATCGGGAGTCCCATCCCACCTTGTAGTAATGCTGCACTCATAAAAAGTATGAGGAGTGGGCGTACACCATAGAAGGAAAACCGTTCCCACATTTCAGTGAGGAAAAGTGAACTCAGTGGGTATGGATGCCCAAAAAACGTTTTTGTTTTAGTCGCAGAAGTATTCATCTGTGAACTCCGATAAATTATCTCTTGAGATGTTGTGCGTGATAAAACACCTAGCATTGCTGGAGGTGTCAAAAGTTATAGATATGTTAATTCTATTCTATAAACATATTATTAACATACATTATTATAAAAACCCTTAAAAGCAGAATATATTTATTGTAAAACGTGTATTTTTAAGGTGAAAAATCGATATCACTCGCATATTCCACGATAAGGTAAGGGACAATACAGGAATTTTCTTGACAAGAAAAGAGGTGGTTATAAAACAATCATTATCATTTAAAACAATAAGTTAAGGTGTGTTTTTTGTTTTTTTGCTATAAATTTGAGCAATACCCACAATAAACAAGGTAAATTAATGGCAAAGTGTTATAACAATCATCAATCAAATTGTATGCTATTAATTTCACTTAATTACTTGAATAATTTAAACTGTACAGGTTTTAAATAGTGTTAATGATGAGATGTTTCGGTTTTGTAAGTTCAAAATCAATTAATCAATATTAGGCTTTATATCCTGAGACTGACGTTTAATCATGTACCATGAGTAGATTAAATTGAATAAAACTAATGCGGCAGTAAAGAAAAATACCGAGTTGAAACCATAACTTGCTGCAACAAATGCGCCCATTAGTGGTCCAGTCACATTACCGACATCACGTAACGCTTGGTTATAACTAAAGATCCGCCCAGTAACTTGATGAGAAATATTATAGACAATCAGAGTTTGTACTGCGGGAAGTAAAGCGGCGTTTAAGGCTCCCTGTAAAAAACGCAATATCCCCAGTTCCCAATAACTACTCACTAATCCCATCGGAAAAATGACAAAGATTGAGGCCCCTAAGACAGCAAGTAAAACCTTTTCTGGGCCTATTCGATCACTTAATTTACCAAGCCGAGGCGCACTGATTAGTGCAGCTACACCAGGTATCGAAGCAATCACTCCACTAATAAAGGCCAAATTCTCTATGTTATTGGATAAATCACGGATATAGAGCGTAATCACAGGGTTGATAGAGCCCATAGCGGCTTGAATAATCATTGTGGTAAAGAACAGGCTAATGACCAAATTCTTATTTTTCAGTGAGGAAAATACTTGTTTATTGGTTAGTGCATCTTTGCGTGATACCGGTGTAAATCGTTCATTTACATAAAATAACGTCACAAAAAAACAGATAAAAAGAACAATTGCGGTAATAAAAAAGACGGGGCGAAGACCATATTGGTCAGCGAGTAGCCCGCCAATCAGGGGACCAATTAAGGCTCCACTGACGGAACCTGTCGCTAGCATCCCCATTGCCCAACCCGTTTTCTTCACGGGAACTTGTGTCGCAATTAATGCATTAGCATTAGGGACAAAGCCGCCAAGGAGTCCAAGAATGGCCCTAAGTATCAGGAGTTGCCAAATATTTTGCGCGAAACCAATTAACACCATCACTATCGCCATGCCAAGTGCGGAGCGAAGGAGCATTAATTTTCTGCCTTTACGATCAGATAATCGCCCCCAAAAAGGAGCGGCAATTGCGGAGAATAAAAATGTAATACTGAAAACTGCACCCGTCCACAGACTCAAGGAATCGTGATCGGTTACCCCCAACTTTTCAATGTACAGCGGAAGAAAGGGCATGATCAGGCTAAATGCTGCACCAGTTAAAAAGCAGCCAAACCAGACGAAATAGAGGTTACGTTTCCAATCATTACTTCTGTTAAACATAGACTCCTTACTCATCACTTAAAAAAAGCAGTGGCTGTTAGGGAGCTAACAGCCACTGCTTTATCTAATGATGAATTTTATCTAAGTCACCGTACAAAGAAGGTTCTCCTTTGGGGCGAGTTTTAAAGCGCCGATGAAGCCACATATATTGCTCAGGCGCTCTTAAGATTTCTGATTCGATAATTTTATTCATTTTTGTGGCCACAGCGACTTCGTCATCGGTTGGGAAATTATCGATAGCTGGCTGAATAAGTAATTCATATCCTTTACCTGCGGGTAATCTACGCAGAGTAAAAGGTACGACTAATGGATTACCTAAACGTAATAATAGCGCGGAGCCATTGGTGGTTGCGGCATGAGGTACAGCAAAAAACGGGACAAAAGAGCTATTGCGAGGGCCATAATCATGGTCAGGTGCATACCACAGGATTTCACCTTGCTTTAAAACACGTATCATCCCTTTAACATCCCGGCGATCAAGCATATATTTATTTGAACGAAGACGTCCACGGGTCTGTACCCAGTCGAGTAGCTTGTTATCATTTGGTCGATAAACTCCGATTCCTTGATTCAAAATACCAAAGGCACGGCCGCCTAATTCTAATGTGAGAAAATGGATACCAAGGACAATGATACCTCTGCCTGTTGCTTGAGCAGCGATCATATTTTCGCGGCCTTCGCATTTATACCAGCGGCGAACTCGCCATTCAGGCCAGAACCATGCCATTCCCGTTTCAAAAAGTCCCATTCCAACGGATTCAAAGTTCTTATCAATATAGCACTTGCGCTCTTGCAAACTCATTTCAGGAAAACATAACTCCAAGTTACGATCGGCAATAAAAGCACGCCTTTTTAAAAAATGCTTCGACAGTAGACCCAAACGCGTTCCCATCCAGTAAATCATCGGATAGGGCAGAAGCACGAGAATATAGAGTAGCCCGATACCGAACCAAGTGAGCCAGTAGCGAGGGTGTAGTAAACTTTTATTAAACTTTGGAGCTTGTATCATTGTTTTCCAAGAATTAGGTTAGTTATTCGGAGCCGTTGGTTATTGAAATTTTTTATTGCAACGGCTTATAACGTTGTGGCAGCTGAACTCAGACGCTTCTGATCATAAAAACAAATGAATGATCAATGATATTTGTATTATACCCAAAATAATTCGAGTTGCATGTAGGCGTCCCGAATAGTCGTCATAACCACAGTGATTCGAACTGTTGACTTCTTCTCTATACCTTGCCATCAGCAGCTTTAGGCATTATAAACACATAATAACTTATTCATTTAAAAGATGAGCCGCTTGCAAGGTACTCATCAGTTCAGCTAGGTTCCTCACTTCCATCTTCTCCATCATGCGTGAACGATGTACTTCAACGGTGCGAACAGAAACACAAGCCACATCGGCAATTTCACGATTCAACAATCCTTGCAGGACATATGTACAAATTTCTTTTTCCCGCGGAGTTAATGTTTTGTAGCGCTGTTGTACAAGATAACTCGCAGTGGCTTTCGCTGTTTTAGTGAATGCTTGCTCAAGTGTTTCAGCAAGTCTCTGGCTATCAATGGGTTTTTGTAAAAAATCGACGGCACCCAATTTGACTTGCTCTACCGCCATTGGGATATCACCATGACCAGAAAGAAAAATAACAGCTAATGTACTTTGTTGTGTTTTGAGTAGCTGATGAACTTGCCGACCATCTAGTTTTGGCATACGCATATCAAGTAGTACAACACCTTCTTGATGAAGGTTAGCTCGTTGGGTAAATTCTTCACTGTCATTCCACACAACAGCAATATAACCGAGCGCTTCCAGCAAAAAATGACAGGCATCAGTCACATCAGAGTCATCATCTACTAGGTGTATAACTGGCATTAATATGTGCCTCATTTAATAAAGCAGCGAGTATAAATCCGCCATACTTCAAGCTACATGGTTTGTTAACTTCAGTCCGCTACCAAAGTGGCATGTTCTCTGGGATAGCATCCTTAGTTCACTTAGATGCAATGAAAATTATTTTGGATATATGTGAGTTATCAATAGATGTATTCTCTCATATTGCTAATATGAATGTTATCAATACTGTGTTGCAAAATTTGCCAAAAATCATGTCAGCGATCGGTTATATGGAAAAATTAATGTCACTCTTAACCCGTTTAAGCCCTCTTCACTGATATTGTTTTCAATACGAATATCACCACCTTGACTTTGAATGAGGCGCTGACAGATGACTAAACCAAGTCCTAACCCTTCCTGTTTAGTGGTCGAAAACGGTGTAATACCCTGGGTTAACTGAGTTTGCTTCATACCTCCTGCGTCATCTTGAAGGACAAGTAAAAAGCGATCTGGCGCGAAGTGGAAACCAAAACATAAAGTATTGGCGCCCGCTTGGAGGCTGTTGCTGATCAAGTTTGATAGCAATTGGTCAAGTAGGGTTTCAGGGAGTTTCAATGTTACATCAGGGCTATCGGGTAACATTAACTTTACCTGCGGATAGTGTTGTGAAACCCGTAACAATTGGAAAATATGTTGTATCGTCGAAATGACTGACTGCGGATTTAATTGCAGCGAAATTTCATTATGGGGTTTACCCGCCCATAACCTTAAATTACGAATAATATCTGCACCACGCTGCGCTTGATTATCTATTTTGGTCAATGCACCAATCAATAGGTGTTCATCAGACTCTTTTTTGAGGCGCAAAATACAGCCTTGTGCATAGTGACGAATAGCGGACAGCGGCTGATTTAATTCATGAGCAAAACCTGAGGCCATTTCCCCCAAAATATTGAGCCGCTGGGCTTTCTCTAAATTAGCTTCTTGCTGACGTAAGCGGTTATGGGCTTCTTCTAATTGTCGGCTTCGGCGACGTACTAAAAACGCGATCCATACATGGTTGATGCCGAGTAGGGTAAAAAATAAGCCAATAATACCGATAGTGATCTGATGTTGAATTATCCAGCTGACAATATCTTGCCATATTTGGCGCTGCTGTGGATGTTGATTCACATCACGCAACAAGGTTTCTACTTGATTCGCTGATGCGGGTGCACCCCAGCGCATCCCTGATTTATCTGACGAAAGTAATGTTTTAGTGACTTTATCAACTAAATTATCAGGTACACCATTAAGCGCCGCAAATGACCAGTTAGGGTAGAGCTCGGTACTTGTTTTACAAGGAAGAGAGCTGTTGTGTTCAATTAATGGCCGAAACTGTTTTGCGTCAATCAACCCTTCACTATCCATATTTTCGAGCAAGCAAACTGGAACGATTGCCGCAGAAAGTGAGCTATCCCGTAAGGCATACAGTAAAGCATCTGCAGGGAAACCAAGGAACTGCATGCGAAAGTCTTTTTCTGCATTATATCCCATATCCTTTAATACTTTGTAGCCTAATAAATAGCCACCAAATGCATCAGGGGAAATTGCACCGACTTTTTTACCTATTAGATTTTTTACCTCAGTAATATCACTGCTTGCTCGAACCAAAATAACACTCCCAATCACATTGCGAGTGGTGCTATCCGGCTCCATGGATGAACGTAAAGAGAGTAACCAACGTAAATGATAGCGGCTATCTAACTGAACAAATTGCGCAGGATTAGTTAGCAAAAAATCTATTTTACGGGCTGAGATTGCATCACGCATTTCATCAAGATTCAGGGGCTGCAAAGTGAAATGTTCATCAGGAATAGATTGGTTCAGTGTATCGGTTAACGCTTGCCAATGAGATTGGGTTGAATTGGTTCCTCGTAACGCAAGCACACCGATTGTCCATTCAGCTGCCATTGCAGGAAATGACCACATTATTAGAGCGGCTATCAGTAAGCGATACAAAGACATAGATGATTTCTTTGACATATTTAGGTTATTCGTTGCGTTAGATCAAGTTAGCTATGGGTATGTGGTAAACCACAATAGGGCGGTCATGGCTCCCTTCTTACAATACAGCCATCTCTTCGATATTTCGAACAATGGAGCTAGTGGTCGTAGTACGAACTATTTAAAGAGATGAGTAATAAAGATAACACACCGACTTTAAAGAGAAATAAGAATTACTGTGGTTATCGAGAATAGGTTGGAGTAATAGCTGATAAAGCTAATAAAACCAAAAACATATTGATTCTTACCGTCTATTTTTGCATTAGCAATGTCATACTGGAGCCAATTATGGATCTGAGTAAACGAAAATTTCTACAACAATTAGGAGTGGTGACTGCTGGCGCATCGTTAATCCCGATAGCAGAAGCTGGTCTGAACTTCTCTCCAACTCGGCGTGAGGGTAATCCTGACAAACGTTATGGGATGTTGATTGACCTACGACGTTGTGTCGGATGTCAGTCATGTACCGTCAGCTGCGCCGTCGAAAACCAAATGCCACAAGGGCAATTCCGTACCACAGTTAACCAATATCAAGTCTCTTTGAAAGGGGAGGAAGGGTTGACTAACGTACTGTTACCACGCTTATGTAACCATTGTGATAGCCCACCTTGTGTACCTGTTTGTCCTGTTCAAGCGACTTTTCAACGAGAGGATGGCATTGTGGTTATCGACAATGAGCGTTGTGTAGGGTGTGCTTATTGTGTTCAAGCTTGCCCATACGATGCTCGCTTTATTAACCATACAACACAAACTGCCGATAAATGCACTTTCTGTGCCCATCGCCTTGAAGTAGGTTTACTCCCTGCTTGTGTCGAATCTTGTGTTGGTGGCGCTCGTATCATCGGTGATTTAAAAGATCCAAATAGTACTATTCGTAAAATGCTTATAGAACATGAGGCAGAAATCAAAGTTCTTAAACCTGAAAGCGGAACACTGCCACAAGTGTTTTATTTAGGTTTGGATGATGCTTTTGTTCAGCCCATGGTTGGTAAAGGGCAGCCCGCATTATGGCAGGAGGTGTTCTGATGAATGAACAAGCAACGTATATCGCAGAGATTATGGCGCAACCACAAGAATTTTTCTGGTTGCCGTGGGCCGTTCAATATTTCTTTTTTATTGGGATCGCCTCTTGTGCCGTGTTGTATGCATGCTGGCTAAACTGGCAAGCCAAAAGTGGCAATGATCGTTTAGAGATGATAGCCATATTTATTTCCATCACGATGGGGATCACTGGACCACTGGCATTGACGGCTGATTTACACCAAACAGCACGAGTTTGGCATTTTTATGCGCATCCAACGCTATGGTCATGGATGTGGTGGGGATCAGTATTACTTCCATTGTTTACAACGTTTAGTGGCCTCTATTTTATTGCACTATTAGTTAAATTGATTTGGAAAAAAGAGTTTAAAGCGACGCGATGGATTGCCTTGCTATCAGCAGTATCTGCGGCAGGTTTGTTGTTATATACAGGGCGTGAAGCTTCAGTATTAATAGCTAGACCAATTTGGTTTAGTTGGTGGATCCCTGTATTGATGTTCTTAAGCGCAATGCAAGCGCTACCTGCACTTATTAACCTTGGCACACGACGTGAGCCGCAATATCAACATCGTTTAGCGCGTTTTCATGTTGTCACTTTACTTCTGTTAGCCGTGTGTTTTGGATTATGGCTATCCGGTGACACCGTTTCCGGAGTTGCAGTTCGTCATCAACTCGATGTGGCCAGTCCCGGTTGGTGGATGCTGATGGGAATATGTGCATTGTGGGCAGTAGCGCTAGTGATGGCTCTTAGAAATTTGAAAGTAACCCGCTCAGTTCCTTACATTACACTGTCGGCACTGGTTGCTATGGGATTAACATGGAGCTTGCGTTGGGTGTTCTTGATGGAAGTTCAAGCTGTACCAAAATACAACATAATTGCTAATCCGTATGATTACCCACTCGGAACCGATGGGATGATGGCTATCATTGGAACCTTTGGTTTATGGATTGCGTTGACGATTATGGTTCGCGAAGGTGTTCGTTGGTTTGCAAGGAGAGTGCAACATGGTTAAATTCTCAAGACGTCAATGGCTTAAAGGTGGTTTAGTTGTCGGGGGACTAGCATTATTTGGTGCAAGCTACCGTGATGTCGCTAAACGTGCAGTTGATGGTCTCGTCAATGGAACATCAGGTAAAGTGACCTTAGATCGCATCAATGGCAACTCTTTACAACCTGAAGGTCAAGCTATTAGTGGTTGGCAAGAGAATCCTGAGCAAGTTATCGCGATGACGCAATGTTTTGGTTGCTGGACCCAATGTGGTATTCGTGCCCGTGTCGATACGGCTAAAAATGAAGTTTTACGTATCGCAGGTAATCCATATCATCCATTGTCACATGAAGAACACTTTCCGTATGGTATGCCCCTGAAAACAGCATTAAATAAAATGGGTGGAGAAAGTGGGCTTGAACACCGCTCAACGGCTTGTGCTCGTGGAGCCACACTGATGGAAGGCTTAACGAGTCCATTGCGTATTCTTGAACCGATGAAACGTGTTGGTAAGCGCGGAGAAGGTAAGTGGGAACGTATTAGCTTTGAACAATTGATCAAAGAAGTGGTTGAAGGTGGCAATTTATTTGGCGAAGGGCATGTTGATGGCCTGCGTGCAATTCGCGATCTTGAAACCCCGTTAGATCCTTCCCAACCAAAATTGGGGCCTAAGGCTAACCAACTGTTAGTTACTAATGCCGGTGATGATGGCCGTGATGGTTTTATTCGCCGTTTTGCTCAAAATGGGTTTGGTAGTAAAAACTTTGGTGCTCATGGTTCTTATTGTGGTTTAGCTTATCGTGCAGGTTCTGGCGCATTAATGGATGATCTTGATAAAAATGCCCACGTTAAACCTGACTGGGATAACGTTCGCTTTGCACTATTTATCGGAACATCGCCGGCACAGTCAGGAAATCCGTTTAAACGCCAAGGTCGCCAATTAGCATCTGCGCGGTTACGTGATTCCTTCAATTATGTAGTGGTTGCTCCTGCATTGCCACTAACGACAACTCTTGCGAATGACCATGGACATTGGGTCCCTGTCCAACCGGGAACGGATGCTGCTCTGGTCATGGGAATGGTTCGGTGGATCATCGAAAATGCGCGTTATAATGACCAATATCTGAGAGTGCCAAGTGAAAAATCGATGAAAGCGGTGGGAGAGAAAAGCTGGACTAACTCAACTCACCTTGTCATTACCGATGATGGTCACCCATTAGCAGGGCAATTATTGCTAGCTTCATATCTTAATGGTGAAGCTACTGATGATGAAGAAAGTCAAAAAGCTTACTTAGTCCAAGATGCGTCAGGTGAGTTGAAATTGGCGAATGATGTGCCGACGGCCGAACTGTTTGTAACACGCCAAGTGACATTACACGACGGCAGTGAAGTGACCGTAAAATCAAGCTTTCAATGTTTAAAAGAAGCCGCTGACCGTATGACTTTGGATGAGTATAGCGAGCGTTGCCAAGTACCAGTAAAAACTATTGAGTCATTGGGTCGAGCATTAACTTCTTATGATCGCAAAGCTGCTGTTATTTCTCACGGTGGCATGATGGGGGGAAATGGTTTCTATACGGCATGGTCAGTCATCATGTTAAATGCCTTGATTGGTAACCTGAACCTTAAAGGTGGGGTATCTGTCGGTGGAGGTAAGTTTAATGGCGAAAATGATGGCCCACGCTACAAAATGGCCAGCTACGCAGGTAAAGTGAAACCAAAAGGTGTCGTGCTATCACGCAGTAATGAAGTATATGAAAAATCAGATGAATTTAAAGCTAGGATTGCAGCAGGTGAAAAACCATATCCAGCTAAAGCGCCATGGTATCCGTTTGCTAAAGGCCAATTAACGGAACAATTAGCCTCAGCATTAATGGGTTATCCGTATACTTTGAAAGCATGGATCACCAATATGACAAACCCTGTTTATGGTATTGCAGGTATTCGTCAGGTTATGGAAGAGAAATTAAAAGACCCACAGCACCTTCCTCTAATTATTGGTATTGATGCTTTTATGAACGAAACGACAGCATTGGCAGATTATATTGTGCCAGATACCCATAACTTTGAAAGTTGGGGGTTCAGTGCACCTTGGTCAGGCGTTCAGGTTAAAGCAAGTACGGCACGTTGGCCAATAGTCGAATCACGGACAGCAAAAACAGCCGATGGGCAACCCGTTTCAATGGAAAGCTTCTGCATTGCTGTCGCGAAAGCACTTAATTTACCGGGATTTGGTGATAACGTTATTGAAGATATGGATGGCAATAAATATCCGCTGAATAGTGCTGAAGATTACTACCTCCGCGTAGCAGCCAATATGGCATGGCTTGGTGAGAAACCTGTACCAGAAGCTGCTAGTGAAGATATTCAAATTAGTGGCGTTGAGCGTATTTTACCTGCGATGACTGAATCCTTAAAGGCAGAGGAAGTTCGTCGAGTTGCTTATATTTTTACTCGAGGAGGGCGTTTCGCGCCATATGAAAAAGCATGGAATGGCGATGAGACTGGGCCTCAATGGAATAAAGGGTTACAGATTTGGAACCCGACCGTTGCTATAAATCGTCATGCAATTACAGGGGAACGTTACAGTGGCTGCCCAACCTACTATCCACCTCGCATGTCCAATGGCGAAGATGTGAACAATGTCTTCCCACCAAAAGAGTGGCCGTTGAAATTGATGTCTTTTAAATCACATGTGATGAGCAGTTCGACGACAGTGATTGAACGTTTACGACATGTGAAACCAACCAATTTGGTGGCAATTAATCCAACTGATGCCGAAAAAATGGGAGTTAAGCATGGTGATTGGGTCAAGATCACCACGCCGGGGGGACATGCAGAAGCGCAAATCAGTTTATTAGAAGGAGTGATGCCTGGAGTGCTGGCGATTGAGCATGGTTATGGTCATAAAGAGATGGGTGCTAAGCAGCATTATCTAGATGGTAATCCAATGCCAATGAATGCAGCGAATGGCTCAGGTATCAACTTAAATGATTTAGGTTTTGCTGATCCAACTCGCGAAGTCGCGAATACTTGGCTAGATTGGGTATCGGGTGCATCAGTGAGGCAGGGCTTGCCAGCGCGTATTGAATTAATATAATCATACCCGTCTTGCTTCGTGCCGCAGCGTTCGTTGTTGGCTTTATTTACGAACCCGAGTCACATACTGATGTATGTTTCTCGGGAGCCTCGCCAATACTCGTCATACATTGAGCTATAGTTTTGTTGACTGCTTTCAGCTGCCTGAATTACATACTAATGTTGTATAGCCTTGGTTGCAGCTTCACTATAACGCGAATTATTTAGGGTATTTATTCAGTAAATTATCAAATTTAAAGTCACAGTACATGTGAAGTAAATAAGGTACTTAGGCTAATTAAAATGCTTAGGTTTGGCGTGGGGAGAGTAAAGGTGAACCCATTCCATCGATAGCTAAGCTTTGATACATCAAAAGACCTAGCAGAATAAAAACTAAACCTGCACAGAATCCAATTATAATTCCCCAGTAAGCCGAGAAAGTAAAACCTTGCTTCTTTGCCAAATACATTGCTGTATCACGCAAAAAATAGACAAAAATAGCAATGGTGCAAATCGTTAACGCAGTACCTAATGCCATTGCCATAGCAGCTATAATCCCCCATTGGTAAACGCCAATAACATACGAAAAAATTAATACCAATAATGCCCCTGAGCAAGGACGTAATCCCATAGAAAACACTACGATAGCTTGAGTTTTAAGACTAATTGGTAACTGTTGAGGCGAAATGACATGTTGATGTCCACAATTACAAATAGCATCTGATTGATAGGGAGGGCTCATCACAAAGGCTTGTGTGGTATTTAAGGGAGAAACTGTACGAACTCTCAGTGCCTGTGCTTTGCTTTTGTGATTTATTTTCCAGAGTTGCCTGAAGGCTTTAAAGCAGCATAACAACCCGAGTAATATAACAAATCCATAGCTAAGTTTTTCACTGTATTGGCTGACTAAATTTAAATGGCGAGTCGATAGCTGGAAAATAACTAAGATAGCAGAAACTAATATGACCGCCACTAATCCTTGTAACAATGAAGATAGCAAACTGAGTATGACACTTTGTTTGAGACGAGTCGGATTAGTTGCAATGTAAGTGGTAATAATTAATTTTCCATGGCCGGGGCCAACAGCATGTAAAAGACCATATAAAAAGCTGATAGAAATTAGCATGAGTCCTGAGTGTAAAGTATCTTGGCTCGTTGCTTGCAAAAGTTCAGTGAGGCTATGGTTTAGCTGTTTCTGCCATGAGACGCTAATTTGCAATAACATAGGCCAGTGCTGGTGGAATTGATAGATCACTGTGATAAGTAACAGTAAGAATAGGATGCCGATGATCTTTGATAGCGAAAAGAAGCCGGGCTTATTTATTGACATTGTATTTTGACCCTTTGTGCAAATTGTAATCCTAATGTGTCGTCATCTTCAGCGGATTGATTCATATCCAGTGAATAGGCATATAAACGAAGTTCATCAGCGACATTGGGCTCTTGCAATGTGATTTTACATTCTGAGTTCAATTCTTTGGTGAGAATGATTGCCTTATTATTTGGGTAGGTCATATTGACAAAAAAAGTAGGATCATAGGTTAAAAATTCAATGTTGGCGTTTTTAACAGGGAAGGGATGCACAAAAAGAACTGTAAATGTGAAGACGACTTGTAGCCCTTCACGCTGTAAACGGTAGCTAGCAGGCAAATGCTGCAAGGCAATTTTTTTATCTTGAACGTAAAAATCAGTGAAATAATTTTGCGCTAGGATATTTGCCATCAAGGTGGCAGCTTGTTTCTTCCATTGAATATCATCTTCTTTGCTCTTTTTTAGGTCATAGGCAATATCTACAGATGTCATCGGATCCATCTTCCAAGTAAACGTGAGGCCGATAAATTGATCTTGTTTGATCTCAGGCATTACCTGCATATCAATAAAACTATGGGGGTGAGCATATCCCTTAGATGTGATAAATAAACAAAAAATAATAATTAACGTTTTGAATTTAAACATATTATATACTTTAATCAGTCTACTATAAGCTAATGACTCATAATGTTGATGTTATAATATAACTTAGTTTCGGTTTGAAATAAATCTAACATAGATCAGATGTTGCTCTATAAGGACATTAATTAAACATTATTTACTCAAATGTGACATACCAATTTATGGTGAATTGTTTTTACGATAGACAGAAGGTATCGAACTAAATTGGTGAAGGTAATATTTATTCCCAATGTTTAAATAGACGCTCAAAAAACCTTTTAAAATGAAGGGTTTTTTATTGGAGCAATAACGGTGATAATATTCAGGAATAATGTAGTGTGGCCATTTTGTTGGCGCTATTGATGTTAAACATTTAAATATTAGCAAGTTATAAAGGAATTGAGAACACCATGCCAGTGTTACATAACCAAGTATCAAACAAAATTCTTAAAGAGCGGATGTTGGCGGAAACTGAGCCACGCACCACAATTTCATTTTATAAATATATTAATATTCAAGATGCGAATGCATTTAGGAATGATTGGTACCTGAAATTTAAAGCACTTGATGTGTTTGGCCGTGTATATATTGCTAAAGAAGGCATTAATGCACAAATCAGTGTACCAGAATCAAATGTAGAAGCATTGCGTGAGCTTATTTATAGCACAAGCCCTGAATTGAATAATTTACGTCTTAATATCGCGATTGACGATGATGGTAAATCTTTTTGGGTTCTTCGCATGAAAGTACGTGACCGCGTAGTCGCTGATGGAATTACTGATGATTCATTTAATGCATCAAATACTGGGCAATATCTCAAAGCGCATGAAGTGAATGAGATGATTGATAGCCCAGATACTGTATTTGTTGATATGCGTAATCATTACGAATATGAAGTAGGGCATTTTGAGAATGCGATTGAAGTGCCATCCGATACATTCAGAGAGCAACTGCCCATGGCAGTTGAAATGTTACAAGAGCAAAAAGATAAGAATATCGTCATGTACTGCACGGGGGGGATCCGTTGTGAGAAAGCCAGTGCGTATATGCTGCATAATGGCTTTAAAAATGTCTATCACGTTGAAGGTGGCATTATTGAATACGCCCGTAAAGCAAAAGAGCAAGGATTACCCTTGCGTTTTAAAGGCAAAAACTTTGTTTTTGACAATCGAATGGGAGAGCGCATAACAGACGATATGTTGGCTCATTGCCATCAGTGCGGTGAACCATGCGACTCTCACACAAACTGCCATAATGATGGCTGCCATTTACTTTTCATTCAATGCCCATCCTGTGCAGAAAAATACGAAGGCTGTTGTAGTGCCGCCTGTAATGAAGAGATGAAATTACCTGAAGAAGAGCAACGAGCTCGTCGTGCTGGACGTGAAGTCAGTAATAAAATATTTAATAAATCACGTCATCGCTTATCAGATGGTTTATTAAATAACGATAAGTAACCAAGTAACTATCCCAATAAAATAAATGGCACCGCATAGTGTTAAATGGACAATATGCGGTGCCATTTCCCTTATACATCACTTAGCTTCGTCATTGGCTGTATTCAGTGATTTGAATCACAAAGTATATCTATATATGCTCGAAAGCCCTTCAGTTGCTAGCCTAGCAATATCTTAAATTTTTTACATATTTACGTGGTGAATTTTTCAAGAAAAATCTGTGTTAGAAAATAGAATATATAAATATGAAATAGAGGTTTCATACAATTAAGCGAGTGTAATAAAATTGAGTGAAGTCGATTAAGTTATTAACCCTATTAAGATTTTAATGATTGAATAAAATAGCTCAGTATATGTTTAAACGTGAATTATTTTAACATTAATTATTAATAAAGATACTTAAAAATATTATAAATAAAGAATAGCTCAATTCTGTTTTTGACAAAGACTTTTGCTGCAATATGTCGCTTTTGTGAATATACGGTGCTATTACTGATTCCCATTTTTTTGGAAATAACATGATTAGGAGTTTCATTCATCCAGCTGTTAATAATACATTGTTCTTTTAATGTGAATATTGATGAGTTTAAATTATTTGTTATCTTAATCATTTTTTCAATTTGTTCTGAATCCTTTATCAACTTATTCAAGGTTGGGATAATTATTTTTTTAGACATTACATAATAATTATCCTTCAATAACAATGGCTTATCTGATATTGGGTATGATGCGTTAATATAGATGTAAAACTTGACTTGATTCGATATGTTGAGAAGTTTTTTTAAAGTTAAACAATAATTTGAATGGTTACAGTAATAAGTTAGATTTACAAGAATAATTGTGGGTTTGCTATCATTAAGACAATCAATAGCATCTTCAATATATGCCACACTAATGAATTCTAATGTTTTATTAGAAGATAAATACTCTGTAATACCAAGCCGGGTATAATAGCACTCGTCAATAACTAATATTCTCATAGGGAACATCCTTGTTCGAAAAGGCTATTACAATAGATTGAAATTGATATGAAAGTCAATGAGCTAATTTATAAAAAACAATTTTATTAATTTATGTTTCTAATTAACTATTTAATTATTATTGGCATAGATATTATTATTTTTGATTATTTTGTATTTTTCTTTCTCATATGAAATGTGTATTAATAACGTATTCAAGCATGCGATTAATGGATATTTGGCTAATCCCAAATATCCATTATTTTCACTAGTGTGTTTTAAAGTCAGGTTCTACATAATCGCCGGATTCAATTTTATCAATGCCTGCTTGTAGAATATCGATAAGTTGTCTGGCTACATCGGTTGTTAACCACATTGTTTTATCAACAATGGCACTCTCAATATTTTCACTTTTTTCTGGAAGGTAATGCAAACGTAACATCATCGCATCATATGCATCAACGGTGCTGATGTCCCAGCCAACAACAGAGTGGGTCTGAATTACGTCATTTTTTCTATTCATAGACACCTCCTAATCATAATGCGTGATAAATATATATCGATAACTGACTAAGGGCGAAATACTCATGTCGAGTATCAATCAGTATAAGGGGATTTTTATAATAGGAAAGGAAATAAAAATTTTTTACATATAAATGACAGATTATGCAAAAAAGAAGCAGTAAGCTAAATAAACGGAAAGCATGGGCTTTCCGTTTAAATGCGTTAATCAATAATGCGTACGGTCCAACGAGAATCTTCACCGGCAAGGAAAGGTATTAATTTATCGTCACCACAATCAATTGACTGGGTAGTGATGTTTTCTTCTTTTGTTAGCTGAATATAGCCATCATTCACGGGCAAATTATAGAACTTAGGACCATTTAATGAACAAAATGCTTCAAAATGTGATAATGCGCCAAGTTCTTCAAACACAGTTGCGTATGCCGCAAGTGCAGTCGGTGCATTGAAAACACCGGCACAGCCACAGGATGATTCTTTACGATGTTGAGCATGGGGGGCTGTATCAGTACCTAAAAAGAAGCGGTCATTACCAGAAGCAACAGCGGTACGTAAAGCTTCTTGGTGAACATTACGCTTCAGGATTGGCAAGCAGAATAAATGAGGACGAACACCACCAACGAGCATATGATTACGATTAAACATTAAGTGTTGTGGTGTTAATGTTGCTGCCAAATAGTCATCTGCATCTTGAACGTATTGAGCAGCTTCTTTTGTCGTGATGTGCTCAAAAACGATTTTTAATTTAGGGAAATCCTTTCTCAGAGGTTGCATGACTAATTCAATAAAGCGTGCTTCACGATCAAAAATATCAATATTACTTGCAGTGACTTCACCATGAATGAGTAATGGCATACCTGCTTGTTCCATCGCAGCAAGGGTAGAGTAAATATTTTTGATATCAGAAACGCCATGGCTTGAATTGGTTGTTGCATTTGCAGGGTAAAGTTTACACGCAGTGAAGACTCCTTCATTGAAACCACGAATAAGCTCATCAGGATCTGTGGTATCAGTCAAATAGCAGGTCATCAATGGTGTAAATTTATGGCCTACGGGAACGGCTTGTATAATTCGTTCACGATAGGATTTTGCCATCTCAATCGTAGTAATTGGAGGGGTAAGGTTTGGCATGACAATGGCACGACCGAAAAATTGGCTAGTATAAGGGACAACAGTTTTTAGCATATCATCATCACGAAAATGAACATGCCAATCGTCTGGGCGGCGGATTTTTAAAGTTGTTACAGTAGTCATGAAACCGGCTCCGTAAAGGGTAGGAAATTTGATGAGCTAGATGCTCAAGCCGGGATAGAATAATAAAACGAAAGCCAAAAAATAGCTATGTTAATTAACAATTATCTTTTAGGTAAGTGGGTGTGTAAATGTATATTAGAAGGTAATCAGGAATTAATCGGAGTATATAAATATAAGACTTTAAGTTGGCTCCTCCAGCTGGACTCGAACCAGCGACATACGGATTAACAGTCCGCCGTTCTACCGACTGAACTATGGAGGAACTCCTTAAAGCGAGGTGGATATTAGCGCCACCGATTCGAAATGTCAAAGGAGAAACTTAAAAAAATGTTTGTTTGGCTGTTCTGTGATCGAATTGCTGTAAGTTTCATCGAATGTGCGAGCTAAACACGTTTTTTGGATAACTAAAATGTTTAGTATGAATATTTATCAAAAATAATGAGCAACTACAGAATAGCAAAAAGCCCGCATTAAGCGGGCTTTTTAAATTTGGCTCCTCCAGCTGGACTTGAACCAGCGACATACGGATTAACAGTCCGCCGTTCTACCGACTGAACTATGGAGGAATTGGTTGTTCCTGAGAACGAGGCGAATATTACCTATCCTGCTCAGGCTTGTAAAGCACAAATATAAAAAAAGAGCTCAAGTGATTACTAAGCAATCAAAGTGGTGCTTATGTCAGCTAAAATTGCCATTAATTAAGCCAATGCGTCTAAATCATTACTTATGTAGTGAATCTATATGGATGCCAAACAGTAAGATACATGTCTGATCAATAATAAGAGGCTGCTTTCGACAGTATGAATATTAGTGTTTATTCGTCCAAATGATACCAAATAGTGCTTATGTACTGTAAGCCTAATCATAGATCTTGCCGCCGCTATGATAAAGGTGGCTATTGTTATCTATATATGACAATCAAATAAAGTTATTAATGAAATCATTTAATATTCAATAAAGATGAAATTAAATCTAAATTTCTATCGGATAGTGTGATTTTTAAATGTTAAATTTGGAATAATCCCCATAAGATAATTAATATCAATTTAAAAATAGCATATGGTCATTAAGAGAAGATGTTCATGAGTTTTATAAAGAAAATGTTTTTTTGATTAAATTATTGTATTGGCATTGAAATTCATTTAATTAAAACTAAATTAATACACCATATAGGTTGGATATTATTTTTTAATATTATTAATTTTGTTTAAAATTAAGCATTGGATTGTGGTTGTTAATTTCCATGGTTTTTTTTGGGTATTTTTGTTTTTAATCTATTTGTATTTGACAATGCTTCTCGAATAATTCAAATTTAGCTTATAATCAATAGGTGATATCTGATTAAAATTATTTTTTACTTTTATTGAAATAATTAATTCTAGTGTTTGTTTGTTTTTTCATTTAGTAATCAAATTAAGATTTAAATATTTCATGTTATTTGGATAAATAAAAAAATATGGTTGGGTAATTGTAAATTTTAGATTAAATCAATGAGGTTTAAATGTTTCAAAATATTTCAGCTCTGTTTTTTTATAACTGCGTATTTTGTTAATTAGTTGATTTTAATGGTTTAATTTTGCTTTTTTCTTATGTTGATACTGATGATTAATTTTTTTTTACTCATCAATAGATGGCTTCTATTATGACATCGTGAAATTAAGGCAAATAACGATTGGATTTAGGTAATGAACTGTAAGTATGATTAAGAATAAATTAAATTTAGCAAAGTTTTATCTTGTCTAATAAAACTATTTACAACAAACGTAGTATCAAAAAGAAAAGGTAGTTTTATGCAAATGATAGAAAGTGTAAGATTTTTCACATCGTACGATGCTAATAAATATTTAGGAACACTTTTTAGGCTAAGAAGAAAAGAGCAAAAGATTAGTGAGTTAGAGCTATCAAAACTGTTAGGTATAAGCCAACAACAAGTATCTCGTTATGAAAACGGGCTTACAAATTTCAATATTATTATATTGTTTAAATTTTTCTATGCATTAAATATGAACTCTAAGGAAGTTGAGGGTATTTTTAATGAATTAAAAGGATTTTATTCAGATTCATCATTTGGAGGTTTATAAGGGATATAAAACTATTGGTGTATTTTCAGAATAAAATAACAAGGATGCTTATGTCGTAGTGAACTAATGTTAGTTTCGCTATTTTTAACCATAATTAAAATATTAATATGAGGAATGACACGTATGTTGAACAAACAACGTTTAATTAAATCTGTGATCGGATTAACAGTATTGTCAGCAAGTGGTTTAGGCGTTGCAGCGACAACAGTAACAGGCGGAACTGTCCATTTTACAGGCACAATCGTAAATGCAGCATGTGCGGTAAGTGCTAATTCAACGAACCAAACTGTAAATATGGGGCAATACAGGTCAGCATTTTTTGATGCTGTAGGTAAAAAATCAGGTAACGTACCTTTTTCTATTAAATTAGAAGATTGTGATACCACAGTTTCTAAGAAAGTCTCTGTTTCATTCTCAGGATTAACAACAGCAGATAATGTTACAGCACTATCTACTAGCAATATTGGTGGTGGTTCAGCTGGCGCTGCTAGTGGTGTCGGTATTCAAATTGCTGATCACCTCGGTCAAGTTTTGAAACCAGATGGCTCAGTGTTTTCTACGGCTCAGAATTTAGTGGATGGTGCTAATGTACTTAATTTTTCTGCTAATTATATATCAACGAAGGCTGTAGTAACGCCTGGTGCAGCGGATGCAGATGCTACTTTTACGATGCAATATGAATAAAGTTTATTATTAATACGCGATCCTTATGCGCTTTATTAGTGGCTGAGGTTTCTCGGCCACTATTTGCCAATTGGAGTACTAGTATAATGTATAAATTAATAAGCCTAATCGTTGTATTATGTAGTGCATCGTTTCATGTATTAGCTGGAGATAAACATCATGTGATTATTGATGGTGGAATGGTTCATTTACGAGGTGGTTTAGTGGAAGCCGGATGTTCTGTTTCAACGGAAGATGAGCAAAACATCATTAATATGGGGAAGCTCAGGACTAACCAATTTAAAGGTGCGGGAAGTTATACAGAACCAGTCACTTTTAAAATTAAACTCACGGACTGTAGTACCGCTATTAGTGAAAAAGTTAGCATTTCAGTGTTCGGTAGTATTAATGATAGAGACCCTCAAATATTTAAATTAGAGCAAAGTGACGCTGCAGCGAAGGGAGTTGGAATAGCCTTATTTGATACTAATGGTGAAATAATATTACCTAACATGCTACCAACAAAGTGGATTTCTTTTCACGAAGGTGAAAGTATTTTGAGTTTTAATGCCAGATACAGAGCGACAGATATGCAAGTCATTGGTGGAAAGGCAAATGCATCATTATGGTTTAATTTAATATATGAATAAAATGTAATGTTTTTAACTTTATGGACTAAATAAATATGTCAAAACTTATATCATTGATAAAAAAAATATACTTTTTAATGCCAGTTATTGCATTTGTTATGCCAACAGTTTCCGTGGCTGGAGGAATAGCATTAGGTGCGACAAGAATTATTTATCCACTAGAAGCAAAGCAGATTTCATTAGCTATAAATAATACTGATGAAAAGAATAGATTTTTAATTCAATCTTGGGTAGATGACTCTTCAGACAAAAAGACAAAGGATTTTATTATTACGCCACCATTATTTGTTAGTAAGCCTAAAAGTGAAAATACGATTCGAATTATTAATGCGGGCGCTAATTTACCAAAAGATAGAGAAAGCTTATTTTGGTTAAATAGTAAAGCGATACCCTCTATTGATCGTACTGAAATTGAAGATAAAAATGTATTACAAATAGCAGTGTTAGCAAGAGTTAAAATTTTTGTGAGACCTGAAGGGTTAACAATGAAATCCGGGGAAGCATATAAAATGCTTAAATTTAATAGAGTCAATGATGAGCTAAATATAGATAATCCAACTCCATACTATTTAACAATTATTAATATGAAAATTGGTAATAATGAGGTTGCAAGTACTATGGTGTCACCATTATCTAATAAACGCATTAAGCTGCCTAGGGGTACTATGGGAAGATTATCTTACCAGACTATCAATGACTATGGGGCAAATACGCCATTAATTGAAACTAATCTAAATTAGACTATCCGGTTTACATTTCTTTGATCCTGGAGTTGATATTATGCAGAATATAAGTCTGCCTAAACGTTTTAAAAAAACGATACTAAGCCAAAAAATAATAATTATTTCATGCGTAATAACAGCAGGTTATTTTATAAATATTAAATCAGTCTATTCTAATGAATTTTTTAACCCTGCATTTTTATCAGGTAATCCAAATGAGGTTGCTGATTTAAGTCGATTTGATAAAGGATTAGGACAATCAGCAGGCCAGTATCGGGTAGAAGTTTATCTTAATGATGAGTACGTTGGAACGCAAGATGTAAATTTTGTTAATATCCCGGTTGAAAGTAAAGTAATAAATCTAAACGATGATACTGGGCTAATTCCATGCTTATCTATAGATTGGTTTAAAAATCAAAATATTGATATTAATAATATTGTTCTTTTCAAGAATAGTGAGTGTGTTGATTTTTATTCGACATTTGATAAATCTTTATCAAAATTTGATTTTGAAAGTCAAAAGTTATTTCTAAATATTCCACAAGTGGCATTTATGAATAATGTACGAGGGTATATACCACCTTCTCAATGGCAATCAGGTATAAATGCATTTTTACTTAATTATAGTTTAACGGGGAGTAACAGTAAAAACACCAATAATAATGAAAAATATAATAATTATTTCTTAAATTTGCAATCAGGGTTAAATATTGGATCTTGGCGTTTTAAAAATGATAGTACGTGGAATCATTCATCTAGCAAAAATACGACTAACAGCCGTTGGAATAATATAAGAACATATGCGCAAAAAGCGATAATTCCATTAAAAAGTCAATTAACAATTGGTGATAGTTTTACTGAAGGTGATATTTTCGATAGTGTCGGATTTAGAGGCGTTATGCTTGCCTCTGATGATAATATGCTACCAGATAGTATGAGAGGATTTGCGCCAACGGTTAGAGGAGTTGCAAATAGTAATGCACAAGTCACTATTCGCCAAAACGGTTATGTAATTTATCAATCCTACGTTCCTCCGGGTGCATTTGAAATTAAAGATTTATACGCAACATCGAGCAGTGGTAATTTAGACGTAACGGTCAGTGAAAATAATGGCACTATCAATCAATTTACTGTCCCATATTCTGCTGTACCAATGTTACAACGAGAAGGTCGTATAAAATATGAAGTAACAGCGGCTAAATATCGCTCAGGTTCTTCATTGCAAACTGAACCTGATTTTTGGCAAGGCACTTTAAGTTGGGGATTACCAGAGAGTGTTACTGTTTATGGTGGTTCACAGTTATCTGATAATTATCGTGCTTTTGCAATTGGAGCCGGGAAAAACTTAGGCGCATGGGGAGCTATTTCAACAGATATTACACATGCGAATAGTCGATTGCCAAATGGTGAGCATAAAGACGGTCAATCAATACGTTTTTTATATGCAAAATCACTTAACCAATTAGGTACAAATTTTCAGCTTATGGGATATCGTTATTCCACTGCTGGATACTATACATTAAGTGAAACAAGTTACCGTGAAATGAGTGGTTATATTCTAAAAACCCAAGATGGGCCGATAGAAACAAAACCAGAAATATTTGATTATCATAATCTCTATTATACTAAAAAAGGCCGCTTTCAAGCTAATATTAGCCAACAAATTGAAGGTTATGGCTCAATATATATAAGTGCAAACCATCAAACCTATTGGGGTACTGATGAAACGGATCAATCTTTACAATTGGGTTATAACGGTAACTGGGAAGACATTAATTATGGTATCAATTGGTCGCAAAACAAATCAGTAGGTTTAAAAGAAACAGATAAAAGAATAGCAATAAATATTTCTATTCCTTTAACCAGATGGTTTGGTGGTGGCAAAGGCTTAGATATAACAAACTCGAGTAATAGTATTTACTCAACTTACACAATGACACGTGATAATAATAATAAAATGTCTCAGCAATTAGGTGTATCGGGTACCCTGCTAGAAAGCAATAATTTAAATTATAATATTATGCAGGGATATACGAATAAAGGTGAGAGTGCGACAGGGAGTGCATCGGCTAACTATCGTGGAGGCTATGGCGAATTAGGTGCGGGTTATAGTTATGGCAAAAATTGGCAGCAAATTAATTATAATATTAGTGGCGGCGTTATTGCTCACGCAGATGGTGTCACGTTAAGCCAACCTCTTGGTCGAACAAATATATTAATTGAAGCTCCAGGCGCTGATCACGTAGGAATTGAGAATGAAACTGGCGTTTTAACGGATTGGAGAGGATATGCTGTTGTTCCTAATGCAACAGCTTACCGTAGTAATCGTGTTGCTTTAGATATTACAAAATTACCTGATAATGTTGAACTAGAGAATTCAGTTACGAATGTAGTTCCGACTGAAGGTGCTTTAGTTAAGGCTAGCTTTAAAACGAATATAGGGACAAAAGCTCTTCTAACATTAATACAGCAAACCGGGGGAGTTGTACCTTTTGGGGCGATAGCTAAAGATGAAGCCACTGGTTCAGTTAGTATTGTTGCCGATGATGGCGCAGTTTATATGCCAAGTTTAGCTAACCACGGGAAAATAAAAGTTCAATGGGGTAACAATGAAACTCAACAGTGCTACGTTAACTACGCAATAGATGCCAGTAAGGTTAGTGGTATATTTAATGGCATTTTAAAATGTAAATAAAGCGAAAGGGTTTTTAGATGAAATTATATAATATTATTGTTATGTTGTTAATTATTTTTGGAATAAACAATAATGCAAATTCAGCCGCTTCATGTATTCAATGTGGCACAGTTACTAATACATTATCAACTACTTTAGTCAGTTCGGAAAATAATATAGGACAAGTTAAATTAACAAATAACATTGCAACCGGAGGGGCTAAATATAGCACAACAATTAATAAGGGAGGAGTGCAGTGGTGGTTGTCTTATAAAGATGAAGCTGTTATTCGGGCAGGAACGGCTACTTCTAATTGGAGCTATAGAGCTATTGATGAATATATTTCGTTAGCAGTAAGAGGTGTACACCCCGAATGTAATCGGACGTTTTATGCTCCCTTTAACGTTGAATTACTTACTAATGAAGAGTGTGCGGCAAGCCAGTATCCGCCAGGTGAAAGAGAATTTACCAGCATTAATTTACAAGCTCAAATTAAAATTACAAAAAAAATAGTAACAGGAGTATATACGAAAAATATTTATTATGCTGATATGGGAGTGTGTGAACCTCTTGGTTGTCAATCTAAACAAGCAATATTACAAAATCTATATATAAACTTAAATATTACCGTACCACAAACATGTTCAATTAATGCAGGGCAAACATTGACGATTGATTTCGGAAATATCTCTGTTGCTGCATTTAAAACAGCAGGAGCCAAAGCTGAGGGCGTTAATCCCAAAATAAGTACTTTAGCCATTACTTGCGATAATATTGCAGCGGGTACGAATTTAAATATGCGCTTACAGGCAAATAATGTTTCAGGTAATGTTGTTGTATCGAATAATAATGATGTGGGATTTATTGTAACTGATGCTAACGACAAACCATTAATACCAAATAATTTATCAAGCGTTATTCCATTTTATTTAGATAATAATGTCAAGGCTAATGCGACAATAAAAGTTTTTCCTGCAAGTGTCACTGGAATAAAACCTTCTGAGGGGGCAGTAACATCACAAGCTTTTTTACGAATTGATTTTCCTTAATTATTTTGGAGAGCAGTAATAATGCTAAATACAATAGGTAATAATCTCATCGGAATTAAACTGATGCCTAAGTTTTTTTGTTGTCCTTAATAATGTTATCGTTTTTGAGTAAAGCGGATATTGGGCAAATAAATTTAGTTATGAAAGCTAATTTAGTCTCGAATGCCTGCACTATTAGCCCTGAAACTGTAAATCAAACTGTTAATTTAGGCACATGGGCAACAAGGCAATTTAAAGAGACATATAAAGGTGTTCCACCCAAAAGATTTATTATTAATTTAATTGATTGTGGCCCCGCGGCCACAGGTCTGAAAGTGACCTTTTCTGGTGTTGTCGACCCGAATAATAATATGCTCTTAAAGTTAGATGCTGCAAGCACGGCCACTAATTTAGGTATTTCTATCTTAGATAGAAATAGAAATATGATAAAACCAGGCGTTGAAACGATAATTTATCCCGTACGTGCAAATTCAACAAATATACCACTTGAGTTTTATGCGCAGTATGTAGCAACGAATAAAAATGTTACAGCTGGAACTGCTAATTCTCAAGCTACGTTTGTACTTGAGTATCTTTAATTTTTTATATAGAACAAACTATAAAGGAATGTGTTAATGAAATTAAAATTATCAATAGGGTTAATCCCTTTAATTATTTCAGTTAATGCCTTTTCTGCTGAAGGTTCCGGAGTTTATATTTCAGCTAAAACAGGTATTTCTTTATTTAGATCGTTAGATAATCATGTATATGGCTCAGGTAATATCGCAAATGCTTTGTCATATGATGTAGAAAAAGAAAACCTAAAAAACTCATCAACGACAAATTTTTCACCTAATATTGCTATCGGATATAAATTCGCGAACGAGTTTCAACAGCCAGTTAGAGTCGAGTTAGCTTATCAATACTTTGGTAGTGATAAATCAAGTGCTAATATAGAACCATCGGCGGTAGGGTATTGGTCACCACAACAAAATGATTCTTTTCCATTACCAGCAAAAACTTCATTTTCTAAAAAAACAACAGTTAATACTTTAATGGTTAATACTTACTATGATATGCCAGTTAATGAATATGTGAGCCCGTATATTATGGCGGGAGTTGGCGCGGCTTTTCTTAAAAATTCGGCTAATATGCAAAGTAATGTCGCGGGGCAAGATATACAAAGTCATTCTACCAGTAATAAAACTAACCTCGCTTGGGCGCTAGGAACTGGAGTTTCTTGGAAAGTGAATGAAAATATTTCAATTGAAACTGGCTATACTTATACAGATGTGGGTAATATCAAAAATAGCCTAACAGGCCATAATGGTATTAATGCTAATCAATTTAATAGCAATACAAAACCTCAATTGCACACTCTTTTTGCTGGAGCATCGTATTATTTTAAATGATAAATTATACTGATACTAATATTTTATAGTATGTAGGTAAGAAATAGCTAAATCTACCTATGTTAAGGGAAATTAGTCATTATTCTTTCCTATTATTTGAAGTGTTATTATTTACATCCCCAAAAATTAGCAAGCATATCGACTAAAAGTGCATTTTATCTATTAATACATTGGATCCTGCATAAATAAAGAAACTTGTTGGTAACTGATGAGGCTATCCATATCAAACGCCGATGAACATAGATAGCTGTGTTCATCGGGGCGTTAATTTTATCTACACCTCAATCCAATCCATAATTTGAAATATATCAATTATATTGAATACATACTTAGTCAATAATGAAATCAATGACTCATTCGGAATTTTGTTTGAATTAATGAGCGTTTTCTATGACTACTGGAGGGTTATAGGGAGAGCGATGTATCTAGATTAATTAATATATATTTGAAACTATAGATAGCAAAAAGCCTGCTATATAAGCAGGCTTTTTAAATTTGGCTCCTCCAGCTGGACTCGAACCAGCGACATACGGATTAACAGTCCGCCGTTCTACCGACTGAACTATGGAGGAATTGATTGTTCCTGAGAACGATGCGAATATTAACGATATCGCCTCATGCTGTCAACGATAAAAACAGAAAAACAATGCGTTTGCTTAATCACTGCGCATTATGATTAACTTTTACTCTACCTTATTGATATTGCGCTTTATTCTGTGTTGTTAAGTGTGTTTTAGCTGGTGTCGGCACTTCGGGAAATGCAATGTGATAAATATCATAAAATGAAAGCATGCCTTTAAGATCCATTAAACGGGTAATTTCTTCTTTTATCGCACTATTAACATCTTTAGAATCAAGTATTTTCTGAATTGAAGAGCCAGAAACCAGTTCAGTAACAAACCATTCTCCGTTATAGCAAACACGTAAATCCAGTACCCCAATATCTTCAAATCGGTAAATAGGTTTGATATCAAATAGCAACACTCCAGCTAAGATGACAAATAATGCAGTAAAACCAATCATCCAGTAGAAGCCAAAGTAAGGAGCGTATAAGACTAAAATGGCTAAAGGGATATAAGCAGCAATCATACCAATACATAGGTAAGGATGATTGGCAATGAACTGGCTGTTAAAGTAAGGCTTACCATCACGTTTCTCATTTTTATTGATGGTGTCCAAATCTTCGATAAGTATTTGTTTGATAATATCCATGATGTGATAGCTCTCTGTAAGACATCTATATAATCAAGAGTATCATGCGTAAGTTGAATTGTTATATATCAGTTGTGAAAAAAAATGAGTGTAATTGTCACTATATCAGAATTTCCCCACTGAAAATTATGCGTATGTTTATCAATAAATTCTTTAAATTATCAATAAAATGCGAAATTTTTGTTAACCTTGTAAACTGAAAAGTGACGTAACCGAAAAAACGACATTTTTTTGGAGTTAATCCATATAAAATAGTTGCTATTATTCGTAACTCGTGAGTTAATGACTATCGGCCTGTGTAGCAGTCCTATTTGATGTACGATTACTAAGTTAGTGAGTTATAAGAATAAAGTTATCCCAGATAGCCTTTGACCTTAGTACTTCTCTTGGTGTTTCCCTGATTAAATAGTTGACTCCGGCCCATATATGCCGAAAAGGCAGTTTTTTTTGATGTTATATAGGAAAAGTCAAATGTCCGACAAAATGAAAGGTCAAGTTAAGTGGTTCAACGAGTCTAAAGGCTTCGGTTTCATCACTCCTGCTGATGGTAGCAAAGACGTTTTCGTTCACTTCTCTGCCATTCAGGGCGCTGGTTTCAAAACTCTGGCAGAAGGCCAGCAAGTTGAATTCACCATTGAAAATGGTGCAAAAGGCCCAGCAGCTGCTAACGTAACTGCAATCTAAGCTTAATTGCTTAACAAATTTTCTAAAGCCCGTCATTAATATGACGGGCTTTTTCGTTTACGTTAAACTACACTTCAGTATCCTATTTTTGCTGGAGATCCACCTGATGAAAATTCACGATCGTGTTTATGTAAAAACCGATGGTCAAGAACGCCGCGAAGGAAAAATCTTGCTTATTGAACCCTTTAATGAAGGAACGATGTATTTAGTTTCTCTACCGGATTACCCCGGAGGCATCTGGTTTTTTAATGAAAAAGAGGGTGAAAATGGAATTTTTGTTAGCCCAGTAGAAAGCGAAGCTTTTAAATAAAAGGATTATTTAAAAATAGTTTAAGCTTTACATCAAGATTTGCTCAATCTATACTCGACTCAAATTTTCTTAGAGGATAATTACTTGGATAGCCAGAGTTGTAATAAAAATCAAATTGTTTTGGCAAGTAATTAAGCATCTATTCTATTAACTGCTTGCCTCCATGGCGGGCAGTATCTAGTATTTTTTTCGTGATACTCCCTAATATAGAAATTGTATAACTATTGTTTATCAATGGTTTACTGTTGTTTTTTTGGGTGAGTATTATGCTGTTTTATATCTATTCATTATTCCCTCCCGGCAACAGCCTATAGCTTCTGAATATTTATTTATTCAGATTTAAGGCTATGTGCATTTTATATAGCACATTTTTTGTTATCCAGTTTATTAATTGGAGGGGCAATTATGTTATTTACTCCTGATATTTTGAATCTTGTTTCCGCGATGTGCTTAGGTGCATTGATTGGTGCGGAACGTCAATGGCGTCAACGAATGGCGGGGTTACGTACTAATGCATTGGTAGCAACCGGGGCAGCTGTTTTTATTCTCAGTTCTGTTGCGACTTCACCAGATAGTCCCGGGCGTATTGCTGCGCAAGTTGTCTCGGGGATTGGGTTTTTAGGTGCTGGAGTGATCATGCGAGAAGGCATGAATATTCGAGGATTAAATACTGCAGCTACGCTGTGGTGCTCCGCAGGCATTGGTGTGTTATGTGGCCTTGGTCAATATTCTTTAGCAACTATGGCTGCACTCCTTATTCTTTGCGCCAATATTTTACTGCGTGAAGCGGCACAACGTATTAACAAACAGCCTCAACAACAGGCGCTTGATATTGAACAACGTTATAAAATTAGCGTGATGTGCCATCAGGGCGATGAAATTTTAGTTAGAACACTGATTTTGCAAGCTATAAACGGCTTACATATTCGCCTGCAATCGTTAAGTAGTGCGGATACGCTTAAACCAGAACAGTTAGAGGTTTTCGCCGAGTTCTTAGCGACACCAGCGGAACAAAAAGAAATTGAAGCTTTGGTTTGCCGAATTAGCCTTGAACAAAGTGTCAGTGCTATTAATTGGAAAGTTGCATCAGAGCTACCCGCCTGAATGCTAATAATCATTAACTATAGGAGTTGAAATGAACGATCACCCTCCGTCATGGAGTCATAAACAGGAGCTATCTAACGATGAGTAAATAACTTTATTTTCAGTTGGATAGCGTTTAAATAAGCACTGTAAGTGCCGCATAGAGATAAACGTCATGGCTGAAATAAAGCATCAGCGTAAACCCGCAAACACGCCAGCTCGTCAAGAATTCATTGTTGGTGTACAAGCGAGTAAAACAATAGAGCAAGTACTCAATGAATATCAAACTAATCTATTAGGTTTAACGGATAACGAAGCATTAGACCGATTAGTAGATCAGGGCGAAAATGAAGTCGCTCACGAAAAAGCGCCTCCTGCTTGGAAGCAACTCCTTTCATCATTCAAAAACCCTTTTATTTTTGTCTTAATGACCTTAGCTATTGTTAGTTTCGTCACTGATTATGTTATTCCTAAGGAACAAGGTGAAGAAACTGATTTAAAAGCCGTCATTATTATTATTACGATGGTTTTGCTCAGTGGATTGTTACGATTCTGGCAAGAGTACCGAACTAATAAAGCGGCTGAAGCATTAAAATCATTAGTTCGTACAACCGCTACAGCTTATCGTCGGGATAATAAAACTGGGCGTTCAGTGCGCAAAGAAGTGCCGATAAAATGTCTAGTTCCTGGTGATATTGTGTTGTTATCTGCTGGCGATATGGTACCTGCAGATCTTAAGATTATTGAATCGCGTGATTTATTTATCAGCCAAGCCATATTAACAGGAGAATCTATTCCGGTTGAAAAATATGACACATTAGGTGATGTTAGCGCTAAAGGAATAGAACCTGTTTCAGCGACTGAAAATGAATTATTAGAAATGTCTAATATTTGTCTAATGGGGACTAACGTTACCAGTGGAACCGCAAGAGGTATTGTGGTTGCAACGGGTTCAAAAACTTACTTGGGATCACTTGCTAAATCCATTGTAGGGAGCCGTGCAAAAACTGCATTTGATCGTGGTGTTAACGGCGTAAGTTGGCTACTTATTCGTTTTATGTTGGTCATGGTACCGATTGTCTTATTGATTAATGGTTTTACAAAAGGAGATTGGTTCGAAGCCACTTTATTTTCTCTTGCAGTTGCAGTTGGTCTTACTCCTGAAATGTTACCTATGATAGTGAGTTCTAATTTAGCCAAAGGTGCAATCGCCATGTCGAAACACAAGGTTATTGTTAAAAGGCTCAATGCGATTCAAAATCTTGGTGCGATGGATGTGTTATGCACGGATAAAACAGGTACATTGACGCAAGATCGGATCATCTTGGAACATTATCTTGATAGTCATGGCAAAGTAGATAATACAATTTTACAGTTATCTTGGTTAAATAGCTTCCACCAAAGTGGTACAAAAAACTTGATGGATCAAGCTATTATTCGTCGTGGAAGAGGGAAGGATGAAATAAAACATTTACAGGCTTATCAAAAGATTGATGAGCTACCGTTTGATTTTATACGTCGAAAATTATCTATTACAGTGAGAACACCTGAAGGGAGCGCATTGCTTATTTGTAAAGGCGCCGCTGAGGAAATGTTAGCGATATGTACAAGTTACCAGCAAGGTGGTGAATCACAAACTCTAGATGTACAAGCGCGGGAGCGAATTACTGAATTAGTGAGCGATTATAACCGTCAAGGTTTCCGAGTATTACTTCTTGCAACCCGTTCGCTGAACAATGACGAAGCATGTTTACCACTTTCTGCATTATCGGAGCAGCATCTCGAATTAAAAGGAATTTTAACTTTCCTCGATCCTGCTAAGGAAAGTGCAATTTTAGCGATTGCAGCATTGCGTGAGAATGGTGTAGCTGTAAAAGTGCTTACCGGTGATAATGCTATTATTACCGAGAAAATTTGCCATGATGTTGGACTGAATGTGAGTGAAATCATGACGGGCCTTGATGTTGAGGCAATGTCAGATGATGCGTTGAAACAAAAAGTCGAGCAAATTTCTATTTTTTGTAAGTTAACACCATTACAAAAATCAAGGATTTTAAAGCTGCTACAAGCTAATGGTCATACAGTAGGTTTTTTAGGAGATGGTATTAATGATGCACCTGCACTGAGAGATGCTGATGTTGGGATTTCGGTTGATACAGGAACTGACATTGCGAAGGAATCTGCGGATATTATTTTATTAGAAAAGGATTTGATGGTCCTAGAGCAGGGGGTTATTAAAGGAAGAGAAACTTTTGGTAATATTATTAAGTACTTGAATATGACTGCGAGTTCTAACTTTGGTAATGTTTTTTCAGTTTTGATTGCAAGTGCATTTATTCCTTTTTTACCTATGCTGGCTATTCATCTATTAGTACAGAACTTACTATACGATATGTCCCAACTTGCATTACCTTGGGATAAAATGGATAAAGAGTTTTTAAAACGCCCACGTAAATGGGATGCTAAAAATATTGGCCGCTTTATGGTATGGATTGGTCCAACATCGTCGATATTTGATATCACGACTTTTGCACTAATGTGGTATGTATTCAAAGCTAATAGTATACAGCATGAAGCATTATTTCAATCAGGTTGGTTTGTTGAAGGATTATTGTCACAAACTTTAGTTGTTCATATGTTACGAACTCAAAAAATTCCTTTTATACAAAGCACAGCTGCATTACCAGTATTATTAACAACTGGATTGATAATGGCACTCGGTTTGTATATCCCGTTTTCATCACTTGGTGAAATGATTGGTTTACAGCCTTTGCCACTTGAATATTTTCCATGGTTAGTTTTAACATTGTTTAGCTACTGTGTTGTGGCGCAGTTGATGAAACAAGTTTATATAAAACGTTTTGGAACGTGGCTATAAAACGTGTTAATACTATCGTCAAAGTAAGTAGGGAGGTTAGTCTATCTCCTTACTTATATACTGTTGTTTGTTTACTACATATATGATTTAGCTTAAAACCAAAAAAGTTAATTATATTTAACTAAGTGTGTTTGTGACTTATTTGTTAAATGATAAATCTATAATGTTTAACCCACCAATTTAACATTGTAAAAATAATATGGTTTTTATTTTTAATAAAATATTAATAATTATTTAGTGGGTTTTAGAAGGGGGGATTAGGCTCAGGGGGATGCTGGCTTATAATATTACTTTCATTTCGAGGATACTAAATAAAATGTAAATAAGCAGTTGAAATTAAAAATATGTTTATTCAGAAGAGTTATTTACTATAGGAATAATTTTTTTGATATAAATGCCATATATAAAGTATGACATTTATATCATTTAAATGAAAAATGCTAGGCGATTATTGTAAGCCTAATGCTGTTTTCATCTGTTTCATTGCATCAATACCTTGTTGACAAGCTTTATCTTGCTCATCTTTAGGTAATGCAGCAACTTGTTTCTTACCTTCTTCCAGTTGACCTTTCATTGCATCTAACTGAGCTTTAGCTTGCGGGTTCTCAGATGCTTTTGCAATCAGACCATCAACTTCTGCAAAATATGCATTACAAGTTTCAGTTGCACCTGCAACTTGTGTTTTTTTATCTTCTTCTGAGCAGGCCGTTATTGCTAATGCAATGATACCCATACCACAAGCTAAAATTAACTTTTTCATAATTAACCTTAAAATTATTAGTTATTGAAGTAGCAAGTTGAGTATATAAGAGTTCGTTTTAATATCAAATGTAACAATTCCTAAAAACATGCTTTATGGGCCATAAGTTCCTACATTTCAATTTAGAATACTGACTTGTATCGTTGATAAAACGTATTGAATTTGGATATAGGGTTGAATATTCAGTGGCATTGCATTAATCACTGAAATGGTAAATCTAACAGGCAATGACCTAGTTCCAGCTATTTAAATAGTGATTCTTTTAAGTTTATACTCATCATATTTAAAGTGATATCTGACAAGCTAGCCTTATCACCTTTATTGTCTAGGAGGAATTGATCTTTGAAGATCAATTTTTATTCGGTTTAAAAGTCCTTACGTAAGGTAAATAGTAAGGTGAGTAATTCATCACTTAGTAGGTCAGATAAAAGACTTAACATAAGGAAAGTATGTTTAGTCGAATCCGAAGAGTGTTTTTATTTACTGTTTTTGGCTACAGAAATTTTTTAATTACCTTCGTAAATATTATGTTTAAATTGTGTTAAATTACTGGTATTTAATGTTATTTATATCATTTTTCTTCCTTTTGATAGTTCTGTTTATTTCTTATATATCACGCTAATTATTTTGTAGAACTATCAAAAATACGTTTAGGTTGTTTTGTGTGCAAGTCAATCAATGCGCCAGCACATCAACATCAGAGAAAGTTATCCACAGATTGATGGGGGTATTACCCACAGAAAATGTGGATGGCGTCAGTATTTGTATTACATACATCTATCATTTAGTAAGACGGTTTTGGTTTGAAGGGTTTGAAGGGTTTGAAGGGTTTGAAGAGCATATAGGGCAGAGTAATTACCCAAATTATAATTATTTTGCATTCGATGTTTTTCTCGAGGTGCATCTTTTATTTCAATTTTTTTGATTTAAATATTATTTAAAATAATAAAATATATTCTTATTTTATTAATTAAGTGTTTTTACTTAATTCATTTCGATGGGAAAGATAGTGAAGGAATTATTGAAATCATTATATGAAGAGATAACGGGTGTAAAGAGTTAAGTACATATAACTAGTTATAGTGAATAAAAAAAAGAGATGGCATAAAAGCTAATATAAATATGATTTTTGCTATAAACTATAACTAGTTTGCATATAATAAAAAAATAAATTTATAGCTTGAATTTGGCAATTATCGTAAATAATAGTTTACGATTATGAGTGAATAACAGCTTATCGTATATTTTAACTATTATGTCCTACGCAACAGACAGTTAAATTTTGGTTATGTTAAGTGAGTTAGGTCACATTTTTGCTATTTTAATTCATATTAAGCTATGAGTCTGATTTTTAAATCAAATTTTTATTGAATGAAGTTATGTTTATCAGGTAAAGTCTGTGACCTAGCGATTGATATAGTTGGTATCACATAATATTTTACGTTGTTTTAATTCCATATAAAGTCAATAAATGATTGGTTTATTAGGTTGACGCTAAATGAAATTAGTACCAGACTCTAGTCTTCGCAGAAATTCGCCAAAGAGTGATAGACGCGATAGAATGATATTCACAGAGGGAAAGAAGTTCTTACAACGTATTATCAGTATTAACTAACCCCTTAAGCGAAAGCAAAAGCGCTTGATACAGATTTATCCGTATCGTTATGCAACATGGCTGAAAATAATAATGCCATGGGCAAACTCAGTATGTAACGTGATTTACTATGTTACAATTTTATTTTTAGACTTACACACAGGGCTTATAATCATGTCTGCTTCTATTGTTAAGAAACGGCCGTTGAGTCGTTACATTAAAGATTTTAAACACAGCCAAACGCATTGTGCACATTGCCATAAAACACTGGATCGCATATCTCTTGTCTTTAACGATGCTATCTTAAATAAAGAAGCTATCGCTGAGATGACTCAACTTGTTGATGAAAGTGAATGGTTAGAGTTACAAGATAAATTTACTGCGCTTTGCCGTTTTTGTAGTGAAATTTACTGCAATAGCAATACTGAATTTTTTGACATTATGTCATTTAAACAGTATCTGTTTTTACAGACTGAAATGAGCCACAGCACAGTTCGTGAATATGTCGTCCGTTTGCGTCGTCTCGATGAGCTTTTATCGTCATCTAATTTCTCAATGAAAGAGTTTACGCCGGCTAAAATTCAAGAACAATTAAGTGACAAAATGACTGAATCTGCTTTCAGTAACTATAATATTGCTTTGCGTAAATATGAGCAATATTTGTCCTGGCAAGCGGAACAAAATTAATAATCGATATCCTCGAATAAGGAAATTACTTATTCAAAGCATAGCGATAATATCTATATCAGGTGTCCGTTGAGGGCACCTTTTTGTTTTGATGATCTACTATATTTAAATTACTGTTGATTATACATTCAGGTAAAGCCTGACAACGAAATCACAAAATTATCTATACCCTTCGAATTCTCTTCATTTGTTGTCGACATATAACTCTAATTATTTCAGAGGTAGCTTCGTTTGGTGTTTATATATGGTTGGATTATGATAATCGTATTGGCTTGATCTTTATTAGGCTAGGGGAAGTTACCTGAACCCAATATGGAATTGGGTTCAGTATAGTTGGTTAGCCTATTGTCATAAGACTAGCATTACCACCAGCCGCTGCGGTGTTAATGCTTAATGATCTTTCATGTACCAATCTCTCTAGCAGTAAATTAGTTTCATTACGCTCGAATCCTTGAACTGAAATAATAGGTCCTTTACGCTGAGCAACTACTTCACAAACTAGTTTGAGTTGGTCACTGTCACCGTGGTGGATAACAGCTTCGATATGTCCGGTATATTCCTGCCAGTTTTTTGTTATTAAAACTGCATTGCGTACTCTTTCGGGTAATGTTTGGTACAGTTTTTGGTGCATTTCACTTTCAGACCACAATGCTTGGCAGCCACTTGAAAGAACTCCAGCCAGTTGTACCAAGCAATCTTTTTCATTATCACTGATACATAAAATAGTTCCTCGAGGGTAAAGAGTATAAGTATTTTTTTCACCCGTCGGGCCTGGTAATAAACGCGAAGTCCCAGCCTGGCCATGGCGAGCAAACTTATCAAGAACTACAGGTTCAATGTATTCATTTTGCTTTTCCAACCAAGTAATTAAGGCATCAAAAGGTTCAAGCAAGGCTGGACGCGAACTTGCATCCATTGGCAGTTCATTATCTTGTCTTTCGAGTGTACGGCATACGGCATTGTCGGGACGTTCGCTAAGTAGTCTGTATAAATAAAGTGGTCCACCTGCTTTAGGACCCGTACCGGAAAGGCCTTCGCCACCAAATGGTTGAACACCAACAACAGCACCAACCATATTGCGATTCACATATAAGTTGCCAACTTTTGCTTTACTAATAACTTGATTGATAGTCTCATCAATACGTGTATGAACGCCAAGTGTAAGCCCATATCCTGCGGCATTTATTTGGTCGATAATTGAAGTAAGTTCTTCACGTTTGTAACGTACAACGTGTAATACGGGACCAAAAATCTCTTTTTTCAATTCACTAACATTACTCAATTCGATTAATGTTGGTTTTATATAAGTCCCTTCGGATTGTTCATTTAAATCTTCAATATTATTGAAAACTGCTTGGAATACATCTTTACCTTTACTACGCATTTGTTGAATGTGTTGTTCAATATTCTCTTTAGCTTCATTATCGATTACTGGACCAATATCGGTTGAAAGATGTTCTGGATTGCCCATTCGACATTCTTCCATCGCACCTTTTAACATACGGATAGTACGATCCGCCACATCATCTTGAATACAAAGAATACGTAAGGCAGAGCAACGTTGACCTGCACTATCAAATGCAGAAGCAACTACATCAGTCACAACTTGTTCTGTCAATGCCGATGAATCTACAATCATGGCATTTAGCCCACCCGTTTCTGCAACCAACGGTGTAGGGCGGCCTTGAGCATCTAGTCTTCCTGCTATGTTACGCTGGAGTAACCCTGCAACTGCTGTCGAACCAGTGAACATAACACCTCGAACTCTGGCGTCTCCTACTAATTTCGCTCCAATAGTTTCTCCTTTACCCGGAAGTAGCTGTAAAGCTTCATGTGGAATACCCGCTTGATGCATTATTGATACTGCAATGGAAGCGATTAGTGGCGTTTGCTCTGCGGGTTTAGCGAGAACGGTATTACCAGCGGCGAGTGCGGCGGCAATTTGTCCGGTAAAAATTGCCAGTGGAAAGTTCCAAGGACTAATACAGACGACAGGACCTAATGGACGGTGGGTATTATTATCAAAATCATCTCTGACTTGGGTTGCATAGTAGTTGAGGAAATCTACTGTCTCACGAACTTCTGCAATTGCATTTGCATAAGTTTTTCCAGCCTCACGTACTAATACATCGAGTAACGGTTGTAATTGTTGCTCCATAATATCGGCTGCACGCAATAGAATTGCAGCACGTTCTGATGGCGGAGTAGCAAACCAAATTGCGCCGGCATCGCTAGCGATATTCAATGCATAGTCAGTTTCTTCTAATGTTGCTTCACGAACATATCCGACAATATCTTTGTGGCGGGCTGGATTCACAATAGGTGTTGCAATAGGTGCAGTTTCTATTGCTTGATAATGGCCACCAAGTAATGGTTCAGCTAACTTTTCTTGCATAGCAGCAGTCAGAAGAGCACTAGAAAGTGAAGCTAAACGGTGCTCGTTTGACATATCTAATCCGATTGAATTCACTCGACGCTTACCGTAAAGGTCGCGCGGTAATGCAATTTTCGGGTGAGGCAAACCAATTTGACCTTCTACTTTTGAGAGTTCCAATACATCTTTAACTGGATCAGCGACGAGCTCATCGAGTGGTATGGTTGCATCTGCAATTCGATTAACAAATGAAGTATTCGCACCATTTTCTAATAAGCGGCGGACCAAGTAAGCGAGTAAGGTTTCATGAGTACCAACAGGAGCATAGATACGGCAAGGGCGATTAAGTTTACCATCTGCTACTTTTCCAACAACTTGGTCATATAGTGGCTCACCCATGCCATGTAAACATTGAAATTCATATTGGCCAGGGTAATAGTTTTTACCTGCAATTTGATAAATAGCGGCTAATGTGTGCGCGTTATGAGTCGCAAATTGTGGGTAAATAAGATTAGGAACTGACAATAATTTGCGAGCACAGGCAATGTAGGAAACGTCGGTATATATCTTACGAGTATAGACAGGGTAGCCTTCGAGCCCGTCCATTTGCGCACGTTTTATCTCACTATCCCAATAAGCGCCTTTTACTAGACGGATCATCAGTCGACGCTTGCTGCGTTCGGCAAGTTCAATAATTGAGTCAATCACAAATGGACAGCGTTTTTGATAGGCTTGAATAACAAAGCCAATACCATTCCAGCCTGCAAGTTGTGGTTCGAAGCAAAGTTTTTCAAGCAAATCGAGTGAAATTTCTAAGCGATCAGCTTCTTCAGCATCAATATTTATACCCACATCATACTGATGAGCTTGTAAAACTAATGATAACAAGCGTGGATAAAGTTCATCCATAACTCTTGAGTATTGCGCTCGACTATAGCGAGGATGCAAAGCCGATAGCTTGATAGAAATACCGGGGCCTTCGTAGATACCTCTGCCATTAGATGCTTTACCAATAGCATGGATAGCTTGTTGATAAGACACCATATAATCTTGGGCGTCTTTTTCAGTTAGTGCTGCTTCTCCAAGCATATCATAAGAGTAACGGAATCCTTTTTCTTCGAGTTTACGTGCGTTGGCTAATGCTTGCGCAATAGTTTCACCTGTGACGAATTGCTCCCCCATCAAGCGCATTGCCATATCAACGCCTTTGCGGACTAATGGTTCACCGCTTTTACTCAAAATACGGTTCAATGAGGTAGATAGCTTAGCTTCGTTGTGAGTTGAAACTAATTTTCCGGTGAAAAGTAATCCCCATGTTGCAGCATTGACAAACATTGAGCTGCTTTGTCCTAAATGAGACTGCCAGTTACCGCTACTGATTTTGTCGCGAATAAGTGCATCACGAGTTGCTTTATCAGGGATACGCAATAGGGCTTCAGCAAGGCACATAAGAGCAACCCCCTCTTGAGATGAGAGAGAGAACTCTTGCAGAAGTCCTTGAACTAGGCCTGCACGGCCAATTCCATTTTTTTGATTACGCAATTTTTCAGCAATAGAATAAGCCAGCTTATGTGCAGCATCTGCTTGCTCAGAAGGCAGTTGAGCTTGCTGTAATAGCATCGGAAGTGCTTGCGTTTCCGGAATACGGTAAGCAGATGTGATCGCTGAACGTTTAACTGATTGAGGTAAAATATGCTCTGCAAAATCCAAAAATGGTTGATAATTCGATTCAGTTAATGATTCTTCTTCTGATATTTGGCCATTTTTGCTATCTTGTCCTGCGGAAATTTCAGGGATAAATTGCTCATTATCAAGCTGTTCAAGATAATTAAATATGGCTTGCTTAATTAACCAATGTGACGTGCGATTAAGACGTTGAGCAGCAATTTTAATGCGTTCACGAGTCGCTTCATCAAGTCTCACACCCATAGTTGTCGTACTACTCATCCCATTTCCTCTAAATAATTAGGACTAAAAACAAAAAAGTTACACATCAATAGCATGATGTTGCAACTTTGTGCAACATAGTTGCAAGCAATTCTATATGAATTGTGAATGATATCTTACTTTTATTTGTTAATTAGCATGATTAAAAAACAAAGTAATTTTTATCTTTATTATTCATGCTGTTAATGGTTTTTTGTGATAATTGTTAAGTATTAATTACTTAATCAAATTATTGATTTCATATATTAATAATTTAACATTTGTGATATGGGTATCGTTTATAGAACAAAATAACGTTAATTTCTTGTTAAATACAAATGAGTTTGTCTAGCATACTAAAGTGATATCTTTAAATAAGTGCAACGTAACATAATTAAAATATACAAAAAAATTATTATTTAATCTGCACATGTGCAATTAATTGCAACAAATCTGAACGTGCAAGTTATTTAATAAATAAAAAATAACATTTAATAAATATAACTATTTTATGGAGAAGGTGGATGACTGCAAGCACACCGATGATTATCACGTTCGTGATATATATTACTGGTATGTTACTTATTGGCTATTTAGCATACCGCTCAACAAAAAACTTTGATGACTATATTCTCGGAGGACGAAGTTTAGGTAGTGTGGTAACCGCATTATCTGCTGGAGCCTCGGATATGAGTGGTTGGTTATTAATGGGTCTACCGGGTGCAATTTTCATCGCGGGAATTTCAGAAAGCTGGATTGCGATAGGGCTGACATTAGGTGCCTATCTAAACTGGCTTTTCGTAGCGGGGCGTTTACGGGTACAGACTGAAAAGAATAATAATGCATTAACATTACCTGATTATTTTACCAGTCGTTTTGAAGATAATAGTAAAATATTACGTATTATATCTGCCGTTGTTATTCTAGTATTCTTTACTATTTATTGTGCCTCTGGGGTTGTTGCAGGTGGATTACTCTTTGAAAGCACCTTTAATATCAGCTATGAAAAAGCAATGTGGTTAGGGGCACTAGCTACTATCGCTTATACCTTCCTTGGCGGTTTCCTTGCAGTAAGCTGGACTGATACTGTACAAGCATCATTAATGATATTTGCCCTGATCCTAACACCTGTTGTGATTATTCTTTCACTTGGCGGTTTTGATACCGCGGTTGATGTGATTAAAGCCAAAAATCCTGAATATCTCGACATGTTTAAGGGATTGAATTTTGTGGCGATTATTTCATTGTTAGGTTGGGGGCTCGGATATTTTGGTCAACCACATATATTAGCGCGTTTTATGGCTGCTGATTCACATCATACTATTCGTTCAGCTCGACGTATTAGCATGACATGGATGATACTTTGTCTTGGTGGAACTACCGCTGTTGGTTTCTTCGGTATTGCTTATTTTGAATTAAATCCGGCATTATCGGCATCCGTAATGGCTAATAACGAGCGCATTTTTATGGAGCTAGCGGGAATATTATTTAATCCATGGATTGCAGGTATTTTATTATCTGCGATTTTAGCCGCCGTGATGAGTACATTAAGTTGTCAATTATTAGTATGCGCGAGTGCCTTAACTGAAGATTTATATAAGCCTTTTATTCGTAAAACTGCTAGTCAAAAAGAATTAGTTTGGGTTGGGCGCTTCATGGTTCTATTGGTTGCTGCTATAGCTATCTATATTGCACGTGATCCTAATAGCAAAGTTTTAGCGCTAGTCAGTAATGCTTGGGCAGGCTTTGGTGCGGCATTTGGTCCAGTTGTCTTGATGTCCGTCATGTGGAAGCGAATGACGAGAACTGGAGCACTTGCAGGCATGCTGGTTGGTGCAGTGACTGTCCTTATTTGGATGAAATACAAATGGTTTGGTCTGTATGAAATTATTCCAGGATTTATTTTGGCTGCTCTTGCTATTTTGATCGTAAGTTTAATAACAAAAGCCCCAAGTGCTGCTGCTCAGATTCGTTTTGAAGAAGCGGAAGCAGAATACAAAACGAAATAAAATAGTGACTTGCAATAAAAACAGTAAAGGCCGAATAGTGATAGCTATTCGGCCTTTATTTTTATATAAAATCTATGATTTTATTGTTGTTTTTTACGTCTCTTCACAACGTTATAGCCAATAAATAAGATAATGAACCAAACTGGGGTCGCGATGAGAGCTTGTCTAGTGTCGTGTTGAAAGGCCAGTATAACAACCATAAAGGCAAAGAATGCTAGACAAATCCAAGACATCACGATACCTGCTGGCATTTTATAGTGAGATGCCTTATGTAATTGTGGACGATTTTTCCTAAATTTTAGGTAACTACATAAGATCATACTCCAGATAAACATGAATAGAATTGCCGATACGGTGGTGACAAGTGTAAAAGCATGCATGATATCTGGTATAAAGTAGATAAGTACAATACCAAAACTTAAACAAATACAAGTAAATATCAAGCCTGTTGCTGGCACTGCTTTTTTTGACAAACGGCTAAATTGCTTTGGCGCATTACCTTCTTTTGATAAACCGAATAGCATACGGCTGGTTGAAAATACCCCACTATTAGCCGAAGAAGCAGCTGATGTTAATACCACAAAGTTAACAATACTAGCTGCAGCTGGAAGGCTGATTAAAACAAACATCTCTACGAATGGGCTTTTATCGGCCAAAATAGTTCGCCATGGAGTGACTGCCATAATCACGATTAATGACAACACATAAAAAGTGATGATCCGAAAAGGGATAGCATTGATAGCTTTCGGTAAAGATTTTTCTGGGTCGCGAGTTTCAGCCGCCGCGGTTCCCACTAATTCAATACCGACGAAAGCAAATATGGCGATTTGAAAACCCGCAAAGAAACCACTGATCCCCATTGGGAACATACCACCATCATTCCATATATTGCTTAACGATGCAGTATGGCCTGCTGGAGATTGGAAATTCATCGCGATAAGTGTGCCTCCTACCGCAATTAAAGCAATAATGGCGACAATCTTTATCATCGCAAACCAAAATTCCATTTCACCGAAAAGTTTAACCGAAACTAAGTTAAGTGCTAATAGAGTGACAACGCAGATAAATGAAGTTATCCATTCAGGGTAACCTGGCGCCCAGAAGCTTACATAGGAAGTGATCGCGACTATATCTGCAATTCCTGTAATAACCCAACAAAACCAGTAGGTCCAGCCAACAAAAAAACCGGCCCATGGACCAATAAGGTCAGCAGAGAAATCACTGAAAGATTTGTAATTAAGGTTTGAAAGCAGCAGTTCTCCCATTGCGCGCATGACAAAAAATAACATGAACCCAATGATCATATAAACAAAGATGATAGAGGGACCCGCAAGGGAGATAGTTTTACCTGATCCCATAAATAGGCCAGTACCGATAGCGCCACCAATAGCAATAAGCTGAATATGGCGATTGCTCAGACTGCGTTTTAACTGATTTCTGTCCGCAGAAGAATTGATCTGCGTTGAGGGTTGGTTTTCTTCCATATCTTATCTGTCCAAGAAGGTTGGTAATGTGCAGTCACAGTGTATTTTTAGTTGTGTGACAGTGTTTGCATGAAATATTGTGACATAAATATCAATCGGAGTAAGTAAAACTTAACTTACTGTCATCGAAGTGGCGATTACTTAATCCAATGATAACATTTAATTAACATTGATAACTAAATTTTAATTATCTTAATAAAAATAGCAGAATAATATTGATTGCGCTAAATCTTAGGCGTTAAATAAAATTCATTAGGTTGTTAGGCCTAGTTGGTAGAATTTTCTGAGGATTAAATAAAAAAGTGGGGCATAGGCTCATCAGCGATGATTTTCTTCATATCTATTCAGTTTGAGCAACGCCGATATGAAGAATAAAAATTACCCGTAAAGCTTCAATGATTTCTACCAAGAAACTATTCTTTCGTATCTTTTAGAAGCGAGTGTACTAGGTAGAAAATACATTCTAGTTTTAATCGAGCCGCTTAACTAGATAAGGATATTAGAGGCAGATTGAAAAGCAAAAATCATCTTATGCCATTAAGTAGAACAGGAAAAAAACCGTCGTCACTCACTATAGTCTCTTTTCGATAACAAATTTAAAGAATGGACTCTACACTATTGTATAGACTGAGCCATAACAGCAATTGGAGAGTGTTGTGCATTTCGCTGTTATAAAAAATAGAAATTAAACTGGGTAAGTAGTCGAAAAATAGCAGCGTATTATCTGGCCTATAGTTAATTGAGTGGGGCTTTTATTTATTTTAAAAGTTGAAAATAGTGGTGTTATATTGAACTCTAAGTTAAATTTAAACGATATGGTATTTGTCGGTAAGTTGATTTTAAAAGGATTACGATTGTTTTTAATTGAAATAAATAAAAATCAATATCATTGAATTAAGAACTTTTTAAATTGTTAAATTCACAATATCTTATGCTTATTTATTTCATCTAAAATTAAATATTATTTAAAAGTAAAATAACAAATATTAAAATAAAGTTGGGCTTTATTTTTTAAAATAAAAACATCTTAAACTTTTAATTTTCGGCTGTTTTATTATGAAATAAAAAATAAAGTACGGACATGATTTTATATTTTGTTATATAAATGTCATAAATGAGCGTGGAATCACAGTAATTAATTCTCATTTAAGATTAGAATCGTTTTAATCTTCAGGAGGAATTCTATGATCTCAGGTTTTGCATCATTAATAAAAATAAGCTTTCTATTTTTGCTCTCTTTTGATTGCAAAGCTAGAGCTATTTTGAGCAAAATCTGTTGGTTTGTTCCTATTTCTTCTTTAGAAAACGATGAATCAACTAATGACCAACAGTTAGATATTGATATTTCAACTAATTGGTCTCAGTTATGGCTGAGTGCTCAAAAACTTTGTGTTTCATTGTGTTCAAATACAGTTGAAATTATTGAAAATAAAGTTTCATCTAAACAATTAACGTCGCTGAAAACTCGCAAACGTTATGAGTTATTATTTTTATCTCTTGTTTCAAGTTTACGCCAACTGATGGCTTGCCGTCACTCAAGTGGTGCACCTGGAAATATTGACTGTCCACTATCGAAGCTTTTAAAAGCACAATGCGCATTTTTGCCATTGTGCTTTTTTATTACCTAAATTAAATTTTTCAAGGAGTTGTTATGTTTATAGTTTGTGTCGCGGCATGCCCTACAGGAGTTGCTCATACTTATATGGCTGCGGAATCTCTTGATATTATAGGAAAAAAAAGAGGGCATGAAGTAAAGGTAGAAACCCAAGGAAGCATGGGTGTTGAAAATGAAATTACAGATGAGGATTTAGCGCGTGCAGATGCTGTTGTGCTCGCCGCAGATGTCGCCATTATTAATAGAGAGCGCTTTGATGGCATGATCAAACTTGAATGCAGTGTGGCAGACCCGATTAAACATGGAGATGCCATTTTTGATGCAATAGAGCAGGAGATCAATAATGGTGAAATTTAAAGGGGACTCAACACCAGGTATTGGTACTGAGATCAAAAATGCCATTATGACCGGTGTATCATGGATGCTGCCATTCGTGATTGCAGGGGCGGTGATTATGGGGATTTCTCGTATCGGCGCATCTATGTATGGCATTGATAATATTTGGGATTCAAGTCATGCAGAAGCAACCAATGTTATCATTCAGATGCTGCATAAATTTGATGGCTTTGGTGGATTAGCATTGTCATTAATGTTACCTATTGTCGCGGGTTACATCAGTTTTGCGATAGCCAATAAGCCAGGTTTAGCGCCAGGTATGGTTGGGGGATTACTGGCAAGCAATCTAGGAACCGGCTTTCTTGGGGCGCTAGCGGCTGGTTTTATTGCGGGATATATGGTTCGATTACTGGCTAAATATATCAAATTGCCAAAATCACTGGCCTCAGCAGGACCAATCTTTATCTTACCCGTGGGTGGAACATTATTAACCTGTAGTATCATGGCATTTGTGATTGGCGCTCCTTTAGCTGCGCTTAACCATGGGATGGAAAATTGGTTATTATCCATGTCTGGTTCTAACAAGATTATTTTAGCGATGGTTATTGGTGCTATGGTAGGTTTTGACCTTGGTGGGCCTATAAATAAAGCAGCCGTCACCACTGCTATGGCATTGCTAGCATCGGGAATTTATGAACCTAATACAGCGGCTCAAGTCGCCATTATTATTCCGCCGATTGGTATTGGTGTAGCAACTTTAATATGGGCAAAACGCTTCCCAGAATCTTTACGTGAAGCAGGAAAAGCATCGACATTAATGGGATTGATTGGTGTTTCAGAAGGTGCAATACCCTTTGCTTTAGCGAATCCAAAAATTATCATAATTAATATTATTGGTTCTGCAACTGGTGCTGCAATGGCAGTAGGCCTTGGTACATTAAATCATGCACCTATTTCTGGGTTTTATGGATGGCTAGCGGTAGATAAATGGCCGATATATGTATTATCAGTAGCCGTTGGCTCTGCAATTATTACAGTTGGATCATTATTAATTTTCCGTGGAGCTGAACCCGTTGAGACTAAAAAAACAGAAGCTGTTCCTAAATTTAAAGTAGGGCGTTAATCGCGTCATTATATTATTAAATTAATAATATGTTAATTAGCGTTTATAGCGTTATGAATCCGTTCATCCTAAAAAAAGATTATTTAAAGGTTATATAAATGAAAACCGTACATTTAATTCAACATACACACTGGGATCGTGAATGGTATTTCACAGAAAATGATTCTAAAGTTATTCTTTATTATTTTATGAATGATTTAATGAATCATTTAGAAAAAGACCTTTCCCTCGGTCCTTTTATTCTCGATGGACAAACGGTGGTATTGGAAGATTATTTACAAATTGCACCAGAACAGCGTGAGCGCTTACAACAATTAATTAAACAAGGTCGAATTATTATTGGGCCTTGGTATACCCAAACAGATTTTTTAGTTGTTGGTGCGGAGTCTATTGTACGTAATTTACTTTTAGGTCGAGCAGATTGTGAAGCTTGGGGCAGTTACATGCCTGTGGGCTATGTACCTGACTCATTCGGACAAAGTGCTCAGCTTCCTTTATTTTTAAATGAATTTGGCATTAAGCATGCTGTCGTATGGCGTGGATGGTGCGAACATGATGTTGCAAATAGTGAATTTATCTGGAAATCCCATTCAGGGCATCATGTTACGACAGCAGTATTACCCTGGGGATATGGTTGTGCCAAATGGTTGCCAGATAACACAGAAAAAGCATTAACCGTGCTACCAACGATCCTTGAAAAACAAGCTCGTTTTGTGTATTCAGACCAAATTTTATTACCAAATGGCAATGACCAATCGCCATTTGAATATGCGGTCCCCGCTATGTTAGAGCGCTTGAACGCAGAGCAAAAAGAGTATTATTTTGTGAAAAGTAGCTTCAGTACTTTCTTCGAAGCTTTACAAGCAAAAGGTCAACAACTGCCTGAATTTAGTGGGGAGTTGCTTAGCCCTAAATATATGCGCGTACATCGTGGAATTTTCTCCACCCGTATGGATATTAAATTACTCAATGCTCAGCTAGAGCAATTTGTGAGCCAGCAACTAGAGCCATTATTATCAATCAATTGGCGATTAGGGTTACCTTACCCTCATACAGTAGTGGAAAATATCTGGCGTGAAGCGATGCAATCCCATGCACATGACAGCATTGGTGGATGTAACTCAGATAGAGTCAACAGTATGGTTAAAGGGCGATTAAAAGATGGGTTAGAAAGCGCAAACCAATTGTATGATCTCAATATGAAAATGTTAGCGAGAGGGGTTGAAGCAACACAAGAAGGAAAAAAAATCATTGTTTTCAACTCACTGCCTCATAAGCGTGATGCTCAGGTTCAAATTACCTTATATACACCAGAAACTGATTTCTGCATCAAAGATCACAATGGTAAAGCATGTCGTTGGCAGTTAATTAAAGAACAACCACAAGATATGTCATTGATAGTTCAAGAACTAGCGAATAGCACGACAACAACGTGGTATCGCAAATGTGAAATCTTACTTGAAGTAACGGATTTACCTTCTTGTGGCTATCGCACGTTTTACCTTCAAGAAGGGCAAGCAGCTGGCTTTGAATTTGAGCCTCAAATACAAGAGCAAACCATATTAGAAAACCAATGGTTAAAACTCGAAATTAATCAAGGCGAACTGACATTGATTGATAAACGCAACAAGCAGTGTTATCCGCATATTTTACGTTTAATCGATGGTGGGGATTCTGGAGATAATTACAATTATTCACCTCCAGAAGAAGATTGGTTAATTAGTAGTGATGGGCATTTACATCAATTTGAATGTATTAGAGCACCATTAATGGATAGCTTTATCTTGAGCTGGAAAATGCCAGTACCACAAAATGCTCAGGCTCGCCAAGAACGCCAGTTAAATGCAATTTTAGAAACGACTATGAAGCTATCTTTACCACATAATAATCCGTGGTTAGATGTTGAAGTTATAGTCAATAACACGACCCAAGATCACCGCTTACAAGTTGAAATACCAACCGAAATCCAACAAGAGTTCCATTTTGCCGATCAACCATTTGGTTTGATTCAGAGGGAAAATCAGCCAGCAGCATTAGCGCTTTGGCAAGATGAAAATTGGACCGAAGCTCCGACAGCGCTATATCCAATGCAAAGTCTGGTTATGCAGCACAATGATCAACATGGCATTTGTATTGTCACCGAAGGCTTGCGTGAGTATGAAATTCCAGCCTCTCGTACAGATGTAATTGGATTAACCTTATTCCGTAGTGTTGGCTGGTTAGGTCAAGCAAATCTAACTTGGCGTCCGGGGCGGGCATCAGGCATGGTTTTACCATCACCGGATTCACAAATTCAGGGTATTCATCATTTTCATTTTGCTGTGTTGCCAATGCATCAAGGTCAACATACTGATTTTTGGCGCGATGTCGAACATTGGCGTTTGCCTGCTTTTGGTTATTTGGATTCAGGTTGGTCACAATTTAAGATGAATCCTCATGGCATTGTTTTTCCAGAAAATTATAGCCTTTTGACTTGGGATTGTGATTTACATTTTAGTACGCTAAAAAAAGCTCAAAATGAAGATGCACTAATATTACGCAGCTGGAACCCTAGTTTCGAGCTAATAACGTATGAGTCACCTAAGTTCAACACAAAGATTCAACAAGTTACGTTAGCTGAATCTGTGTGTACTAATACGGGTAGTGCAGCACCTTGTGCACCAGTGTCTTGGCTAATTAGTTAATTATTAAAGGTATCATTTATGCAAACATTTTCTTTTCGTTGCGAACTTCCCAATGGTATCCATGCTAGGCCTGCTAATGCATTGGAGCAACAGATCGCGAATTTTCAATCAGAAATAACATTATTTAATAAAAGTAAATCTCGTCAAGCTAATGCCAAAAGTGTTTTGGCATTAGTTGGTGCCGATGTCACGATGGGTGATGAATGTTATTTCCAAATAGAAGGAGCCGATGAAACTATTGCTTATGACGAGCTTAAATTATTTATTGAACAAGAGTTTATGCATTGTGACTCGCCAATAGTTCATGAACAGGCTACAGAGCAACAAGTACTTCCTATTTTTTTAAGTCGTTCAACATCACCTATTTTACGTGGGAAAGGTGTTAGTAAAGGGATAGCAAAAGGTCAGGTTGTCTTTATTCGTTCGCCAGACTTACAACATTTGGCTCAAGCTGAATCTGACGGTTCGTTAATACAGCAATCTGCAGCACTTAAAAATGCATTACATCTTGCACGCGAAAAACTTCGCCTTGATATTCAAAGTGTTGAAGGTGAGATTGCCAATATATTAGAGGCGCAAAGTCAGTTACTTGATGATGAAGACGTTGAAGCATGCTTACTTGGGCAAAATCAAGCACGTAATGAAGTAGAAGCATTGGCAATGGCAATTGAAGAGTTAAGCCTGCCATTCCGTGAAAGTAGTAGCGAATATTTACGCCAACGTGAATTGGATATTAAAGATTTAGGATTACGGATTGCAATAAATTTAAGTATTAAGGACATGATTCAACTGCCTGAATTAAAAGAAAATTCTATCGTTGTATGCCAAGGGCTGCTAACACCGGGGCAGCTATTGACATTGCAGAGTCATTATTTACAAGGTGTGGTAATGGCTCAAGGAGCAGAAAAGTCACATACTGTTATTTTAGCTCAAACAAATGCAATTCCGCTCTTATGTGCTAGTGGTGATGTAATTGAAACGCTAAAAAATGCACATTCCTTATTGTTGGATTCACGTTATGACGCGTTAGTTGTTGAGCCGGACACTCGTGCAGAAAATTGGTTAACGATTGAAAAAGAAAAGCAGTCTTGTTTGTTACTCTTAAATGAACAAAATGATCCTGATATATCGGTGTTAACTCCATCATTGGTTTTATTGGATAAAACGATGATGAGTAAAGATGACGTTATCAAGGCACTAACTGATAACTTAGAAATTAATGGTCGTACAGATTCAGGTTCACAAGTTGAATCGGCTATTTGGCAGCGTGAAGAAATTTTCAGTACTGCATTAGGGTTTTCCATTGCGATCCCTCATTGCAAATCATTAGCAGTTAAGCACAGCAGTATTTCTGTATTGAGATTATCTGAAGAATTGGCTTGGGGAGATAATGTTGATGTCAAATTAATCATTATGTTGACGATTAATGGAAATGAAGAAAATCAACATATGCGAATTTTTTCTTCGCTAGCTCGAAAATTAATGCACGAATCATTTCGTGAGCAAATAATGACAGCAGAAAGCCCAACCACAGTGGTTACTTTATTAAAAGAAGAACTAGAGTTATAGCAGGTTTATTTAAATAATAACCTTTTAAGATAAATATAAAAATATTGCTAAAGAAATTTGCAATTAAAAAAATGGCAATATTTAACTAATGAGTGATTCTTTTAAATTTAAAAATTAAAAGAATAGGAATGACTTTGTCAAAAAAATAAACTTAGTCATATGTCAATTAATAAAAAAGAGGAGTTTTAAATTAATTAACTAACCATAGTTCAAGCACACAGAAACAATATCATTATTAAAAACTACAACATATAAATTTATTATAGGAACAAATTAATGAAACATTTAGCCCTTGGTATCTCTACACTACTGATTTGCTCTACTGCTAACGCAACTTATATTGACTATCGCCATGAATGGTTAGGTGATGAACATCGTCATGAAGACCGAGTTAAAATTGGTCATAGTATGCAAAATGGTATCTATTTTAGCCTTGAAGGAAAATGGAGAAGTAAAGATGGTGGTTTCATGGAAAATTTATCTTCAAAAGGCAATGAGGTTGAGGTTGGTTATAAATATAAAGTTACAAAGGACTTTGTATTAACACCATCATTTGCACTAGACTCTGGTGAAAAAGATACAGCGTATAAATTCAGCGTTAAGGCTGCTTATAACCTGACGGATGATTTCAATATTGGAACACGTTTACGTTACGGTGAAAGACATTTTGATAATTCATATAAGCCTAAGAGAGATAACCAACATTATTGGCAAAGTAATTTCTATTTGGGTTATAAAATAAAAGATGTATCAATTAGCTATGATTTCGAATATAAATTTGATACAGATTATCCTGCATATAAAGGCAAAGAAAAAGATTACGCTCATAACGTGAATTTCTCTTGGGTTGGAAATAAAACCTGGGTACCTTATTTTGAGCTAGGATATGTATCCTATGATGATGGATCTTACGTGAAGAATGGGCAAACCTATCGCGATGCATGGCAAATGCGTTATCGCGTCGGTATTTCATATAACTTCTAATAGAAAGAGCGAACTATTTAAAGAGAATAAACATGAATAATAAAATTAAATACGGTCTTGCTTTTGCATTAATGTCGACAGGAAATATGGCGATAGCAGAGAATGCCGATAGTAAAACATATAACTATAGCGTTGCATTTATGCCTGATATTCACTTTCATGATGTTTATGGGCAATTTTCGGATGGATCATTCGAAGGATTAAAAAATAGTAAAAGTGGTCAAAATGCTGTTATTCGTTCTATGTATGCACAATTGACTTCAACACGTTTGTTTAATGAAAATTATTTTGCATTACGTGCCGCACTTGAAGATGCGGGTAGTAAAGGTATTAAACTGATCGCTTTACCGGGTGACTTTACAGATGACGGTCAACCAATTCATTTACGTGGTTTGGTCAAAGTATTACAAGAATATGAGCAAAAATATGGTATGCGTTTCTTTGCTACTCCAGGGAATCATGATCCTAACAGGCCTTTTGACATGCCAGCAGGAAAAGAAGACTTCCTTGGTGCCGATGGTAAAACTCAGCGTATTTTCAGTTTAGGTGCGAGTGAATGTACCGGTTATCAGGGCAATACCGCAGTTATTGATACTGGTGCAGAGCTGCCAACCATTTGTACTGAGGAAATGGTTTATAGTGGTTATGGGCGAGTGATGGATGCAATGAAATCCTTTGGTATCAATCCATTGCCTGAAGATATTTATTGGGAAACGCCATATTCTGATTATGGCTCAAAAGGTTATAGCTATGACGAAGCTGTCAAAGCCAGTGATTTTAACCAACGTCAGTATGAGATTTGTACTCAAGGAACCGGTGGTGAGTATAAACAAGAAGGCTACGGCCCATGCTTTAATGTTGCCGATAGTAGCTATCTTGTAGAGCCAGTTCCCGGTCTTTGGTTAATGGCAGTTGATGCCAATGTTTATGTTCCTTCTGAAAAAGCGGATATAAACAATCCTAAAGCACCGAAGAACTTTGCTGGTTCAGGTAACGCGGGTTATAACAAAATGCTAACGCATAAACAGCAAACTGTTGAGTGGATGACATCTGTTGCAAAACGTGCAAAAGAGCAAAATAAAACACTCATAACATTTAGCCATTTCCCAATGGTCGAATTTGATAATGGTGCTGCGGATGACCTCGAAACAATTTTTGGTAAAGGTAAATTTCAGCTAGAAAGAGCGCCAAAAGAAGATACCAGCCATGCAATGGCAAAAACAGGTATTGGTGTGCATGTTGGCGGTCATATGCATTTTAATGATACTGGTGTGCGTAAATATGATGATGGCAGCTTGTTGTTTAATATCCAAGCTCCATCAATGGCTGCTTATGTACCTGCATATAAAATTCTTAATTTTAAAAATGCTAATGAAATTGATGTGCAAACCATAGTGATCGAAGACGTACCACGTTTTGATGAGTTGTTTGAACACTATCAACAAGAGTGGGATCATTTAAAACGTACAAACTCTCCACATCTTTGGAATAGTGATATTCTTAAAGCCAATAATTATTATGATTTTACCAACTGGCATATTACTGAATTAACGCGTTTACGCTTTATTCCTGAAGAGTGGCCATGCGAAATACGTCAAATGCTATTTAGCCTCAATGGCGAGGAAATGTTGATCCTCAGCCAACTAAATAGTCAAACCGCATATAGTGAAGTATTGACTGCGCCACTAAGTGAAAATCATGACATATGCGCTAAAGGTGTTGATCCGAATGCAGTCGATGTCACCAAAATTTATCTGCAAAAAAATTCAAAAGCATGGAAAGCTGCAAGTAAGAAAGCTGCACTCGTGGCTAAAAATGCAGGGTTTAAGTTAGACGATTTTGCTAAATGGAATGGATTTGATCTCGCTGTTGATTTCTATCGCTTACGCAATGCGGATGAATTAGCATTTCAAGACATTCCTACTGAGCGATTAAATCAGTACCAAGTCCTGACTAGTACGCTGTATGAGGCATTACCAAGCTCGACCAATAAAATTACGGCAGATAGTTCATTTGATAGTATATTTAAATTAAGATTTGGCAGTATTTTCACCGTAATAGATAAATATTTACAAGGAAATCCTAGCCGTGATTTTTACATCAACGTAGAAACTGGTGAAATCAAACCAACCAATGCTGATGTAGTAAAAAAATAATTTAAGATAAGTTGTTTTTTTTGAAATAAACAATTATCCAAAATATTTCGAGTTGCATGTAGTCAACATCCATGCAACTTGAAGTATGGCGGGTATACTGAATCACTGGCTGCAATGTGTGGTTAGTGATTTTTTATTTTTATTGTTTGTTAACAGTGAGTTTGACTTCGTGACCCAATAAATAAAGTGCTTGCTCAAGTGTATCAACCTTAGATGCATGCTCAATATCGAGTAATCGGTCGATCTGCTGTGAATTTAAGTTTAATTTACGTGCTAAATCTGCTTTGCGAGTATCAGTTTGGATAATTGCATTATGTAGTGCAATTTTTAGGCAGCTCAATATAGGTAAATGAACTTCAATTGTCCCATTATCATTTTTTGTTGGCTCTGGAATTAATGTTCTTGAAGAAATAAAGTCAGCAAGCCCTGTTGTTAATGTATCAGCGGCTTCGAGTTCAATATCTTCCTCGCAGTAGGCAACACCTTGTATATCTGGAAAATCAACAAAAGAGATTTCATAACTGTTAGTTTCTTCGTCAAAATCAACGGTAGCTAAATAGTTGAACATGTATCACCCTATAAATATGATGTGTATGCTCATGATACTTCAAGTTGTATGGAGGAAGCTGCTCTTAATAGAGTGTTACTGTAGATCTAAGAGATATCTTCGCTGACTACCAGCCCACATCTTGAAATATTTTGAGTATAAGTGGTAAAGGTTTGCCTAATAACTAACCTAACGAAGATCAGCTTAACAGCAAAGGCCTCGATTCAGTAGAACATTAATCGAGTATTAATGTGTTACTTGATGGTCATTGTATCAATATAGTTTCTAGAAGTGTCATAAATAAGAAACCTCATTCTATTAACCGAATTTCCACATCATCGTCGATTCAATTTTTATCATAGAAGATTAGATACTCACCTAAATGCACCTTAAATGATTTTAGTGATAAATAAATTAGGTTAAATTTATCAAAATCTATCTAATATGAGCTGACACTGCTACTCCCTACATATCAAATTAGTCAGAAAATTTTCAGAAAGTTAAGTATTAAATGTGATATTAATCTCATTTTTAAGCATCAATCACGACGATAAAAAGTTACGAATTCAATTAGTACTCTTAAAATGAATTATTTTAAATAAGAATTGTTACTTACTCGTGATTTTTACCTATAGATAAGTGTTTCTACTTATTTCTGTGAGTGGGTTCTATCAATTTGTTAAAATAAAAACACATAGTGCAAATGGGTGATAATACCATTAGTTACTATATTTAATGTCTGATAATTGAAAGATTCATATTATTAAGATAGCACCTGTTACTAGAGATAGTCTGGAAATTATGATTAAAATTTAATCTTTACAAATAAATAATATCTGAAAAATAAAAAAATAAATGCAACCATGATTATGATTATGTTTTCCGGATCTTCGTTTTGAGTAGTGTTACAGGCTGGTAGGTTGATCATTTTATTTAAAAAAAAACACCTATTTGTTATTTCAACTACTAATAAAATATTTTCTAATAATAAAATAAACGCTCTGTCAATTAATGATAAAATAATGAATAACTATTATTAAAATAATTATTTTTTATAGTTTAATATGATTGGATATTAAAAAAATTAAGTGATATTTATTTTGTGATAAATAAAATAATTAAGTATTAATTATCTTCAACTTACGATGAATCATTAGAAAAATTAATTAAAATGAAAAATTAGTTTTGGTTAAGTAGGTTTCTTATGGCATAAAAAATGATGCAATAAAGTTGAGGAATTTTGAATAAGTAAGATATTTTGCATTGAACTTATTGAAAATCAATGGGTAAAATTTAAGTGTTATACCTCATTAATCTTTAATTTCACTTATTGCAGGTTGTGTTTTCCAAAAATATTTATTGATATGGATCAATATTCTGCTTTTAATCTAATAAGTGGTTATTTAAGTCGCTTGATTGGTGTATCGGTGTATGTTTTCTGGTTAAAATCCTGACATTTGATTTAGGTTGATCTTATCTATTGTGATTATTTTGGATATGTAAATACAAGATATAGTTATAATGCAGAATGATTAATGAATGGGTGGATAATCATCTATCGTAATAAAAAGAAACATAAGAGTCTTGAATAGTTAATTTTGTGGTGCATAATAAATGACGACTAGAATTGACATTAAATAAAAATTGACATTTCCCCTAATCTTTTTTTAGTCATAACATTATTGTTTGTAAGTATTCAGGAAATATATTTAATTTAAGTTTTTACTTTTGTATATTTTATACTCCTTACTAGGTATTTGCTTAATAAGTAACATGTAAAAGCAATTGAGGTTGTTATCTAGTGTATTTTTTTATTAAAAATTAGGTTACTGCAAGGCATACAAACTTCATGTTTGTTCTATTTGCTAACAAGATGTAGATAATACTCAAAAAAAGGAAAAAAAATGAGTTCAACGACTGATTTTCTGAAGCATATATACGATATTAATCTTTCATATTTGCTACTCGCTCAAAAACTTATATCCCAAGAAAAAGCTTCCGCCATGTTTCGTCTCGGTATTTCTGAAGCTATGGCAACTGCGCTAGGCGATCTTTCTCTTCCTCAATTAGTTAAATTAGCGGAAACAAACCAGCTTATTTGCCAATTTAGATTTGAAAATTGCCAGACAATAGAAACCTTAACTCGCGACTCAAGAGTAGATGAATTACAACAAATTCATACGGGTATCTTACTGTCAACACACTTGTTACAAATGCACAAAATAAATGATAAAGAAACAGTGAGAAAATGATGAGTACGATTGCTGGGAAAAGTATTGTTAAAGAAGCGAGTGATATTCGTCTTGCAATAGAACTCATTTCTTTAGGGGCTCGTCTCCAAATGCTAGAAAGTGAGACTCAAATTAGCCGCGGTAGGCTAATTCGTTTATATAAAGAATTACGAGGGTGCCCGCCACCTAAAGGAATGCTGCCATTTTCAACAGATTGGTTTATGACTTGGGAACAAAATATTCATTCATCCATGTTTTATAATGCTTATCGATTTTTGGCCAACACTGGGTATTGCAAAGGCATCGATGCTATCCTAAAAGCTTATCGGCTTTATTTAGAGCAATGTATCCCGCCGTCAGGGGAAAAACCATTATTAGCATTGACTCGCGCATGGACACTTGTGCGTTTTGTCGAAAGTGGCATGTTACAAAGCTCAGAATGTCATAGTTGCAATGGTTCTTTTATCACTTATGCCCATATTCCAGAAAATAGCTTTATTTGTAGTTTGTGTCAGCCACCATCTCGGGCGATAAAAAAACGTAAACTTTCCGACCATCTCGCCGATATAACGCTATATCGACAGGATGGCATTACCAAAGCGGTAATGTAGTTGAATTGATTGAGTAAACAGGTAACAAGGTTGCCTGTCCTTTCTCATAATTCTCTTTGACTGCCATCTGTTACATAACTGAGTTGAAGGGAATACGTGTGTTAATACTCATTGGATACATCATTGTTACAGGCACAGTCATCGGTGGTTATTTAATGCTTGGCGGTCATTTAGGTGCACTTTATCAACCCGCTGAATTTTTGATTATTTTAGGTGCAGGTTTCGGTGCATTTATTGTTGGTAACAGTGGTAAATCTATTCTGGCCTTATGCAAAGTATTACCGCTTTTATTTCGCCAATCTTCTTATAGTAAAGTGATGTCCATGGATCTTATGGCATTACTCTTTCAACTCTTGAATAAATCGCGTCAAGAAGGGTTGCTTGCCCTTGAGAAAGACATTGAAAATCCAAAAGAAAGTGACATTTTTTCGCAGTATCCACGGGTGATGAAAGATGATACCACATTAATGTTTGTGGTGGATTATTTACGATTAATGGTCTCAAGTAATCTGCAAAGTTATGAAATTGAAGCTTTGATGGATGAGGAATTAGAAACCTTTCGCCAGGAAAATGAAGTACCTGCATCTGGACTGAATATGGTTGGGGATTCTATGCCTGCATTTGGTATCGTTGCTGCTGTTTTGGGCGTCGTTAATGCATTGGGTTCAGCAGATAAACCCGCAGGTGAACTTGGGGCTTTAATTGCGCATGCGATGGTTGGAACTTTTTTAGGTATTTTAGTGGCTTATGGATTTATTTTGCCTCTAGCTGCATTGATTCGTTTGCGTAGTAATGAGCAACTGAAAATGATGGAATGTATTAAAGTGACATTCCTCTCTGCTTTACAAGGGTATGCACCTCAAATTGCCGTTGAATTTGGCCGCAAAGTATTATACAGCGCAGATCGGCCTTCTTTTTTAGAGCTCGAAGCTCGAGTTCGCGAAGTTAAAATCGGCAATCGGTCACAATCGCAAGACGAGGAATGATCGGTTAATGAGAGCAAATAACACCCAGATTATTCGTGTCAAAAAGCGTGTTGCAGCCCACGCAAATGGGCATAGCGGCTCTTGGAAAATCGCTTATGCAGATTTTATGACGGCGATGATGGCATTCTTTTTAGTGATGTGGTTGATTTCTATTTCGAGCCCACAAGAGTTAACACAGATTGCTGAATATTTTCGAACCCCTCTGAAAACGGCGATTAATCACGGTACAAAAAGTGGCGATGCCACTAATCCTATTCCTGGAGGCGGGAAAGATGTCATTTTTCGTGAGGGTGATATTTTACCGGAACCCAATAATAAAATAGAAGATCATGCAAATTATCGTTTTGAAAAACTTAGACAATCACTTGAACAAGCCATTCTCAAAGACCCCAGATTAAATGAACTCAAACCTCATCTGCTGATCGATATGCGTGATGAAGGTCTACGTATTCAAATTGTTGATAGTGCTAATCGACCTATGTTCATGGTTGGTTCGGCACATGTGGGATCTTATATGCGCGATATTTTGCATACGATAGCGCCATTGCTTAATGACGTTCCTAATAAAATAAGCATTTCAGGTCACACCGATGATTTACCGTATGCTAATGATGCCAATTATAACAACTGGGAATTGTCTGCGGATAGAGCAAATGCATCTCGCCGTGAACTAATTTCAGGAGGACTAAATCAAGAGAAAGTTCTCCGAGTTATCGGAATGGCATCCAGTATTCATATAGATAAACAGGATGGTTTAGCGCCAATCAATCGTCGCATTAGCATCATTGTGTTAAATGAAATTGAGACTGAACAAATTTTGCATGAATACGATGGCGCAATACCAATTAATGAAGTGTTAAATAAATAGCAATGATAGGCAGAATTATCGATGTATAAACGTGAGTAAGTTTAAGTGAAAAGTAACAAAAGAGCGATAAATCCCTCCCTCACCGTTAGCCATTTTTTTAACGTCATTTTAACTGTATTGCTAGAGGAGATCTTTGAAGAACAAATTTTTATTCGAATATTTTAATCATATCACGCAGTAAAAATAAGTAGTAAAGATCAACCGCCTCTAGATAAGCTGGTAGGCAGCATTAAGTTAAATTGGATGGGAACTATGGATATTACCGAGTTTTATCAAACCTTTTTCGATGAAGCGTATGAGCTACTTAGAGACATGGAACAACATTTACTTGAGCTCGATCCGGCTGACCCGGATAGTGAACAATTAAATGCAATCTTCCGCAGTGCTCATTCGATAAAAGGAGGAGCTGCAACCTTTGGTTTCACTCAATTGCAAAATACCACACATACATTGGAAAACTTGCTCGATAAAGCGCGTCATAATGAATTAAAACTCACATCAGAGATTATTGATATTTTTCTTGATACTAAAGATGTGATGGCGGAGCAGCTCGATGCTTATAAAAATAGTTTGTTGCCTGATGAAGAAAGCTTTATGCATATATGTGAAGTGCTTGGCAAGGTTGAGCATATAACTGAAAACTTAATTATTGATACTGATTTAGAGGTAGCATGTGGGCAAACGAATGTTATTACTCCATCGCTCAGCGAGTTGTATTCACATTATATTGTCATCACACTTAGCCAACTAAAAACAAATGAAATTGACTTACTCGCAAATGAATTAGCGTTGTTCGGAACGTTGTATAACACAGAAAAAAAAAGTGATAGCTTAATGGTCTGGTTGGGAACAAATTCGAATATTGATGATATTTGTGGCGTGTTATGTTTTGTGGTTGAAGAGTCACAAATTACTTATCAACTTGTTGATGTAGAAACATGTTTAAATTATCTCTCATCAAACATTCTTCCTATTATAGTGCCAAATGATTCAGCCGCTGTCGTGGAATCAATAATTAAACAAGAAATAAATCCAGAATCTAAATCTAAGGCGGTCATTGCTGCGCAACCCAAAGTAGCACCTTCAAAAGTAAAAAGTGATTCGAATAGTATTCGTGTTGCAGTCGAAAAAGTCGATCATCTTATTAATTTGGTGGGTGAGTTAGTCATTATTCAGTCTATGCTGACTCAACATAGCCAGCAGCTCGACCACAATGAATATAGCGATTTACTTAGCTCAATAGTACAGATCGAGCGCAATTCTAGAGCATTACAGGAATCTGTAATGTCAATTCGCATGATGCCGATGGATTATGTATTTAGCCGTTTTCCGCGAATGGTGCGTGATATTGCAACAAAGCTCCATAAAAAAATTGAATTAAAAGTCGAAGGGAGTGCTACAGAGCTTGATAAGAGTTTGATTGAGCGGATTATCGATCCACTTAATCATTTAGTTCGTAATAGCCTAGATCACGGTATTGAAAAACCAGAAATACGATTGGCGAATGGAAAGTCTGAAACGGGAACATTGATTCTTTCGGCGTCTCATCAAAGTGGCAATATTTGTATTGAAGTACGTGATGATGGTGCAGGTCTTAATCGTGAACGTATTTTAGCAAAAGCATATTCTCAAGGTCTGAATGTGCATGAAGGAATGACTAACGAAGAAATCGGTATGTTAATTATGGCTCCGGGTTTCTCTACTGCGGAAGTTATCACTGATGTGTCAGGGCGTGGAGTGGGAATGGATGTGGTAAAACGAAATATTCAAGGTATGGGAGGGCGCATTCAAATAGGTTTTACTGAGGGAAAAGGGACTATTATCAGGATTTTATTACCACTCACTTTGGCCATTCTCGACGGCATGTCAGTCAAAGTATCGAACGATATTTTTATCGTACCGCTTAGCGCCATTGTTAGCACATTGCAACCTCGTAAAGAGGATGTCTACCGCCTAGCTGGTGAGGAAAAAATGTTACTGGTTCGTGGTGAGTATCTACCGTTAGTCGAGTTATATCAAGTGTTTAGCATTGTTGGGGCTGAGGATGATTTCACTAATAGTATTGTGTTGGTCATTCAACACGCCGGGCATCGCTTTGCATTATTGGTTGATAAGCTTGTCGGACAACAGCAAGTGGTTGTCAAAAATATTGAAAGCAATTATCGCAAAATTCCCGGTATTTCTGCCGCCACTATTATGGGGGATGGTTCTGTTGCTTTGATTTTAGATGTTGCGGAACTACAAAAAATGAATAACAGCATTTTGCTTAAAAAAAAGCAGAAAATTGCATAACGTGTTATGTGCTAAATAGAGGTTAAATATCATGTCAATGTTGGATAATGATTTAAACAAACGTAACGAAGAAAAACAAGGAGAAGGCTATCTCATCTTTACGTTAGGTGAAGAGGAGTATGGTATTGAGATTTTAAAAGTGCAGGAAATTAGGGGATACGAACAAGTTACTCGCATTGCTAATACCCCAGACTTTATTAAAGGTGTAACCAATTTACGCGGTGTGATTATTCCTATTATCGATTTACGCGTCAAATTCTCTCACCAAAATGTCATCTATAACGATAATACAGTAGTGATTGTTGTGAATTTAAAAGACAGAGTCGTTGGTATTGTCGTTGATGGTGTTTCTGATGTATTGGTTTTAAATGAAGAACAAATTGCCGCGCCACCTGATTTTGCGGTCACTTTATCGACTCAATATTTAACTGGACTTGGTACCGTGGGGGAACGCATGCTTATTTTAATTGATATCGAAAAACTACTCACAAGTGACGAAATGGCACTTATTGACAGCTTGGCTGAGTAATATGCCTAAGCGTTGTTGACCTTTGCTGTTTTATTTCCACCGTGCTAATAATTTGAAATAACAGTACAGCTATCTATAACATATCAAAAAGATATAAAAATATTGCGAAAAAATTAATTACAAATAAAGAGCGTTCTTTAGATGGTGATTAAACATGATTTTTTGTGTTTAGTTGCATTTGCCTAGCTCATTAGCTGGTGAGTGGCACTACTTACTTTTTTACCTTTAGCAAGGTGTTTTAATTCTCATTAAATTTGATATTTAAAGTTCAGCAACACTTAGGTATTAACTATCTATGCTCATTCGCTAAAGTTTTTAGCTATGTGACCGATACCCAAAATACAACAACATTATGTCAGTAAAACGTTATGTATAGCCGAATTAAAATTGTATCAGGACTTTTTTCCGTTATTTTTGTTTTTATTTTGTTGCAATTAATATCCAGTGGTTTGATGTTTAATAAACTTGGTGATAATAGCAATAGTATTAATTATTTGAATTCACTCCAACAGCAAAGACAGGTGTTAACCGAAAGTTGGGTTAACTTATTACAAGCTCGCGCTAACTTAAATAGAGCAGTTAATGCTTTTTTATTAGAAGGGCGTTCCTATCAAGATGATGCATCTTCCCAAGATTTAATTGAAGCTGCAAATCGTCATTTTCAAGCAGCAGATAACGCCTATGAGCAATATAACCAGCTCATGGGGTCGACTTATTATGATAAAGCAAAGTTTGAGAAACTTTTTTCAGCATATGAAACTTATCGTAATGCACTTATTCAACTCGCTGAATATGCGAAAAAAGGCCAACTAGAAAAATTTTATGCGCATCGAACATCTGGGCACCAAGTTAAGTTTGAAGAACAGTTTAATGCTTACTTTGCGAATATTGCTACTGATTTCCAAAATGAAGTTAAACGTGCAGAAAACAACTATCACCAATCTGTTTATTTGAACTTCATTTTATTTATTGGACTGATATTAATTAGTTTCACAAGTTATTGCTATGTACGAAAAGGGATTATTGAACCATTAGGGCAATTAATTCAACGTATTAATATTTTTGCAGCCGGTGATTTAACCCCAAAAATCGCCACTACCGCCAATAATGAAATTGGTGAATTGGCGCATGGCGTGGAATATATGCAACAAGAGCTGGTTAATACTGTGCGAGGAGTCCGCGATGGTAGTGAAACTATCTATCAAGGAACTAGTGAAATCGCAGCGGGCAATAATGATCTTTCTGCTCGTACTCAAGAACAAGTTGCATGTTTAGAAGAGACGGCTGCGAGTATGAGTCAATTGACGGCAACAGTTAAACAAAATACCGAATATGCACACCAAGCTAGTGAGTTTGCAAGTCAAGCCTCTGAAATCGCAAAAGAGGGCGGTAAAGTAGTATCTAATGTGGTGAGTACCATGTTGAATATCGCAGATAGCTCGCAAAAAATCTCAGATATTACCGCGGTTATCGATAGTATTGCCTTTCAAACTAATATTCTTGCGTTAAACGCAGCCGTCGAAGCCGCACGTGCTGGCGAACATGGTCGTGGATTTGCTGTTGTTGCAGATGAGGTTCGTAATCTTGCTCAACGCAGTGCGAATGCTGCCAAAGAGATCAAAATCTTAATCGAAGATTCTGTATTAAGAACAGATACTGGCGCTCGTCAGGCTGAAGATGCAGGAAAAACAATGACAAAAATTGTTGCATCTGTCACTCGAGTCACTGACATCATGACACATATAGCCACGGCTTCTGATGAGCAAAGTAAAGGAATATCACAAGTCAGTATTGCTGTGGCTGAGATGGATAAAGTGACTCAGCAAAACGCATCATTGGTCGAACAATCTGCGGTAGCAGCCAATCTATTAGAAGGACAGGTAGCAAAACTTGCTCAACTAATATCTATTTTTCGTTTGCCGGCTTTGAAACAGCAAGATATGCAAATGGCTGAGCCAGTAACAAGAACGATATCAAACGTTGTAAAAACGCCCGATCTGAAAAAAATGGCATCTCATAACCCTCAAAATGATGACAATTGGGAAACGTTCTAAAGGCTTAGAGTCGCGTTGCCGAATCTTATAATTGATTGTATTTCTGAACATTACGGTAATAGAGATAGTAAAGCATGATTGTTTTAGCTGACGTAAGTGGGGATAAAATATGTTTGGTAAAAGAATACGGATTTCAGTCAGTTTATATTTACTTTTGATGATGTTTTGTGGAATGCAGATAGTCTCTAGCGGCCTTTCATTGGGGATAGTTTCTAGTGAACTCTCTTCTTTAGAGAGTGTCGAGCTTAGTTCTAAAAAAGGCGATCTACTTGAAAAAACATATGAAGATTTGATGCAAGCACGTAACACACTGACACAAATTGCGCTACTTATTAAAGTTAATTCTGATACATCAAGTATTGAAGAAGCTAAAAATCAATATGATCATTTTGTACTTAAAGCTACAGAGGATTATAAAAAATTCACAGCCCAACCACTATTGAGTGAACAAGAAAACCTCACAATAATTGATGAAAAATATAACGACTTTTTAATCATTATTAAAGAGTTAAGAATACTTATCGGTAACAATAATATTTCTGCGTATATGGACTTATCTGCACAACAATATCAAGAGCAGATGGCAAACGTTATTAGTCAGTATCTCGAATTACTTAATTCAGACAGGCAGAACTCGCTAGAGTCAGCCAATTTTTATTACAACATTGCATGGATTATGTTTTTTGCAGTGATCTTCACCATTTTGGCTATTTCTGGTTTTGCTCATTTCTGGATGAAACGTAAGATAATTTTTCCACTCATTAGTATGAGTGATTATTTTATGAAGTTGGCACAAGGCAAGCTGAATCAAAATATTCAAGTAACTACCCGAGATGAAATTGGTGAGGTATTAGAGCAACTGAAGTTGATGCAAGGATCATTCGCAGCATCCGTTTCTAATTTGCGAGCGAATACAGGCCAAATGTATACCGAGATTCGTGAAATTTCCTTGGGAAATAATAACTTATCTTCACGAACTGAACAGCAAGCGGCTTCATTAGAAGAAACAGCTGCGAGCATGGAAGAGTTAACAGCAATCGTTAAACAAAATGCGGATAATGCTCATCAAGCGAGTGAATTAGCCGTTTACGCATCAAAAACAGCAACGAAAGGTGGAGCGCTTACGGGTGATGTGATTAATACCATGACTGCGATTTCGCATAGCTCACAAAAAATCAGTGCCATTATCAGTGTTATTGATGGAATTGCTTTCCAAACCAATATATTAGCACTCAATGCTGCTGTTGAAGCTGCACGTGCTGGCGAGCAAGGTCGTGGATTCTCGGTTGTTGCTGGTGAAGTTCGTGCACTAGCGCAGCGTAGTGCCGAAGCCGCAAAGGAGATAAAAGCATTAATTGATGAGTCTGTGAGTTGTGTTAATCAAGGTTCTCAGCTCGTTAATCTAGCAGGAGAAACCATGAGTGAGCTGGTGGCTTCAGTAAATCAGGTCACTGAGCTAATGAGCAATATAGCATCAGCATCTAATGAGCAAAGTCGTGGCATTGAACAAGTGGCGACGGCAGTAAGTCAGATGGATTTAGTGACTCAGCAAAATGCTACATTAGTCCAACAATCAACGAGTGCAACTACTGCGTTGGAAGATCAAGCCAATAATTTAGTTAACACAGTTGCCTTTTTTGAAATTCCAGACGTAAAAATTGCCCACGTTAATTAATTATATTTTTTTAGATTAGAGGCTGTTTATCTTTGAAGGTCAATTTTTATTCGAATTACAGGTCTTGAGTTAAGACAAAAAGAAGCAAGGCGAGTGGCTCGCCCCCTAGTGAACTCGGCAAGAGTCGCTCAACACAGCGAAAAATCACGTTTAATCGAACCCGAAGGGCGTTCTTCATCTACGGTTTAGTTTTTTTTGTGATGTTTTTTAGACCTCTAAGTACGTGACATGAGTATATTGCTGTTATTTAAACCGATTAGTCCGGTAAAAATCAGCGGCAAAGATCAACAGCCCCTAGTGCTTGATAAGTAATCTTTGAGCCGATGTACGCTAGCTCTCTAGGGTTTACCAAATAGGATAAAAGTACGATGCTTTTTGCACCACAAGTAGAGTCATTGACTGATGATGAATTTGGTCGAGTTTGTCGATTTATTCATAAAAAATCAGGCATCGTTCTTACGATGAATAAAAAAAACATGGTGTATAACCGGTTACTCAAAAGATTACGTGACTGCAAAGTAAATAATTTTTCTGAGTATTTACATCTGTTAGAACGCGAGCCTTTGCACTCTGAATGGCAAGAGTTTGTGAATGCTTTGACTACAAACTTAACTGCATTTTTTCGCGAGCCACATCATTTCACGACCTTAGCAGATTTTATTCGTTCAAAGCGAAATAGCAATATCAATATTTGGTGCGCGGCTTCCTCTACAGGTGAAGAACCTTATTCCATCGCGATGACATTAAGTGATGTATTGGGCATGCAAGCTGCCAATGCGAAAATTATTGCTAGTGATATCGACACCGAGGTATTGAATAAAGCAGAACAAGGTATTTATCGTGTTGAAGAATTGAAAATGCTCTCTGTATTACAACGTCAACGCTATTTTATGAAAGGAGTCGGAGATTTTGCAGGTCATGCCCGTGTAAAGCAAACTCTCAAAAAAATGATTGAGTTTCGTTATTTAAATCTCAGTGATAGTGATTGGCAAATGCAACATCACTTCGACGCTATTTTTTGTCGTAATGTCATGATCTATTTCGATAAAAACATGCAAATCAAGCTACTAGAACAATTCGCACAATTACTTAAACCTGATGGCTTACTCTTTGTTGGTCACTCAGAAAATTTATCTCAATTATCACAACGTTTTGTGACTAAAGGGCAAACCGTCTATAGCATACAGGCTTAAAGGAGGGGAGTGGTGAAACAAATTAAAGTGCTTTGTGTCGATGACTCGGCACTAATGCGTCAATTAATGCGCGAAATTATTAATAGTCACTCCGATATGGTTGTGATAGATACAGCTCCCGACCCGTATGTAGCTCGTGATTTAATTAAACAACATAAGCCAGATGTTGTGACACTCGATATTGAAATGCCACGGATGGATGGGATTGATTTTTTAGAAAAATTAATGCGTTTACACCCACTGCCTGTTGTGATGGTATCGACTTTAACCTCAAAAGGTTCTGAAGTTACGTTGAAGGCTTTAGAGCTAGGCGCCGTAGATTTTGTAACGAAACCACAAATTGGTATCCGTGAAACCATGATGAGTTATCGTGACATGATTGGTGAAAAAATCCGCGCAGCAGCAATATCGAAGATCACGGGGCGTAATCAATTTGCTCAAGCAAAAAATGCAGATGCAAAGTCTGTCAATCTTGTAAAACCTCTTTCTTCATATATTTGCCAAAATCGAGTGATTGCTGTTGGTGCCTCAACAGGAGGTACCGAAGCTATTCGACAATTTTTGGAGATGCTACCACAGGAATGCCCACCGATAGTGATCACCCAACATATGCCCGCGGGTTTTACTCATTCATTCGCTGAAAGACTCAATAAATTATGCGCATTAACGGTAAAAGAAGCTGAACACAATGAGCCATTACAAAAAGGTTATGCCTACATAGCGCCTGGAAGCTCACACATGTTAGTTATTGATGAAGGTCGAGGTTATCAAATTCGCTTACAGCAAACAGAGCCGGTGAATCGCCACCGACCTTCTGTTGATGTGTTGTTTGATTCTGTCGCTAAATGTGTTGGGCGCAAATGTGTTGGTGTTATCTTGACCGGAATGGGTGTAGATGGTGCTAAAGGAATGCTCAATTTGCGTCAACAAGGAGCAGTGACCTACGCACAAAACGAAAATAGTTGCGTAGTATTTGGTATGCCTCGTGCCGCTATTGAGCTTGATGCTGTTGATGAAGTGCAAGATATCGCCAAAATTGCCCCAAGTATATTAGCTAGATTTTCATCTGTGTCCGTTTAATGGTTGCAGATTCACAATTACATTTTTTAAGGAGTGGTTATGGCCGCTAAAGATCTCAGTTTTCTTGTTGTAGATGATTTTTCCACAATGCGTCGTATCGTTCGTAATTTATTAAAAGAGCTTGGCTTTAATAAAATTGACGAAGCAGAGGACGGACTAGATGCTCTAGAAAAAATTCGGTCAGGTCATATCGATTTTGTAGTAGCTGATTGGAATATGCCAAACATGGATGGGTTAGAATTACTTAAAACGATCCGAACTGATGAGGCATTAAAACATATCCCTGTTCTAATGGTGACCGCTGAAGCTAAAAAAGAAAATATCATTGCCGCCGCGCAAGCGGGAGCTAGTGGTTATGTTGTGAAGCCATTTACGGCTGCCATATTAGAAGAAAAATTAAATAAAGTATTCGAAAAGATGGGATTGCAATAAACGCACCTGCTAAAGGAGAGTGAGATGACAGAAAAAATATTAGTGGCAAGCAATTCATCAGGTAATGAAGATTTAAAACAGATTATTACTCGGATTGGCACTTTGATGAGAACACTGCGTGAAAGCATGCGTGAACTTGGGCTTGAAAAAAGTGTTCAACAGGCAGTAGCAAGCATCCCCGATGGTAAAGATCGCCTACGTTATATTGCCCAAATGACAGCCCAAGCCGCTGAAAAAACGCTTAACGGTATTGATATCATTAAGCCACTACAAGCCGAGATGCATGATGAGGCTATTGCTATTCAACAGCAGTGGAAAAATCTTGAGTTTGAGCAAATTACACCTGAACTGTATCAATCAACAGGTGATTTTTTGACTCGTGTTATTAATAACAGTAATACCACTAAAGCTGAATTACTTGAAATTATGATGGCTCAGGATTTTCAAGATTTGACAGGTCAAGTAATTAAAAAAATGATGGAAGTGGTTGAAGAAGCAGAAAAGCAGTTACTAGCATTGTTAATGGAAAATACACCATCAGAAATGCGTGCTAAACAGCAAAATGATAACTTACTTAATGGGCCGCAAATTAATAAAGAAGGTGTAAATGTAATGGCATCTCAGTCGCAAGTTGATGATTTATTGGATGAGTTAGGGTTTTAATTATTCAATGATCTCCCCTTGCAATGATTTTGCTTGGGGCTATTACTTCTAAGTGAACAATACCTGCTCTAAACCATAAGTGATACAAATATTAAAATGATTTTAATCGATACAATGGATTTATAGGTAAAAAATATTTCCCATACTTGATGTTGAATCATTATTAATTGTGCCAGAATGGATAATATAAAAACTCAATTTCGCTAATAAACGTGTTGCGTGACATGTCACGATTTATAATAACCAGCCATTTATCACACGAGAATAATTAAAATATTGTTATTAAACTTCAATGTATTACAATTATTTGTTGTTTTTTTTAACTTTCATTGTAATTAAATAATTATATTATAATTTAAACTTTAAAATCATTGAACAACATCCACTGCTATTCATGTTTTAATGGTTTCGTTTCATCTTAATTATTGGGGGGTAGCTTTCACTACTAAAATATAAATGATTAATTTAATCAATAATTCAATTGTTGTTATTAAACATTGAAGATAAATTAATATTAAAGTGAAAGTGAAAGTGAAAGTGAGTTATTTAATCATCATTTATTATAAAAAATAATGAAGTAAATGATTAACCAACTAATAAACTAAGAAAATACCGCTCAATACAGCGAAAAATTACTCTTAATTAAATGTAAGAGGCATTTTTTGTTTTTTTGTCTCTATTTTTTAAAATGAATAGAAAGCATAATTAAGATGCTATTATTCCAAGTGTTTAGTATGTGAATGCGACCAATTCACTAGAGCTGATTTATCTATAAGTTAGTTTTAATTATATTGATGTAGATTAATGATATGCATTGTACTAATTGCATCGTAATGGTTTTCTTCAGGCTGATTTGGGCTTAAACCGTAAATAGTCACTTCCATAGGACTGCTATCAAATAAGGCTTGACGAGGGTAATACGGCTATAGACCCAAGCGAAATTGTCAGTAACCTGATCGATTGGCGTATACAGTTTGTTATCTAAGGAGTGCTGCATTAATTGTTGTTCGACGTTCATTTTGTTTGCAATACAGTTCCTGATAACTTTCGATTATAAGTATTCATTTATTGCCTAATCTCGTTTGTTTTTTTCCTTTTATTTACTGTAACGCCATTTTTTGATGGTATCTCGATGTTTTTAACATAAAAAACGATTTTATCGATGCCTTTCGCAAAACAAATGACAAATTACTCAATGGTTAAATAACCTTTGCGAACCTTATCTAATTTCTAGCATTGAATTTTTTACACTCTGTCATGCTATAGCACAAACTCCTAATTTGCGGATGAGCAAGGAAACGGCGTGTCTGACGACAGTGATGTAGAAAAAACAGAAGATCCAACGACCCATAAAAAACAAAAAGCCAAAGACGATGGGCAGATAGTTCGTTCGAAAGAGTTGAACTCAATAATGATGATGTTGGCAGGTATTAGTTTGTTATGGCTTAGTGGAGGTCATCTTGCGAATAAACTGCATCATATTTTCCGCCAAGGTTTTATTTTTGATGGGCACTATATTCAAAATGCAATGCTAATGGTGAGTTATTTCGGACGAATGGTGAGTGAGGCTCTATTTGCTTTATTTCCGGTTATTGGGGGGCTAGCCTTCGTTGGAATTTCAGCTTCATCATTAATGGGCGGCTTAGTATTTAATAGTAAGCTGATTAAATTCGATTTAAAAAAGCTCAATCCAGTAAAAGGTTTGAAACGAATTTTTTCGATAAATGCACTTTCAGAGTTGTTTAAAGCTATTTTGAAATCATTATTTGTTGGGCTAGGGGCAACCATTTTTTTATGGCAAAACGGGTCATCATTGTTGCATTTAGTGAATGAATCGCCAGTTACGGCATTAGCAAATGCACTGCATAAAGTCCTTTTCGCCGGTTATTTGATTGTTTTTTTATTGATCCCAATGGTGGCATTTGATGTGTTTTATCAGTTTCATTCTCATTTAAAGAAATTGCGTATGAGTCGTCAAGAACTTAAGGATGAATTTAAACAGCAAGAAGGTGATCCACAAATAAAGGCAAAAATTCGTCAACAGCGGCGTGCAATCGCCCGTAATCGAATGATGTCTGATGTGCTACATGCTGATGTGATTGTGACCAATCCCACTCATTACGCTATTGCATTGAAATATGATGATAAAAAAATGGGAGCACCCAAAGTACTTGCAAAAGGAGCAGGGGTATTGGCTCTACGAATTAAGACAATAGGGCAAGAATATCGAATTTTACAGATAGAAGCCCCCCCACTTGCACGGGCATTATATCGCCATGCAGAAATAGGGCAAAGTATCCCAATTGCTTTGTATGCCGCGGTGGCTGAAGTATTAGCATGGGTTTATCAACTACGGCGCTGGCGGCATGAAGGTGGTTTAAAACCAAGAAGGCCGAAAAATTTACCTGTGCCATTGGCACTAGATTTTGCTGGAGAAAATAATCACGATGGCTAACTTGGTTGAACTATTAAAATTGCCGAAAAATTTACAGGGTACCCAATGGCAGCTCCTCGCTGGACCGGTTCTAATATTACTTATCTTATCGATGATGGTACTACCATTACCTGCTTTTATATTGGATTTATTGTTCACGTTTAATATCGCTTTATCCATCATGGTGCTACTAGTTGCGATGTTCACAAAGCACACTTTAGAATTTGCGGCATTTCCAACTATTTTACTTTTTGCAACGTTATTACGTTTATCTTTAAACATTGCATCAACACGTATTATTTTACTCGACGGGCATACAGGACCTGATGCTGCTGGAAAGGTTGTCGAAGCTTTTGGTCACTTCCTTGTTGGTGGTAATTTTGCCATCGGTATTGTGATTTTCATTATTTTAATTTTGATTAACTTTATGGTCATCACTAAAGGTGCTGGGCGTATCGCCGAAGTAGGGGCGCGGTTTGTATTAGATGGAATGCCGGGCAAGCAAATGGCGATAGATGCCGATTTGAATGCAGGCGTTATTAATGATGAGGAGGCTAAAAAACGCCGTGCAGAAGTGACTCAAGAAGCTGATTTTTATGGTTCTATGGATGGTGCCAGTAAATTTGTGCGAGGTGATGCTATCGCGGGGATTATGATTATGGTGATCAACGTAATCGGAGGGCTGATTATCGGTGTTGGTCAGCACGATATGACACTCAGTGATGCTGCTAGCGTTTATACATTACTGACGATCGGTGATGGGTTAGTTGCTCAAATTCCAGCTTTAATAATATCAACAGCGGCAGGTGTCATTGTTACTAGAGTTGCAACTGACGAAGATGTGGGAGAACAAATGGTCTCCCAACTATTTAATAATCCAAGAGTTATGTGGTTAAGTGCTAGCGTATTAGGTCTTATTGGCTTAATTCCAGGTATGCCAAATTTTGTGTTTTTATTATTTACCGCAGCCTTAGCTGGCCTGGGTTGGTATTTAGTTCACAAAGAGAAACAGCCGGGGAGCCTATCTGATGATAGTCAGATGAAGCATTTCCAAGATGCAAATAAAGTCGTTGAAGCTACATGGGATGATGTCCAACTCGAAGATCTATTAGCCATGGAAGTTGGTTATCGTTTGATTCCACTTGTGGATAATGAGCAGCAAGGCGAGTTACTTGGGCGGATCCGCGGTCTTCGTAAAAAATTTGCACAAGAGGTTGGATATTTACCTCCTGTGGTGCATATTTGCGATAATTTAGAACTGTCCCCTTGTGAATACCGAATTCTCATTAAAGGTGCTGAAGTTGGTCGCGGTGAAGCACAGCCGGGGCGCTGTTTGGCTATTGATCCAGGAAATGTTGTTGGTACATTGCAAGGTGATATGACCAAGGAACCTGCTTTTGGTTTACCGGCAATTTGGGTCGATGATGATCTGCGTGAACAGGCACAAATTCAAGGTTATACCGTTGTTTCCGCGAGCACGGCAGTAGCAACTCATTTTAATCAAATTTTATTGCAAAATTCGAGTACACTATTTGGTCGCCAAGAAGCTCAAATGCTCTATGAGCGAGTGAAAAAAGAGATGCCAAAACTGGCTGATAATCTTATACCAGACACGATTTCACTCACTATTTTGCATCGAGTATTACAGAATTTATTATTAGAAGACGTAATGATCCGTGATATGCGCTCCATAGTTGAAACCCTAGCTGAAATGGTGGGAGAAAATGGCGAGCAAAAAGATACAGATTATTTGACCTCGCAGGTACGTATTGCATTAGGAAGAGCAATTACTCAGCAATGGTTTGGAAATTCAGAGGAAATTCAAGTCATTGGACTTGATGCTAATCTTGAACAAATTTTATTACAAACGGCTAAAAATGGCGGTGGTTTAGAGCCAAACTTGGCACAATTTATTCAAATACAAGCTGAAGAGGCAATAGGGCATCAAGAAGCTATGGGGTCACCAACAGTGTTATTGGTTAATCATGGATTGCGTTTAATTTTATCTCGTTTCCTGCGTCGAAGTTTGCCTCAATTAGTTGTGATGTCGAACCTTGAACTGAATGACTCCCGTAAAATTCGAATGACGTCGATGATAAGCGGAAGCTAGGAAAAATTGTTCTTTTAAGGTCAATTTTTATTCGAATTAAAAACCGAAGCTTGCGGCTTAGTGAACTAGGCTGCATTGCTCAATACAGCAAAAAATCGCTTTTAATCGAGATTGAAAGAGGCTTTTCATTTATGAGTTGAATTGTGATGAGATTTTTAAATTACTTCAAGACGTGACATGATGAAATTAATACTACTCTAATCAATATTGCAGTAAAACTAAGTAGCAAAGGTCAATAGTCAATAGGTAAAGTATTTTAATAGTGGAATAGTGGAATAGTGGAATAGTGGAATAGTGGAATAGTGGAATAGTGGAATAGTGGAATATAAGGGAATGACATGAATGTATTCTCATATTATTTACTCATATAATAGTTTAATTGCTAGGGGGAATTTGTCGATACCATTAGGTAATTAGCGACTAAAATTGCAGTAATTGTTGTGGCTAAAAAGATAGTTTTACTCGGCACTTACAAGCCATTTTATTAAAGCCTAGTGCGAAATGGCCAATAATTATAGTTGGATAAGTTTGGTGATAATAAATTTATTAATTGTTAATGAGGTATTCAATAAGATATATAAATTCAAATCGAGATTTTTTTGCCCAATATAAGATGTTTTTGTTCTAAACCATCCGCGCCATAGGTTGATTGATTATTATGCTTTTTCATAAAGAGAATGCGTTGGTTATTGAGTTCGATGTGCAATTGTAACATTTGGAGATTTCGGTAATTCAGTTCTTTCAGAGTTGAGGTTAGCTCTTTTATAGCAACCCATAGAGGAAATAACGTAAGGTTATTGTCATAGGGCGCTGTAATTTGGTTATCTTGTTCGAGACGTAATCGATGTGTCTCACCATGACTAATCGTCGCTACCAAAAAACGTTTTTGTTCAGTTGTTTCCTGAAAAGGTGATGCTGGGACACGATGGTAACTTAACAATAATTCTTCATTTTTCATGACGATTTGTAATGACTGTAGATGTGTCAGCTGTTGCTCTAACAATGTGAGTAATTCGTTGTTCATTTTAATTATCTGATTTAATGGATAACATAACTTCGTAAGCATCGCGTAAAATGCCATCTGCAATTTTGTCTACATCCTTTTGTAACGTACTGTGTTTAATCGCAAGCTTAATCTTTTCAACTTTTTTGGCATTAATATCACTTGCTTGAGGTTGTAATAGTTTTTTTTGCAACTCACTTGGTGAGAATGAACTTTCTTTGACCGATTCTGGAGTTGATATATTTTTATCGCGAAGAGACGTCGCCGCATCGTTAGGATCACGAGTGCTAATTTGAGTTAATGCTGAGATTGCAGGTGTTTGTTCAATGGCCATGATGTTTTTCCTATTCCGATGTTTTTCAAACCATATATCGGCTTTGTTTTGTCTTTCTTTAATTTGTTCATCATTTGTTCGTCATCTTTCGAATTCTCACGTTGTAGCTGCGTTCACGTATCCTAGTCACATACTTATGTATGCTCCTAGGATCCGTTCAGTTGCCGCCTAGTGACTATCCGAAATCTTTAGAACAAAGTCTGCGTATTATCTTTTATTCAAAAACGACAGAATTCAAAAATGACAGAATTCAAAAACGATAGAACTCAATTTTCAGAATAACGTTGTAATACAACTAGATAATAGACGATGAAACGCGACCATTGAAATCGTTTTGCTATTTAAGAGCTATCTGTACACTGCCATTCTCTAAAGCTTCGCCATTAACGACTTGGCCATTGACTAAACGAACTCGTGTATTTTCACCTGTGATTGCATTATTAATGGCTCGTCCTTCATATTTCACTGAAAAATTATCACCATTGGCAAATACATGTACAGTTTGCCCAGCCTTAATAGCCCATGGGCGACGTAACATAGCGCTGGTAATCGTCTGGCCAGCCCTAATATCACGCAATGTAATATTTCCACGCAGTGTAACTTTATCGCGTACTGCACCTGTTGGTAATTTATGTAATAACCCTTTCTTCGTGCCGATATCGACAAATTCAATCTTTTCACCACGAGTGATGTTTCGTGTCGCGACAAAGTATTGCCCAATGACATTGATGGTTAATTGAATAAATTGTTTTTTCTTACCGCATTGAACGGGTAGCGATACATTACCCATATTACGGCCATTAATAGGAGAATATATTTGCGGCTTATCACAGGTAGGCCAGCGCTCAATCGGTGTTTTGATTTCAATAGAAACCTGATAGGGCTTGGGATAAATCTTACGAAAATAATTATTGATATCTTGTGGCAAAGCAGCCTGCGCAGTCGTCGTCAATAAAACTAAAATACTCAATAGTGTGGTACGAAAACCGTTCATTCGATTGCCTTTTCCATCAAAATAAACTTTCACAGGCTCGGAGTTTACGCATGTCACCAATAATGAATGAGCCAAATAAGTTAATTATTTTGCCTTTATCCTACCATTAGATTTTTTGTAAGCCGTTAATATACGTCCGTCGAATTTCTATATTGTCATTTCATTAATTGGATGACTGTCAGCAAATCATCAGGCATGTAGCAGCTTATTCTATCGAGTGATTGATAAGTGCAAATTCATTGAGGGTACATATGATTGATAAATTAAATACCACGTTTGCTTTTCAGCAACAGGCTTTATCAATGCGCGAAGCAAGACAAACCGTATTGGCATCAAATATTGCCAATGCAGATACACCGGGGTATCAAGCTCGTGATATCGATTTTAACCGACAATTGCAACAGGCCACGAACAGTGGCGTCGCCAAAGGTAAAGGTATTGCGCTTGCCGTGACGTCAAAAAGTCATATTGAAGGGCGGGGAATGAAACAATCCGCTCTTGATCTCAAATATCGCGTTCCTTACCAAACCTCAATGGATGGCAATACTGTCGATATGGATATTGAACGTAGCCAATTTGCTGATAATACCTTGAAATACCAAGCCGATCTTACATTCATCAATAGCCGCGTTAAAAGCATGTTGGCGGTATTACAGCAAGGGTAATCATTATGGCATTACTAAGTATTTTTGATATTTCTGCATCAGCACTTACTGCGCAATCACAGCGTCTTAACGTCAGCGCAAGTAACATGGCGAATGCGGAAAGTGTCGCAGGCCCTGACGGTGAACCATACCGTGCGAAACAAGTGATATTCCAAATGTCCCCACAAGGTCGCCATGAAGTGGGAGGTGTGCGTGTTAGCCAACTAATTGAAGATCCTGCGGCACCACGTTTGGAATATAAACCGGGTCATCCGCTGGCAAATGAAAAAGGCTATGTGCGTATGCCGAATGTCGACATGGTTGGTGAAATGGTCAATACCATATCGGCTTCGCGCAGCTATCAAGCCAACTTAGAAGTGATGAATACAGCAAAAACGCTGCTTCAAAAAACCTTAACACTCGGTCAGTAACGGAGGCGAGAAATGGGGATTGCCGCCACAATGTATGACTCTTTGGATAATACAACCGCCGGTCCTGAGGCGTTGAAAAGTAATATTCCAAAGAAAAGTCAAAATGATGATATGCGCGATACATTTTTAAAAATGATTGTCACGCAGATGCAAAATCAAGATCCCACCAAGCCGATGGATAATACAGACTTAACCAGTCAACTAGCTCAAATAGCCACACTCGAGAGTATGAATAAACTCGGTGATAGTGTCGGTGGAATATCACGACAAATTGGTTCTGGTCAATCATTACAAGCGACTCAATTAGTGGGGAAAGGGGTATTGATCCCGCGAAATGAAATTATTTTCGCGCCAGTGAAGATAGAGAAGAGCGATGGTAAAGAGGCAATAATATCCAAGCCAACTAACCCGTTACCTGAAGATGAGAGCATCAGCGGCAATGAGGCGCCAAAGGAAGAGTCTCAAGGAGATTATATCTCCTCACCATTTGGTTTTTTTCTGCCTAAAAATGCCGATAGCGTCGAAATTACCATTCGTGACAAAAATAGGGCAGTGGTTCGAACTATTGCCTACGCGACCAAAGTTAACCCCGATATTTATGATATGTCATGGGATGGTCGCGACAATAATGGCAATCTCGTTTTAGATACTAAAAGTAAATATTTCTTTGATGTGAAGGCCATCAGTAACGGCGCTGAAATTGAAGTCACCAAATTAGGATACACCCGAGTCAATGGTGTGACGCCGGGTACAGATGCGCCTTTATTAGATGTTGGAATTGGGCAAAGCGCTCCCTTGAGCAGCATTTTTAAAGTCTACTCAACACCTTAATTTTATTCCCCCAACCGTCATGGAGAAAACATGTCATTTTCACAAGCAGTTAGTGGCTTAAATGCTGCCTCAGCGGGACTTGATTCGATTGGCAATAATATTGCCAACTCTGCTACCAACGGATTTAAAGGTGCCACAGCTTCCTTTGCCGATATGTTTGCTGGTTCAGGCGTCGGTCTCGGCGTTAATGTCGCTGCGGTGACACAAAACTTTAAAGATGGCCCTATTACACGTACTGATAGACCAACAGATGTTGCGGTTTCAGGTAACGGTTTTTTCCGCGTTCAAGATAAAAATGGCGACATTTATTACAGTCGTGATGGGCAATTCACTCGCGATAAAAGCGGTAACCTTGTCAATAATCAGGAAATGATTATCACGGGTTTTCCTGCGGGCATTGATGAAAAAGGCAATGTCACGATTCAAAGTGGTGGTGTGCCTGCTGGATTGAATATTCCAACAGATATGATGGATGCAAAAGCCTCTGACATGGGAAAATTGACGATCAACCTGAACTCAGAAGACCAAGTTAAGCCAAAGCCTTTTGATGTGAATAACCCTGGTGATAAGGGGAGTTACAACTTTAGTACCACAATGACCGCCTTTGATAGTCAAGGTAATACCCACGAAATTTCAATTTATTTTGTCAAAACAGCTGACAATAAATGGTCGGCTTATGGCAAAGATTCAAGCGACCAAGTCGCGACAAAACTCGGCGATATGGAGTTTGATGGGAACGGTCGTTTAAGTAATCCTGCGAATGCTGTATTTGGCTTTGCTTACACCGGAGTCAATGGTGCCAATAACGGCATTTTGCAAGTTGACCTGAATAAAATACGCCAACAAAAAGTGAGTGAATCTTCTGTCAGCGGTATCGATGTTAATGGATATCCCGCAGGTGAATACACCAAATTCAAAATTGAAGATAACGGTCTAATTTTTGCCAACTATTCAAACCAACAAAAACGGGTAGTTGGGCAAGTTGCTCTTTCTGCATTTGCGAATCCAAATGGATTGGTGTCTCAGGGGGGCAACGTTTGGGCCTCATCAAATGCGTCGGGTAATCCAATGGATGGTATACCGGGCGTGGGTCAATTCGGTAAATTAACCAGCGGTGCACTTGAATCTTCTAATGTGGATATGAGCCAAGAGCTGATCAGCATGATAGTGATGCAACGTAATTACCAATCAAATGCCCAGACGATCAAAACACAAGATCAGATGCTACAAACGATGGTTAACTTACGCTAAGTATAGAGGATGTCCATGGATCACGTTATTTATACTGCTATGGGAGGCGCGAGGCATGCGCTTGAAAACCAAGCAATTGTGTCGAATAACATTGCGAACGTTTCGACATCAGGTTTTAAAGCTCAACTATCCGCAATGCGAGCGGTACCCGTTAAAGGTGATAGCGAGCAAACCCGTACATTAGTTGTAGCCTCGACACCAGGTGCCGATATGAGCCGAGGGCCGCTTAACTATACGGGCAGGCCGCTAGATGTGGCACTTAGCGATAAACATTTTTTAACGGTTGAACTTGCGGAGGGTGGGGAAGCCTATACCCGTAACGGCAGCATTCAAATCTCATCTGAAGGCGAGCTGATGATTGGTAAGCATCGTCTGCAAGGGGATGGTGGGCCAATTAATGTGCCACCAAATACCGATCTCACCATTGCCGCCGATGGAACTGTGACAGCGTTATTGGCAACTGATCCGCCGACCATGTTGGGCCAAATTGGCCGCCTAAAAGTTGTTGAAGCACAGTCACAAGATTTGATACGCGGTGAAGATGGGCTATTTCATTTATCAGCACAAGCACAAGCCATTAATGGCAATCTCCTCCCGCAAAGTGAACGCGCGTCAATAACCTCAGGAGTAATTGAAGGAAGTAATGTGAGTGCCGCTGAAGCAATGGTATCAATGATTGCTAACGCAAGGCATTTTGAAATGCAAATGAAGGTAGTTCACAGTGCAGATGAAAATGCACAAAGGGCAAACCAGTTGCTTACCGTCAGCTAATTTTCAGTAAGGAATAATGATGATCCGCTCTTTATGGATTGCTAAAACAGGGCTTGATACCCAACAAACTAACCTTGATGTTATTTCAAATAACTTGGCAAACGTCAGCACCAATGGTTTCAAACGCCAACGTGCGGTATTTGAAGATTTATTGTATCAAAACATTCGGCAACCGGGCGCAATGAGTTCGGAGCAAACATCATTGCCATCAGGGTTACAGATGGGAACAGGATCGCGACCTGTTGCCACGATGCGTATTCATAGCCAAGGTAATTTAAACCAAACGGGCACAACAACGGATATTGCCATCAAAGGGCAAGGTTTTTTGCATGTGCAAATGCCGGATGGCACGGATGCTTATACTCGTGATGGCGCACTACAACCCAACCAAGATGGGCAATTGGTGACGTCGAGCGGCTATCAAATCGTACCTGTGATTATTATTCCTGATAATGCGAGCAGCTTAACCATCGCGCGTGATGGGACAGTTTCGGTAACCGTTTTTGGTGATAATCAACCTCAACAGATTGGTCAAATTACCCTGACTACATTTATCAATGATTCTGGTTTAGAAAGCATGGGTGAGAACCTTTATATGGAAACGGCAAGTTCAGGTGCACCAAATGAAACTGCGCCGGGTACTAATGGCGCTGGATTGTTGTATCAAAATATGCTTGAAACCTCGAACGTTAATGTTGCAGAAGAGCTGGTCAATATGATCCAAACTCAACGAGCTTACGAAATTAACAGCAAAGCCATTTCAGCATCGGATCAAATGTTGCAACGATTAGCTCAACTGTAATTCAATACTCAGTGGCAGCTTGTTGATGTCGAGACGAGTTGTCATTTGGTGGGTGAGAAGACAATTCATGTGATGACAAAACATACACAGCAGCAAAAGAGTACCCTAATGACGAAACGTGGTATTGCCCTTCAAAATCGAGAAAATTTATTATTTTCAACTCGTAAGGCTCTCGTGATGGTTTTGGCATTAGCCATCAGTGGCTGTGCATATATTAAACCTCGTCCACTGGTTGATACTCAAACCAGCGCGTTACCCAATCCGCCAACAGCACCTGCGCCGAATGGCGCAATTTTTCAAAGCGCACAACCTGCTTATTATGGTTATCAGCCACTTTTTGAAGACAGACGGCCACGCAATATTGGTGATATTTTGACAATCAACTTGCAAGAAAATGTCAGTGCCAGCAAAAACTCATCTGCAAATGCGAAGCGCAGCGGAAAAACAGGATTTTTGGCCGCGATCTTACCCGGTTTTATGCAAGGTTGGTTAGGTGGAAGTAATAGCGAGTTAGAAGTGAAAGGCAACAGTGATTTCACGGGCAAAGGAGGCGCAAATGCCAACAACACCTTTAAAGGCACCATTACCGTAACTGTCGACCAACTTTTAGCTAATGGCAATTTACATGTCGTGGGTGAAAAGCGCATTGCTATCAATCAAGGAACTGAATCTATTCGTTTTTCTGGAGTGGTTAATCCACGTACGATTGGTGCAGACAATAATGTTAGCTCAACGCAAGTTGCTGATGCGCGTATTGAATACGTCGGTGATGGTTATATCAATGAGTCACAGAACATGGGTTGGTTGCAACGCTTTTTTCTAAATGTTTCGCCTTATTAAGTAAAGTGAAGATTAGGTTGGAAATCTGTAGAGAGACTCGAATGAATAAATTAGTGGCACTTTTTCTAACCTTACTTTGTGCTTTTGTTGCACCAGCACACAGTGAACGTATCAAAGATTTGACAACAGTGCAGGGGGTTCGTGATAACGCCTTAATTGGTTATGGGCTGGTCGTGGGGCTAGATGGCTCGGGTGATCAGACTATGCAGACCCCTTTTACCACCCAAAGTCTGAGCAACATGCTGTCTCAGATGGGAGTAACAGTGCCTCCCGGTACAAATATGCAATTGAAAAACGTTGCAGCAGTGATGGTAACGGCCAAGTTGCCCCCCTTCGCTCGTTCAGGCCAATCAGTGGATATTGTTGTTTCCTCCATGGGGAATGCTAAAAGCCTTCGAGGCGGTACTTTGCTAATGACACCATTAAAGGGTGTTGATGGGCAAATTTATGCGATGGCACAAGGCAATATTTTAGTAGGGGGTACAGGTGCAAGTGCGGGAGGTAGCAGGATAAAAGTCAACCAACTAACGGGAGGACGGATCACCAGTGGTGCGACGATTGAGCGTGAATTACCAACAAACTTCGGTCAAAACGGTGTAATTAACCTGCAACTCAACGATGATAGCTTCACATTAGCCCAAGATATGAGTGACGCCATTAACCGTTTACGTGGCGCAGGCACTGCGACACCTTTGGATTCACGAACAGTCCAATTGCGAGTTCCAATGAATAATAGCGATCAAGTCCGCTTCCTAGCTCAGATCCAAGAATTGAATGTTCGATTACCGATTGCCGAAGCGAAAGTGATCTTTAATTCACGTACCGGTTCAGTCGTGATTAACCGCAGCGTGGCACTCGAAAGTTGTGCGGTGGCACAGGGTAGTTTATCGGTAACGGTTGAGAGGCAAACACAAGTCAATCAACCAGATACACCATTTGCTGGTGGCCAAACGGTCGTTACACGAAACACGAATATTGGTATTCGTGAACAAAGTGGAACGCTCCAAAAAGTGAACGCTAGTGTGCAGCTTAATCAAGTTATACAAGCCCTTAATACGTTAGGTGCGACGCCGACAGATTTAATGTCTATTTTGCAAGCAATGGAAAGTGCAGGGTGCTTGCGTGCCAAGTTGGAGATCATCTAATGAATGATATGCAGCTGATGCAAAGTGCTGCTTTTGATGTGCAGTCGCTTAGTGGTTTAAAACTCAAGTTATCTGGCTCGCCAGAAAAAGGGTTACGCCAAGTAACTCAACAACTGGAAGCCACTTTTGTTCAGATGATGCTGAAAAGCATGCGCTCAGCATTGCCTCAAGATGGCTTATTTTCGAGTGAACAAACTCAGATGTTGACCAGTATGTATGATCAACAAATTGCCCAAGACTTAGCGCAAAAAGGTCTTGGTTTTGGTGACATGATGTATCAGCAATTAGCACAAAGCCAAGGGTTATCTGTGGAAGGTGCGTTAAAACCCTTGGATTCAACATTGATGGGCGCTTTACCGACTCCAGCTATGGCTCAGATTGTGCGACGTTTTGCTCCACTGGGTGATGCAGTATTAGCGCCTTTGCAGAAGGTCAAAGCTCTCTCATCAAATAACCAAGACTTTATTAGCAAACTGATAGAACCCGCAAAAGCAGCAAGTCAAAAAAGTGGCATATCACATTTTCTTATTTTAGCGCAGGCAGCCTTAGAGAGTGGCTGGGGTCGTCGTGAAATATTAACGACCGAGGGGGAAAACAGTCATAACGTATTTGGTATTAAAGCAAGTAAAAGCTGGGAAGGGCCTATAACGAACATTATGACCACAGAAGTTATCAATGGAAAAAGCGTCAAGATGCGCGATAACTTTCGGGTTTATGGCTCTTATGAGGAAGCAATTGCTGATTACATCAATTTACTAACTGAAAACCCGCGCTATCAAAAAGTAAAACAAGCGCAATCACCAGAGATAGCGGCTCGCCGTCTGCACCAAGCTGGCTATGCGACAGATCCTAGTTACTCAGACAAACTGGTTAGCTTAATTAATCAAATTCGCGGAGATCATTCTGTGGAAAAAACAATATCGAGAGTGATTAAAGCTTACACCGTCGATCTCAATGATATTTTTTAATTTTTAGCGGCTAGTAGCAAAAAACGATGTAATTGCTAAATATTCATCTCATCTTTCCGATAACTAAGTGAATAAATTCAGGCTGATATTGCACAGGTTGCATCAATAAGCCATGGCAATAAGCAACACAAAAGGAAAAGCTTATGCTGAATAATGTAATGAATAATGCGCTAAGTGGTGTGAATACAGCGCAGGGCGGGTTAAGTGTCATTTCAAATAACTTAGCTAACGCTGGCGTTGGTTATTATCATCGTCAAACTGCTGTTTTTGGGGAAAACCCGGGCACAATGACACCTAATGGCTATTTTGGTAATGGCACCTATTTTAGCCATGTGCGCCGCGAGTTTGATGAATTTATTAGTCAACAATATAGCCAGTCCCGCGCACGCAGTGGTGATTATCAGGCATATGCGAAAAATAGCAGCCAAGTTGATGATTTACTAACTCATGATATTGAAGATCTTTCGAGCAATATTGGTGGTTTTTTTGCCGCGTTGGATGCGGCTGCGAGTGATGTGAGTGATAAAACCTTAATAGATGTTTTTTTGGGTAAATCAAACTCATTAGTTAATCAGTTCAAAGAAGCGGATCGACGGCTGCAAGAGATGGAGCGTGATGTTAATCGCCAAATTGAAACAAAAGTGAAAGACATCAATACTTATGCAGAGAAAATCGCAGGTCTTAACCAGCAGATTGCCAGAATGCGTTCTGTTAGTGGCTCAGAACCCAATGATTTACTTGATGTACGAGATCGCTTAGTTAATGAAATTAACTCGTTAATTGGCATAAAAACTATCGAAAAAAATGGTAACTATAACGTCACGTTTGCTAATGGCTTACCACTGGTGACTGGGGAAAAAGCCAATCGTCTTGAAGCCGTGCCATCTTCACAAGATGATAGCCGTCTTAGTGTAGGTTTTGTTGGCGCAAATGGGCAAACACGTGAAATCGCTGATGATGCGTTTCGTGGTGGTGAGCTTAGTGGCATCCTACGTTCACGCCAAGAAGTCATTGATCCTTCCTATCAAAAACTCAATAAATTAGCCCTTATTTTTTCTAATAAATTCAATGAAATGTACTGTAAAGGCTTCGATGCCACTGGGAATACAGGTAAAGATTTTTTTGAGATTGGCAAAGGTTGTGTGGTGAGTAATACATTTAACCGCGGTAAAGCTGAATTTGATTTAGGTTATGATGATGTTTCGCAAGTAACAGAAAGCAATTATGAAATACGTTTCGATGGCACGGATTGGAATATCACGCGGCTCCCTGAAGGAACTAAGATTGATGTGGATAGTTCAAGAGTGAGCACACTTAAGTTTGCTGGCATTGAATTGAAAATCACTAACAATAATGCACAAAGTGGCGATTCATTTTTAGTGAAACCCGTGAGTGGCGTAATTAATGGCATGCAAACTCTGATTAGTGAGGCGGGTAAATTTGCGGCTGCGGGTACAAAAGATAGTGGCTCAGGTGATAACGAAAACTTAAAGGAATTAGTGAAATTACAAGATCAAAAGCTGGTGGGGGGGACTTCTACATTTTCTGATTATTACGCCAAAATAGTCAATGATGTTGGAAGCAAGACCAAGCAAGCGCAAATTGACTCTGAAACACAAAATAAAATGACTGAAAGTTTTTATCAGCAAGAACAAGCGATTTCAGGCGTCAACATGAATGAAGAAAGTATTCAAATGCAAAAAATTCAACAGTTTTTTAATGCGAATGCTCAGGTGCTTAAAACTGTTGATGACCTGTTCAATGCCTTGATGAGAGCTTTCTAAGTTTCAGAGATTAAAAAAGGATCCTATTATGCGTTTAAGTACCAATATGATTTACCACCAGCGATTACAAGATATGAATAATGCACAATCACGGCTTATGGATGTGGGCAGCCAATTAGCATCCGGTAAACGAGTCAGTAAACCTTCTGATGACCCACAAGCCTCATCCCAAGCAGTACGCATTAATCAGTCAGAAAATCGGAATCAGCAATATGTTGCTAGCCGTGGTTTTGCTAAGACAGGAATGACGTTACAAATGAGCATTCTGACCCAAATGACGGATGTGACAACACAAATTGATACAACGATTATTCAAGCATCGAATCAAGCTGGTTTGAGTGACAAAGATAGAAATTCGCTGGCTAATCAATTAACGGGTTTAAAAGATCAGTTAGTTGCGTTGGGAAACACCACCGATGGCAATGGACGATATATCTTTGCCGGTTTTCAATCGGATAACCCCCCTTTTGAAATCAATGCAGAAGGCGAAGTGCTATATAACGGTGGGAATAAAGCGATTACGCAAAATGTGTCTAACGACCGTGAAATGACCACCTATTTTACGGGGGCACAGGTTTTCCCGACTGATAGGAATAATGTGGTTGAAGTATTTAAAGCGCTTAATGTGGGAATTGCTACATTGAGAGTTCCGCAAGATAACGCCGATCCAGATGTGCTAGAAGCCGCTAACAAAGACCTTGGAATAGCCAATAGCGCGATTAAATCTGCATTAGATCAGGTCTCAAATATTGAAGCGAAACAAGGGTTACAATTACAGGAAATTGATAAGTTAAATTTCCTAGCTGATACTCGCAGTATTCAAAATGCGCAGAGAGCCAGTGAGTTACTTGATACAAACTGGATTGGCGCGACAACGGATTATTATAAAGAGAAGGCGATGTTCCAAGCATCGCAAGATATTTTCAAAGATCTCAATAGTATGTCGCTATTTGGTGGACGGTAAGTTTTCACCCGCTAACTTAGCGAGATCATTCGAGATGTTTATAGCGAGTCAGTGATACCACCTTGATAAGAAAACCCGATGAACAGAGATAAACACTGTGATTCGGGTTGTTATTCGAGGTAATTACCCGTGCTATATTCCTGTATTTTCCTGCATACTGAAGTGCCAAAATGAACATTTTAAATTAATTATGTTTCTTCTCTCTTTTGTTTTTCTTGTTGAGTTGCATTTTCCCACCGGTGTTTTAACCTTATTTTACCCTTCTATTTTTGCTCTTTAAAAATTTACCATAAAAACAATAGATTAGAGATGCCGCGAAAAAACAAGGTATTTTTATAAAAATCATCGTAATTTATTGTTGTGTTAAGCGTTTTATTTGATAATTTATAGTTCACTGCCACACAGGCAGCTTAGAAATCTGGATGTGCGAAACCCTCACTTATCGATTGGTTCACTGCCACACAGGCAGCTTAGAAATCTTATTAGTTGACGCTCACAGTCAAGGTTATGTTCACTGCCACACAGGCAGCTTAGAAAGCTAACGCCACTGGTGCGCAGCAGACAGAGTCGTTCACTGCCACACAGGCAGCTTAGAAATGTGTGCACATCGATGCACTTGCGCTTACATCGGTTCACTGCCACACAGGCAGCTTAGAAAGCATTACGCTCACCATTATTCAAAAAGCAGTAGTTCACTGCCACACAGGCAGCTTAGAAAGGATAACTCATTGGCAGGACGAGCGGCGGACGGTTCACTGCCACACAGGCAGCTTAGAAATGTATCTGAGCAAATATACACACAGCAAGAATGTTCACTGCCACACAGGCAGCTTAGAAAACTTTAAAACCTGAGTCCTTCGGGTCCCATTTGTTCACTGCCACACAGGCAGCTTAGAAATCGCCAGTTCTGGCGTGATTATTTCAATTTCCGGTTCACTGCCACACAGGCAGCTTAGAAAAAGCTCAATCATTTCTTTAGTTGAAAAAAATAGTTCACTGCCACACAGGCAGCTTAGAAAATCAGCAAAAGACGCCCCCTGTAAAAAATCATGTTCACTGCCACACAGGCAGCTTAGAAAATCCCAATCGCCTTTCACGTAACCAACATAATGTTCACTGCCACACAGGCAGCTTAGAAATGCACCAGTAGCCCCCAATATGAGCGCGTGACGTTCACTGCCACACAGGCAGCTTAGAAATCGAACATCAATAATGCCGTCGGAGGGGTAGAGTTCACTGCCACACAGGCAGCTTAGAAACGAAATGAAATTACTCGAACTGTCTATACAAAGTTCACTGCCACACAGGCAGCTTAGAAAAAAATAAACGGGGCAAGTTCTATCATGCGCGGGTTCACTGCCACACAGGCAGCTTAGAAAAATGAAGAGTTATTTAGCTTACGAGCGAACAATAACTAGTTTCCATCAGCAATAATAATTCGTCTCACTCCCATTATCTATACAAAATAACCCCTTATTTGGGGTTTATTTGTATAGATATTAAGTCTATTATATATCTGTACAAAACCACCCCACAGAAAGGGTGATTTAGTGGAGATAATATAATGGATCAAATTACAGCTATTCACACACTGGATGACTTTAGTAAAAAGGGAAAAAATATTTTCTTGACCCAAGATTTGGCGACCATTTTCCCTAATGAATCTCCGAAAACATTACAAAAATCAGTTGATCGCTTAGTTGCTGCGGGTATTTTGAAGCGAGCAGCGAAAGGAGTTTATGTCAATGCCAGAGCTTCGTTAGGTGTATATCCATTGGATAGCCTTGCGGTTAATATTCGACGGGGTGAATACAACTACATCAGCTTAGAATCAGCTTTATCTCAGTATGGAGTGATTTCACAGATACTCATCGATAGGCTAACCATCATGTCTACGGGACGATCTGGAGAGTTCGTGACGCCATGGGGGGTCATTGAAATCACGCATACAAATAAAAAACCGTCAGAAATTATTCGAAACACGATAGAAGGCAGGGGTCCATTGCGTATTGCAACAAAAGAAACAGCAATCAAAGATCTTCTTCGAGTTGGCAGGAATACACACCTAATTCAAAAGGAGGAGCTTATTGATGAGTGATTTAGTCGATTTCAATGTACTGGTCGATGACATCGTTACAGCGAATAACCTTACTTTAAACCGCCCAGTCGTTGAGAAAGAATTACTGCACTATGACATTTTGTACTGTTTATCTATTGCAGGGATTCTGAAGACAATTACATTTCAGGGGGGAACCTCCTTACGCCTATGTTATGGTTCTAACAGATTCAGTGAAGATCTGGATTTTGCTGGCGGCCATGAATTCTGCTCCGCAAATATAAAAAAAATTAAAGACTGCATTCAAGACTATGTCGGGGGGCGATACGGTCTGGAGGTTATTGTTAAGGAGCCTGCGGAACTGCGATTGGAGCCAGACTATGCTGATGTTACGGTAGATAAATGGCAAATATCTGTTACAACTTTCCCCGAACGCAAAGACTTGCCTAAGCAACGCATCAAGATCGAAATAGCAAACATTCCTGCGTATACCAGTGTACCTAGAATGCTCAGCAAAAATTATCCCCAACTACCCGATGGATATTCTGATCTAATAGTACGGGTTGAGGAGTTGAATGAAATTATGGCTGACAAATTGGTATCTTTTCCTGGGACAAAGAAATACATCCGTTACAGAGATATATGGGACCTGGTCTGGCTGAAACAGCAAGGCGCTGAATTTGATGCGAAATTAGTCAGAAAAAAGCTAACAGACTATGGTTATGGCCTTGAGTTCAGAGACTTACTAATTAAAAGAATTCACTCTCTCAATGAGATTGTGACAAGTGAAAAATTCAAAAATGAAATGAAAAGATTCTTGCCAGTAACTGTCACGGAACGAACTATCAGTCAGCCGGATTTTCTTAAATATCTTGAGGTTACCTTAAGAGAATTACTGTTAGCGCTTCAGCTGAGTTTATATGGTAAACATGCAGATAAATTACTATTCAAGATGTAATACGCTAAGGTAAATTGTTCAGCCTCCCCAATCAATAGCACAATATAGGTCTGACAAACAGGAAGTGGTTTAACGGCTTATTGGGAGAAAGAGTTAATGTCACTAACAGCCAATATTAGTACGAAGCTCTGAGAAGTAGATAGGAATAGATATTGACTCGAATTCACTGCTGAACAGTCTGCTTAGAAACAACTGAGACGGCGAAAAACGGCAAGCTGTACGCAGAATTGAAAGCGGGTATAGCAAAAGAAGGCGATAATATTGTTGCTGATGCACCAATATTTAAACAATAAAACAAAAAGGTATAATCATTCTTTGAAAAAGAAAGCTTAACAAATCAATCCGAAGATTAAACGTTATCAGTGTTCATATGGGATATAGAACATTTAAATACATAATAATTGACGTTGGTACTAAATATGAAGTTGAAGGAAGAAATGTGCAGCGCTACTACTATTAATAGAGAGATAAAATGGAACATACATTACACAAGAATCATGGCAACGTCGGTAATGGTAACGCAAAAAAAGAGGTAACTAATGACGCACAACTATACATTAGATGTCAGTCTGAATTTAAAAATGCACTCGTAAAAAAAGCTCAATCAAAAGAGATGAAACTATCTGATTGGATAATAGAAGTTTTAAAAAAAGAATTAAGGAAATGATATGAACTAATTTAATAATTTTAGAAATTCGTTTTCTGATGACATACAGTACGACATTGACAATATTGTCGAAAGATTCATTAGACAGGCATGTTCACTGCCACACAGGCAGCTTAGAAATAATCGGATTGTGCTAACTAAATCATTAATAAATGAATCTAAGACTTAATTCGATAATTAAAATGTAATCAATAAGTTGCTCTTGGTAATAAAATCTGCGAAGGCACTCCCAAAATAGCATTGTAATACTGATATTTTATCGATACAGATAGACATTCTATAAGTTAAATTGTATTAATTTAAATTAACTATCAGTTTGCTTGGGGTTATGGTTGATTGCTTAAGCTAAATAAATCTAATCACATAAATATTTACGAGTATCAAGATTCTTCATCAAAATAGCCTCAATTTTCGCTGAAATATAACGCCAATAAGTTGCACACAGATTTAGCTTGATTAATGAGATGGAATACTTGATATGGATGACTTTTCACCTTCAGATCTAAAAACAATTCTTCATTCCAAACGCGCCAATATGTATTACCTCGAACACTGCCGTGTTATGCAAAAAGACGGTCGCGTACTCTATTTTACTGAAGCTAAAAACGAAAACCTCTACTTTAATATTCCAATTGCCAATACAACCGTTTTATTGCTCGGGAATGGCACATCCATTACCCAAGCTGCCATGCGCATGCTTTCACAAGCTGGGGTACTGGTTGGTTTTTGTGGTGGAGGGGGAACCCCACTCTATATGGCAACCGAAGTAGAGTGGTTTACACCGCAGAGTGAGTATCGTCCTACCGAGTATTTACAAGGTTGGATGGGATTTTGGTTTGATGATGAAAAGCGCTTAGCAGCCGCAAAAACATTGCAGCAAGCCCGCATAAGTTATTTGCAAAAAGTGTGGCAAGGCTCGCGAGAATTACAAAATGAAGGGTTTATTTATGATGACAATACTGTCCAAGGGGCATTGAAAACCTTTCATAAACGTACAGACGCTGCGGATAACTCACAAGAATTACTACTTACAGAGGCACAACTAACCAAAGTCCTTTATAAGTATGCTGCAAATAATACCGACAAAAAGAACTTCACTCGGCAGCATCAAGCTATCGATAAAGCAAATGCATTTTTGAACCATGGCAATTATCTGGCTTATGGTTTAGCGGCGAGTTGTTTGTGGGTACTCGGCATTCCGCATGGTTTTGCAGTGATGCATGGAAAAACGCGGCGTGGTGCTTTGGTCTTTGATGTGGCGGATTTAATCAAAGATGCCATTGTGCTGCCATGGGCCTTTATTTGTAGTAAGGAAGATGCGACGGAACAAGAGTTTCGCCAACAAGTTTTACAATCTTTTGTTGATAATCATGCGCTGGATTTTCTGTTCGATACCGTTAAGCAGATTGCATTGAAAACTGGCTCTGAGCAGCAGAATCAGGAGCCGAAATCATGATCGTTACCTTCGTCTCACAATGTGAAAAACATGCATTGAAAAGGACTCGGCGCGTGTTAGATGCTTTTGCGAATCGAATTGGTGATAACACATGGCAAACATTGATCACTGCTGAAGGTTTGCAGACAGTAAAAAAAATGTTGCGTCAAAGTGCAAGCCGAAGCACCGCAGTGAGTTGCCATTGGATACGCTCTCGTTCACGAACTCAATTATTATGGGTTGTCGGTAATAAAAAGAAATTTAACGCAGAAGGGTATGTCCCCGTGAACCGAACTGAAAAATCATTTCTGGGCAGTGAGCATGAAAATGATTGGAAATACCTTTCCCTAATTGGAGCCTTTGCTCGACTTGCGGCGTTATTGCATGATTGGGGCAAAGCATCACGATTATTCCAAGATAAACTTAATCCAGCAATCAAATCTCCCTTTAAAGGCGACCCATTACGGCATGAGTGGATCTCCGCACTACTATTTAGTTCACTGGTTAAAAGCCAATCCGCGGCTGACAGTGATGAAAAATGGCTAGAGATAATCGCTAATCAGCAATGGAATGAACCTCAATTACAACAATGGACAAAAGAAAACGGTTTATTATCAGCGCCTTTAAGTGGTTTGCCTGATGCAGCCTCGTTACTAATTTGGCTAATCGTTTCTCATCATAGGCTGCCTTTTTTGAATAAAAAAGAAAACAGAGATAATTACTGTGATCAAGCTCGTAACTCGTTAGCCAATTTATTAAAAACGATTGAACAAAAGTGGGGCTATGAAAATAGGCAAGATGAAGATGAGTTCAAAAAACGCCTTGGCATGTGCTTTGAATTCCCAAACGGCCTATTAAGCGAGTCGATGACATGGAGCCATGCGGTTCAGCAAGCCGCAATTGATTTGAAACATCAACTGCCTCTGTTCCAAGAAGCCATGAACGAGGGCAGTTGGCGTATTATTGCGCATTATGCACGCCTTTGCTTAATGTTGGGCGATCATAATTACTCATCAAAAGATAATGATCCTCAATGGAAAAGTGATATTCCACTTTATGCGAATACCAAGCGGTATTTTGGTCTTATGCAGTTTAAGCAAAAATTAGATGAACATCTGGTTAATGTCGCCGAAATAGCGCGTAATGTAGCAGAAACATTGCCTTTCTTTGAAAGTGAACCGCCTACTGCTAGCGATATCCCAGATTTAACTCACGATAAAAATAGCCAAGGAAAATTTAGCTGGCAGGAAGATGCGGTTAATACGCTTTATAAGTATCGTGAAGAGCATGAAGACGGCGTAAAAGGCTATTTCATTGTCAATATGGCGAGCACAGGCTGTGGAAAAACATTGGCTAACGCGAAGATTATGCAGGCGTTATCAGAAGATAAACAAAGTTTACGCTATATTCTGGCATTAGGGCTACGAACATTGACCCTGCAAACCGGTGATGAATATCGCGATCGTATCGGGCTTGATGACAGTCAATTAGCGGTTTTAGTCGGCTCTAAAGCAGTAACTCAATTGCATCTGGATTCAAAACAAAAGCAAGAGGACATATCAGCGGAAAGTACCCCAGAAGCTAGCGGTTCTGCATCACAAGAAAGTTTATTTGATGACGACGAATTACATTGGCCTGAAGATAAGTGGCAAGGAATATTACCAGAAGAATCCCTTTCGACTGTACTCACCAGAGCCAAAGATAGAGCCTTACTGTATGCGCCAGTTCTGGCTTGTACCATCGACCATATGATGGGGGCAACAGAAACAATCCGTGGCGGACGCTACATTCTGCCTTGCTTACGTTTGATGTCATCAGATCTGGTTATCGATGAAGTGGATGACTTTACTGATCATGATTCAATAGCGATAGGGCGCTTAGTGCACATGGCGGGGCTGCTGGGGCGTAAGGTGATGATCTCTTCGGCGACCATTCCACCTGATTTAGCGTTAGCCTACTTTCATGCTTATCAGGCGGGTTGGCATGTACATGCTAAAAGTCGACAACAGTCAGCCCAGATTGGGTGTATTTGGGTCGATGAAGGCAAATATGATGCAGTTAAAGATAAATGTAAGTCCACGACCCATACAGCGACAATCATTGCCAATGAGGCTAATGCGCCTTCTCTTTATCAGCAATATCATGATGCTTTTATTGATAAGCGCGCCAAAATATTACAAGCGCAGCCAGCTCGCCGTAAAGCCTGTATTGTGCCAATGTCATTGGATAAAGGTCAAAATAGCCAGCCGCATTTTTTTGAACATATTCAACAAGCGATTCTAGCACAACATTCAGCGCATTCTTTTATCGATAGCCAAACAGGGATCCACATTTCATTTGGTGTTGTGCGTATGGCCAATATTCGCCCCTGTGTGGAACTAACGCATTTTTTACTTGCATGTGAATGGCCTGAAAATGTTGAAATTCGCACGATGGCGTACCATAGCCAACAGGTTTTATTGTTGCGCCATGAGCAAGAAAAACACCTTGATAGCGTTTTAAAGCGTAAAGAAAAAAACGGAGAACTTCCAGTCGCCTTAGAGAATTCAATTATCCGCGGGCACTTGGAACAAGTGAAAAATGAAGGTAAGGCAAACAACCTTATTTTTATTCTTGTTGCCACGCCAGTCGAAGAGGTCGGGCGTGATCATGATTTTGATTGGGCGGTAGTTGAACCTTCTTCTTATCGTTCTATTATTCAGATGGCGGGGCGTGTACGTCGACATCGGGAAGGTGCTGTTGAACATCCGAATATGGCTTTACTTCAATACAATTGGAAAGGGTTTCAGGAAGGCGGCAAAGAGGTGACAAAAGATGTGTTTAGATGGCCGGGTTATGAAAACGAGAATTTAAGCCTAAGATTAGTGACTCACAACTTAAGTGCGTTGGTTGATGAGCAACAGTTACTTCAATCCGTAGATTCAATCCCAAGAATTACAAAACAGCTCGATTATGAAAGTAGAAAACACCGTGATTTAGCCTGTTTAGAGCATGCTGCCATTAAAAAAACTCTGGCAACGGGGGCTGTTTTTGCGGCTAAAACAGAGGTTAAACAAAATAATTCTTCTCGGCGCTCAAATCAACCAAAGCCACCACTACCGACTAATACAGCATTTCATTTGTGGGGCTATACCCATGGTTGCTGGTGGATGACTGGACTACCTCAACAATTAACGCCATTTCGGCACAGTACACCTTCTATTCGACTGTCATTAGTCATTAACAATAATGGCAAGTTAGAATTTAGTCAGTATCAACAAGATCAATGGATTTTTATTGAATCGAAATATGGAATTAAGCATCAACCATTTGAACCAGTATTAACCAAAAGGCTTTGGCTATTTCGAGATTACGAGCAATCTATTAACTCTTTCGAGCAAGCAGACCTACAAGTTATTTCACTTTCTCGACTATATGGTGAAATTAGTTTGCAGTTAAGAGATAAGCAAGATGTTGAATATCACTATAACGACCAAATGGGAATATATGTTGTAAAACGATAATTTTGTTTTGAATGGTGAAGCTGAGTAGAGAGCCGATTAGTTTGATACACTCGGATCATCTCTTAGTCATCGAAATAGTTAATTTTCGATTCAATAAGTTAGTGATTTGATGCATATATCGAAAAGGATATGAAATGCTTGTAGATTTTGAATCAAGATGGCTTGTAGGATCACTGAAAACGTTGTGCTCGGCTAGCCGAGCAGATACTGATATTTCAATACAAGCCGAGTAACGTAATAAATGTATAAATTGAGCCACAAGGACCCTGAAATATGTTAGATCCAGCAATAGAAGATTTCTTTGCGGAACGTAAAGACGGCTGGCTTAAAAAGAATTTAAAAGCCTCCATGAGTGACGCTGAAATTAGCGAAAAACAGCAGGAATGTGAAAATACGTTTGCTTTAGCGCAGTGGATACCTAACGCGGCAAAGCGAGCAGGGCAAATCTCACTGTCGACTCACCCCTGTACCTTTAGTCACCCCAGTGCTCGTAAAAACAAAAATGGTTCTGTTAGTGCGACTATTGCCAATGCCAAACAGGCAAATGATGGTTTTTTACGTTCGGGTAATGTGGCTGCTGAACCCGATGCATTAGGAAATGCCGCCGCGCTTGATGTCTACAAGTTTTTGACATTAGAAATGCAAGATAAACAAACGTTACTAGAGCATATCAATGCAGAAACGGAGCTTGCAAAAACATTATTGACGATCAGCAATGAACCATATCAAACATTGCGAGATGGTTTTTTAGAAATGGCAGCAGTGGATGATACGGTTGTCACTAGCTCAAAAATAAAACAAGTCTATTTTCCTATTTTTTATGATGATGAAGATTATCATTTACTTTCGTTGTTAACACCTTCTGGCCTGTTGTTTGAAATGCGCCGCCGAATTGACGTCATCCGCTTTTCAGAACAGACCAAAGCATTACGTGAATTAAGGCGTAAAGGGGAATACAGCGAGGTTGGCTATCAAGAAATTTATGATATCACTTCTATTGGTTTTGGTGGGACTAAACCTCAGAATATCTCAGTATTAAACAACCAAAATGCGGGTAGGGCATATCTATTGCCTTCATTACCACCGGTTATAAATATCCGAGAAATGCGATTACCGAAAACCAATTTTTTTGCTGATACCCAAAACCCGTGGCATGCCAAAGAGACATTTAAAGCATTTCATGGGTTAATTTCATTACCAAAAGATAAACGGGGCAGTCGTTTTATCGAGTATCGCGATAACCTTATTCAAGAATATGTTGATTACATATTAGTGATGATGTGGAAAGTGCGACGTGCATTTGAACTAGAAAATAGCGTCTTACCAACAGGGCTTTCGAAGTATCAACAAACGTGGTTATTTCCAAATGAGCAAACTCAGCGAGATAACATGGATGACTGGCTGCTCGTATTAATTCCTGAAATTGCCCGCTGCTTTATTGAGGGATATAAAAAAATCAATGGCAATAAAGCATTATCGTTAGGTAATGATGAATTCAGCGCTATTGCGGATGTGGTGGCAATAAATAAGGAGCTTTTGCGATGAATCCAACTCACTTTATTAAGTTGTCCCATCTGAAAGTGCAAAATGCCAACGCCTTATCAAGCCCTTTTACGATCGGGTTTCCTGCAATGACCGCATGGCTAGGTTTTATGCATGCACTTGAGCGTAAGCTAAAGTATCAGCTAAAAGCAGATGATCTGGACAGTTTAGAATTTGCGTCAGTAGCGGTGATCAGCCATGAGTGCAATCTACAAACCTATAAAGGTCCTGGCGATTTTGTGAGTTCCATTATTGGTACAGGTAATCCATTAGATAAAGAAGGTAATCGTTCTGCCTTTATCGAAGAAGCTCGTTGTCACTTGGATGTCTCATTACTGATTGAGTACTCCGTTGCAGCGAAAGATGAGGATGGGGATACTGACTTACCTGAAGGGCATCCTATCTTTAGCACTCTTCGTGAGATTATCCCGACGATGAAATTAGCGGGGGGCGATATTTTATCTGTCGATGTGCCACAGCGATGTACGCTGCCAGCGAATGAGCTCGATGGAAGTAGTAAACGAAAATTATTGAATAGCATGATGCCTGGCTATGCACTAATTGAGCGTCGCGATCTCATGATAGGTGCGATGGAAGAGGGGCAAGATGCGATGGATGCCCTATTAGATCATGTTGCTGTGAATAATCAATGCGTAGAAATAGAAACAGACAGTGAGCAGAAAAAAAATCAGTTTGAATGGAAAGCACAGCGTAAAACATCAGGCTGGGTTGTACCGATAGCCACGGGTTTCCAAGGAATATCCCCATTAGGTGAAGCAAAAAATCAGCGAGACCCTGATGTTCCTCATCGATTTGCAGAAAGTGTCGTAACACTAGGGCAATTTGTGATGGTTAACAAGATAGGTCATCCTGAGGAAATGCTATGGAAACATCACTATGATTTAGAAAATAACCTCTATTTGTGCCAACAAGTTGAATCTAAATATTTTACGAGCGGAGAGTAAATAATGGCGAAGAAAGATGATGTAGCATCAGTATTGGCGTTTGAAAAAAAATTGGTTCCATCTGATGGGTATTTCTATGGCACAAGCTGGGAGAATAAAGCACAATTTACGCCATTAGCTCTGCAAGAAAAATCTGTTCGCGGTACGATTTCGAACCGTTTAAAAGGCCCAGTTAAGAATGATCCACTAAAACTGAATGCCGAAGTAGAAAAAGCCAACTTACAAACGGTTGATGCCTGTGCGCTAGGCCCTCAGCAAGACACATTAAAGCATCAGTTTACCCTTAAAGTTTTAGGTGGCGTCGAATCGCCATCGGCTTGTAATAATGCCCTTTTCAAAGAAAGCTATTCTAAGGCTGCGAAGGAATATATTGAGAAAGAAGGATTCCGTGAGCTTGGTCGTCGCTATGCACATAATATTGCAAATGCTCGTTTTTTATGGCGTAACCGTGTTGGCGCTGAAAAAATTGAAGTCATCGTTAAAATACTCAATACCGGACAAGAGCAGCAGTGGACTTTTGATGCGACTCAATACAGTATCCGCAGCTTTGATCAACAAGATGAAAAAGTACTGACATTAGGCGACAAAATAGCGGCGGCATTAGCTAACAGCCAAGGCGCATTACTGCTTGAAATTACCACTTATGCCTTGTTAGGGCAGGCACAAGAAGTATATCCGAGTGAAGAGTTAGTCCTTGATAAAAGCAAAGGTAAAGGCAGTAAAAGTAAGATCCTTTATCATGTTAATGGTCATGCGGCGATGCACTCACAAAAAGTGGGTAATGCATTACGTTCCATTGATACTTGGTATCCAGCCTATGATGATGAAATCAATAGTGCGGGTGCCATTGCGATTGAGCCATATGGTGCAGTGACTAATCTTGGTACAGCGTATAGAACACCTAGCGCAAAACAGGATTTTTATACTTATTTCGATAAGTGGGCACGAGGTGACAAATTGGCACGTATTGAAGATGAACACTATGTGATGGCGGTATTGGTTCGTGGTGGTGTCTTTGGTGAAAGTGACAAATAAGGTGGACTATGAATTATTATCAGGAGATCACATTACTGCCTGACCCAACTATCCCGTTGGACTTTTTATGGCAAAAGGTCTACCAACAAATTCATATTGCGCTGGTGGAAAATAAATCGAGTGATGGGCACAGTGCTATCGCCGTCGCGTTTCCTGAGTATGGCAGTGTCGGGTTCCGCTTAGGCAGAAAAATTCGTTTATTTGCCATGACAGAAGGGGAGCTTACCCAGCTGAATATGACTAAATGGTTATCGCGGTTGGCGGATTATGTCCATATTAAGTCGATTCAATCTGTACCTGAACATACAAGAGCTGTGAGTTATGTCCGCCAACATGTTAAGGGGGAGCGACGAATCGAATCTGATATGCACAAAAAAGCCCAGCTATGGGCGGAGAAGACAGGGCAATCGAAGGACGTTTGTTTAGCGGTATTGAAAAAAAATCGGCCTGAGGCGCATAACCGTCTGCCTTTTTTATGGATGGAAAGTCAGCAAACTAAAGCTCAAAGTGGAGAGGGTGTTCATCGCCCATTTCCTTTATTTATTAAACGGATATCAGCAGAGCAAGCCCAAGTAGGATTATTTAATTGTTATGGGTTAAGCCAAATAACAGGCGGTGAGGCTAACTTGGCAACTGTTCCTCATTTTTAACCTTTATTTTTAGCTCCTTAAAAATAAAATTATAAAACAATAGGTTACAATAAGTGATGAAAAAGAAGGTATTTTGGTAAGAATTACCTTAACTATTTGTTGTAACTTATTTTTTGTTAAATGTGGTCTAGTTCACTGCCGCATAGGCAGCTTAGAAACAGCAACATTGCTTTTGCTTCATCCCTGATACGTTCACTGCCGCATAGGCAGCTTAGAAAGCAGGGTGATCGACTGATAGAGCCGTTTGTGGGTTCACTGCCGCATAGGCAGCTTAGAAATTATGTGCGTATTCCTCACTATTAATAGCGATGTTCACTGCCGCATAGGCAGCTTAGAAAATTTAAAGACGAGCCCGTGGACTGCGTTATATGTTCACTGCCGCATAGGCAGCTTAGAAAGTGCCGCCGTCTAAATTGTTATCACTCACTGTGTTCACTGCCGCATAGGCAGCTTAGAAATCATGCAGTGTACCAAACTCAAAACAACAAAAGTTCACTGCCGCATAGGCAGCTTAGAAAAAATTGCAAAGGTGGGTAAATGAACATTAGAGGTTCACTGCCGCATAGGCAGCTTAGAAAGTGATGCCGAGTACAAACGCAAGTATTTTGAGGTTCACTGCCGTATAGGTAGCTTAGAAAGGTCAGCGTTATGCAGATGATCGAGACAAATAGTTCACTGCCGTATAGGCAGCTTAGAAATGATAAGTATTGCTAATTTGCTATAACATGTCGTTCACTGCCGTATAGGCAGCTTAGAAAAACAGTTTATTGAAAACCTGCGTGACCAAAGTGTTCACTGCCGCATAGGCAGCTTAGAAACCTCCAGATTTTCTGAATATTAAGTTTTTCCTGTTCACTGCTGCATAGGCAGTTTACAAAGCTACATTCGATGTTTGCAGGGGACGCCAAGAGTACACTGGCTCACAGGCCTTACTGGTAATCAACATTTGATGATTTTGATCATTATTTTGACCGTCTACAGCCCCACAGGCAGGTGCTATTTTCAGTAATATCGTGTTAGTATTTACCTTAATTAGTTGAAATAAAACAAATATTGGTATGATAACCTAAAACACTAAATTATATTTCGGATACACTCTTAGGTTTAATTGAATATGGATAACAAGCATGCCAATAAGTACTATAAATATAAATTCTCCACGTCAAAATACTCGAGAAAATAATACAGGTATTAGCGACAACATAAAGCTGGAATTCTCATCAAATATTGTCGCTATTAAGCCAGTTAACAAAGCTACTAAATTGAGAAAAGTTTCAAATAATTTTTTGGAAAGAATTTTTAATAATTTAAATACTAATGCAATAAATATTCAAAAAGAAATACATACAGTTTGGCTAGGTAATACAAAAATATCCAATAATGAAATGACCGATAGTGATTTTAAAGATGTGATAAGAATTAAAGATGCGCTCTGTGTTAAACGGAAAGAAAAAAAATTATATCCACAAACTTTGAGAAAAAATGATTTAGAAAAAATGGCAAAATATGTCAATAAGCCATTCATTCATTATTCTGGAAATTGTGCCATATTATCAGCGTGTTTACATTACAACATCCATTACCGGCAAGATATATACAGTGTAAAAAACACAAAATCACCGACAGTTGGATTAGAAAGTACCCTTGTTGATCGAGTCATTTTTGGTCAAAAACTTAAATTAAGTTATTTTTATTCTATTGATGATGTAAAAAATGAAGTTTTAAGACGTTATAACCTTAATAAGGAAGACTTCTCTTTTATCATTAGCGCAGAAAATTATATCCTCCCAGTAATTGGTGAGTGTGCACATGATTTTAATGCGGTAATTATACAGGAGAAAAATAAAGAGCCATGCGTACAGTTTATCGATGCATGGAAAACATTCAATAAATTGCCTACGTTTGGAGAATTAAAATCTTACTTCCCTCCATCAACGCTTTTTTTTATCAGAGCTTATTATGAAAATAAACAATAGCTGCTTGATGAAATTTAACGCTAGGCTGAGCGAAAACGTACTATAAGTGTGGAATGACGGTGTTGGTCAAAAATGCTGCGTCACTCAGAACCTTGGCTCACAAGGTGGCTTCGGTAAATAAAGGTTGTAATTTTTTGGTTATAGGCTGCTTAAAAATCCCGGATAACATAAAGCTGAGTGATATGAGGTTCACTGTCATATAGGTAGCTTAGAAAAGCTGTACCGTTCTGTTTATTCGCTCATCATCCATTCACAGCTATACCCGCCGCTTCAAAAACAAAAACGTTTTCATCATTATATGAAGGTGATTTATCTGGATCATTCAACAGATAAATTATTATAATAACGCTTAAATTCAAATTATAACTATAGCGATTATAATTTTGGTTATTTTTATTGAATTGATGAACTTACGTTTCTAATCCTTGAAAGGGCTAGGTAGATAATCATGCAAGTAATTTAATTCATATAATGAATTCTGGGGTATTGGGATATTTTCACGATTTAAGATGGTGATAAAAACACATCATATGTAATTTCCAAAAATCCTGAAATGCTATTAAAAAAACAAATTTTAACATATAAAACAATAGATTATTGTATTGGCAAAATAACTGCGGATACAAGGAATTAAATAATTATGACAATCACTCGAAGAGATTTTTTAAATGGTGTTGCTGTTACTATTGCCGCCGCTATTTCCCCGATATCACTTATTCAAGCTAGTATAAACCCAACTTTAGCGACTAAAACGCTTTATTATCCACCAGCCCTGACAGGGTTGCGAGGTAATCATGATGGTTCATTCGAGAATGCGCACCGTTTAGCGCGCAAAGGCGATAAATTTAACCTTCAAAATACGCCAGTGAAAGAAAATTATGATTTAGTTATCGTAGGGGCTGGTATTAGTGGGTTAGCTGCTGCGTGGTTTTATCGTAAGCAAATGGGCCCTGATAAAAAGATTTTGCTGATAGATAATCATAACGATTTTGGTGGTCATGCAATTCGCAATGAATTTTCTACACCCGCAGGCCAAATTATTGGTTATGGTGGTAGTGAATCATTTCAATCGCCACATTATATATATAGCGACCATGCTAAACAGTTACTCGATGATATGGGAGTGAGTGTTGATAAATTAGGTGCCCATTTTGATGTTGATTTTTATCCTAACAGGGGGCTTGCTAAGGCGACTTTCTTTGATAAAGCAAACTTTGGTGTTGATAAGTTAGTTGTAGGTGATCCTAGCCGTGGGGTTGCTGATGATATCCCTGAGGGGCGCTTAAATGGTCGAAGTTATCGTGAATTTGTTGGGGATTTTCCACTCTCTAAACAGGATAGAGAAGATTTGATTGAACTGTTTGAGGAACAGGTTGATTACCTTGCGGGAATGTCTTTAGAAGAAAAAATTGAATATGTCGACAAAACGAGTTACTCACAATTTTTACAAGATAAAGTCAAATTGAATCCTTTAGCCATTAAATACTTTCAGCAGATCACCAATGATTTTCAAGCCGTGGGTATTGATGCAACGGCTTGTTCTGACGCACGGTTATGTGCTTTGCCCGGATTTGCGACGGCAGGTTTGCCGCCTTTGGATGCTGATGAACAGGCTGAACTTGACGACCCATATATCTATCATTTCCCTGATGGGAACGCGAGTGTGGCACGCCTTTTAGTGCAAAAGTTAATTCCTGAGGTATCGGATAAATCAGGAATGGAAGATATTGTTCTCGCAAAATTTGACTATAGCAAACTTGACGAAGAAGGAGCGCCAACGCGCTTACGCTTAAATAGTACAGCCATTCATGCCACCAATGTTGAAAATGGTGGAGCAGAGCTGGTCTATGTAACAGCAGATGGTCAAATGGAAAAAGTCGCTTCTAAAAAAATCATTATGGCTGGGTATAACATGATGATCCCCTATATTGTGCCTTCAATGTCGGAAGAACAAAAAGAGGCTTTGAAAGAAAATGTCAAAGCGCCTTTAGTCTATTCAAAAGTTGTATTAAGTAACTGGCGTTGTTTTGACAAACTCGGTGTTCATAAAATTTATTCTCCAGCTGCGCCGTATAGCGTTGTTAAACTTGACTATCCGGTGAGCATCGGAGGATATCGGCATTCAAGTACGCCTGATGATCCTATTTGTTTACATATGATATATGTGCCAACTATTTCTGGTAGCGGGCTTTCGCCAAGAGAGCAATCGCGAATGGGGCGAGCGAGATTACTATCAATGCCATTTGCTGAGCATGAACAACAAATTCGAGATCAATTACAGGCCATGTTAGGGCCAGCTGGGTTTGATCATCAAAAAGATATTTTAGGCATTACAGTCAATCGTTGGTCACACGGTTACTCGTATGCTTCCAGTACAATGTGGGATACAGAAGATAACGAAAAGCAATTGATTGAAACAGCAAGGCGACCATTCGGCCATATTCATATTGCCAACTCTGATTCGGGCTGGAGTCCATATATGCACTCTGCGATTGATCAGGGATGGCGCGCTGTTAATGAAATCATTTCTGCTTAAAGACAAAGAAGGCCTTATGTTAAAACAAATAAAACATCTCTTTGCGCGAACTTTTCGTTATGTTGCATTTTACCTGTTAACAATCTCGACAGTTTATGCGCAAGAACAATCTCATTCAGATAAGGATTTACACATAGCGCGAGGTGCTTATCTTGTTCAAAGCCTTGGGCATTGTGGTGCTTGCCATACTCCAAGAGGGATCGGTATGCAGGAAGTCGCTTATAATGACAGCAGCCCTGAATACCTATCAGGCGCAATTATTGAGGGGTGGCTGGCGCCGAGCTTACGCGCATCAACGTTATCTCATCATGAAATAGTGTCTTTACTAAAACAGGGTATTTCACCAAGTAAAGGCATTAGTGGTCCCATGAAAGAAGTCGTTACACTCAGTACGCAGTATGCTACAGATGAGGATTTGAACAGTATGGCGGCATATTTAGTGTCTATTCAAAATCCTATTTCACCACTTGAAGAACATGTATTGGCAAAGCAAGATCCCGAAGGGAAATTTTTGTATTACACCTATTGCAGTGCTTGCCACGGTGAATCTGGTCAAGGAATACCTCCAGCGGCACCACGCCTAGTCGGTAATAGTACAGTTATTGCAAGTGATCCACGCAATTTAATACACATTATTGCCAATGGTGAACAAACTTCGGTGACTGAAGCACACCCACCTTATGTTATGCCTGCTTATAAAGAAACTTTAACAGATGAACAAATTGTATCCATTATCAACTATTTACGTTCATCGTGGGGCAATCAAGCAAAACCTATTACAGATACGCAATATCGTAGTGTCTTAAAATAATTGAGTAAAATGGTAAAAGATCATGAAAAAATTGAAGTTTTTTATTATTTTAGGTATCTCGGTGCTGCTATTAGTTATGATATTTTTTGGCTTTATCTATAAAGGGTCACTATCAACAATAAAAGCATCATCCTCATTAACGCAAGATGAATTGGTCGAGCGAGGTGCTTATTTAGCACGGATGGGAAATTGCTTAGCTTGCCACTCTGACCCTAGCGATCAAGGGCCTCTCACCTTTGCCGGTGGGCATGGGCTTCCGTTACCTATCGGGATGGTTTACGGCACTAACATCACTCCCGATAAAACGACGGGTATCGGGCAATACAGTTTGCGTGACTTTGATAACGCGGTGCGTTATGGAGTGCGCAAAGATGGAGATTCGTTGTATCCGGCGATGCCTTATCCCGCTTATGCGGCGATCAAGGATGATGATATCGAGGCCTTGTATGCTTATTTTATGCATGGTGTTACGCCAATGATAAAAGAGAATAAACAGGTTGATGTTAGATGGCCTTTATCCATGCGCTGGCCTTTAGCTGCATGGCGAATGATGTTTGCACCAAAAGTTGAATCACAAGCAATGAACTAATCATTTTTGGCGAAATGGAGTTTGCCACAACAATAAATTTAATGATGAAAGTGAGATCATTTATCCGCTTTTTGTGATTCTGAACGTTGCTTAACCATACCATATAGAGATTTTTCGGCCTGACGATTTTTCTATGATATTTGTGTTGGTTTGGTTCACGTTTATGAGTCACGTTCATCAAATTGATGGTAATTTTTAAACGAAGTACAGCAAAGTAAGGTAATGACTTGCTGGCCTAGCTGTTGCCAATGCAGTGTGAATTTTGCTCCCACAGGGAAGATAGCGAGCGTTTCTGTTAGTTTTAGTGTTAAGGTATTTTGAGTAATTTGAATGACCTCTGCACTGAAAAAATCAAAAAAGCGATTTACATGGCAGTGTAATGCTTTATATAAGCTCTCTTTGGCGCTAAACGCTAAGATCACACCCAGTGAAAAAGGAAGGTCACCAAACTGTTTTTGTTCATCAAGGGTGATAACTTCTTGCCATATTTGCTTGGCACCAAATTCATTTAAAATCGTTTCAATATCAATCCCGACTAATGCATCTCTATTATTCAGTGCGATTGATAATGCTAAGTTATTATCGTGACTAATGCTTCCTCTTATTCCGGATGGCCATATAGGCTCATTTTGGTCGCCCATTTTTAGGACTTCTATACAACCTGTTAATTGTTTGATGGCATACGATGCCGCAATACGTCCTGCCAAGTGTTCAGCTTGTCGTTTAACAATAGCGCGATTAAGCTTTTCATGGTGAGGGATCCATAATAAATCGTCAGGCGAAAAAGTGATGGGATCATAGCGGATACTGTGAAGTGTATGGTTAGCGAGACTCAATGTGGAGTAATGTGTTTCCATATGCGGTTATCCTTTTTATTTGAAATACAATTATAAATAATTAGATTTGTATCTAGGCGACGAGTATAGAGTCCACGTTTAATGTGCATAATGTCCTATTATTTGAGTGAGGGTAGTGGTGTTCTGCTAATGCTTTATCATTAAGTAAAGTTACTGGTCGCTTGAGTTATCTTGGATATTTGATTGGTTATTTTTTGATATGCGCGCTACTCTTTTTTTACTTAGGATAAAAGAATTCTTTATTTGAAGTTAGGCTATTTTTTGTTATTTGTCGCTTTACTTCTAATACGTTTCGACTGGATGTTAGAAGGTTCTTTAAAAATTTGATGCTGATTAATGATGATATTGATCGCTGAAATTTGTTGTCATTCATTAAAGGTATATTCATATTGATGGCGACAAATTGGTGTGTTTGCTACGAGCGATGTTTTACCTTAATTTTACCCTTTGTTTTTAAAATTAAAATTAAACACTTTTAAAACAATAAGTTAAGATGCTCGATAAAAAAGAAGGTATTTTAAAGGAATTAGGCCTAAATTATTGTTGTCTGGGATTTTTTTCCTGATAATTTATAGTTCACTGACGCATAGGCAGCTTAGAAATCTTGAGCGGTTTTGGCTGCTTAGCAGAAACAGTTCACTGACGCATAGGCAGCTTAGAAATTTTCATCGTGCCTTACACCGTCCGCAACAAAGTTCACTGCCGCATAGGCAGCTTAGAAATACAACTGGAGCGTAGCTAAGATTGCTGAAGCGTTCACTGCCGCATAGGCAGCTTAGAAACGTTTTTATTTGTAGCGCACGGGCAGTTAAAAGTTCACTGCCGCATAGGCAGCTTAGAAATGATCCAGTCGACATAAATGGCGATAAATTTGTGTTCACTGCCGCATAGGCAGCTTAGAAAATTTGCTGAGGATGGACAAAAAGACGAAATACGTTCACTGCCGCATAGGCAGCTTAGAAAGCCACAGAATCACTATCATCACTCACTTTCACGTTCACTGCCGCATAGGCAGCTTAGAAATTGCCCTCAACCCCCCACGCATCACTAAACTCGTTCACTGCCGCATAGGCAGCTTAGAAATCAAATAAAAATAGTGTATTAGCTAAGCAGTAATAATTTATTCCCTGCATAAATATAATCATAATCCAGAGCGTGACATGTCACGTTAAATGATTTGATCATCAAATGATCTTTTAATATAGCCTCGATTGGGGTCGTTAAATAAACAATCCAAACATCAACGATAATTGTTCGAAAGCTTGGTTAATCAGGCGCTCAGTGTAACGGGGTAGGATAGAGATTATCAATCCTAACATACTGATGCCGATGGTTAATGTCAGCGGAAATCCGACGACAAAAACAGATAGCTGAGGGGTCATGCGGTTAAGAATACCGAGTGCGAGGTTGAGGATCAAAAATAAGGTAATAAAAGGCAGAGCAAGCATTAACCCATTAATAAAAATAGAATTTGCAAATTGCACTAATGACCAAAAACCATCACGATTGATGGGAGAAACTTGAATTGGAATGAGATCGAATGAATTAATTAAAATATAAATTAACCACAAATGTCCATCGAATGATAGGAATAATAACAGCATTATTAAGTTCAAAATGCGGCCTAAGATTGGCATGTTTGGACCGCCCGTTGGGTCGAAAAATGTCGCAAACGATAATCCCATTTGTAACCCAATAACTTCACCAGCATGGCGCACCGCGGCAAATGCAATTTGCATTGTTAATCCAATCGCTGCACCAATCACCATTTGTTGTACGATCACCCATCGTCCCATTGCCGAAAATAGTGGAATATTTATCACAGGTAATTGCGGTGAAACAATCAGTATCACAAAGAATGCTAACATCACTCTTGCTTTAGTAATCGACTGTTTTTCATTAAAAAAAGGCGCTGTGCTAAACAGCGCTAAAAGGCGTATGAAAGGGTAAAATCCTTGGCTGAGCCAGAGTGTGAGTGTCTCACTGGTGATGGTTAACATGACTAACCAATAATAAAGGGCAGGTTACTAAGTAGCGTGCGCATGTAATCGGTCAGAAGATTGAGCATCCATGGACCCGCAATGACTAAAACTGCAATCACCGATAAGATCTTAGGAATAAATGATAATGTCATTTCATTCACTTGGGTGGCGGCTTGTAGCAAACTGATAATTAAACCTGCTGTTAATGCGGCAAGCAATAGCGGTGCTGCTAACATCAAGGCAATTTTCATCGCCTCTGTGGACATGGACATAATTGATTCTGGGGTCATTACATATTCCTCGCTACCCGGCTACCCGTCATACTTCGAGCCGCAGCGTTGTTGACTGCACTCAGCTACTCGAGTCACATACTTATGTATGCTCCCCGAGATATCTTCGTTTGTCGCCTAGCTGCAATTCGAATTATTTAGGGTAGCATCTAGATTTTTTTAGGCTGCAATTCGAATTATTTAGGCTAGCATCTCAGTTTATTTACATAGGTAATCGAATTATTTAGGGTAGCCTCTAGATTTTTTTAGGCTGAAATTCAAATTATTTCTGATAACAGCTCGTTTTTTCGACTACATTCGTATTATTTCCGGCGGTAACTCGAATTATTTAGGGCATATTCGCTATATTCTCAGCTCAAATTTCTTAGTTAGAATCTATAAATAAAATAAGGCTAAAAGTGCCAAAATGGCACTTTTTACTATGATTAAATTATCATTTGTAACGATTCACTCACTTGTTGCTTAGCTGTAACTCGCATTATTTACGGTCGATGCGTTAATTTTTATATTTTGAGTGACAATATTGTTGAGCATATTCTGCAATCTCAATCTAATTAAAAAAACTTTGTGACAATGAACCTAGTAACAATTGCCAACCATCGACGAGAACAAATAACATCAATTTAAACGGCAAAGAAACGGTTGCGGGTGGCACCATCATCATGCCGAGAGCCATCAATACACTCGCAACTACAAGATCAACGATCAAAAATGGAATAAAAACTGTAAAACCAATTTGAAATGCGGTCTTGAGTTCGCTGGTAATAAATGCAGGAACTAAAATTCGCATCGGCACATCTTTAGCTTCTTGAATATCACCAACCTTGGCAATACGCGCAAATAGCGCTAAATCAGATTCACGAGTTTGTCCTAACATAAAGGTGCGAAAAGGTGCCGTACCTCGCTCTAATGCAATTTCTAAACTAATTTTATCTTCACTAAATGGCTGATAAGCCTCGCGATAAGCTTGGTCAGCAACGGGAGACATCACAAAAAAAGTGAGAAACAATGCCAAACCTAATAATACTTGGTTTGGTGGTGCCGAAGGTGTGCCCAGTGCGTTCCGTAATAAACCTAATACAATGATAATGCGTGTAAAACTGGTCATCATTAGCAAAAGTGCAGGAATAAAACCGAGCAGCGTTAAAAACAGTAACGTCTGCACGGGTAATGACCAACTTTGTCCACCATTGGCTAATGTATGACTAATAATCGGTGGCAACGAAGCAATGGCTTTGGTGGGTAGCATTAACAATAAATAAGCTATCACAGTCGTAAATTTCAAAGGGAACATGTGTGCTTCCAGTTATTTATAAATCGGTATTTGTGAAGCCACTGTATAAGCGGCATCTTGTTTCTTTTTTAAAACGGACTGAAATGTTAATGGTTCAAGCTGTGATGTTAATGATGCCTTATTTTGCGCTGGGCATTGATGGAGTAGATTAATAGAGTGTGCCGTAACACCTAAAACTAGCCATTCTTGATTGATTTCAATCACCATAACCCGCTCTTTATTTCCCAGTGAACAACTCGCTTTCACTGCTAATAATTGACCTTTACCGATATTTTTTGGCGAAAGCCCCAATTTTTTTATTAACCAATAGCCCATCAAGATCAGCAGGATAATAGCGCCAAGTGCACCAGAAACCTGCATTAAGTTGTCGCTAGTACTAACAGCGGAGATTGCCTGCCCGCTAGGTTGCTCTGTTTGCACTATAAATGGCTTGGTTTGCATTTCAGTCAGTGTTGTCATATTAACGACTCAAACGGCGCATGCGCTCGGATGGCGTGATAATGTCAGTGATGCGAATACCGTAGTTATCCGAAACGACCACGACTTCACCTTGTGCAATTAAATAACCATTGATCAAGATATCCAATGGTTCACCCGCTAAGCCATCAAGCGAAACGACGGAACCTTGTGATAGGCTTAACAACTTTTTGATGGTCATTTTAGTGCGCCCCAATTCAACAGAAAGACGAACTGGGATATCCATGATCAAATTGATATCAGATAACTGATTTAATGTATTTTGTCCGTCGAGATTTGCGAACGCCTGTGCATCAGCAGAGGCAGATTCCGTTTTTTTCTGTTGTTCCATTGCCTCAGCCCATAAGTCCTCACTGCCTTGATTAGTCGATGCATCAGGAGAATTCTTCGCCTCACTCATTGGTACTTTCCTCATCTAGCGTGTTTAAAACAGGGTTAATCAAATGCTCAACGCGCAATGCATATTGGCCATTTTGAGTTCCATACTGACTGGTTAATACAGGAACGCCATCAACACTTATCATCAAGCGCTCAGGTTTCTCGATAGGGATAACATCCCCTTTTTGCAATTGCAGCAAGTGAGATATCCGCAGCGGAATATCAACAAAATTGGCGACGAGTTCTAACTCTGAACGTTTCACTTGTGTGACTAAATTGGTGACCCAAGCTTCGTTTTCTTGATGGCCTTGCTCCACGGGAGGATTAATCAATCGTTCACGCAGTGGTTCAATCATGGCAATGGGAATACAAATACTAAACTCACCAATGGTATTGCCGATTTCTATTAAGAAAGGCGTTGTAACAACAATGTCATTAGGGGAAGTCGTGATATTGGTAAATTTCACTTGAATTTCAGATCGCACATATTCCACATCAATGTCCGCAATTGGCTTCCAAGCATCACGGTAAGCGCCTAAAGCGAGTTTTAACATGCGGTTAATAATACGTTGTTCGGTATTGGTAAACTCTTTGCCTTCTGAACGGACAGGAAAGCGACCATCACCACCGAACAAATTATCAACAGCGATATACACCAATGCAGGCTCAAACGTGAAGAGTGCCGTACCACGTAATGGCGGCATATGAATAAGGTTCAGGTTAGTCGGAACGGGTAAATTTCTAGCAAATTCATGATAAGGCTCGATTTTTAATCCGCCAACTGTAATGTCAGGGCTACGGCGTAACATGTTAAACAACCCCATGCGGAATTGTCGGGCAAAACGTTCATTGATCATTTCGAGTGATTGCATGCGCTCGCGAATAACCCGGCGTTGTGTATTCGGGTTATAAGGACGAACCTGATCTTTTTCTGGAGTTGGTATTGCTGATCCACTCGTCGATGGCGCATCATCATTGAGCAGGGCATCGATTTCAGCTTGAGATAAAATATTATCGCTCATCTGCATTACCGCAAAATAAATGTCGTAAATAATACATCTGAAATATCCTGATCGTTTTCACCCGGGATCAACGTTGGGGATAGTGTGGTTTTAATGGATTGCATTAATTGCAATTTACCTTCATGGGTGCTGAGTGCTTTTGGCCTCTGCTCCGAAAGCAATAGAAGTAAACGACTCCGTACTTCTGGCAAATATTCATGAAGTTGCTTACGTGATTTTTCGTTCGCGAGTCGTAGTGTGATATTGATGTACAACACGCGGTCAGGTGATTCGTTAAGCCCCGGTAGGTTGATAGTAAAAGGGTCTAAATCCATAAAAATAGGCTGCGGCATGTTCAATCGTTTTTCTTCCACATCTGCCACATTTGTCGTCTTTTGTGCTTTCCACCAAGTATAACCACCAAAACCGGAACCGCCGATGGCAAGAAGCGCGAGCAGTACCAGTAATCCTTTGTTTGAATTTTTCGATCCATTGCGTGAAGACGACATGTTAACAAAATTCCTGTTTATGAAGATCAAACCCAAGCTGGGCCTTTTACTGTGTAATCTTAAACATTATGGATTGGTTGAGCTGGACTAAAGGGAGGAAAAACGAAACAAAAAGGGGCTAACTCGGCGCTTTAATTAAGAATCCCCCTAGATTGATTAAGAACTATGCGAATGTGTCGATGCCACCTCGTGCACGGATAGTCGATTGAGCTTGAGTGATAATACTGGCATCACCGCCAGCAATTCCACCAAGTGCAGATCCTGCATGAAGGTGATTTTCATGACCTTTGCCAGTTTGACCGTTCGAGTCTGATGAGTGATTGAGATTATCTTGTCCGACAGACCCTTGAGTAAGATTAATTCCACTCTCTTGTAAAGCATTGCGTAATATTGGCATCATCGTCTCCATCGCTGCTCGCACCTGACTATGAGGTGAAACAAAATGCATCACAGCCTGATTGTCTTCTATGCGCAAGTGAACATTAAGAGAACCCAACTCTTCCGGATGTAAGCGAATTTGGGCATGTGAAATACCTTGGCGCGAGAAAAATAATAAGTGCTGGTTCAATTGCTGTTGCCAAGCTTCATTACCAAGTGGGACACCCGGCTGCATCTGTGCAATTGGCGCATTGGCTATTGCAGCTTGAGTTATGGTGGGCGCTGGCATCATGCTGACTGTCTGTGTCGTGAACGAATGATTCGACATAACCTGTGATGCGTTACCGTCAATTGATGGAGTCAATGCGCTTTTCACATTGATTGAATTATGTGTTGTCGAGAGCATTTGCGCCACTGAAGGGGATTCTTTATCCGTCAACGTTTTATATAGTGGTATAAAGTCTTGAGATAATTTCTTTGTCGGAATTTCTCGGTCATTATTAAGCGAAAATAGTGGCTGATCACCGCGATCTTCTTGTTCATTTTGAATAAAAGTACTCAATATGGGAAGCTCTTCCTCACTTGCAAGTTGCATTGGGACACTCAGCTCAGGTTTCTTGCTATCCATCTCTGAAGGCATTGTTGAATGACCGTTAATCCGCTGTGTAGCTTGAACAAAAGGCACTAACACAGATTGTTGCTCATCAGAAAATTGTGTTAATCCGGATTGTTGAATTTGACTATCAATGGATTGATTGAGGTGAGTGAGTTTCTTTTGAACGCTGGGTTCACCATGGTTGAGCAATTGAGTTTGCAAAGTAGTCTGTTTGCCATCATGAAGTAAATTGCGGCTGTAGTTAAGTTGATCGATAGCGTGTTCTGAAGGCAGCATCTCACTGTCATTGGATTGTAGCGCGTCATTCTGTGTCAAAGAAACCCGTGTTTGATTGTCGGTATTTTCTATTGATTGATCATCAGCTTGGTTTTTTTTCGGTTTAGGTTGCTGATTTTCCAGTACGGCTTGAAAGGGAACGACAGCGATTTGGTCATCATCAGAACGGGCGTTTTTTTGTTGTGAGTTGGGACTCTTCACTCCATTTGTTGCCGAAATCGCTGGGGAGCTATTTGCGTTGATATCCATTTATTGGGTTCTCCGTAACGTTGCCCGTTGAGCAAATTCATCCATCTGCTTTTGCTCTAAACGGTTTAGGCGTTGGTTTTTGGTCTGTTCAGCGCGTTGGATTAGGGTATCGAAGGCATTGACTCGCTGTTGTTTTTCTTGCCAGTGGCGGTTCGCTTCACTGACACGTTGTGCCCACAATGAGAGCTGTTGTTGTTGTTGCTCAATGGTCAGTTCTAAAGTCACTAAAAATTGTTGATAGTTTTGCCATCTGCCGGATTCTATTCCGCTATGTAACGTCTGATTTAGCTTCTGCCGATATTCAGCCTGATAATTTTCAAGCATATCAAGTTGTTGAGACATTTGTGTTTGCGTTTGTTTAACCTGAGCTAACACTTTTGCCGCATCTTCTGATGCTTCTATCGCTAAATTCAATAATATGGCTAACGCATTGTTGTCACTCATTTAACCCTCATTATTCATTCGGCACGACATGAACAAGCTGTTCACAGGCACTTTGGTAATCGCAGCGCTCGTCGATATCTTGTTGTAAAAAAGTAGACATGCGTGGGTAGTATTGAATGGCCATATCGAGAAGTGGATCGCTACCTGCTGCATAGGCTCCGACATTAATCAGATCACGATTACGCTGATAACTGGACGTTAGCTGTTTAAATCGCTGAATTTTTCGATAATGGGGTTTATCGATCAGTTCTGTCATTGCTCGGCTAATTGAAGCTTCAATATCAATAGCGGGATAGTGACCGGATTCGGCTAATGTCCTCGATAAGACAATGTGACCATCAAGTATAGCTCGAGCTGAATCGGCAATAGGGTCTTGCTGATCATCTCCTTCAGTCAACACGGTATAAAATGCCGTAATAGAGCCGCCATTTTTCCCATTACCTGCGCGTTCGACGAGTGCAGGTAGTTTGGCAAAGACGGAAGGGAGATAACCCTTGGTTGCTGGTGGCTCGCCAATCGCTAAGGCAATTTCACGCTGCGCCATGCTATAGCGAGTGAGGGAGTCCATGATCAGCAAAACGTTCTTTCCAAGATCACGAAAATATTCAGCGATGCGGGTAGCATAAGATGCACCTTGCATTCGCAGCAATGGTGAGACATCAGCAGGAGCAGCTACTACCACCGCGCGTTTGAGTCCCTCGGAACCTAAAATATTTTCAATAAAGTCTTTAACTTCACGTCCACGTTCGCCAATCAAACCAACAACAATAATGTCTGCTTGAGTGAAGCGAGCCATCATACCAAGCAGAACACTTTTACCGACGCCAGAGCCTGCGAATAACCCCATTCGTTGGCCTCGTCCCACGGTGAGAAGGGCATTAATAGCCCGTACGCCAACATCTAACACGCTATTGATTGGTGAGCGTTCTAATGGATTGATGGGAGGAGTGACTAATGGTGCACGTTGTTTGGCTGCTAAAGGTCCTTTCCCGTCAAGGGGATTACCTTGTGCATCCAAAATTCGGCCTAATAGCTCATTCCCTAAAGGTAATAGCCGGCTAGTTTGACCTTTATCACCCGTAGTTTGTGCATAAACACGAGCGCCAGGCGCGATACCTTCGAGATCGGCGAGTGGCATTAATAACATTCGTGAGCCGTTAAATCCCACAACTTCGCAAACAACTTCGTCATGGCGACCATTGATATCTCGTTCAATGCAGCAGGTGGCACCCAATGGCATTTTAATACCTTCGGCTTCCATGACTAACCCAGTAATTTTAGTTAATCGCCCATAGTGACGCGTCATTGGGATCCCTTTCATTCGCGATCCAAAGCTATCAAGTGCAGCTATCCAACGTCCTATTCGCAGTGTCATGATATAGCCTCTGGAGCATAGAGACGGCATAGCTCCTGCCAGCGAGTTGCGACAGTCATATCGATTTCGCCATCTTCAGCGACGACTCGACATCCCCCTAGATGTAATTTGGGGTCGGTGACTAAACGCCAACCATTGAGACTGAGTAGGGAACCTAAATGCTGTTCAATCAGCTCTGCATGGGCAGGATTGACATGTAATTCGGGCTGACCTGCAAAAATGGGTTTTTGTTGTAATAAATGACTAATTTCTTCTAGTAATGCGGTGCCATCACTCACGGTTGATTGGCCAAGCACTTGTTTGGCCGCGGTTAGTGCGATTTGCAGTAGTTTGGTTGTGATAACGGTATCGATACTATCTAACGAATAATTGAAGTCGGATAGTAAACTTTGCCAAGTTTCAATGAGCGGTTGCTCTTGAGCTAAAGCCTGTTGGCGGCCTTGCTCTTCACCTGCGCTCAAGCCTTGTTCAAACCCAGCCTGATATCCCTCTTTTTGACCGAGTTCATAGCCTTGTTGATACCCTGTCTTCTGAGCGTTTTCTTTCAAGTCATCCAAAATATTAATTTGCTCGAGCACTTCTTGTGGCTCAAGACAAGGCACCTTTGGCTTATCCGGTGTAGGGATATCATCAAACGAGGGAATCGCCGAAGCATTAAGATCCCATTGATTCAATTCTCGTAATTGCCAAGGTTGCCATTCATCTTGGTTAATTGGGGATTTAGACATAGGCATCATCTCCACCACCAATGGCGATTTCGCCTTTTTCAACCAGACGACGAACAATGATTAGGATTGCTTTTTGCTCGTTTTCTACCTGTGACATGCGCACTGGCGAGTGAGATTCTAAATCGTCACGAACAATTTCTGCTGCGCGAACAGCCATATTGTTGAGGAAGTGGTCACGTAAGGCTTGGTTGCTGCCTTTAAGTGCAATAACCAGCGAATCGTTGGAGACCTCTTGTAATATTCGTTGGATACTACGATTGTCGACTTCAATCAGGTTTTCAAATAGGAACATTTCGTCGATGATACGTTGTGCCAGTTCGCCATCATAATCACGCATTGCGTCGATAACGCTCTCTTCTTGCTGATTTTTCATCAGGTTAATAATTTCAGCCGCTGTTCTTATGCCACCCATTTTGCTGCGTTTGAGATTCTGACCATCCAATAAATTATTTAAAACCTCGGTCAATTCTGCCAAGGCCGCGGGTTGAACACCGCCGAAGGTCGCAATACGCAGCATAATATCGTTACGTTGCCGCTCTTCAAATAGCGCCAAGACGTCGGCGGCAAGGTTACGTTTTAGATGAACTAATATGGTTGCGATAATCTGTGGATGTTCATCTCGAATAATATCGGCCACTGTTTGTGGTTCCATATAATTGAGGCTTTCGATACCGGATGTGCTCTCTTGTTTATCGAAAATATCTTCAAGTAGGCTAGCTGCACGCTCTTCACCAAGTGCTTTGATGAGTACAGAGCGCAGATAATCATTGGTATTAATATTTAATGCAGCAAACTGAATTGCCGATTCTTCAAACTCGGTAAGGACTTCAGCCAACTCATTATTGGAGATTTGGCGCATGTTTGATACAGCCATACTCAATTGCTGAACCTCTTTTGGGTTCAAGTGTTTGAAGACCTCAGCCGCTTGGTCTTCGCCGAGTGTCATTAGCATCACGGCACTTTTTTCGGTTCCACTTAACATTATTATGCCCTTCCTAACCATTGGCGAATGACCATTGCCACGACTTGTGGATCTTTTTCTGCCATTTCTCGAATACGTTGACTTTGAATTTCCGCACTGACGCGTTGGCGAGTTAGACGACGGCGAGTTTGTTCGTCCATTTCTTCATTAATTTCTTCATCCACCATAAGCGGCGTTTTTTGCTGTGTTGCCACAAAGACTTCTGCTTCTGCAGGTGTTTGCTGCGTTTTACGATATTTCATCCATTGTGGTTTGATACCGAAACGCCACATAAACCAAGTAATAATGGCAATCAGAATAATTTTGCCGTAATCCAAGACTTGAGCCATAAGTTGCGGGTTTTCAAGCATTGAAGGCTGTTCTTCAACAACGATGTCGGAGGTAAATAGTGAGTTAGTTATGTTTAGTGTGTCACCACGGTGGGTGGAATACCCCATTGCTTCGCGTGTTAATGCTTCAATCTGTTGCATTAATTCAGGCGGTAAAGGCTTCATCTGTGAACCATTTTCACCTTCTTGCGGTAAATAGCTGATGATAACGGCAACGGATAATCTATCGACAACGCCAATCTGACGTTGGGTATGACTGATTTTACGGTCGACTTCATAGTTAGTGGTTTCGTCACTTTGCGAATTGCTGGTGTTGTTACTTGAGTTTGTATTCTGTTGTGACGATTTTTCATTTTTATCGGTTGAAATCGGTGCAGTCGGTGGCGCCGGTGGTTGATTAGAAAGTGCCCCAGGAACACCACCTAGCCCTCCATTATTATTCTGCATGGTTTGGCTATTTTGGTGAGAACGAATCGCAGCGCTCTCAGGTGTTTGGTTTGGTTTATATTCTTCAGATGTTTGTTCGACTTTAGAAAAATCCATCTGTGCAGTAACTTGTGCATGTACATTGGCACGACCGACTAAGGGAGAAATAATATCCTCAATACGCTGCTTAAGATGGAATTCCATCTCTTTGGTCATTTTAATTTGTGCATTATTGGCAGATTGCTGGCTGTTATCATTGTTGCTCAACAAGCGGCCTGATTGATCGACAATTGTGACATTAGTTGCGGTTAAGCCCGTAACACTACTGGAAACCATATGAACGATGGCAGTGATTTGGCCTTCATCTAACATCCTACCGGGTAGTAAACCGACGGTCACAGAAGCGGTAGGTAATTTTTGTTCGCGGACAAATAACGTTGGCTTTGGAATAGCTAAGTGTACCCGTGCATTTTGAACAGGGCTTAATGATTCAATTGTACGAGATAATTCGCCCTCTAATGCCCGTTGATAGTTAATTTGCTCACTAAATTGGCTAATACCAAATTGTTCTTTATCTAGGAGTTCAAAACCTATGTTACCCCCTTTTGGCAAACCAGATTGCGCGAGTTTTAAGCGCAACTCATGAACTTTATCTGCGGGTACCAATATTGCACTCCCATTATCGGCAATTTGATACGGCACATTCATTTGTGTTAATTGACTAACAATATCACCGCCATCTTTTGCACTTAGGTTACTAAGAAGTACGCGATAATCGGGACTGCGTAGCCAAAGAAGTAGGGCGACAATAACGGCAATAGCCGAGGCACCAGCAATCATTAATGGGATTTTTGGGGAGTCTTTAAGGCGTGATGCGATTGATGCAAAACCTTTTGAATTATCTCCCGTATCTTGAGATGCGGCACTCATAAATATTCCTTGCCTTGCAGAATCAACAGATGAAAACACTTTGGGTAAAACAATGTTATTCCCTCTTCGTAACATCACTTTTTTACGTTGCTATTATTTATGAGCTTGGTGAATCTAATGACGGAATCAGCCTTTAATTTTGGTGTTATTTACCGGCTTCAAATTCAAAAGGCTGTGTTAGGGTGGGTATGCCAAATAACATTGCGATAATGACTCGCACTAATTCGATGAGATAAAAATGACAGTTCAAGTGATTGATGGGGTGTTATCGCAAATGCAGGTAACGGCCATGCAGGCAGCAAACCCCATTAAGCCAGTTATTGAGCCTGCTGGCTTTGCTGACCACCTAATTTCCGCTATTAATCAAATCAACACAGTGAGAAACCAATCCGCTAAACAAATAGAAGATTTTACCTTGGGGAAGCAAAATGTAGCATTAAATGATGTGATGGTGGATATGCAAAAGGCGAGTTTGAGTCTACAAATGGGGATTCAAGTGCGTAATAAGTTAGTTGCAGCATATCAAGAAATTATGTCTATGCCCGTGTGAATAAGATCTCTGTTTGAATGTTATAAATTTTGGAAGTAAGAATATATTTATTTTATATTTTTACTTTCGCTTATGGTTGAAAATAACGCTAAATCAGCTATGGCGTATTATATCATTCATGATTATATGTGTTAAATTGTAAGAAATTGTATTGTCTTATTACGTCACTATATTTGCTGAAAACTCATTTATCGGGTTTATCTCATTGCATGTAGATGATAATTCGTTTTTATCTCCATATACGCGATTGTTACCCTAGCTAAATGACTAATAATGATGATCTTTTGTTGATTAATGAAAATAATACTCATTTCACGATGATTGATGCGGTAGTTTGTTTTTTGGTATCGTCTCGGTACTAGAAGAATAAAGGTACCGAAAATGAATGAAGTTATTGATCCAAAGGCTAACCCTGAATTAGCGGCACAGCAAATTATCATTGAATTAATACGAGCGAAAAGCGTCGGTGAAATGTCAGGTACGACCTCTCATAAAAACGTCGATACCTTGTTAAGTATTCATTCGAAAATAGTCAGTCATTATAAAAATATGAAGTAATAAATATGGAAAAGTAGCTTTTATTTAAAGTTACTTTTCCATTATTAAATGTTGTTAGCTATTTAGTTTTTATTTCTTGACCATTAAATGGTCGAAATTATTTTTTCAAATTACCTAATCAGTAAATAAACTACACGCGTCTATAAAATCTAGCTAATTACCTCAGTTAACCTTATTCTTGGCTATTTAACAGCACTTGAGTTGTTGATTATTCGATATGCCAGTTCAGCAGGTAAGAATGAGGTAAAACGAGCGAAAAAACAACAAGTAGAGAGCTCAAAGGATGTTAAAACATCATCAATAGCTATTTGTTTCTGTTTAAGGTGTTTTTTTTTACGTTACATGCTATTTTCCTGTAAAATTTCATTGCCCGTTTCCTTATGTTGTTTTTTGAATTGTATCTTAACAAACAGCAACTGCATGGTATGCATTTAAAGATAGCGGACAGCTTAGTAACCTGAAGCATCGAAATATCAAATCTGCATCTGAGTTATTTGAAGTTTATAACGCAATGAATTAAATATTTAATTTTAGTATCAAGTAGACATGCCATTTTTTGCATCTTATCGTCAATTTAAAAGTACGATAATGCTTCATGCCTTAGTTAATTAGAATTATTTTTAGGCGTCGAATGAAGATAATCCAATGAGTGGCAGATATATCTGCTTGAGTAAAAAAGTGACTTTATAGGATTTTAGATATGGCAGTAAGAGATATTATTGAAATACCCGATGAAAGATTACGTGTCAAATGTGCGCCAGTAACTGATATCGCAGCAATTCAGACATTAATTGATGATTTATTGGATACCATGTATAGCACTGACAGTGGCATTGGTTTAGCGGCCCCTCAAGTTGGCGTAACACAATCGGTGATGGTTATTGATATTTCTGAAAATCGCAATGAACCTTTAGTCTTTGTTAATCCAGAAATTATTGAAAGTGAAGGTGAGACTAGCTACCAAGAAGGTTGTCTGTCTGTTCCTGAAATTTATGCAGATGTTGCGCGTTTTCAGCGAGTTAAAGTCAAAGCTCTCGATAGAGAAGGTAACGAGTTTATTACTGAGTCCGATGATTTTTTAGCTATTGTGATGCAGCATGAAATTGACCACTTGCACGGTAAAATTTTCCTCGACCATCTTTCAACATTAAAGCGTAATATGCTATTGAAAAAATTGAAGAAACAGCAGCGATTAAAACAGTGATTATTGAATAAGTGTCAGGTAGAAAGCCTGACACACAATGTTATTCGATAGCTTTTATTATCATTGGTAAAGCAGGTTCATTAAATTGACCGTAACTATTATTAAGTTCTCGTTTTTGGTCTAGTTGTTTCATTTCTTTACTTAAAAAATCTAAATGCTGCTGTAAATAGGTTTTAGTGATACGCTCATTTTCAATGATTTGATTGAGCAAACTGACGAACTTACTCGTAATAGCCTGCTGTATTTCCAGTTCATGGGATAATTGCGTTAGGTTTTCGACGGCATAGAGATATTCTATTTCGTAGGATACAAGTTGTTCCCAATCTCCTGATTGTGCCAGGTCAACTAAATTTTCGCTTAATACTAAAACATCGTAGTAAATATTATGTAAATCAATAGTTTTTTGATTTTTCACCTGTTTATCTTTCATCCATATATGCCCCAATTTGCTGCCAAGCTGACGCAATATCGGAGAGTAGTTGGTAAACTTCTTGGATATAAGCCACATTATTTTCAAGGTTTGCATTTAACAAACGCATGACCATATAATCATAGAGGTTGGCTAAATTGGCAGACAGTTCTCGTCCTTCATCATAATTGAGAGCTTGCTTTAGACCACTATCGATGATGTCGATAGCTTTCGATATCTCCTTACCTTTTTCACTGATCTTATTTTGCTGCATAAATATTTCACCCCGTTTTAGCGCGCTGAGCGCGGCTTTAAATAGGATCTCGATGAGCTGGTAAGGTGTTGCATTAGTAATTTCACTTTCTAAATTGACTTGTTGGTAAGTTTGATTTGCCTTTTGTTGATACATAATGTTTAACCTAATAGTCGGCTTAATGAGTTACTGGTGCTATTAAGTGAACTCATCATTTTATCGAGGTTTTGGAATTGACGACGGTGCAACTCCAGGGTGTTTTGAATTTGTTTATTCGTTTGCTCTATGCGCTTATCGAGACTTTTCTTTTTTTTCTGCACGCCATTAGTGGCGTTATGCAAAGTCCCTTCTCGGATATCAAGAGTCTCTTTTAAAAAGTTAAAATTCTCTGTTCCAAAACCTGTTTTATCACCATCACCAACAAAGAATACTTTGATGTTAGATGTATTTTCTTTTAGAACTTTCTCAAGTTTTTTATTATCAATTTCTAAAGTACCGTCGAGCTTTTGTTTAACTCCCATTTTATTAAGTAAATTAATGTTACCACTATCTTGCGGATTTCTTACTAAAGCACGTAGCTGGCTTTGAATACCACGTAATGCGGAATTCCCAATTAATGAGCCGTTGCTTTTATCTGGGGTAGTTCCTTTATTAGTCGGTGTATATTTAGTGAGTTCGCGAGCTAAGCTTTGGAATTCGTTATAGGCATCAATCCAAGCTTTAATTTTTACTTTAGCGGGTTCGATATCTTCGGAAATTATTAAGTGATCAGATTTTTTGTCTTCACTTTCTTTTTTGAGTGTTAATGTTAGGCTAGGAAATAGATCTTTTTCTTCATTAGTTTGAGATTCAAGTTCAAAACCGTCAATCGTGAGATGAGCATTTTGAGGTGCAACTTTTTGTTCCATACCAATGTTATCTGTATTTTTTAAGATAACATTACCGTGGCTGTCTACCTCTGATACGACATTCAGTATATTAGCGAGGGTGTCATCACCTTCGACATTAATGCTGATTCGACGATCAGTGCCTTCTTTTTTTGATGTTACAACTAAGTGATAATTACTTGTTTTATCTTTGATAATTGCAGCAGTTACGCTTTTATCTGTTTTGTTAATTGCATCCGCAATTTCAATCAGAGAGGTATGAGCATTATCTAGTTTCAGAATAGTCGGCTCTTTTTCGGCGGGTTGAGTAATTTTTATGGTACGTTCAGCATTACTATTACCGAGTAATTTTTTATCATCATCATGGCCTTTCGTCGCAAGAGTTTGTGCTTTAGCAAGCTGTGTCACTAATACATCATGGACACCAGCTACGGCTTTGCCATCAGTTTTCACATCAAAGCTTTTATACTCACCACTAACTTTGGTCGTACTGATATCACCATATTTTTTTAAGTCTTCAGCTGCATTTTTCAGCTTCGCCAAAGAGGTTTGTATCTTACCAAAAGCGCTAATCTGTGCATCATAGCTAATTTTTTGGATGGTTAATGGTTCTAAACGCCGTTTTTCCATTGCTTCTAACTGGTCCATTTGTTTATTTAAATCCAAATTTGCTCCGATACCAAGTGTCGCTATACCTGCCATTTAATTCTCCTAAACTTTGTTCTTGATTGTCTGGTTATCGGCGAGAAGCGAGGAAATATTAGACTAAGTCACGAGATAATGATGACGAGAGTTAGATGCGTAAAGGAGGGTATTTATCTCTATTGATGCGCAAGAAATTAAAAAATATTGTTATAAAATATTTTTTAATTAAGTGGTTGTACAAAGATTAATATCAACGAATTTTTTCGTAATAGGTTAAAAATTTTTTGCTGAAAGTCCTAAAGCCCCATTTTATAGCGCCGATAATGTTAATGCTGACAAGAATCGTAAAGCCTAACAGAACGGCTAACTTTATAATGGAATAACAAGGACATATATCATGGCACAAGTTATTAATACAAATATTCTGTCTCTCTCGACTCAAAACAATTTAAACCGCTCACAAGGTGTATTAGGCACTGCGATTGAGCGCCTTTCTTCTGGTTCACGCATCAATAGCGCAAAAGATGATGCTGCGGGCCAAGCTATTGCTAACCGTTTTACAGCTAATATTCGTGGTTTGACCCAAGCGGCTCGTAATGCTAATGACGGTATTTCTATCGCACAAACAGCTGAAGGAGCTGTTAACGAAATCAACGATAACTTGCAACGTATTCGCGAACTGACTGTTCAAGCTCAAAATGGTTCTAACTCAGAAACTGATATTAAATCTATCCAAGCCGAAGTTAAGCAGCGTATGGATGAAATCAATCGTATTTCTGAAGAAACTCAATTTAACGGCGTTAAAGTTCTGAGCAAAGATACTTCCATGTCTGTGCAAGTTGGTGCTAATGATGGCGAAAAAATTGATATTAAACTTCAGCAAATCGACAGTGGAACTTTGCAATTAGGTAAATTCAATTTAGAAACAGGTTCTGTTTTAGGTGCGAAATCGACAAAAATCACGACTAAAGATCAAGCAGCTGTACCAGAAAAACCAGCGGTTGGTAAACCCGGTGATCCAGATTATCAACCAGCAGTACCAGCAGTACCTGAAGCTAAAGGAAAAGAAACGGTGTTTGATTTAGACGCTGGGCAAACGATTCATCAAAAAATGAAAAATGGTAAAGCAGTTGAAGGTGAGTTTGTTCTAAAAACAGTTGTTGATGGTAAAGCAACTTATTCTGAAGCAAAAATTGCAGACTCGGGGAAAGTTACGGAAGGGGAAAAAGTTGAAATGGGTCTTAATGACCTGCCATTAGAAGCATTAGACAAAGCATTAGCACAAGTTGATAGCTTCCGTTCAGATTTGGGGGCTATCCAAAATCGGCTGCAATCGACTATTAATAACCTGAGTAATTCTACTACCAATCTGGACTCTGCTCGTAGTCGTATTAAAGATGCTGATTTTGCAACTGAAGTTTCGAATATGAGCCGCGGTCAAATCTTGCAACAAGCAGGTACAGCTGTTCTCGCACAGGCAAACCAAATTCCAAATGCTGTTCTTAGTCTATTACGTTAATTTATTTTATTTTTTATTAAGGCTAGAATTTTTCTGGCCTTTTTTATACTTATTATGCTTCGAACTCCAATATTTTTGAGTGAATTCATGCAGTAAAAACATCAATGAACCAATTATATAAACTGAATGTTTTTAGGCCAAGATAACAAGATAAATAGCGGTGATTTAGCTCATTACTCTTAGGATTGAATTATGTATCAACGAGGATAATGAGTCCCTTTAAATTAAGCTTAAAGGGTGATTCCGGTTGTGAGTGATTTATATACTGCCGACGGTGTGATTAATAAGAATAGCCTGTGGGAGCGTTATTATCCCTTAATACGACATGAGGCTTTAAAACTACAAGTGAGATTACCTGCAAGTGTAGATATTGACGATCTTATTCAAGCGGGTGGAATTGGTTTATTACATGCATTGGAACGTTATGATACAAGCCATGGGGCATCGTTTGCTACTTATGCAGTGCAGCGTGTTCGAGGCTCTATGCTCGATGAACTACGCAGTCGTGATTGGGCACCACGCAGTGTTCGTCGTCAAGCCCGTGAAATGTCTAAAGCTATTGGCGAACTTGAACAATCATTAGGTCGCAGCGCAACAGAAACTGAAATTTCTCAGGCACTGCAAATTGATATTGAGGAATATCGTCAAGTTTTGCTTGATACAAATAATAGCCAACTTTTTTCCTATGATGAATGGCACGAAATTTATGGTGAAAGTTGTGAGCCTTCAATGAACGAGATAGGTGGTGGTAATCCGCTGAGTTTGTTGCTGGAGTCAAGCTTACGTGATCAGGTAGTGAATGCGATTGATCAACTTCCTGAGCGTGAAAAATTGGTGTTGACCCTTTATTATCAAGAGGAACTAAATCTGAAAGAAATTGGTGCAGTGTTAGATGTGGGGGAATCGAGAGTCAGCCAGTTGCACAGCCAAGCCATTAAGCGGTTACGGGGACGTTTAAAAGCAGCAAGTGAATGATTTTATAACAACTGCAAGTAAAAAATGATGCTATCTTGCAGTTCGAATGACGGGTTGATGAATCGTTATCGGAATTGCTGAGTGATTTATCTAGAGGTTATTGATCTTTATACATTGAATTTTTATTCGAATCTAAAGCCCTTACTTACAGTAAAAAGAAGCAAAGGCGAGTGGTTCGCCTTGTGAATTAGGTTAGGGCTGTTCAATACAGCCGAACAGCCACTAGGCATGATAAAAATTCTGTTATTTAAACGGCATAAAAAATGAAAATAAGCAGTAAATAAAGGTCAATATTCTCTAGCGATAAAGCAATTTTTTGACCCATCATACTTTTAATTTTTATCGAAGATTACAGACTCGCCGCTTCTGAGATCAGCTTGCCTAGCTCATCCCATTTTTCGGCATCAATCAAATCATTTGGCACCATCCATGAACCACCACAAATCAATACGGAAGGTAGCGCAGTATACTCTTTGATGTTTTTTGGGCTAATACCACCTGTAGGCATGAAAGTCACAGGATACACTGCACTTAATGATTTAAGCATAGCGATACCACCAGATGCTTCAGCAGGGAAAAATTTAACTGTAGTTAAATTAAATTCTAGTGCTTGTTCTACGAGGCTCGGATTATTAATTCCTGGAATAATAATCACATTTTTTTGTTGGCAATAAGCAACAATTTTAGGATTGAAACCGGGGCTAACAATAAAATCAACACCAGCTTCAATTGCTTGGTCAACCTGTTGGGTGGTTAACACGGTTCCTGCGCCAATTAAAATGTCAGGGTAGGCAGCGCGCATATTTTTGATGGCTTGCAAAGCGGCTGGTGTACGAAATGTGACTTCTGCGCAAGGTAGGCCATTGTCCATCAATGCTTTTGCCAATGGCGCACCATGCTCTGCGTTATTAATGGTAATGACAGGAACAACATTGATTTTTTTTAGTTTTTCAATTAACTGATTCATGTTTAAACCCTTTTATATTTTGTATCGCATTATCAGGCATTGCGTCGGATGGAATAATGGCTCCCCGGTGTTGGATCACGGTTCCAGCGAGTAAATGTCCTGTTTGAGCGGCGTCAGTTGGCGAGCCGCCAAGAATACGGCAAGCAAGGTAGCCTGCGCTAAATGAATCACCAGCGGCTGTAGTATCAATGACGTTGCTGATTTTATTTGCCGGCACTTCAATTTGTTGTTTATCTATTACAACAAAACAGGCATTTGCGCCACGCTTGATCACAATTTCTTCGACGCCATTTTGTTGTGCGCGAGCAATAGATTGTGCTTCATCTTGATCGCCATAGAGGAGCTGTTCATCATCAAAGGTCAAAAAAGCCATATCAGTAAGTGATAACATTTTTTGATAGGCATTTTGAGCTGCATCAACGGAAGGCCACAATGCAGGGCGATAATTGTTGTCAAAAATGACTTTTGCACCAGCCTGTCGAGCATTTTTCAATAAACTAAATAGTATGTTGCGAGATAGCTCAGACAAAATAGCCAGGCTAATGCCACTTAAATAAATATATTGTTGCTGATTGAGTAATTGCTGTGTGCGCTCTGCACTGTGTTCATTCAACCAAAATTTTGCTGCGGCATTATCACGCCAATAAAAAAAGCGGCGCTCGCCATCATCAGAGGTTTCAATCAGGTACATACCGGGTAAATGTTTATCAGAGATAAACACATTATCAGTGTTAATCCCCTCTTTTTGCCAGCTTTCTAGCATTTGTTGGCTGAAAGGATCTTTTCCAAGGCCCGTTAAATAATGGGTTGTAACACCATATTCACGAGTTAAGCGCGCGAGGTATAAGGCTGTGTTTAGTGTGTCACCACCAAAAGTTTGTTTAAACAGCTCACCCGATTTTTGTAACTCGACCATACATTCGCCAATGACGGCAACTTGCAAAGCTGTAGCCATTTCTATCACCTACTATTTTTATTGCGACTGCGTGAAATTTTCACTTGATGATTTTATTAAAACCTATTTCTCAGCCAACTTCAATAAAAATGAAACGGCGTTTTAAAAATATCGAATCGCTATTCTTGTTTTTCATGAAGGTGAGCTTTATGCTGTTTGTCAGAAAAAACAAAAATGAAAAAAATGACTAGATTGGATGTATATTGGCTCTAGTAAACAGGAAGATGAATGATGGATAAAATAACGCAAGCGGATGCAGTATCTTCTGTCGTGAAAGTATTTAGTATTTTAAATGCGCTAGGTGAGCAAAAAGAAATAGGCGTTTCTGAATTATCGCAGCGCTTATTAATGTCGAAAGCGACAGCCTACCGTTTTTTGCAGACAATGAAACAGCTTGGTTATGTCGAGCAAGAAGGGGAAGCAGATAAATACGCCCTGACACTTAAACTCTTTGAGCTAGGCGCCAAATCCCTTGAATACGTTGATTTGATAGAAATAGCAGACAAAGAAATGCGTCGTGTGGGGCAGTTAACCCATGAAGCTTTGCACCTTGGTGCACTTGATGAAAACGCGATCATTTATATCCATAAAATTGATTCCAGTTATAACTTACGGATGTATTCACGAGTGGGTCGACGTAACCCGCTGTATTGCACTGCAATTGGTAAAATTTTATTAGCTTGGCAAGATGAAACGGCTATCAAGGAAACGTTAAGCCAGATTGAGTTTATTAAAAAAACCGAAACAACCTTATTGAGTATTGAACAATTGATGGCGGAATTAACCACAGTACGTGAGCAACATTTTGCGCAAGATAGGGAAGAACAAGAACTGGGTTTACGTTGTATTGCGGTGCCTGTATATGACCGTTTAGGGCATGTGATTGCCGGATTATCTATTTCGTTTCCAACAATTCGCTTTGATGAGCAGCAACTCGGTACTTATGTCACCTTATTAAAAGTGGCTGCTCGCAATATTTCTGAAAAAATGGGATATCATCATTATCCTCAATAAGTAAAAGGTCGATTTCATTCATCAGATTGTGAATATCGAATTACTATTGAAGGCAATAACACGTCGAGTTAATTTATTGATGAATGAAATTAAAGGATAATCGATGATTATTAAAAGTATAAAAAATACTCACTTAAATTGAATAAAATGATTGTTTGTCGATCAAAAATAACGCCATCAGAACTATCGGTTCAATCGTGCATATCAACATCGTAAAAATACATATGATTTTATAATGTATTATCGAGATATTATTTATATTTTTTTATTAGATTAACTTTGTTGGTAAATTAAAAATTCTAATAAAGTTAATCTAATGTTTTATTTTTATGTATTTGAAAAACAATATTTTTATTTTTTATTTTTGTGTTGCGTAGAGAGTGAAAATGTCTTTCTCTATAATCTCGTCGTTATATAAAATAAGGACATTGAAATGAGAAAGGTTATTCCCTTTTTTTTGACTTTTATCGCGGCTAATTCATGGGCAGTAGACTTTAGGTTGAATGAAAAACCACCAGTTGATCGTTACTATAATGAAAATTATCAAGGGATTGATAAAATCCATGAAAGTAAACGTTTTATTTTCGATCCAAATAAAGAAATTCCCGATGAGGATCTTAGCTATGCAGGACTACTAGCGCGAAAACAGGATAAAAGCAGGAAACAGGAAGAATGGAATAATTGGTATAAAGAAAAATGTGAGAGTGGAGTATTTAAGACTGGGTGTTCAGGTCAACCTACTTTTTTATATGGCGCAGAAAAAATGAAAGAGATATTAGAACAGTCAAGCAAATAATCAGGTCATTTGATAAAAAAGAGGCACAACTTTCTGTGCCTCTTTTTTAACCTATGCGTTAACTTGATTCAGGGAATGTTAATGTCGCTCCGGGGGCTTCGCGACTCAAGTGAATAAAGTTAAGGTGTTTTTCATATTGGTCTAATATATCGCTAATGACTTGCTCCTTTGTGAAATCCATTAAGTCATTACTTTGAGTTCCTTCCCAAAGAAACGTTTCTAATCGGTAATAGTGTGACTTACCTGAACGTGCGCGATAAGTGAAACCAGGCACTGAGTATCGTTGTGGCCAAATTTGGTAGATAAAGTTCTGCTCTTCAGCCAAGTCGACCACTAATTCTAAATGATTTAAACGTTCTTCATCTTCAGGTGGCAAACTATAGAATTCCACATTTGCACCGCGCAAGGACAGCTCTTTAGCAACTTCTTGCATGGCTGGCGCACAAACTAAATCTAACATGCGTTGAGTATAGGTTGTGCCGGGGAAATTCATGACACGGCCTAATCGTTGCTTCCAGTTTAATTTTCCATTGCCGTATAAAGGCGCAGGCGCATTGGTATTTAACGAACTTACACGTCTGAAATCTTCAAATTTTAATGATTTGTATAGTCCTGCCATAATAAAGAAAATAACAAAACTAAAAGGTAACCCCATGATCACGGTGGTATTTTGTAATGCTGAAACGCCATCTGTCATCAACATTCCTAGAGTTAGCAAGCCAATGGCCACTGACCAAAAAACACGTAACCAATTCGGTGCATCATTATTGATATCGCTAAGATTCGAGGTGAAATTACCGAGGACTAAAGACCCTGAATCAGCAGAGGTAACATAAAATAGTAATCCAGTAATGGTTGCAACGGAGGCGGTAAAGCCAAATCCAGGATAGAGCTCAAGTAATGAATAAAATCCTTTCTCTGGGGCTGCAAGTACCGTTTCCGCTAATTCTTTGTTGCCATGAATGATCTCATACAGTGCGCTATTACCAAAAATAGAGAGCCAAAGCAGAGTAAATACGAAAGGAATAATCAAGGTGCCAATGACAAATTGGCGAATTGTTCGTCCTCGAGAAATTCTCGCAAGAAATAAGCCAACAAATGGCGACCATGCAACCCACCATGCCCAGAAAAACAGTGTCCAGCTATTCATCCAATCGGTTGGACGATCAAAAGCAAAGCTGTTAAGCGTCATCCCCATAAAACGATTGATGTAATCACCTACGTTTAGTACTAAAGCATTGAGTAGAAACTCGGTATCACCGACAAATAAAATAAACAAAATTAAACCCAAGGCGAGTAACACGTTGAGTTCGGATAAAATACGGATCCCTTTATTGACACCTGAAGTGGCAGAAATCACGGCCATAATGACAGAAAGAAAGATTAACCCACTTTGGACAGCTAAGCCTTGAGGAAGGTCAAATAGGACTTTTAAGCCATAATTTAGCTGAACAACACCAATACCAAGTGTGGTTGCAATACCAAAGATAGTACCTAATACCGCAGCAATATCGACGGTATGGCCGATTGGCCCATAAATGCGTTTACCAAAAATGGGATAAAGAGCGGAGCGAATCGTTAATGGAAGATTATACCGGTAACTAAAATACCCGAGTGCAATACCCATTAATGCATACATAGACCAGCCCGTCAGGCCATAGTGGAAGAGCGTCCACACCATCGCCTGACGAGCTGCTTCTAGTGTTTCGCCTTCTCCTGTAGGAGGCAGCATATATTGTGTGACAGGTTCTGCGACAGAGAAAAACATCAGGTCGATGCCGATCCCTGCGGCAAATAGCATCGCAGACCAGCTCAACATACTGAATTCAGGCTTCGATTGTTCAGGGCCTAGTTTTATATTACCAAATCGAGATGTCGCGACAAATATCACAAATACGATATAGAGGGTTGCAGCTAATAAATAATACCAACCAAAGGTTTTTGATACCCATCCAAGTGCAACGACGATCCATTGATTTGCTGTTTCGGTCATGAGTATGGTGAAAAAAGAAAACGCTAGAATAAGACCAGCGGAGGTGAAAAAAACCACAGAATTTAATTTGTCTTTCTGCTGATTTTTTGGACTGTTTTGAATTGTCATCGGCAGTTCCACAATTTTATTTATTTAACAGTTAAAAGTTGTATTCCTTGCTAAATGTTTGATCCTTTAGCAAAGATTCAAGTTTTCACGCCTATCTCCCCCTTAAATTTGTGAATGAATTGTGATAAAATATAATTAATATTGATTGAATGTTCAATTAAAAAAAAGTTTAATGAAGGTGTTCACTGTATTTTTAGGTCTAGAGATAATGCCAAAGATAGGAATGCAATCGATACGTAAGCAGCAATTAATTCAAGCAACGCTTGAGGTCATTAACGAAGTGGGCATGCAAGAAGCGAGTATTGTTTTAATTGCCCGAAAAGCAGGGTTATCAACGGGGATCATTAGTCATTACTTTCGCGATAAAAATGGATTGTTAGAAGCAACCATGCGCCACATTCAATACCAATTAGGCTTTGCAGTGGCGATGCGTTTACGAATGCTAAGTGATGCTGAGCCTAAGTTGCGCATCCAAGCGATAGTTGAAGGCAACTTTGATTCATCACAAATCAGCGAAGCCGCCATGAAGACATGGTTAGCATTTTGGGCAAGTAGTATGCACCAACCTAATCTAAATCGATTACAGCAAGTGAATGATAGACGGTTGTATTCGAATCTTAGTTATGAGTTTTCCCGTGTGCTAGATAAACAATCAGCGCGTATGGCAGCGAAAGGGTTAGCGGCATTGATTGATGGCTTATGGCTGCGTAGTGCATTAAGTAATGAAGTTTTCCCATTAACTGACGCACTTACTATTACGAATGAATATATCGATATGCAACTGAATAGGCATGGGGAGCTTTAGACCACAGTATTTAATTGGAAGGAGAAATTATGCACAACCCACAATTACATAAGCTTTATATTCATGGTGGCTATGTTGACAGCTCAGAACCTGAAAGCGGTCAATTTGATGCAATTAATCCATCTAATGGTGAAGTAATTGCTCGCTTGCAGTCTGCAAGTCGCGAGGATATTAATTGGGCAGTGGAAAGCGCGAAACAAGGTCAAAAAATTTGGGCTGCAATGACCGCAATGGAGCGCTCACGTATTTTACGCCGAGCGGTAGATATTTTGCGTGAACGCAATGATGAATTAGCTCATCTTGAAACGCTTGATACAGGAAAGCCACTGTCTGAGACACGTTATGTCGATATTGTGACGGGTGCAGATGTGCTGGAATACTATGCTGGACTTATACCAGCACTTGAAGGAGAGCAAATTCCATTGCGCGATAGTGCATTCGTCTATACACGTCGCGAACCATTAGGTGTTGTTGCAGGTATTGGCGCGTGGAATTATCCAATTCAAATTGCCCTTTGGAAGTCAGCTCCCGCATTGGCTGCGGGTAATGCCATGCTATTTAAACCAAGTGAAGTCACATCACTAACAGCGCTTAAATTAGCAGAAATCTATCATGAGGCGGGTTTACCAGCCGGCGTATTTAACGTTGTAACAGGTAGTGGTAGCGAGGTCGGTCAGTGGTTAACTGAACATCCCGGTATCGCCAAAGTGTCATTTACGGGGGGAGTCGCAACCGGTAAAAAAGTCATGGCGAATGCGTCAAGTTCAACATTGAAAGACGTCACCATGGAATTAGGCGGTAAATCCCCGTTGATTATTTTTGATGATGCCGATCTCGATAAAGCTGCTGATATTGCCATGATGGCGAACTTCTATAGCTCAGGGCAAGTCTGTACCAATGGGACTCGAGTCTTTATTCCCGAAAGCTTAAAAGCGCAATTTGAAGAGAAAATAGCGCAACGAGTAGCTCGCATTAAAATTGGTTCGCCTGTCGATGCTGAAACCAACTTTGGTCCATTAGTCAGTTTTGCACATATGGAAAATGTACTGCGTTATATCGATATTGGTAAGCAGCAAGGTGCTAGATTGCTTTGTGGCGGCACGCGTTTAACTGAAGGTGACTTCGCTCAAGGGGCTTATGTATTACCGACGGTATTTACCGATTGCACAGATGATATGCAGATAACGCAAGAAGAGATCTTTGGTCCAGTGATGAGCATTTTAAGCTACCAGTCCGAAGATGAAGTTATCGACCGAGCAAATAATACAGTATACGGATTGGCTGCGGGAATTGTGACATGTGATATTTCACGTGCACATCGTGTCATTCACCAATTAGAAGCGGGTATCTGCTGGATCAATTCATGGGGCGAATCGCCTGCGCAAATGCCTGTTGGTGGTTATAAACATTCAGGAGTGGGTCGTGAAAATGGTTTGGTAACACTACAAAACTACACTCAAATAAAATCAGTCCAAGTTGAATTAGGAGAATTTACATCCGTTTTTTAATTTCATATTTTTAATTTGACTGAAACAGAGGAGATAACAATGGTCTATGACTACATTATTATCGGTGCTGGTTCAGCCGGTAACGTTCTTGCTACTCGCCTGACAGAAGATTCTGATGTTACTGTGCTGCTCCTTGAAGCTGGAGGACCGGACTACAGGTTCGATTTTCGCACACAAATGCCAGCCGCTTTAGCTTACCCGCTACAGGGTAAACGCTACAATTGGGCTTATGAAACAGAGCCTGAACCGCATATGAACAACCGCCGTATGGAATGTGGCCGAGGCAAAGGTCTTGGTGGTTCATCTTTAATCAATGGTATGTGCTACATCCGTGGCAATGCAATGGATTTTGATGGATGGGCGGAGGCTCCGGGCCTAGAAGATTGGAATTACCTCAATTGTTTACCGTATTTCCGAAAAGCGGAAACACGCGATATTGGTGAAAATGACTATCATGGTGGTCAAGGCCCTGTGAGTGTCACAACACCCAAAAATGGCAACAATGTGCTATTTCATGCCATGGTAGAGGCTGGTGTCCAAGCGGGTTACCCACAAACTGATGATCTTAATGGTTACCAGCAAGAAGGTTTTGGCCCAATGGACAGAACGGTTACGCCAAATGGGCGTCGCGCTAGCACAGCTCGAGGTTATTTGGATCAAGCTAAGCTGCGTAAAAACTTAACCATTGTGACGCATGCAACCACTGATGTGATTGAGTTTGAAGGCAAAAAAGCGATTGGTGTTAAGTTTTTTAAGGGCGATAGCCAAACGGCAACGCGGGCTAAAGTGCGGAAAGAAGTACTGTTATGTGCAGGGGCGATAGCCTCTCCTCAAATATTACAGCGTTCAGGCATTGGGCCTGAAGATGTACTTAGTGAGTTTAATATTCCGGCAGTACATGTATTACCTGGTGTGGGAAAGAACTTACAAGACCATCTTGAGATGTATTTACAATATGAGTGTAAGCAACCCGTCTCGCTCTATCCTGCACTAAAATGGTATAACCAGCCAATGATTGGTGCACAGTGGTTATTTAAAGGCACAGGCGTCGGTGCTAGCAACCAATTTGAAGCGGGTGGATTTATTCGCACAAGCGACAAATTTGCATGGCCAAATATTCAATTTCACTTTTTACCCGTTGCGATTAACTATAATGGAAGTAATGCAGTAAATTTACATGGTTTTCAAGCACATGTTGGGTCAATGCGTTCACCAAGTCGAGGGTGCGTAAGATTAAAATCAACCGACCCACGTCAGCACCCAAATATCTTGTTTAATTACATGTCTAGCCAACAGGATTGGGAAGAGTTCCGTGCTGGAATTCGCATTACGCGTGAAATTATGGCTCAACCAGCCCTTGATCCTTATCGCGGGGAAGAAATTAGCCCTGGTAAGCATATTCAGACAGATGAAGAGCTTGATACATTTGTGCGTGAACGTGCTGAAACAGCTTTCCATCCTTGTGGAACATGTAAGATGGGTAATGATGATCTGGCGGTGGTTGATGGTGCAGGGCGTGTGCACGGTATTGAAAATCTCAGAGTAATTGATGCTTCGATTATGCCTTTGATTATTACAGGTAATCTGAATGCCACGACGATTATGATAGCAGAAAAAATGGCGGATAAAATTCGTGGGCGAAAGCCGTTAGCGACAAGTAATGCCAGCTATTATACGGCGGGTGAAACGCCGGTGCGTCAAACATCAGTTCGGTAAGTTTTCGACTATTTAGCCCTCAGCGAATGAAAGTGAGGGTTAAATTATTTCGGGAATATAAACGACTCATAACACAATATCTAGAAGCTGTTAGTCAATAAGTTTAACAAACCAATGCATGATATTATTGTTATTGATTACAGTATATATGATATTTAAAACATTTGGTTTGTAATGAGATTGTTTTGTTAGTAGTTATTTGATTATTAATGGTTTTTTGTCTTTCAAATATAAAAGTCGTGACATGTCACGAAACGATTAAAACACCAGAATCAATCACTAATTTGCAAACCGGAACCGATACTGCAACCAAATAATAAGGCTTAGCTATCCGAATCACAACGTGACCTTTGTTCATCAGGATAGCTTCGCTGGCCGCTTATATGCACCTAAAATTATTTAGTATATAAGTAAATGTATATCAAAGATTATCTACTCTTTGCATTCATTATACTTTAATGCATATAAATCTGTTATGAAAATAGATTACATGACCCAGTATCTAGAGTCATTGTATCTTTTATCCTTCCTCTATTTTTTGGTAGCAATAGCTTCATTTGTCAGTGACATATACCACTCATTACTTTTGCTATAAATAGCAATTTTGCTCATTTCATCGATTTTATTAACCAGTCTAAATAACCTCCATCAACGTGTTCTAAATCAAGACTAATGAGTTCAGGTGTTTCATAAGGATGAATTTCTTTAATAGCGTCAAACAACTCAGTTTGATTTTTATGGATAGATTTAATTAATATCAAAATTTCTTTATCTTGAGTGATATCATCCTTCCACCGATAAATAGAAGTTAGCTCAGGTAACAAAGAAACACAGGCTGCAAGGTGTCTATCCAATAGCATTTGTGCGATTTTAATGGCGTTGTTTTGATTGTTTGTTGTGCATAAAACAAGGCAAGGTTGTTGTGCATTATCATTACTGCTACCACTTTTTTTCATCTATATTCCCTCAGGAAAAACATTTTATTTAGAGTACATCCACCGTTAAGATTAGATTAAATAATCATAATGTGTATGAAATTTAATCTAATGATAATTGTAGAGCACAATCAAATATTTTCGTCATTCTTCAAGCTACAGAGCTGTCGATTGTGCTGAGGGAGTCGAGCATCATTATTCTCTGCCTATCTTTTCTTATCGAATGAATGTCAATCGAATTTTGTAGAGTATTGTTTCTATAATTTCATGCCTGGCTTATTTAATCGAAGTCGCCGTATTATGATTTGCAGGGTGACGCTTAATAATTGATTATTTAAAAATTATTTTTATGGTCATAAAAACTTGTTATTTAATGCGGTATCAGATAATAAATCTTATTTATATGAATAATGCGATTCAGCCTTCATTTTTGTTAACTGCAATATAAAAAAACATAATTTTTTTGTATATTAGGGTTGTTAGGATGCATCTGATTTTTGGTGATTATTAAGTGTTAATTGATTTTTATATAAAAATGTATTTGAGAATAGCAATTCTAATTGGTAGTTACTTAAACAAATGACATGATTAATTAAATGCTAAATTTATGTTAAATTTTATAATTCAGTTACTGAAATAATTAATTACCTATTGTTATTAAACTAAATACATTTTTTATATGTAAATTTCCTTAACTTAATGATAACGATCAAAGTTTGTTGTCGATATTTAGCTAACATGTTTTTAAAGATAAAAAGATATCAATAATATTTGTTAATTTTTAAATTAAAAATGTGTATGGATACCTGATATGAATAAACTAACCCCGTTAAAGCCTGTACCTACATTAATCGCAGTTTTAATTACGTTGATTATTTGGTTTTTGATCCCTGTTCCTGAGGGGGTTAATCCTGACGCTTGGCATTTATTAGCACTTTTTGTTGGTACCATTGTCGCTATTATTGGTAAAGCGTTGCCTATCGGTGGTGTTGCCATTATCGCGATTGCTTTAGTTGCGGTCACGGGTGTCACTAATCCTGACTCAACAAAAGCTGCTATAGCAGACGCATTGAGTGGATTCTCCAATGACCTTATTTGGTTAATTGGTATTTCTATCATGGTCTCCATGAGCCTAAATAAAACCGGATTAGGCGCGCGCATTGGCTATTATGTTATTTCTTTATTTGGTAAAAAAACGTTAGGAATTGCTTATTCACTTGCAATTGCTGAGACTTTATTAGCACCCGTTACCCCCAGTAATACAGCACGTGGTGGTGGTATCATGCACCCCATTATGCGCTCGATTGCCGATAGTTTTGGCTCCAAAGCGGATGATGGCACTACAGGAAAAATTGGTCGATATCTTTCGTTAGTCAACTACAACATTAACCCAATTACATCTGCGATGTTTATTACAGCAACAGCTCCCAACCCATTAATTGTCAGTTTAATTGTGAGTGAGGCTGGGGGAGCTAATGAACTAACTTGGGCAATGTGGGCGGTTGCTGCATTTGTACCTGCTTTGGTGTCTTTAATTTTGATGCCATTAGTCATCTATTTTATGTATAAACCTGAAATCACCTCAACGCCAAATGCTCCCCATTTTGCCAAGGAACGTTTAAAACAGTTAGGGTCTATCTCATTACCTGAAGTTATTACACTCGGCGTTTTCTTACTGTTACTTTTAATGTGGGCAGGTGTGCCTGCAATGTTATTTGGCCCAAATTATAGTATTAACCCAACCACAGCCGCGTTCATTGGTTTAGGTATTTTGTTGGCGACAGGAGTCATTAGTTGGGATGACGTACTGAAGAACAAAGGGGCTTGGGATACAGTGGTGTGGTTTGCAGCACTTGTCATGATGGCCAGTTTTTTAGGAAAACTTGGATTGATCAAATGGATGTCAATCTCTGTGGGGACCTCAATCGATAATATGGGAGTCAGCTGGGTTTGGGGCGCGCTAATACTGGTGCTGATTTATGTTTATTCACACTATTTCTTTGCCAGTACCACTGCACACATTACTGCAATGTTTGCGGCCTTCTTTGCCGCAGGCTTAGCCCTTGGTGCACCGCCGATGCTGTTGGGTTTAACGTTAGCGTTTTCATCATCATTAATGATGTCTCTAACGCATTATGGAACAGGGACAGCACCGATTATCTTTGGCTCGGGTTATACCACCCTTAGTGAATGGTGGAAAGTTGGGTTTGTCATGAGCGTGGTGAACTTGATTATTTGGATCGGGTTAGGGAGTGTGTGGTGGAAATTCCTTGGTTATTGGTGATTGTTTAGTCAGTCAGCGACAGCAATAAATAACTGGATGATGACGAGACTTATAAAGTTGGCTAACCAATTATAAGCTCATGTTATCATCCGGTTTTTTTATGAGCCATAAAGAAAAATTGGCGCGTTTATTGTGTTATATCCCCATTGATAGAAGAATATCTTTTTATTTTGAAGGTCTTAAATTGTGCTTAAGGTACGGATATTGAGGCCTTTGATATGAAATATTGATTGGTATAAAACATATACGCAGTATGATAATGGTAACAAAATTATCATTGATAGGCAGAATACAACATGCAGCCACAAAGAAAGGCCGAACTATTCTTAGTGCTGACAACATTTATCGCCGCATGGGGATGGGTTTTTTCTCGTGAAGCCGTACAAGAAATGCCAATATTTGCTTTCTTAGGCAGTCGTTTTTTACTTGCAGCTATTATTTTATTGCCTTTTTGCCGAGGTAAACACAATCAAATTCGCTTAAAACAGCTCCCCAGTATTATGATGACGGGCGGTTGGATGGCATTAAATTTAGTTTTATGGATTTACGCAGTCGCTACTACGGATTCTATTGGCGAAGGTGCATTTATCATGAGCTTAGCGATGCTGTTTGTGCCTTTAGTTGGGTGGGTAATTTTAAAGATTAGGCCTAGCCGATACTTTTGGGAGGCTTTGCCTATCGCCATATTAGGTCTCGCTTGTTTGACCCTTTTTACAGGGCAAGTTCAGTTTAAAAGTAGCCAACTCTGGTTTTTAGCGGCGGCAATTGTGCAGGCGATTTATTTTTGTTATACCAGCCTGTATACTCGCAGTGTTCCATTACTCCCTCTAACCACTATCCAATTAGCCTGAACTGGCTTCGTGGGATTAATTCTTTCCTTTTTTTTAGAAGAGTGGCCAACGACATTGACCACGACAACATTAATGTGGTTCGTTGCTAGTGTGGTGATTGCCACAAGCTTACGCTTTATTTTACAATTAATTGGGCAGAAAAATACAACGACTGCGAATGCCGCTATTATTATGGTCCTCGAACCTGTCATGACAGTATTTGTTGCTGCAATTTGGTATCACGAGCGAATGCCACTGATTCAAATAATAGGCTGTATTCTTATTTTGAGTGCGCTATTTTATTATCGATGGCGCGCGATGAGTTTGTTATCGAAATAAGACTTTACTAAAAATAAACGGTGTAATAGAGATTTTTTATATTAAAGCGGCTATTATTATTCACATGAAAAGGGTATGGGTATTAATCTAAATAAGTGCTTTTTATTTGAACTATACTTAATTAAAAATATTTCAAATTGCTTGCAGGGGACACTCATACAATTTGAAGTATGACGAGTATGGTAAGATTAATTGTTGGCAAATAGAATTTTTAATAGGCTTAAAATGAAAAAAATCGCATTAGCATTAGGTATGGCAAGTGTTATCGCTTTATTAGCAGCATGTTCAGATGAAAAATCTGAAATTGCAGAATACAAAGCTAATTTTGTGACTACGTGTGTAAAAGCATCTGGTGATCCTGCAGGAGAAACAGCGGCTGCGGTTACTGCAATTTGCGGCTGTGCATATGACAAAACACTCGAAAAATATGGTTTAAAAGAATTTAAACGTATTAGTAACGAATTAGAAAAATCGCCTACTGCTGAGCCAGAGTTCCAAAAAACTATTGTGGAATTTGTGAACCAGTGCATCAAAACTGATCGTTAATATCGAAATAAACGTCAGTAGCAATCAGTAAACTGCACCTTAAGGGTAGGATATCTACTTGTTAAGGTGCTTTTTTTTACTTAAATAAATTTTTGAGTTGATGTGGTGCACTTCGCAAATATTGAGGTGCGACTTTAATGCTTTGGCTCAATTGTGCAGCTGCACGCCATGGCCAACGAGGGTCAAAAAGCATTCCTCTACCAATTGCAATGAAATCTGCTTGCCCTGTTGCAATAATCGCTTCCGCTTGCTCTGGTTCGGTAATAAGCCCAACGGCAATCACTGGCATATGTGTATGCTCATGAATCGCTTGTGCGAGAGGTACTTGGTAATTCGGGCTGATTGGTATCTGCTGCTGCTCAGATAAACCACCAGAAGATACATGAATATAATCACATCCGAGTTCTTCAAGTAACTCTGTCAATTCGATCGACTCAGGTAAATTCCAACCACCATCAACCCAATCGGTGGCTGAAATTCTAACACCGACTGCAATATTTGGGTTAATTTCGGCTCTTATTGCTCTGAACACCTCAATTAAGAAACGGCTGCGATTTTCAAAATTGCCACCATACTCATCTTGTCGCTTATTTGATAAAGGTGATAGGAATTGATGCAATAAATAGCCATGAGCTGCATGAATTTCAATCACATCAAATCCCGCATATTCTGCACGTTTAGCAGTATCAACAAATTGCTGTAGAGTATCCTCAATTTCATCTTTACTGAGCTCACGAGGTGGATAATTATTTCCAAATGGCAAATTGGATGACGAAACCGTTTCCCATCCGTACTCATCTTGCTTGGATAAACTTTTACCACCAAGCCAAGGTAGATCAGTAGAGGCTTTTCTGCCTGCATGCGCGATTTGGATACCTAGACGCGCATTTGCAAATTGCCGAATACCTTCTAGCATTTTTTTCAACGCATTGGCTTGCTCATCATTCCATAAGCCGAGATCTTGATAGGTAATTCTTCCGTTAGGTGTAATAGCACTCGCTTCTACAATCACCAAAGCAGCACCTGAGAGTGCAAGATTCATATAATGTGCGTTATGCCAAGCGGATGGCATACCATCAATAGCTGAATATTGGCACATTGGTGGAACAATAATTCTATTCTCTAAAGAAACTTGTCCTATAGAGGTGGGAGAAAATAGGAAACTCATATATCTTTTTCCTTAGTCATCTAATCAATTTAGATATCATACAAATTAATCTAACTTAAGACTGTGCGCTTAATGTGATTTTTACTCTGTAATGGAACACGAATAATAGTGACGAATTGCAAGTAAATAAGTATAAATTTGATAAATGAATAAAAAAGTATAAATTTCTGTCTATAAACTTTTCAATTTGCTTCAAAACATTAAAATAAAATAGAAAAGATAAAATAGTTTAGTAATTCAAGAAAATTAGTTACTTAGAATCGATAGCTTAGCAATTAAGTAAATAAAAAACAAAATAAAATGGTGTTAATTCTGTGTAATGGTTTTAATGGTGTTAATAGTCAATTCTTCTGCAATTTTATATTAAACAATAATTTAACATATCAATTTACTGGCATTCATCGCGCAAAAAAATAAATTAACTCTTGCGAAACTACGCATTGATTTATATAAGGACAGGGTTGCTGTTTTATAAAACTGAGATTCTCTATTAAATGTAATCGTATCAGTTATAGCAAATGAAGATGATAATGCTTAGCTATTATACAATCTAACTATTTCAATATACGTGGCGTATTACCGGAATAAAGCGCGGCGTTTAGTTATTCAAGTAATGTATTATTTATGACCGTATTCCCTCTTCTTCAGTTGTGCCTTGATGGTATTTAGTGAGGAGGTTCACAGTATTTCTCGGTTAATCGGGCTTTTTATCGAAATAAACTCACTGGTCACTTAAATAAAATTTAAATTATTTTGAGTATGAATTGAAAGTAAAAGATGAATTAAAGCAATGTCAAGTTAAGAGTATTTGATTTTCATTATTCACCTGAAAAATATAATTCTAATAAGGAATTCGATGTGTTGACGATTATTGGTATTTTGATCATTCTTTCGATAGTGACTCTACTGATGATGGGGAAAGTTAGCCCTATCATTGCAATGTCTTGTATACCCTTTATTGGCGCATTAATCGCGGGTTATTCAATCCCCGAAATATCAGTATTCTTTGAAAGTGGTATTAATAAAGTAGCCAAAGTTGCTGCGATGTTTTTATTTGCCATTTTATTTTTCAGCTTGATGAAGGATTTACACATTTTTGATCCTCTGATCCGCGCTATGGTCAAATTGACACGCGGCAATGTGATCATTGTGTGTGTGATGACGACATTAATTGCCGGCGTTGTACACCTTGATGGTTCAGGTGCTGCAACATTTTTGATTATTATTCCAGCACTTTTACCTCTGTATCGCCAACTTGGTATGAGCCCTTATTTAATGCTGTTGCTGATGTGTGCCAGTATGGGCATCATGAATATGGTGCCATGGGGTGGCCCTCTAGGCCGAGCATCAGCAGTAACAGGCATTGATGCGTCAGTTTTATGGCAAGGCTTGATACCAGTACAAATCATTGGAATGGCAGGTGCTGCGGTTTTTGCTGCCTTAATGGGAATTCGTGAAAACCGTCGTATAGCTGCCGCAAGACTTAACGGAACAACGCCTTATGAAATGGATTCATTATTACCTGCTAATGAGCAAATGGCCGATATTAATGAGCCGGGTCACAAACCTAAAAAACCATGGTTCAATGGTGGGTTAATTATTATTTCCATCATCTGTCTTGCTTTTGGTTTGCTGTCCGCGCCTTATGTATTTATGATCGCGTTGTCGTTAGCCTTACTGGTCAATTTTCCTAATCCCAAAGATCAGATGAGAGTGTTGTCAGATCATGCGCCACAGGCATTGGGTATGGTGGCAATTATACTTGCAGCAGGTGCTTTTCTTGGCATCATGTCAGACGGCGGTATGCTTCAATCTATTGCTGAGGATTTAACGGCGATACTACCAACAGAGTGGATTTCCAAAATTCATATCTTTGTCGGTATTCTTGGCGTACCAATGGACATTTTTACCAGTACTGATGCCTATTACTTCGCATTACTGCCAATTATTCAACAAATTGCAGCAACAGCAGGTGTTGACCCATCCGCAGTAGTATATTCAATGGCTATCGGTAATAACGCAGGAACATTTGTGAGCCCATTCTCTCCAGCCGCATGGCTAGCAATGGGACTGGCAGGTATTGATATGGGCCGCCATTTGCGCTATTCGTTCGGTTGGATTTGGTTGTTCAGCTTCTTTACCTTAGGTGTTGGTGCGGTTCTCGGCCTTTACTAAAAATTGCTCGTCGTCTTTTGCACTGTAGCAGCGTTGGCTGCACTCCCGAGCCTTAGTTACATACTTGTGTATGTTCCTAAGGCCTCGCTCATTGGCCGCCTTGCTACAGCACAAAATACTTAGAGCAATTATGAAGTGTTGAAAATGCTTAAATGCACACATTTTTCCTCTAATCCTGAAACCCGAGCCTTAGTCACATACTTGTGTATGCTCCTAAGGCCTCGCTCATTGGCCGCCTTGCTATAGCACAAAATACTTAGAACAATTATGAAGTGTTGAAAATGCTTAAATGCTTAAATGCACACATTTTTCCTCTCATCCTGAAACTAGAATAGCCAAAGCTTGGGATGAAATGCCAAATTCGGAATAAATTGATAGTCTTTTACTTGACTCTTGGCCTAGAATCGAGTGCGATTGAAGTAATTCATGCGTTTTATATTTAGTAAATCCCAATTATGAGGCCGTCTCGCGGAAGCAATATGTAATACCAACACTTGATTTCTCAAACAACACAGAGGCAAAACGTGAAAAAGTTTTGTCGATATTCCTATTTCTGTAGAGAAAGCATCATGAACATGCAATCAAGAAAGTATGGTAGAACGTATCACTATCCGTTCTCGCCCGGAACCACCAGCGATGATCGTATTAATAGCGATTGGTGGTCTCACATGCAAAACATTGAACAACTGGTACATACTGAAAAACTCGATGGTGAAAATAATTGCTTGAGCCAACAAGGTGTTTTTGCACGCTCGCATGCGACACCAACACAATCAGCATGGAGCCAACAAATTCGCCAACGCTGGCAGCTAATAAAAAATGATTTAGGCGATATCGAGCTATTTGGTGAAAACCTTTATGCGGTGCATTCGATTGAATATCAGCATATAGAAGATTATTTCTATATTTTTGCGGTTCGGCAAGGTGACTATTGGTTGAGCTGGGAAGAGGTAAAGTTCTACGCTGCTTTATTTGATTTCCCAACCGTACCAGAATTATCTATCGTTATTGATAGACAACTAGGTTCGACTCATTTTAGTGAACAACTGATAGCAGCCGCTTCATCAGATAGCCAATTTATCGGGCATGATACCCAAACTCATCAATCTTGCTGTATGGAAGGAATTGTTACTCGTGATAGCAAACGCTTCTTAGTTGATGATTTTATGGCGCATGTCTTCAAATATGTCCGCAAAAACCATGTAAAAACCGATATTCACTGGAAGCGCAACTGGCAGCGCGCCAAATTAGCCTTTGAGCACCAAGGAGGCACACAATGAGTTGGCAATTAACCGATAAACGCGAATGGTCACAACTGGAATCACAGTTTGATTTTATTCGCGATATGCGAGACGTTCCTCAAGATGCTCGGCATCATGCTGAGGGTAATGTGGCAATACATACTCAAATGGTACTTGCTGAACTCGAAAATTTGCCTGAGTATCAACAGCTTTCCTCTTTGGATCAAAATATTCTCTGGACTGCTGCTTTACTGCATGATGTCGAAAAACGCAGTACGACGCGAGAAGATGAAAATGGGCGAATTATTTCCCCTGGGCATGCTAAAAAAGGCGAATTATCTGTTCGTAATATCCTATTTCAGAATATTGAAACACCGTTTTCGATTCGAGAACAGATTGCTGCATTAGTTAGGTATCATGGCTTACCGTTATGGATTATGGAGAAAACCGATCCACAACAAGCCTTATTTGCAGCGTCACTACGTGTTGAAATGCGGTTACTATGCTTATTAGCCAAAGCAGACGCACTAGGTCGAAAATGTGAAGACCAAGCTGAACTACTCTCTAGGATAGAATTATTTGAGCTTTTTTGTCGTGAGCAAGAATGTTGGGATAAACCGAAAGTGTTTGCCTCGATGGCAGGGCGATTTGATTATTTTCACTACCAACGTGGTACGCCTGATTATGAGCCATTTGAAGAACAAGGAAGTGAAGTTATTATGCTATGTGGTTTACCGGGAATGGGTAAAGATCACTTTATTTCCCAATTTTATCAGCAGCATGCGATAGTTTGCCTCGATGAGATTCGGCGCGAACATAAAATCAATCCCGCAGATAAGCAAGCTCAGGGCTGGGTCGCTCAGCAAGCGAAAGAGCAAGCTAAGGTATTACTGAGAGCTAAAACAGATTTTATTTGGAATGCGACTTCATTAAGCGCCTCTTTACGCGCCAGTATGATCAGTTTATTTGCTCGTTATCAAGCCAAAGTACATCTTATCTATTTGGAAGTGCCGTACAAACAATGGCAACAGCAAAATCGACAGCGTAAGTATGCTGTACCAGAGAAAGTATTAGCGCGCATGGCGAGTAAACTTGAGTTACCGACACCAGATGAAGCTCTCCATGTGTCTTACTTTATTAATGGTCAATTCCAAAGTCTGTACCAGCGATAATTATTCGACAATAAAATGGCGCCAAACTAAAGGGCGCCATTCCATTTTGTAGAATAAATTCTTTTTAGATCTCGTTTACAGTTTACTATCTTAAAATTAATTTTTATTTATTCTTTTAAGGCACATATACATCACCAGAAAACAATTTTCTGGCTGTTCTGATAATTGATGCCTGCAATCCTTCAGGGAAATTACCTTGCTGATTCAGTGAAACATCGAAGTTACCGCTAAGATGTTCAATGGAAATATGCTCCATATCGACATTTTTTGTTAGATAACGCTTGATGACGCTGTCTTCTAAAATCGAGCCTGTTGCGATCGCAATCGCACCCGTTACGGCAAGTGCTCCGTGGCATTTATGCGGCATAAAATAGCGTACATTGACAGTGCCACCATGAATGGCGGGGGAGACTAAAATAGGTTTTGGGATCACTTTTTTGCTGACATCGCCAAGCCCCATTGCTAAACCCGCTTGGCAACGGATGCTTTCAAGTTGCTGCATAAACGCTTTATCATCCTCTAATTGCTCAGCAGTTTCATAACCCGTTTTATTCAATTGTGGTGCATCAATTAATACGACAGGCATTGCCATATCGATACAACTCACTTCAACACCATCAAAGGTATCGATAGCATGACCAGTTGGCAGCAATTTTCCGGTTTTGGTACCGCAGGCATTTAGGAAAGTGAGAGCGATAGGCGCTGCATGGCCAGGAACACTGGCGATTGTCGTGTCTCCATCATATAGGACTTGACCGTTTGGTGTTTGGACAGTTGAATTAACAAAAGTGTTGGTATTGATATTACGGATACGGATAGTTGTTTTATCACCAGTGATTGGCATTAGGCCTTTTTCAATGGCATAAGAGCCAACAGCACATAGAATATTGCCACAGTTTGGCGCGGTATCCACAATGCGATCTGTAATAGATACTTGGGCAAATAGATAATCGACATCGGCATCTGGATGAGTAGAACGGCTAATAATAGCGACTTTACTGGTTTGTGGATTACCGCCACCAATACCATCAATTTGTAAAGCATGCCCAGAACCCATAATGGCTAAAATAAGCTCATCGCGTTCTTGGATATTATCAGGTAAATCATCAGCCAATAAAAATACGCCTTTTGATGTGCCGCCACGCATCAACATACAAGGTATCTTTTTCATCTGTGTTCCTATTTGAAAATATTGCTCACTTATTATTTATGCTGTAAATGGCATGAAATAAGCTGTATATACTCGTCATACATTTATTGGTATTAGAGTATGGCTGCCAAAAATTTAGCAAAATAAAAGGAAGAGAAGGTTAATGATTAAGTGGGACCCAGATAATAATTGGGTCCCACATTATTATTTAATTTTTATGTTTAATTCTTATTACTAATGTCGTATTAATTAAATTAATCCAGAGTTAATTAATATTTCCCACCAGCCTAAACCAATTGTCATATGGACCAGTAAGCTTAAGAATCCAATGATTGCACCAATAATCCACCATGAACGAATATCGTTGTAACCAGCACCGAAAATGATTGGAGCTGCCGCGCCTCCGTAGTGAGTTAAGCTGCCGCCGTAAGCATTAGAGAATAGCAAGCCAAGGCCGAGTAACATTGGAGGTGCACCGGCTACCATACCGACAGTTGCAAACACGGGTACCATTGCCGCGACGTACGCACCACCTGAGGCAAATAAGTAACGTATTGCAACACTAATAAACATAATGACGAAGAAGGCTAGCATTGCTTGGTCACCAAAGGAGAGGTATTGCCCCATCACATCAGCTAACCATTTAAAGAAGCCTGCTTTTGTTAGTACGCCTGACATCCCGATGATACCGCCGTACCAAATTAAGGTGTTCCAGCCACCTTTATTTTTTAAGACGTCATCCCAAGTGACTACGCCTAAAATTAAGGTTAAGGCCATTACGCAAATAGCAACGGTAGATGCACTGACACCAATTTGACCTGCAAATATCCATCCTGCCAAAGCTAAAACAAAGATAATACCAAGCAATTTCTCTCTAACTGTCATTGGACCGAGGGCTTCTAAACCTTTGGCTGCAATTTCTTTGTTATTAACTTTTTTAAGTTCAGGCGGATACAGTTTGTAGATAATTAACGGGGTTAAAACCAACATGATGAGGCCAGGAACAGAAGCTGCAAGCGCCCATCCACCCCAACTTAAATGGATGCCCATAATGTCACTCATCATCGCGAGTGCTAACGCATTTGGTGCCATAGCGGTTAAAAACATATAGCTGGTGGTTTTAGTCACCATATAGACGTTAATTAACAGGTAATGACCCGCTTTGCGTGGACTTTTTTCGGGATCTGATCCCAAAGCTACTGCGACACTGTTAATGATAGGAAAGACGATCCCCCCTGCACGGGCAGTGTTTGATGGAGTTGCAGGTGCAATGACGAGGTCAAGAATTGCCGTCACATAACCCAAACCTAATGTTGTGCCGCCTAGCTTATCAATCAAGACATAGGAGATTCTTTTCCCTAGCCCTGTAATGACAAATGCAGCGCTAAGAGTGAAAGCAGCAAATACTAGCCACGTTGTACCAGAGGCATAGCCATTTAATACTTCACCCGCCTTGACATCTGAAGTTCCAGTTACACCAATTACCACGGCACTTGCAGCAATTGTGGCTAACAATATTACAGGTTCTGAATAAGGTTTTAATACCAGCCCAACGATAGCAGCTAAGTAAAGACCAAATAACAACCAAGCAATATGTGGTAGCCCCTCTGGCGTGGGTATTAGCGATATTATTATGGGAATCGCTATTAGCACTAATAGCTTCCATATTTTATCTTTTTGCATAGGCCAATTTCCTTAATTAATACTAAATTTTATTAATATTAAATTGTATTAACTTTAATATTAGGAATTTGTTAATTCACGTATTTGGTAGATAGCTGTATCTTGAATAAGTAATAATTTACTCAGATAAAGTTAATTATATATAAGTAGCAAATACGTTATAAATTCGTTAAAGCAATAATTGGAAGTTAATTTAAATTTATTTTTAATTTAATATGTCCAGTTGTTCCCCATAATGGTAAATATTTAATTGTTATTAATTGGTGAGATTAATCCTGTTTTTGAATAAGGTAAGCGAGCTAAAAACCACGTTAGAATTAGCAAATCAGCACTTCCGCCTGGACTGAGGTTTTTAGTTATACATTCATTATCGAACTCTTTAATTTTGTTTAAATCGGTAGAACACATTATTCCACCTTGATTTAACAATGCCTGAGCTCGGTTTTTTAACCATGATAACCCTTGAATACCACCTCTATTAGCAACATTGGTATCATCATTGTTTGCCATCAAGAGGATTAATGTTTCAAGTAAGGCAATATCTTGAGGTTTCCCTTCAATAAGTTGTTTTAAATAGTAGGGAAGGGATAAATCAATGACTAACCGATAACCACTCTCTGCTTCACCGCGAGCGCCGGTTAAACCAAAAGATTGATAAAGTCTTTGTCCTGCTGTTGGATTAGCCGTTTTATGTGTAAGTTCAGCTGTGATGCCTTGGCACATATGTGCTATCTCTTGGCTGATTGACGCCGCATTGAGGGGGGTACCCAAGGCTAATTGTCTACCAATCACAGTGAGCATTAAGCCTAATGAAAATATCGAGCCTTTATGTGTATTGACACCTTTAGTGGCTTGAAACATTGATTCTTCGCAGGCTATGCCAATAGGACGTATTTTGGCTAAAACCTGTTGAATGGGTAAATCTTTATATTCAGCTCCTGCCAATAAAAAGGCAGGGAAATGTTGTGCGATGGCATTAGCACTCAAGTGAAAATCAGTCAGTGCCATATCTTTGTGCGCGCCAGTATTTAATCTATCAACTAACCCAGGTTTTGGGGTTAAATTCACTTCGGACATCATGGCTTGCCAACCCAGTTGGCTGTAATAATGTACGGTATCTTGTGTTAATAATCCTAAATGCTCAATCATGATTGGACGCATTAGCTAACACCTCGATTTGATTGATAATTTCACTCAATTGATGAGTGCGCTGACGAGCACAAATTTTTGCTTCTTGTTCACAGATTAAGCAGCGTCTAGCGTGAAGATTCAGATCGCTACGTGAATACTGTTGCCCTTTGGCGTCAAAGACATCGAAGTCCCATAAACGACCTACAGGGGATAATTCTTCTGCCTCCACTAAGGCTTTTTTGACAGCAATTGCATCAGCATCAACGGCGACAAAACATTCGGGGCCTGTTGATAATGCAAAAGATTGTTGTGATAAAAGTACCCACTGCCTGCATTGAGCGATCTGTTTAAGCGCATTTAACCCCTGATTGAAGACTTGTCTAACAAGATGATTGTCTTTGACAGGTCCAGGAAAAACGACAGTAAAAGAAATCAGGGTTACCTGATGGAGACCAATCCATTCCTGCTGTCTAGCCTGACGGGTATCACGGCTTTTCAGCAGGTCAGGTAAAGAAATTTCAGATTGCTCTATCGTATCAGGCAGTGGGTAAAACATGGTGTTACTCCTTAACCTGATGCACGACATCAATGACAGAACCATCGCGATAACGTACAACAGCCACGACTTTATCTGTAAATTCAATCGGATTAGGTTTACCAGTTAACAACTCTGCGCGTTCACGTAACCAGTCAATTGACACGGTTTTGATCCCTTGGCTTTCAAGTTGTTGCTTCAATTCAGGGCGAGTAGGGTTAACTGCGATACCGTGATCAGTGACTAAAATATCAACACTAGATCCCGGAGTAACACAAGTGATCACTTCATCGACCAGAGTTGGGATGCGACCACGAACTAAAGGTGCAACAATGATTGACAGTTTTGACGCGACAGCCGTATCGCTATGGCCACCCGATGCACCGCGGATCACGCCATCCGATCCAGTTAAAACATTAACATTAAAGCGTGTGTCAATTTCGAGTGCACTTAATACCACAACATCTAGCATATCAACGGATGCACCTTTGGAATCAAAGCAAGCATATTGATTAGCGCTAATTTCGATGTGGTTTGGGTTTCTTGCCAGTGACATTGCAGCTGCACGGTCAAAGCTCTGCACATCAAGTAATTTACGAATAAAGCCTTTTTCATGTAAATCAACGATGGTTGATGTGATACCACCTAGTGCGAATCCAGCACAAATATTGTGACGACGCATTTTATCTTCAAGGAAACGTGTAACAGCTAATGAAGCTCCACCAGTTCCTGTCTGTAATGAAAAGCCATCTTTGAAGTAACCTGATTTCTCGATAACGTCTGCGGCAGTTTTCGCAATTAATAGCTCACGCGGGTTAGACGTCATACGTGTTGCATCTGCACCAATTTTATCTGCATCACCAACACGTTGAACTTTTACAATATAATCAACTTCGTCTTGTTTGATACTTGCTGGGTTGTGTGGATAAGGAAGTAAATTTTCCGTTAGCATGACAACTTTATTCGCTGTTTCTGCATCAATTTTGGCGTAGCCTAACGATCCGCAGCTTGCTTCACCAGTGTAGCCATTTGCGTTACCATACTCATCACAAGAAGGTACACCAATAAAAGCCACGTCAATTTTAAGCTCGCCACTGTGGATTAGATTAGCGCGTCCACCATGTGAATGAATTTGTACCGGTTCTGCAAGCTCACCACGTGAAATAGCTTCTGCTAATGGTCCACGAATACCGGAAGTATAAATTTTACTCACCACACCATGGCGAATATGTTCAACCAGTGGTGAATGGCAGCCGCTTAATGAACTGGAGGCAAGGGTAAGATTACGAAAGCCCATTTCAGCAATAACTTGCATCACCAGATTGACGGTTAAGTCGCCGCCACGAAATGCGTGGTGAAATGAGATGGTCATACCATCTTTTAAGCCGGAACGGCGAATCGCAATTTGTAGGTCATCACACAGTTTGCGATTTCTTGGTTTTTGTACTTGTTGCTGTACTTTACCGATATCTTTAAATTCACGAAGTGAATTGTCAGTCATAGGATCTATATAGGCTGATAAGCGAGCCTGGCGCTGTGTCATATTTGTCATCGTCAATGCCTCACTCTTCCCGAATACCTGATAATGCCGCGCGAGATAGCACTAAGCGTGCTCTATCAATTACCGGACCATCAACCATTTTTCCGTTTAGTGAAACCACACCACGACCTTCTTGTTCTGCTGCATTAGCAGCATCAACAACACGTTGAGCGTGATCCACTTCCTTTTGGGTTGGAGCATATAAGTTATGAAGTAGCTCGATTTGACGAGGGTTAATTAGAGATTTACCATCAAAACCAAGTTGCTTAATATGAGCGGCTTCTTTTAAGAAACCCTCTTCATTATTTGCATCAGAATAAACGGTATCAAACGCTTGGATACCTGCTGAGCGTGCAGCTTGTAAAATGGCGCACCGAGCATAGAGGAGTTCAATGCCTTCTGGAGACCGCTCGGTGCGCAAATTGCGGACATAGTCCTCGGCACCTAATGCGATGCCAATAAGTCGGGATGATGAATGTGCGATGTTGACTGCTTGTGTGATACCCATCGGAGATTCAATCGCAGCAAGTAAGCCTGTGCTACCGGCTTCGCGGCCACAACTTTTCTCAATACGTAATATTTCATTTTCGATATCAATAACATCTTGTGCTGTGTCGGTTTTTGGTAGGCGAACAATATCTGCACCACCTCGAACGACAGCCTCTAAGTCAGCGACACCAAAGGCTGAGTCAAGCGCATTGACACGGACAATGGTTTCAACGTCGTTATACAATGGGTGTTGCAGTGCATGGTAGACCAATCTGCGAGCAGTATCTTTTTCACGTAAAGTGACTGAGTCTTCAAGGTCAAACATCAAGGCATCTGCTTTATAAATAAAAGAGTTACTAAGCATCGCGGCATTAGAGCCTGGCACAAATAGCATGCTTCTGCGAGTACGTGTTTTTCTTTCTGGAGTCATTATTTATCCTCCCAAGGTAGTGCTGTGATGTCACAAGCTCGTGCAAGTAATGCTTCTAGTCGTGCTCTTAATACGCATTCAAGAGCACCTTTATCATCAACAATAATTTGAGCACCTTGAATATCGTATTGCTTAATCAGTTCAAGCACTACTTGCTCAATAGCATCACCAAACTGTTTTTCAACACTACTGCTAATTTGTATTGAGACTTCTTGTGTGTCTTCTAAAGGTTCTATTCGTACCATGGCATCACTTGATTCAAGCGTGCCGGCAACTGCTGCGTGGAGTATTTTCATAGTTCACCTGTTACTAATTCAGAATTTTCGACGGCAGTGGAAGTCGTTGTAGAACCAGAAGCCAACATATTCTCTAAATATTGATAAGTTGCCTCAGGTACAATCGGCTTGATCGCCGCAAGATCTTTTTTAGCGAGCAGTCTACGTACTTGTGAGGCGGAAACCGCCGTGCCGTTATAGACCATTCGTGGATATTCGACTAACTCAATCGCTGGGTCACTAAGCGTGTCCGTTTCGAGCCAAAAGCGCATGTCTTCGTTATATTTATTGGTGACTTTGCAAAAAGGTTCTGTTCCAACAAAACGGTGAGTGATACCAAGTGCTGGAGCGATGTGTTGACGGAAAATTTTAATATCTATTTCTGTATAGCAATTATCGACAACCGCTTTATCTTTGATGAAATAACACGGAAAAGTGGCACGAGAAATTATATATTCGGAACCTTTATGAATAGTTAGGTTTTCAATTCCTTTTGTTCCAGCTTCAATTAACTCCAGTCTGGCACTATAAGGAAAACGTGAAGTATCTTCTTTGACAACAAAGAGATGTAACCAATCACAAGCTTTAGCTGCTTTCTCAATCAAATAACGATGTCCAAGAGTGAATGGGTTAGCATTCATCACTATCGATCCAATTTTTGTGCCTTCTTTACGCTGTTTTTTCAATCGACTAATATAGCGATTTAAATAGCAGCCACTATTTTCCATCAATACCATAATGTTGGGAACGGTCGCGAGAGTATGAAATCCACATTGATGAAATAAACTTTCATTTTGTGTTTTTGTATAAATAAATAAATGTGTAGTGTTATTTTCATAGGCGAGATTAACTAATTCGGTTGCAAGTTTTAATGCAAGACCTTCGCCACGAACACTGTCACTTATAGCAACACATTTAATAACATTTTTTGCAAGACCACCGCATGCAATTAATTTTTCATTGCGTGTAATAGTAATGAAAACGTCAATGCTAGAGTCAATATCTAAATCATTCTCTTTTAAAAACTGAGAAATTTCAGTGAGTTTTCTGTTCTCATGACGTTTTACTTGGTTAAACGTTATGTTTTGGAACATATTAGTATCCTGCATCTCATATAGAAATGTTTTTAAGTTGTTACTAATGTTAAAATTAATTAAATAAAAATTTTGTTGTTAATTTAATGAATGACACATTAGCTTTTTATTTAATTACTCTGTTTGATATTTATATTAAAGCTAATCTAATTATTAATGTTGACCTATTTCATGTTTCTACGATGAGTTTGTATTTGTTTAATGGTTTTAATGTTTTTAATTATTGAATATGTTGTTTATTCTTTGGTTTTAATGTGTTTAATTATCAATATGTATTTTATTAGTTGGATAGATGCCTTCGATGATGGATAATCTAATATTTATTGTTGTAACATTTATTTTACTTTTCAGTAGGTAATAGGGCATCAAATGAAAAAACAGCATCTGCGATATCCATTTATAAGAAGCAAGTCAATTTCATTTTCAGTGCGTGTTTTTCTTCTTTTATTGCTTGTCTCCGTGGTACTCACGTTAGGTTTGGGTAAGTACTTCACAGATACCGCAGAGAACCGCTTGATGGCCAACATTCGCTCACTCGCGATGAGTCAGGCAAAATTGATAGCATCCATGGATGCTATTGTTCAATCAGTTAAAACTAAAAATATTCAAAAACTTAAAGTGATTGCTGATAAACTCAATCAAGATTCTGATTATGACTATGTAGTTATCGGTGATCAGAATTCCGTGCGCTTATATCACCCCAATGAAAACCAAGTTGGTTTTAAGATGCAATGGAATAAATCTGGAGCCATAGAGCGTGGTGAAAGTTATTTTATTGGCGGAGAAGGTTCTATAGGCAATGCGGTCAGAGCTAAAACGCCTATTTTTGATGAGCAAGGTAAAGTGATTGGCGTGGTTTCTATCGGTTATCTAACCAATAAAATAGAAACATCACGTAGTGAGCTATTTGTTCAAACGGGTGCGACATTTTTTGGTGTTCTGGTTATTTTATTATTCTTATCTTGGGTTTTCGCGCTGTTGATTCGTCGACAAATGTTAGGTATGGAACCTGAACAAATTACCCAAATGGTCGTGGTGCAAAAAGGAATTTTCGAAGCCGTTTTTGAAGGTATTATTGCGGTTGATTGCAATGGCAATATTATTAATATCAATCACAATGCACGGCAAATGCTTTCCCTCGTTGAACCTTCTAACCAGTTAATTGGTCGTTCGATTGCAGAATTAGTGACACCAGCGACCTTCTTTACTACCGATATTTCAATAACGCAACATGATGTTATTTGCTCATTGAATGGGCTCAATGTTATAGCCAACCGTATTGCACTGTTAGATGAAAATCATCTCGTGGGAGCGGTAGTGAGTTTCCGCAGCCAAAATGATATTGAATCTTTAAATTCTCAATTGACACAAGTACGCCAATACGTTGACAATTTGCGCGCATTACGCCATGAACATCTAAATTGGATGTCAACGTTAAGTGGACTTTTACAAATGAAAGAGTATGACCAAGCGCTGGCGATGATTAAAGGTGAATCTGAGTCTCAGCAGCAATTGATTGATGCTCTGCGTAATCAATTTACCGATAAACAAGTTGCAGGATTACTGTTTGGGAAATATCACCGAGCGAGAGAGTTAGGGTTACAATTGGAATTTACCGCAGGAAGTCAATTGAGTACGTTGCCTCAATTGCTTACCAGCACAGAATTTTGCGCAATTTTAGGTAACCTTCTTGATAATGCATTTGAAGCAAGTCTGAAAAATGCCAAAAGTAATAAACTCGTTGAGCTCTATCTTTCCGATGAAGGGACCGAATTTGTCATAGAGGTGGCAGACCAAGGTTGTGGATTCCCATCTGAAATGAAAAATAAATGGTTTGAAAGAGGAATGACAACGAAAAATGAATCAGAGGATAACCATGGAATTGGTTTATATCTTGTTGCTTCTTATGTTAAACGGTGTGACGGTGTGATTATTATTGAAGATAATCAACCGCATGGTACTCTATTCTCTATATTTATTCCGAAAGTGAAGATACAAAATGATTAAGATAAAAATCCTCATTGTGGAAGATGAATTACTCTTGGCAGAAATGCATGGTGAGTATATTAAATCCTATCCTGCCTGTGACAAAGTTTGGGTTGCTGGGGATCTTGCTCAGGCAAGAAAAATGATTGAATACATGAAGCCTGATCTCATTTTGCTCGATAACTATTTACCTGATGGTAAAGGCATTGATCTGGTACATGAGTTAATCCAAGAAAGAAATAATGCGGATATCGTGTTTACAACCGCGGCCAGTGATATGGATACCGTGTCAGAAGCTATTCGCTTGGGTGTATTTGATTATTTGGTTAAACCAATCGCTTATGAGCGTTTAGGCCAAACACTTAATCGCTATATTCAACGCAAATCAGTGTTACAGGCTAATAGTAATACAAGCCAGAGTCAGATTGATGATATGTTCAATACTTATGCACGTGGTGAAGCTAAAGAAGAGCTACCAACAGGTATTGATACGCTGACGCTTGAAAAAGTATTATCACTATTTACACAACCGCAAGCGGAATATACGGCAGAGACGATTGCCGAAACCATAAAGCTCAGCCGCACAACGGCGAGACGATATTTAGAATATTGTTTAGCGCAGCATAAAATAGAGGCTGAGATTGAATATGGCAAAGTAGGGCGCCCTCAGCGTATTTATCGAGCGCTTAAAAAATAGCACAAACTACGAGTGGTAAGTTGTAGTTCGTGTATTCCTAAAAGGAGTACAACGTTCTACAACTGGGAACTAGGAACTAGAAATTCTATAGCGATTATGAGTGGGATATATTTACTCTCTAAGAATATCGTAACTCAATAAAGTAGGCTTATTTTTTGATGTTATTTTCTAAAATTAGCACTTTTTTTTCTGCACGATCATGCCTCTGGCTTGCAGCAAGCTTGTACCAGTACAATGCTTTTTGATCATCCTGTGTAACCCCCATACCATATTGATAGCATGCACCACTGGCATATTGCGCATCAGGATTACCATGCTGCGCTGCTTTAATAAACCAACGACATGCTTTGGCTTGATCAGCAGGTACACCATCACCTCGAGCATATATAAGAGCAAGATTAAATTGAGCCGAAATTTCACCTTGTTCCGACGCTAAGGTTAACCATTTGATCGCAGATGGAACATCTTTTTTGACACCTTGGCCATGAAGGTAAAGCATTCCTAAGCTATTTTGAGCAGGTGAGAACGCCAGCTGTGCAGAACGAGAAAAATATTGATAGGCTTGCTGGTAATTGACGTTATCATACATACCGGTTGCAGCTTGGTAACCAAGAAGATAGAGCGCTTGAGGGTTATTTTTCTTTGCCAGTGAAAGATAAATTTGTTGCGATTTTTGAGGATCTTCTGTGATTGCAACGCCTTTTTCATACCAATATGCGAGCATCAGTTCCGCAGGCTGAAAATGTTGAGCAGCGGCTTTTTCTAGCCACTTTTGAGCTTGTTGTTTATTTTTAATCAGATTTTTATCAATACCCTCAAGTGTATACTCAGCCATATTCATTTGGCCTAGTGGGTCACCTGCATCAGCGGATTTTTGCATCCAATACAGCATTTGCTTACTATCTTTAGTTACACCTTTACCTTGCTGATAAAGGAGAGCGAGATTGATTTGTGCTTTAGTGAATCCTTGCTCGGCAGATAAACGATACCATTTCGCGGCTTCTGCAAATTTTTTTTCTGATTGATATAAAATAGCGAGATTGAATTGTGCTTCTGCGATTCCTTCTTGCGCATTTTCAATCAATTTTTGTTTATTTTGGGGGGCCGTTAATGTATCAGCGTAGCCTGTGTTCATAAGTGCACTACAAATGATTAATAGTGAGATCAGGTATTTTTTCACTGAGGTTCCTTTCATCAATATTCTACTTACTAGGTTAACCTGTTGTTTTCATGAGCGCAATCATGAAAATCAGATTAAATAATTTAAGATAAAATGGTTAATACAACGAATTGAAATAGATTGAGGAAAAAAAATAAAAAAAAGATGAACCTTTTTCACCAACACAGAGTCTTAGTAATAGATATATTCTTGTTTGCTTGCGTAGACATTCATATATTTACCCTCAACATTCATTTCTTTACATGAAGTAATGCAATAATGCATCTATGCAATGATAGTTTTAAATGAAGTAACGAAGATCCTTGAGTAGAATGCATTATGCCCAGTCAATTAGCTGGGCTTTTTTTTATCCAAAATAATTCCCCCTCTGCTCGCCTTGCATTTTCGATCATCAAAATAGGACAGGCAATGACAAGCTGACAAACAATATCATCTTTAGCTTTTAGAAAAATTTTATAAGCCTATTCGGTTATAGGAATAGTTGGTCTTTACTGATTATTCTCATCTTAAGTTAAGTGTTTTTAACTAGATTAAAAGTTGACCTTCAAAGATACAGGTTTTAATAGGAGTACTCGTATGACCGAAAGCTTTACGAGTATATTCATTAAAGTATTAGCAGATGATAAACAAATAAACTGGTTACTTTATCAACAACCTTTTTCATACACATATAGGGTTGGATATAAAAATAAATAATTAGCTAATAAAGTTTTAAATGGAACGTATTATTATTTTTAGCCTTTTCCAATAAATCAATTGAATGAAAATCAACCTATCAATAAATAATATTGAATGATTAATTTTTACCTAAAAATTCACTGACCAAAATAAGCATAAAAATCTCAACATAATGTATACATTGAAGTTATTTACTGTTAACAAATCTTTTTTTTATTCATTCCAATAAGCTGAATAATCCAAATAAAACATGATATCAAGCTACTGGCATAGAAATTATGATATCTAAATCTTTATTTTTGGTGCATAAGTAGCGTATATTGTTTATTAGTTTTCGCATTCCTAGCGGTATTTACCTCTATCAATGTTGAATAAATAATCAAAAATGTTTTAACTCATTGAATTTAAGTTTGCGATTAAAATATCATCGCTTGCGGATATAGATGTTTACTTTAATGCTAAATCTTATAGGGATTAGCGTCAGTGAATTAAACTTCGGGTATCTTTAAAGGCTGAATTTTTTAACTATTAATTCTTGAGACCATAACAACGCTGAGAGTGCAACTAGCGCTCCGTTTTACTTTTTTTGCTTAGGTACAGGTTCTCATCGAGGTAACTAGTGTCCACAACTAACAACAAAGAGGAAGTCAGTCTTAACGCGTTTAAGCAACCTCGCCCATTCTATTTAATTTTCTCCATCGAACTCTGGGAACGTTTTGGTTATTACGGTCTACAGGGGATACTCCCGATTTATCTTAGTCAAGTACTTGGTATGTCAGAGGTGCAATCCATAACTTTGTTTTCTGCTTTTGCTGCTTTAGTTTATGGATTTGTGGCAATTGGGGGCTGGTTAGGAGATAAAGTCTTAGGAACAAAACGAGTTATCGTTCTTGGCACGATAGTTCTAATTGCAGGTTATGCGTTAGTCGCATACTCCGGTCATGATGTATCAATTGTGTATGTTGGTCTTGCAACTATTGCTGTCGGTAATGGTTTATTTAAAGCGAATCCATCATCCCTATTGTCGACCTGTTATGACAAAGATGACCCACGCCTAGATGGTGCATTCACAATGTACTATATGGCTATCAATATCGGTTCTTTCTTCTCGATGTTGGCAACGCCTTGGTTAGCAAAACATTATGGATGGGATGTTGCTTTCTCATTAAGTGTTGTAGGTCTCGTTATTACACTAGTTAACTTTTTTCTGTGTAAGAAATGGGTGTCACTTTACGGTTCTAAACCAGACTTTTTACCAATAGCAATGCCAAAACTATTGGTAACCATTGTTGGTGTTGTGGCATTGATCGCCATTTCAACGTGGTTATTGCATAACATGGATATTGCGCGAGCAGCTCTGGGTATCATCTCGTTAGGTATTATTATTATCTTTATTAAGGAAACTTTTGCATTAGATGGAATAGCACGTCGTAGAATGATCGTGGCATTTATTTTGATGCTGGAAGCGATAGTATTCTTTATTCTGTATAGTCAAATGCCAACCTCACTGAATTTCTTTGCACTGCACAACGTTGAGCATGAAATTTTCGGTTTTAGTGTTGAACCGGCACAATATCAAGCATTAAACCCACTGTGGATCATGATTGGTAGCCCCATTCTTGCTGCCATCTATACCAAAATGGGTGACCATTTACCAATGCCACATAAATTCGCTATTGGTATGGTCCTCTGCTCAGCGGCTTTCCTTGTATTACCCCTAGGTGCAAAATTTGCTAACGAAGCGGGTATCGTGTCTGTTAATTGGTTGGTTATTTGTTATGCCTTCCAGAGTGTTGGTGAGTTAATGATTTCTGGCTTAGGCCTAGCGATGATTGCACAATTAGTCCCTCAACGTTTGATGGGCTTTATCATGGGAGCATGGTTTTTGACAAGCTCTGCTGCATCTTTTATTGCAGGCTATGTTGCATCCTTCGCTGCGGTACCACAAGGCGAGTTAACCAGCAAAATTGATTCACTTGCAGTTTATAGCGATGTATTCTTGAAGATTGGTATTGCGACAGGTGTAATTGCAATTTTGATGATATTAACCGCACCAATGTTAAATCGTATGACGTTAGAACGTGAATAATTCAGTTTAGCCAAACTGTGATAATTGAAAAGAGCCATTTTATGGCTCTTTTGTCATTTTAGCCTTCGCCACCTTGGAAAGATGGATATAATGTCATCCCTCCGTCAATAAACAGTGTGATCCCTGTAATGTAGGCCGCTTGTGAAGATGCCAGCCACGCTACGGCATTGGCAATATCATCTGTTTTCCCAACTCGCGCCATTGGGATCATTTTTTGCAGTGAGGCAAGTTTGGCTTTATCTGTCAGTTTTTCTTTATTGATTGGTGTTTCTATTGCTCCAGGGCCGATATTATTAATGCGAATACCGTGTGGTGCATATTCAAGAGCAAGACTCTTCGTCAGCATTCTGACTCCACCTTTACTAGCCGCATAGCTTGCAAAGGTCGGCCATGGAATGATCTCATGAACAGAAGACATATTGATAATACTGCCCTTTATCTTATGCTTAAGAAAATAGTGAATGGCTGCTTTTGAAGTGAGAAAGAAGCCCGTCAGATTCACATCAATAACTTTTTTCCAATCATCAAGTTCGACTTCATGACTGGGTTTTTGAATTTCAATTCCTGCATTGTTAACCAATAAATCTAACTGGCCAAATGTTTCCACAGCAAAATCGATGACTTGGCTAGCATGTTTCTCATCACTTATATCGCCTCGATAGATAACAGCCTTTCCACCAGCCTTTTCAACGGTTTCCGCAACTAGCTTGGCGGCTTTATCATCTGAGTGGTAATTAATGACGACACTCATTCCTTCCTTTCCAAGGCGTTCAGCAATTCCGGCGCCAATACCTGAAGATGCTCCAGTGACTATAGCGACTTTTGCGTATAAATCTTGATACATAAGCAATTTCCCTTCAATGGATATTCCTAAAAGCCTAGTTTAAAAATGCATATTTAGAGAGTAAGGGAAGAAATAAAAATGACATTCAATGGGGAAGGGGGGGAATATTCACTGCAACCTTTCGAATTATGCAAAAGGCTGCAGTAGATTAAATCAGATTACTTTTTGACTTGATGAACGATATCAAAATACTTGGTTTTATCATCTTGTGCTGGATAAATACGATAAGTGTATTCTTCAGGTGTTACAGTGACGTTTTCAACAACGCGGGTGAATAAAACTTCACCTTTATCATTTTTCGCTGTAATTGAACGACTTTTACCGTCGTCACTAAATGACCAGTCGCCTTGCATTTTTGGTTTACCATCAAGTGTCGTCATTTTAAACGTACCGTCTGGGTAATATTCTGCAAGCCCAAAGAAATTAGCGACATTTTCATTTGTAGGGTCAACATTTTTTTTGTCTTGATCGAGAGCTTCTGTTGTCACCCAAATTTTATCAACCATGATATCTTCATAGGCGTTGAGTTTTTTTGCAACGGCAGCGGAGGCTTCAACTTTTGCAGTTGAATTTGCTTGAGCAGTAAACGCCATCATAGTAGACAATGCAAATACTGCGGCAACAATAGGTTTTAATTTCATAAAAACTCCGTTATAGAATAATCATATTCGCCATATTTCAAGTTACATAAAGTGTATTGCGAATATCTAATTAAACTTATTAAAATAGTATCGACAATCACTGACATGAAATTTGAATTATTTTGTGTGTAAATTAAGGGATAAAAATAATCTACCTATAAAGTTAGATGAAAATTATGGAAATGGAAAGATTAAAACTATTACTAATCATTTCGCGAGTAAATTAGCTTTACAATAGTAATCTAAATTAGAATGATACTGGCACGAATGTTAATGCCAGTACTAACATTGAATTAATTAAAATATCGATTATTGATAGTTTTTAGTGAGCGATTGTGACCATTAATCAATAATGTATTTGCTGTGCGGCTATAAGAATCATGAGAAATGCCGTCCATTAAAATCGTTGGAGTAATTGCTGTTGCTGCAAATATAACATTATCAGTACTGACCATTGCCTCAAGGGTGAGAATTTCACCAATATTAACGCCCATCTGATGGCAACGTAGAGCTTCTTGTTCTGCTAATAATTGATTTTGGATGTTATCACCTTTGGCTTGAGTTCGAGATACCAAGCGAGCTTGCATATCGCCACCTAGTGCACGCGCAATTGCAGCACTGATAATTCCTTCAGGCGCACCACCAGTACCATACATCATATCAATCTGATGTTCAGGTAACACTGCTAATAGTGAAGCTAGAACATCGCCATCAGGTATGGCAATGACATTAGCGCCAAAATTACGTAATATCTGCATGATATGTTGATGGCGTGGCTTATCTAAAATGGCAATCGATAAGCTAGAGATAGGCTTATTAAGTGCTGCAGAGAGATATTCCAAGTTTTTTTCTAATGGATTGTCGAGGTTAACTGCACCTTTGGCTGCTGGGCCAACGACTAATTTTTCCATGTACATATCAGGTGCTTGTAAGAGTGTTCCTGCTGGCGCAGCGGCTAAAACAGCGATAGCATTATGTTCATTGCTGGCAACCATACGGGTGCCATCGATAGGATCTACAGCAATATCCAATTTATAATCGCTAGATTGATTACCCACTTTTTCACCAATATACAGCATTGGAGCGTCATCAATTTCACCTTCGCCAATGACTATCTGTCCTTGAAAGTTAATTTCATTAAGGCGATTACGCATTGCTTCAACAGCTGCCTTATCAGCAGCATTTTTATCTTGTTTTCCAACCCAGTCAAAAGCAGCTAAAGCGGCCACTTCAGTAACCGAAGCGATCGCAAAAGCTAATTCATCGCTAATTTTCATTGTTTATTTATTCCCTGAATGCAAAAAAGAAACGGTATTTGAGTATATGATACTTTTTTTGTGAACTACCTTGCAAATACGTGAGTGATAAACCAATAGCAGATGGGTATTCAAAGAAGAAGGCAGACTAAAACTAGCCTGCCACTTGGATCTAGAGTGATTCGACGATAGCGATACCACCAATAATAGAAATAAGTGCAGCAAGAGTACTGAGTAAAACCGTTGCTGCGGCAGTCTCAGTATAGGCTTTGTTACTAATTGCTAATGCGGGTACAGCTGTTGCTGTTGGTAATACCCCGATAATAAATGCAGCTTTCAGCATGTCGTCTTGGAGGCCTAATGCGATACCCGTTCCGAGAATCAATGCAGCCTGTACGAAGTTTTTCACAAAAACGTTGAAAATAATTTCAGTATTGATTTTTAGCTTAATGCCAGAGAGCAATAATCCAAGGAAGAACAACGCGACACCGCCTGCTGTTTTACCTAATTCATTGACTGAATTTTGCAAAATTTCAGGTAATTTGACGCCGAAAATAGCAAGTAAAGCACCTAGAATTGGTAAGAAAACTAATGGCTGTGCAACCGCTTTTCCCATTGATTTTAAAATACCGTTATTTTGCTGTCTGCCACTTATCATGAGCAAAGTAAAAGGAATGATAATAATGGTATAGATTAAGTTCCCAAGGACCATGGCTATTAAGCCTGATGAGCCAACAGTGGCTAATAAGACGGGTGGCCCACAATAAGCCATGTCTGGAAAAGACACCGACAGCGCTTGCATAGCAGCATCTTTCTTGTCATGTTTGAAGAATATTTTACCCGCTAAGAAACCAATAATATAAGAAACAATTAGCCCAACAGCGAGTGCGAGTAAATAATCTACATTCAGTAATACTGAAGGTGACGCTTGCGCAGCGGCAAGGAATAGGGCAAAAGGTAATGCAATTTTAACGACAAAGTCGGCAAACGCTTGTGAATATTCACGTTTTATAAAACCGTATTTACCTGACAACCACCCTACAGCTAAACCTAGGATGATAGGCCCAAGTGCGGCCAAAATTATTTGTAATAACATAAAGTCCCTCATAATATGAAATAAAAAAATATCTTTTGTTAATATTTTTTTACACTTTAAAATGGCATTACTTTAATGGAAATATGAATGTGTAAATATCAAAAATATGTAAATAAACACAGATAATTAATACGTTTTATTAAATAAGGTCATTTTCATCAAAAAAAGAAAGTCATAATAATAAAGAGCATTTAATTTACAAGAATAGCGCAAATTTCATCAAAGCTACGATAATCATTCGTCGTTGAGTTATCTTAATACTATTAAGATAAAAATCAAAATTAAAGTAAATAGTATTTCAGATATTGTCTTTTATTTTAGGGTAAGCCATTACCCTAAAGCATAAAGTTGATGAACTAAACGGCGTTATGTGGCTCACAATTCATACAGTACTTACGCAAGGCGAATGTCATGACGATTGCTTAAAAGATGTACATCTAGATATAACGAGATGTTAGTTTGAAGGTAGAGAAAATTATCATCTATTAAAATAAGGTAATACCAATTTGTAATAATTGATGATACCCATCATACTTTAAGAGATTATATGGTACATATGTAAGTGAACTCTATCGATTCGAACTATTGTCCATGTCAGTTTATCGAGCTGGTTTGTCGTATTTATATATTTATTTTGAATATAAATTTGGTTGGTTCTAGGTTAAACGCTATCTACGCTTGTTAGTGTTGTCTATGTTAATCTGACTAATTGCAAATTTAATGATTAGGGAAACCTATTTTGTGGATATTTGGATATTCGTAGGGTTCATTGTTGTTACTTTGATGATAATTTCGCCCATACTTGCAATCATGGCCATTAACCGTGCAAGTCGAGCGGAGCGTCAGTTATTACAGCAAAATCAACGTATCACATTATTAGAACTCGATTTAAAACAACGGTCTGAGGGGGTTATCAAGAATCAGACTGAATTAGTATTATCAAATGAATCCTTGCCTGAAGGTGAAAAAACGCATGCCGATTCATCTAAAAATAAACCTAATAAATTATCAGAGAATATATACCCTCGTCTCGGATCTGCTGTTGCTATGCAGGCAGAGCTACCACAAATTAATATCAAATTAATTGAAGTAAGCCAACATCAAACATCTGAATTAATGAATTCTGAGAGTGATATCAATCGATTGAATGAATCACGTGAATTAGTCAATCACATTAATGTTAATCGTTTTGATAATCATTCGATAAAAACAAATACTAATAATAATCAAAGCGATGATAATCGGTCTATATTCAATCATTTCTTTAGTTGGATTTGGCAAGGTAACCCATTGGCGAAAATTGGGATTTTACTGTTATTTTTTGGTATTGCCTATTTACTTAAATTTAGCATACAGAATGATGTGCTATCACCAAAAATGCGCTTAATGATTAGCGCAATAGGGTGCTTAGTATTACTTGGAATGGGTTGGTATCTTCGCCATAAGAAATTGCTATTTGCCTTGATTTTACAAGGCGGCGCCATTGGATGTTTTTATATTACTATTTTCGCTGCATTTAAACTGTATACCATGCTGCCTTACAGCCTGGCATTTGTTGGCATGACCTTGATTTGTGCGGCTAGTATTATTCTTGCTTTGTTACAACGAGCGATTAGTTTAGCTATATTGGCATCTTTAGGCGGCTACTTAGCACCTGTACTGCTCTCAGTTGGGGGTGGTAATCATATTTTACTGTTTTCTTACTATTTGATGTTATCTATTGCAATTTTAGTGATCAGCGTATGGCAAGTGTGGCGCCCGCTAAATCTGGTCGGTATGTTTATGACTTATAGTGTCGCCATTCTATGGGGATGGAATCACTATCAGACGGAATACTATCTCTCTAGCCAAATATTCCTTATTGCAAATCTTATCGTATTTAATGTCTTAACTCAGCTATTTGCTTTACGTTATCAACATGATAAACAAATGGTTGTAGACTATACATTGCTATTTATCCCACCTATTATCAGTCTATTTTTACAATATATGATTTCTTGGCAATTTGACTTTTTGCCAGCATCTTCAGCTGTTTTACTAGGCATACTTTATTTACTTGTTGGGTTCCAAATTCATAAGCGCTATACCGAATCTGGAAAAAGCTTGGCCTTAGGGTATATTGTAATTGGCGCTTGTTTTGTCACTATTGCTATTCTATTAGCACTAACTTTCGAATGGACATCCATAATTTGGTCCGTAGAAGGGTTATTATTATTGTGGTATGGCTTCCAGCAACGAAATAAAAAACTGATATCAGTTGGTGTATTGCTGATTTTAGTGAGCGCAGCAATATTATTAAGTGGTTTTTCTGTATATGAATGGAGTAAAGCGAGTACTTATATGGTTCCTGTTTTACTTATGGCTTGCTTCTGTGCTGGTGCAATGTTCTATATTCGCCGCACAATATCACATAATTTTAATGCGATTAGTTATGGTTTTCTACTTATTGGTTTAATTATTTGGTTTTTATGGATCCCAGTGATTACTGATATTTTATCTTGGAGTGTTCAATCCGAAAGTTTTGTTATTATGATGTTGGTTGTTATCTCTGTATGGCTTTGGCGTTTCCTTGCAATCAAGGCTGACTGGATACCTCTGCTTTTATGCCAATCGTTTATTTGGATAATTGGCTATTATTATCTAGCGCTTGATTTTATTAATAATGAAAATCCAATGGGGAGAGGAGAAGGGTCGCTAATTTGGCCTGTTATCTTAGGCAGCTCTATCCTGTTTGTAATGCATGCCCATAAAGCGCGCAATGTTTGGATGCGGCGTGTATTACATGGCGCAACATTTTGGCTCATACTCACTTTTATTGCTGCACAAGTAAATTGGTTTGTTGAAATTTTACCTTGGGGAATGACAGAGCTCGGCTATTTCATCTATGTGATGGCAATAACATTGACCATCTTGATAATGTATTGGCTACAAATACAAAAAATGCCGCCAATGAAACGTAATGGCATGATTTATTGGTATAGTTTCTTACCAGTCATTATTGTTTTAATTGGACTTTCTTTTGTGGCTAATTTTGAGGATGGAAAATTAACATTTTGGAATTATATACCACTTATAAATCCATTGGATGAGGCAGGGTTATTTAGTATCGCTTCATTGTTATTGATACGGCGAGGAATAGTGCAAAAAGTGAAGAAAGTGACCCAGCTTGATCTGTTTATTTTTAGAGGATTAGATTTTTCGGTTATTGCACTTTCCGCACTATGGTTCAACGGTATTATATTACGAGCATTATCTGATCTTGCTAATATCAATTGGGAGTTTGGATCACTATTTGATTCAAGGTTAGTTCAAACAGTGCTGTCTATTAGTTGGTCGCTAGTTGCTTTAGGTTTTATGGTGTTTGCAAGTATAAAACAAAACCGTGTGAGTTGGATTTTAGGGGCAGGTATTTTCATTTGTGTTATCGCTAAATTATTCCTAGTTGATATTTATGGGCAAGATGGTTTATCACGTGCAATAAGCTTTATTGTTGTCGCTGTACTGATTTTAGTTGTTGGCTATTTTTCGCCACTTCCGCCCCAAAATAGTCAAGAAAAAGAAGCAGAAAAACTTGATGATGAAGGTTAATCATCAATAAACAGAAATAGCCGCTATTAGAGGTGTTTATTTTGGCGGTTTATTTTTGTTTTTAAAACTTACTGTAATCTATTGAATTTGTTTGTATTTACTTGTTGGTTTACAATTCTCACCAAATTCTTACTTGTTACCTGTATTTTTTGACAGGGTATTGCGCTAAAACAAAGGCAAGCAATAAGGGGAATTTAATGGAAACACATTTTTTTTCGAAATTATTTATCGGAATTGCATTGTTCACCAGTGCGTCCGTATTTGCGCAAGCAACAGAAGTCGTTACTCCGAATGAAGGTGTAAAGGTAGAACACCTATTGAAACAAAGTACTACTCAAGATTCAGGTGATATTGAATCATTGCGTGAATACATTGAAATTAATCGATTAGAACTTGTAGAAATAACAACTGATAGGCGTTTTAATGGCCGTCAATTTCGCATAGTTCACAAAAAATCTTAATTGCTATTTTTATTTTAGGGGTGTCACTCTATAATTATGCCTAAAATTTTATAGCAACAGGAAATATGATGTATCAAGGGCAATGTCTTTGTGGAGCTGTAAAAATTAGTACTAACCAGTCTCTTAATAAAATTAACGTATGTCACTGCAGCATGTGTCAACGCTGGAATGGTGGTCCAGGTTTTAGTATTGACTGCCATGATGATATTACCATTGAAGGTGAAGAGTCAGTCACTCGCTTTGCATCGTCGCAGTGGGGGGAACGTGGATTTTGTCAAAGATGTGGAACCCATCTATTTTATCATCTTAACTCCCCTTCATCTTATTATGTGGCTGCTGCGCTATTTGACGAAAGTAAAAATGCTGATATGTCGCTACAAATATTTGTGGACAGCAAGCCTAAGTATTACAACTTCATTGAAAAAACGGTGATGTTAACCGAGCAAGATATCATTAATATGATGAGTAAATAATCCAAAAGATAGCTATTGTAAATATCTATTTTCAACCATTTATACTAAGCCATTTTTATACTCAAAATACTGTTGGTCATGGATGTAAGTAAATGAAAGGGCTTACATCTCAAGTTAGTAAGGAGTTACAGATATCTTTGTGCGTCCACAACAGGAAAAATTTTATTTTGTCACTTTGATATGTAAAAATGATGACACGCAATATAATGATATGTCACTGTTTAGGAAATATGATAAATGGATAGTATGAGAAATATGCGGCACGCCAGTAATATTGCATGGTTTTTGCAATGGGTATTGAATATTTGTTTGATTGGACTGGCAATTGTACTTATTTTTTTCTTAGTAAAAGAAACATATATGATGGCGTCATTGATGTTTAGTGGCGGTAAAAGTGTAACAGCATACGAATTACTAGAAGGAATTGTTATTTATTTCCTTTATTTTGAGTTTATTGCATTGATAACTAAGTATTTTTTGTCAGGGTATCATTTTCCATTACGATATTTTATCTATATCGGTATTACTGCGGTGATACGGTTAATTATTGTTGACCACAGTGATCCAATGACAACATTACTCCACGCTGGGGCGATTTTGGTTTTGGTGATTGCATTATATATTGCCAATACAGAGAAACTTAAACGAGAATAGAATACATACGTTGTTTTTATTATATGAGAAAGGGAATGATTTTTATTCCTTTTTTAATATTTTTTATTATGAATTTGTAATTTATTTATTCAAATATTTTTTATCTATTATTTTTAGTATTATGTTAGTGACTTATTTCTTATTAAATATGTTTTCAGTGGTTTCTTTGATTATATTCGTTATACATAATATATAGCTAAAAACGCTATGCAATTTGAGTGTTGATATGTTTTTAACAACAATGATATTGTTTAAAATTGATGTATTAATCACTCTGAAAGTGTTCTTTCTTTATTTGGGAATCTAATGCTTGGAGTGATTCTGATAATGACTATACATGGTGGCTTGTACAATAAGTCGGTGGGATAAGATAAAGGGAACAAAACATGAATCAATTAGGTCAACAGCTTGAACAACGCTTTTTTCGCTATTTAGCAATTGAAAGTCAAAGTAATGCGGAAAATACAATCATTCCAAGCACTGAAGGGCAACGTAATTTAGCTAAACTCCTTGCAAAAGAGTTAGAAAGCTACGGTTTAAAATATATTTATATTGATGAACACGCTATTCTTTATGCCATTCGTTCTGGTAATAAACCTTCTGCACCTAAAATTGGTTTTGTTACTCATTTAGATACAGTTAATGTTGGTTTATCACCAGTAATCAAGCCACAGACTTTAAAATACCAAGGCAAAGATCTCTGCTTAAATCCGGAAGAAGATGTATGGTTTAAAGCCACGGATCACCCAGAAGCTGCACCTTATATCGGGGAAAATATTATTTTCAGCGATGGAACTAGTGTGCTTGGCGCAGATAATAAAGCAGCAATCACGGTTGTAATGGAATTAATGAATAAGCTACAAGATGCTAATTTTGATTGTGGGGATATCTATGTTGCTTTTGTTCCAGATGAAGAAATCGGTTTACGTGGCGCCAAAATCATGGATTTGTCTCGTTTTAAAGTCGATTTTGCGTATACCATTGACTGTTGTGCCGTAGGGGAAGTGGTTTATGAAACTTTTAATGCTGCTTCTGTCGAAGTGTCTATTAAAGGAATTTCGGCTCATCCAATGTCTGCAAAAAATGTTTTATTAAATCCAATTCGTGTCGCACATGATTTTATTGGTTGTTTTGATCGCTTGGATGCTCCAGAGCATACCGAGCTGCGTGAAGGTTATTTCTATTTTACAGATTTAATTGCAAACTCAGACAATGCAAAAATAAAAATAGCAATTCGTGATTTTGATCGTAATAGTTATGAAGCACGTAAACGCTATATTGGTGAGGTAGTTGAGTTAATTAGACGTCGTCATCCACGCGCAAAAATTGACGTTAAAATAGATGATGTATATAGCAATATTAGTGATTCATTAGGAAGTGACCGTACAGCTATCGATTTAATTTTTTCTGCATTGAAAATTCAAGGTATTGAACCTAAAGTCATCCAAATGCGTGGAGGGACCGATGGTTCCGCATTGTCCGCTAGAGGTATTGTTACACCGAACTACTTTACAGGGGCACTAAATTTTCATTCTAGATTTGAATTTTTACCAATAAGTTCATTTGAGAAAAGTTATTTAGTCACAGAAACTATTTGCCGTTTAGTGGGTGAAAAGTAATCTAATTACTCAATATTTCATACTTTAAGTGACATAACGTCCATTACCAGTATCGTATGTCACTCAACTATTCGTATTATCATTTTATTATTCAAAGGCTAGCTTGTAAAATTTAACACATATATTTTAAATTATTATATTTACATCAATTGTTGGCGATTATTTATATTTACCTTGATTATTTATTTAATTGATTAAGTTGTTTTTAATATGTGTTTTTTGAATTTAAAGCCTATTGCAAAATAACAAATGAAAATTCGTATATATTATTTTGTGAAATTGCTATTTATGGAGGTGTTGATGTCAATGTATGTTAAATATAAGGGGGCGGAATGCTTGGGGTTGTAATAATTGATGATAATAATATCATTATTCGTGGGCTTGATACTATTTTTAATAAATATAAGCGTTGTAATATTGTTACATCATTACCTTTATTAGAACAAGCAATCACTTGGAATCGACAACAAAAAGCTAATATTATTCTCGTGAATAGTGATATTTGTCAGTTTGCTTCATTAAAAACATTGCAAACGTTAAGGCGAGTTCAGCCTGATGTCCGTATTATTGTTTATAACATTCGAAACTATCATTCCTTTTTACTTAAAGCGCTTGACCTCGGTATTTATGGTGTACTAAGTGTAAAAATAGCGGAGGATGAACTAGTCGAAGCAATACAGATAGTCAACGCTCGCCGTAAGGTTATTTCACCAGATATTGCACAAACTATTGCTTTGCAACGTGTCAATCAAAAAAATCAAACTGATTTATATGAACTTTTATCAACTCGCGAGCTTGAAATCATGCTATTAATCACTCAAGGTGTGCCTATAAAACAAATTGCGCAGCGGCTAACGCTTAGCTCAAAAACAGTAAATACCTATCGATATCGAATGTTTAGTAAACTTAATATTCGTAGTGATGTAGAATTAACTCATATTGCTATCAGCTATGGGTTAATTTTAGCCAAACAGGATTTATTAGGGTGTTAGAACAGTTTGAACCAAAAGCGTTTTTAAAGACGGTTACCAATCAACCCGGCGTCTATCGAATGTATGATGCTGGAGGAACGGTTATATATGTTGGTAAAGCAAAGGATTTAAAGAAACGGCTTTCTAGTTATTTTCGTATCAATGTGAGTAGCCGAAAGACTGAGCAACTAGTCAAAAATATCGCCTCCATTGATGTAACGGTAACGCATACCGAAACTGAGGCATTATTGCTTGAGCACAACTATATCAAGCTGTATCAGCCGCGTTATAATGTGTTATTACGTGATGATAAATCTTACCCTTATATTTTCCTGAGTAAAGAAGCTCACCCACGATTATCTATGCATCGCGGCGCAAAGCATGCCAAAGGTGAGTATTTTGGGCCATTCCCTAACTCTTATGCTGTAAGGGAAACATTAGCACTGATGCAAAAATTATTCCCCATTCGTCAGTGTGAAGATAGTGTGTATAAAAATAGGTCAAGACCTTGTTTGCAGTATCAAATAGGACGTTGCTTAGGTCCTTGTGTGAAAGGGCTAGTCAGTGACGAAGAGTATGAACAACAAGTCAACTATGTTCGGTTATTTCTGACAGGCAAAGATCAACAAGTTTTAACTGGCCTTATTGAACGAATGGAAAAAGCGAGTCAAAATTTACATTTTGAAGAAGCAGCTCGTTTTCGTGATCAAATTCAAGCAGTTCGCGCGGTAACTGAACAGCAATATGTATCAGGCGATGGAGACGATCTCGATGTAATTGGTGTTGCATTTGAATCGGGACTCGCTTGTATTCATGTTTTATTTATCAGGCAAGGGAAGGTATTAGGGAGTCGCAGCTATTACCCTAAAATTCCTGCTGGTACCTTACTTGACGAAGTTGTACAAACATTCCTTGGTCAATTTTATCTACAAGGTAGTGAAAACCGCACGCTGCCAGGGGAAATCCTATTAGACTTTGCCTTGCCAGAAAAAGATTTATTGGCTGACTCACTTTCGCAAATTGCTGGGCGAAAAATTCAAATTCAAACTCAGCCACGAGGTGCAAGGGCACGTTATTTAAAATTGGCTCGAACCAATGCATCAACGGCGCTTTTGACCAAACTAGCACAACAATCAACAATTCATCAAAGATTGTCATCATTGGCTAAAGTTGTTGGATTAGACTCAATATCCCGAATGGAATGCTTTGATATCTCTCATACTATGGGAGAACAAACAGTCGCTTCCTGTGTCGTTTTTGATAAAAATGGGCCTGTTAAATCCGAATATAGGCGCTATAACATCACGGGGATCACGCCGGGTGATGATTATGCTGCGATGCATCAAGTTTTAACGCGTCGCTATGGAAAACATCTCGACGAAAGTAAAGTGCCAGACATTATTTTTATTGATGGTGGCAAAGGGCAGTTAGGCCAAGCTAAAGATGTGTTTGATTCACTTGATGTAGATTGGGATAAAAATCGGCCGTTATTGATTGGAGTTGCTAAAGGCAGCGATCGTAAAGCAGGTTTAGAAACGTTATTTTTTAAACCAGAAGGAGAGGGAAGAGCGTTACCTTCAGACTCACCGGCACTACATGTGATCCAACATATTCGTGATGAATCGCACAACCATGCAATTACGGGTCACCGCCAGCGCCGTGCAAAAGTTAAAAATACCAGTGCGTTAGAATCAATTGAAGGTATTGGGCCAAAACGTCGTCAAATGCTGCTAAAATATATGGGAGGATTGCAGCCTCTGAAAAATGCGAGTGTAGAAGAGATTGCAAAAGTGCCCTCGATCTCATACGCGCTTGCAGAAAAGATTTATAATGCATTGAAACAGTAGGTGTCTTAAGGCACCATACTTATAATATCCAACTTGGTCAAAAAGTTACTGAGCATGATGAAATTAAATATTCCTACTTGGTTGACCCTATTTCGAGTCATCCTGATACCGTTTTTTGTTCTAGCTTTTTATTTGCCTGTGAGCTGGGGCCCATTCGTTAGCGCATTTATTTTTGTGATAGCGGCAGTAACTGATTGGTTTGATGGGTATCTAGCGAGGTTATGGAAGCAAACGACTAAATTCGGTGCGTTCCTTGATCCCGTCGCAGATAAAGTCATGGTGGCTACAGCACTGGTCTTGGTCACAGAAAGTTTTGATATTTGGTATGTAACATTGCCTGCTGCAATTATGATTGCTCGTGAAATTATCATCTCATCTCTAAGAGAGTGGATGGCTGAAATTGGTAAAAGAAGCAGTGTTGCCGTTTCATGGATAGGTAAATTTAAAACAACGGCACAAATGATGTCTTTAGTCGGATTACTGTGGCGCCCAAATTTACTTATTGAAAACCTCGCTATTGCATTATTGTACATTGCAGCCATCTTAACTTTTTGGTCAATGTATCAATATTTGAGGGCTGCATGGGGCGATTTGAGCGAAGCGTGATCGATATGATTGAAAAAACAGCGAATGAATGTTTTTTTTAAATAATTGTGTTGACTCAAAATGTGAAATCAGTAGAATGCAACGCATCGAACGGCAACTAGGTTTACGAAAAAAAATAAGTAAATCAGCCAGTTTGAAAAGCGAAAGCTTTAGGCGGGAATAGCTCAGTTGGTAGAGCACGACCTTGCCAAGGTCGGGGTCGCGAGTTCGAGTCTCGTTTCCCGCTCCAATCTTGATTTAAAGATTGAGCAAAGGCGCGTTAGCAAAGCGGTTATGCACCGGATTGCAAATCCGTGTAGCTCGGTTCGACTCCGGGACGCGCCTCCAAAATTTGGCCCAGGTGGTGAAATCGGTAGACACAAGGGATTTAAAATCCCTCGGCTGTAAGGCTGTGCGGGTTCAAGTCCCGCCCTGGGCACCATATAAAACTTGACTGAGTAATCAGAAAGTTAAAGAAGTAAGAAGCCACCTTCTAGGTGGCTTTTGTTTGATTTAGGTTAGAATCTGAGGCACACCTCAAGAATTTAGCCCAGGTGGTGAAATCGGTAGACACAAGGGATTTAAAATCCCTCGGCTGTAAGGCTGTGCGGGTTCAAGTCCCGCCCTGGGCACCATATTAAACTTAACTGAGCAATCAGTAAGTTAGAGTAAAGAAAAAGCCACCTTCGGGTGGCTTTTTGCATTTGTAGTTTGCGGTTTTAAAAATGTCAGATGACGACAAAACGAAGGTAGGGTGGCAAACACTGTTTTGTCTGATTAGTGGCTAGGTATAGTTTATAGCTCGCGTGGGTTTACTGTTAGGTACCCAGGATATAAACACCACATTATGCAATTAAAGCAGACAAGATTGTTCGTAGAAGAGTCATTGCAGCACTATCAGATACCTGTACTTAAAGTATGGTTACTAACGCATTAATAATAGTCAGTTAGTGACGGTCAGCTTTCCTATTTAAATAAACAAGGCATTATTATGGAGAGTATACCTTTCATTGGTATTGTCTCTTCTTTTTGTATATGACGGCTAATCGATTTAACGCCAGTTTCAATAAAAATAGCGGTCGATTTTTTATTGCTTAATTTATCGCTTTTTTTTTGAGCAATAATCAAGAATTATGAGTTTTGTGAACTTGTGAAAATTGTTTCATTTTTGTGTATATTATATTGCGTTTATTCGTGGGGAGGAATATTTTCATTTCTGTGCTCAGCAATTACCAGCACAAGGTAAATTCTTCTCCTTTTGTTATATAGGTAATACCCATGAAACGTACAATGATCGCAATCGCAGCACTGACAAGTTTACTTTCATATGGAGCAATGGCTGCAACACCAGTTTCTCAGCCTGCCGCACCAAGTAGCATTTCGGCAGCTAAAGCAGATGGTAAAGCTAAATCTCATACCCACAAGGCTAAATCAAAACAAACTAATAAAACAGCACCTAAAGCTATTTAATTAAATTATCTGTAATGTGTTAAAACCCTATGACAACATAGGGTTTTATTTAATATAATTAAAAATTAATCTCATTAAATATTCTGTAAGCATTACGTAATTCTAATTTTTAGTAGTCAATTAATTATATTAAAATACACATTATTAATGATGTTTTTTATATCAGAAAATAACATTTATTTATAACTTATGGGGACATGCTTCATTATAGTCTGATGCTAGTATCTAATAGATACAGCCTTAATATTAATATATTTTCTTTTTATCTCACCTTAGTAACATAAACCTCATCTGTTTATTTTTCATATTTAATAATTCTGATAAGCTGAAATATAATTAATCTTATGATTCCATTTTACATAAGTAAATATTAACTAGAAGAAATCGGTAATGAAGGTTCAGTTTTAAATGTTACAACTTTCTTTCAAGAAAATTCTATAATTGAATTTTCCTCGCCATTAGCCATTTATATCTCACACTCAAAATTGTGACTTAACTAAATTTAATCAGAATAGTCATCACGCTAAAATTCACATTAAGTTAAATTAATAAGTAATTCATAGCAGTTATATACATTTCGGAATATTACTCATGCAAAAAGATGAAACTCAGGTTAACGTTGTGCTAAGTAACCATAAATCAACAGTTTAGTTTAAGGGTTGGATGTGAAGAAAATATTAACGGTAGTATCTTGTTTATTGGTCACTAGCTGTGCAATGACAGATCAAGAACTCAAACAGGCTTATGCTGAGCAGTACTATCAAAGTCCAAGTTATATTGCAGGTTATAAAGAAAGATTTGATAAATTAAGTGTGAATGAAATTGCTGAGCTTGGTGCCAAAATGGACAAAGGAAGAATGAATGGGCAATCCCCAATGAAGGTAAGCGATTATCTTTATATTCACGATGTTAGGGCTCAAGGAAATAAAGTCATCTATGACTATGCTCTAACTGATGAATGGTTAAAATTGTCACCATCTAAAAAAGAAAAATATCAGCAAACAATGCAAAAAGATTTAGCTTATAGAACTTGCTCACTAAAAACAGTTGCTTTAGCACAAGAGAAAGGGTTAGAAGAGGTTCATCAGTATTACGATAACTATCCGAATCATATTTTATTTACTCTTAATGCGAATGCAGAAGTGTGTAAGCAAAATGGGTTTTAAGCTATAGGCTTAAGGTGCTTTTTTGCTTCTCAGCTAAACTGAGTGGATTATTGACGATCTAAGTTAAGTAATCTTAGAAGGCACCTGAATATTAATTGAAGCTATTTCGATGAAGGGTATTAAAACTATTATTCGGGTAGCTTTTTTGGTTTGTGTTTTCTATCACTCCTAAATGATTCTGTGAATTAAATAAAAAGTCAGATAGAGAGCATAAATCATTCAAAGAGTTATGTTGAATAACTAGCATGGTTTGAAATAGCTAAAAGCTATTGAATGAACTGAACATCGTGTTGTTTATTTTATAATGTGAATATGTTTTGGTGAGAATTTTGAGTTGGTTAAGTCTGACATCACATACCCGCACTCAAGGAGTTGGTATATGATAAATAAGGCCATATTGCTGATAGAGGATTACATGATTAACAGGATAATGTTTAAATGAAAAGATTTAGCGTTTTAGTTTGGATTGGTTTGATCGTTAATATTCTTCTTTTAGTAAGTATTTGGTACTTTACATCGTCATTCAATGAGATTACGGGTGAATTGACTTATCCCGAAAGAGACTTAGTTAATATACTTTCGTTCATGGTAATTCCATTTTGCATTTCTATTATCATGCAAATTATTAGTCTTCCCGTGTTGTTTAAAATGCCTAAGCTCGGGCTAACTCTAGCAATTATTGGCTCAATTGTTATGTTGCCATTGAGTTTGATATTTATGACCGGATATTTTTACAGTTATGAAACATATCGCAATAAAAATTTTGCTATATTCGATAAACAACCTACAGATATCAGTCTTAATTTCAAGTCATCCCAGCTAACTATGTTGGGTATAGTCTATATTGTGCTGGGTTTATTTATTGGCTTTATTGGTTTGAGCATGGGTTGGTTATTTGCAGGTGTAGGTCTAGTCGCACTGTGTAATTCTTTCCGTTTAAAAGATCGTATCATGGTTGGTATCGTGAAGGATCAACTAATTATCACGCCATCACTCTATGCTGATACTTACATGATCCCATTAAATGATGTTTCGTTGATTAAAGAAAGCAAGAGCCTTTTTAAGCTGCACATCAAATCTGCAGGCGTTGACAGGAAATGTACATTCCGAAAAGGCATGATTGAAGGACGTCATTATCAGGTAGCATTAGCTGATATTTTATCAAAACTGGCTACGAAGCAAAATAAACAATAGCCTGTATATTCAATAAGCGCTTTGTTATGTTGTTAGAGTCTCTAGCTCTACGGTATTCCAAAATTATGCTTAGCTAGTGTTGTTGAGCCGCAAAAGTGCGTTTCAACAACACATCATTTTTATAGGTTCTGAAATTAAGTATGTTATTTTATTTCGATTAACGTCATAAAGGCGCTAGCTATCAAGTTTTATAATCAAGAATTTAATTAAAGTTAGATTATTCATCGAAAGCTAATTCAAACTCATGAAAATACCATGCTCCGTGATATGAGTCACTAATTGATATTTATTACGTTGCAATTTATATTCAAATTAATGAAGATAAATTTATTGATAGTTACTGAAAAAATTATGAGCCAAGCATTTATAAAAAAAGAAGGTATTGCCCAGTCCTATCTTTCTCGTTATTTACTGGTTTTGGAAAAAGGATGCCGTCTTAAAACCATTGGTGAGTTAGCGAAAGATTGTGATTTATCAGTCGGATTAATGCAATCAGCATTGAAGTCATTAGAGGCTCTTGGCGCAATTAATATCGAACGCCGGGGACGAAATGGTAGTTTTATTGCTATGATTGATCATAAGCTGCTGATTAAATTTGCAAATATTGGGAATATTGTTTGCGCAATGCCTCTCCCATATGCAAGAGTTTATGAGGGATTAGCAAGTGGTTTGAAGACTCAATTTTTAGATATTCCTTTTTATTTTGCACATATGCGAGGGTCCGATATTCGTATTGAATGTTTAGAAAATGGCGTTTATGACCTCGCTGTAACTTCGCGTTTAGCAGCTGAGCAGCATTTGATTGAACATAATGTTCATATTGCGTTAGCGCTGGGGAAGTATAGCTACGCTGAAGGACATAAGCTGATTTATCGGCAAGGTGCATTAAATGATATCCGACGAGTTGGTGTTGATAGCACATCAACAGACCAAAAAATCATAACAGAGCAATGGAGTACTGGCGGTAATTATGATTTTGTTGATGTTTCATATCATGAGTGCCTTAACAAAATTGTCAGTGGTGAAATTGATGCGGCAATTTGGAACGTCGGGCAGGGCAAAGAGTTAGAACAGTTAGGCTTAACAACACAATCCCTTGTTGATGATAAAAATTTAAATCATGACTATTTTTATAAAGCATCAGAAGCGGTCATTTTGACTCGTAAAGACGATATACAGTTACAGCAACTCATTACCACAATGATTGATCCAAATGCATTGTTAGCTCATCAGAAACATGTAATTGATGGGGTAATTGAGCCAGTTTATTGAATAGAACCACAGGAGCCGTGAAGTATGGAGCAGCGATTAGCCATTTTATTGCAAGGTGGCGTGATTGACCAAGATATTCACGATGGCATGTTACAGGTGATTTCGATTTTAGAGAGTGATTGGCAAATATCGATTCGTCATTCTCAAGGTAATATGGCATTGACTCATATGGCGAGTGCATTAATGCGTTCTCGCCGAGGTGAAAAAATCGAATCCATCGATGATGACATTCTTGATGAGATCAAAAATGCGGATAATTACCTGAAAATTAAGGAAATACATCAATCATTAATTAACCATTTTCAAGTTACTCTCGATCCGGCAGAAGAAGGGTATTTATTGGTCAATATCTATAGTTTGATACTTGCAAACGAGCATGCCTAATTTTTTGATATTAAATGTTCAATATTTTGAATATTTAAAGTGAGTATTTCGACGTTATCACAAAAGGGAAATGTATGTTCATTGAGGCATTAAAAAAACAAAATTCAAAGCTCATTGAGGCCGCGATACATTTCTGGCAGCGAGGAGAGATCTTGCCTGATAGTTATGTGATTGATGTCGACCAGTTTATTGATAATGGCCGTCAATTACTCGCTGCTGGGCAAGCCAATAGCATTGAACTCTATTTAATGAGCAAGCAAATTGGGCGTAATCCATTTTTGGTTAAAAAATTAATCGATTTAGGCTATCGAGGGGTTGTTGCTGTCGATTTTAAAGAGGCAAATATCCTTATTGAACACCAAATTCCATTGTGTCATCTCGGTCATTTAGTTCAAATACCCGATAAGCTGATAAAGCCTATATTACAGGCACAACCTGAGGTAATAACGCTTTTTTCATTAGAAAAAGCCGCCAAAATTAGCGAAACAGCGCTGGCTTTAAATTATGTTCAACCCGTTTTACTGAAGTTTATTCGTGAAGGCGATAATCTTTATCCGGGGCAAGAAGCCGGTTTTGATTTTAATCAGATTGAACAAACTGTTGATGCAATAAATAAATTATCAGGGATTAAAATTGTTGGTGTTACTCACTTTCCATGCCTTTTATGGAATGAACAACAACAAATTACGCAAATTACCTCAAATCTTCAAACCTTAACGGATGCTGCTCAAGCACTAAGGTTACTGGATATTGATGTCTTACAAGTCAATGGCCCATCAGCTTCGAGCATCAGCACGTTCCCCCTATTAGCGCAACATGGTATTACCCATACTGAGCCGGGTCATGCTTTTACCGGCACTATTCCGGCAAATCAATCTGGTACGCAACCTGAAAAGATTGCAATGGTTTATCTGACTGAAGTTTCTCATCAATTTGCGGGGAATACTTATTGTTTTGGCGGTGGTTATTATCGCCGCGGGAATGCACATAACGCATTGGTGTTCACCGCAGATAATCAGTATCACAGTGCCAGTATTCTACCTATAGACAGTTCTTGTATTGATTACCACATTCCTCTTGCAGGTCAATATCCCGTTGGCTCTGCGGTTGTGATGTGTTTTCGCACTCAAATTTTCGTAACCCGTAGTGATGTTGTTCTGATTTCAGGTATTTCTCAAGGAACACCTAAATTAGAAGGTATTTACAACAGTCAGGGGCAATGGATAAAGGAGAGTTATCTTGGCTAAATTCTTAGTTCTTGTCATTGATAGTTTTGGTGTTGGCTACATGGATGATGTGCCGTTAGTCCGCTCGCAAGATATTGGTGCTAATACGTGTGGGCACATCTTTGAGTGCAAACCTGATCTCCAGCTTCCTACACTAGAAAAACTCGGTATCGTCAATACTCTTGGTTTTAAGGTAAATAATATTGGATTTTCTAATGTAGCGAATACGGGTACGGCTGACCTTCAACATGATGGTGGCGATACTTTTATGGGACATCAGGAAATTATGGGGACCCGACCAAAAATGCCATTGCGTATTCCATTTTCTGCTGTGCTCGCTGATGTTGAAGCAGCTTTGTTAGAGGCTGGCTATCGCGTAAGTCGAAAAGGTGATGAGCCACTGCAATACCTCTGTGTTAATCAACATGTTGCGATTGGCGATAATCTCGAGGCAGATTTAGGTCAAGTGTTTAATATTACAGCTAATTTAACTGAGATTAGCTTTGATACGGTGCGCAAAATTGGCTTGATCGTTCGTCAGAATGTGAAGGTGGATAGGGTGATTGCCTTTGGAGGCTTAATGTCATCAAGCCAACAAATACACGATGCAGTCGAAAAAAAAGAGGGTCGTTATATTGGTATTAATACACCTAAATCAGGCGCATATGATAACGGATTTCAGGTTATTCATATGGGTTATGGTGTTGATAGCCAAAACCAAGTACCGGAAAAATTAGCCAAGAAAGAAATTCAAACGGTATTAATTGGCAAAGTAGCCGATATCGTTGAAAACTCTTATGGAACTAACTACAAAAATTTAGTGGATTCACAAACTATTTTGGATCTTACCTTTGATGAAATGCGCAAAGCGGGTTCGCGATTTATTTGTACCAATATTCAGGAAACTGATCTCTCCGGTCATGCACAAAGTGTTGAACGTTATGCTGATTGCTTAGTCATTGTCGATAACAATCTAGCGCGAATTATTGACGTAATGACCTCAGAAGATTGCTTGGTGGTTATGGCTGATCATGGAAATGACCCAACTATTGGCCACAGTAAACATACTCGTGAAAAAGTGCCTTTATTAGTTTACCAGCCGGGAATTCAAGGCGTTAATCTTGGTCATCGGGCAACACTGTCCGATGTCGGCGCAACGGTATGTGACTTTTTCCACGCTGAGCCGCCACAAAATGGCACTTCATTTTTGCCACTAATGCAGGCACGGCAACAGGGAAAAGAAGATGAATAACTACATTGATCCAAAGGGTTATACCTACGCACATGAGCATCTGCATATCGATTTATCCGGTGAAAAAAACAATATTGATTGCCGCTTAGATCAATACCCGTTGTTAGTGGCTGAAATGGTGCATCTATATGATCTTGGTGTACGCAATATTATTGAAGTGACTAATCGTTATATGGGGCGTAACCCTCAGTTTATGTTAGATATTATGCGTGATAGTAAAATGAATATTGTCGCATCAACGGGATATTATCAGCAGAAATTTTATCCCGATATCGTCAAATCCTTGAGTGTGAAACAGATAGCTCAAGAGATGATTGATGAAATTCAAATAGGCATTGATGGTACCGAGTTAAAAGCGGGTGTTATTGCTGAAATTGGCTCTAGTTTTCAAAAAATTACCGATGATGAGCGCAAAGTTTTTGAAGCCGCAGCAATGGCTAGTCGCGAAACAGGACGCCCGATCTCGACTCATACGACCTTAAGCACAATGGGGTATGAGCAATTAGTCATGTTAAAGCAATTTGGTGTTTCACCAGAAAGCGTGGTGATTGGTCATTGTGATTTGAAAGACAATCTAGACACCATTTTACCTGTGCTCGAAGAAGGGAGCTGGGTGCAGTTCGATACTATCGGAAAGAATGATTACTACCCTGATGAAAAACGGATTGAGATGCTGAATGTGGTCAAATCAAAAGGATTTTTAGGCCGAGTAATGCTGTCCATGGATATCACTCGACGCTCTCATTTGAAAGCTAATGGCGGTATCGGTTTTGATTATTTAATAACAACTTTTGTCCCTATGTTAATAAACGCGGGTTTTACTCAGCAAGATGTTGAGTTAATGCTACGTGATAACCCAATTCAATTCTTTAATCACAATCATAAATAAAAATAGAAGGATGGAACTATGAAATTCGTCGTTGGTGGTCAAATTGAAAAAGAAAAAATTGCAGACGCAATTCGTATACTTGCAGGTGATAAAGCACAATCTGTTGTTGTCATGAATGATATAGAGGCTGCAATGGCGCTGAAAAATGGCATCGTAGACTATTATCTCGGTGCTTGTAATACAGGTGGTGGCGGTGCGCTGGCAATGGCCATTGCTATTGTTGGTATGCAGTCATGCGCGACAGTGGGTATGCCGGGCAAAATTTTATCTGATGATGAAATTATTGCACATGTCAAAAATGGCAAAAAAGCGTTTGGTTTTACAGGACAAGATGCTGATGTTGTTGTACCTGTCATTATCAAGGCTATTTTCTCTGAGTAGGGGGTAGCATTATGGCACAAGACTTTTTATTGCGACTTATTGAAATTGATCCGTTAAAGGCAATATTACTTGCTGTAATTGGTGCAATTTCAGCCATGATGGCGAACCGAGGAATTGCGGTTTTTCATGATGGATTACGGCCTTTGATCCCTGAGTACTTGGAAGGTCGTATGAGCAGAAAGGCACTGGCAGCAACTAGTTTTGCCTTAAGCTTTGGTTTAATTATTGGTTTTGGTATTCCATTTTCGTTAGCAGCTCCTATTATCCTTGTTCATAGCTTACTCCTTGGAACTGATGTTATCGGTATTTGGTGTGCTGATAGTAAAAAAGGGTTTATTTTATCTGGCATTATCGGGGCGTTTTATGCCATTGCTTTACTGACCGGTTTACGCTCAGTTGTGGAGATTTTCTCAAGATTGCCGGTTGATTTTATGAATAACCTGAGCAAAGTTGGTGACCCGATAGTGGTCTGTTTTTCACTGTTTCCTGCTGTTGTGGTCGGTTATCAGTATGGTTATCGTAAGGGAATTTGGGTTCTTGTCGCGACGCTTATTGGCTATTTGGGAACACAATCAGTTGGTACGTTGACATTTGGTGGATTGATTGAAAAACCAGTAAAACTCGATCCTAATGGAACTGCATTATTATTGGGCATGGTAGCAATGTTCTATTTCGCGATGAAAGAACGTCCTCCGCAAACTACAGATGATACACAAAAAGGTGCCAATGAGATGTTGGTTGGCCTGTTCTCAAGCCGTATTGCCCGTATTCAGAAAAATAGATGGTTACTGGTTCTCAGTGGTGGTTTGACTGCGGTCGCTGCGACGATGTCATTTAGTTTGTTAGCCGAAGGCCCTGTTTCGTTGCAATTAATGGCTCAAGGAGAGCAATCGAGTGCAATGCTAGTGGCATTAGCGCGTGCTATCAGTTTTGTACCTTTGGTTGGAACAACGGCGATTGCAACAGGGGTTTATAGTCCTGATGGCATGAAATTTGTTTTTGTTGCTGGATTAGCAACTAACAATCCATGGATAGCATTCATTGCGGGCTGTGTGATTATGTTCTTAGAAATTATCATGCTGGCGAAAATTGCAATATGGCTTGATAAATACCCAGGCGTTAAAGCTTGCGGTGATCACATCCGTACAGCGATCACTCGTATGCTTGAAATTTCATTATTAGTCGGCGGTATGATTGCATCAAACGCAATTTTACCGGGAATGGGTTTTATGGTTGTTGCAGGAATTTATCTGTTGAACCGAACCTCGAAACGACCGCTTGTTGAGATGGCAATCGGACCAATAGCCACTATTGCGGTGGGGATCCTTGCCAATATTATTCATCTCGTTGGTTTAAGTTAATCCAAATAATTTTTAAAAGAGAAATAAAATGAAAACTTACCCGTTACAAAGCATGACGATGGAGCAGGCTCAACAAAAACAATTTCGTTTGGTTGATATTATTTGTCAGCATTTTCCGGGTAGTGATTTTCTCACGCAAGGTGATTTGGGGTTGGTGCCTGGACTTAATCAACCTCAAATCACACAACGCGTAGAGCGCGTTTTAGCCGATTTTTTCAGTGCTGAAGCAGCGGCTTTAGTTGGCGGAGCAGGAACAGGAGCATTAAGAGCTGGATTAGCGGCCATGCTCAAACCAAGTGAAACGTTATTAGTACATAATGCGCCAATTTATCCGACAACCCGTGTTTCGATTGAGCAAATGGGTATCCAAGTGATCTTAGCCGATTTTAATCAACTTGCAGATATTAAAAGGGTGATTATGGCTCGTCGACCCCAAGCGTGCCTGATACAGCATACGCGCCAAAAAATAGATGATTGGTATCATCTTGCCGACATTATTGAACTGATGAATGAAAATGATATTCCAACAATTATTGATGACAATTATGCGGTGATGAAAGTCCCCCTCATAGGGTGTGAAGCCAAGGCGTCACTGTCTACCTTCTCCAGTTTTAAGTTACTAGGGCCTGCGGGGGTTGGGGTGATTGTTGGAAAGCAGCAATGGATAAGTAAAATACGAGCATCGATGTATTCAGGTGGTAGCCAAATTCAAGGTTATCAGGCAATGGAAATGTTGCGTGGCTTAGTTTTTTCCCCAGTGACTCATGCTGTTCAAGCTAGGGTTAATGATGAGCTGGTGGTAAGGTTGAACCAAGGGGAAATAAGTGCCGTAAAACACGCTTTCCTAGCAAATGCGCAATCGAAAGTATTATTAGTTGAATTTAATCAACCTATTGCTAAGCAAGTGCTTGTTAAAGCAAAAGAATTGGGGGCATTACCTTACCCGGTAGGGGCCGAATCACGCTTTGAAATTCCCCCTTTATTTTACCGATTGTCAGGTACATTCCTAGAAGCCTCACCAGAGTTTGAGCAGCGAATGATCCGTATTAATCCTAACCGCAGTGGTACTGAAACAATAATGCGTATTTTACGAGAAAGCTGTGGTGAATAGCGATTAAATAAATGGAGGAATATAGCTCCCCGTTAGTTAGGGAGCTAACGGAATGACGCAATTATTTTTTATCTTTATTCTTCTCTAACCATTGTTGCATTTGCTTGATTTCAGGATCTTGCGCATCAATAATTTGTTCCGCAAGTTTTCTCATTTCGGGGTCAGTACCATATTTGAGTTCAATCTTTGCCATTTCTATCGCCCCTAAATGATGAGCTATCATCCCTTCTGCAAAAGCGATGTCCGCATTTTGCTCATCCATACTTTTTGCCATATCTGAATGCATTTTATCCATGGATTGAATTAATTCTTTTTGCATTTCATTGGTTGTCGCTGGAGATGTGTGCATTGAGTGATCTGAATTTGCAAATGCACTAAATGATAATGTGGCTGCAAGAAGTGTGGTAATCGGCAGTATTTTCTTCATGATATTTTCCTTACTACATGCGTTAGACAATGGGGATAACCATAAAGCTTCCCCTTAGGTGAAGGTCAATCGAGTTTGCTAATATTTAACTTAATTTAAGCTTGGTGACGAAAGGTACTAAAAGTAGCTTCAGTGATTTGGGCCTTGACTGAGAATGAGTAATCATTAAGGAGCTTGCTTTACATCATCAGGGCAATTCGTGAGATAACGATCAGAGCCACTTCTTTATTACATAATTTAAATTTAAATGAAGCCATCATCATTTAATAGTATGTCAAATGGAGAGGGGATAATAAGAAAAAATAACTCATTGAAAATAAATATAAATAATAAAATTAGAGATGAGGGTTTATAGAATAAAAAAGAGTTACCGACACAAAACGTGACATGTCACGCGACACATTTAATCACCGAATTATGCTTTCATCACCTCTATCTTGGCGCAATCAATCCCAATCTAATTTGCAGTATGACAGGCTTCTTTCACCCATACCAAGATAGTATTCTCTCAATTTATTTAAGGATATTGTCGCTAATGGCGTAAATCAAGTTAAGGTTAATTGACTTATCGATGGTTTATAGCGATAGCACTATCGATTGATAGCTTAGATACAAATGATTAATAAATATAAACATTGTTACTTTGATAAGATCTAATAATTATTAGCTTGAGTAAGTGAATCACATAATAAGATTTAATCCATGTGGGACAATAAAGTTACTCGCTCAATTTAAATCATATAACCATATGTTTTTATATTAAAAATAATATTTAATTAATTATTTCTTCAATATAGAGGTAGTTAATATAGAAATCCATAATGATAATAATAATCATTTGCAAAGGTGAGGTGTTGCTATATACTCAAAATAGATCATTTATTCTAATGATTGAGTGCAAGGAAAGTATTATTCGGTGTATTTATCATTTATTTTAACAAGGACGATTATGAAATATCTATCATTCACCGCGTTAACATTTGCTTTATCCACGGCTGCATTTGGTGTTAATGCAGAAACAATCTCAAAACAAAGCCAAGCATATAAAACTGATGGTGTTGAAGTCATTGTTGATGAAACTCAGGTGACAGGAGGGCAGCATTCTGGAGTAGCTGGTGCACCTGGTGTTGGGTTAGCGTCTATTTTTGGTGGGAAAACAATTGCGTTTTCTGGTTTTAAATCTTTCGCTAAAGAAAATGCTCAGGGTGTGAATGTGTTGGCTGCATCGAGTAATGGTCACCGTAGTGAAATGGGAGAATTTCACTTTACACAAGTGGCTAATGCAGAAGTTTATTTTGGCGATTGGTCAAAAACTGGCGTGGCAGGCGATGGCACTCACACTGCATTCTTCTCGGGCAAAGATGCAACAGAATCAGTACCGACTTCAGGTCAAGCAGAATACACCCTTGCTGCTATCAACCAATTTGATGGCCCAGATAAATTAAATGGTGTATTTACAGCCGATTTTGCAACAAAAGAATACTCTGGGTCGCTTAAAGGCGAATCGCTTAATATTGCAATAAAGGGTGATATTTTAGATAAGGGCCAATTTGCGGGCACTGCAATCGCCAATGAGTCAATCTCAGGACAAAGTGAAGGACAATTTTTTGGTGCTAATGCAGAGGCTGTTGCAGGTATTACCACCTTTAGCAATGATCATAGCAAAGATACTGCATTTGGTGGTTCAAAAGTTCAGTAATTAATTTAATACAAATTGACGGAAAAGTATTTCCGTCAATTTTTTTGTAATCTAACTGGCTTTAGGTCTATGTTGAAACGTCAATTCAGTATTTTATTATTTTTCTTTTTTTATAGTTACCCAGTGAGTGGGGTATCCGATGGTCTAGAAAATTATCGATTCCTATTAAAGGGAAAAACTGGGTTGAATAATCAACCGTTGATATTAAAAAGCACTGAACCCTTTATTAAAAATGAAATAATTATTAACTTTGATAATAAAAACTATAAAATAAATAATAATGTTAATGAAATGGGAATGGCGATTTATATCGCATTAAATCGTGGGCAATATCAGGATGTTCACAGATTATTACCTTATTATCAAAAATTGCCTGAATATGATTATTTATTAGTTAAATTTGCTGAAGCACAATTTGCAAGAATAGATAAAAATTACATTAAAGCTATCTCTGATTATCAACAGATCTTAACATTAAAGCCTGATTTTTTACGTGTAGAACTCGAACTTGCACGAACCTATTATGAAGATAAGCAAAACAAAGAAGCATTATTACTATTTAAAATAATATTGGATAAATATGCTCAGCAGCTTCCAGCTAATGTATCAATTGTAATTGGTCAATTTACAACTGAACTGAATAAAAAAAACCGTTGGTCAGGAAGTTTTTCTACAGGCTATGGTTATAATTCGAATATTAACCAAGTGCCCAATAATGATAGAAAAACCTGTTACCAGAATTTACAACAGCATCTTTGCTATGGCGGTAGTCAAGCAGATAAAGGCAGTAAGTTTATTTATGATGGAGATATTAATCGGTCATTTGCGTTTTATCAGCACCAAAGTGTTCAGTTTAAAGCTTACTCCTTTGGCAGCCACTATGAGAGAAATGCTGATTATAATGAAAATACCACCAATATAAGACTGTACTATCAATATCATGATGCCAACAAATCGTTATCAATAGGGCCAATAACCGAATTGAAATTTGTGGGAGGCAAACGGCGCTATTATGGTGTGGGAACGGGGATTGACGCAGAGTATCGTTTTTCACCCCAATTTTCGTTAACTGCGATGATAGATTCTAAAAAAATGATTTATCGTACTCCTTACCAAAGTAATGATGGAAATAAAAGTAATCTCTACTTAACGGGAATTTATGCGTTAACCCCTGAGGCTGTTCTCTTTGGTGGAATTGATAGTTCACTTGTTAATAAAAAATATGAAAGTGATAGCTATCGGCAATACGGTGCTAGAGTTGGTGTCTTTAAAAAATTTAATCAAGACGTAAATTTTCTTGGGCTAATATCTTATAAAAATACGCGATTTAATGATGCTCAATATGAATTTAATCATAAAGTCAGAAATGATGATGAACAGCTCTATTTAACGAAGCTCAGCATTCCAAAATACAGTTTTATGACATTGATTCCCTCTATCTCTTATAAGTACAGAATTAATAATAGCAGTATTGATACGTTGTACTCTTATAAACAAAGTGAAGTTGAATTTAAATTGGAAAAACGTTTTTAATATTTTCGGGTAACTATAATGAAGATTAGAAAATTGATCGCAATTAATATTGTGACAGGGGTTTCGCTCGCGTTAATTTCGGGTGTCGTGTTCACAAAAGAACATGAAAACTTAGGAACGATTATTGTTAATGACAATAATAAAACAGTCAAGGAGCGTGATCAGCAAGGTTATGATAATCAGTATGATAAAAATGAATCTAATATCTACATTGGTAAGGATTTAGTCGATCGTTATAAAGGAACCAACCCTGCTGATGTTTTAAATAGTGCCGTGGGAGTATACAGTGGTGATTCGCGTAATAGTGGGGCAATTGACCCGAATATACGTGGGATACAAGGACAAGGACGAGTACCTGTCACTGTCGATGGCACAGAACAAGCACTCACAGTTTGGCGAGGCTATAACGGTGCCAATAATCGTAACTATATTGACCCCAATATGATCAGCAGTATTACGATACATAAAAGTGCTTCATTGGATCCAGATGTGAAAACGTCAATTGGTGGCGGCGTCGCAATTCGAACCTTAAATATTGACGATGTTGTCGAACCGGATGAAATATTTGGTTTTGATTTAAAGTTAGAAACAAGTAGTAACTCGACTAAACCGCGGCTTCCTAATTTACAAACAGGTTCAGATTATCGTGATGACCCAGCCATTATGAAGAATTTACGGGAGGGTGACCGTGCCTCATATCTATTTAATGATCCTGCTTTATTAATATCTCGACGACCTCGTGGTGACGCTAATTTTTTTAATTTAAAAGATAATGCGGTGAGGATTGCCGTCGGGACACGACAAGAGCGCTTCAATGTCATGGCCGCGTATAGTTATCGAGATCAGGGTAACTATTTTTCAGGAACTCGGGGCGCGAATGATTATAAAGAGCCAATAAACAGCTTCGACGAGGTAAATCCATCAAAAGGGATTGATCCTTATTTACCTTTTGCCGCTAATATTTTTGCTCCCGGTCACGAAGTGACTAATACATCAAGTGAACTGAAAAGCTATTTAGTTAAAGCCAACCTAGTTTTATCTGAGTCACAAAAATTATCATTAGGCTACACCGATACAATTAGCCATTACGGTGAAATAATGCCTTCGAGGATCAGCTTTAGGGATTTAAACGATAAAGTTCCGCAGTGGACATTAGCCAAATATAATATGCAAGCTTTTAATGTCAATTATCATTTAAATCCTGAAGCTAACCCTTACATTAATATGAAATTAGGGTATTGGATGACTAAAGCCACCAGTGATACCAATACGTCAGGTAGTTTTCCTCGAGAACCTATAGAACGTGATTTGCTTTTTGAAATGGAAATGAAACCTCGTAACTTAAATATTGATGGTACTTTAGTTCATGGCGCAATGTTGAATGCGATTAATAAGCGCCAAGGATTTAATTTATCGAATAAAATGGCGTTATTAGATACCCTCGATTTAACGTTAATGGGAAGCTTTACCAAGGAAACGATAGATTCTAAAGATGATCTATTTGGAGATTCAGCGACGCCGAAATCCAATATTTTCGGAGCGATACCGAGGGAAGGGGAAAGACAAGAAAATACATTAGCATTTAATTTTGAGTGGCGGCCGACAAATTGGCTAAATATTAGTGCGGGCGCTCAACGGACTGGTTACTGGTCGCAAGATCACTTATTAAATAAAAGACGGGATGCTAAGGATCTGCGTTTTGCAAAGTCTGATCAATTAGTGGCGCAAGTTTATAATGTCTCACGAACGATTACTCAAGAAGAGTATAGCAAAATAGTTAATTATACTGATTTCAAAGGGCGGAATTTAGATACCGTTAAGGATTCACCTTATTATCTACAACTTTTTGTTGAGGGGGCGCTTGGTCTTAAACCACACTCCCTTGAGAATGCAGGTTTTCAACCGACATTCAGCCAAGGGGAGTTTAGAATAAACGAAAAATGGAAAGCAGAATGGCGTCTGGATAGTAATAATAAATTTACTCGGGAAACTAATCCATTTTATAACGGAACTATAGATACCAAAGAACAATCTGTCGATCCTTTTACAGGCAAAGTCGCTAAAACCTATATGCCCGCCTACGCTCTCGGAAGTAGAGATAGAAACGTGATTAATCGTATACCCGATGACCAAAAATTTAGCTATCAAGAAAAGAGAAGGGCACATGCATGGGCTCCTGCATTTTCTGCTTCGGCTTATCTCACCGATAATGATCGTATTTATACGAGTTATACTGAAACGGTACGTATGCCAAGCATATTTGAAGATACAGTCGGTTTTTCGGGTATATTGGGCACAGCCTTATGGTCAGAAAATACTCAGCCTGAACGTGCTAAAACGATAGAGGTGGGTTATGTCCGTAATATGCAGCAATTATTAGGGGCTGAACGATTTGCCGATATCCGAATTAACTATTATCACACCGCCATTGAGAATGCTTTTGAACGAGATGGTCAGATGATATTCACGCAGGTCGATCATCATACAACGTCAGGCATTGAATTGCAGGCTCGTTACGATAATGGTAATTATTTTGGTGATTTTGGCCTCGACTATCGATTAAAGAATGAAGTGTGTGATAGTGCCTCGATTGCGGGCTTAGACCCGTTTAATCAATATAATATGTCTGAGTGCGTTGAAGCAGGTTTTCCTGGTGGTTATCTGCGCACGCAATTACAGCCTAAATACAGTCTTAAGACGAGCTTAGGGATGCGTTTTTTTGAAGAGCGGTTAGAAATTGGTAGTCGTATGCGTTATCACAGCAGTGCTGAAAATAATGATGAAAAGAAAATGATGGGTAAGTATCCGCTAAATTATGCGCCAATGAATAATAGCCCAATGCGTTGGAACCCTGTATTTGTCGCAGACGCCTATGTTAGCTATACAATATCAAAAGATACCAGCATGGAGCTTTTGGCAACTAATATTTTCGATGAATATTATGTAGATCCATTAACACGCTCAATGATGCCTGCGCCCGGTCGAACATTAAGGCTCAGTTTTACTAGCCGTTTTTAAGCGAAGTCACCCTTCTAATTCTATTTAGAAGGGTGCATCGAGATATGATGAAAAATACCAAATTCTTGACATTTATTATCTCAATCTTACTGCATATAGTGATTATTGTTGGGTTTGTTCATATTCAACAACAGCATCCTAATAAGCAGCACCAAGCTATAATTAATGCGCCAGTTATTTCTATCGCATTAACACAGGCAGTTAAAGAGATAAAATCGGTGGAAACTGAAACGCTACCGTTTATTAATAACGATCCGCTGATTGAATCACTCGCAATAGTTGAAAATGCGCAGATTATTGTGCCATTCAAAGATAAAAAAATTGAACAACAGAAAACAGTTGTCAAAAAAGAAAAAGCCAAACCGGTTACGGTTAAAAAAGATCGCGATCCTCAAAAAGAACCCGTTAAAAAAACCGATAAGTCGTCCACGAAACCGCAAAAATCAATGGAAGGTGAAACGGCTTTTTCTCAGTCGATGGGCACTCAGGGGAAACTAACACAACTTGCATCAAATGTGGTTGATAATAGTGAATTGAATATCTACCGCGAAAAATTACGTCAAGAAGTTGAACGTAATAAACAATACCCTCGGCGTGCAAAAAAGATGAAAAATAGAGGGGCAACTCAAATACAATTTTATTTGACCGCAACAGGAGATATTACCTCAGCGAATATCGTCAGTAGTTCTGGTAACGAACTTCTCGATAAGGCCGCACTTTCTGCCGTGGAAAAGAGTAGTTCAGTGGGTATCCCCCCTGTAGACTTTTTACGTTCAGTGACGTTTAAAATTGAATTTAAATAACAACGCGATATGACCCATCGTTATTTTATGTAAACAAAATAGAGTAAATATTTTTTGGCAGTAAAATATAAGTTGATGAATAAATAGACGAATGTGCCATTGGTTTGTACGCGATATCTTTTAAGGAATAGGGTTATCTTAGGTCTTCACTCACATTTAAATTTAAAAAAAATCAGTTGGTTGTAGTAAGTGTTTCATCTGCTCAAATATTACTGCGAAAATATTATTTGCTATTGTAATGAATATATGAGTTAATAGCACCGTTGATTTAGTACTAAAGACCTATTTATGAAAAGCAAGTTAAAGCAGTTCACCAATAAATGTTATCCACGATACCTTCATTGCGAATTCCTTCTAATTTAGTTCCCATAAGTACGTACGAAAAAACAAACATTACCACGCCCTATGGCAACTTAATAAATTTAAAGGATATAACATGTCTAATACAATGACTGGTACAGTAAAATGGTTCAACAACGATAAAGGTTTCGGCTTTATTTCTCCTAAAGATGGCAGCAAAGATGTATTCGTACATTTCTCTGCAATCCAAAGCAGCAACTTCAAAAGCTTAAATGAAGGACAAGAAGTGTCTTTCACTATCGAAAATGGCGCTAAAGGCCCAGCAGCTGCAAACGTTGTTGCACTGTAAGATAGAGCTTATTTTCGAAAACTGAACCTAGTGTCAGTACGAATTTAATAAAAACCTCGATTATGCGAGGTTTTTTGCATTCTGTGATACCGATAATATCATAACTTAATAATGTTACAGATTTAATGAACTAGTCCAATGCATCTTTATAAAGCATTTCTGAATTTATTCAGGATACTGATTATTTACTTTCAATCGGCAATTTTTGACTAATGTAATTAATTACTGATATTCCCTTTTGGCAGGCGGTTTCTTTAAGTGCCAATGGTGTTTTTTCAACTGTACTTTTGAGTAAATCTAACTGACCTGCATACTCTTCTTGT
>NZ_KB233222.1:1681815-1808014 GCF_000314855.2 Providencia burhodogranariea DSM 19968 | reverse complement strand
TTCTGAACTAGGAATAGAAGGATTTGCCTCTAAGTAAGTCACAAGTACTGTGATTTTTTTATAAAAATAATCGCATTCACTCTCGCCAGCATCAACCTTTGTGAAATTTTTTAGTCCTTCAGGTATAAGATCTGCTGCATTAATATTTATTAACTCGGAGTATTGACCATTTTTCACCTGCTCGATAGTAGAGGTGATTTTGTCTTTTAAGTTAAAAAACATAACAGTGAGGACAATAATAATAATTAGCAACACAACACTGATAATGAGACTAATGGGTAATAAGTATTTTTTCATTGAAGTCCTTTGATTTTAATCCGAATAGCGGAAAGTGGATTTAACTTAGGGTAATGCACATAAATTAATTTAAATAGCTTTTTCTGTGGTGACTCTGAAAAATTGATTCTACCAATGTTCTCCATTAATACTTTCACGACAAAGGATTGTTTTAATTCGATAGTTTTTTGATTGTTTAGCCAAAATAGGCAGCATTATCAATGGTAAATGTTTGAGTCTCTATTGATTGTGCAAGTTGGTCACGCGTTTCATGAATGAACTCCGCATCTATATCAAAATACGCTTTTCCAACGTGCCCTGTGAAATGAATAACGAGGGAGTAGGCATTGCATTCGATGAATTGCTCTAGTGGTTCAAAACCTGAATCAGACAGCGTTTCTAACGCGGCAATCAGTGCTACTTCATATTCGCCAGGAATGCGTGAATGAGTTTACCAAACGATATTTGGAGCAAAGCCCGGGATTAGATCTGGCTTTTACTGCCTTCACGTGCCGGTATAATCTGATGATTGGCAGGCAAATCGGGGGGCATGTTTTGTATCGGGCCCATTTCTACTCCTCAATTAAACTGATTTCGATTTGGTTTTCATTAAGACGTGTCGGATAAGTTTTTAAATCACGACCACCAGGTTCGCGTAAACATTTACCGGTTCTAATATCAAACAATGCCTCGTGGAGCGGACACTCCACTTTGCCATCTTCAACAAATCCTTGGCTTAGTAAGGCGTAAGCATGTGGGCAAATATCTTCCATGGCATAATATTGACCGTCGACCAAAAAAATGCCGATCTCGGTATCTTTGACTCGAGCTGAATAAGGAAAATTTTCTTGTACTTGCGAGACATCACAGACTGCTATCCAACTCATATTGCTTCCTCTTTGCACAGCAAAACAAATTTGTTTCATATATAAAACATTGTTTGTTATTTAAAACTAGATTAGTTGCGTGAGTGATAAGTAGTCAATGTAATATTGTCACTATGTGAAATATTTATTTTGATTTGTGCAGTATATCGTGATTATGCTGATTTTAAGTCTCTTATGTGAAACTTAAAGTATAACAAATGATGGATTTATTGAACCAATACAAAGAACTAAAAAAGAATATTTAATCTATTTGGCGTCATTTTCGGCGGAGGGTTATAAAAATTCTATATTGAGAGGAAACATCAACAAAAGGAAAGAATATTGAGAAGCTATTATATTAGAAAATATAAGCAGGAATAGTATAGTTAAAATTATTAGAAAATAAGTGGAATAGCTAGAGATTAATAATAATTTTTATTAATCATGTGGTTAAATGAAAAGCCCACTGAAGTGGGCTGAAATATTAGCGTACAGTTAAGACCGAAATTTTTGAATTCTGAATGACCATAGTGGCAGTTGATCCTAAGAAGTAAGTCGACATATCAGGTCTTCTTGAACCAATAACAATTAAATCGGCCTCAACATTATCGGCAATCCGTAAAATTTCATCTCGAGGTGTTCCCATTACCACTTGCGCAGTAAATTTACCTTTTGGAAGGTTAAATTCTTTAATTATATCAACCAATTGATTGGTGACCTTATCTTGCTCGCTATCTACTTTTTCGGCAAAGCCAAAGCCCATTGAAGTATAAAATGGCACTGTAGGAATAACAGCTAAAAAGTGAATATGAGCATTCTCTGACTCAGAAAGATATTGAATATGGGGTAGGACCAGATGAGCTAAATTTTTCTCAGTAATATCAATAGGAACTAAAATTTTTTTATACATTTTGTTCTCCGAACAATCATCAATGATATACGCGTGTTACTTCAAGATGTAGCAGGTTGTATAAGTCAGCTATACGCTTGTCATACTCAAGTTGCATGGTTGTAGACTGTTCTCAGTGAGTCGCTGAGTTTATTTCTACTCCCACCTATTTACCCTTATCGCCATGCAAATCGAATTATGTAGAATCGATTGATGCTAACTCGGTTTTTTATAGGCATAACCGGATTGTCAACCCACACATAACTCAAAGTATATTGGTATATCAGCATAATCTGTTTGATTTAGAAAATTATTGGGTACAGGTTCAAGGTTAGTATCTAATAGATGCAAAGCTAAAATGATGAATGCAAATAGCAGCACTAACTATCAATAAAAATACATCATTTTAACAGCCAATACTTTGACGGTGTATTCAAGTTCGAGAATTAGCTCCTAATATTGATTACTCAAGCTAATCAAATAGGTCAAATAAAGAGCAAATAGCGATTGTTCGATATATTGTTTATATAAATAATCAGTTTTCTTCCTTTATCGTTTTAACTATTATATGCTTTATATATGATATGTAATATTTTGTATGCTAATGAGGTGCTGTTTTGGGGATTGTGAAAATTTCTGATGACTTACATGATTATTTGCGTCGTGCCAGCCAAGTGATGTCACGCTCTATTAATTCTCAAGCTGAGTTTTGGATAAAAATCGGTATTCAAGCAGAACTCAATCCAGATAAAACCTTCACTATGCTTATTAGTGAAATGTTAGAAAAAGAATCCGTTAATCATAAAGGGAAGTACCATGAGTAATATCACAATCAAAACAGCTGAAGAAATTGAATTGATGCGTGAATCCGGTCGTTTATTAGCCAAGGTATTTACGATGTTAGATACTTTTATTGTGCCGGGCATTACGACCATGGAAATCAACGATAAGGTTGAGGATTATATTGTTAATGATTTGCAGGCTAGGCCGGCAAGTAAAGGGCAATACGATTACCAATATGTTTTAAATACCTCGCTTAACGAGGTTGTTTGTCATGGTATACCTAAAGTTGATGAATCTCTGAAAGCTAAAGACATTATCAATGTTGATATCACATTAGAAAAAAATGGTTTTATTGCCGACTCAAGTAAAATGTATGTTATGCCTGAAGCATCACCTTTAGCTCGTAAATTAGTCAAAGATACTTATGAAGCTATGTGGGAAGGTATTAAGCAAGTTAAGCCAGGGGCGACATTAGGTGATATCGGTGCTGCTATTCAGCACCATGCTCAAACAAATGGTTACAGTGTCGTACGTGAGTATTGTGGTCATGGTATTGGGCGTGAGATGCACGAAGACCCACAAGTATTGCATTATGGTATTCGTGGACAGGGAATACCACTAAAAGAGGGAATGACATTTACTATCGAACCAATGATTAACCAAGGTGGTATGAAGATCAAAACTAAAAAAGATGGTTGGACAGTTGTCACTCGCGACAAAAAACTATCAGCTCAATCGGAACATACTATTTTAGTCACTGAAAATGGTTATGAAGTATTAACTTTACGAGATGAAGAAAAAGCATTTGTTGTGAAAAATAACCTCTAAGATTTGTTAGTGGTAAATGATCAATGATAAAAGGCCGCGAATGAAAGCGGCCTTTTTACTTTATTGATGTTTATAGTCTATGCCTAATTAGGATTATCACGATATCAATAATAATTGATTTCATAGCGAGTACTATACTCACTATGAACATTCAATTTTTCAAAGATAAAATCAATGGCAAGTCTTGTCTTATACGGTAAATAGTTTTTATTAGGATATACTGCATAAATATAGTGCTTTGGTAATGAATAATGAGTAAGCAGAGGAACAAGTGAACCATTTTCGATGTATGGTACGGCAATAAAGCAGGGTAGCAAAGAAATACCAACATCCTGAATGACTGCTTGTAGAAGGGATTCACTATTATTGACGATAAAGTTTCCTGTGGGGCTAATATTCTCGGATTTATTATTCTTATGAAAAACCCATTCTTGTCCAGATTGGTACAATGAATAAAATAAGCAGTTATGGCTTTTTAGATCTGCAACTGTATTTGGAATTCCTTTTCTATGCAAATACAGTGGTGAGGCACACAAAACACTATAACAAGGCGTTATTTTTTTTCCGATCAGTGACGAATCAGGTAAATCACCAATTCTTATCGCCACATCAAACCCTTCGGCGATGAGGTCCACAACCCTATCATCTAAAATAATTTCTGTTTGCAAATCAGGAAATCGTTTTAAAAATTCAGGCATTATTTTAGATAAATGCAAAGTGCCGAATGACATTGGTGCACTAATTTTTATTTTGCCAGCAGCTTTAATATTGAGTTGAGTAATTGCATCTTTTCCTTGTTCGAGAAAAGAATACGAGGTTTTTAGATATTCAATATAAGTTGTACCTATCTCAGTTAAGCTAATTTTTCGTGTTGAGCGATTAAATAGCTTTACGCCCAGATGACTTTCTACAGTGCTGATCGATTTACTGACAGCAGATTTTGTCATGTGCAATTTTTCTGCTGCCCTTGTAAAGCTTAGGCTTTCAGCCACTTCAATAAGGATAGGAATCGAGTTTAAATCATGCATATTGTCAACCTATGATGAACAATGTGTTTCCTATTTTATATCTTAAATTGTGTTGTAAGCAAAACTATAATTAGGTCATCTTTATGTAGAGTCATCATTATGAAAAATAAATTATTTTTACCCTTACTTGCTATTGTATCCGGTATATTACTCACCTTAATGATCATGAGTAATAGCTATTTATCACAATTTACATCACCAGTAAAAGCTTCTTGGTTAACCCATGGAGTTGGTGCCATCTTTTCTTTATTCATATTTATGATTTTTGGTTTAAAGAAAATGACAATAAATAAAAAGGGAAAAGCGCCATTAATTGGCTATTTAGCCGGGATCCCAGGTGCGTTTACAGTATTACTAGCTGCGATCACGGTGAATAGTTCTCTGTCTTTATCCGGTAGTATTGTTTTAATGCTGGTAGGGCAAGTTATTTTTGGTCTTATTATCGATTATTTTGGTTTTTTTAATATTAAAGCAAAAGGGAACAAAATAAAGCGCCGTGATCTCATCGTGGCTGGCTTATTTGTATTAGGTAGTATATTCATCGTACTAGGGAAGTAAATATGTGGTTTTTTGTGATGATAGCCCTTGTTAATGGGGTTTGTATTGTGACTAGTCGTACCCTCAATGGATCACTGGCACAAAGTAAAAATGCTTTTTATGCCTCACTGGTCAATCACATTGTCGGATTTTTATTTTTAAGTGTAGTACTTATTTTTCGTCAGGAGCTATTTGTTGTTGATCTGCGTGGGATACCTTATATCGCATTTGTAGGTGGTATTATAGGAGCATTCTTTGTTGTTATTAATAGTTATGTATTACCGAAGTTAGGTGTCACATTGACAACATTATTAGCAATCAGTGGGCAAGTCGTTTCAGGGTTTGTTTTAGATGTTATCAATGGCCATATTGGAAGCAGTTTGACATTACAATTGATTGGCTTATTACTTATTATTGCAGGAGTATTTTATCAATATTTCAAAGTGGATTGATAAGATATAAATTATTTTTTGTATCTTATGATATTTTAATAAAAAGTGATTAAAAATGAAGAGATCTTAATAATAAAAAAACAAATACTACTGATGTATCTTGTACTACTTGTCATACCTCAAGGTACAGTAGATATTACAGATATAATGTATTACAAAGCTAGACGATTCATATTGTTTCCCTTGTGTGTATCGTCTAGCTTTATTTCATACCTACTTACACGGTCAATTGTTCTAGATAAGAATCACTATATTCTAATTGATGGTTTTATCATTTAGATATTTCAATGCTTTAAAAGTAAAGTTAATTTAAGAGGTTTTATCTTGTCAGTGTATTTTTGTTGTATAAATTGATAATGGATTTTAATTATTAACAATGACTAAAAAAATAACACCTTTAGATTTTTATATTTATTTGTGATAATGAGCTTGTGTGATTCGCATACATAATTAAATAACTTTAGATTTATAATTAATGATTATAGTTGTTTTTTATTGTTTTATTAGGATATTAAGGATCCATTAATTTACAGTTTTATATAAAATAATAAGGGGGCTTTATTTATTGATAATAAACTAGCACTCTATTTAGGAGGTATCACTATGTATGAAAAAAATATTGATTTTTGGGTGCAAATTTTACGCTGGGTTCAACTCAATTTTCCTTTATTAAGTGGTGTTATGTTGGCGACGCTGATTGCATTTATAAGAGAATGGAGAGATGGTAATAGTTCATGGCAGTCATTAGCTGAAGCAGTAATTTGTGGAGCGATTACTGTGAGTGCTATCCAAGCACTTCAATGGTTACTCATTTATATGAATTACTCAGAGGCTTGGTCATCTCTTGCTGAATTTTGTGGAGCGATGATAGGCTTCTTGGGAACGAAAAAAATTAGTTGGATTGTTGATTCGTTTTTAATCACGATAAAAAAACGTTATGGAGAAAAAGAATAAAAGGTTAAATATTTATGCCGTGATAGAAACTTAGCTTTATGTTGTAAGAGAAGCTCCATAAAGAGGTTTATTAAGACAGATAAAAATGTGATTATGTTATTTTTTATAATGACGAACCAGTATAACGCATGCTGGTTATTTAATAATATCGACAACTTTTCAATATATGATTTAAAATCAACTAGATAAACTCATTTTCTTTCATATGCATTTTTTGCATTCTATTTCGTCCATTTGCATTTCTCTTCACGTTAAAAAAATGTAACTATCAAATTTAGTATTCAAAATACATATATTATTAATCGTAAAGGATAAACCCGCCGCTTTACAAAAATAAAATAGGGGTCAGAATGAATAAACAAAAACTCATGAAACAGATTGTTTTCGCTATTGTTTTTGGCATTATAGTAGGCTGGGGATGCCATATTTATGCAGACTCCGCAGAAGATGCAAAAGAAATAGCATCTTATATGAATATCGTTACTGATGTATTTTTGCGGTTGATTAAAATGATTATTGCACCGTTAGTTTTTGCAACTATCGTTTCAGGTATTGTATCTATGGGAGGCTCATCTTCAGTTGGTAGCATAACACTTAAGGCGATGATTTGGTTTATTTCTGCAGCGATTATTTCATTGTTGATTGGTATGGTATTTGTCAATTTATTTGATATTGGGGTAGGATTAAATTTAGCAGTACCCTCAGCCACAATAGATAGTGGTTTAAATACCTCAGGGTTTACCTTAAAAGCATTTATTACACATATTTTCCCGAAAAGTTTTACGGAAGCGATGGCAAATAATGAAATTTTACAAATATTAGTTTTTTCAATTTTCTTTGGTTCAGCATTAGCTTTTATTAGTAAAGATAAAAAAAGCCTCATCGTGACGTTAATTGAAGATCTGGCAAAAATAATGTTCCGTATTACGGATTATGTGATGAGCTTTGCTCCTATTGCAGTATTTGCAGCGATAGCTTCTGCTGTCACGGTAGAAGGTCTAGGGTTATTATATGATTACGGTAAATTAATAGGCTTGTTTTATGTTGCGTTGCTGGTTCTTTGGGCTGTCTTGTTTTTGGTAGGATATCTATTCTTAGGAAAATCCGTATTTACTTTAGGTAAATTAATTCGTGAACCTGTAGCATTGGCATTCGCAACGGCAAGTAGCGAATCAGCCTATCCCAAGACTATGGATGCGCTTGATAAATATGGTATCCCAAAGAAAGTGACTAGCTTTGTTTTACCTCTAGGCTATTCCTTTAATCTTGATGGCTCGATGATGTATCAATCTTTTGCAGTTCTTTTTATTGCGAATGCTTATGGTATTGATTTAAGTATTACGGAACAACTTCTTATATTATTGACGTTGATGGTGACTAGTAAAGGAATGGCTGGTGTCGCGCGTGCTTCTATCGTTGTTGTTGCTGCGACATTACCAATGTTTAATCTGCCTGAAGCTGGCATTCTATTATTACTTGGTATTGATCAATTCTTGGATATGGGAAGAACGGCAACAAATGTCGTAGGTAATAGTATTTCAACGGCTGTTATTTCAAAGCTTGAAGATAGAAAAAGGATTACGTCTGATGTAGAGAATATTGTTATCCATGAAGAAAAAGTAACGTCAATATCATAAGAATAGACATTACCTAGTACCTACCGCTCTCTAAGCTTTTAGAAATAGAGGGCGGTGTCTATTAATAAAAAGTAACACGAATTAAATGATTACCCGATTACGCATAAATTGCCAGAATCTTTCTGAAGAAAGGTTAAGTCTTGAGCCAGTACGGTAAATATAGACTCCCATATTGATCGATAAGTTTTGATCTAGAATAGTTAATAGTCCCTGCGAAATTTCATTTTTAATTGAATAATCAGGTAACCAGCCAACGCCATTGCCATTTAATATCATGCGTTTTAGCAGGTCGCTCATTGAAGTAACACATGATAATTCAAGTGGTAACTCAGGAAGTTTATCGGTTAATTGGTTAACTTGTCGTCCCATATAACTTTCATCGGTATATTTCATAAAGGGAAGTGGACGGCCATCAAGTGGATATAACGGATATTTATTTTCATCACATAATGAAACGAGATGTAAACGACTTTCAAGAACTTCTGAATGTAAGAAAGGCGCTGACATGAGTTCTTCATTATAAAATGAAAGAATAAAGTCACTTTGTCCTTCTTTTAGTTTTTTACTGCCTCATCCACATTAATTGATTCTATGAAAAAGATTTTATCTGAATTTTGAGAAAACTGAGAAATAAACTCGGGTAGAAGAAATACAGATAAGGAATGCGCTGCTGCTATATTAATACGCTGCTTGGTATTATCAACACCTTTTATTCTATCAATTTGAAAATAGATATCATCTAGTAAATTTCTTGCATAAACAATAAAACCTTTCCCTTGTGTTGTGAGTTGTAATGGATTGGTATTACGATCAAATATTTCAAATCCGATAGAGGCTTCAATAGCTTGTATGCGCCGACTAAAAGATGATTGTGAAATATTACGTTTTTCAGCAGCTAAAGTAAAACTACGACATTCCTCCAGTGCAACTATATCGTGCAACCATTTTATTTCTAGATTACTGATCATAAGCATCTCAATATTTATTATAGTGATAAAGTGATTATGCAAATTTAGCATACCTTATAGAAACTCTGCAATTACGGTGAAGAAGCATTATGTCATCATAATATTTATTCATAGGAGGAAATATGAAAAAAATATTAGGTATGTTAGGTGGGATGGGGCCAGGAGCTACAGCAGATGCTTTTGCCAAGCTTATTGCAAATACCAAAGCATCTCGGGATCAGGAGCATATTCCTATAATTATTGTTTCTATTCCAGATATTCCTGATAGAACAGAGAGCTTAATATATGATGGCCCATCACCATTACCCGCAATGATTGAATCATTAAGGATTTTAGAAAGTGCAGGCGTTTCTTGTATTATTATGCCTTGTAATACCGCCCATTATTGGTATGAGGAACTAAAAAAATCAGTAAGTATTCCTTTTATTAGCATTATAGATTCAGCATGTAATAAAATAATAAAGGAAAATATTAAATCAGTTGCTTTATTAGCAACAACGGCGACAATAGAAGCGGGGTTATATCAGCATAAATTAGCTGAAAATAATATTAAATGTCTTATTCCTGATGATATTGAACAGTATAAAATAATGAAAAGCATTATTGCTTATAAAGCGGGTGATTTTCATTCTGCACAAGAAATTATGTTGAGCTGTGTATCTAAGTTAGAAGAAAAAGGGATTAATAAATTTGTCATGGGTTGTACAGAAATTCCATTAATACTCAAAAACATTTCACGACAATACCCTGAAAAGTTTATTGATGCAACTGATGAGCTGATCAAAGAAACAATTAATTGGTATCAATTCGCTGATTATAGCCAACAGCAAGAAATTAATGAGGTGCTTATTAGTAGTTATTAGCCTAAAGTAATAATTTTCTTTAGAAATAAGATAGCTTAGTATTCTAGTCGCATTTTCTCTAAGAGGTTAAAGGTTGATTAAATATAAAATGATATTTGATTCATACAACGGAATACACCTTTATGGTTTGAGGTCATCAAGAGCAAATGTAGCTTGTGATAATTATTGTGTAGTTAAAATATTAGGGCTAGGGGGGACTAATATTTTATACTCTTTTTACTGTAATATTTGAGTGACAATCAGAAGAGTTTAATTCAATGACCGTATTATGCTGCGTAAAGTAGCCTAATGGATTTAATAAAAAGAGGTATTCTTCTTTTTCTCTTACGATAAAGGGTATTTTTCCTATATCTATAGACTGTAAACTTCTATTTTGACAGTTATTATCTTAAGTAATAGTTTTTACTCACAAAAAGGGTTCCTAGAAATGTGACCGCTCTTTGGTATAAGTATCTTTTACCGATTAGATTTGAGAATAAAGGAATAAAGTGGCAGTAAACAACAAAGTGTATTTAGAGAAGTGTTAGATAAGTTAGTATCAAGGCTGGTAAATTAAGGCACATGACAGGTTATCTAATTGTGCTGGGGTCAGAGGATGTACAGTTGATACTAATATGCTTGTTAATCGACTGTGTTCTGACTAATAGGAGAATTGACTGTTATGAGCTAGGTAAGCGGTAAAGCCGAAACACGACCTAAAATAGGTCATGAAAGAAGCGAGATAATTCTATTACTCACGACACCCGCTAAAGTATGATCTTTTTTTGTATGAATGCTACTTTAGCGTGTGCCTATAAATCGGTGTTTCCCAATGAATTTAAAGGGAGATGCCTGAAAAAGACATAAACCCAAGAGACATAAGTCCGACAGTTACAAAAGTAATTCCGAGACCCTTTAATCCTTTCGGTATATCCGAATATTTCATTTTCTCTCTGAGTCCTGCTAAAGCAATGATTGCTAGTAGCCAACCAATACCACATCCCGCGCCATATGTAATTGACTCGGTGAAAGTATAATCTCGTTCAACCATAAAAATGGTAGCACCAAAAATAGCACAATGAATAGTCAATAAGGGGAGAAATACACCCAGAGAAAGGTACAATGAATGAACAAATTTATCGAGGAACATTTCAAGTATTTGAACTAAAGCCGCTAATACAGCAATAAAAGTGACTAAAGATAAAAATGATAGATCAATCCCAGGAATAAGCGCATTATTTTTAAGAATGTAATGATATATTAGGTTGTTGATTGGTGTAGCGATAGTAAGCAAAAACACCACCGTTAAGCCAAGCTTAAAAGATGTTTTTACTTCTTTTGACACGGCAAGAAAAGTACACATCCCAAGGAAGAATCCTAGCGCCATATTTTCTACAAAAGCAGCCCTAACGAATATATTTAAGTGATTTTCAAGCATGTTCCCTCCTTAATGATTTTATCTTTATTTAATATAATAAAAACAGTATATTAAATAAAGTATAAACTCATAATTATGAGGTCTGTGTATAAAAAAAATAGATCATGAGCACGGATATGTATTATTGTTAACAGATTATCCTAAATTAAGTTAGCTTATTGAGCATTGTGATTCATTTAAGGATAAAGGCCTTGTAAGTATAAGGTTATGGTTAAAATCTAAAATTTTTCTATCTAAGTAATGGGAATTAAATAAATTAAATCAATGTATTACTGTATTATTGTTGTTTTTGAAAAGCTAGGTTAGTTACAATTTTATTCAAAAATTGAAATCATGATAACCTTATGTTATTTAGGTGTTTTTTTTGGCGCTTATCAATCATTGTTATTTTACCGGTCTTTAACTATGTGGCATTTTAATGATTTTTAATTAATTTAACTAAAAGTGCCATTGGAACTCATCTTTTTAAGATTGACTGTGTTTCTTGCATTATGTACAAAATCGTTAAATTTTTTGCAAAAATGACGACATAGTCGAAATAGTTATAGAAAGTTTAAATCAATAGAAAATTGGTCAGGGATGCTGGTATAATTTGAAGAGATTAGTTGAGGGTTTGGTCTAAATCAGCGACGCATAGCATACTTAAAAAATATTTTACATAGTAATAGTACAAATTCACATTACTGAGTTGTTTATTACCGAAAATTAGTATAGTACTTATTTTAATCTTGTGAGCGCCAAATGATAGCAGTGAGTTCTTGTTTGTTGGGCTATTCAGTTAGGTATGACGGTAAGCATCAGCTTTATTCACCTTTGAAACAGCTCCATGATAGAGGATTGGTAATAGGTATTTGCCCTGAAATTTTGGGAGGGTTACCTACACCGAGGCCATCGGCTGAAATTGTTGGTGGAAATGGTGAAGATGTCTTACAAGGAAAAGCGAAGGTCATTGAGGTTTCTGGGGATGACGTTACAGAACAGTACATCGCCGGCGCTAAGGTTGCGTTAGATCAATTAAAGCAACACAATATCTCTCTCGTTGTTTTAAAGGCTAATAGCCCATCTTGTGGTAGCAAACTGATATATAGCGGCTTATTTGATGGTACAGTGAAAGAAGGGTTTGGTGTTTGTACTGCACTTTTTAGACAACACAACATTAAAGTGTTTGATGAAAACGAACCAAATCTAATTGATGAAATTAAACGCTATTTATTACGAAAGTAATTCTACATTAATCATAATGTAGGGTATATGCAAAATGATAAGTATAGGCATGTACTAAAAAGCTAGTTAAAGCGAATTTCTATAACAGATTTACCTATGAGCGAAGCTAACATTAACTTCAACTATTTTGTCTGTAGACAAATCATTCGCGAGAGTGGTAGTAAGGTTAATTATTTTTGTTAGGTAAAAATCAATATGATAAAAATAAGTAAGAAAGAAAAATTTTCGCTGTGAGAAAATGATAACTAACTTAAATCTCATTGCCAATAATCTTAGCTAAAGTGGTTTTTTGATTTTAGTATTGACCTTCTTCTAATTACATGGTTATGTATTTAAAATAGCCACATCGATTATGTTTATTTATTAAAAAACAACTCGAATAAAATTCCCCCCTTATCGATTAAAAGTAAAAATTGAATAGTATAAATTTAATACTTGCTCTAAATATGATGAGTGAATGAGTAATATTAGTTTGTTTTATTGGTTTGATTTTAATTGTATTTTTTGTTTTTGCAGTTGAAAATTTGACTTTTTTCAGGGTTAAATACTTAACAATATTTTGTTCAATAAAATACTGGAAAGTTTTATTCTGCATATGGTATATCATCGTAAAATTACCTGCCTGGGCAACATAGTATGTTTAATTTTTCTGAATTAATTAATGGCACCCCTATAGATTCATTTTTGTTATTCACCATCACATTTGTATTGTTAATTCTTTCCGCATGTACAGGTAAGTTTATCTTCAAACGTAAAAATGCAAATGAGCAGGCTGAAGATGATGAAGCTAAAATTATATTAGGTGCTATTTTGTCTCTGTTAGGTTTATTGATTGGCTTTGTCTTATCAATTTCGATCAATGGATATAATAATCGTCAGCAAACTGAAGAGAATGAAGCGATTGCGATAGGAAATGCTTACCAACGTGCTCAAATACTTGATAGTAGTGATAGGGAACAGGCCATACATCTGCTACAACAATATCTAGAGGCAAGGATTGAATTTTTTAAGTCAGGTGTGAGTGATGAAAATAATCAATGGCGTCGTATATCATTAGATAAGCAAGCTGAGTTATGGGAAATCGGGATTAAGGAAGCAAACAAATCACCTAATCCTGTTATTGCATCAGTACTAACCGCATTTAGTGATCTTTATCTTTCTCAGCAAAAAACGATGGCCAGCTGGCGTCATCAGATTCCAAATGCAGCTTGGTTCTTACTGATTTTTTTTGCTATATCTGCAAATATGCTAATTGGTTTTAACATTCGAGGTACTAAAGGAAAGAATTGGCTTATTTTGATATTACCATCTTTAACGACACTCGCTCTATTTATGATTGCAGAAATAGATATTCCAGGTGAGGGAGTGATTCACGTTACTCCGGATGATTTAATATCATTACAAGAATACTTATTTAAGGAAGGGGCTTTAGTTGGAAGACTTAATTAGATATTTATTCTAAGAAAAGATAAGATAAGATAAGATAAGATAAGAAAAGATAAGAAAGATAAAATCCCCATAGTTTGAAAGCTATGGGGATTAACTTTAACGAACGATAATACCTAACAAAATACCGATGACGCCAAAATCAGCATCACTAAAGGTGGTATTCGCAATACCGATGTTACCAAGAACAGGTAACAGGAATACTGGAAGGAAAGTAATTAATAAACCTTGTGCAAATGCACCTAAAATTGCGCCACGACGCCCACCTGTTGCATTACCAAATACACCAGCTGCTGCTCCTACAAAGAAATGGGGTACAACACCCGGTATAATGATGGTCATATTTAATGCATACAGAATAAACATGCCAATAATACCAGCAGCAAAGCTGCTTAAGAATCCAACTAAAACTGCATTTGGTGCATAAGGGAAGACAACTGGGCAATCTAATGCAGGTTTTGCATTAGGAACTAATTTGTCTGAAATTCCTTTAAATGCTGGAACTATCTCTGCAATGACCATACGAACACCTTGCAGGATAATATACACACCTGCTGCGAATGTAATAGATTGCATTAATGAAAACATGAACCAATTTTTACCACCACTGACTTCTCGCACATAATCTGCACCTGCAAAAAGACAAGTAATAATGAAAATAATAAACATGGTGAATGAGATAGCAACAGGCGTATCACGTAGGAAAAGTAGGCTTTTAGGTACATTCATGTCCTCTGTTGAATGCGCTTTATTACCAAATTTACTACCAATGAAGCCCGCTAAAACATATGAAATGGTAGAGAAGTGCCCAATTGCTACATCATCAGACCCTGTGACTTTTTTCATGTACGGATGTGCAATTGCAGGGAAAAACACCATACAAAAGCCGACAATCAATGAGCCAACAGCCACTAACATGGTACCTTCCATACCTGCCGTTGCGAGAATAACGGCAACCATCATCGACATGAATAAGGTGTGGTGACCTGTCAGGAAGATAAATTTCCATGGAGTCAGGCGAGCAATCAATATATTGATTAACATAGCAAAGAACATAATCATTGCCATTTCACGGCCAAAACTCTTCTGTGCGATGGAAACAATGGCTTCGTTATTTGGGACGACACCTTTGATACCAAATGCGTGCTGGAAGATTGCTGAAAAATCACCCAAAGAACTTACGACTAGACCTGCACCAGCACCAAGGATCACAAAACCCATAATAGTTTTGATTGTTCCTTTAATGCATTCAGTAGCGGGTTTTTTCTGGGCAATAAGACCAATAAGTGCGATTAAACCGACTAAAATAGCAGGTTCAGATAATACATCTTGCATCAGAAAACGAAAAAATGACATATTACCTCCGCTTATAGTGCGCCGAGTTTATGCAGAGCGACGCTCAGATGTTCCTTCATCGCCACTTTATCGATCATATTTTCAAGGGCAACAATTTCGCCAGCCACTTGTTGAGCAACTAATTGCTCAGCAATATCTTTAGTGCCGACAAAAATATCACTTGGAGTACCTTTTGCTGAACCAAGATCAACATGGTCAACATCTGCGTTGACTTGAAGATCTTTTAAAATTGTTTTGATGCTCATTTCCATCATTAGGCTAGTGCCAAGGCCATTTCCACATACAACTGTAATTTTCATGTTATTTCCTTTTAAATTATTAATAACGAGCGATGATTTTAAGAATGTCATCTACGTTTTCTGATTGCATGATATTGTCAATATCTTCTTGGTTATCAAATAGTTCTGCAAGTTTTGCGATAGCACCAATGTGGCTATTACTATCAGTTGCAGCAAGAACGATTAATAGTTTGATTGGGTCGTTGCCATCGGAACCAAATTCCACACCTTGCTTGATAACAGTAAGACCCAGTGATAGCTGGTTTACGCCATCTTCAGGGCGGGCGTGTGGCATAGCGATACCAGGACCTAATACATAATAAGGACCTATTTTTTCATGTGAATGAATGATGGCATCAACATAAGGTTGTTCGATTGATTGATTTTTGATTAGTGGCGTGCAGGCGATATGAATCGCTTCTCGCCAGTCGTTTGCACTTTCTACAATCTGGATGACGTTAGGTGTCAGTAAAGTCGTTAGCATTAAATTTGCTTCTGGTAACGTAACACTATTTTTAGCTTTTCTTTTGACTGACTCGCATAGTAGTGATCAATGATAGCGCTATCTAGCTGAATTATTCATTTTCGTGATAGCGCTATCATTTCAGGTAAATATAATAAATATAAAGGAGTGGGGATGAAAGTCCGCTGATTAACAACGCTAACCTGTGATAAGTTATAGTAGATTAATGATGAACTTGAGCGAAAAATAGTCTTTCATGGAAAAAATACGTAAAAGAAAAAATACTGGGCGAGTTACCTTACAAGATGTAGCAAAATACGCAGGCGTAGGTTCAATGACCGTATCGCGCGCTCTTCGGACCCCTGACTTGGTCTCAGATAAACTACGTGAAAAAATTAATGAAGCTGTTACTGAACTTGGCTATATTCCCAATTCTGCTGCTGGTATATTAGCATCAGGGCAAAGCCGTACTATTGCAGTGCTTGTTCCTTCATTGAGGGATTATGCAAGTTCGGTTTTTTTGCAATCATTACAGGACATCTTAAATAATAAGGGATATCAGGTTGTTATCGGCAGTCATGATTATCAGCAAAAAAAAGAATCTGAAGTTCTATTTACGTTATTACAAAGTAACCCCGCAGCTTTAGTTATTTTTGGCGCCATCAATTCGGAGAGTGTTTTTAGTTACCTTAAGAATATTGATATTCCTGTCATTGGTGTTGCTGGTGAATCGACTCATTCGTTTTCACTGAATATTGGCAGTAATATTGGTGAAGCAGTTTATTTTTTAACGAATTATATGCTGCAAAAGGGATATAAAAAAATTGGCTATATTGGCGCTCAAATGGATAGCAAAATACAAAGTCAGCAGCTCAATGGCTGGACTAAAGCAATGCTTAATCACTACCATAGCGCAGAACAAAGTATTACGACCCCTTATGTTGCAACAATGGATTTTGGGCGCCAATCGATCAGTGAAATGTTAACTCGTCAACCTGAGCTTGATGCTGTTATCTGTAGTCATGAAATGCTAGCGCTTGGTGTAATATTTGAGTGTCAAAGACGTTTAATTAAAATTCCATCGATGTTAGCAATTGCTTGTGTTGAAGGTTCATCTAACTGTGATCATATTCATCCGTCATTAACATCGGTTCGTATTGACTACAGTAAAATAGCACGAGAAACAGCAAAAAAACTGCAAAAATGGTTAGCAGATCCTAATTATGATTATTTAAATCAACAAGAAGAGATTATCTTTCCTTATAAATTTGAAGCGAGACAAAGTGCTTAATAGTAAAATGAGGAGTTTGGATTTTTGATTAACACTGAAGAGGACGAGTGCTAGCTTTCAGCTAGAATAGTAAGCTCAATATTCATGCCTCCTAAGAGTGAGCTAAGAGGCATGATATAAGATAGAGAGGTTACATTTTGTTTAATATAGCCTGCCGATTAATAAAATGGTCTTCTGCCTGTTGTAAATAATGTTCTATTAAGTTGTAAATCCCAGCCCGTTGAATATATAAACCAATATTATTTTTCAATACAGGCTCGACTTGTTTGATAAATTCCTTCAAAAAATCACTTACTTTTAAATTCCTAGGTGCAATATTTAAATGATAGAACTGATAGATATACGAAATTTGTGAGTGAGAAATTGAATCGCTTTGGCTAAAATTATTGATCGTAAGTAAAAGTAGCTGAATATTTGTCATAATGCCCCCTATCTTCGAGACAGTCTGATGTTATCTGAGTTAGATTAAATCAAATATTAAAATTAGTCTTATTTTTTTAGATTTGTATTATGAGCTATACATTATAAGAATATTCTGTAATTTGATAATATTATCTCTCGCGAGTAGGTGTTAATACTTAGCGTGGGGTATAAGTAAAGGCTATAAATTAATTAATATTATTAATGCTCAAATTGAAAATGAAATTCATTTACTCGTTTATGGTGTTTGAATTAATTTCATTTAAAAAATAATCATAAATGGAACTTAACAATTAATTAAATAACCAATATTGATACTAAACTATAAAAATTCAAGTCAATATTTAATGTGTATTAAAAAATAGAAGTTAAAATTTTTAAATTAAAACCATTGAATATCAATTGTTTAAGTTATTTTCAATACTTAGGTTTTATTTTAAATAAGAATTTTTGGGGTAGGGACCCCCTACACCTGTCATGTTTTATGCGGAATTATTGTTAATTATATTTATCTACCAAATAATAAGTTTTCATATTTTTATGATTAATTTCATAGCTATACCTTGCTTATAGGCTTATTGGACGCATTAATTTTTTTAGAGATATATTATAACATAAAATTAACAAGATTAAAATTTTAACCAAATTGTAATGTTTGGGGTAATTACCTTATCTAGATTGAATTATTATTTTTTAGCTCTTTAAAAGTTGAATATCATGAATTATAACACTTCACATTTTGACATGTCATTTTAATGTTTCTACTGATTATAAACATAATGAAACAGATAGTATTGAATTGAAAAATTTATTTGTTTTTATTGACCATGAAAAATAAAGAATGGCAAATACTTAAGATAAATAACTATTTTGATTATTGGATAATGATTATTTTTATAAATTAAAAGATAAAAGCTAACAGTTTAGTAGGAAAGGGCTCTTATTTTAAATGAATATACCTGATAGAATTAATTATGGCTAAGCTTTGTTAGATGGGAATACTCATTTAAATTGTGTTAATCGTATATGCATCGTATATGCATCGTATATGCAATGGTTATTTTATCACTTACTAGTCTCTATTTTAATTATATAATAAGGTAAATTTAAGTTGATATACTAGGCATAGTTTAAATTGTAATGATTATTGACTAGTGATTAGATACTAGAATGAGATAATTTATGCTCGACAAAGCCAAATTTTATCAGAAATCGCGGGTTTTATTATATAAATGAGCGTTGTAAACCAATGTCTCATTCAATAAAAAATAATTTTTTATGTTAATTATCAGAGTACTAGTTGTATTATAAAAGAGCGTGAAAATGAATGTCGTAAAATTGCTCACTGTCATATTACTTATAGGTTGTTCTTTCCTATTAGGCGTGGCTGTTAACTACAAACCAACACCTGATTTGCTTCATTTAGTGAAATACAATGTTTCAGACTATTTGTCTTATCCAGAATCTGCGTCATTTAGAAATGTGAAATATAACTTTCTACGTAAGACAGTAGATGAAGGTGAAGTCGGGTATGTTTGTGGTGAAGTATTTAGAGTTAAAAATGAAAAATTGGAAGGCTATAAAAGATTTGCAGTAAAAATTTATGATAACAGTGATGGGCGAGTTTCTCTTTCTATTCCGCTAGTTGAAGGAGATAATGATTTTCTTCCACTTTCAGTAATGGAAGCGGTATGGAAAAAATATTGTCATTGAGCGATTTACCATAAGTGATTGTTAATATTTTAAACAATTAATTATCTATTTAATAACAATGTGGGATGTGATAATTAAGTTTCTTTGCATGGATGTAATACTCATTTCAGTTATTAAAAAAGAAAGCCGACTAAAGGCTTTCTTTATAGTTTATTCATTATCCTTTTAATGTTCTAGCACATTGCTGCAAATACTCGAAAGAAGTAAATCGTAAATTATGACGTTCTCGATATGCTTCATTTGGTTGGTATGTAAGGTCAATAGAAGAGAAGCTAGTCATTGCATCTCTCACATTTTCACAGACGCCACCCGCCACAGCACCTAAAATTGCAGATCCCAACAAAACGGGTTCGCTCGCTAGGGTCGAAATAACAGGAACCCCACAAGTATCAGCTAAAAGCTGACGTACTAATGGGTGTTGCCCCGCACCTCCGCTGACCACGATATTTTTTATAGCAGCGCCTGAATTTGCTTGCGCTTCGATAATTTGGCGCAGCCCATAGCCAATTCCACAAAGACCGGCGGTATAGAAAGATAAAAGGTTTTCTAAACTGTTATCCATTGAAAGACCTGCAATGGTCGCTCGAGCATGTGGATCGGCAAACGGTGCTCTATTGCCTAAAAATTCAGGAACAATATGGATCCCATCGGTTAGTTCAATCGCTTGCGAAGCAGATTTCATTCTGCTCAAAACTAAATCAGCAAGAAATACAGGGAGTGATAAATCTTTTTCTTTTGCTAGTCTTTTGGCATCAGCGGCCGCAGGATGGAGTGATAATAGTTGGTCAATAGCTGCACCAGCAGCACTTTGCCCACCTTCATTTAACCACATTCCAGGCACCATCGCTGAGAAATAAGGCCCCCAAACTCCAGGAATAAATACGGGTTCCTGTGTTGTGGTCATGGTACATGATGAGGTACCAAAAACATAAGCCATGTTTAGGGTTGCATTGCCATTTACACCTACAGTACCTATGCCACCAGCATGGGCATCAATCATACCCGCTGCAACAGGCGTTCCTGCAAGTAATCCCATCTGTGTTGCTGCTTCAATCGTTAACCCTGAGCCACAAGGTGTACCGGGCTCAACGATGTGTTGCCCTATGCGCGCAAAATTTTCATTTGCGAGTTCTTCAAGTCCAATTTGTTTGAAATAGCTCTCATCCCAACGTTTTTCATGCGCTAGATAAGTCCATTTGCAAGTTACTGTACAGGTTGAACGCGCCTCTGAGCCAGTAGATTTCCATGTTAAGAAATCAGCAAGATCAAAAAATTGCCAAGCTGCGTCAAAGGTTTGTTTGCGGTTTTCTTTTAACCAAAGAATTTTAGGGGTTTCCATTTCTGGGGAAATTTTACCACCAACATAATTCAACACAGGATGCTTCAACGCATTAATTCGTTCAGCTTGTTCTGTCGCACGATGATCCATCCATACAATGATATTTCGGTTAGGATCATCTGACTGACTCACCGAGATAGGTTGTTTATCTTGTCCAAGGACAACAAGAGAACAAGTTGCATCGAAACCAATTCCAGCGACTTGTTGTGCTGTTTTTCCAGAAAGTACCATCGATTTTTTTATACAATCGCAGACTGCAAACCATATCTCATTGCTAGATTGTTCGACAACATGGGCGCCTTCACGATAAAGGGTAATGTCTTGCTTGGCGGAAGCAAGCATTTTGCCATTTAAATCAAAGATACCTGCACGTGCACTTCCTGTGCCGACATCAACACCAATAACAACTTTATCTTCACGTGGTAAATTATGAGCTGACTTATTCATGTTTTCTCCTTCAGCGATAGCGCTTATTGATTAGAGATCAACACTGTTTGGCAGAATAACCAAATCGCGAATAGTGATATTTCTTGGACGTGTCAGCATAAACAAAACTGCTTCTGCGACTTCAATGGGTTGCATCAAGCTACCATTAGCTAAAGCTTCTTCCATTTTTTCTTTTGGCCAATCATCTAAGAGCGCAGTGACAACAGGGCCTGGAAGTACAGCTCCAACTCTAACACCATGTTCAGAAACTTGGCGGCGAGTTGAGTGGACAAATGCTTGAACAGCAAATTTTGATGCAGTATAAATCGGTTCCCAAATGACAGGAACAACGCCAGCAATAGAGCTAGTGAAAAGGACATCACCTGATTTTTGTGCAATAAAGTGAGGTAACACAGCTCGAACACTTCGAAAGGCGGCATTAATATTCAGATTGAGTACTTTATCCCACACATCAGGATCGCCCTCAGCAACTGGCCCACCAATATAAGCACCTGCATTGGCATGAAAAATATCTAAACGGCCTGCTTTTTTAATAATTTCATCAAGCATTCCATCAACTTGCTTAGTATCCATTAAGTCGATAACTAACGGGATCGCATTCTCACCCAGTTCAGCAACTAATTGATTTAATCTTTCTTCGGCTCGGTCAACTAATACAACTTTCACACCTGCGTTAATGAGTGTGCGTGCGCATTCAAGACCAATACCAGAAGCAGCTCCTGTAATTGCGGCAACTTTGTTTTCTAGTGAAATAGCCATTGTTATTACTCCAATAAATTTTAAGCACAGTAGGTAAGTAAATAAAAACAATTAAAATCAAAGAAATAAACCAAATCATAGCAATGTTTGAATTGAGAACAGTTAGAAAATTGATATTGCACTCATCAAGTGGGGGAACGAACAATGACCAATACCAAATTAATATTCATCAATTTCAAAATTGCTCAATCGATGTAGCAGTATTGCGAGTTTTCATCTTTGGTGTCAAGCTAGCAAAAAATGGAGATAAAAATTTGTGACAAAGATCAGACAAAATAAAAAAACAACGATCTATGACCTTGCTGAATTAGCAGGTGTTTCTGCCAGTGCTGTGAGTGCAGTACTAAATGGTAATTGGCAAAAAAGACGAATTAGCGTCCAGTTAGCTGAAAAAATCATGCGCATAGCAGAAGAACAGAACTACTCAGTTAATAAACAAGCTAGTTTATTACGCAGTGAAAAATCTAATATTATTGGTATGTTAGTGCCAAAGTATGACAACCGTTATTTCGGTTCAATTGTGGAGTGTTTTGAAGAAAAAGCGCGTGAAAGAGGGTTGTTTCCTATTATTACGTGTACCCGCCGTGATGCAAGTTTAGAAATTGAGGCAGCAAAGGCAATGTTGTCTTATCAAGTCGATTGGTTAATTGCAACAGGAGCAACGAATCCAGATAAAATCAGCGAAATTTGTGCAGCTTCAGGTGTTCCAACACTAAATCTAGACCTTCCGGGTAAACTTGCTGCTTCTGTTATTTCGGATAATTACAGCGGAGCTAAAGCATTAACTCATCGTATCTTACAGAAAAATAAGCTTAAAAGGGCTAGAGATGATGCATTGATCTTTATTGGTGGTAGGCAATACGATCATAATACCCGTGAACGTATTCGTGGTTTTATTGATGCGCATGAAGATCAAGGGATAGCGATTACAGAGCACAATATACTAGCTTGTGGTTATGCACCTGAAAAGGCTGAAAAAGCATTACATGATTTTGCGTGCCAATTTTCATTTGAGCATTGTGGGCTGTTTGTTAACTCGACGATTTCTCTCGAGGGTGTGATGCGATGGCTTGTTTCTAAGGGGTATACGGGAGAGCATCAGCCTGAAATGGGGTGTTTTGACTGGGATCCTTTTGTTGCTCTTTTGGGGCATGATATTGAAATGGTGAAACAAGATGTACCGACAATGCTAAATCATATATTTGCTTTGATTGACACTGAAAATAAAGGTAAACAGCTTATTGAAGTGCCGCCGATCTCTGTCGGTGATGGGCGCATATTCAAATAATAAGCTTAGCATCACGCTTGATATGAAGGGGCAATAATTATCATGTATATCAAGCGTGATATTGCGGTTCTATCTATTTAAGGTATTAACGAGTAGTTGATGGCGAGAGTTATAAAACTTAATATAAGTCATATAACCAGCTAAAATCGTTGATAAACTAGCAGTCGCAATGAGCATAAATGTGACCATAATTTGATATTTTACGGCTTCAAGCGGGTCAACTCCGGCAAATATTAATCCAGACATCATACCCGGTAAACTCACAATACCGACAGTTTTCGCGGAATCGACAGTTGGAATAAGTGAAGCTCGAATACTTTCACGAATGATGGTAGCAGAAGCAATTTTTGGTGTAGCACCTAAACTTAACATTTCTTGTATTTGCTGTTGTTGGCTGCTAAAGCGCTGACCTAAATTGTTAAAGCACAACCCTACCGCAATCATGGCATTTCCAGCAATCATCCCTGTAATCGGGATCACTTGCATCGGCGTGAAAGCTATCGCTTTAGTGATTATTAATACAAATAGTGTCACAAGTGTACCTGATGTGATTGCTATAAATGCAGTTAAAAAGATTTTATCGATATATTTACTACGTTTTTTTGCATTCCACGCGGCATTGAAACAAATAAACATCACCATAATGACAGTAAGAATTGCATGATCGACATTGAATATATAAGTGAGAATATAGCCAACAATGAGCAGTTGAATAATCGCGCGAACGGTGCTCCAAATGATATCCTTCTCTAGTGCTAACTTTTCTTTATGACTGATAAAAATAGCCACTAAAACAAGCATAATAGAAAAGCCAAGTGATTCATTGGTAATAGCAGGTTGATGCATGGTTATTTCCTACTTATCGGTGTTGTGAACAGGAAGGGTGATAATATCATCGGCATGTGAAATTTCATCTTGGTCATGAGTGACCCACAAAATAGCAATGTTTTGTTGCGAGGCAAATTGGTGAATAAGTTCATTGACTTTTACTTTATTTACGTCGTCTAATGCGCTAGTTATTTCATCTAATAATAAAATCTGTGGTAAGAATTGTAGATTTCGAATCAATGAGATACGTTGTTTTTCTCCACCGGATAATTCATTAATACTTTTTTCTAGAATAGTTTCAGGCAATAAAAAATAGTCCAGATCTTGTAATATTTTATTCTTATTGAACTCCACTTTTCGCAATTGATAAGGGAAAATTAAATTATCATAGACTGTTGAGCCAAATAAGCTGGGGGTTTGGGTACAATAAGAAACTTGCTGGCGGTATTCTTCAGGTGCCACTGTTGTGTAATCACATTTATCAAACAGTATTTTCCCTGAAGAAGGGGAGAGCAAAGATGCGATAATTTTTAACAGTGTACTTTTACCGCAGCCGGATGGACCTGTAATGAGTTTGAACTCCCCAGCAAATAAATCAAACTGCACTTTATCGAGTATCGTCTTATCATTAATGATGTAACCGATATCCTCTAATTGCAATAAAACGCGATTTTTATCCATTTTTACGTTTAGCCTATCAAGTTAATCTAATTTCAATAAAGAAAATTTTTAATAATTGGCTGTTTTTCCCTAAAGCATCTGAGAAATACAGTTCTGATCTAATTCTATACCTGTCATACATTAAGTTATATGAGAATTAATTCTGTTCGGCAATTCAAAACATATATCTTGCTATGTATCTTGGTTTTACCTCTCTTAGTCTAATAAATACAGGCCTAAAAATATTATGCGATATTAAAACCTAAAGTTATAGAGTTAGATCAATTTTTATCATGAATTCAAGTTGTGATTAAATACCTCTGAGTCTGGATTCTTAAAATAAGACTTGTTATTCAATATGATAATGTCAATTTGGTTATGGTATTATAAATGCAAATATTGATGAGTATTGTCATTTTTTACTGAGGATCAACTCCGATTTGAATTGTCATTCAACAATAAAAATTTCGACATGAAACGTTTACTTATCATCTTAGGTAAATTAATTGCTATGATGAAACTGATGATAAAATTAGCGATTAATTTTTCAAGTTAGAATCATTGTACTGGTTTAGGGTTCTGACAATAATATATTGTTAGTATTAACTATTAGTTTTGTTTTAAAATCGATAGATTTCGCTTTTTTCACGAGACAAATCCGAATGACATATTATTGCAATAACGGTACTTAACTATAAATAAGATATTCGAAATATTTTTTAATTTAAAAATTGTTATTCAATAGAAATGGCATGGCTGATAGGGAATTAGCATAATTATAGATGCTATTTTTGTTAGTTAATATTTATGCTAACATAACAAATATTCAATTTATTTTGAAATTTGAACATATGCTCTTAAATGGAAGGATGCTAAATTAATTATGAGAGATAGGTCATTTTTTTAATGGTGTGTTATGGCTGTCATGCTATTGTTTGGATATATTATGTTGGTAAAGATAATATTATATTTTTAATTAATCTCCATCTTGTTTTTATAAACTTCGAGATGCTGACTATATTAGGCATTCTACTGGTTATTATAAGGAGTTATAAATGAACAACTTTAAAGGTTATGATACTAATTTTTCTTTAGCGGGAAAAACAGCTCTTATTACTGGTGGAGCCGCTGGTATTGGCTTGGCAATTGCAAAACTGTTTGTTGAGAAAGGTGCAAAAGTGGCATTAATCGATAAATCTGACCAAGTGAAACGAGTCGCAATGGACATGGTGAACACCATTGGCATAGCGTGTGATATTACGCAATCTGACTCAGTGAAGCAGGCGATTGATCAGGTTGTTAATCATTATAATTCCCTTGATATTGTTGTGAACTGTGCTGGTGTAGTGGCGTTAGCACCCGCAGAATCCTTAAGTGAGTCAGATTGGGATTTAACCATGAATGTGAACCTAAAAGGGACATTTTTAGTTAGTCAATGTGCCGGTAATTTCATGATAAAAAAAGGAAAAGGGAAAATTATTAACTTAGCATCTCAAGCTGGCGTGATTGCGTTAGAACAGCATGCAGCCTACTGCGCTAGCAAAGCCGCCATTATTGGTTTGACGCAAGTATTAGCTCTAGAGTGGAGCCAAAAAGGGATCCAAACCAACGCGATTTCTCCAACTATCGTCTTGACCGAATTAGGCAAAAAAGCGTGGTCGGGTGAAAAAGCGGAGGTAATGAAAGAAAAAATTCCTGCTCGTCGTTTCGCATTCCCTGAGGAAATCGCGGCTTGTGCCTTATTTTTAGCCAGTGATGCATCGGATATGATTACTGGCCATAACCTCGTGATTGATGGCGGCTATAGTATTCAATAAATATTTAATATCCATCATACATCAAGTTGTATGGTTATTAGTGGCATTCATATAGCCGAGTTACATAATTAACTATGTGACGTCGCTATATTCATTTTTGTCCTAAATTAATTTTAACTTAAATCCTACTTTGTAATTATGATATTACAACCGAATAACAGGCTCGTTATTCGGTCTATTTTTATGTGTGAAATGAAATTTTAAATAATGGAGTTAAAAGGCTAATATAATAAAAGTATTAGCCTTGATAATTTTATTTTTCAGAATGATCTAATGATAGGTGCATATTAATTAAATTGTTAACGATAAAACCAAAGTGTTTGAATAGTAATTGAGAAGCTGCAGACTCTCGAAAACTTGATATGCCTATGAATAATCCATCCAATCCAACATATTTACCGCAAGGAACTTCTGCGATATCAATGCTAAGAATACGGGTCGTATATGCGAGTCTATTGTATTTTTGTGTACTCATCGCAATCCCCTAAATATATTCAGTACTTAGTTAGCGTTGTCTATTTTCATATTCATTAATGCGAGCGACTTTGGGGGCTGAGCGACCCCCGTCATATTCGGAAGAAAGCCATGTATCTACGATCGATTTTGCTAACTCGGGGCCAATAACGCGGGCGCCAAATGTGATAATTTGAGCATCATTACTCTTTTGGGCACGCTCAGCCGAGTATGTATCATGACAAAGTGCTGCACGAATACCGATTACTTTGTTGGCGACAATTGACATACCAATTCCCGTACCACAAATTAAAATACCTCTTTGATGTTTTCCTTGCGAAATCGCACTAGCAACGGCATGTGCAACGTCTGGATACATCTCATCTACTACGCCAGTGTTATGAGAGTAATCGGTGACTTCAATATCGAAAGCCTTCAGATGTTCTTTAATCAAATCTTTCATTTCAAACGCCGCATCATCGGCACCAATGGCAAGAGATAACATGATCGGGATCCTTATCTTGAACATTTGTTAGTTGAGTAATCATATGTACTTCATAAAAAATAGAGCTTAATGAACAAATAATCAATAGGTGAACAAATGTTTTTATTTTTAAAGCGCTTAATTTCGTAATTAGAGACTGTAAAAGATGACTCTTCGAAAATTCAAATAGAAACCAATCCTTAAAAGAGCGGTTTTAGGCAATATTTGCTCTGAATCACATTTTGGAACTCTAACGATGGGCAATCATTCACAAAAGAGGGTATTGTTTATTTGTATTCATAATGAACTTATGCTCACTTGAAAAATCATTAAGGACTCAATTATGTGTGAACAATGCGATTCAAAAGCCACAATGAGTGACGGCATTCCAGAGAAAATGAAGGCAGTTGTAGCATATGCACCAAAGGATTATCGATTGGAAACAGTGGATGTTCCCACGATCAATGAAGAAGAAATACTGGTGAGAGTCGAAGCATGTGGTATCTGTGCGGGTGATGTTAAAGCCTTTGAAGGCGCACCAAGTTTCTGGGGTGATGCAGATCAACCTGCTTATATAAAAGCACCAATGATCCCCGGCCATGAATTTATTGGCCATGTCGTGGGTTATGGTTCAAAAGTTGAAGGTTTTGCCCTCGGCGAACGCGTAATTTCAGAGCAAATCGTACCTTGTTGGGAGTGCCGTTTCTGTAAACGTGGCGAGTATTGGATGTGTGAAAAACATGACCTGTACGGTTTTCAAAGTAATGTGAATGGCGGCATGGCTCAATACATGAAATTCACTAAAGAAGCAATTAATTATCATGTACCTGCGGATATGCCGATCGAAGATGCAATTTTGATCGAACCCTATGCCTGCTCGTTACACGCGGTTCAACGCGCTAAGGTCAAATTAGGCGATGTAGTGGTTCTATCGGGTGCGGGCACGTTAGGGCTGGGTATGATTGGCGCTATTAAAAAATCGGGTGCAGGGAAAATAGTTGTACTGGATTTATTTGATAAACGCCTTGAGCTAGCGAAAGAATTTGGTGCCGATATTGTTTTAAACCCCAAACGTGATGATGTAGATAAAATCGTTAAAGGTATGACGGAAGGCTATGGATGCGATATCTATATCGAGGCAACAGGCGCACCGAAATCCGTAGAACAAGGACTCAAAATGATCCGTAAACTCGGCACATTTGTTGAATTTTCTGTGTTCAAAGACCCTGTCACGGTTGATTGGAGCATTATTAGTGACCGTAAAGAACTCGATTTATTAGGCTCACATCTTGGCCCTTACTGCTATCCACTAGTGATTGACGGGATCGGTAATGGCGATTTCCCAACCAAAGGTGTTGTAACTGATATTCTGCCACTGGATAAATTCGCAGAAGGATTTTCTATGATGGCGAAAGGCGATCCGCATATTAAAGTGGTTCTCGACCCGAACCTGTAATGCTTTAGTGGAATCAAAAAACAATAAAAATTGGACCTGAATACCTTTCACCTTACTCAGGTCCAAACCCAGCGAACAAGCACTGAGGTTAACGGTATGATAATCAATAAATTGTCTAAAGTAACGGGCTTTTCACCGAAATTATTACTCGGTTATTTTGGTGTTCTTATTTTTATGATGGGAGAAGGCCTAGAACAAGGTTGGCTTTCACCTTTTCTCATCAGTCGCGGTATGAGTATTGAAGAGTCATCACTGTTATTCAGTGTTTATGGCTTTGCTGCAGCCGTTGCGGCTTGGTTATCAGGTGTACTAGCAGAAATTTATACAGCAAGGCGAGTTATGATTTTTGGTTTCGTCATGTTTATTATTGGCTCTGTCATCTTTTTATCCGTTGGCTTACCAAGTAATAGCCTATCTGTGATGATCCCCACCTATGCGTTACGTGGTTTCGGTTATCCGATGTTTGCTTATGGTTTTCTGGTGTGGGTAGCCTATGAAGCGCCTATCAAAAAATTAGGATCAGCAGTCGGAATATTTTGGTTTGTTTACAGTGGTGGTCTAGGTGTTTTAGGTGTGATGTATTCGAGCTATGCATTACCGATTATGGGCGAAATGGCGACACTCTGGACTGGATTGATCTTCGTCACTATTGGAGCGTTTATTGCCATCGCACTCAATAAAAATGCTTCGGGTGGCGAGCAAGTGACATCAACAGAAAAAGTGTCTCTTAGTTATCTATTTAAAGGAATTACCATCGCATTTGAAAACCCGAAAATTGGCTTGGGAGGAATAGTAAGAACAATCAATACATCCGCAGCCTATGGATTTGTTATTTTTATGCCACTGTTCCTTGCCGATTACGGATATTCAAGAACTGAATGGCTACATATTTATGCAACATTATGGTCAGTTAATATTGCTTTTAACCTTATCTTTGGCGTTATTAGTGATCGTATAGGCTGGCGCAATATTGTGATTTGGTTCGGTTGCGTTGGCTGCATGGTCTGTACGTTGATGTTTTATTACGTACCGTATTACTTCGGCCACAATTACAGCTTGATGATGGTTGCAGCAGGATTGTTCGGAGCTTGCTTAGCCGGTTACGTTCCTCTTTCGGCCATCATGCCATCATTAGCACCAAATAATAAAGGTGCTGCAATGTCGATACTTAATTTAGGTGCAGGGTTAAGTACTTTTGTCGGTCCTGCGTTGGTCGGGATCTTTATTGGTAGCCTTGGTGCGTTTGGTGTGATTTGGATTTTCTCCAGTCTTTACCTATTCAGTGCGCTACTCATGAAATTTATTACCGTACCAAAAGAGCTTCTTGATCAGCCAGCAGAAATGCAGCTAACACCAGAAAATCGATAAAACGAGGGAATTATGAATAGAATTATTAATGAACCTGACTTAGTTGTTGAGGATGCCATTCAAGGTTATTTGAAGGCACATCCAGACTATTTTGCACAAACAGAAAATGCACGGGTACTAAAATATCCGCAAGCGCCTATTAAAGGTAAAGTTGGTATTGTCACTGGCGGTGGTTCTGGACATGAACCGGCATTTTTAGGTTATGTTGGTGAAAATATGTTAGATGCCGTTGCGATAGGGGAAATTTTTTCTTCACCAACAGCGGGTGCATTTTTAGATGCATTCAAAGCGGCAGATAGCGGTGCAGGTGTCGCTTGCCTTTATGGCAACTATGCTGGCGATAATATGAACGTCAAAATGGCCATAAAAAAAGCTGAAAAAGCAGGAATGAAAATTAAGACTGTTGTTGCGACTGATGATGTCGCATCTGCACCGGCGACTGAAAAGGAGAAACGACGTGGAGTTGCTGGCGAAATTTTGATGTGGAAGGTTGGTGCGGCGGCGGCAAGTAAAGGTTATGACCTTGATGGTGTTATTGACGTTGCACAAAAAGCCATTAATCATTGTCATTCGATTGGTGTTGGCTTGACCTCTTGTACAATTCCAGCTGTAGGGCATCCTAATTTTCATATAGAAGATGGCATGATGGAGCTAGGAATTGGTCACCACGGTGAGCCTGGTATTGAGATCATGCCAATACAATCCGCGGCTGAAATGGCTAAAACGATGCTTGATCCTGTGTTAGCCGATATGCAAGGAAAATCGGGAGATGAAGTCGTCGTATTAGTGTCAGGGCTAGGTGCCACGCCAGTCATGGAACTCTATATTTATTATGCCGAAGTCGAAAAATTACTGAGTGAGAAAGGTATTAAAATTATTCGTAATTATGTTGGCAATTATTTCACATCGCTTGAAATGATGGGTGTCACACTGACATTAATGAAAGTAGATGATGAATTAAAAGAGTTAGTTAATGTACCAGCCCGTTCATTAGGTTTAACGCAAGTTAAGTAAAGGAGTTTACTATGCAAGCTATTTCAACAGATTGCGGCTATGAAATCACCATGGATTTAGTCAAGATCATTGTGGCAAACCGTGAGTATCTGAGTGATATCGATGGTGCGATTGGCGATGGCGACCATGGGATCAATATGGCGAAAGGTTTTAACTTGTGCGCTAAAGCTATTGAAGGTCGGACATTAAGCCTCAGTGAAGGATTTGAAGAAATATCAGATGCCTTGATGGAAGGGATTGGCGGATCTATGGGACCACTATATGGTAGTTTTTTCATGGGGATGTCAGATAGCATCGCGAATAAAAGTTCGCTAACGCAACAAGACTTTTTAGATATGTTGAACAATGGATTAACGGAATTACAGGATATTAGTAGTGCCAATGTGGGGGATAAATGCCTTATGGATACACTGATCCCAGCGATTAATGCATTTAAAAATGCCACCACTGAAGGAAAAAGCTTTAAGCAAGCATTGAATGAAATGCAATCAGCTGCAATAGCAGGGCGCGATTCTACACTTGATTTAGTGGCTAAAATTGGCCGAGCAAGCCGTTTGGGGGAGCGCTCCCGTGGCGTACTTGATGCAGGAGCAACTTCTTGTTGTTTGCTACTATGTCAATTGGTAAAAAGTATTGAACAACACAATGTTTGTGTTACGGCTTAAGCCGATTTTTTTAATAAAAAGTGATACACAGAGTATGATAACTCTGTGTATATCAATTGTATTACTTGATTTCATAACTAAATTATTTTACACAGAGAAGCGCTATACTTACGCCGAGTTAAACTTTGTTGCGATTGACATCTATTGAGAGGAAATCATTACTGTATGGATAGATCAAACACATCTTCTGATATCGAGCTACTCACTGAAATTGCGATAGCTTATTATCGTGATGAAATTACTCAGGAAGAGATCGCCAATAAGTTTGGTATTTCGCGTATTAAAGTTGGGCGTTTACTTAAAAGAGCCAAAGAAGAGGGGATAGTTGAAATTAATGTTCGCTATCATCCTATTTTTAGCACTCAACTTGAGCAGCAATTGCTTTCACGTTTTCCAATATCACGAGCGCTTATTGCACTTGATCATCCTGATGAAGAAGAACAGCGTTATCAAGTTGGTACTCTAGTTTCGAATTATCTCGCGACAACATTACGTGACAATATGGTCGTCACTGTAGGTCAAGGTCGAAACGTTGCTGTTGTTGCCGATAGTGGTGGTGCTGTACCTGAAAAAGATTGTCGATTTATCTGTGGTATTGGTGGAACTCATCGCCCTGGTGATTCGATCAATGCTGACCATATTAGTCGTCGCTTAGCGAAAAAATTTGGTGGAACGAGTGAAACGCTCTATGCACCGGCTTATGTGGAAAATAATGAGCTTAAACAGTCTTTTATGAAGAATGGTACCATTAAGGAAACCCTTGACCGTGCGCGTAAAGCTGATATTGCGTTGATTGGTATTGGTGATATGAATGAAGATAGCTATATGGTGAAACTCGGATGGTTTACGCCACGTGAAATTGTTGATGCCAGTCTAAACCAAGGTGTGATAGGCGATATCGCAGGGTATGACTTTTTTAATGCACAAGGTCAGCATGTTGATACGGTGATGAATGACCGAGTGATTGGTTTGAATATCGAAGAATTGCGTCAGATCCCATGTGTGATAGCGATTGCCTCTGAAACTTCTAAAGCAATGGCAATTATGGGGGCATTGCGCACGGGAGCGATTGATATTATTGCTACTAGCGCAAGTAATGTACGAATGATTTTAAAAATGTCGCAATGATGAAGGTTGGATTTCTTCATTTTTACTCAAAAATAGTTGCTCAACGACAGGCGCTATGAGCGCTCTTTTTGAGGAGTTATGTTTATACAAAATCCCAATATCCCGACTTGGCGCTGGCTCAGGGAGTGAAAGTGCAATCAAGTTTTTTCGATCTGGATACATCGGCTGCCAATCAGGTATCAACGACACACCACAACCGTGACGAACTAACGTCACAATGGCATCCAATGTATTGAGGTCGAAACGTTTATTGACTTGAATCCCCTGTGATTGTAGATAGCGGTCGGCGACAATTCCTCCCCATGATTGCTGATGGTAACGAATAAATGGTTCAGTGCTGAGGATGTCATGAGCCGTTCGTCCTTTCATTGTTGCAGGTGCAACGACAATAAATCTCTCTTGATGGTGATCGAGCCAACAAAATTCTTTGCTTAGTGGAAATAGTGGAGCAACTAGTAAAATGATATCAAGTTCATCACGAGTAATTCGCCGATATAAACCACTTGAAAAGTCCAATTCGATTGACAGTGTCAACTGTGGAAACTGTTCATTAAGTCTGATTAGTACGTTCGGGACTAACATCGATAGCAATGTTGGAAGTACACCTATTCTAAGCTCCCCAGCAACATTATGCACTGTTGCCAGCTGTTTCAATGCTTTACTTCCCGCAATCAGCTCTCTAATCTTTGGAATAATCGCTTTGCCTTCGGGTGTAACCTGCATCGTTCGACCCGTTCGATAAAGTAAGGTTACACCGATTTCATCTTCTAATGTTTTTATTCTTTGTGCCATTGCAGTTGCCGTTAAATGCAATTTACGTGCTGCTGAAGCAACAGAGCCTTCTTCAGCAATATATAAAAATGTTTCTAAAAATCGAATGTTCATAGTTAACTTTTTGTTCAGTTTGAAAGTAATAAAACTCTGTTTCATTTACTGTAGTGGCTAGGTAAAGTTGTTGCATATAGGATCGTTATTTGTAGATTTCTCGATTTTATTGGTATATATCGAGTTAATAGGTATTCTCCACATAATAACAATTGGCCAATTATTCTTAATCATTAGGCCGACTCAAAAAATATAATTAATAATAGGGCATTTTATGCAAATTGATAGCAGTAATATGGAAAAGATATGCACTGATCTGAAGGGTGAGTTTTCTAATTATTTTGATTGGAATAAAGTTTATATTGAATATTTAAGAATTGACATTAATAATAAAAAAATAAATATACTATCAAGCAACTATGAAAAAATATCATGTTATTGGTGTCATGGTTTTAAATTTAATTTTAAAAAAAAGACTCTCGTTAGGTGTTAATTTTCGGAGTGACTACCCTGATGAAAGTGTTAGTTTAGTTGAGAGGTTAAATTGTAATAACATTGAGATTTGTATTAAAACTGAGGAGTTAGTTGAGGTTTTATCAATTAAATTTAAGGGTGAATTACCAAAAGAAGATTTTTTTGTTTTTTATACTTGGAGGGCTATTATTGCTGACTATGCATACCGTATTTGGAACAAAAACAAAAACATCACTATACCTTTGACTGAGGATATTTGTTTTTTAACAGAAGGCTTAGAAGAAGTAAATTCTTTGCCGATAGGATTGATAGATATACATAAATATATGCGATTTGGTGATGTTCGCTTTACCCGTAAAGAGATAATTACAATTAGGATGTTATTATTTCATTGTAAAATAAAAGAAATCAGTGCTTTTCATGGATGTTCAGAAGCTTCTGAGCATAAACGTATTCAACGCATAAAACAAAAACTAAATTGTCCTTATGCATCTTCTAGTCGGTTATTTACTATTCTTAGAACTAAAGGTATAACATTAGCTTGTTTGGAAGGGCTTATTACCTATCGATAAAATACAATCTGATTCAGGTTGGAGTGATAATTAATATCATTTTTATTTTATTATTAATGATATTGAAATTAAAAGTGTGATTTTTTAAATGTTCTATATCCTGACTGATTTTGATTAGTGAGTCCATCATCATATATAGATAATGAGATTGCCCTATGCGTTTGTTACTTTATTATTTTCACGTTATTGTTTTTCTCTACAACGAAGGGCTTGCTTTCCAACTGCATTAGGGATGAGATGATTTTATATAAAGAGAATATTACTAATAAATAGTCTCTTTATATAAAATAAAAATATATTAAATATAAGGACTGAAATGAAAAATTACAGTTGATGGTTTTTTAAACCGAGTGCAATAATTCTTAGAAATACATATTAAAATAATATAATGAGACCTCCATGACACAACATGATATTGCAGCATTACCATCGTCTGAACATAAATTGACGAAGATTTTCAATTACAAAGTGGGTTTTATTCCAATTCCAGTTTATATCATATTAGTTTTACTGGTTACGGGCATTATGTCAGTTAAAAAAATGGGTGCTGATTTACCGACAATGATTGCTATTCTGGGACTGGGTGGTGCAACCTGTGCCGAAATTGGTAATCGGATCCCTTATCTTAGAAAAATGGGAGGGGCAGCAATTGTCGCTGCGTTTCTTCCTGCTTATTTGGTCAGTGTCGATGTGATCCCACAATCGCTGGTCGAACCGATTATCTTATTTACTAAATCGAGTCATTTTATTTATTTATTTGTCTCGGCTGTGGTAGTGGGAAGTATCTTTACGATGGATAGAAATTTAATATTAAAAGGCTTTGCTAAGATTTTCTTGCCACTTTTTATTGGGTCAATCTTGGCATTTATCGTTGGCGGGCTGGTGGGGATGGTTTGTGGATTAGATCTTAAACAGATCATGTTTTTTATTAGCACACCCGTAATGGGTGGGGGGTTAGGAGAGGGTACAATTCCACTGTCGGTAGGTTACTCTGAAATTTTGGGAATTGATTCCGGTAAAGTGTTAGCAAAATTGTTACCTGTGATATTGGTAGCTAACTTATTTGCAATCGTGATATGTGGTTTTTTGAATATGGTTGGTCGCCGTTACCCACATCTTACGGGAAATGGGCAACTGCAAATAACGGGTGATAGCCTATTATCTGGCAATAACGAGGAAGTAAAAGAAGCTATTGATGTTAATTGGGTCATTAGTGCAGGCATATGTGCGATTACTCTTTACCTCGCAGGTGTATTACTCCATGTGCTATTTGGCTTACCCGGTCCGGTATGCATGCTTTTTTTAGCGGTGATATTTAAGCTAAGTAATTTGATACCAAAGCCTCTTGAACAAGGCGCAAAAACATTGTTTCAATTCTTTCTCGCGAGTGTAACTTATCCATTATTATTCGCAAACTCGGTGGCAGTAACGTCTTGGTCTCAATTAGTTGCAGCTTTTCACCCATCCATATTAATTACCATTTTTACCACTGTTGCGATGCTCGCTTTAGTGGGCTTTCTGATGGCAAAAAAAATGGGGATGTATCCTGTCGAGGCGGGTATCGTTACTGCATGCCATAGTGGTTTAGGCGGAACCGGTGATATTGCGATTTTAAGCGCAGCAGAACGAATGAGTTTATTACCTTTTGCTCAAATATCGACGCGGATAGGCGGCGCAATAACGGTAATGGTCGCATTACTGATATTTGCCCAGTTTGGTTAATCATATACAGCTGACGATTAAGTGCCTTAACGGGTACTTTTTTGTTTAACTTATTTATCTTGGTATCATTAGGATGTAATTTAGTTTGAGGCGATGGCATTCCTCCCGTTTAAGAACTGTCCTAATAAGGACTGATGATGCCTACGTTAACCTTTCCAATCGATCGGGTATGTAGGTATTATGTGCCTTGAATAATCTATAGGGTATAAATGTTTTTAAGGTCTTATTCTTACCGTTTATCCCCAAACCATACAAGGGGAGCTCACATGTATGCATCACTCTTTGCTATCGCTCTAGGTTCAGTTTTAGGTGGCTGGCTAAGATGGTTTGTTGGATTAAAACTCAATCATTTATACCCAAACATTCCTATGGGGACGGTATTTGTAAACCTTGTGGGAGGGTTTATTATTGGCTTTGCCATATCGTATTTTTCGAGCACCAGTATCAATCCTGCTTATAAATTGCTGGTAGTGACAGGGTTTTGTGGCGGTTTCACCACATTTTCAACTTTTTCTTTGGAAGTACTGACACAAATCCAAGAAGGAAAATTAGCCATTGCTTTGAGCACTATTGCCATTCATGTTATTGGGGCATTAATTTTTACTTTTTTGGGAATGCTATGTCACAACTGGATTTCACAACAATAAAAAGAGATTAATAACACATCGGCAATATCGACTCTGAACATGGCTTTAATTATAGTGTTTTAATGTATTAGTGTATGAGATGACTCATTGATGAATGATCGTTGCTTAAAATAAGCCCGAGATATTTGGTATTAGACAACGTACTGCATCGTCAAGTTATAGCCCAGTCATATTGAGTTCCTGTGCTGGTTAATATCAAACTTTATGGTGACTATCGGCGCGCACAGAGACATGAAATTTTTCAATAAATGCTTTTTAAGTAACCTTAATCTTTAGCATTAACACCATATAGATAACTATTGTTTAAACCTGAGCCTTGCTCGCTATAACATAATGAAACTTTTTTATTAAAATACATTGCTAACCGTAATGTTCTTTCTGCTTGATATTGAAAGATACTACTCGTTGGGTATATAACCATATCAAAAGTAATGGGTTTTTTAGATGTGCTTTCAATAAAAGTTGCCCGAATATTCGAATGAAATGGAACTGCATCGACTCGTTTGACATACACGTCATATTTGATTTTATCATCACATCGAATGGCATTGCTAAGAGGTGAAATGAAAATAACAAAAAATAAAAATAAAGTAAATTTTTTTCTCATTATATTAATTCCTTATTGTTTTAATGCTGAATTCACTGAATGAAGATATATAGTACTATCGTTATTTTTGTTAAGGCAAAGCTCAATGGTTTGATGCAAAAATAGCGAATTATTAAGAAGGCTGACCACACTTTGAACTGTGTAATCATTTCCTTCATATACCTTGACTAAAACTTCATTAGAATTTGGTTTATTATCTTTGTAATGAAACCAGACTCTTTTATTATAAGCATCTATTTGTAATTGCGTGATCTGTGCATTTGCAATGCTATTATTTGAACCGGGTTGGCAATCTACTGCGAAAGCGGTTGTCGAAATTAATCCTAACAATAAAATGGTTATAATTTTAACGTGGATAATTTTAGCTTTAGTCAATAACCATTTTATAATTCTATGTTTGCATTTAAAGATATGATTAATTAATTTCATTTTATCTCCTTGTTTCATAATGAATTATTTACTTATGATTTTTAAAAACAAACTGACATATGTTTTACGTGTTAGTAATAATTATTCTACGAATACCAATGTTTATAGTGTTTTCCATGCTCTTTATTTTACAAAAATTCTTCCGTAAACTATTTGATTTATGATGTGGCCCTGGGCAGCCATCAAAACCATGTGCTGGCTCAACAGGATAATGGTCAAAGTCACCTAAGTAATAAACATTGGGAATAATAACATTAGTGGCATTTAAAAAATTATGGCTAATTTGTGGTGCTCTTTGTTCATAGGCAGCATTATGAATCTGAACAGGGCTAATTGTAATGAAATTTTCCGCATTACTAGTTATGGCTTGAGCATAATGAATCTGTCTATTTGTAATAGTGTTATAAGCAGCAAATTCCTCTTGCCATGAATAGGTTCTATATAATGCCAGACTCTGACGGGAAATATTAATGTTTTCTGCATTTTGCATGTTGGAATTAATTAGAGAACCATTTATGTCATGAAAATTTATTGAAGGTCTAATGGCATAAACCCAAGCTTGAGTATTTGGACCCATGAGTGTACGTGCCATTTGTTCAATAGTCATCCAATTAGATGTCGTAGAAATCAAAGCAGATGTTCTATTATTGATTGATTCTCCAGATACATGCCGTAATAAATCTTCATCATCGCCCCAAGATTGAAATCCTGTTGCGAAAATTTGGTTCGGAGGCCTTGAATCTATACGATAAACAATATCTGGTGGTGGAATTGCATGTGCTGTATTTAGCGTAATAAAAATTAAAACAAATAGTATGATAAATACTAATAACTTATCAATATAATATTCTTGCATTATACACCTATATTTTAAATGATTTATTTTCTAATCACGTTAATCATAATTGATGCTATTTTTTGAGTTTATATAGATAAAGCTCGGAGTTATTTTTATCGGCGTCAGTAAAACATGAATGAATAACTATATCACCAATGCTATTAGTATATATATCATAAAGTTTGTTGCATATTTTGGGGTTTTCAATAACGAAAATATCTCTGTAATCACCATCCGCTTTTACGGCTCTTTCTTTTCCAGACAATGAGGTGTTTTTATAATAGAAAAATTTTATACTACAAGCTTCAATTACGGTACCTCTGGCTGTGATCGCTCCTTCATTGAATTGTATAGCTCTTCCTGAAAGTAGCGAATGATATTCGTTATCAGATAATGATTCACCATTGTTATAACATAATGGAATGCCAGCAAAAGAAATTGATGAAATAAAAAATAAACTATTAAGTATTATAGGATTGAAAAAACGCATAGGCTTAATTTCTCATGAACATTTATAGTGGCTCGAAAAGAAAAATAATATAATGAGTATGGTTTTTATTTTACTTTTTAATAATGTTAAACTAGTGATGATTAATAAATAGCTGAGTCATTGTATTGTTCCATATTAAATTTTTAAATGTGATTTGTTAATGATACAGATAAAATAATAACCAATGTATTGTGGCAATAATCATTTTTATCCAGCATACATAATAAAAGCTAAGGCATAATAAGGCGGAATAGGTTCTATTTCATGAGAATGAGACACTGAAGTGAAATCGGCTTGATGAGAATGACCTTGTCCACCGCCTGTTTTAGAAGATTCAGTTGAAGTATAACCGCCAACATAGGGAGACCTCCACTGTTCCCCATCAAATTTTCTGGTGTTAGTATATGTTTTTTGGTATTCATGGCTATGTGGTGGAATTTGTTTAATCGTTAAAATAGTTTCTTTAACATTCACACTACCCTTAATAGTTTTTTCTTTTGTTTGGGTTGTACCATTTCCTGAGCCTCTTTTAAATATAGGACCTTCCATAACAATAAATTTATCTTGCAGATTAGGAGTGCCGTTTTTTCCATTACATAATAACCATCCATTAGGAATAGTTTCTCCTGAAAACATAACAATACATCCAACTGGTATATCACTCATAATCTCTCTCCAATATAATTAGTGTAACGTTATTGTTGATATTCAAAATAATAACTAAAAAATAAAGTTCGTTAATTTAAACTAAAGAATTCGTTGATAGCAATAATCATTGCTGGGATGTTGTATATAATCAAGTATCGAAAAAAATCAAACAGGTAGAGTTTTTATTATAATGAATATTAAATATGATGGAGAGTATTCATTTATGTCATTGAATACAACTTCTGAGTATTAAATACGAATAATTGTACCTGTGTGAATTTAATTATTAATATTTACGTTATAATTGCGTTGTTATAATGAAATTGAACGGCGATACCTTAATCGCTGTTCAACCATTAATCCTATTACTCATGTTATTCTTCTGCTAGCAGTTTACGCGCAGTCGCTTCATCAGTCACTAATCCTGAAATCCATTTCCCATTGAGAACGGCTCTGATTGCTGGGTACTTATGTTCACCACCGGAAAAGGCAATGATCTGTTTATTGCTATGTGCTTGAAGTTGCACACTAGTATGAGTCAAATCTAATGGTGTCGAGAGGCGTTCACCGTTAGCGTGAATAAAGTGCCCTAACATTTCGGCGGCAACACCCTTTTCTAATAACATGTTTACTTGTTCGTCAGTGATAAAGCCCTCTGAATTAAGTGGGCAGCCGATGCCAACCTCCCCAATGCCAATAAATGTAATATCTGCATTTAATGCTTTTTCTGATACCTCTTTATAAACGCGATGCTGGCACCACATCGTTTTATCTTCCTCATTATCAGCATATAGCGGAGCCGGTAAAATATAGTGGCGACATTGTAGCTTCTCGGCAAAACTTAGTGGTACATCATATCGAGTTGCTGAGCTATCACGGGCAATCGCACCAATGAGAGAAACACATTGGTGTTGCGGTGTATGTAGATAAGGTAAAGCATCGATAATACAACGTAATGTTTTACCAGAACCAATACCAATAACTTGAGGAGTATCTTTATTGATTAATTGTTCCATAAGCTCCGCACCTGCTACGGAGATCATCTCAATAACCGAATCGCCATCTAACCTGCCAGAAGGGACGATATTACATAGTGATAGCTGGTATTTTTTTTGTATTTCACTTGCCAGCTTTAAACACTCTGCAATCGGGTGGGTAATTTGCACATGCACTATCCCTTGTTCTTTTGCTAGCGAAATTAGACGCTGGGCAACTTGCCGAGATAGCCCTAATTCATGAGCAATTTCTTGTTGTGTTTTACCTGCGACATAGTACATCCAAGCAGCTCGTGCAGCTTGTTCCATTTTTTTTATTTCTCTTTGCATTAGCGTTCCCCCACTTTTTTGCTATTAAGCATTGTAAGTCTGGGCAAATGCTAATCAAAAGGGCAAATGTAAATACTGTGAGTCTCATCTCAGTATTTCATTAGCAATTGAAACTAAAATATAACGATTGGGCATATGCCCTTCCAATAAACAAATATCCAAGATGAACTCAGGAGTAACAATGCAAAAACATCAATCTGTTTGGATGCATATAGGTGCCGGTTCTTTTCATCGTGCACATCAAGCATGGTATCTACATCGTTTGATTCAGCAGGGCGATGATAGTTGGTCAATTGCTCTGGGTAATATTCGTAATGATGCAAATGTACTGTTAAATAATTTAGCCGAACAAAATGGCGAATACACACTTGAAACTGTTTCTCCTGAAGGAGAGCGTCATTACGAAAAAATCACCTCAATTCGTAAAATTTTACATTGGGATGAAAAGCTATCTGAACTTGCCAAACAAGCTAGCGCAAAAGAAACTCGCGTTATTGCATTTACTGTTACTGAAGGTGGCTATTATCTGACACCTGAGCATGAATTGGACAGCGAACAGGTTGATATCAAAGCTGATCTTAACGGTGAAATGCGGACTATTTACGGCACATTAGCACATATTTTAAGTGACCGTTTGGCTGCTCATGGTGAGCCAGTGACGTTACTAAACTGCGATAACTTGCGTCACAATGGCGAACGCTTTCGTCATGGTTTCCTCTCATTCTTAAAGCTAAAAGGTGAAACTGCACTGTATGAATGGGTGAAAACACAAACGCGTTCTCCTAACACGATGGTTGACAGAATTACTCCACGCCCAACTCCTGATGTTGCGGAAAGAGTTAAAGCACAAACTGGTTGGGATGATAAAGCGCCGGTGATGGGTGAGTCTTTTATTCAATGGGTAATTGAAGATGACTTTATTAATGGTCGACCTGCTCTTGAGCAAGTTGGCGTTGAAATGGTTGAGTCTGTATTACCATGGGAAGAAGCGAAAATCCGCATTCTAAATGCAACTCATAGCTGCATTGCTTGGGCTGGCACATTGACCGGTTTTAATTATATTGATGACAGCACACGTCAAGAGCCGATTAAAGAGATGGCATGGAAGTATGTGACTGAAGATGTGATCCCTTCATTATCACCAAGTCCACTTGACCTAGAAAAGTATCGTGATGTGGTGTTAGAACGTTTTAGTAACCCATACATTAAAGATACTAATCAACGTGTTGCGGCTGATGGGTTATCAAAAATACCAGGTTTTATCACTCCAACATTACTTGAATGTTATCAGCGTAAACACACGCCAACCGCTACTGCCGTTTTACCTGCACTTTTCTTTGTATTCTTAAAAGATTGGGCTAAAGGAAAATTACCTTACGAATACCAAGATGGTGTATTAGATGCGACGTATTTCAGAGCACTAATCAACTCCGATAATGCATTAGCACAATTTGTGGCAAACGAAACCTTATTTGGCTCATTAGCCAAATCGCCTGAATTTTATTCACTGATGGAAAAAACAGTTGCTAATGTTGAGCAGTGGATTAAATCACCAGAGCAGTCACTGTAAGGAGAGATTGTTATGTATCTTGGGATTGACCTAGGCACCTCAGAGCTAAAAGCCGTTTTAATCGATGGACAGGGTGACATCGTGGCATCAAGCCATGTGGCATTAACAGTTCAACGTCCTCATCCACAATGGGCAGAACAATCTCCTACAAGTTGGTGGGATGCGACAAATACAGTTGCAGCAACTCTGCGCCAAAAAGCCCCTGAAGCTTGGGCACAAGTACGAGCAATAGGTTTGTCTGGACAAATGCATGGCGCAGTATTATTGGATGAAAGCAACCATGTCCTGCGTGATTGTATTTTATGGAATGATACGCGCAGTGCCACTGAGTGTGAATGGTTGATGGAGCATTACCCAGAGTTCCTGACTGTAGGAAGCAATAGGGTGATGCCTGGCTTTACCGCCCCCAAGTTACTCTGGGTTGCTCGTCACGAGCCTGATATTTTTAGTAAAATAGGTAAGGTATTGTTACCAAAAGACTATTTGCGTTGGAAAATGACCAATGAATTTGTCAGTGATATGTCTGATGCTTCAGGAACATTATGGTTAGATGTTGCAAAGCGTGAGTGGTCAGAAGAATTACTCGCAGCAACGGGATTGAATTTAAGCCAGATGCCTTCATTAGTAGAAGGCTCCACAAAAAGTGCTGTATTAAGGGCTGATTTGGCATCCCAATGGGGACTTAGCGCGGATGTTATTGTCGCTGGTGGCGGTGGTGATAATGCAGCATCAGCAGTAGGAGTTGGCGCAGTAAACCAAGGTGATGCCTTGATTTCATTGGGGACATCAGGAGTTATTTTTGTTGTTAATAACCAACTGCAAGCTGATCCGCAAAATGGTGTACACGCATTTGCTCACGCACTTCCTGACCGCTGGCATCAGATGAGTGTCATGCTCAGCGCAGCGAATTGCCTTCGCTGGATATGCCAACTGCTTTCAACGACAGAAAATGTCTTGATGGAAGAAGTGGCACAATTGAGTGAAGCACAAAAAAAGCAATCACCGATATTTCTACCTTATCTTTCTGGTGAACGAACACCACATAATGATCCTTATGCAACAGGTTCATTCTTTGCCATACGTAATGAAACTACTCGAGCTCAGTTAGGCTATGCAGTGATTGAAGGCGTTTCATTTGCTCTCGCGGATGGCATGAAAGTACTAAAAGATACAGGAACTGAAATTAATCGTTGCAGCTTAACGGGGGGCGGTGCACGTAGCCCACTGTGGGCGCAGTTGATTGCTGACATTCTTGATATTCCAATCGTGACTCATCCTGCTAGTTCTTCGGGAGCATTAGGTGCTGCACGGCTAGGTTGGCTTGCTGATGGTGGAATTGAACAAGAGGTTTGTCGTAAACCTGAAGTCTTGGAAACTTATCAACCACAAGTAACTAACCAAGAGTGGCTAAAACAAAGACTAGAAGTATTTAGATTATTGTATCAACAGCAAAAGCAAGCAAGAGTTTTAATGCCTGAATAACTAAGGCAGTGATGGCGATATATTTTACCCTACTAGTCGCCATCACTTTAAAACATTCTTAATTAAATAAAACGATAATATAAAATATGAGGAAACTGCAATGGAACAGAAGCAGTATTGGTTAGGGCTACCTAAGCATTTATTCTGGGGCTTTATTGCTATCGCTATCTTTATGAGTGGCGATGGTTTTGAAATGGCGTTTTTATCAAAACATATTACAGATCTCGGTTTTACACCGACACAGTCAGCAATGGTATTTACCGTTTATGGCTTGATGGCAGCGGTAGCTGCATGGGCCGCAGGTGTGGTCGCTGAAATTATTACACCACTTAAAGCAATGATGATTGGCCTTGTGCTGTGGCTTGTTATGCATGCGCTATTTATGGCATTTGGTTTAGGTATGAAAAGCTACACAATGATGCTGATATTTTATGGTATTCGTGGATTAGCTTATCCATTATTTATCTATTCCTTCATGATGATGTTGGTACAGGTTATTCCTCGTGCACACTTGGCTGCTGCGACGGGCTGGTTCTGGGCGATGTATTCTGTCGGTATTGGTGTTGTGGGTAGCTATTTGCCGAGTTTTACCATTCCTTTTATGGGCGAAACTGGAACCTTATGGATGGCTATTGGTTGGGTTGCTTTGGGTGGCGTAATTGCGTATGTTAGCCTGCGCAATGTGCCAGTTGATCGCTCAAAAGTGAATTTGCCAATGAAAGAAAAAATGGGCGAGCTCTCAAGAGCCGCGACCATTTTATTCACCAATAAAAACATTTTTATGGCAAGTCTGATCCGTATTATCAATACGATTTCACTGTTTGGTTTTGCGATTATTATGCCATTGTTATTTGTTGATAGACTCGGGTTTACCATTTCTGAGTGGCTACAAATTTGGGCTGTATTCTTCTTTGTTACTATTTTTACCAATATTTTTTGGGGAATTGTTGGCGAACATATCGGTTGGGTACGCCAAGTTAGATGGTTTGGTTGCTTAGGTATGGCCGTATCAAGTTTACTGTTCTACTATTTACCTGTTTATTTCGGACATAATTTTGCAATTGCGCTGATCCCAGCAATCTTATTAGGTATTTTTGTTGCCGCATTTGTGCCGATGACGGCAGTATTCCCAAGTATTGAACCACACCATAAAGGCGCCGCGGTTTCTATTTACAACCTCTCCGCTGGCCTGAGCAACTTTGCGGCACCTGCAATCGCCAGCTTAGTTTTACCATTCTTCGATATTGTTGGGGTTGTATGGGCTTATACCGGACTGTATCTATTTGCAGGCGTATTAACCTTTTTTATTAAAGTACCGCAACCAGGCTTTGAAAATAACCGTAAAATAAAGCAATCTTCAGTGATTACTAAGCAACAGGTTAATCAGAGCTAAATAAACTTAAATTAAGATTAATTAGTTTAATACCTCAGCCTTTTTGGGTTGGGGTATTTTTGTTTATAAGATGTTTTTAAATATATAACTAATCTCTAGAAGGAATATATTTGTCATACTTCACGTAGTGGTGCTGTTGACTACGATTGCTTGTATTCAGCATAGAGTTATCTAGATGTAATCTCTTATCACTTAATTTAAAAGGTTAATGAAATAATATCTGGCTAAGTAAAATCACTTTAATTCAATATTTTTAGACGGCTATCTGGATGTCATTACTGCGATAAATACACCTCTAAGGGCCGACTTATAACTAAATAACAATACAGTTGATTATTCTGGATATTCATTTAATTTACGGTTTAATATGAATTTTATTTCCAAATAAGATTCATTCAATTTGATAAGTTGTCGAGAATAAAAAATAATATAATTTTTCGCATAAAAAGTAATCTATAAAATTAGATGTTTATTAATGATTAAAATAAAAAATATAACGCTAAATTGTTACCAATTTGTTAGATGATACTGGTGGTTTGAAAGGATATATTATTATTTATCACTATTGGCTCAATGCGTTATCTATTTAGTAATATGGCCTACCTTTGGTTTGCTATCTATACATCTTGTTTTTCGATGATATTATGAATTTTGTTGCTATTTTTATAAGCAGCAGAGAAATAATCTTAATATTGTCTATATATCGTACAGAAATGGGTTTTGTATTTTCCATAAAAGTAAATTTAAAACCTTATAGTCTAAAAATCATTAAATTAAAAAGATATATAGCCAAAATAACTCGAGATGCTTGTAGGTAGTGAAAGCGCTATTTTGATACTTATACATAAAATAAGTAATTCAACCTACTCAAAGCAGCCAGCGGTAATTTTAATTATGTTATGTATTGACGGGGAAACGTTATGTCACAGATGTTAGCGCTGTTTATTATAGTTTTTATATTGTACATAGGGGATGCTATTGCGGTAAGAACCAAAGCATGGATCCCTTCTGTTTTCGTGTGTGCTGTTTTATTTCTTTTGGGATATTGGACCTTTTTCCCAAAAAATATTGTCAGTATTGCGGGAATACCACAGGTCGTTGCAATTACATTGATGTACCTATTAATTACTAATATGGGAACATTGTTATCCCTAAAAGAATTAATGCGGCAGTGGAAAACAATTGTAATTTCCTTATCAGGGATATTAGGTATTATCGTATTTACTTTTATCGTGGGTATCACCTTATTTGATATGAACACTGTGTTGGTTGCTATTCCGCCATTAGTGGGGGGGATTGTATCTTCATTAATTATGTCTAAAGGTGCCGCAGATGCAGGTCTTATTGACTTGTCTGTGTTTGCGATTGTTATTTATGTTATGCAAGGGTTTGCTGGTTATCCACTGACGGCTGTTATGCTGAAACGAGAAGGGCGTCGTGTCCTTGAAAAATATCGTAATGGTCAATGGAAAGAATCATTAGCTGTTGAAGGCGATACGGGTGTTGATATTAAAGCAAGTAACTCTGAAGATGCCATGCCGCGTTTATTCAAAAAAATACCATCACATTATAATACGGCCTACTTTAAATTCTTGCGGTTGGCAGCAATTGGTTATTTAGCCTATTTAGTATCATCATTGGCAGCACCGATTGTTAGCATCAGTCCTTTTGTTCTGTGTTTATTGTTCGGCGTTATTGCCTCATCATTAGGTTTTTTAGAAAGACAACCGCTACAAAAAGCTAACGGTTTCGGATTTGCTATCATGGCATTAATGCTCTTTATCTTTGATACCTTGAACCATGCCACACCAGATATGTTGATGCGCCTTGTTTATCCATTGGTGGTATTAATTGTTGCTGCCGTTATTGGCATGTATTTGGCTTCGTGGATTGTCGGTAAAATTCTCGGAGTCTCTAAAGAAATGGCTTTTGCCGTATCATTAACTGCATTATATGGCTTCCCCGCTGATTACATTATTACGAATGAAGCGATTAATGCGCTGACAAAAGATGAGAAAGAACGTGAAATTCTGACTGGGCATATGTTAGGCCCGATGTTAGTCGGTGGTTTTATCTCCGTTACCATCGTCTCTGTTGTATTAGCAGGGGTAATGGTTAGCTTTATTACACCACTTGTAGGGTAAATAAATTATGGAATCAAGCGCATTAAGAATTCAACAGCACATAGAGCAGTTGGCAGAATATACCGCTACGCCAGGTCAAGGAACGACTAGACTAAGCTATAGTCAGCAAGATAAACAAGCTCGTGATTATTTAAAACAACAAATGAAAGAGCTTGGTTTGCAAGTTCGTGAAGATGCTATTGGCAATATTTATGGCCGATTAGAAGGCCGTGAAAAGGAATTACCTGCTGTTATTATTGGTTCACATTTTGATTCAGTGCCACATGGTGGCGCTTTTGATGGTCCGGCAGGGATCATTACTGGGCTAGATGTTGTTGCTCGCATACGAGAACAAAACCTTCAGCCACGTTATCCTCTTGAGGTTATTGCATTGGTCGAAGAAGAAGGAACTAGCTTCGGACGCGCGTTGATGGCATCAAGTGTTATTACTGGGCTTATTGGTAGTAAAGAACTGCATCAATTGAAAGATAGGCAGGGCGTCTCAGCAGCAAAGCGTATGGCTGATGCAGGTTTTGATGCAGATAAAGCCGCTGAAGCTGTACTTGATCCCTCCACAGTTAAAGCATTTTTAGAACTGCATATTGAACAAGGCCCAGTACTAGAGCAAGCAAACGAAGATATTGGGATCGTTGAAACTGTTGTCGGTATTGCTCAGTTGGAGATTAAATTAACCGGTAAAGCAGGTCATGCCGGAACAACACCAATGAATATGCGAGCGGATGCATTAGTGTGTGCGAGTCATATTATCAGCCAGATCCCTGATATCGCGATTGCAGCTAGCAATAGCACTGTTGCCACTGTAGGACGATTAAATGTCTTACCTAATGGCGCTAATGTGATCCCAAGTGAAGTCATTTTTAGTGTGGATATTCGTTCAAAAAATAAAAGTGCACTGGGTAACGCTATCGAACAAGTGATTGCATTAATTGAAGAAGAAAGTGCCAAAATGGCACTTCAAAGTGACATAGTACAACCACTTTATGTTGCACCTACTGAGCTAAATCCTGATATTCACCGAGTAATGGCACAACATGCCGAAGCACAAGGTCTACGCTATAGAACTATGGTGAGCGGTGCAGGGCATGACACGATGATTTTTGCGGGAATAACGCAGACGGGATTGATATTTGTACCAAGTCGTAATGGCTTAAGTCATCACCCTGATGAATGGACTGACTATGAACAAATAGCGCGCGGTGTCGATGTCATGTTCGAAACAGTGAAATCATTGACTGAGTGCTAAATTTTAGATAAGCATTATTAGTATTAAGCAGATAGATAAACCTCTGCAGAAAAGGGTAAAGGTAGAAAAATGGTAAATACAACAATTACTGAAGCAATTAAAAAATATACGACAGCTATGATTGCTTTTCGTCGTGACCTGCATTCACACCCTGAATTGCCGTGGGAAGAGGTACGCACTACGCAACGTATTGCAGAAGAATTAACCAAAATTGGTATTGAGTATCGTCTGACTGAACCAACAGGTATTATCGCAGAAATTAAGGGTGGTAAACCGGGAAAAACCGTTGCATTACGAGCAGATATAGATGCACTTCCGGTACTTGAGCTAAATGATTCATTAGATTATAAATCACAAAATCAAGGTAAAATGCATGCCTGTGGCCATGATGCGCATACCTCGATGCTGTTGACAGCAGCAAAAGCCTTGTATGACGTACGAGCAGAACTCACGGGTAATGTTAGATTGATTTTCCAGCCTGCTGAAGAGATAGCACAAGGTGCGCGTGAAATGGTTAAACAAGGTGCGGTTGAAAACGTAGATAACGTATTTGGCATGCATATTTGGTCGACAACGCCATCAGGAAAAATATCATGCAATGTCGGTGGCACATTTGCATCAGCAGACTTATTAGTTGTCAAATTTAAAGGGCGTGGTGGACATGGTTCAATGCCTGAAGCAACCATTGATGCTGCTGTTGTAGCGTCATCTTTCGTATTAAATCTACAGGCTGTTATCTCACGTGAAACATCTGCACTTGAGTCTGCGGTTGTCAGTATTGGCAAGATGGATGTTGGAACTCGCTTTAACGTTATCGCTGAAAATGCAGTATTAGATGGCACTGTTCGTTGCTTTAACATCGAAACCCGTGATCGTATTGAAGCGGCAATCAGACGTTATGCAGAACATACTGCAGCAATGTACGGAGCGACCGCAGAAGTAATATATACCTATGGAACATTACCCGTTATTAATGAAGAGCATAGTGCGTTACTTGCGCAATCTGTCATTACTCAAGCTTTTGGTGAAGATACACTAATGTTTGAGAAACCAACGACAGGTGGTGAGGATTTCAGTTTCTATATTGAAAACATTCCGGGGTGTTTTGCATTATTGGGGTCAGGTAATCCAGAAAAAGATACGCAATGGGCGCATCACCATGGGCGATTTAATATCGATGAAGATGCCATGGTAACAGGCGCTGAATTATATGCTCAATATGCATGGTCTTATTTGCAACAAAATAAATTTTAGTTAATGATTAGCCTTGTCGTTTTATACGACAAGGCTTTGTGTATTTATAACTCATCGTTATATTCAAATACTTTTATCATTTTGATTTAATTTTGTTTGTCGATAATCATAACGGCCATCGTATTGGGTTCGAGTGCACGCATAATATGCGGTTCATCCCCGCGATAATGAATATAATCCCCCGGATGAAGTTCAACAGGGTTATCCAATGGGCCAACCATGGCACGTCCATGCATTAATATAATATGTTCACTCACGTCTTGCATATGCGGCTGAGAAATGCGGTCACGCCCAGGCTCTGCGACGATAGTATAGATATCACGCTGTGAATTAGCTGGAGCGGACGAGAGCAAGAATGCCATATAATTAGCATGCTCAGCACTGGTTTTAATACCCTGACCATGACGAATAAAAGTCACGGGTTCTTGTTTATCTTCGATTAGTCGTGAAAAAGGGACATCTAAAGCAACACAAATAGCCCATAAAGTTTCTATGCTAGGGTTACCATTTCCTGATTCTAATTGAGACAGTGTCGATTTAGCGATACCCGCCTGACGAGAGAGTTCAGAGAGTGAGAGGCCGCTTTTTTGTCTTTCTCTAACCAGTGCCTTGGCAATTAACGCGATAGGTGGGGTAAATGAGCTCAATTTTAATTTCCTATTTTGATTGCGCTTTTTAATAATGACCGACATAATGAACGAACGTATTATATATAGAACGATTTAAATTATGTTTACTTCATCACTTAATAATAACACGATAAAAAATATTGTATTAGTTTGTATCGCAGACTTAATTGTGGGCATTTCTTATGGTGCATTAGCGCACTCACAAGGTTTTGATCTTTGGGTTCCTTTAACACTCTCAATTTTAGTGTTAGCAGGGGCGTCAGAATTTCTTTTTATTGGTGTGATTTTTACTGGTGGTAGCCCAATTTCTGCTGCATTAGCAGGGCTGCTGGTTAACTCTCGACATATTCCATTCAGCTTTGCGGTGAGTGAGCTTGTAGGAAAGGGGCCTAAAGCGCTTTTGGGTTATCACATCATGAACGATGAAAGTGTTGTATTTGGTTTGGCGCAAGAAAGTGATAAAGAGAAAAGAGCGGCATTTTGGTTATGCGGAATAGGTATTTTGATTTGCTGGCCTGTTGGCGTGCTGATTGGTGAGGGTGTAGGCAGTTTTATCCAAGACACTCAAATGTTTGGAATGGATGCCATGTTCCCTGCGATTATATTAGCGCTTTCGCTACCTGCATTGAAAGATAAACGCCTGCGCTTAGCTGCGATCGCAGGTGCCATTATTGCCGTCGCGACAACACCGTATTTACCCGCAGGGATCCCGGTGTTAATGGCGTTATTAAGTCTAGTTATTTATATTAGGAGCTAGTAATGATGGATAACCAATGGCTGATTTTAGGTGGTATTTTATTGCTGGCGGTAGGTACTTACTTAATGCGCGCATCAAGTGCTATTTTTAAAGGAAAAGTCGTTTTATCGGACAATACTAAAACATTATTTTCTGCCGCAGCGATTGTCATTTTATTTTCTGTGGCTGTGACATCTACTGTATTTGAAGGTAATCATCTTTCTGATATCCCAAAAATTACAGGGGTATTGGTTGCAGGTATTCTTACTTGGTATAAAAAACCATTCCTTGTCATTGTGTTATCAGCTGCAATTATTACTGCATTACTACGCTTAATTTTCTAACCATAGAAATGAAAAATGCCCTTGCCAATTCAACAAGGGCACTTAATTTATAATGAACCATTAATCGTATGTTTATTCAAAATAAACAGTAATTAGGTAGTGAGATCTTTGATCTCGTCTGTTGCGGCATTTTTCTTGACGGACGCAATCCCTTTTAATGCAGCTTGTTTGGAAGAGTACATTTCACTATTTGCGATGATTTCGTGATTCGCGGCTTTAAGCACAAAATAGTATGGTTGATTTGTATCTTTTGTCGATTTCTTAAGTTCGAAATAACCCATGATTAGCTCCAAAAGTAGAATAAAAGCGGTATCAAAGCAGTGGTTATTCCATCTGCTTTTCTTAAGACTAGAAAGAAATAAGTAATTTTACTAGTTATTGTTTGAGTTTTATTTAGATGCAAAAAAAAAGCCTCTGAAAATAGAGGCAATCGTAGGATTAATACATTTAATTTTTATCTGCTTAAAATAGCGAATCTGAGCGATGAACGCTATTCGATTATAGGTATTGCTCTAAAAGGTAATACCTATAAGCATGTTAATGTAATAGCTATTGTGCAGCTGGTGCTGTAGTCGATGCTGTATTCGTCGGCTGTTTAGCATTATTTCGATTTATTTTATTGAATTCAGGAACTTCAACGATAGTCATTTTCACCATATAACTCTTACCATCTTCTGTTTTTGGTGCATCGTTAATTAATTTTTTTAATGTTTCATTTGGCGTTGTTGTCTGCTGAGTAACGCTATAGACCACATTAGGATGACCTCCCATTTGATGGCGTGGTGATTTATTCTCTGGGGCATTAGCAGCTACTGCCGCAAACCCAACTGACATCAGCATAATAGCAAGTAAACTTGAATTAATTTTCTTCATTGATATAGCCCTCTTTGTTTGCAATGACTGAGATATTCTATGAATTAGTTTCAGGTCGCAATCGCTTTTACTTGCTTTGACTGAAGCTTCACATTTACTGCACTATCTTCATATTTTCTGCTTATTTGCCGCAAATAGCCTAATATTGAAATAAAATTGGTTCCTTTTACGTTAAAACATTAATCATCTTAATTATCTATAATTGTTAAGCGAATCTACGTTGATGTGTTCCTAAACGAATGATTTTCGTTGCAGTCGTTATAAGTACTCATCGTTAATGAAAATAGGAAATAAACATGAATATGCAACTTGGTAAAAGGCATCAGTTGTGCGGTGGAGGGTTGCGTTACTGGAGAGTAAAGGCGGAATCGATTACGATGGTTAAATGATGAAATAACAAAATATTAATAAAGTGAGCCGTTATGTCAGATAAACAAATTCCGTTTTCAGTATTAGATCTCGCACCAATAACACAGGGTTCTTCTGCCAAAGATGCTTTTTTTCATTCTCTTGATTTGGCGAAATTAGCTGAAAAACTGGGGTATCATCGTTACTGGTTGGCTGAACATCATAATATGACAGGCATAGCGAGTGCTGCGACATCTGTATTAATTGGTTATCTTGCGGCAAATACTACGACATTACACCTTGGTTCAGGTGGTGTTATGTTACCTAATCACTCGCCGTTAGTCATCGCAGAGCAATTTGGAACATTAAATGCACTTTATCCTAATCGTATAGATTTAGGATTAGGTCGAGCACCGGGTAGTGATCAGCAGACAATGAGGGCATTGCGTCGTCATATGAGCAATGATATTGATAATTTTCCTCGTGATGTTGCTGAATTAGTTAACTGGTTCGATGCGAAAGATCCAAATCCTGCTGTTAGGCCTGTTCCTGGATATGGTGAAAAAATTCCTGTGTGGTTGTTAGGTTCAAGCTTATACAGTGCACAACTTGCAGCTCAAATGGGCTTACCGTTTGCGTTTGCTTCACATTTTGCGCCTGACCTGCTGTTACAAGCTCTACACGTTTATCGCGAAAATTTTAAACCATCTGCTCGGCTCGAAAAACCCTATGCGATGGTGTGTATTAATATTATTGCCGCTGATACTATTCGTGATGCGGAGTTTTTATTTACGTCGATGCAGCAAGCTTTTGTTATGTTACGTCGTGGTAAAACTGGACAATTACCCCCGCCAGTACAAGATATGGGGCAATTATGGTCTCCGTCAGAGCAATTTGGTGTACAGCAATCACTTGGTATGTCACTCGTTGGCGATAAAGCAAAAATTCGTCATGGGATAGCATCAGTACTACATCAGACGCAAGCCGATGAAATTATGGTGAATGGCCAGATATTTGATCATCAAGCTCGTCTATATTCATTTGAGTTAGCTATGCAAGCAATGAAAGAATCAGTGTGATGTTTTAACGATTGTCGATCTTTCTTGCTGATATCAAAAGGAATTATCAATAGGGATTAATGAAATAAAATAATCTCTATTGATGCTGATTTGACTGTAACAATAAGGAAAACCATGCGTTTTGATATCACGGATTTACGTTTATTTTTGAATATCTATAAAGCAGGAAGTATTACTGGGGGAGCCAATTTATCGCATCTCAGTTTGCAATCTGCGAGTGAACGTATTCGGGGTATGGAAAGTGAGCTTGGTGTCCTATTATTCACCCGAACAAAGGTAGGAGTGACATTGACGAATGCTGGCCTTTCTCTTGTCAATCACGCGAATACGGTATTACAACAAATTGAACATATGCGCAGTGAATTGCAGCAATATAGCAAAGGGTTACGTGGGCATATTCATTTATTAGCTAACTCTTCAGGTCAAACTGAATTTTTACCACATAAAATAGGTCGTTATTTACATCAACAGCCTAATATCTCACTTTCTGTGACGGAGATGCCAAGTACAAAAATAGTGAGCAATATTAATAATCAAATGGCTGATTTAGGTATTGTCGCTGACTCAACGGCACTGAATGGTTTAGATCACCGTACTTTGTGTGACGATCCACTGATTGTTTTCGTTCCCCTAGCAAGTCCTTGGACAAAATGGGACTCCGTCAGTTTCTCCGATATTGTGAATAGTGAATTTGTTGGACTGACAGAAGGAATTGCTTTGCAAGATCACCTTGATGAGCATGCGAAAAGTTTAGGAACCCGGCTGAATTACCGGGTTCGAATGGCCACGGTCGATGGTATAATGCAGGTAGTCAGTCAGGGGGGTGGTCTAGCCATTATTCCTCAGCAATCCGCGCTTCGATTTATAGGCAACTATCAAGGCAAGTTGATCTCTTTATCGGATACTTGGGCAAAACGTAAGTTAGTTATTTGCGCCCGAAACTTTGATCAGCTCCCTAACTATGTAACCGAATTTATTGATTTTTTATTTGAATAACATATACCCACCTAATGCAATTAATCCAATGAAAAAGCAGCGTTTAAATGTTCGCTCACTCATTATTTTTCGACAATATTGACCAATATACATGCCAATAAGCGCCGGTATTAGTGCGATAATTGATAAATAATAGTCAACGCCATCGAAACTATTATCGTGAGAAAGCTGTAGAGCGAGTGCAATAGTGGATGCAGTGAAAGCTAAACCAAGCGCCTGAATAAGTTCATCTTTATTTAATTTCAAAGATTGCAAATAAGGTACAGCAGGAATAACAAAAACACCTGTTGCTGCGGTGATAGCACCAGTAAAATAGCCGATAAAAGGCGATAGCCATTTTTCTAAGTGGGAAGGGTAAGGTAGTTTCTTTGTTGTTATTCCTAAGCAGCCATATGTAATAAGAATTGCACCAAGTGTAGGTATCGTCCATGTTGATGAAGCACTCAAACTGGGTAAAAAGCTCCACAATGTGCCAATAAATATACCGACAATAAACCCCCAAAGACGTTTGATTAAGGCAATAAATTTAGGCCCAATGAATAACTGCCATAAGTTAGTTACCAATGAGGGAATGATCAATAAACTTGCCGCAATAGCAGGTTCCATTGTTGTTGATAATAGTCCCATTGCAAGGGTTGGTAGCCCTAAACCAATTACACCTTTTACAATACCAGCAAGTAGAAAAACACCAAGAATAATTAACATAAACAAACCGTTGTATAAACATGAGAACTAAACAGTAATTAATTTCATGAAATAAGCCTATACGGATTATTTTGAGAGGGGATAAGGAAAATACAGAGCCTAAGGAATAATGTATGGTTAAGTTAAAGCACATAGTGATTTAATTGTTTTGAAAAGCGACATCAAGTGGTTGGAATAAAAGGTTAGTTCAAGGCTGATAGATAGAATATATTTAGAAATAAAAATCAATATTAACGAATAATAAAAATCCAAGGTTGAGATATAGTGATAATAGCGTCTCGAGATAACCCAGATTTCTCTGGGTCATAGACGGCTAACAAGCAATTTGAGGAAGATGAGGTTCGAGTGGGGGGAGACCATAAGCTGCACGAGCGCGATCACAAGCTTCATTATGTATACCATTCAGCCATGATTGATCAAATTCACGACACGGAGTAGGTCTTTGTGTGTAAATAGAGCAGGATACACATTCACCAACCGTGCCTGATAGTGCTGTACAGCGAGTATTGCTTTTTTGGTTGGTACCTTTCATGCAACTCATAAAAGGCGTAATTTGTTCAGTTAATTCTTGTGGTACTAACCCGCCGCCACTCTCACTTTCTGCCCAATAAAAAGAGACACGAAAATAAGCACAACATGCGCCACAATTCACACAGGGGTTATCTGTAGGATCAGTTTTGAGTATATGAATCTTGGTCATATGGTTATAGAATTCTATATTAGGTTGATGATTAAATAAATTAACGTTTACCGGCAATAAAGCTATAAAACTGAAATTATATATTTTCTTTTTTTTCAATGTGTTGTTCTTTTATGGGGATGTTTTTAATGTAGATGAACTATAAAAAATAATTATATTTTTAAGTTCATTTTATAAGCAATTAAAATCTTCCCCAAAACCACACCAACATTCTTCCCCAAAATAATACGGAAAATAGACTAATCAAATTACAACAGTTTTCCCTTTTTTACTACGGTCATTGTTGTAATTAAAAGCCTATCTGTAATTCTCTTGTGATCAGCCTATCATTGATAGCCCATTCGAGTACGCTGAGCTACTTTTCCGTGCAATGCACACTATAAAACTAATCAATAGTTATAGTAAAACGGCATCATATATACAGGCTATTTTATGGTTTGATCCACTATTAGCAGCATACGGGAAATTAAAACCAGGAAAAGTAAAATAAGCCATAGAGTTTTTTAATGATGGTAGCCATGAGGCAACCATCTGGGGGGATAGATAAATTTAGTAATATTTATAGATATATTTTGTATTGCTTGTAATTCTAGGTTCAAATCCTGAACGGATATTTGTGGTTATCTTCGTTAAGCAATTTTTATGAGGATCTTTTCCAAGCATTTAACAACAATGGTGGTATTAAGCTTGTCATTATCGTACAGTTCAGTCACTATTTCATCCAGATAATTTTTTGAATCATAATTATATTTTATATTTCTTGTCAGTAATTTTGGCTTGATTACTGGTTAGTTTTTACTTTACTCACTGTACTTGTTACTTCTATGTTTACGCTTATTAAAATATTCAAAGACTTAGTTGATTTAATTCTACAAATGTTATTCATTGAGTTGCATTGCTAGTGATTTATCTCGATACTTATCATTCAATGCCTCAAGGTTTCCTAATTATAAGTTCAAGAAATATCTAATTTACTGAACTAATTCATGTGCTATATAAATACAACACAGCCATTATCTTGAAGTTTTTTTATGATTGAGGGCTCTTTATTAAAAGAATTCCAGCGTAAATCAAGCTTTGCAAGATTGGGTAAATTATCCATACCATCAGGTAAAGACTGTAGTTGGTTGGCTCGTAGATCAAGATACTCAATTGATGAAAGGTTGCCAATTGAGTCCGGGAGCTTAGTTAATTTATTAAATCTAAGATTGATAGAACTGATTCTTTTTAGTTTTGATATATTTGGAGAGATTTTTTGGATTGAGTTATTGCTTAGATCAAGAATTTTCACTTGAGTTAAAGAGCTAATATCATCCGGAATATCTGTAAGTAAGTTATTCATTAAGTGTATTTCACGAGCACTAGAAAGTTGCGTTACGGTTCCTGAAATATCTGTTATTTGATTGTTATATAACCTAACTTCCTTGATGTTTGCTAGCTTAGGCAACCAATCAGGAAGCTTATTTAAATTATTATCAGTGGCATTGAAGTATAAAAGATTTTTTAGTTCTGCCAGTGAATCAGGTAGATAGTCAATTCCATTGTCACTTAAATACATAAACTTTAAATTTTTAAGTAAGCCTAGCTCATTAGGAATATCTGTAATTTTATTATGCCCTAAATCGAGCATCTCAAGTTGCGTTAAATTAGCTATTTCTGTTGGGACTTTAGTGAGTTGATTGCAAGACAAGTTAAGTACTTTTAGGTTGATACAGTTACATATTTGTTGAGGAAAAGTAGTTAAATGATTGTGATAAGCGCTTATTACTGTATATGAAAAAGGTGAGTGTATTAGCGCGTTTATATCGGTATAGTCATTAGAGTCTAAATTTAATTTTAACTCAGATGTGGAATGTTGATGCAGCATAATTCCTCCAATTTCTAAAATAAAGATAGCTTTATGTTGCTATCTTATTAGTCTAATAAATAAGGTTACATTATAACTTTGAATAAGGCTATCAGCTAATCTCGGGTAGCCTTTTTATTTGTGGATAATATTATGTCAAATATTCAATTCAAAATATGAGTTGGTACAACGGATCTAGATAAAGTTGACGTTCAATTAAAACGTATTGCTTGGATTGATAGTTGAGGCAGGATTAAAGCAGCCAGCAAGTGGAGAGTTTAACTATCATCATGTTTTTCACTTGCTGAAACAGTTAAGTATTCCTTAATGGTGTTTTCATTTATCAGGCACCAATTTTTAAAGTTAAATCAGGTATTCACTATAAAGAAAGCGAAAAGATTACAACAGCTAAGCCGGATAATATTAGAGCTGAACTAAAAGAAACTATTGCGTTTAGGTATATAGAGAGCTAAGCACTGAGTTTGATTTGCGTGATGAAGCGGCTCCCAAATTTCAAACAAAAAACCTGCCGCAGAGGACAGGTTTTCCGTAAGGCATAGTTTGTGATAGTTAAACGTGCTTCAATTCACCATCATCATCTTGATTGTAGATAGCTTTATCTGTCTGGCCCATTAACTGGCTTGTCACTGTACCGGCAGTCATAGAACCACTGACGTTTAGTGCTGTACGACCCATATCAATCAACGGCTCAACAGAAATCAGTAATGCAACAAGTGTGACTGGTAGCCCCATTGCAGGCAATACAATCAGCGCTGCGAATGTTGCACCACCACCGACACCCGCAACACCAGCTGAGCTAACGGTGACAATGCCGACTAAGGTTGCAATCCACAGCGGATCAAACGGATTGATACCCATTGTTGGTGCAACCATTACAGCTAACATTGCAGGGTAGATACCAGCACAACCATTTTGACCAATTGTGGCACCAAATGAAGCTGAAAAACCGGCGATCGATTCTGGAATACCAAAACGACGAGTTTGCGTCTCGATGTTCAACGGAATACTTGCTGCACTTGAACGGCTGGTGAAAGCAAACGTCAGCACTGGTCCAGCTTTCTTAAAGAACTTAATTGGGCTTAATCCAGTGAACAAAACAAACAGCCCATGCACGACAAACATCAATGCGATTGCAACATAAGAAGCAATAACAAAGGTGCCTAAGTTAATAATGTCTGACAGGTTAGAGCTAGCAACTACTTTGATCATCAGCGCCATCACACCATATGGTGTTAAACGCATAACCAAACGAACCAATTTCATTGCCCAAGCTTGTAACACATCAATAGCTGCTAATGCTTTTTCACCGCGTTCTTTATCATCTTTAAACAATTGCAGTGCTGCAACACCTAAGAAGGCAGCAAAGATAACCACACTAATGATTGAAGTTGGATTAGCACCAGTCAGATCAGCGAATGGGTTTTTCGGAATAAATGACAGAATCAACTGCGGAACAGTTAAGTCAGATACTTTGCCGACATACGTATTCTGAATTGCGTCAAGACGTGCTGTTTCGACTTGTCCTTGAACCAGACCTTCCGCGCTTAATCCGAATAGATTCGCAACCAAAATACCAATTAGAGCGGCAATTGCGGTAGTTACCAGCAGTGTCCCGATAGTCAAGAAGCTGATCTTGCCTAATGACGATGCTTTATGTAAACGTGCAACCGCACTCAATATAGAAGCGAAGACTAATGGCATAATCACCATTTGTAATAGCTGAACATAACCATTACCGACGATATTAAACCAAAGAATGGAGTCTTTTACCGTTTGGTGGCCGCTGCCGTATACTAAATGTAGCACGACACCATACGCGACACCGAAAACTAGACCCAGTAAAACTTTCTTCGACAGGCTCCAGCCTTTTGCCCCAAGTTTTGCCAACAGTATCAGCAGTGCTACAAAGACGAGCACATTAATTATTAAAGGAATATTCATTCCGAACTCCAATCGCAGTTTTTTGAATTATGTTATTAGTGCTTTAAGCCCTATGACCTTAAAGGTTATAAGTAATCGGCTCATCCTAACAACTGGTTATATGTTATCAGCAGATAAAACACAATTCTTATAATGAAACGTAATATCATATGAAGATTAGTGCTTGCAGTATATTACAAAACTTATTGTTATATAGGTATGCGTATATCTAGTTGATTATGAATATATTTTATTATGTTTTCAAATTGGGAATGAAAATCAACACTGTATCCCATCGGTAATAAACAAGCACAAACAGTCAAAACAATGGCAATAAAACGCTCTGCCCGCTTATTTGATTTACTGCGGAGTATGGGTAAACAGAACCGAAATGGTATAGGCCATAAGAAGGGAACACCAGAAGGTGTAAGCATATCAGCAACCAAATGGCTCATGTATCCGAGCAAAAATGCTTGGATTAAATCATTAGGAATATTCCACTGGGAAGGGAGCCATTGATAACAAGATATCAGCAATATCAACCAAGCAACTAAGCTGTGAGTAAATCCTCGATGCCCACATAATTTTGATATGGGAAGTGAAAATATACGTAATAACCGACCGAGTATAGAAGAAGGATGATCGATGTCAGGAAGTAGAGCACCCAGCAAGACGCCTGGCACCATATGCAACCAATCACCTTGAGTGAACTCAGGTGTTAGTTCTAGCTTATGTGCCATTATTAAAGAGGCTACAGAAAAAAGCAGGTGCCCTTCAGCGGTCATGGTGGATAAATTACCATCTGTTTATCTATACAGTGAGGAGGGAATTATAAAGTGTTTAAAAAGAATATGATAGGGTTAGAAATGCAAAAAACTCTTAGTTATTAGGAAATAACCTCAGAGTTTTATACTTTTGTGCGATATCCCTATCAAAAAGTGATAGGGAAGAGCGGAAAAAAATAATCAAATGATAATTAACGTAAATATTTTTCGGTTAACTCATTGAGTGAAGCTAGTTTCACATCGGCAAGTCCCCAGCGAGGATCATTAAAATGTTGCTTGTCAGGGATCACGATAGAGCGCATTCTCGCTGCTTTCGCTGCGATCATTCCGTTAAATGAATCTTCTAATGAGACGCAATGAATAGGTTTTGTTCCCAATAATTTCGCTGCGTTCAAATAGACTTCAGGGTGCGGTTTACTGTGCGCTAGGTCAGCAGCAGAAACAACAGCAGAAAAGTAGTCGCGAATGTCGAATAAATTCAGAACTTTCTCGAGCATATATAGAGGTGATGCAGAGGCAAGTGCAATATTTAGGTTCATTGAACGGCATAGCTCAAGCGCATGCTGTACACCAGGAAGTAAAGGGCGTTGTTCTTCAACTAAGCCAACGACACGGTCAATAATCATTTGTGCGACTTCTTTTTCGCTATGACCTTGCCATGGAGATGCTTGATACCAAAGTTCGACAACATGGTCGATGCGTAATCCCAGTGTATCAGGTAATTTATCAGCGATGGAAACATCTACGCCAATTTGTGTGAAAATCTCAAGCTCTGCCTGTGCCCAAAAAGGCTCTGAGTCAATTAGCAAGCCATCCATATCAAAAATAACAGATTGGATAGGTAAGTTGTGGTACATGTCAAAACTCCATTCATGTATGTGTGATCTTGCTATATTTCAAATAGCTATCTTCATTAGGATGACTCAATTATTACATCAAATAATTGGTTAGCCTGTTGCAAATAGCTTGAAATCATTAGCCCTTTAATGAGTTTAGTAGTGTAGCAAGTCATCGCCTAATTATATACCCATCATGGCTGTCATACTTCAAGCAATATCGTTGTTGATGCACTCAGCTACCCAAGCCACCATATTCGTGTAGGCTTTTTGGGACAATACAAATAATTTTATTGGTATCTCAGCGATCTGATCTTTGTTTATGGCGCTAAATTCAAAAAACACGGGATAGAAAAATCTGAAATGATAATAAAGTTAGAATGATTTTCTTTATTGTAATACTTCAATTAAAAATAGCTGGGTAGGTGAAGTACATAGGGATGTTTGCGGCTTTGAGCTGATAATTCTATTAATAATAACGACTCTACAACTTGAAATATGTAGAAGATACGGACATCCATTATGGATATTAATCATTGTAAACTTGGTGGGATTAGAAAAATTCAGTTATTATTAGCTATAAAAAAATCATGAGGGTCAATAATGAATTACCAGACTGCAAGTTATGTCGCAATCGGCAAACGTGTTCTCGGTTGGATTGTTTTTCTTGTAGCATTGATGTCAACTTTAGCTTCACTAGTAAAACTTGCAGGTATGAAAGGGCTAGAAGGTGAAGGTATTAATGCGGTAGCCAATGACTTTATTAAACTCATGGCTGAAATGATACGTCAAAGTACCCCTTTTCTTAATATGTTTTGGAGCAACTCTCCTGTTCCTCATGTCACTGAGGGGTTTTCAGGTGCGAATATTGGTTTTTTTGTCATATTTATTTTTATCTTTGTCGGTTTAGCTCTCTGTGCTTCAGGGATCCGCATGTATCGACAAATTAAATTTATTCACGAAAGTCTTGAAGACCATGTAATTGTAGAAAAAGCGAAAGGAAATGAAATATCGAAGGAGGAATTAGAGGCGAAAGTGACTATTCCACGCCACACTATTTTTACTCACGTTTTTATTCTTTATTTCTGGCCAATTGTGTTGGGCGTTGCAGTGTATTTCGTTTTAAAATTACTTAATTGGTAATAGTAAAAGCCCAGCAAATTATGCTGGGCTAGCTAACCGATTATTTATCACCAATTAATGCATCGATAATTGAACGTGCTTGTAAATAGCTCGTTTCAAGACCAAAAATATTTGCTTGACAGAGTAGATAATAGAGTTGGTAAATGGGTTGCCTTTCTAAAAAGCCAGCTGGTAATGGCCAAACACTTTGGTAGCCATCAATAATTTGAATGGGTAGCTGGTGATATAATGGCAGCATTGCTATATCACATTCCCGATCACCCCAATAGCATGCAGGGTCATATAATAGTCCATTTTGTTCGTTGGTCATTGCACAATTAGCAGGCCACAAATCCCCATGTAGCAATGAAGGCTGTGGTTGATGCCCAGCAAGTCGTTCTTTGATAGTATCTACGATGCATTGAATATCACCAAAAACCATTCCTTTCTCTGTTGCTAGCTGTAATTGCAAGCCAACCCGTTTTTCAGCAAAAAAAGAGTTCCAACGTTTTTCCCAGCCATTAGGCTGGGTAATAGTGCCTAGCATAGTGTCAAAATCGAAGCCGTAACTGGGTTGTTCTTCCCATTGATGCAAATGAGCTAATTGTTGACCAAAGCGCCATGCATTAGTGGCGTCAAAGTTTTTCAAAGGAAAGTATTCGAGAAGAAGAAAACTATGATGTTTATTGCTACCCACGCCATAGACTTTTGGCACCCTGATAGTATTGCTTTTGGCAATCATCTCAAGTTGTTCGGCTTCTTGTTTAAACAAAGGTAAAAATTCACGAAGGTTCTGTTTGACGAACACTGTGTGCTCACCATAGTCGATTTTCATCGTATGGTGAATGTCACCTCCAGAGAGAATTTCTTTGTTGTGGAGTTCTGCGTCACCAAAGTGTTCACTTAATAAACGATACATTACCTGCCACATGACTCACCTCGCTTTGCTTTGGTCTTCATTAATACAATACTATAGCGACAGTTTGGGAATGAACAGCGATAATTATTTAAAAAGAAGAGCCTATCACTAAATCGATAAATGACACTGTACTTTGAGCGAGTCATTTCAAAATATTAAATGTTGATTTGTAATAATCAAGTTAAAACAATAAATATGAGTGGTTAACACTGAAACGTATTTGTATCAGATAGCAATAAATGTTGCCATTAGGATGATACCTTGTTTTTACTCTATAACTTAAAGATTAATGAATTGAAAATAAAACATATTATATAAAATATTTCAAGTTAGTTTCTTATTGTAATAAATATTCTTTGCTATATTTATTAATAGATACAGCAAAGAATTTTAATTCATAATTAGATTGTATTTATTTGATGTGCATTTTTATCCATATTCAAATTAGAAAAGAGCAATAAAAATGAAACCGAAAATTGAAAATTACACAGGCCCTGCAGCAGGTTGGGGGGCATTAAAAGCAGTAGCTGAAGCTATTCGTGGTCAAATGGAAATTGGTCATGATGTTATTGCCATGTTTGAAATGAATAAGCCTCAAGGATTTGACTGTCCAGGCTGTGCATGGCCGGATCCTAAGCATACAGCATCATTTGATGTTTGTGAAAATGGTGCAAAAGCGATGTCATGGGAAGCGACATCGAAAAAGACAACACCAGAATTTTTTGCAAAACATTCAGTCACTGAATTATTAACGTGGGATGATTATGATTTAGAAAATGAAGGTCGTTTAACGCATCCGTTAAAATATAATGCCCTAACTGACCATTACGAAGTTATTGAATGGGACGATGCTTTTATACAAATTGGTCAGCACTTAACAAGTTATTCAGATCCTAATTTAGTAGAATTCTATACATCGGGTAGAACATCAAACGAAGCGGCATTTTTATATCAATTATTCGCGCGTGAATATGGCACAAATAATTTTCCTGACTGTTCTAATATGTGTCATGAACCGACAAGTGTGGGGCTTGCTGCCTCTATTGGAGTTGGTAAAGGTACAGTATTATTGGATGATTTTGACAAAGCAGATTTAGTGATTTGTATTGGCCATAACCCGGGAACCAATCATCCTAGAATGCTTAGCTCATTGCGTGAAGTATCGAAACGTGGAGCTAAAATTATTGCCATAAACCCATTAAAAGAGAGGGGGTTGGAACGATTTACTTACCCACAAGATCCCATTGAAATGTTAACCTTTGAATCAACGCCTCTTGCTCAACATTATTATAAAGTACGCGTTGGTGGTGATACGGCATTAATCAAAGGAGTGATTCGCTTTGTCCTTGAACAGAATGAAGCCGCTATTTCGCAAGGTAAATCACCTATTTTAGATAACGATTTTATTCAGGAACATACTGTCGGGTTTGAGGCTGTTAAACAGGATGTATTGGCCACTAGCTGGGAAAATATTTTACAAGTAAGCGGTTTGTCAAAAAATGAAATTGAACAAATAGCACAACTGTATATCGAAGCAAAAAGCACCATCATTTGTTATGGAATGGGTATTACTCAGCATCAGCACGGAACACAGAATATCCAACAGCTCGTGAATCTATTGCTATTAAAAGGAAATATTGGGCGAGAAGGTGCCGGTATTTGCCCTCTGCGTGGTCATTCGAATGTGCAAGGCGACCGTACTGTGGGAATTACTGAAAAACCGAGTAAATCATTCCTTGATAAGATTGAAAAACGTTTTGGTTTTAAACCACCTATTGAGTTTGGTCATGCAGCTGTCGCTAGCATGCAAGCTATCTCTGAAGGAACGGCTCGTGCTTTAATTTGTATGGGAGGAAATCTTCCGATAGCAATGCCCGATCAAGATGCATGTTATAGCGGAATGAAAAAGTTAGATTTAGCTGTACATGCAGGGACTAAGTTAAACCGTTCTCATTTATTAACGGCGAAAAATACATTTTTATTTCCTGTGCTAGGTCGTACAGAACGGGATATTCAGAAAAGTGGTGCACAAAGTATCACCGTTGAGGATTCGATGTCGATGGTACATGCCTCTCAGGGGAAATTGAAGCCTGCTAGTCCACATTTGAAATCTGAATGTGCGATTGTCGCAGGGATGGCAAAAGCGACATTACCTGATACTAAAGTGGAATGGGATGATTTTATCGACAACTACGATAAAATTCGTGATGCTATGGAGGCCGTTTTATCAGGATTCGATGATTATAATACTCGAATTCGTGTACCCGGGGGATTCCATCTAACAAATGCGGCAGCTGAACGCCAATGGTTAACCTCTTCAGGAAAAGCGAACTTCATGACGACCCAAGGGGTTATCGAAGATCCACATTCGGCAGTAAACAGTGAATTGATACTGACAACAGTGCGTAGTCATGACCAATATAATACGACTATCTATGGCTTCAATGACCGCTATCGAGGTGTTTTTGGTCAGCGTGATGTTATATTCATCAGTGAGGCTCAAGCTAAGAAACAAAACTTAGTTGCTGGTGATAGAGTTAATATTATTGCGCTGGATAATCAACAAAAACGCACGCACCGCCGGTTGGATAATTTAAAAATTGTTATTTATGATATGGCTGATCGCTGTGTAGCAACATACTTTCCGGAAGCAAATAATCTTATTGCATTGGATAACGTCGACCCTCAAAGTGGGATACCTGCTTATAAAAATATCCCGGTCTTACTTGAGAAGGTTGATATTTCCAGCTAATTCAGTTGCAAATTTACCGTCCTTACCTTATTTGATGAGGGCGGTATTTTTTAATTTACTGAGATTGACGTGTTAACTTGGCGGAATTAATGAAATTTAAATAATAAGATTGAGTAAGTATCTCAAAGGTGCCCGGATAGTGGGTTGGCAGGTTTTTAACTCAGTTTTCGTGACATGTCACGCGGGATAAAATGTCATAATAATTCTTGGGGATATTGATCTTTCACCGTCATTTTCAATCAAATTTGAAGGGCGATTTTCTGTGAGGCTTAGATTTTCATGATGTTTTTTAACCGCTTCATACTTGGCATAATCAAATAGCTATTATTTTAATCATTCGCACAGTAAAAAATAAACAGAAAAGTTCAACAGCTCTTAGGATGTAATTTAACTATTTCTCATTAAAAAACTGAGTCGATAATCATCGTACTCAGTTTTTTAATTTAATCCATATTTTGGCAGCTTCAAACTGTTTGCATTTTTTCTGCCGACAATTTTGCTTTTTTACGGCTTAATATGATTTTGCTATAGAGTAGGGCGAGAACAAAATAGACTGCTTGTGTGATAACGATACAAGGGCCTGTAGCACCGTCAATATGGAAACTAATAATAGTACCAATCACGCTTGAAGTTACTGATGCAATAACGGCAATGACAAGCATCCACCCAAAACTTCGACAAAGTACAAATGCGATAATACCCGGAGAGATAAGCATAGCAATAACTAAAATAATCCCTACCGCTTGCAGTGACGCGACAATAGTTAAAGCCAGCAGTGATAACAAACCATAATGAATAAGCTTAACTGGCAGGCCAATTACACGAGCTTGATTCGGGTCAAAGCAATACAGCATAAAATCTTTACGTTTGATTAAGATAATAGCAATCGTAATACCAGCAAACCATAGATTCTGTTTAAACTCAGCATCAGTGATACCAAGAATGTCACCAAATAAAATGTGTGTGAGGTGTTGTTCGGTATCAATCTTGGCAAACATGACTAACCCGACAGCAAACATACCGGAAAAAACAATTCCCATTACGGTATCTTCTTTGATCCGGCTATTTTCTTTCAAATAACCTGTCGCAAATGCACAGAAAAGCCCTGAAGCAAACGCGCCAATAGCGAGTGGGATCCCCGCCACGGAGGCAATCACAATACCCGGTAACACAGCATGAGAGATAGCATCTCCCATCAATGACCAGCCTTTTAAGACCAAAAAGCATGATAAAATTGCGCATACTGCTCCAGTCACAATTGCTGTAATAATCGCTTTTTGCATAAAAGGGAAAATAAAAGGTGCCGTTAGCAAGTCAATAAAATCACTCATTAGAGGCCCCTTGCTGTTTTATTTTATGTAGATTCTCAACTTCATGTTTTGCTTTACGACGTGAAGCAAAAATGCCGTGTTTGGGTGCGAAGAAGAATGCTAATAAGAAAACAACGGTTTGCAAGGTTACAATTAAGCCACCCGTTGCGCCGTTAAGGAAATAACTCGCATAAGCTCCGATTGCACTAGTTGCAGTACCAATAACGACAGCAATAATGACGAGACGTTTGAATTGATCTGTCAGTAAATATGCGGTGGCACCCGGAGTAACAACCATGGCAATAACGAGAATAGCTCCAACAGTTTGTAATGCTGCGACTGTACAGGCACTTAATAAGGTAAAGAAAATAATCTTTAAGCGCAGAGGATTTAAGCCGATTGAGCGTGCGTGGCTTTCGTCAAAAAATACTACGAGAAGATCTTTCCATAAGGCGAGTAATACGATGAATGAAATAGCAATAATAATTTCAACTTGTAATACGTCAGCATCAGCGATACCTAAAATATTGCCAAATATAATTGTTTGTACGTTCACTGAAGTCGGATTCAATGACACAATTAGTAGGCCGACTGCAAAGAATGTCGAAAAAATAAAACCAATAACAGCATCTTCACGCAAGCGAGTAATATGCTTGATAAATGTCATGGCTAGCGCAGCAAGGATCCCGGTAAAAAAAGCACCAGCAGCATAAGGTAAGCCCAGAGCATACGCACCAGCAACACCAGGTACTACAGAGTGAGATAGGGCATCTCCCATTAATGACCAGCCTTTCAGCATCAAATAAGCAGAAAGAAAAGCACAAACAGCACCAACAATCGAGCTTACCCAGATGGCTTTAACCATATAGTTGTACTCAAAAGGCTGAAGTAACAACTCGATCATTCTGAATCCTTAGGTTGATTTTTTCTAACCGGAGCATCATGGTCGTGGCCATAGAAAACCGCAGCTCTCTCATCATCAGTAATGACTGTAATAGAGCGAGGGTCGTCATCGTCATGAAGTTCTTGACCCGAAAGGTTGATATGACGTAATACGCCACCAAAGGCCATCTGCAAATTCTTTTGAGTGAACGTGGTTTCTGTTGGGCCACTTGCGAGGACGGTGCGGTTAATCAATATGACTTGATCACAGAATTCAGGCACGCTTCCTAAGTTATGTGTTGAAACCAATATCAGGTGACCTTCATCACGAAGACTGCGTAACAAGTCAATAATGGCATTTTCTGTTTTAACATCGACCCCAGTAAAAGGCTCATCGAGCAATAATACTTTACCTTGTTGAGCAAGAGCACGAGCTAAGAATACGCGCTTTTTCTGCCCACCGGAAAGCTCTCCAATTTGGCGATGTTCAAGGCCGGCTAAATCCACACGTTCTAATGCACGCTTTACCGCTTCTTTATCTTCATTTTTTGGGATACGAAAAAAACCCATTTTGCCGTATCGACCCATCATCACCACATCAGAAACAAGCACTGGAAAATTCCAATCGACTTCTTCTGTTTGGGGAACATAAGCAATAACATTTTCTTTTAATGCAGCTTTGATTGGGTCACCATTCAAAGTGACATGACCCGATGATGGTGTAACAAGGCCCATGACTGTTTTAAATAATGTTGATTTTCCACTACCGTTTACACCAACCAGCGCACAGATTGAACCACCAGTAATATTGAAACTAGCGTCATAAATTGCGGTATGGCCGTTATTGTAAGTGACGGTGGCATTATCAACAATTAGATTAGGATGTTCGAAGCGGTTTGAGCTACTCATTTTACTGACCAAATCCTTTTGCTATGGTGTCTACGGTGGTGGTTAACAAATCAATATAGGTTGGTACTGGACCATCAGATGTTGATAATGAATCAACATAAAGCATACCACCATATTTTGCACCAGTTTCTTTACTCACTTGACGGGCAGGCTTGTCTGAAATTGTGCTCTCGCTGAAGACAACCGGTATTTGGTATTCACGGACAGTATCAATGACTTTTTTAACTTGTTGCGGCGAACCTTGTTCTTCCGCATTAATTGGCCATAGATAAACTTCTTTAAAACCATAATCTTTTGTCAAATAACTAAATGCACCTTCGCTTGAAACTAACCAACGTTTATCTTCTGGAATTCGGTTAAGGCGCTCACGCAGGGGCGCATCGAGTTTAGCAATTTTTTCTGCATAGGCTTTTGCATTTTGGTTATAAATTTCGGCATTTTGTGGGTCATATTTCACTAATGCTTGGCGAATATTTTCAATATAAATTTTTGCATTTGCTGGAGACATCCAGGCGTGTGGGTTAGGGTGCCCTTCATATTCACCTTCACGAATTGGCATCGGCTCAATACCTTCGGTGACTACGACAGCAGGGACATTTTGGACATTTTCGAAAAAGCGTTGAAACCAAACCTCAAGATTCATACCATTCCACAAGATCAAATCAGCATCATAAGCTTTCATGATATCTTTTGGTGTAGGCTGATAACCATGAATTTCAGCGCCGGGTTTAGTAATTGATTCAACAATAGCGGCATCACCGGCAACATTTTGCGCGATATCTTGAATAATGGTAAAAGTTGTGACGACCTTAAACTTTTTAGCCAATGCAGGTTGATTAATAAGTAGAATAGCTGATAAAGCAAATAGGATAGAAAGTAGCGGTTTAGAAAGCAGTGATAATTTTTTTTTCATTGTACATACCCTGACATCATTGGCTTAGTGGATTCTTTTTAAATTGTATTGTTTTCTGTGTGTTCTGTGTTCTGTGTTCTGTAGAGACAGAAATAAAGCTAACAATACAGTTGATAATAATTATCATTATCAACTAGGTAAAGTCAAGACAAAAAGTAGGTGATTTTGATATAATTATGATTGTTTTTTACTAGACTTAAACATTTCTTGAAGTAAAAGTTAAGTAAAAATTATTTTAATTTTCCTGTGATTAGTTATTCTTCCGTCAGTTTTATTTGCAGAGGGTCTCTCGGTGAAAAAAAATATCAGTGGTGCATTGGTATTTCTGTTGTTAGCGGGCTGCTCTAGCGGACCAGAAAAACAAGTCTCAACACAGCGAATGTTAGGGAATAATAATACAGCTCAGCAAAGTATTTCATTTGCTCGTACACCATTTGATGAATATATTCGGGAGTCATCAAATCGTTATAATGTTGATGAAATATTGATTCGAGCCATCATTGAGGTTGAATCAAATTTTCGACCTGAGGTTGTGAGTAAATCGAATGCAATTGGTTTGATGCAAATAAAGGCTTCAACGGCGGGGCGTGATGCCTATCGTTACCATGGAAAATCAGGTGAACCTTCTACTCGCGATTTAAAAGATCCAAGAACGAATATCGATATTGGAACAACCTATATTCGCATTTTAAAAGAACAACAACTCGCGGGTATTAATCATCCACAGACTATGTATTATGCTACCGTAGTCGCCTATGTTAATGGCGCAGGCGCGTTATTGAGGACGTTCGATAATGATAAAGCCAGAGCTATCGCGATGATTAATAGAATGACACCTGAAGAATTTTATCAGCATGTTCAAACTAAGCACCCAGCGCCTCAAGCTCCGCGTTATTTATGGAAAGTTAAAAATGCCTATAATTCATTAGCAATGAATTAATGATGTGCTGAAATAAGCTGTGGGAGCTGCGCAACGATTTCAACTATTCCGTTGATCACAAATTGCACTCCCATACAAATTAATAAGAAACCCATCACTCGAGAAATTGCATCAATCCCACCGTTACCTAACCATTTCATAATGGAAGTCGCACCTCTTAGTGCAATCCAAACGATAAAGCTGACAATAAAAAAAGTCATAACAGGGGCAACTTTTAAAATCCAAGGAGCAAAGCCAACATCGCCTTGTAAAGAAGCTGTCGAACTGATGATAATAGCAATTGTTCCAGGACCCGCAGTGCTTGGCATTGCAAGAGGCACAAAGGCAATATTAGGTGACTTTTGGCGCTTTTTAGAAATAGTTGAATCGTCAGTGGCTAATGTACTTGTGTCATCATTGTTTTCATTGCTTGGAAACAGCATACCAAAACCAATAAAGGCCACAATCAACCCTCCGGCAATACGCAAACCGGGAATAGAAATACCGAAAGTATTCATCACTAATTGCCCTGCATAAAAAGCAATCGTCATGATAGAAAAAACATAAATTGATGCCAGCAGTGACTGATGATTCCGCTGTTCTTTGGTCATATTGCCAGACAAACTGAGCATGACTGCTATTGTTGTCAGAGGATTAGCAAGAGGAAGTATTAAAACCAATCCAATACCGATGGCTTGAAACAGCCCTAAAAAGTCATTCATAATAGGCAAACTAAGCTCTTAATTGGGTAAATATCCATCATATTTCAAGTTACACTGCAAACGAGAAGCTTGTGTCTGAATGCCGTCGTTACTGATGCCCTCAGAGATAATCTAGTCTAGCGTGAATATACAACTTGAATAATTTTGGATACAAAAAGTCAAAGCGAATTAGGATTATAACAAATATTGTTATAATCCTGTACATTATGCGAGTAATTAAACGATCTTCATATAATTGAATAATGTGAAAATTACTTAATCTTGATAAAGTTGATATGAAGAATTATTAAAGTTGTACACATTAACTGTGGATAACACTAGCATTCTATTGTGAATAACTTAATTTAATCGTTTTATAACAGTGGGATATATGCATGAGCTAAAAGTGTTCAATTTTAAGGGTAAAAAAAACCCTTTTTATGGGGAACATAAAAAGGGAAAGGGCATCTATTAGTAGGTTGTCAAAATTTCGATATGCTTAAGTTATACCCTTAATTATGTTATTTACTTATTGGTTATGTAAATTCATTAAAAGAAAGCATAAATTCGTCTACAGGATGCTGCTTAAGTGCTTTTTAACAACACCTGCTATCTCAAACTTAATTGTTATCGCGGTTCTAAAGCATTTTATCTAGAGGATTGATATTGATGATAAATGGAATTAACCATTTAACCTTAGCAGTTACTGATATTCAAAAAAGCATGTTTTTTTACCATAAAGTGTTGGGAATGAAATTACATGCCAGTTGGACTCGTGGTGCATATTTAACCTGTGATTCGTTATGGGTATGCCTCTCTTTAGACCATACAAGGCGAGTTACTCGATCTGAAGACACCGATTATACTCATTATGCTTTTTCCGTTACCGAAGATAGCTTTCCGATCATGGTTGAAAAATTAAAACAATCTGGTGTGCAAACGTGGAAGGATAATCTTAGTGAAGGCTATTCATTCTATTTCCTTGACCCAGATGGACATAAACTAGAGATTCACGTTGGCTCACTGATAGAACGTTTAAAAAGCTGTGAAACAACGCCTTATGATAGAATGGTATTTTACTCATAATAGACTTTTTAATATTGTAGAAAACTGTTTGCTTTATAAATGATGTAGAGAGGAATTATTTAATGTCTATCGATATTTTAGCAACCATTCAAGGGCATGAATTACAATTTGAACAACTATTAATTAATGGTGTTAATAATGGTGCTTCTATCGGATTTATTGCGCCATTAGGGCTAGATGAGGCAAAGCAGTATTGGTTACAGGTCGATAGTGAAGTACAGCAAGGTAACCGTTTACTGCTAGCTCAATTTATTGATAATCAATTAGCTGGAGCAATACAACTCTCGTTATGCCAAAAAGCGAATGGTCGTCATCGTGCCGAAGTGGAAAAGTTGATGGTGCATACTGATTTTCGTCAACATGGAATTGCTAAGCAGTTGCTTGTGTATGCGGAACAGGTTGCACTCGACAATCATCGTACCTTATTAGTGTTAGATACTCGTACTGGTGATGTGGCTTCACATTTATACCGCCGGCAAGGTTATATTGAGGTTGGTCAGATCCCTGATTATGTTTGTAGCTCTGAGAATAAGTTTGAAAGTACCACATACTTTTATAAGCAATTAAGTCCCTCAATATCATTGTAATTTACTCGTTTTTATCACTAGCTTAATGTTGGTAGAGCTTTCTTTACAAACAATTTTTTATTTTAAAGTTGCTTTACGCCCCATGATTTATCCTAGTGACAGTTAAATAGGTAAGTTTTGGGGTGTAAATGAAAAAGTTAACGACAACTCTGACTACATTGTTGATGTTAATTGTGATCGCAATCGCAGCGTTATTTATTGTGTTTCCACAGCAGTGGAAACAAAGTGTATATCCCAACATATCGCAGGTCTTGCCTGAATCAATTAATTCATTAATTCCAAGTTGGGGTTCTAGCAATAATGCATGTGATAGCTTAGAAAGTAATCTAGAAACTTTTGCGGATTACCTAAAAGCTAACCAAGATGTGGTGAGTGTAAAAGGGATGAATGGTTTGGATGAACAATTAAGCTTAATCCGCTCTCGGGTTGATCAAATGCCAAATCAAGTTCGTAAGTTAGTTTGTCAGCAAGAAAATGCACGATTGGAAGGCTTAAAAAGTGTTTTTTTCTTGGGGCATAATAATTCGTCAGATCAATCATCAATATTTCTCAGATAAAACAGTTACTGATTTTAATATATAGGCAAAGGTGTTTTATTCTGAAGCTAATTAGAACGCAATTATGTTAGTCTAGATATGCGTTGTCACATAAAGGACATCATGATGAACATATTTAGGCTTTCCTTCTTAAACTGGCTTATTTTAAATGGAATTGCCGTTTCTCTACTTTATGCTAACGGGCTTTTCTCATGGAGCTTTTCAGGTTGGGTAGGCATACTGGCCATTTTAGTGGCTTTGGAAAGCTTTGGTTGGATAGCGACAAGCTTATTTTATTTTATTCGCCATAAAACCTCACCCAATCCAATGAACCAAGCAACGTTTCTTATTACTCAAGGCCCATTTCGGTTATCGCGCAACCCGCTATATCTTGCCTTTACTTCAATGAGTATCAGTGTTGCATTATTCACTCATTCTCCTTATTTTTTGGTTTCAGGATTAATTTATTGGTTAATTACCGATCTCTATACTATTCCCCAAGAAGAGAAGTTTTTATCTGAACACTTTGGTGACGAATGGGCAAGCTATAGCCAGCAAACACGGCGCTGGTTATAACGAAAATCGAAAATAAGAATAAAATTTCTTTAGCCATTAGCTAATGCACAAATCTATAATTGAAAAATCAAATCGAGTAAGCCTATTCAGGTTGAATTATAATTTTTCCTAATATCATGCATTAACAATGCATTTGTGTTTTTATTCATGCTTAAGTTAATTATAATATGCTTGAAATGGTTGAAGAAAAAAGCCAGTACCCTGCGAATATGAGGGGAGAAGTACTGGCAAAAATCAGTTTGAGACTAATTGTTGTTATAAAACGCAAATATGACATTAATCATAAAAAGATGTTTACATTAAATGCGAATCAACTGTTTTTCAAACGTATATATAAATAAAAATTGATAAGTGATATTACCCTTAGGATAATTTAAGTGTGTAAGTTCATAATAAAAACCAAAAAAAGCCGAGAAAATTAAGATTGATATAGCTATTCAGCTATATGTAAAAACATAATAATTCCAAATAAATAGTTGTTGATTTGAAGCTATCATGGATAGAAATATAGATTAATTCTTTCAGCCTGATTACCAGCTCTATTCGTATTTTCAGAAGCGATTTCTTACTATTAGCCTATAATATAAAGGGTTTGGATTAGGCGTCATAATTTGACAAGAGTGGTTAATAACCTTTCTTGACCTATCGCCATAAAATATGTCTGTGTTATTATTGTCTTTGAGTTGTTGTCGATGTGCATAGTCATTTTAAGGTCTGTATACAATAACTATGTGCATATTTCGCATCGTGAAGCGAGAAATCGATAGTAACGTATTGTTTTATAACTTAAGAATAATCAAGCAAGTGATCTTGCGTATGGGTCACCACTGCCGATAAGGATTTATTAATGCCTGTTATTACTCTTCCTGATGGAAGTCAGCGTCAATTCGACCATGCCGTTTCTGTGATGGATGTAGCTCGCGATATTGGAGCGGGCCTCGCAAAAGCGTGTATTGCGGGTCGTGTAAATGGTGAGTTAGTTGATGCTTGTGAACTCATCGAAAATGATGCGAATTTATCCATCATTACAAGTAAAGATGACGATGGTCTTGAAATTATTCGTCACTCTTGTGCTCACTTGTTAGGTCATGCCATCAAACAATTGTGGCCAAATACCAAAATGGCAATTGGCCCAGTCATCGATAATGGTTTTTATTATGATATCGATCTTGACCATACGCTGACCCAGGAAGATTTGGAAAAGCTTGAAAAGCGTATGCAAGAGCTTGCCAAAACAGATTATGACGTGATTAAAAAACGCGTATCTTGGGCTGAAGCACGTGAAACGTTTGTTGCACGCGGTGAAGACTATAAAGTTGAAATTCTTGACCAAAACATCAGCCAAGAAGACCATCCAGGTCTATACCATCACGAAGAATATGTTGACATGTGTCGTGGCCCACACGTGCCTAATATGCGTTTCTGTCACCACTTCAAGTTGCAGAAAATTGCGGGTGCTTACTGGCGCGGCAATAGCGATAACAAAATGTTACAGCGTATTTACGGCACTGCATGGGCAGATAAAAAGCAACTAAGTGCTTATTTAGTACGCCTCGAAGAGGCGGCTAAGCGTGACCACCGTAAAATTGGTAAGCAGCTAGATTTATATCATATGCAGGAAGAAGCGCCAGGTATGGCATTCTGGCACAATGATGGCTGGACAATTTTCCGTGAATTAGAAACATTTGTACGCACGAAACTGAAGTCTTATCACTATCAAGAAGTGAAAGGCCCATTCATGATGGATCGCGTTTTGTGGGAAAAAACAGGGCACTGGGAAAACTATAAAGACGCGATGTTCACGACCTCTTCTGAGAATCGTGAATATTGTGTCAAACCAATGAACTGTCCAGGCCATGTTCAAATCTTCAACCAAGGTTTAAAATCTTACCGTGACTTACCACTGCGTATGGCAGAGTTTGGTAGCTGCCATCGTAATGAACCTTCAGGTGCACTGCATGGTTTAATGCGCGTGCGCGGTTTTACTCAAGATGATGCGCATATCTTCTGTACTGAAGAACAGATCTTGAGTGAAGTCACCAGTTGTATCGAAATGATTTATGACGTTTATGCAACATTTGGATTTGAAAAAATTGTTGTTAAATTGTCTACACGCCCTGAAAAACGTATCGGTACTGACGATATGTGGGACACAGCGGAAGCTGATTTAGCTCAGGCGTTAAAAGATCAAGGTATTGAATTTGAATACCAGCCAGGTGAAGGTGCATTTTATGGTCCTAAAATTGAATTTACCCTGTATGATTGCCTTGACCGTGCATGGCAATGCGGTACTGTGCAATTAGACTTCTTCTTGCCGGGTCGCCTCAATGCCTCATATGTTGGTGAAAACAATGAACGTATTGTTCCTGTCATGATCCACCGTGCTGTTTTAGGTTCACTAGAGCGTTTCATAGGTATTTTGACAGAAGAATATGCAGGGTTCTTCCCTACATGGCTGGCACCACAGCAAGTTGTAGTAATGAACATTACAGATGCTCAGGCAGATTATGTTCAAGAATTAGTCAGTAAATTACAAAGTGTTGGCATTCGTGCGAAAGCGGACTTACGTAACGAGAAAATCGGCTTTAAGATCCGTGAACACACCCTGCGTCGTGTTCCTTACATGCTAGTTTGTGGCGATAAAGAAGTTGAATCAGGTAAAGTCTCTGTGCGTACCCGCCGTGGTAAAGATTTAGGCAGCCTTGATGTTACTGAATATACAAACAAACTGCTTGAAGAAATTCGCAGTCGTCAGCTTAATCAGATGGAGGAATAAGGTATTAAAGGCGGAAAAAAACTCCCAGCAGCACGTCCAAATCGTATTAACGAAGAAATCCGTGCAACTGAAATTCGTGTCACAGGTTTAGAAGGTGAGCCACTCGGTGTCATGAGTGTTCGTGAAGGACTCGCTAAAGCGGAAGAGGCTGGTGTTGATTTAGTTGAGATTAGCCCTAATGCTGAGCCACCTGTTTGCCGGATTATGGACTATGGCAGATATCTTTATGAGAAAAGTAAATCTCAAAAAGAACAAAAGAAAAAACAAAAAGTTGTTCAAGTGAAGGAAATTAAATTCCGTCCTGGGACTGATGAAGGTGATTACCAAGTTAAATTGCGTAGCCTGATTCGCTTTTTGGAAGATGGTGACAAAGCTAAGGTTACACTACGTTTTCGTGGCCGTGAAATGGCTCATCAGCAGATCGGTCTTGAAGTGCTAAATCGCATTAAAGTTGATCTGGATGAACTGGCGTCAGTAGAATCGTTTCCTTCAAGAATTGAAGGTCGCCAGATGATCATGATCTTGGCACCGAAGAAAAAATAATTAAGCCATAATAAATAGCACTCACAATAATTGAGGGTGCTATTTTTTCATTTTTATTGGTGAAATCTATGGTTTTTAATGTTCAATTGCTTATGTCATTCGTAGATTTAACCTCTTTGTTAATAGCAAGAGACACAAATTAATGCGAAAAATTCCATTATCTGCTTGAGTAATCGAGCAATAAGCATTAAAATCCGCGGTCGAATCACTATATTAAGATGTCGTTATAAAGTCTAATATAGGCAAATAAATAATATTGCGTTTTGATAATCAATAAATTAAATGTATTAACTCAATGATTATCAGGATGTGTGCTTTAGAGAAGTTAGCAAATCTCTTTATCCAGTTGGAGGAATAAAGTATTAAAGGCGGAAAAAGAATCCCAACAGCGCGTCCTAATCGTATCAACGATGAAATTCGTGTGACTGAAGTCCGTTTAACCGGTTTAGACGGCGAACAGCTTGGCATTATGAGCTTTCGTGAGGCGCTTGAAAAAGCAGAAGAAGCAGGTGTAGACCTTGTGGAAATCAGCCCAAATGCCGAACCGCCAGTTTGTCGTATTATGGATTACGGCAAATTCCTTTATGAGAAGAGCAAGTCTCAAAAAGAACAGAAGAAGAAGCAAAAAATTGTTCAGGTGAAGGAAATTAAATTCCGCCCTGGTACAGATGAAGGTGATTATCAGGTCAAACTACGCAACCTGATACGCTTCATAGAAGATGGTGATAAAGTTAAAGTAACACTGCGTTTTCGTGGTCGTGAAATGGCTCACCAACAGATCGGTATGGAAATGCTTAACCGCATTAAGTCTGATCTAGAAGAGCTGGTCGTTGTTGAATCATTTCCTTCAAGAATTGAAGGGCGTCAAATGATCATGGTACTGGCATCTAAGAAGAAATAATTAGGCCATCAAGTAGTAACTTTTGTAGAAATATGGAAGCTATTCGCCTAGTTAATTCGTAGTTAATCACAATGCGAAGTTGGAAATTAAAGAAATGCCTAAGATTAAAACTGTACGTGGCGCAGCAAAGCGCTTTAAAAAAACTGCAGGCGGTGGCTTTAAGCGTAAGCATGCAAACCTTCGTCACATTTTGACCAAAAAATCTACTAAGCGTAAGCGCCATTTGCGTCCGAAAGGAATGGTATCTAAGGGCGATCTTGGTCTGGTAATTGCTTGCCTGCCATACGCATAAGTAAACATTGGTTAATTAAGATAAAAGACGATAGGAGATAGCTATGGCTCGCGTAAAACGTGGTGTAGTGGCACGTGCACGTCACAAAAAGATTCTGAAACAGGCGAAAGGTTACTATGGTGCACGTTCACGTGTTTACCGCGTAGCATTTCAAGCGGTAATCAAAGCAGGTCAATATGCTTACCGTGACCGCCGTCAGCGTAAACGTCAGTTCCGTCAACTGTGGATCGCGCGTATTAACGCAGCGGCTCGTCAGAACGGTCTGTCTTATAGCCGTTTCATCAATGGCTTGAAAAAAGCTTCGATTGAAATCGACCGTAAGATCCTGGCAGACATTGCTGTATTTGACAAAGCAGCATTCTCTGCTTTAGTTGAAAAAGCAAAAGGCGCTTTAGCCTAAGTGTTTGCTTGAAAAGAGGAAGGTAACTTCCTCTTTTCATTTAGAGCTTTTTATGTTAATACTTAAAAATTCAAAACATTCAGTGAACTAATTATATGCAAATCGTTACTTTCCGTTTCTTCTTTTACTTTAGCACCTGAGTATTGGGGCTTTCGTGCGTAAGAAAATAAACGAAAAGTTACGCTAAAGCCTCCTAATGGAGGCTTTTTTATTTTTGATTGTTGAAAAAATACAGTAAAATCAGGTAAGTGCTTATCCATTCAAGGAATGGCAAGTGAGAACTTAACAAATCGATGAATAACTAGTAAAACGACCGTAAGGTCTTAAAGGGGAAACAATGCCACATCTCGCTGAGTTGGTTGCACAGGCAAAAGCAGCCATTGAACAAGCCCAAGATGTTGCTACGTTAGAGTCAGTGCGTGTTGAATTTTTAGGCAAAAGCGGCCACTTCACACTACAGATGAAAACGTTGCGTGATCTGCCAGCTGAAGAACGACCAGCTGCTGGGGCTGTGATAAATGAAGCCAAAGTACAAGTTCAAGATGCACTGAATACTCGTAAAGATGCCATGCAGGCTGACATACTGAATGCACGCTTAGCATCCGAGAAAATCGATGTCTCATTACCGGGACGCCGCATGGAAAATGGTGGATTACATCCAGTTACTCGTACTATTCAGCGAATTGAAGAATTTTTTGGTGAGTTAGGATTTAGCGTTGAAACCGGCCCTGAAATCGAAGATGACTATCATAATTTTGATGCATTAAACATTCCAGCTCATCATCCTGCACGTGCTGATCACGATACATTCTGGTTTGATGCTAAACGTTTACTCCGCACCCAAACTTCAGGTGTGCAAATTAGAACAATGAATGGGCAACAACCACCGATCCGCATTATAGCGCCAGGCCGTGTATATCGTAATGATTACGACCAAACGCATACCCCAATGTTCCACCAGACTGAAGGTTTAATTGTTGATAAAGACATCAGCTTTACAAACCTTAAGGGCACCCTACATGACTTCTTGAATAACTTTTTTGAAGAAGAAGTTGAAGTCCGTTTCCGTCCATCTTATTTCCCATTTACAGAACCTTCCGCTGAAGTTGATGTTATGGGTAAAAATGGCAAATGGTTAGAAGTGTTAGGTTGCGGTATGGTTCATCCGAATGTTCTGCGTAATGTGGGTATCGATCCAGAGGTTTATTCTGGTTTTGCATTCGGAATGGGAATGGAACGCCTGACAATGCTGCGCTACGGTGTTTCTGACTTGCGCGCATTTTTCGAAAATGATCTTCGTTTCCTCAAACAGTTTAAATAAGGCGGGACTTTCTCATGAAATTCAGTGAACTCTGGTTACGCGAATGGGTGAATCCGGCCATTAGCAGTGAAGCATTATCCGATCAAATCACGATGGCCGGTTTGGAAGTTGATGGTGTTGAACCGGTTGCAGGGCAATTTAATGGTGTTGTCGTTGGTGAAGTTGTCGAGTGTGGGCAGCATCCTAATGCCGATAAACTGCGAGTGACAAAAGTCAACGTTGGTGGAGATCGTCTATTAGACATCGTTTGCGGTGCACCAAATTGTCGTCAGGGCTTAAAAGTTGCTGTTGCGACTGTCGGTGCCGTATTACCCGGTGACTTCAAAATTAAAGCGGCAAAATTACGCGGTGAGCCTTCGGAAGGCATGCTGTGCTCATTCTCTGAGTTGGGTATTTCTGATGATCACAGTGGCATCATTGAATTACCGTTAGATGCTCCGATTGGTACCGATTTACGTGAATATTTAAAATTCGATGATAGTGTCATTGAAATTAGTATCACACCAAACCGTGCTGATTGCTTAAGTATTTTAGGCGTTGCTCGTGATGTTGCAGTTATCAATAAACAAGAATTGAATGAGCCTGTAATTGAAGCGGTTAAAGCAACGATAACAGATACATTCCCAATCAGAGTTGAAGCGCCGGAAGCCTGCCCTCGTTTCCTTGGTCGTGTTATCAAAAATATTGATGTGTCCGCACCAACGCCAATGTGGATGAAAGAAAAACTGCGTCGTGGTGGTGTGCGTTCAATCGATGCCGTTGTTGATATTACTAACTATGTATTACTCGAGTTAGGTCAACCTCAGCATGCTTATGACCTTGATCGCTTGAATGGCGCTATCGTCGTTCGTATGGCAAAACAAGATGAAAAATTAGTATTGTTAAATGGTAATGAAGCGATACTTAAACCGGATACTTTAGTCATTGCCGATGAGCAAAAAGCGCTGGGTATTGCGGGTGTTTTTGGTGGTGAGCATTCTGGTGTTAACACTGAAACGAAAAACATTCTTCTAGAATGTGCTTTCTTCAATCCGTTATCCATTACAGGCCGTGCTCGTAACTATGGGTTACACACTGATGCATCTCATCGCTATGAGCGTGGTGTGGATTCAGAATTGCAATTCAAAGCGATTGAGCGCGCTACACAGCTGATCCTGGATATCTGTGGTGGTGACGTTGGTGAGATTATTGATACCACTAGTGCTGAACATCTACCAAAAGCGGCAAACATCAGATTAACACGCAATAAACTCAATCGATTGATTGGACATGTGATTGCTGATGAGTTAGTGACTGACATTTTGACGCGTCTTGGGTGCAAAGTGACTGTATCTGAAGGGCGCTGGGATGTTATTGCTCCAAGCTGGCGTTTCGATATGCAAATCGAAGAGGACTTGGTTGAAGAAGTTGCTCGTGTTTATGGTTATAACAACATTCCAGACGTACCTGTACGTGCTGATTTAATTATGACTGAGCACAAAGAAGCTGATTTACCGATTAAACGTGTAAAAACTGGATTGGTAGATCGCGGTTATCAAGAAGTCATTACCTACAGCTTTGTTGACCCGAAAGTACAAGCGTTGATTCATCCTGAGCAAGAAGTTTTAGTATTGCCAAATCCAATTTCCGCGGATATGTCTGCGATGCGTTTATCGCTTCTTACAGGACTGTTGACTACGGTGGTCTATAATCAAAACCGTCAACAAAATAGAATTCGTTTATTTGAGACCGGTCTACGCTTTATTCCTGATAATCATGCAGAATATCAAATACGTCAGGAAACTATGTTGGCAGGCGTGATTGCTGGAAACCGTTTTGAAGAACATTGGTCATTAGATAAACAAATTGTGGACTTCTTTGATTTAAAAGGTGATCTAGAAGCTGTTTTAGAATTGACTGGAAAACTGAATCAAATTACATTTAGACCTGAAGCGCACCCAGCATTACATCCTGGGCAAAGTGCTGGGATTTATCTGGGTAATGAACATATTGGTATTATTGGTGTTGTTCATCCAGAAATAGAACGTCAACTCGATTTAAATGGTCGTACCGTTGTATTCGAGGTTCGTTGTGATGCGATAGCTGACCGTGCTATTCCTGATGCTAAGGCGATTTCACGCTATCCATCGAACCGCCGTGACATCGCTGTTGTCGTGCCGGATGATGTTGCCGCTGCAGATGTTCTGGCAGAGTGTAAAAAAGTTGGCATAAATCATATAGTTGGCATAAACTTGTTTGATGTGTATTGTGGTGAAGGGATAGCAGACGGTTATAAGAGTCTCGCTATCAGTCTCGTCTTCCAAGATACAGCTCGTACCATGGAAGAAGAAGAGATAACCGCGACCGTTGATCTGTGTGTTGCTGCGTTAAAACAGCGATTCCAAGCCTCTTTGAGGGACTAAACCTATGGCGCTTACTAAAGCTGAAATGTCAGAAAATTTGTTTGAAAAACTGGGTGTTAGCAAACGTGATGCTAAAGACCTTGTGGAAATCTTCTTTGAAGAAGTTCGTCACTCTTTAGAGAATGGCGAGCAAGTAAAATTATCTGGATTCGGTAACTTTGATTTACGTGATAAAAATCAACGTCCCGGACGTAATCCAAAAACTGGAGAAGATATTCCAATTACCGCACGTCGTGTTGTTACATTTCGCCCAGGCCAAAAATTAAAAAGCCGGGTTGAAAAAGCAACACCGAAAGAGTAATTGCATACTTGCATTGCTGATAAAAGACCGCTTAGGCGGTCTTTTGTTTTTTTGTAATTATATGTTTTATAAAAGGATTTATAAGACCCCATCCACATCACATCCACGATGTCATATAGTTTATTGCCGTATAGTTATCAATAAAGCAGTGGTTGGTTCTATAACCTCGTGCTATTAAATTAATTTATTATTGAATCAATAAGATACTGTATAAATCTTTAATGATACTGCAATTTATTTTTGTTATATTCACTCCGTTTTAGTGTTTGGAATAGTATGATTTATCATCATATAACCCATCAGTTGGTATCGCGTTCATAAAAAGCTATACTTTGAGGTTCTATCTCTAATTCAGATACTTTTTATTTGATGAATAATCGTTTACAGAACTTACAAAAAAAACAACAATCCGCGGATTTGCGATTACTTATCATTTTATCTGTATTTTTAGTGATTACGGCTATGGTTGCTTTGAGTGTCGGTGAGGTTTGGTTAGGGCCTAGTCAATGGACAAGCGAAGCGGCTCAATTATTTGTTTGGCAAATTCGTTTTCCTCGTCTACTCGCAGTGGTGACTATTGGTGCTTCCCTCGCTGTTACTGGCGCAATCATGCAGGCTCTGTTTGAAAATCCTCTTGCTGAGCCGGGATTACTTGGCATTAGTAATGGTGCTGGGGTTGCTGTGGTATTGATTGTTTTATTATCACACGGGGTCACTCAATATTGGCTGATGAGTACAGGAGCGATTCTTGGTGCATTACTACTGACGTCAATTTTGTTATTTTTTGCACGGCGAAAACATTTTAATAATACTAGCTTATTGCTTGTAGGGGTTGCACTTGGTGTGATTTGTGGCGCAATCATGACCTGGATGGTGTATATGAGCAGTAGCTTAGACTTACGTCAATTGCTGTATTGGATGATGGGAAGCTTCAGTGGTATCGATTGGCGTCAGTTAGGCTTAGTTTCAGCTTGTGTGCCATTTTTATTATGGGCAGTATGCCAAGGCCGAATCCTTAATTATCTTTCTCTGGGGTCAATGCAAGCCTATCAACTTGGATTTTCTCACCATAGATGGCGGTTTATTTTAATTATTGTTACGGGTATTTTAATTGGATTGAGTGTGGCAATCGCAGGAGCAATTAGTTTTGTGGGTTTAGTCATCCCACATATTTTACGTTTAGCAGGGTTAACTAATCATCGATTTCTACTGCCTGGATGTGCATTTGCTGGTGCGGGAGGATTATTATTGGCAGATATTTTATCTCGTATATTAATTACAAATGCTGAGATACCTATTGGTGTAATAACTGCAACCTTAGGCGCACCAATTTTTATTTGGCTTTTAGCTCGTAATAACCAATGGCATTGAACCGAATTATGCATAATCAACCAATTATTGAGTTAATTCAGCTTTCTATTGCTAATAGGCTTGTGAATATCAATGAAAATGTGTTTGCAGGTGAGCAAATACACTTGCTTGGTGCAAATGGTTCAGGGAAGAGCACGTTACTTTGTGCATTGAGTGGTTTTTTAGCTTTTACAGGCCACCTCAAGATACATGGGAAAAAGATCAATGATTTTCATGGACAAGATTTACGTCAATTACGGGCATATTTTCCGCAGCAAATTACCACCCAACCTATTTTAAAAGTTTTCCAATATCTTGCACTTTTTCATTCACCATCAATATATCAACTATCATTATTTGATGCGTTATCTCAAGATTTTCAGTTAGAAAAATTATTATTAAAACCTATTACACAACTTTCAGGTGGAGAATGGCAACGTGTTCGTATCATTGCGATTTTTTTACAAGTGTGGAATAGCGAAGATTTAAGCGGAAAATTTATTCTATTTGATGAGCCAACAAACAATTTAGATATTATTCAGCAAGCAAAGCTCGATAAATGGGTGAAATATTTTTGTGATTGCCAAGGAACAGTTATAATGAGCGGGCATAACCTGAGTCATTCATATAAATGCGCCAGTCGAATTTGGATGATGAAAAATGGAAGGGTTATTTTCTCGGGGGTTCCTGATAAAGTAATGACAGATTTTAATTTATCTGAAATATTTGCAGGCAAAATTCGCTTAAGCCCAAATGATGAAAATAAAGCCTGGCAGGTAATTAATTTTGACGGTTAACTGAAAAATTGTTCTAATTACTGGTTTTATTGTGATTTATGAAATGTTTTCAGGTGTTGATGTTCGGTTAAAGTAACTTTAACTAGAATACTCTATTCTCAATATAAATTAGGTTACAGACTATATGAGTAATTTCCTTCCGTTTTCAAAACCGGCAATCGGTGACGAAGAGGTTAAGGCTGTAGAGAAAGTTCTGCGTTCAGGCTGGATTACTACTGGGCCTCAGAACCATCAGTTAGAAGAGGACTTTTGCAAGCGTTATGGCTGTAAGCATGCTATCGCGCTTACCTCCGCGACTGCAGGTATGCATGTTGTCTTAATGGCACTTGGTATCGGTCCTGGTGATGAAGTTATAACGCCTTCACAAACGTGGGTATCAACAATCAACATGATTGAGTTGTTAGGTGCGACGCCTGTCATGATTGATGTTGATCGCGATACTCTAATGGTGCAGCCAGCAGCCGTAGAACAAGCTCTGACGACGAAAACGAAAGCGATAATTCCTGTTCACTATGCAGGAGCTCCTTGTGATCTGGATGCATTACGTACTATTGCGCAAAAAGCGGGTGTAGTATTAATTGAAGATGCTGCTCATTCTGTTGGTACACGCTATAAAGATGAATGGATTGGCCAGCAAGGTACAGCAATTTTTTCTTTTCATGCTATAAAGAATGTGACTTGTGCGGAAGGTGGATTAGTCGCTACAGACAATGACGAATTAGCACAGCGCGTTAGGACATTAAAGTTTCACGGTCTTGGTGTTGATGCCTTTGATAGACAAATTCAAGGTCGAAAACCACAAGCCGAAGTCGTTGAACCTGGTTTTAAATATAATTTATCTGATATTCATGCTGCGATTGCAGTGGTTCAATTATCTCGCGTTGAAGAAATGAACCAACGTCGTGCGGAGATAGTTGCTCGTTACCGAGCTGCGCTAAAAGATTCGCCTTTGCAGATGCTCTCAATTCCAGAATATGCACATTTGCATGCCAACCATTTATTTATGGTGCGTGTTGATAAAAATGTTTGTGGTATTGATCGTGATGCTTTTATGGAAAAACTTAAAAATAGAGATATTGGTACTGGTTTACATTTCCGTGCAGCACACACACAGAAATATTATCGTGAGAAGTACTCGCAACTCTCACTCGTAGAGTCAGAATGGAATACAGCTACGCTTTGTTCTCTGCCTCTTTTCCCTGATATGTCTGATGCAGATGTTGATAGGGTTGTTAAAGCAATAAATGAAATCCTTTTGGAGTCAAAATAGTGTCATTTGTAGATGAATTTGAAGAGATAAAAAAAGTCTCTGTTGTGATCCCTGTTTATAATGAAGAACAAAGCTTGCCTCAGTTGCTAGAACGCACAATTAAGTCTTGTAAACAACTTACTCAGGCTTATGAATTAATTTTAGTCGATGATGGAAGTAGCGATCGTTCGGCGAAAATGTTGACAGAGGCAGCAGAAAACCCAGATAACCACGTTATCGCAATTATTCTGAATCGTAACTACGGGCAGCACTCTGCAATTATGGCTGGCTTCAATCAAGCTGATGGTGATTTAGTGATTACACTGGATGCGGATTTACAGAACCCACCAGAGGAAATCCCTCGCTTAGTCGAAACTGCATCACAAGGTTATGATGTTGTTGGTACTCGTCGTGCTAATCGTCAGGACTCATGGTTCCGTAAAACAGCATCTAAAATGATCAATGCTCTGATCACTAAAGCGACAGGTCGCTCTATGGGTGATTATGGTTGTATGTTACGTGCTTATCGTCGTCATATTATCGAAGCGATGCTGCAATGCCATGAAAGAAGTACTTTTATTCCTATTTTGGCAAATACTTTTGCGCGTAGAACTATTGAAATTGATGTAGCGCATGCTGAACGTGAGTTTGGCGATTCAAAATACAGCTTTTTGAAGCTGATTAACTTAATGTATGACCTGCTGACTTGTTTAACAACGGCTCCACTGCGTTTGTTAAGTGTGGTTGGTAGTATTATTGCTGCAGGTGGTTTCTTGCTAGCAGTGTTATTGATTGTTTTACGTTTGGTTTTTGGCGCAACTTGGGCTGCTGAAGGCGTATTTACACTGTTTGCCGTACTCTTTATGTTTATCGGCGCACAATTTGTCGGTATGGGTTTGCTTGGTGAATATATTGGCAGGATCTATAATGATGTGCGTGCGAGACCCCGTTATTTTATTCAAAAAGTCGTCGGTGCTGATGCTAAGACTGACAAAAATCAGGAAGAAAACTAATGAAAGCTATTGTTTTTGCCTATCATGATATTGGCTGTGTAGGGCTGAAAGCGCTAAAAAAAGCTGGTTACGATATTCAGGCAGTATTTACTCACACTGATGATCCTAATGAAAACCACTTTTATTCCTCAGTAGCACGTGTCAGCGCGGACATGGAACTTCCTGTTTACGCGCCAGAAAACGTTAATCATCCATTGTGGATTGAGCGTATTCGCGAATTAAAGCCTGATGTGATTTTCTCATTCTACTATCGCGATATGCTAAGTGAAGAGATACTGTCTCTGGCACCAAAAGGCGCATTTAACCTACATGGTTCTTTACTACCTAAGTACCGTGGTCGTGCACCAATTAATTGGGCGTTACTTAATGGTGAAACCGAAACAGGTGTTACTTTACACAAAATGGTAGCTAAAGCAGATGCTGGCGATATTGTTGCACAAGAAAAAGTCGCTATTAGTGATACAGACACTGCTCTGACACTGCATGCTAAAGTTCGTGAAGCAGCAGAGGTTTTGTTAGATAAAACCCTGCCATTGATTGAAGCTGGTAGCTATACATCAGTTCCTCAAGACGAAAGCCAAGCAAGCTACTTTGGCCGCCGCAGTGAAAAAGATGGTTTAATTGATTGGAACCGCTCTGCAAAAGAAATTGATTGCTTAATTCGTGCTGTGACTGAACCATACCCGGGTGCCTTTACTTATTTAGGTGCGCGTAAAATGATTATCTGGCGTGCTCGCGTGTTAGATGATAATCAAGGCAAACGTGCTGGGACGGTATTATCTAACGATCCACTGCGTATTGCTTGTGGTGAAGGTGCTATTGAAATTGTTAGCGGCCAAGGCGATTCTGGTTTGTACATGCAGGGTAATCGTCTTGCTAATGAAATGGGTATCGTTACTGATGTCCGTGTTGGTTCGAAACCAACAGCACAGATTAAACGCCGCACACGTGTTTTGATCCTCGGTGTTAATGGTTTTATCGGTAATCATTTAACTGAGCGTTTATTGCAAGATGATAACTATGATATTTATGGTATGGATATCAGTTCATCAGCAATTGACCGTTTTATCGGTAACCCACGTTTTCACTTTATTGAAGGTGATGTGAGCATCCATACTGAATGGATTGAATACCACATTAAAAAATGTGATGTTATTCTGCCACTAGTCGCGATTGCAACACCAATCGAATATACCCGTAACCCACTGCGTGTCTTTGAATTAGATTTCGAAGAAAACTTAAAAGTTGTGCGTTACTGTGTGAAATACAACAAACGTATTATTTTCCCATCTACCTCAGAAGTTTATGGTATGTGTGATGATAAAGAGTTTGATGAAGATGAATCTCGTCTGATTGTTGGTCCAATCAATAAACAACGTTGGATCTACTCTGTATCTAAACAGCTGCTTGACCGAGTTATTTGGGCTTACGGTGCTAAAGAAAACCTGAAGTTCACACTATTCCGTCCATTTAACTGGATGGGGCCACGCTTAGATAGCTTGAACTCAGCACGTATTGGTAGTTCTCGTGCAATCACGCAGTTAATCCTAAACTTAGTTGAAGGTTCTCCGATTAAGCTGGTTGATGGTGGTGAGCAAAAACGCTGCTTTACCGATATCAAAGATGGTATTGAAGCACTGTTCCGTATCATTGAAAATAAAGACGGTAAGTGTGATGGCCAAATCATCAATATTGGTAATCCAACTAACGAAGCAAGTATTCGTCAGTTAGCTGAAATGTTACTCGAAAGTTTCGAAAATCATCCACTGCGCGGTAATTTCCCTCCTTTTGCAGGCTTCCGTGAAATCGAAAGCAGCAGCTACTATGGTAAAGGTTATCAGGACGTTGAGCACCGTAAACCAAGTATTGAAAATGCACGCCGCCTTCTTGAGTGGGAGCCGAGTATCGATATGAAAGATACCATTGAAGAAACACTGGACTTCTTCTTGCAAGGTGCAGTGGAAGAATTAGGTAAGAACTAATGAAAAAAGTTGGCTTGAGAATTGATGTAGATACCTATCGTGGCACATTAGACGGTGTGCCTCAGCTACTCAAAGTGCTCAAAGAGCACAATATTCAGGCCAGCTTTTTCTTCAGTGTAGGACCCGATAATATGGGGCGCCATTTATGGCGCCTTTTGCGTCCTAAATTCCTGTGGAAAATGCTGAGATCTAATGCAGCCTCTCTTTATGGATTTGATATTTTGCTAGCCGGTACAGCATGGCCGGGTAAAAAAATAGCGAAAGATTTAGGTTACTTGATGAAACAAACCTTAGATGCAGGACATGAAGTTGGATTGCATGCGTGGGATCATCAAGGTTGGCAGGCTAAAGTTGCAAAATGGAGTGAAGCTCAGCTAACTGAACAAGTTAAGTTAGGCGTAGATGCTCTTGAACAAGCAATCGGGCAACCTGTAACTTGCTCTGCGGTTGCTGGTTGGCGTGGTGATGAGCGCGTTCTTGAAGTTAAACAAAAGTTTGGGTTTACCTATAACAGTGATTGCCGAGGAGAATATCCGTTTAGGCCTGTTATGCTTGATGGCTCGATAGGAACGGTGCAGATCCCAGTAACATTGCCTACCTATGATGAAGTCGTTGGTACAGTGGTAAGCGATGAAGCTTTTAATGATTTTATCCTCCAAGCGATAAAAGATGATCAAGGTGTGCCTGTTTACACCATTCATACTGAAGTCGAAGGGATGTCTAAGTCAGAACAATTTTCACAATTATTGGAACGAATCACACAAGAAGAAATCCAATTCTGTACATTGAGTGAGTTATTGCCAGAAGACATCAATACGCTGCCGAAAGGGAAAGTAATTAGGTCATCATTCCCGGGGCGTGAAGGCTGGCTTGGCTGCCAAGAAAAGGAATAATATAAGCATGTGGAATAACCGAGCGAGCAAAGTAGGAGCCTCTCTGCTGGCTCTTTTTTTTATCTTAACCTATCTATTACCGTTGAACGGTCGTTTACTCTGGCAACCAGATGAAACACGATACGCGGAAATTAGCCGAGAAATGCTACAGCGCGGTGACTGGATTGTCCCCTATATGCTGGATACACGCTATTTTGAAAAACCAGTTGCAGGCTATTGGATAAATAATATTAGCCAAATGATTTTTGGTGAAACTAACTTTGCCGTTCGTTTTGGTTCGGTATTCTGCATTTTACTAAGTGCGTTACTTATTTATCGCATGGCGAAAATGATGTGGCGAGATAGCCACGTCGCTTTCGTTGCGAGCTTTATCTATGTTTCAATGTTTTTGGTATTTGCGGTAGGAACATACAGTGTTCTCGACCCAATGTTGTCACTCTGGATTGCTGCCAGTATGTATTGCTGTCTTTGGGCAATGAAAGCGCGAGGGGTTAAAGAAAAATTGGCTGCATGGGTAAGTCTTGGCTTAGCCTGTGGAATGGCCTTTATGACCAAAGGATTTTTAGCGCTAGCAATTCCTGTTATTGTAATGATCCCGATAACTCTCTATCAAAAACGTTTTCTTGAAATGGTGAAATATGGGCCATTAGCAATTATTTCAGCTATATTAATTAGCTTGCCTTGGGCGTTAGCGATTGCAAAACAAGAACCTGATTATTGGAATTATTTTTTCTGGATCGAACATATTAAACGCTTTACGGCAGATGATGCTCAGCATATTGCACCATTTTGGTACTATATCCCGATCATTTTACTCGGAAGTATTCCATGGGTAGGGTTATTGCCCGGCGCATTAATTAAAGGTTGGAAAGAACGTAAATCTAGCCCAGATATGTTCTTTTTGCTCTGCTGGTTCATTGTTCCTGTCGTGTTCTTCAGTATTTCACGTGGAAAATTACCGACATATATGCTGCCATTTATGGCTCCGCTTGCCTTACTAATGGCTAAGTATGGTGTGGATTGTGTCCGTAGTGGAAAAATGAAAGCCTTAAAAGCTAATGGGATAATTAATATAGCAATCGGTATATTGGCTGTTATTGCTATTATTATTGTTGGTACTGTGATTAAACATCCATTATATGAAGCGGATGAATGGTCAAAAATGGTGCTTGGTATCGTTGCTTTTTCTATTTGGGGTATCATTGGTTACCTGTGCACGGTGTTAAACGCTAAATACTGGTTATGGGCTGCATCTTGTTCACTGGCTGTCAGTTTATGTATTGGTAGTGCGCTACCCAACAACACCATTGACTCGAAACTTCCACAAAATTTTATCCATCAAAATCATGATTTACTAATGAATAGCCGATACTTGATGGCTAGTAATGTCGGCGTTGCAGCAGGTTTGGCGTGGGAAACACAAAATTCAAATATTTACTTATATAACAGTAGTGGCGAATTGACGTATGGGCTTGAATATCCGGATAGTCAACATCGCCTTGTTAAACCAGATCAATTTGCGAATTGGCTTGAAAAAGCGCGTAAAGAAGGTCAAGTTACCGTAGTCTTTTTACTAGGACGCAAAGAAGGGTTACCTGATATTCCTAAGCCAGATGAGGTTATTAGTAATTCACGTATGGCGATTGTGGTTTATCACAAGCAATGATTACTCAACTATTATTGTTGTTATTAGTCAGTGTACTAACTTGTATTGGGCAGGTCGCACAAAAACAAGCTGTTGTATGCTGGCAGGGTGAGCGACAGCATAAAACAGCATCAGCCATTCGCTGGTTGGTGCTGGCGTTGCTTATGCTCGGATTTGGAATGCTATTTTGGCTAAAGCTACTAGAAAGTATGCCATTGAGTATTGCTTACCCGATGTTAAGTATTAATTTTGTCTTGGTGACATTGATAGGCCAATTTGCCTATCATGAAAAAACAGACCTTAATCATTGGCTTGGCGTTATCGCGATTATGTTTGGTATTTTTTTGATGAGTATAAGTGGATGAATAAAGGCTATGTTTGGGCGCTCGGCAGTGCACTGCTAGTCACCATTGCGCAATTAAGTTTGAAAACTGGAGTTATGGGGTTACCTTCATTCACATTGGGTTGGCATTGGCTCCAAATTGAATGGTTATCTGCGAATAGTGTCAGTCTTGGTGTGGTTTTTATTGGCTTGATTTGCTATGCATTATCTATGTTGTGCTGGTTGTTTGCACTGAAGTCTATTCCACTTAACAAAGCATATCCTTTAATTAGTTTAAGTTATGTATTTGTCTACTTATTAGCCGTTGTTTTACCTTGGTTTAATGAACCTGCTACTTGGCTAAAAGCGGGTGGGATTGCTTGCATTTTACTTGGTGTATGGTTGATTAGTCGTCCAGTGCAAAAACATTCTGGTAAAGTTGAGTAATTTGATTTATTAATAAGATAATTACCGGTTAAGAATTTATTTACTATGGTAATAAGCCAAGTGTTGTGTATACCTAATGTGATTTAACTAACATATGATTGTCAGCAAAAATCACGAAAAGGTATAAAAATTGATTCAGATAACGGATTATCGCCAACAGAATGTAACTTGCAAAATAGCGAGTATAAATTCGATTGTAAATAGGGTGCAATATGATAATAAAATGGCAACATCTACCATTATTGTTTTCATTGGTATTAATTGGTTGTTCATCGACATCAGTGAAAAGAACACCTGCACCACCACTTAAAACACAATTGTCTGATCCAATAATGACCATTGCTCAGCTAAAAGACCAGTTAGAGCAATGGTATGGAACACCGTATAATTATGGTGGCATGAGCCAAAGTGGGGTAGATTGCTCAGGCTTTGTTTATCGTACCTTCAATGACCGTTTTGCGATCCAGCTTCCACGAACAACAATTGATCAAACTCGATTAGGGACTCGGATTGATACATCAGACCTGATGCCGGGTGACTTGGTTTTCTTCAAAACAGGCTCTGGAGAGAATGGTTTGCATGTGGGTATTTACGATACGGACAATAGCTTTATTCATGCTTCAACCAGTAAAGGCGTGATTAGATCCTCGATGGATAATGTCTATTGGCGAAAAGTATTTTGGCAAGCACGGCGTATCTAATTACCACGTAATCTCCTCATTTTTATCCCTAATTATGTTATCTTAGAGGCAACTTTTGCTTTTAGGATAGCTTAATGTCTAGCTTACGTTTACTTATCTCTGAATCCTTTGACCCGTGGTTTAACTTAGCGGTTGAAGAGACAATTTTTCGTCAAATGGCGCCTAACCAGCGCGTGATGTTTTTATGGCGTAATGCCGATACTGTGGTTATCGGGCGAGCGCAAAACCCGTGGAAAGAGTGCAATACTCGTCGAATGGAACAGGACAACGTCCGCTTGGCTCGCCGCAGTAGCGGAGGGGGCGCTGTTTTTCAAGATTTAGGGAATACTTGCTTTACCTTTATGGCGGGTAAGCCGGAATATGACAAAAGTATCTCGACAAAAATTATTGTAGATGGGCTTGCACTGGTTGGAATTGATGCTGATATCTCGGGGCGTAATGACTTAGTATTAAATACTGTTAATGGTCCACGTAAAATCTCAGGTTCTGCCTATCGTGAAACACGCGATAGAGGCTTTCATCATGGTACTTTATTGATTAATTCTGATTTAAATAGATTAGCGGATTATTTAAATCCAGATCCTAAAAAATTACAGGCTAAAGGTATTACATCAGTACGTTCTCGAGTAGCAAATCTCAGTGAATTAGTTGCTGATATTAGTCATGAGAAGGTGTGTGAAGGAATAATCGAAAGCTTCTTTAACTATTATGGTGAAACTGTTGAAGCTGAATTTATCTCACCCGATAAATTACCCGATCTACCAAATTTCCGTGAGACATTTGCTAAGCAAAGTAGCTGGGAATGGAATTTTGGTCAAGCGCCCGCCTTTACACATTACAGCGATACTCGCTTCACTTGGGGGGGAATTGAGTTTCATTTTGATATTGAAAAAGGGGTAATCAAACGCTGCCAATTTTTTACGGATAGTTTAGACCCATCACCACTAGAATGGTTGAGTAAACAGCTAACCGAACAAGTATACCAAACAGAAACAATTCGTAAGCTTGTGTTAGAAATGCATAAAAAATGGCCTCAGCTAACAGAGCAATTTGATGATCTAGAAACTTGGTTGGTCCATGAACTGAGTTAAAAAAAGCCGGTATTAACCGGCTCATGAATAAATATTAAGGAATAAGAGATAAAAAAACAATCACATGGGGTGAGTGAAAATTAACCAAAAGTTGATTAACTAACCATTACAACTGCAAGACATAAACGTTTTACATTCTGGCATTTGTCCATTTTGGCGGAATTTTGCAGGTGTAATATCAAAATGCTTTTTAAAAATGCGAGTAAAAGTGGCTTGTGAACTAAAACCGTATTGTAGAGCAATATCAAGAATTGGCAGGTTGCCATCACGTAATGATTTAGCAGCTTCCAATAAACGACGTTTACGGACGTATTCGCCAAGCGTGCATCCTTTCAATTCTTTAAAAACACGCTGTAAATGCCACTTAGAATAACCGCTTTTATCAGCGATAGTGTCGATTTTGATACCTTCATTGCGCTGTAACTGACTTTCCAGCCATTTAATAATATCGTTGACTATACTCTCGGACATATTTACCTCCCACTTCTACGGGGTATTGTTCATTAATAACTAATAATAACCAAAGAAACTAGTGTCTATTCTTGCTATTTTTCCGATATATCGATAGGCATAACGTGCTTTTTTTAAGAGGTCTTCATTATCAGTTTAATCGCTTTTCTCGATATCATGATTTTATACATTCAATGGTGTATGTAATTAGGTATTTATAATCAAGTGGTTGAATGTTTTTTTAGTGTTTTTTATGTGTCAAAATTGCCACTGAAATTAATTGTTCAAATTATTTGATTGTGGTATTCGAATTTATTAACCAAGTAAAATATTGAAAAATTAATATGCCTTAAGGTATGCCTATTTATCCAGTTAATGCGAAAAATACACCGGAAATTCCGAGGTAATTATGATGCTCTTTAATACTATATTTTTGAGTATGTCCAGGTTGTGCTCATGAATGTTACCTTCTTTTTTTTGCAAGGTGATGTCATTAAATCCATTAATAACGGTTATAGATAATAGTCTAGCACTCAAAAACGCTTAGGTGAAAAAATAATAGTTAAATGAATTTTTCTATATTTGGTATTTATAGATACCAACAAGCATGCTCGAATTTGCTGTTAATAAGGTAGATTAATGGCAAAATGGTGCTTGAGTTCAAGGAGGCACTCTCTGTTTTTGGCGTGATAAATAATCTCAAAACAGAGAGTTTAGGTCTATTTTTATTTAAATTAAAAGCCCTACCTAAGATAAAAATAAGCGGCCTAGGTCATCGCCGGAGATACACGTGCGGTGTTGTTGTTTCGGGGTGAGTGATTACGCCTAGATCTGCTTTATACCAACGTGTTAAATTCTCAGCGGTCAGCACTTGCTCTGGAGTACCCGATGCAGCTAATTTACCCTGATGAATTAAATAGACTCGGTCAGCATAAAGGGCTGTAAGATTAAGGTCATGTAATACGCAACAAACTCCAAAAGGATGTTCCCGAGTTAATTGATGTAGTAAACGTAAGCTATGTTGTTGATGGTACAAGTCTAACGCAGAAGTAGGCTCATCAAGAAACAAACAGGCGGGATTATTGTTAGGTTGCCAAACTTGTGCAAGTACTCTTGCAAGCTGAACTCGTTGCTGTTCCCCACCAGAGAGTTGACGAAAATCACGCCCGCGTAGTTCTATACAATCTGTTTTTTCCAATGCTTCTTCGATTGCTTGTTGCTTATGCTCTGAACCATAGGGACTACGCCCCATAGCCACGACATCTTCAACCGTAAAGGCAAATGATAGGCTATTTTGTTGCTTCATGACGGCACGTTTACGGGCAAGGGCATTGTGTTGCCATTTGGTTAATGCGAGGCCTTCTAAAAGGCATTCACCGTGGGTAGGGGGGGTGAATCCAGTAAGCAATTTTAATAAACTTGATTTACCTGCACCGTTTGGGCCTATGATAACCACCATCTCATGTTGTTGGATGGATAGACTAATATCATCTATTAATACCTTATCACCAATCTGAAAACTGAGATTGCGCGCTTCGAGTAATGTCATGTTATCAAATCTTCCCTGCTGGCTGGCGTAAAATAAGCCATAAGAAATAAGGCCCACCAATCAGACCCGTTAGTAGCCCTACAGGGATCTCAGCTGGGGAGACCGCAGTACGAGCTATGGTATCGGCGATTAAAAGTAATGTTGCGCCAATAATCGCGGAGCCGGGTATTAACCAGCGATGATCTGGTCCGAGTGTCATTCGAATCAGGTGAGGCACTACTAAACCAATAAAACCAATAACACCACTCATGGCAACTGCGCAACCAACCAATAGGGCACTAAGAAAGAGTAAAATAAATTTGGTACGCTCTACATTTAGACCAAGGTAGTGAGCATCTTCATCACCAAGTTGCAGTAGATTAAGTTTATTACCTTGCCAAAGGCAGATAAAACATGTCGGCAAAATAACGCTAGCGGCAATCGTCAATGATGTCCAATCGACACTCGCAAGTGTCCCCATCATCCATAAACTGAAGGTTCGCAATTGTTGGTCATCGCTGATATAGCTCAAAACACCGATAAATGACATGCACAGAGCATTGATAGCAATTCCTGCAAGCAATAACCGTGCAAGGTTGCCATTCGAATAACGATTAAGGCTAAAAATAATGATTGAAACTAACAAGCTACCAATGAAGGCGGCACCTATGTGCCCATAATTGAGAAGCACGCTGGGTAATGAAAAAGATAAAACAATAAAGGCCGCAACGCAAAGCGCAGCACCACTGCTAATACCTAATAAGCTGGGATCTGCGAGAGGATTACGGAATAACCCTTGCATGATTGCGCCTGAAACAGCTAATGCTAGTCCAACCAATATCGCCAATAAAATACGTGGTAGACGGATGTTGAGCCAGATTTGCCAAAGAGAGTCTGTGGCAGGTGTCTGCCACAAAGTCTTAAACGAAACATTCATAGCACCGGTATTGGACGCCACCATTGCAATAACAATGAGGATTACCAATAGTACCATGATGGCTAATAGAGGGTGTTTAATTCGGTTCATTGAAGCTTCTCTAACGCCTCTCGCATTTGTTCCATCACTTTTGGTGTATCAAGGCTGAAGCCGAGCATTCCCATGTCATCAACTACAATTAATGCTTTATTTTTTGCGGCTGGAGTCATCGCGATACCAGGAAGTTTCCAAATTTTGTCTTCGCCACCTAGCGATTTTACACCTTCATGTGTGACAATAATTAGGTCTGGTTGGCTTGCAATTACACCTTCTTGCGATAACGGACGATAGCTATTAAAGCCTGCCATAGCATTTTTAGCTCCTGTAGCTTTGATAAGACTATCCGCTGCCGTTTGTTGGCCAGCCGCAAGAGGTAATACGCCACCATGGCTCATGACGAATAACACTTTTTTATCAATTGGAGTGGTGTTTACTTTAGCAAGTTGTTCATTAAATTGTTTTATCAGTTGATCGCCTTGCTCTGTTTTACCAACTGCATTTGCAATAGTACTAATTTTTTCAGGAATGGCTTCTAATGATGGTTTTCCGGTGACTTTGATAATTTTTACACCACTTTTTTCTATCTGAGAAAGCGCCATCGACGGTTTAGCAAGTTCACTTGCTAACACTAGAGTAGGACGAATAGAAAGCACGCCTTCAGCATTTAGCATACGCATATAACCTACATCAGGCAGTTTAACTGCTTGCGCAGGATGAATGCTGGTGCTATCTCGTGCAACAACTTCTGAACCAGCACCAAGTTCAAAAACAATCTCAGTGACATCACCTCCTAAGGTGATGATCCGTTCAGCTGATTGAGCTGTAAAGCTCATCATTAACGTAATTGTAATTAGAAGCCAATGTTTCATTTTTATTTACCTAGGAGCTGTTGGTCTTTGCTGATTATTTTTACAGCAGGAAAAAACAATAAACAATCAATTCAAATTTGTATTAATCCATCACGATGATAATTTTTTTAACTAAAAAGGTGACCAAAGCCTCTCCTTCGTGTTCGATTTAGTTCACTAAGCGGAGAATTTCTCGCCAAGAGGCGGCTATGCTTTTATCATAAAGACGGCCCTACAGGTTCAGTTAAAAGGCATTTTATTTGTCTTTCGAGTCAAAGAGAGGCCTTTTACCTAGTAATTAGGTGGCAAACCTCTCTCTTTGATTAAAACCTGTTTACTTTGAACAAAAATCGACCCTAATAGAAAAGCAGTCTTTAGCGATTAAATGTGTGGTAGAGCAGTAACCTGATTGCGCCATTGCTCTTGTTCTGGCGTACCTTCAGTACGTTGCCCGTACATCTGCACGATTTGATTGCCGTCTTTATCAAAAACTTCAAGGCTAGTAACAAAGCCATCTTGTGTTGGCTTACGTGTTACCCAGCATTCTGAAACGCCGTTTTCAATCATATGCAATGTAAAGTCAGGGTTAAATATATTCAGCCATTTAATATCTGAACCTTCACTTTGGTATGGCATAAGACGTTTTAATTGACCAGTGAAAATCTGCACACAACCGCGGTTACCGACAAAAATCATAATCTCATTTTGGTCGTTGAATGCAGTATTAACCAATTGATTAAAAGAATTTGTAGGAACTTGCCAGGCTAAATCATCACTCACAGAGCGGAACACTTGCTGGCGGCTGAGATTGTTTTTCTTCAATAAAATAAAGAATTGGTGAACATCAGTCATGTTGCGCCATTCTTGCTCAAGCTGCTGCTTCAATTCTTCACTGATAGGCTGCTCGGAGAAAGGTTCTGCTGGCTCAATCACCAGTGGCGGGTTCTCTGAAGTCGCATATTGTTCAATCAGTGATTGCCAAGCTGCCATATCAGTCTCATCTGTAGTATAGACTTTATGCAGTGCATCACCTTGTTTATCGAAAAATTGGATACTGTGGCGTTCGCCATTTTTAGCATCTTCTGTCAGCGTAAAAACCGAACTCCAATGCGAGAAAAACATACGTAAATCCAATGCGCCTGGATTTAAGATTAAGCCAGCATGAGGACTGAATTTAGCATTGTCATAACGACCAACTTGCTCATGAACAACGTATTCATTACGTGTGATAGCTTTAACTTGACCCACAGCAGCGAGTGCTTTGAGTAGAGTAGGGGCATCAACGTCCAGTCTTTGTGCTTTGTCATGACCAACTCGGCTATGTAACAGTTCTCCTTCAGAAACATTGAGGAACGCAGCCAGATCACGAGCGTATTTTGCTTTGTTTTCTGCTTTTGCTTGTTGATAACGCTCGAAAAGTGATGAACTCACAGTGTATCTCCTTAATTAATTATAAATTACCATTGGAAGCTAACAAGTAGCTTGGCATTACGCCCATCCTGTGGGATGCCTTGTGACGAATAATATTCTTTGTCGAAGGCATTGCCTAATACGACGCTGGTTCCTAAGCCTTTTAATTGACCGTCACCTTTGTAGCTAACATAGAAATCATGGACAGCGTAACCTGCTTGGCGTTGTACGTTGGCTGCCGCATTAAAATCGGTATGACGGGTAAATTCACCTAACCAACCCACAGAGAAGCCACTATCTGCAACTGGTACAGAGATGTTACTGGTGACTGACTCAGGTTTGATTGACGTAATTGATTTCCCATTATGTTCGTTTTTACCTGTCGTTTTGTTGTAAGCAAGATCCCAGCTAAAGTAGTCATTTTTGTAGTTCATTGAAGCATCTACACCCCAAATTTTAGCCTGTTTAGCATTGACAGAGGTGGTGTAGCCCTTGGCGAAATTAACTTCAGTATTAATATAATCTTTAGCTTTTGTATTAAAGTAACTGGTTTTAAACTGTAGATTATCACGAGCCATTAGTAGGTCATCAAAACGCAAGCCAAAACCATATTCAGCTGTTTTTGTAGATTCTGGTTTTAGCTCAGGATTTGGTTTCCAATAGTTGCCTGGAAAATGTCTTTCATCGTTATACATCTCCATCATCGTTGGTGCGCGGAATGCTTCTGAATAGGAGGCAAACAACATTGACCAGTCGGTAGGTGTGACACTGACAGCCCCTTTTGATGACCATTTACCTTCTTTAACATCATTATTGTTTTTTGCGGTAGCCTTATAGTGGTCATAACGTGTTCCAACAATAAATGATACTGGTAAATCTTTTAATGCAATTTCATCTTGTAAAAAGCCTGCTGCAAATAAGATATCTGCATCCGGGAATTGTGTAGTTGATGCATACGGAGTTTGCTTTTGTTTATAAGTTTCACCACCATAAGTGAAGTTATGCGCCGCGAGAGGCATATTATAAATATTAGACCGATTATCCAGCTTTAAGCCATAAGTTTCTTGAGTACGCCCCTCATAGTTGGTGCCGTTTCCTTTTGCCGTAATATTCACGTCGGAGTAATAAGGGGTTGCTTTAAGATTTAGCCAATCATTTGATTCAGGATTTAACTGATACGTGACTTGAGCATCACGTTGGCGTGTTGTTCGATTCACTTGTAGATTACTTTTGCTTACAGCAAGTTGTTGAGGATCTTTAGGTTCATAAGCATTGTTATTGTAGTAACGTAGTTGACCTGAAATTTTTTGGTCATCATTAATTTGCCACGTCCCTTTACCAAGCATGTTTGAAATGGTTTCTTTATTATCCATATCATTGCCGTTACTTAGGCGAATATCACCGACTTGCTTGGTTACAAAGCTAAATAGTCCATCGAATTGTTCTGTACGGCCAAATGAAGTACCACCAAAACCAAAACTATGATCGCCAGTGGCTGCCTGACTAAATACGCGGAAACCACTGTTTTGCCCTTTATCTAATAGGTCTTTGGCATCCACAGTTTCCCATGCGATGACACCACCCATAGCACCGCTACCATACAGTAGTGCAGAAGGGCCTCGGATAATTTCAACTTGTTTTATTAGGGCTGGGTCAAGAAATGTGCCATTAATGTGACCTGTATCTGTGCCTTGGCGCACATTATCTACTAGCGTTAAAATGCCTCGACGATCAAACCCACGCATATAGACATCTTGCCCGTTGGCACGGCTTGTTCCTGTAACACCAATACCCGGAATTTTGCGTAAAATATCATTCACGGTGCTGGCAGTTTGTGTTTCAGGTGAATTATTTTTGATAACGGTCACCATCATTGGGGCATCAAAGCTATCTCTTTCATTTCCTGTCGCATAAACGGTCATTACATCATGATTTTTTGCTGACTTTGTTGATGTTTGCGTTTCTGCATGTGCACTGGTAATAACAGATAAGATAGCACTTGTCAGAATAGATAAACGTAAAACATGAGACATATTGTTACACTCCATAACGAGTTACCGATGTAATTTTCAAGTTCAAGTATTTTGCCTAAACATGCATGTAGGAAAATAAATCGGTGAACATTATTTGTTTTATAATTATTAATGGGTTGTCATTGATAATTCACATTGCAATAGAGGTTCAACTCTTCTTAAAAAACCTCCAAAAATAAATATGTTGATGAGTAAAATACTTTTTCATCGTAAATGTCAGAGCTAACCCTTTTATAAATTGTTTTGTTTAGCGAGATAGCTCACCGAGAAGTTATGCAAACTATATGGTACATGTGTAATGGCTTCACGGAGATTGCTACCGAATCCATGCTGTGATTTATTTCGTGTTAAGTGATACGGATTTTCACCTTGAATTTGTATTGTTAAGGCTAATTTCCTTATCCAAACAAGGTGAAGAGTTGCTATCGCCATCGAAGTACTGAAGCGAGCTAACATAGGATTTTAAATCCTATTAGAGTGACAATAGGTACAACGATTATTCGATGATTGAGATAACGAGTGGGTGTTGTAGGCATCAGTTAAACTCCATAGAATTTTATGGTGAATTAAGCTGGCTGCCTTGATACGAAGATCTGGGTGGCTTGCTGTTAGTTAAATTATTTATCAGAATAAAAAACTATTTGGTTAAAATTAGTTTACCTGCGCGTGTTTGCCTTAGTTGGTATAACTCACCGTGGTGTTGAATCGTGACTTTCCCATCAGACCCTAATAATTGATGGCTATCTATAACGATAGGGTTGACAGATTGAACTGTAGAATTAGGTATATTTTCAACAGGTTGTTTAGCAATGTTATCAGTCATATTCAACTCAATTGATAATCGAACTCATATTGAGAATCATTATCTTTAAGTTATCTGGTAACATCAAGAGATTTTTACATTTGATAACAAAATAACTACAAGAGGGAGTTATTTATACTGTAAATAATTCATATCAGATGTTAATAATCAGCATAAATATCTCGAAATTATGTGGAATAGGTGATTCTGATAGTGGTATGAAGTATGTACATATCAGTACATGTGATTGTGTTTAGTATTGGGGGAGCGAGCATTAAGTAAGGGGAAGTAAAAAGTTAATGGTTAAAATTGACCCCCTAGTTTTAAAACAGTTACTAGAGAGTCAAATTTATCAATTAAATCATTTAAAGCGGCTTTCGACTGCGAGGGCTAAAATTTCGAGTAATTGCTCGGTGTCATCCCAGCCTAAACAAGGATCTGTTATAGATTGCCCATAAGTCAGAGGCTGACCAGAAACAATTTTTTGTGTACCTTCGATTAAAAAGCTTTCTGCCATGATGCCACTTATTGCTGTTGAACCATTTTTAATTTGTTCAGCAACATCTCGGGCAACTTCAAGTTGACGACGATGAATTTTTTGGCAATTGCCGTGGCTGAAATCAATGACCAAATGTTCTGCTAATTCGAATTCACGTAACTTATGACAAGCTGCTGCTATATCACCAACAGAATAATTAGGCTGTTTGCCACCACGCATAATGATATGGCCGTGAGGGTTGCCACTTGTTTGGTAGATAGTCATTTGACCATTTTTATCTGGTGATAAAAACATATGTTGAGCTTTCGAAGCACGAATCGCATCGATAGCAATATTAATATTACCATCAGTACCATTTTTAAAACCGACTGGACAGGAAAGCGCCGATGCCATTTCTCGATGAATTTGGCTTTCCGTAGTTCGAGCGCCAATCGCTCCCCAACTAATCAAATCAGCAATATATTGGCCTGTCACCATATCGAGAAACTCAGTAGCTGTTGGCAAGCCAAGTTGATTGACATCAATGAGAAGCTTACGAGCAAGGCGAATACCGGTATTGACCTGACAAGAGTTGTCTAAATTTGGATCAGAGATTAAACCTTTCCATCCTACAACGGTACGCGGTTTCTCAAAATAAGTACGCATCACAATTTCGAGGTTATCTTGATAGCGCTCACGTAATACATTGAGTTTATTAGCATAATCAAGTGCGGCATCTATGTCATGGATAGAGCATGGCCCGACGATAACTAATAAGCGAGGATCTTGACCCGATAAGATTTTTTCAATTCTTTTACGTGACGCCGTCACGTTTTCGGCAACTTGATTGGAAATAGGAAATTCATCAGCGAGCGTTTGTGGTGTAATTAAACTGTCCACACGCTGAGTACGTAGTTCATCAGTTTTTTGCATTGTTTCTTCTCAAAAGCATTATTAGAAGTTGTTGTTCTTTGCTGCTTATTTTTCGATTAAAAGACCATTTGACACATTTTAACCTGTGTTGAGTGGTGTTTTTCCTTATTTATAGGCCTGTAAACCGTTCGATTAGCTTTTTTTACTTAAGTAAAGGTTTTAAATTCTAATAAAAATTGACCTTCAAAGTTCAACAGCTCTAGACAGGTCTGTATCAGTGATGGAGATCACAATAAACGAAAATGAAGCAAATTCAACCTTCAACTTAAAATTGATCGAAAAATTTTGATATCAAATGCTGATTAAAAAATGCGTCGTTGTAATCCCATGGTATCAATCACTTTGGCTGAGATCTCTTCAACAGAGTAATTTGTCGTATTGAGATAATTAATCTTATTTTGCCTAAAAAGTGCTTCGACTTCTGCCGTTTCGATTCGGCACTGACGTAATGAGGCATAACGGCTATTTTCACGCCGTTCTTGGCGTATCGCAGATAATCGTTCTGGGCTAATTGTCAGACCAAAGAGTTTATGTGTATAAGGGCGTAAAGCTGGAGGGAGTTGTATATTATCCATATCGTCAGCAGTAAATGGATAATTAGCTGCTTGTATACCAAATTGCATAGCCAAATAGAGACTGGTTGGTGTTTTACCACAACGAGAAACACCAATAAGAATGACCTGTGCTTGGTCAAGGTTTCGCAGTGAAATACCATCATCATGTGCCAATGTATATTCTATAGCAGCGATACGTGCGTCGTACTGATTAATATTTTGTAAAGATAAGCCATGGGTACGGTTAAGTTTAGGCTCTGGTTCCAGCCCAACTTCTTGCTGAATTGGAGCAACTAAAGTTTGCACGATATCCTGACAAAAACCCAAACTCTCAGTGATGATTTTTCTAACGGATGGTGAAATGATCGAATAAAACACTAATGGTCGATTTTGTGTTTCTTGATAAATCGCATCAATTTTTTGTTTTATTTCTTGTGCTCGAGCTTCAGTGGTCACAAACGGGAGAGTATAAGAACTAAAAGCTAAAGGAAATTGAGATAAAACAGCATGGCCTAATGTTTCTGCTGTAATAGCTGTTCCATCTGAAATAAAGAAAACAGTGCGTTCTGTAAAGTTAGTTTTTTGATTAGTTGGCGTTGTTTCGCTCATAGATTTCATCTTTTGTTGTATTTTTCGTTAGTTTTAGAAAGATATTATATTTTATTAAAGTATAAAAAATAGTTTATAGGGAAAAGTATAGCCATTATTTAATCAATTTTTAGAACAAAAATTTTTTCTTGTTAGACGGAACGATTCACCTGTCAATGTTCCCATATTGTCTGTGCTAGTCTGTTTCATGAGGCGAAATATCGCCAATGAGATTTTCCACGATTTGTACTTTGCCACTATTTTGCTAGATAAAGGATCGCGTTCAATGTCCACAAATAGCCTCACTCCGTGTAATGTACTTTGGTATAACCAATTAGGGATGAACGATGTTGACCGTGTTGGAGGTAAAAATGCTTCCCTCGGTGAAATGATTACCAACCTGTCCGATCTTGGTGTATCCGTACCTAACGGATTTGCGACAACTGCACAGGCGTTTAATGATTTTCTTGAACAGAGCGGCGTTAATCAACGAATTTACAGCTTACTGGATGAAACAGATGTTGATGACGTTAATCAACTTGCTGCCGCGGGTGAAAAAATTCGCCAATGGGTGATTGATACACCACTGACACCTGAATTGGAAAATGATATTCGTACAGCATATCAAACGTTGTCTGAAGGTGAAAAAGAAGCATCGTTTGCTGTTCGTTCATCTGCAACCGCAGAGGATATGCCTGATGCTTCATTTGCAGGGCAGCAGGAGACCTTCCTGAACGTTCAAGGCATTGATGCGGTATTAGTTGCGATTAAACATGTATTTGCTTCTTTATTTAATGATCGTGCAATTTCTTATCGTGTTCACCAAGGTTATGACCACCGTGGGGTGGCACTTTCTGCTGGTGTGCAAAGGATGGTACGTTCAGATTTATCATCTTCTGGTGTCATGTTTACGATTGATACTGAGTCTGGTTTTGACCAAATAGTGTTTATTACATCAGCTTATGGTTTAGGTGAAATGGTCGTACAAGGTGCGGTTAACCCAGATGAGTTCTATGTGCATAAACCGACGTTAATTAACCAACGTCCAGCTATTGTGCGTCGTACGTTAGGGTCAAAGAAATTGCAGATGGTTTATGCAAATAGCCAAGAGCATGGCAAACAAGTACAAATTGAAGATGTGCCAGAAGTGCTACGCAATCGTTTCTCTTTAACTGATCATGAAATTGAAGAGCTTGCGCGTCAAGCATTACAGATTGAAAAGCATTATGGTCGCCCGATGGATATCGAATGGGCTAAAGATGGACATAATGGGCGATTATATATCGTTCAGGCTCGTCCTGAAACGGTTCGTTCAAATCAGCAAGTAATGGAACGTTATCAACTAAAAGGGCAAGGCAACGTTTTAGTTGAAGGACGTGCGATTGGTCACCGTGTTGGTGCAGGCAAAGTTAAAGTCATTCATAATCTCAGTGAAATGGATAGGATCCAACCTGGTGATGTATTGGTGACTGATATGACTGACCCTGATTGGGAACCTATCATGAAAAAAGCAGCTGCGATTGTTACCAATCGAGGTGGACGTACTTGCCATGCTGCGATTATTGCTCGTGAATTAGGTATTCCAGCGGTTGTTGGTTGTGGGGATGCAACAGAGCGTTTGGTGGCAGATCAACAGGTAACAGTTTCTTGTGCCGAAGGGGATACGGGCTTTGTATATGAAGGCAAACTTGATTTTGAAATTCATAGCTCAGCTGTAGACAATATGCCGCATCTTGATGTGAAAATTATGATGAATGTGGGCAATCCTGACCGTGCATTTGATTTTGCTTGCTTACCTAATGAAGGTGTTGGCTTAGCAAGATTAGAATTCATTATTAACCGAATGATTGGTGTTCACCCAAGAGCATTACTTGAATTTGATGCACAAACACCAGAACTTCAAAGTGAAATTCGTACTCTGATGGCTGGCTATGATGACCCAGTTGAGTTCTATGTTGGTAAATTGACTGAAGGTATTTCAACGCTGGCAGCTGCATTCTGGCCAAAACGTGTCATTGTGCGTCTATCTGACTTCAAATCTAATGAATATGCCAACTTAGTTGGTGGTGATATTTATGAGCCTGAAGAAGAAAACCCAATGCTAGGTTTTCGTGGGGCTGGTCGTTATGTTTCAGATAGTTTCCGTGCTTGTTTCGCACTTGAGTGTGACGCAGTTAAGCGTGTACGTAATGAGATGGGATTAACTAATGTAGAAATTATGGTTCCATTTGTTCGCACAGTTGCTCAAGCGGAAGCAGTCATTGCTGAGTTAGCTAAACATGGACTTAAACGTGGTGAAGGTGGCTTGAAAATTATCATGATGTGTGAAATTCCATCAAATGCTTTGTTGGCGGATCAATTTCTTGAGCTCTTCGATGGTTTTTCTATTGGCTCAAATGATATGACACAGCTAGCATTGGGTTTAGATAGGGATTCAGGAGTTGTCTCGGAACTATTTGATGAGCGCAATGAAGCAGTTAAAGCTTTACTTTCTATGGCAATCAAAGCTGCTAAACGTCAAAATAAGTATGTTGGCATTTGTGGCCAAGGTCCATCTGATCATGAAGATTTCGCCCAATGGCTTGTTGACGAAGGAATTGATAGCTTATCTTTGAATCCAGATACAGTCATTAAGACATGGTTAAATCTCGCGAAATTATAATTCTGTGATAAATGATTTAATCAATACACATTAAACCGGCAAGTTTATATAGCCGGTTTTTTAAATCAGTTATGTCGATTAGTCTAATCAATAAAAGCTATTGATGCACAGTTTAAATAAGTTAATTGAGTAAGTAATTAATAGCGTTATACCCTTTTAGGGATATTGAAAGTACATGACAAAGGTTAACTTATCGCGCTGTCAGTGTTAATTATCTTAGAGTAAGATTAATTTGGTTGTATAAATATATATATAAAGAGTCGTGAAATCTTTAATTACTCTAATATTGAGTATGGAGGGTGAGTATTATTGTTATATATGATATTGGTACTTAAAATTGTATGCTGACGACAAGTCAAGATAGTTAGTTGGTGGGAAATAATAATATGGTTCATGTAATTGAAATATTTGTTTTATTAGCGATAGGTTAAATGTAATTTTAATCCTTTTAGTATTCATAAGTGGTGAGCTTATGCCACTTGATGAGGATAAGATAAAAAAAAAGCCTATCATGGGCTGACAGGCAAAGACTACACACAGCAATTTTTTTAATCATGCTTCAAATAAAAATAAGCATAATTTTATGTTCAGTATTAGAAAAATGTTGCTTGATGAATTAAGCATAATTTAATTCAATTCCATATACACTCAGAAGACTCTTAATATAATTGTTAGTAGCTGTAAGTAAAAGAGAATATTTTCCGTGCAGAAGATAATATCACAAACTAGTTTTAAAACTAACATAAGTCTGTTAAATATTGTTTCTAAATATTAATGAAGTTAATAGTTAATTAGAAAGCATGCTTAATAAAAGCATGCTAAATGTTAATTTAATGTAGTTTATTTTTTGTGCATAAATTCTTTTTCGAGAAATTTTTCTGTTTCTTCAAGGTTTTCATTTGGGATTGCAACCTCATTCATCCAAGCGTTTAATAAGCTATATGAAACGGCTAATACCACAGGACCAATGAATAGTCCCATCATCCCGAAAGATAAAATTCCCCCAATAACACCAATAAGAATAAGCACCATTGGAAGATCTGCACCCATTTTGATAAGCCAAGGACGTAATACGCCATCCATTGTTGCGACAACAGCAGCCCAAATACCAAGGATAATTCCCCAAGTTGTATCGCCTGTCCAAAAAAGCCAAATAACAGAGGGGATCATAATAAGTAAAGGTCCAAGTTGTGCAACGCAGCAAATAAACAACATCACGGTTAAGATGGCTGCGAAACTAATACCAGATAAAGCAAGCCCAATTCCACCAACAATAGCTTGAATTAATGCAGTGACCACGACACCAAGTGCAACAGCACGAATTGATTGAGCCGCTAATAATACAGCTGCATCACCACGAATGCCGGCTAAGCGCACAGCAAAATGACGAATACCGAGCATTACTGACTCTCCTTTTAAGTAGAGTAACCCACTAAAAAGCAGCATTAGTATAAGGTGAAACATAAAACGACCTGCGCTGATGGCTTGCGTGACAAACCAGCCTGCTGCTTGCCCAAAATAGGGCTGAACTTTTGCTAATAATGCATTACCACCACTAGCTACTAAGCTATGCCAAGCGTAATAAATTTTCCCGCCTACAAATGGAATGCTATTTAGCCACTCTAAGTCAGGTAAACGTAAACTATTCGGTGATTTAGCGAGATCGATAAGCGGTCCACTGTTTTGAATAATGCTACCAATAAGGACCCCTAGTGGAATCACAAATAGGAGTAGTATCAAAGAGACCATCACTAAGGTTGCTAGCCAACGTTTATTCCCTAGTCTTGCTTCTATTTTTATCAGTAGAGGCCATGTAGCGATAACCGTCATACCGGCCCAAGCAAACCCAAGAATAAACGGGTTTAGAACCCAAAAGCAGGCTGTTATCATTAAAATAATAAAAGCCAATCCGAAGAGAAGCTTAGGTAAATCGAGTCGATTTTGCGATTTTTCCATTAATGCCTAATCCTTAACAAATAAAAACTCTGCAAGTAAGCGGTTTTTTTAGCAAAAAATAACGTAATTATTTTTCACGAACAAAAAAAAACAATATTGTGATATGGTTCATTACTGACAATGTCATCAGCGGTTGTACTCTCTTTCAGAGCAACAGGTTTTGCAGGGGAAAGCTCTGTAAACCAATCAAGCACTATTGTGCTACTTAAACTAAAGATAGTACAGAACGAGCTATGCGAACACTAAACAACAAGAGTCATCGTTAATAATGATCCCGCGTATAACTGAAGCACCTCATCTAAGTAAACTCGCCATTGAATTTCTGCACCAGCTGCAAGAGCAGGGCTTTACGGGTGATAATGGCACCAGCTATGCTGAACGTTTATCAATGGCAACAGATAATAGTATTTATCAATTATTACCTCAGGCCGTTATTTTTCCTCGTTCAAGTGCAGATGTACAAATTATTACCCGAATAGCAGGGCAAGATAAATTTCGTGAGCTCACATTTACCCCTCGCGGTGGTGGAACCGGTACTAATGGCCAGTCCCTCACTGAAGGGATTGTCGTCGATATGTCACGCTACATGAACCGCATCCTAGAAATTAATCCAGAGCAGGGATGGGTTAAAGTTGAAGCTGGTGTTATCAAAGACCAACTAAATCAGTTCCTTAAGCCTTATGGCTATTTTTTCTCACCTGAATTATCGACAAGTAATCGTGCGACTCTCGGTGGAATGATCAATACTGATGCTTCAGGTCAAGGTTCACTAGTTTATGGTAAAACATCTGACCATGTTTTGGGTGTTAAAGCTATTTTACTTGGAGGAGAATGCCTTGATACACGTGCTATGCCTATCGCACTCGCCCAAACGATTGCGTCTGAAGATTCTATCACTGGGCGAATTTACAAAACAGTACTGGAACGCTGTCTAGAGCAGAGACCGTTGATTGAAGCAAAATTTCCAAAGCTTAATCGATTCTTAACAGGCTATGATTTACGCCATGTCTTTAATGATGATCTCAGTGAATTTGATCTAACTCGTATATTAACCGGATCTGAAGGGTCACTTGCTTTTATTACTGAAGCAACCTTGGATATCACTCCACTGCCGAAAGTACGTCAACTGGTTAATATTAAATATGATTCATTTGAATCAGCGCTTCGTAATGCGCCGTTTATGGTTCAAGCGAAAGCACTGTCTGTTGAAACAGTTGATTCAAAAGTCCTCAATCTAGCACGTGAAGATATTGTTTGGCATTCAGTTAAGACATTGATTACAGATATTCCCAATAAAGAGATGCTTGGCTTAAATATTGTTGAGTTCAGCGGTGATGATAAAATTGAAATTAATGGCTTGACGGAAAGTCTCTGTCAACGGCTTGATGAATTAATGGCGAGCCATGAAGCAGGCATCATTGGTTATCAGGTTTGTGATGATCTTGAGGATATTAACCGTATTTATAATATGCGTAAAAAAGCTGTTGGCCTGTTGGGTAATAGTAAAGGCGCTGCAAAACCTATTCCATTTGTAGAAGACACTTGTGTTCCTCCTGAACATCTTGCTGATTATATCGTTGAATTTAGAGCGTTACTGGATAGCCATAATCTTAATTACGGCATGTTTGGACATGTAGATGCGGGTGTTTTACATGTCCGTCCAGCATTGGATATGTGTGATCCCCAACAAGAAATATTGATGAAGCAAATTTCAGATGACATTGTTGCTCTCACTGCAAAATACGGTGGGCTATTATGGGGAGAGCACGGAAAAGGCTTTAGAGCACAATATAGCCCTGAATTCTTTGGTGAAGTTCTTTTTGCCGAATTACGAAATATTAAAGCAGCATTTGATCCTGATAATCGGTTGAATCCTGGGAAAATATGTCCTCCAACTGGGCTTGATGCACCAATGAAACAGGTCGATGCCATAAAACGAGGCTCATATGACCGACAAATTCCGGTACAAATACGCCAAGAATTCCGTGGCGCTATGGATTGCAATGGCAATGGGCTCTGTTTTAATTTTGATGTAAAAAGTCCGATGTGTCCTTCAATGAAAATTAGCGGTCAACGGATTCATTCACCAAAAGGCCGAGCAACACTTGTTCGTGAGTGGTTAAGATTACTAGCTGAGCAAGGAGTCAGCCCTGAGAGCCTTGAAAAAGGAATTAAAGATAACCGTCCTTCATTACGTGGATTAATTGATAAAACACGTAATACATGGCGTGCTCAAAGGGGGGATTACGATTTTTCTCATGAAGTTAAAGCCGCAATGTCTGGCTGTTTAGCGTGTAAAGCTTGTTCAACACAATGCCCAATTAAAATTGATGTTCCTTCATTTAGAGCTAAATTTTTAGCTTTATATCATGGTCGTTATTTAAGGCCTGTGCGAGATCATATTGTTGCTGGGGTTGAGGCAAGTGCACCATTGCTATCAAAAGCACCGGGTGTATTTAATTTCTTTTTGCGTCAACCGTGGATCCAAAAGTTAAGTGAACAAACTATCGGTATGGTTGATTTACCTTTATTTTCGCAGCCAACATTGAAGCAGGAATTGTCCGGTCATGCGGCAATTACAGTCACATTAGAGCAATTAGAGGGAATGACGGTATCGCAGCGGGAAAATTATGTGCTGGTGGTACAAGACCCATTTACCAGTTATTACGATGCAAAGGTCGTTGCTGACTTTGTTAAGTTGATTGAAAAATTAGGATTCAAACCCGTTCTATTGCCATTTTCACCTAATGGTAAAGCTCAGCATATTAAAGGTTTTCTTGCACGGTTTGCGAAAACAGCGCAGAAAACAGCAGATTTTCTCAACCGTGTGGCGAAATTGGAATTACCGATGGTCGGTGTCGATCCTGCACTAGTCTTATGTTATCGCGATGAATATCACGAAATATTGGGGCAGCAACAGTGTCGATTTACAGTGCAGCTTGCACATGAATGGCTTATCGCACTACCAGATCCTCAATTGAATAAAAAAATGCAGTCTGAACCATGGTATTTCTTTGGTCATTGTACTGAGGCAACAGCATTACCAAATAGTGGTGTGCATTGGGCTAATTTGTTCAAGCGGTATGGACAAGAACTGAAGAACATTAGTGTAGGCTGTTGTGGCATGGCTGGAACCTATGGACATGAAATCGCTAATATTAAAAACTCAAAAGGTATCTATAATTTGTCGTGGAAACCTGAGATGGATAAATTACCGAAGGCTCGCTGTTTAAGTACAGGCTATTCGTGCCGTAGCCAAGTGAAACGCATGGAAAATACCCAAATAAAGCATCCTATACAAGCATTGCTGGAGATAGTTGAATGATTTGGAAACGTAAATTTAATCTAGAACAGATGTCCTTAATGGCAAAAGACTGCATGTTAGGTCATCTTGGTATCGAAATTACTGGTTTTGGTGATGACTATCTTGAAGGTATAATGCCCGTTGATAATCGGACAAAGCAGCCTTTTGGTTTATTGCATGGTGGAGCATCAGTTGTTCTGGCTGAATCTTTAGGCTCAATTGCGGGTTATTTGTGTAGTGAAGGCGAGCAACGTGTTGTTGGTCTCGAGATTAATGCAAACCATATTCGTTCTGCAAGGGACGGTGTGGTAAAAGGTATTTGTAAACCTATTCATCTTGGACGTCGTCAGCAGGTTTGGAATATTGATATTTTTAATGAGCAAGGGCAGTTGTGTTGTACTTCTCGTCTAACAACGGCCGTACTTTCAGATTAGTTGCCCCTAGCCTCAGGCTAAGTTTGGTCTGAGATTCCTTCATTGACATTTATTATAATATCAATTCTTACTAAACCAATTAAGTTGTATAATAAATATACCTTTATTAATTAGTGCCATTTTGTGTATTTATGAGTACAAAACGACAAAAAAAATGTAATTATTTTTAATTGTTTATATTTAATGGGTTAGCTTACTTTTCCGTTGTTATTGATTGAAAAATAAACTACATTTGAGTAAAAAGTAAACTATAATGGGTATAACCTCTCAAAACAAATGGTTGAAGTAGTAAGGGTTATGGTTACCATAGTATAAACGGAGTTAATCTCCTGATAACTGGCTGAAAAGCCATGAAAATTGTGGGGTCAAAAATGACTGACAGCGTAGAAACTTTTTCTCTGGATGAAAGTAGTTGGCAAGGTGTAAACCTAACTGATAGCGCAGCGAAACAAATCAACAAATTGATGGAACAAAATCCTGAAACTAAAGGACTTTCGTTAGGCGTTAAACAGTCTGGTTGTGCAGGCTTTGGCTATGTTTTCGAAATGATAGAAAACCCAACAGAGAACCATTTACTCTTTGAACACAATGGTGCACATCTATATGTACCAAAAGAAGCAATGCCTTTCATTGATGGCACAGTTATCGATTATGTCCAAGAAGGTCTTAATCGTATATTCAAATTTAATAACCCGAAAGCACAACATGCCTGTGGGTGTGGTGAAAGCTTCGGCGTTTAACATGTGAAGTCAGATTATGTCTCAGAGCAATGTAGAAATTGGCGATGAAGTTCAAAGCTGGCTAGATGACCAGCGTTATAAAGAAGGCTTTTTTACTAATGTCGCCACAGATGAAATGGCTAAAGGGATTAACGAAGATGTTGTCCGTGCTATTTCTGCGAAACGTAATGAACCAGAGTGGATGCTAAAGTTCCGCCTTGATGCTTATCATCATTGGAAGGGAATGGAAGAGCCACATTGGTTAAAAGCCCATTATCCAAATTTAGATTATCAGGAGTATAGTTATTACTCTGCACCCTCTTGTGGTTCTTGTGATGACACTTGTGGTTCACAAACGGGTGCAACACAAGCGACTGGTGTTACAGAAACCAACAACTATCTAACAGCAGAAGTCGAAGAAGCCTTTAACCAACTTGGTGTTCCTGTTCGTGAAGGAAAAGCGGTTGCAGTTGATGCAATTTTTGACTCTGTCTCTGTTTCCACTACATACCGTGGAGACCTTGCTAAGCACGGCATTATTTTCTGTTCATTTGGTGAAGCTATTCACGAATATCCGGAACTTGTACAAAAGTATCTTGGTAGTGTTGTTTCTAGCCACGATAACTTCTTTGCTGCGTTGAATGCTGCGGTTGCCTCAGATGGCACCTTTGTGTATATCCCTAAAGGGGTTCACTGCCCAATGGAGCTATCTACCTATTTCCGTATTAATGCAGCAAAAACTGGGCAGTTTGAGAGAACAATACTCATTGCTGATGAAGGCAGTTATGTGAGTTACATCGAAGGGTGTTCTGCGCCAGTTCGTGATAGTTACCAGCTGCACGCTGCGGTCGTTGAAGTCATCATTCATAAAGATGCTGAAGTGAAATACTCAACAGTTCAAAACTGGTTCTCAGGGGGTGACAGTGAAGCGGGTGGTATCCTTAACTTCGTCACTAAGCGCGCTCTGTGTGAAGGTGAAAACTCGAAGATGTCATGGACCCAGTCAGAAACGGGTTCAGCCATCACATGGAAATACCCGAGTGTTATCTTAAAAGGTGATAACTCAGTCGGCGAATTCTTTTCCGTTGCGCTAACAAATGGTAACCAACAAGCAGATACGGGAACCAAAATGATCCACATCGGGAAAAATACCCGTTCGACGATCATTTCTAAAGGTATCTCGGCAGGTAAAAGCCAAAATAGCTATCGCGGCTTAGTGAAAATATTGCCTAGCGCCTATAATGCACGCAATTTCACTCAATGTGATTCGATGTTGATAGGTACTCAGTGCGGCGCTCACACTTTCCCTTATGTTGAAGTAAAAAATAACACTGCACATCTCGAACATGAGGCAACGACCTCTCGTATCGGTGAAGATCAGCTTTTTTACTGCCTCCAAAGAGGAATAAGTGAAGATGATGCGATTTCAATGATCGTAAATGGTTTCTGTAAAGATGTTTTCTCGGAACTTCCATTAGAGTTTGCGGTAGAAGCACAGAAATTGCTAGCAATCAGCCTAGAACACAGCGTGGGTTGATATAAATAGAATTATATGCGCAAGGCGCTAAAGGCATGTTGATATGTTGAGTGTTAAAAATTTACATGTAAGTGTAGAAGGTAATGAGATTTTAAAGGGTTTATCACTAGAAGTGAAACCTGGTGAAGTTCACGCGATAATGGGACCAAATGGTTCTGGTAAAAGTACACTTTCTGCGACGCTAGCGGGTCGTGAAGAGTATGAAATTGACAGCGGTGAAGTTACTTTTAAAGGAAAAGATCTCCTTGAATTAGATCCAGAAGAACGAGCAGGTGAAGGTATTTTCCTCGCATTTCAATATCCAGTTGAAATTCCGGGTGTCAGTAACCAATTTTTCTTGCAAACAGCAGTTAATGCTGTGCGAGAGTATCGTCAAGAAGAAGCTTTAGATCGTTTTGATTTTCAAGATTTTATCGAAGATAAAATTAATTTACTTGAGATGCCACAAGATTTACTGACTCGTTCAGTGAATGTGGGTTTCTCTGGTGGTGAGAAAAAACGTAATGATATTTTGCAAATGGCAGCGCTTGAGCCGCAGTTGTGCATCTTAGATGAAACTGATTCAGGTTTGGATATCGATGCATTGAAAATTGTTGCAAATGGCGTCAATTCACTACGCTCACCAGAACGCTCATTCATTATTGTGACGCACTACCAGCGTATTCTGGATTACGTCAAACCTGATTTCGTACATGTCTTGTATCAGGGAAAAATCATCAAATCAGGTGATTTCAGCTTGGCGAAAAAACTGGAGGAACAGGGTTATGGCTGGCTTATTGACCAACAGTGAAAAATCAGGAAAACGCTCTCAAGTAGCAGCATTAAATGAGCAGGCGATGGCGCGTTTTGCAACACTTTTCAACATCCGTTCTGGTGCTAAATCTCACCATGCAGCGGCACATTGGGAAAAAGCCAATCAGGTAGGTTTACCTGAATTTCGTCATGAAGATTGGCACTACACGCCTTTACAAACTGTTCTTAATACACAGTACAGTTTTGCTGAGCAGAATATTGATGAGAAAGAGTGTGAAGGATTAGCGCTGCCAATTGATGCTTATCGAATTGTTCTTGTTGATGGGCGTTATAGCTCGACATTGAGCTCAGTTGATATGGGGCCATTTCAAGTTGCACTCTTAGATAATCAAGATATGTTGCCTGATGCGGTTAACAGCGAAATTTTCTTACATCTGACAGAGAGCCTTGCTCAACAGCCTATTGTTATTCATCTTGCTGCGAACCAAATCGCACAAAAACCGCTTTACTTACTGAATATATCCAGTGGGCATGATGGAACAGAGGTTAATACGAGCCAGTACCGCTACCACATTACGTTGGATACAAATAGCAAGGCTCAGGTGATTGAGCACTTTGTTAGTTTTAATGATAAAGCGCATTTCACAGGTAGTCGATTAACGGTTGAAGTTGGTGATAACGCTCAGTATCGGCACTTTAAGCTGAATAATGAAAACAACCAGGCACAGCATTTTGCGCATAATGATATTGTTGTTGGTCGCGATAGCCAAGTATTGAGTAGTAGTTTTTTACTTGGCGCTAAACTAACTCGTAATCATTCCAGTGCTCAACTTGAAGGTGAAAGTGCCAATTTGTCACTTAATAGTTTGCTATTGCCAAAAGATGCTGAAATTGCTGATACCAGAACGTATCTTGAACATAACGCAGGCCATTGTACAAGTCGCCAATTACATAAAGTGATTGCAATGGACAGCAGTAAAGCTGTGTTCAATGGCGTCATTAAGGTTTCACCAAATGCCTTGAAAACAGATGGGCAGATGAGTAATAACACTTTGTTATTAGGTGAAAAATCTGAAATTGATACTAAGCCACAGTTAGAAATCTATGCTGATGATGTAAAATGTGGGCATGGTGCAACTGTCGGACGTATCGATGATGAGCAGCTATTTTATCTGCGTTCTAGAGGCATTGATGGCAAAGCAGCGAAACATATGATCATTATTGCTTTTGCAGCTGAGCTCACTGAATCGATTGAATCAGAAGAACTCAAACAAGCTGTGATGGCGAGCATCCGCCAACGCTTAGCAGAGGTCTAGTATTCGTATGACATACAACGTAGCAGCAGTTAGGCAGGATTTTCCTGCCTTATCCCAAAGTGTGAATAATCATCCTTTGGTTTATCTTGATAGCGCAGCCAGTGCACAAAAGCCTCTACAGGTGATTGAAAGAGAGAGCGAGTTTACGTTGCATCAATATGCCGCAGTTCATCGCGGTATACATACGCTCAGCGCACAAGCGACGACCATGATGGAAGAAGTTCGGCAAAAAGCGGCAGATTTTATTCATGCAGCATCAGCAGAAGAAATTGTATTTGTTAAGGGCACAACGGAAGCTCTTAACTTAGTCGCAAATAGCTTCGGCCGAAAATTTATTGGTAAAGGCGATAATATTGTCATTACTGAGATGGAGCACCATGCCAACATTGTTCCATGGTTTATGTTGGCAGAAACCATTGGTTTTGAAATTCGTATCTTGCCCGTATCTGACGGTGGAACATTACAATTAGAAAAATTAGATGAGTTGATCGATGCAAATACCCGTTTGTTGAGCTTTACACATATCTCTAATGTATTAGGAACAGTCAATCCGGTAAAAAATATTATTCAGCAAGCAAGAGCTATCGCTGCTTCACGTGGTGCAGAGCTTTATGTGTCAGTTGATGGTGCTCAAGGTGCGATGCATAGCATTGTTGATGTGCAAGATCTCGACTGCGATTTTTATGCATTTTCGGGACATAAACTGTATGGGCCAACAGGCATTGGTATTCTATATGGTAAAAAATCGCTGTTAGATCAAATGCCACCATGGGAAGGTGGTGGGGCGATGATCCGTCAAGTTAGTCTCAAGAAAGGTATAACGTATGCGGATGCACCTTGGCGTTTTGAAGCAGGAACACCCAATGTTAGCGCAATTATCGGTCTAGGTGCTGCTTTTGACTATCTCAATGCTATTGGTTTGAAAGAAGCATTTGCGCATGAGTCGGATATCATGGCTTATGCATCGCAAAAATTAAAAGAGATCCCATCAATAATTTTATATGGAAATGATCAGCGTGAAGGCGTCATCGCTTTCAATCTTGGCATACATCATGCCTATGATGTTGGGTCATTCTTAGATCAGTATGGAATAGCGATTCGTACAGGACATCACTGTGCATTGCCTCTTATGGACCGTTTTAGTGTGCCAGCTATGTGTCGTGCATCTGTTGGTATCTATACGACAAAAGAAGAGGTAGATACCTTATTCAATGCGTTACAGAGAATTAAAAAATTGTTAGGCTAGGTGATAAAACCTAATTGTGTTTATTTTTGCTGTTATTGATGGAGAAGAGCCAATATGTTATTGGCTCTTCTCCATGATATAGCTATCATATTTCAAGCTTTATGGCTGGTTTGTTACCTATATACAGCTCGAATTATTTTTGGTGCGGTTCCTTAAATTTGCAATAAAAAAGGGGTCAAGGTGCTATAGCCGCAGTTTTATTTTGTAAAAGATATCAAAAGTAACTTGGCATTCTACCTTTTCACAACATCATTAATATTCATAAAAATAAACTAATCTAGGCTAATAAACCTTTAGTACATTTGCTATTAAGTAAGGAAAGAAGTATGCCAGCTTTGCCCGATGAACATAAATTACTGCGTAATTTTGCGCGTTGTCAGGACTGGGAAGAACGTTATCTCTACATGATAGAGCTTGGTGGGCGTTTGACCGATTTAACCGATACACAACGTAGTGATTCTAACCTTATTGCGGGTTGCCAAAGCCAAGTTTGGATTGATATGCAAAAACAGTCTGATGGCAGAATCAACTTTGTTGGCGATAGTGATGCTGCCATCGTAAAAGGATTGGTTGCGATAGTTATTATCCTATTTCAAGGCAAAACAGCAGAACAAATTCTATCGTTAGATATAAAAGCATTTTTCTCTCAGCTTGCCTTGGAGCAGCATTTAACCCCATCACGCACTCAGGGGTTAAATGCTATGATCCGCTCAATTCTAGCCCGTGCAACAGCGCTGCAATAACATTAAAGCGGGGAACTTCACTTCTCCGCTCATTTTTCGTTCTATTCCTATAAACACGTACGATGTTATTTTGTTAACCTAATATGCTGTTTTTTAAGCTAAGTAACCATTATTGGCATCTAAAATATCTAATAGGTATTATAGATATGTAATATTGTTGCTATTATATACATCTATAACTCGTAGATAGTATTGAATTATTTCCCTGGAGTCGGTATGAAGAAAGTGTTAACGATGGCAAGTTTATTTGTAGCGAGTGCATTGTTGTCGCCGGTACAAGCGATGGATTATCCATTACCAGATAGTAATACGCGTCTTATCGGGGAAAATACGCTCTATGTTGTACCCGATGATGGGCGTTCGTTAGAAATGATTGCTAGTGAACACCAAATTGGTTTGCTTGGTATGCTAGAAGCTAATCCAGGCACAGATCCCTATTTGCCTGAAGCCGGCAAAGAATTGATTATTCCTACACAGATGTTACTTCCTACTACTCCAAGAACGGGTATTGTGATAAATCTTGCAGAGTTAAGACTTTATTACTATCCCGCAGGAAGCAAGGAAGTTGTCGTTTATCCAATAGGTATTGGCCAATTAGGACGTGATACACCAGAAATGGTAACTTCTGTCAGTCAGTCCATTAAAGATCCAACTTGGACACCGACAGTGAATATTCGTAAAAATTATGCAAAAGAAGGCATTACATTACCTGCGGTTGTACCTGCTGGGCCTGAAAACCCAATGGGGCTTTATGCTCTGCGTTTAGCCTATGGTAAAGGTGAATATTTAATTCATGGAACCAATGCTGACTTTGGTATTGGTATGCGAGTAAGCTCAGGTTGTATTCGTTTGCGTCCAGATGACATTGAAGCACTATTTAAAACAGTGCCTAAAGGAACACGAGTTCAAGTAATTAACCAACCAGTCAAATATTCTAAAGAGGCTGATGGTAGTTATTATATCGAAGTACACCAACCATTATCTAAAACATCAAACGATGACCCTCAGATCATGCCTATCGCATTGTCTGATGATTTCAAGCGTTTTTTAGAAAATGAAGGGGTTGATAAAGCTTTAGTTCAAAAAGAACTTGTGAGACGTTCAGGGCTACCTGTGAAGGTAAATAATGAACAAGGTAATAATGAACCTGAACACCCTGAGCAGGAATATACAGCAATTGAACCTGAAAGTAGTCATAATTCTGGGGAGCAGGGTAAGTATCCAGAATTGACGCCAATCGAAGCATTTACCATTTCACAGCCTCAGCCAGTATACAGTGAGCCAACAACCAACTAGTTAGATTAAGCGCGGTTAAAAAATGGACGAATAGTAGGTTCAGTGGACATGAATGATCAATCACAAGGAACCTGCTATATACAGCCAAATTAGTTAGTAAGGCGACCAGTAGGTCGCTTTCTTATTGCATTATTGGAAATTAATTGATTTTACAATCATTTAGTTTCGCAGTAATTCACCATGTTATAGCGATAAATATATAACCAATTGAAATTAAAAATAATAGTTAGCTGGTTTATGAAGGGTTTTAGTAAAAATATAGATTTATCACGATAAAACGTGACATGTCACACTGCATATTTAACGATTTAATTATTCTTTTCTCATCCTATTCTGATGTAATAAATAACTAGAAAACTTCAATTCAGCCAGTTTTTATCTATGGTTAAGTTGTACTGCCTAGATTTATGCTGAATTCAACATTGATTATGGTTTGAATAAAGTAAGGATAATTCGCATCTAACATCTAAAAAAATAAGAGGATCTATAAATATAGACCCTCTTATAGAGAGCGCACGATGTAAAGAAAAAATTTTCTATATCATCGCTGTCAATCCAAACTTACTTTTTGTAAGAACGGACTTGGTTGTCTAGACGTTGGTTAGCACGTGCTGCTTCTTGTTGCGCAGTTTGTACTTCGGCACGAATAGTTTGAACATCGCTGCTCAGTTGATCGACTTTACCATTCAGAGTTTGAACATCTGAAGAAAGTTTCTGAACCTCAGTGCTGTTAGAACAACCCGCCAGTAATGCTGAAGCTAATACGATAGAGCCCAGTACAAATTTAGTACGAATCATTATTTTACCCTCTAGATAGATTTATATTGAAAATATAAAAAGTAAGCCACCAACAAAATAGATTTCAGATAGTATCACTACTTCTGCTTAATTCTGATAAGGCCATTTAAAATGCCCAAAGATGGTACTCACTTAGTCTTATGCTAGTACTTAATTTCCAGTTTTGCTAGAAATACTTTACGCCATGTAGTAGGAAAAATAAGAAAAAATTAAATTTAACGTTTAATGCCGCTATTGAAGCACTTAAAACTATTCTAAGATATTAGATTAACATAACAAATAAACAATAAGGTTATAAGTTGAAACGTGCGTTAGAAAAAGCATTTTATGTTAAAGAAAAGCCCTGCACTGAGTTAACAGTATAGGGCTTAATATCACTGAATTACTTTATTAATTATAGAACGTGTACTGATGAGGTATTTGTTGTTCCGCTTGGAACAAGGGCACCAGAAACCATTACAATAGCATCGCCTTCTTTTGCTAGGCCACTATTTAATGCAGCGTTTTTACCTTCACGATAAAAATCATCTGTTGATGTAAAACCATTGATTAACATTGGAATAACACCTTTAACTAATAATAACTGACGAGCCGTTTCTTCATTAGTTGTCAGTGCCAAAATCGGTGCAGTTGGGAAATATTTACGCACTGATTTTGCAGATTTCCCACCGTAAGTGGCAACAACAATTAGTGGAACATGCAGTTTTTCAGACATTTCAACAGCACCACGTGAAACAGCTTCTGTAACACGTAAAGGTTGGCCTGTTTTTTGACTGTCAATACGAGTTGGCATTACACGGTCAGTACGTTCACAAATTGTAGCCATAATAGTTACAGCTTCAATTGGATATTTACCTTTTGCGCTTTCACCAGAAAGCATAACAGCATCAGTACCATCAAGGATGGCGTTAGCTACATCGCCAGCTTCCGCACGGGTAGGGCGAGGGTTTTTAATCATAGAATCTAACATTTGTGTTGCTGTGATAACGACTTTACGAGCTGCAACACATTTTTCAATCATCATTTTTTGTGCAAAGATGACTTCTTCAACAGGGATTTCAACACCTAAGTCACCACGGGCAACCATGATGCCATCAGAGGCTTCTAAAATTTCATCGAAGTTATTTAAACCTTCTTGATTTTCAATTTTAGAGATAATTTGAATGTTTTCGCCGCCATGTTTTTTCAAATGAGCGCGAATTTCTTCAACATCTGAACCTTTACGAATAAAAGATGCAGCAACAAAATCAACACCTTGCTCGCAACCAAAAACTAAATCTTCTTTATCTTTTTCGGCAAGTGCAGGTAAACCTATGGAAACGCCTGGTAGGTTAACCCCTTTTTTCTCACCTAAGTCACCATTATTTAACACTTCACAAATAACTTCAGTAGTAGTGACGTCTTTAACTTTCATACCAATCAAACCGTCATCAACTAAGACGGTATCACCAGCGTTTAGATCTGCAGTTAGACCCGCATAGGTGACAGCGACTTTATCTTTATTACCGATAACAGAAGTATCAGTGGTAAATGTAAAGGTTTGACCAGCAACAAGAGAAACGTCGTTACCGCCCTCTAGTTTCATTGTGCGGATTTCTGGTCCTTTAGTATCAAGAAGAATTGCAGCTTGTTTTCCTGTTCTTGCACAGACAGCGCGTAAGTTTTTGATGCGTTGACCATGCTCATCATAGTCACCGTGAGAGAAGTTGAGACGCATGACATTCATGCCTGCATCAAGAAGTTGATTCAATTTTTCTTCTGATTCGGTTTTTGGGCCGATGGTACAAACAATTTTAGTTTTTTTCATGGCAGTCTATCTAAAGGTTATAAAGGAAATCGATATTGTCACCGATTCAAAAAAATGCATGCCAGTAAATGACTTTGCGCAACGCATTGTATTAATGATAGGTGACAGTCTGGTATTTAATGCAATTATATTGTGAATTAGCTCTCATTTTTTATCATAATTCTTGTGGCTATAATCTACTTCACTAAAGCTAACTTACTGATTTATTTCTAATGAAACTTTTCAGTGATTAATCTTATTATAGACAACAAAAAACTGTGAGACAAATCAAATTTTGCAAAATTGAATGAAGAGATAGCTTAGATCAAAATAATTGATGATTTACGAACATTATGTTGCGCAACAAATAAAAAGAAAAAGCAATTCGCTCTAGTCGATAGAGAAGTTATTGAGAATCAAAGGGAAAATGAATGGTGCGTCCGAGTAGACTCGAACTACCGACCCCCACCATGTCAAGGTGGTGCTCTAACCAACTGAGCTACGGACGCATTGTGATATTGTTAACGCTAAGAAA
>NZ_KB233222.1:1575162-1681368 GCF_000314855.2 Providencia burhodogranariea DSM 19968 | reverse complement strand
ATAATTTCGTTAACGTTTTAAATGGTGCGTCCGAGTAGACTCGAACTACCGACCCCCACCATGTCAAGGTGGTGCTCTAACCAACTGAGCTACGGACGCGTTTTAAAACGGTCTGGCTAACAACGGGGCGAATATTAACTTTCTGTTGCCGTTCTGGCAAGGGGAAAAATGTATTTTCGTGCGAGTTTGCTCGTATTTAAAGCGACTTGAACAAAGATACATTCCCCAAGAGAATAAATTGCCTATATTATCGTCAGTTATCGTGTTGATCGTAATAACACAACGCTATCAGGTTGCTTATGGATCCACCAGATACGAGCAGCCATTCCAATTGCGGCTGCACTGAGGCCAATAATAAAACCAATCCAAAATCCTTTAGGTCCCATTGCAGGGAATAGGATATCAGTTAAGGCGAGGATATAGCCAGCAGGTAATCCTAAAAGCCAATAAGCAACGAAGGTGATAAAGAAGATAGAGCGTGTATCTTTATAACCCCGTAGAATTCCAGCACCAATAACTTGCACAGAATCTGAAAGCTGATAAATTGCAGCAAATAACATTAAGCTTGATGCAAGCACAACCACTTCAGGGTTCTTGTTATACATCAAAGCGATAGGCTCGCGGAAAGTTGCGGTGAGGATCGCGGTAAAGCTAGCAATCAATAATCCGACCACTAAACTGGTATAAGATGAGACTTTGGCTGCTTCAGTTGATTGTTGCCCAAGGTTATAACCTACGCGAATAGTTGCTGCAATTCCTAATGATAACGGGAACATAAACATCACAGAGCTAAAGTTAAGTGCAACTTGGTGACCTGCAACGGCCACAACACCTAATGGCGCAACTAGCAATGCGACAATTGCAAACAACGTAACTTCAAAGAACAATGCCAAGCCAATAGGTGCACCCAAAACAAAAATACGCTTCATAATAAGAGGGTTAGGGGGAGCAAACCGCTTAGTTGCGCTAATATCACGTTGTGATGCAGCTTTTCTTACGTACCAGCGCATCATTAGGCACATTACCCAGTAAACCGATGCTGTAGCAACACCACAACCGACACCACCCAACGCAGGCGCACCGAAATGACCATAAATAAAGATGTAGTTAATCGGGATATTCACCATTAGCCCAAGGAAACCAATGACCATACCCGGCTTGGTTTTGGATAAGCCTTCACATTGCCCTCGATAGACCTGGTAGAATAAATAACCTGGCGCCCCCCACATAATTGCATGCAAGAAACGAACTGATTTATCAGCTAATTCTTCATTAATATGCGGCATATTACTAATGATCAACTTGCTATTATAAAGCAAGAAAATAACGCCAAGTGAGAGGAAGAACGCTAACCAAAGTCCCTGTTGAATTTGATTACCAATTAAATTTCGGCGACCAGAACCGTTCATTTGAGCAACAATTGGCGTTAATGCCATTAGAAGTCCTTGGCCAAAAAGAATAGCTGGCAGCCAGATTGAAAAACCGACTGCAACTGCTGACATTTCAGTTTCACTGACACTTCCTGCCATTACTGTATCCACAAAACCCATCGCAGTTTGTGAAAATTGAGCAAGAATAATCGGGATCCCGAGAGCTAGCAAGCTACGCGCTTCTGTAAAATATTTCTGCACGCATACACCTTTAAAGTTATAAAAACTGAATAAAATAATAATGGAAAGAAATGTTAATGATTTTTGATAAATCAAATAGTTAATGCTAATTTTTTATTTTAACTCTTTTAGTAACTTTAGCCAATGACCCTTAGATATGAATGACAAATAAAATCAATTATCGATAACTATAGTTACCGCAAATAAATTAGTTGGCGAGAAAATGAAACCACTCAAATTAGATAGATCTCTGAAAAATGTCAGGTAAACTGAGCCTATCAATCCACCGCGCTGAGAGTCATTATGTTTACAGGCATCGTTCAGGGGACTGCCCCAATTATTGAGGTTACGGAAAGAGCTAACTTTCGTACCCATGTGATGAAATTTACACCGGAGCTACTCGTTGGTTTAGAAACAGGTGCTTCCGTGGCACATAATGGTTGCTGTTTAACGGTAACAGAAATAGATGGTGACAAAGTCAGTTTTGATTTAATTAAAGAAACTCTGAGGTTAACTAACCTCGGTGAGCTTCAAGTTGGTGATGTCGTCAATATTGAAAGAGCTGCGAAGTATGGTGATGAAATTGGTGGGCATGTTGTTTCTGGGCATATTATAACTACCGCTGAAATCAGCAAGATATTCACGTCAGAAGATAATCATCAAGTGTGGTTATCCATCTATGATAAATCCTTAATGAAGTATATTTTACATAAAGGATTTGTTGCAATTGATGGCATTAGTCTAACGGTGGGGGATGTGATTAATAATCGTTTTTGTGTTCATTTAATCCCGGAAACGTTATCAAGAACAACTCTAGGTAAAAAAAGCCTAGGACACAAAGTTAATATTGAAATTGACCCACAAACTCAAGCAATAGTCGATACAGTAGAGCGAGTATTGCTACAAAAAGAGCAGGAGAAAAAATCACATAAAGCAGCGGTGCAGGGCGAAGAAAATTAGAACCCAAGGTTAGCATTAATATTTTGACATGAAGTGATATAGGATGCAGATAATAAATCTGCATCTAAACAGCCTAGCACTGTGAATGCTACAACATCAAGAAAAGAGTAATATCTATTTCTGAAAGCTAATATGCTTATTATGTCTTGAATTCGTGAGCGTTATGAAACTTAGCTCTCACTGAAGTTTATCGAAATAGTCGCATTGTCACGTTCAATGGCGTCTACTAATTGTTTAAAATGCTCTGTTTTTTTATGCATTTCTAGAGCGTCACTACTTTCCCATTCCTCAAAAACGATGTACCCATCTTCTTTAGTGAAAAGGTCATATTTAATGCATCCTTGCTCACGTCGACTTAGCTTAGCTAAATTTTTGATAATATCTTTAGTTAAAAATCCGTTTTTATTTTCCGTCGTGATTTGTGCATACACAATAATACTCATTCCATTCTCCTTATGCATATTACGAACTATCATAAAGAGTGCTTGGCTTTTGTATTGTAAAAAAACGAATAAGTTGATTTAACAAAAGCAGAGGGAGTCATCGTAAAATAACGTTTAAAATCGCGATTGAAATGAGACTGATCGTAATAGCCTGTTTCGAGCCAACTATAGGTATCCTGTTCTTTCAGCATGGTTTTGAGTAAATACTCTAACCGGCAATTAATCTGATACCTTTTTGGGGTAATACCGTATTCTTTTAAAAATTCTTTTTGTATAAAACGTGCGCTATATCCCGTTTCTTCGACGATATCGTTAATTTTTTTAGTTGGGTTGCGATAAAGGATAGACAGTATCTCATCAATTAACTGAGGTTGTTTTAATGCTTTTGTCGCTATAAAGCAATCAAGCAAACCTTTAAAAGAAGAGTTAGACAAGCTTTCATACCAAGGATCTTGCCATATATCTGAAAGAGAGGTTGGCTTATCGGTATAAGTTAAGGTTCTCTCTGGAAGCAAAAAACGCACAGCATCATGCCTAACTCGTAGTACCATCAGCTTTTCGTTATTAGGCTCAGCGGTAAATGTATGAACGCGAGGGATAACCAATAGGTATTTACTTATCTGCTGGTGATGCTCAGTAGACAGGGACAGCTCTTTGGATGAAACCCAAATTTCCGCACCGGTACCAGGGAAAATTTTAATCGGTGATGTCCATTTCTTGATAATCAAAACTGAACTAATAAAGCTATTTAATTCAGCCGGCGGATAGTACTGTTTGAGCATGAGTTACACACGTTAAGTTATTTGGCTCGCTAATGATAACATTTTAGTCGAAAGACTAACAAAAATAATACTAATGTACTATTTAATACTATTTTGATATCTAACTTGATTAAAGTAAGGCAATTTCTATTGGGTTGATCTATGAGTAACAATTGTACTGATGAGTTAATAACCTCAACTCTTCATGAGCTTAGGAAATTAATCGGTTCATGAAATATCTAAATATCATTAAATTTTCAAAGTTGAAAGTCGGAGGGCGCATTTAAAATTAATGAGTGACATTAATTTTAATATCTTTTCGGGGCATTATATAAAATAAAATGTCCTCATTAAGTTAGGTATCTAACTCAATAGAAGACATTTCAGATACACAGTTTTATGGCTCAAAAATTAAGAAATATGCTTTAGCGATAGTCCCTGTAAATTGGCTGGCAACGCCCAATTGTTTTACGATTATCGTGGCACTCGGATCCCTCGATTGACGCCATTTGGGCTCCATAGTATCTGCCATAACTGAATATCTCTTGCACGAAAAGCACCTGCGCATGAGTTCAAATAATAACTAAACATACGTTTAAAGCGAGGTGTGTAATTTTCGCTGAGTTCAGGCCAATTATCTAAGAAGCGCTCATACCATGCCATTAATGTCGTATCATAATCAGCGCCGAAGTTATGCCAGTCTTCCATAATGAATTTTCCCTCACTAGCTTCGCCGATATTTTGAATTGAGGGTAACACTCCATTAGGAAAAATATATTTACCGATCCATGAGTCGACATTGACTTTATTTGTATTCGAGCCAATGCTATGTAGCAAGAATAAGCCATCTTCTTTGATATTCCTGCGTGCTACGTCAAAATAAGTCGCGTAATTTTTAGGACCTACATGTTCAAACATGCCGACAGAAACTATGCGATCAAATTTATCATCTAATTCACGGTAGTCTTGCAAAATGATATTAACATCTAGGCTCTTGCAACGTTCTTGGGCAAATCTTTGTTGTTCTTTAGAGATTGTAACCCCTGTCACTGATGCTCCATAATGCTTAGCAGCGTATGCACTAAATCCACCCCATCCGCAGCCTATATCTAATAAACGCATGCCCGGCTCAATATGTAATTTTCGACAAATCAAATCTAGTTTATTAATTTGTGCTTGTTCAAGCGTTGTCGCTTCATGCCAATAACCACATGAATATTGCATGTAAGGGTCTAGCATTAGAGTAAAAAGGTCATTGCCCAAATCATAATGTTCCTCTCCAACGATCCAAGAACGTTTTTGAGTTTGCAAATTACGCAGACGCGCAATAGCAATTTTCATTATATCAGTGAAATTATTCGGTAATTTTGTATCGAGCTTGGCAAGCAGTACTTTATGGAAGAACATATCTAAACGTTCACAGTCCCACCAGCCGTCCATATAACTTTCTCCAAGGCCAAGGGAACCTTTTTGCAAAACTCTCTTAAAGAAGTCTTGATTGTGCACCTGAATATCAAACGGCCGGGAGCCATTAATTTCTATTCCTGCCTGATTTAATAAAGATTCTGCAATTCTTTGCCAATTTGAAATTTTGTTTTCATCTACACACGTGCTCATATGCTCTCCAACTTGAGATGAAGGTTTTTGAGATAGTCTTTTTTAGCCTAGTGTAAGTGCCGCAACAGTGAAGAATAGCTTCACAAAAAATAGGAACGCGCCAATATCGGCACATGCCACATTAAAGTAACCAGATAGCAATCAAACAAAAGATTACTTTTGAACAAGTATAATTGGAGTATAGAAGTGATATTTTTATTTAACAATAGCGAAAAATGTCACTTTGGGAAGAAATTCGATGAATTGTAGTCAAGACGTATAATTGAAGTATCAGATAAAGAGCTAATGATTTTAGAATGTTACACTAATGAGTTGTTTGAGTGAAAATCAGCCACTACTGAGTAGTGGCTGATAGTAGGTTTAGTTATTCAGTCTGATATTCTTGCTCTTCACTATTCAATTTAGTTGAAAGTTTTGTATATTGCATGAAATATCCAATAATCATTGGGATAGAGGTCACGGCCATCACACCCGTTGTTGCTAATAATGGTTCAAATGGTAATGCTGAAACTAATAAACTGGCGAGAAAACATAACCCAAGTTGTAATGAATTCTGCAATGCTGCGGCTTTACCACTAGCTTGTGGAAATGTGCTGAGCGCTTTTGAAACAGCAATTGGGTAAGAGGCTCCATTCATTGCTGCCATAAAACAAAATGGTATTAAGATCATTGTCAGCGTAGGTGTGGTATAAATCGCCATCAAAAACAGAATGGACATGCTAACTGCATAACCAATTAATAATAAAGGAAATAAAACTTCAGCACGCATTTTTATTAATATAAAACGGCAGCCATAGCCCCCAACAATAAATGCAAGAGTTTGTGGAATATAACTTAAGCCAATATCTGCTGGATTAAAACCCATGTTACGGAGAATAAAAGGTGACCCAGTTAACCAAGCAAAGAAGCCTGCACTACAAGCTGCATAAATTAAAACGTTACCACTAAAAACGCGTGAACTTAGTAATTTAAGGAATGAAACAGATTCTTTAGCTGTTAGATCGCCATTAAAATTGTTTACGGTGATTTTTTTCAATAACAGTGTCGGAAGTAACAATACGATACCAACAGCCATTAGAATGACAAAAATAATTTCCCAATCATAATGTTCTAACACCCATGCACCAAGTAACGGAGCTAAAGCAGGAGAAAGAGCAACTAGAGGCATGATCGAAGCAAACACTTTTTGTGCTCTTTCAGCATCATAGCGGTCGATGACTAATGCCTGCCAGAGAACTGCTGCACTACAGACACCAACAGCTTGTAAAAAGCGCAAAATGAGTAGCTGTGTTGCATCAGTAACCCAAAGTATGCCTAAGCAGCTAAGGATGAATATGGATAAACCTACAATCAATATTGGCTTGCGACCAAGTTTATCTGATAGTGGACCCCATAAAAGTTGAGCGAAAGCAAATCCAGCTAAAAAGATACTAAGTGAAGCACTGATTGCCCCTTCAGAGGTATTTAATGCGGTTTGCATAGGCCCAAAAGCAGGCAGGTACATGTCGATGGCTAGAAACCCTAACATGCTCAAACCAGCTAGGTAGAGCATAAAGCCTGGGGAATTTTTCGTCGCAGTATTTGTCATAGTGGCTTACTTATTTAGAATTTACAAAAATGTTAACAGATACCCTATTGTATAGGCTGTTTTTTTACTATGTGAAACGGTAATATTTGGATCTTGCTATCAAATTTTTTGAAAGGAAAAATTATGTGGTCAGCTCATGCACTCGAAGTCATTGATGCAGTGGCAAGAACGGGTAGTTTTAGTGGTGCAGCAGAGGAGTTACATCGTGTTCCTTCTGCAATTAGCTATACTGTCAAGCAAGTAGAAGGATGGTTAGCCGTGCCAATATTTGAACGACGTCACCGAGATGTTATTTTAACCGAAGCTGGCGAAATCTTTGTTAAGCAGGGTCGGTCTGTTATCAAAAAAATGATACAGACACGTCACCAGTGCCAACAAGCAGCAAATGGTTGGCGAGGTCAATTCAGTATTGCGGTCGATTGCATTGTGAAACCTCAACGAACACAGCAGCTCATTCTTGATTTTTATCGACATTTTCCAGATATTGAATTGTATATTCATCCAGAAGTCTTTAACGGTGTCTGGGATGCGCTTGCGGATGGACGAGTTGATGTCGCAATCGGTGCTACCCGTGCATCACCTATTGGTGAGCGTTATAGTTTTCGCGATATGGGATTTATGTCATGGCTATGTGTTGCAAGTCCAAATCACCCTTTAGCTCAGCTAGATGAAAGATTAACGGATGATCAAATGCGTGCTTATCCAAGTTTATGTCTGGAAGATACGTCGAAGAACTTACCTAAGCGAGATACATGGGCGTTGGATAATCAACGTCGATTAGTTGTACCATTTTGGGAAAATGGTATAGCGTGTTTGGTGAATGAACTCTGCGTTGGTATGGTACCTGAACATCGTGCAGCACCTTTGTGCAAGGAAGATAAACTCGTACAACTTCAATTGGCTCAACCTTTTCCTCCGAGCCCTTGTTGTCTTACATGGGTAGAAAAAAATACTTCACCAGCGTTGAGTTGGTTGCTTGATTATCTTGGAGATAGTGAAACACTCAACGCTGAATGGTTAGCGCCTTAAGTTAGCGACGATAATCGATGAATGGCCCATCAGCGACTGAGCGCCGTTCAACTAAACGTGGATGTACTTCAATTGTTTGTGCATCTTCACGCTTGTTAACAATTCGGTCAAGTAGCATAGTGAATGCCATCTGGCCTAAGCGTTCTTTAGGCTGATGAATCGTTGTTAAAGCCGGTGTGAAGTAACGTGCATTACGAACATTATCATAACCAATGATCGAAATATCTTGGGGAACACGCAGGCCCATTTCATCGGCGGCACAAATAGCGCCCATGGCCATAATATCTCCACCACAGAATACAGCTGTAGGCTTTTGTTTATTATTCAAAATTTGCATCATGGCTTTATAGCCAGACTCAGGTTCAAAATCGCCTTGAACAATCCATTCTTTGGGTAATGTGATTTTTGCTTCTTCCATGGCTTTTTGAAAGCCAGTCAATCGGCCAATCCCTGTATTTCGTTCTAGTGACCCCGGAATGATACCGATATCTCGATGGCCGCGATCAATTAAGTAACGGCCTGCAAGGTAACCACCATGGAAGGAGTTATCAATAATGCTATCGGTAAAATCACCACGTGAAGTTCCCCAATCCATAACAACCATTGGAATATTACGGTAGTCTTCTAACATACTAATCAATTTTTCTGGGTATTCAGAGCACATGACTAGCAGACCATCAACCCGTTTTTGGGCAAGCATCTGTAAATAAGCTTGTTGTTTACCTATGTTATTATGAGAATTACATAAAATTAGTGTATAGCCTTTCTCATAACAGCTATTTTCTACGGACTCAATGACTTCGGCAAAATAAGGCGCTTCACTTGATGTCGCTAGTAAACCAATCGATTTGGTATGATTGACTTTCAAACTACGTGCAACTGCACTTGGTGAATAATTGAGTTCTTTTATCGCAGCCCAAACAGCAGCCTTAGTATCATCGGCTACGAAGCGCGTTTTGTTAATTACATGGGATACGGTTGTGGTTGAAACGCCAGCGCGCTTTGCCACATCTTTAATCGTTGCCATGGGGGAAAAAAACTCCTGACCAATAACCGGTCTTGTTATGAATTCTTGTTAAAAATTACCAACATATTGAGGCATTGAGCCTTAGCTGGCAATAATTTAGCGATTTGTTATGAATTTTGTCTGATCTAGCGCAAAAACAAAAGAAATAATTGATGTTATAACCTGTGATATAGGCACTGGTTTTTGTTGATTGTCATGTCATACTGATATAACTATATACAAATTATGGTTATTTTGCTGGCAAATTGTTCTTTCTTGTATGGGTGAGAAACTTATGGATACAGATTTAAAATTTGGATTATTAGCTGCGTGTGGTTCTTTAGCTTTAATCGTTACTCTAGTTGTACATATTTTTTAATTTTATTTGTTTAATTTAAGATAAAGAAGATGAGGGTGAGCAGAAGCTCGCTCTTATCATTAATGTGGTTTTTCTTCAGCAAATTAAATCAGCTCCCTTTGCCTCGTTAGTAAACCAAGCTCTATGATAAATGCATGCTATCGACCGAAAGATTTAATTTTATTTTTAAAGATCACATTACTCTTATAATAAGTCGTTGAGTAAATTAGTTTGAATAACTAAACTTAACCGAAATATATATGAAATCTAATATCTCCTGTTAGGTTCTTGTCAAATTAGCAACTAATGTGTCATTACTTCGTATTTACTTGCCAAGAGTAAACGCACATAGTCGTTTGTTTTTAGTGTTACCCACTACCAGCTGTTGTCTGGCGATTCAAACCCGATTTACCAAGATATCGATCAGCCCTAGAAATCGCAGGGAGCTGTAAAACATGCAAATACAATTTTCCAGCTGTACTATTATGCTATGCAATTTGAGAGTTGTTTTGTGCGCGAGCGATGATGTCTAAACTGTAACGTAAAAATAGAAAAATGAAGTCAGTAGATTCATTTGACTTGAATCATAAATTAGTCACAATAGTAACAAATCAAAAGGAGGGGGTTGCCCCCTCTTTTTTCATTCGAAATCACCACCTAACTTATTAATGTATTTAGAGTGGAATGTAGTATTATGTAGTATATTTTTTGGGCTAAATTATATCTAACCAATTGATATATAATAAATATGCTAATCATATTAATGTTAAGGAAGTAAAAATGACGACAATTGAAAGAATCGAACGCCAAATTAAAGAAAACCCAATTCTGCTCTATATGAAAGGTTCTCCAAAGCTTCCAAGCTGTGGCTTTTCTGCTCAGGCAGTACAGGCTCTATCTGGTTGCGGTGAACGCTTCGCTTATGTCGATATTCTGCAAAATCCTGATATCCGTGCCGAGTTACCAAAATATGCTAACTGGCCAACATTCCCACAGCTATGGGTTGACGGGGAATTGGTTGGCGGATGCGATATCATCATGGAAATGTATCAACGTGGTGAACTGCAATCGCTAATTAAAGAAACAGCAGACAAGCATCGTCCAGCTGATGAGACTAATGCGGAGTAGGTTAGTTTCGTAATAAATTCTTATTAAAAAGACCCCCAGTAATTGGTTGTCCAACTACTGGGGGTCGATTTATTTTTAGACTAATATGTTATTTAGATCAAAAATACTAACGATTATTCTTGTTCAGCTAATGGCCAACCACCTAATTTTTTCCACTTATTAACCAGCTCACAAAAAAGAAGAGCTGTGCGGTTAGTATCATATAGGGCGCCATGTGCTTGCTTCCCATCGAATGGAATTCCAGCTGAAGCACAGGCTTTGGCTAAAATCGTTTGCCCGAAAACAAGTCCGCTTAAAGCTGCAGTATCAAAAGTAGCAAAAGGATGAAAGGGGTTTCTTTTTAAGCCAGATCGTTCCGCAGCATTCATAACGAAGCTATGATCGAATGTCGCATTATGTGCAACAATAATAGCACGATTGCAATCGGTCTTTTTCATACCTTTACGCACCATTTTAAAAATAGCATGAAGTGCTTCATATTCACTAACTGCACCACGTAAAGGATTTGTTGGGTCAATGCCCGTAAAAGCTAAGGCAGTGGGTTCTAAATTTGCGCCTTCGAACGGCTCAACATGAAAATGGAGAGTTTCATCAGAAGATAACCAACCATCTTTATCCATCTTCAGCGTGATGGCAGCAATCTCAAGTAGGCCATCTGTTTTGGCGTTAAATCCGCCTGTTTCAACATCAATGACAACAGGGTAATAGCCCCTGAAGCGGTTAACCAGAGAGTTAGGATTATTTTTATCAGACATTAGACTTTCATATTAAAGTTGCTGGTTGGTATCTATTATGCCAAAACCAGTAAAATTTTGTAGGTAAACGCAATGTATTATTTAGGCAATCTGAAAATTGCCTAAATAATAAAATAATATACCCGCTATACTTCGAGTTGTATGTTTGTAGGCGTTATCTTAGTTGCCTGAATTACATAGTGATCACATTCCGACGATATCTGCTTTGCCACCACACTCATCTCGAATTATATTGGATATGGCTCGATTAATGACCTAAGCCTTTGCTCGCACTTTTGTTTTCAATCAACTCAATTTTGTAGCCATCAGGATCTTCGACAAAAGCGATAACAGTTGTTCCACCTTTAACTGGACCTGCTTCACGAGTGACATTACCTCCTGCATTACGGATATCATCACAAGTTTGAGCGACATTGTCGACACCCAGAGCAATATGTCCATAAGCGGTACCTAACTCGTAACTATCTACTCCCCAGTTATAGGTCAGCTCAATAACTGCACCTTCACTTTCGTCACTGTAACCTACGAATGCTAATGAATATTTATACTCTGGGTTTTCGCTAGTACGCAAAAGACGCATTCCCAATATTTTAGTATAAAAGTCAATCGAACGCTGCATGTCTGTTACTCGTAACATGGTATGTAGTAAGCGCATATAAACTCCCTTAAAAGTAACTGAGTGAAACTGAATCGTTTTAACGTTATTAATATAACGCGCTTAATGCATTTAACACAATGAAAGAGGTTTATTTTTTAGGCAAATGATAGATATAATTATGTTAGTGGAGTATATCATCAATTCCAGATCCTAGTTAGAGGGCATGAATATGATAGAACAGCTTGAGTTTTTTGAAATTCAAAGCCCATGTCGTGCAATTTGTCAAACGAATGAGCAAGGTTACTGCCGCGGATGTTTTCGTTCTCGTGACGAGCGCTTTGAATGGCTAAAATATACGGACGCACAAAAGCGCAATGTTTTACGGTTATGCCGCCAGCGTTATATTAGAGCAACGATAGTAAGGGATGTAGAAGACGACATTTCCTCAACTCAGCAAGAACTCTTTTAAATAATCATCATACGTCAAAATACCCAGTTGTTGATGTTGTTTAACTAAATAGTATCATTACATTATTATTCTAGTGACCTACAGAATTTTCAAAATATTTTAGTATAAATGAATAATAGCTTAGTTTTTTGTTTTATTGATAAGTTATCTAATTTACATATAATAAAATCATAAATTAGTTAAAGTCAAATTATTTTGCTATAGTCAATCCTATTATTTGATTTTGGTATTAATTTTCCGTTGGAATTATTGATTCAATAAAGATAACATGACTAAAAAGAATATAATTTTAAGAATAACTATATTTTATTGTTTTTAAAGGGTTAATCTGGCATTGGATTTTTAATTGTTAATTGTAATTACTATAAGGGTTAAAATAGATAGATTCGAGAGGAGAGTGAGGCTATTCTTATTAACAAGATAATTAATCGTTTATCTTAGTGAATAAAGTCAATTTTAATATATAAATTGCATCTGTATTACTTGTGATTGAAATCACAAATAAAATGATTGGCGATGACTAGAAATAGGTATTTATTATGGTTTATTTTAATAATTAGTTGTCACAGCAAGAGGAAGTGAATATATAATTTACAAAATAATTTAAAGTTTGTTTATTTATTGGGCAAGATAATTTTATAATAAGGAGGGAACATTGGAGTCACAAATAGGAACCGATTTATCACGAGTTGTGCGGATGTGGAGGTCATTGATTGATCATCGTCTGAAACCACTTAAGTTAACTCAAACACATTGGATAACGTTACATAATATAAGTCAATTACCGCCGGAGCAGTCTCAGATTCAGCTTGCAAAGGCTATTGGTATTGAACAGCCATCGTTAGTAAGAACACTAGATCAGTTAGAAGAAAAAAAACTGATCTCACGTCATACTTGTGTAAATGATAGGCGAGCTAAAAGAATAAAGCTGACTGATGAATCTGAGCCTTTTATCAAAACTGTTGATGCAGTTATTGATAATACTCGCCAAGAAATATTGGAAAATATAACACAAGATGAACTTAGCCAACTTTCATTGATACTATTAAAATTAGAGAAAAACATTTTTCGTTTGCAAGGAGATTTATAATTAATTTATCAATAATCTTAGTTTATTATTCAAACTTTAATTATTTATATAACAAATGATTTTTTCTGATTGTTATGGATGAATCAATTAAGTTGAAATTCAATTATCAACTGAGTTTATTATTAGTGTTAAATTTACTTAAGTTTAACTGGTTTATTAGTGATAATAGTTAATCATAATATTATAGCTTTGAAATCAAATGAAAACATGACATCATTAAATTAACTGTTTTTTAATAAGTGGAAAAAATACAGTTCGAAATAATAATCAAAATAGGGCAATGGTTGATATTCGCCTAGTTTCCCACGGATTTTCAATTATTCATTAATATTGAAGTTAGTATAAAGTTTGTAAAATAGATGGAAATATTTGAGTCATATGAGGTATTGATAAATAAATTGATATAATTCATAACTGGCATTATTTAGCCTAAATTAAAAAAGATATGTTCACCGGGGATACCACCGGTGAACATACTCTAATACTATCGTGGGGAAACAGTTACTGTGCCACCACTATTCGCAATCATTACGCGCTGACCTGAACGGAAAGCACTTGGATCTTGTTTTTGAACGACGACAATATTTTTGCCGCTATCAAGACGAATTTCTAGTTGTACACCTTGGCTCTTATTCAGCGCACTTTGAGCTTCTTGCCCCGCCAAACCACCGGCAATAGCACCAGCAGCCGTTGCAAGAGTTTTACCAGTACCACCGCCGACAGTGTTACCTAGTAGACCCCCTAATACTGCACCACCGATTGCACCGATAACATTTTCATCGTTACCAGCTTGGATAGTAACAGGGCGAGCATTCAGTATAGTACCGTAAGTAACGGTTTGTACTTGTTTCGCATCGCTAGCTGAAATAGTATCACCAGAAAGTGTACTGGTATTGACACAGCCAGATAATAAAACGACTGCTACAACACCGACAAAAACTTTCTTAAGCATAATTACTCCTCTGAGACTTGCAGTCTGTGGCACTAACATAGCATTGGATAATTGTTTTAACCATAATCACAAAATGATTTTTAAACTATGCACAGTTTAAAACGGGTATTAGACTACTGATTCTGATTTAAACATAGCGTAAACACTAGGTAAAATATCTCAAAGTAAGAAATATTCCATATAGTAAAGCACACTTTGTTAAACTCTAACCTTAAGTAAATTTACGAGATAATCATCAATTGATACAGATCGCACAAAAGTATTTTTTGATTTCCGAATCCCTTCTTAATTTTAAATAACCTAACGTGGTAATTATACTATAAATTATAATTACCACGTTAGGTTTTGATTCGTGTCAAAAATGTTGTTTGTCTATATTTTAGACTGAAAATTCTATTGTTTTGAGATCTATTTTTATTTCCTGCGAGTTAGCCCGAGAAATCATAATACGAAGTTGACAAAATTCGAGATGAAAGCACAATCTTCTGATGCTCAAAATCACAAAATCGTTATGTAATCTGAAGGAACAATAATGATGATAAAGTCGGGTCGTTATATAGGGGTTATGTCAGGAACCAGTTTAGACGGAGTCGATGTTGTTCTCGCTGCGATTAGCAATAAATTTGTTGCTGAGCAATTTAGTATTAGTGTTGCTTTTCCTAATGAATTAAAAAAAAGGATTCTCAATATTTGCCAAGGGCAAGAAACCACATTGTCCGAAATTGGTAAAATTGATCGTGAATTAGGAACGCTTTACGCACAAGCAATTAATCGATTGCTTGCTGATACTGGTATACCAGTGAAAGATATCATTGCGATTGGTTGTCATGGGCAGACTGTTTGGCATGAACCTGATGGTGAACAACCGTTTACGATTCAACTTGGTGACAACAACCGAGTTGCAGCATTGACAGGAATTACAACTGTTGGTGATTTCAGGCGCAGAGATATGGCTTATGGAGGACAAGGCGCACCACTTGTACCTGCATTTCATTTAGCAGTTCTTGGGCACGCTACTGAAAAAAGAATTATATTAAACATCGGTGGAATCGCAAATATAACAGCTTTACTTCCTGGCGCTTATGTTAAAGGTTATGACACTGGGCCAGGGAATATGTTGATGGATACATGGATATGGCGACATAAACAATGTGCTTATGATGAAGATGGTAATTGGGCGAGCACAGGCACAGTAAATCAGGCATTGTTAAAAGCGATGTTATGCGATCCTTATTTTAGGCGTTCAGCGCCAAAAAGCACAGGTCGTGAATATTTTAATATGCAATGGTTAGACAGGTACTTGTCTGACTTTAAAAATCTTCCCGCACAAGATATTCAAGCAACATTATGTGAATTAACGGCAGCTTCGATAGTAGAACAAATCTTGCTTTGTGGCGGTTGTGAACGTTTAATTGTTTGTGGTGGTGGTGCAAGAAATATATTTCTGATGCAACGATTGGCTGCTTTACTTCCTGGAACAGAAGTCGGGTCTAGTGATAAATATGGTTTAAGTGGTGATGATATGGAAGCACTTGCTTTCGCATGGCTTGCTGCACGTACAATAGCTAATTTATCCGGTAATCTTGCATCTGTAACTGGCGCGACTCGTGAGACTGTGCTTGGTGCCATTTATCCTGCGAATACTGATGAAAATAATTGCGTTAAGGCGTTAAGGGAATAGGAAAATGATGAACGACGCACAAAAAGTAGATTTAGCGGCTCTACGCCGTGAATATACGAAGGGTGGTTTAAGGCGTACTGACTTAACGTCTGATCCATTACAGTTATTTGAGTTATGGATGAAGCAAGCTTGCGAAGCAAATTTAAGTGACCCGACGGCAATGTGTGTGGCAACAGTGGATGAAACTGGTCAACCCTATCAACGAATCGTATTGTTAAAACATTTCGATGAAAAAGGTTTGATTTTTTACACTAATATGGGTAGTCGTAAGGCTCAGCATTTGGGGCAAAATAATAAAATTAGCCTGCATTTCCCATGGTATCCATTAGAACGTCAAGTTAATTTCCTTGGTGTCGCTGAACGATTAAATCCTATTGAAGTGATAAAATATTTTCACAGTCGCCCAAAAGATAGTCAAATTGCGGCATGGGCATCTCAACAATCATCTAAAATATCAGCTCGCAGTATTTTGGAAGGTAAATTCTTGGAGTTAAAACAAAAATTCCAAAACGGAGAGGTTCCACTACCAAGTTTCTGGGGTGGTTTTCGTGTGGTATTTAATAGTGTGGAATTTTGGCAAGGGGGCGCGAATCGATTACATGACCGGTTCCTCTACCAACGGGAAGAAAATGGTTGGAAAATTGATAGATTAGCACCGTAATAATGTATTTTTTAGCTGGCACTTAAAAGCTATGGGCTTTATGCTATAGCTTCGTTTACGAAAACTGACAAGCTACACTTACACGGTTTGAGTCAAGATTTAAACCGTGGGGTATTTAATTAAAATAGATAGACAAAATTCAACCGATGGAGTCATTGATGTCTAGCAATAACCTGATTAAACAATTGCAAGAGCGGGGCCTCGTTGCCCAGGTAACGGACGAGGATGCGTTAGCAGAGAGACTGGCGCAGGGCCCAATCTCTCTCTATTGTGGCTTCGACCCTACCGCCGATAGCTTGCATTTGGGCCATCTGGTTCCCTTGCTGTGTTTAAAACGATTCCAACTAGCCGGGCATAAGCCCGTGGCGTTGGTCGGTGGCGCAACGGGTCTAATTGGTGACCCGAGTTTTAAAGCCTCTGAGCGTAAATTAAATACCGCAGAGACCGTCCAAGAGTGGGTAGATAAAATCCGTAACCAAGTTTCTCCTTTCTTAAGTTTTGATTGTGGCAATAATAGCGCAGCACTTGCCAATAACTATGATTGGTTTGGAAAAATGGATGTGCTAACTTTCTTACGTGATATTGGTAAGCATTTTTCTGTTAACCAGATGATCAATAAAGAAGCAGTCAAACAGCGTCTGAATCGTGATGATGTTGGTATCTCTTTTACTGAATTTGCTTACAACCTACTGCAAGGCTACGACTTTGCGAATCTGAATAAAGAGTATGGTGTTGCATTACAAATTGGTGGTTCAGACCAATGGGGTAACATTACATCAGGTATTGACCTTACTCGTCGTTTACATCAAAACCAAGTTTTTGGTCTGACAGTTCCTCTAATCACTAAATCAGATGGAACTAAATTTGGTAAAACAGAAGGTGGTGCTGTATGGCTTGATCCTAAGAAAACCAGCCCATATAAATTCTATCAATTCTGGATCAATACTGCGGATGCGGATGTCTATCGCTTCTTAAAATTCTTTACTTTCATGGAATTAAGTGAGATTGATGCACTTGAAGAAGAAGATAAAAATAGTGGTAAAGCGCCACGTGCCCAATATGTATTAGCAGAAAATGTCACTCGATTAGTCCATGGCGATGTAGGTTTGGCTGCAGCGCGCCGTATAACTGAGAGTTTATTTTCAGGAGCTGTGGGTGATTTAACAGCAGAAGATTTCGAGCAATTGGCACAAGATGGCATGCCATCTATCACACTTGAAGATGGTGCTGATTTGCAACAAGCACTCGTTGATTCAGAATTAACGCCTTCTCGTGGTCAAGCTAGAACAGCGATTAGCTCCAATGCTGTCTCAGTTAATGGCCAAAAACAAACTGAGCCAATGTATATATTTAATGATGCAGACCGCTTATTTGGTCGTTTCACCTTGATTCGTCGTGGTAAGAAAAACGACTGTTTGATCAACTGGAAATAGCTCTGACTAACTATTGTTAGAATAGCCCGAGATTTTCTCGGGCTATTCATCTATCACAATGGATAATCACTAGTTTTTCTTCATTCGATATAACGATTCCTTGGGTTCTCCATGAAAAGTGTTCTTTCAATACAATCCCATGTTGTTTTCGGCCATGCAGGAAACAGCGCTGCGGCATTCCCTATGTGTCGGATGGGGGTCGATGTTTGGCCGCTTAATACGGTTCAATTTTCAAATCACACACAATATCCTCAATGGACTGGTACTGTTTTTTCAGGACAGCATTTGACGGATATTGTTAGCGGCTTAGCCAAAATTAATAAACTTCAAATTTGTGATGCTGTATTGAGTGGTTATATTGGCTCTGCTGAACAAGGCAATGATATTCTTGCAATTGTTAAGCAAGTTAAAGCTGCAAACCCTCAAGCACTCTATTTTTGCGATCCGGTGATGGGGCATCCTGAAAAAGGCTGTATTGTCGCTCCAGGCGTTGCTGAATTTTTTTGTCAACAGGCTTTGCAAACAAGTGATGTGATCGCGCCTAACTTACTCGAATTGGAGACTTTATCGGGTAAAACAATCTTAACGGTCGAGCAAGCCGTACAAGCAGCGCGTCAATTGTGTTGTAAAGGCCCTAAAATTGTATTAGTGAAGCATTTGAGTCGAGCTGGCTTCAGAGCTGATCGTTTTGAAATGATCTTAGTCACCGAAGATCATAGCTGGCATATTAGTCGCCCGTTGGTGGATTTTGGTGTAAAACAACCTGTCGGTGTTGGTGATTTAACCAGTGGTTTAATGTTGGTGCACCTATTAAAAGGCGAAAGCTTACCAAAAGCGTTAGAGCATGTTGCAGCTGCTGTATACGAAGTAATGATACAAACCAAAGAGATGGGCGAGTATGAGCTTCAGTTGGTCGCTGCACAGGACAAAATGGTTAATCCAGAACATAAATTCTATGCAACAGAGTTAGATTAAGTATTTTATAAGTTAGTACCTCCCTTCATATCTTCGAAGGGGGATACTGAAAATATAGGTTAAGTGTTAAAAATTAATATACTTTTTATATCTTAGGTTACATAGCCTTGGAGTATAGTCAGTTATCTTAATTAAGTTGTTTATCTATCATTCCCAGTGTTTAATCATCCAAATAGCATCATCTAGCGACAATAAACGCGAATTATTTTATCAAAAAAATGATAAAGGTAAGTTGAGAATATTACATATTAGTTTATTTGTTATGATTTTTTATTGTAATATCATTATTTTACTTCGTTCAAATCCATATTGTGTCGCAAACTGAATGTATTCCTCTAATAATTCAGATGGCATCGTTGGTGTTCTAGATAAAACCCACAAATAATCTTTATTCGGACCAACAACAAGTGAATACTGATAATTATTATCTAACTTAATAATATTGTATCCACCATAAAAAGGACCAAAAAATGAGACCTTTAGCGCACCTTTTTCGGGTGACTCAACAAAATAGGCTTTACCTATACTTTCTTTCCAACGTCCTTGATTTTCCTCCCAACCACGATTAACCACCTTAACTCCACCATCGTCACGGAGTGAGTAATCTGCGGTGACTTGTACTAATCCCTTCTCAAAACGATTATCAATCCGAGCAATTTCATGCCATTGACCTAGATAACGTGATAACTCAAATCCTGTAATAGGGTGAATATCATTTGGAGGTTTTACGCTGCATCCAGACAGTATAAAGGAAGTAAATAACGCAAAAAATGAACGCATCATACAATTCTGACTCTCATCTAGTAATAAATAATATAACTAACTATAGTCCATATCGTAATCTTAGTGCATAGGGATAGGGCTGGAAATAGCGTTGTTGTTGTAAATAATCGTTAGGATATTCTGATAGATAGTGATTAAGCAGTGTGATAGGTGCTAAAAGAGGTTGCATGCCCTGACGATAATCTAGAATTAATAGGCTCAATGCCTGACGCTGTTTGGATGTTAAATTATGTTTAAAGTATCCCTGAATATGCATCAAAACATTGGTATGGCTACGTCGAGTTGCCTGATGCTGTAATAAGGACATAAACTGATTACGATACTCCAGTATAAACGATGACATTGATGTCCATTCTTTAATAGTGGCAACAAAACGGCCCAGCTCGCGATAAAGAGGCTGTGAATGGGCTAACAACAGTAATTTATAGCGAGAATGGAAATCAATCAGTGCTTGTCGTGTCGGATTATTTTCTTTTAGCGTATTTAATTCATTTAACGCAAATACTCGCGTTATAAAATTTTCTCTAATATAGGGATCGTTTAGCCGGCCATCTTCCTCAATGGGAAGCCATGGCATATGTTTTTGTAATTGTGCAGTGAAAATCCCAGTTCCTGCTTTTCGATTACCATTACCTACTGCATCGTAAACACGCACTCGCTCTAGTCCGCAACTAGGTGACTTCGCACAAACAATGTAGCCACTAAAAGGCCAATTTTGGCTTAAATAATCAGTTGAGAAGGAACTCATTTTTTCTGTTAAATTACCGTCACGTCCATCGCTGAAGCGTAAATCAATTTCGCCTTCATTTGATTTGACTAATCTTAAAGCGGGTCGAGGTGTCGGTAAGTTAATGGCCATTTCAGGGCAAACGGATTGATATTCGAAATAATTAGAAAGTTCATCAACAGCAAGTTGAAAGCGTTTATGCCCACCATCAAATCTAACGTTTTTACCGAGTAAGCATGTGCTGATACCTACTAATGCTTTTTTACTTAGCTCTGTGGCAGGGGATGTTTTAATATTAGACATTAGTCACTCTCTATGCTCAGGCTATTGTTATTTTAGGAATCGCTTTGCTTACCACTTAAATATACGTTGATCTATTTCGGATATCTAGTTGATTGACTTCATCATATCAAAACACAAAGAGTTATCTATAAGTAGAGTTAGCTAGGAATTTTAGACAAAATAATCATATGTCACATCAATCACCAATATATCGAGAATTCACGATTTTGATGATTCAGACATACTTTAGTAAATTATTTATTATTAGGAGCGGTAACTCGTAACTTAGTGGAGTTGCTATTATTTAATGAATTTGTTTAGTAAGAGAGGGTATAGTTAGAGGTTTTTCAGTTTCGAATAAAAATATAGCGCCCCAAATGGCAGAGCGCTAAACTACAATTAAATTAGACCTTCCGCTGTTAGAGCTTCTTGAACTTTAGGGCGTTTGGCAATTTTTGCGCAATACTCGCTCAAATGATTGAGATGAGTAATATCGACACCAACCAACTTAGCCCAGTTAGTGACGGTGAATAGATAAGCATCTGCAACGGTAAAGTTATCACCCGCAAAAAAATCTTTTTTTGCCAGTACATCATCGACATATTGGAATTTTTTCACAAGCGTTGCTTTGACCAATGTTTTATATTCTTCAGGGGCACCTGGAGAGAATAGAGGGCCAAAACTCTTATGTAATTCTGTAGAGATAAAATTAAGAGCTTCTAGTTGATGATAGCGTTTCATCGTACCTGCTGGTGCGATTAAGTTTCGATCAATTTTTTGATCTGCAAGATATTGAACAATGACTGCTCCTTCAGTCAATAGTTCACCACTATCTAAAACCAAGGTAGGAACTTGACCTTTAGGGTTGATTGCTAAAAAATCCTTGCCATTTTCTGTTTTTTTGTCTTTTAAATTAACGCGTTCAATGCTGAAATCCAGCCCTGTTTCGCGCAAAATAATATGTGGAGAAAGCGAGCAAGCACCGGGAGCATAATACAATTTCATCATAAAACTCCTAAATAATTATGTGGCAATCAGTAGATTGATATCTATATCAGTATAACACGGTTAATTTTAAACTATTTGCATTAGGTGTCAGTTTTGTTTGAACCCATAAATATTCCCTCATATTTCAAAAAGTAGTGTTTGTGTATACTTTAAGATTGATACCTAATCTTTGTATCAATCATTCCTGTTAAAATCCTCGCTTTGCATTGTCCTACACAAAAAATGTCTAGTTAAAAATTTATACCGAGAATTTTTCAAGCGATATGTGTGTTGATAGCTCGCCACAGTAATGCTAGTTAACCTGAACACAGGATAAGAGAAATAAAAAAGAAAGGAACTAAACGTGGGTTCCGTGATCAGAGCTTTCGACCAAAAAAGAGACTTCTCACAAAGGAACTCACTAGGCTCAATTTAGTTGACTTATTCTGTCATGTCGATGATCGTTGCAAACATTTTATGCCTCAATGGCAAAAATACTTGATTGAAAGTGGTGAACGCCAGCGTTTACGTCAAGGTCGCATGAGTTCAAGTGAAATAATGACTATTATCATCGCCTTTTATTTATCTTATCAGCGTAATTTTAAACATTTTTACATTGGATTCATTGGGATATACCACAAAAAAGATTTTCCAAATTTACTGAGTTATCCCCGTTTTCTTGAAGTCATGCCTACGATTTTAGTTCCATTGAGCTCTTTTTTTACACACGTAAAAGGCCAGCCAACGGGCATTGAATTTATTGATTCAACGAGCCTAAAAGTATGTCATAAATTGCGGATACCTAGGCATAAAATTTTTAAAGGTACAGCAGCGAGAGGAAAAGGGACAATGGGTTGGTTTTATGGATTTAAATTGCATTTAATCGTGAACCATCTGGGTGAAATTGTCGCGGCTAAGCTAACGCCCGCAAATATTGATGATAGAACGCTAGTTCGAGACTGTTCAAAAGGACTTTTCAATAAATCGTATGCAGATAAAGGCTATATTAGTAGAGCATTGACCGAAAATTTAAAGCTGGATGGAATAACATTAATTCAAGGTCAGCGTAGAAATATGATGCCAAAATTGTTAGCGGCTTGGGATAGGGAAATGTTATCTAAACGATTTATTATCAAAACAATTAATGACCAGTTAAAAAATATCACCCAAATTGAGCATTCGCGTCATAGAAGTTTACACGGCTTTATGCTGAATTTACTGGGTGATTTAGTCGCTTATTGCCTGAAACCAAATAAGTTATCACTGAAGCTATCAAATACCGAAAAATAGGACTTCGAGTTATGGCTTAAACCGATCTCAGGTTAGTTACGTAATTATCTATGCATCCATCCCATGGGCTTTTTTATCGAAATCGCGTTGTTTGAATTTGAAGTTTAATTCAATTTATTTAGCGATATAACAAAGGTTGATTGAATGAAAAGAGCGTGTCGAAAAATCAATATTCTTCATAAATTCGACAATTTATTGCTGGCTCACAGGCAAAATAATAGTAAAGGATTTAAACGTTTTATTTTAGAGTTTTTATTTTTCGGATTGATTAATGCGCGCTCATGCTTATTCGCAGGATTCTTTTTTTTAGCACTATTTATTGTTCCGGTAAAAGGAATATTAAATCTACCTCGTTACGATGTGTTACTAGTTTTTGCGGTAGGATTTCAAATATTATTGGTTTGGTCAAAACTAGAAACGCGGGATGAACTAAAAGCAATCTGCGTATTCCATTTAGTGGGGTTTGTAATGGAATTGTTTAAAACATCAGCATCGATTGCATCATGGCAATATCCAGATGAAGCTTATACCAAACTATGGGGGGTTCCTTTATTCACGGGGTTTATGTATGCCGCCGTTGGTAGTTATATCATTCAATCATGGCGTTTTTTCAATGTTCGTATTGAGCATTATCCGCCGTATTGGATGGCAACACTGGTCGCTTTAGCTATTTATATTAATTTTTTTAGTCATCACTATATTGATGATTATCGCTGGTATTTAACGGCTTTTATTTTTGGATTATACGCACGCAGTACCGTGTTTTTTACACCATTAGATAAAGAGCGAAGAATGCCCTTGTTACTTGCTTTTATGTTAATTGGTTTTTTTATTTGGCTCGCGGAAAATTTCGGTACCTTTTTTGGTGTTTGGCAATATCCAGATCAAATTGGTGCATGGTCAGCGGTTCATGCGGGGAAATGGGGGGCATGGTCTTTATTGGTGATTGTAACGTTTACTATTGTCGTTCATCTCAAACATATTAAAACAAATGTTACGATAGCGCGTTAGCAACCGATATGTCGGCTTATCAACGAAAAACGCCACCCGAAGATGGCGTTTTTGATGAAGTAAATAAAACTTATTTCAGTTCTAATTCATTCATTGCTGCGATACTGAAACCACCATCAACATGAACTACTTCACCAGTGATACCAGCTGCAAGATTTGAGCATAGGAATGCAGAAGTATTACCCACATCTTCGATAGTGACTGTGCGGCGAATTGGCGTTACAGCTTCACAGTGAGCGAGCATTTTGCGGAAATCTTTGATACCAGATGCCGCTAGCGTACGGATAGGGCCTGCAGAAACAGCATTCACACGAATACCTTGAGGACCCATTGCGTTAGCCATGTAGCGAACGTTAGCTTCTAAAGATGCTTTAGCTAGGCCCATAACGTTATAGTTAGGAATAGCGCGCTCTGCACCTAAATAAGTCAGCGTCAGTAATGATGCTTGTGGGTTAAGCATTTCACGGCATGCTTTTGCCATTGCAACAAAACTATATGCACTGATGTCATGAGCAATGCGGAAGCCATCACGTGTCACTGCATCAACATAATCACCATCAAGCTGATCTGCCGGAGCAAAGCCGATTGAATGGACAAAGCCATCAAACTTAGGCCAGGATTTTCCTAATTCAGCAAACAGAGTTGTAATACTAGCATCGTCAGCAACATCACATTCGATAACGATGTTAGAGTCTAAAGATGCAGCAAACTCTTGAACGCGAGGTTTCAATTTTTCGTTCTGATAAGTGAACGCGAGTTCTGCACCTTGTTCACGCATTGCTTTTGCAATACCGTATGCAATTGATAATTTACTGGCAACGCCAGTGATTAAAATGCGTTTGCCGGTTAAAAAACCCATAGCATTATCCTTGTTTATTTTCTATTGAAAACGCGAATATAACAGAAGACACAGTGTCTTGGGTAGCTTTCGCATTTCTTATTGACGATTTATCGATATATTACCATGTATTTTGAGAAGAAGGATATTTTGCCGTTCACCTCGGAGCAGTCAAATATCCTGCCGCCATGCATCAATTGATAATGGTTCACCAAAGTGACTTTCAATTAACCGGCGAGTAACATCATGTAATGGTGCCGCCAGTACTTCCGCAGTATTACCACGTTCAACTACAACGCCTTTATCCATAACCAGCATTTTGTCGCTGATATGTTTCATCATTCCTAAATGCTGCGTCACATAGATGTAGGCAATGTCTTGTTTAGCTTGCAGCTCAAGCATCAGGTTGATGATTTGAGAGCGCATAGACATATCTAAAGATGCAAGCGCTTCATCTGCTATGATAATTTCAGGTTGTAAAATTAAAGCTCTGGCTAACGCTACACGTTGTTTTTGGCCTGATGCTAGCATATGCGGATAATATTCCGCGTGATCAGCTAATAAGCCAACTTGGCGCAGTGTCTGAATGATACGGCGTTCCCGTTCAATTCCAGTAAGCTCTGTATTTAGTTTCAACGGTAATTCAAGCGTTTGCCCAATACGTTGGCGTGGATTAAGCGATGTACTTGGATCTTGGAATATCATGCGAACACGCTGACTACGGTAACCATAATCACCGTAATTGAGGCGATGGCCGCGGATCATTATCTCGCCTGATGTGGGTTCAGTGACGCCAGATAACATGCGTGCAAGTGTCGATTTACCCGAACCATTTGCACCGATAATTGCCAGTGTTTGCCCAGCTTGTAAATTAAAGCTAAGTGGCTTTACCGCCTGTAATTCGTAGCGACGAAATAGCCCTTCACGAAAGCGAAATGTTTTTGTTAGATTACGAACCTCAAGTAAGGCTTCCATTAAGATGATTCCTCCGTATTTAGCGGATAATGGCAAGCAAATAGATGATTTTTAACATTACGCAGAGGTGGTGCAACAATACATGTCCGTTGAGCATAAGGGCACCGAGGCCCAAGACGGCATCCAATAGGTAAATGTTCTAATGATGGAATAGCACCGGGCAAGGTATTTAAGCGCCCTTTATGTGGAATAGGGCTTTCTAAATCCGGTATTGAACGAATAAGTGCTTGGGTATAGGGATGGTGAGGACGCTGCAAAATATCAGCAGGCGTTGCACTTTCAACTGTTTGGCCACAATAGAGCACATTAATTCTATCGACTAGCTTTGACATCATTTCCATATCATGACTGATCAGCAAAATAGACATATTATTATTTTGGTTGAGTTTATCGAGTAGACGAAAAATTTGTGCTTGTGTGGTAGATTCCATTGCGTTAGTTGGCTCATCGGCGATTAATAAACGTGGCTGATTAGCAATTGCAATCGCAATCATTACTTTTTGGCATTCACCATCTGTAAGCTCATAAGGGTAGCTACGCATAATATCTTTATGATCTTTGATTCCAACGCGATGTAATAGCTCAATTGCGCGGCGCTTTCGCCAATTAAATCGTTTCCACCAGCGACCTTTATAGGTCCAACTAGGAATGGCTTGAATCAGCTGTTTACCAATGCCTGCCGCAGGGTCAAGACATGACTGAGGTTCTTGAAAGATCATTGAGATATTGTGACCAATCAATTTTCGTCTTTTACGTGGACTAAGCTTAAGCAAATCGATGTCTTGAAAACGAAAACGGTCAGCAGTGACGCGGATGTTATCTTTAGTGACACCACAAATCGCCTTTGCTATTAAGCTTTTACCTGAACCAGACTCGCCCACTAAGCCGCGAATTTCGCCCTCAGACAATGTCATTGATATACGATCGACCGCTTTGACTGGACCGTTTGCTGTCATAAATTCAATGGTTAAATTGCGGATGTCTAACAGAGGCATTATTCAACTCCCGCATTAATGGCTCGATGTAGTCCATCACCTAACAAGTTGACGAACAGAACACTTATCATAATTGCTGCGCCGGGTAAGATAACTGACCAAGGAGCAACATAAATTAGCTCCAAGGTGTCACCCAACATAGCTCCCCATTCAGAAGAAGGCAGTTGCGCACCAAGATCAAGAAAGCCGAGCGCCGCAATATCTAAAATAGCGATAGAAAATGCCCGAGTTAACTCAGTGACGAGGATCGGCGTGATATTAGGTAATACGGTATACCATAAAATAAAAATATTTGATGCACCATCAAGCCTTGCTGCCACAATATATTCTTTATCTAATTCGTCGTGAACAGCGACATAAGTCGTTCTAACCACACGAGGGATCAGTGCTAGACAGATAGCGAGCATCGCATTTTCTAAACTTGCGCCCATAAATGCCACAACAATAATTGCCAGCAGCAAAGAAGGTATGGACAACAGGGTATCAAGAATATGATTAAAAATAGCGGATTTAAGCCCGCGTGTCATTCCCGCAAGACAACCTAAGACTAGACCTATTATGGCAGCAATAAATGTGATTAATAAAGCTGCGCCAAAAGTCGATTTGGTACCAACAATCAGGCGACTAAGGATATCTCTTCCAAGGTCATCAGTTCCAAGGAAAAATGCTACATTACCATAATGTGACCAAGAGGGCGGTAGTAACTGGTAACCCAAAAACTGTTGGTCAATGGTATAAGGTGCGATGTAGGGACCTATAAATGACATCAACAACAAAAATAACACACCATAGAACCCAATCATCGAAAGAATATCTGATGAAAATATATTCCAGACTACCCGAGCTGGCGAAGGCATTTTCTGTTCACGATAAAAGTTATCTGAGGACATACCAATCCTTATGTTTTAACGGGTCCATCATTGCCCCTAAAATATCAGACAGTACGTTGACAGCAATAACTAAAGTCCCAATTACCATCACGCCAGCTGAAATGGCTGAATAATCTTGTTGGCGTATGGCTGTGACTAACCAACGCCCAAGTCCAGGCCAGTTAAACACCACTTCTGTAACCATCGTTAGCGTTAGCATGGTCGAAAACTGTAAACCTAATTTTGGAATAATAGGGGGGATTGCATTGTGAAAAATATGTCGACGAATAATAGTGATCCGAGATAGGCCTCGTGTTGCAGCTGCTTTGATGTAGTTTGCACTAGCAATTTCTTCGGTACTGTTTCGTACCAAACGAATGACTTCTGTAGTGGGCGCTAGGGCTAGTGTTACTACGGGTAAGATCATATGTTCAAGTATATTGATAATCATTTGCTGGCGATAAGGAGAGTCTGAAAGCCAAGCATCAATTAAAGCAAACCCAGTCACAGGGTCTAAATTATAGAGTAAGTCTATGCGACCTGAAACGGGTAGCCAGCCTAGTCGCAAAGAGAAAAAGAGTGTAAGAACGATTGCTAATACAAACACAGGCACAGAAAAACCAAGTAATGCAAAGGTACTAATTGCAATATCGACAGGTTTATTACGCCAAAAAGCGGCAATCATACCAAGCGGAATACCGATAATTAATGCAAACATGAATGCTAAAATGCATAATTCCATAGTTGCAGGAAAGGTATCTTGGAGTTGATCTGTAATGGGTTCGCCGTTGATACTTGATACGCCAAAATCAAAATGTAACAAGCCATCAAAATAGAAAAAATAAGCATCAATCACAGATGCGCCACCTAAAGGGGCATTGGGGGTGAAATAACTGAGGCTAAAGCTTACCAACGAGAGAAAAAACACGGTAACAAGTAGTAATAGGATGCGGCGCAACGAATAGATAATCATGGTTGCAGCTCCTGTTTATTATCAGTTTGGTGATTATTGTCTCCCATATCTCGGTAAACCCCCGCAAATGAAGTATTACCGAATGCGCTAATAACAAGACCTTTCATATCAAAGCGATAGGCTTGCAGTCGTAAAGAGTAAGCGAGTGGTAAAACGGGTAAATCCTCACTTAATATTTGTTGAGCTTGATGATAGTAATCAATACGAGCAGCAAGTTGCTCAGTCAGTAGGGCTTTATGGAGTATTTCATCGAAAGAAGGTTTGCACCAATGACTTAAGTTAGTTTGAGATGCTATCGCAGCACAACTTAAAAGTGGACGAAAGAAGCTATCAGGATCGTTACTGTCTGTCGTCCAACCGGCAAGCGTCATATCATGAGAGCGATCCATTAATTGATTTTCCTGAAAACGACCTTCAACAGAGCGAATATTCATGATAATACCGACCTGTGCTAAGTCGGCTTGAATAAGTTCGGCCATTTTTAAAGGACTAGGATTATAGGATTGTGAAGCAACAGGCACCCAAAGTTCTAGTCGGAGGTTTTCAAGACCCAATTCTTTTAATATTTTTTTAGATAGCTCAGGATTGTAATCGGTCACTTTTGCTTGGTTATCATAAGCCCAAGATGCTCTAGGCAGAATAGAGGCAGCAGTTTCTGCCGTACCATAATAGATTGATTGAATCAGCCGCTCATTATTAATTGCATAAGAGATAGCTTGACGCACCTTGAGTTGATTAAGTGGGGGCTTACTGGTATTAAAGGCCAAATAAGCAATATTCATTCCTGAGCGCATTGAAATACGTAAACGAGGATCATCGCGTAAAACAGATAGTTGACTGGCTGCTGGGTAAGCTAATACATCACATTCCCCAGTTAATAATTTGGAAATACGGCCTGTCCCTCCAGCTCCTACATCAATAACGACTTCTTCCATGCGTGGTTCACCTTTCCAATAGTTATTATTGCGCATCAAACGAACAAATTGACCTGCCTGATAATCATCTAAACGAAATGGACCTGTACCGACAGGGCGCCAATCGATCATTTCTTGGCGATTAATACTGGAAAGGTAGTCAGCATATTCAGCCGATAATATTGGTGCATAGTGTGTGGCTAAATGCCATAAAAACGAAGCATCAGGTGCATTGAGTCGAAATTCAACAGTATAATCATTAAGTTTACGAATACTTTGTACACTATTGGCAAATTGTAAACTATCAAAATAGGGATAACGACCACCATTGATGTAATGATAAGGGTGGTGAGTCTCGAACATACGAGAAAAACTAAACACCACATCATCTGCGTTCATATTACGGGTTGGCGTAAACCATGGTGTTTTTTGAAATTTAACGTCTTTACGTAACGTTAAGCGATACGTTGCGCCATTATCAAGCACTTCCCAGCGAGAGGCTACTTCAGGGGTTAACCGGTAAGTAAATGGGTCAACATCTAATAGGCGATCATAAAGTTGAGCAGCTAGAGGGTCAATTATCAGACCACTACTGACCAACTGAGGGTTAAATGTGGTTACAATGCCATTCACACAATAAATAAAACCATTTTGGCGTATGTCTTTTGGAACATCATTCGCCACGGTGTCTTTATATGACATATTGCCACTAAGAGCTTGAGCTGATAGTGAAAGAGTAAACAAAAGCCAAAAAGTTATTAGGCGCATAGCACTGATATCGTTAACCTGAAATGCTGTATTGTAGCGTAAAAATGGCCTGAGAGGGTATAAGCAAAATATTGTTAATATTTAAGGCTATTATAGCGAGCGATAACAAGAAAAATCGCAATAAAATATAATGAATGAAAAATCAGCTAATTAACTGTTAATGAGAAAATATCGCATTAAATGATTTGCAAATAATAGTGATAACTATTATCATTCGCTTTGTCTCATAGAGAATCGCTCTCAAATGAGGCATGACATTGCTCACATTGCTTCCAGTGTTTTTTATAGCCAGCTTGGGTGCTGGCTTTTTTTTGATTAAAATCTAGTGAGTGGGGATAGAGCAAATAATATCGTCATGAATAACTATTTTCTGTGATTTACCGTTATCACGCCAATGATTTTAAAATCATTTTGCTAAAAGTTACCAAGTACTCTTGCTCTTTGAGAGGCAATTTTTATTCGAATTGAAAATTATTACTTAAGGCAATATAAGCAGGCTTTAGTTATCAAGGCTAATTTGATGCTTTTTAATTAAACCTCTTAATTGGTCGTAACTTAAAGACAATATTTTTGCGGCTTTACGTTGATTTGAGTTACTGTATTTCAACGATTTTTCAACCAATTTCTTTTCACTTTGTTGTTGCCAAAAGCGCAAATCACAAGGTAAAGAAGGTATCATCGTATCGATAGTTATTTCGCTAGAAGTTGAGAGTTCAGCAAGTTTTTCGCCGAATGGGTCAATGATAATTGACTCGACAGGTTCTTCACTATCACCGTGGCGATAAACAGAGCGTTCAACGACGTTTTTTAACTCGCGAATGTTACCTGGCCATTGATATTGCTCTAGTGTTTGCTGTGCTTTTGGGCTAAATCCACTGAAATAAGGGCGTTTTAATTCACCACTCATTGCGATAGCAAAGTGCTCTGCGAGCAACATAATATCGGACAATCGCTCACGTAAAGGTGGGATTCGAATAACTTCAAATGCCAGCCTATCGAGTAAATCAGCTCTAAAACGACCTTGCTTAGCTAACTCAGGTAGGTTCGCATTAGTTGCACAAACAAGCCGCACATCAACTTTAAGTGATTGGCTACCACCGACCCGCTCTAATTCACCGTATTCAATGACACGTAATAATTTCTCTTGTACTGACATCGGTGCAGTAGCGAGCTCATCAAGAAAAAGAGTTCCTTTATCAGCTCGTTCAAAACGACCTTGATGGCGTTTTTGCGCTCCCGTAAAAGAGCCAGCCTCATGTCCAAATAGCTCAGAATCCAGTAAATTCTCATTGAGGCCACTGCAATTAAGAGAGATAAAAGGCTCTTGCCAACGAGTGGAAAGGTAATGTAAACGATCGGCAATCAGTTCTTTACCGGTACCTCGCTCACCAATTACGAGGATAGGCTTGCTGAGCTTAGCGAGTTCAGATGTTCGTTCAAGGACATCTAAAAAATTAGATGAATTACCTAAAATAGAATCGTTAGTGTTTTTCATGGTTATTTTTACCAATAGTTGGTTTTATTGACCTGTATAAACTATAGGTTAGAATATCAATAATGAATACTAAAATAATTTATAGTTTATAAATCATTAGGTTATCATGTGATTTAAAAGTTGGCACGATGCTTGCTATATTTACATCGTAAATGAATACAATGATATAAACGGAGCATCACGTATTGGTTGGAAGCCAAAATCGGGTTGAGGCTCTACTGAATGATAAAATCCATCAAGAGGAAATAAATAATGGGTATTTTTTCACGTTTTGCCGACATCATTAATGCAAATATCGCATCTTTACTGGATAAAGCAGAAGATCCGCAAAAAATGATCCGCCTGATGATTCAGGAAATGGAAGATATGTTAGTCGAAATTCGTTCAACATCTGCTCGTACTTTGGCAGAAAAGAAAGGTTTAGAACGTCGTATCGCGATGGGCGAAAAACAGGTTGCTGACTGGCAAGAGAAAGCAGAGCTTGCATTGGTCAAGGATAAAGAAGACCTAGCCCGTGCAGCGCTGATTGAAAAGCAAAAAGTCAATTCAATGGTTGATACATTAAAGCATGAGTTAATTATCGTTGAAGAAACCCTGACTCGCTTAAAAAGTGAAATTACTGAGCTTGAGAATAAATTGCAAGAAACTCGAGCAAAACAACAGTCAATGACAGTGCGTTTAGAGGCTGCGCAGTCTAGCCGTAATGTTCGCCGTCAGCTGGATAGTGGTAAATTGGATGAGGCTATGGCGCGTTTTGAACAATTCGAACGTCGTATTGATCACATGGAAGGTGAAGCACAAAGTTATGGTATTGGTAAACAAAAATCGTTGGATCAGCAATTTGCTGAGCTTAAAGCTGATGATGAAATTAGCGCGCAGTTAGCTGCACTTAAAGCTAAAATGAATACGAATAAAGATCAGTAATTTTGTATCATTCCCAACGTACCAAGCGCAGCTAATTTGCTGCGCTATGGCAAAGGGTAAATATAACCATTTGATATAAGGAAATGTGATGGGCTATGTTTTTCTGTTTCTCGTATTGATTGTTTTTATAGTCTTTATTCTGCCGTTTTGGTTGTGGTTACACTACAGTAAAAAAAATAACGGGCAGGGGAGTCAGCTAACAGAAAATGAAATTCAGCGTTTAGTGCAGCTTGCAGAGCAATCACAACGTATGCAGCAACGAATCAAAACGTTAGAAGACATTCTAGATGCAGAACATCCTAATTGGAGGCAAAAATAATGACTGATTTTCGCAACCGTAAATTATACCGCTTAACTGATCGTAAAGTATTTGGTGGTGTCTGTTCTGGTCTTGCGCAATATTTAGACTTACCGGTTGCTTTGGTCAGAGCGCTTGCAGTAATTGCACTGTTTATGAGTTTTGGGATAACACTGATTCTGTATATTGTGATGTGTTTCATTGTACAACCAGCGCCTAGTGGTTATCGCGGTGAACAAGATATTGGTCCTGAAGTGACAAATTTATTTAATGAGGTCGATGCGCAACTAAAATCTGGTGAGTTACGATTACGCCAAATAGAACGCTATGTAACGTCAGATACCTATACTGTTAACAGTAAGTTTCGTAATTTATAATAATTATCTTGCCATCGTGTTTCTGGGAATAAGGTAAATACTTTATTCCCTAAAGTATTTACCTAAATAACATAAAACTGATGCGGAAGTACTAAGTAAGGTAATCTTATGCAAACTGATATTAAACGTAAACTAAAACAGCTAGCGAAAAAGCAAGCTATCAGTAAAGGGTTAACAATAGCTGCTACATTAGCATTAACCTATGGGCCTGGTGGTATTATTGGCAAGTTATTAAAAATAGCCGGTAGCAAGTGGGTTATTGGTTATTTTATAAAACGAAGAGTAAAATAACCGAGGAGATTTAAACTAAAATAACGTGGTAATCGATAAAATATCATAAGGCAATTCGCTATCTATAAAATGGCGATGTCGAATTTATGCTAAATTAAGCATTAATAATATCGATTGAGTGGGAGAAATATGAAACGGCTGCAAAATGAATTGACGGATTTGGTGAATCGAGGTGTAGATCGCCATGTCAGGCTCGCAGTAACGGGACTAAGCCGTAGTGGAAAAACGGCATTTATTACTTCTCTTGTGAATCAGTTATTGAATGCCAATAGCGGGGCACGCTTACCACTCTTTTCAGCAGCGCGTGATAAACGTTTGCTTGGCGTCAAGCGCATCCCACAGCGTGATTTTTCAATTCAACGCTTTACTTATGATGAGGGAATTGCCCAGTTATATGGCAATTCGCCTCAATGGCCAACCCCCACGCGTGGTGTCAGTGAAATACGATTGAAACTGCATTATCGGTCGAATGATTCCTTTTTGCGCCATTTTGTTGATAATTCTTCTTTGTATCTCGAAATAGTCGATTATCCAGGGGAGTGGTTACTCGATCTTCCAATGTTAGATCAAAGCTACTTGGAATGGTCGCAGCAAATGAAAACTGTGCAAAAAGGGGAGCGTGATAAATTAGCTAAAAAGTGGCTTGCATTATGCCAAACATGTGACCCATTGGCACCAGCAGACGAAAATTTATTGGCGGCTATTTCTGTTGCCTACACTAATTATCTACAACAATGTAAAGATAAAGGGCAACATTTTATTCAGCCGGGTCGTTTTGTTCTTCCTGGTGAACTCGCTGGAGCACCTGCATTACAATTTTTCCCTTGGCCAGATATCGAAAAAATAGGTGAGAAAAAACTAGCTCAAGCGGATAAAAATACCAACATAGGGATGTTACAACGCCGATATCAGTATTATTGTGAAAATGTCGTAAAAGGATTTTATAAAGATCATTTCCAGCGTTTTGATCGGCAAATTGTGCTGGTGGATTGCCTTCAACCGTTGAATAGTGGTCCCGATGCTTTTAATGATATGCGGATGGCGCTGACACAATTGATGCGTAGTTTTCACTATGGTAAGCGAACTCTGCTCAGACGCATGTTTTCACCTTGTATTGATAAACTCTTGTTTGCGGCGAGTAAATCAGACCATGTTACGCCTGAACAGCATGCTAATTTAGTCTCGTTATTACAACAGCTAGTACAAGAAGCTTGGCAAAATGCAGCATTTGAAGGGATAAGCATGGATTGTATTGGGCTTGCTTCAATTCAAGCAACTGAAAGTGGCATAGTCGACTATAAAGGAGAAAAGCTTCCGGCTTTAAAGGGGCAACGCTTAACGGATGGTCAATCAATGACTTTCTATCCAGGGGAAGTGCCAAGGCGCCTACCTAACGAAGATTTTTGGCAAAAACAACGATTTGAATTTGAAAATTTCCGTCCTCGTCAAATACCACTCGACCAGCCATTGCCACATATTCGTATGGATAGTGCACTTGAGTTTTTGTTGGGAGATAAATTGAAATGAATGAACCAATAAAACAACGGATTGATTTTACACAAAAAAATACTACTGCTGATGCTGAAGAACTTAAAAAGGCACATTATTTTGATACACAAGAGCTACACAGCTTTGTTCCTGTTGATATTGAAATTGAGCAAGATGCTCAAGATGGTGAAGTTGAAAGTTTAATCAATGAAGCATTAAAGCCTAAACGCAGCTTTTGGCGTCGATTAGTTGGTGCGGCTGTTGGTTTATTTGGTGTCAGTGTTATCGCTCAATTAGGTATTTGGATCCACACATCGTGGGTAACACAGGATTGGACTGCTTTAGGTACAGCCGCCGCAGGAGGGTTAATCGTTGTTGCGGGTATTGGCTCTATTTTTACTGAGTGGCGTCGTCTTTATCGTTTAAGGGAACGTGCTGAGGAGCGAGATGTTGCTAGAGAGCTTCTGAATAGCCATGGGATGGGGCAAGGGAAAGTATTTTGTGAAAAACTAGCAAAACAATCGGCACTTTCATCGCAACATCCCGCGGTACAGAGTTGGCAAGCCACTGTTCATGAAACGCATAATGATCGTGAAGTTGTGGAGCTATATAGCAAACTAGTTCAGCCAATTCTCGATGAGCAGGCTCGAAAAGAAATTAGCCGTTCATCCGCTGAATCAGCGCTAATGATAGCGGTGAGTCCTTTAGCCATTGTTGATATGGCATTTATCGCGTGGCGTAATATTCGATTAATTAACCGGATTGCAGCCATTTATGGCATTGAATTAGGCTATTATAGTCGAATTCGTCTATTTCGTATGGTATTGATTAATATTGCATTTGCTGGGGCCTCTGAGTTGATCCGTGAGGTAGGTATGGATTGGTTATCACAGGATATTACCGCACGTCTATCTACTCGAGCAGCTCAGGGGATTGGTGCGGGCTTGTTGACTGCTAGACTTGGTATAAAAGCAATGGAGCTATGCCGACCACTGCCATGGATTGATGATAAACCGCGTTTAGCGGATTTTCGAGGTCAGTTGCTCAGTCAATTAAAAAATGCAGTCCCGAGCAAAAAGGAGCCAAAAAAATAAATATAAAATAATGCTGGCAGGCCGTATTAAATAGTAAAGTAGGCTTGCCAGTAAGAAACCTTGTAATAGCAATAAGCCTTCCTCATTCCTTTATTATTTATTGCTATGATAGTGATTTTTAGATTGTTCTTCATGTAAATTCTAGCTGTCAACAATATGTGACACAGCTACTGTATTCCTTCAACAAATCACGTTAAGATATCCTACCCACAATTATTTCTGCTGAAGGTTTCTATCCATGCGCCTCGAAGTTACTTGCCAAGACCGTATTGGTCTAACACGTGAATTACTTGATTTATTGGTTTTACAAAATATTGATCTTAAAGGCATTGAAATATCAGCGCAAAGGCGAATATACCTTAATTTTACACCTGTTGATTTTCAGGTATTTAGTACATTAATGGCAGAAATACGGCGTATAAATGGCGTAATTGATGTTCGCCGAGTCTTTTTTATGCCATCAGAACGTGTGCATAAGGCGGTGTGGGCCTTATTAAATTCATTTCCAGAGCCGGTTCTCTCTATTGATAACAAATTAAATATCGAATTAGTTAATCCGATGTCGCTTCAGATATTTGGTGTCGATGAAACGAAAATAAAACAAAAAACATTTTCGCAACTCGTTAGTAGTAATGGGTTACAACGTTGGTTTGAACGTGAAGAACCTGAGCCTTATACTGAAAAAATTACAGTGAAAGGTAATGATTACCTTATGCAAGTGACACCTATTATTTTAGCGGATGAAAATGGGAAATCGCATTGCACTGGTGCGGTTTTGCTTCTGAAGTCAGCTGTAATTTTGGATAATCAGCGCAAACAGATAGTTAACGCTGATAATGCAGGATTTGACTTGATCGTCGCCAAAAGTCCAGCTATGGCACATGTTGTTGAGCGAGCAAAGCGCATTGCTATGTTAGATGAACCACTATTATTAGTTGGTGAAACCGGTACAGGCAAAGATATACTCGCTAAAGCATGTCATTTACACAGCGCTCGCGGTAACGCACCGTTCTTGGGATTAAACTGTGCATCACTGCCTGATAATGTAGTTGAAAGTGAGTTATTTGGTTATGCGGCGGGAGCTTATCCTAACGCAATTGAAGGTAAAAAAGGTTTCTTCGAACAAGCGAATGGTGGAACGGTTTTATTAGATGAAATTGCAGAAATGTCTTCACAAATGCAAATCAAATTACTGCGTTTTCTCAATGATGGAACATTTAGGCGTGTTGGTGAAGAACGAGAAGTTAACGTTAATGTGCGTGTCATTTGTGCAACACAAAAAAATCTTCCTGAACTTGTTGCGCAGAAAAAATTTAGAGAAGACCTCTATTATCGCCTTAATGTTTTAACGTTAACAGTTCCGCCCTTACGTGATAGACAAGAAGATATTTTGCCTCTGACAGAAGTATTCGTCACCAATTTTTCAAAAGAGCTGAATATATCTAAACCTCGTATAGCTCCCTCTCTAATTGATTATTTAAGTCGTTATTATTGGCCTGGTAATGTTAGGCAATTGCGTAATGCGCTTTATCAAGGATTAAGCCAATTGGAAGGTGATGTGTTGAACTCACAAGATATCGATCTGCCTGATACGGATAATTTGCAAGCAATTCCAGTTGATTCATTAAATGGTTCATTAGATGAAATTACTAAGCGTTATGAATCATCAGTATTATCACGCTTATATCGTGATTATCCGAGCACAAGGAAATTAGCTAAGCGTCTTGATGTTTCTCATACAGCTATTGCAAATAAGTTACGCGAATATGGGCTCAGCCAGAAAAAAGAACAAGAATAATAGTGAGTAGGGGATTAAGCTTGCTTTTTGATTACTATTATTTTGATTTATATTTGCCAAATTCAACTATAAGAATTGCTTAGCCTAATGAGGTAACTAAAGAATATGACCGCTAATATCAGCGAATTAGTCAAGCTAACAAAAATGGTTATTTAATTAAATATTACGTTGATAATGCAGATATTTTGTCTGCTTATCGATGTTTTAGATAGCTTTGCTTGTTGATTATCAGCATCTTGGCGTTTTGAGTATGTAAAGCACGAAGAGCAAATTTTTATAATTGTGATCACTGGCAATTATTTCACCATTACTAACATTCATTTGTATAAAAAACGAACTATACTTAGATTGGCTAAATGCTGATTTAAAGGTGTATGTAAAGTTTCAGTGGTGATAATTGATATCGCAATGCCATTCGCGCGCTGCAAGGAGCTGCTATGGATCAATTCGTTCTTAACTTTATTGTAAATAAAAAACTTCGTGAGTATTTAAATCAACGTCATTATAAGAATGATATGTTTGAGTCAGCAGCATCTGCTGCTGAGCTATACCTAATGAATAGAGCAGCAGCTCGTTATCTAGAAAAGCGTAATCGTTTTACGTGGGAAGCATTAGTTAAAAATGGGAATAAGCCGCGAGATTTAATTATTGATATATTGACCTCTTTTTGCCCTGCAACAAAAGATCAGGCCATGAGAGTTCTGAGTTGTTGTTCCCATTCGCTAGTGAATATAATGAGTGAAAACAAATTATTTACGAATGTGGTAAAGGCCAAACATCATAAAAAGTTGAATTGGTTATATGTGGAATAATGGGTTAAAAAAATTAGCAGCCAGTATAAAAGCTGGCTGCTGAGGACGTACTACTTCAGCACAGCAAGTGCTTTATCATAGTCTGGCTCTTCAGTAATCTCTGGAACCAGTTGGCTATAAATAACCTTGTCATTCTCATCAAGTACAACAACAGAACGAGCTGTTAAGCCTTTGAGTGGGCCGCTTGCAATTGCTACACCGTAATCTTGTGCAAATTCAGGGGTGCGGAATGTAGAAAGTGTCACGACATTTTCTAAATCTTCTGCGCCACAAAAACGCGCTTGAGCGAAAGGTAAGTCTGCTGAAATACATAAAACGACAGTGTTGTTTAGGTCGCTTGCTAATTGGTTAAATTTACGGACAGATGCCGCACAAACACCAGTATCAACACTTGGGAAAATATTTAGAACTTTGCGTTTACCCTTATAAGTTTCTAATGTTGCTTCTGAAAGATCTTTAGCAACTAAGGTAAAAGCTTTAGCCTGATGACCAGCTTGTAAGAATTCACCGTCAACGGCGATGTCGTTACCTTTCAATTTTACTGACTGTGACATATTTTTCTCCCGTTAATGAGTAAGTGTGTAAGATTGGTAGATCATCTATTTAAGTAGGGTTGACTGGCGATTAAGTTAACCTCACATGAACCTACAATATCACATACTAAGTTTCATTCCATCATTGACCACGTGGTATATTAAACCACATAATTCAGATAGCTATCCTGCTAATAAGTGCCATCTAAAACCATATTTTCTTGTTATTCGTTATTCTAAAACATAATCATTAGTGTAACAAATTGAGGCTAACTTAGCGCTAACTCATTAGTGTTTTCTGATAATAAATGTACTAAAGGTTTATAGGAAAAAATAGAAAGCAACGGGGGAATTTGCTGAAATACCCATTCATAATAACGAATATGTTTATATAAGGGATTGGTTTTGTCTCAAAAAGTGATAGTTGCTAGCAGATTAAAGTATAGCGTATAGATTTTTGAACAATGAAAGAATAAGATGCCGTAAGGGGCATTGGTTGTAACCTAAGGCCATAAACCTCAAGCCGAGATATTATATTGATTAATATATGCTCACTATTTGTTAGCTAGTTTTTCATTATTTGAATGATGATGTATCTAGCTAACTTTCTTGCTCATACGACAGAATCTTAAAAAATGCATAAACGCTCCCTTTCATCTTTAACGCTAATTTTTACAGCGATGTTTATAGCTGCTCCTGCCGTATCTGCAGTCATCCCCACAGGTACAGTGCTTGCAGAGAATCAAGAAGTCACTCGTCATCTTAAAGATGAACCCGCATCACTAGATCCAATAAAGTCAGTCGGGCTAACCGAAGCGCAAGTTATGCGTGATTTATTTGAAGGGTTGGTTAATCAAGATAAATTTGGAGCTCCTATTCCTGGCGTCGCGCAGAGTTGGAGTACGACGGACAATAAGACATGGATATTCAAATTGCGCCCTAATGCACAATGGTCGAATGGTGAACCGGTTACAGCAGAAGACTTTGTCTATAGTTGGCGTCGGCTCGTGATGCCAGAAAATACGTCACCATTTGCATGGTTTGGGGCTCTTGCCGGAATTAATAATGCACAACAAATTATCGATGGTGAACTATCTGCGGAAAATCTTGGTGTTGAAGCAATTGACTTGCATACCCTTAAAGTCGTTTTGAATAAGCCAGTTCCTTATTTCCCATCGCTAACCGCTAATTTTAGTTTATTTCCAGTTCATGCTGAGACAATTGCAAAATTTGGTGCAGACTGGATTAAAGTTGGTAATTTAGTGGGGAATGGTGCGTTTAAGTTATCTGAGAGAGTCGTTAATGAAAAGATTGTTTTAACGCCAAATCCGTTTTATTGGGATAATGCCAATACTGTGATTACAAAAGTGACATTTGTCCCTATTAATCAAGAATCAAGTGCGACTAACCGTTATTTAGCTGGTGATTTGGATATTACTGAATCATTTCCCAAACAGCGTTACCAGAAATTATTAACTGATATTCCGAATGAGGTTTTTACGCCAGATCAACTAGGCACTTATTATTATGCTTTCAATACACAGAGAGCGCCTACTAATGATGTTCGAGTACGTCAGGCATTATCTATGGCGATTGACCGCCAATTAATAGTAAGTAAAGTCCTAGCTACGGGTGAAAAACCTGCTAATTATTTTACGCCTGATGTGACAGTAGGATTTAAACCACATAAAGGGCTTTATGAAAATTATTCTCAACAAGAATTAGATGCACAAGCTAAAGAATTATTACAGGCTGCGGGCTATGGGGGATATCATCCATTAAAATTAACGCTTTTATATAATAGTTCTGAAAATCACCAAAAAATAGCCATTGCTGTCGCCTCAATGTGGAAAAAGAAATTAGGTGTTGAAGTTAAATTAGTAAATCAAGAATGGAAAACGTATATCGATAGCCGTAACACAGGTAATTTCGATGTTATTAGAGCATCGTGGATTGGTGATTTTAATGAACCATCCACTTTCTTGTCATTATTAACCTCACAGCATACGGGTAATATTTCTAAATTTACCAGTAAACATTATGATGAGGTTATCGCTGCTGCGAGTTTAGAAACGAATACAGACTTACGCAATCGTTATTATAATCAAGCAGAAACTATTATTACGCAGGAAGCACCAATTGCACCGATCTATCAGTACACCAATGCTCGACTCATTAAGCCGTGGTTAAAAGGTTATCCAATAGAAAACCCAGAAGACGTGGCCTATAGCCATAGCTTCTATATTACGGCGCATTAGCAATAAAACACAGCAGTGTATGTATGGGAGTAGATATATACGCTGTGCCTAGTTTATTAAGTAGCGAATTCTTTTTACTTTACGTAACTACTTTTAATTCGGCTAAAAATAGCCTTTCAAAGTTCAACAGCCCCTAGCATAAAAAAATTCCTCCTGCTGAAGACATCAGAAGGAGGATCAAAAAGGAATAAACATTACTAGTAAAATAGTCGTCGAGCTCGTTATTAATTTATTGTTTATTTGTGGGAAAAACGTCATTCTTTTAGCCAAAATAGCGGTTATGAACAGTCGCGGTAAATTTTTAATATTTAGAACTATGATACTTAGAGGGTTTTGAATAAGATTACTTGGTGTTTTTTATACAGTTATTCTGATACATATTCTTAATATGCCCTCGTTTTATAAGCTTTTCTTGATATTTCTGCCGTATTCCCTCTATGCTATACCTAATAAATGATTTTAAGGCAAGGAGATGGCTGCATGGCACTGATTTATGGTTCATTATTTCAAGGTTCAAATCCGGTACATGCATTTCAATTAACAGGGGATGGTGGGTTCCTGCCAATTGATCCGAATGCTAATGCGACCCAACAGTCCCCTTTTTGGTTTCACTATGATTATAAAAACCCTGAGAGCGAAAAGTGGCTTCAAGAATCGGATCTATTTAATGAACAAGTTAAATCTGCTTTATGCGGATGTGAAGGGCGCTGGCGAATTCTAAGGGTTGGCGATGGCGTGTTATTAACCTTACAAACACTCAACACTAATGCAGGGCAGCGGCCTGAACAGCTAGTAGCTTTTCGGGTTTTCATTAATAGTCGTATCATTATTTCAAGTCGCCACAGGAAAGTAAATGCACTAGACTCTGTGATAACTGATTTAAAACAAGGGGTTGGGGCTGAAAGTACAGGCGATTGGTTGGTTGAAATGACTGATGCCATCACTGATGAGATTAGTGATTTCACCGATACTTTGCATGAACGTTTGATTGATCTGGAAGATTCCATTTTAAATGGGGAAATTCCTGAACGAGGTGAGTTGGCATTATTACGTAAGCAAATTATTGTGATACGACGTTATATGGCTCCTCAGCGCGATATGTTTGCGCGTGTCGCAACAGAAAAACTATTATGGATTGATGAGACAGATAGACGGCGGTTACAGGATATTTCAGATCGTTTAGGCCGTTGTATAGAAGATTTAGATGGGTTTGTTGCACGAACAGCTATTATGTCAGATGAAATTACCAATATGATGACTGAAATGATGAATCGTCGTATTTATACTATGTCGTTATTGGCTATGATTTTTTTACCAACAACCTTTTTAACTGGACTATTTGGTGTCAACTTAGGTGGTATCCCCGGAAATGAGTTTCGTTTTGCTTTCAGCGTATTTTGTGTGTTATTAGCACTACTCATTGGAGTTGTTTTTTGGTGGCTAAGAAGAAGTCGTTGGCTCTAAAAAGTAAGTTATTGTTGCTAACGAGTTTTAGTTTGAGGTAAATCAATAAAATGCATACAATTTTGGGGCATTATTAGTCTCGCAGGTGAATGCAACGTTGAGCGATGAACGTTGTGCTCCATAATTGTAGTTTTTCTCATATTGAGTTCTTATACAGAATAATTGACCACTGTAATGCCGATGTATCTTACATCGGCTTTTTTTATACCTAAAATAGGCTAATTTGCCAGTACACACATGTTGATGGACTATTAGACAGAGCCATTATTTACAGATTAAAAGCAATGGGTTGTAAATTTTCTAGGGTCAATTTTCATTCAAATTAAAGAGGTTTTAGGTAAAGTAAAAGGCTTGCTGCTGAGCTAAGCAAAATTTTCTCAGCGTAGAAGAAAATGAGTGGAACGCTCTTTGACCGAACCCGAATGCAGTTTTTGAGCATTTTTTTATTTTTGAAAATAAGCAGCAAAGATCAATAGTCCCTAGTCGCCATAGGTACCTTATCTCAAAGAGGGGGGGCCACCTTTAACCTGAGCTGACCCCATAAAGGTGGCTTAGTGGATTAGTTTACTTCAATAATATTAAGACGTTCTGCAACTAATTCAGGTCTATCATCATCGTCTATTGGTAATTGAGTGGGTAAATCTTCACGATCAAATGCGAGATCACCACCGTTAATGACTTCATCACCATGTGAGACATTTTTAAAGTCAAATAACTCAGTATCACATAAATGTGATGGGACAACATTTTGAGTTGCTCTGAACATCGTTTCAATTCGGCCAGGATAACGTTTATCCCAATCACGAAGAAGGTCTTTAATCACTTGGCGTTGTAAATTAGGTTGTGAACCGCAAAGATTACAAGGAATGATTGGAAATTCTTTTGCTTCAGAATAGCGTTCAATATCTTTTTCACGGCAATACGCAAGGGGACGAATAACAATATGCTTACCATCATCACTCATTAATTTTGGTGGCATACCTTTTAATTTTCCACCGAAAAACATATTCAGGAAAAGTGTTTGCAATATATCATCACGATGATGCCCAAGAGCTATTTTGGTTGCACCTAATTCTGTTGCTGTGCGATATAAGATACCTCTACGTAAACGAGAACATAAGGAACAGGTTGTTTTACCTTCAGGAACCTTATCTTTAACAATCGCATACGTATTTTCTTCAACAATTTTATATTCAACACCGAGATTGCTTAGGTATTCAGGCAGAATGTGTTCAGGAAACCCAGGCTGTTTTTGGTCTAAATTGACAGCAATCAGAGAAAAAGAGATTGGTGCACTTTTTTGCAGGCTTTGCAGAATAGAAAGTAAGGTATAGCTGTCTTTACCACCTGACAGACATACCATAATGCGATCACCATCTTCAATCATGTTGAAATCGGCAATGGCTTGCCCCACATCACGGCGTAATCTTTTTTGTAACTTATTAAAGTTATATTGTTCTTTCTGTGCGTTCATTTTCTACTGTTCTGTATTGTTGCGGATTGTAAGTTAATTTGCTGAAAATTTTTTATTTTTTGCTTTTTGCTGTTCTCATTATTTCTGATTGAATGCGACTCTATACTCGTTAAGGTATGAGATATTGCATCAGAATTTGGGACGATATATTTGAGATTAACAAGCTAACTGACAAAAAATTAAAGACCATCTACGGCAAAGAAATCGCTAAGTTAATTATGATAGCAGATGGTCGGGGGTCTTTCGATACTGGCAAGTAAAAAGGAGGTAATTCGTAGCTATTCTTTTAGGCACATGGAAAACTAACCTTGAGATATTGTAAGCAATTTTCCACTGCTCATGTCTATTTATACTTAAAAATAGACTATAATCCATTCGTTACTTTCGGCAACGCTGCTCTGTCTATGAGTTTTATCATTGATATGAAGATATCAGCTCAAGCAAAGCTACCATAATAGGTGGTGGGAATTAAATCGCTTTATCAATCGCTTTTTCAATTGCTTGGCACTCGGTTGAATTTCCTGCTGCGTGTTCTATTTTTCCAGGCATGGAACCTTCCGGCGTATCTATTTTAATTGTGCATCCACTTGCATCAGTTGGATGTTTGATTTTTGTAGAGCAACCAACTAGGAGTATTAGCATAGATAATAACAGCGATATTTGGGTTTTCTTGTTCACAAACGTTTTCCTATTGGTGATTTACTAAAGTTTATGTATTAGTGCAGTATATTGATAAAATAGAGTAAACATAGCAAAGTTTTTAAAAAAAAAGCCAGAATTTTCTGGCTTTACAAGATGATTTAATTTAAGTAAATATCAGTTTTCCCATAATGATGAACGAATGATCGAACAGAAATTCAATGGTTCAAAGTTAGGAATTTTATCAGCTAAAACATCAGCTTTGACATTACCAAATGTTGTTTGTGGCTTATTTTGATACCGTCATAAAATGTTTGAATGATGTTTTCTTTAAAATTATCACCACGAGGATGATGTTCAATTACTTTTTGGCGTATATGCTCATCATAGCCTGCATAATTAATGCCTAGAACATCCATCTCAACACCAGCTGTGACTAATGCAATAACAGGATCCATAAATTCAGGTATACCAGGAGTTGTATGTAATGCAATTGCTGTCCAGACATTGTTAATATCTTCAGTGCTTATACCATACTGTTGAAGAAAATCTTTGGCGGCATTGGCTCCATCGACTTCAAAACGCTTATCACAACTACAATGTTTATGGGTTAATCCCATATCATGAAACATACAGCCAATATAAAGAAGCTCTGAATCTACATTCAAATTTCGTTGTTGTCCTGTTAATGCCGCCCAATAATAAACTCGGCTAGAGTGATGAAATAATAATTCAGACTCGGTGTCTCTAACCAACTCTGTTGCTGCTTTCGCCATTGCGGTATCTGGAATACAGATGCCATTGATTGATAATGTCATATATGCCTCTTCTTGTGGGTTACGTTGTTTATTCGTGATTAAAATAACATCGACAAGTTATGTCTTAAATTGCATAATTAATGCCATTTGAGACATGTGGTGATATTGAGACACAAAAAATGAAAGAAATAATTGTTTTAGCGCTGCCTGGCGTACAACTTCTAGATCTTTCTGGCCCACTAGATGTTTTCGCTGAAGCTAATAGGATTATGGGGAGAGCGGTTTACAGAACTCAAGTTATGGGCTTAAGCTTAGAGCATATTACGTCTTCATCTGGCGTGAAAATTATCCCTGATCTGACGATACATGAGGATATAGCTCATATAGATAGTTTCTTAGTCGCTGGTGCCCCGAATATTTGTGATTATATTAAGGATGAAAAATTGCTATGCGCAATAGCAAATCTAGCAAAGCAATCTTGCCGATATGGATCTGTATGTTGTGGCGCAATATTATTGGCACATGCTGGTATTTTGGATGGACATAAAGTCACCACTCATTGGGCGGTAGCAACTCAATTAGCGATAGATTTTCCTAAAGTCAAAGTGGAGCCTGATGCAATCTGTATTTCTGATGGCTCATTAAGGACTGCCGCGGGCGTTACTTCAGGTTTAGATTTAGCACTTATGATGGTTGAAGAGGATATAGGTCGGGAAGTGGCCCTTGAAGTATCAGCTCAGCTTGTGATGTTTTTTAAACGCCCTGGCGGGCAACTACAATTCAGTCGTCATGGGGGGGCAAGTATACAAGGTCGAACGACATTACAAGAACTACAGAGATGGGTAATATCGACATTAGACCGGCCTCATAATGCGAATACTCTTGCAGAGCATATTGGGTTAAGTACACGGCATCTTAGCCGTTTATTTAAACAAGAAATTAAGGTCACTCCGTCACAATGGTTAATTCAACAAAAAATTAGTCATGCTCGGCATTTATTAGAATCAACAAAATTTTCGCTTAAACAAATTTCAGCACTATGTGGTTTTACAAGTGTTGATATATTTAGACGGGCATTTGTTCGAAGCTTGAAAGTCAGCCCAGCACAATATCGAAAAAATAATTGGAATAAATAGAATGTAATATCGCAGAAGTTATTGATGGTGTTTTTTTGCTATAGTCTAAAAGTTAATATCAATTTTTGAATAAAATCCGATATCTAATCAGTCGTTACATTGAAATATGAGGACAACATGAATACTACAAACAAAACAGCTCTAGTCACTGGCGCATCTCGTGGTATTGGTCGTGCAATTGCAGAACGATTAGCAAAGGATGGGTTTAATATTATTGTGAATTACTCTGGTAATCTAGCCAGCGCAGAAGAAACGGTAAATGCGATTATTTCAAACGGCGGTACAGCGGTCGCTATTCAAGCCGATGTTGCGAATGAAACAGAGGTTAACGAGTTATTTAAAAAAGCGAAAGCCTTAAATGGCAAAATTGATGTTGTTGTACATAGCGCGGGTATTATGCCATTGGCTAAAATTAGCACTGAGGGTTTGGCTGATTTCGATAAAGTTATCAATACAAATCTACGGGGTGCTTTTCTTGTGCTTGCTCATGCGGCTGAAAATATGAGTGATGGTGGGCGAATTGTTGCCCTCTCAACTAGTGTAATTGCAAAATCTTTCCCAACTTATGGACCTTATATTGCATCGAAAGCTGGAGTTGAAGAATTAGTCCACGTTTTAGCGAATGAACTAGGCGGCCGTAATATTACTGTAAATGCAGTTGCACCGGGGCCAACAGGTACAGATTTATTTTTTAATGGTAAAAGTGAAGAGCAAATAAATGCAATTGCTAAATTATGTCCTCTTGAGCGTATTGGAACACCAGAAGAGATAGCTAATGTTGTTTCAACATTAGTGGGCGCGGATGGTAGTTGGATTAACTCACAAGTTATTCGCGTCAACGGTGGCTTTGCATAAAGAGGAATTTGATAAGTGTTAAGACTCAAATAATAAACTGACTCAAATTATTTGTTTGAAATTTAACGCAGACGACTATCAATTTGATTAACAGGATTGGTTGAAAAATTAAAAGCCCATCATAATCAATATGGAGGGCTTTTAATGGTAATCACATAACATACATATATCCTATTTGCTTATCTTTGATATCAAAACAGACCTATTCGCTATCTGATGGGCCTTTTGATGTTAACGATAAAAAGAAAGCAATAACAATAATGGTATATACGAGATACATACAAACCTCCCGCAATCTAAAAATAAAACTTCTGTTCCTTGTAAGCTAGTGAGCTCAATTTAAGAATAAAATAATTTTTGGTTTTTGAAAATAGTAAAGTGACATTTATTTTTTATAAATTACTTTAATCATCAAATTACTATAGATAAATTTTTTCAGGCTTTAATGCTGTCGTCATTGAGTCAAAGTAATGAAATGAAATATTGATATATATCAATTGGTTGTGTTTTTGTGTTGTATGGAATATTGCCGATTCATATTTTATGAAGTTGAACTTAATTACTCAAATTGAAATAAGTTGGAATAAAAATTTTGCCGTAGTGTATGTGCGTTTTATTGATGTAAAAATGAGATACTTGGTACCTCTTCGCAGAGCTGAAATTAATTTGTTTTCATTACTAAAAAAGTGTTCAAAAGTGGCTTTCAGGCTCGATTAAAGAACATTGCATCTATTTTACTTTACATTTAGAGGGGCTTGTCTTAGTCCGCCAAGTGGGGAGCCTACCGCTTAACCTAAATCACGTCTAAGTTTAATGAAAATCGAGCTTAATAGATCAGCAAGTCTTGGAGAGAGGGAAATCAATAGTGCATTGATTTTTTTGAAAGTTTTTAATTTAATATCGTGTAATTTATTTTTTTAATATAATTAGATTTTTAATTTACATTAAACATTAGAGCATTTAGCCCTAATGTTCGTTGAATAGATGCTCAATAACCGTAGAGTATCATTAAGTTCATGTTCAAGTATGGTTTGAATAGCTCTCAAAAACATCAAGTAAAACTTTAATTTCAACTTTGAATACATTAGAAATTATAATAAGGTGGTCGATGTAAATAGAAGTCTCACCTAATTCATATTGAATATATTTATACTCTGATATTCTTAATGCTGCGGCTATTTCTTTTGTAGAGATAGAGCGAGATATGCGGATATCTCTAATATACTTCCCTAAAGAGACACCTCTAGAATTTGATTGATTCATGAGATCACATCCATGATATAAATAGATAGACTATTATCAGAGATAAATTCAGGAATTCAATAGTATAATCTAGTCATTTTTTAAAGTTACATCATATTATTAACATAATAGAGATTTTATTTTTGTTAAATGGTAATTAAAAAAATAAATTTTTCAAAAAAACATCTAATTTGTACAGTTATGGATGTAAAAGCTAAAAAAATATAAAAATAATATTTTTATCAATTAGTATTAATTAGGTAAGTTTACATAGTGTGTAAATACGTAGTTACTGTAGTAATAATAGTAATAGGAATGAGTGACTAGGAATGAACTACCCATAAATAATCCTCATTTATGTGACTATAGAGGTTTTATCTATTTTAAAATTATAGTCAAGGAGATTGTATGAGCATCTTAAGCATGCATCCTGAGTTACATCTTTTATTTATGTTCATCAGGATAGCATTGCTTGTGATCTATTTTCATTTCTAATTTTTTTGAGTACCAAATTAGGTTTTAAGTACTTTTTAATTATTAGTTTAGCGCGAGTTCAATAGCTTTTTGTGTATGTAAGGCTGTTGTATCAAAAATAGGTACAGAGGTATCATGCTCGTTAATAAGAAGTGTTATTTCAGTACATCCCAATATAATTCCTTCTGCACCTTGAGCCACAAGAGATGCCATAATACGTTGATATTGTTTTTTCGAGTTAGCATCTATTTTCCCTAAACAGAGTTCTTGATAAATAATATCATGAATAATTTTTCTATCTTCGGCTGTTGGTGTGATGACAGAAAGATTATATTTATCAGATAAGCGATTTTTATAAAAAGGTTGCTCCATTGTAAATGCAGTTCCTAATAAACCAATCTTTTTTAGTCCTGATTTTATGATGCGTTCACCGGTTGCATCAGCAATATGCAATAAGGGAATATTGATATTTTGTTCAATTTTTTCGGCAACTTTATGCATTGTATTCGTGCAAAGGAGAATAAAATTAGCACCAGCTTGTTCAACATTTTTTCCTGCCTGAGCGAGATATTCACCAGCGAGATCCCATTGACCTAAAGATTGCATACGCTCTATTTCGGCAAAATCGACGCTATATAAGGCTATTTTTGCTGAATGAAGACCACCGAGTTGTTGTTTGATCCCTTCATTAATCTGCTTATAGTAAAGCAAAGTCGATTCCCAACTCATTCCACCAATTAGTCCTATTGTTTTCATTATGTTATCTCTTAATAGTTAAGCATCATTATTGAGGTTGTAAGACGAATAACTTTAGTATCATAGTCTCAAAATTTTTCAATCAATGCATGACTTAAATTTATGATGAGAGTTATTATTAAATAAATAATTACAGGACGCTTATATTCTCTCAAAGCCTAATGGAATAAACGTTTCATTAAATTCCAATATCTCCGATTAATATAAAATTATTCCTTATAAGTGGGTATTAAGCCGTGGTTACTTATTGATGAGTTAATCAGACAGATGAATGTGTGATCTCTATTAAGTAAATTTCACGTTTAAACGTTAATTTCGTTACCAACTCGACAAAAATGTAAATTTTCATATAACAACATTTGGAATGTATGTTTCATTAAGCTATACCTATGTTATCGCCATGTTAAGAGTTGTGGCGAAATGAAAATACAACATGCACTCATAATCAGTGGGAAGGGCGAAATGAAAAATATGATGAAATTAACCGCGCTGGTTGCTGTACTCGGACTCACAACTCATGCAATGGCAAAAAATGAGCAAATTGTGTTTAGTCCACCGACGTTGGCAAGTCCATTTGAAGTTCATATGCAAAAATCTGCAGTGAAAACGGCTAAAGAGTTAGATGTTAATATTCAAGTATTAGATGGCCAGGGAAGTTCTCCTAAGCAAGTTGCTGATATTGAAAATGCAATAACTCGCGGTGCACAAGGTTTTATTGTTTCTCCTAATGATGTTAACGCGATTGCTGATGCTGTTGTTGATATTCAAAAAGCAGGGTTACCAGTTGTCACACTAGATAGAACTATTAATGCCCAAAAACCAATACCTCACTTTGGTGCTAACAACTATAAAGGTGGCCATGCGATTGCTGAATATGTAAAACAACAGTTCCCAGATGGTGCCGATCTGATATTAATCACAGGGCAACCGGGTTCATCTTCCAATATTGAACGAACTAAAGGTATCCGCGATAGCTTAAAAGAAGGGGGTAGCAAATATCGTTTAGTTGCAGATCAAAACGGTAACTGGATGAGAGCTGAAGGAATGAGGATCACCGAAAGCTTACTACCGTCTCTTCCTAAAAAACCAGATGTTATTTTATCTGCAAATGATGACATGGCGCTTGGTGCTATCGAAGCATTAAGTGCTCAGGGTTTCAAACCAGGTGAAATCCTTGTAACGGGTTTTGATGCAGGTCCAGAAGCATTAAGCCGTATTAATGAAGGTTGGATGGCGGTAACGGCAGATCAGCGAGCTGGCTATGCTGTCAAAACAGCAATGGGGCAATTAGTTGATAATATTCGTGATAAAAAAGACATCACTGGTGCCGATTATGCTCCCACCCTTATTACTAAAGATAATCTTGATCAAGCTGAACGTATTGGTGAAGTGAAATAGTCATCAGCGACGTTATTCAGGGCTCTATGAGCCCTGTTTTCCTGAAAAGGAGTTTTTATGTCAGAACCACTACTTAAAATTACAAATTTAACTAAAAGCTTCTCGGGGATTTGGGCATTAAGTCATGCACAAATGACCGTTATGCCAGGAGAGGTTCATGCATTATTAGGCGAAAATGGTGCAGGCAAATCGACTTTCTTAAAAGCACTGGCGGGTGCTCAGCCACAGACGAGTGGGGATATTTGGTTTAATGGTGAAACACTTTCTGTCACAGACTCCCCAATTATTCGGCAACAAAAAGGCATCATTACAATTTATCAAGAATTTAATTTGCTGCCAAATATGACGGTTGCTGAAAATATGTTTTTGGGGCGTGAAGCGTTAAAGATGCATTGGATGGTTAATGAAAAAATACTTAACCAAGAGGCAAAGGCAGTTCTTGACTATCTACAGCTAGCGATCAAGCCCACAACGCAAGTTGCGCGCCTCAGTGTTGCTCAACAGCAAATGATAGAAATTGCACGTGCATTGACCCTTAATGCCAAATTAATTGTGATGGATGAACCTTCCGCTGCATTGAGTGATATTGAAGTTGAAAGCCTTCATCGGGTTGTCAGGGAGTTGAGAAATAGAGGCGTGAGTGTAATTTATGTAACTCATCGGCTACATGAAGTATTTCAAATTTGTGACAAATTTACCGTATTCCAAGATGGTCGCTATACCGGATCGGGGAATGTGACAGATATTTCAGTACAAGAAATTATCCGCATGATGGTAGGCCGTAATGTTATTTTTGAACGTAGGCCTCACAGTGAGACTTACCATCGAGATAAGCCAGTACGCCTTTCTGTGAAGAATTTATGCAAAGAAAAACCAGTGCTCGATCCTCATGGTATTGCACTCCATAAGATTAGTTTTGAGGTGCATGAGGGAGAGATATTAGGTATTGCAGGGCTGATGGGGGCGGGGAGAACAGAAGTTGCTCGCTGTTTATTCGGTGCGGATAAATATGCTACGGGTGAATTTACACTCGATGGCGAGCCTTATAAACCCACGACGCCAATGGAGGCTTTGGACAAAGGAATTGCTTTGGTTCCGGAAGATCGAAAAAAAGAAGGTGCCGCACTAGGGCTTTCTATTCGCTATAACTTATCTATATCAGGCTTATCCAATCTTCTAAAAATGGGGTGGATGGTAGATACAAAAAAAGAAAATGCATTGATAGAGAGCTATAAACAAGCACTGCAAATTAAAATGGCAAGTTATGAGCAAGAAGTACGGAAACTATCTGGTGGTAATCAACAAAAAGTGATCCTCGCACGTTGTATGGCAATGAATCCAAAAGTATTAATTGTTGATGAGCCAACACGAGGTATTGATGTTGGTACTAAATCAGAAGTCCATCAGGTTATTTTTGAAATGGCGAAAAAAGGTGTTGCGGTGATCGTTATTTCATCCGATTTGCCTGAAGTTCTCGCGATATCAGATCGAATTATCACGTTGAGTGAAGGGCGTTTAACGGGCGAAATTAAAGGTGATGATGCGACAGAAGAAAAATTAATGATGATGATGGCGATTTGCCATCAAAATTCACCCACTGAAATAGCCGTATAAGAGAGGTTATATGCTACAACAACAATCTTCTACGGCTAATGGCCGTAAAAAAATCGATTTCATTGCCTTTTTTGAACGTTTTGGCGTATTGATTTTCATGGTGTTATTAATACTGTTTTTCCAAACACAAAACAGTAATTTTCTGACAGAACGTAATACTATCAATATCTTAACTGAGGTGTCAATTTACGGTATTATGGCAGTTGGAATGACATTGGTTATTTTAACTGCTGGTATCGATTTATCAGTTGGCTCAATACTGGCTGTTAGTGCCATGACCGCAGCATTTATTATTAAAGGTGACAACTTAGTTGGTCTAGATCCTGAAGCGTGGGGAGGAATGAGTTGGCTGGTTGGATTAGCTATCTGTTTAGCTGTAGGGACTGGAATTGGTTTCCTACATGGGCTAGGGATCACTAAACTCAATATTCCACCTTTTATTGTCACATTAGGCGGAATGACAATTTGGCGAGGATTAACACTTGTTATTAATGATGGCGCGCCGATATCCGGCTTTGATGCTGGATATCGCTGGTGGGGTCGAGGTGAATTACTGGGAATTTCGGTACCGATTTGGATTTTTGCAATTGTTGCATTAATTGGTTATTTGGCATTACATAAAAGTCGTTGGGGGCGTTTTGTTTATGCTGTTGGGAGTAACCAAGAAGCTGCGCGATTAGCTGGTGTAAATGTAAAACGTGTTTTAGTGAGTGTTTATGTTGTCATTGGTTGTTTAGCAGGATTGGCTGGATTCGTGTTAAGTGCTCGTTTAGGTAGCGCTGAAGCGGTCGCTGGAATGACATTTGAATTACGTGTAATTGCATCTGTTGTTATCGGCGGGACATCGCTAATGGGGGGATATGGGCGAATAGGGGGGACAGTTATTGGTTCAATCATTATGGGTCTATTGATAAATGGATTAGTGTTAATGAATGTCTCCGCTTATTACCAACAGATTATCACTGGGCTAATAATTATCTTAGCTGTAGCCTTTGATACTTATGCTAAAAACCGTCGTGGAGCAGGTTAAATCATATATATCCATTTGATATTATTTGAATAGTTTACGTTGTAAATAGTGCTCATCTCCTAGCAAGTTAATTTAGCGAGTCGTTCAGAAGAACAAAACACCTTTTTATTCTGCATAAAAAGGTGTTTTATCAATATAAAAAATAATGAACTAAAACAATTCAGCAATGATTAATCACCAGATTTTCCACTAGGGCTGTTTATCTTTGCTGTTGATTTTTACCGTACTAATCGATGTAAATAACCGCAATATAATCATATCACCTACTTAGGTGCCTAAAAAACATCACAAAAAATCCTAAACCGTAAATGAAAAGCGCCCTTAGGGTTCGATTAAACGTGATTTTTCGCTGTGTTGAGCGACTCTTGCCTTGCTTCTTTTTGTCTTAACTAAAGGCGTGTAATTCGAATAAAAATTGACCTTTAAAGATAAGCAGCCCCTAGAGGTTACCAGATTAGTAAGCTAAATGACGGATGACCAATTTCGTTATTGAATGATTGTAATTTGAGTGATGTCATAATCATATAACATCATATAAAATTAAATGGAAAAACAAAAATTATAATAATCAAATTGTTACTTCTGTTTTTTGGCAATAAAAAAGATTTATATCTGTAAAAACGTGACATGTCACGCAACACAATTAATGGCAAAATTACTTTTTTTTCATCTTGATCTCGATTCGTTTAGTAAACGAAATAAAAATATTTAGGAGTATGCGTACTATACGCAGGACATCAAATAAAACACAATGTTAAGACGTTTCCGATGAAAATTCATTAGGTGTAGTGACTTTTAATTCGTGAATAAATATAAACATGGACGGATATTATTTTTGATGAATTTCAATTATATAATTATATGCTTTTTTCTTATTATGGTGACAGGGTGTTCTACTGGTTTTACAACAAGTGACAAGAGTAATTGGCTGAGGTTTAATATTCAACAAGCTAATACAATACCCATCGAAGAATCAGTTGGAGTACTCGCCGTTTCTGACATGCTACCTGGCGATATTTTATTATCATCAGCAACTGGCCTTAACTCTTGGGGGATTCGGTTGTTCAGTATCAGCGGTGTGAGCCATGCATCGATTTATTTAGGTGCGGGAGAAGTGGCTGAATCTGTTGGAAGTGGTGTCAGAATAATCCCCCTCGACCAAGCGATTACTGAATCCAACAATATGGTAGTTCTGCGCCAAGCCGGTTTTACTTCAATCCATGCAGAAAAATTACGCCAATTTATTACATTAAATGATGGTGAAAAGTATAACTTTAAAGGCATTGTCATGATTGCGCCTTGGATGCTGACTAAACGAGTTTGTGAATTACCGCTTATTGGCCAAACAGTGCGTGATTTTTGTTTAAAAACGCTAGCGACAGTACAGTTGGGGGATGATGTTGAGCAAGCTAACGGGTTCTTTTGTTCACAGTTCGTCTTAGATGCTTATAAATATTCAGGGCTCCCTTTATTTGAAGGGAATTCATCATGGATCACGCCAGCTGATATTCTTCATATGCGAACCGGGGATGTCCCTACATTTGTTCCTACTCAGAGATTGACCTACATTGGGCACTTAAAATCATGGAGTTTTTCGAATGCAATTCGTAAAATATGATATTGCCTAACAACGAGTTATCCTCATAATTTTGCTTATTATTCAAAGTACTGGAAAATAATTAAAAAAAAGGCCAACTCAGAGTGGTTGGCCTGCTAAAACTGGAAGCAATGTGAGCAATGTCGTTTGCGAAAGCTTGAGTAATTTACTCAGGTATTCGCTATGTGAAAGATAACCATTCTCATTTAATAAATCAACCTTTTTTTGTGTTAAGTGTATTTTTAATTTGTAAAAATCATTTTTTTGGTAAAACAGCTTAATATTTAATGGATAATAAATATTAATTTCTAATAAACATGCAATTAGTAGGGATTAATAAAAATTTAATGTCAAAAAAAGGCTATTCGCTATACTCATTAATACATTAAATTGCGAAACCATCTAGAGAGCTAATCGACAATGAGAAAAATAAGAGTGGGCATTGTGGGGTTAGGGAATATAGCGCAAAAAGCCTATTTACCTGTGTTAAGTAAAACCGATAATTGGCAATTGATTGGCGCTTTTTCACCAAATCAATCGAAAGCAAAAATCGTGTGTGATAGCTATCGTATTCCACTGTATTCTGATATAACGAAATTAGCTAATCATTGTGATGCTATATTTGTTCACAGTAGTACATCTAGCCATTATGAGATTATTCATAGCTTGCTGATGGCTGGGGTACATGTCTATGTTGATAAGCCACTAGCCGAGACTCTGGAGCAAGCTGAACAACTTATTAATTTAGCACAGAAACAAAAACTGTTCCTGATGGTAGGTTTTAACCGGCGTTTTGCTCCTTTTTATTGTGGTTTGAAGCAGCAACTTGGTCAGATTGCATCATTGCGAATGGAAAAGCATCGTAGTGATAGTGTTGGCCCTAATAATACGCGTTTTACCTTACTTGATGATTATTTGCATGTTGTTGATACGGCGCTCTGGTTAACTGACGCAAGCGTTACTTCACTCAGTGGTAGTATTATAGAAACCGATAAGCAAGAACTCTTTTATGCAGAACACCACTTAAAGGTAAACGATATTTGGGTAACAACATCGATGCATAGAAGGTCAGGTAGCCAGCAAGAGAGTGTAATTGCAATCAGTGACGGAGCGATCCATCAAATTACTAATATGAATTATTGGCGTAGTGAATGCCAATCAGTGATAAAAGAAAAACAATCTGCGAATTGGGATTCTATACTCGTTCAACGTGGGTTTGATGGCGCTATTCGTCACTTTATTTATGCGGTGTCTAACAATACAGCACCTGATGTTAGTGGTGAACAAGCTATTTATGCTCAACAATTAATTGAAAAAATGATACAGATGACGTCTTAATGCAGAAATTAATGCCTTAATTGAAAGTTATTACCAGTAACTAGTTTTTATTACAAAGGTTAATGATTTATTTATAAAATATTTAATATTAAATATATATCAAAGGGATGATTAAAATGGTTGACCCACAAAGTCATTCAGAAGTGCTATTTGTTGCTGGCTTTGGTCCAATAACACAAGACGTATTAGTTAGCCGCGATTTTTATCTTGATACATTAGGGTTACCATTAAAGATTATGGAAGGTAATCCTGATTATTTAACTTGTGAAGACAAGCAACTTGATGGCGTTAATCACTTTGCCCTTTGGCCATTATCACAAGCCGCTCAGTCGTGTTTTGGCGTTGAAATATGGCCAGCTGAACACACTGTACCTCAAAGTTGGATTGAATTTGAAGTTGCAAATATAACAAAAGCAACGCAAGACTTTATCGATAAAGGTTATACTGTTCTTATCAGTGGGCGTCAGGAGCCTTGGGGGCAAACAGTAACTCGTTTGTTGAGCCCAGAAGGAATGCTTGTTGGTTTGACTATTACCCCATGGCTTAGGTAGAAAACAACTTCTATTGTATACCTGTCATAGTTCAAGTTGATGTTTACTGCAAAAACCGGTTAAACCTATAAATTGAAGTATGACAGGAACAAATAATCGTTATAATTAATCAATAGTAGCTTATATAGTCCCTGTGAGGCCCTCCCTCTAAAAGAACTTTATTGATATAAATTCATCAGATTCTTAATATATTAATCAGTATTTTCTATGCGCTAAATTGCAGTGTGAAAATTAGGTAGATATTTAAATATGTAAAATTTAATTTATTTGCATATGGGTGAATTAATATCATTGGTGTCATTCTTAATGATATGATTCTTGAGAAATTAAAATTAACTTGTTCACACTTTAATCATATTTTTTAATAATTAAAATCTCTGCTGATCTGCTGAAAGTAATTTGTATAAATCTATAATTTACTTGCAGGATCATATTTTAGGCTTTAGTAATCCTTCTATAAAGTAAGATGAGAAAACGCCATGAGGGTCAAGTTTTTTTAATTGCAATATACTATCATTCCATTCATTCCCTTTTATTATATAAGAATTTGGTATTTTATTTTTTATCACATCGTCATTAACCCAGGCATCCGATGATGTATATCCCCAACCTTTACTCCATTCAACGCGGATGATACTGGTATCATTATTGAGATGCTTATAAATCCATTCTTCAAGTTCCGCATAGAACTCTTCTGCACCTCGAGTTCCAGACATAGTTAATACGTCAAACCAGATGGCACAATCGATATCAGGTCTGTCAGGGATTGGTTTTAATGCTGAGAGTGCGGGTTCTATATTGCCATGAACATCAAGATCAGACAAATGGTCAAGGCTGCTTATGCGGATCTCTACTGGACCATTGATAGGATATTTACCTAAGTCAGCATACTTTTTAAGCATGGTAGAATGATTTGTTGACAGCAAATGAACTATATTTTGTATATTACATCTGCTGGTTAATATGGCATAACCATTTGCCGCCATCAGTAAGGTTGCTGATTTAACGTAATGTAAAACATTTTTTGACCACCCCCATATTTTATTGGTTAGTGTCATATTTATTGCTGTTGATGTTATGGCATATTGTGTCTTACCAAATAGAGGTGTCAGCTCAGGATGTGAATTTTGAATTTTAACTATTAGGTCAGAAAGTATTTCTGGGAGGTTATTTATGATGGGGTAGTTGTAGGGTGATGTTACTTCTCTCACCCAAAATGATTTTGTTGGAGTTACTGTCCATACCTTTAACCACGGTTTTTTTGTAAATGGAAACCATATGACTTCTACTCGTCCGCTTTTATTAACGAAGCTTGACAGTGAGGTATTTGACTCATGTCCTAATAGTTCATCGACAGACAAATTAAAGATACTTTCACAAAGTAGCCGAGGATTGGCCATAACTTGTAATGTTGCTTCAACAATAAAAATGCGCCCAATACTTGTCAAAAGTACTGAAATATCCGCATCATTACGCATGAACTCATGCAATATGTAACATTTATCGACATCACTCCATACGATTGCTTTCAATGATATGACAGCATTACTTAATGAACCGAATACTTGCCCTGAAATACGCTTTTCACCTATTGAGGGTAATGACGTGCCATGACCATTAATAGCAAGCACACCACCGAGAGTTATATCTCCTACTGCAGGCATTGAATTGAATCCATAGCTTTTTTTCTCTAAGAAATCACATAGTGAATCCATAGTAATTCCAGTCTCAGCAGTAACCGTTACTGATGATTCTGTTTCATTTATTGAAATATTTACTAAATGTTTTTTTGTATCGATAAAAATAATGTTATCTTTATGATCATTGGAAGGCATTATATTTAATGGAGACCAATTGTGAGAGGCTCCCATAGCCTTAACTTTATAATTATAAAAATATGCCCAATTGATAACCTCTATAATTTCATCTGCATTTTTAGGTGAACATATCCAAATGTTATCTATATTAATTCCTCTTGACCAATTTGAAAATCGTCCTTTTGAAATACATATATGTTCTGGAAAATTATCTGGCATTGTTAATCCTCTTAATTTAAATGGATATTCATGAATAATAATGAGCACAATAAATATATCTTTAACTCAATAATTTAATTTAAGTACTTAGTCGATATGTTACGTTATTTTAACCTCCATGCTAACCATTTATTTTGTTAATTTAAAATCAAAAAATAATCCTTATGCGATTAAATATCATCAAGGTGGTTTTATTTTAATTAAATTATTTGTTTGCTGTATTTTCATAACAATAAAAATTTTTTGGCTTTGTTTTTTAAGATATGAGTATTGCTTCAAATGCATACAACTATTTTATTGACAATTGAAGTTGAAAGTAGGGAACTTTCCAATTAGCGCATACCATGTGTAACTTACTGCCAGTAAGTATAGGTAAATATGCTATTTGAAGTATTTGTGCTGAAAAAATAGACAGGGATTTTTAATGTTAGGCTATTTAACATACTAACTTTGTAACTAAGAGCATAATATTTGACAATTTTTCGTGGGAGATCTCATTTATCTTGTTGTCTGAGAGACATTCGGTCATATTGGATTATAATTTTGTTGTTAATTTAAAATTCTATTTTTCTATCAGGAGGGGTTATGTATAAAACAATTCTGGTTCCTATAGACTTAACTGAAGATGAACTGACAAGTAAAGCTGTTCGTCATGCCGTTAATTTAGCAAAACAATCGGGTGCTAAAATGCACTTGATCCATGTACTGCCGATCTCTTCTGCCATCATTAATGCTTATGCTCTTGGTTACATGGAAATAAAAGACCGTGCAACAGTCAAAGCAGAAGAAGACATGCAAATTCTGATGGATTCGATTGACTTACCACTTTCTGATGTCAATTACACCATCACTTTTGGTTCACCCCGTGATGAAGTCATTAATACGGCGAAAGATATCAATGCCGATATTATTGTTATTGGCTCACGTCGTCCAAATATATCGACTCATCTTTTGGGCTCAACTGCTGCTGGGATCGTCCGTTACGCAGAGACCTCGGTACTGGTTGTTCGTTAATCAGGTTAATCAGGTTAATCAGGTTAATCAGGTTAATCAAACTATGTTAGAAGCATATTTCTAACATAGTTTTATTTATCACTATGTATTCTAAAATCTTATTTTTCTATCATAATTAGATAATTGATGAGGTGCGAATACCGTTTCTTCAATATATTTATATGTGCTAGTTTTTTTAGGGATATAATATATTGTTATGAATAAATTACTTTTATTTCAATTGATTAATTCGGTAAGCGCAATCAACAAAAAGTAATATCTCTTAGCATGAAAGGTATAGCTTGACCTAATGAGTCTGATTCCATGAGGAAGGTGAGCTTATTTATGGAAAAATTTTCAAAAGAAGTGATTCGAATTGAGTATTTCTTATTAAGAGTAATACGTTTTTATTTTTTAGCATTATTCGTTTTTTTTATTGGGCTATTACCCGGTATCATTGGTTTTTATTTTATAGAAGGGCATTCGTTAATGGAGTCAATGCTTAATGCATTATCCATGCTAAGCGGACAGGCATTAGAGCCTGCACCTATTACACAGGGTGGGCGTTTTTTTATTGCGATATATGGTTTGTTTTTACAAAGTGTATTCATTATTAGTATTGGATTGATAGTTACGCCATTTATTCATCGTATTTTACATAAGTGGCACTTAGAAGATGGGTAATATATTGATAAAACTGTGACGAATTCTTAACAAATAACGAGGCGGTTCACTGCAAGTTTGTTTTATTGATACTATACTTTTAGAGAATTATAACGACAAAGATTCACAAGCGTGTCCAACCTATCAGATTGCTGTGATACAACCTTTTAGGCAGGCTGATAATAACGGAATGATTAACTAGTGAGGGCATCATATGTATAACAAAATTTTAGTTCCCGTGGATATTTCAGAAGATATTTTGACTGATAATGCATTAAAGCATGCCGTTTATTTGGCAAAAATAACGGGTGCAAAAATACATCTTTTCCACTCGGTTCCTGATGTCTCAAGGTTTTCAATGAGTTACAGCTACCATTATGATCTATTATCCTCTTTTGCAAAAAAGGCGATTGAACGTTCTGAAGATCAATTAAAAGAAATTATTGCTAAAATTGATTATCCAGCTGAGGATATTTCATTCAAAGTTGAAATTGGTTCACCGAGAGATAAAGTTTTGGAAGAGGCTGAAGAGATTGGTGCTGACTTGATTGTGATAGGTTCACGTAACCCAAGTATTTCAACGCATTTATTAGGGTCAAATGCTTCTGGTATCGTATCTTATGCCAAAATATCGGTTTTGGTTGTTAGGTAACGTTTTTTCAAAAGGTCAGCATTTGCTGGCTTTTTGAAATGTAAGATGAATTACTCAATTGAATACCGTATTAATAATATGTTGTTTGCTAGCTTGATTTTAATTAAACGTTTAAATAAAAATTGTTAACTATCATAAATAATTTAAGATGGTCATTGATTATCTTCTCTGGTTATATATTAAATTGTATGTGTTTTTTAATATAATCTATTATCGCTATATTTAATTTAATATACTCAGGAAAATTCAATTCGTTTTAAGTTATAGTAATTATACTTATTTCTTGGTTATTGATTTCGAGATATATAATTATTATATGCTGAAATTCTTTGATTAAGAATCAAGGGTTAATATTAACTATAGGCAGGGGGATGAGGGCGAGTATATCCGTTATACTTGAAGTTACTTCATGAATTTTTAAATATCTTAAAATCAAGCAATACCCCGAGTTACATAACTTATATGTTCCTCGGGATAATTTTTTCACTTACAAGTAACTCAGATTGATTTAAGTATAAACACGTATTTTGTAAGGATGTAAGGGTTATTTACCTTCGACAGCTTCTTTTGCAACTTTAATAGCTTGAATGCCTTGCTCACAAGCTTGTTCTTGGGCATCTTCAGGGTAACTAGCGAGTGCTTTTTTAGCCTCTTCTAATTGCTGTTTCATTTCAGCAATTCTTTCTTTAGCATCAGGTTCACTTTTGTATTGTTCTTCTGCTTGCTTAACTAGTACATTCATTTCTTGAAAATAAGTATCACAATTCTTTCCTGCATTCGCGCCAAATGCAGTTAATGCAGCAAACATCCCGAAAACAACTGGAAGAATCTTTTTCATAATTTATTCGCTTTTTTAACGTTACGATAGTGCGAGAATAACATTCCATTTTAAAAAACACATCATCCACGTTGATCAATCTTTTCTTTCGTAGCTTATTTTTCACTACATTAGGAATAATCTGAACTTATTGCTTTCATGGGTATTGATAATAGCATAAATTGCATAATCATAAATGAGAATTATTCTTGACTTTATATAACTAAAAAATGTACATTCAAGTACACTTTTTAGTTATATAAGGAAACAGATCATGTCAAATAAGATAATAATTAATACCGATGAATGGCCTGTATGTGTATTAAATTCATTTCCTTCCACAATGGATGAAACACGTTTATGGTTAGAAGAGATGGATTTATTATTGGCAAGAAGAGCGCAATTTGTGTTGGTTTATCCATCAATTAAACAATCGTCAGAAAAACCTACTCAAGAAAAGATGGACGCAATGAAATATGTTCGTCGTTGGCTAAAAGGAGCTAAAAGCCCTATGGTCGAATATTGTCGTGCTATGGTAGTGACTTTACAGCCAGATGGGAGTGACAAAGAAGAAATGGAACGAATGGCTCCTCTGATTTCAAATTTGTATGGTCCGGAAGTGCTTATTGAAATTGATGCAACCGCAGCGAAAGCACGTGCTGCGGCATTAGTTGCCTAAAGATTATGTTTGACTCATGTTACGAATATAACTGGCGATGATATCTACAGAGAGTTCAATTTGCTGTGTAATAAACTCATCGCTAGGTTTAAAGTCTGGCACGCAAAACGTGGTAATAAATACATCTGCCTTTAACATTTCTAAAAATCGACAGCAAATGCTCAGTAATTTTTTCTCTTCAACCTTTACTTCAGGAAGCTCGATGAGCTTTTGTGTTAAGCGTCGATAACTACGAACGGGTCCTTGTTCGAAAAAGGTATGAGTAATGTCAGGGAAGCGGTTATGTTCGCCGAGGATCAATCGATATAAGCCAATTGATTGCGGTTTGAGTACGTTGATTAAGAACCGAGCACCATAAAACGATAAAATAGATTCAATTGTATGATGTGAGAGGAGGTCATTATCTTCATCTGTGAATATATCCTCTATCATTGATTCAACTACTGCAGCAAATAACCCTTCTTTACCTCCAAAATTTTTATATAGCGTTGAACGAGATCCTCCTGCACGTTCAATGACCATATCGAGTGTTGTACCTTCAAACCCATATTGAATAAAAATCTCAGAGGCAGCGCTGATTAAGGCTTTATTACGACGCTGTCCTTTAGGGGTTTTAGCAGGAAAAGGGCTATTCATAAAATGTGTATCCTAGGAGCTATTGATCTTTGCTGCTTATTTTCACTATGTTAAATGACGAAAATAATAGTAATTCATCATGCTGAGTATAAAAGTAATTAAGAAGTCACTGTAAATCTAAATTGTAAATAAAAGAGTTCTTTTGGTTCGATTAAACGTGATTTTTCGCTGTGTTGAGCGACTCTTGCCTAGTTCACTAGGTGGCGAGCCACTCGCCTTGCTTCTTTTTGTCTTAACTAAAGACCTGTAATTCGAATAAAAATTGACCGTAAAAGATAAACAGCCCTAGCATTGTGATTTATTTAACTATCAGTTTAGCTACTATTACCATAAAAAAGGGTACTTATAATGACTAATTATGCTTTCACCTGAAAGAGGTCATAATTCACGCTATAATTCTGCTTTATGATATTGTCAAAGATTAACACGTTTAAACAATGATTTGAAAGATTGTGAGAATATCCCCATACCATTATTCAAAATACATGTAGGCTTGTAACCTAGCCATATTTCGATGATAAGCTAGATGACTTCAGGTAAATATAGTGATTGGGTTAGTCAGTTTTACACAGTTAATCTTATCATGAAAAGTAACGAGCCTATTCGAGAGGAAGATAAATGAAAGGAAGTGCAATAGAGGAGCTATCGAGTATCAATAATGTAGCTTTTGATGGTCAACGAGAAATCACACGACTATGTATTGAATGTGGCCTTTTATTACTACAGCATGGCGCAGAAAGTATGCTTGCTGAGCAATTGACGACTCGTCTAGGAATTGCGCTTGGAGCGCATCAGGTAGAAAGTGCGATATCATCGAATTCGTTAGTTCTGACCACTATTATTGATGGGCATTGCTTAACATCAACTCGACGTATTATTGACCGTGGAATTAATATGCATGTGGTCACAGAAGTCCAGCATGCGATTATATTGGTTGAACATCATTTATTAGACTATAAACAATTACAAAAAAAGATTTCGTCGATAAAACCATTACGTTATCCACGTTGGCTAATGGTGTTAATGGTTGCCTTATCCTGTGGTTGTTTTAGTAAATTAAATGATGGGGGATGGGATGGTGCATTAGTGACTTTTATTGCCAGTGGTTTCGCGATGTACTTTCGTCAAGTTCTTACTTCTCGGCAAATTAATCCCTTAATTAATTTTTGCATTACTGCTTTTATTGCGACATCAGTTTCGGGACTGCTTCTGAAAATTCCCTATTTTGCGCCAACGGCAAGTATCTCAATGGCGGCCAGTGTACTGTTACTCGTGCCAGGATTTCCGTTGATTAATGCCATCGCAGACATGTTTAAAGGACATGTTAATACAGGGTTAGCTCGTTGGACGATGGCCAGTTTATTAACACTAGCAACTTGTATTGGTGTTGTTTTGGCAATGGCGATTTGGGATCTAAGGGAGTGGGCATGAGTTTCTTATTGGCACTCTTAGAAGATATGTTACTTGCTGCAATACCTGCAGTCGGCTTTGCAATGGTTTTTAATGTTCCAATTAGGGCGCTAAAATATTGCGCTTTACTTGGTGCAATCGGTCATGGCTCGCGCATGGCAATAATGACATTAGGTTTAAATATTGAATGGGCAAGTTTTATTGCTGCTATCCTTGTTGGCTCGTTAGGGATTAAGTGTTCACGCTCATGGCTAGCTCATCCGAAAGTATTTACCGTTGCTGCGGTAATACCCATGTTTCCCGGTATTAGTGCTTATATTGCGATGATTTCTGTGGTTAAAATTTCTCATTTCGGTTATACGCCAGAGTTGTTTGAAACGTTGGTAACGAATTTCTTAAAGGCATCATTTATTGTTGGGGCATTATCAATAGGGTTGTCATTACCCGGATTATGGTTATATCGCAAACGTCCGAGTGTTTAAGCATGAAATGACTTTCTGTTGGAACTAGTGAATAACGGAAGGTATTCAGTTAAATATCCATAAAACGCTAAGATAGGTCATTTTGATGATTTTATTTTAAGCAAATTATTATGTTTGTTAACTCTTGATTATTAACTTTTTTGATGGCTGAATTTTTTCCAGTTTAGTTACAATTCTCATTGTTTAAAGACAATTCCAAATTACACCTTTGATAGTAAAGATCAGTTATTAATTAAAATTTATACTTAACCTATTAAATAGGGTCGATTATAAATTATTCGTCTAATTAATGAGCAGTTTCTATTATTAATTAGCGTTACCTTCATGCCTAGATTACTTTAAAATTAATCTTCAATATTTTTATTGTATCTCTATGGCTATAAAATAGATTGTTTCTCATACTCATGGGAAGCAAAAAAGTTTATATTCATCTTTGTGAGCTGCCATAGGAAAAATTGCAGTCTATTACTGGATGCGCTAATGCATTCAAGTTAATTTTACTTTTAAATAGTCAATGGTGTTATTTTGAATAAAAAACAGGCGACATATTACCCTAAATGGGTTCTTTCTCTCTTTTTATTATTGTTTGCATTTCCTCTTATTGCCGCTCCGACCGCATTTAATGAAGCTAAAGTATTAAGTAAAACGAAAGTCTATATTGATCAAAACCATCAGGGTGAAGGAACATTATATTGTGGTTGCGAGTGGGAGTGGACCGGTAAAAGTGGTGGTCAGGTAGATTTGGCTTCATGTGGCTACCAAGTTCGTAAACAGCAAAATAGAGCAATGCGTATTGAATGGGAGCATATAGTTCCTGCATGGGTTTTTGGTCATCAAAGACAATGCTGGCAACAAGGTGGGCGTAAAAACTGTGTGGCAACTGATGCTGTTTTTCGTCAAATGGAGGCGGACATGCATAACCTTGCTCCATCAATTGGTGAAGTTAACGCGGATCGTAGTAATTTTAGCTATGGTCAATTAGCTGACAATATAGAGTATCCGTATGGTCAATGTCGTAGTCGTGTGGATACGAAAGAGCGCATTTTTGAGCCGCGAAATGAAGTTAAAGGGCAAGTCGCACGTGTCTATTTTTATATGCATGACCGTTACAACTTATCAATGTCTCGACAGCAACAACAATTGTTAATGGCATGGGATAAGCAATATCCTCCTAGTCAATGGGAAAAAAAACGTGATGAACGCATTGCAAGCGTGATGGGACATCATAACCCGTTTGTAACTGGTGAGCTTAAATGGAACCTTGGGCATAAAAATAGTGCACAGGGCATTAAAGAAAATATCAATATTCCGCCTGTACTAGAACCAATGAGAACACAACCTAATTCTCAGCCAAGCGAAGCTATTATGCAGGTAAAAGGTAATCGTAATTCCCACAAATACCATTTACCTCATTGTTCTGGTTTTAAAACCACATCAGATAAGAATGCAGTGTTATTCGCTGATGAATTAGCCGCACAGGCTGCTGGTTATGAATTAGCTGGTAATTGTAAACCGTAATAAGTTTTCCCCCAATATCTGTATTATTTACAGATATTGGGGAAATTTTAAAAATAGTCACAACAGTAAAATGTCTGTTAACTGCCATAATATCTCTATGAATGAAATCTGTTCTTAATATCTATTGCCATTTACTATTAGATCACTTTTAAACAAGGCAAGTAGTAAGAATAAACAATATGTTAAATTATTGTTGCATTTGCAATGAAGATAGCGATATAGTTTTTACGTAAGAGGCGATAACTTAACTAAGCGTATTTAAGATTTATCAGTTATTGTCATTATAGTGTCATAAATATTCATTAGTTTACGGGTATAGCGTAATAGGGAGTAGCTAATGGGAACGAAGTCTTTATTAATAGATTCACAAGGCCGGTTACTAATTCATCATGAAATTGTCATGGCGAGATTAGCAACCGGTTTTTTTTGCACGTCCAATCAATATATGAGCTTGAAGGGAGCTCCTCTCTGTTCTGAATAGTCCGTCATTTGAATTGACTTCAACGATACCTGGAAGGGTTAATACTATGAGTAAACAGAAAGCTGCAACAAAAACGCGCCGAGAAATGAAACGTTCATCACGTAAAGAACGTGCGGGTCGTTATGAAATGGCTAACGTTACCTCCTTTGCTGATTTTACAGGAATTGAACCGATTGGTATGGCAAAAGAGCGACGTGATAGATCGCCAATTACCCCTCGTAATGATGCACAAAAAATCTATATTAATTCGATCAAGTACAAGAAACTGGTTTTCGCTAATGGCGAAGCTGGTTGTGGTAAAACCTACATCAGTACTGCTCTCGCTGCCGATGCATTAATCAATAAAGACATCGATAAAATTATTGTTACACGGCCTGTCTTACAGGCAGAGGAAGATCTTGGTTTTCTTCCTGGTGATATGGCTGAAAAATTTGCACCATATTTCCGGCCTGTTTATGACGTATTAGTGAAAAGACTCGGAATCTCTTTTTTGCAATATTGTCTGAGGCCTGAAATAGCTAAAGTTGAAATTGCACCATTTGCTTATATGCGCGGCCGTACATTTGAAAATGCGATTGTGATACTTGATGAAGCGCAGAATGTGACTGTCACACAAATGAAAATGTTTCTTACTCGATTAGGGGAGAATGTGACAGTTATTGTTAACGGTGATGTCACACAATGCGATTTACCTGAAGGGATCACGTCAGGGCTTGCCGATGCCTTACAACGCTTTAGTAGTGATGATATGGTGGCAATGGTCAATTTTACTGTGGATGATTGTGTACGTTCAACGCTCTGTCATCGTGCATTATTAGCTTATAGTTATTAAAATTTAGCCCCAATTCATCGTCGATTTGAATTGGGGCTATCCCTACTATATTTCAAGAATGAACAAAAATTAAATTCAATTAATGGTGTAACATTTCATCTACTACTTGTTTATCATTGAGTGAATATGGATAGTAGGTTGGCCAGTTATCCATTTCCTGTAAAAGTTTTTCTTGAGATTCATTTCCCATATAAAGATGAAAATGTGTGGAAACTTGAGGCTCGATAATATGGTCACTAAACTGAATAAACTTAGGTGCCTTAGAAGCCGTATCTTGGCATTCAAATAAGTAACGTACACCTTTTTTTCCGGACGCATAATGTAGAATTTTAAAGCCAGAATAATGATATTCACAGCGACTTAATTGGTCATTCTTGTTAAATTCAATGACGTTATTTTCGATATTGATATTATTAACATCTGTCGCATAACCTTTTTTATAATAAGTTCGATATTCTTCAACGCTTTTATCTTTATTAGTTTTCGCTTTTTTTTCTAAAACAGGGTCTAGTTTACCGCTGAGTAAAAGGGGATTAACGGACTCCCAAATTCCATCCCAATCGCTTAATTTTCTATCTTTAACATCTGAATCCTCAAAAATTCCTTTACTGGCTTGAATCGCTTTTTCAGATTGAGGATGTGAATGGTCATGTGAGCCATGAGCCAGAGCATTAAAACTAGAGAATAGTGAACTGAGGCTAAATGCGATAACAAAAAGTGGTTTGGTATTATTCATGTAAAATATCCCTTAATAAAAGTGAATGAACAGTTATGTTATAACGTAACATCAACTAAAAGCAAAAGGATATTTCAAATTAAAAGAGAAAACCCATCTAGAAGGGACATTAACTTATAGGAAGGTATTTAATAAGAGAGCATAGAATAGTTGGTTTTGAGGAGGGAAAATACGTTTGATTTTATTGTTTTTTATTTAATCATATACTTCAGACTGATACTGAAATAATTGTGAATAACACCCAAATAGCCAGTTGATATGAGCTATTTGGGATAGATTAATTGTTACTTTAGTTCATGGAATAAACAAAGGCATTTAATAAAGCTATTAATCATCAGGATTATCCATCACATTGTGACGTTCGTGATGGTAGCCTTCTTCATCGAAGCCATAACGCCAATATGGAACCGCATAGATACTTTCGCGACCAAATCCTTTATCGCGGCGGATAAAACGACGCAAATCACGAATAATTTGGTCTTCACCTGCAATCCAAAATGAAGCATCTTCGCTCGGAATATTCCAAGATTTAAAGGTACTGATGAGTTCTACTGTCTTAGAAATATCACCACAGATCCAAATGACTTCGACACCGGCAGGTTTGGTTAGCTCACGAACATCATTTTCATCATCAAGGCGTAAGACCACTTTACCAGTTGCATTTGCATTCATCTTTTCGAGTAGCGCTGCAATTGCCGGTAACGAGCTAGAATCACCAGCCATAAAATAGTGCTGAGTATTAGGCAGTAATGGGTCTGGCCCACCTGGATTGGTGATCCCCATCCAATTTCCTTGCTCAGCATCACGTGCAAACAAATATGCAGGGCCAGTTACACCAGCATGCATCGCAAATTCAACATCTATCTCTTGAGCTTCTGGTCGAATAGCGCGAACGGTATAGGTTCGTACGAAAGGACGAGGTTCACCTTCAGGCCAACTGCGACCTTTTTCACTTAAAATTGGAAGTGCAGGCTTGCTTTTTAAATCTGGGGCAATAAAGATCTTGATATGACCACCCTCACTACCAATTGGATAGTCGGCGAGTTTTTCGCTAGTGAAGGTAATACTGCGGATCGAGGGGCTAATATCGGTAATGGATTTAACTTGAACAAGCTGCGGTGGCGCCGGGCGGTAAATATTTTTTTCGACTGGTTTGTCATTAGCCACAGGCAGTCTCCTTTTTATAAATGATAAAATTATTATTTGGTAATTGTTATCATTATCATATCACGCTTTTATCGAATATAAATGACCGAATGCAAAACATTTATGGCATCAATAAAAATAAAAAAAGCCGTGGTAGCAATCACTAACACGGCTATCTACGATGAGTATTTACTTAACTTTCATCCCAGCAGCGGTCATTAATAACCTAAATACAGAAGAAAATGCGAATAGTGTCAGTACACTACCAAGCCAAATAATGACCATCCAACCCATTTTTTTCCACCAAGGAGAGGCGATAGATTTATCAGTGATAACCTTGGTCTGGGGTAATTTTTCCTCTGAAGACATAGTAACTCCAATAGGTATAAACCAAAATAACAGGAATAATGAATAGGGCACCCACAAGCATAAAGCCTAAGCTTTCCGGTGGACCTGCTGCATCACGGAAACTAATTGCTGGTGGAATAAGATTCGGCCATACGCTGATCCCTAGGCCAGTAAAACCAAGAAAAATCAACAGCAGTGCAGCTAAGAAAGGGGTGCTATCTGATTTTTGCTGCTTGGCACTTTTCATCATGATCCAAATACAGCCCAGCACTAATAATGGGACAGGTAAGAAGAAAAAGAGGTTTGGTAAGCTAAACCAGCGGTTGTAAATTGCTTCATTGAGGATTGGTGTCCAAGCGCTGATTATGGCAATTACCGCAAGCATTAATAGTGTTAACGGCCGTAGAAGTCGGTACATAGTTTCACGTAAATGACCTTCGGTTTTCATGATCAGCCACCCACAAGAAAGTAGTGCATAAGCAATCACTAAACCTAAACCACAGAATAATGGAAACGGTGAAAACCAATCAAAGTAACCGCCCATAAAAACACGATTTTCGACATGAAAGCCCTGAATAAAAGCGCCAACGACAATGCCTTGAACAAAAGTGGCAAAAATTGAGCCCCAGATGAAGGCATGATCCCAATGTTTGCGATGAGATTCATCCGCTCTAAAACGGAACTCAAATGCAACACCTCGAAAAATAAGCGCTAACAGCATGAATGTTAAAGGTATAGATAAGGCATCAAGCACAATCGCATAAGCTAAAGGGAATGCTCCAAACAATGCCGCACCACCTAATACTAGCCATGTTTCATTGCCATCCCAAACAGGGGCGACACTATTCATCATTAGGTCGCGGTCTTGGCTATTCTTAAGAGCAGGATAAAGAATGCCAATACCTAAGTCGAAACCATCCATGACGATATACATTAAAATACTAAATACAATGATGACAAACCAAATGAGTGGTAAATCAATGCCCATGAGTTGCGTCCTCCTGGATGCCTTTACGAATTAACCTCATCATGTACATATATCCAATACCGAATACTCCGCCGTAAACAACAAAGAAGGCGAGCAAACTGATACTCATGTGCATTTCACCATGAGCACTAACGGCATCAGCTGTTCTTTGCAGTCCATAAACTACCCAAGGCTGTCGTCCAATTTCTGTCGTAAACCAACCCGCTAAAATTGCAATCAACCCTGAAGGTGCCATGAAAAACATAAAACGTAAGAAAGTTTTAGATTCATAAAGATTTTTACGATAGCGTAACCACAGTCCCCATACACCTGCGGTGATCATTAACATGCCGAGTCCTACCATGACACGGAATGACCAGAACACCATAAAGACGTTAGGTCTGTCTTCTGGTGGATAATCTTTTAATGCAGGCACTTGTTTATCTAAGCTATGTGTCAAAATGATGCTAGCAAGATAAGGAATTTTGATGGCATATTCGGTTTTCTCTGTTTTCATATTTGGAATGCCGAAAAGGATTAATGGTGTTGCTTCACCCGGTTTATTTTCCCAATGACCTTCCATTGCTGCGACTTTGACAGGTTGATATTTCAATGTATTCAAACCATGAGCATCACCAATCAATGCCTGAACGGGTGCTAAAATTAAGATCAACCATAATGACATAGAAAACATCTTTTTCATTGCGGATGATTTATTACCTTTGAGTAAATGCCAAGCCGCTGATGCACCAATAAAAAAGGCTGCTGCAAGAAAAGCTGCGGTTGTCATATGCAGTAAGCGATAAGGAAATGAAGGATTGAAAATAACCGCAAGCCAATCAACAGGTACTATACGATTATCAACGATTTCGAATCCTTGTGGCGTTTGCATAAAGCTGTTTGATGCAAGGATCCAAAACGTTGAAATAATGGTTCCTAATGCCACCATGCAGGTTGCAAAATAATGTAATTTCTCACCAACACGGTTCATACCAAAGAGCATGACGCCAAGAAAGCCAGCCTCAAGGAAAAAGGCTGTGAGGACTTCATAAGTTAATAATGGTCCAGTTACACTTCCAGCAAAATCGGAGAAAAAACTCCAATTAGTGCCGAATTGGTAAGCCATAACTAAACCAGAAACTACACCCATACCAAAATTGACAGCAAAGACTTTTGACCAGAAATGGAACAGTTTTATATAGTCTGAATCTCGGGTTTTCAGCCACAAGCCTTCCAGTACAGCTAGGAAACTCGCGAGCCCAATGGTGATCGCCGGGAAAATAATATGGAACGAGACCGTAAATGCGAATTGTATACGAGCCAGCTCCAGCGCAGTTAGTCCAAACATATTGACCCCTGATTGGAATTGATAGTACGCACATCACATCTTCAATATTTCAGTGGGCAATATTGGCGCTATTCCGTAGCATGAAGACCCATTGCTTCCACTGGCTTGTGGAAGACCACAAACCTATCGAATATGTTTTGTGCTTATAGTTAAAAAAGTCAGGTGAATGTGTGGATAAGTAGAACATGAGAAGATAAACTATAATAGTAACAATTTTTTAGTTATTAACTATAACAGTTGAGGCGGGTATGACGCGATATGAACAACTGGCTGCACAAATACGCCAACAGATTGAAGATAATATCTGGCAAGTGGGCGATAAGTTACCTTCTCTTAGGGAAAGCGTTAAACAGTCAGGCTTAAGCTTGATGACCGTAGTACAGGCTTATCAATTATTAGAAAGCCAAGGTTGGATCGCGGCAAGACCGCAATCTGGGTATTATGTTGCTCGACGAAATACCAATTTTGCGGCAGCGAAAGGAGGGAAGGGACTACATCTTAATGAAAATGTCGAAATAAATGCGTCAATTTTTGGTGTATTACAAGCCTGTAAAGATCCCAATATTATTCCGTTTGGGTCTGCGTTCCCAGAGCCAGCTTTACTTGATGAACCTAAACTAGGTAAAACACTAGCCTCAGTCGCTCGGCGTTTAGCCAGAGTCAATACTACGGCAAACTTACCACCGGGAAATGAACAGTTACGCCGAAATATTGCACAGAGATACGCAAGCCAAGGTATTCATGTTGCGCCAGATGAAATTGTGATTACAGCAGGCGCAATGGAGTCATTGGTATTAAGCTTGCAATCAGTTACTCAACCTGGTGATTGGGTAGTGATTGAATCACCCGCTTTTTATGGTTCACTTCAAGCGATTGAACGCCTCAAATTAAAAGCGATTGCGATTAAAACCGATCCTCTTTTTGGAATTGATCTTGATGCGTTAGAAGATATTGCAGCCAAATACCCGATAAAAGCGTGTTGGTTAATGACACATTATCAAAACCCATTAGGTGGCACGATGCCGCCTGCCAATAAAAAACGCTTAGTCGATATTCTTAATAAAAACCAAATCGCCTTGATTGAAGACGATGTTTATGGCGAACTTTATTTTGGCAATCAGCAACCAATACCTGCGAAAGCTTTAGATGTTAAAGGTAACTTTTTTCATTGCTCCTCATTTTCTAAATGTTTAGCACCGGGGTACCGTGTAGGTTGGGTTGCTGCGGGGCACCATGCTTGTAAAATACAGCAGTTACAGATGATGAGTACGGTATCCGCTAGTGTTCCAACACAGTTGGCCATCGCTGAATATCTCACTCATGGCGGTTATGATAACCATTTGAGGAAGCTACGCCAAACAATGGAGCAACGCCAACACCAAATGTTAGGTGCTATTGCGCAATATATGCCGTCATCCGTTAAAGTGAATACCCCAAAAGGTGGCTATTTTTTATGGCTAGAGTTTGAACCTCCGTTTAATGCGGTGCGTCTTTACCAACTTGCATTACTAGAGGGTATTAGTATTGCGCCGGGGAGTATGTTTTCAACGAGTGATCAATTTAATCATGCGTTTAGGCTCAATGCTTCTTTCATGTGGAATAATGAATTAGAGCTAGCGATGAAGACGCTAGGACGTTTATGTCATTCTTTGATTAGTGAGAAACGCGGCTAATCACATTATGGGAGTAAAATCATTGCCTTGGGCGATTAAGTTTGTCACTCTGAATATCGTGATTGATAGTGGCTATTAACGCTCGGGGGAATGTATGAAAATCAAATGTTTTGATGCGACTGAGTTACCCATCTTAGAATGGCAAGATAATTGTGGTAGTAGTACTGAAGTTTTTTGTTGGCCTGTCGCCTCTGATTTTTCACTTAGAGCGAGTATTGCCTATATCCATCACTCAAGTTTCTTAAAACAATATTCAGAGGGGGAAAGATTTAGTATTTCTCTGGATGACGGTGATTTGTACCTGACGGATAAACTGCAAGCACAGCAGTCAATTAAACATATTGGCGATACTTTCCGTTCACAAGCCTATCAATGTGTCGAACTTGATTTACAGGGGCAGCCCGTTCGCTTGCTCAATTTAATTTTTAATCCAGACCGCTGGTCCGTGAAAAGTCGCATTGTTACCAAGGAACACCGTCTACCTATCGGTCAAGCCGGTCTAGTATTTGTATTGTCAGGGGAATGGGGTGTTTCAGGGGCAAATTGTAAAACGATGAGGGTCAATCAAGGTGGCTGGTGGCTACCTGATATTGGGGAAGGGGTTATTACTCCTCAAATTACAGGTAGTAAGCTGATCTGGGTGGAGATTACGCCATGTTAGCTATTGATAAGACCAATTTCCTAGAGTGAAACACCTTATGTATCATATTGTCAGTAACATGACCGCGTGTTGTGAGGGTTCAGGGGGGAACTTTGTTGTTTGCCTTTACTACGAAATTAAAAACTATTTTTTGCTGTATTGAGATAAGTTTGCTTAATCCACTAAGCGGCAGAACCCTCGCCGTATTTTCTTAAAGATTTTTAATTCGAGTTAAAATTAGCCTTCAAATATCAACAGCCTCCGTGATTCCAATTAAAATAGTGGCTTCCATTTTACTCGCAATAGTGGATGCCGATCTTCTAACACTTAATATAAAATGCTTAGATTTAATTAGTAATTAATCTATTGAATATTAGAAGGATTAATAAGCAGTACATATTTATTGTTATTTTATATTTAATTTCTTTGATGGCAGTGCATTATGAAAAATTCCGTTCGAATTCGTTAATAAATCGGCTAACCAATCCTGAAATAATTTAATGCGTTGTGGCAAGTTACGTCTCTGAGGGTAAAGCAAGGAAAGAGGCATTGGCTCTGGACGATATTCTGGCATGATAACACACAGTTTTCCTTGTTGAATATATTCAGCCACATCATAAGCGGGTACTTGAATAATCCCAAGGTCGGATAAGGCGGCGGTAATATAGGCTCCAGCATTATTGAGAGTGACGAAACTTTTCATCGGATATGAATGTACTTTACCGTTACTGCAATATTCCCACATTCCGTTAGATGTAGAGGATTGAACAACATAATTCACTACATAATGTTGTGCTAAATCAGATAGCTTCTGAGGAATACCATAACGAGAAAGATAATTAGGGGAAGCGCAGTTTATCATATCTAACTCACCTAATTTTCTGCACACTAAACCTGAATCCGGTAATACTCCTACTCGTAAAGCACAATCAATCCCTTCAGAAAGAAGATCTATCGGCCGATCACTCATACTCAGTGTTAAGTTAATCTTAGGATGTTCTTTAATAAAAGAGTCGAGATTAGGGATAACAACTTGCGTTCCAATTCGAGTAGGTAAATCTATACGTAAATAGCCGGTAAGATGCTGCTTATTTTTTAAAAAAAGAGATTCCGAATCCTCGAAGGTTTCAATGAATTTACGGGCTGCCTCCAAATAAAGTAATCCATCATGAGTAGGGATCACTTGACGTGTTGTTCGGTACAGTAATTGTGTTCTTAACCTATCTTCTAACGATTGGATCACCGTTGAAATTGTTGATCGTGGAATATTTAAAACTACTGCGGCCTTTGTGAAACTGCCGGTTTCTATGACTTGAATAAACGCTTCTGCCTGCTTTATCCTATCCATAATCGTTATTGTTTATTATTCTCGACAAATGATGTCGAATTATCATAGTTTATCCGACATATGTAAGCAACTATAGTGTGGAGCACCCCTAAAAAATGAGGTTTTCAACATGTATAGAAATAGCGTTAATGGAAAAATAATTTTAATCACAGGTGGCGCTAAAAATCTTGGTGGCCTTCTAGCTCGTGATTTTGCAGGCCAAGGTGCTAAAGCTATTGCTATTCATTACAATAGTGATGAAAGTAAACAAGCCGCCGAAGATACACGTTCTTATATCCAAGATTGTGGTACCGCAGCACTTATATTACAGGGTGATTTAACTACCTCATCTGCAATGGAAAAGCTTTTCCAGGAAACCATAAAGGAACTAGGACAGATTGATATTGCGATCAACACGGTTGGTAAGGTATTGAAAAAGCCAATTGTTGATATTTCAGAGGCTGAATACGATAGCATGAGTGATATCAACGCAAAATTGGCGTTTTTCTTTTTAAAAGAAGCAGGGAAATACCTAAATGACCACGGGAAAGTTTGTACTGTTGTCACATCGTTACTTGGTGCATTCACACCGTTTTATTCCACTTATGCGGGATTAAAAGCACCTGTTGAGCACTTTACTCGAGCTGCTGCTAAAGAATTTGGTTCGCGAGGTATATCTGTCACTGCTATTGGCCCAGGTCCGATGGATACACCATTTTTTTATCCTGCTGAAGGGGATGATGCAGTCGCTTATCATAAAACTGCTGCCGCTTTATCCAAGTTCTCAAAGACAGGGTTAACCGATCTCGAAGACATCGTTCCTTATATTTGTTTCTTGGTATCTGAAGGATGGTGGATGACAGGGCAAACCATATTAGTTAATGGTGGATATACAACGAAATAGATGGATAGACCCTAAATTATTTAGGTTAAATTATAATTATGGCGGTTTATACCCGGTATAAACCGTTTATCAATAAGTTGTATTCATTTTTACCCTGCATGTATCTTGAACTATGAAGTGAGTGAGATCATATATTAAAAGGAATTCAGCCATTCTTGATGGAAGGCAACCTGTTCATCGGGATGCTTGGCAATATTGTGCTCATCAAAATCAAAGATAGACACAATGTTTTCCAATAACGCGGGCTGACCGATCGTACATTCATATGCCATCATTCCCCCTGACATTTGGCGTGCCATTCGAGATGGATAAACATTAATCTTGGCACCTTTACATAAAAAGGTGATATCCGCATTCTGTTCCCGTAAACGAGCAAAGCATTCATAAAAATCAATATCGGTGACAGTTGACGGCGGCTGATTGTTCATCAATAGCGTTATTTGATAGCCAATTTCTGAGCCGCTTTTTAATATCAGTTCAAGAGAATGTTGTTTTCCATTAATAAGGGTTTGTACAGTAATATTTTGGATATTCATGGAGATTGGCTCATTTAGCTAGAATGAATTTTGCAGGAACATGATCGGTTAACCAGACATTATTATCGGAGAGATAAAAATTGAAACCTTGTTCATACATTGTTTTTGCGTTAATGATTAAAACAACGGGTTTACCATGACGAGCACCAACTGTTAGGGCGGTTTGCTGATTATCAGATAAATGGACATGATGGCGATTACCGGGAATTAAACCTTGCTGATTGATTGAGCCCTGAAATCGAATCGCTGTTCCATGGTACAGAAATTCAGGTGGAACTTGCTCATTAAGAGTCATACTAACTTGTTGGCTTGAATGTCCTTGTGCTGCACGGATCATCGATTTATCTGTAGAGAGGGTAAAACGCTTCTTGTCATTAGTTTCAACAACATGCTCTAGAATTACGCGATTTAATTTATGCCCGTAGCGGCTGGCTTGCAGAAGAAGTGTATCAATTGCTACCCAGCCATCGGCATCTAACTTCATGGCAATAGATTCGGGTTTATGGCGTAACACATAGCTTAAAAATTTACTAATCTTCGTGGTATCTTGTTTCATTTGACGACCTATATTTAAAAAAACCTTTTATTATTATTTAATTTAATGCCAGCAGATAATAGCGGGGATGTTTTTAATGTCGATGGACATAATCTTAAAAATTCAATTTTGTGTTTGTTCAATCAATTGTAAGAGTTCAATCAAGATGTAAATTCATCACGACACAACAGGGAAGGGATAGTATCATTGCCAGCTATTAGCCTTTTTCTTTAATCCGGAATTTTCATTGTGACTTCATTTGCTGAACTTAACGCGCTTCCAGCGGAACAACTTTCTAACCTTAACGAGCTTGGTTATCTCACCATGACCCCGATTCAAGCCGCCGCGTTACCAGCGATCCTCGCAGGAAAAGATGTCCGTGCGCAGGCAAAAACCGGTAGTGGAAAAACGGCCGCGTTTGGATTAGGCTTGTTGCAACATATCGATGCTAAACAGTTTAATACGCAATCATTGGTACTGTGCCCAACCCGTGAGCTTGCTGATCAGGTAGCAAGCGAATTACGCCGTTTGGCCCGTTATATGCCGAATATCAAGATACTGACCCTTTGTGGTGGCGTTCCTTTTAGTATCCAACGAGATTCTTTAATTCACGCAGCGCATATCATTGTTGCTACGCCAGGTCGTTTATTGGACCATTTGCAAAAAGAGACGGTGACGCTTGATGCATTACAAACATTAATTTTAGATGAAGCGGATCGCATGCTTGATATGGGCTTTGCTGATGCGATAGACGAAGTTATTAGTCATGCACCCGCTGAGCGTCAAACGTTATTGTTTTCTGCTACTTGGCCAGATGCGATTGCCGCTATCAGCCGCCGAATTCAAAAAGATCCACTGACAATCGAAATCAATACGGTGGATGAATTACCATCAATTGAACAACAATTCTATGAAGTTTCTCGCAATGGTAAAATTAGCCTACTGCAAAAATTATTAAGTCGTGAACAACCGGCTTCGTGTGTTGTATTTTGCAATACTAAAAAAGATTGCCAAGCAGTGTACGATGCTCTCAGTGAAAGTCACCAAAGTGTGTTAGAACTGCATGGTGATATGGAGCAACGTGATCGTGACCAGACGCTAATACGTTTTGCGAATGGGAGTAGCCGTGTGTTGGTCGCGACTGATGTTGCAGCACGTGGTTTGGATATCAAATCACTAGAATTGGTGATTAACTTCGAATTATCATGGGATCCTGAGGTGCATGTTCATCGCATTGGGCGTACTGCTCGTGCAGGTGAGAGTGGATTGGCGATCAGCCTTTGCTCGCCTGAAGAAGCTCAGCGTGCCAATGCATTGGAAGAAATGCTTAATATGAAGTTGAATTGGCAACCTGTACCAGCAGGATTAAGCATTATTCCACTAGAAGCAACGATGGCAACACTGTGCATCGATGGTGGTAAAAAAGCAAAAATGCGTCCTGGTGATATTCTCGGTGCGTTAACTGGTGATATGGGGTTTGATGGCGCAGATATTGGTAAAATTACTCTCAGCCCCGTTCATGCGTATGTAGCAGTAAAACAATCAATAGCACATACCGCTTGGAAAAAATTGCAGCAAGGTAAAATCAAAGGTAAATCAGTCAAAGTAAGATTGCTGAAATAACGGATACTGGGGTAGGCTAAATGCCTGCCTATTTTGTGCTCGGATAAACAGTGATATTTACCTTCACTAGCATTTGAAATAAAAATAGACATAATCGCTACTTTTATTATTAGTTATCATGGTGTCATTTTATATTTTTGAAAGAAAGTAAGCTGAGCTAATAAAAACTGCCCTGATAAAATCGATTATTATCAGGGCAGTTTTTATTTTTTAATATCAATTATTTACGAAGATAAATATAAGATTATGTTATTTTGCTTGTACCCAAAAAACACCATTTCCTTCTAATGCTGTGAATGTTTTATGCAAATAATCACTATCAGCTTGTGGGTTAAGGTCTTTAAATAGCTCAGGGTGTAAGTATTTCGCTATCGCTTCCACTGCAATAATATTAAATGGAGTATCGTAATATTGCTGGTAAAGCGCCAATACTTGCTTGTTTTTAAATGCATCTAACGGGCGCAGTTTTGGTCTATCTAATAGTTTATTCAGTCTTTCCTGTACTTTTTGTTGTTCCCCAGTGTAACCGAGCGGTATCGAAGAGCTTCCTTTGCGTGTTCTATCCCAATCAGCCGAGGTGATCAGGTAATAATCTGGGTTACTATGAAGTAATTGCTCTTCACTTATCTCACCACCCATTACAGCTGTAAACCATTGCGAACCTAAATTGTTTCCGCCTGCGATATCAACAAACTCACCAAAGTTACCGTTACCAAATGTTTTACAACAATAATCCTCACCTGTTGCACCTGCTGCGCGTTCAATAAAGACAGAAGGGCGTTGTTCTGGTGTGAGCGTTGCGACACGAGAACGGATCATATCCAATCTTTGCTGATAAAATTGGTTAAATGCTTGTGCTTGTTTTTCTTCACTAAATACACGACCCAGTAACTCCATACTCGGAACGGTATTCTTTAGCGGAAATTGCCTAAAATCGATAAAAATAACGGGCACACCTGTTTTTTCTAACAGTGTTAATGTACCACTTTCAGTCAACTTGCTTTTCAGTCCGATATCAAAAATTAACAAATCGGGTTGATAAACTAACGCTTTTTCAAGACTAAAATCCGTTGTGTAAGGATTTGGAAATACAGGGATTTTTTTCAGTTCAGGAAATTTTTCGCTATAGGCTGTACTTAAGTCTGGTGCTTTTTTTATCAACGCATCATCCCAAGCAACAATTCCTTTTAACGGAGTGTCTGGGTGTAAGATGTTTAATGCGACCAAAACGCGACTATCAGCTAACATCACTTTTGATACAGGTGCATTCACCGTCACAGTTCTTCCTGCAATATCGGTTACAGTTATTGGGTCGGCTAGGCTTGCTCCTGAGAAAGCCAGACCGAGCAATAATAAATTACATCTCTTCATTAACGTTTTAAACATATTCACGCCTTGTATCAATTAAAACTTCACAGATGCTTGAACATAGAATGTTCTTGGTTGCCCGACATAGATACCTGAGTTGTTATCAGTAGAGCGAGTGAAATAGGTTTGATCAAATAAGTTTTTAATTCCAGCAGATAAGGTTAAATCAGACAGTTCTTTACCAAATTGGTATTCTCCGCGCGCATCCCACACCATATAACCTGGAATGGTGCCATATCGACCATCGGCGCTACCTTGGGTAATATAGGTATTCCCCGTTCCCGGTGATTCTTGTGATGATTGAGCGTAGGTATTGAGATTCCATATCCAATGACCTGTTTCATAACGGGTGCCCGCAGTTAGCACTTGCCTTGAATAAAATGGCAAGTCTTTATCTGCAAATTTACCTTTCTTACTGATGGCTTTGGTAAACGTATAAGTACTGTAAACACTGACACCATCTAAAACATCAGACAGCCCAGATAAATCATATCTGGCTGCTAATTCAACACCTTGGTGTGTTGTTGCGCCTAAGTTAGTCCAGCCAGTTGTATTTTCAACGTATTGTAGCTGGTCATCAAAATCGATATAAAATAGTGTGGCTTCTAAAGATAACTCAGTGTTGTCATATTTTGTGCCTACTTCATAGTTGCGAGCTTTTTCCGCACTTAATCCATTTGCCGGTGAATTACCAACGCCAGCTGTATTAAGTTGGAAATATTGCAGACTACCAAACGAAGTGCTGGCATTTGCAAATAATTTCCATTCGTCATCGATATGATAAATTACAGCAAGCGCTGGAAGTGGCTCACTGTAGTTTTTGCTACGTCTTTGGTTTTTAAATGCATCGTTTAAATGGATATCAATGTATTCATAGCGAATGCCCGGGATCAGCGTCCAGTTGCCAATATCAATGGTATCATCGAGATAAATTGCGTGAGCTTCAGTTCCACCAGAGGTGTGCTGATAATATTGTGACGTACTAGGGCGAGTAGATTGAGATCCTGTACCATACCAGTCAGAGCGGTAGGCTTTTTCATCAGCAGTTTCATTTAAATAACGATAACCGACAGTAACTTCATGAGATACATTATTGAAACGGAATAGCTGTGAGTAGCTAGGTTCAATCGCATAGGCGGTATAATGACGAGGGTAAGAAACTAAACGGCTTTTTCCTGTATTGTCTTTAGTTCCTTCACTTTCAATATAGCTACCACGATAACTTTTACTGAACCACGTCATTAATTCAAATTGCTTATCATCTTCTTGGTGCTTATATTTCAATAGCATATCTTGACGATTACCCTCAAAACGGTCAAACGAGCGCATTGATTGGTAAGGGTCTGCATTATATTGTGCTTGCGTCAGTCCACCGGGCATTCCTGCCATCGCATGGTAATAATGGAAATTAGCTAAAATTTCATCATTATCAGTTAATGCATAGCGGGTTTTTAAAATAAGGTCATCAATATCGGTGTTGTCATTGTTTTTTCGATATCCTTGTCCATGCAATCCGGAATAAAGAAGTAGGGCTCCAGCTGAGTCATCAGACTTTGAACCACCGACAGAAGCATCGACTAACGTTTTTAAACCGCCTGTTTTTGCGCCTTGCGTCTGTACTGAAGTGCTACCACTGAATTTTTTAGGGATAGGTTTGGTAACAAAGTTGATTACGCCACCAACGTTTTGAGGCCCATAACGAACAGAACCACCACCACGAATAACGTCAATAGATTCAATAGAGCCTAAGGATAGTGGTGACATGGAAAGCTGAGGCTGACCATAAGGAGCGGCAGCAAGCGGCATCCCATCTAATAAAATCGTTGAACGAGGTGATAGACGTGAAGTAAGTCCTCTTACACCCACATTCAAAGAAACATCACTTCCTCCAGTACCATTACTTTCGCGAACCTGCACCCCAGGGATCCCTTTTAAAGCATCAGCAATGGTTTCACTTCCGGTTTCTTTTATTTGTTTTTTGGTTTTAACCGTTCTTGCGCCTGGATGGTTAAAAACGACATCGCTATCTTCTGTATTTTCTAACCAGTTACCCACAACAGTCATTGAATCATTTTTAGATGTGTTATCTGCCGCATGTGATTGATGGCAAAAGAATGAAATATAAACGGCGAGTGGTGTGAGTAGTGCGAGTTTTGCTGATTTCATATTTGGAGTATTGAGTAAAGAGTGTTGAGATGGCTAATGATAATTATAATCATTACAAATAATCAACAAAATTTATTAATTATTTTGAAATCGAATATCACAAAACATTATATGACAAGGTGATAGAAGCCTTGCATTATGTATGTAATGAACGGGCTGCGCCTTTATGGCTGAATCGACATTTTCCGATGGTGAATTACGCATATAAGATCTTTGCGATGTCGGTAAATTTTTGAAAAATAAAGCGTGGTATAGGTGTGGTGAGTTATTCGTATCAACTAAAATATTTTTCATGTGAAACGATAGACTCATTTAAGTGAGGAAATAATGATCCGTTTTTATTTTCATCCGACACCTAATCCCTTAAAAATTGCTCTCTTATTAGAAGAACTCAAACTACCGTATCAGGTTATTCCTATTGATACGAGCAAAGGTGAACAACATACGGAATTATTTAGGAAAATTAATCCCAATGGTAAAGTGTCAGCAATTATTGATACAGAAGGACTTGATGATAAAGAAGTTAGAGTATTTGATTCAACAGCAATTTTTCTTTACCTTGCAGAAAAATAGGGCGCGTTATTAGGGGCTTCCTCTGATAGACCTGAACTTCTATCTTGGCTACTGTTTATAGCAAGTGGAATAGGGCCTTTTTCTGGGCAAGCGGTTCACTTCCAATATGCTGCACCAGAAGGTTCCGATTATGCGATTAATCGCTATCGCCGTGAAATTGAACGCCATTATCAAGTATTAGATACCCACTTAGTGGGAAGAGAATATGTTGTTGGTGATAGCTTTACGATTGCAGATATTTCAAGTTGGGGCTGGTTAGATCGTATTTCACGTGTGTTCAAAGACATAGAAAATCCCTTTGAAAATTACCCTAATTTGCAGCGTTTGTTTAATAAGCTAGACCAACAGTCTTACAGGCCCGTTTAGTGGGTAAAGAATTTGAATATAAAACAGTTCGCGACGAAGAAACTAATCGCGCATTGTTTCCTTCAAACTACCTTCAATACAATGAAAAATTTTCTATTTTAGACTCATGAATGTAAGGAAATAACGTATGGCTAATTCAACTTATATCCCACCTAAAGTTTGGGAATGGAATCAAAGTAGCGGTGGTAAATTTTCCAATATCAATCGCCCAGTTTCAGGTGCTACACATGAAAAAACATTACCAATTGGTAAGCACCCACTGCAACTTTATTCTCTGGGTACTCCTAACGGACAAAAAGTGACAATTTTGCTAGAGGAATTATTAGAATTAGGGATCAAAGAGGCTGAATATGATGCATGGCTTATAAATATTGGTGATGGGGACCAATTTGGTTCGGGTTTTGTTGATATTAATCCAAATTCTAAAATTCCTGCATTAGTTGACAGAAGTGGCTCAGAGCCTATTCGCATTTTTGAATCAGGCTCCATTCTTACTTATTTAGCCGAAAAATTCTCTGCATTTTTACCAACTTCTCAGCCTGAACGTGCTGAAACATTTTCATGGTTATTTTGGCAAATGGGCTCTGCGCCCTTTGTTGGCGGTGGATTTGGTCATTTTTATGCCTATGCTGCCGAGAAATATGAATATCCGATTAATCGATATGCCATGGAGACTAAACGCCAACTTGATGTGTTAAATCAGCGTCTCGCAAACAATCAATATATCGCGGGTGAAAAATATACCATTGCGGATATTGCAATTTGGCCATGGTATGGTGGACTTGTAAAAGGTTGGCAATATGGTGCGGCTGAATTTTTATCTGTTCATGAGTATGAGCATGTGATCCGTTGGGCCGATGAGATATATGCGCGACCAGCGGTTAAACGAGGGCGTAGAGTTAATAGGATCCAAGGTGATCCAGCGGAGCAATTAAGAGAACGTCACGATGAGAGTGACTTTCTTTAGAGTTCAACTCTAGGGGCTGTTTATCGTTAAAGGTCAATTTTTATTCGAATTACACGCCTTTAGTTAAGACAAAAAGAAGCAAGGCGAGTGGCTCGCTGCCTAGTGAACTAGGTAAGAGTCACTCAATACAGCGAAAAATCACGTTTAATCGAACCCGAAGGGCGCTTTTCGTTTACGGTTTAAAGGGGGATGTTTTTTTAGTCACCTAAGTAGGTGATATGGTTATATTGCTGTTATTTAAACCGATTAGTGCGGTAACAATCTTTATCACTATATTTGTTGCAATTGATTTATGATATTTAACAAACCATTATTCGGGCCTGGTTTCCATAACGCGACCATGGGATGTAGTAACCCTTGGTGCCCTAACTCCGTATCCCAGATTTTTATTTTAGGCAATAATGTTGGTTGTAAATGAGTTGGTAAAAATGCCCAGCCGAGACCTGAGGCAAGCATAGACTGTAATAAAGAAATCTCATTAATTATTTGGATATGATCGGAAATTTGTAGGCGCTTAGAGATAGATTCAGGTAAATCCCTAAAAGGAATTATTTGGCATTTTGATGCGAGCGTTATTAGCGGGAGTGGGGTCACAGAAGGGAAAAAATCGTCATTGGCATAAACGGCAAATTCAATTGAGCCAATAGCTCGCCATTTAAATTTTTCACTGATTGAACGATTTATTGCTTGATAGATAGCAATATCTGCTATGCCATTTTCTAGTGCATTTTCTGCATCTATTCGTTCCATCATCAGTAAATTAAGTTGGATATTTTGTTGATGTAATTCTACAACTAAATTAGCCAAAAATTGGCGTGGAGTGAATGGGTCATAACATAAAGTATAGCTTTGGTTGACTTGTTGAGGTATTTGCTCTGCTAAAATACCAAATGCCTCAGCTTCTTGTAAAAATAAGCGAGCTTGACGATATAGTTTTTTTCCTGCCGGGCTCAATTGTAAAGGGCGAGTTTGACGATCAAATAGTAAATAACCGAGATCTAATTCAAGGTACTCAACCAATTCGCGAATAGTAGTACGATCTTTTTTAAGTCGTTTTGCTGCGAGTGTAAAATTCCCAGCCTCACAAACGCAAGTAAAAGCTTCAATTTGCATCAGTGAAAATCGTAATTTTCCCATAATATCATTCCATCCTTAGATTTTTTAATTTTTGTGAGGGAAATTCCCCCGTACATGAACTCTATGCTATTTCCCTGCCGTTTTATCATCGCTTTATTAGAAAGCCCATACATAAGGAAAAAAAGATGAAAAAACATACAAAAAAAATTGTTTCGCTATTAATTGGAGCAACATTGAGTGCTAGTTTAGTTACAGGGGCACAAGCTTGTTCTCGTGTTTTTATGAATATGTATCCTGACTATATGGTGAGTGCACGTAATTTAGACTTTTTTAGCCCAGTTGATCCGTCTCTGATTATCACACCACGTGGTATTGCCCACAATGGTGGAGATTCAACAAACTCTGCTCAATGGAAAACACAATATGGTAGCGTTGTTATTTATGCCGATAACCTTTTCCCAATGGATGGCATGAATGAAAAAGGATTAGCAGCACATACGCTCTTCTATACTAACGGCAGCCAGCAGCAAAAAGATAATCAAGATAAACCTGTCATTGAGAGCCGTGCTTGGGTCAGTTATATTTTGGATAATTTTGCTACTGTCGATCAAGCTGTTGAGGCTATTCGCAATGATGTCCGTTTGTCTGCTGTTTTAGTTCCTATTGACTATGCTACTGATACTAAACATATCGCGATTGAGGATATAACAGGGGATTCCGCTATTATCGAAATAGACGATGGTAAAGTAAATATTTATCATAACAAAAATTATCGAGTGATGACTAATCCACCATCTTATGATAAACAATTGAAAAATTTGGCTAAATATGAACATGCTAAACGTAGTGAAATTCCTGGAGGGTTAGATGCAGATCAGCGTTTAGTCCGCGCTAGTTATGATTTAAAAAACCTACCACAGCCAGACAATAAAAATCAGGCGCAAGGGTTTATTTTGTCTGTGATGAATAACGTGGCTTACCCGATGGGTTCACCTACAGAGGCAGGAGAACAAAAAGTTATTGATATGTATGAAAAATATGGGAAAAGACCTGAGCAAAACAAAGGCGTTGGAACTTATTGGACTACAATTTCAGATCTTAGCCATAGCGAATATCATTTTAAATCTACATTTGCGGCATCACAAGTTTGGGTACCACTAAAACAAATTAACTTTGCGGAAGGGCAGCCTGTGAAACAGATTATGCATTTAAATGATTACGCACAAAATGGATGGGAAGGGAATATACTTTCTCAGGCTAAGTAATCATAATGAATTAATTTTATTTATTTGGGTGTCAGTTATTTTACTGATGCCTTGATTAATAATTAGTTTAATTTATTTGTCATATTAGGCATATTTAATTTTTAGAGTAACTTTAGTTATCTAATACTTCTAAATGATATTAATCTATTTTTTTGAAAACAGATTAAATTAGTGAGTCAGTGATAGGTAATAAAACTCATTTAATGATTATATTACTCTCGATTGATTCAGTCTTATATATTTTGAGACTAAAACAATAATTATTATAATTTCTATACATCATTGAATAACATGTGAAAAAATACAAATAAGAATAATTTATTATTCCTTGCTAATCATATATTTCTCTATTAAGGAGTTAGGGTTATCAATGAGAGGTATTCTAATTAATCCTATCTTGTTAGTGGAATACTGTTGAATTTATTCATCGCTATGTGGTTCTGCGTGTGAATACTTATATTTTTAGTATTTGTGTAAGAAAGTTTTTCATAGCACATAATGTAGCTAATCAGAATAAGAATATATGATATTCTTATTAAGAAAATAATATAATCATAAAACTAATATATCCAATATATAAATTTATTTTAATTAGCAATGTGAAAGAGAGATATATGCAATTAGATATCAATGGAAAACTGATTGAATTAACTAACGTTTCCCCATCAACACCACTTCTTTATGTATTACGTAATGATTTAAAATTAAATGGTCCTAAATATGGTTGTGGTTTGGGGGAGTGTGGCGCGTGTAGCGTATTAATCGATGGAAAAGTTGTTCGTTCTTGTTCAACACCTTTATCAGCCGTAGAAAATAGAAGAATTACGACATTAGAAGGTATTAGTGATGGCGATAAGCTTCATCCTGTACAACAAGGATTTATCGATGAGCAGGCAGCACAATGTGGTTATTGCACTAACGGTATGATAATGACACTTGTGGCTTTATTTAAACGTAATCCTAATGCAAGTGAAGAAGAGATAAAAAAAGAACTCGCTTTTAATTTATGTCGTTGTGGAACTCATGTGGAGATTTTACAAGCAGCTCAAAAAGCCAAAATAATTATCGCACAAGGCGGTGAAGTATGAGTATGCTAGATATCACTCGGCGTCGGTTACTCCAAATGGGTGGGGCTGTTGTTGTTAGTAATATGTTGCCATCTATCTCATTTGCAGCAGAAAAAACGACAGATAAAAATGCGGTGATTCCGCTTAATTATGTAGATAGTTTTATTGCGCTAGCTGCTGATGGTAGTGTCACTGCATTTAATGGGCATGTTGATCTAGGGACAGGGATCCGGACCTCTCTTGCACAAATTGTTGCGGATGAAATTGGAGTTTCTTTTGAATCGGTGACGATGATACTTGGGGATACTCAAAGTACACCAGATCAGGGCCCAACTATTGCAAGTGCAACTATTCAAGTCACATCAATACCTTTGCGCCGTGCAGCGGCTCAAGTACGCATTCAGTTAACGGTTCTTGCAGCGAAAGCATTGAATGTTCCGATTGAGGAAGTCATTGCAGAGCATGGATATGTTTTTGTTATTGCACAACCTGAACGCCGTTTGAGTTATGCGCAATTAGCTAAAGGGCAAAATCTTCATTTTGAGTTAGACGAAAGCGTTAGATTAAAACCTACGTCCGATGCTATTTATGTTGGAAAACCGATCCCCCGTGTAGATATACGCGCAAAAGTGACAGGCGAATTAACTTGGGTACATGATATGCGTGTGCCCAATATGCTGCATGGAAGAGTTATTCGCCCACCATATGCAGGAGCGGATAGCAGCGCACCACTTGGTAATAGCTTGATTTCTATTGATGAAAGTTCAATTTCTCACTTACAAGGTATTGTAAAAATTGTCCATATTAATGATTTTGTTGGTGTAGTTGCTGAGCGTGAAGAACAAGCGGTAGAAGCAATGCGTCAGCTAAAAATCAAATGGAAGGAGTGGCAAGGGTTGCCCGATTTAACCCTTGATAAGTTGCATTATACCCTCGATGCATTACCAAGCCAAGATAGAGTATTGAGAGACGATGAAGGGGTTGATGCGGCATTAGCAAATCTTCATCAGACACTGAATGCTGATTATGTTTGGCCATATCATTTGCACGCCTCAATTGGTCCATCTTGTGCTATCGCTGATGTACGTACCGATAAAGTGGATGTTTGGTCAGGTACACAAAATCCTCATGATTTACGTAAAGATTTGGCATTGCAACTTGATAGAGATTTGTATGAAATACACGTCCATCGTATGGAGGCATCTGGTTGCTATGGACGTAATGGGGCTGATGATGTTAGTGCAGATGCAGTTCTACTTTCTCAAGCCACTGGGCGCCCTGTACGAGTTCAATTGATGCGAGAACAAGAAGCTGGTTGGGAGCCTAAAGGGACAGGCCAGTTAATTAAAATTCGCGGTGGAATTGATAAAAATAAAGAGGTGGGTGCTTACGAAATAAGCACCCGCTATCCGTCGAATAATGCTACTACCTTGTCGCTTATTTTGACTGGGAAAAAAGAGAACAAGCCGGATATTCAACAAATGGGGGATCGTACGGCTATCCCTCAATATTTATATCCACATCTACGTGCTATTTCTAAAGATACTGCACCTGTTGTTAGAGCTTCTTGGATGCGAGGTGTTTCCGCACTTCCTAATGTATTTGCTCATGAATCTTGGATTGATGAAGTTGCTTATCTTGCTCAGCAAGATCCTATCGATTATCGCTTGAAATATTTAGATGATCCTCGTGCTATCGCTTTAATTAATGCGGTGAAAAAGCAAGCGAATTGGATTGGTGGCCCTATGCATAGTAATCCTGCGCCTACGAGCCAAGAAATTGTTAGTGGCAGAGGATTTGCTTGGGCGCGTTACTTTCATAGTAAATTTCCTGGTTTTGGAGCTGCATGGGCTGCTTGGGTATGTGATCTAACCGTTAATCGTCGTACAGGGCAAATACTGATCAAAAAAGTTTATGTCGCTCATGATTGTGGACAGATGATTAACCCTGATGGAGTTAAGCACCAAGTTCATGGCAACATTATTCAGTCATGTAGCCGTGTATTAAAAGAGTTTGCAACCTTTGACAAATCGGGAACAACCTCACTTGAATGGGGTGGATATCCTATTTTACGCTTCGATGAATTGCCCGAAATCGACATTCAACTAATGGAATATCCTGATGAACCGCCTATGGGAGCAGGTGAATCAGCATCTGTACCAAGTGCGGCGGCAGTTGCTAATGCACTATTTGATGCATTAGGCGTTCGAATGAGGGAAGTGCCATTTACACCTGAACGTGTTTTACATGCAGTGAATATGGCTGCGAAAAGTCAAGGAGCGAACAATGAGTAAAGCAAAAAAAATCTTTGGTTATAGCGCTCTTGCTGTTGTGATTGTGGCTGTTGGTGGATTAGCTTTGAGTTGGCAATCTGCAATTGAGCCATTAAAGGCAGACTCAATGCCAACTTTTTCTGCGGAACAAATTGCACGCGGTGAAAAGTTAGCTGCATTAGGGGATTGTGCAGTATGTCATACACGACCGGGTGGTGAGACAAACACAGGTGGTTTAGCGATGGAAATACCGTTTGGTACCATTTATACCACCAATATAACCCCTGATATTGAAACTGGGATTGGTACTTGGTCATATGAGGCATTTGAGCGAGCCATGCGTCATGGTGTCTCTCGCGAAGGGAATTATTTATATCCTGCATTTCCTTATACTGCATTTACTCACACTACAGATAATGATTTGCATGATCTTTATGCATGGCTAATGAGTCAAAAACCGATTCACTATCAACCAGCAAAAACATCTTTAACCTTTCCTTTTAATATTCGCCAAGGAATATGGGCATGGAATCAGTTGTATTTAACGGCTGGACCAATAGCGCCTGATTCGATGCAAAGTGATGAGTGGAACCGAGGAGCTTATCTTGCGGAGGGACTAGGGCATTGTAGTGCTTGCCATTCCCCACGTGATATTTTATTTGGCGAAAAAGGGGGCGAGCATCATTTGATGGGAGGGGTAGCCGAGGAATGGACTGCTCCTGCATTGAAAGGTAATCAATCTGTGCCGGTTGCATGGAGTCATCAAGATATGGCTGAATTTTTACGCACTGGTTTCTCTGCTAATCATGGGGTTGCTGCGGGTCCGATGGCGCCTGTAATCCGTGAGGGGACATCCCAATTGACAGAAGAAGATAGGGAAGCTATTGCGACTTATCTAACCTCTTCGGTTGATAATCAACAGATAACATCAAAAGCACAGGAAATAGTACAGCAAACGGAAGATAAAATTGAGCCACTATCTAATGAAGGATCAAGATTATATTCAGGGGCTTGTATGGCATGTCACGCACAAACAAAAGGTGCGAAAATGTCAGGTGTGCGACCCGCTTTAGCCTTAAACACTAACTTATATGCAGAAGCACCAGATAATACAATTCGCGTTGTTTTAGATGGAATAGAGTTTGAAGCGACAGAAGGCTTAGGTAGCATGCCTGCTTTTCGTCATAATTTAAGTGACCAGCAAATTGCGACATTATTAAATTACCTAAGAACAACATTTACCGATAAAGCACCATGGCCTAACTTAGAGCAAAAGGTAGCTCAATTACGTGCTGAAACTGAAGTTAAATAGCAGTATCAAACTCTAATATAAATAGCGGCTGTGTATATGAGGCCGTTATTTATTTAATTGGTCGCTATAAACTCGTAAAATGTCACAATACCTTATCGAATTTGCTATTCTGATTTAGTTGCGCAGAACACACTTTAATTTGAGCTTTAATGAGACAAACTGAGAAGATAAGAAACACAAAGTTCACATAACATTATGAACTTTGTGCTGTTTTTTGAGAGGGTGATACTTAGTGAGACAATATGATACTAGAGTATAGGCTTACACATTAAATAGAAAGTTTAATACATCACCGTCTTGTACAACGTAATCTTTACCTTCAGCACGCATTCTGCCAGCTTCTTTCGCTCCTTGCTCACCACGGTATTTGATAAAATCATCAAATGCGATAGTTTGCGCACGGATAAAGCCTTTTTCAAAATCAGTGTGGATTTTACCAGCTGCTTGTGGCGCTGTTGCACCAACTGGAATGGTCCAAGCACGAACTTCTTTTACACCCGCAGTGAAATAAGTTTGTAGATCAAGTAACTCATAGCCTGCACGGATTACACGGTTTAAACCTGGCTCTTCAATGCCTAGATCTGCCATGAATTCTTCACGTTCTTCATCTTCCAGCTCAGCGATATCAGATTCAATAGCAGCACAAACAGGAACAACGACTGAACCTTCAGCTTCTGCAATTTTATATACGACATCTAAGAATGGGTTGTTTTCGAATCCATCTTCGTTGACGTTAGCAATATACATCGTTGGTTTCAGTGTCAAGAAGCTTAAATAACGGATTGCTGCTTTATCCTCAATACTGAGGTTTAAAGTGCGCAACATGCCAGCTTCTGATAAATGAGGCAAACATTTTTCCAACGCTTCTAATTCTGCTTTAGCGTCTTTATCGCCGCCTTTAGCACGTTTTTGTACACGGTGTATAGCACGTTCACAGGTGTCGAGGTCAGCTAATGCAAGCTCAGTATTAATAACGTCGATATCTTCAGCTGGATTAACTTGGCCTGCAACGTGGATGATATTGTCATCTTCAAAGCAGCGAACAACATGACCAATAGCTTCAGTTTCACGAATGTTAGTTAGGAATTGGTTACCTAAACCTTCACCTTTAGAAGCGCCTTTAACAAGACCGGCGATGTCAACAAACTCCATCGTGGTAGGTAAAATACGCTGTGGTTTTACAATTTCAGCCAATTGATCAAGACGTGGGTCTGGCATTGGTACAACACCAGTATTCGGCTCAATCGTACAGAAAGGGAAGTTGGCTGCTTCGATGCCGGCTTTGGTCAGCGCATTAAACAGTGTAGATTTACCTACGTTAGGCAGACCAACGATACCGCATTTAAAACCCATATGTTTCTCACCTTAAAATAGCAAGGGGCAGGCGAGCGCTGCTCCTGAATGTTAGAAAATTGGCGCTGATTATACACAAAAAGTTGATTTTGATGAAATGAACTCTTAGCGTCACTCTGTTTTAAACAGTTGCCTTAAAGCTATGCAGCCGATTTATCGCTTTATCCATGCCTTCATTGAGTAAGATATCAGTACATCTTAACGATTCATCTATAGCTTCATCTATTAGTTTTTGTTCAGATGAAGGTGGTTTACCAAGCACAAAACCGACGACTTTGTTTTTATCACCGGGATGGCCAATGCCAATACGTAAACGATAAAAGTTAGGGTTATTACTAAATTTACTCTGAATATCTTTGAGGCCATTGTGACCACCATTACTTCCGCCTAACTTCATTTTAGCCACCCCGGGAGGCAAATCTAATTCATCATGGGCAACTAATATTTCATCGGGATTAATACGATAAAAATTGGCGATAGCCAATACCGACTTACCACTTAAATTCATAAAAGTGGTTGGTACGAGAAGGCGCACATCATTACCATTGATATTAATGCGAGCGGTGTAGCCAAAAAATTTTGCTTCTTCTTTAAGCGGTTGGTTATGGCGATCAGCAAGAAGATCAACATACCATGCGCCTGCGTTATGACGAGTTTGGGCGTATTCAGCACCTGGATTGGCAAGGCCAACAATTAGTTTTATTTTGCTCACGGTTACTATTTCACTGTCAGATTAGTCAAAAATAATACTTAGTTTACCTTGTGAGGATAGGATCTACAAAATTGAAATATATAAAGTCACCGTGTCATTTAACAATCTCATTGTAAATCCCTCACTTGGTGAAGAGGAAAGAACTTACTTCCTAGAAAAATCATCAAAATTAGTGTTTTTATAAAAAAGCATCTTTTGTATAGAAATAATAGATAAAGTCTCTCCTTGTGATACCCATCGCAAATAATTTTGTTTATTGCACTATAATAATGACATCTAGATATGAATTTTCCGAAGTTTTCACATATGTTTGCTTATCAGTCTACTGATATAGGAGGTAGATATGAAACGAAAAACTATTGTATTGCTTGGTAATATTTTGATGGTCATAGGGCTAATAGGAATGATTGGTAGTATTGCAATTAACTTATCATCTCATGTGTTTAGCCTTAATTTACCTGAAATCATTACGATGGGATCTTTATTCGGTATCTTCCTTGGCGCTGTAGTTTGGCTCGTTGGAGCAAGAATAAGCAGCAGAGAAAAAGTTGCTGACCGTTACTGGCTGATAAAACATTATCGTCATTCAAATAATGACAACCATCGATATCCATAATGATTATTTTAATTGCATTAAATATGCAGAACATTATGAAAAATTGATACGCGGTCATAATTTTAAGTGGTAATGCCTAATCCAAAAGAGTGGTTTCATTGTACGTGAGACTCACTCTTTCGTTATGAGGCAAATTAAAAACTAAGTCCTATTTATTATCTCGTTTTCTTCTTTGCAGATATCAATGTTAAGTCACTGTTTGGTGATTTTTTTATTTAGATTATGTAATTTTATCGTGTGATTTCAAATATGTCGCTATATTAAGCGAAAGCGTTAATGTATTTTTTAATAATCAGGTTGAGCTCGTTTACTTGTTGGTTTCATTACACTCTCCAATTTTAAGTTGGAAAAGTGTCAACCTTATTTAGGACGGGTCATATAAAACAATAAAGCCTCTACAGTTGAATATCAACTGTAGAGGCTTTATTTAATTCATGACATTTCATTAATATACGGGGCGGCCAAAATATACCCATAATACTTTAGGTTGTATGAAATCTGTTGTAGATAAAGCATCAATAGATATCACCAGAACCAGTAGTATCTATATTTCACAACAGCAAATCTTAGGGTATAAGCGAGGTATTACTACCTCGCAAAAAATCTTAGTGCTCGAACATCGCAGAAATTGACTCTTCATTGCTAATACGGCGAATTGCTTCTGCCAGCATGCCTGAAAGTGTTAGCGTTCGAACTTTGTTCAATGCTTTAATTTCAGGTGAAAGAGGAATTGTGTCACAAACAATGACTTCATCAATGACTGAATTTTTGATGTTGTCTACAGCATTACCTGAGAAAATTGGGTGAGTAGCATAAGCAAATACACGCTTCGCACCGCGTTCTTTCAGCGCTTCAGCTGCTTTACACAGCGTGCCACCAGTATCTATCATATCGTCTACAAGAATACAGTCACGGCCTGAAACATCACCAATGATGTGCATTACTTGAGAAACGTTCGCACGTGGGCGACGTTTATCAATGATAGCCATATCAGTGTCATTTAACAGTTTCGCAATTGCTCTGGCACGTACGACGCCGCCGATGTCTGGAGATACAACGATTGGGTTTTCCAAGCCTTTCTGCAACATATCTTCCAGAAGGATAGGGCTACCGAATACGTTATCAACAGGAACATCAAAGAAGCCCTGAATCTGTTCTGCGTGTAGGTCAACAGTGAGAACACGGTCAACACCGACACTGGATAGAAAATCGGCAACAACTTTAGCGGTGATTGGTACACGGGCAGAACGTACGCGACGATCCTGTCTTGCATAACCGAAGTAAGGGATAACAGCGGTAATACGACCAGCAGATGCACGGCGCAGTGCATCGACCATAACAACCAGTTCCATCAGGTTATCATTGGTTGGTGCACAAGTTGACTGGATGATAAAAATATCACCACCGCGGACATTTTCATTAATTTGAACACTGACTTCGCCGTCGCTAAAACGACCTACAGCCGCGTCTCCAAGATTAGTGTAAAGGCGGTTAGCAACACGTTGTGCTAGTTCCGGTGTAGCGTTACCAGCAAAAAGCTTCATATCGGGCACGAGAAAAACCTCAGGCTTGCGTCCAGAGAGATATTGTTGACCAACAGTACAATTTCAAAAATCGTACTCATTGTTGGCGCAATACACGGGTTATCCCAGCGCGGAATCTGTGCAACGGGGATTCATTCAACCCTTGAGCAATGAATCCATGCACCCACGATGGGGCTTTATTTAACACCTTAAGGGCATCGGCTTGAGTTTCAAATTCAGAAAAAACACAAGCACCAGTTCCAGTCAGGCGAGACGGAGCATATTGTAACAGCCAAGAAACGAGCTGTTCAACCTCACGAAAACGTTTTCTTGCGATTGGTTCGCAATCATTTGCGTACGGAGCCAGTAACAGTGCGGCTAGTGAGCGTTTTGGAGAATTTCTATTTAATTGCGGATCTGTGAAGATCATCGGGGTTGAGATTTCAATTCCGGGATGTGCAACCAAATACCATTTCTCTTTAGGTGACGCAGGGGTCAGAATTTCACCAATACCTTCAGCAAAAGCAGCATGCCCTCTAACGAAGACAGGAATATCAGCACCGAGACTTTTACCTAGCTCTGCAAGTATATCATCAGAGACTTTCGTTCCCCAATGCTCATTTAAAGCAATCAGAATGGTTGCTGCATTGGATGAACCACCACCAATGCCACCACCCATAGGTAAAATTTTAAAAATACTGATGTCTGCGCCAAGTGATGCTTTATGACCTAGGGTTTCGTGACAATAACGTTGTAATAACCGAGCTGCTTTAATGATTAAATTTTGTTCTTGTTCGATGCCTTCCATAGGCGTAAGTAAATTAATCTGATTATCTGGTCGCGTAGTTACTGTAATTTCGTCACCATAATCTAGAAATTGAAACAGTGTTTGTAGTTCATGATAACCATCAGTTCTACGGCCAGTAATGTAGAGAAACAGATTAAGTTTTGCGGGAGAAGGCCAAGTTAACGTCATTTTTGTAAAGTCCAGCTATCCATTTTTAATTTAATTAAACGTGTACCTTGACGTAATTCTAGATTACTTGGCAGCATTGGTGTGGTGTTTTTATCATAAGAAAGATAGCTGAGCTGCCATTTTTCGCCATTTTGTTCAAAAGTAACGGATTTCAATAGATTATTTTCATCGAGTGTGAATTCAGTCGCACGTCCAGGTGATCCTGTCAGCCATTCAGTGAGGTCATCAAGTGGAATTTCCATTCCCGTTAGTTGATAAATTAACTCAGAAGGCTCATCACTCATGTGTGTTTGACCATCTTTGGTTGTTAGGCGTGCTAAATCAGGTTCAACGGTAAGTTCTAACTCTCGGCTGCCTAACGGATTAGTCAGTAATAAACGGTATTTTTCGGGGGTATATTGTTGCCAGAAAAATTTTGCATATGTTTTAGTTTCACCATTATTGTAAACAAAAGAGCCGCGAGTCTGATAATTACGCAGTGCATGCAGCTCTTCTAAATGTGCTCTCCATTGTGGGTCGGAGACTGACCCAGTACCAGACGTTGTTGTTTGTTGAGTAGTCACACAGGCAGTCAGAAATAGGCTTGCTAATGGGAGTAAGCGCCAAAAACCACGAGTGGTTGAAGAACGAAATGAAGAGCAAGTAGTGGAAAGTTGCATAACGACTCTCAAAAATCATCTAGTTGAAAATACGGGATTACGTCTCTAATAAGTGGCGACGCGAACCGAAGTGTAACGCGTTATCGTGGTTAAGGAAAATATCTAAACCTTTTTAAAGGCTAATTATCATATAGAGCATTAGAGCAAAAGCCTAGATACACAAAATATTGCGTGAAAAAAGTTAAATTATCAATCAGATTGCGGTAGGTTTGCCTATCAATACAATTATTAATTACGTTATAACCATTTGCTTAATGTGTGAAATAATTGCATTCTGTATATATCTTTTTGTAACCGGTTCTTTTTGGGAATAGTCATCTTTTATAACTATTTTTACTCAGAAATCAACAGCTAAAAAAATTTAGCTTGCCGAACCATAGACTTTAGCTATGTTGATCAGGATATCTTGGGTTGTTGTCTACATGCATATTGAGTTATTTACGGCATACACACAGTAAAAAACAATATATCCGTATGACAAAGCGGTGTAAAATAACGACACAAATAATGTTGATACTGTCTTGTTTTATCCTAGCTTATTCTATAAATATTTGGTGTTGGTCTTCTTTCATGACTTTCGCTATTCGCTGATCATGGAAAGCTAGCCTCGAATCATTTACAATAGTCGGTAAACAAATAACAGTAGTGCTATTTCCTACTGAATAATAATTAGCAATGTGAGCAATGTAGTTAAGCACAATGACTCTATTAGCCTTAGGCATTAATCATAAAACGGCGCCTGTTGCCCTACGTGAGCGGGTAACTTTCGGGCCTGAAAAAATAGACCATGCACTTGAGGACTTACTAAAGCAACCTCAAGTTAGCGGTGGCGTTGTGCTGTCCACCTGTAATAGGACTGAGCTGTATTTAAGTATTGATTCACATGAAAAAGCGCAAGAACAACTTACCCAATGGTTATGTGAGTTTCACGAGATTACACATAAAGATTTAAAACCAAGTTTGTATTGGCATGAAGGTGACCAAGCAGTGAGTCATCTTATGCGTGTTGCTAGTGGATTAGATTCTCTAGTACTTGGTGAACCTCAAATTCTTGGGCAGGTAAAAAAAGCATTTGCGCTTTCTCAAGATAACCATTCGTTATCAAGTGAGTTAGAGCGTTTATTTCAAAAATCGTTTTCTGTGGCAAAACGTGTTCGTACCGAAACAGAAATAGGTGCAAATGCGGTTTCTGTTGCATTTGCAGCTTGTACTCTTGCAAGACAAATATTCGAATCACTCAAACATTTGAATATTTTGTTGGTGGGAGCAGGAGAAACTATTGAACTTGTTGCACGGCACTTACGTGATCATGGTGTTCAACATATGATGATAGCTAACCGTACTCGCGAACGAGCTCAATTGCTAGCGAATGAAGTAAATGCCGAAGTTATTACGTTATCTGATATTGATACTCGGCTGTCTCAAGCAGATATCGTAATCAGTTCGACCGCAAGCCCACTACCGATTATAGGTAAAGGCATGGTTGAACGAGCCATGAAAGCTCGTCGTAGTAAACCGATGTTATTAATTGATATTGCAGTACCTCGCGATATCGAGCAAGACGTTGAAAAACTCAGTGATGTCTATCTCTATACAGTAGATGATCTTGAGTCTATCATTCAGCAAAACCTTGAACAGCGTAAAGCTGCTGCTGTTGAAGCTGAATTTATCGTTGAACAAGAAAGCAACCATTTCATGGATTGGTTGCGCTCACAAGCCGCAGTGTCTACAATTCGCGATTACAGAGAGCAGGCTGAGGCAGTCCGCGCGGGTATGGCAGAAAAAGCACTAGCGGCAATAAGTCAGGGTGCTGATCCTGAACAAGTTATCACACAACTTACCCAACAATTGACCAATCGCCTGATCCATGCACCGACTAAATCTTTACAGCAAGCAGCTGGAGATGGTGACTTGGAACGTCTGAATCTACTTAGGGACAGCTTAGGGCTGAACCATCAATAACCACATTTTAATCATAGGTCTGATATAACGAATGAAGCCTTCTATTGTCGCAAAACTGGAAGCATTACAGGAACGCTATGAAGAAATTCAGGCACATCTTGCTGATGCAGGTGTGATTGCTGATCAGGGGCGTTTTCGTGCCTTATCAAAAGAATATGCTCAACTGACAGATGTCGCAAAATGTTTTTCAGCATGGCAGACAGTGCAGGACGATATCGAAACCGCAGAAATGCTGTTAGATGACCCTGAAATGAAAGAAATGGCTCAAGAAGAGCTAAAAGATGCTAAAGTTCGAAATGAAGAGCTTGAACAGCATTTACAATTATTATTATTGCCAAAAGATCCCGATGATGAATATAACTGTTTCCTCGAAATTCGAGCTGGAGCAGGTGGTGATGAAGCCGCTATTTTCGCCGGTGATTTATTCCGTATGTATAGCCGTTTTGCAGAAGCAAACCGTTGGCGGGTTGAATTGATGAGCACCAGTGATGGTGAGCACGGTGGTTTTAAAGAAGTTATTGCAAAAATTTCAGGTGATAGCGTTTATGGTCGTTTGAAATTTGAATCAGGCGGTCACCGTGTTCAACGTGTTCCTGAAACAGAATCTCAGGGACGCATTCATACCTCAGCATGCACAGTCGCTATCTTACCTGAACTGCCAGAAGCAGAATTACCTGAAATCAGCCCTGCGGATTTACGCATTGATACTTTTCGTTCTTCTGGTGCTGGTGGTCAGCACGTCAACACCACTGATTCTGCTATTCGTATTACCCATATCCCAACGGGTATTGTGGTTGAGTGTCAGGATGAACGTTCTCAGCATAAAAACAAAGCGAAGGCGATGTCAGTATTAGGCTCACGTATTCGTCAAGCTGAAATGGCTAAGCGTCAAGCAGCTGAAGCCACTGAACGTCGTAACTTGTTAGGTTCAGGTGATCGTTCAGACCGTATCCGTACTTATAACTTCCCTCAAGGCCGTGTGACAGATCACCGCATTAATTTAACGCTTTATCGTTTAGACGAAGTGATGGAAGGCAAAATAGATACGTTAATTCAGCCAATTATTAATGAATATCAAGCTGATCAACTTTCTGCTTTATCTGAGCAGGACTAATGCAGTACGGCGAATGGGTTAACTTAGCTATTGCTAGGCTGTCAACGAGCGACAGTGCAAAACGAGATGCTGAAATTCTGCTTCAACATATTACAGGGCAGAGCCGTACTTTTATTTTTGCTTTTGCAGAGACAAAGCTTAAGGTACCAGAAATCTCAGCACTAGAGTTGTTATTGCAACGCCGTGAGCAAGGTGAACCCATTGCCTATTTAATTGGTGAACGCGAATTTTGGTCTTTACCTTTATTCGTTTCACCGGCCACATTAATTCCTCGTCCTGATACGGAATGTCTCGTTGAGCAGGCATTAGCTCGTCTTCCTAAGAAAGCTTGTCAAATTCTTGATCTTGGTACAGGGACTGGAGCAATTGCATTAGCTCTCGCTTCTGAATGTCCCGAAAGTGCAATTATTGGTGTTGATTTTAATCCTGACGCAGTGTCTTTAGCAAAACGGAATCAGCAGCGTCTAGCCATTAAAAACGTGCAGTTTCTACAAAGTGATTGGTTCACCTCACTTTCTACCAAACAATTTGATATGATTGTGAGTAATCCACCTTATATTGATGAAAATGACTATCATCTTCAACAAGGTGATGTAAGATTCGAACCGTTAACTGCATTAGTAGCAGATAATCAAGGGTTGTCTGATTTAGCACATATTGTGTCTGGGGCGAAAACACATCTGAAAGGTCAAGGCTGGTTGCTTGTTGAGCATGGCTGGCAGCAAGGCGCTGCCGTTCGTGAATTATTTAAGCAATGTGGATATAGTAATGTTGAAACCTGCCAAGATTATGGTGGTCGAGATAGAATTTCGCTAGGGCAATGGGATGATTCGGTGGAATAAAGCAGTGGAAGAGTAATGAAAACCATAGCAAATATTGAATTTAACAAAATACCTTTGAGTGAAGGTATTATGATGGTCTCACAGAATATCCGTGTAGACTTTCCACTTATGCATGTTCAAGCTCAATTAGATAGCTTGGTCAATGCTGCTAAAGCGGTCATTGATACACATGTAGATAATGAAAGCAGAATTAACCAATTATTGACGTTATTTTATCGCCAATGGCAATTCAGTGGGGCAGATGGTATTTATTCATTATCTGATATGCTTTGGTTAGATAAGGTATTGCTCTCTAAGCGCGGAACTCCAGCTTCACTCGGTTCTATTCTTCTCTATATTGCTGAACAGCTAGAGATTGATATTGAACCCGCAGTATTTCCCACACAGCTGTTGCTGTCTGGGCAAAGAGAAGACGGTTCTCAATGGTTTATTAATCCCGCGAACGGGGAAACTCTATCGTGGCACACATTGAATCTCTGGCTAAAAGGGACCGTTGATCCTTATTCTGAATTGGATGATAGCCAACTTGATGTTGCTGAAAATCGCGTGATCATTCGTAAGTTATTCGACACACTAAAAGCTTCCTTGATGGAAGAGAAAAAGATGGAATTAGCATTACGAGTTTGTGAGACGTTATTGACACTTGATCCTGATAATCCATATGAAATTCGCGATCGTGGCTTAATCCTCGCGCATTTAGACTGCAATCATGTAGCATTAAGTGATTTAAATTATTTTATTGAACAATGCCCAGAAGATCCTATTTCTGAGATGATTAAAATTCAGATATATTCATTAGATAATCATCCAGTAGTATTACATTAATTTATGCATAGACAGCAAGCTGTCTCGATATAAAAGGTAAGAGCATGCAACAGAAAATGGTCAGCATTGGTGATATTAAAGTCGCAAACAATCTACCCTTTGTTCTTTTTGGTGGGATGAACGTTCTTGAATCCCGCGACATGGCAATGAAAGTTTGTGAACACTATGTCACTGTGACTCAAAAATTAGGCATTCCTTATGTATTTAAGGCGTCTTTTGATAAAGCCAACCGATCATCAATTCATTCATATCGTGGCCCAGGCCTTGATGAAGGGATGAAAATCTTTCAAGAACTGAAAGAAACCTTTGGCGTTAAAATCATTACTGATGTCCATGAAGCGTCCCAAGCTCAACCAGTATCAGAGGTCGTTGATGTTATTCAATTACCAGCGTTTTTAGCTCGCCAAACTGACCTTGTTGCGGCAATGGCAAAAACCGATGCAGTCATTAATATTAAAAAACCACAATTTATTAGCCCTGGTCAAGTTGGCAATATTGTTGATAAATTTATTGAAGGCGGTAACGACAAAATCATTTTGTGTGATCGAGGAGCTAACTTCGGTTATGACAACCTAGTTGTTGATATGCTTGGATTTAATGTCATGATGCAGGCATCGAATGGTTGTCCAGTCATTTTTGACGTAACGCATTCATTGCAATGTCGTGACCCATTTGGAGCCGCTTCTGGTGGTCGTCGTGCTCAAGTTGCTGAGCTGGCAAGAGCAGGTATGGCTGTAGGTTTAGCTGGACTATTCCTTGAATCTCATCCAGATCCTGATAATGCTCGTTGTGATGGCCCTTCAGCGTTACCTCTTGCGAAATTAGAGCCTTTCTTACAACAGGTTCAAGCAATTGATGCATTAGTGAAGAGCTTTCCTGAGTTAGATACTAGCTGTTAATTGCTATTTACTATGCAACTTAATGAAGTTGTTACTATGTTCGGCGCTGACCTTCAGCGCCGTTATGGCGAAAAAATCCATAAAATAACCCTTCATGGCGGTTTTAGCTGCCCTAATCGTGATGGCATCCTTGGCCGAGGTGGTTGTACATTTTGTAATGTAGCTTCTTTTTCTGAAGAGGCCCAATCGGCATACTCTATTAGTGAACAGATTAGCTCACAAATCACCAAGATCACCCGCGCAAATCGCTATCTTGCCTATTTTCAGGCTTACACCAGTACTTACGCCGAAGTTTGTATCTTAAAAAAACTATATGAAGAAGCTCTAGGGCAAGCCGATATTGTAGGGCTATGTGTGGGAACTCGCCCCGACTGTGTGCCAGATGAAGTTTTATCTCTACTCAGTGGCTATCGTGATCGAGGTTATGAAATCTGGTTGGAGTTAGGATTACAGAGTGCACATGATAAAACGCTGCATCGAATCAATCGTGGACATAATTTCTCATCTTATCGAGAAACAGCAACTAAGGCACGGCAGCTTGGTTTAAAGGTTTGTACACACTTGATTAGTGGCTTGCCCGGTGAGGATACCGCGATGAATATGGAAACACTGCACAAAGTGTTGGAGTGTGGTACTGATGGTATTAAATTGCATCCATTACATATTGTTGATGGTAGCATCATGGCAAAAAGTTGGCGGGCAGGTAGGTTAGAATCTATTACACTGGAAGAATATACCAATACTGCTGGCGAAATGATCCGTCATACACCAACAGAGATTATTTATCATCGAATTTGTGCTAGTGCTAGAAAACCAACATTATTGGCACCGCAATGGTGCGAGAATCGTTGGTTAGGAATGAATAGCCTGTATCAATATTTGAGTACCCATGGTGGGCAAGGTTCGGCTCTTTAGTTTTTATTTTGGCGGCATTTCCATAATTCATCTATCAAATTAAATGACGCTAAAATGCGTAACTAACCTGAACTCGGGATAAGAAAAACAAAAAAAAGAAGGGAACTAAAAGCGGGTTCTGTGATCAGATCTTTCGACTAAGAAATAACTTTTCACTGAGGAACCCACTATGCG
>NZ_KB233222.1:1526198-1574534 GCF_000314855.2 Providencia burhodogranariea DSM 19968 | reverse complement strand
TTAACTATTTTAATTTATTTATCTATTCACAAATTTTTTGAAAAAAATCATCTTAATTATAGGCTAAAGCAGCTAATTGTACGATTTTTGATAAATTAGAGAACAGAGGTCATGCGAGGAAAGCATGAAAAATTATTTTTTCATTTAAATACAGATAGCTAAATCTAAATTCGTATACGTTTGGAATGACGTTTAGTATTAATAACTTTATTAGGATATTAACCGTTCAGTCATGATTAATGACTCAAATAAACTAAATTAAAAATAAGATAACCACTGACAGGTATCTGCCAGTGGCTAGCGATTATTTTAAATTCAGTTCTTCAAGTGCTTTATTAATTGAGTGCTGGAAACTTAAAACTCCCTCAATGGGGGTAACTCTTGCGCGAGCCAAGGTTTTTAGCGGCTGGAATGGGATATCACATACAATGATGTGAGTATCTTTTTTCACAGAATCGATAAATTTTTGAAAAGCATCTAAACCCCCTGCATCAAGCACAGGGACAGCATCCCATTGCATAATAATGGTTTTATAGCCTGCGCTTTTAACTCTTAACTCATCGAAAATACGCTCAGCGGCAGCAAAAAACAAAGGGCCATTAACTCGTACGACTAAGCAGCTTTGTGCTTGATTCGTTTCTGGCAGCTCACTAATACGTGTCATATTGGCGATCCGGCGCATAAACAATAACGAAGCTAAAACAATACCAACAGAGATAGCAATAACCATATCAAAGAATACGGTTAATGACATACAAAGTAATAAGACAATAATGTCATCTTTAGGTGCTCGACGAATAAGATCTATAACTTTGTGTGCTGCACTCATGTTCCAAGCAACCATTAACAGCAATGCGGACATGGCGGCTAGCGGAAGGTAAGAGAGCATTGGAGCAAGAACAAGTAATGTCAGTAAAACAAGCAATGAGTGGATAATCGCAGAGATAGGTGAGGTTGCTCCCGCCCTGACGTTAGCTGCTGAACGTGCTATTGCTGCTGTTGCTGTAATACCGCCAAAGAATGGAGCCGCAATATTACCGACACCTTGACCAATCAACTCACTATTCGAATGGTGTTTTTTACCTGTCATGTTATCGAGGACAACGGCGCAAAGAAGTGACTCGATAGCGCCCAGCACAGCCATAGAAAATGCTGCGGGCATTAGCGCAGTTATCATTGACCAGCTAATAGGTGCACTGCCGGGAAGCTCCCAGGGGAGAATAAATTGAGGTAATATCGGTGGGATCCCATTACCTTCGGCGCCATCAGGTAGCAAGTAACTAAACTCTGAACCAATAGTGGCAACTTGTTTATCAAAGAAAGTTAGGCCCCACATGACTAATGTACCTGCAACTAGGGCAGGTAAGTGACCCGGTAACTTTAATCCTAACTTAGGCCAGTAGATAAGCACTAATAATGTCACTGCTCCAATCAATGTGTCGCTGTATTGGAGTGTTGGGAAAGCATTGGTTAATGCGATGACTTTATCAACATAATTTTCTGGGACATGCGCTAGTTGTAAGCCAAAGAAATCTTTTACCTGCATTGTAGCAATGGTGATGGCGATACCAGAGGTAAAACCGAGTGTCACAGAAACAGGAATATACTCGATAAACTTACCAAAGCGAGCAAAGCCCATCGCCATCAAGATAATTCCTGACATTAGGGTTGCAACTAGTAATCCACTTAAACCAAATTGTTGAGAAACTGGGTATAAAATGACAACGAAAGCTGCGGTAGGTCCTGAAACGCTATAACGTGATCCACCAGAAATAGCAATGACGATACCTGCAACGGCTGCGGTGTAAAGGCCATATTGAGGAGGTACACCACTTGCGATAGCGAGTGCCATTGCTAAAGGAATGGCTATAATGCCAACAGTAATTCCTGCAATTAAATCTTTAATAAAACGCGCGAACGTGTATTTTTCTTTCCAACATGAATCTATTAGCGCACTAAATGGGCGCAACCTATTAATTTTTTTTGTACTCATTGTACCCCACCGAAATAACAGGGTTAAAATAACTAAAAGCAGATGCCAATAGAATATGTCGAATTCACATAAAAAAAACTGTTATCTGTCAATGAATTCGCAATTATCATAACGGTTACAGTAACAAAAGCAAAAAAAACTATTGATATTGTTTAGTACTAACTCTTAAAGTGATTTATTGCGGACTTTGTTATATTTTAAGTATTCATTAAGAATTAATCATAATAAATTAGAATAGGTTATTTATTTATCATAAATATTGAAGTTAATATCCAAAACCAATATAAAATTACGAATGATAATGCGTAATTAAATAATTTTTTAGTTCCATTCCAACGTTTCTCCATACTTATAGCTACCTGTTTCTTAGGGAAAATTTCCTGTAATGCTAGGTCGAAACAGTGATTATCGTCTTGTCGGTATAAAATTTTAAAAAAATGCTTATCAAGCCAAAGACGGAAAATAAAATAGTGATTGATAATAAAAATAACGATACCAACAAATAAATAAATTTGCTCGGTAAATGAACAGATAAATAAGGCTAGTTGGCAAATAAAAGCGAGTATTGAAGCACAAGCAAAATATCGCCAACTCGCGGTTAAAGCAATGATTACATCGCCACATTTTTTATCTGATAAATTACTCATTAATATACTCGCTTTGTATGATATTGCTCATACCAAAAGTGTAGTTGTTCAATAGATGCAGAATTTAAGATCACCTGAGGCCGAGCTTGAGTTACTAAAGCAACCGCTTCATCAATACTTCTAGTTGTATGATTATGCACTAGCCATGCAACAGCTACTGTCGCACTGCGCGAATACCCTAATTTGCAATGAACATAAATAGCACCATTTTGAGTCAGTGTGTCCATAGTATGAACCGCTCGTTCTATATCTGCTGCCATAATAGGTAACAAATCTATTTGAGGCTGGCTACAGTAATATAAGGCGCTACTATATGAATTGCGAGGCCACTCGCAAGTCATATCGAAAACGGATTGTGCTTGCAGAGGATAAAGCGGGCGGCCACCCAATATGAGTTGGTCGGTAACTTTGCTTGGTTGCTTACAGGCGTTGGCATAGTAATAATAAGTTCCTATAGCAAATAATCGGTAGGGGAAAAGCAATAAAGTGGCAGAAGGTGAGATGATCCCATCAGATGTTTTTTGGAACACTGATGCGCCAAACCCAAGATATCCGAGAGCCACAAAAAATAGTGCAATTGCTGGCCATAGTAATAGCCATAAAGCACCTTGGATCAGACATGCAATTAAGAAAAAAGCTAATGAAGCTAAGCCATAACTTATACTCATTTTAAAGCTACGGCGGCTTCCAGTGAAGTGCCAGTACCATTTAGTTTCGATAGGTAATAAGTAACTAATAAGAATACCAACAGCAAACCCACTAATTACGTCAATAAAGTGGTGCTGCCAAGTGGTTAGCACAGAAACCAAAATTAACACTGACCAGCTATGCAGTAGCCAACGCCATTTCGTTGGTGTATGAGCCAGAAAACGTAGCCATAATAACCATAATAAGATGATGTGCAACGAAGGAGCTTGGTTATAAGGCAAGTCAAATAATTCAAGGCGGTCAAACATCCAACCCGCTATTCCATTCGTATCGGGCCGTTCAAAGCTAAATTTCAAGGGAAATAATAAAAAACCAATACAAGCAACAAGCGATGCTGTAATTAAGCGGATTCCTTGAATGGTTTGCTCACGACGTGTCGTGCAAATAAATAGTGATAGGCCATAAAATAGGTCAATACTCCAATAGGGAATAATGGTCCAAGGCCAAAATGGAATATGATGCTCCCAAGAAAACACAAATGACGGAACATCAGGTAGTGATGCAGTATGGGTATTAACTTGCCCGTAAGTTAAAAAGAACAGGGGAGCCAAAAAAATAAGCCAAATAAAACCTAATAGCCAAATCTGACGTCGTGAATTAGGTGCTGAAGATTTAAGTATGGCTGTCATCAGTCTATCCAGGTACTTATTGATATTTTTGTTATGAGAAATACATGGCTTAAAGCTTAGCTAGACTAGCCAATAGCCAAAATAACTCGGTCGTTTGTATGCAGGTATGAGTAACAAGATGAAGGTGATGAATTATCATCACCTCCGCATTACTTATGACATAAAACGATCAGCGACGTCGTGCAATAGAAACACTAAATATACCCCAATTATCAATTAATTGGTTAAGTTTTTCGAAGCCAGCTTCTTCAACTAGCGTATCCATCTCACCTTGGCTTCGGCAACGCATTACCCAAGCTTGACCACCCTGATGGCTAGGGAGAACTCGTGCAATCATTTCAACCTGTGGATGCCATGGTTGGCAGGTATAGATTAATAATCCACCAGAGGGGATAGCGCGAGATAAACCATTTAAGGAGGCACGGATCAAATCGTTACTCGGGAAAAGTTCATATAAGCCACTAACAATTCCAAGGGTCGGTGCTGGGGTAACAGCCGCGATATCATCAGCATCGAAGGCATTGCCTTCCTCAAAACGTGCTTTATTTTCGAGGTAACGCTCTTTGATTTGTAAGCGACCTTGTTCGACATTAATCGGGCTGTAGTCGCGTAAAAGTACGGATTCGACTTTTTCGTAATCGTTGATTGCATCGAATACGTAGCGCCCTTGGCCTGCAGCAATATCCATAATACGTACCGGTTGATTGTTATCAGTAAGATCACGAATTGCTTGGCGGATAATATTTTCAATATTAACTTTTCGTTGGCGGATCCCCTGCCAACCGATACTGTTGAGATATTGTCTATCAATAATACGCCCAAATAGCCCGTTACCTTGTGCTTTATCACGGTAGATGTAATCAAGGGTCGAACCGGAGTCAAAGCCTTTATCATACCCAATTCGGACACCTTCAGAAGCTTTACCTAAGGTACTCATGGATTTGCTTAATAGTTTATAACTGAGGTTTTTAGGGCACCATGCAGGCATTGGTGTCGCCAAATTGCGATAAGCATCCGCGCTAACACTCCAAATATCTTCAAATTGGTAGTCATGTTGATAGCGAGGTAATGCGAACAGTTTACTAATAAACTCACGAATTTTGGCAATAGGGATATGGCGTTCTTTCTCCCCGAGAGTGTCGTGATAAAAACCGGGTAAGATGTGTTTCTCTTTGATTGGCGTATTCAAGCGTTCATAAAATTGATGTTGTGGTTTATGGTGAACCACATGATCGCTACCCGAAATAAATAACTGTGTGGGTAGGGTTATAGCACCCGCATCCGAAACAATTCTATCTGCAGTTTTATAAAGTTCGAGCAGAATATTCACGGCGATAGGGCGCGTAATTAATGGATCGCGATTAAAAGAGTCAATACGGCTTTGGTCATGAGTTAAAAACTTCGCTTTGACATAGGAGTTAACATAAAACAGTCCACGTATTTTTTGCATTAAGGCTAAACCACTTCGAGCAAAAGGCACATAGAGCTTTACTTTGAACGCAGGTGAGGCGAGCACCATACCACGGATACGTGGCGCGTAATCGTGAACCCAAGCAGAAACTAATACAGCTCCAACACTTTGCCCAATAACAATAATATTTTCGAGAGGTATTTGGTATTGAGTGGAAACATAACGGACAAATTCATCAACATCATGAATTGATGTGCCTAATGAAGGGCTGTAACCTCGTGGGCCTTCATTGCGACCATGACCACGAGCATCCCATGCGAACATGGCATAATTTGGTAAATCTAGCTCATCGACTAGATGTGCAACACGCCCTGAATGCTCATGACCGCGGTGAAAAAGTATCACTGCTTTATTCGTTGGCTGCTCTGTTGGCCAATGACGATAAAAAAGTTCAGTATGATCACTGGTACTAAATTTTGATTCAATGACAGGACGTTGAGTTAAATAGTCTGTCTGAGCGTTCATGATTGTTCCTTATTATTTGTCGATTCGGCATTAAGTTCATTCAGAGCACGGCGTATTCGGTTGTAGCAGGTATAAAGAAGTAAAAAAGCAATTAGGACAAAAATAACAGTTAACCAATTTGATGATACTAGCTGTGGAAAAATAGCAATAAGAAGTCCGAGAGCACCAAAAATAAAAGCTCGGTCGCTTTTACCAATTGGTCCGTCATAGCGCCTTGTAGCACCAATCGCTTGAGCGACGACACCAATAAATTCGGTTAACAATGCAAGAAATAAAATGAGTAAAATCAACCAAAAAGCATCGGGAAATAGTAGAACGAAAGGAAGATACAGTGCGATATCAGAAATGACATCGCCTAGTTCATTTAATATGGCACCCAAGTGGCTTTTTTGGTGATATTCACGCGCTAGCATTCCATCGATGGCGTTTAAAGCCATGCGGATAAATAAAACAAAGGGTAATAGTAAAAATAATCGTGGATCTGGGAAAATACACAGTAGTGCGCCAATGAAAATAGATAACAACATCGCACCAAGTGTTATTTGATTGGCTGTTACGCCTGTGTCATAGAGCCTTTTCACGATAGGGCGTAACAAGTTCTGAAATTTAGGTTTCAGATCATAAATTGTCATTCGTTCATCCTTGCTGATCTTATTAACAATGCTGAAAATATATGTATATCTAAATAATTTTAGATACAGGTAGACAACAAGCGACGCTATTCCTATAAAGATGCCCAGTGAATACGAATGGACTATGTAATATGGGTACCTGAACGTCGTCTACAACTATGCAGCTTGAAAAATTATGGCTATATATCAATACCCCATTATCATTAGACTACAATAAGAGCTGTCCTAAGTTAGCGCATCTAGATGCGTCATACTTTAAGATATATCGCCTGTGTTTTTAGTGATGTATTACGAACATCTGTAACACAATTTATGCTGGATATGCCTGATGAGTAGAGAGCGGAAAATAAAAAAACACGTAAAAAATAACGCTAATAAACTGATATTAAATGATATTTTAATTTTCAGTGGCGTTTATTACTGCTCTTGGCACACGTGTAAAATGCATTCTCGGAACCATTTGTGTGCGAGGTCATTATTCATTCTTGGATGCCATAATAGTGAGATATTAATAGATGGTACTTTATAAGGTAATACAAAGCTAAATAATGGCTTACGGAGATTATGAGTAAATCGTTCGGGAACAATAGCAATGAGCTGGCTATCTTGTACGACTGCTAATGCAGTGGAAAAACCAGTCACGGTTAATATGGGGGGCTTAATGAGCCCGATTGCGCTACATGCACAATCATCTAACTGTTCAGCAGTAAATTCAGGCTGGCGATGCACACCAATAAAATCAAAAGTGGTCAGGTTATCGAATGTAATTGGTTGATCTGCTAATGGGTGCGTTAGCTGAACTGCACCAATTAAGCGATCAGAAAATAAAAAACGGCTTTTCATATCGGGTTCAGTCTTATTACTGATAACGGATATTTCAGCATCTATCTCACCCTGCTTAAGTAATTTTCCTTGTTTGATCTCTTTACTGATAATCCGTAGAGTGCTATTTGGCGCTTGTTCGCGCATAAAGGCTAATAATGCAGCCCCATAATTTTCTGCGAAACCAGCAGATGCACGTAAAGTAAATAATCGGGTTAATGACTGTAAATCAAGTTGGTTTGGTAAAGTGAAAACTTGATCGAGTTGATGAACTAGTTGCACGACTTGAGCACGAATACCCAACGCATAAGGGGTGAGTACCATATTTCGGCCAGACTTTACCAATATAGGGTCATTTAAAGATATACGTAAACGATTGACTGCTCGGCTCATTGCGGAAACACTCAAATTCTGTTTTTGGGCGGCTCTAGTGATATTGCATTCTGTCAGTAATGCATTTAGTACCACTAATAAATTTAGGTCAATTTTTAACATATTCATACCTGCCATACTTCAAGTTGTATTGCTGTTGACCATATACCGAAAAATAAGCGTTAAAGGTCAACAATCTTCGAAAGTCTTCCTTTTGTTAGCCTGTTTTTGGTGCCATAGTGCTAACAAAAAAGCGAATAGTATTATGCAAGCGTCGATGCCAAAGATTAACATAAAGCCATGTGCAATATTATCAGGCACTAACGTATTTTTTACTGTACTGCCCGTAAACAGTGAAAATAAGCTTCCCATTAATGTTGCACCATTAATCAGCCCTATATTGCGAGAAAGGTTAATAATACCTGCAAGCAATCCTTTTTCATTTGATTCAACACTAAATAAAATACTGGTGTTATTGGCTGTCTGGAATATGGCATAGCCAGTAGTAATTATGGCGATGAAAATTATATAAACCCATACAGTAAGATGATGGGTGAAAGTGGAGAATAAGGTGAAACCCGATAACATCAATAGCAGTGCAAAGGACACTAATGTATTAGCGCCAAATTTATCGACTAATTTACCCGCTGGGATCCCAAAACTTGCAGCAATGGCTGGCCCAAATGACAGCACCAACCCAACTTGCCATGGGGATAATGCTAGCTTATGGAGTAAATAAAAAGGGCCAACAATTAATGTTGTCATCATAACGCTAGAAACTAAGAGGCTGAGTATCGCACCGACAAATAGTGATGGCTGTTTTAATAAGCTAATTGAAATAATTGGAAAGGCGATACGGCGCTCAATCAATATAAAAAATACGAAACAACTCAATGAAATTAACAGTAATACAACGCTATATTGACTCCAATAGGTCATGCTAAAAGCATAAGTGATAATAGCCAGTGTTAATACACTGATGCCTAATTTATCAATTGGTTTTTTTTGAAGGTGATTTATAGGTTGAGGCTCGATAAAACGAATAATTAACCCAAGAGCAATCAGTGCGACTGGAATATTAATTAAGAAAATGGATTGCCATCCCCAAAGTCCAATTAGAAATCCACCCAACGTAGGCCCTGTGGCAGTACCGATCGCAGATAATGAACCTATCCATCCCATAGCGACACCATTACCATGCTTAGTATTTAATCCTGCGATTAGTGCCATTGTTGTATTGATCATTGCTGCTGCTGCAATACCTTGGAAGAGGCGAAAGGTGATTAGCCAATTTATGGTTGGTGAAAGAGCACACAAAATTGAAGAACCAATAAAAAGTAAGGTGGCGCCGATAAGAACAGCTCGGCGATTGAGTCTGTCACCAATACTTCCTGTAATAATAGTGGCACTTGTTAAACTGACAAGATATGCAACTACAACCCATTGAACTTTGAAAAAAGAAGTTTCAAAGGCAATAGTTAGTACTGGTAGTGCAATATTAGCAATACTGGTGCTTAAAGATGAAAGAAAAATAGGTAAAGCCAGTGCAGCTAAGTAAGGTTTTAATGAATGATTGTCGTTCACGATAATCCCCATGTTGTGACATTTCTGAGGGATATACTAGAGCTGTTAAAAATAACGGAGAAGCAGCGCAAGGCGGATAGCAGGTATATCAATAACGCCATAGTCAGTAAAAATCAACAATATGTATTTCTCTTAATACACATCGGATTATAGATAATATTTAATAATAAGAATTATTTTGTTAACAACTCATATAAACCGAGGCTGTAAGCTGAACAAGTTATATACTCAAATAGGGATAATCGACACATATGCTGCATGTTAGCGACACGTTTAATAATTTTTTTCAATAAACAAGGCTACTTATGGTGATGTGGGCATAATTCGATAGGGCTTGTTGTTTTATTATATCACTGCTTAAAACCTGCTTTTAGCAGAAACATTCAATGCATTGGTAGTCGAGTAACACCGAAGTGAACCGATAATTCCAATATCTAAAATGTCTATTGTTATCATTAGCGATAATTGATCCCAGTCCCCGTAGCAGAAGTTGGCGTAGTTACAGTAGCAATTACAATCCAATAGTAAAAATAGGCTGTATCAAAGGTACTGCCGATGTTGAGCCTGCAGAATACCTTTGTTCAATTTATCAAAAGAGCCACAGCACTCATTTCTTTCCTTGATTAAATCGTAGAGGCCATACCAATGAAAAAGACTAAAGAACAGGTATTTGAACACGCCCACGCAGGGAAACTTTGGGCAGGAAATTTGATTGAAGGTTATCAAGATAGTGGAATTAAGCTCGAAAACCGAACGCCAATTGATGATTCGCTAATTGGCTTTATTGCTAACGGGCAAGCTGAAGATGTTCATGCTGCGGTATTAGTTGCGAGAAATGCATTTAATAGCGGGAGTTGGCAGGGGTTATCCCCCCAAGAGCGTAAACAAGTCATGCTACGCTGGGCCAGTTTGATTGAGTTTCACAGTGAGGAGCTGGCGGCACTTGATTGCATCGATGCAGGCAAGCCCATCACCGAATGCCTAAATACAGACATGCCTGCTACAGTTGATACTTTTTATTGGTATGCAGAAGCATTAGACAAAATGTTTGGTAAAGTTGCACCGACTAGCCAGCAGGAGCTTGGATTGATTGTTCATGAGCCTATTGGTGTTGTGGGGGCTGTATTACCTTGGAATTTCCCAGCGCAAATGTTCGCATGGAAGGTTGCACCTGCATTGGCCGTCGGTAACTCCGTGATTGTTAAGCCTGCAGAGCTAACATCACTTAGCGCTTACCGTATGGTTGAATTAGCTTATGAAGCAGGCGTTCCAAAAGGTGCATTAAGCTTGATTTGCGGATTGGGTGAAAATGCAGGCGAAGCGATAGGAAGGCATGTGGATATTGATATTGTGTCATTCACAGGTTCAACTGAGGTGGGTCGTTTATTCCTTAAATATTCAGCCGAAAGTAATTTAAAAGAAATTGTGTTGGAATGCGGTGGTAAAAGTCCACAAGTCGTTTTTGCGGATGCAGATCTTGATGCAGCAGTACCTCATATTATGGCAGCCGCATTTTGGAACATGAGCGAAAACTGTAGTTGCGGTTCTCGTCTAATCGTTCATGAAAGTGTGCGAGAAAAATTATTAGATAAGTTAGTCGCAGCCGCGACAAAGTGGAAAATCGGAAATCCAATGGATGAGTCTGTTTCTATTGGGCCGATGGTTGAAAAAGTGCATTTTGAAAAAGTGAAATCTTTTATTGAACTCTCATTGAGTGAAGGCGCTAAGCTTGTCACAGGGGGAAAGATCTTCAGTGAACTTGGGAGTGGTTGGTATATCGAACCGACTATTTTCGATAATGTAACACCTGATATGTCGATATTTCAACATGAAGTTTTCGGTCCACTCCTAGCGGTTACTGCGTTCTCCACGGATGAAGAAGCGATAGAATTAGCCAATAATACTCATTATGGATTAGCAGCTTCATTTTATAGCCAAAATATACATCGAGTAATGAATGTTGCACGTCGGATCAATGCGGGTACTGTTTCCGTGAACGGTTTTAGTGAAGGAAATATTACCACGCCATTTGGTGGTTTTAAGCAATCCGGTTTTGGCGGCAAAGACAAAGGATTAGAAGCTTTCGAACAATATACACAGACAAAAGTAATTTGGGTCGTTCATCACTGATCTGTATATAACTTGAGTCGAATTAGTTTAGTTTTTTTAGGATATTATTGATACTTGGCTTAGTTTGATTGCCATTATCTGTTTATTTAAAATATGCGTAGTGGCTACTGTATTGAGAATGAAAGATGAAAAACTCGCTAATGAGTCAGTCTTCAATCTAAAGTTGACAATAATAATGCAGAATAATAGAAATAGATAATCTATAAATATCGATTTTATTCACGATAAAGTAATTATAAGGAATGGTCATTCAGAGATAAAATAAGAGTAGTGGGTATAAATTAGATAATTTAAAAATGGCGGTGAGAGAGGGGTTCGAACCCTCGATACGTTCTCACGTATACACACTTTCCAGGCGTGCTCCTTCAGCCTCTCGGACACCTCACCGTATTTTTAAATCTTGCCGCAAAACTGAGATAAAAACTTGTCCTGCAACGGGGCGCTACTATAGGGAAAAGCACGGCTTCCGTCAACTCCCTATTTGCGCTTTTTCCTGTTTTATGGTTTGTTTAGCTAAATATAAATCAATTTGATTATTATCTAATCTTAGGTGGCCATTCTTTGTTTAATAAAAACTTCAAGTCTTTATTGTAAAATTCGTTAACGGCTTAACAAAACGCTAATCACCACTGCGCTTACTCACTGTATTCACTTGAAAATAAGCTTTTTTCGGAACACTCTGTTGAAAACACAAGAGGAGTTGTCATGAATATTCTATTTTATCATCCATTTTTTGACGCTAATGAGTGGATAGAGGGCATGAAGGCTAGGCTTCCAGAGGCTAACATTCGCCAATGGGTCAGAGGTGATAAACAAAGCGCTGATTACGCTATGGTATGGTTGCCTCCTTATGAATGCTTAGCAGGTCGAAGTGATCTGAAAGGTATTTTCGCCTTAGGGGCGGGTGTTGATGCAATTTTGAAGCAAGAGCAAGAAAACCCGGGTACTTTACCTATGGGCGTACCGTTGATGCGTTTAGAAGATACGGGCATGGCTTTGCAGATGGAAGAGTATGCGATGGCAAAAGTACTCTATTATTTTCGTCGAATGGATGAATACCGTCAATTCCAATCACAGCGCCAATGGAAGCCACTACCCGCTTATCAGCACGAAGAATTTGTCGTGGGTGTGATGGGCGCAGGTGCGCTTGGGCAGGCTGTCGCTAAGAGATTAGTCGAGTTTGGTTTTCATGTCAGAACTTGGAGTCGTAGTGAGAAGCAGCTCGATAAAGTGAAAAGTTATTATGGACAAGACCAGCTGAGTGACTTTTTGCAAGGAACGCGAGTCATTATCAATTTGCTACCAAGCACACCCGAAACAATCGGTATACTCAATCAGAACCTATTTAGTCAGTTACAAAAAAATGCTTATATTATTAATCTGGCGCGTGGTTCTCATTTAATCGAGCAAGACTTGCTGGCGGCACTTGAGTCTGGGCAAGTGGCAGGTGCTTCACTGGATGTATTTGCCAGTGAGCCATTACCTCAAATGCATCCATTCTGGACACATCCACGCGTGGCGATAACACCTCATGTGGCGGCGATTACATTACCGCAAGAAGCCATGGATATGATCAGCAATAATATTAAACGAATTGAAAATGGGCAACAGCCTGTTGCGATCGTTGATATGAAACGGGGTTATTAGGGTATAATGCATTTAATTCACTCTGAATAATATAAAATATACCCGTTATTCATCAAATTGTCGGGTATGTGTTGTCAAAAGAGAATTAAGCTTAGCAACCCTCGCAACATAGTTATTAATGTTCATCGGAATGGCTTCGCTTGCTCTCTGCACGCAACGCGGATTATTTTGTGTATAAATGCAAAAATAGGAACCGTAAATGAACGAATTTTCAATCGTCTGCCGTATTTTGGGAACACTTTTTCAGCGTTCTCCTGATGATAGCCTTGTAAAACCGCTGATTGATCTGATAGCGCAAGACAAACTCAAGGATTCTTGGCCATTAGAGCAAGATGACCTGTGGGCTCGTATGGCTAAATCTGTCGATATGCCTGCCATCATCTTAGACTACCAAGCTTTATTTGGAGGTGAGACGCCTTCAGTATCAGCGCTAGCACATGATTATGACGAAGAAATCGCAGAAGCTGAAGTTCGTGAGTTTTTGGTTGAAAGAGGAATGTCTCTAACGAATGCGAGAACCGATGCTTTTGGTGCGTTGCTACTCTCTGCATCTTGGCTCGAAGATCAAGCCGCTGAAGATGAAACTGCTGCGCAAATTGAGCTTTTTGATAGTTTTATTTTAAGTTGGTATGGTACATTTTTGGGTAAAATGGAAGCGCATGCGACAACTGCATTCTATCGAACATTAGCACAAATTGCTCGTGATGCGGTGATTGTATTACGAGATGAATTAGAGACTGAGTGACAGCGTCACGTTTTTAGCAATGATGCTTTTGTGACATGCCACGAGTTTCATGATAAGAAATTTTTATCAAACAAAAAAGGCAACAGATCAATCTGTTGCCTTTCGTGCTCTTATCAATCGAAATAATTTATGGACATTAATCCATTAAAGGAATGACAAGTTTACCCGGTTTAATTTCAAGCCCTTTAGCTAATTTTCTTGCTGTTGCTTCAGCTGCGCCATTTTCAGGATTTAACACATACACAGGTTGTGTTGAGAAGAACGTCCCGAGCGAGCTATTGAGATATGGCATCACTGCGGAAATAGCCGTCTCCATATTTTCTGGAATGACTTTATATTGGGTAATATTAAGCTCTTTTAGGTAAATAGCACCCGTTTGGGCATCAAAATAAGGGCTAGCAGTCAATGTTAGTTCAATTTTAGCGTTGGCTTTACCCAATAAAGTATCTAAATTGACAGATGCTTCACCACTAAGCGCAACTTTGCCTGGCTCACTGCGACCAATTTCTGATTTAAGATTAGTTAATTGAATATCCGCATCTGCAAAACCAGAAATACCCACGTTGTGGTTGTATTTTACTTTAGTTGCAAGATAATTGTTGATAGTACTCTCACTGATGGTGAAGTCAGTAAGCTGGCTACATCCCGTTAATATAGCAAAAACGCCAATCATTGCCGCCAAGATAAATTGTTTCATAAATACTCCTTTTACCGTAATACTATTATCTTATCCTATAATAGAATGCGAAAGGTCATTTGAACTTATTTTTATAATAATTTACTGGATCTGATTAAATGTACATTTGCTTTTATTAAGGATTATTCACTTTTTGAGAATATCTTTTCAGCACTTTATTAAGTAAAAGAGGTTAATTAAATAACAGATCCCAGAATTAGCATTGGCTTAATTAAAACACTATTGCTTTGAAGAACAGCTGACCCATATAGGTCAGCATATTTTTGTCATGTATAATTATTTAGAGCCAGTTAATATCACAGGTTCGATTTTTTTATGGTTAAATTGTTTGTGAAGCGCCCATAGGGTAATGAAACCAATGATCCCCAATAAAAACCAAGGTAGCTGAGGGATCTTCCATTGATGCCCAATATCATACATCCAACCACCCCCAGTATATCCCACTGCACCACCCAAGGCTAAACCTAAACGGCTAAAACCCATATAGCTTCCACGTGCACGTGGATCAGCGAGTGAAGCACTTAAGGTTTCTCTAGCAGGATCTGCTGTGACTGTGCCCAAATAAAATAGGCAGATAAGACCAAATAAAACATGTATAGAGCTCGTCATGCCAATCGGAAACATACTCAAACTCATTAAAAATAAGCCAGCCATCAAACGCTGCTCAAGTCGAAAATGTTTTTCACTCCAACGCGCGATAGGGTAAAGCAAGGTTAAAGAAATTGCGGCTTCAATCGCATACATCCATTTTACCGCAGATGCTGAGCCTGCAAGTTCATTGACGACAATAGGGAACATCAACATGACCTGCACTGCTAGCATAAAATAACCTGAAAGCGTGACAACATAGGTGACAAAACGTCTATCTTTGAGAACACGACCCATGCCCTCTTTAATCGGGGATCGAACCGTTGAAATCCGATAAGCCGGTAATAGCAATGCATTACAAATTGCCGCGATGATAAAGACTAAAGCGCCTGCCCAGCAGACATAATGGAAGTCGTATTGAAGTAGCCAGCTACCAATTAGCGCACCAATAACCGCGCCAGCGCTGTCTTGCATAAGCAGTAATGAGTAAAAGCGTCCACGTTCATATGGACGAGTGAGTTTGATGACGAGCGCAGTTCTGGGTGGATCGAATAGCGTGCCACCTAAAGCGGATAGTATACAGGATAGCCATAGCATCCAAGGGTTGTCAGCAATTGCCATAAATGCAAAGCCACAAGCCCGTAGCAACATGCCAATGACTATCATTGGTTTTGCCCCAAAACGGTCGGCAATGGCGCCACCAAATATTCCGAATCCTTGTTGTACAAATTGTCGTAGGCCGAGGGCGAAACCGACAATAACGGCAGCCCAACCGAGCTGATCGACAAAACGGATTGAAATTAATGGAAAGACGACAAAAAAACCTAGAACCACTAACATATTATCAAAAAGTAGAAAATATTTACCCAGGCTTCTTGCCTTTGATACCTGCGCCATGACACACCATTGAAAAAATAACAAAGAGGGAAGGATTCTTAATGTTTCTCATCAATAATATCAGTAGAATATAGACGGGAAGATGATATTTTTTTATCGTGATAACTGTTTATTACTGATGAGTTATTTTTATCGTTACATAGCTATCGAGCTGTGTAGATTTATTAAGGGTTAACGATGTTTGGTTATCGGACAAATGAGCCAAAAGTACGTCTTGTGACAGAAAGAATGGTCGTGAGGTTAACAGGTGAGCGTGATGGCTTTCGCTTAGCAGATTATTACAGTGAAAATAAAGAATTTTTAAAACCTTGGGAACCGACCCGAGATAATTCGCATTTTATCCCATCAAGTTGGAATAACCGTTTGCACTTGATGAGTGAGTTACATCGTCAAGGTAATGCTTTCCATTTCATTTTATTAGATAACGAAGAGAATGAAGTGATGGGCGTGGTCAATTTCAGTAATATTCTGCGTGGCGCTTTTCATGCCTGTTATCTAGGGTATTCTTTAGGTAAAAAATGGCAAGGGCAAGGTCTAATGCATGAAGCATTGGTTCACGCTATCCGCTATATGCAAAAGTATCAAGGGATACATCGGATCATGGCCAATTATATGCCCCATAACGCACGCAGTGGAAATCTACTGACCCGACTTGGTTTTGAACGTGAAGGTTATGCAAAGCAATATTTACAAATTGATGGTGAGTGGCGTGACCATGTATTAACGGCATTAACTGATACAACATGGAAACAGCCTAAACCTTAGTCGCCGCTGATCTGTTAGGCGCATTTTGTTCAAAACAAACGCGTTTACCCCTAAATAATTCGCTAACCTAGACGCACTACGAATTATTTAGGGGATGTTTTATTAAAAGCTAATCCAAAACAATGGCAAAATAAGTCTAATAGATTAACAGTTGCTAGATAAAGTACCGTAGTTAACAAATAAATTTAAAAATCGATATTCTATGTCGATTAATTTAATAGTCACTTAAATAAAATATAAGCCACGATGTTCACGTGGATTTTAAACTATAGTTATACATTATTATAGAATGTTAAATTCTACCGATATAAAATATAAAGATGAGTTTCAACCCAGTTTAAATGACTAATATTTTGCTAAAATAAAATTTTTAATTAAAAAGATTGAAGATAATCAATATAACCGTTAGTGTTTTTTTCTAATTCCTCTTCTGAAACCTTAAATTCAGCTCCATAAAAAGAATAGAATGGAAGATAATTTGCTCCCACATATTTTGCTGTTATTTCAAAAGGTAGCAGTATTTCCTGTAATGAGTGGTGGTAACGTCCTTCAGGTTTAAAGTCTTCTTCCTTAATACCCGCACTCACGGCTAATGCGAATTTACGGTCTTTAAGTTTATGCCCACTATTAGATCCATATGCCCAGCCGTAGGTAAAAACCTCATCCAGCCATTTTTTTAGCAATGGAGGACAATTAAACCAATATAGAGGAAATTGTAAAATAATACTGTCATGCTGCTCAATTAATTTCTGTTCTTTCTCTACATTAATAATTCCATCGGGATACATTTGATAAATATTATGCACAGTATACTTATCTGGATATTTAATGAGTTCATTCACCCATCGTTTATTTATAACAGAGTCGTTTAAGTTTGGGTGAATAACAATAATAAGTGTCTTCATATAATTCTTTCCATTTATTAGATTGAACTGCTCAGTGTCTATTTGATGTTTGCATCATAATTGGCTTTGATTTAAAGTACAATACTGTCATTGGTGATATGTACTATACAAAAGGTTAGTGTAATGAGTGATGATAATCTCGATATTCCTTGTGAACTTATGGAGAAAACGGGGTTTGCTTATACGCTTTCGCTTATAAGTGGAAAATATAAAATGATTATTCTCTATGCTTTAGCAGGATCTGGTCCTGTCCTGAGGTTCAATGAACTCAAACGCCACATCGATACAATTTCATACAGAACGCTGAGTTTAACGCTGAAAGAGCTAGAAAACGACAGCTTGGTGATCAGAAATGAGTACCCGCAAATTCCACCGAAGGTTGAATACAGTCTCTCTGAAAGGGGCAAGTCGCTTATTCCAGTTTTAGATATGATGTGTGAATGGGGAAACGATCAACGTAGTGATGAAGCGTGCAATAAACAGTCTTGATATCCGCTGTCGTATATTTTCTAAACATAACATTTTTGTTATTTGCACCGAGCCAGTACATAAGTAAGCTTAAAAAATCGGTCATCATTGGGTTTGTAAACTGTTAATTTAACATTCAATCGTAGTCAGTCCTGCGGCACGCTGTTAAACTGCTACGATTGTTTTCTTTTAGTCTACCTATCATGAATTTATTAAAATCGTTAGCCGCGATAAGCTCGATGACGATGATGTCTCGGGTACTTGGCTTTATCCGTGATGCTATCATTGCTCGGGTTTTTGGGGCAGGGGCAGCAGCTGATGCTTTCTTTGTTGCATTTAAACTCCCTAATTTATTACGGCGTATTTTTGCCGAAGGGGCTTTTTCTCAAGCGTTCGTTCCGATACTTGCCGAATATAAAAATCAACAAGGGGATGAAGCATCACGTACCTTTATTGCGTATATTTCGGGATTGCTCACGTTAATTTTAGCGATTGTCACTGTTTTAGGTATGGTGGCGGCACCTTGGATAATCTATGTGACGGCACCTGGCTTTGTTGATGATGCTGATAAATTTGCTCTTACAACCAATCTACTACGGGTCACTTTTCCTTATATTTTCTTGATATCACTGGCTTCACTTGCTGGTGCGATACTCAATACATGGAACCGATTTTCGGTACCTGCGTTTGCGCCAACCTTATTAAATGTCAGCATGATTTTCTTTGCTGCTTTTGCTGCGCCATATTTTGATCCACCCGTGATGGCGTTAGCATGGGCAGTGATTGTTGGTGGGGTTCTGCAACTGGTTTATCAATTACCCTATTTGAAAAAAATTGGCATGCTTGTACTGCCACGCATATCTTTTCGTGATAGTGGTGTTTGGCGAGTCATGAAAATGATGGGACCTGCAATTATCGGGGTATCAGTTAGCCAAATATCATTAATCATTAATACTATTTTTGCGTCATTCCTACAATCGGGTTCTGTTTCTTGGATGTACTATGCGGATAGATTGATGGAGCTACCTTCGGGCGTACTTGGTGTCGCATTAGGAACTATTTTATTACCGTCATTAGCGAAAAGCTTTACTAGTGGTAATCAAACAGAATATCGTCATTTGATGGATTGGGGTTTACGTCTGTGTTTATTGTTAGCGTTACCTTGTGCCATCGGTCTTGCTATTTTGTCTGAAGCCCTAACAGTTTCTCTATTCCAATATGATAAGTTCACCGCACATGATTCTTTAATGACGCAATATGCGCTAATGGCTTACTGTGTTGGTCTGACAGGGATGATCCTCGTGAAAATCTTAGCGCCCGGTTTCTATTCACGGCAGGATATTAGGACGCCAGTTAAAATAGCTATCGTGACACTGATCTTAACTCAGCTAATGAACCTTGTATTTATTGGCCCATTGCAGCACGCAGGCTTAGCCTTGTCGATTGGTTTAGCCGCATGTTTTAACGCAGGTGTTCTTTATTGGCAATTACGTAAGCAAGATATCTTTAAACCGTTACCGGGTTGGCGGGGCTTTATTTTTAAATTATTAGTCGCGCTTGTTGTCATGACCGTAATTCTATTTGGTGTATTACACTTTATGCCACAATGGGATGACGGCAATATGGCGATGCGTTTATTACGCTTAATTGCGGTCGTGATAATCGGTGCGGGAAGTTATTTCGCTGCACTATTTGCATTAGGCTTCCGCCCAAGAGACTTCAAAAAACACAGTGTTTAAATGATTAGTGCATTTAAACATCATAGCTGCACCTTAATCTGTTGGTGTTCACCGTTTAGGGTGTAATACAAATATGAGTGGCTTGCTTGAAAAAGGAAGCCACTTTTTATTTTCACATAAGCGTAGTGCTTACTTTATTGAAATTCTTATGGATAGTTTAAAGCAAGCGAGGTTACTAATTTAATTCAAAAGTTATCAGTGCTCGCCGAATCACTATCAGCGGCTAAAAAACATGGTAATTCTATAAAAAATAGCCTATTCAGAAGATTATAGACTTCAAACCCGAACCGTTATTTTGAAAACAAATTGGTAACATGAAAATGGTATATTGACAGGTTCAGGCAGTTTTTGGAGTGGGATCTAAGCGGGATTACACATATCACCCTTATGTTAAATTTTAGCGATAACAACATAATCACTACCGCTCAGGGAAACATTAAAACGCATTCGGTTTATAGCGCAATGAGCCGACAATTCGATCCCAAATCTCGACCATTTGAGTATCATTGTATGAAGTGAATTTATTTCTATTATTCATAAGAATGTGTAATTTAGGGAGAGTTAAAGAGCCCGTGGCTTCATTGGCGTGAAACGTAAAGAAATAATACGGTAAATCAGGGATCCTTTTATTCTCTGCTTTTGAATAAACTTCTTGTTCACCTTTCACGAGCCACTCTTGTGCAGGAATATTACTGGGTGATACATTGCCATTTCTGATAGTTTTTCGGTTATGTCGGCGTATTGCTTCGTTCATTTCTGCGCTGCGACTTAATAACGTATCACTGGAGCCTGCAAAACGATTATCCGACTCAACAGAGAAAATAAACTCGCCCGTATCGTAAACGAAAGAAACGTCCTGTTTCGGAATTTCGCCATCATCTAAAATAAAGCCATTCGGGATACAAACACCTTTTTCCATCGGGATTTCGTGATCTAAACGTCCTTGTAATCGAGCGATTAACGACTGCATCGCCGCTAATTTAGTAAATCTAGTATTTGTTTGCGCTTCCGTAAATCTTGATATTTCGATATAAGATTTTTTTTCTTTTTCATATTTAGGATCAGATAAATCTAAGATGTCCGTAGTAATGATAAATGCAATATGATTCACATAGACATGTGCTTCCAGTGTTCGATACGCATCATCAGAACTCGGTTGATTTCTATCAAAAATAACCCCTTTTCCTTCGGGGAGTTGAATAACCGCTTTCAGCACCGGTGCATTTTCTGCACTGGTTTTCCATTCCCGTAATTCTGCTTCACGTAACTCGATACGGTGTTTAAACGCAGGCGGATAGATAAACTTGCTTTCAATTTTAAAATCACTGATAAAGGTACTATCACGAAGTTGATTATTAAATGATTCAGGGACATCGATCACGTAACGCCCAATACATTGCGGTTTCGTTTTTTCAAATAATGTCTCAATCACGGTATTTTCCTTGTTTGTCAATTCAGTCTGCGCGGGTGTTTTTGTCAAACTCCCCCCAATACATACCATTATCCCAATAAGGGCAATGAAACGTTGTCCCTGACGATTAATCTGCCGCACTGATATCTACCTCTTGTGCTATTTTCACTATCGCTCTCAACGTAAACTGAATCGCTTTTCGCTCTCGAATGTCACCAAGACTGTCGACGGCGTAAGCGTTTTGATGATCTACATTGGTCGCCAAGCTACTTTGGGTTGATGGGTTTTTGATAATATCAACCAGTGATTCGACGGGAACCGTGCCATCGCCAGCACCTTGAGAAGAAACCAACCGAAATTGCGTGTATTTATACGCACTGCTATCCCATAGGCCAAATGCATTGTTCGATTCATTCGCGCCAGAAAAGAGAATTCGCTGATTGTTTTCAGGATTAAAAATTAAAGGGCGTTGTGGACTCGCCAGTAATGGAACTTCCTTTTCCTTTGACCACATTAGCGTGTTATCCGATTTCTCTTCAGTACCATAAAAAACATAGGTATTCGGATGATATTTTCTTTTTTCTTGATGTATCATGAATTCTTTAACTTTATCTTTCATCAAGTTAAAATATTGTTTCCAATTATTGTTAATATCATTCTGTTTTTTATCCAAAATATCTGGCTCGTATAATCGCCACCACACATCCTCCCGCAAATAAATGTCATCAAAGGGATCGAATTCTCCCGTAGATAAATCCACGGTAGAAGGATAACGGCCACCGCCTTCGATGGTCAGCCATGAGGATTGATATCTCGGGTAAGGAAGAAGTTGGAGTGGTGCAGGGGCAAACGCGAGCACGGACATGAGTTCCTTCGCGGTAGCGCCCAAGACCGCCCCTGCGATACCTTCTTGCGCTGCACCTACTTTCATTCGCCGATACGCGGCAGGGGAGCCTAAATCAGGAATAACGCCATGCACAACCCCTAACACTTTATCTTCGCATCCTTGAAATCCGCCATCGGGCGGATTCATGGCATAGCGAGCAATCAGACCGCCCATTGAGTGGGTCACTAAAATAACTTTATCAATAGCTAAACCATAACCGTGGTCGTTTTTGTAAGTCTTTAAGACCTTATCAATATAGGCCACAAGATTAGCCGCAGAAATGACATTATCTTCTAGCCAGTTATAGCCAAATACATGCACTGAAAATAAAAAATGTTCAAAATGCGCTAACTCATCATCAGTCAATAAGGCTTCATTGGTTCCCCCTATCGGGCTATTCACGAGTTGCTTTAATACACCTTTCGATGGGCTTTTCTGTTGAACGGGTTTGATTTTATCCTGTTTCGCTATCTTTAAGATATCGTGTTGCCAATCATCCAGTAACGCTGTTTGGAGCACATCAAGAAATGTCCCGTAACTTAAAAAAAGCGCTTTTCCCCACCCTCGATCGCTCCTTTTGGGTAACATGTTTCCATCGTCACTAAAGGGGATATTCTCGCTCTGAATATACTTACCAGCATCATCAACAAGTGTAGAATTGACATTTAATATTTCCCGCCTTTTTTTTCCATCAAAATTGGTAAGGTAGAGGGTATCCATCCCCATAAACTTATCAGCTCGCCAAACGGGTTCTTCGTTTTTTGTATCTTTAAGGTTGGTTCCCATAATCCCGGAATAAAAATCACGGGGATGACTTTTCTGGGCGGCAATATACATTCAGCTTCGGCATTGAGGGATTTGTGCTGCAACTGGAGGTCATCCCAATGTATTTTCCCATCTTCCATCCATTTAGGGATATGATATGAAACATATTGGAATTCATCAGTTTCGGGAGAATCTTTCTCTGACATGACGTTAATCCTTTTAATGTAACCTTAAAGTAAATAGGATAACGCAGTTTTGCTTAAGGTTCAGCTTGATTCATCCGATTTTCTAGTACTGATAAGGCTCATAATGTCAAATTGTCGCGTTTAATGCTTAAAATTTAGCATTTAACGTTTTTGCATACACCATAACACCTAAATCTACGATAAAATTTTGCTCAAATCCTTGCTTTGCTAAAGAGTGATGTTCAATACATTGGAGGGCTTTGTGTGTCTCTTGAATAGTATGGTGATGCTGTATAGTTGATTTTGCCAAAAACTAAAACATCAGAAAGAATAATGACGAGAACAATGCCAATAGAAAAACATTGGTTCATGCTATTCGAACTTATGCCAAATACTGGATGCGTTTATATTAAGTTTGAACGACGTATTTAAATAGCTAAAAAATCATCAGATCAAGGCTGCGCCAAGTCACAATTTATAATCGGTCTTATGTATCATGACGGAGACGGTGTCGTAACAGATTGGTATGGATCTTTTTCATGGATTCAAAAAACAGCAAAAAGTCGTGTGCCCCATGCCCAGAGTATGTTGGGGTTTATGTATCAAAATGGTCATGCCGTTACTTAAAATTATATACAAGCAGAAAAATGGTATAAAAAAAGCAGCTAAACAACAGAATGAAGTTGCACTTAACTATTTAGGTCAAATGTATGAGAATAGTAATGGAGTCACGGTAGATACAGCCAAAACAAAAAGCTATTTCGCAAAAGCAAAAGAGGCGAGTAAGCTGTCAAATAATAATTATCTATGTGATCTCTAATAACAATCAGAATTAAAAAATTTTTAATGTTATGGCACTTTAATACGTTTCATATAATAGATTATCTAGCAAATCGTGACATGTCACGCTGCTTACATAATGCCAAAATTCAGCAAAAATCAATTGGCATTATGCATTGCAAATATCATGCTTTTTGTTTTTATTTTATTGAATACATTAAAATTTATTCAATTTTTTGTAGCATAAATACACGGTCTATATAATCAAAATGATCAAATATTAAATTAAATGATAATGTAATTATATGATTATCAATCAATTACTAGTTGTTCGGTTCCTTGAGCTTGTTGCCATAACTTCACGCAATGCTCAGCAAGTGCATAAGCAGGGTCGATGCTTAATGATAATAATGGAGAATCGATAGTTTTAAGTGCCACTGGTATCTCTGTACATCCTAAAATTAACTTTTCAGCACCACGGTCTATTAGCGCTGTTGCCAACTCCTGAAATAACTCACCCCCCAAGACATTTTCTCCACGTTTTACCGCATAGCAGCCGGGTATGAAAAGTTCGTTGAGCTCATGCTCACTGAGAATTATTGCCTCTATTCCCAATTTAGCGAGTCTTTGCTGATACATGCCAGTATCTAAAGTGACTTTTGTGGCAATAATGCCGACTTTCTTTGGCCGAGGCTGCAAACTAGCAATGTATTCTGTCGCGATATCAACGATATGCAATATCGAGGCTTTACTGGCTTGAGCAAGTTGAGGATACCAATAATGAACGGTGTTACATGGGATCGCGATATAGCTGACATTTAATTTATTAAGCTGTTCTATAGCGTGTAGTAATTCCGGCAGAGGGGAATCGCCTGTCCCTGCATACGCCTTTTGCCTATCAGGTATTTGGGGTACATTCCACGTGACTACGGGTAAATGCTCCTGATCCCGCTTAGCAGGCGTTATCTCAATAATTTTTTGTAAGAGATCCAGTGTTGCCAATGGTCCCATTCCACCTAGGACTCCAAATAAAACGGAATTACTCATATTTATTCACCTGTACCAATATCTAAATGCCGGCGTGCTTCAGTGCGGACTCGATGTAATACTCGCTGTTTGATTTCACTATAACCTTCGGTAAGAGCGAGTGTTTCAATGTCCCTTTGACGGCCAAAGGGCAAGCTTATTTCTTCAACGATACGTCCTGGGTGCGCTGACATGATCAGGATGCGATCTGCCAAGAATAATGCTTCTTCAACATCATGAGTGACAAATAAGATTGTTGTTTTGGTTTGTTGCCAAGCTGATAATAGTAACTCTTGCATCATTATGCGTGTTTGCGCATCTAAAGCGCCAAAAGGCTCATCCATCAGCAGAACATCGGGGTTAGGTAACCATGCTCTAGCCATCGCTGCCCGCTGCTTCATTCCACCGGATAATTGCCATGGATAGTGCTCGCCAAATTTTTGTAGTCCGACAAGTTTTAAGAATTTCTGAGTTTCTAACTGTATTGTTTCCTGCTTGATCCCTTGAAGGCGTAGACCAAAAGAGACGTTGTCACTTACCGTTAACCACGGGTATAAATTATCTTGTTGAAATACCATCCCGCGGTCTGGGCCAGGTGCCAAAATAGGGACGTTTTGGCACTGTATATTTCCACTATTGGGTTTTTCAAACCCTGCAATCAAATTTAGAATGGTAGATTTACCACAACCTGAAGGACCGAGTAATACGACGAACTCCCCGTGATCTACCGTCAAAGAGATATCATCCAACACATGTTGCTGCGTTTTTTTAGTCGAAAACGTTAAGCTAACTTGCTTGATTTCAATGCATTTTGTTTTTGTGTTGGTCATTATTCTTTACCTCCCCAAGGAACCATTTTGTTTTGCAAAGCCACTATCATGGCATCAAGCAGATAGCCGATCCCTCCTAACAAAAAAATCCCTAGCATCACAATATCAGTGCGCAAGTATGCGCTAGCATTAATCACCATCCACCCTAAGCCTGAGGTTGCAGCGACCATTTCTGCTGCAATTAAGGATGTCCAGCCAATACCGATTGATAGGCGAACTGTGGTAAATAAGTCAGGTAATGTAGCCGGTAACACCACGTGGAAAAAAATTTGACGACGGCTGGCTCCTAGAGTTTGTGCGACGCGCACTCTATTTCGTCCAATATGTTTCACGGAGGCGTTTGCCCCAACGACAACACTGAGAAATGTAGCAATGAAAATTAAGAAAAATTTGGATGACTCACCAATTCCTAACCACACCACAGCGAGTGGGATCAGGGCTATTTTGGGTAATGGTCGTAAAAATTGAACAAAAGGATTAAGTAGGGCGGCGATAGGCATAGATAAGCCCATAATCAGCCCTAAGGGTACCCCAATAATAATGGCAACGGCAAATGCACTTAACGCTCTAGAAACACTAATGGCAATGTGTTCCCACAATGGCACTTGCTTGTATCCCTCATTGACTAATTCTCCAATGGTAAGTGCGATATCGGATAAAGGAGGTAAAAGCAGTGGATCTATCCACTGATTTACCCCCACGATCAGCCATACCAAGAAAAATAAAGCCACGGCACCTATACTCAAACTAGCGTACTGTACTCTATTCATAAATAATCCGTTACTGTGCTGGCGTCGCAATAGCTTGTTTTAAGTAGTTGACATTAATACCTTTATCGAATGACTCAGGAATATCACGTTTGCGTATTTCACCAATGCTCTCGAGGAAATTAGCTGTTTTATGTACAGCCTGACCAATACCGCTATTATCGGTATCAGAACCATCACCTAGCCATTGAGCAGTCACTTGTTCTTTAAGTGTTGGATATTCTAAACCCGATAATGTATTGGTCGCTGTGCTGACAGGGGCGCCAACATCTTTAGCCACAATCGCCGCGGCTTTTGCTGGATCATTTTTAAACTCATCAACCTTTTCTTGGTGAACTTGTAAGAATTTGCTCAATAATTCAGGGTAAGCTTTGGCAAATTCAGTTCTAACAACATAATTGTTATAGATCAGGTAGCCATCTTCCTGAAGTTGCTTAGTTGCATAAATTGAATGACCTCCTGAAACTTCAAGTTCTTGAGCAAAAGGAGCCCAAACGTAACCGGCATCAATATCGCCTCTTTTCCATGCAGCGACCATTTCTGAAGGGCGTAACGGAATTAATTTCACCTTACTGCGATCAATGTTATTCACCAAAATCGCCGCGTCTAAAGCATATTGTGCGGTAGAATTCGGTGGATAGGCGACCCGCTTACCTTCAATATCTTGCAATGTTTTAATATCTTCTTTGGCTATCAGGCGTTCGGAGGTGGCAATGACTCCGGCGATACCAAAGATTTCAATAGGAAGATTACGTGCGATGCCTGCAACTGCAGGATTTGAACCGAAGTTTGCAATATCAATCGCATCACTCGCAAAATAACCGAGTGCATCAGCACCGGTAGCGAACTGAACCCATTTAACTTTGGTGTTGAGTGCTTTTTCTAATGAGCCATCAACTTTTGCTAAAACTAAAACCTGCGAGCTGCCACCGTAAGCGACTCGAACTTCTTTAGGTACTGCTTCACTTGCGTATGAATTGAATGCGAGCACCATTAAACCAACGACACTCATTGAAGTAGTTGTTAACTTCATATATTTCCCTTAGTTGTATTAGTAATAATTATTAGAATTTAATTTCATTTTTAAACTATATTTTTTTAGTTAAATTTACTAATCACAATGGAGAATAATATATATTCAACTCATATAGATTATAGATGAGCAAAGATGTACTAATGTAAAAAATATTTTTTTTAATACATTTAAATTATTAGATATTCTTTTATTTACTATGCTAATTAATTTAATTTTTCAATGTTTTTCCTGTTTAACCCATTAATTTTAAAGATGTTGTTTGGTTGGTTGTTAGGGTTAATATTGGAATGATTAAATTACAGTCATTTATATTGGTCATATTTAATGAAATTAAATATTTTTTATCTATTCCTGTTTAATCTGGAATAGATTATTTCATTCATTTTTATTCAAGTTAATAATCATCTGCTATTCATAAATTTCAGGCCAATCTATGATGAGCGATTTCATCGTTTTCTATTTCAGATGCGAGTAAATAGTCGTTCACAAGATAGGATGTTGAAGTAGTTATTATGATGATAAATAGTTTGGAAATCATATAAATGAGTATGAACATTGAACCTGTAATATAGTTGAGTTTATTTCAGATTGGTTTTAATTAGACCTTGATCTGAAGGGGATAATCAATCAACAAGGGTTTTGACGGGATAATTTCACACATTAAGCTATAGCTGGATAGAATGATTATTTTTCATTATGTTGATATAAATCACGATGAAAAAAGGCTTCATTCGTCACTGGACTCGGTTGGTCCAAATCAGTTTGAAGCCATATATTTTGAAATATGAAAGGTATAAATCTACATTCTTTCAACCGTCTCGATACCTAGAGTATCCAGACCTATTTTTAATGTTTTCTGTGTTAACAAGGCTAATTTTAGGCGGCTTTGACGCTGTTCTTCATCTTCTGCACTTAAAATAGGGCAGTGCTCGTAGAAGCTAGAGAACAGACCGGCTAAATCGTAAAGGTATGCACACATGACATGTGGTGTTCCATCACGCGCAACCATTAAGATAGTTTCTTCAAATTGCATTAAGCGAGTGGCTAATGCAATTTCACGAGGGTCTTGTAACACAAGAGGTAACGTCAGGTCAGCTTGTGTTACATTGGCTTTTTTGAAGATTGAAGCAACACGTGTATAGGCATACTGCATGTACGGCGCGGTGTTACCTTCGAACGCTAACATGTTATCCCAATCAAAGATGTAGTCTGTTGTACGGCTTTTTGATAAATCTGCATATTTAACAGCGCCGATACCAACGACATTAGCAACATTATTCAATTCATCTTCAGACATCTCAGGATTCTTTGTACGAATAAGTACTTTTGCACGTTCAATCGCTTCATCCAATAAATCTGAAAGACGAACTGTACCGCCTGCACGAGTTTTAAACGGCTTACCATCTTTGCCTAGCATCATGCCAAACATATGGTGTTCAAGTGTCATAGATTCAGGAATATAGCCAGCTTTGCGAACAATGGTCCACGCTTGCATTAAGTGTTGGTGCTGACGTGAATCGATATAGTAAAGTACACGATCAGCGTGCAGGACTTCATGGCGATATTTTGCACAAGCAATATCGGTTGTTGTGTATAAGAAGCCGCCGTCTTTTTTCTGGACGATAACGCCCATCGGTTCACCTTCTTTGTTTTTAAACTCATCTAGGTAAACAACCGTTGCGCCTTCACTTTCAACAGCAAGCCCTTTAGCTTTTAGGTCTGCGACGATACCTGCTAACATACTGTTATACAGGCTTTCACCCATGACATCGTCTTCAGTTAAGGTAACGTTCAGGCGATGGTAGGTTTCCTGATTTTGCTGCATGGTGATATCAACCAGTTTACGCCACATTTTACGGCAGTATTCATCACCAGATTGTAATTTTACGACATAACCACGAGCGCGTTCAGCGAAATCGGCATCTGCATCATAATGTTGTTTTGCTTCACGATAGAATTCTTCGAGGTCAGATAGAGCCATATCACTGGCACTCTCGTTTTGCATTTTTTCAAGATAAGCAATCAACATACCGAATTGCGTACCCCAGTCGCCAACGTGGTTTGCACGAATGACTTTATGACCGATAAATTCTTGAGTACGGGCTGCGGCATCACCAATGATAGTTGAACGTAAATGGCCAACGTGCATTTGTTTAGCAACGTTAGGTGCTGAGTAGTCAATTACGATGGTTTCTGGTTTAACTGGAGATAAACCAAGGCGCTCACTAACTAACGCTTGTTCAACTTGCATGATGATCCAGCTAGGCTCAAGAAAAATATTGATGAAACCGGGACCGGCGATTTCTACTTTACTTGCAATACCTTCAAGCTCTATGTGGCTAACAATGTGCTCGGCCAGTTGTCGGGGATTGATGCCCATTTTTTTAGCAGCGCCCATAACACCGTTGGCTTGATAGTCACCAAACTGAGCTTTTGCTGATTGACGCACAAGAGCATCACTGCCTTCTGGGGCTCCCGCTGCCTGCATTGCAGCACTGATTTTATCTGAAAGAATTGCCTGAATATTCACCGGATTACCTTAAATAACGAACATAGTTACCGCATTGTGCCATCACAAGCGCAGAACTAAAAGAAAGAAGAGAAAAATCGGCAGGTTTTATAACATATTTTGAGGTGGGCGTGCTACAGTCAGGCGGTTTGTTTGTCACATATATCTATCAAACTTTAAGTTGAATGGTATATATGGCCAATATTATGCTACGCCAGCTATCTGAATCAACGAAGCTTCTCTGTTCATCGGGACCTCGTAGCAGTCTGCCACATGTAATTTGAATTGTTTAGTGTTGTTCAAATATGTTGATAACGAGTCGAGAGGCTTTAATTGTACTAAAACGAGTATTTTAAATGATTGAATTTGTTCGTGTACCCGAATTGCAAGATTTGTGGGACTCTTTGCCTGAGTTTGAGCAAAAACTAATACAGATGGCAAAAGAATTATCTATTTCATTATCTGACTTCCCAATTGATCATATCTCAGTGCGTTGTCATCATATTGGTACAGCTGAACGTTGGCGGGAAGGGCTCTCGCAATGTGCGCAGTTACTGTCTGATAACGAAATAAATGGTCGTCCTATTTATATATTTGAACTTAAATTGCCTATCGTTGTGGCTTCGCAAAAGATTTTTGTCATTGAATTACCGTTCCCTAAAGGTAAAACTTACCCACAAGAAACATGGGAACATGTTGAAATGGTGATTAGCGTTCCCCCACAACAGCTCGAAAATACAGCAAGCGCCTTATTACCTAAACAGCTTCCAGATGGTTATAGCCAAAAAATAAGTCAACCTAAAGGGCAGTTAGAACGGTTACCTAATCCAACATTAGCAGTAACTAATGGGATAATTACAGTTAAATACCATCCATTTACACTAAAAGAGATTATTAAAAGTGAAAATTAAGTGATGTGATTAACGTTATTGCTAATAACTCATAAGAAACTGTCTATGGTGTGATATTAATCCGGTAATGATTGATTATTAGTGGCATCATGAATCGAATGTTAACGAATAACATAGTAACCCTACGTTATTTATGGGCGTTAAATTAAATAAGTGAAGCCCAACTTTGGAGGTAGTCATGGCAAAATTGGAAATTTGCTGTTTCGGTATTGAATGCGCACAAGTGGCTCAAGAGTATGGTGCGAATCGCATTGAATTATGTTCAGGTGCAGCAGATGGTGGTCTAACACCGAGTTATGGGTATCTGAAACAAGCAAAAGCAAAACTTCATATTCCAGTTCATCCAATCATCCGTCCGCGTGGTGGTGATTTCTGCTATGACACGAATGAGTTTGAAGTTATCTGTGAAGATTTAATCATGATAAAGGAAATGGGATTTCCAGGTGCAGTAGTCGGAGTGCTTGATAACGAAGGGCGTATTGATATTGCTCGCATGCAGGTATTAATGGAAATTGCACAAGGAATGCATATTACGTTCCATCGTGCATTTGATATGTGTGTCAATCCATTATTAGCACTTGAACAGTTAAAAGAGTTGGGTGTTGCGCGTATTCTTACTTCAGGGCAGCAGCAAAATGCAGAGCTAGGATTGCCGCTTCTAAAAGAATTACATAAAAAAAGCCGTGAAATTGACGGTCCAGTGATTATGGCGGGAGCGGGTGTTCGCCTAACTAACTTAAGTAAATTTATCGAAATAGGGCTGACAGAAGTACACAGCTCGGCAGGTAAAACCGTGCCTTCCAATATGAATTATCGTAAAGCGGGTGTCACTATGGCATCAAACAGTGAACATGATGAATTTACTCATTATTGTGTGGATGGACCGACGGTCGAAGCGATGAAAGACTTTATTTCAATTACCGAGAAAGTGCCAGCTTAGCAGTATACATTACATATCAGCAATATAAGGGTGGCCATTGCCACCCTTACTTTTTATGGTTTGCGAGCGACGAGAATTGCTCGAAGCGGAGCAGGGTAACCTTCTATCGTTTTACTTTGATCATTAGGGTCTAAAAATTCCGCAAGTGACTCCGTTTTCATCCATTCAGTTCGGCGTTGCTCTTCGAGAGTAGTAACAGCTTGGTCAACAATACGAACATCAACAAAACCACATTTTTCAAGCCATACTTTGAGCATTTTAGCCGAGGGAATAAAATAGACATTACGCATCTGAGCGTAACGTTCACCTGGAATTAAGCACTGAAATTCATCACCTTCGATGACAAGGCTTTCTAACACCAACTCGCCTTCGCTAACCAATTGGTTTTTAAGTTGCCATAAGTGATCAAGTGGTGATCTGCGATGATATAATACGCCCATGGAAAAGACGGTATCAAAGGCATTGAGAGCTGGAAGCTGCTCTATACCTAAAGGCAGTAAGTGAGCGCGTTGGTCATCACCTAATAGTTTTCTGACTGCTTCAAATTGGCAAAGAAACAGTTGTGTGGGGTCAATGCCGACAACAAATGAGGCTTTTTCACCAAGCATTCGCCACATGTGGTAACCACTGCCGCAGCCGACATCAAGAACAAGCCGACCTTTTAAAGGTGAAATATGCGGTAAAACGCGATCCCATTTCCAATCCGAGCGCCACTCAGTATCGATATTGACACCATAAAGTGAAAATGGACCTTTGCGCCAAGGTTTAAGTTGTTCGAGGATATTATTAAGGCGACGAGTTTCACCGGACGAAAGTTCTGGATCACGTGACGCTGTCACACTATTTTTTAAATCTAAATACGTGGGCGTCATGCTAGGTAAATTATCCAGCATTTTTCCCCATGATTTAAAACCACCGTGCAATTCGTTACTCTTCCATTCACTGATTTGAGCAGGCAAAGTATCGAGCCAATGGCTTAAAGGGCCAGTCGCTATTTGCTGATAAAAACGACCAAAATCGATCATGACAGAGCCTCTTTAAATGCCAATAACGAACCAAAATTAAAACATTGGAACCATACTTCACAATGCGTGAAACCCGCTAGTTTTAAACGCGATTTATGGGTTTCAACTGAGTCAGTCAACATCACGTTTTCTAACATACTTCGTTTTTGACTGATTTCTAGTTCGCTATAACCATTAGCTCGCTTAAAATCATGGTGCATATTGAATAATAACTCACCAATTTCGTTATCTTCAAAATTAAACTTTTCAGATAATACAAGAATGCCACCGGGCTTAAGACCTTGAAATATTTTATTTAATAACAGTTGACGATCATCGGGGTTAAGAAATTGTAAGGTAAAATTAAGCACTACCATGGAGGCATTCTCGATATTGATATCGCGAATATCGCCTTCAATGACCTCGACAGGGGTATCTGCTTTATAAGCTTCAAGATGACGGCGACAACGCTCTACCATAGCAGATGAGTTATCAACAGCAATGATTTGGCAATTTTCGGCAGAGATATTACGGCGAACAGAGAGCGTCGCAGCGCCTAATGAGCAGCCAAGGTCATAAACATGACTATTTTCAGTCACAAAGCGACCCGCTAACATCCCAATCATAGCAATAATATTCGAATAACCCGGCACCGAGCGCTGGATCATATCGGGAAAGACTTCAGCAACTTTTTCATCAAACTGCCAATCACCTAAATTAGCAATTGGGGCGCAAAAAAGGCTATCTTTGTTTTTGGATTCCTGACTTGACATAAGATCTGTATTTGTAAAACAAAAAGTAGTTGCGGATTGTAGCAGAAAAGGCGCGTAACCTGAAAATCAATCAATCAAAAGCCTAATAAAAGTTTTACGACACTCAAAAAGTGCCGCATTGATGATAAAAATTAAAGATTGAAGGAGAAAATTTGAATCCATGGCAGGTAATAAATATTAGCGAGGATCATCAATATCATTGAGGCATAAGTAGCAGCCATGCCTGAGCGCCGGTATGACGAGTCATGATTTTTTAGGCCATAAGCATGTAATCCACGCCCAGCAATAAGAATCAATCCACAAAGATGAATCATCCAAACTTGAGCGCCGTTCATTTCCATAAATAGTAATAAAATTATACCGATAGGTATGTATTCTATCGCATTACCATGAACACGAATGGCTGTTTGTAGTTCGTAAAAACCACCGTCACCTTGAGATATGCGGTATTGATATCTGAGCTTAACAACATTAAAAGACAGCCTAAGTAGTAGTAAAGCACCTAGTACAACGTACAGAGAGCTAACCATTTATTCACTCCATTGCTTAACCAAATTGACTAAGTAAATGATTAAAATTATGTTTAATATCAATATGCTTATTATTTTTCAAGCCCGATGACGTATGTTTTGAATAGAATTACTGTGCCACAGTGTTACCTATTCTGTGCTCATCAGGAAAACCCTTCTTATGAGCTAGGGATACCTTGAATTATATACATTAGGTATTAATAACGCTTAACAATAGTAAAACCTTTTAATGGTTAGGATTCAAATTAAAAATTAAAAAAATTTGAAGCTATACTATATTTGTTTAATTAATTAAGTCATCACGTTGTAGTTGCAGCATAATAATTGCCGCAGTAGCAGAACAACGAGATAAATCACTACTGTCTAACCACGCGAGTTCTGCGATTTCAGCCGCAGGTTTTGGATCATCATCGAAGCAAGCAAAATAGCAGCGAATACGAACTTGTGTTCCATCTTGTTTACCATCGGCAGATCCGATAAATTCACTATAAAAACGGATTGAGTCGGTATGCAATGTTAAGGTTAATTCTTCATCAATTTCGCGACATAAAGCTTGCTCATCAGTCTCATTTATCTCACGTTTGCCACCCGGAATATAAAAGAGCTCTTTATTGTGAGAGCGAACCATAGCAACTTTGCGTTCTGAAAACGTAATTAAACCTAATTTATCAATAATTTTAGCGCTCATATACTGCCTTACCTTGTGATGTTTACTTTAGATTTTAGCGTATAAATATAACGTTAGGTAGATAAATACTATTATTCAAGAAAAATGAAAACAATAAACATTACACTCCGAAAGAGAGTAATTATTGACGTAAGGGATAGCGTACAGTTTTTAATCTAATCACATTAATGATTGATGGTTGATTTGCAATTTTGATCCGATTTGTATGCTTGCTATACAGTCAGTGATAATCAGATGAAATAAACCCTTGCTGTAATATGTACATACGCAGCAGAGTCACTTAAAATCATTCTTAATCATAAATTCTGATTCTATCATTGCGCAGTACTCGTTATGTTTGTTTTGGCTATCTTTTAATCGGTGAAAATATGATTAAAAACAAAAATATTAGGCTTAGCCACCTAATACGTAACTGTTTGTGCAACAGAATTTCCTATATAATGTCTGCCTTTTTGACATTCTGAATGTTCAGCAAAATGCCAAATTCCCGCAGCAAACAAAGCACAACAAGCTGAGTAAAAAGGATATTGTATGCGTACTAACTATTGTGGGCAGTTAAACATTGCTCATGAAGGCCAACAGGTCACTCTTTGTGGATGGGTAAACCGCCGTCGTGATTTAGGTGGATTGATTTTTATCGATATGCGTGACCGTGAAGGGATCGTACAAGTTTTTTTCGATCCTGAGCGTAAAGATCTCTTTGAAAAAGCCTCAGAACTGCGTAATGAATTCTGTATTCAAATTACAGGAACGGTGCGTGCTCGCCCAGAGAACCAAAAAAATAAAGATATGGCGACGGGTGAAATTGAACTTTTTGCTGAAAGCCTTGATGTCTTTAATAAATCAGAACCATTACCACTTGATAGTAATCAAACGAACACAGAAGAGCGTCGCTTAAAATATCGTTATCTTGACTTGCGTCGCCCAGAAATGTCAGATCGTCTGCGCACCCGTGCAAAAATTACCAGTTTTGTGCGCAACTTTATGGATAGCGAAGGTTTTGTTGATGTTGAAACTCCAATGTTAACTAAAGCAACGCCAGAAGGCGCACGTGACTATTTAGTTCCAAGCCGCGTTCATAAAGGTAAGTTTTATGCATTACCTCAATCACCACAGCTCTTTAAACAGCTGCTGATGATGTCGGGTTTTGATCGTTATTACCAAATCGTCAAATGTTTCCGCGATGAAGACTTACGTGCTGATCGCCAACCTGAATTCACCCAAATTGACGTTGAAACTTCATTCATGAGCGCAGAACAAGTGCGTGAAATTATGGAGCGCATGATCCGCGAATTATGGCTGGACGTTAAAGGGGTTGATTTAGGTGATTTCCCCATCATGACATTCGCTGAAGCAATGCGTCGTTACGGTTCAGATAAACCTGACTTACGTAACCCAATGGAGCTGGTGGATGTTGCGGACATCGTGAAAGATGTTGAGTTCGCGGTGTTTGCGGGACCTGCGAATGATCCGAAAGGGCGAGTTGCTGCATTAAAAGTACCAGGTGGTTCTGCAATGACGCGTAAGCAAATTGATGAGTATGGTCAATTTGTAGGCATTTATGGTGCGAAAGGCCTAGCGTGGATGAAAGTCAATGAATCTGCAAAAGGTTTAGAAGGTATTCAAAGCCCAGTAGCTAAGTTCTTAAATGAAGAAATAATTAGTCAGCTCTTGGAAAGAACAGGTGCAGCAGATGGCGATATTATTCTGTTTGGTGCCGGTGCTAAAAATATCGTCACGGATTCAATGGGCGCATTACGTCTTAAAGTAGGTCGTGACTTCGAACTGACAAACTTAAATAGCTGGCAGCCATTGTGGGTTATTGACTTCCCAATGTTTGAAGAAAATGGTGAAGGTGGCTTGAGTGCGATGCACCACCCATTTACCTCACCGCGTGACTTCTCACCTGAAGATTTAGCAAGTAAACCTGAAGACGCAGTAGCTAATGCATATGACATGGTCATCAATGGCTATGAGGTTGGTGGTGGTTCAGTGCGTATTCACCGTAGCGAAATGCAACAAACAGTGTTTAGTATTCTAGGCATTAATGAAGAAGAACAACGCGAAAAATTTGGCTTCTTACTTGATGCATTAAAATACGGCACGCCTCCGCATGCAGGATTAGCTTTCGGTCTTGACCGTTTGGTTATGCTGTTAACTGGAACGGATAACATTCGTGATGTTATTGCATTCCCGAAAACAACAGCAGCAGCCTGTTTGATGACAAATGCGCCAAGTTATGCGAATCAAGATTCGTTAACAGAGCTAGCGATAGCCGTTGTCGCAAAAGATGAACAAGCGTAATTAATTAGAAATGAGTAGCTTTAAGCATCCTGAATCAGTTTTAGTCATCATTGTCGCTGAAAACAGCGGTAACGTACTTATGCTGCGGCGTAAGGATGACCCAGACTTTTGGCAATCTGTGACAGGAAGCCTAGAACTTAATGAAAGTGCGTTTGAAACTGCAATGCGCGAAGTCCAAGAAGAAACTGGCTTCACAGTGCACAAAAGGCAATTACATGATTTGTCACGCGAAGTGATCTTTGAAATTTTTGCTCATTTTAGGCACCGTTATGCGCCAGATGTCACGCATTGTAAAGAACATTGGTTTAAAATGGTGCTAAGCCAAGAATTGGTACCAACTTTGACTGAACACTCTGAGTTTTGTTGGGTTGCGCCAGATAAGGCTGCGACCCTGACAAAATCTTGGAGTAACAGTCAGGCTATTTTAGAATTTGCTGTTTAATTATTTTATTGACGTTTTTGGAGATATTTCATGGCAGGTCATAGTAAATGGGCCAACACTAAACACCGCAAAGCGGCACAAGATGCCAAACGCGGTAAGATTTTTACTAAAATTATCCGTGAGCTAGTCACAGCTGCGCGTTTAGGTGGCGGTGATACTGCTACTAACCCGCGTTTACGTGCCGCTGTGGATAAAGCATTATCGAACAACATGACCCGTGACACCTTAAATCGTGCTATTGCACGTGGTGTGGGTAATGATGATAACGATAATATGGAAACTATCATTTATGAAGGTTACGGCCCAGGCGGCACAGCTGTTATGGTTGAGTGCTTGAGTGATAACCGTAATCGTACTGTTTCTGAGGTTCGCCACGCTTTCACTAAAACAGGCGGTAACTTAGGCACTGATGGTTCAGTTTCTTATCTGTTTACCAAACGTGGTGTGATTACCTATGCTCCCGGTGTTGATGAAGATGCGCTGATGGAAGCGGCTTTGGAAGCAGGTGCCGATGATGTTGAAACTTATGATGACGGTGCAATTGACGTCTACACAACACTAGAGACATTTGGTGAAGTGAAAGATGCGTTAGATGCCGCTGGCTTCACCAGTGAAGTCGCAGAAGTTTCTATGATCCCATCGACAAAAGCCGAGTTAGATGTTGAAACCGCACCTAAATTACTGCGCCTCATTGATATGTTAGAAGATTCTGACGACGTTCAAGAAGTCTATCATAATGGTGATATTTCTGACGAAGTTGCTGAGCAGCTTTAATGAAATAAAACTCGCGTAGAGAAAGCGGGCTGGTATCAGCCTGTTTTCTCTAACGCCTTCAATACCTCACATCTTAATTTTTACTACCAGTCTTGTCATTTTTCGTCATAGTTAATCATCATCAAGTTAAAGCTTGAAGGTTTACTGTGGGTATTGTGGCGCTTAATAGATACAGATAAGATGACGTTAAAAGTAATAAAGGATAAAAATAGGCTGTGATATGGCGATTATTTTAGGTATAGACCCCGGTTCTAGAGTGACGGGTTACGGTGTTATTCGCCAACAGGGTAGGCAACTATTATATCTGGGGAGTGGTTGTATTCGCACACAGGTTGATGATTTACCAAGCCGCCTGAAGCGCATTTATGCGGGAGTCTCGGAAATTATCACTCAATATCAACCGGATGTTTTAGCTATTGAACAGGTATTCATGGCAAAAAACCCCGACTCTGCACTTAAACTTGGTCAAGCGCGTGGTGTTGCAATAGTTGCAGGTGCGAATCAAAATATCCCTGTATTTGAATATGCCGCTAGACAAGTTAAACAGACAGTAGTGGGGACTGGCGCAGCAGAAAAAAGTCAAGTACAACATATGGTCAAATCTATTCTAAAGCTTTCTGCTAATCCTCAATCGGACGCTGCGGATGCTTTAGCAATAGCTATAACCCATTGCCATTTTAACCAAAACCTATTGCGAGTTGGTGATCCTCGATTAATGTTAGCTCGTGGTCGATTAAGATAGTTGCTGGATATGCATCCAGCCTTTTTTGTGGTATAAACAGCGGTATTAAGAAAATAAATTGAGGGTTTCATAGTGATTGGTCGTTTACGTGGCATTGTATTAGAAAAACAACCTCCGATAGTTTTGTTAGAGCTGCATGGTGTTGGTTATGAAGTTCATATGCCTATGACTTGTTTTTATGAATTACCTGAAATTGGTCAAGAAGCTATCGTTTTCACTCATTTTGTGGTGCGTGAAGATGCTCAATTATTGTATGGCTTTAATGATAAACAAGAGCGTGCATTGTTTAAAGAGCTAATTAAAGTTAATGGTGTTGGCCCTAAATTGGCATTAGCAATATTGTCCGGTATGTCTGCTCAACAATTTGTTTCTGCTATCGAAAAAGAAGCTATTGCCTCACTAGTTAAATTACCGGGTATTGGTAAAAAAACAGCTGAGCGTTTAGTCGTCGAAATGAAAGATCGCTTTAAAGGTTTAAATGGTGACTTATTTAATCAAAATAGCGATATCACACTACCAGATGTAAATAGCAAAGTACCAAGTAGTGCTGATATTGAAGCTGAAGCAGCAACTGCGCTTGTGTCATTAGGATATAAGTTACAAGAGGCTAGCCGTATGGTTAGTAAAGTCGCTAAGCCGGGTAGTGATTGTGAGACATTAATCCGTGATGCCTTACGTGCCGCACTCTGATTGAGAGAATATAACGATGATTGAAGCTGATCGCTTAATTTCTGCCGAAGTAATTCATGATGAAGAAGAAGCGATTGATCGCGCGATCCGTCCGAAATTACTCAATGAATATATTGGGCAACCGCAAGTCAAAGAGCAGATGGAAATCTTTATTCGAGCGGCCAAATTACGTGGTGAAGCCCTTGATCATCTGTTAATTTTTGGTCCTCCAGGCTTAGGTAAAACAACACTTGCTGGTGTTGTTGCGAATGAAATGGGTGTTAGTTTGCGCACGACTTCAGGACCTGTGCTTGAAAAAGCAGGTGATTTAGCTGCTATGCTTACAAACCTAGAGCCTCATGATGTGCTATTTATTGATGAGATACACCGCTTATCACCTGTTGTTGAAGAGATCCTTTATCCAGCAATGGAAGATTACCAACTCGATATTATGATTGGTGAAGGACCAGCGGCACGCTCAATCAAAATTGATTTGCCTCCTTTTACTTTGATTGGAGCTACAACTCGAGCAGGCTCGTTAACTTCGCCTTTAAGAGATCGTTTTGGTATTGTGCAACGTCTTGAGTTTTATCAAGTTGAAGATCTTCAATATATAGTGAAACGTAGCGCCAAGTACATGGGGCTGGAAATTAGTGAAGAAGGTGCCCTCCAAGTTGCTATGCGCTCACGAGGTACGCCTAGGATCACTAACCGCTTATTACGTCGTGTGCGTGACTTTGCTCAGGTTAAAGGCAATGGTTCAATAGATGAACTAATTGCCAATCAAGCTCTCGATATGTTGAATGTCGATGCAGCAGGCTTTGATTACCTAGACCGTAAATTACTAGTTGCGATTATTGACAAATTTATGGGGGGGCCTGTCGGTGTTGATAACCTTGCCGCAGCAATTGGTGAAGAGCGAGAAACAATCGAAGATGTTTTAGAACCTTATCTGATTCAACAAGGTTTTATTCAACGCACTCCTCGCGGTCGAATGGCTACAGCACGAGCCTATTTACATTTTGGTTTAACACCAAAAGAAATTTAATCTGTATTCGAATTTTTTACGCTGACAAGTTGCTTAATAGTAAAGATAAGAATTTATTTAATTGATACGTGGATAAGAAGACGAGTGTTTTAATTTTAATTGAATGTGAACCGCCCTAAACAGCATAGGGCGGCTAGATAATGTTTGATAAAGGCTAGTTTTTTGCTTTCATAAATAAGCTAAAAACAAATAGCACTGAAGCCGTTAATACAACAGAAGGACCTGCTGGGGTGTCGTAAAACGCAGAGAACGTTAATCCACCTGTCACAGATAACATACCAATCAATATAGCAATGAATGCCATTTGCTCTGGTGTTCTAGAGAAACGACGAGCAGTTGCGGCAGGAATAATCAGTAGAGAAGTAATGATTAAAGCTCCAACAAATTTCATTGCTATGCCAATAGTTAATGCCGTTACTAACATCAGTAATAAGCGTAATCGTTGAATATTGATGCCGTCTACAAAGGCTAACTCTTGGTTAACCGTCATCGAAAGCAGTGCTCGCCAGCGCCAAATCAATAAACCACAGACAACAGTGACACCAATTAAAATAGTGATGATATCTTCGTAAGACACAGAAAGTAAATCACCAAAAAGATATGCCATCAAATCAACGCGTACATTAGCCATTAAACTGACTACAACTAAACCTAGCGATAGCGAACTATGAGCCATGATGCCTAATAAGGTATCAACAGCTAGCTGAGGTCTCCGCTCTAACCAAACTAAAATTATCGCTAACAGTAAAGTTACTGTGATTACGGCATAGAAGGGATTGATATTGAGCAGTAAACCGAATGCAACGCCTAATAAAGAAGCATGTGCGAGAGTATCACCAAAATAGGACATTCGACGCCAAACAACAAATGACCCGAGTGGGCCAGCCGCAATAGCCAATAATGTACCTGCTATCCAACCAGGTAACAGCAACTCAATCATGTTGACATTCCTTGCTATGTGTATGAGTTGTCACAACGTTACCTTCTAAATCGTGTTGGTGATTGTGGTGATGGCGATAAACACCCAATTGTGATGCTCCACGGTATCCAAACATCGCCACAAATTCAGGGTGATTTGAGACCACATCAGGTGTTCCTGAACAGCAAATATGACCATTTATGCACAGCACTTTATCTGTTTTAGCCATTACCAAATGAAGGTCATGAGAGACCATTAATACGGCACAGCCAAGTTCAGTACGTAATTGATTAATTAAGTCATAAAGAGCAACTTGTCCGGTAATATCAACGCCTTGTGCAGGTTCATCGAGTACTAGCAGGTCTGGTTTGTTGAGTAAGGCTCGCGCAAGTAATACTCGCTGTGTTTCCCCCCCAGACAATTTTTGCATAGGCTGCCCAAGTAAGTGAGTTGCCTTAACTCGCTCAAGAGCTGGCAATAATAGTTCAGAGCGCACACCCGGCTTTAGCATTAAAAAACGTTTAACCGTTAATGGTAGCGTGGTATCTAAATGCAATTTTTGTGGTACATAACCAATGGAAAGTGAAGGAGCCCGTTCAACAGTCCCAGAAGTAGGTGTTAAAAGACCTAGCACTACACGAACTATAGTAGATTTGCCGGCACCATTGGGGCCTAAAAGGGTGACAATATCACCTTTATTTAGGTCAAAAGTGACGTCTTTAAGTACAAGTTTCTCACCAAAAGAAACAGAGATTTTATTTAAATTCAGTAATGGTTGCATGTGAAAAACATCTTGCAGAATTCATGTTGTGTTATATTATAACATTTCAAAGTTAAAATCACGGAAAAAGACCTCAATGATACATAAATCTAAATTCAATGCTCAGAAATTTATTTTCGGTGTAGTGGCAGCATCAGTAATCAGCTCAAGCATGATATCGGTAGCACGTGCTGATGTTGTGACATCCATCCGCCCATTAGCTTTTATTGCAGCGGGTATAGCAGATGGGGTGACAGATACCCAAGTTTTATTACCTGATGGTTCATCTCCTCATGATTATGCACTTAAACCTTCCGATTTGAAAAAAATTAAACAGGCAGATCTATTTGTTTGGGTTGGGCCTAACATGGAAATGTTTTTAGATAAGCCTCTCAGGGCGTTACCGCAGGATAAACGACTAGCACTAGCGGAGCAGCCAAATATTAAACAGCTATTGATGACCGGCGAAGAAGAAGATGAACACGGACATGATCATGCTGATGAAGCTAATCATGACGCGGATCACGATCATCATCATCATGGTGAGTATAATATGCATATCTGGTTGTCACCAGAGATAGCAAAAAAAGCCGCGTTAGACATTCACGATCGTTTAGTAGTGCTTTATCCTGACCAGAAAGAAAAGCTGGACGTAAACCTACGTAAATTCAATGAAAAAATGACGCAAAATGATAAGAATATTGTTAATATTTTGGCACCAGTCAAAAACAAGGGCTATTTTGTTTTTCACGATGCTTACGGCTACTTTGAAAAACACTATCAGTTGGCTCCATTGGGGCATTTTACGATAAACCCAGAAATACAGCCTGGTGCGCAGAAATTACATCAAATACGAACTCAATTGGTTCAGCATAAAGCAGAATGTGTTTTTGCTGAGCCACAATTCAGGCCGACCGTTATAGAGAGCGTAGCAAAGAATACGGGAGTCAAAATGGGTACTCTCGATCCACTTGGTAGTGGGCTGGAAATAGGACCAGATAGCTATATGCAGTTTTTAACACAACTGTCGAATCAATATGCGAGCTGCCTGAATTAAAACATGAAGGAATTGTTTAGTGCAGCAAATGGTCAAGGGGCTTGCACAGGTTTACGGTAGCCTGTCTAAGTCCCATAAAATAATGTTAGGTACATTAACAGCAGCAACGCTGGTCGTCGCAATTTGGCGCCCAGCTCATTTACCCACAACAACTAGCTCGGATACCGAAAACTCTGTCGATACAGTCATTCCTCTTACATTTGCACCTGTAGCTGATGCAACAGATGACATTATTCAAGATAGCAGTGACCAATTGTCCGATGAGGGTGTCGCAGATAGCGATAGCGATAGTCCCGAAGGTGAGGCAGATGGCTCTCCTATCCCACATGAATATGTAGTTGCTAGTGGTGATAACCTTTCGAGCATCTTAACGCAATTTGGCATCGAATCTGGTGATGTTGCGACTCTCGCTAATCAACACAAAACCTTACGTAACTTAAAAATTGGTCAAACGTTGAATTGGAGCCTCACAGAACAAGGTGAGCTAGAGTCATTAACGTGGGAAGTATCTCGTCGCGAAACTCGTATTTATACCCGAGTTGGTGATACCAATAAATTTCAAGAAACAAAAGATATCCGTACGGGAGAATGGCAAAACACTGTCTTTCCTGGGGTAATCAACGGCAGCTTTGCACAAAGCGCATCTCAAGCAGGTTTAACTCGTAACGAAGGGCGTGAAGTCATCAAAGCCTTACAATGGCAAATTGATTTCCGTAGATTGAAAAAAGGCGACAAATTTACAGTATTAATGAGCCGTGAAATGCTCAATGGTCGAAGTGAGCAAAGCCAGTTAGTCGGTGTACGTTTACAAAGTAATGGTAAGAACTATTATGCATTTCGTGCAGAAGATGGTCGTTACTATGATAGCGAAGGTAATGGTTTAGAACGCGGTTTCTTACGTTTCCCGACAGCGAAGCAATTCAGAGTTTCATCGCAATTTAACCCACGTAGAGTCAATCCTGTTACAGGCCGAGTAGCACCACATAAGGGTGTTGATTTTGCAATGCCAGTTGGTACTCCAGTACTTGCGGTTGGTGATGGTGAAGTTATTGTCTCTAAATATAGTGGTGCAGCGGGTAACTTTATTGCAATCCGTCATGGGCGCCAATATACCACGCGTTATATGCATCTGCGCCAACTGTTAGTTAAGCCAGGTCAAAAAGTAAAAAGAGGTGATCGTATTGCGCTGTCAGGTAATACTGGGCGTTCAACAGGTCCACACCTTCACTTTGAAATGTGGATTAACCAACAAGCAGTTAACCCACTTACAGCCAAATTACCTAGCTCTGGTGGTTTAACGGGTAAAGAGCGTAAAGAATATCTCGCGATGGTTAAAGAAACCAAATCACAGCTGAAAATTAATTAACCATTTCATTACTGGCAGGTGATAGCACCTGCCAGCTTTCTTGGTAAAGCTTCCACTTATTATTATTTTAAGCTATAAAAGGGCGCGAATTGTTCTTTTAGGTACACTATGAATAAAGATACCGATAGTAAATTAGGCTATGTGCCAACCTTTCATAAATCCTATTTACACCCTAAGTATTGGGGTGTTTGGATTGGTGCGGGTGTATTTGCAGCATTAGCATATATTCCTATTAAAATCAGAGACCCAATACTTGCAAAAGTAGGCAAATGGGTTGGAATACTAGCTAAAAGTGCTCGTCGCCGCGCAAAGATAAATCTATTGTATTGTTTTCCTGATTTAACAGAACAAGGAAGAGAACAATTAATAGATAAAATGTTTGAAACGGCGCCACAATCATTCGTGATGCTTGCTGAGCTATGTCTCCGTGGAGCAGATAAAACTTTAGCACGAACTCACTGGCACAATGAAGAAGTTATTGAACGCTTAAAACAGCAGGGCAGTAACGTTATTTTTATGGTTCCTCACGGTTGGGCTGTTGATGCTCCGGCAATGTTACTTGCAGCAAGAGGAATAAAAATGGCAGCAATGTTTCATCACCAAAAAAACCCAGTTGCAGATTTTTTATGGAATAAAGCACGCTATCATTTTGGTGGACGTTTACATTCTCGAGATGCGGGTATCAAACCATTTATTGCATCAGTGAGACAAGGTTATTGGGGATTTTATTTACCAGACCAAGATCATGGTGAAGAACACAGCGAGTTTGTTGATTTTTTTGGCACATATAAAGCAACTCTTCCGGCTGTTGGGCGTTTAATGAAAGTCTGTAAAGCTAAAATAGTTCCTTTATTCCCTGTATACGACCATCATACACACCAATTGCATATTTATATTCGTGAACCTATGGATGATATCGATGGTAAAGATGATGAATATATTGCGCGAAGAATGAATGAAGAACTTGAATACCTTGTTGAGCCAAATCCTGAGCAATACACTTGGATACTTAAGTTATTGAAAACAAGAAAAGCTGGTGAGATAGAGCCCTATCAGCGTAAAGATTTATAGTGTAAGTGATTGTTCATAAGAAATTTCAATGAAATGCATCTCAATACTATGTGAGGTGCATTTTTTGCATTAAATGATATTTAAATCATACCATCCCATACGCATTCTGTTTTATTTTGAGATGTGATTCCAATCACCTTGGATATTTATTAACATAAGTTAACTTGAAATTGAGGTCTAAGATGGCATTTGACAGAATGGATTGGCACTATGGCGGTGATTATCCAGAACAATTACCTAATGTAAATGGCGGCACTCATATTGGTTTTTATCTTACTTGGCTTATTCATACTGGCTTAATTGGTGAGTTTCATCTTGAGGAATCAATTGATGAGCTAGCTGCGGTTTGTGAACGTAAAATGAATGGACGTGAATTTTTAATAACTATGTGTGATGAAAAATTTACTAACGAAGATGTGAATGAAGAAGGTTCGAAATTTACAGAGTTCTATTTTCAAGCAGAAGACGGTGGTTTTTTTGATGATTATGAGCGAGTGTTAGCTCAAGGTCTGCCATCAGTCTATCATGTTGAAAATACATGGGAAAACTATGACAAGATAGCGCTTGTTATCGATGAAGTCTATAACAACTGGAAAAATGACCGGGCATGTTGATATCGCTTTTAGCGATGGTTGAATAATAGCTTCAATACAACAGTAAAGGAGCGATTATCGCTCCTTTACTTTACATATCTGAGTTATGCAGTTTAATTATTCAACTTGTAAGATACGACAAGTATTGGTGCTACCAATCGTACCCATTAAATCACCTTGAGTCACAAGGACAAGGTCTCCTGTAATCAAGTAGCCATTATCACGTAGACGAATAACTGCTTCATTGGCTGCCGCAATACCATCTGTATGTGTGCTACAGAAAACAGGGGTAACACCACGATAAAGAGACGCTTGATTCAATGTTTTTTCATGACGTGACATTGCGAAAATAGGCAAGCCTGAGCTGATACGGGACATCATACGTGCAGTACGACCAGACTCAGTCATCGCAATAATTGCTTTAACGCCTTTGAGATGGTTGGCTGCATACATAGTTGACATTGCAATAGCATCTTCAGGGTTCTCAAACTCTGCGTCTAAACGGTGCTTAGAAACATTAAGACCCGGCATTTTTTCTGCGCCTAAGCATACTTGAGCCATTGCAGCCACAGTTTCGGCTGGGTATTGACCAGCTGCTGTTTCCGCTGAAAGCATCACCGCATCAGTACCATCGAGTACTGCGTTTGCCACATCCATAACTTCTGCTCGTGTTGGCATTGGATTCGTGATCATCGATTCCATCATTTGTGTTGCGGTGATCACGACACGGTTCAGCTGGCGAGAGCGGCGGATTAATTTTTTCTGTACCGCGACTAATTCTGGGTCACCAATTTCAACACCTAAATCACCACGAGCAACCATAACAACATCAGATGCAAGAATAACCTCATCCATGACTTCATCAGTTGCAACAGCTTCTGCTCGTTCTACCTTGGCAACAATTTGGCATTCACAGCCTGCATCACGTGCTAAACGACGTGCATAATCCAAATCTTCACCTGAACGAGGGAAGGATACAGCCAAATAATCAACATTAATCTTAGCCGCTGTAATAATATCTTGTTTATCTTTATCTGTGAGCGCTTCAGCTGATAGGCCGCCACCAAGTTTATTGATGCCTTTGTTATTTGATAGTTGGCCGCCAACTGTAACCTCGGTGAAAACTTGTAATCCTTGAACTTCACGAACTTTCAACTGTACACGACCATCGTCGAGTAACAATATGTCGCCAGGCACGACGTCAGCAGGTAAACCTTTGTAGTCAATGCCAACTTTCTGTTGGTCACCTTCGCCTTTGCCAAGTGTGGCATCAAGCGTAAATTTATCACCAACATTTAAGAATACTTTCCCATCTTTGAATGTAGAGACGCGGATTTTAGGCCCTTGTAAATCGCCGAGGATCGCAACATGGCGACCTAAACGAGCAGCGATTTCACGCACTTTGTTAGCGCGAAGAATATGGTCTTCTGGAGTTCCGTGAGAAAAATTGAGGCGTACAACATTGGCGCCGGCGTTGATAATCTTTTCAAGGTTATTATCACGATCGGTAGCTGGACCTAGGGTAGTAACAATTTTAGTTCTTCTAAGCCGTCTAGTCATGTATTACTCCGTTGACCTATAGTGGTGATGTTGGTGTCGATTAATGAGTTACCCGTCATACTTCAAACTACAGCTGTGTTAGCTAC
>NZ_KB233222.1:1460558-1525827 GCF_000314855.2 Providencia burhodogranariea DSM 19968 | reverse complement strand
TTACCGTCATACTTCAAACTGCAGTGATATTAGCTATGTTCAGCTATCCAAGTCACATACTTGAGTATGCTCCTTGGAATAGCATCGCTTGCCACCTAAACTTAACTCAAATTATTTTACGTATTCGAGATTTTATATACTGAAATAGAGTCACATTGAACATACCCGCTATTATATACGGGTAACAGTTATATGCTATCAGGTCTGTAAAAGTATTAAAGCCTGAATAAGCAAAGAGATTTTTTATATTACAGACTATCAAACCGCGAATCGCGTAACGCTTCTTTGACCCGTTTCAAGTTATCTCTAAATTTTTCGCCTCTTCTTAACGTAAAGCCTGTCGTCAGGACATCAATGACAGTTAATTGAGCTAATCTTGATACCATAGGCATATATATATCTGTATCTTCTGGAACATCAATAATAATAGAAAGAGTAGCTTCTTGAGCTAGAGGGGTATTTTCTGAGGTGATCGCAATAACTGTTGCATCATTTTCACGGGCGAGTCGTGCCATATCGACTAAAGCTTTCGTTCTTCCTGTGTGAGATATCAAAACGACTACATCACCTTCACCACTATTAATGCAGCACATTCGTTGCATAACAATATCATCGAAGTAAATGACGGGAATATTAAAACGGAAAAATTTATTCATGGCATCATGGGCGACAGCAGCGGAGGCTCCAAACCCAAAAAAAACGATTTTTCGTGCTTGGGTTAGCAGATCAACTGCGCGATTGATAGCCGTAATATCTAAAGTATGTTTGACATTATCTAATCCGGCCATAGCAGATTCGAAAATTTTATGTGTGTAAGTATTAACAGTATCACTTTCTTCTACATTACGATTCACGTAAGGGGTGCCGTTTGCCAAATTTTGTGCCAAGCGAAGTTTGAAGTCAGGAAAACCTTTAGTACCCATTTTACGACAAAAACGGTTAACAGTAGGTTCGCTAACATTAGCCAATTGAGCAAGTGAGGCGATGCTAAGATGAATAGCGCTTTGAGGCATACCTAAAATGACTTCGGCAACTTTCTTTTCTGATTTACTTAAAAAATCAAGACTGCTATTCATTTGCTCTAAAATATTCATATAACGAAAGTGCCTATTTCATCAAAAGGAGAAATTTTTCTGCCATAAGGATACTCTGTGTTTTATTGATTATCGTTTTTAAAGGCAGAATGTATAACTAGAAATATACTATGTGTTATGGCTAACCTATCTGAATGATATGTATTTGTGGTGAAATTTTTACAAAACTATGACCTGTATCTAATTTTCAGTTCAGTAATTTCATTTACGGTTTTGTAATTTAATTACAAGGGCTGTCTCCATTCAGTCAAGGTTTAAGAACGAGCGGCTGATGATTTTTTAACCATAAAGATGGCAGTTAGTGTCATCAATATTTACTGAATACATTCAAAAGAGTACATTAACGGGACATCTGGCTAATTTTGTAACAAAATTACAATAAATTCCGCAAATTGAGGAGAACCAATATGGCGGTAAATAATGCTGCTCAAGCCTGTGACTTGATTATTTTCGGCACCAAAGGAGACCTCGCACGTCGTAAGCTGCTTCCATCCCTTTATCAATTAGAGAAAGCAGGTTACCTTCACCCAGACTCCCGAATTATCGGTGTCGGTCGTGCACAGTGGAGTCAGAGTGATTACATTGAGTTTGTTCAGCAAGCATTCAACGAATTTTTGAAAGAAGACCTTGATCCTGCACTTTGGGAAAAGCTGAGCGCACGTTTAGATTTTTGTAACCTAGACGTTAATCAAACTGAAAGTTTCGACCTTTTAGCTGAAATGATTAAACAGGATGGTCAACCTGCTATTCATTATTTTGCTATGCCACCAAGTACGTTTGGTTCAGTGTGTCAAGGGCTTGCTCATGCAGGTCTTAACAAACAACCAAACCGTGTTGTTATGGAAAAACCATTAGGGACAGACTTAGCATCTTCACAAGAGATTAATAATGAAGTTGCAAAATATTTTGATGAAACCCAAGTTTACCGTATCGACCATTATTTAGGTAAAGAGACAGTTTTAAATCTTCTAGCATTACGCTTTGCAAACTCACTATTCATCAATAATTGGGATAATCGAACTATCGATCATGTCCAAATTACTGTTGCTGAAGAAGTTGGGATTGAAGGACGTTGGGGGTATTTTGATCAAGCAGGTCAGATGCGTGATATGGTGCAAAACCATCTATTACAAATCTTAACCATGATTGCGATGTCGCCGCCAGCAGATTTAACCTCAGACCGTATTCGTGATGAAAAAGTGAAAGTCTTACGTTCATTACGTCGAATCGATCATACGAACGTTCGTGAAAAAGCAGTTCGAGGTCAATATAACGCTGGGTTTGTACAAGGGAATAAAGTTCCAGGCTATCTGGAAGAAGAAGGTGCGAATAAACAAAGCTCAACAGAAACATTCGTTGCGCTTCGCGTGGATATTGATGATTGGCGATGGGCTGGGGTTCCTTTTTACTTACGAACAGGTAAACGCTTACCCGCTAAATGTTCAGAGATAGTCGTTTACTTTAAAAAACCTGCATTGAATATTTTCTCTGAAAGTTATCAAGAATTACCGCAAAATAAATTAACCATTCGTTTGCAACCAGATGAAGGGATTGATATTGAGATTATGAACAAGGCTCCGGGCTTGGATCATAAGCATCGTTTGCAAACGACTAAATTAGACTTAAGTTTTTCTGAAACTTTTAATCAAACTCACTTAGCGGATGCTTATGAGCGCTTATTGCTTGAAGCGATGCGCGGAATTCAAGCGCTGTTTGTACGCAGAGATGAAGTTGAAGAAGCATGGAAATTTGTTGATTCGATCATGGATGCATGGGCGATGGATAATGAATCACCTAAGCCATATCAAGCCGGAACTTGGGGGCCTATTGCTTCTGTTGCGATGATTACACGTGATGGCCGTTCATGGAATGAATTTGAGTAATCTTTAATATCATAAAATGGAAAAGTCAGTTGTCTGAGTCAGTCAACTGGCTTAATGAGATGGTCACCCCCACCCTGTGAGCGGTAAACTGACAGGGTGTTTTTCTTTGGGAAGAGGCCATTATGAATAACGTCAATGAATAATGTCACTTTAATCGGTATTGATTTAGGTAAATGTTGAACCAGACATAAAAAATGGCTTTATAAAGCCGATGGCTTTTTCAAGGCTCAACAGGTGCGGAACTCATCGTGGCACGGGCAATATGCTCATTAGATGCCGAATAGGTTTAAGCAAGCCCATCATACATCAAAATTTGTGTTGCAAAAACGGGGGGTTACCATAGATTTTTATGGCTAAAGGACCAATTCACTACGGCCAGTAGCTGCCATATGAATAATACCTTGCTCTATGCGTAAGCATGCCATCTTAGCTGCATCAGGGACAGACAGCCCGGCTAATAGCTGCGCTGTTAATTCTGCACCAAATAAATCCCCAGTACCCTTTGGTGTTACAGGGTAACGTTTGTGGCGAATAACAGTAGTATCATCCTTTGTGACACAAACAACTTCAATATTATCTTCATCGGGTTGAAATGCACTCGTGATAATAACCCATTTAGTGTTACCTTTTAATAATAAGCGAGCGGAGATAGTTGCATCCTCCAGCGTATTTATCTCTTGTCCACTAAGTATTGATAATTCAAATTTGTTGGGAATGATACCAGTAGCTAAAGGAATAACATCATCACGGTAAACAGTCGCTATTTCTGGCGGAATATAAAATCCACTATCTTCATCCCCCATGACTGGATCAACAATAATTGGTATAGAAGGGCGTAGATTACGTATTACAGATAACCATTGAGCAAGATCATGGGCTTTATCTTTAGATCCTAAATAACCCGTCAGTATGGCACGTATACTATTGAGACAATCACGTTCGATCAGCCCATTTAAATAACCACGAAACCATTCCCCAGGTAATTCCCCGCCATAACAGGTCGAGTAATGCGGTGTATTACTTAAAATTACAGTAGGAACTGCAGCGACTCTTAATCCTTGTTTCATTAGTGCAGGAACTGCAATGCTATTACCAACGCTACCGTAAACAACTTGTGATTGTATAGATATCACATCATAAGGTAGAGGAGTGGCGTTTGTATCGTTTTGAAAACTATTTGAAGTGAGGTTAAAGGTATCCATTTATCTCTCTTTAAGCATATATCCAAAATAATTCGAGTTTCATGTAGGCGACAAACAAAGCTAATCCTGAGGCTAAGGTAGTCAGATTTGCCTGTCAGAATAATCAATAGCATCTAGAACGATGATGATATCGATGAAACATATTACTCATATAAGATGCCTGTTCACATTCGATGTCAACGCTAAACTGTTGATAAATATTGATGCTAGAAATTATTATGTATTGATTCTTATTTTTTCATCGCTTTAATCGGTTTATTAGGAGCGATAGATCTTTGTCGGTCAATATTATTCGAATTAAACGTATTTAATTAAGGTAAAAGCTGCAAAGTTCAACAGCTCAGAAGGGTTACCAAGCTTTAAAGATTAACCTCTCCTAGAAAAATGTATCAAGCTTTGCCATTTCTAACTATATCGGTACTAATTCAAAATATCATGCTTAAGTGAACCATTAAATAATCGACACGCGCTATCGGAGTAATGAAGGTGGCTTAACAAAATAAAACAGGGGAAAATTTATTTTTATCGATAAAAAGTGCGGTTTTTTAGTAAGTGTTTTATGGTTGATTATTCGCTTATTTCTGAAAGCATAAGGGGTTACAATATATTTTATGCATAATTATGCATAAAATGCACGTTCGGGAAATATCTTTGTATTCATTGACTTAATAATTTTAGCGTGGTAAAAGTAGCTTGTTAATATCAATTATATGAGGATTCGGAGTAACTTGGATGGATGTCCATCTGATGAAATGAATGAGATATCATGCTTAGCGTGAATAGCATTAAATTCAGTAAGACCCAAAAAAGAACAACACATCGGCTTTTCCTTTCAGCTATCCTTTCCAGTGAACACTACTGGTGCGGTGCATTATAGCGTCTCTCTCTTATATTCACTTTGCTGAATAAAATCAGCATAACTTTGTTATTTATTGTTTTTTTTCAATTGCATAATTATTTTTAGCCAAAAACTTTGTTTTTTTTGTATGAAAAACAAGCAGGCGTGCAATTATCTATAGAGAGATTTTATAATGATATATTGGATATTTTTAGCTTTAGCTATTGTTACCGAAGTGATTGGTACTTTATCTATGAAGCATGCCAGTGTTAGTGGTGATTTTACTGGAATGGCAGTTATGTATGTAATGATTGCATCTTCCTACATTTTATTGGCTATTGCTGTCAAAAAAGTTGCATTAGGCGTTGCATACGCACTTTGGGAAGGTATTGGCATTTTATTTATTACAACCTTCAGCGTAATGTGGTTCGGTGAATCACTTTCCCCTATGAAAATAGGTGGTCTAGTATTATTAATTGTAGGTATTGGGCTGATAAAGTCAGGAACCAAGAAAACGACCGTGAGTGAGTCTGCTCAAAAAGTAAAAGCAGCAGCAGGGCGTGCTGTATCAGCTGTAAAATCAAGTGGTTTGGCTAAAACAGAGGCTTGATTATGGACGGTCAATTTGAATGGTGGCATGCTGCATTTCTTGTGGTTGCCGTAGTACTTGAAATCCTTGCCAATATTTTTTTGAAAATGTCGAATGGTTTTAAACGCTATTGGTTAGGTATTTTATCACTAATTGCGGTATTAGGTGCATTTAGTGCGCTTGCTCAGGCGGTTAAAGGTATTGAATTATCAATTGCTTATGCTTTGTGGGGAGCTTTTGGGATTATCGCCACAGTAGCGGCAGGTTGGATACTGTTTAATCAGCGGCTGAACTATAAAGGATGGGGCGGTATTGTTCTATTATTGTTAGGAATGGTCCTCATCAAAATGTCATAATTAAAAAGAGCTGGTCACTACGTGTGGTCAGCTCTTTGCTTTTTTATTCTATTCTACCGTAAATAATTAGAGTCATCTTAGTCAATAACTTGCAGTTTTAATTAGTCAATCGCTGCAACGATTTTGATTTCAACTTTATAGTCAGGTTTCATCAGAGCCGCTTGGACGGTACAACGAACGGGAGCGCTACCTGCAACGACCCATGCATCCCATGCTTGATTCATTCCTGCAAAATCAGCCTTATCAGCGAGGAATATGGTCGCATCTAAGATTTTGCTTTTGTCTGAGCCTACACGTTGTAACAAAATATCAATAGCTGAGAGCGTGTCAGTCGTTTGTTCGATGATATCCCCATCTAAATTTTCAGGGACACTAGTGTAGTAGACGACATTGTTGTGAATCACAGCTTCAGACCAACGGTTATCGGGGTCAATTCGTTCAATAGCCATAATTGTTCCTTATTAGTGTGTTTTTGTAAGAATAACATTTAGATATATAAGTTGCATCGTTTGTGGATTAGGTTTAATCCGGATTATTTGGGGTATCGCATTAAAAATTTACTGCTACAAATTATTTAAATTGTAGGCAAAGAGAGCAGTAGTAATTAATCACGATAAGAATTAGCTCAGCAACAGTAGGCAAGGCATGATAAAATATCTACCTTCTAATTAGATAATAGATAGGTTTGCGGTGCACGACGATTTTTCCTCCGATGGCTTTCTTGCTAGAACAATTTCAGGTTTTCAACCTCGAGCAGCACAGGTCACTATGTCCAGTGCGGTCACTGATGCGATTGAATCAAAGCAAGTGCTGGTGGCTGAAGCAGGAACAGGAACTGGTAAAACCTATGCGTATTTAGTTCCTGCATTACGTTCGGGGAAAAAAGTGATTGTCTCGACAGGGTCGAAAGCATTACAAGATCAACTCTATCATCGTGATTTACCTACGATTATTGATGCAATGCAATACAAAGGTCGTACTGCTTTATTGAAAGGCCGTTCAAATTATCTTTGTTTAGAACGGTTGGATCAGCAGTCACTAGGGGGTGGAAGCCTAGAGCCTGAAATTTTATCTGCTGTTGTTCGCTTACGTGGCTGGTCAATTGAGTCTGAATCAGGTGATGTCAGTACCTGTCATGATATAGCGGAAGATCATACAGTTTGGCCACTAGTGACGAGTACGAATGACAATTGCTTAGGGAGTGATTGCCCGCGTTACCAAGAGTGTTTTGTACTTAAAGCACGCCGCAAGGCTTTGGATGCAGATGTTATCGTCGTAAACCACCATTTATTTATGGCCGACCGTGTTGTCAAAGATACGGGTTTTGGCGAGTTAATGCCGCAAGCTGATGTAATGATTTTCGATGAAGCTCACCAAATACCAGATATTGCGAGTCAATATTTTGGTCAACAGCTCAGTAGCCGCCAATTACTGGATCTCGCGCGTGATATGGTGATGACCTACCGTACTGAATTAAAAGATCAGGTTCAATTACAAAAAAGTGCGGATAGGCTCAGCCAAAGTACGCTAGATTTTCGTCTTAATTTAGGTGACAACAGTTTTCGCGGTAATTTACGTGATTTATTAAAAATGCCTACAGTACAACGAGCGCTTACGTTACTTGATGATTCACTTGAGCTCTGCTACGAGGTGGTCAAAGCATCATTAGGGCGCTCTCAGAGCTTAGACTCTATTTTTGAACGTGTAACCATGTACCGTAATCGCTTGAATAGGCTTAAAGATGTGACTATTCCAGGCTACAGTTATTGGTTTGAAAGTTATGGACGTCATTTCTTATTAGCTTTAACTCCGCTAACAGTTGCAGATAAATTTGGTGAAATGATAGCAAATACGCCTGCTAGTTGGATTTTTACCTCTGCAACACTGTCTGTTAATGATCAACTCAATTATTTTACTGACAGACTTGGGTTAGCATCAGCAAAAACACTGTTATTAGCAAGCCCATTTGATTATCAAAGCCAAACGTTACTTTGTGTGCCACGCTTTCTACCAGAAACAAATCAGAAAGGAATAGCTCAGAAGCTAGCAGCAATGTTAAGGCCTTTAATTATCAAAAACCAAGGGCGTTGCTTTTTCCTGTGCACGTCCCACATGATGATGCGTGAATTAGCTGAAGAATTTAAATCAACGCTGACCTTACCCGTCTTCATGCAAGGCGAAAGTAGCAAGAATAAATTATTATCCCAATTTATTGCGGCGGGAAACGCGGTGCTAGTGGCAACCAGTAGCTTTTGGGAAGGTGTTGATGTGCGAGGGGATGAGCTTACATGTGTGATCATCGATAAACTACCTTTTACTTCGCCTGATGACCCTCTATTACGTGCGCGTATTGAGGATTGCCAATTACGAGGCGGAGATCCTTTTGCGGATGTCCAGCTTCCTGATGCTGTGATCACATTGAAGCAGGGAGTTGGACGGCTTATTCGTGATACCAGTGATTATGGTGTAATTGTTATTTGTGATAACCGTTTAGTGACGCGCCCTTATGGTGAAACTTTTTTGGGTAGTTTGCCACCGTCACCAAGAACTCGGAGTTTAACAAAAGCAATTGAGTTTCTTGAGAAAAAAAGATCTGAAGTTAATAACAATAGTTAAACCAAAGCAGTAGAATCGTTTTTATGCTGTTTAGCTATTGGTTTATGCTACTATAAACACCCATTTTCAGGTTGCCATGAGAGCGTGGTGACATCAAATTTAATCATTTGCCGGAGTTGTGGCATGTCGAGCCGTATTCTTGCTGTCGATACAGCAACAGAAGCATGTTCAGTCGCACTATTATGCGACGGAGAAATTATTTCTCGTTTTGCAATCTCACCTCGTGAGCATACTCAAAAAGTATTGCCGATGGTTGAGGAAGTACTATTGCAGGCTGGAGTTACATTGAATCAACTTGATGCGTTGGCATTTGGTCGTGGTCCTGGTAGTTTTACGGGCGTGCGTATTGGTGTCGGTATTGCACAGGGGTTAGCATTGGGAGCCAATTTACCTATGATTGGAATCTCATCACTGATGACATTGGCGGAGGGAGCCTACCGCATCAGTGGTCAGTCAAACATATTAACTGCTATTGATGCTCGAATGTCAGAAGTATATTGTGCAAAATACCAGCGTACAGAAAGTGGGATATGGTTGGGTGAGGAAAGCGAAGCTGTCATGAGCCCTGATGTCTTTCGAGATAAAATGACCAGCTTAGAAGGTCTGTGGGGTCATGCAGGTACTGGATGGCAGGCTTATCCACAACTTCAAGATAGCAACCTAACATTAATTGATAGCACAGTAGAACTTCCAGCCGCACAAGATATGTTACCTATTGCCGAGCGTTTATGGCTCGCAGGCACAGTGCAATCCGTTGAAAATGTAGAACCTACTTATTTACGCAATGAAGTGACGTGGAAAAAATTACCAGGTCGTTAATATCTATTGTTATAAAATAACTTTTACATTGGCTATATTTATTTTAAATTTGAGTGAAATATAGCCGATTTTTTATATATATCTATCATATCTAAATATTTTCCTATTGATTAAGCCTAATAATCCTAAATTTATTGATTTAGGATAGCGAAACTTGTTATCTATAGGTATCTGATATACCCATAAATGAATTTCATTCTTCAAAAAATGGGGCATCTGTGATTCCACATCAATTAACGAGTTTTATCAGATGATTAAAATGGTCATTGCAGTCACTCAAAGAAAATCTAATGAGTCTAGTATTGATTTAATCATGGGTTAATTATTACTTTTATTGAACATATCGTGTTATCGTAAATGATATTAATGTTAATATTTAACGTATGAATTTATAATAAAGCTAAACGGAGGTGGTATATGGAAATGAAAATTAACTGCCGCTCTGCACTTAAAGCAGTTTTATTTGTAGGTGTATTAGCGCTAACAGGTTGTGTATCGATACCTTCATCAATTCAGGGGGGATCAGCAGACCCAGCTGTTAGTTTAGAATCAGTCCAAAATGCACCAGAAATGTATATTGGGCAAGAAGGTCGTTTTGGTGGAAAGGTTATTTCTGTATTTAATGAACCTAATAAAACCCGCTTAGAAATCGCAGTTATGCCACTAAGCAAATATGATGCAGCCCCTGAACTTAATACTGCCTCTACAGGCCGTATTTATGCCTATGTAAATCGTTTCTTAGAGCCTGTTGATTTTAAGGGGCGTTATGTCACGGTAGTAGGGACTATTTCTGGCGAACAAATAGGTAAAATTGGTGAAATACCGTACAAATATATTACCTTGAATGTAACAGGCTATCAACGCTGGAATTTAACGCAAAGTGTTGTTTTACCACCTGCGGGTCCTTGGGGATACGGTTATTATAATGACCCTTATTATCATAATTGGGGTTATGGCTATGGATATGGCTACCCTGGCGGGGTTGCGCCCGTTCAAACTTATCTGACGGAATAGATTTTGTTCTCTAAGAAGGGGGGCGATTGCTCTCCTCTTATCTTTTTTACCCATCCTAAATGATATTTGCTTATATCACTCAATCATTAAGATCACTTTATTCACTATATATTTATTCTCTATATTGAGAAAGATTTGCTGATGGCAAATTTATGACTTCCAGTTTTTATACATCTTTTATGACAACACAGACTATCAAGTTTATTCGTTGATATTGCGTGAATTTCTCCAAAACTCGTTGAAAAATGTGTATCATTAAGATATTCAAGCCAGATATCAATCTGGAATAATGTACTAAAAACAGCAGTAGTCGGTATTGATCGTCTACTGCTGTTTTAAATGAATGGAATTTATTTAGTGATAGACCTCTCAACCTTAGCACAGGGTATTTTTCAAACTGGTACGCTGAGTTAATAATTTGTTAAATTGATGTTTGGGGAATATTACTATTTTAAAATTCAGGAGTCATACTTTGGAAAAAATCTGGCTAAAAAATTACCCAAGCGATGTGCCGGAAGAGATCGATCCTGATCGCTTTGCTTCTTTGGCGGAGCTACTTGAAAATTCGGTTTCGCAATATGCAGATCAACCTGCGTTCATTAATATGGGCGCAGTGATGACATACCGTAAATTAGAAGAACGAAGTCGTGCTTTTGCTGCTTATCTACAAAATGGTTTAGGATTAAAAAAAGGCGATAGGGTCGCATTAATGATGCCAAATCTTCTGCAATATCCTATCGCATTATTTGGTGTATTACGTGCCGGTATGGTGGTTGTTAATGTTAATCCACTTTATACACCAAGGGAGTTAGAGCATCAATTAAACGATAGTGGTGCCACTGCCATTGTTATTGTCTCCAACTTTGCACATACTCTTGAAAAAATTGTTTTCAATACGAAAGTTAAGCATGTGATTTTGACGCGGATGGGTGACCAACTTCCTCGTCCGAAAGCGACATTGGTCGATTTCGTTGTCAAATACGTTAAGCGTTTAGTACCAAAGTACAATTTGCCTGATGCTATTTCATTTCGCCGTGCCATGCATTATGGCTACCGTATGCAGTATATAAAGCCTAATATATCAGGTGATGATCTTGCCTTTCTTCAATACACGGGGGGAACTACTGGCGTAGCAAAAGGTGCTATGCTGACTCATCGTAACATGCTGGCTAACATAGAGCAGGCGCGAGCAGCTTATGGCCCTGTATTGAAAACTGGTGCAGAATTTGTTGTCACTGCGTTACCGCTGTATCATGTTTTTGCTTTAATGATTAATTGCTTGTTATTTATTAATGTGGGCGGAGTTAACTTATTAATCACTAATCCACGGGATGTAGCTGGTACGATCAAAGAGTTAGCTCGTTATCCAATCACATCAATAACGGGTGTGAACACTTTATTCAATGCATGGTTGCATAATGCAGAATTTCAAAAATTAGATTTTTCTAAGCTAAGGCTTTCTGTCGGTGGGGGAATGCCGGTTCAAAAAGCAGTTGCTGAGAAATGGCAAAAACTGACAGGTAAGCATTTATTAGAGGGTTATGGGCTAACAGAATGTTCACCGCTGGTCACTGGAAATCCGTATAATCTATCGACTTATAGTGGTAGTATCGGTTTGCCTGTTCCTTCAACAGATATTAAACTGGTCGACGATGATGGCAATGAAGTCGCATTGGGGCAACCCGGTGAAATGTGGGTTAAAGGCCCGCAGGTAATGAAGGGATATTGGAACCGTCCTGATTCTACTGCTGAGATCTTGCAAGATGGCTGGTTAGCAACGGGTGATATCGCTGAGATTGATGATGAAGGGTATATACGCATTGTTGATCGTAAAAAAGATATGATTATTGTTTCTGGTTTTAATGTGTATCCCAACGAAGTCGAAGATGTAGTCTCAGCTCATCCTGATGTGATTGAATGTGCAGCTATTGGCGTGCCCAGCGATAGCACAGGGGAAGTGGTTAAGGTATTTGCGGTAACTAAAAACCCAAGCTTAACTTCGGATGATTTAAAAACCTTTTGTCGCCGTTCACTGACTGCGTATAAAGTACCGAAAATTTTTGAATTTCGTGACGAATTACCTAAGTCTAATGTTGGTAAAATATTGCGTAGAGAACTACGCGATGAAGAAATGAATAAAAAGGATAAATCAATGAGTTAATTTCGATTTGTTGTTTTATCCCCCTGTGAGTAACGCCGGTTTTTACCGGCGTTACTGTGATGAAGAATATAAGAAGAGAAATTTGTTTTGAATTATCGTTTAGTAACAACTGATAGCGAACTTGCACAAGTCTGCTTGCAGGCAAGTGAAACCAAATGGATAGCATTAGATACCGAATTTGTCCGTACTCGAACTTATTACCCTCAATTAGGTTTGCTACAGCTTTATGATGGAAAACAAGTTTCATTGATTGATCCTTTATCTATAAGCGATTTTTCGCCATTTAAAGCTTTGTTGATGAATAAGAGCGTCGTTAAATTTTTACATGCAGGAAGTGAGGATCTTGAAGTTTTTTTGCATGACTTTGAATGCGTTCCAGACCCTATGATTGATACGCAAGTTCTTGCCGCATTTTTAGGCTATCCAATCTCTTGTGGTTTCGCCACCTTAGTTTTAGAGCATCTAGGAATAGAATTAGATAAAAGTGAATCTCGCACCGATTGGTTAGCACGACCACTGAGTGAAAAACAGTGTGATTATGCTACAGCAGATGTTCTATATTTGTTGCCCCTAGCAAAAATGCTAATGCAAAAAGTCGAAGAAGCTGGTTACCATGATGATGCGAAGGAAGAATGCCAAAGAATGGTGTCTCGCAGGCAAAAGGTTGTTGATCCTGCACTTGCATATCGCAGTATTACTAATGCTTCGCAATTAAAAGATGAGCAATTGGCTTGCCTACAGATATTAGCTGAGTGGCGATTAAATCAAGCTAAAGCGCGCGATATGGCAATTAACTTTGTAGTCAAAGAAGAACATCTATGGAAAGTTGCTCGTTATCTACCAGGCTCATTAGGGGAGCTAGATGCGTTAGGGCTGACGGGGCAAGAAATACGTTGTCATGGTAGGCGGTTATTAAGCATTGTGGAACAAGCTCAAAAGATGGATGAGAGTGAGTATCCTCAGCCCATTGCTAATCTTAATGAACAGCCTCAGTATAAAACGTTGTTTAAAGAGATTAAGGCAATTGTCAAAGATATTGCTGAAAACGAGAAATTTAATGCTGAATTACTTGCATCAAGAAGACAAATCAATCAATTACTCTCAGTACATTGGGGGATTAAAGCAATATCTAACCCTCCAGAGCTAATCGACGGTTGGCGTGGAAGATTACTCGCAGAGCCAATTTCAAAATTATTGAGCCCGGCTCACTAATTTTATTTAGTCCAATGTTGAGTATCATTCTGAGCTATCTTGCCGTAATCCCTATCCAATGAGATTAGCGGTTACGGCAAGATAGCTCAAATCTTTGAATTTAAAATCGCATATATCATATAAAAGTATAGAATTAGCTTGAGCTCTAAAAGAATTTAAAGCCATTTCTTATCGAATTTGTGCAAATAGATTACCGTCTAGGAAACAAAAAATCTCGCCCGGCTAAGTTGGTAAAAAATCATAATTGGATAATTAAACCCACTTTTTCTTATATCATATCTATTTAATTCGAGCAGCTAAGTGTCTTAATCTATTTATCACATATAGCTTTTAATAGATGAATGCGATAAATGTGTTATTGGTTATTTTCATATTAAGATGTTCAAAAAGATATAAAGTAAAAGAGTATAAATAATCGAGAAATATCATGATAAGAAAAGAGCTATATAAATAGTGACATTTATATACGACTAGTTTGTTGTTATTTTAAGATGAAACTTCAGCGTTATTTTTTATGATATTCATCACAAAATTTGACCAGAAATACAATTTTAGAGAATAAGAAACCTTAGCCATAAAATAGAAAAATGATAATTCATTTCTATAAAATGACAAAATAAAATTTTGTTGTGTGAAAAATAACAAAAGCAAGCCGCCATTTATAACTCAGTAACAGCGGCTACTTTGCAATGATTATTTTTCTGGAACCTTAATGTCATCACCTTCAGGCAATGTCACATTTAGTTCAAGTACAGAGATATCATCGCCTTTTTGTTCAAATTGCACAGAAAGCATTTCTGGATCAACTTGAACATATTTACAAATAACTTGCAAAATATCTCTTTTCATATCAGCAAGATATGGTGGTTCACTATCTCCACGGCGTCGTTCTGCGACAATGATTTGCAATCGCTCTTTTGCGATATTCGCTGTCGGCTTTTTTCTCGACAGAAAGAAATCCAATAAAGCCATTATTTACCCCCCAAATAGGCGTTTTAAGAAGCCTTTCTTCTCTTCTTCAATGAATCGGATAGGGCGATCTTCACCTAAAATACGGTCAACACAATCACTGTATGCCTGACCTGCATCAGACTCTGCGTCTAGAATAACCGGTTCACCTTGGTTAGATGAACGTAAAACAGACTGATCTTCAGGGATCACGCCAATTAATGGAATACACAATATTTCCAGAACATCTTCCATACTTAACATATCACCGCGGGTTACACGCCCAGGGTTATAGCGAGTTAGAAGTAAGTGCTCTTTAATTGGGTCTTGCCCTTTTTCTGCACGGCGTGATTTTGATGCAAGGATACCTAAAACACGGTCAGAGTCACGAACAGAAGACACTTCCGGGTTGGTAGTAATAATTGCTTCATCAGCAAAGTAAAGTGCCATCAATGCGCCACTTTCAATACCTGCAGGAGAGTCACAGACAACAAAATCAAACGCTAGATCGTTACTTAATTCATCCAGTATTTTTTCAACACCTTCACGGGTAAGGGCATCCTTGTCACGTGTTTGTGATGCAGGAAGAATAAAAAGATTATCTGTGCGTTTATCTTTAATTAATGCTTGGTTTAATGTGGCATCACCTTGAATGACGTTAACGAAGTCATACACTACTCGGCGTTCACACCCCATAATTAGGTCGAGGTTACGTAGACCGATATCAAAATCGATCACAACGGTTTTTTTCCCTCTTTGTGCTAGGCCTGTAGCAATGGCCGCGCTTGAAGTGGTTTTACCAACGCCACCTTTACCAGATGTAACAACAATTATGCGTGCCATGAATAATTCCTTGTAAATAAGGTCTAAATTAAGTTTTCAATATTTAATCTGTTATCAACGAGACGAAGTTTCGCTGCTTTGCCAAGAAATTCAGAAGGGATCTGATCACTCAGCCAGTATTCACCTGCAATAGACACCAATTCGGCTTGCAAATGGATACAATAAATTCGACTTTCAGTATCGCCTGATGCGCCAGCTAATGCACGACCTCGCATAACACCATATATATGAATATTACCATCTGCGAGTAATTCTGCACCTGCGCTAACATTGTTTGTTACAATGAGATCGCTATTTGGCGCATAAATTCGTTGGCCTGAACGAACTGGCGTATTAATAATACGAGTTTTGCGATAATTAAATTCAGGTTCCGATGTTGTAACTGATTCAGTAATAACTCGAACTGGTTCAGATTGAATTTCAGCGGGTTTGTGGCTTTTACCTTCATTCAGAACAGGTAAGCCCGCATCATTGACTTTTTTACGTAATAAAGGGTCGGTGCAACCGCTTACTCCGACTATTCTCAGGCCAACAGAAACAATTGCCTTATGAATACTGTATAAATCAGCTTTTGCCGTTAAATCAGCAATATTAATAACGACTGGCGCATTTTTAAGGAAGTCTGGAGCTTGACTTACTTTATCTTGTAGCGCTTTTTTGATGAGTTTGGGCTCTTCACTTCGTAGGTGAAGAACAGAAAGAGTAAAACTACTGCCTTTGAGTTCTATTGGCGACTGTGACATCTATCCTGGCTCAGCAAATTAAAATATCCGAAACAAACTTCGGGTGACGATATTCTGTAAAACAATAGCATGTTATAGTTACTGTATTCGTCAAGCAAGCCAATGAACTAAGAAAAAGAGTTAAATATAATGATTTGTGCAATATATCGTAGTCCTACCCGTGAACAAACATATCTTTATATTGAGAAGAAAGATGATTTTTCTCGAATTCCAGAGGAGCTGATGAAACAATTTGGTGTTCCTCAGTTTGCTATGATGTTATCGCTATCAAAGCGCGATAAGCTGGCAAACGCAGATATTGAAAAAGTAAAAGCTGATCTCTCTGAGGTTGGTTATTATCTTCAATTCCCACCTCCCGTTGAAAATTTACTCTCAGAATATAGAGAATTATATAACGAGTAAAATTAGGAAAATCCTTAAATAAAAACTAACAGGTGGGAAAGATTATATGAAACCAACTTTATTATTTACCTTATTAGGTAGTATTTTTTTAGCTAGCTGCTCGGCAAAACCACCGGTATCAGCTGCTCCGAAAACCCTAACGGCTCAACAGGATGCCGCTATTGTTAAAGAGGTTGAGGCTTTAGATAAAGCTTTTCCAATTGAAAATCGCGAACCGTCACAATTTCCTGCTTATGTTGAGTTATTGAAAGAACATGCTTTAGCTCAAGGTATCAAACCATCCACTATTGAACGCGGGTTTGCGAATATTCATTTTATTGAGAGAGTAGTTAAAGCTGACAAAGGTCAACCAGAAAAAAGAGCGACCGTCACGCTAGATAGCTACTTAAAAAATGTGTTACCCGCTTCTCGGATTAATGCGGGTGCAGAAAAATATCGGGAAAATGAAGCCCTATTAAATGCGATGAGCAAACGTTATGGCGTTCCACCGCAATATATCGTTTCTTTGTGGGGGCTAGAAAGTGGCTTTGGTCGTTCTCAAGGTAAAGAAGACGTTATTTCAGCATTAGCGACGCTGTCATTTGAAGGGCGCCGCGAAGCATTATTTAGCAAGCAGATACTTGCAGCTTTAGAAATTATGGATAAAGGCTATATCCCAGAGGAACAGCAATTAAAAGGTTCTTGGGCGGGCGCAATGGGGCAGAGCCAATTTATGCCTACATCTTACTTAGCCTATGCCGCAGATGGTGACGGTGATGGTAAAATGGATATCTGGAATAACAAAGCGGACGTGTTTGCGTCGATAGCGAACTACCTTTCTACTGAAGGGTGGCAATCGTCGCTACCTTGGGGTTATCAGGTCAATTTACCTACTAATTTTGATAAACAACTTGAAGGCGTCAAAGCAGAACAGGGTAAAACAGTTGCACAGTGGGAACAACTGGGTGTGAAATTACCTGCATTTATCCAATTATCGCCTGATGTGAAAACATGGGTTGTTATCCCTGATGATCCTCAGGGGCGCACTTATTTAGTTACTGAGAACTTCCGTACCATTATGCATTGGAATCGCTCATATTATTTCGCTTTGAGTGTTTGTTTAATGGCTGATGGCGTTGCTCAAAAAATACAATAACGATAATAGGAGTTACAACTATGTACCAACATCGTGACTGGCAAGGTGCTTTACTTGATTTTCCTGCAAACAAAGTTGTTTGTGTCGGTAGTAACTATGCCAAACATATTAAAGAAATGGGTTCAGCACATCCTGAGGAACCTGTTATTTTTATTAAACCTGAAACGGCATTGTGTGATGCTAATCAGCCTATCGTCATTCCTAAAGATTTAGGTTTAGTTCATCACGAAGTTGAATTAGCGATACTGATTGGCATGCCTTTAAAAAATGCTGATGAAGATAGAGTTTCTCGTTCAATTGCAGGTTTTGCTGTTGCATTAGATTTAACGCTAAGAGACCTACAAGCAAAATTTAAGAAGGCAGGACAGCCTTGGGAAAAAAGTAAATCATTTGATGGCTCATGCCCAATATCAGGTTTTATTCCTGTAAATAGTTTTGGTGATCCTCAAAGTGCTCAGCTTTCCTTGGAAATTAATGGTGAGATTCGCCAGTCCGGTTCGACCCATGATATGATCACACCAATTTTGCCTCTTATTAGCTATATGTCCCGCTTCTTTACCCTGCGTGCAGGGGATATTATTTTGACGGGAACACCAGAAGGCGTCGGACCGTTGACTTCTGGTGATATGTTAAAGCTATCGATTAACGATCACTCGCTGACGACTCGCGTGATTTAAGTATAGGATTAAAGAGTATTATGTCTCAGCCTTTCTGGCAGGTAAAAACGTTAGATGAAATGACCGACAATGAGTGGGAATCTCTGTGTGACGGTTGTGGTCAGTGTTGTTTACATAAATTGATCGATGAAGACACTGATGAAATTTATTTTACTAACGTGGCTTGTAACTTGTTAAATATCAAGTCCTGCCAGTGTAAACACTACGAAAATCGTTTTGATTACGAAGAAGATTGCATCAAGCTTAATCGACACAATTTAGAAACGTTTGAGTGGTTACCACATACATGTGCTTATCGTTTGCTACTTGAAGGTAAAACATTGCCAGCATGGCATCCGTTGAAGACGGGATCAAAGGCTGCGATGCATGGTGAACGAATTTCTGTTCGCCATATCGCTGTCAGAGAAGCCGATGTTGTCGAGTGGGAAGACCACATTTTGAACAAGCCCAAGGGCAGGGGCTAATCTATTGATTTTACTTAGTTAATTAGTTGCTTGTTTGTTACTTGAGGCATGACTGGGGCATTATCTTCAAAACTTTGGTTTAATAATACAGGATGGCTGTCATTTTATCCGATATCCATTTTCATAAGTGTTATAAATCATCTGTGCTGAAGTGTACTCCATTTGATTTGTTATAAAACTGGGATTTGCATCCGAATAAAGAGCCTAGTATGCATCTGTATGCTGTGATTCATAATTTAGGTGTCTAATCCCAGCTTTTTATTGCAGCATGTCACGTTGCAGTTATCGACCCTGCTGAGTAATAGGCTCCGCCAGTATTGTTATTGCGAGATAATATGGGAGGGAATATAAATGTACATATAAATTAAATTCCACATCCCCCTAATCTTTAACATTGTATCTGCTATCTCGTACACTGTTTTAGCAATGTAACTCTCCATCCCTGTTAGCGACGTCAATAGTGGTAACGCAGAAGTGATAATAATTGCATTCATCGCCGCTTTAGCGAATTCATCACGCGCTCGCCATTAACTCAGATTCTTTATCATCATGACGTTACAGCAAGTCATAATCACTGACATCATCAATGCCCGTTACTTCATACTTCCAGCGATGGCTTTTGAACTCGAAAGTTACAGAAGTACCAACTGTTTACGGTCTTGTTTTGAGGGATTTTTCGTTGCTATATTCTTCGCACTCTGGCGAGTTTTTATATACTTTCAGTGTTATTGCCATACACCCTCCGTTATTAACTCAAATACTGATATAACCCATTCAATTTAAATAAATGGATTTATGGTTATGAAATACTTGAATAAGTCTGAATCAAGTAGAATAGATGAAATATCAATTCGAAAAATGATAAGAATAGATTATATTGCTTTGATCATTTTCTTTATTATCCCAGTATTACCGTATATTTTAAATGGAAGCACATTAACAATTTATTCGATATGTATTATGTCTATTTATGTCCTTGGGTATATTTTTTATTTCTGGAAGCAAACAGCAAGATTAAATAATCCATGTCTTAAAAGAAAAACAAGAACACCTGATCAGCAAAATCACTGTGCGTTTTACATTATTTGTATGTTAATTATTACTTTCTTTGTTATCACAGGTATAGCTTGGAGTATCAATGCTATTATTACTATTGAAAAATATTAAGAGATGGATTATGAGTGTTTTAGGTAAATTAAAAGGCAAATATCCCGACGCTTTAGTATGGTCGTTTGGAGATAGCTCTGAGTTAGCGGATGAGCTAGTTAGCCTTGTAATAAGTGGTCGTAAAACTGCATCATGTTGCTCATTGAAATCTTACTTATCCGAAGGCGCGATAATCAAAATTGGCGGTTTGAATATCATTCTTAATGGCAATCAACAGCCAGTATGTGTTATTCGAACTACATCACTAAAACTTGTTAGGTTTAATGATGTAACAGAGGAGTTCGCCAAAAAAGAAGGTGATTTGAGTTTTGAAAACTGGCGAGAGGGACATAAGGATTTTTTCTCTCGTGAGGGCAGTTTTTCTGATGACATGGAATTAGTTGCTGAAGAATTTGAGCTGATAGAGATTACTTAACGACATAAAAACAAAAGCCATAATAACCCGCTAAAAAGTGCGGGTTTTTTATTGGGATAAAAGTTTGAATTCTGTCCCTTTAAAGGGATATCGAAAATCACGAGAACGCTCTCAATTGGAATGTCTTAGTTAATGGGGCGTGGACATTATCGTTTCTATTTATGTATTAGAGATAAATCATAAAGTTCAAAAGCGTTATCAACAGGCTTGTAGCCTAATGTTTTAATGGTTTTTGTCAGACTAAATAGTTTAAATCGATTATTTGATATACCGAAACCTATAAAAAATTGAATAAGTCGCCAAGATCAGCGGCCCCAAGCATTTAGCTATGTAAATTTAAATATACTTAAAGTAGCAGATACAAGTAGTATCGATTCTCACTCCTCTCTTTATTTAATAACTCCAAGAATGTCACTTTAATCCATATATATTATTGATTGAACATGTTACATGTTTGAAGAAATAGATAATTAGTTATTGCGATTTTTTTAAAAAATGAAACTTTCTACTATAGCTTGCATATCAACACACCCGATGTTCGCTGTTAACTCTATTTAGTTTATTAATATCAAGTGCTTACCCTAAGATCTTATCAGTTCATTTAGGTTGGGTGTAGTCTAATTTAGTTCGGTTTTTATATGTTTATGCAATGGGCTTTAGACTCCTATGTTAAATCTATCAATGAATTTCAATTATTTTTAATATCTTGTTGAAATTTTTTAAATTAAATTGATGTTGGTTTACATTGAATTTACAATTATAATAAAAAATATAATAACTATAGAAACAATTGTTATAAATCTATTCAATATAAGGAACTATCAATAATGGCTATTACTAGACGAAAATTTCTTATCGGTGGGACAGTCGTTGCTGTCGCTGCTGGTGCGGGAATTTTAACACCAATGTTAACTCGTGAAGGTAGGTTCGTTCCCGGTTCACCGAGACATGGTTTCGTGGAAGGAACTGAAGGAGCTCTGCCACAACAGGCAGATGTAGTTGTTATTGGTGCTGGAATTTTAGGATTAATGACAGCAATTAACCTAGTAGAACGCGGTTTATCCGTCGTTATTGTTGAAAAAGGTAACATTGCAGGCGAACAATCTTCACGGTTTTATGGTCAAGTAATGACATATAAAATGCCAGATGAAACATTTATGCTTCATCATCTTGGAAAAGAACGTTGGCGAGAAATGAATGCTAAAGTTGGTGCAGATACTAGCTATCGTACACAAGGTCGAGTGGAAGTTCCTCTGGATGAAGAAGATTTAGTTAGTGTCAGAAGCTGGATTGATGAAAGAAGTAAGAATGTAGGCTCGGATATTCCATTCAAAACCAGAATCATTGAAGGTGCAGAGCTAGACCAACGTCTTCGTGGTGCAAAATCAAACTGGACAATTGCTGGTTTTGAAGAAGATTCTGGTAGTCTAGATGCTGAAATTGCCACTTTTGTAATGGCAGATTATGCAAAAAGAATGGGCGTTAAGATTTACACAAATTGTGCAGCAAGAGGTTTAGAAACTCAAGCTGGTGTTATCTCTGATGTCGTTACAGAGAAAGGAGCTATCAAGACTTCGCGAGTTGTTGTTGCAGGAGGAGTATGGTCTAGACTGTTCATGCAAAATCTTAATGTTGATATTCCAACATTGCCAGCATACCAATCTCAACAACTTATTAGCGGTTCTCCTAATGCGCCAGGTGGTAACGTTGCTTTACCAGGTAATATTTTCTTCCGTGAACAAGCGGATGGAACCTACGCAACATCACCTCGAGTTATTGTTGCTCCAGTAGTGAAAGATTCCTTCGTCTATGGATATAAATATATCCCACTGCTGTCTATGCCTGATTTCCCAGTCCATATTTCTTTGAATGAGCAGCTGATTAATTCATTTACACAGCCGACACATTGGAATTTAGATGAGATTTCACCGTTTGAGAAAAATAGGGATATGACTGCATTGCCTGATCTTCCTGAACTAAATTCTTCATTTGAAAAATTAAAAACTGAGTTCCCAGCATTTAATGACTCTAAGTTAATTGATCAATGGAGTGGTGCTATGGCGATAGCACCTGATGAACACCCGATAATTTCAACAGTTAAAGAATACCCTGGACTGGTTATCAATACAGCAACAGGTTGGGGCATGACTGAAAGCCCTGTTTCATCAGAATTGACGGCAGATTTATTACTTGGTAAAGAGCCATCTTTAGATGTAAAACCTTTTAGTCTTTCAAGATTTAGCTAATATTTTTAAAAACAGTTTTAATTTCATTATCGATATAATTAATAGCCCTCAAATAGTGAGGGCTTCAGACTGCTGACAAAGTCCTAGCTTTTTAGTTAGGACTTTGATCTAATAAGGTTAGTACAAATAATGAGCTAACCGATATATTAAAAGAACCTTCTCCCCAACAATATCAATTCGAAACCGTCACACTTGATGAACTCGTTCCTGAAGACCATCTTGTTCGTAAAGTCGATGCCATTATGGATTTCGAATTTATTCGCGATGCCGTTGCTCACCTTTATTGTCCCAATAACGGGCGACCTGCGGTTGACCCTGTTCGATTGATTAAAATGATGTTATTAGGCTATCTGTTTGGTATCCCATCAGAGCGCAAACTGGTTAAAGAAATCCAAGTCAATATGGCTTATCGCTGGTTTTACGCATGGGATTAACGGAAAAAGTGCCAGATGCATCTACCCTTAGCCAAAATCGTATCCGTCGCTTCAATGACAGTGATATTTTCCAACAGATATTTGACCATGTCGTAGAGCAGGCCATCAGTGGTGGCATGGCGAATGGGCGCGTTCTTTACACCGACAGTACTCACTTAAAAGCAGATGCTAACCCGCGTAAAGCCATTAACGAAGAGCGTCCCATTGCACCAAGTGAATATATCGAACAACTCAATGCTGCCGTTGAAAAAGACCGGAAAAACCATGCAAAAAAGCCCTTACCCGACGTAAAAAAACCCAACGAAAACAGCGCCGTCAAAAACACTAAAGTAAGTACAACTGACCCTGAAAGTGGTTTTATGCATCGGGACAATAAACCGAAAGGCTTCTTTTATCTTGACCATCGTACAGTTGATGGCAAACATGGCATCATCATGGATACGCATGTCACGGCCGGCAATGTCCATGATAGTCAACCTTACATTGGTCGATTACAACGACAAATTACTCGCTTCAACCTCAATACAGTGGCCGCAGGTGTGGATGCAGGCTACTTTACCGCCCCTGTTTGTCACCTTGCAAAAGAAATGAGTATCGCGCTTGTTCCTGGTTATCGACGACCAAATAAAGGGAAAAATGATTATCAAAAGAAACACTTCCAGTATGATGCACAGCGCGATGTCTATGTGTGCCCAGCGGGAGAACTACTTACTTACAGTACAACCGATCGCAATGGTTATAAGCATTACAAATCAAACCGCCAGCAATGCCAGCTCTGTGAACATCGTTCATCCTGTACTCAACGAAAAAACCATCACCCGGCATGTATGGGAAGAGGCCAAAGAATGGTCAAATGCGTTAAGGCTGACGAAATGGGGTAAAAAAGTGTATGCAAGGCGAAAAGAGACAGTAGAAAGAAGCTTTGCCGATGCTAAACAACATCATGGTCACCGCTATGCGCGGTTCCGTGGGCTAAGTAAAGTTCAGATGCAATGCTTATTAGCGGCAACGGCGCAAAATATCAAGAAGATGGCGCTACTTTTTTACTTTTTTAGGTTAATGCAAAGGCAATTAAAGGCATATAGAACGGAATATAGCTTGAGAAAGTTATTGATGATGGGATATTTAGAAAAATATCGCGCTCGCGACCTTCGGTCGCTCAAACAATAAACCCCATGCTAAAAACATGGGGTTCGTCAGCAATCTGTAGCCCTCAAATAGTGAGGGCTTTTTTATGGTGCGCCTTGATTGGTGCTGTCTGTTGACTGTGGAGGTTAACAGATGACTTGGAGGTAAAAGTCCTCTATACGCGCGCAAAGAAGTTAATGTTAGCGGATCTAAGCGAGGAGCGCGCAGGGAGTTCAGCATGCAACCAACGAGGAGCGTGGTGGAACTCGGGAGCCAGCCATATGAACCAAGCGATAAAAGTCGCGATGTTACGTAGGGCTGGCTTACTATCATTGTTGGAACAGCAACGGCAGTTCCAGAGTTAACATGAACCGCCGTATACGGAACCGTACGTACGGTGGTGTGAGAGGACGACGGGAGTGATCCCGTCTCCTACTCGATCCTGAATTAACTTAATGTTGATATTGTTATTCAATTGGTTATTTTTAATTGCTCGCTTTTTACGTGGTCATTGATAGTTCAAAAATGGCATTGTAAATATAGAGCATATGGTTCGTTTAACTGCGGTTATTATGCTATTAACTATTCTTGTGATTAGATAAAGAAAAAAGGTTAACAAAATCAAAACGAGGCATTGTCGCCTAGCGTCTTAAGTCTCCACAATTTAGAGTAGGAGATGATGTCAATAAAAGGTATTGGTGATGAAAAGAACATTAATAGCAATTGTATTTGCATTTGTAGTTACTGGATGTGATAACAAATCCGATGCTCCATTCGGTTTAAAGTGGGGTCAACCAGTGGATAGCATCAGTTTTATTAAACAAGATGATTGCCAGAAAGAAGCGGATGTGATGACGTGTAAGTTTACTAACCAAGAGCCATTTAATCCGTGGTCTTGGTCAAATGAATTACAGTTTGACCGTAATGGGTTAGCGCAAATCAAGATATCGATAGTGGGTACAGATGGTTACTCTCCAAGTTTTGATAATTTTAAGGATAATTTACATGATGAACTCAAGTTTTTGTCCGAAAATGGATTTAACAAGGAATCAATCGCAAAAATAGAACAGAGATGTGAAGAAGAAGCATCTTGCGATGGAACTAGTGAAATGGGGCAAACAAATGTTGGCGAGGCTAATATATGGCTCACAACGTTTCCATCAAGTGCAACCCCAGTAGGTATAGTCACAATCTCAAAAAATAATTTAAACTAATTACAAGACTGAATTATCCCTGCCATTCGGTAGGGGTATACTACTTTTGATAATAACCTTATCTAACTGACATTGCTGAATTTTTATGATTAAACTAAATTTATATATTGAGTTTGAAGGTGAAATCGCTTTTGTGATGGCAGATACCAAAAATGATTTTGCTATATCTGATAGCAATAAACAACTGACGGAACAATGGACAGAATGTAGGAAAAAATAATTCTAGCTAAATTGCCCAAACACCAGAAGGATTATTGATCGTTAGGACAGAAAAATAAAAGAGGCGAAATTGGTATAAATAGGGCTTCAAAAGTAAAGTAGATACAGAAGGCGACGTGGAATTAGAAGCCGTTCAATGATGAACGGCTTCAATTAAATGTTTTAATACATAATGGTTAATATATAACCAACGAATAATGCGAGTAGGGAAGCACCATTCAGGCTATTTGTTCTGCCAGAAGAGAATGAAATATGGCATAAAATGAGGGTGGTACTTAGAATCACTATTTGTGGTAATTCAAGACCAAAAACTATTTCCTGATCTGTTAGTACTGAAATTAAAACAACAGCGGGAACAGTTAATGAGATAGTCGCTAGTATAGAACCGAAAAAGATATTCATAGCGCGCTGTACTTGGTTTAGTAAAACAGCTTTGATCGCGCCGAGTCCTTCTGGTGATAGAATTAATAAGGCAATCAGAAAACCTGTGAATTGTTTTGGTGCTTCAACAGTTGTTAATAAGAAATCGAGGTTATCTGCATTGAGTTTTGTGACAGCAATAACTGCAACTAAGTGTATTATTAACCAGAATGCGTGACGCCAATTGCTATGACTAGATGGCTTTCCATGATGAGGGTCACCGTCATCACTGTCATCTTCATATTCATAGACAAATAATTGTTTATGTGTCCTTGTTTGTATTATTAAAAACACAAAGTACATTAAAGCAGATATACAAGCTAAAATGATAGATAAAGATTTATCAACGCCGTTGTCAAGTAAGGAGCTTGGGAATACAAGTATCAGTATTGCTAAAGGAATAATCGCAATTAAGTACTGCTTAATTCCAGCCAAATTGACATACTGTGTCGCAAATTTATATCCACCTAATAGAAGAGAAAAACCGACTAACCCGGTCATTACAATCATCATGATGGAATATAGCGTATCTCTCATTAACTCAGGCTCGGAACTGCCTGTTGCCATTAATGCGGAAATTAAACCCACTTCAAGAATAACGACAGATAGGCTGAGAATTAATGATCCGTAAGGTTCGCCCAATCGATGAGCAAGAACATCTGCATGTCTTACTACGCTAAATGCACTGGAAAGGATGGCAACTAATGATATTAAATTAATAGCAATTGATAGTGTTAATGACTCTGGTGTGCTATTCAAATAAAGATAAATTATAATAATTACAGGGAGTAATAGCGAATATTCTTTATGTCGTGTTTTTGGCATTGATATTTTCATAATTAACCCGATTGCTTGTGTTAACTATAATAGTACCTTAAATTCTATTAATTCATCCAGCCTCAAATTTAATGTTTTTGTCAATATGCCAATTTAGGTTTATTTTTTCATTATTATATTTGCGTAAATTCTTTATGATTTTCATTAATCATCGTATTACATTTTTATGTTTACCATAAGTAACCCCAATATGGCGCCATACGTTAAATCGTAAGGTATGCAAGGTATATATTAGCTCCTCATATAATCCATGCTTTCAATTCTCAGATAAGTTAATAGTATCCATTCGATACTGATATGCAACGCGAATTATTTTGGGTAAATTGCCAGATTTTTATGTTACCTATTAATTTCTTTCTTAGATGACTATTTGTTTCTTTATGTATCATTTTGTAAAAATAAGTAATTAAGACCTGTCCTTTTAATGAATATGGCATGGTTTACACTTCAAAAAAGATAGGTAATATAAAATGAAGACTGAAGTTATCGTTATACGTTTAACCAAGCAAGAAAGAGCTGAGTTAGATGCAAAAAAAACAAAACCAATCCTTTCAGAGTGGCTTAAAGAGCTAGCGTTTGCAGCACCAAGTAATGAAAGTGGGTCTTCAAAAGAATCTAAATAGTTTATGAGGGTGACAAAAATGATTACCATTAGCATTGCAATCAGTAGTGCACTCTCTGAAATGGATAATATTAAACTTAACTATCTGTAATATAAGAATTATTAAAAAGGATATTAAATTTGTCTGATAGGAAAATTATTATCCCATCGTCCATGCAAAATTTAGCTAAACGAGCGGGTTACGCACCAGCTGTTATGGTTGGTAATACGGTTTACTGTGCAGGGCAAGTTGGGCGTACAGAAGATTTGAATGTGATTTTAGATCCTAAAGCTCAGTTTATTGCGTGTTGGGAGAATTTACGTATTGTTCTCGAAGCGGCAGGATGCTCTTTTCAAGATGTAGTTGAAATGACAACTTATCATGTTGATATGAAAAAGCATATGGATATATTTCGTGATGTTAAAGATACAACTTTTCCTCGAGGTCATTGTGCTTGGACATGTATCGGAGTTTCTGAACTAGCTCACTCAGGGTTACTCGTTGAAATTAAATGCATTGCAATTAAACAATCATCAACAACAAGCTAGGTCTATATTTATATATCGGTAAGTAAGTGGATTTGGGTTTATGACTAAATTAGCTACATAAAAGAGCACATTATTATATTGTTGTCATCTCAATCAATCGGTGCAGTAAAATAAGCAGTAAAGTTCAACAATCCTAAGATATTATGACCTTAACGTTTATTTTTCAGCACTGATCTAATGAAAGATTTACAGTCCATATAATAAGGGCTATGTTTAATTGTACTTACTTCACTAAAGAGGCTTCCATAATGAAACTCTATCTTTATGATCATTGTCCATTTTGTGTTCGTGCTAGAATGATTTTTGGTTTTAAAAATCTGGATGTCGAGTCGATATTTTTGATGGATAATGACAATGAAACGCCCACTAAGATGATTGGTCGTAAAATGCTGCCTATCTTACAAAAAGAGGATGGGAGTTACTTACCAGAAAGTTTAGATATTGTGCACTATGTTGACGGCTTAGCTGAACCAAAAATTGCAGAAAATCCAGTTTCACCTGAAATTGAAAAATGGTATAACGCTGTTTCAGATACTATCTATCAGCTTGTTGTACCACGTTTTACTCAAGCAAACTTCCCAGAAATAAACACACCTGAAGCGAGAGCTGCTTATGTTGCGCGTGAAGAGCGAGTGTTTGGTGATCTGAGTATTTTATTGAAAGAAACACATACTTTAATTGTTGAGCTTGAACCACATATGGATACTTTAGATATATGGTTAGATCAGCGTGAAGACACTATTAATATTGATGATTTTATTATCTTTCCAGTATTACGTAGCTTATCAATTGTTAATGATTTACCTTTCAGTACGACAATACTTAAATATATGGAAAACATTTCTAAAACAACAGGTGTTAATTTATTATTCGACCAAGCACGATAAAACAAAAGGGTGTAGGTTTATTAACGGTGCTTTTATAGCGACTCATTGAAACTACCTCGTTGGGTCATACGCTGATACGTCTTGTGATCAAAGCTTCATTCAAAATCATTTAGCGCACACAACAAAACCCCATTATTAATAGATAATAATGGGGTTTATTTTGAGCGTTATTATGGTAGCGTCAATGATTATTGATAAATCAATTTTGCTAATTTACATAATCTTTTAAGGTATAAACAAGCTTAGAACGACCTTGTGATAAGGTTAACTTTTGGTCATTATATGAAATAACTGCGCCATCAGTTAGCATGCGTTTTATCAGTCCATCCCATTTTGATAAATCTTCATCAACACATTCTAGTTCTGTTTTTGACAAATGCTTAACCGTCAAAGCTGCGTTATTGATTCGTCCCATACCGTTAAAATCATTACACATTGTCGCGGAGACAAACATTTTTTCGCCAAATGATATTGTTGGGGTGCTTGCTTTACCAATAATATGCTCCCCGTCAATTTCGGTTAAAACAAAGTTGTGATGCATTAATTGTTGTTCAGTCACATTATCATTGTTGTCCGCATTAACATTCTGTGTTTGGCAAGCTGCTAACAATAACCCTAACAGTGTTAAAGGAATTACCCGTTTCATCATAACTTGTCTCTATTAAGCTTTTACTATATTAGGGCAAGCATCACCATCGATGAGTTGACGGATATTTCCTAAAGTCGTTTCACTGATACTGGTCAGTGCTTCATCGGTTAAAAAGGCTTGGTGCCCAGTAAACAGCACATTATGACATGATGAAAGTCGGCGGAAAATATCATCTTGAATGACATCGTTAGATTTATCTTCAAAGAAAAGCTCACGTTCATTTTCATAAACATCCATACCTAATGAGCCAATCTTCTGTGCTTTAAGTGCATTAATTGCGGCAACTGAATCGATAAGGGCGCCACGACTGGTATTGATGATCATCACACCATTTTTCATTTTATTAAAGGCAACTTCATTTAATAAATGGTGATTCTCTGAAGTGAGTGGGCAGTGTAATGAAATAATATCGGCATTCTCATATAGAGTATCTAAATCGACATATTCAGCGCCTAAATCAAGAACAGCTTGGTTTGGGTATGGGTCATGAGCTAATAAACGCATACCAAAGCCTTTGAGAATACGAAGAGTTGCTTGGCCAATCTTGCCAGTACCAATGATACCGGCAGTACGGTTATGCATATTAAAGCCAGTTAAGCCTTCTAGTGAGAAATTCGCATCACGAGTGCGTTGATATGCGCGATGGATCCTGCGATTAAGGCATAGCATCATACCCACAGCGTGCTCGGCGACAGCTTCTGGAGAATAAGCGGGAACGCGAACGATTTGAATACCAAGTTCTTCGGCGGCAACCAAATCGACATTATTAAACCCTGCACAACGTAATGCAAGAATACCGATATTGAGTGCTGCAAGTTCTTCTAAGACTTCACGGCTTGCATCATCATTAACAAAAATGCAAACAGCATCAGCCCCAACAGCATTTTTTGCTGTTTGTACCGTTAATGGAAAATCAAAGTATTCGATGTCAAAATCAAATGCGGATCCTCGATTGACTTGATCCATATGTTTGCGATCATACTGCTTAGTACTATAAGAAACGATTTTCATCTAAGAAACTCCGTGTACTATTTAGAAATTAGGAACCTGAAATAAGTTGGTAGTTCAAATAAGTTGCTACCAAGAACTCAGGTCAGAATAAGATAATTATTACTGTAAATCACTAAATAAATGACGAAAATTACCTTTGTTGATGCGATGTTCTTTATTATAGCCAGTTAATGGCAAGTGATAGATTGCTTTGATTAATAACTACCAACAATAGTAATTAGTATATACTCGTCAGACTTAAAGTGATATGGCGTGCAATATAGATAGAATGCAGCTGTTTTTTCTCTAATTCATGTCTTTTGCGCTAATATTCAACTTAAATTATTTTGAGTATAGATCAAATAAGGAAGCGGTTTAATGAAAAGGGCACTTAAAATATTACTCTTAGGCATTGGGGGATGTTTTGTGCTCTTATGTGTTTTATGGGTGACGCTCACCCGTTGGATCCCTATTGTTGCAAAAGCATATTTACCTGAGAATGTGTCATTATCATTTAGTCAGCCAGTATTTAGCCATAACCAATTAACCATTGATACCATACAGTTGAAAGCGAGTGATTGTTTATGGTTTGATGCTAAAAATAGCCGATTTTCTTTTTTTCCACTACATTTGAGTATTCATCAATTTACTGAAGATAATCGCTGTTTAAATGAATTACCTGCTCAGGGGCAAAACGATAGTTCGCCACTTTCAGTTTCAGATATAATCAGTAATTTGCCGACATTTTCACTTGTTATTGATGATATAACGGTATCACCTTGGTCAGATTACCAAGGTAGTCTCTGGCTTCATCGTAATAATAAAACGCCCCTTGCCTTAGATTATCGAGGCGATAAATTATCTCTTTCCGCCCATATTACCGCGAATAATCAACTCATCATCGAAAGCCTTTCGGCTCAATTACCGCAGCAAGAACAACGAATAAATTTGAATGGCGAGCTGGCTTTACCATTAACGACCGATACCTTGCCTGAAAATGGTGTGATAACGACTGCGTTTGCATTGACCCAGTCGAAAAAGTTACTTAATGCAAAATTTGAATGGCAGCATGATAAAGGGACATTTACTGTTTTTGATACGCACACAGGAATGGAAATTGTGCATCTCCCTTGGCAAATTGCACCGCAAAAAATCAATATTATCGATGGGCGCTGGTACTGGGAGGAAAAAGGTCTTCCTTTACAAGGCGGTGTTTCGCTGCAAGTCGACAATTGGAATACTGGTCTTGCTGACATGATAATTAGTGGACGCATGAATATGGTGACCGAAGCTCGAAAAGGGAAAGCCAATCTCGTGCTAACGCTGCTACCAAGTAAAATTAATTTGTTGTTTGCCGATATTAGCTTTAGGTTAAATGGGCTGCTTAAATATGATGACATGGTGCTGGATATCAATTTACCGGCGCAAATCTCAAGTCAATTAGTTTCCCCGACAGTTACTTTCCAACCAGGATCACTTTTGAGAGCTTATGGTCGAGTTTCTCCAACGCTATTATTAGAAGAAGCGCGTTTACCTCTTGCTGGGACATCATTGAGTGCTGAAGGGATATCAGGAAGATTACAAGCTATCTTAAAAGTGAAGGAACGCTACTGGGGCAACTTTGCCGTTCATTTAGATGGTCAAGCAAACAAATTTTCTAAAGATAAAGGCAAATGGTTTTGGAATTATTGGGGTAATGCTCAACTTCCATCACTTGCGGCGCGTTGGGATATTCAAGGACGAGGTAGCTGGCAGGATACATTGATTACGCTAAACACGCTAAATACTGGGTTTGATCAAATAAAATATGGTTTGCTATCAATGACCACGACACGGCTAGTGTTGACTAAACCATTAATGTGGCAGCGAAATACCAGTAAAGAAAATTTTGAAGGCGCATTGCAGCTTACCAGTAATCGTATGCAATTTGGGGCAGCTAGCTATTTACCTAAAATAACAGTAAATGCAGATGTTACAGGCAAATCGCCAACCGATTTTCAACTAAAAGCAGATCTCAGCACCAAAGATGTTGGGCCGATCGTTATTTTCAGCCGCTGGGATGGTGAACGGTTGAGAGGAAATGCGCGTTGGCCGGAACAATCAGTTAATGCATTTCAGACATTAATTCCTATTGATTTGGGGATTACACTACGAGAAGGGAAACTCTTTTCTCAAGCTGCATTTTCTATTGCTCCAAAAACAGGGTTTATTGCTGGAGGGCATTGGCGAGTTGAAAATACCCGTTTATGGCTAGAAGATGGTGAAGTGAGAGGGCTCAACTTTGTTTTACCGTGGAAACTGCAAAATAGCATGTGGACCTTAGGAGGCAAATCGCCAGTTAAATTACGCATCAAGCAGTTGACAAACTTATTTGAATTAACCGATATTCGAGCAGATTTGTCAGGTACTTACCCACCAACAGAATCGATGCCGTTAAATCTTAGTGAGGTTGGTTTTAATTTGTTGGGTGGTGAAGTGAAATTAGATTTACTACGTTGGCCACAACAACAGGCGGCGACAATCAGACTTCACCAAATTGATTTGAGTCAGTTATTTACCATACTGAAGGTGAGTCAATTTGCTGTTTCAGGCAAAGTGGATGGTGAGCTTCCTTTTTATCTTGATAATCCCGAATCGATTGTGAAAGATGGTTGGATGGAAAATAGTGGGCCGCTGGCTTTACGCCTTGATCCTCAATTTGTTGAATCTATTAAAGCAGATAATATTTCAGCCGGATCTGCGATAGGTTGGTTACAGTATTTGGAAATATCTCGAAGCCGTACAGATGTCAATATAACTAATTTAGGGTTATTAACGATGAAGACCCTTCTTGAAGGTTTTAATTCTCAAGAAACTAAAAAACGAGAAGTACATCTGAACTATACGCACGAAGAGAATATATTCCAATTATGGCGCAGTTTACGTTTTGGCAGCAATTTGGAAGAGTGGCTGGAAAAAAATCTATAAAGGAATAAGAGTGAAAATACTAACCACGAGCACATTCACATTAATGGCTATAATGTTGACGGGATGTTTAAGAGTTGAAGTAGCAACACCGGATAAGCCAATTAACATCAATATGAATGTGAAAATTGAGCATGAAATACAAATTAAAGCTGACAGGCAGGTCGAAGATTTGTTGAAAGAAAATAGTGACCTTTTTGGTAAGGTAGACGCTAAATGAAATACGTTCATCAAGCTATCATAGTATTGAGTTTGTCTATTTCTTCTGCATTCGCGTTAACAGTGGATGAAGCGAAAACCCAAGGACTGGTAGGTGAAACATTATCGGGGTATTTGGCTATCGTAAATACCAACAATGCGGTTGCCACCGAATTAGTGAATGATATTAATCACGAACGAGAAGCAAAATACGGTGAAATTGCTAAAAAAAATAATCTACAAACTCGTGAGGTAGGAAGAATAGCAGGGCAAAAACTGATTGAACGAGCAAGGACTGGCGAATATGTACGTGGTATTAATGGTCAATGGTTAAAGAAAAAGTAATGTACGCACAATTAGAGTCGTGCGTACTATTGAGTATCTATTCAAAGCAAGATTTTGTGATTTAAGCGATTGCTGTATCAATTGATTGACGAGCAAGCAGTTGTGCTTTTTCTGCAAATTCTGCACCTAATGCGGTGCCTTCAGCAAAAATAAACTCGATATGTTGATACCAACAAAATTAAGAAAAAGTGTCGAATACGGTACCATAGTATCGATAGGGGTATCTTTATGGATACCACCTCGGCTGGTTAACACGAATGCACGCTTGTTTTCGATCAATCCAACAGGACCTTGTTCAGTATATTTAAATGTTTCCCCTGATCTGGCGATAAAATCGAAGTCATTTTTTAACTGGGAGGGGAGCGAAAAATCGCACATAGGGCTGGTGATCACAATAACATCATGTTGTTTTAATTCGTTGATAAGCTGATTTGATAGTGCTAAATATGCTTCTTGTTGCTGAGTTTTGCTGCTCCCAGGCGCGAAAGCTGCTAGAATTTTGGCATCAATTGCTGGAATTAGGTTGTTGACTAAATCGTGTACAGTTATGCTGTCCGCTGGTTTTTTTCCTGTCACTGTTCAATAAAGTAGTCTGCCATTTTATTGCTGTGAGAATAGTCTGCCAGAATACTTGATTTCAACAATAATACTTTACTCATTATTTAACCTTAGAACTGATTGAAAACATATTGCTAATTATTATATAGCCACTGATTATCATTGATATAAAGAAAATTAGACAACTTAAGTCAAAGAAACTGATGATAGTCTTTTTTGTTCTAAAAATAGACAAAAACTAGCCCTAATTCTCGTTGCAATTTTAGCGTGGTTAGATCCATTAAATTGCATGAAATAGTATAAATAATAAGGATTTAAAGAGTGAAATCCATGCTGACGGCCTTAGAAGCGGATATTGGACAAACTTCATTACGTGACCAGTGGTTGCTGAAAAAACGTCTCCAAGGAGCAGCTAAAATTCGTGATGAAAAATCTCGAGTTGCTGTGCTGAATACGATAAAAGTAGATATTGAGACTGCAAAGCAAAAAGTTGCCAGTAAACTGCTTAACCCACCTAAAATCATTTATCCTGAAAACCTCCCTGTTAGCCAGAAAAGACAGGTAATCTATGATGCGATAAAACAACATCAAGTCGTTATTATTGCGGGAGAAACGGGATCAGGGAAAACGACACAAATCCCTAAAATATGCCTAGAGCTTGGTCGAGGTGTAAAGGGTCTTATTGGTCATACGCAGCCAAGAAGATTGGCAGCGCGTGCTGTTGCTACACGTTTAGCGCAAGAGCTTGAAAGTGAATTAGGCACGACGGTTGGTTATAAAGTGCGCTTTAGCGACCAAGTTGGTGATAATACACAAGTCAAACTAATGACTGATGGTATTTTGCTCGCAGAATTACAAAATGACAAACTACTACTACAGTACGATACGATCATTATTGATGAAGCCCATGAACGTAGTTTAAATATTGATTTTATATTGGGTTATCTGCGTCAATTACTGATAAAGCGGCCCGATCTCAAAGTTATTATTACCTCGGCAACCATCGACCCTGAGCGTTTTTCACGCCATTTTAATCATGCACCTATTGTTGAAGTATCAGGTCGTACTTATCCAGTTGAAGTTCGATATCGCCCAATCATAGGCGTTGATAATGACAGTGATAGGGACCAAATAGACGGTATCATCGATGCGGTTAATGAACTGGGGCATGAAAGCCAAGGTGATATTCTTATTTTCATGAGTGGTGAACGTGAAATTCGAGATACAGCAGACGCCTTGTCTAAATTGCAATTACGGCACACAGAGATCTTGCCTTTATTTGCAAGATTGTCGAATAGCGAACAAAACCGAATTTTCCATCCTCATGGTGGCCGACGTATTATTTTAGCGACTAACGTTGCTGAAACCTCGTTGACTGTACCGGGTATTAAATATGTTATTGATACTGGATACGCCAGGATAAGTCGTTATAGCTTTAGAACCAAAGTTCAGCGTCTTCCGGTCGAAGCTATTTCTCAAGCATCAGCAAATCAGCGTAAAGGCCGTTGTGGTCGTGTATCTGATGGTATCTGCATCCGTTTATATTCTGAGGAGGATTTTTTAGGACGTCCAGAATTTACCGATCCTGAAATCTTAAGAACCAACCTTGCTTCTGTTATCTTGCAAATGACTTCAATTGGTTTGGGAGATATTGGTGCATTCCCATTTGTTGAAGCGCCAGATAAACGGAATATCCAAGATGGGGTGAAGTTGCTCGAAGAGTTAGGTGCGATCAAATCCCATAAAGAAACAGAGCGTGGGTATATTCTGACTGATGTTGGGCGTCAATTAGCACAATTACCTGTCGATCCACGTCTTGCCCGTATGGTGATAGAGGCGAGAAAACAGGGCGCTGTTCGTGAAGCAATGGTTATTGTTGCAGCTCTATCCATTCAAGATCCAAGAGAACGCCCGTTAGATAAACAGCAAGCCTCAGATGAGAAGCATCGTCGGTTCCACGATAAGCAATCAGACTTTTTGTCGTTTCTTAATTTATGGAATTACTTAAAAGAACAGCAAGACATTTTATCGAATGCTCAATTTAGGAAAATGTGTCGGCAAGATTTTTTGAATTATTTACGTATTCGAGAATGGCAAGATCTCTACACTCAATTACGACAAGTTGTTAAAGAGCAAGGCTTCCCTGTTAATAGTGTAGAAGCAGATTTCCGTGGTATTCATGTTTCATTGCTTGCAGGTTTGTTGTCTCATATCGGGCAAAAAGATGTCGAAAAGCCTGAGTTCACAGGGGCAAGAAATGCGAGATTTACCATCTTCCCTGGTTCTGGGTTATTTAAAAAACCACCTAAATGGGCAATGGTAGCTGAACTTGTTGAAACATCGAAATTATGGGGAAGGGTTGCAGCATCTATTGAGCCAGAATGGATTGAGCCGTTAGCACAACACCTTATTAAACATCATTATAGCGAGCCACATTGGTCAAAGTCGCAAGGTGCTGTCATGGCATCTGAAAAGGTGACCTTATATGGGTTACCGATTGTTGCGGCACGTCAAATTAATTATGGCGAAATAGATCCCCTATTATGTCGTGAATTATTTATTCGCCATGCTTTGGTTGAAGGTGATTGGGTTACTAGGCATGCTTTCTTTAGGGAAAACCGTAAATTATTAGCCGAAATAGAAGACTTAGAGCATAAATCCCGACGTAGAGATATTCTCGTCGACGATGAAACGCTGTTTGTGTTTTATGATCAACGGATCCCAAATGACGTGATCTCCTCACGTCATTTTGATAGTTGGTGGAAAAACGCCTCGAAACAACAGCCTGATTTGCTTAATTTTGAAAAAAATATGCTGATTAAGGAAGATGCGGCGAATGTTTCATTACTTGATTACCCTAACCATTGGTATCAAGGTGAGCTTAAGTTCCGTTTAAGCTATCAGTTTGAACCCGGGACAGATGCAGATGGCGTCACAGTTCATATTCCACTTGCGATACTCAATCAGGTTCAAAATACTGGCTTTGATTGGCAAGTACCGGGTTTACGTCAAGAGCTTGTGATCGCGTTGATTAAATCACTGCCTAAGCCTATTCGCCGTAACTTTGTGCCAGCACCTAATTATGCTTCAGCATTCCTTGAGCGGGTGGCCACGCCTGATGGCAGTATTCTGGATAAACTTGAGCGTGAATTGCGTCGAATGACCGGTGTCACCGTGGATCGCGAGTCTTGGCAACTAGACCAGCTTCCAGTCCACTTAAGAATGAATTACCGTGTTGTTAATGAGAAGAATAAAACAATTGCTGAAGGTCAAGACCTTGATGCATTAAAAAATAGCTTAAAGGAGAAAGTTCAAGAGACACTTTCTGAAGTCGTCGACGATGGTATCGAGCAAAATGGTCTGCATATCTGGAGCTTCGGTGAGTTACCTCAGCGCTATGAGCAAAAACGTGGCGGTTATTCAGTAAAAGCTTACCCCGCCTTAGTTGATGAAAAAAATAGTGTAGGGATACGCGTTTTTGAAACCGAGTTTGAACAACAGCAAGCCATGTGGGGGGGAGTACGTCGGCTATTATTATTAAATATTCCATCTCCGATTAAGTATTTACATGAGAAATTACCCAATAAATCTAAGCTTGGGTTGTATTTCAATCCATATGGCAAGGTTTTAGAGTTAATTGATGATTGTATTGCCTGCGGTATAGATCAACTTATTGCCAAATATGGTGGGCCTGTTTGGAATGAAGAAGGCTTTAGCAAGTTACAAGATTTCGTACGCGCTGAGCTCAATGATGCTGTTGTACAAATTGCTAAACAAGTTGAACAGATACTGACAGCTGTATTTGCAATCAATAAACATTTGAAAGGGCGGGTTGATTTTTCAATGGCAATGGCGCTTTCCGACATTAAAGGACAGTTGTCTGGTTTAGTATTCAAAGGCTTTGTGACGGCCCATAGCTGGAAACGTCTTCCTGATGTGCTGCGCTATTTGAATGGTATTGAACGCCGATTTGAAAAACTGGCTATTGATCCGAATAAAGACCGAGCTCAAATGAATAAAGTAGAACATGTCACTAATATGTGGCAACAATGGAAAGCAAAGCTGACTCCTGCTCAACAATTATTACCAGAAGTACAAGACATTCGTTGGATGATTGAGGAGTTGCGCATCAGCTTATTTGCACAGCAGCTTGGAACGCCTTATCCAATCTCAGATAAACGGATCATTCAATCGATGGATAGCCTTGCTCAGAAACTCTAATGTTTATGAGCAAAATATAAAGATCACAATCAAAAAACACCCCAAATGCTGTTTTCAACTTAGGGGTGTTTTTTATTAATGAATACAGTTTAAATATAATGTGAACTGTTTTATTCGATAAATATGTTTCAATCGGTCAGATAAATTAATTGTCTATGACAAATCATACTTATGAATTCTATCGATGGATTCTAATATATTCACGCACTTTGTTTTAGTTACAACATACTATCTATGTTATAAAAATATAAACTCATGTAACATCTGAGTCAAATACAATAGCCAAATTCAAAACAAGCTCGCTAGTTGATGAAGGGAACAATTGAGTACTTATTTAATAATTAACCTAATTAACTATAAAAAGTAAAGCATAATAAATAATAAGAAATTTCTGTTCGTCCATGAATGAGCTGGCTTTTATGGCGAGGTAACGTAATAATTTGGATGCGAGATAACAAGGGGGAGCGAAAAGTAAAGTTTTTGATAGCTAGTGGGTTTATTTACTTTTTTATAATGGGGATTTGAATGATGCTATAATTATTTTAAATAATGGTGACTGAAAAGAGTATCATGATAAAGATGTAATCAACTGAAAAAATAGAATTATTCTTGAATTCTCACGCTATGAAAAATATTTTCCACCAAAAAACGTGACATGTCACTACAACATAATTATCAACAAAATCGCATTTTCACCATCTTATTACGATCGCCTCGTTCACGCCCATAACGGAAATAGAATTATATCTTCATCTTATTGGGAGAGGGTTTACAGGCGACTAACTAAATTCATGTTAATAATATTTTCGCTGATGTCTTAAGTTTATTTAAGGTTAAATAATTACTTTTAATTGGTCATATTGCTAGTTCATTTGTGCATTAGCGGCTTCAATCACTGAAACAATGAATTGATTCGGGTAGCCCTTAGTTCATAACCAATGTATATGTTGAATGCCTTGGAGGACAGGACATATTAAACGCCCTCCAAGAAAAACGCACTAGATAAGATAATAGGTTGCAGGGATAGCACCAACAAAAATAATAAAAGCAGTAATTTTTTCGAACAATTTTAACGGTACTTGTTTTGATTGTTGTGAACGAGCGTATAAGAATACTAAAATACCTGGAGCATATAGTACAACAGATAACAGCAGATTAAGAATGCCTGACGCATAAAGCAACCATAACCCGTAAATACTTGCAACTAAACCGACCATAAGTAATGGTTTATTATGCCGTTCGAACGCAACCTTCATTAAAAAAGCGCCCACTAAAAAGTAAGGGACAAGTATCATCTCGGAAGCAATGGTTAGCAAGGTGTTGTAGTTACTGCCACTTAACCAGATTAGTACTAATGAGAGCTGTACAGCTGCGTTAGTCAACCATAAAGATGAAGAGGGGGCATCATTCTTATTTAGCTTATTAAATATTTTTGGAAACGACTGATGCTGCGCTGCGATATAGGGAACTTCCGCAGCCATAATCGTCCAACTGAGATAGGCACCACATACCGAAATAATCAGACCAGCAGCAATGATTATTTCACCACTTGAACCAATCAAGCTGACCATCAAAGTGGCCATTGATGGGTTTTTGATTTCAGCCAACTCAGCTCTAGGCATAATACCTAATGAAAGTAGCGTAACTAGTATATAAATTATCAATGCTGAGCTGACAGCGAAAATAGTTGCAAGCCCAACATCACGGCGATTTCTAGCTCGAGCAGAAACGACAACTGCACCTTCGATGCCAATAAATACCCATAAGGTAATTAACATGGTATTTTTTACTTGCTCCCAGACCGGTACTTCAAGGGAAATACCGCTAAAATCAGCATCAAAAATATCAAGTTTGAAAGCTAAAAAGGCCAGAACGATAAATAACCCGAGAGGAATTAATTTAGCCATCGTTGCGAGTTTGTTGATACCCGCCGCTGTTTGTACACCGCGTAAAACTAAATAATGAACAAACCATAGTAAAATGGATTCACCAATCAAAGCTTGCCAAGTATTGCCATCACCAAAAATAACGTTGTCGGAAGTATCAGTAAAAAAGCTGATCGCAGCAAAGACAATCACTAAGTAAGAGACGTTAGCAATAACAGCGCATAGCCAGTATCCCCATGCAGAACAAAATCCTACCAGTTCACCAAAACCTTCTTTTGCATAGGTGAATATACCGCCATCAAGGTCGGGGCGAATTCGTGATAGTAGCAGCAACGAAAATGCCAAGAATAGAATACCAACACCCGTAATCGACCAGCCAATAATCAATGCTAAAGGGCTGGCTACTTCAGCCATATTCTGTGGGAGGCTAAAGACACCAGCTCCTACCATTGAGCTAAGTACGAGTGCAGTGAGTGCAGTAAGACTGAGTGTGTGTTTCAATGTATATCCTGGTTATTCTGCAATCATAGGTTAAATTAACGTTAAATCTAAAATTTTTATGTGTAATTAAACTAGTTAATTTTCAAATTATAGAGTGTTCATCTGTTAGTTCAGAAAAGAGGGTGAATTCTACGAATGAAACGGCGGATATGCAATGGGAAACTATGCACTTTGTTGAGATTTTTATTCAGTTATGTCGTCAGCTGAATAAGCTTGATTGATTCGAACAATTATAATCACAAATGAGATTTTGCGTTATATATATTGCCTTAAGAATTTGGCCAAAGTCATGGGTTAACACGGTTAAAATCGTGAATTTATATCAATCCAATTTTCGATGTGGTGCAACATTAAAATGCCCATCATTGATAATCAATTTTGCTCAGAGATTAATATAGCGTTTGGCATTATCTAAAAGAAAAAACCCTTGTCAGCATAAAACTTACAAGGGCATTTAATTAAGCCAGTCTTTTGAGGCTCAGACCAGCTAGTAGATTGTCATTATTTGAATAAGTCGGCGCTGATAGTAACACTACCACCATTAGACTGCCATTCACGTGTGATATGGTAGTATTTTGCACCTTTTGCTTCAGCGCGTTTCGCGACTTGATAACGAACTTCTGGTGTGTTGGTGTAATAACCAGAAAATGTCACTGAATCAAATGGAACCATTTGAGCTGCGGCCATTTTATTAATTTCTTCAATAACATAACCATTTGGTAACGTGACGCTAGTTTTTCCTGGGGCACTGCTTGAAGTTTCAAAGAAACGTCCAACAGCAACAGTAGGCTCTTCAGATGAAGCTACACCTGGAATACGCACTTTTTTAGCCGCTTCGCCACCTTCAGCTAGCAATGCACGACCAGCGTCCGAGTCAGCTGGCACAACAGCTTCTTCAAGTTGGACTTTACGTTTAGGAGCATCTTTTTTATAAACATATGCGGTTGCAAGAGTATTGCCGCCATCGTTCAGTGCAATATTACGAACGATATAGAATGAGGCAGCATCTTTCTCTTTTGCTTTTTTCGCTAGAGCTTCATAAAGGTCAGGCTGAGAAGAGTAGAAGCCACTGACAGTAACCGCATCAAATGGCTCAAATTGAGCTGCATCTTCTTTAGTCATTTCCTCAACGCCACCAAATACGCGACGTTTATTTTCTTCCGCAGGCTTAGCATCCTTTTGGTAAAGGTCTGCTACAACGCGCATATTACCGCTATCACCTACATCATCAAGGCTTTGGATATAAAAAGCGTAAGCGCCTTCTTTGTCAGCTTTACGGGAGACTGCATCTGATGCTTCGTAAATGGCATTAAAGCGCCCGGTAACTGTTATGCGTTCATAAGGTTTTAACTCTTCGGCCTGCTTTGGCGTCAGTTCAACAGCTGCCTGTACCGCAGTAATACTCGTTAATGACAACACCGCGGCTGCGATGGCTGTGGTTTTCAGCTTCATACAAAATCCTTCCGACTTGCGCAATTTATTATAAAAGTGCTGAATCTTAGTTGTATCACATGTACCTGATTATTACACGTAACCAATCGAGTTGTCTCATGATTTTATTTTTATAAGAAATAAATAATCATTGACTAGTCATATTTACCATAATTTTTAGGCTATCCAGTATTTTATTGACCTAAAACTAAGATTTCCATTGTAGATTCCATTTACTGTTTAAGAATCGATATAAATTATGGATCAAAATGCTTATTTTCAGTAGCTTATTAGAACGCTTTACAACTATTTTGGTTAAAACTAAGACTTTTCCATCGAAAATGACCAGTCTTTAGTAAACTTAATAAATACAACATTACTTTAAGCTTTAAAAAAGGGAACATTATGCGTATTGGTATACCAAGAGAAAAACTTGCCAATGAAGCTCGTGTTGCTGCTACACCTTCGACTGTAACTCAACTACTTAAGTTAGGTTTTAGTGTTTGTATCGAAAGGGATGCAGGGCATTTAGCCAGTTTTGATGATGTGGCTTATGAGCAAGTCGGCGCTGAAATTGTTGATCGTGATACCGCATTTGCGGCGGATATTGTATTTAAAGTGAATGCTCCATTTGATGATGAAATCCCATTACTCAAAGAAGGCGCAACGCTAGTAAGTTTTATCTGGCCTGCTCAAAATGCTGAATTGATGGATGAATTAAAAGCAAGAAACATCAATGTGATGGCAATGGATGCGGTACCACGTATCTCCCGAGCCCAGTCACTTGATGCATTAAGCTCAATGGCAAATATTGCAGGTTATCGAGCGATTGTTGAAGCGGCTCATGAGTTTGGTCGCTTTTTCACAGGGCAAATTACGGCTGCGGGTAAAGTACCACCAGCAAAAGTGATGATCATTGGTGCGGGTGTCGCAGGTTTAGCTGCGATTGGTGCAGCAGGTAGCCTAGGGGCGATTGTTCGGGCGTTTGATACTCGCCCAGAAGTTAAAGAACAAGTTCAGAGTATGGGTGCTGAATTTCTTGAATTAGATTTTAAGGAAGAAGCGGGCAGTGGCGATGGTTACGCGAAAGTGATGTCTGAAGCTTTTATTAAGGCGGAAATGGCATTATTTTCTGCGCAAGCACAAGAAGTTGACATCATCGTGACAACAGCCTTAATTCCGGGACGTCCTGCACCTAAATTGATTACCAAAGAAATGGTTGAATCGATGAAACCGGGTAGTGTGATTGTTGATTTAGCGGCTCAAACGGGTGGAAACTGCGAGTTAACTGAAGCTGATAAGTTAGTGGTAACAAAGAATGGCGTGAAAATCATCGGTTATACTGATTTACCAAGCCGTTTACCAACGCAATCATCACAGTTATATGGCACAAACCTTGTTAACTTGATGAAATTGCTGTGTAAAGAGAAGAATGGCGAAATCGATATTGATTTTGATGATTTAGTGATCCGCGGTGTTACTGTAATCAAACAAGGTGAAATTACTTGGCCTGCACCACCCATTCAAGTATCTGCTCAGCCGCAAGCGAAGCCTCAAGCGATTGAGAAAGCGAAAGCGCCTGAGAAGAAAAAGATGTCGCCTGTAACCAAATACGGGTTAATGGCTTTAGCGATTATTTTATTCGGTTGGTTTGCAAACTCAGCACCAAAAGAGTTTTTATCGCACTTTACTGTATTTGCGCTTGCTTGTGTTGTTGGTTACTACGTTGTCTGGAACGTTTCACATGCATTACATACACCGTTGATGTCTGTAACGAACGCTATTTCCGGCATTATTGTTGTTGGGGCGGTATTGCAGATCGGTAGTGGAGGATGGGTTAGTTTCTTATCTTTTATTGCTATATTGATCGCAAGTATCAATATTTTCGGTGGGTTTACTGTTACCCAGCGTATGTTAAAAATGTTTCGTAAAGGATAAGGGGTAACTTATGTTGTCTAGTGGAATTGTGACAGCAGCATACATTGTTGCTGCTATCCTATTTATTTTCAGTCTAGCAGGACTATCTCGCCATGAGAGCTCTCAACGGGGTAATAGCTATGGTATAGCAGGGATGGCAATTGCTTTAATTGCAACAATCCTTGGCCCAGATAGCGCGAATATTGGCTGGATGATAGTCGCGATGGTTATTGGTGCAGTGATTGGTATCCGTTTAGCAAAAAAAGTTGAAATGACTGAAATGCCGGAACTGGTTGCTATTTTACATAGTTTCGTTGGTTTAGCTGCAGTATTAGTTGGTTTCAATAGCTTTATTGCGAGTGAAGGCCATGTTGATGCCGTTATGGAGAATATTCATTTAACGGAAGTTTTCCTTGGTATTTTCATTGGCGCAGTGACCTTTACTGGTTCGATTGTTGCCTATGGTAAGCTATCAGGAAAAATGTCATCAAAACCATTAGCGCTGCCAAATCGTCATAAATTAAATTTAGCAGCGTTAGTTGTTTCATTTATTTTATTAATCATTTTTGTGAAAACTGAAAGCGTTGGCTTGCAAGTTTTCACCATGTTGATTATGACAATAATTGCATTAGCGTTTGGTTGGCATTTAGTCGCTTCAATTGGTGGCGCTGATATGCCTGTTGTTGTTTCGATGCTGAACTCTTATTCAGGTTGGGCCGCTGCGGCGGCTGGTTTCATGTTAAGCAATGACCTGTTAATTGTTACTGGTGCATTAGTCGGTTCTTCAGGTGCTATTCTGTCTTATATTATGTGTAAGGCGATGAACCGTTCATTCTTCAGTGTTATCGCAGGTGGCTTTGGTACAGATGGCACATCTACCGGCAATGCTGAAGAAATGGGTGAATATCGTGAAACAACAGCGGAAGATGTTGCTGAATTATTGAAAAATTCCACTTCTGTTATTATCACTCCGGGTTATGGTTTGGCTGTTGCTCAGGCACAATATCCTGTTCATGATATTACGGCTAAGCTACGTGAACGTGGTATCAAAGTTCGTTTTGGTATTCATCCGGTTGCAGGTCGTTTGCCGGGTCATATGAACGTTCTATTAGCTGAAGCAAAAGTACCTTATGACATCGTACTGGAAATGGATGAAATCAATGATGATTTCACTGATACAGATACTGTACTGGTTATTGGTGCTAACGATACAGTTAACCCAGCAGCACAAGAAGATCCAGGTAGTCCAATTGCAGGTATGCCAGTTCTTGAAGTTTGGAAAGCGAGCAATGTCATTGTGTTTAAACGCTCGATGAATACCGGATATGCAGGTGTTCAAAACCCATTATTCTTCAAAGAAAATACCCAGATGTTATTTGGTGATGCCAAAGCTAGTGTGGATGCAATTTTGAAAGCGCTGTAATTATTAATTACTTCTGATTATTTAAAGCCCTGTTTTCAGGGCTTTATTCTATCTACTACATCGTATTTTCTTGTTATTTCTATATCTGAATATCGGATTAATATAATATTAATAATGACATTGAGTGCGGGTTTTATGGTATCGAATTTGGCATTATTTATTAGCTAGTTGGGGGCAGAATAAAATTATTGTTTTTTGTAAATAACTGCGTTTAAATCAAAATATATTTATTCTTGATATTATTAATTAAAATGATTTTCACCTATTTTGCAAAAAAATAAATTTATCTTGTCGCTATCAATAAAATTCGATAGATATCATGACCAAATATAAAAATCACCAATGACATACATAAAAAGACCGATAATTTTAAAAACTATCGGTCTAGATAAGGTTATTTAAATGGTTTTGTTGCGATTAATCGTCATCAACAGTGATAGGGCAAACAAAGCCATCTGGTTTAATCACTAATAAATCACACTTCAATTTATCAATAACATGCTCTGCGGTATTACCAAGAAATGCGGCTGAAATACCCGTTCGGCCTAAAATTCCAAGCACGACAACACCTGCTTGTAGTTCTTCACACATGTCAGGAATGATTTTTTCAGGTAAACCTTCACGGACATGAGTATATTTTTCATCAATACTAAATTTTTGGCGCAATTCTTTCATGGCGATAAGGTGTTGCCCACGCAATGCATTGTTATAAAGGTTTGGATCAAAATCCGGAAGTTCGATTGCAATGTTCATTGGCGCAATAGGATAGGCACTGACCAAGTGAATGTCTTGTTCTTTGACAATGCGAGTTGCCAAATCTTTGGTTTTTTCGACTAATTTGATATTCAAATTATCATGGTAAGACTCTTCATTCGACAGATTAACAGCGACAACAACAGAACCATGATCTGGCCAAACCTTATCTTTAACCATCCAGACTGGGGAAGGGCATTTTCTTAATAAATGCCAATCAAGTGGTGTGAAAATAATGGATTCAAAGTTATCAGTTTGGTGAGCCATCTTTAAAAGTAGGTCATGCTCACCACTTATCACTTCCTGAATAATGGCTTCATAAGGCTTGTTATGCCAAATAACTTTTATTTCTATCTCAATACCCGCTTCGAGATAAAAATGAGCCTGTTGTTTTATCCAGGCTGCTTTTTGGTTAATCACACCTTTTCTCATTGCATCACGCTCTTCAGGTGATAACAACGTAGTCATATCGTAGGAGACATCATAGATAGGTAAGAAAGCTTTTATCCGGCCACCATTACGTTGCACTATGTAGACAGCACGTCGTAATGCTGGTTGATCATCCTGATTTGGGTCAATTGCAACTAGGAGATTTTTATAGCTTGCCATATTAATATCCTCATAACGGCTGGACACGTCGTAACTAAAGATAAACTAAGGTATTGAGAAAAAATAGGCAAGAATTGATCAAAAATAATAGCGGCTCACAAATGTTATGCTCCGCTATTCAGGATAGGATTAACAAGAAATTGGTGACGTTTTACCCGAAATTTCAGTGATTTTTTCCATGTCTTCGATAGTAATATACTTACCTTTGACACTTAACATACCGCTTTTTTGGAAACGTCCTAATAGCCGGCTAATTGTTTCGACAGTAAGCCCTAAGTAGTTACCGATATCACCACGTGTCATGGTTAAACGAAATTCTCTTGGCGAGAAACCACGTTCAGCAAAGCGGTGAGATAGATTAAGGATAAATGCGGCTAAACGCTCTTCTGCATTTTTCTTCGATAATAAAAGGATCATTTCCTGATCGCCTTTTATTTCTCCACTCATCAAACGCATAATTTGTTGGCGAAGATTTGGCATTTTGCCGGATAAATCGTCTAGTGTTTCGAATGGAATTTCACAAACCATAGATGTTTCTAGTGCTTGTGCAAAACTTGGATGCTGTGTATTTAAAATTGCATCAAAACCGACTAGGTCACCTGCAAGGTGAAAACCAGTAATTTGCTCATCACCTTCTTCAGTGATGGTATAGCTTTTGATTGTTCCCGAGCGGATGGCATATAAAGAACGTAATTCATCACCAGCTTTAAACAAAGCTTGGCCTTTTTGAATCGGTTTTTTACGTTCAATGATATTATCAAGTTGATCCAGTTCGTGTTCATTCAGCGTGAATGGAATGCATAATTGGCTAATACTGCAGTCCTGACAATGAATAGCACAACCGCCAGACTGGATGCGACGAACAACTCTTTTTTCTGGGATCATATTAAATGCTCAATCAAGTTAGAATTATTGATATGAGTCAATTTTAACATAAGATAATGCTACTGGTAAGTAAAAATATGAAACAGAGTTGCCTGAATATAAAATCACATCAAAATAAGATTGTCAGGACTAAATATAGCAACGCAGAATATAATGTAACAATATCCTTTACTTAAGTCAGATTAAAAGATTGTAAGTGAGTTGGATAATAGTTCAAAGAGGTTATATCTTAAATATCTATTTAAAATATATATTTCTTTCATTTAATATTAACAATATTTTTAATATTTAAACAATTATGCAATATTCAATTTTAAAATTGATAATTTCATAGGAGCTGAAGATGGAAAATAAACAATTGATAATTCCGACATCCATGAAAATTATAAATATAATTGAGCCTGGGGGAGCAGATAAACTGCAAATAATTGAACAGCCGTTACCTGTGCTATCGACCGGATACTTGTTAGTCAAAGTCGAGGCTGCTGGGGTTAATCGACCAGATGTTTTGCAACGTAAAGGTGATTATCCACCGCCTGCCGATGCATCACCTATTCTAGGCTTAGAAATTGCTGGCTCAGTTGTGGCGAAAGCAGATGATGTTGAACAGTGGCAAGTTGGAGATAAAGTTTGTGCACTCGTTGCGGGTGGTGGTTATGCTGAATATTGCTTAGTGCACAAAGATATTGCATTACCATTAGGCCATTTATCATTTGTTGATGGAGCTGCAATACCTGAGAATTTTTTTACCGTGTGGGCCAATGTGTTTCAAATTGGTAAGTTAAAAAAAGATGAGACTGTTTTAATTCATGGTGGAACATCAGGGATTGGTTCTGTCGCTATTATGCTTGCGAAATCATTTGGAGCGACGGTTATTACGACTGTAGGGTCGGTCGAGAAAGTGAAAATCGCAAAATCACTCGGTGCTGATTGTGTTATTAATTATCGAAACGAGGATTTTGTTCAGCATACGCTGGATTATACGGATTCACGCGGTGTTGATATGGTTGTGGATATTATTGGCGGTGACTATATTGCTAAAAACTACCTTGTTGCTGCGAAATTTGGTCGTATTATTCAAATTGGGATGATGAAAGGTAATCCAATCAATCTCAATTTAATGCCTCTAATGATAAAACGCTTAGTACATACGGGCTCAACTATGCGTTCACGCTCTGTAGCAGAAAAAGCTAACATTGCAGTAGAGTTAAAAGAGCAAGTTTGGGGTATGTTACAAAACGGTAAAATAAAACCATTCATTAACAAAGTGTATCCATTAGACCAAGCTGCTGATGCGCATCGATATATGGAATCTGGTGATTTATTTGGTAAAATAGTTTTATTGAACAGTTAGTTAATTATTTTTTGGTGTTTTTAAGCCATTTGAAAAGTGAGTTCACATGGCTTAAAGAATAACCTCAATATAACAAATATTTTACATTATCAAGTTGTTTTAGCGTAAATATCTCTTTACAACAGACAATTTTTCGGAATTTTGTTCTCGCGCACAAATCTGATTGAAAAAAATACGAGTTTATTAATATTTTAATGATTTTGGATTATACCTATAATCAAGTTGGCTCTTTAACGGCATGTCTATTACCTAAGTATTTAAATAATGATAAAGATAACAATAGTATGAATATATTGTTGTCTTTTTAAGGCATGTGTTCCGTTATATCACTTTCCAATGATAATAATAAGTTAACTAACTTAAATATAGCTAGAGTCATGTTAGCTATCATTTAAAGGTGTAGTGATAATGACAAATTTTAATAACTCGAAAATGAATGTGGATGCTTTATTTCTTGGGCCAAAATCTGAAAATGCAGTTTTTTTCAAAGAAATGATGGAGTATTCGGTAACAGAACATATGCATTGGCGTTCTGGATACCACCCTGAAGATCCGGAATATTTAACAACTGTAGATCGTTACGCGCCAGAATACCGAGATACGCTATATCGGACCGAAGGTATTTTAACTCAACTATCTTCTAAATTAAAAACAACATCAATTCCTTGGTTTTCACCTCGCTATATGGGTCATATGAATGCGGATACGTTAATGATATCCAATCTCGCTTATGTCATGGCTATGATGTATAACCCAAACAACTGTGCTCAAGAGTCATCACCCACAACAACGGTACTCGAACTGGAAGCTGGATTAGATTTGTGCGCCATGTTTGGTTATAACGTTCATCAATCTTGGGGGCACATTACTTCGGGCGGCACAGTCGCTAATTATGAAGGATTGTGGGTTGCTCGTAATATTAAAACCTTACCATTAGCAATAGCGAAGCATCCTCAAGCGAAAAAATTAATCAAAGATAAATCAGAAAGTGCATTATTGAATATGCAAACTTCAGCTGTTCTTGATCTTATCGATGAATTGAAAAAACAAAAACTATTTGAAGAAGTGCGTGATTTGACCTGCCGTGGTGAAGGGGTAGAACAAGGTAAATTAGGTAAGTTATTGGTTCCTCAATCAAAACATTATTCATGGATGAAAGCGATGGATATTTTGGGATTGGGGCAACAAAATATTGTGCAATTGCCTGTTAATGCAAGCTATCGTACTGATATTACGCAGATGAGGCAGATAGTTTTTTCATTGATTGAGAAGGGAGAACCTATTTTGGCTGTTGTTGCCGTTGTAGGTACGACGGAAACAGGTGCAATTGATAATGTTGCTGAGTTGGTTACATTGCGCCGAGAATGCGAAATATGCTTTGGGGTTTCTTTTTATATTCACGTCGACGCCGCTTATGCTGGATATGCTTGTGCAATGTTCCGCGATGAAAACAACCAATTTATTGAATATGAAACATTAATCAAACGTTACCATACTGAAGGCATTTTCCCTCAGGATGTGACTTGGCCAAAGCCGGATGTTTACCAAAGCTTTAAAGCACTACAGGAAGTTGATTCAATTACGGTCGATCCGCATAAGGTAGGCTTTATTCCTTATGCTGCGGGAGCCATTTGTATGAAAGACAAACGTATCGTAGATCTTATTTCTTATCATGCTGCATATGTTTTTGAGGAAGTCGCTGAAAAAAACAATAAAACAGACAAACAGCAAAACGTTTTATTGGGATCTTCAATCATGGAAGGGTCTAAAGCGGGAGCTACAGCCGCAGCCGTTTGGGCCGCCCATCGTTTGGTACCATTAAATATCTTAGGTTACGGCAAAGTCATTGCCGCTGGTGTCACGACAGCAAATTGGATGATTGAAGGGATGAATGCCAGTGAAGCATTTGAGGTTGATGGGCGAAGATTTGAAATTTGTGCGATGTCGTCACCTGATTTTCATATGGTCAATTTTATGTTTAAAGAAGCGGGTAATACTTCTTTAGAGAAGCAAAATCAGCTCAATAAACGGCTTTATGAATTGTGCTCTTTTGCTGCGGGTCGTTCTTATACTAATGATTTTCTAACGTCGTCAACTTCATTAACTTTTGAGGAATATGGCGATAATCCAAGAAATTTCTGCCGTGAGGCAGGTTTTAGCGATCAAGAATGGCAAAAAGTACATTCATTATATGTTCTAAGAGCGGCAATCATGACCCATTGCCTACGCGATAAACAGCATTTTGCTGATTTTTGGGCGGAACTGAGACATATTTTTTCAGGCAAGCTGCAACAGCTTATCGATGAAGAAAATAAACAGAGTCATTCCAAACAAAAAATAACTATTTAAAACTGTCGCTAGGGTCTCAATATGAAAAATCGCACGCTAGGTAGTGTTCTTATTGTCGCAGGTACCACTATTGGTGCCGGTATGCTTGCTATGCCTATAGCAGCTGCTGGTAATGGTTTTGGGGTGAGCATTGTGATGTTGTTCGTACTTTGGGCATTGATGTGTTATACCGCGCTATTATTAGTTGAGGTATACCAACATGAATCCTCAGAAACGGGTATAGGCAGTGTCGCTCAACGATATTTAGGCTCTGGTGGTAAATATATCACCGGTTTTAGCATGATGTTCTTAATGTATGCACTGACAGCTGCTTATGTTAGCGGTGCGGGTGAAATTATTACTTCTAATCTAAAAAGTACATTAGCGATTGAAATGGAAGATTGGATAGGAATTATTTTATTTACAGTTATTGGTGGTGGTATCGTTTGTTTTGGTACTTCATCTGTCGATTTTATTAATCGTATTTTATTTGCCGCTAAAATTGTCTTTCTCGTGATTATTTTGGCGCTGATGATGCCTCATGTTGAACAGCAAAACTTACTCTCTGCGCCGACTGAAAAAGTATTGATATTATCTGCAATCCCCGTATTTTTTACCTCATTTGGCTTCCATGGTAGTGTGCCAAGTATCGTGAAATATATGGGCGGCAATGTAAAAAAACTGCGGGTCATCTTTATTATCGGTAGTGCTATTCCATTGTTTGCTTATATTTTATGGCAAATCGCTACACTGGGTAGTATTAGCACGACAACTTTTGTCGGAATTTTGGCTGAAAATTCGGGATTAAACGGCTTGTTAGATGCCATTCGTAACGTAGTAATGTCAGGTAGAACGGAATTTATTGCTCAAATGTTTATGAGCCTGGCTTTAGGGACATCATTCCTTGGTGTAGCTTTAGGTTTATTTGATTTCTTAGCGGATTTCTTCAAACGGCAAGATAATTTCGCTGGTCGCCTACAAACTGGAATACTGACATTTTTACCTCCACTTGTTTTCGCTCTGTTTTATCCACGAGGTTTTGTCATGGCGTTAGGATTTGCAGCGATTGCTTTATCAATTCTCGCGCTACTATTACCGAGCGCAATGGTATTTAAATCAAGATTGGTGAATGACCGTAAATACCAAGTCAAAGGTGGAGTACCTGCATTATTAATCGTATTCCTGTGCGGTATCATCGTCATCGGTATTCAATTAGGAATTGCATTTAGTATTCTGCCAAATATTGGCTAACTTCAAGGCTACATTAAATTGAGCCAAGCCAGTCATGTTTATCAACAGACTGGCTTTTTTCGATAAAAACAAAACGCAATAACCTATTAATTTAAACAGTTGATAACCATCACGCAGTTTTGACAAAGATTAGGATTATCCGCAAATAATATAAAACTATTGCTTATAATAGAACCAATCTATTGAAGAAATTGAATGTATGAGACATTGCTATCGAATTGATAGGTGTTGACGTGAACATATTTTAGTTACTATCTCTTAAAAGATTTACTTCAATGAGAACAGCCGTGTTGAAAACATTCATGGTTTAGTAACTGTTGCTTACGTTACTTATATAATAATAATTATCATTAGCATTTTATGTAAAGGAACCGATATATCTAAACTGGTTATTCTCTACGAAATCTACTATCATGTTAGATATATCGGTTTTGAAGTTAAATAGATAACTGAGAGCAGGAATGACGAATGAACAACAGGCAGGTCAATGTACCTGCGATGGCAAAAGCTTAAGTCGCATGTTTAACCCAAAGCAATTGCGTGTCTATATTCTCTATTTGCTAGCCGATGGGTCTAATTATGGCTATGAGCTGATAAAAAAAATAGGGCTAGAAACAGCAGGTTTTTATTGCCCAAGCCCTGGTGTGATATACCCAACACTGACTTTGTTGGAGGAGTTAGGCTTTATTGTTGCGCAAAAAGAGCAGGGAAAAGGGCGTAAATGCTATTCACTGACACCGGAAGGTAAATGTTGTTTACTGCTGCAAGCTGATATGCTCGCAGAAGTAAAATTAAAACTGAGCTATGCGCAAGAACTTAAAGCGGGCAATCAATTTGCTAAAGAAGTCGAACTTGCGGTTGATAAATTTAAGTCGCTGTTACGGCATAAAATTGTTTTGCAAGAGCTGACAAAAGAACAATCAACCCGAGTTGTTGAGATTATTAATAGTGCAGTAGAACGGATTGAGCAGGTTAACTTGGTATTGACAGCTAAAGGTCGTTAACATAGCTAATACTAACGATATTATTCAAGCGAAAGAGTCTTTTTATATGAACGATACAGTGAAAAAAACATCTGAAGGTAGTACTGACGAGACAGACGTCAAAAAGGAAGAAATTTTAATTAAAAAAACAACGTTCAAAGAACTTGTTTGCCCTAATGTGCCCAGTTCATATTTTAAGAGAGCTAAGCGCCAACGGACTAAGTAAATTAGATGGATAATTTATAAATTTATTATTCATGGCATGACTTTTTTGTGAGTCAAAATAGGTGTCATCCCTATTTACTATCGCGTTAAAAGGCCATGAAAATAAAAAACATCCCTATTTTGTATGAGTAGGCATGATGAGATTAATGACTGCCAGTCAATGAAATTATTTTATTTCATCAATTTATTGCTAATCAATAGTCTATAGCGCCAGCAACAAACCAGCATCTTAAACATAATGAACATAGATCCCCTGATGTAATTTATTGAGATAAATAAAATTTGCATCAAGGGATTTTTTTATAGGCTAAGTTGCGCTTTTATTTTTTTTATTCTATCAATCCACAGTTGTTGAAGTTGTGGTTTTTGGTGAGCCAATTTACGTTGCCTATCAGCGTGTAATTTATCCTCAAGTGATAGCAATGTTTCCAATAATTCATCTTCATGAGGAATAGCCTGAGATTCAGCCTCATGAAGATTGGATAAATATGTTGTATCACTCGCTGGCGTATCACTTTGGAATCGAGATTGCAGCTCAATTCTCTGATAAATATCGTCAACATCGAGATACTCTTCCAATTTATTATCGTTGATATACCAAAAGCGCTGGCAACTATTTTCAATCAACCACTTATCATGACTAACGACAAGCAAGGCGCCTTCAAACTGCGAAATTTGTTCACTAAGTGCTTCTTTGCCTTCAAGATCAAGGTGGTTAGTGGGTTCATCAAGCAAAATGAGTTCATATTGAGCTAGACTCAGACCAATAAATAATAATCTTGCACGTTCACCACCACTCAGAGTGGACACTTTTTGCTGATGACGAAGGTAAGCAAATCCGGCACCTATTAATGCCATTTTTCGTTGTTCATCGACTAAACTGGCAAATGGCCTTAACGCTTCTAACAAACTGTCATTATCGTTAAGTTGTTGAAGCTGTTGGTCATAATAGCCTGTACTGATAGATGGGTGGAATTTCAATTGTGAGTTATAGCGGATATCATCTTGAAAACACTGCCACAACAACCGTAGTAACGTTGATTTTCCACAAGCATTGGCACCAATAATTGCTATACGATCACCACTTTTAACTTGATGAAAACCAGTGGTAAAAAGCATTCTCCCATCTTGCGTAGCTACGGTTGCATGATCTAACTCAAAGACTCTATCTGCAGGAATTAATTTACCATTTAACGCCAATTTCCATTGGTAACCTTCCGTTAGCTCAGTCTGGACTTGTTTAAGCCTATCAATATGTTTTTCCATCTGTTTAGCTTTACGAGAGAGACCCTCGTTATCATAAACATGACCCCATATTGCTAAGCGCTTAGCACTGGATGCAACCCGATCAATCTCTTTTTGTTCTGCTTGATATCGTTTTTCATCACTAATATCTTTCTGACTGAGTGCTTGTCGGGCTGCGGAACAAGAAAGTTGGAAGAAATGCAACGTTTTATCTCGCAAGATCCACGTGCAATTTGTGACATTATCCAGTAGTTGTTGATCATGAGAAACTAATACAAAACTGCCTTTCCACTGACGCAAAAAATTACCTAACCAAATAAGAGTAGGCAAATCTAGATGGTTGCTAGGTTCATCTAACAACATTAAATCAGGTTGTTGAATTAATGCTCTCCCTAAAAGTAATCTAGTGTGCTGACCACCACTAATCTCATTAGTTTTTTGTGTCCACTGATCTTCGATAAAGCCTAAATCTGTGAGCAAAACTTCTGCCCGCCAGCGCTCAGCAAGACGCTCTTGCGAAGGGATTTTTTGCATAATGGCATCGATTAAGGGTAAGTCTGCGACCTCAATTGGGATATGTTGCTCAATATAGGCCGTGACGCACTGATTTGAATAAGTGATGTTACCGCTATTGGGGGCTAATTGGTGGGTTAAAAGTTTCAGTAATGTACTTTTACCACTGCCATTATGACCAATAAGGCCAATACGATCGCCGCTTTGTAGACTGAACGTAATGTCATTGAATAGAATGTTTGTAGAGGTGTTATAGCTTAGTGATTTTACAGATAATAATGTGCGCATAGAGCTTACTCAATTTTTAGGTATAGAAATACCTAGGATTCGTCAGGACGACAACCCAGTAAGCTGAGAAAAATCTCTTTAATAGCTTCTCTCTGGCAGGGTTATCGCAGTATATAACTGTGAAATCCCTGCCAGGCAATCACCAAAGAAGTGTGAGTATTTAATAAGAACACACAACATAATAATTAGCCTCCTTTTTTATCTACTGTTGAACAATGTTTGCATCATAGCAAATGAGAACAATTAGTATCAATTAAAAATTATCGATAACAAGCATAAATTATTTTAATTATCGTAATGATATTATGAATAAAATTGCTGGCTGCTGTGTGGCATAGAACGATTAGCGTAAAATTATGCCTTAAACGAAAAGGGAATAGAAAATGAAAGTCGAAATAAAACCAGCAACCATTAAAGATGCTCAACTCATTCTTGAGATGATCATTGAATTAGCTGATTATGAGAAAGCGCGTCATGAAGTTAAAGCCTCAGTTACTGATATCGAAATCTCGCTATTTGGTGAAAACTCCAATACTGAAGCATTAATTTGTTATGTAGATGATAAGCCTGCTGGTTATGCGGTCTTTTTTACCAGTTACTCGACTTGGTTGGGTAACAATGGAATTTATTTAGAGGATTTGTATGTGTCACCAGAATATCGTGGAGCAGGGGCAGGTAAAAAATTACTAAAACACATTGCAATAATTGCCTGTGAAAGAAAGTGTCAGAGATTAGAGTGGAGCGTATTAGATTGGAATCAGCCCGCAATAGACTTTTATAAAAGTATTGGTGCGCAACCACAAGATGAATGGGTGCGTTATCGTATGGATGAGCAAACTATTGCTAAATTCGCTAACTAAAAAAACAATTAATAATATATAACATAATAATGCTAACAAAATTCTTTGTTAGCATTATTTCTTGCATTAAAAAAACAATAAACACTAAAAAGTAATTTTATATTTAAAATATTATTTTTTGTGATGCTAGGCTGTTTAACCTAAAGTTAAATGAGTTAAAATACTGAAAAATTAAATAGATAGAGTAATCGCATGCATGTCATCATAAAAAATGATATTTAATTTTGATTTTTAATAAATCATTTTTTATTTTACTGAGTTGATTGTTTTTAGACGAAATTAAAAAAATGAATTTTTATATTTTAATTGGAAATTAACTGTTTTCTTCATAAGAGAAAAAAGAAGGGTGGTATGAAAATAAATAAGCAAAAAATGGTTTTTTATGTCGCTATTATCTTAATTATTATTGCAGGTGGTTTTTATTATTGGAATGTAAATGCTAGCAATTTACCTGCCGGTTTTGCGCAAAGTAATGGCCGTATAGAAGCAACTGAAATTGATATCGCGACGAAAACTGCTGGGAGAATAGAGGCTATTACGGTGAGGGAAGGCGATTTTGTTAAGGAAGGGCAAGTTCTTGCTAAAATGGATACTCGGGCACTACAAGAACAACTTCATGAGGTTCAAGCGCAATTACGTCAAGCTATCAGCTCTGTTGTCACTGCTGAGTCAAGTTTAACTCAGCGTCAAAGTGAAAAGCTTGCAGCGCAAGCAGTTGTTCATCAGCGCGAAGCTGAACTTGATGCTACACAAAAACGGCTTAATCGTTCTCGCGCATTAGTTAAAACTAATGCAGTTTCGCAACAGCAAGTTGATGATGATACAGCTCAAATGCAAGGATCTAAAGCGGCGCTTGAAGCTGCAAAAGCACAAGTAGCCGCTTCTGTTGCTGCAATTGATTCTGCCAAGGCAGGTATTGTTCAAGCCAAAACACGTGTTGAGGCGGCAACAGCAACTGAACGACGTATTACGGCGGATTTAGATGATAGTGTACTGAAAGCACCGCGTGATGGGCGTATCCAATATCGAGTTGCTGAACCCGGTGAAGTATTGGGTGCAGGGGGGCGTGTCTTGAATATGGTCGATCTTAGTGATGTTTATATGACGTTTTTCTTGCCGACTGAAGAGGCAGGAAAGGTCGCATTAGGCGGTCAGGTTCATATCGTATTAGATGCAGCACCAAATATTGTCATCCCAGCAAAAACAACTTTTGTCGCTAGCGTCGCACAATTCACACCAAAAACAGTAGAAACTCAGAATGAGCGTTTGAAGTTGATGTTCCGAGTTCGTGCCCGTATTTCCCCTGAGTTATTGGAAAAGCACCTAGAATATGTCAAAACGGGTTTACCCGGTAAAGCATATGTCCGTTTAGATCCTAGTGCGCAATGGCCAACTGATCTTGAGGTGAAATTACCACAATGACCTATAAATTGATGGATGATGTGATAGTTGATATAAACCATGTCAGCCAATATTACGGTAATAATTGTGCGTTGGATGATATTACGTTAACAATTCCAGCCAGAAAAATGGTTGGCTTAATTGGCCCTGACGGTGTTGGTAAATCAAGCCTGATTTCATTAATTGCAGGTGCGAGAAAAATCCAGCAAGGCAAAGTCATTGTGCTAGATGGGGATATGGCTGGTGAAGAACATCGCCGCGCCGTATGTCCAAGAATTGCCTATATGCCTCAAGGGTTAGGCAAAAACTTGTATCACACACTGTCTGTTTATGAAAATGTCGACTTTTTTGGGCGTTTATTTGGTCAATCTAAAGAAGAGCGTCAATACCGTATTCAAGATTTATTGAAAAGTACCGGATTAGCACCATTTAAAGATAGACCTGCTGGAAAGCTTTCGGGAGGGATGAAACAGAAACTGGGTCTTTGTTGTGCATTAATCCATGACCCTGAATTATTGATCCTTGATGAGCCGACAACGGGTGTTGATCCATTATCACGCGCACAGTTTTGGGATTTGATCGACCGTATCCGTGAACGGCAAACCAATATGAGTGTGTTGGTGGCAACGGCTTATATGGAAGAAGCTGAGCGTTTCGATTGGTTAGTTGCAATGGATGATGGGAAGGTTATGGCAACAGGTCATGCATCCGAGCTGAAATCTCAAACTCAATGCGATGATCTTGAAGCGGCTTTTATTGCATTATTACCAGAAGACAAGCGTAGCGGACATAAAAAAGTCGTTATTCCGCCTCGTGATACTTCTGATGATAATGTTATTGCTATCGAAGCTCAAGATTTAACCATGCGCTTTGGGCAATTTGTGGCCGTCGATCATGTCAATTTTAAAATTCCAAAAGGTGAAATATTCGGTTTTTTAGGATCTAACGGTTGTGGTAAATCCACCACCATGAAAATGTTAACGGGGCTATTACCGGCGAGTGAAGGGCAAGCTTGGTTATTTGGCCAAGAAATCGATCCGAAAGATATTGAAACCCGAAAGCGTGTCGGCTACATGTCACAAGCATTTTCACTTTATAGTGAGCTGACAGTTGAACAAAACTTAGTGTTACATGCCAAGTTGTTTCACATTCCTGAAAACCAGATTAGTGAGCGCATTAATGAAATGTGCCAACGATTTGATTTGGAAGATGTTCGCGATACCATGCCAGATGATTTGCCATTAGGCATTCGTCAACGACTATCCTTAGCCGTCGCAGTCATTCATCGCCCAGAAATGTTGATACTCGATGAGCCGACATCAGGAGTTGACCCTGTAGCGCGCGATATGTTTTGGAATTTGATGGTAGACCTTTCCAGACGTGACGGCGTCACTATTTTCATCTCAACCCACTTTATGAATGAAGCGGAGCGTTGTGACCGTATTTCATTGATGCATGCGGGTAAAGTACTTGATTGCGACACACCAAATAATCTGATCAAGAAGCGAGGCCTTGAGACGCTTGAAGAAACCTTTATTGCTTATTTGCAAGATGCAGTGGGTGAAGCGGGGACAACTAAAGACACTGCGCCAGAATTCCATGTTGATCCTGAATTGAAAAAACAAGCAGATGAAGCGCTAAAGAGTCGTTTTAGTTTACGTCGATTATTTAGCTACAGTATTCGTGAAGGAATGGAGCTTCGTCGAGACCCCGTACGTTCGACACTTGCATTATTAGGGACGGTGATCTTGATGTTTATCATGGGTTACGGTATCAGTATGGACGTGGAAAATTTACGTTTTTCCGTACTAGATCGCGACCAAACAGGGTTAAGTCAAGGATATACACTAAATCTTGCAGGTTCTCGTTACTTTATCGAACAACCCCCACTGCAAGATTATGATGAGCTCGAGATAGCATTACGCAGTGGTGAAGTCAGTGTAGCAATAGAAATTCCCCCGAATTTTGCGCGCGATGTTGCCAGAGGTCATTCCGTAAAAATTGGCGTGTGGGTTGATGGCGCGATGCCGAACCGTGCAGAAACCGTGAGAGGTTACATTCAAGCAATGCATCTAGCATGGTTAAGTACCATGGCGGCTAAACAACCAGCAGGAGTTGCCGGAATCCCTGTTATTGATATCCAAACACGTTATCGCTATAACCCTGACGTTAAAAGCTTACCAGCGATAGTTCCTGCGGTTATTCCACTGCTATTAATGATGATCCCAGCAATGCTAAGTGCATTAAGCGTGGTGAGAGAAAAAGAACTCGGCTCGATGATTAACCTCTATGTTACCCCGATCACCAAATTAGAATTTTTGTTGGGAAAACAACTGCCTTACATCATGTTAGGCATGTTTAACTTTTTGATGCTCTGTTTACTTAGTGTGTTTGTGTTTGGCGTGAGTTTTAAAGGCAGTTTTTTAACGCTGACATTGGCGGCATTTCTATATATCACCATCGCAACGGGAATGGGGCTGCTAATATCTTGCTTTATGAAGAGTCAAATCGCCGCAATATTTGGTACGGCTATCATCACGTTAATTCCAGCAACCCAATTTTCAGGCATGATTGACCCAGTATCTTCACTAGAAGGGGTTGGACGTTGGGTTGGGATGATTTATCCAACTTCTCACTTTCTGACAATAACTCGAGGTACCTTTTCTAAAGGATTAAACTTGTTTGATTTACAAACCTCTTTTATCCCACTATTGATTACGATCCCTATTGTGATTGGTCTCAGTGTTGTTTTTCTGAAAAAACAGGAGTCCTAACTAATGATACGGAAGATACAGAATATATTTAACTTGGGAGTTAAGGAATTACGCAGCTTGGGTCGTGATAAGGCGATGCTAGCATTGATTGTATTTGCTTTCACTGTATCGATTTATTCATCAGCGACTGTAACACCGGGCTCTTTGCATAATGCACCAATAGCCATTGCTGATCAGGATAAATCACAGTTATCTAATCGTATTATTAATAGCTTTTATCCACCTTACTTTAATACGCCCGCGGATATTTCTTATGCGCAAATTGATAGCGCACTAGATCGAGGTACTTATACTTTTGCCTTGGATATTCCGCCTAATTTTCAAAAGGATGTCCTTGCTGGGCGTCATCCTGAAATTCAAGTCAATATCGATGCCACACGAATGAGCCAAGCGTTCTTAGGGAATAGCTATATTCAAAATATTATGCTCGGTGAAGTGAATGAATTTCTAGCGAAAACACGCAGTAATGCGAGCTTGCCTGTTGATCTTGAAGTGCGAATGCGATTTAACCCAAATCTTAATCAGTCATGGTTTGGGTCAGTTATGGCGATAATTAACAATATCACAATGCTATCAATAGTGCTTACAGGGGCTGCATTAATCCGCGAAAGAGAGCACGGAACCGTTGAACATCTAATGGTGATGCCATTAACGCCATTTGAAATCATGCTCTCCAAGATTTGGTCAATGGGATTAGTGGTGCTCATTGCGTCGGTTGTTTCGTTATTGCTGGTGGTTAAAACATTACTTCAAGTCCCTATTGAAGGCTCGATAATGTTGTTTATCAGTGGTGTGGCCTTGAGTCTCTTTGCGACGACCTCAATCGGAATTTTTATGGGAACGATTGCGCGATCAATGCCTCAATTTGGTTTGTTGATGATTTTAGTGTTACTCCCTTTAAATATGCTTTCAGGCGGAATGACAGCGCGCGAAAGTATGCCTCAATTAGTGCAAGATATTATGTTGACCATGCCTACAACTCATTTTGTTAGCCTTGCTCAAGCAATATTGTATAGAGGAGCAGGTTTTCAAATAGTTTGGCCGCAATTTGTTATCTTATTTATTATCGGTAGTGTGTTCTTTTTATTAGCATTAATTCGTTTTCGTAAAACAATTGCAACCATGGCATAGCTCACCACTATGGCATAAGTGCAAAAAGAGTTGCTGAGTGGTTGAGGAAAAGATTTAATATATAACCTATCAATTAATTCTTATTGTTAGGTGGTACCTATCAAATTGATAGTATCAACTGATTGGCTAAAAAGGGAGTAAACCAGTAACTTAATAAGCAACCAAACAGGAGAAAACAATATGTCTTTAATTAATACTAAAATCAAACCATTCCAAAACCAAGCATTTAAAGATGGTAAATTCATCGAAGTCAGCGACAAAGACGTCGAAGGAAAATGGAGTGTATTTTTCTTCTATCCAGCAGATTTTACATTTGTATGCCCAACTGAACTTGGTGATGTTGCAGACCACTATGCAGAGTTTCAAAAAATGGGCGTTGAAATTTTCTCTGTTTCAACTGACACCCACTTTACTCATAAAGCATGGCATGCAAGTTCAGACACTATCGGCAAAATCAAATATGCCATGATCGGTGACCCAACTGGTCAACTGACTCGTAACTTTGAAAACATGCGTGAAGCAGAAGGCTTAGCTGACCGTGGTACATTCGTCGTTGATCCACAAGGTATCATCCAAGCTATCGAAGTTACCGCTGAAGGTATTGGTCGTGATGCTTCTGACCTGTTACGTAAAGTTAAAGCTGCACAGTATGTTGCTAGCCACCCAGGCGAAGTTTGTCCTGCTAAATGGAAAGAAGGTGAAGCAACACTGTCTCCTTCACTAGACTTAGTCGGCAAAATCTAAATCGAAGCGTAATCTCGATAGTACGAAATCATACTGATGTTATCGGGTGCTGTGCACCCGATTTTATGACCAAGGGGATCATATGCTCGATAACAATATGCAAGCTCAACTAAAAGCTTATTTAGAAAGATTAACAAAACCTGTTGAATTAGTGGCTAATTTAGATGGCAGTGATAAATCTAATGAAATCAAACAACTTCTAAATCAAATTGCCGCGCTATCCGACAAAATTACTGTTCGTGAAACAAATGACAGTAATGAAAGAATACCTTCATTTTTGATCACTAACCCTGGTGTTGATAGCGGACTGCGTTTTGCGGGTTCTCCACTGGGACATGAATTTACGTCTCTTGTGCTTGCGTTATTGCAAATTGGCGGACATCCGTCTAAAGAAGCACAAGAATTATTAGACCAAGTGAAAGCCCTTGATGGCGAATTTCACTTCGAAACTTATTATTCATTATCTTGCCATAACTGCCCAGATGTTGTGCAGGCGCTTAACTTAATGGCAGTCTTGAACCCAAATATCAGCCATACAGCCATTGATGGTGCTATCTATCAAAACGAAATTGAAGAACGCAACATCATGGGTGTTCCCGCTGTTTTCTTGAATGGAAAAGAGTTTGGTCAAGGTCGTCTGACATTAAGTGAGATCGTCAATAAAGTTGATAGCAATGCTGATGCGCGTGCAGCTAAAGCATTGACTGAACGTGATCCATACGAAGTATTGATTATTGGTAGTGGTCCTGCGGGTGCATCTGCTGCCATTTACACTGCACGTAAAGGTATTCGTACTGGTGTTGTCGGTGAGCGTTTTGGTGGTCAAGTTATGGATACCGTTGATATCGAAAATTATATTTCTGTGATTAAAACAGAAGGGGCGATATTTGCGGGTGCATTGAAAAATCACGTTGATGATTACAGTGTTGATGTGATTGATGGGCAATCGGTAACTAAGTTAATTCCAGCTGCTGAGCTTGGTGGATTACACCAAATCGAAACCGCATCAGGCGGTGTGATGAAATCACGCAGTATTATCATCGCAACGGGTGCACGCTGGCGTAATATGGGCGTACCGGGTGAGCAAGAGTATCGCACCAAGGGTGTGACATTCTGTCCACACTGTGATGGTCCATTATTTAAAGGTAAACGCGTTGCTGTAATTGGTGGCGGTAACTCTGGTATTGAAGCCGCAATTGATTTAGCGGGTATTGTTGAACATGTTACCGTATTGGAATTTGCCCCTGAGCTGAAAGCAGACTCAGTGCTGCAAGAAAAAGCACGTAGCCTGAAAAATGTCGACATTATTGTGAATGCTCAGACCTTAGAAGTTAAAGGTGATGGCAGTAAAATGACTAGCCTTGAATACAAAAATCGCACAGACGAAAGTATTCATTCATTAGAAGTTGCTGGTGCATTCGTACAGATAGGTCTGTTACCTAACACGAATTGGTTAGGCGATACAGTAGCACGTAACCGTATGGGTGAAATTGAAGTGGATGCTCGCGGTGAAACTAGTGTGAAAGGTGTATTCGCTGCTGGTGACTGTACCACTGTGCCATATAAACAAATTATTATTTCAGCCGGAGAAGGCGCGAAAGCTGCATTAAGCGCATTCGATTACCTAATCCGCACAAGTACCAGAACCGCTGCATAATAGTATTTTACTATAAATTCAGTGAGTTGTAGTCAAAAGGCACTCGGGGGCGAGTGCCTTTTTTTGTGTATA
>NZ_KB233222.1:1278193-1459457 GCF_000314855.2 Providencia burhodogranariea DSM 19968 | reverse complement strand
CCGCATTTATCATTAAATTATAAAACGCCCAATGAGGTTCATCGAGCGTTTTATGCCTGAAAAGTTGTCAACCTATATCAGGACTAGTCAATAAAATCATCAAAAATGGCTCAGAAGTGCCTAAAAATGTTCAAGTGTGATTGGTTTTACGAGCTGTGTTTAAGCTAACAGCCATCAAAAATAAGGAATTGTATTTTACTGAGATTTATCTTATTTACCTAAAAAAAATTAAATACTAGAACTGCACTCTAATATTCGCTAATGATAAATGGAATTATTATGTTTGATGGTCTTGGTTATGTTCTTGCGATTGGTGCAGTAATCTTAATTATTTTGTTGATATCCTACTTCAATTCAATTTCGAATGCGTTCAATGATACAAATTCAGATAATGAAGCCTCTGTAGATAACCAAAAATATAAAAAACACACATCAAATGTAAAAGAATCGTTTGAAAAAAATGAGACTGATAATCTTAAGTTAGCTATTGACAATAAAAAAGGATGGAAACGTAATTTCTTAATTATTGGGATCATTCTAATCCCAATGGTTAATTATGCTTATTACGTTAATGCAAAAATACCTAGTTCGATTGGGTTGGGAGGGGGTGTTGATTTTTTATTTACTATTAGTACCTTTTTTATTTTTACAATGCCAAATTTTTTCTTTAATATTTTACAGTTTAAAGAACTAAAGTATTTGTTTATTGCATTTATAGCTTCTTTCATTCTCTATAATGCCATTTATTTCCCTCAAAAATTAAATGTTGATTTCGAAAATAAAATATATTCATTTATTAGTAATGGTGACATTCTGAATTTAGAAATGGAATTAGGCAAAGATTGCAGTTTAGCTAAAAATGAATTAGATGATTACTTATGGTATGCATCATTTAGGTCCGAGGCGCCCATTGAATCATTAGAATTTATTTTTAATTGTTATTTTGTTAAGAAAGATATTGATATAAATAACTTAAAACAAGATAGATACTGGCTATGGTCTTTCTTTGATAAGCAAATAACAGAACATTTTAAGCTAAATAAACATGTTGAAGAACTTTTTGCAAGTAAGTATTTTCCTTTGCTTGATGAGGAATCAAAACAAAAAACCATTTGGTCATTAGTGTATAATGTTGCGCATGAGAATAGTGAGTCGCTTATTCTTATTTATATTAATAGGTTAGTGAAATTAGTTGAACTAAATCCTGAAATTATTAATTATATTAGTCTTCGTGATAGCGATTATCATGAAATGATAGAGTATAGACGCGTTGAAGCTGCTAATTTTTACTTAAAGATAAAGCCGCCAAGTCAAGATAGTTATCGATTAGCCATGAATATACTAACGAATAACTTACCTTTTTTAATTGAAGAGGTTAAAAAAGATAGTGACATTTTAGAAAATACAGTTATCAATGATATTGATTCATATTTTTATAAAAAGGAAAGTATAAATTTAATTTTTTATGCATTCTATGTCAGTAATGCTGAGGTAATTGATTATTTAATTGATAATCAGCTATTAATAATTGAAGATTATAACTATGAAACAAAAACTTCGGGTAGTTATGATTCTGGTTGTAGTAACTATCTAGTTAATGGGATAGCCAATAGTTGGACTCTCAATGATGATGAGAGAAAGGTGTTTTTATTAAAATTAAAAGCGTTACCAAATATTTGTGATCGAACGATTGAAATGGAATTAAATAAAATTGAAGAGGCGCTAGCTAAATATAAATCTTAATCGCTATATCAATAAGCAAACTGGGGGATACATATTCTCAGTTTGCTTATCTTAAGTTTAAGCTAATTCAGTTCTTTGTTTTTCACTTGTATCATAAAACTAGTACCGCATATTATTTAAAGCGAATAGCGTCAACACCTAGCATGCGATGAATTGATTTCATGTTTTCCTACAGTGTAAACAACCTATTCAACCTAAATGGTATTGCAGCCTTTTTCGATATCACCGAAGCTATCGTAACTTTATAAAATGATCCCCATCAGAGCAGGTAGCGATACAATCTGTTATAGCAATAAACCCCCATCGAAATTCTATTCATTTTTACATTTATCCTACTGTTCCAATAGGGTATATTTGGGGTTATTATCGTAATAATTATCTTTTATAACAGGTAACATTGGCAATGGCACTGATCCCAAAAAACTATGCACGGTTGGAAAGCGGCTACCGTGAGAAAGCACTAAAAATCTATCCGTGGGTATGTGGGCGCTGTACTCGGGAGTTTGTTTATTCAAACCTACGTGAATTAACAGTTCACCATATCGACCACGATCACAATAACAACCCTGAAGACGGTAGTAACTGGGAGTTGTTATGTCTGTTTTGTCATGACAATGAACACTCCAAGTACACTGAAGCTGATCTGTACGGCACAAGAGTTGTGGCGGGAGAGGATGCGCAAAACGATGTTGAAGCTGCAACCTATAATCCTTTTGCTGATCTAAAATCGATGTTAAATAAAAAGAAATAAGTATAGCTGGGTGTTTTTTAATCAATGTATTCTCTAGTGGCTTATTGTCGGCATACTTAATGTGAAATCAGTTGCGATAGAGAAAGGAGGGCATATTGCTCTCCTTAAGTTTATTTATGATAAAGCAAGACGAATCGTCTTTTGAAAATAGATAGCGAGTTTAGAATCGGTGATTATTATCAAGTGATTGGTTTAGTATAGGTAATTAGAACACAGGCTCCGATAATCTTTTATGGAGCATAAAATAGTTTCAAAAGTTGGCCTAAATATGAGCTTAGCAGGGCAAGCACCCATACTTTGTTTTAATTCTTTCCAAAATCCCCTTAAATCTATATTTTCTTCGTTTTTACTGATAGCCACATAAGCTTAATGTGATCAAAATTCTTTGCCTTGAAACCTTCGTAGCAAAAATAAACTGACTATTTTATCTGCCAATCTTATCTATTTGACTTTGATTAACGTTTGCTACGCAAAGTCGCAAAGAAAAATTTGTCACGGACAGTAATAACCTCTATATATATGTTTTGTGTGGTAAATCATAAGCACAGCAATCATTGTGCTAAATATAATCAAGTCCTGATTAATCACAAAAAATGATCCAAGGGTAATAAAAAAACATTTTTAAAGGGATAAGGTAAATTTAATGTCTTTCAAGCTTCGATATCTTGCTTTGTTGCCTCTATTCGTAGTGGCTGCATGTCAACAACCTGTTAATACCAAAAATAATATTACGACTGAAAACGCTCAGGTTCAGCCTGTTGCCGTCAATAATGCATGGATTGAGATTTCACGCAGTGCGTTAGAATTTAATATCAAAAAAGTGCAAAACTTGTTGGGCGATAAATCCTCACTTTGTGCTGTCCTCAAAGGCGATGCTTATGGGCATGATCTCTCTTTAGTGACACCAATCATGATTGAAAACAATGTACAATGCATTGGTGTGACAAATAACCAAGAATTACAAACGGTCAGAAATCTCGGCTTTAAAGGCCGCTTAATGCGGGTCCGTAATGCAACTGAACAAGAGATGGCACAAGCGACACAGTATGATGTCGAAGAGTTGATTGGTAATCTCGATATGGCACAGCGCCTGAATGCAATTGCAGCAAAACAAGGTAAAACGATCCCTATCCATTTGGCATTAAACTCCGGTGGCATGTCGCGTAATGGCCTAGAAGTTGGTAATGCGGCTGGATTGAATGAAGCAAAACTGATTTCACAATTACCACAGCTAAAAATTGTCGGCATCATGTCGCATTATCCTGAAGAAGATGAAGCTCAGATCAGAAAAGATCTCGCTCGCTTTAATAAGCAATCTCAACAAGTTCTGGATATTACAGGGTTAAACCGCAAAGATGTAACTCTGCATGTTGCAAACACCTTTGCAACCATTACAGTACCAGAATCATGGCTGGATATGGTGCGTGTTGGTGGTATTTTTTATGGTGATACCATTGCGACAGATGAATATAAGCGCGTGTTGACATTCAAATCAAATATCGCAGCGGTAAATCATTATCCGAAAGGTAATACTGTTGGTTATGACCGTACTTATACATTAAAACGTGACTCAGTATTAGCCAATATCCCAGTCGGTTACGCGGATGGCTATCGTCGTGTGTTCAGTAACGCAGGTTTTGCACTGATTAATGGACAACGTGTTCCTGTGCTCGGTAAGACATCAATGAACACCGTCATGGTTGACGTGACAGATCTGAAGCAAGTTCAGCCGGGTGATGAAGTGGTCTTCTTTGGTAAGCAAGGTAACGCAGAAATCACCGCAGAGCAGATTGAAGATATCAGTGGTGCACTTTTCACTGAAATGTCAATCCTTTGGGGTGCGACCAATCCTCGTGTTTTAGTGGAATAAATCACTAGGGTAAAGCATAACTGTTGCCCTAAAATTATAAAGATAGCCCTTATCTAGAGGGCTATCTTTTTCGTTGGCGATAGTCAGTGAATATCCTCATGACTTCGATAAATCAGTTCGAGTTGTGGATGCCCCCATAAACTGGCAGGTGTTACGGTGGCTCGTTCCCAAGGGATATGGCCAATAAACCATAACTTCCAAAAATTAAGCTTTGCATGAGGATTTTTGCCGAGTAACTCTTGGAATGTTTCAATCTTGCCGATATTGATCGATAACGCAGATTTATAAATATCAAAAACAAATTTAGAGCAAAACTGCCGAGAAGAATGGTAGTCAAAACCTGTGTGATAAAATTTGTTCAGCCTCGATGGAACTTCAGCGACTAATGCTTGTTTTTGCTCATCGGAAAGGTAAGTCGATAAACGTCGTATGCTATAGCGTTTATCCGCAGAGCGTTCTATAAAGCGGGTTAATGTGGTGGTCGTTGATAGCGGGATACGGCTTTCAGCGACTAAATAATCCTGCCCATCATAGCCAATAATTAGACCAACATGGTTACTCCAACATAAAGATGCGGATGCAATTTGGCGAAACAGTGAAGTACCAATACTGGTAAAAACAATATCGCCGACTTCCAGTGGACGGGAGTCATCATTCGTTGTCATTTTTACACCTCAAGATTATTGAAAATGCCAAGTTAGGTATTTAGCAATCACAAATACCCTTGTTTATGGGGTAGCTTATCGGCTGTAAAGGATGAGTAAAATCAGATACCGACTGAAAATAGGTGTTATAAATCTTAATTATCGAAGTGGTTGATCGTTGATTTATTTTTGTATCGATTCTGGTGTGATTTTAAGTATCTAATGCTTGGCTCAATGCAATAATACTGTTGGTAATTTCTATTTCGCTGTGCGCAGCATAACCAAACAAAATTGCATTATTATTTTGATTATTAATGCAATAACGAGATAGAGCCTGTGCACCAAAGCCTAAATTATGGCAGGCTGAGAGTATGCTTTCCTGATTATATCCAGACTTTATCCAACAGACAGCATGGATACCTGAATCCGTTTGTTCTGTTTGAAAGATATGGGGTAAATAGCGATTAATCGCCTCAATTAATGCATTTTGGCGTAAATAGCAGGTCTTACGAATTTTACGAACATGGCGAGCGTAGTGGCCTTCTTGTATGAATTGCGCTAAAGCAGCTTGTTCTAAATAGCCTGAACGGCTATCACTGTAATACTTCATCATAGTAAACGGTTCGATAAGAGCTTTAGGAACAATAAGAAACCCTAAACGAAAACCGGGGTACATCATTTTGGAAAAGGTGCCCGCATAAATGACACGTTGGTGGGTATCAAGCCCTTGAAGTGCTTGGATTGGTTTAGAGAGATAACGAAATTCGCTATTATAATCATCCTCAAAAATCCACGCTTCATTTTGCTGCGCCCATTCTAAAAGTGCTAATCGCCTTGGTAAGCTCAATGTTGTACCAAGAGGAAACTGATGGGATGGCGCCGTATAAATCAATTTGGCATCAGGATAATGTTCTGCTGCATAAGCAATGTCCATTCCTTCATCGTCAGCGGGGATCGGGGCTATGTTAACGCCTGATGCAGTCAGAACGGCTCGAGCACTATCATATCCTGGGTCATCTAACCAGACTGAACTCCCTTTTTTGAGTAATACATTCACTGCTAAATTAATGGCTTGCTGGGTGCCATTCACAATAATTATTTGTTCCTCATGGCAATTAACACCACGAGTTGAGCGAACATAATCAACTAATATTTTTTTGAGAGGTGGATAACCATTTGAATGGTTGTAGTGCGTTATTTCATACTTTGATTTTCGCCAAACACGGCCCAAAAGTCGCCCCCATAAATCATGTGGAAACTGGTCGATGCAGCCAATACCAATATTAAACATTGCTTGTTTATCGGTATTGGGGCGAGAGTTTTCCCACAGTGGTGTTAAACGAGCGATGACCGGATTAAGGTTGAGTTCAGAATATTGGGGTGGCTCGATATGGTAGGTTTTTGATATTAATCGAACTAATTCATCAGGCACCGTTGTTGAAACATAGGTGCCAGAACCTTGTTTGGTGATCAGATAGCCTTCATCAGTGAGACGTTCAAAGCCTGCTATCACAGAATTACGAGAGATTGACATCATTTCAGCAAGATCCCGACTGGATGGAAGTTTGATCCCTGCTGTAAGTCGCCCATCTAAAATGGCATTTCTGATCGTATGATAAACACTTTCTTTGATATAGCCTGCCTCTAAGAGTAAATGAGGGAACTGAGCTTGTGGTTTACGTTTCATTAAAAGTGGATCCTGAATAAATATCAAAAGTGTATCTTATACAGTACCAGATGGATATGTAAAATAACGGCATTGTTACAGCTGATTAGATTTAAAAAGGATATATTATGAATAACAATGTGTTACCTATTACTGTCGAATTTGCTTCTCCTGATCACTATCCACAGTGGCTAGTCTATTGGTTGCAGTATCAAGAGTTTTATAAAGTTGATTTAAGTGAAGAAACTACGCTAAAAGCATGGGAGCGATTTTTCGATAAAAAGGAACCTATGCATTGTGTAGTGGCGCTCGAAGGAGATAAAGTCGTTGGTTTTGTAAATTACCTTTATCACCGTTCTTCTTGGGCAAAAAATAAATTTTGTTATTTAGAAGATTTATTTGTTTCACCTGATGTAAGAGGGCGTCAAGTGGGTAAACAGCTGATTGAATTTGTTCAGGAGCAGGCACAAGAACAAGCGTGTGACCGCCTATATTGGCATACACAAGAAACTAATTTGCGAGCTCACAGGCTGTATGATTGGGTCGCCAAAAAACCGGGAGTGATCCAGTATAGAATGCCGCTGTAAAAGATAACTATCCCTTAATCTATGGAAATTATGGATGCTAATTATTCGTTCAAGCAAAGTTGTTTGTTGAATAATTTAAAGTTTAGTTTCCTATCTTATTTGTGATCTTGTTGTTCTCCTTATTAATCCCACGTTTTTTAAACCGTGGGATTTGTGTTTTCGCTCCCAAATAAATACCCATTGTCTGTTTCAGATAAAGTTCAGAGTAATTTATTGTTAAGTTATTACAAGCATCTACAGGCTTTTTGCTGTTAGACGTTAAGGGGTGAGAAGTATTATAAACTCACAATCGTTGACGGGTGTCAACAATATGGATAGAGTACTGATATCGGAGGGAAATGAAACGACATCCGAATAAGCATATTCAAGCAGCCATTGAATACGCGATTTTACAAGGCTGGGTTTTGGTTTCATCGGGGAATTCATCACATGCATTTTGCCGTTTACGCTGTGGCAATGCCGAAAATGAACATCAAAGCCATCAAATGAGTGTATGGTCGACTCCCAGTAATCCTGAGAACCATGCCAAGCAGATCAGACGAAAAGTAGACAACTGCAATTGATCTGTTATTTATGCTAGGCGGTATAAGCCTCCTATTTAAATGGAGAATATAATGAGTTTATTTAATTTTACGCTCATGCTTTCAGGTGTGAACAGCGAGACAACACAACTTGAAGATACGTTATATGAAAGTGGTTGTAGTGATGCCTTAATCTGCTTTTATGGCAAGTCTGTTTATCTAGAGTTTGATAGGGAAGCGGATTCATTAGATGTAGCGATTGAATCAGCAGTGAAGGATGTTGAGTCCGCAGGGATTGGTGCGATAGTTGAATCAGTGGATTCTACATTAGTCGGATTGAGCGATATTGCAGAGTTAACGCATTTGTCTCGACAAGCTATTGCGATGCTTAAAGATGGTACTCGAGGTTCAGGGGATTTCCCTAGCCCAATACAGCGAGTCAAAGGGCAATCTCCCTTGTGGGATTGGGCTGAAGTTGCCAGCTGGTTGCAGAAACACGGACGGTTAAAAGATCAACCTGAATTAGCTGCTAATGCAAAAACGTTAAGCAAATGGAATTTAGCACTGCGTGTAAGCGTGAGTATTGAGGCATCAGAGGTGGATTCTCTAACCCAAAAAATCGTATCACGCAGGCAAGTTAAAGAATTAAAAGATAAGACGACAAGTTAAGTACTAGCTCCTTTTTAGGTCGTAAAGGAGCTAATCAGACTTAATTTTAGGTTATTTAATGGCTAACTGGGCGCGAACTTCCATCAGAGCAAAACCAAGTAAATTCAATCCTTTCCACGTTAGTGGATTTTCAATATTTTCTGCATCTTCAGCAAGGCCAATTCCCCATATTTTATCGACAGGGCTGGCTTCAACTAAAACTCTTTCTTTTGTATTTAATAAAAACTGCTGTAATTCCGCATTTTGTGAAAATTTAGCGAGGTTTGCACTAACGACAATATCAAACCGATGAGCTTCCCAGATATCTTGCTTAAACCCACGAACTTCTCGACCAAATGCTTTTGCAGCACCCGGATTAGGCGCATTAATTATCTTAGTGAAAATATCTTGGTCGCTAAATAATCGGGCTTTTTCTGCCATCATAAAATGCTCAGCACTGGCAAAACGATTACCATCCACGATAAAAGGGGCTGGGTACCACTGGCTAAAGCAACTTTTGGTGATTTGATTTTGTTTTGATTGATGCCCCCAGAAAAAAAGGTACTTAAACTTTTTACCTGTACGGTACTGTTTACAAAGGTTTTGTATATCCATAATGATTAATCTAAATTTGAAAAATATCTATTTAGGGTAGCTATATTTAAACTTAATAAAAAGGGGGAATTGTATTTTGGTGGTTGCTCAATAACGTGATGTATCACAATTTGCTCATTTTATGTAATCTAACTGATTAAAATAAAACAGTTTTTAAGATTGTTGCGAGAGCGAATTTGTTCAGTTACATGTATTCTGAATTATTTTACACGCATCTTAATACATAAAAGAAGTGATCGATTTTAGGTGCTTTTTAGTTATCGTGACATGTCACGATATTTTATCTCTATTATTGATAAGTCATTTAAAATGAAACAAATTTATGTTTAAGATTGCAGGAATATTTTTAATTGTATGTGATTTTAATTATTTTGCATGTTTTTAAGCGCTACAAACAGATGTTACCTACCAGTATTGGAATAATCCCCAATCATTAATGACCAAAATTTTGACACGACAAGTTGTTATCGTAGTATTGACATTATTAGTAGTATGAGTACTAAACATGCATTAGAAGTATCAAATAGCTAAAAAGTAAAGATAAATATTTTGCAACAGATGCATAGTTACACTATGTTATCGAGTAATTACTTCATCCGATAAGGAGTTATGTGTGTCTTTGGAACAAAATCAGAATTATGAAAAGCAGTCTATCGATGAAGTTTTAAACAAGCTATCGTTACTCTATTCAAATGCCATTGATTCGCTGAGAAGTTCAATTGCGACTTATATAACCGAAGGGCAGTTACCGGATGCCGATGCTCGAAAAAACGGATTATTTGCATATCCCGAGCTGTGTGTTGAATGGAGTGGCAAAATCGACCACTGTGAAAAAACACGAGCATATGCACGATTCATTAAGCCCGGTAATTACTGCATCACGATTACTCAACCGGAACTATTTCGTCAATATTTAACCGAACAGTTGACCATTCTACAACAAGATTACGACGTTACCTTTACCGTCAAACCATCGCAAACAGAGATCCCATATCCATTTGTCATCGATGGCTCTGATTTGGTGCTAGATAGAAGTATGAGCAGTAGCCTTGCTGCACATTTCCCTATTACCGATCTCGCTAATATCAGTGATGATATTACAGATGGACTGATTCAATCGACGGATGAAATGCCACTTTCGCATTTTGATGCATTGCGTGTTGATTTTTCATTGGCAAGGCTCAAGCATTACATGGGAACTCCACCAGAGCATGTTCAACCCTATATCTTGTTTACTAACTATAATCGCTATGTAGATGAATTTGTCAGCTGGGCCTGCGAGCAAATTAAAGATCCGGATAGCCGCTATATTGGGTTATCTTGTGTTGGTCATAACTACTTGACGGCTGAAAATGCCGACCCGCAAATCGCAACCTCTGACCTGACATGGAAGAAATTCCAAATGCCAGCTTACCATTTGATGGCTAAAGATGGTGCGGGAATTACGCTAGTGAATATTGGTGTTGGTCCATCAAATGCTAAAAATATCTGTGACCATCTAGCGGTATTGCGACCCAATGCATGGCTGATGATTGGGCATTGTGGTGGTTTACGTGAAACCCAAAAAATTGGTGATTACGTATTGGCACATGCCTATTTGCGTGATGACCATATTTTAGATGATGTGCTTCCACCCGATATCCCGATCCCAAGCATCGCAGAAGTGCAGCGCGCCTTGTATGATGCCACCAAGCAAGTTAGTAATATGCCGGGTGAATTAGTTAAACAGCGTTTACGAACAGGAACTGTAGTGACGACTGATGATCGTAACTGGGAGTTGCGCTTTTTTGCAACTGCACGTCGCTTTAGTTTAAGTCGAGCAGTTGCTGTAGATATGGAAAGTGCAACCATTGCAGCTCAAGGTTATCGTTTCCGTGTTCCATATGGGACGTTGTTGTGTGTTTCGGATAAACCTCTACATGGCGAAATAAAATTACCGGGGCAAGCAAACAGTTTCTATGAAGGTGCTATCTCAGAGCACTTACAGATAGGGATACGAGCCATAGACTTATTACGGCAAGAGGGTGATAAATTACACTCACGAAAACTCAGAACATTTGATGAACCGCCTTTTAGGTAACAAGGAATTAAATCATGATAAATAGTAGTGGAATTATTCCTCAAATCGAGACTGAAAGATTAATTTTATCAGGGCATCAACAGAGTGATTTTTCTGCACTAACTCAGCTTTGGGCAACCGAATCGATGGTTCGTCACATTGGAGGTTCGCCGTCAACTGAGCGTGATTCATGGATGAGGATGCTTGCTTATATCGGACTATGGCCATTACTGGGTTTTGGATATTGGGCAGTACGAGAAAAGGAAACTGGGAGTTATGTTGGTGATCTCGGTTTTGCTGATTTTCACCGTGTCATCCAACCTGCGATAAAAGGAATACCTGAAGCGGGCTGGGTTATAGCGCCTGAATTTCAAGGGAAAGGCTATGCTACTGAAGCCATGCAGGCAGCGTTAAAATGGTTGATTGAACAGAACAAATTTCAAGAATCAATTTGTTTTATCGCACCGGATAATGCGCCATCACTGCGTGTCGCGCAAAAGCTAGGGTATATTATCCAAAAAGAAGTATTAATGAATGGTGCTTGCACGGTTTTACTCAAAAAAGCATTAAGATAACCGCTTGTTTTTTGAGCCGAGTTATCGCGTCAAACTTTGAGTTGTATGGGATGGTATCAACATTCATGCAACTCGAATTAGTTAAGGTGTATTTATGGTTGATGAATTAGATATTTCTGAGGTAAGTAAATTATCTGGCTTGCCTGCATCCACGCTTCGTTACTATGAAGAGAAAGGCCTCATCACCCCGATTGGTCGTAAAGGTCTGAAACGTGTATATCACGCCCAAAATATACTTATTCGTTTGTCACTTATTTCACTAGGGCGAGAGGCTAAATTTTCGCTCGATGAAATAAGCGCCATGCTGAACCAGAAAAATGGCCCGAATATTGATAGAAGTGACCTTGCCGCAAAGGCGGATGAAATTCAGAAAATGATTGAAAGTTTACTAGTGCTTAAAAGTGGTCTATTACACATTGCCAATTGCTCTGAAGAGAATCATCTCGCTTGTCCTAAGTTTCAAAAAATCATGGCGATCGCGTTGAAAACAAATCGTAAATTACATAAATAAGTTATAGCTGGTTTTATTTTCACTTGATTATCCCATTTGGGATAACAATTAATCCTATTATCGTTCATAGAAAGCCCTGGAAAACTTCACTACACTTACGTTATTGCCGTATTGCTTTGAAGGGGCCTATGTCTATTCATTTTCTTGCATTTGAAAAACCTATAGTCGAACTGAATGAAAAGATCGACGCCTTAATGACGTTTAAAAAAAATGGTCATCAGTCTGAAATTAATCTTGATGAAGAGATAAAACTCCTCGAAAAAAAATGTCTGTCATTAACCAAAACCATTTTTTCTCAGCTTGGTGCTTGGGAAATCGTCCAATTGGCTAGGCACCCAATGCGACCTTATACCCTTGATTATATTTCTTTAATTTTTACTGAATTTCAAGAGCTGGCAGGTGATAGGGCATTTGCCGACGATAAAGCATTAGTGGGGGGATTAGCTCGCCTTGATGATCAACCCATTATGGTTATTGGTCAGCAAAAAGGTAGAACCACAAAAGAAAAAGTATTGCGTAATTTTGGTATGCCTTCGCCTGAGGGCTATCGTAAAGCATTGCGTTTAATGAAGATGGCCGAGCGTTTCCATTTGCCTGTGGTGGTTTTTATTGATTCAGCGGGAGCTTATCCCGGAATTGGAGCTGAAGAACGAGGCCAAGCAGAAGCTATTGCGCGAAATATTATGGAGATGTCTCGACTGGCAACACCTATTGTCTGTGTGATCACCGGAGAAGGTTGTTCCGGTGGTGCGTTAGCAATCGGTGTTGGCGATCGCATTAATATGCTGGAATACAGCACTTATGCGGCGATTTCACCAGAAGGATGTGCATCCATTCTTTGGAAAGATGCGCAGAAAGCTCAAATCGCCGCAGAGGTGATGGGAATGACGGCGAAACGCCTCAAGGAATTAGGCATTATTGATACGATTATTCCTGAACCTCTTGGTGGTGCTCATCGTGACTATTTGCTTGCGAGCCAACATTTAAAGCAACAGTTACTTACCGATTTATCTGCAATAAAAAAACTGGATACTGAAACATTGTTGGCTGAGCGTTATCAAAAAATAATGGCTTTCGGTTACTGCTAATTACATATAACCAAAATAATTCGAGTGATATTGCGCGATACAACAAGCCTAATACTGATGGAAATACAGCAATGTTGATTGCGTAGGCTCATTAACGGTCATGCTTCTTGAATTATTTTGTGTATATTGTCACGTATCTGAATTACGTTATCGGAGACGTGAATGAATATATGTGACTGGTCGAATCAATTTGATAACTATCTACAACAACATTGGGTTAATAACGACAATGCCCATGATATTTATCATGTTCGGCGTGTTTGGATGACAGCGCAAAAACTGATGCAGACAGCTGATGAGGTTAACCCATTAATTGTTCTAACTGCATGTTATTTTCATGATTTCGTTAACTTGCCGAAGGATCACCCACAAAGAGCCGAAGCGTCATCGTTGAGTGCAACAGAAACTATTAATATTCTGCAAAAACACTTTCCAACCCTACCTAAAGATTATTACGCACCAATATCTCATTGCATTATCGCTCATAGCTTTAGTGCAAATGTGACACCGACGACGATTGAAGCCAAAATTGTTCAAGATGCCGATAGATTAGAATCGCTTGGTGCAATAGGATTAGCGCGTGTATTTTCAGTCAGTGGTTTATTGAATCGAGCACTTTTTGACGCAAATGACCCTTTTGCTGAAAACCGTTTATTAGATGATAAACAATGGGCATTAGATCATTTTCAAGAAAAATTGCTTAAATTACCTGAAACAATGCAAACACCTGCCGGTAGATTGCTTGCCATTCAAAATGCCAATTATTTAGTCCAATTTATGGCGAAATTAAGCGCAGAGCTTAATGGTAACAACGTTATATTTGATAATGTTATTATCGAAAAATTTTCACTGCCGCTGGAATGAAAACATCATGATAAATAAGCTGATTTAACAATACTTAAAAACTGTATACTTAATGAATCAATGACTATTAAGGATATAAATGCCAGTTGATTTGAATTTATTAAAGGTTTTTGTTTCAGTTGCTTCTTTAGGCAGCTTTGCTCGTGCTGCGCAGCAGTTGGTTATGCCGACGTCAACTGTGAGTCGCAGTATTAAACAGCTAGAAGAGCAACTTAATTGTCGGTTAATTGAAAGAACAACACGGCGCATGAGGTTGACCGAGCAAGGCTCAATCTTATTGAAACAAAGCCAAAAGCTGTACTTAGAACTTGATGAAACGTTGGAGCAAATAAGTCATCCCAATAGATTAACTGGAACATTACGTATTACTGTTCCCAGTGAAGCCGGTAGTCTATTATTGGCAGAGCTATTAGCTGATTTTGCCTTATTACACCCACAATTGGCGATACATTGTGATACGCAATTGATGCCTTTAGATGTGATTAAGGATGATATTGATCTGTTATTAACATTTCATCGTGGTGAATTAGAGAATAGTAGTTATCATTCGCGGATCATTCAATCGTGGGAAAGTGTTGTCGTGGCTGCACCCAGTTTAATCATGAAAACGGGTCGGCCAAACAATATAGCTGAGCTTACAAATATGCCGTGCATCTCAAGTTTTAGTGCATTATTTGGGCAGCCGTGGATCTTTATTAATCAAAAAAAACAACAGCAGAAGATCAGTATCAATAGTCAATATCGTGTAAATAGCGGTATTTTAGCTAAAGCCGCGGCACTTAAGGGAGTAGGTTATGCAATATTGGCGCAAGAAGCTTGCCAATTAGATATCAAACAAGGGCTGCTTGAAGTTATTGATTTTAATGAGAAGCCTGCTCCGATTGAATTACGAGCAATCTATGCCAGCCGTAGTTCATTGTCACTGAAGATTGATGCATTTTTGAAGTATCTGACAGAGAAATTTCCCACAACAGAACAATGAAATTACGATATGTTGCAGTAGTAGATGCAATAGTATAAATAATCTGGGGTTAAGGATTTTAATCGTTTGAAATGATATAATTGAATTTAAACAAGCATTACACCCGTCAAACATCATATTGTCTGGCGGGTGTTGCAAATTTAGGCGCTTATCAGCTACTCAATTTATTTGGCGCTAACACCTCGTAATTGCATCGTTAAGCCCTTCAGGAAATAACGCAGCAATTGGTCACCACAATCACGGTAGTTTTTGTGACCAGGTTTGCGAAACACTGCATTTAATTCAGGCTTAGATACTCGAAAATCAACTTTTTGATAGATATCTATCATATCAGTATCTTTTAATTCAAAAGCGACACGGAGCTTTTTTAGAATAATATTATTTGTGATCCGCGCTTCAATTTCTGGAACAGGATGATTTTCATCTTTACCTCGACGGAAAAAGATCAATCCATTAAGAAAATGACCAAGTACATTGTCATTACACTCAACATATTGCGGGTCATCATCTTTTTTTAACCAGTTTAGCATTTCAGGTTTGGTGACAGTTAAATCAGCGAGTTTAACAATCTCAACCATTTGGTTATCACTCAGGTCGAGCATATAACGGACACTACGTAAAACATAATTATTAAGCATGGTTATTGATTTTCCATTATTTGTTTTTTCTAAATCAATCACCAAAGATAACTATCAATGCTGAGATTCAAAAATATCAGGTCGTTTATTGGGGGCATGATAGAGATTAATTGAAGGTTTATCAATATACATGTATGACTTCAAGCTAGTATACACGTCATACTTCAAGCTATATGGGTGTTGACTGCACTCAGCTAGCCGAGTCACATAGTGACCTATGCTCTTCCGACAATCTTAGTTTGTCGCCTATACACGTCATACTTCAAGCTGTAAGGGTGTTGACTGCACGCAGCTAGCCGAGTCACATAGTGACCTATGCTCCCCCCGACTATCTTCGTTTGTCGCCTATACACGTCATACTTCAAGCTATATGGGTGTTGACTGCACTCAGCTAGCCGAGTCACATAGTGACCTATGCTCCCCGACTATCTTCATTTGTCGCCTACATACAGCTTGAATTATTTTGTGTATATATATGCAAGTTGACTACATGCATCATGAATTATTTTGTGTATATATATGCAAGTTGACTACATGCATCATGAATTATTTTGTGTATATATATTCAAGTTGACTACATGCATTTTGAATTATCTGGAGCATAACAATCGGTAAAGGAAAATATTTCGCTAGATTTTACGCATCTAAAGATGCATTAGTTACTCTTAAATTGCAGATTATCCCATAAAGTAAATCAACCCATAGAAAAAGACTAATGTTAGCCCAACAGTTAATAGCATATTCCTGAATAAAATTGCGGAAAAAACACAAAATAATGCTCCCCATAAGTAGGGATTATCAGGAAAACTGCGTAACTCATGGTTTTCTAAAAGAATAACGGGGGCGCAAATTGCAGTTAACAAGCAAGGTGCCGAGTAGCCAAGCGCTTGTCTGACAAAAAGTGGTAACCTGACGGGTAGCTGCGGGATCAAGAACACATAGCGTAAAGAGAAAACAATTGCTGTTAGAGCGATAATTAATATCCAGATCATTTTTCTTCCTTTAATAAACGTGAAACCACAACTGAAACACACATTCCACCGACACCCGCAATAACAATAGCGCTGCTAATTGAATAAAGTGAAAGTACTATTGCAACAATGAGTGAAAAAGCAACGCCACAAGCAGTACTAATTTTTTTTGTGAGGGGGACAACAATAGCTAATAAAGTGGCTACGACTGAAAAATCTAAATGTAGGTTGCTTAAATCAGTAACGAAATTAGCCATAATAATGCCGCACAAGCTGGTAATTTGCCAAACAAGATAAAAGCTGAATCCTGCCCCAAATAAATAAGGGAAACTTAATGCTTGGCGTTTTGCTGCGCTAATAGCAAATAATTCATCAGTTAGCAAAAAACCAATACTGAGTCGCTCGGTGGTAGTAAAGCTCTTCACATGAGGTCGCATGGTTAGACCATAAAGCAAATGTTGTGAAGTAATAAAAAATACCGAAATAATAATTGTAATGTAGCCAGCACCTGAATTAAGCAATCCTAGCGTCACTAACTGTGCTGCTCCAGCGAAAACGATGGCAGACATCGCCATGCTTTGCCAAAATGTCAGTCCGGCGTCAACTGCCATTGAACCTGCTAAAAATCCCCATGGAATTACGGCTAAATTTAAGGGCGCGCTATGCATCGCACCATCAACAAGGGCACGTCGCCATTGGCTACGTTGTTGTGAGTACATTAATTGAATACCTTTTTCTAATAGTTATAAATATTATCAAGATGAGACTGCATATCAGATAGAATAAAAGCCTATTTATCAACAGATATTATCAATTTATACCTGACTTACTTCAAGTAGCATAGGATGAGTATGGTTTATATATCCATCATACTTTAACTATTTGAATCACTAGGTTATATCCAGCACTCTTTGGAACACTCTATTGTTGTATGTATTAGCCATTTTAATTATAAATTTGTGTTTATTCATTAGTTACTTTTGATAAATAAGGTTATTTGTTACTTTGATTCATATGAGTTATTTGTCGGGTAAATCAATTTACTTTGTTTTATTTATATCTTTAATTGAAATTAATTTTACCATCACTATTTATGTATTTGTTTTAGATTATAAGTTTGCTTATATCGATTTTGGTAGAGCTAAATAGCTGAATAATTGTTGTTGTTAGTGAAATTCTAATAATGGATGGCTTGTTGGGTTATTTATTTTACTTAATAAATATTTTTGGTTCTTAGTGTAACTATTTTCTTCTTTAAATGGTGTTTGTAACTATATTATTAATTATAGTTGGTGATATCTTTTATAGCGTTTAAACCCCGTGTATCATAGTCAGTATCAAGTGGATATGTTTATTTTTTGTTATAACTTTTATTAGGTTAGCGGGTTCCTTATGCTTGAAAATCTAGGTGTCACTAATTTATGGACTTATTTAATCGGTGTGATTTTTATTACATTGGTTCCAGGTCCTAATTCTTTATTTGTTTTAACCAGTAGTGCAAAGTATGGCATTAAAAATGGTTATAAAGCGGCATTGGGGGTATTTACAGGTGATGCAATCCTGATTTTTCTATCATTTTTAGGGGTTGCATCATTAGTCAAAACATCACCGATGTTTTTTAGTGTGATTAAGTATGCAGGTGCGGCTTACTTATTTTATTTAGGAATAAAGACGCTCTATAGTGTGTTTCATAAAAAACAGTCAGAGAGTGAAGTGGATGCTATCGTTATCGCCACTAAAGGGACATATCAAAAAGCGGTATTTCTCAGCTTATTAAATCCTAAAATGATTATTTTTTATGTTTCATTCTTTATTCAGTTTATAAATCCTTCATACCCAAGTGCAGGTATCCCATTTTTTATTTTGGGTGTTATTCTTGAAGCATGCAGTATGATTTATTTATCTATGTTGATTTTTGGGGCTGTTGCAGTGACTAACATGGTAAAACACAATAAAAAATTATCCAGTTTATCAAATAGCTGTATCGGCGCAGTATTTTTAATGTTCGGTGCTAAATTAGCAATGACAGCTTAATAATTTATGTTTACCTTTATTATGCCGGCCTTAAGCCGGCTTTTTTATGGTTAATGCTGGTTATCAAACTTAATTTTTTAAACTCGCCAATTTTGTTTTGGGCTGAGGATATTCGATTAATAAGGTTGTCAGCCCTAATATAGCCATAATCAAACCCACCCAAAGTGGTGCTGTTAGGCCAAAATCGTAACTAATCCCCAGTCCGCCGAAGAAAGACCCAGTAACAATCCCTAAAGTAATCACAGAAGAGTGAAGGGTATTAATAACCGGTCGACCATTCGCAGTCCGTATCACTCTAGTTACCATTGCTGGGTTCATAGTCACACCGACTAAACCAATACCAAAAATCGCTAACAACGTAATCAATTTTGATGAAGGGAAAAGTGCAAATAATAATAAAAAACAACTTAATGAGAACAAACCAATAAATATAATTTTTATGGTATAGCGTTCGGCAAATTTACCTACAACTGTATTTCCTATCAATGTAGCAACACCATACATAATCAATAACAGGGTAACTGCATTATCACTGAAGCCCGTAAGTTGTTTTAAAATTGGTGTAAAATAAGTAAAAGCTGAGAATGTAGCGCCAATTATTAATAAACTTGTCGCAAATACCCACCAAATTCGACTTTGTTTTAATGATGTTAATTCATCCGAAAGGCTCAATACGGCCTGTTTTTCAATGTTTGGGATAAACCATCCACAGAGGCCACTAGCAAACAGGCTAAGTACACAAACTGCCCAAAAGCTTTCCCTCCAACCTAGATGCGTACCAATAAGATTTGCCATTGGTAGCCCAATAATGGTTCCTAACATGATCCCGGATAAAACAATCGCGATTGCCCAACCTCGATGAATTTCCGCAACAAGCTCAATACAGATTGCTAATGCAATACCAAAAAAAGCACCGGAGGCCGCACCAGTTATCAATCTTGCAATAATCAGTGTTAAGTATTGTGGAGCAAGTGCCCCTAATGCTTCACCTACGATAAAGATGGCAAACAAAATGAGTAGTGCTGTTTTTGGTGGTTTATGAAGTAAAAAAATCGCTAAAAGAGGACCTCCTACGGCCATTCCAAGAGCATAAATTGAGACTAAATAGCCGATTTGAGCAATAGAAACGCTTAAATCTTGAGCCATTACAGGAAGCATGCCAGCAACCTGAAATTCACTGGTTACGATAGCAAATATCCCAAAAGCCAATATATAGATGCTAAATGGGATTGTGGTTTTGTTATTCGTTGAAACTGATTTTAATTGCATGAAAAACCTTAGTTTAGTTATTTTTTTGCTTTTACTCGACAGAGAAAAGAAGAATGATTTGTTTTTGTAATTCAGATTACATAAATAAACTGACTTGATATTAATCGTCAAGTTAATTATGTTATTTGAATTACAAAAATAGAATATAGGGGGTTATATGGCGCAACGAGGCAGACCTAAAAACTTTGATAGAAAATCAGCGCTGACTAAAGCAATGACGCTATTTTGGGCAAAAGGCTATACAGATACTCAACTTGCTGAATTAACGAAAGTAATGGGAATTAACGCACCTAGCTTTTATGCCACTTTTGGCAGTAAAAAAGCGACTTTTCGTGAAGCAGTGGAGTTATATGTCGAAGAAGTCGGTTCGCAATCGATGAATGCTCTCAATGAGGGGACGACATTAGCTCAAGGGCTCAGAGCAATGTTAGAAATGAGTGTAAAAACTGATACATCCCAGCAAGCTGGCGGCTGTCTGATTATTATGGGCGTAGTAAACCAATCTACTGAAAATACGGAAGAATGGCATTTTTTAAAATCATTGCGCGAAGAAACTTATGATTTGATCTTAAAGCGGATCGTTCGTGGTCAGAATGAGGAGGAGCACTTGGCTGACGTAAATGTAGCTTCATTGGCCACTTTCTTTTATGGGATTGTGCAAGCACTTTCAATGCAAGCAAGAGACGGCGCGAGTGCAGAGCAACTTTATGCAATGGTTGATACAGCAATGAAAATTATCGAAACATAGCCTAGGTACGGATGAGTAAGCCGTGAATAAAAGCAGACTGTTAGTATGCGGCAGTCACTCGCTCACAGAGGGTTATTTGCGAGTAAAGTGTTTTGAGCCCGCTACACAGAGAATAACACCACAGGTTGCCAGCATCATTAGGGAACTAACAGTTTCATGTAGCAGCCAAGCAGATAGCATCAATCCCAAGAAGGGTTGCACTAGCTGTAATTGTCCTACACCTGCAATACCACCTTCTGATAGCCCTCTGTACCAGAAAAAGAAACCAATAAGCATGCTAAATATCGAAACATAGATGAGCCCACCCCAAGCAAAGGTAGGTACGTTATTCAAGGTGCTTGGCCAAAGAAATAGACATAGTATTATCATTAAAGGTAAAGATAAAACCAGTGCCCAGCAGATAACCTGCCAACTACCGAGTTGTTTGGCTAATGTCGCGCCTTCAGCATAGCCAAGTCCACATAATAAAATAGCGGCAATCATGTATAAATCGCCAATGAGCGAACTCTCTCCACCTTGCAGGTAGGCGAAACTCACCACAAAAAAACTCCCCAGCACAGAAAAAAACCAAAATGCTTTGCGAGGGCGCTCACCGCCACGCAACACGGCAAAGATGGCGGTAGATAACGGTAATAGCCCGAGAAACACCATTGAGTGTGCGGATGTTATATGCTCTAAAGCGAAAGCAGTTAACAGTGGAAAGCCAATCACGACCCCCGACGTAACTATACACAAGGCGGTAAGTTGCTTTTTACTTGGAAATTTTTGACGAAATGTGATGAGAATGAGTACTGCTAATAGGCCAGCTATTGTCGCTCGAGCAACAGTTAAAAAATCAGGCGTGAAGCCTGAGATCGCTGCTTTTGTTGCAGGAAGGGAACCACTGAATATAACTACGCCAATAAATCCATTAATCCAGCCCCGTGTTGAATGAGATTGTGATGTCATTTTTTGTTTCCTGTTATATTTCATATGGTTAAGTGCTTTGGCGTAAGGCGTGTATAAGCGACAGATTACTTGAGTTTCCTTAAGTTAATGTAGATAATTATGACAATCAAAAAATTGTCATAGGTACAATTGCATGAGTACAACTCGTTATAAAAGCTATGTTGATAATATTGCCCGCCAAATTCACTCGGGGGAATTATCACCGGGCACACGATTACCAACACATCGTGCATTTGCAAAACAGCAAGGCGTCTCATTAGTGACAGTGTCACGTATTTATCGAGAGTTAATAAATCTAGGACTTGTGAGCGGTGAAACTGGAAGAGGAACGTTTGTACGTGATATCAGCTTATTGCCAACATCGAGTATTGAACATGATATTGTGCCGAGTATGTTAGATCTTAACTATATTTACCCAATAACCAGCAATCAAACTCAGTTGTTACGCGATGTGCTGCGCCGGCTCTCGACAGGCGGAGACTTAGAAAGTTTTTTACACTACTTACCGAATGCTGGGCGCCGTCACGAAAGAATTATCATCGCAAAATATTTAGCAAAACGCGGACTTAAACACGTTGATCCTGACAATATTGCGTTAGTCAGTGGTGCCCAGCATGGTCTCGCTACTGTTATGTTTGGGATCTTTAATCCTGGAGATGTGATAGCCGTTGATGCACTGACATATCCCGGTTTTAAAGCACTTTCGAAGATTTATCATATAGATTTAGTGACGATTCCAGTAACAGAAACAGGTCCAGATTTAACTGTATTTGCAAAATTATGCCAACAACGAAATATTCGTGGATATTATACGATGCCAACATTACATAATCCGCTGGGCTGGGTTATGGATCTCAGTACGCGTAATAGAATCATTCAGCTTGCGAAACAGCATAATTTCTATCTGATTGAGGATGGCTCTTTCGCCTATTTACACAATTCACCACCACCGCCATTAGCTCAGTTAGCACCTGATATCACATTTTATATTTCAGGGTTTTCAAAAAATATTGCCACTGGCTTGCGAGTTGGTATGGTCGTCGCCCCCGCAAAATATATTGCAGATATAGAACGTATCATTCGTATTACGACTTGGAATACACCTGCGATCACCACTGCGATTATCTGTGATTGGCTTGAAAGTGGAGAAGTTGAAAAACTGGAACAAGATAAGAGGCTTGATGCAAAAGAAAGGCAAAAAATCGTACGACAGACTTTTGATAAAATCAATTATGTGGCACATGAAAATAGTTATTTTGTTTGGATACCTTTACCCGAAGATGTTCGAACTGAAGCATTAATAAGTCGTTTAGTAAAATTGAATATTGTAGTGAGCTCAGCAGCTTCTTATGCGGGAGTACAATCAGCTCCACACGCTATTCGCGTAGCAATAAGTTCACTATCTCATGAACAATTGAAGTCTACATTACAGCAAATCCAAGCAGTAATATTGTATATGGTCGATCTTTAAATTTGATGCAATATATAATACCGATATGAGTGATAAATTAGCTTGGTTGATTGATTTAAGGAAGTAGTGTTGCATGATAAATGAATATAAACATTTTACGGCGACAGCGATGATCCGTAATAGTAAAGGCGAATTTTTGCTGCATAAGCATCCTAAATTAGGTTTTTGGTTACCCCCAGGTGGGCATATAGAAACGAACGAAGAGCCTCAGGATGCAGTAATTAGAGAGGTGTTGGAAGAAACAGGGTTAGCTTGCCGAGTCGTTGATTGTGCTTATCCCATGAAAAATAAAGTGAGCAATTCAAAGCATGTCCATGTACTACCTATGCCATTAGCAATTTTGAAAGAGTTTATTGCCGATAATAAAAAAGGCGATCACTGGCATATAGATATGATTTATTTATGTGAATTAATCACACCGAATGTAATGCCTGATTCTACCTTTTGTTGGATCCCATTTGATGAAATGTCGAGCCTCGATATTCCTGATGATGTGATAGAGCTAGCGAGTATGGTAAATACCTACCATACTTTGAACCATACGATGTTTGATTCGCATGATTAACGATATTTTTGAAATGGATAAAAATTGTCCCAACAAAATGTAATCGTTAGCCAGAAATAGTGAGCTAAGAGGGTCTGATAGTTTAGTTGCTTATTCTTTCAGCAACCCTATGTGATTAATAAAGATTTTGTCACATAACTATTTACTCACGTGTTATATTTCATCACTTAAGTTTGTCGTTTTTTAAGGTGGAGCGAGAGTAATGAGCAAATTACGGGTAGGTGTTATTTTTGGTGGTAAATCAACGGAGCATGAAGTCTCTTTACAATCAGCAAAAAATATCATAAATGGTCTTGATCGCAATAAATTTGATGTATGCCTTATCGGTATTGATAAAGAAGGGCATTGGCATGAATATAATGAAGCTGATTTTTTAGTCCACGCGAATGATCCCGCCCGAATCGCACTTAACACGCCAAAGCGTAGTATTGCAATTATTCCAGGTAAAACAACACAGCAATTTATTTCGCTTGAAGATGCACAGCCGCTTCCTCAAATTGATGTTATTTTCCCTATTGTTCATGGCAACTTAGGTGAAGATGGTTCATTACAAGGTTTATTACGTATGGCAAATTTACCTTTTGTCGGCCCTAGCGTATTAGGCTCCTCTGCTTGTATGGATAAAGACGTTACTAAGCGACTATTACGTGATTCCGGATTACAAATTGCTCCTTTCATCACGATTACAACAACAGGTCGTTCAACTATCAATTATGAATCTGTTGTGAAACAGCTTGGATTACCACTGTTTATTAAGCCTGCAAATCAAGGTTCTTCTGTCGGTATCAGTAAAGTGACTAATCAAGAAGAATTCACTGCGGCCCTTGATTTTGCTTTCTTATTTGATGTCAAAGTGCTTATTGAAAGTACGGTGAAAGGACGCGAAATAGAGTGTGCTGTGTTAGGTAATGATCAACCACAGGCGAGTTTATGTGGTGAGATTGTTCTTCATAATAGTTTCTATGCTTATCATACAAAATACATCGATGAAAACGGTGCTTCTGTTGTAGCTCCTGCCGATTTATCAGTAGATATTAGCGATAAAATTAGAGAAGTTGCACTACAAGCTTACCGTGCATTAAATTGTTGTGGTATGTCGCGTGTTGATGTGTTTTTGACTGAAGATAATCAAATCGTTATTAATGAAATCAATACACTGCCAGGTTTTACTAATATTAGTATGTACCCTAAATTATGGCAGAAAAGTGGAATGACCTACCAAGAACTGATTACTCGTCTTATTGAATTAGGTATCGAAAAATATCAACAAACTGCGATTCTAAAAACAGCTTGTGAGGCAAACTAATTCATTAAACCTTGCTGGGTACTGGTATCTTCCGGCAAGGTTTTCATTAGAACTTTTTACATATTATTTTGATTGATAGAGTAAGGTAATGAGGTTTTCTTCTACTTACACCAAACATAGTTGCTATAACGGAACAGTGGCTCAAAGCCAAATTTTTTGTACAAATCAAAACCAGCTTCAGATGCATCAAGGAAACAATGCTCAACACCTTGTTGGCGACAAAATGCTAATGCATAAGCAATTAATTGCGAAGCATAGCCATTACCTTGATGAGTAGGTTCAGTACCGATATCGTCGAAACGTGCTAACGCACCCTCGATGGTGACGGTCATTGACGTTGCCGGCTCTCCATCAACGAGTAAGACGAGATGAAATTGTGGAGCGCCTTGTAGTAGGGCATCTTCATGATAACGAATATACTCATTAACAACCTGATCATGCTCATCTGAGATATAAAAAGCGGATACTAACGGTTTTGCCCATAATGAGAGGTCATGGTTTGCAAAAACAATATCAACTTGATTTTCAGGTAAATTAACCGGAAGTTGTTGATCAAGAGCTAATGCCATCGCCGTTGTCACACTATCATATTGATAGCCTAAAGATTCAGCCTCAGTAACGACTTCTTTTAGCATCTCCTCAGGGATCACCAAAGTATGATTTTTATTTTGTGCCACAAAAAGATGATGCGCCTGTTTAAAGGCATGAATGGTTGATTCAGGTTGCAGATAAATAAAGTTAAATACAGGCGAATTTAGCGGAGTGAGGTAACAAATCGTATGTTGTTCGATTTGGATACTATGCTCACAAATCGAAGTCCAAAACGTTTTCTCAATGGACTGATAATGCCTTAAATAATAGAGTGGAATATTCATTTTTCAGTTACCTGACGCAAAGCGTGTTAATCGATATGGGCTTAGTGCGGCCTGTTCTGTGTTGTGTATTATTTCATCCTGCGCCAGATGGCAAATTAAGGGCGCAAGGGTAACGGCAGCATGCATACTAATAATATATAAACCATTAAAATCAGTAACTTTACCAACAATCGGCATTTCATCCTGTGGCATAGGTCGCATTCCGGTGAACGCTTTCTCTAAGTTTAGATCATCTGTACTTATAAAAGATTTTTTGAGGGTGCATAGCGCGTTTTGTGCGATATGCGTTGCGCTATGTTCGGGAGTGTCGTCAATATAATCTTCAGCACAAAGTGTTTTTCCATCAGTTGCAGGGCGAACTTCCATTTCGGGTGTCGAAATAATATGTTTCATCGCCGGTGGTGTGCCCCGTGACTGAAAGTGGGCAATAATAGAAGGTGATGCAAAGAGCGGTAAGGTTACTTGTAAGGTTTTTAATAATTCAATCGCACCTACACCTGCGGTGATGATGACTTGATCTGCGTAGAGCGTTTCCGTCGAAGTCGTGATGCCCGTGATTTTATTATTTTCGTGCACCATCGCTAACACATCGGTATTAGGTAAGTAGTTGATGCCTTGTGCTACAGCAAGTTTGAGAAGGGTTTGTGTTACATAAGTAGGATCAACATAGCCTTCATCTTCAGAAAATGCAGCTAACTCTGGGAGAGTGAGTAAATTAGGCTCTATGGCTTGCAGTTCATGTTTTGTTAAGCCACGAATTTTGAATCCTTTTTCACTATGGGAATCAATAAACTGACGGGTTGCAGCTTCATTTTCTTGCCAACTTATTGCACCAGACCAATTAATATTGAGTTGACCGTTGGTTAGCCGATCAAGATTACGCCATTCTCTTAAGGCAAGTTGTCGAAGCTTGCTATAACCATCTGGCCTACCATAGGATACGTTGAGCCAAGCAAAGGCATGTTGAGTCACACCTAAGCCAGCTTCAGATTTATCAATAAGCATAATTTTTCCGTTAAAATTGCAGGATAAGTACCATGCAAGTGTTGTCCCAATAATACCTGCACCAACAATAATTATGCTACTTTGATTTTTTGAATTCATGATTTACCAGAGTGACAGGATCAAATTAAACTAAGCGTATTTGGTTAAAATATTGCTGCAAAAAATAGTCATAAACTAATCAATTTATTGTAATTTAGTTATCATATGTCAAATTATATGTCGGTAAGGATATTGATGGATCATCATTGATATCATGGGGACACAGATGCATGAGTAATGCATCAACAAATACACGTTATACGACTTGAATTATGACGGCGTATATATACCGTAATATTCATTATATGTGTATTAATATTCTCAAAATTATTATAGCCGTCATATTACTGGTTACCTCTGATGCTTTTCTTCTGCTTGGTTCTGAGGGTTATGCCGATACAGGGATAAAATCAATTTGATTAAAACATGCATAAAAGCAAACAGGATTAACAATGAAATTTCTATTTGAGCAAGTAACAGTATTTTCTGATAAAAGGTTGAATGGCAATCCACTTGCTGTGGTTGTCGGTGCGGATTCACTATCTGACGAGCAAATGGCTCAGTTTGCAAAATGGACAAACTTAAGTGAAACATCTTATTTATTACAGCCTAAGCATCCTGATGCAGATTATCGTGTGCGTATTTTTACATCTGAAGGTGAGCTGCCTTTTGCCGGTCATCCGACACTAGGAAGTTGCTATGTTTGGCAACAAGCATACGGACAGCAAAATAGAACCACTATTACCCAAGAATGCGGTGCCGGTTTAGTCAACCTGAAACAGTCTGAAGGTCGACTCGCGTTTATGGCACCACCGCTTATTCGCACTGGGGAAGTTGAACAAGATGAAAGAGCTAAAATACTCAAGGCATTTGCTCTTGAAGAGCAAGATGTTGAAGCCTGTGAATGGTTAGATAACGGACCGGGATGGCTGGTCATCCTGTTAAAATCGGTTGACAAATTATTATCTCTCACACCCGATTATTCACGATTGAAAGGCTATGATATTGGTGCTTGTGCGGTTAGGCCTATAGAAAATGAAAAGCAGCTCGAAGTTCGAGGCTTTTGTTGTTCAATTTCCGAAGAGGACCCTGTTACCGGAAGTTTAAACGCAGCCATAGCACAATGGCTAATCCCGCAAGGTAAACTACCCAAAAATTATATTGCAGGGCAAGGTCAAAAAGTGAGTCGTGATGGCATTATTTATGTTTCTTCAGATGCCCAAGGTATCTGGATTGCCGGAGATGTTGTGAATTGCATTAGTGGATCTGTTGAGTTGGATTAATCTTAACGGAGGCTTATACATCAGGCTGGGACTCAAATTCCCAGCCTTCAACGTCAATATTATTAGTTTATAACAACATGTAAATACTCTGGCTGCGATTGGATAAATCGAAACCAGAGTGCGTTATTTTATACTCTGACTAATTTAGTGACAAAAGCAACCACAACTAATAATCCGGCTATCATTAATAACGCAGTTGCTAATGTAAATTGAAATGCCACAAAACCAATAGCGGCGGGACCTGCTAAAATGCCCAGATAACCGAGTGTTGAGACCGCAGGTACAGCCAGTGCCTCAGGCATTGTATTTTGTTTGCCAATGGCTGAAAACATCACGGGTATAATGTTTGAACAGCCCGCACCGACCATTGCACAGCCAAAAATGGCTAACCACAAGAATGGGGATAAGACGGCAATGATAAATCCTAAAGAGGCAAATAACGCTCCCCAGAATACGATACGGGCTGATCCCACTCGCATCACAATTTTATCACCCGTCAAACGACCAATAGTCATCGTTGTTGCAAATGCAGCAAACCCAAGTCCACCAAGGGATTCTTTCAATCCATGATGTTCAATTAAGAATACAGCACTCCAATCGAGCACCGTACCTTCAGCAAGAAAGACCGCGAAACAGACAATACCAATAATAAGTACAATCCCTTTTGGGATAGCGATAAGTGGGCCTGTTGGCGCATTGGCATAGTTTAAAAAGCCTTTAAAACTGATGAGCAAAAGCAATAATGAAATTAAGGAAATAATGGTAGAAGCTATGATCGGTGGAATGCCAGTCAACAAAATAGCACTCATTGCCCCAGCACCTGCAATACCGCCCACGCTATAGAAGCCATGGAAACCTGACATAATGGCCTTATCAGAATTTTTTTCAACAATGACGGCCTGTATGTTCATTGCGCAGTCTGTTAGTCCAATGCCAATTCCGAAAAGTAATAAACCAAAGACTAATAAGCCAATGTGTGAAATAGCGGGTAATAGCGGCAATAGAAGACAAAAGGCAATTGTTGATGCGACCATGAGTCGTCGACAGCCAAATTTAGCCGCAATAGCGCCGGTTAAAGGCATTGCGACGAGGGCTCCAAGGCCAAAGCATAATAATAATAATCCTAATGTTGCATCATTTGCCCCCGTATTTAATTTTACATAAGGGATTAATGCAGCCCATGAAGCTGTCGCAAAACCTGCAATAAAAAAGATAATCCGAGTGGAAACTTGTTCTTTTTTTGCTGGTGTTAGTGCCGTTTCTAATGATTTAGTAGATAGTGTCATTTTATCAATATAGTTATCGGGTTATTAAATTATCCGTGATTAAGGATATGTAAAATTTGCTCATGTAGAATAGGGCAGCCTGTTGCAAGAATAGCCCCCCCTTTTTCTACGCGATTTCCATCGAGCGTCGTGACTCGGCCACCCGCTTGTTCAATAATCGGAATTAAAGGAACAATATCATAGGGTTCGAGTGCAAATTCAAAACAAACATCGATTCGTCCTGCTGCTAACATTGCCATGGCATAACACTCACCGCCATAACGTGTCATTAATACTTTTCTTGTGAGCTCAGTAAAGTGAATATTCGGATGGTTTTCTATCGGCTCAGGGGACGTAGTATGCAATATAGCTTGCTCAAGTGCGACATTTTTACGTGTTTGTAAGCGATACTGCCCCTGTCGATTACTTGTCCAACTCCCTGTTTCATCAGCCCAAAATCTTTCGCCAATATAGGGTTGGCTCATCATTCCCATTGTCGCTGTACCATCAACGGTAAGTCCGATTAGGTTAGCCCAAAGTGGTAATCCACATAGAAATGGACGGGTACCATCAATCGGGTCTAATACCCACTGGATTGGTCCTTCTCCCGTGATGCCATATTCTTCCCCCATAATGGAATGGTTAGGATAAATATGCTCAATATGTTCGCGCATCAATTTTTCCGCGAGTTTATCTGCTTGTGTGACGGGGTCAAAGCGATAATCAGCTTTAGGTTTGTTCTCAAGCACAGTAAGCTCGTTGGTTCGATAATGTTCTAGTGAAGCTTTACCTGCAATATTGGCGAGTTCATGTAAAAAAAAACTATCTGGGAGTGAGTGTTTGTTCATTTTTAGATCCTTACCGTAGAAAAGTCATCAATAAATTTGACATCTTGCCATGCTCGATTATGATACTTTTAGTTTATTAACAGGATGATTGCATGCTCGATTATGCCGCTTTTCCAGATCAAAGACAAAAAAAAATACGCGAACTGTTGAATAGCAATGGACGGGTAGTTTGCACTGTACTTGCGCGTGAAATGAATGTATCTGAGCATACAATACGACGCGATTTAAATGAGTTAGCGCAAGAAGGTATCTGTAAGCGAGTTCATGGCGGTGCGGTGAGTATGCTTGAGGAATCAGGCACGTTCGAGCAACGAATCGGACAAAATCAAGCTGAGAAAGTCAAAATTGCACATAAATGTGTAAGCTTAATCAAAAAAGGCGGTTGTATTTTTATTGATTCAGGATCAACTAATTTAGAGATTGCTCGTAGTATTCCTGACGATTTGAGTATCTCCGCGGTGACAAATTCGCCTTCCATTGCGCTGGAGTTGATGAAAAAAACACATTGTGAGGTGATTCTAATTGGTGGAAAGTTAAACTCGCAAATAGGCGCAAGTGTTGGAAATAGTGCGATATATCAAATTAGTCAAATTCACTTTGATCAATGCTTTATCGGCGGCTGCGCATTGGATCCTCAAATTGGCATTACTATTTTTGATTTTGAAGAGGCGGAATTTAAAAAAGCACTGATAAGGCAAAGTAACCAAATCATTATGGGTGTGACCGCAGATAAACTGCCAGGTGTTGCAAGATATGTGATAGCGGATTGTGAACAATTATCTGTGTTAGTCATCGATAAGCCGATGACTGCGGACCTCAATCAATTATTTGATGAAAAACTAATGCGCGTTTTGTTTGCTTAAGTGTCATTAGAGATAAAGTAAGGCGCGACAGAGAACCTATCGTGCCAATCAGGTTATTCTTGCAACCAAATATTGTGTTTCTAGAACCCCAGTGCTGGCAATAAAAAGCAAATAATACAGTAGATAATAAGTAGATAATAAGTAGATAATAATATGTGATAACGAGTGTGCTAAATTCCGTGCACGCCATAAAACTAACCTATTTGAGTGAGAGTTAAAGAATAAATTTAATTATAAGCGTACTGGATTTTGATAAGCATTTATACTTTATCTCTTTCTTATTTCAATTAGTAGAGTGGCTGATATTGAATACCAAATAAGCTTGTTTATATATAAAGCTTAAGGTTTTAGTTAGTGATTGATTATATTATATAAAATAAAAATAACATCGACTTTATATTAGTTTATTATGATGATAAATCACGCTATATTTATCATCATTCATTGAAGGGGAAAAAATGAAATTTATCGTATATATTGCAACGAGTTTAGATGGTTATATTGCGGATAAAAACGGCAATATTGATTGGTTAATCAGTATCGATAACCCTGAAGGCTCTGATTTTGGTTATGCTGACTTTATGTCTGAAATTGATGCCATTGTTATGGGAAAAAATACCTTTGAAACGGTGCTAGGTTTTGGTGGTGAGTGGCCATTTGATAAACCCGTATTTGTATTGAGCCAATCGCTTACAATGTTACCCGATGCACTGCCTGAAAATGTGAAGTTATTACAGGGCAATCCTGAGCAAATTGAAGCAGCGCTAACGCCTTACCAATTTGAACGTGTTTACGTTGATGGTGGCAAAACTGTACAGGCATTTTTAGCTGAGAATAGAGTTGATGAATTAATCGTTACGCGTATTCCTGTATTATTAGGTGATGGGATCCCGTTATTTTGTCAGAATGACAAGCAAATTAATTACCGCCACGTAAAAACAACTATTTATCTAGATTCATTAGTGAAATCGCATTATGAGAAGAGTGTGTAAATACCACGTAGTTTTTTTCAGGCTGAATTAGGTCGAATTAGTGGATATATTGGGATTTACTTTAACATTGTTACCCATTGTTATTTCTCCGGGGGCAAGTTTTGCTATTGCACTCAATAGCACTTTGAATAAAGGTTTTAGAGGACTTGTTGTTCCTATCGTAGGTACAGGGCTAGGTATCTTAACGCATGGCTTATTGGTGGGGATCGGGTTAACGAAAATCATTGTTTCTTCTCCTTGGATATTTAATCTGATCAGTATTTTAGGTTTTATTTACCTAATTTACCTTTCAATCATGCTGATTTATTCAGGATTAACCACATCTAAACAGGCGTTAAATGCCAAAGTTAAATCGGTAACGATTACAGATGCTTATCTTGCCAATTTACTTAACCCCAAAGCCATTATTCTCTACTTAGTTGTGGTGTCTAACTTCGCAGGAATTAACCCGACATTGCTCGATTTTCTCTTTTTATCCACCATTCATATTGTCCTGATGTCGCTATGGCTAATTTTTTCATGTGGCTTATTGGTTATTACATCGACTAAGATTGATGTGGTGAAATTGAAGACGGTGATTAACATTGGTGGTGGGGTATTATTGCTACTAATGACACTTTATTCTCATTTTTGTCGATAAAAAGTATCAAGCAGGCATGATTGAACAACACCTGCTTAATATATTATTCAACAATAAAACTGTGGTAATTAAATAGTGCAGTAAATCCTAATTTTTTATAGATAGAGAGCCCGTCGCTCGACGCTTCCAAATAACAACACTCAATACCGTTATTCATACATTCTTTTAAAGCATGCTTAATCAGTAATGTTGCTAAACCTTTACGTTGGTACTGTGTATCGGTGCCAATGTCATCAAGGCGTGCCATATTACCATTTACTGTGAGCGTTAATGTACTCACTGGTTTGTTGCCATTAAATAATACATAGTGCTGAAGCTGAGTATTTCTATCTAGCGCTCTTTGGTGATAACGCATATATTCATCAACGACGGCTTTATCATCAGAATTATCATCGTTAGTCTCTTCACCAAATGCAGTGATTAATGGCGCCGCCCAATCTTCTAATTGGTCATTACATAAGGTTATTTTATAACCTTCCGGCAAAATATAATCAGTGTGGTGGGTCATCTCTGCTTGGATCAAAACCATCGCTGTTGTTTCACCGTCACTCTCGTATTGTTTCGTTGAAATGAGAGGCGTGAATTGCTCAAGCTCATCTTCATGAATAACCAGAATATAGGGTTTGTTTTGTTGTGAAAATAAGGTGTTTGCTTGTTCAAAATGGGCAATAGAAGCGCCTGCTTTTAGGTAAATAAAACTGAAAGCAGGAATAGGGAGTTCAGAAAAATAAGCAAATGTTGCGCTATCAATTTCTATAGCGTCTTTGCAAATATTTGACCAAAAATGGTGCTCTAGTGTATAGAAGCCTATTTCATTAGTTTTCATCAAGTTAACTTTAGTTTAATTATTTGTTTATTTTAAATTTCAGTGTATATAAAGTGAGTCGGACTAGCAAGTGAGAGGTTGAAAAAAAGTACTTAACAATCAGTGTGTTATTGGTGGTTATTGATATATCAAACGTTAATCATATTATTATCTACGTGGTATTAACCGATCTCTCTTGAATTATCTTTGGGTTTATATCGTATTGTGTACAGATATTCTAAAAAATACTATACTCCCCCTATGTATATAACGGACTGTTAACTATGCCACATTCACCAAAAGAAAAAAAAGCTGTTCTAACACGAGTTAGAAAATTGAAAGGGCAGTTACTTGCACTGGAGACTGCTTTGGAAGATGAAGTGGAGTGCAGCGCGGTATTGCAACAAATTGCCGCGATAAGAGGGGCAGTTAATGGTCTGATGGCAGGTGTTTTAGAGAGTCACCTGCGAGAAGGACTACAAGAATCTGCAACAACATTGAGTCAAAAAGAGTCTGTTGATGATGCAATTTCACTTATTCGAACATACCTGCGTTAATATTGAGAAGGAATGATTATGAAATCACGTGCAGCGGTTGCATTCGGACCGGGAGAACCACTGAAAATTGTTGAAATTGATGTGATGCCACCTAAAGCGGGCGAAGTATTAGTTAAAATTAGCCATACAGGTGTTTGTCATACTGATGCATTTACATTATCAGGAGATGACCCTGAAGGACTATTTCCAGTCGTATTAGGTCATGAAGGTGCTGGTGTTGTAGTCGAGGTGGGGGAAGGCGTCACTAGCGTGAAGCCGGGTGATCACGTTATCCCTTTGTATACTGCTGAATGCGGCGAATGTGTATTTTGTAAATCCAATAAAACCAATCTATGCGTTTCTGTTAGAGGAACTCAAGGGAAAGGTGTTATGCCTGATGGTACAACACGTTTTTCTTATAATGGGCAGCCTCTTTATCATTATATGGGCTGCTCTACTTTCAGTGAATATACGGTTGTTGCTGAAGTCTCTTTAGCAAAAATCAATCCAGAAGCGAATCACCAAGAAGTCTGTTTATTAGGTTGCGGTGTGACGACAGGGATTGGTGCGGTACATAATACAGCCAAAGTTCAAGAGGGTGACTCGGTCGCTGTATTTGGACTTGGTGGTATTGGTCTTGCCGTAATTCAAGGTGCGAGACAAGCCAAAGCAGGGCGTATTTTTGCCATTGACACTAATCCGAGCAAATTTGAATTAGCTCGCCAATTTGGTGCGACAGACTGCTTAAATCCGAAAGATTTTGATAAGCCGATACAGCAAGTGCTCATTGAAATGACTGAATGGGGTGTTGACCATACTTTTGAATGTATTGGTAACGTTAATGTGATGAGAGCTGCGCTAGAAAGTGCGCATCGTGGCTGGGGTCAATCTGTAATTATTGGAGTTGCAGGCGCAGGTCAAGAAATATCTACTCGTCCTTTCCAACTGGTTACTGGTCGTTCATGGCGTGGTACTGCATTTGGTGGTGTTAAAGGTCGTAGCCAGCTGCCGGGTATGGTCGAAGATGCGATGAAAGGGGATATTGAATTATCGCCTTTTGTTACGCATACGCTTCCACTTGATAGCATCAATGAAGCTTTTGACCTAATGCATGAAGGTAAATCTATTCGTACCGTAATTCATTACGATTAATCTCTAGGGGCTGTTGCTATTTGAGAGTCAACAGCTCCGATTAAGCTTGTTATAGCGAATTTACGTTATTCAAATTGATGAGGAGCTTGTATGGAAAGGATTGAACGTCACGCCTGTTTTGGTGGTTGGCAAGATGTCTATCAGCATCATTCGAAAGTGTTAGGCTGCAGTATGAAATTTGCGGCTTACTTACCACCGGAAACCGATAACAAGACTTATCCCGTGATTTATTGGTTGTCTGGGTTGACGTGTAATGAACAAAACTTCATTAATAAATCAGGCGCACAACAATTTGCCGCTGAACATGGTGTTATTTTAATTGCACCAGACACGAGTCCTCGTGGTGAGCAAGTTGCTGATGACGACGCCTATGATTTAGGGCAAGGGGCTGGCTTCTACATAAATGCATTGATGGCACCTTGGAGTCGTCACTACAATATGTATGACTATATTGTTTCTGAGTTACCTGCTCTTGTTGAGGCTAATTTACCTGCTAATGGTAAACGAGCCATTTGTGGTCATTCAATGGGCGGACATGGTGCATTGATGATCGGGTTACGAAATCCTGAGCGTTACACCAGCTTGTCTGCTTTTGCACCGATTATTGCACCTTCACAAGTGCCATGGGGACAAAAAGCCTTTATGTCATATTTGGGTGAAGATAAATCGCTGTGGTCACGTTACGATACCGTTAATCTGTTGAATGAATTAGAGACAACACCACCAATGCTGGTGGATGTAGGGACAGATGACCCCTTTTTTCAAGAGCAATTGCAACCGGAACTACTTGATGAAGTTTGTCGCCGAAAGCAGCATGATTACACGCTGAATTTACGTGAAGGTTATGATCACAGCTACTATTTTATCGCGAGTTTTATTGGTGATCATATTGCATTTCATGCACAACATCTGAAACGCTAATTATTATTTGGTGATGAAATTATCCATCACCAGCATATTGACTTGGAAAATGAAGGAATTTACATTGAATAACGCACCAGAGACCATCACTTTTTTTGAGCGTCTGTTACCACTTGTTGTATCGGGTGAAAAAGTGATTACGATCCGAGATGAAAGTGAAAGTTATTATGTGCCCGGCTCTATTATTAAAGTGTATGCATTAGAAACAGGCAAATATTACACTGACATAGAAATAATTTCGGTAGACGCTATTTCTTATAATGATATTTCAGAATATCACGCAGCACAGGAATCGATGTCATTAGATACGTTAAAAACGTTGATCCGTGAAATTTATCCGACAGAGAAAAATCTGTTTGTGATCCATTATCGTTTGGTAAATGATATCAAAACGAATTGAATTTCGTTAGGTTGATTAATAGCTTAGTTTTAAGTGTTTTTGGGCTTTATCTAAGGGTAACGACGATGCCGAATATTATAATCGGCTCCGTTCATTATATATTTAGAATTTATCGTGCCCTAGATTTTATCCACAGTAGCAGCAAAATTAGAATATATTTATTTTTTGGATAGGCCATATATTTACAATTACTCCTTTAATAAACAGAGAGTAATTCATTTATTGGGATAAAATTTTAGTGAGTGGTAGGGCTAATGATGAATGAGCTTTATCTTAAATGTTAGGGGCGTTAAAGGACGGCTTGGTAGTCATACACAATAAACCAATATAAATCAATGCCTTACTGGTGAGCATAGTTAATGGTTTGTTTTGATTTAAATGATTAATAAATTAACATATAAAACAATGCATAGTGCATCAATCTATTTTTTTCCATAAATATTTTTTATTACTAACAATTAAAAAAAATGAAAAATAGTCATTCAGTATTTATCATAATTAATCTTAATTTTACTTTTAAATTAACATTATTTCATGTAATGGAATGAAAATGACATTGACATATTTGAATGGCTTGCAGTATAAAGATATCATTCATCAAGATTATATTATTTTAGAGTTTATTCATGATTAATAAGTTAATTAATAATGGAATTTCCAATAGTGGGGTTTTTGGTTTAAAGGAAGTAAAAAGTGAGTACTTATCACTGACTAATAAGATAAAAAGAATTTTTAATATATCTAATGAGCAGGTAGATAAAGTAAAGCCAAAGTTAAAACAGAGTGCAATGCAAGGAAAGCCAGCAGGACAAAGGAGTAGCTCACTGCGAGAACAGATTAAAACCTCATATGTTATGCCTGATTCAAGTCATATTGCAAAAAATAATTTTATTAAAACAGAACGATTCAATGGTGTAAAAAATGAAGTTACTACAGAAGAACGGAATATATTGAATAATGAAAAAAATAGCCTAATGAAAGGAAATGTTAGTTCTCTTCTTGGAAAGGGTATTATGTCTGCTCAGAAACTTGAGAATGTTCTGCCAATTAAATGTGAATATACGCGGTTAGATAAGGAAAATAATCGTTATTCACCTGCTAACTTAAAACCGCAGGCCGGGGTGGCATTTTCTACTGGAACTAATATAAAGGCTGCTGAAATTATTCTTGGCAAGCCGCTAGGTAACTATTTTAACAAACAAAATTATGATGATAATTTAAAAGTAGTGACAATTGATAACGGCAATTGTGGAACGATAGGAATAAGTTTCAATTTAAATGATATAAAAGCTGACCAACCTCTATTGCTCCATTCTGGCCAGCTTTCAGGATGTACTATGGCATATGCTATTAAAGGCGATCAGATGTATGCATTTCACACGGGAAAACCGGGTAATGATGATTCTGACTGGAAGACAGATAAAGAGGGTGTCAAGTCAATGATAAATGGTTATGAAAAAATGGCTCGGTTGCCACTTTCTGATCGAGATGATGTGAACAATCAAAGTCTAATTAATTATTTGCATGATAATTTTGATTTTTCAGCTGTGACATTTTGTGGACATGGTGAAAAAGTGGCGAGTCAAAGCAATGTTATTATGCTTGATTATAATAAACCATCAGAAATGGTTAATGACAATAACGCGAGAGTTGCAAATGCAGTTGCTGTTATCTCGAAAGATGGGGATACAATAAAAATTGAAACGTTATTAGATGATATGGTTATTGATAAAAAAACACTAGAAACAAGTTCTATAAATAGTGAATTATCAAATTCACAATATATTTCTAAACTTTAGTTATAAAAATAGTTATAAAAATAGTTATAAAAATAGTTATAAAAATAGTTATAAAGAATATTATTGATATACAAATCATCTGGGATGATAAATCACCCCAGCTTAGCTATATGCACTAGTCTATCGATTTACTTACTTCAGGGTAGGCAAATAGCGCCGGTGAGCCTCCAGTATGAACAAACAATACCGGTGTGTTTTCTTCGGAATTTGCTAGATAATCAAGAAGGCCAGCCATCGCTTTCCCTGTATAAACTGGGTCTAGCAAAATACCTTCACTGCGAGCAAGAAGAGTAATCGCATTCAAAGCTCTTTGGTTTGGCATGCCATACATAGGTTCAAAATAGCTATCCCACAGTTCTATTTGGGGGGTTTTTACAATAGCTAATAGCTCAGCGAGCTCACGCTGTATTTTCTCAACCTTAGGCGCTTGATCTTGCTTAAATCGAGATACTGTTACACCAATCACTTGTGATTGAGGTAACAACTCTTGTAGCCCAATAGCCAGTCCTGCATGGGTTCCTGCACTACCAGATGCAACGACAACTTTATCAAATTCAATTTCAAGTGGCTTTTGTTGTGCAATCTCGATAGCGCATTGAACATAACCAAGTGCGCCGAGTCCATTAGAACCACCAACAGGCACAATGTAGGTATCTTCCAATCCTAGTGTTTTAATTAGTTCTTCCATTTGTGCTTGTGGATCTGTGAGCTCGGCACACATAACACATTCTGCTCCAAATAACTCGGTGAGTAATTTATTGCCGTTATGTAGAAAGTTACTCTCATCACTTTGAATTGGATTTTCAAGCAAAGCAATACATTTTAAACCATATATAGCGGCAACCGCAGCCGTTTGACGGACATGATTTGATTGGATCGCCCCGGCGGTAACAATGACTTTTGCTTTTTTAGCGAGAGCGTCAGCAATCAGAAATTCTAGTTTACGAAGTTTATTTCCACCCATTGCTAGTGAAGATATATCGTCACGTTTGATAAAAATTTCGCGGTCAAATACGCGAGATAAGTTTTCTAGGTGTTCTAATGGCGTAGAGGCTTTGTTTAGATTAATTTTTGCAAAAAGTGCTAATTTTCGTTGTAGTGACATCTCAAACTTCCTCAGATATTAATAGGAAAAACCTAAGTATAGATAAATGGCAAGTACAATGCTTGCGGTGACTAATGCGTAAGGCATTTGTGTTCTAATATGTTCAATATGCTCGCAGTCAGTTGCCATTGAGGCAACGATGGCATCGGCAGAAATAGGTGAGGTCATATCACCAAAAATTGCACCAGAAATAGCTGCACCAATCATATATTCAATAGGCATGCCAACAGAGAGCCCGAGTTGAACACCAATAGGGATCATAATCGCAAATGTTCCCCATGATGTGCCTGTAGCAAGAGACATAATGGCACTTATAATGAAAATAAAACCAACTGAAAACCCAGGAGCCATTACACCGTGTGTGATTTCAGCGATATACGCACCCGTATTTAACTCTGCGGAGACATTTCCCATCAAAAAAGCAAGGATCATGATAGAACTGATTTTCAGCATATTTGCATAACCGATGAACAGTTCTTTAAAGAAATCATCAATGTTTAATAAACGACGGCCAATAAACCAGCAGAAAGAAACCACTGTGCCGAACATAACGCCCCAGTAAACTGATGCTGAGCCACTACCTTTACTAAAATCACCATCGCCCGTGATATAAAGCGCAACAGGTACCATTAGAACTGTAGAAAGAATAGGGATAAAAAAGTTTAAAACGGAATGTGCGTTTGGATGTTCAATAATATCAGCTTCATCATTAATATTGCCATGTTGGGAAATATTACCAGCGTCATGAGCTGCTTGATATTGTATTTCTGCTTTTTTCATCGGCCCCCACGCCACATTGGTAAACACATAAAATAGAATGGTTGCTAAAGATAACCATGCCATTAGGTTGTACCCAATCGAGGTAATGAGAATATCAAAAGGTTCACCAGTGATTAGTCCTTGAGATATTTGGACACCAATCAAACCCATGATTACGGCCCCCCAACCATTAATAACTGCGGATGAGCAGACGGATATACAAGCTGTTTGAATAATATAAGCCATTTTTTCAGGTGCAACGGCGTATTTACGAGCAAGGTTTTTGGTCGAAGCACCAGCAACAAGCTGATTAATCGAACTTTCAATAAAAATCAATGAAGTAATAATGATAGCTAACAGCTGTGTTGTAACACGGTTTTTAACGAGATTAGTTCGATAAGTGAGTAGTTGAACTAATGCTCTCACGCCTCCGGTCACGACAACTAACCGCATAATCCCACCTATCATCACTATAAAGACAATAGTTCGAGTATTTCCGGGGGAGGCGAAGGTATCGATAATTCCATCAACGGTACCTTTTACACCCAACAAAACACTGTGGTCATGAATAACGCTAAAGCCCACTAAAATACCAAGCATTAACGAAAGTATGACTTGGCGCGTAAGGATTGCCAAAAGAATTGTTACGATGGGCGTAATGATTGTCCAGATGCCATAATCCTGCATGTCTTTACCTGTTTTGTCCGCTTTGAATTAACATAGGAATTATAATTATCTGAAAATCATAGCATTGATACTAAGGCATATTGAATAAATTTCTCCGTTTGGCAGTATCTTGTAACAAAAATTTTTATAAAAAACGATAGTGCATGAAAAATTGCCTGTCTAGGATGAAATAAATCCATAAGAATGCGTTGAATCGTCAGGCTAATCATTTATTTATTGTGTTGAATAAACTATGGCTACTCGAAGAATGATTAAATGTATTTTTATAATGCCGAAATAATAACTGTTATATTTTTAATATATCAACCAAGGAATTTATTAATGCCAATGACAACCCTCGATCAGAAAGCAATACGGATGAAATACACTACTCCAATTGAGCTCGAGAATTTAAATTCATCAGAGTGAATCTAGTGAATTGATGGAAAAAGCAGTTTCACATTCTTATAATAAGCTTGTTGAAGCGTCAGTAGATTTGAGCAGGGTAGGCTGCTATATAATATTATCTCTAAATAGTGACATTGACAATTTTGTCCAAAAAATAAAAAGTCCTCCGTATCAATTCATTTTAAATTAAGAGCTAAGGTTTTTGAACCTATAATTTTTGAGTTATGTCATGCATGACATATTTATAAATAGGATTGTTTATGTTGGGAAAAATAAATTCTGGTCAGCTATTTGAGTTTAATATGTTGTGCAGCCTTTAGTAAGGCTGCACAACAGTTAATGTTATAACTACTTATTATTTATCATATAATTTAAATAACGGGCAAGTGATGTGATATCCATTGGCGTATACTCTGGTCCTCCCACTTCAATTAATGCGGCTTGAGTTTTATTAGTGTCATACCGAGGTATATTTCTGAAAACCTCCCAGAAAGTGAGGTCTTCATATATAACCTCTGAAAGCATCGGTAACAGCGGCATCAAAGGATTATCATCTAAATTAGGGTCGTCATATAACTGTTGTAACCACTGTTTATAAGGCATTGGCGTTAAAGGATAACCACAATGCTCAAATAGTTCAAAGAAGGCATTCAAACTGATTGATAAGTCATCATTCGGGGGAATTAGATGATACACATGCCCCAGCCGACTATTATCACTCGCGAGGCGAATTAAAGCTGTACAAGCATAATCCACAGGGATCAACTCTTTACGATCACCGGGTAATAATGGTGATGCGCCAGTTTTAATACACCCTTTGATCAACCGCCACATAAAATCGTCTGGATTACCTACGCCGCTAATACTATCGGTCATCATAAAGCCTGGTCGGTAAACGGACAACGGAATCCCTAACTTCCGTGCGTGCCACATTAGGCGTTCAACGACCCATTTACTCTGTATATAACCCAATGTATATTTCATTCCCTCCCAATAAGGCATCAAATCGTCTTCTTCATAAAAACGCTCAGTTTTAAATAATAGACCTGCGGGCCCTATGGCTGCGATGGTTGATACGTAATGCAGTGGTTTGCTTTTATTTTCAACAGCAAAACGTAATAAATTGATAGCCCCCTGTACATTAGCTGCACGGTGTGTTTGATAAGGTTCAATGAAACTAATATGTCCTGCAGTATGAAAAATAACATCACAATCTGTTGTCAGACGCCTGTAACTCTCACAATCCAACCCTAGCTGTGGCTGTGCTATATCACCCGCTAGCGCTACAATACGTGAGCCAAACTCAGGTTGCCAAAGCCCATATCCAGCCATATTATCTTTGATGCGTTGTAGGGCAGCGTCATTATCTTTGGCTCGTACCAGACAGAAAACCTGGCGTACATCATCTAACTGTAATAAATCGCGCAGGCAGAAAGCGCCCATAAATCCTGTTGCACCAGTCAACAAAACACGTCCTGCAGAGGCGGTTAACCATGGCTGAGGTTTTTGAGGGTGCGGCTGAATATCGTCAGGAAGTTGACTATCGTTAAGTAAGATAGAGCAAATATCTTCAGTTACAGCTTTTTGTGGTTGTTCGAGTAAAGTCAGCAAAATACGAGGTGTTTGGGCATCGTACAAATTTTGGATAGATAAACGTAATCCAAATTGACGTTTAATTTCCAACACTAATCGTGCTGCTTGTAATGATGTACCACCAAGCAGAAAAAATTCATCATCTAACGAAGGATTAGCGACATCTAGCACCTGTTGCCAAATCTCTAACAATTTCGCGGCATTTTGAGGTAATTCTGAAGTGCATTCAGCCCCAGTTTTTAGTTTCTCTAGTTGAGCCTGCAACAAAGGGCGATTGGCTTTTCCGTTTTCATTGATAGGAATAGCATCTATAACCTGTAAACGAGGGAGCATATAGGGCGGAAGCTGTTGTTTAAGGTTATTAAGTAGAGTGTTGATGTCGAAGCTATTAGGGTGCTTAGGAACGATAAAGGCAGTTAGATAAGCATCAGATGTCCCATTTTTAATGGGGCAAACGACGGCCGCTTGTAACTGGTTACTTTTGAGTAATTGAGCCTCAATATCTTCAACCTCAATACGGTATCCATGTAGTTTGATTTGGGAATCGGCACGCCCGATATACATGATAGTACCATCAGATCTTTGCCGACCAATATCGCCACTTCGATACAGGCGTTGTGGGTGATTTTTTCCAGTAATATTTACCATCAGGAATTTTTCCTGCGTAAGTTCAGGGCGATTAATATATCCTCGGGCTATCCCTTCACCTCCAATATAGATCTCCCCTTGAACACCTGCCGGTGTAAGATGCAACTGTTCGTCCAAAATATATACGTCAGTTTTGTCAATTGGCAGGCCAATTGGTAATGCGTCATTATACAAGTCGTTTTCCACAATGCGGTGGCAAAGTGTAATCGTTGTTCCTTCCGTTGGACCATAGCAATTGAGTAAGTTTTTGGGCCAAGCTGTTAGCGGTAGCGACTTCAATACTTGCAAGTTAAATGCCTCCCCACCAATTAGTAGATAATTTAGCGATCGGAAGGCGCTTGGGCATTGAGGTGCGATAAAATTAAATAAAGATGTCGTCATAAACAGGTAGCTAATCGCGTACTGTTGTAAGGCATCTTCTAATCGTTTCGGGTCAAGTAGAGTCTCTTTGGTGAGAATAACTAATGTAGCGCCATTGAGTAGTGCCCCCCAAACCTCTAGGAAGGAACCATCAAATGCTGGATTCGCGTGGCAAGCAATCCGCTCGTTCGACGTAATGTGAATAAAACTGGAATTAATGAACATGCGCACAATGCCACGAGCTTCAATTTCTACACCTTTAGGTTGCCCAGTAGTTCCTGAGGTGAAAAGAATATGGCTACGCTGATTCAACCCATTATTTCTCATCGGTAATTCAACATATCCACTGTTGGTTAAGGAATGCCGATTAAAAGGAATAAAATGAGTTGATAGAGCTCGCTCAGCAGAACTCGCATCTGTAATGGTCAATTTTGCTTGTACTTCTTGTAGCATAAAATTAAGTCGTTCATCCGGTTGTGATGGATGAAGAGGAACACAGGTTCCTCCGGCGAGTAAAACAGCTAATTGGCAAACAATATGTTCAGCACCAGCTCCCATTAAAATAGCAACGGGTTCCTCGGGTTGTATTCCTATATTATGTAATACCATAGCCAGCTTTTGCGCCTGCTCAGATAATTGGCTATAATTTAGAGTATAGTCTGGAGCGATGATTGCTGGCTGCTCTGGGTATTGTTTTGCTTGATGTAAAAAAAGGTCAATAAGGCTAACATCAAGGTATTCAGGGTGATTTTGTTGTGGTTGATTCATATTTTTGCTCCTATTGAGTGGATATTTCAAACTGCGTCAAATGAACATTGCTGCCGATACAATTCGAGTAATTTATGCTGATCGGCTTTACCATTAGAATTCAAAGGAATGGCATCAACGAGGTGGATACGTGGCAACATATAGGGTGGCAAAAATTGTTGGAGTTTATTTAACAGCTGTTTACTGCTGAAATTGACTGGATCTTGAGGAACCACAAAAGCAAGTAAATAGCCTTCATCACCTTCTTTTTTTATTGCACAGACAGTCGCTTCAAATAGCAAACCGGTATTCAATAATTGAATTTCGACTTCCTCTGCTTCTATGCGATAGCCTTGTAATTTGATTTGGTTATCTATACGACCTCCATACATAAAGACACCATCTTCTCTTTTCCATCCCAAGTCTCCAGTTTTGTATAAACGTAATGGCTCTTTTTGACCGCTAATCTCTGTGATGATAAATTTCTCTGCCGTTAAATCAGGTCGATTGAGGTAACTACGTGCTACACCATCACCACCAACATAGATTTCTCCCAAAACACCAACCTCTACCAACTGTAATTCTTTATCAAGAATGAAAACGTCAGTATTATTGATAGGGCGGCCTAATGGCATATTTTCTGCAGTTAGATCATCCAATCCAATCGGGTAGTACAGGGTGTAAGTCGTATTTTCTGTAGGTCCATAAACGTTATAGATATTCTTAGGCCATTCTTTTGGTGGTAGAGACCTAAGTGCATTGAGGTTAAAAGCTTCTCCACCGATCATCAGGTAACTGAGGGTACGGAAAGCATCAGGACAAAGAGCTATAATAAAATTGAATAATGAAGGTGTAACCAATATTGAGCTAACAGCATTATTGATAAAGCTAGATTTTAATTTTTCGGGGTCGAGCAGCTCCTCTCTGTCAATAATTACAGTTGCCGCACCATTTAGTAGTGCCCCCCAAAATTCAAGCAGAATGGCATCAAAATCTGGGGCAGAAATACTACCAAGGCGGTCGTTGGTCGAAATTGGGAGATAATCTGCATTTACTACTAAACGTAGTATGCCACGACATTCCACTTCAACAGCCTTTGGTTTACCTGTCGTACCCGAAGTAAACATAATATAGGCTCGATGATTCACACCCAGTTTTTGCCCTGGAAAATCAGTCGAAAAGGAATCGTTATGTGGTACAGACCTGAGTAGAATATATTGAGTTGATAACTTACGCTTCGCCAATGCAAATTCAGTAATGGTATAGGTGACTTCTGCCTCTTGTAACATAAAGTTCAACCGTTCATCAGGTGAAGTTACATTAAGAGGTACACAACTCCCTCCCGCTAACAAAATCGCGACTTGGCAGATGACTTGTTCAATACCCGATTTTAGCAAGATGGCTACTGGCGTTTCATTACTAACGCCTAAATGTAGTAAATAAGAGGCCAGTGACTTTGCCTGTTCTGCAAGTTCGGCATAAGTGATAGTTCGTTCTGATGTAATGACTGCTGGGTGATTTGGGTAACATTCAACTTGTTGTAAAAAAAGCGCAATTAATTTTAAGTTATCAGAATCTTTAACGGCTTGATGTTCTGTACAGACAACGAGATCATACATTTATAGCAGCTCCTGAATCTTAACTGTCAGCTTCAACAAAGTGACAGTTCGGTTTAATTGGGATAGTTTTAATATTGGAATCTCAAGAACGTTTACGAACAAGTTAATGTGCTTAGGTCTACCAGTATTCGCTGATCTTGTCGGGTTTCTAGCCAGTTATCGATATCCAGAATCCACCATTCGCATATTTTTAGCTCATAGAAACGGCGCATACCTTCTCCTATAAATTCGTTTAGTGGTGGCATCCACATTGCACGCAAGGTTTCATCAGGGTAATTATTGAGAGAAAAATAATTGTATGTTTCGTCAGTTTCACTCTTCGGTATTTCACGGCAAAGACCAGTAAATTGAGCTCCATCAAGTCCAATCGGTGAAATCCCTTGTAAGTCAGTCCGAAATATTGAACCACTTACTTGAGCATGTTGGCGGATATTTTCAGAGTGCTTAGCGATACGTCCTGAGCACCAAATTATCCGGGTAGGTGAAAATGCGGGAACATAATTAATTGTAGATGCCCAAACTTCACCAGCATGAGAACGGCTAGCAAGTGTGAAAAAACGAGCATTTTGTAGTAAAGAGAGGCTTCTTTTTATTAGTGACATAATTAGCATTTACTCTATTGGTTAAACGATAAGTGCTCTTTGCCACTTTTGATTGCTTCAATGATTGCGGCATGTGGAGCATGTAGATAATCATCAAGTGAAACCTCGTGTTCTTGCGCATATTGAGAAGGCTGTAGTTGTCGCCAGAAAATAGCGTCAAAGCCTGATTTATGCAGTACGGATGTCAGCGTTTTTTCAGACCAATAATGTGCTTCAATATTAACGTCATAGGGAGGTTGGCAAATATGCATATTCACCAAACTACCATCTGTACGTGCCTCTTTTTCGATCAGACGAAAACCATATGGGCGATAATATTCGGGATCTGGATTGAAGTTAGGATGCATGGGGAGAGTAATAAGGCGGCCGCCAGGCTTTAAGAGCCCAGCCATGGTTTGACTCATCGCTAATAATCTATCTTTATCCGGTGCATAAGGCATAACATAAGTAGCCAATACGATGTCAAATTGTTCTTTAAAATTACTATCAAGTGTAGATGTATATAATATACCTTGTGGATGTTGTTGTTCTCTCTGTTTGGCATAGCTCAACATGCCCTCAGAAATATCAAATCCTACCATCCGATTAGGGCCTTTACTATGTAACCAACGGGCGAATAAGCCTGGCCCACAGCCAAAATCTAGTACGCTCAATCCTGTAAGATCGCCCAACAAAGCATCAATCGTCGGGACTTCCAAATATTTGCGATAAGGTGCCGCGAACATTTTTTCATAAAGATCGGCATGGGCATCAAAAGTTTGTTTATCAAAATCAGTGTGTATCTGTTGTTGCTGACCAATTAATGGTGATGAAGGGGGTTGTTCAATACTCATACTACCTCACTAGTTATGGATGAAAAATATAGCTCTATAATTAATGAACAGAACTATTTACATTGAGTAATCTTCGTTCCCTGATGAGAGATAAGGTAAATATAGTGACCTTAAATAATAATTATCTTTGTCCTTGACTGGGGGAGAGTAGTTATTGTTAAGGTCTTCAACAATAAGGCGTGAATAACAATTTTTATAAGTACGAAATAAACCAGAGACGGGCTAGATAGGGTCGTGGGGTCATATATACATTGGGAAACAAGGTTTACTAACATTTAGCGCTAGATATTAAATTCATGGAGATAATGGTTTTTTTAGGCGTTCACTAAGTATATTTAGTTTTATTAGTAGTTATTAAATATATTATTAATGTTAAAAGGATGGGGTTTGTAATCGGTTGTAATTTAATTTTATTAAAACATATAAATTAGCAAAGTGAATTAATTATATCCATTAATTATATGTAGTCATTATTTACATATAAGAATGGTTTTTTTTATTAAAAAGGTATCTGTAATAAGTGATAAACTAATTGATTTAATGACTTATATGAGCGGAATGAACGTTTTAATCGATGTTGCCGTATTATTATGTAAATTGTTTAAACTATGACCAGCCAGGCTAAAAATAGCAAAGTGAAAAAATCTAGCGTACAACTAACTTGATTCAATCTGAGTACTGTGTTTTTTAACAAAATCGATAAAACAACGTAATCTTGGTGAAACGGCTTGAGTACGATAATAAACGGCGTGAATTGGCTGCTTACCATAGACTGTTTGTTCGGTTAATATCTGAACCAGTTGCCCATTGGCCATGGCCTCCAAGCAAACAAAATCTGAAGAAAGTAGTATGCCACCACCGTGAATCGCTAAGTGAAAAAGAACCTCGCCGCTAGTAGCAGAAATATCAGGTGTCACTTTAAATGATGCACCATCTTCTGTTTTTAGTGGCCATATATTTAACGATTCTGGGGTGGTGAAACCCAATAGACGGTGATTTTTAAGATCATCAAGGCGGGTTGGAACGCCATACTTTTGTAAATAAGATGGGCTGGCAACAATGCGTTTCTGGCTATACCCCATGAGAGTTGCATTTAACGAAGAGTCTTTTAAAGGGCCAATCCGAAATGCAATATCAGTCTTTTTTTCTAATAGATTAGTAAAACCTTCAAAATTAGTGATCTCTAATTCTACTTGAGGATATTGCTCATTAAATTGTGGAATCAGTGGCGCGAGTACACGAGTTAAAAAGGGGGTTGATGCATCAATTCGCAATTTACCAGAAGGAATAGATTGGCGAGCAGATAACATATTTTCTGCATCTTGCGCGAGTTGGACTATTTCTCGCGATTTTTGCAAGAATGCGATGCCTTCATCACTGAGTTTAATTTTACGCGTTGTACGGTAAATAAGCGTCGTGTACATTTTCTCTTCAAGCCTTAGCAGAGCTCGACTGACGGTGGATATCGTCATATTGAGTTGTTCTGCTGCGGCAGTAATCGACCCGCAATCTACAACGCTAATAAATACTTGTAATTCTTCAAAGGTAATTTTCATTTTTGCAATTTTGACAAAAGTTTTTTTCACATTAACGGCTTTTTCATTAGGGTTCAATATGAAAAAATAGCGCTACTTTAAATAGTTCCACAAAACATAGTTTTAATAAGGTTAATATATGAGAGTCAACACGGCACTTTTAGCATTGTCGATAGGTGCATTTGCAATTGGTGCAACAGAGTTTTCCCCAATGGGAATGCTACCTTATATTGCTGATAATTTAGATGTCTCTATCCCATCAGTGGGGGCGATAGTGATCATTTATGCACTGGGTGTCATGATCGGAGCACCAATCATGACATTAATTCTTGTGAAGTATCGACCGAAGTTTGCCCTGATTTTCTTAATGTCGATATTTACAGTGGGGAATTTATTATCAGCAATGTCTCCCGATTTGGTGACACTGTCACTTTCTCGCTTTGTTACCAGCTTGAATCATGGGGCATTTTTTGGAATAGGCGCTATCGTCGCGGCGAGTATAGTGCCGCCGGGTAAGCAAGCTAGTGCGATTGCTGCTATGTTTATGGGGTTAACCATCGCCAATATTGGGGGTGTTCCGCTGATGACTAAACTAACGCAAGTGATTGGCTGGAGGGAGGCATTTTACCTAATCTCAGCACTTGGTTTAGTGACTATTATCAGCCTTGTTTTAGCTCTACCAAGCCATTTAAAAGGCCAAATGGTTAATGTTAAGTCGGAATTACGAATTCTACGTAAACCTCAAGTTATGTTAGGTATGTTGAGTACTGTACTAGGTGCAAGTGCCATGTTCACCCTGTATACCTATATAACGCCGACATTAATGCAATTTATTAACGCGTCTGACCAAATGATCACTGTGATGTTAGTGATTATCGGAGTTGGTTTCACGATTGGTAATTATATTGGTGGTATATTTGCGGATAAGTCATTATATGGAACATTATTTACTTTCTTTGCAATGCTAGCACTGAGTATGGCTATCTTCCCACTAATTGGCACAACCATGGTTGGTGCAGCGATTGGACTAGCTTTCTGGAGTATATTTAGTTTTGGTATAGTGCCACCTTTGCAAATTTTAGTGATGAAGGCAGCGACAGGAGCACAGGCTTTAGCATCTTCAGTTAACATTGGTGCCTTTAATCTAGGTAATGCCATTGGAGCAGCTATAGGCGCAGTCGTATTATCACAAGGCTATGGTTATGCAATAGTCAGCTATATGGGCGCACTAGTCGCAATATTGGGCATTATTGTGCTGTATGTGAAGTTACGTCAAAATTCGCAGCAAAAAATGGCTCAAACTGCGGTTTGCTCCTGCGATTAAGTCACCATTATTGAGTTAGAACGAAAGCAATTGTTATCTTAATACGGTACTCAATTTAATTTTAAGGTATTCATATAACAAGGTTAATCTAATTCGGTCAGGCTATCTGTTCTCATTCAGTTTAAAAGTATCGTAAAATGGCGCTATTAAATAGCGCCATTTTCTATCATGGGTCTTACCCATTCACCTCTGGCCATATCGTTTGACTGTCATTGATGCATCCTGTAGTGGTGAGATGAGTGATAAGCAATCATGTTTAAAAATTGTTTGTCATTATCAAATCGTGTTAACACTTTTCCAACCTAATACGGGCAAATGGCCTATTACGATGATCATCCTTTTTGTATCTTCTTCGATAACTTATCAGATAGAAACAATGGAAGGAATTTATGATGGTCACAAGTATTTATAAAGACATTTCTTTAGCACCCGCGGGCGAACAAAAAATTGCATGGGTTCGTGCTCATATGCCATTGCTACGTGCGTTAGAAGCGCGTTTTTTTGAAGAAAAACCGTTTGCTGGCAAACGTATTGCGTTATCGATTCATTTAGAAGCCAAAACAGCTTACCTCGCCCAAGTTTTTGCTGCTGGTGGAGCGAAAGTCTCTGTGACGGGTAGTAACCCGATGTCAACTAAAGACGATGTCGTCGCTGCTTTAGTCAGCAATGGCATCAATACCTTCGCTATTCATGCCGCAAGTGCCAAAGAGTACCAACAATTTGTTAAAGAAACACTAGCTTGCGAACCCCATATCGTTATCGATGATGGTGGTGATTTAGTTCATGATTTGCATAGTGTTTATCCTGAATACGCGAGCCATGTCATTGGTGCCTGCGAGGAAACAACGACAGGTGTATTGAGAGCGATGGCTCGCGAAAAAAGCAATGAACTGAATTTCCCAGTGATCTCAATTAATGGCGCACAGTCAAAACACTTATTTGATAACCGTTATGGAACGGGTCAATCTACTTTTGATGGCATCATGCGTACAACTAATCTCGTCATCGCGGGTAAAAAAGTGATTGTTGCTGGCTATGGTTGGTGCGGTAAAGGTTGTGCAATGCGCGCTAAAGGTTTAGGGGCTGAAGTGATCATTACTGAAATTGACCCTATTAAAGCACTTGAAGCGAAGATGGATGGTTTTGATGTAATGACCATGGAAGCTGCTGCGCCTCTTGGTGATATTTTTGTTACTGCAACAGGTTGTTGTGATGTGCTCACCGAGGTGCATTTCAATCTGATGAAAGAAGCAGCGATTATCAGTAATACTGGCCACTTTGAAGATGAAATCAATCTTAAAGCTTTGCAAGCCATCAGTGTCGATACTTTCGAAGCTCGCGAGAATATTGACGCTTACTGCCTACAAAATGGTCGTACTGTTTATTTGTTAGGTCGTGGAGCTTTAGTTAATATTGCCTGTGCAGACGGTCATCCCGCAGAAATTATGGATATGAGCTTTGCTCTTCAAGCGCTCGGTGCAGAATATTTGCTTAAGCATGATCTTGATAAAAAAGTGTATGCAGTTTCTGATGAAATTGATAGCGAAGTTGCACGCCTTAAATTGCAAGATATGGGGGTATCCTTCGATACCCTTAGCAATAGGCAGTATCAATATTTGAATGCTTTTGAGCTGAAATAAAATAGGCGAGGATCACTAATGTCGATACTTAATAGCCTGTTGGGTATTGTTGTCATACTTTTGATTGCTTACCTTTGCTCCAATAACCGCCGTAGGATTAGCTTACGGGTCGTTTCCATCGCATTATTAATGCAGTTTAGCTTTGCATTTTGTATGTTATACCTACCTGCAGGTAAACAGCTAATGATATGGATGGCTGATAAAGTTACTGCATTATTAGATTACACACAGGTAGGAACTCAATTTTTATTAGGTGGTTTGGCGACAGACAAAATGTTTGATCTGCTAGGCGCAGATGGGTTTATTTTTGTATTTAAAGTGCTACCGGTATTGGTATTTTTATCCTCACTATCTGCCTTATTGTTCCACCTTGGTGTAATGCAAAAATTGATTATGCTGATTGGCGGTGGATTACATCGATTATTGGGTACTTCACGTGCTGAATCTATGTCATCAGCGGCTAATATCTTTCTTGGTGTCACCGAAGCGCCTTTGGTGATCCGCCCTTACTTGAAATACCTATCATCATCTGAATTTTTCGCTATTTTAGTTGGAGGGATAGCATCCATTGCCGGTACAGTGCTATTAGGTTATGCCCAATATGGTGTGAAGATAGAGTATTTATTGGCGGCATCATTTATGTCTGCACCAGCAGGATTATTGTTCGCAAAGTTGTTTTACCCAGAAACTGAGCAGAATAGTGATAAACACACCACTGCAACCTCAATGAAAGGGGAAGAATCAGAATACCGCAATAGCATTGATGCTGTTACTCAAGGTGCAAGTATCGGTGTCAATATGGCGTTAAACATTGCAGGTATGCTATTAGCATTACTCGCTATCGTTGCAATGCTTGATGGCATCATTATGTGGGCAACTAGTTTCACTGGATATGACATTTCACTCACTCAACTGATGGGATGGTTATTTTCTCCAGTTGCTTGGCTATTAGGTGTTGACTGGGCTGAAGCACAATTTGCAGGGCAACTATTAGGGCAGAAAGTCTTATTTAATGAGTTTATCGCCTATGCTAACCTACAGCCTTATTTAAATGGTGGGATTTTGCCTGTAACAGGTGAAGCGTTAAGTGTTAAAACACAAGTAATCCTCTCTTTTGCATTATGCGGATTTGCCAACATTGGAACAATTGGAATTGCGATAGGTGGTATTGGTGCGATGTGTCCTGAGCGCAGAGGTGAATTGACCAGCCTTGCATTCAAGGCATTTAGTGCAGCAATTTTAGTAAACTTAATGAACGGTGCAATTGCTGGGCTGATTTTAGGCTAACAATAATAGGTGGTCACATGATGAAAGAAACCCCATTTCGAGAGTTGTGGTTAAAATTTAGTGAACAAGAACTTTTACCCGATGTCGATTGGTTATTTCGTCATGCTCCACCTTCCGTGAAAAATACGTTCTGCACTATTCATTTGCAAGAAGGATACAAACTGATCCATCAAGGAACAGAGAATCTTTACATCTATATTATTATTGAAGGCGAGTTTGTAGTGAATAAACTTGCCGATAATGGGAAAGAACTTGCATTAACTCTCTGCTATAGAGGCGAGTTTCTAGGCGAAATGGAAGCGTTATGTCAACAAAAAAATTATCATTATGATGTGATAGCACTTACCGAAGCTCGAGTTATTCGTATTCCATCAGACAGCTTTTTGGTGTGGGTATCTCAAGATCATCGCTTATCTATTTTATTAAATCGTCAATTATCAAAGCGTTCTTTAATTAATGGTGAACAAAGACTTATGACGGTTGTTGATTCGATAGAAAAAAACCTATTATATATACTCACTCAATTACCGACACACCAAATTCGGCTTCCTCGGGAAACATTAGCTGCTATTTTAGGGACATCACGTCGACATTTAGATAAAGTACTCTTCAGACTGAAACAACAAAACGTTATCGAACAAGAAGGTCAAATAATTTTATTAAATACAAAAAACAATTATAATATATGAGTTATATTTTTTGGCCTTTATACTTTTCGTGTTTTTTTCTATTTATAAATGAATAATAATATCTTTTTATTAAAGCTGCTAATTTCTTTATAAGCCAAATTAAAGGGGTTAATAGAATAAATCCCGGATAATATTTTGAATTCTTATTTTGTTCGTATTCCATAATGAATGTCCTATGACCGTTTAATTATATTTAGATTTGCATAGGGAAAAATCAGAAAAAAGCGACAGATGCAATTTTTTGCATAATACAGATCAAGAATGAATGATTTTGTATTACATTACAGATACAGGGAAATTGTTAGGGGCTTAACGTGTTGCTGTACAAACAGATCTCGCAAACATTACAAGAAAAAATTCATCGAGGTGACTATTTAAGCGGTGAAAAACTGCCATCGGTTAGGGCAATAGGGCGTGAACATGCAGTGAGTCTGACTACTGCGCAGTTAGCTTATCGTGAGCTAGAAAAAATGCAGCTGATTTATGCTGTTCCTAAATCAGGATATTTTGTCATCCCTGATAAGTCAGAGGCATTATTACCTAAAGTCGTTAACTATATTCAAAAGCCCGTTCATATTGAACAGTGGAACCCTACGATCGATTTCTTACGTGTTGAAGAGCGTGAGGGGGTAACTTCATTATCTTGTGCTGTACCCAATATTGATACGAAAACGTTAGAGCCTTTATGGCAAGAAATGAACATGGTAAGTCGGCGTAAAAATCGTTTAATGCTGGAATATGATAGCTTGCAAGGGTTGGCTGCATTACGTGAGCAAATCCATAATATTTCAGATCATAAACCACTGATTACGGCTGATGATATCGTGACAACCACTAGCGGCCATCAATCGTTGTCACTCGCAATTCAAGCTTGTACGCAGGGCGCTGACGTTGTTGCGGTTGAATCACCAGCATTTCCCGGCTTGCTACAAACCTTGTATGGATTAGGACGGAAAATCATTGAAATCCCAACTGATCCACAAACAGGTATCGACCTTGATCGTGTGCAAGAAGCTTTCGAACGCTGGCCAGTTAAAGCCGTTATTGTTACACCAACATGTAATAACCCAATGGGTTGCTCTATGCCAGATATTCATAAACAACGATTGCTAGAATTAACCACTCAACATGGTGCTGCAATTATTGAGAATGATATCTTAGCGGGGCTTGCTTACGATTATCCACGCCCATCCACCATAAAGTCTTTAGATAATGAGGGGCGAGTCATTTTATGCAGTTCTTTTTCTAAAACGATAGCACCAGGGACACGAACAGGTTGGATAGTTCCAGGCAAATATAAAGAAAAAGTGATGCATTTGAAGTACCTTTCTCACTGCTCAGGTGAAATTTTTATGCAGCAAGTGATGGCCAATTTTTTACGTGATGGACATTATTTTCCGCATTTACGTCATATGCGTCAGCATTATAGCGAGCTGCAATGTCAATATCGTGAGCTGGTAGAAAGTCATTTCCCGCCAATGACTCGGATCTCACGTCCTCAAGGTGGTTTTTCATTGTGGGTAGAACACCCTCCGGTTGATAGCCGAAAATTGTTGGAGGTATTGAAACGAAATAAAGTTATTGTGCTAACAGGTGATCACTTTTCAACTAGCAATTGTTTCGCTAATCATTTACGAATCAATTATGCACTGCCATTGATCCCAAGGCGTCGAAATGGTATCAAAATATTGGGTGAAACATTAAAGTTGGCGAGTTTATAGAATTTTATTTGTAATTGCTGATGAGTGTCGTTGGTTTGATATCTGTGAAGCCATTATTGACTTCACAGATAAGAGCTTATTATTGGGCTTGCAAGATATGAGGTCGCTTAATGCTCATACCTTTGAGCATACTCATCCAAGCTAATACAGTGACGCACATCAGAATAATAAATATTGATTTAGGTGGTAGTTCGGTGAGGACTATTCCTGTAATCATTGGGTTAAATGCGCCACCTAATAGTCCCAAAGCTTGAGCAGAAAAATAGCTCGATTTCATACCCTCAGGCGCGATGTTATCGATAAGCATATACTCACCTGGCGCATAAATAAGCTCTCCTAAAGTAAAAATAAAAGCCCCGAGCGCCCATAGATACAAATTTTCGCCTGCTTGCATAAAAGTTGCTAAACTTACAACAAAACAAGCAGTACCTATTGTCATGTAACGCCGAAGATTATCAGGATGAAGTCGTCTACCCACCATATACTGTAACAATACCACTACGACAGCGTTCACGGGTAAAACAATACCAATGACTGCTTGAGCAAACTCGCTATTTGTCACTGTAATGAGATATTGGGATATCCATGTAACGAAAGAGCCAAATACTAACGAGCCGAGAAATGTAGATAAAATAAACCAAGCTAGCGCTCTGTCATGTAACATTGCAGCAGGATCCCAAACTCGTTTTTGTCCTGTTTGATGGTGAATTGGTTTAACACTTTGTACAAAGCGTTGAATAAAGAAAATAGGTAAAGAGGCTGATGCAGCGGCTAACCAAAAAGGTAAATTAATGCTGTATATTAATAGCCATGTTCCTAACGGAGGGCCAATTGTCCATCCGATATTTAAAAAGGTGTAGTTAAGTGAAAATATTTTTGCTTTATTGGATAGGGAGAGCGTATCTGAAAAGTAACCTTTTAAAACAGTAGAAAAAACAGAATAAGAGCAGTTTATCAGAGAAAAAAAGATCACTACCAGTATCGCATTGCTAGACAATGGAATAGCAATAAAGCCACAAATAAAGGCAATAATAGCAATTAGCATGCAAGGTTTTTTATCTACCTTATCAGCCAAGATACCAAAGCCCATGCTAAATATAATACCTACAGTTAAAGCTAGTGACATCGCAAACCCAACAATATCAATTGCCATATGGTATTCACGGGTCAGATAAATAGCCATAAAAGGCAGTGTTGCACCGCGCCCAATGGTTAATAGTAGTGATGAGCACAGTAAGGCACTATTTGAAATATTTGATTTAGAAAGCATGACTCACGACCTAGCGTTATATACCCAAAATAATCCTAGTTGCATATATACTTGCCATACTTCAAAATGCATAGTTGTTGACCGTTCTTAGCGAGCAATAGAGCTTATCTATTTCCTCACCAGTCATATCTTTGTTTCTATATGCAAATCGATTTATGTAGCGTATAAATAATCAGCTAAAATATCCTAAAAAGCCACATTAATGCAGTGATTATGGTAGAAGCAACCATCAACACGCGACGTATAGTATAACGAGATTAGTTGTTATTAAGTTATAATATCGTTCACAACCAATATAAATTATCGAATTTTCACATCGCAATAAATGCCTTGTTAAAGATAAAATTGAAAACAATATTTTTCTAATGACAATCTCCGATTCCCCATCATAAATATGGAATTCATTATAGAATCTAGGGTTATTAGAGTATTACTCTATAGCCTTTTATACTGTTTTTACTGATGAAAATGCGTTTGTTTAGAAAAAATGAGGAATAGTGTTATGGGGCAAAGAAAGAACAGCATATTAAATAAACCACTCGGTTATTATTAAATAATAACATACTTAAATTTAGATTAATAAATGAAATATTTGGTTTATAGGATATGTGGACGTTTATTATTAAGCTCAATAAATACGCAAAAAATAATAGTAATCTGCTTCGATGAAAACGAAGTTATAAGACATAATTCAAATATTCAAATAAACATAAATATCATGTTGGAATATACACAATTAAACGGTTGCCTTTTAATATATCAAAAGTCAAGGATGTGTAATCATAGTTCTCTAGTTTGCCTTGATAAGTTACTTCACGTACTCCAGTACAAGGTTGATAAATTTCATGCTTATCCCACAGTTGGTTAAAGACACTAGATTGTGCATTTAGTATTTTTATTAATTGTTTTATGTATGGGTCGCTTTTAGTTCGAGCGTAGTCACGACGAAAGCTGGCTAATAATTGTTTAGCGACGATAGGCCAATTTGTAAATCTTTCTTGATAACGTGAATCCATAAATAATAGATATAGGAAATTACAGTAATGAGAGTCAGCTTCAGAAAAATGGAAATAGTCATTTGCTCGAGAATTGTAAGCGAGAATATCCCAATGAAGATTCAATACGTAACATAAATAATTTTTAGGAAAGTCAGTAATCATACGTGAAATAGCACTAGGCACGTAATGTTCGGTACTTCCTGTTTCAGTCGGTTCACGATTATGAGTCAATAAATAGAGATGCTGGCGTTCAGCACTATTTAATTTCAGTGTATTTGATAGGTTATCAAGAAATTGAGTTGATACGCCAATGTCTCGGCCTTGCTCAAGCCAAGTGTACCAAGTTAATCCAACTCCCGCGAGAGCGGCAACTTCTTCACGACGAAGGCCTGGTGTCCGTCTTCGAGTTGTTCTCGGCAGACCAACATCTTCAGGTGAAATGCTTTCACGTTTTTGTTTTAAAAAATCCGCGAGCTCAGGGCGGTTACGCTCTTTATCTTTCATAGCCTATTGCTTTTAGTAATAGTATAAATGGTTAAATTGTATCAGGATAATGCATTCAGTATAGTCCTCATTTATTAGGTTGTCTAAATGAGAAAAATATGAATCAACATCAACGTATCACACTCTTTGTATTATTACTGGCAGGATTTGTGACTATTTTCGACTTGTTTGTTGTTAATGTCGCTATTGTCAGTATCGAGCGAGCGTTAAATGCCAATTTAACAGAATTAACTTTGATTATTGTTGGCTATGAATTGGCATTTGGATTGTTATTAATCACGGGTGGTCGGTTAGGTGATATTTATGGTAAAAAATCGTTATACCGCATTGGAATGGCATTTTTTACCTTAGCCTCTCTATTTTGTGCATTTGCGCCAACAGCAACACTACTTGTTATTGCACGATTTATTCAAGGGCTCGCTGCTGCACTATTATTTCCTCAAGTATATGCCAGTATTCGTGTCAATTTTAATGAATCTCAGGCAAAAAAAGCATTTGGCTATTTAGGTATGAGTTTGGGCTTAGCTGCGATAGCCGGGCAGGCTCTTGGCGGTTGGTTAATTACGCTCGATATTTTTGAACTCGGTTGGCGAATGATTTTTTTAGTCAACTTACCTATTGGTTTAGTGGCTATTGTTTTATCTGGTTATCTATTTGAAGGTGAAAAAAATAAAATCAATCTCGATTGGCTAGGCGTCTTGTTTTCTAGTGTGGGTATTTGTTGTGTATTGTTGCCATTTCTGATGTTACCTATTTGGGGTTGGACTATCATAAGTTGGTTATTGTTTATTGCTGGCGCATTGATACTCATTCTATTCGCATATTATGAAATTATTATTGAAAAACAAGGAAAAGCGCCTTTATTCAGTATACATATTTTACGTAATCGTTCTTTTATTGTCGGTTTGTTAGTCGTAATGAGCATCTATTCAACGTCATCCGCTTTCCCCCTTATGGTATCTATTTTATTACAAACAGGCTTAGGGCTAACACCACTGTTAGCAGGTATGATATTCGTTCCTTCGAGTATTGGGTTTGTAATATCGTCATTACTGACACCATCTTGGATAAATAGCCATGGGGAAAGGGTGGTATTTTGGGGAGCTGTACTTTACGGTTTAAGCTATATGTTATTGCTAGTGGTATTCCAGTTACTCTCACTAACTAGTGATATTTGGTGGCTTATGCTAGTGCTATTTCTGATTGGTTTTACTCAGGGAATGGTCATGACTCCGATGCTTAATCTGGTACTTTCAAAAGTAACATCTCAGGTGACAGGGCAAGCATCAGGGCTTACTGCGACGTTACAGCAAGTTGGAGCCGCGGTCGGTACAACAGTAGTTTCTGTCATTTTACAATATGGATTGGCACATTTTTCACACCAGTTACCATTTGAACGATTAAAAACAGCGGTTAGTATGGGTTTTAGTTTTAGCTTACTGATGGCGATATGTTCGGCGATATTGTTGTTATTGATTACGCGCAAAGTTAAGCCAACTATTAAAGGCAATTGTTGCTAGTCATAAAAAGCCCTATGAACTGCATAGGGCTGACACTATCCTCTACGAACAGAGGATAATTGGCGGCTATATTGTACCGCTAGGTGAGTATAAATTTGATTTGCCTAGAGGATAATATATTCATATTCATGGATACTGAAAAATCTAGCAATATCCTATAACCTGTCCTTAGTGATCCCCGATACCAATCAATTGATAAAAAACCTTTTGTATAAACATGTATCAACTTTTGTTGTTTACATTGTTATCGTCCACATATTGTAGAAAGCAACTCGGCCAAGTAATTCAGCCATAATCACTGAGGTTGCAGAAGCGTAAATCCAACTACTAGGAGCACGTTTAAATATGACAAATAGAGTGGCGATTAATGCGACTAATATAAGCAATACTTGCAAACCAAACCACAGAGTCTGTTCACTTGTGAGTGCGCTATTTGCTCGCCACAATATAGATAGATAACTTGGGCGAATTAATAAGCTAGCAATCATTCCGATGACGGCAACCCATAAAGCATTTTTACCCGCACCTAATGCAGCCAACCAACCAATACTTTTAAATAATAACTGACTACCTTTGCCACTAAGTAAGCCTAATGCTGAAATCGCGCCTAATATTCCGAAAAGTGCTGATAAGGCAATTTCATCGCTCATCGGTGAACGGCCAATACCAAAAAATAAGTTAATCGCGCGTAATAGTTGACCCATATGAAACACGCCGATAGCTAGACCAATACCGAACAAACATAGCGTTGCAAATAATCGACCTCCTAATTGACGTCCGTTATATTGAGAAAAACATAACAGCAGAACAAACGCGCCAACCGCGCTTTGGCTTAGTACTGTAAAGAAAACAAGCGGGAGTTCATGCATAATTTAGATCTCCTTTGGGTTCATGACTGAGCCATCTTTATCACCTGTCGGGCGAGCCGATGGATGCGGTTTAACGATAAGATTAGGGCGGGTTAAACTTGGGTCTGGTAAAGGTGCAATCGCATTTTGTGTGCCATAGCGTGTTCGTAATTCATCGATAGGGCCGAAATCTAGTGCGCGTTGTGGGCATGACTCAACACAAACAGGTTGTAAGCCTTGTTCGACTCTGTCAAAACAGCCATCACACTTAGACATAAGCTGTTTTTTCTCATCAAATTGTGGAGCACCGTAAGGGCAGCGTAGTTCACAATAACGACAACCCACGCAAATATCTTGATTGACCACGACTAATCCATCTTGTTCTCGTTTGTGCATAGCGCCGGTTGGGCAGCCTTTAACACAAGTTGGTTCATCACAGTGATTACAAGCTATTGAAAGGTAATAGGTAAAAGTATTATTTAACCAACCATTGCCCGATTTGACCCAACTCCCACCACCGTATTCATAAACACGACGGAACTTGGGTCCAATATCCAATTCCTTTTTATCTTTACAGCTAACTTGGCATGTTTTACATCCGGAGCAGCGTGATGAATCTACATAAAAACCGTACTGTGTCATAATTATCTACCCCTTAAGCTTTTCGGACTTCAACAAGATTTGTGTGCTGTGGATTGCCTTTTGCCAACGGTGATACTTTGTGTGATGTAAGAGTATTGATACATCCACCTATATCAATGCCGTTATTATCTTGTTTCGTCCAGCCACCTTCGGGCATTGCAACTACACCAGGAATAATGCGATTAGTCACTTTGCAAGGTATTTCAACCGTACCTCGATCATTAAAAACATGCACAATTGTTCCGTTATGAATACCTCTTTCATGAGCATCAATCGGGTTCATCCAGATTTCATCAGGAACAGCTTCTTGTAATTGAGGAACGTTGGAATATGTTGAGTGAGTATGGCCTTTAGTATGAAAACCACTAAGTTGAAGTGGATATTTACTATTCAGAGTGCTGTCTAAATGGGATTCTTTAGCAATACAAAATTCAGGTAGTGCGGTGATTTTATCGCCTTCAGGTAAGATCCAACTACGTGCTAGAGAATCTAATGCTTCGGAATAAATTTCTGCTTTTCCTGATGGTGTTTTTAACGGATTAGCGACTGGATCTTGGCGAAAGTCAGCCAATGCAATACTTTGTTGTTCGGTTGCTTTTTGTTGGTCTATTATTCCCATATTTTGTGCTATTGACCATTCGGGTAGATAAGGGCGTTTGGCTTTTACTTCGTTATAATGTTTTTCAATCCAATCGCTTTGGCTACGGTCCTCGGTATAGGCTTGTTTAACGCCAAAATGGTCAGCTATATCTGCGCAAATATCATAGGTGCTACGTACTTCCCACATAGGCTTGACAACGGGTTTCATAGCAATCATGTAGTGGTTTGATCCTGAAGCATAAGAGTTATCCACCAAATCTTGAGCTTCTAAATAACTGGTTTCTGGCAATAAGATATCCGCATATTTTGCGCTCGGCGTCATATGGTTATCGATCACCAAAATAAATTCGCATAGTTTGTCATCTTCGAGGATTTTAGCAGTACGGTTGATATCACCGTGTTGATTTATAAGGGTATTACCAGCTTGATTTATAATACATTTAATGCCGACATCTAATTTTTCTTTACCACGTAATCCATGGGTTTTATCGGTAATAATTTCAGGATTAAGTACTGCATCAGTCCACAGATAACATGGAATAGCTGTTTTAATTGGGTTATCTCCATCAGGCAGGCTAGGGACACCATACTTAGTCGCATAAGGCCAATTACCGGTATTCGTGCCCGCAAGACCAAAATGCCCAGTGAGTAGTGGTAGTGTATTGATTGCACGAACGGATTGTTCACCATTAGCGTGTCGTTGAGGTCCCCAACCTTGCGCGATATAACAGGCTTTTGCCCCAGCAATTTGTCGTGCGAGTTGACGAATACGTTGTGCAGGGATCCCAGTGATCATTTCTGCCCATTCAGGTGTTTTTGCTGTTTTATCTACACCAGTCCCTAAAATATAATCTTTATAGCTACCATTTTCTGGGGCACTGTTGGGTAAGGTGCTGTTGTCAAAACCAACACAAAAATGGTTAACCATGGCTTCATCGATTAATTGCTCAGTGATTAAAGTCCAAGCAATTCCAGAGACTAACGCAGCATCAGTAGTAGGGCGGATAGGTAACCATTCTGCATGTTCAGTCACTACCGAGTCAGTATAACGAGGATCAATAATAATTACTTGTGCTTGTGAACATTCCAAGGCGCGGCGAAGCTCTTCAACTTGTCCACCACCCGACATTCGAGTTTCCGACAGGTTCATACCAAAGAAAACCACGAGGTCAGAATGGCGAATTTGGTCAAAGTGGCTTGCCGAATATTCTCCATAGGTATAAGGCGTGGCCACAGAAATTTGAGCAGTTGAATAGGTATTGTAATAACGTAAATAGCCACCAATAAGGTTGAGGAGACGTTTCCAAGCTGTTGTACCTTGGTTGTGATAGTAAGCACCAGATTGATAGTTGTAGTAAACAGATTCATTACCATGTTCAGTGATAATTCGTTGCAGTTGATCTGCAATGATTTTATTCGCCTCTTCCCATGAAATGCGTTCAAATTTTCCTTCACCGCGTTTACCGACACGTTTCATCGGATATTTGAGTCTATCTGGGCTATAAACGCGCCACCGGCTTGAACGACCTCTTAAACAAGGGCGGATCTGATGTTGCCCAAATTCTGATTCATTTGGGGCGATTTCAGGTTCAATTCTTTGAATAACATCGTTTTTAACAATGACTTTTAATGGGCAGCGGCTACCACAGTTGACCAAACAAGCACTATGCTGAATCTGTTCTTTATCGATCGAGGTGGTAGGACCGAGTATTGAACTGTCAGCAAATGCAGTATTTGAAAAGGGCAATGGAATAATGGTAGAAATGGTAGCAGCAGTACTTATTTTAGCGCTATTTTTGACTAAATTCCGCCGGCTTAGTGAATGTGATAGTAAATTTTTAAAATTATAGGGCATAGTGGCATTACTCATTTTAGGTATAATTGCGCTAATAACTATACCTAAAATGAATAATATATATTGATAGTAATCAATTAGAACTCTAAGTTTTTCGGAATTTAATAAACTTTGTGAGTTCAAATATAAAATGAGCAATGGAAATTAATTCTAAAATGCAATTAATTAACATATTTTAAACTATTATTAGTATAAAAATATTTAATGTAATGTGTTAATCAATATGTATCCCAATATACATCGGTTCTGTATTTGATTATGTTTTTAGGATTTGTTGATAATGATTTTTATTTCCAATAAACTCAATATGCTTGTTTCTAATGTGATGTATTTAAAGAAAAAATAAATACTGGCATTGATGGGTTACTCCGATTTTTTTAATTAAAAATTCCATTTGTAATTCTTTAAACATTAATGTTATTAGCTGATTTAATGATTGGTTAATATGATAAGTATATATTTACTTTCATATAATAGATTGTTTGATAATAGAAAATATTGCGCTATTTCTTTTTTCATTACCAGGGTTTTGGTAAAATATAACGAAGGTTATTCTTCGTTATATCAAAATAACCTCCCACGGATATGGTGGGAGGTGTGTTTATTATAAAGCTGCGGTATAAACGCGGCGGCTAACATCAAGTGTAATATCTTGATGTTCACCTAATTGGGTCATACCGTTTTTAGCCAAGCTTTCGATAAGAGGCTCAATCACTTCTTGGTTAAGATTATAATCATGGAAATAAGTTTTTACTTCCATAGTTTCAAAGAATTGGCGTGTTAACTCAATTGCGCGAAGTGCTTTTTCTTTCTCTGAACCTTCACGAATTCCCCAAACTTGTTCGGCATATTGGGCAAGTTTTGCTTGTTTTTGAGGTAATTTTTCAAGCAGCATTGCTGGAAGCACGATGGCGAGAGTTTGTGCATGATCTAAATTATACAGAGCCGTGATCTCATGGCCTAACATATGTGTTGACCAATCTTGCGGTACACCTGCACCAATTAAGCCATTGAGTGCAAGTGTTGCTGTCCACATTAGGCTGGCACGAATGTCATAGTCTTGTGGATTAGCTAATGCTTTAGGGCCAATGTCGATCAATGTTCTTAACAAACCTTCCGCAAACACATCTTGAACAGGTGCATTTGCAGGATAAGTCAGATATTGCTCCATGGTGTGAACAAATGCATCAACCACGCCATTGCTGATTTGGCGAGGTGGTAATGTAAAGGTTTTCACTGGGTCAAGAATAGAAAACTGTGGGTAAACACTGTCATGCTGGAAAGCTCGTTTAGAGTGTGTCTCTTCACGAGTGATAACAGAGCCTTTATTCATTTCAGATCCCGTTGCTGGTAGCGTCAATACAGTACCAAAAGGCAGGGCTGAGGTGATTTTTTTGCCACCACTGGTGAGAATATCCCAGCTATCTCCTTCAAAATTGACGGCAGCAGCAACAAATTTAGTTCCATCGATCACTGAACCACCACCTACGGCTAATAAATAGTCATAGCCTTCTTTTTGAATTTTGGTGACAGCTTTAATTAATGTTTCATAACGAGGGTTTGCTTCAATACCGCCAAAAAGGCCAATTTCGCGATTGCCAAGGGCTTGTTCAACTTCATCTAATGTACCCGATTTACGTGCACTTTCACCACCAAAGAGGATTAAAACTTTAGCATCTTTAGGGATCAATCTGTCCAACTCAATGATTTTGCCTTCACCAAATACGATGCGTGTTGGGTTGTATAATTCGAAATTGTTCATGTACAGACCTTAATTTCAAGATTGAAAGATTAGTTATGTGCTTACCGTCGTACTAGCTCAGATGAGAGCAAAAAGGGCGACAAGTAAATATTCCCTTGGTTTATATTATAACGAATATTTCAAATTTATATTGTTACAATGTGTCATATATAGTCATAAAACATAGAGAAATTTGTTAGTTTTATATATTTGAACCTTATTCTCATCCAAATTATTATTAATAAATCGAATAAATTTTCTTTTTATGGCCTGTTATGAATCGATATAATCATTCAATAATAGGTAATATTCTAATATTAAAAATCATTCTCATTTGGGGGTGATAAATTTAAAAGCAATGTGCTTAATTAAATAGTTAGGATAAGTTAACTTCAAGGTGAAGGCTATGCTATTAGATGTATGTTGGCATTAGCTATTTCAACATAACTAAAAGTAATAAAGTAGAATGAGTTATTAAAAAACGTCAGTTAAATAATTATGTTGTATAAAAAATCCATTATTACTCTCCCTCTTACATTTATGAGCAAAATAAACTCATCTTATTGTTTTATAATTCTTTTATAATTGTTTTTGAATTTTTTTTATTAATAGCTACCATTTCCAATTTTTAACCTGTTGCAATGTGAATTTAAAGTGATTTTTCGACATAAGCTATCTAAAAAACTTATTTATCTGAAAAAATTGAAACAAAAGGTTACCACTTGCGGGGTATTGATATTTATCAATAAGCTAGAGTTTATCTGTTCTTATGATCATTAGACAATGAAAATTGCTATGTGAGAACGATATGTCTACTAAAAATATAAAAATCAAACAACATGGAAATGGAGAGCTTCCTGTAAGTCGCCGCCATTTTGTACAGGCAAGTGCAGCATTAGTTAGCTTGCCATTTTTTTCAAGCAATGTAAGAGCAGACGTTGATGCAATACCATTTACCGATATAACAGTAAATAATTTAGAGACTGAGGTTATCCCAACATGCAGTACTTTTGACTGTGGAGGTAAATGTGATATTCGAGCCCATGTTAAGGATGGCATTGTAACAAGGATCACCACACGACCCGATGATGCATTAGATGAAGGTATGCCAATCATGCGAGCTTGTGTTAGAGGAAGAGGTTATCGCAAGTTTGTATACAATCCCGAAAGATTGAAATACCCAATGAAACGTGTTGGTCAACGTGGTGAGGGTAAATTTGAGCGTATTTCATGGGAAGAAGCCACAACACTAATCGCTCAGAACGTCATTCGGCTAACAGAACAGCATGGCGCAGCTAGTCGTTTTCTCACCGTGAATACAGCCGTTACTGGTGGCGTATTTTCAGGTGATACAATGCTCAAAAAGCTGTTTAATCTTACTGGAGGCTATCTACCTTATTATCATTCAGTCAGTTTAGGTAATACTGCAAAGGTGACTCCATATACTTACGGGATAGCAAAATCGGGTAGTTCTCTTGATACATTGAAAAATACGCCATTGGTGATTTTGTGGGGACATAACCCAAATGAAACCGTTTTTGGTCATAGCAATCACTATTTTCAGAAAATGAAAAAAAATGGCACCAAGTTTATTGTCGTTGACCCACGTTATTCTGATACTGCACAATCACTTGCAGATCAATGGATCCCACTCTTACCTACTACTGATAATGCGTTGATGGATTCCATGATGTATGTGATTGTCAGCGAAAACCTGCACGATAAACCCTTTATTGATAAGTATGTAGTCGGTTTTGATGAAGAGCATATGCCTGAAGGTGTGCCAGCAAATGAATCATTAGTGGCTTATCTGATGGGTGATAAAGATGGTATTGAGAAAACGCCTGAATGGGCAGAAAAAATCACTAAAGTGCCAGCGAATACCATCCGTCAACTGGCTCGTGAATATGCAATGACTAAACCAGCAGCCTTGATCCAAGGTTGGGGGCCTCAACGCCATATTTGTGGCGAAAGAAGCGCTCGAGGTTCAACGTTACTTGCCGCAATTACGGGTAATGTCGGCAAAAACGGTGCCTGGGCGGCAGGTTATGGAGGCATCGGAAATCGTCAATCGATGTACGGACCGGACATTGGTGAAAACCCAATTCAAGCACAAATATCGATCATGAATTGGATGCAAGCTGTTGAAGATGCAAGTAAAGTCACACCTGCTGATGGGTTGGTTGGTGTCGATAAATTAGATTCTAATATTAAAATGATTTTTTCTTTAGCGGGTAACTATCTAGTTAATCAAAATCCGGATGTTAATGCAGCTGCAAAATTATTAGAAGACGAATCAAAAGTCGAATTTATTGTGGTCAGCGACCTTTATATGACCCCATCCGCAAAATATGCTGACCTCGTATTACCTGAAACTAGTTTTATGGAGCGCTGGAATATTGGTGATACATGGGGAGCGGGTAGTTACTTTATTTTGTCACAAAAGCTTATCGAACCAGCATTTGAACGACGTTCTGACTACGATTGGATTACGGATGTAGCTGAAAAAATGGGTGTGAAAGCGGCATTTACAGAAGGTCGCAGTGAAAAAGAGTGGATTGAGTATTTAGTTGGGGTTAACAAAGCTCGATTCCCTGAACGGCCTGATTTTCCAACGTTTGAACAACTATTAAAAACACGTCAATATTTGTTTAAAGAGAAACCGTTTGTTGCTTTTGAAGAGAATATTCGTGATTTAGCTAATAATCCATTCCCAACACCCTCAGGAAAAATTGAAATTTTTTCAAAGCGCCTTTATGACATGAATAACCCAGATATTCCGGCGTTATCTCATTATGTTCCCGCAATTGAGGGACCCGAAGATAAATTGACTCAAGCTTATCCACTGCAAATGCTGACGTGGAAAGGTAAAAATCGCGCAAACTCAACGCAATATGCCAATCCATGGTTACAAGAAGTTCAGCACCAAGAATTATGGATTAACCCAATAGATGCTAGCCTGCGTAATATTAAAAATGGCGATATGGTACGCATCCACAATGAGCGTGGTATTTCGCAAATTCCGGCATTGATTACAGAACGAATTATACCCGGTGTTGTTGGAATGCAGGCGGGAGCTTGGTGGAATCCAGATAAAGACGGTGTTGATCACGGTGGTTGTCCTAATGTACTGACATCAACACGAATGACTCCATTAGCGCATGGTAATTCACATTTAACAGTTTTAGTTGAGGTAGCAAAAGTATGAGTGAATTTAAAGAATATGTGCCAGTGAGTGATGAGCAGCTTGGCTTCTTTATTGACTCTTCTCGTTGCTCCGGCTGTAAAGCTTGCCAAGTTGCCTGTAAAGACAAAAATAATCTTGAAGTTGGACGTAAATTTCGTCGTATTTATGAGGTTCAAGGTGGTGGTTTCGTACCTAATGGACAAGGTAGTTATGAACAAAACGTGTTTTCTTACACGTTAACTATCTCATGTAACCACTGTGATGAGCCAATTTGCGTCAAAAATTGCCCAACAACTGCTATGCATAAGCGTGCAGGGGATGGCATTGTTCGTGTTGATACGAGTAAATGTGTTGGCTGTGGTTATTGTTCTTGGTCTTGCCCGTATGGTGCTCCACAAATGAATGAACAAACAGGGCAGATGTCTAAATGTGACTTCTGCATTGATTTATTGAGCGAGGGAAAAAATCCTATTTGTGTGGATACTTGCCCGCTGAATGCAATCAAATTTGGTAAAGTTAAAGAATTAAGAGAAAAATATGGCCATTTAAGCCAGGTTCAAGGGTTGCCTGATGTAACAATCACGCATCCGAATTTAGTGATCAAACCCCATACTGGTGCGCTCGATAAAGGAGGAAATTAATCATGGGTGAATGGCCATTAGTTACCTTTACGTTATTAGTGCAAAGCTCTGTTGGAATTGTGATCCTGACCGCCCTCTATTTTTGTTGGTTTGAACACGAAGTGGGCAATCAGCGCGCAACCTTAGTGATGAAACCTGCACTACTAACAGCTGCCATATTGGGTTGTCTTGGACTCTTATCATCGACACTGCATATGGGTTATCCGTTGAATGCATTTCATGCCTTACGCCATATTTCTTCTTCATGGTTGAGTCGTGAAATTGTATTTGCTGCACTTTATCTCGGTGCGCTGTGCTTATATACACTATTTGTCTTGATTAAAGGTCATATGAATAGAACAGTATTGGCATTAATTGGAATACTCGGTTTAATCGATATTTTTTGTATGGCATCACTTTATTTCAGTTCATCGATGCAAACATGGATGCATTCAAATACCTATTTTATGTTCTTTGGTTCGGTATTTGCAGCAGGTGCAGCAATTACACTTGCGGTTACAGCAATGAAAGCAAAAGTAATTGCCAGCCCAACTCTAGCTTATAAATTGGTGGCGAGTGCATTAGTGATTATCTTTTTAGCTATCGCTATCCGTTTGGTTGTTCAGCCATTTTATGTTGAATGGTTATCTGATGTATTGATGACGAATAATGCAATTACATTCCCACAAACTCCTATCAGTGCGTATAATGAGATCTTTGCGTTACGAGTCATCGCTTGGCTAATATCAATTGCCGGTATTCTTGTCTTAGGCTACAGCATGTGGAAAAAACGTGTTGCTATGTTGACAGCTGGAATGCCACTAGTGTTGGCTGGGTGTGCAATGATATTCATTGGTGAAGTACTCAATCGTTTCGCTTTCTTTATTGTTAAGTAACGGAGTTAGGTAGTATGAGGCGTTTTATTACGGTGGATCTTCCCCCTAAACCCATTATCAATGATAAATGTGTGAGAAAACGCCTCAAAAATAGCGTCTGTGAGAGTTGTTCACAAACTTGTCCTGTGGGCGCTATCACGTTTGGTAGTATGGACGCGAACATCAATAATGAACTCTGTTATCAATGCGGTAACTGTTTATTTTCTTGCCCAGTTGATGCAATTGAAAATATTGCTCCGCATGAACGTACTTACCAAAATGACCACTTAGTGATTAGCCACGATGAACCACTTGCTAGTGTTGAGGAATTGCTTGTTTGGCATAAGCAATATCATATTAATGGCATTGAAATAGCTGAACCTCTAGTGGACAAATGGTTACCAATCCTTGCTGCGCTTAATATAAAACTGAAAACCCTTCAAGAGCCAATTTGGCAACTGATTATTGCTCAACCGCCGGAAATAGACAGTGGGCGCCGTCGAATGTTCTTTCGTCAAAAATTAGATGAACAACCATTAAATAAAGGGCAAGTCCGCACGGGGTTAAATGCACGTAAGCAATATTATCCGCAAGATAGTTGGTTTCATATCCAGCTTGATGAATCGAGTTGTATTCTGTGTGGTGCATGTGCCAAAGTGTGTGATGAACAAGCAATTACGCTAGAAAATCATCAATTTATTTTTGATGAAAAACGTTGTACGGGGTGTATGAGTTGCCAAGTTGTCTGTTTTCCTAAATCGATTCAGGTTGAAGAAGCAGTGGCAAAGAATAGTGAGCCTATGGTGTATCATTATTATGATGGGCAGTGTGAAAAATGTCGGTTACCGTTTTTGGCTTGGCAGCAAAATGAAACGTTATGTCCAATATGTGCGCAACATAAAAAACAAGGTTGGTTGTAGAGGATAAGCAGCTATTTATTAGTTAAACTAGATAGAATAAATTAATTGATAAATAACTATTTACAAAGGTATTTATGACTAAATTAATTTTGCTTTATCTTCATTAATTTTAAACGTAAAGGCTCTAATTAAAGGGCCTTTAGCTTAGTTCATATATTACAGGTTTACGCTATAGCTGTTTTTTAAATGCGTAATAATTTTATCTGCAATAATGGGTACTAATTGCGGTGGTGTTTCATGACCCATACCTTCAATTAAATCAAAACTGGCATTAGCAATATTATCCGCAATATCTTGTCCCGCAGCAGGCGGGAAAAGTGGGTCAACTGAGCCGTGGATCACTAAAGTAGGTGCAGTGATTGCCGTTAAGTGGGAGCGAATATCACCCGTTACCACAACGGCAACTAATTGACGTTTTGTTCCTTCAGGTGAGTATGCCCGAGCTAAGGCTTGTAAAATATAATCACGGTAATAAGCTTCATCAAAAGGGCACGCAGTAGAACTAATACGGCGGTAAAAGGATAATTGGGCGTTTAAATAGCTCTGCAAGTTTTCTTTAGGGTTAGCTCCGGAGGTCATCAGCATTTGCATAACGTCCGATTCAGGTTGTGGTAATGTTGGGTTACCCGTACTCGACATAATTGGACACAAGCTTAATACTCTATGAGGCGCTTTTGCGGCAACTATTTGAGCAATTATACCACCCATCGAACGCCCGATAATATGTGCTTTTTCAATTGAAAGTTGATTTAGTAAAGCTAATACATCGTCTGCCATATCAAACAAAGAGTAGGGAATGCTAACTTGCTCGCCACGTTGCAAGTGTTCAACCAACTCAGGAATATTAATCGCGGGGCTGTCATCAAAATGTGGTGATAATCCACTGTCGCGATTATCAATGCGGATTAAAAAATAGCCGGCTTCAGCAAGGCGCAGACAGAATTCTTCAGACCAACTAATATTATGGCCGCCTAAGCCTGGAATTAAAACAATTGCTGGGTTTTCAGGTTGTCCAAACGAGTCATAATAAAGTGTAATAGAGGCGTTGAGAGTCATTTTATGTCCAAAATTGACGTGATTTATTTAATACGTTCAAGCTAAAGAGTAACAATAAAAAACCTTAAAAGTCACTTGAATTTATCTCCACAATCTCTAATTTAGGTGATAAACGCATTAATCCTCAAAATATGTTGATTCTTACAAATCTAAATTAATAATCTGTAATAGAGTTAAAGTCATTTCATTATCATATATAGTGTAATCATTAGTCATGTCGAATACAGTCTGTTGAGAATGCTCTAATTTAAAGCATATAATATTCAACATATTTGGCAGTGTAAATAATCACCGCATTAGCAAGGTGATTATTGAGTGAGTATTAATTAAATTTAGTTAGCCATACAATATAACCATTGTATGGCTATGATACTTTAAGCTAGATTCCTTTATGGATTAAAAAGTTTGCAATTCTAATGACATAATGAATTCTCATATTAAAAATATCATGGGTGTTGTGAAAAATGATAGTCGTATAATTTAGTTATAGTTTCATTTGTTGATGAATGTTTATTATATTGAGGAATTACAGTAAGCCGAATAAAGGTGGATTATGAGTAAGGTAATATTATCAAATAATAATATTGGAAATAGAATTGCTTCATTACGAGATAAATTAGAAACAAAGAATGGACTAAGAATAATGGAAACACATAGTCCACTATCTGCAATGTTAGTTGAGAATATTAAGTTTGAAAATAAAAAAGAAATAGTTGAGTATGATGGGTTTTGGTCCAGTTCTTTAACTGATTCTGCAATTAGAGGTAAGCCTGATATAGAACTTATTGATATAGCACATCGTCTAAGTGCAGTTTCAGAAATTTTTGATGTAACGAGTAAACCTCTTATTTTTGATGCGGATACAGGCGGGAAAATAGAACATATCGTTTATAGTATTTCTACCGCAGAGCGACTAGGGATATCAGCTGTTATTATAGAAGATAAAGAAGGTTTAAAAAAAAATTCATTGCTCGGAAATGATGTGTACCAAAAACAAGCGAAACCAGAGGAATTTGCAGAAAAAGTTTCAGCAGCAGCTAAGGCCGCTAAAACTGATGAATTTATGCTAATAGCACGTATCGAAAGTTTAATATTGGACGCAGGGATGGAGGATGCTTTATTGCGTGCTAATTTATATGTTGAAGCTGGCGCAAAAGGAATTATGATCCATAGTCGTAAAACCGATCCAACGGAAATTTTTGTTTTTGCAAAAAGATTTAAGAACTCACATCCTACGATTACATTAGTTTGTGTGCCAACTAGCTTTAATCAAGTTAAATTTGATGATTTAGTAAATCATGGTTACAACATCGTAATATATGCTAATCATTTATTACGTGCAGCTTATCCAGCAATGAAATATGTTGCCGAAATGATTTTAAAAAATGGTAGAACTCAGGAGGTTGAAGGTATATGTATGTCGATAAATGATATCTTAGAATTAATTCCAGGTACAAAGTAAATTAAACTTCAGGGATCATAATTATGATTGAACCGAATCAATTTGTTCAATTGCTAATGAATTTTGGCATACGTTCATTTTCAGGTGTTCCAGATTCATTATTAAAAGAGTTTTGTTTAGCGGTAGAGGATAAAGGGGATCAGTGTACCCATACTATTACAGCGAACGAAGGTGGAGCTATTGGTATCGCAATAGGCCATTATTTAGCAACACGTCAAATTCCCGTTGTTTATATGCAAAATTCTGGGATAGGAAATGCTATTAATCCATTATGTTCTTTAGCTGATATTGAGGTGTATGGTATACCAATGCTTCTTATAATTGGCTGGAGAGGAGAATTGGATGAAAGCGGTGAACAAATTAGTGATGAGCCTCAGCATGTTAAACAAGGGAAAGTTACGGAGCCATTATTAGAAACCTTAAGTATACCGACAGCAATAATCGGTTCAGAATATACTCTTACCACAGTAAAAAATATCATCGCTGATGCAGTGAACACGGCGTATCAGAAATCGATACCCGTAGCGCTTTTGGTCAGAAAAAATATATTTTCATTTTATACTGGGAATAGAGAGCCGATTGATAATAATCAATTACCTTTGAGAGAGCGGGCTTTGGAATGGGTAATTAGCTCTTTTACTAAGCCATTGCCAACAGTATGTACAACAGGAATGTTATCTCGAGAACTTTTTGAGTTGAGAAATAAGAGAAAAGAATCACATAACCAAGATTTCCTTTCAATTGGCGGCATGGGACATGCTTCACAAATTACCTATGGCATTGCATTAGAAATGCCGAATAATAAAGTTATTTGTTTAGATGGAGATGGTGCACTCCTAATGCATCTAGGAGGAATAACAAATACTTCTCAAGCTAAAAATATTATTCATATTATTTTTAATAATGGTGTACATGACTCTGTTGGAGGACAAAAAACTCAAGCAAAAAATATATCTCTTTCTAATCTTGCAAGTGCTTGTGGTTACGCTAATGTTGTCACTGCTAATGACGAATTAACTATCTGTAATGCTGTGGAAAAAGCACTCATATCACCAAGTAGCTATTGTATTGAAATTCTCTGCTCTCCTGGAAGTCGTTGTAATGTTGGTAGACCGAATATTTCCCCATATCAAAGTCGTGATAGCTTTCAAAAATTTCTTGTAACTTCTTGTATAAGACAAACAAAGGTAGAATAAATGAAAGAAATTATTATAAAAAACCCCTATACATTAGATATAGTGGGTTCCATCGCGACAACACCTCAAATAACTATAGATAAATTTATTGACTCAGCACTAAAATTTCAATCACCATTGAATAGATATCAGCGAGCTGAAATTTTCAAAAACGTTCATTTGTTGCTAGAAACGGATAAAAATTATGCTGCTAAATTAATTACGCAAGAAACCGGTATATCCATCAATGACAGCTATTATGAAGTTTCTCGTGTACTCAATGTATTAACTCTAGCCATAGCTGAATTACTAACTGAAAGAAATGATATTTTAGAGTCAGATATTTCTCCTAATATAGCCGAGAGAAAAGTTCTGACTTACCGAACTCCTCTTAAAGGTATTGTTTATGCAATTACACCTTTTAATCACCCAATCAACCAAGTTGCCCATAAAATAATACCTGCATTAGCGACTAATAATCGGGTGATATTGAAGGCCTCAGAAAAAACACCGTTATCAGCACAATACTTTTGTGATTTATTATTTTCGGCGGGTTTACCTAGGGAAATGTTATTATCTATTTACGGAGATCCCATTTCTTTATATAAGTATTTATCTTCTCAATCGGCTATTGAACTTATTAGTTTTACTGGTGGAGTATCGGTTGGTAAATATATTGCTAATAGATCTGGTTATCGTCGTTTAATTTTAGAATTAGGTGGTAATGACCCCTTAATTATATTCGCTGATGCAGATTTAGAAACAGCAGCTGAGTTGGTTGTTCAGGGTTCTTATAAAAATAGTGGTCAACGATGCACGGCAATAAAACGAGTATTAGTGCATGAGGATGTTGCAGATGAGTTGACTGAACTTGTTGTTGATAAGACACGCTCATGGCGAGCCGGCGATCCTTTTGATGAAACTATCAAGATGGGAACTGTCATAGATGAAAATGCAGCAAGAGTAATCGAATATCGTATAGAAGAAGCAATCGCTCAAGGCGCTAGATTACGTTATGGGCATCAACGAAGCGGAGCCTTACTTCAACCAACTGTTTTGGATAAAGTAACCTCAACGATGTCCATAGTGACTGAAGAAACGTTCGGTCCAGTCACACCAATATTAACTTTTAGCAAGGTAGATGAGCTGATTAATTTAGTCAACAACACCAAATATGGTCTTTCTGCTGGAGTGTGTACATACCGAATGGATTTAATAACGACATTAGCGAAGCAATTACATATTGGCACGTTAAATGTTTGGGAAGTTCCCGGTTTTCGTACTGAACTATCGCCTTTTGGTGGTGTTAAAAATTCAGGACTCGGCATTAAAGAAGGTATACGAGAATCATTTAAAAACTATACGAATCTTCAAACATTGACATTACCTTGGTAAAATTTGAATGCATGATTAAATATATTCACATTTGCTACCTTTTCAAATAATAACAGGATTAATTATTTATATCTATCTGATTTTAATGTTTATTAGATGATATTAAAGTGAATGTTTTTATTGGTGATACAGCTAATAATATTAAGTAATTAAATGGATGGTTTTATTTTATATACCTCTATATGGTTATTCATCTTCACATTTATACCATTTATAGTTATTACTATGTAATATATTATAAATAATTAAAATAGTTTAAAAATCATCTGGTTAGTCAATAAGTCAATTTTAATTATATGCACTTGATAAATTAATATAAACTAAGTGGTTTGTGAATTTTACCGTAGTTATCCATCATGTGATTTATGGCATGATGGATATAGCGAATAAATTTGGAGTAAGTATGATCTATATTGTTATTGCCATTATAGGAATTGTGGCAGGGATGATTAGTGGTATTGTTGGAACAGGATCCTCAATTATATTATTACCTGTATTGAGTTTTGCATTTGGACCTAAAGCCGCAATTCCTATCATGGCGATTGCATCTGTCATGGGAAATATTTCTAGAGTCATTATGTGGCGAAAAGACGTTCAGATAAAAGCCTTTTTATTATATTCAATCCCCGCAATTCCTTTTGCTGTATTAGGTGCCAATACGCTTTGGGTAATACCTGCTAATCTTTCTAATTTATGCATTGGTTTGTTTTTTTTGCTTTTAATTCCAATACGGCATTGGGCCAAAAACAGACAGCTTAAACTCAGTAGATTACAATTGATATTTTCTGGGGTCATTGTTGGCTACTTAACGGGTATTGTTTTCTCTACAGGACCACTAACAGTTCCTATTTTTGCGGGATACGGCCTTACTAAAGGTGCATTGTTATCAACGGAAGCTGCGAGTTCATTTGTAGTTTATCTCGCCAAAGCATTCACTTTTGGTACTATCGGTGCAATACCTTGGTCAGTGTTATTCAATGGCCTAGTCATAGGCTTTACTATGATTGTGGGTTTGTATATTGGTAAAAAGTTTGTGTTAAAAATGAGTGATAAAATATTTAACGGGTTAATTGATGGCATGATGTTAATTGCGGGTTTCTCCATGTTGTGGGATGCTATATGGTATTAATAAAACCGAAGGTATTGTTTTTTAATTACACCAATAGGGGGGAGATTTATAATACTCGTCATTGAAATAATTAAAAAACCATCCGGTTATTATATGATGAATGAAAATTTATTAATTGAGTTTCAAAAAAATCGATAATGTAAATTGATGTTTTTATATCTACATTGAGTAGAAGGGGTATTTTAAATGTTAATTAACGCATTGTAAATATTATAATTTATTTTATGATTAGAAGTTTGATTAGTAATTTAAGTTGCATGTAAAATGAAAGTGGAATTTTATCTTTAAATATAGTTTTATTATATTATTAACAAATCATGATAGTTTTAACGGTATTTTTTTGCCATTGAGTTTATTTTAAATGACACATTCACCTTAAAGTAATGAATTGAATTTGTTGGTTTTTTAATGTAAATAAATTGGTGTTATGAGGTGCATGTTAAGAATGATTGAGGTTTTTTCGTAACATGTCACAACGATATTTATATTAACAACCTTTTCGATATCAAATGATAAAATGAATATGATTAATACTGGTGTTTATGATGCTTATAATTTTATTTGTTATTTATGCATTGTTTCATAATGCTCATTAATAAAGCGATTTTCTTTTTATTCCCGGGTGAATGAATGAATTATATTAAAGTTATTATTTTGGTGTGGGAAACAAAATGAAATCTATAGTGATATTGAGTGACGAAAGGATTGAGTTTGAAAATAATTTTCTGTCACCTATAGAAGAAGAATTACGCTATCTTGGGTTTAATATTATTATTGTTAGTGACGAAGTAAGTTTAATCGAGATGGCGGATAACAATACACGCATTTGCAGCGTGATATTTTATGGCGATAGCCATAACATTGAATTTTGTAAGGAGATAATTGATATAAATGAAAATATCCCTAAGTTTATTATCATAAGTGATCAGCAAATAATTGAAGAAAAATTTAGTCAATTGAGATCTAATGTGATTTTTATTGAGTATATTGTCGAGAATGTAATTGATATTACAATAAAAATAAAACAAGCAGCGGACGAGTATCTTAGCAACCTCCTACCTCCATTCACTAAAGCTCTTTTCAGTTACGCAAGTAAAGAAAAAAACACTTTTTGTACACCAGGCCATATGGGAGGAATAGCGTTTACAAAAAGCCCAGTAGGGACATTATTTTATGATTTTTATGGCAAAAATACTTTCCGCTCAGATGTTTCTATTTCTATGACTGGACTAGGGGCATTATTAGATCACTCAGGCCCACATAGAGCGGCTGAAGACTATATTGCTGAAACTTTTAATGCCGACAGAAGTTTCATTATTACTAACGGCACATCGACTGCCAATAAAATTGTTGGAATGTATTCATGTTACTCAGGTGCAACTGTTATCGTTGATAGAAATTGTCATAAATCGATAGCTCATTTGATGATGATGATTAATATTACACCGATTTATTTAAAGCCAACTCGCAATTCGTATGGGATCCTCGGTGGTATTCCCAAAAAAGAATTTACGAAAGAGCACATCGAGAACTTACTGTGCAGCAAGAATATTACGCAATGGCCAACTCATGCAATCATAACTAATTCAACCTATGATGGTATTCTTTATGATACGCAGTATATAAAAGAAACGTTGCCCGTGAACTCAATTCACTTTGATTCTGCGTGGATCCCTTACTCTAATTTTAATCCGATTTATGAAAATAAATCCGGTATGGGGGGCAGCAAAATAAAAGAAAAAGTTATTTTTGAAACGCAATCGACGCATAAATTACTCGCCGCTTTTTCTCAAGCATCTATGATTCACATAAAGGGTGATTTTAATGAAAAGATATTTAATGAAACCTATATGATGCATACCTCAACTTCACCTCTTTATAGTATCGTTTCTTCTTGTGAGATATCAGCAGCAATGATGCGTGGTCAAAAAGGGAAAAGACTTATTAGTCAAGCTATAGACTTAGCTATTGATTTTAGAAAAGACATCTCACGTTTACATAGGGAGTCCGAGGATTGGTTCTTTTCTGTATGGCAACCAGACTGTATTGATAAAGTCATGTGCTGGTCATTGGATTCAGCGGATAACTGGCATGGATTTAGAAATATAGACGATAATAATCTTTTTTTAGATCCGATAAAAGTCACGTTACTAACACCGGGTTTAGATAGAGATGACAACTTGAGCGAAAACGGGATCCCAGCATCAATTGTTGCTGAGTTTCTTGATGAGAAGGGGATCATCGTTGAGAAAACCGGTCCATATTCTTTATTATTTTTGTTTAGTATTGGAGTTGATAAACAAAAGTCAGTCACATTATTAAAAGTGCTAATGGAGTTTAAACGTGTTTATGATAATAACAGTAAAATATCTGATGTTATGCCAAGGCTATATGAAAAAGCCCCTCTGTTTTATGAAGGTATGAGGATGCAAGACTTGACACAAGGTATTCATAATTTAATTGTTAAATATAAATTACCTGAGCTTATGTATAATGCCTTTGAACAATTACCGTTTATGGTTCTCACGCCACACGATGCATTTCAGCAAGAAATACGTGGAAATGTGGTGGAATGTGATCTATCTGAGATGATTGGAAAAATTAGTGCGAATATGATATTGCCGTATCCCCCAGGAGTGCCACTTATTATGCCAGGGGAAAAATTAACGATTGAAAATAAGCCAATACTCAGTTTTATCGAGATGTTATGCGAAATAGGAATACACTTTCCAGGTTTTGAAACAGATATTCATGGGGTTTACAAAAATAAAGATGGGAAATATGTTGTCAGTATATTGTCGACTCCGTAAAAATATTTAATTTTAACATCATGATATGAGACGTTTTTTAATACTACCTAACATATATTTAAAATAAATAGCGCGTTAATTTGTGTCATTTTTTTGCATATAAATAAACTGAAGCGCGAGAAACGCCTAAATGTTGAGCGACGGTTTCCATCGATTTTTTCATATCTAATAAGCCTTCATTGCGTAGAACTTCAATTAATGCTTTACGATCGTCTGCTTTTAATGTGCGAGGACTCGCTGAAAGCGAGGCGGCATATTGATCAATACGTTGGCGGATAGCTTCAGTGCCTTTGGGTTCAAGGTGTTCCTTGATTGGGCTAATACCTACTTGCGTAAATTGGGTTAAGACATTTTGCATACCACGAAATAAAGTCATATCAACATTTAGGCACAGAGCTGCAACATAGTTGCCGCTTTCATCTTTGATTCCAACAGATGTACTTTTAACTGGGCGTCCATCAGCAAATTGGTTGGCGTAATTCGCGACAATATTGGGGAAATCAGCGGATTCAATACGAGCTAGCCCCAGTTCAGTCGTGGGTTCACCAACTTTGCGTCCCGATAAATTATTGTGGATAGATAATATAGAATGCTCCGGGTGTTTTAAGTCATGTACCACTACTTCACAAAAGGGCGCAAAGGTTTCACTTAACCCTTTAGCGATTGTATCTATTTGCGCGAGCAGTGTATTTTCTTTAGAGATAGCCATAAAACGTCCCTTAATCTAGCAACCAAATGATATATATCATTTGGTTGCTGCCTGTTATGTAAGCCTACAGAATTAATTTAATTAGCCAAGATGCATATTTTATCTATGTTTCTCGGCTATATTCACTATTTTGTCTAATTTTATACTAATTTGGTTATTGATAATAGTTAAGCGAAAAGGCTTATTGATACTAAAGTTATTACGCTAAAAACTCAGCAAAACGAGTGATATCGACGTTTCCACCGCTAATAATAATGCCAATACGTTTACCTTGTAATTGTGCTTTCATTGCTTTTACAGCCGCGAAAGATAAGCAGCCAGTAGGTTCGACGATCATCTTCATACGCTCTGCATAAAATTTCATACAATCAATAAGTTCATTGTCAGTAACAGTCAAAATATCATCGACATTATTGCGAATAATCTCAAAAGTATAATGTCCTAAATGGGATGTCTGTGCGCCATCTGCAATGGTTTTTGGTGTATCAATATGGACAATTTTACCTGTTCGAAATGATTGTTGCCCATCGTTACCCGCTTCAGGTTCAACCCCATAAATCTTGCAGTTAGGTGAAAGCGCTCGCGCTGCTAATGCACTACCAGAAAGCAAACCGCCGCCGCCTAAACAAACAAATAAGGCATCTAACTCACCGACTTCTTCAAATAACTCTTTTGCAGCAGTACCTTGGCCTGCAATGATTTGAGGATGATCATAAGGAGGAATAAGGGTATAGCCATGTTTATTAACTAACTCTTGGCAAAATTGCTCTCTATCATCTTTATAGCGATCAAAGTAAACAACATTTGCACCATAGCCTTTAGTTGCTGCAACTTTAACTACTGGCGCATCAAGTGGCATCGCGATAGTCGCAGGTATATTTAGCAATTTTGCTGCTAATGCAATACCTTGAGCATGATTGCCTGATGAAAATGTAATCACGCCTGCGGCTTTTTGTTCTGGCGTAAACTGAGAAAGCGCGTTCATTGCACCTCGAAATTTAAATGCTCCCATTCGTTGGTAATTTTCACATTTAAAGAATAATTCAGCACCAAGCATGTCATTAGCTGTATGTGATGTCATGACTGGGGTTTTATTTGCATAGTTTTCGATTCTTTTTGCCGCTAACTCAACATCTTGATAAGTAGGTAGTACTAGATTTGTCATTACATCACCTCATGAATAGGGCTAATTAAATATGATAGGCAACCACTTCAACTTCCAGTGCAGCATCGTAGTGTAATTGTGCGACACCAGCGACAGCACGGGCAGGGCGAGTATTTCCCATCCATTCGCTATACAGTCGGTTAAATTCAGGCCAATTTGCCATATCCGTAATATAAACACGGACTTGAACGAGTTGCTGCTTAGTTATGCCGGCACTGAGTAAACATGCTTCAACTTTAGCAAAAACGAATGCAGTTTGTTCGGCAAATGTTCCCGTAGTTTGTGGAACGCCGAATTTATCGACGGGAAGCTGACCTGACACGAAAATAAAACCACCTGCGATAGTGTAATGAGAATAATGTCCTGCGGGAGGAGATAGGGTTTCACTGTTTCTAAATTGAATAGTCATATAAGGTTCTTAGAAGCTAAATGTACGGTTAGTCTATTATTAGACATAACGTTTAGTCAATGGCTGTTTTTTGTCTAATTGACTGTCTGAGAATAGGTCGTTGATTGTATTTAAAATATTTATGCTCCATAACAATCTGTAAGATTAATACTTTAAATTGCTCTTTTTTTATGATGAAAGAAAAAAGTAATAATATGAGAAAAATAAAAAATCATATTTAAAGGGTATAATGTAAGAATTTTATTGGATTATTGTGGAATGTTTGGAGTGAAACACTGGGTTGTAATATGGGATTAAATGACAATAAATACTGAATAAGAATAATCAAATTGTTAGATGAAAGAATTCGTGCTAACAATATGTTATATAAATGTTTTTAGAGAATTATCATGGCCAAAATTCAGTTTGATATACTACCGATTTACGGAAATAAAGATGTTAGCGTAGTAGAACAATATCTCCAGCAAGCACTATTACCTTTTGCCTTTTTCGATAAAGAATTACCAAAACAAATATTAGAATATGTCCTTGATGGAAATAACCCAGGTATTCTGGTGCAATTAAATCAATTAGCAAAAGATGAAGTAGCTGGATTATTAAACAAGCCAGGAACGATTGATTGGTGGTGGCCGAGCGTTAATTCGAATTTAGAACAATACAGTAAATTAGCCCGTCAAAGCCTTAATGCGCGTCATAAACTGTATGCCAAAGTCGGGGATTCATTCTCAGCTCAACAAGTTACTCGCTTTGCTAAAGTGATCGCGGCGGCATGCCAAGACACCAATATCAAAATTTTGACCCCAGAATTACCAAGTTGGGTGCTTTATTTGCTCGGGGATGCTTTTTATACCAGCTTCGGTGATTACACTGCTCGTGATGAAAAATATGAATTTCGTCAACATTGGAGTCTTAGTTTACTGGCAGATATCGTTGAAAAAGAGACTGAGAAGCCAGCTAATACCATTCTCTATGCACTCTTTGATCGCCAACAATTATCTGACTATCATTATGATAAGCTTAATCGTCTATTCAATATCCCTGAATTAAAAGCTTATATGATTGCAGAACAAGATTTTGTTCGACAAACATTGTCAAATAACTTGTCAGCATCAGGACAGGTACAACTAATTGATTACTTAAAAAAAGATGAAGAGTTACGGCAAGTTTTTGCTGATATTCTTGTTCTTTATGCCGCTAGCTCACTTAAAACAGTTCGTGTTAAAGCAGAACCTGTAATAGCAATTTTGCCTGAAGCTGCGGTAATAGAGCATTTAACGAAAATTCTGTTAGAAGGTACACCAAAACAACGAACGCAAGCTGCTGATTTATTTGCTCGTATTGGTCATGGGCGAAATGTATTAGAAAATGCCTTACATACGGAAAAAAATAAAACCGTATTGAAGAGCCTTGAAAGTGCAATTTCTCGTTTTGATGTTATGGAAACAGCCAATGATATTGAAGATGTGACATTACCGCCATTAATTGAGCTTGAAGATATACCTCTTCCTGAAAGTGTCCGCGATATTTTGGCAAACAACTTCAAAGAAATGCTAGAAAAAGCTAAAGAGTCAGCTGAAAGAGAGATTGAAGCCAGCAAAAATGAAAAACACAGTTATAGTTGGGCGCAAAAATATTATAAAGATTTCAGTAATAAGCTCACTGAAGAGAAGTGCCGTAGTTTATTGGATAAGCTGAATACCGGTGTCGGAGTTATTGAATCCCTAGAGCAAAATGTTATTCGTTATAAAGATCGCATTCCCAATTTAGCTGAATTTACCTTATTTCATGCACTACGTTTAATCAGCAATAATCGACCTAAATCAAGCCATCTTTCACCGTATCATTTTGGAGGGCAAGTTCCAGTACGCTTGGTATCAACGCTTGAATTACGCCAGTTTGAGCAAGTCTTAGCTCATTGCCATTATGCTGAACCAACACGTTTAATTGCTGATTTCTGCTTACGCCATTATTCGAATGGTTTAGCCTTTTTTACCAATAATGAACAGGTCTGGCCATTCTTCGCTCAACATCCTGACTTTATTGCAGAATCATTGGGTTTGATCCCTCGACCAAAAACCAATCGTACTTATGATGATTATGACGCAAGCAGCGCGATTGAAATACTCGCTCGATTACCTGTTTTACCCGCGCGCTTTATTCCACGAATAATGGAATTGGCATTAGGTGAAAATAAAACGGATCGTCGTCGTGCACAACAACTATTAGAAACCTTACCAAATATTCATTTAAATGCAGCGGAAGGGCTTGATGCAGGAAAACAAGAGATCCGAGTTACGGCGATTGAATGGCTTGCTCGGTTAAAGCATCCTGACTCTCTTCCGTTACTGTATGCATTACTGAAAAAAGAAAAACGTGAAGTGGTTCGAGCGGCACTATTAACAGCCATTGAACAATTTGGTGAGAATATCTCAAGTTATTTATCACCAAAAGCATTGCTTGATGAAGCACAAAAAGGGCTAAAAGGTAAAGCACCCACAAGCATGGCATGGTTCAATTTAGAGGCTATTCCTGCATTAACATGGCAAAACAAAAAAGCGGTTGATGCGGATATCATTCGCTGGTGGATCATCTTAGCCGTTAAGCTAAAAATGCCAGCTGGAAATGGATTGCTTCAGCGTTATATCAGCTTACTCAGTCAAGAAAGTCAGCAAAAATTGGGTAGTTTTATTTTAAGTCAATTCATCGCCCAAGATGTGAAAGGGCCTTCACTAGAACAAGCGATGGAAGAAGCTGAACAAAATGCACCGCAACGGTTAAAAAATTATTTAGGCTATGCAAAAAATTATCCTGAATATTATTCTCAGTATGAAAATTACACGCTTGAACAAGCTATCACCGATATCAAAAATGAAGTACTTCGTCGCTATTTAGGTTCAGCAATTAGTGACAAAGGTATGTTGGCATTAGTTTGTGGCGTTGAAGGGTATATCGCTGTGAGCACATTGCGTAACTATATGCGTGATCATTACCAACGCCGTGCACAAATTGAGGCCATGATTGATGCTGTTTCTGTGAGTAATGATCCGCTGATTATCCAATTGTTGCTGTCACTTTCTCGTCGTTATAGAACAGCATCTGTGCAAGAAAAAGCACGAGGACTGGTTTCTGAAATTGCACAACGCAATGGTTGGAGTGACGATGAGCTTGCAGATAGAACTATTCCAACAGCGGGTATGGATGAAACAGGCACTTTAGTCTTAGAGTATGGCGAACGAACCTTTACTGCTCGTCTAGATGCCCAACAAAAATTGGTGTTATTTAGCCCTGAAGGTAAAGAAATTAAAGCCTTACCAGCGGCTCGTAAAACTGACGATCAAGAGCAAATTAAAGAGTCGAAAAAACTGCTTACCTCGAGTAAAAAAGAACTTAAGCAAGTCATTGAGTTACAGTCAGCCCGTCTCTATGAAGCTATGTGTGCGAAGCGCCAGTGGACTTGTGCAGATTGGCAGGAATACCTCCTAACTCACCCAATTATGCGTTGCTTAATTGACCGATTGGTTTGGATGGAAGTCAAGGGTGACACGGTTATTAATGTATTCCGTCCATCAGATGATGGCAGTTTATTAAATCTTGACGATGATGAAATCACCTTAAGTGAAGATTCATTTATACAGCTAGCCCATGCTGCGTTGGTTAACGAAGAGGATCGTAAAGGATGGCTAGCGCATTTTAAAGACTACAAAGTTAAATTCTTGTTCTCGCAAATGGATCATAAAATCCCCGAATTAGATTTAAAACTAAATGAAATTGAAGATAGAAAAGGGTGGATCACTGACACTTATACCTTGCGTGGAGTGCTAACTAAATTGGGTTACCAACGTGGACAAGCTGAAGATGGCGGAACCTTTACGCATTATGCTAAGCATTTCTCTAGTTTAGGTTTATATGTCTACATTGAATTTAGTGGTAGTTATGTGCCAGAGGAAAACATTCCTGCGGTATTGTATTCACTCAGTTTTGAACTCAGCCAAAAAAACTCATGGAACCGCAGTTATGTTGAATTGAAAGACATTCCCCCGATTTTATTAGCAGAAAGTTATGCTGATTATCTGAAAATTGCAGATGCATGTTCAGGGTTTGACCCAGATTGGGAAAAGAAAACTCCTTGGTAATCATAGGTAAATAGGAAACAAATAATGGCCAAGAAAAAGGTTCCAGATCACTCGGCTATTCGTGAAAGTGCAGAAGTTCGTTTTGCGGATGAGTTAGACCGACTGACCAAGGCGGATAAAAATAACCCGAAGCCACAAGGTTGGCTTCGCTCACCTCGTGCAGTGAGACAATTTATTGTCGGTGATGAAGAGCTTAATATTACACCAAAATTTTTTGGTGATGATGCTCTTGTTGACAGAGCTATTGTCACTTTATTAGGTAAACAAGGTTTAATGCTAGTTGGTGAGCCGGGTACAGCAAAATCAATGTTATCAGAATTGTTAGCCGCTGCTATTAGTGGTGACTCAGGTTTAACCATACAAGGTACGGCGGGAACGACGGAAGATCACATTAAATATTCATGGAATTATGCTTTGCTATTGGCTGAAGGGCCAACTGAAAAAGCGTTGGTAAGTTCCCCAATATACCAAGGAATGCTTGAGGGCAAGATTGTTCGATTTGAAGAGATCACCCGTTGCCCACCTGAAATACAGGATGTTCTAGTCTCATTAATGTCTGAAAAACAGATGATGATCCCTGAGATGAAAGATAATGCCCGTATTAGCGCACAACAGGGGTTTAACTTAATTGGCACCGCAAACTTACGTGATCGTGGCGTACATGAGATGTCTTCGGCACTTAAACGTCGTTTTAACTTTGAAACCGTTAAACCGATTCAAGATCCATTATTTGAAATTGAACTGATTAATAAGCAATTGACGGCAGAACTCGGCGAACTCAATGAGCAGGTAAGTATCCCTGCGAATGTGATTGAACTATTGGTTACGACTTTTCAAGAGCTACGCTCAGGTAGCACAAGAGAAGGGGGCAATATCAAGACCCCAGATGCTGTTATGTCAACCGCAGAAGCTGTGAATATCGCCTATGCTTGTGCACTTGAAGCACATTATTTAGGCGATGGAGTGCTCAGTGCCGGTGCTGTTGCTCGTCAATTAATTGGTATTGTACTTAAAGATAATGCTGATGATATTAAACGAATGCGTTATTACATCGATAATGTCGCAAGAGAGCGTGCAAAAAATAGCCCCGAATGGAAGGCATTCTTTGAAGCTTCACGTGAATTTTGGCAGTAATATCAAGGCAGAGCATTAGCTCTGCCGATATCCGTCGTACTTCAAGTTATTGATCAGGAAATAATACGGTGAGTTTGCCATCCATAGAATTACCCGAACGGCTTTCGAGCGCGTTAGAGAAAATACGTGCGTTGCAGGAAAATCAACTCTATTTTGCTCCTGTGCGCCACCATAGCCCTGCATGTGCTTATAGTGTATTAACATTAATCGAAACTATTGCCCCTGATTATATTTTAATTGAAGGGCCTGACAGTTTTGATAGTTTAATCAGTGGGCTAGTCGATGGTGAAACTAAGCCTCCTATAGCAATAATGGGGCAAACTGACGTTAAACGACAAAGTGATAGTGAAAGTGACGCTGTCACTAAATCGGCCTATTTCCCTTTTTGCGAGTACTCACCAGAATGGCAGGCGTTACAAGTCGGCCATAAACAGAAAGCTAAGCTAAAATTCATTGATTTACCTTGGTCGGCACAAGTTGAACTTGATGAGAATAGAGAAAATCAACATCAAAGTTTGCAAACAGAGCGCTATCTTGCTCATAGCTTATTTATTTCACAGTTAGCCAAAAAATGTGGATGCCGTGACCATGATGAGTTATGGGAACATTTGTTTGAATTACGCACGCAAGAAGCATTAACGGACTGGCATTCATTGTTTCATGACACCTTTATTTGGTGCGCGCTGGCTCGTTTAGATTATGAGCCTCAAGTACTGGAAGCTGAAGGTTCATCTCAACGTGAAGCTCATATGCTAGCCCATATTCAAACGATCAAACAGGCTGAACCCGACGCTAAAATTGTCATTGTAACGGGTGGTTTTCATACTTTGCCACTAGTCGAAGGATTAACCGAAGCAATACCACAAGGCTTTGCACTGTCAACAACTCAGCAAAAACAATTCAAACAAAAACAGCTACTTCAACAAAAAGATAGTGCTTGGTTGATTCGTTATAGCTATGACCGCCTAGATGCGTTAAATGGCTACGCATCAGGCATGCCATCGCCTGCATTTTATCAGCGTGTTTGGGAAAGTCTGTTAGCGAAACGTCATGATATGCAAATCAGCTCAATGCCAATCAAACCGACGCAATATTATCGTAATCAATTGGGTATCACGTTTTTATCAAACGTGGCAAACGTGCTGAATGATAAGCAATTTGATGCGGCTCCAGGATTTTTATCGGTTAAATTAGCGGCTGAGCAAAGCTTGAGATTAGCCGCTTTTCGAGGTCATATTGGACCAGGACGTTATGATTTATTGGATGGATTACAAAGTGCTTTCATCAAAGGCAGTTTAGATGAAAGCCAAGATGAGCTATGGCATGAAATCAAGACCTGTTTTTCTGGTTTCCTGCTAGGCCAAATTCCCAAAGGAACGGTTACTCCTCCATTGGTTGCAGAAACTTATGAAACAGCAAAAGGTTATCGATTCAAACTTGATGATACCTTGAGTAAAAATAGCCGATTAGATGTCTATCGCAATCCTCAACATCGTTTACGCAGCCGTTTTTTGCACTTATTGGATTTTTTAGAAATTCATTTTGCACGACGGATCAGCGGGCCGGATTTTTTATCTGGTCATCAAATGGATTTACTCTTTGAAGAGTGGAAGTATGCGTGGACGCCTAACGTTGAAGGTGAACTGATAGCATTGTCAGAAAAAGGTACTCGCTTAAAAACAATTGCACTCGATAAATTACTGCAAATGGAAAAACAACTGGAAGATCAGGGTTTCAGCCGATCCAGTCAAAATGCAGTAAAGTTATTAATTCAAGCGGCATTGATTGGTTTAACTCAACAGCTGCCAGCCTTGTTTAACTTACTCGACCGTTATATCCAACAAGATAGCAAATTAGACTCTTTAGTCGCCTGTGGACATAAATTAATCCATCTATGGAGAGGTCGGCAGCTATTTGATATCGATGAAGCGTTTTCAATTGAGGATCGTTTGCATCTAGTTATACAACAAGTATTTTATTGTTTAGATCAACTCACGCAGAGTGATGAACAGCAGCAAGAACAATCATTTGAAGCATTATTATCTTGTCGCGAATTAGTGGCTTTCATGCCGGAAATCAGCCCTAATAGCAACTATCTGAATGAATTTCATCAGCAACTTAATCGACTCGATGGCCAATTAAACCATGTTCCATTATTAAAAGGCGCAGTAGATGCACTACGCTATTTAGGCGGCAAAATTGATGAATCAGTCTTAACGATAGAGGTGCAACGTAGCTTTAGTGCAGGTAGTGATCCTGAGATTGCTGTCGGCTACTTTATTGGCGTGATGAGAGCGGCACCAGAACTGGTGATCAGAATGCCTCTATTGGTGGATTTGTTGAATCAATTATTGTCGCAGTGGGATGAACAGCGTTTCATTCAAGTATTACCTGATTTACGCTTTGCCTTTAGCCAATTAACACCCAAACTAAATGCACAAATGGCGCATTATATCGCTCAAGAACTGGCCATTGACTCCCAGCAATTGACATTACACCAAACTGAATTCAGTGAAAAACAGTTGCTAGATGCGCTTCGAATAGAGCAAAAATTGCTCTCTCAACTTACGGAGCAAGGGCTTCAAGGCTGGTTTGATGAACTAAAGGATGTCGCTAATTATGAGTAATGACAATCAAGAACACAAAGATGAACCATTAACGCCTGAACAGCTTCAGTTGGCTAAGAGATGGCGTTTAATATTGGGACAATATGCTGATGATGCGCTTGGGCAGGCAACTTTTAATGCGAGCGAATTGAAAATCGAACGCTCTCTCGATTTCCTGTATCGACGAGAATATCAACGTCGAGGCCTACGCCAAGAGCGTGGCCGACATGGTTCATTAGACAGTTCACAGCTAACCGCAGTCAATTGGCTGAACCAAGCACGTAAGCTTTTTCCGAACAGCACCTTTGAACGTATGCAATCGCAGGCACTTGAACGTTATGAAATCAGCAGCTTCCTCAAAGATCCGCAAACACTCAATGCAATGGAACCGACTCAAGCGCTGGCAAAAACATTATTGAGCCTACGCGGTAAAATGAATGAGGAGATGCGAGATGCGGTTAAAAATGTTATTCGCAAAGTGGTGGATGATATTTTAAGCCAAATGCGTAACCAGTTCCGTCAAGCGTTAACTGGACGTCGGAACCGCTTTCGTCGTTCCCTGATCCCAAACAGTCGTAATTTTGATTGGCGTGCTACCATCGCAGCAAATTTAAAAAACTATGACCGTCAAAATCAACGATTGGTCATCAAAACACCTTATTTCAACTCGCGTCAACAGCAGCATTTGCCATGGGATATTATTCTTTGTGTCGACCAAAGTGGTTCGATGGCGAGCTCAATTATGTATGCTGCCGTTTGTGCCAGTATTTTAGCCGCCTTGCCGACTGTGAGAGTTTCATTGGTGGTATTTGATACACAAGTCGTCGATTTAAGTCATTTGGCTCATGATCCAGTTGAAGTGTTAATGACAGTGCAACTCGGCGGTGGAACGAATATCGCAAAAGCGATGAGTTATTGTGAGAGCCTGATCCGCAATCCCAAAAGAACTATTATTTCATTGATTAGTGATTTTGAAGAAGGTGGCGCATTAAACCATTTGCTTGATTGCACACAACGGCTTAATAGCCAACAGGTGAAACTATTGGGATTAGCCGCGTTGGATGATGCTGCTCAACCTGTTTATGACTCAGAAATCGCTCAAAAATTAGCAGATAGAGGAATGCATGTCGCCGCACTCACACCTGAACATTTTGCAAATTGGCTCGCAGAGGTGATGCAATGAGTTGGCAAACGGTTTATTTCCATTATGACGATGATGCTCTAGCAGTTTTTGCGAATGTCGGGTTGCTACGCCGAGCACGAAAAGATCTCGATAATAATAAAGTGAGTTTATTAGATGAGCCTAATGGCCTATTTAATAGTGATGAACAACAAGTTAAGTTAGATGAACAAGGCATTCAAAAAGCACAGTGTGATTGCTCTGCGACGGGGTGCTGTAAACATATTTTAGCGGCGATATTATGGCTGCAAGCAAATAAAAATGAAGGGATTACAAAGAGTGAGGATTGTGTTATTGCTGAAACTGAATTTGTCGCTCTTTTACCTGAGTTACTTGCTCTAGAACCTGCATTATTACTGAAACAAACTCCTAAAGCTGATTGTCGTTTAGCTGTACGTATAGTGCAGCAATGGGGAGATAGTTTGCTTCATTTTGAAGACTTGTCTACACAAATTAAGATCAGCCTGCCTGAATATGATGAGCCGATAATCTATCTGCGTGGTAATGGTTTTCAAGGAATGTTGTCATCGCTACCAGAGAAACAAAAAAAAGCGTTACACCTAGCCGTTATTGTGAAACTGTTTTTACAACATCAGCAAGTTTGGCCTTGGCCCGATGATCTAATTATCGTACCTGAAGGGGATAGACCATTAAGTGAGGATGAAATTGCGATGATTGGTATGGTCACTCGATTTATACAAGATATTCTACGTCAAGGGCTGTCTCATGTTAGCCGCAGTAGTGCCAAGCAATTACAGCTATTGAATATGTCCGCCCGTGCAGAAGGTTTACCAAGACTTGCTGCAAATCTACGTCAATTAAGTCGACAAGTGCAGTTACTCGCTGATAAACATTTCACCATGGATGAAGCACAAGTTTTGCGTTTAATTGCACGGATTACTGCATACTTATACCAATTAAGGCATTGCCAAGTTGAAAATCTGAGTGCGCTAAGAGGCCAGCCACGCCGTCAATATGATGATAAAAATGCTGTATTATCCTTATTTCCGATAGATGCTCAGTGGTGGTTAGCTGAAAGTGGTGCAATTGGTGCGACTTTCAGCTTTTGGGATACTCAAGAAAATCGCGTGATCCAATGCACGCAAGCACGTCCAAATCGACTTGACCCAATGTTTAATAAAGCAGCTGTTTGGAATGTAACGGCGTTATGGAAACACGCTGCAAATGATTTAATGGCATGCCCGTTTACACTTCATTTGCCACGATTATCCGATGAAGGAAAACTGGCTTCATTGGGTGAGAGTTATGCGATTAATACCTCAAAGCTTGTAACATTTGATGAATATACACAGCTAAAGTCTGAGTATGGTTTCAGTGATTGGCAGCAGCTTCACGAGTATGCTGATAAGTTACAACAAAGCGTCATTTATGACCCAATCATCTTGCACATCAATAACTATGAGCAATTGTATTGGAATGAAACAGAACAATGTGTGGTTTGGGTTGTCAATGATATTGATAACAATAGCGTTTATTTGCGTCTCAATTGGGATGGGAATAATAATAATAAACTTGAAGAGCTGAATTTTATCACTAAACGCACACAACCAATTAAAGCCGTCACGGTACAAATTGCACGTAATGAACAGGGGATAATTTTCGTTCCTTCAGTGTTATGGTTAGAAAAAGATCAAGGTATTAAGTTATTTTATCTTGATTTTGAATCTACAAGACGTAGCCAAAAACAATCTAATTTTGTCAGTTATATCCAAGAATATATGGATAAAAAACAGCAAAAAGGGGCAACGTTTACCCCCGTTCCCTCATTGATGCAACAACTGACCAGACCTATTTTTTCAGTACTCGAAACACAGGCATGCACCGGACGACAAAATCTATCCAATAACCAACGTGACGAATTGGCACAAGCTAAACGGACAGTTCAAGATCTCGGAATGATGTGGTTTGTGAAGCAGATTGATCAATATATGGCAGGAGCCCAAGATGCCGACGCCTTATTACGTTTGGTTTATCTATGTGAACAATTGGCTCAGTTACAAATATCATTGCCGATAAAATTCGATTCTGAAATATAAATGAAAATGGGTGGTTTCGATTAAGGTAACCACCCAAATGTATGCAATTTAAGGCTCTTAGAAGGTAATAGTGACGATAATTAATCAATACCTATTTTGTTTGATTAATAGGCAAGTTTATTTTCCTTTTAAGCCAATAAGGTTACCAAAAGGGTCTTCAACTTGGCACATTTTTAAACCCTGACCAATTTCCATTGGACCGCGATAAAGCGGTGCACCTAATTGTGCAAAATGCGCAATTACCTTAGTTATATCATCAACGTGCCAATACAATACACTGCCTTTTTTCCCTTCACTGACTTTTGTATCCGCTTGAACTATTTCGATTGTAAAGTTGCCAACATGTAATAATGTGAAATCAAATTCAGGTAAATATTCGGCAATGGCATTGGGGAATGCCTTTTTGTACCAAGCCAATCCCTCGGCAACATTAGGAACATGGATTAATACAGCAGTTGGTTTAATGAACATAACAGACTCTATTAATTAATAAATTTAGTTGTTGAGTATTTTAACCAAAAATTACGGTGTTCCCAGTGAATTTCAACACTATCATTACATGCGATACATGCGATACATGTGATACATGTGATACATGTGATACATGTGATACATGCTATTTTATATTGATGGCTCTTAGTTAATAAAATACACGCATATAGGGTTGATGTTGGTATTTAATCACTATTTTAATTTTTATTATTCGTGTTTTTCATTCATTAACATTTAAACTATTTATTTGAAAAAGCCATAAAACAATTATTTACATGAATTTATTTCTTTAGTGGGGGCATCATAAAAAATTATTTCATGCTCATTGGGGTTACGCGCCCATTTCATCGAAAAGTCCAAAGTTTGCTCGTAGCCCTCTAATATCAAGGGCTACAGACGATATCTTATACGACAGTATTAACACTCGATGTATTACATTGAAAAATTAAAAGTTCCAAGCTCCTCAGTAAGAGATTATTAATTAATAAAGATAGCGTTGTAAGAAAAACCATATAGAGAATTCATAGGTTAACATATATGCTTTGACGAATGTATTTTTTGAGTATACCTTATATACATTAAATATAGGAGAAGGTATGGAACCACTACTGCTGTTTAAAATACTCAGTGATCAAACAAGGTTGGATATCGTGTTGCTTTTGAAGTTATCGGGAGAGCTATGCGTTTGTGATATCTATACGGCTTTAAATTTATCGCAACCAAAGACTTCTCGGCACCTAGCAATGCTTAGAGAGTCGGGTCTTTTGCTCGATTCAAAACATGGTAAATGGGTTCATTATCGGTTATCTCCGGCATTACTACCGTGGGTGAAAAGTGTCATTGATGTCACCTATGCCACAGAGAAAAATAGAGTTGCAGATTTGCTTAAGAGTCTAGAGACAAAAGAGTCTGCGAGTAGTTGTTCGGCATAAAATTTTTTAAATTAATATATATGAAAAATCATATATAAGGTTGAGTTATGGAAAAACTAGAAGTCTTTGACCCAGCGTTATGCTGTAGCACTGGTGTTTGTGGAACCGAAGTCGATCAAGCATTAGTAGATTTCGCAACAGATATAGATTGGTTAAAAAAACAAGGAGCGAATGTAAAGCGCTTTAATTTAGCGCAAGAGCCTATGGAGTTCGTTAACAATACAAAAGCAAAAACATTTTTGGAAACCGCAGGTGCCGAGTCACTTCCACTATTGATTCTTGATGGTGAGATTGTGCTGACTGGTCGATACCCAAAACGACATGAGCTAGCAAGATGGTTTGGTATTCGACCAAATATTGAAAAAGCCGAAATTGTTAAATCGTGTTGTGGTAATGGTAAAACGTGTTGTTAACAGGAGCAATAAAATGAAATTTTTAGATAACACACCTAATTATTTATTTTTTACTGGAAAAGGTGGGGTGGGTAAAACCTCTATTTCCTGTGCGACCGCAATTAAGTTGGCTGAAAAAGGGAAAAAAGTCTTACTGGTGAGCACTGATCCAGCTTCTAACGTTGGGCAAGTATTCTCTCAATCGATAGGCAACAATATTAAGCCAATAACATTGGTTCCAAATCTATTTGCTATTGAAATAGACCCTCAAGCCGCAGCCGAAGAATATCGAAACAAAATTATTAATCCAATCAAAGAAAGTTTACCTGAAGCGGTAATTAAAAGTATTACGGAACAGCTATCAGGTGCCTGTACAACAGAGATTGCAGCTTTTGATGAATTTACTGGATTGTTAACTAATACCGAAATTACGGGGCAATTTGACCATATCATTTTTGATACCGCACCAACGGGGCATACCATCCGTTTATTACAACTTCCGAGTGCGTGGAGCGATTTTATTAGTGACAATCCTGATGGTGCGGGTGCGTCATGCTTAGGTCCAATGTCTGGTCTTGATAAACAACGTGAGCAGTATAGCATGGCCGTACAAGCGTTGAGTGATAAATCACTAACAAGATTAGTATTAGTTGCACGACCTCAGTCTGCCGCATTGAGGGAAGTCGCGAGAACCTATAGCGAGTTGTCATCTCTGGGTATCAAAAATCAGCAATTGATTGTCAATGGTGTTTTTCCTGAAACGGCTATGACTGAAAATGATAAGTTATCCCATGCACTCTATAACCGCGAGCAAACGGCATTGGAATCTATGCCTGAAGCATTACGCTCGTTACCTATCGATATTCTTTATTTACAAAATATCAATATGGTGGGAGTCGATGCACTGAAGCAGTTGTTATCGAATGACATGCCACAAGTTCCAACTATTACCCCGACAAAACAACCTATTTCTTTACCTACCTTGTCAGAACTGGTTGGCGAAATATCTCAGCAACAGCATGGGCTGATTATGTTAATGGGCAAAGGTGGTGTAGGGAAAACAACGATTGCGGCATCAATCGCAGTTAAATTGGCAGAAAAAGGGCTTGATGTACATCTGACCACATCTGACCCAGCCGCGCATATTGAATCAACCCTCGATGGTGTTTTACCCAACCTTCAAGTTAGCCGAATTGACCCCATTGCTGAAACTGAACGTTATCGTAATTATGTTTTAGATACAAAAGGGAAAGATTTAGATACAGAGGGGCGTGCATTACTTGAGGAAGATTTACGCTCTCCATGCACAGAAGAAATCGCAGTGTTTCAGGCCTTTTCTCGCATCATTAGAGACGCGAGTAAACGTTTTGTTGTCATGGACACTGCACCAACTGGGCATACATTATTACTTCTGGATGCAACAGGGGCATATCATAAAGAAATTGCTAAGAAGATGGGTGAAAAAGGCCACTATTTAACCCCGATGATGCAATTACAAGATCCTGAACGCACCAAAGTTATTATTACGACACTCGCTGAAACTACACCTGTGCTTGAGGCGGAGAATTTACAAAATGATTTAATACGGGCAGATATACATCCGTGGGCGTGGGTGATCAATAACAGTCTATCTATCACGGAAACAACATCACCATTGTTACTTTCAAGAGCAGAACAGGAAGTCGCTCAGATTGAAAAGGTGACATCAACATTGGCAAAACGTGTTGCTATTGTTCCTTTGCTTGAAACAGAGCCTGTGGGGATATCCGCATTAAGTCAGCTCTCAGAATAAGTTTTATTTTTGGAAAATAAAAGGTGCGGAAAAGCACCTTTTAAATGAGGTTGTTATGTTTATTGCCGCTTTAATTTTTATTTTAACGATCACCTTTGTTATTTGGCAGCCCAAAGGATTAGGCATTGGGTGGAGTGCAATGGCAGGGGCAGTATTAGCATTAATTTTTGGTGTCATTAGCCTTCAAGATATCCCGATTGTTTGGAACATAGTTTGGAACGCCACAGCGACATTTGTTGCAGTGATTATTATTAGCTTATTGTTAGATGAAAGCGGCTTCTTTGAGTGGACGGCATTACATGTTGCCAAATGGGGCGGTGGCAAAGGAAAACTGCTATTCAGTTATATCGTGTTACTAGGTGCGACTGTTGCGGCCTTATTTGCCAATGATGGCGCAGCATTGATATTAACGCCTATTGTGATTGCGATGTTATTGGCACTTGGTTTCAACAAAGGCACGACATTAGCATTTGTCATGGCAGCAGGGTTTATCGCAGATACAGCAAGCTTGCCGCTAATTGTTTCGAACCTCGTGAATATCGTTTCTGCGGACTTCTTTAATATTGGATTTACTGAATATGCATCGATTATGGTGCCAGTGGATATTGCAGCAATTATTGCAACATTAGCGATGCTGCATTGGTTTTTCCGCAAAGATATTCCTAAACAATATGATGTTACCAAACTGAGTGAACCGACTTTAGCCATTAAGGACATGACAACGTTTAAAGCAGGTTGGCTGGTATTGGTACTGCTACTTATTGGTTTCTTTGTCTTAGAACCATTAGGTATTCCTGTTAGCGCTATTGCTGCAATTGGAGCCTTAATTCTTTGGGTGATTGCAGCCAGAGGCCATACGATTAATACCAAAAAAGTGTTACGTGGTGCACCGTGGCAAATCGTCATTTTCTCTTTAGGTATGTACTTGGTGGTTTATGGTTTAAGAAATGCGGGGTTAACCGATTATCTTTCTGAAACGCTCAATTATCTTGCCGATAAAGGGTTATGGGTAGCCACTCTAGGCACTGGATTTATTACCGCATTTTTATCATCAATTATGAATAACATGCCAACAGTATTAATTGGTGCTCTATCCATAGAAGGAAGTGAAGCATCAGGGTTAATTCAACAAGCGATGGTTTATGCGAATGTTATTGGCGCCGATTTGGGGCCTAAAATCACACCAATAGGGAGTTTGGCTACATTGTTGTGGCTGCATGTTTTATCGCAAAAAAACATGACGATTACATGGGGATATTATTTCAAAACAGGGATTATCATGACTATCCCTGTGCTCATTGTCACACTCGTTGCTTTAGTACTTCGACTTTCACTGTTAAATTAAAGGTAACCCCATGAATGAGATCTCTATCTACCACAATCCAAACTGTGGTACTTCACGTAACACCCTTGCCATGATCCGCAATAGTGGTATTGATCCAACGATTATTCATTACTTAGAAACACCTCCGACTAAGGATGTGTTAGTGCAACTTATCGCCGATATGAAAATCACAGTCAGCGAATTACTACGGAAAAATGTTGAGCCGTATGAGCAATTAAATTTAGAACAAGATAGCTATACAGATGACCAACTCATTGATTTTATGTTGCAGTACCCAGTACTGATTAATAGGCCGATTGTTGTCACTCCGCTAGGCGCAAAGTTGTGTCGGCCTTCAGAGGTAGTGCTGGATATATTGCCTAATCGGCAACAACGTGAATTTATCAAAGAAGATGGGGAGGTTATTGTTGATAAACAAGGCATCAGAGTAAAGTAAATCACTGACGATATTTGTCATGATGAGCGTACCGGTGCAGGGCATCAGTACGCTCATGTTAATCCGGTGCTTGCTTAAGACCGTTGATATTGGTATTTTAAAAAAACATACTATTCATAGGAACAGCTGATCATATTATGCGCCTTACGCCGCCCTGAGATACCTCCTTCCTTTTAGGTTGATACTAAATCAACTAATTTCTAAATCCCTTCTTTGGGATAATTTCGTTTATTTAAAATACACTCTCCCATCTTGGGATTGATCGATTACAAGGTAGTCCAATATGCTGTTGTCCTCCTCTCGTCAGGACTGGCTAGGTAACATCCGTGGGGATATCCTAGCCGGTATTGTTGTTGCTTTAGCGTTAATTCCTGAAGCGATCGCATTTTCAATTATTGCAGGCGTCGACCCCAAAGTCGGGTTATACGCTGCCTTTTCTATTTCAGTGATTATTGCTTTCATCGGGGGGCGCCCCGGCATGATTTCATCAGCAACAGGTGCCATGGCTCTCTTAATGGTTGTTCTGGTGAAAGAACATGGTCTTCAGTACTTATTAGCCGCGACGGTTTTAACTGGGATATTTCAAGTTATCGCAGGATATTTAAAATTGGGTAGTCTAATGCGATTTGTTTCACGCTCTGTCGTAACGGGATTTGTTAATGCGTTAGCTATCTTGATTTTTTTAGCCCAACTTCCTGAGTTAACCAATGTGAGTTGGCATGTTTATGCAATGACCGCGGCAGGCTTAGGGATTATCTATTTGTTTCCATTAGTCAATAAAACCATTCCTTCTCCATTAGTGTGTATTGTTGTATTAACGATAATTTCAATATGGCTTGGTCTTGATATCCGAACGGTTGGTGATATGGGCGTTTTGCCTGACAGTTTGCCTATCTTTCTTTTGCCCGATATTCCCTTGAACATTGAAACGCTACTTATCATATTGCCCTACTCATTAGCTCTTGCTGTTGTTGGCTTATTGGAATCAATGATGACTGCAACGATTGTGGATGATTTGACGGATACAACCAGTGATAAAAATCGAGAATGTAAAGGGCAAGGCATTGCCAATATAGTCACTGCATTTATTGGCGGGATGGGGGGATGTGCGATGATCGGTCAATCCATTATCAATATAAAATCGGGTGGACGAGGACGATTATCGACACTGGTTGCGGGTGTTGTTTTATTGCTAATGGTGGTTTTTCTTAATGATTGGGTATCAAAAATCCCTATGGCGGCGTTAGTTGCTGTGATGATTATGGTGTCAATTGGGACCTTTTCTTGGCAATCCCTTGCCGATATACGAGTCCATCCGCTATCAACCAGCGTTGTTATGATAGCCACCGTCATTGTTGTCGTTTGGACCCATAATCTGGCATACGGGGTACTTGTCGGGGTGCTCATCGCAGCGCTTAATTTTGCCAATAAAGTCGCGAGATACATGACAGTTACATCAAGACTAGACAGAAAGGTACGTCATTATGAAGTTCGGGGACAAATTTTCTTTGCCACATCGGAACGCTTTTTTAATGCCTTTGATTTTAAAGAAGACATTGATAAAGCGATTATCGATGTGAATCATGCTCATTTTTGGGATATCACTTCCGTCAACGCGTTAGATAAAGTGGTGATTAAGTTTCTACGTGAAGGCATTGATATTGAAATTAAGGGGATGAATGACGCCACTGCAACGTTGGTTGATAAGTTTGGTATTCATGACGACCCGAAAAAAATTGAAAAATTCATGGGAGGTCATTAATTATGGCAGCAGATATCATTCAAAAAACTTGCGTAATTGGGTGTATAGACCGTTCGTCCTTGGCGATTGCCGTTTGTCACGCCAGTGCTTGGATAGCCCAAACACTTAATCTTCCACTGACACTGTTACATATGAATGAAAAAATCCCAACATCTGCACACCATGACTTAAGCGGGATCATCGGATTTGACACCCGAGAAACCTTATTGAATGAACTTGTGGATATTGAAGAAAAGCGAGCGCGTTTAACCCGTGAGGAAGGTCGACAATTATTGATGAGTGCAAAAAAAATCACTCAAGATTTAGGTCTTCTGGATGTTAATACACTTCAGCGGCAAGGGTCTTTAGCGGAAATGCTTAATCAGGAAGATTCGCATATTGTTGTACTCGGTCGTCGAGGAGAACAATCTGAATTAACGGGTCATATCCGCAGTCAGCTAGAGAGTATCATCCGTCTTCAAAAAAATTCAGTACTTATCTGTAAGCGAAATTTTGCCCAGCCTAAAAAGATTATGATTGCGTTTGATGGCAGTGAGGAAGGTAAACGAGTCATTCATAGGTTAACACAAGTGAAATTATTAGCGGGTCGTGATTGCCATCTGGCGATGCACGGTAATCAAGACAGTCAACTCAAAAAAACACAAGATATGCTTCATCAAGCAGGCATTGAGGTGAAAGCTAATTTACTTCAGGGTGGTGACAGCACTGTTGATGAGTTATGTCATTTTGCAGTACAAAACCACATTGACTTAATCATCATGGGGGCTTTTGGACATTCGCGATTGAGGCAATTTTTTGCAGGGAGTCATACGACAGAAATGATAGCGAAAACTCCGGTATCATTACTCATCATCCGTTAGTCTTTTCGTTTATTTCCAACATTGCGGGGGAGAAGTGGCTCATTTTCGTCACCTCTCCATCATAATTATTATCCAGTTTGATTGGAAAATTTGCGCAAGAAAATAATCAAGACGCTGTCAATATGATAGCTGAGTTATCGCCTGTCGCATGGCAGCATATACAGTTGGCCGGTAATTACACCTTTGGCCTAAAAAAAGATAATATTGTACTGGAAAGATTACTGGAGAATTTAGCTCCTCTTATTTCAGAAGAATCATTAAGCTTAGTGGCATAGTCTATAATAAATTGCACATTGTCTGTAGCCCTTGATATCAAAGGGTTACGAGCAAGCTTTGGACTTTTCGATGCACAAACCCTAATTGTATTGAATGTTTATTTGATTGAATTAATGTTTGCGAATAGTTTAAAATTTATTTTTAATTTAAACTTGGTGCATTATCTGTATTTTAGGTGGTGGGTTTTTAAAGTGAAATCCTTGTATTTATAATTAATTATAATTTAATGGGGGAATAATGAAATTAACGGAATTGTTATGTGATTTTAATATGCAACAGCGAATTCAAGCTCAGGATGAACCAGAAAAAACTAGCGTAAAAAATAATCTTAAAAAAAATATTGGTCTTGTGAGAAATTTGTCGAACGAATCTATTCGAGAGAATAGTGTGATTGATAAAAGTGCTAATATTATTAAAGACTGTTTTAGAAAAATAATAGCAGACAAGAGTTATAATAAAATGTTTTCTCAAGGTGCTTACTTTAAAAAGTTAGGTACTGACTTACCTGAGTGCTCAGCGGGAAAGCCTTCCTTGTATTCTTTGCAACACCTGAATAAGCTATCTAAAAATTATTTAACTAAAATAAAAGAAAACACAAAAAACCTGACTCCTCAAGAGAAGAATTTGCTGAGTAAAGTAGTTAATACTCATCTACACTTTAGGCACCAGAGTAATGCTAATCTTTCAGGGGAAACCCTAAATATTATGTCGAACCATAGATTACAAACAAAAAATATTTCTACAGCATCTAACACTTACTCAGAAGATATACAATACTTAAGCAATCATGATTTTGTATTTTTTGGTATTGAATTTTCAGACGATAAATCTCAACTACCCTTAAATACTAAGCATACCACAATCAACTATGGCGCTAATGCATATATAATAAATGAGCAATATCCTTATGGATATTTGACATTAACAGATCATTTTGATAACCAAGTTCCTCCTGCCTTTCTTCATGAGCATCAAAATTTCATTTCTCATTTCTCTGAGGTTAGAAATGAAATTGAACGTTATATTTATGGAGAGAATGGACGTTATGATATTCCTATTTATAATACTAAAGATATGAAAATTGCTTTAGGGATGCATCTTATTTATTTTTTGAGAAATAGTTCTGATGTGAACTTCAAGGCGTTAGCTTTAAATGAAGATTTAAATAGTAAAGGATTAGATCACGTACTCAATTTCGTATTTCAACCTGAATTTCATGTGCCTAGGATGGTTAGTACAACCAACTTTAAAAAGGTTCAATTACGAGATATTAGTTTATTCGATGCGATTAAAGCTTCTAATGTTGAAGAAATATCTAAACAAATAGAAAGTAAGAAAGATGCATGCGATGTGATGAAGATGTCGATAAAATACTTCAAGCCGGATATTGCTGAATAGTTGTTTTCAACATGGAAATTCACCAAAGAAGATATGAATGAAATGTCGTATGGAATAGACATCGAATATGAACTAAGTGACTCCTGTGGTATTAATAATAAAATATTAGAAAAAGTTTTACAGCTGGGATTAATTGATCCTAACAAACGATTTGAAAAAATTAGTACTGGTAATACTATGTTGGATAATGCGATTAAAAACGGTAATAAAGACATGATAAATCTATTACTCGAACACGGGGCTATGACAGGTAATGAATTAGAAAAGATTAATTTCGAGAGATATAAATTAGATAACTAAGCATTAAAAAGCGAGCATCCTATGCTTTCTAATCTTTGTGAGTAGATTCGGGTAACCATTTCATGCTAGATGGTTACCCGTTAACGACAAATAGACATATTGACAAGATATCAAATAAAAGTTCAATAGCGAAATTGAATGTTTAAGTTAAATTAATTTAAGATAAGAAAATGATACTGAGAAATCTTATTCTTAAGGTATTGAAGAATGAGTGATATGCGAATATAAATAGTTATTTGCGAAACAATATCGATGATAACAAATACTAGGGATAACGATGTACAGTTTTCAAAATGATTATAATGAAATAGCTCATCCAGCTGTGATGAAAGCATTAAATGATTTAGCTGGAAAACGCTTTGGTGGTTATGGAACTGATAAATATACTGAGCAAGTTGCTGAGAAAATCAAACTCAGAATAGGTCGTACAGATTCGGACGTTCATTTTTTTAATGGCGGTACAATCACTAATTTAACCGCTATTTCGCATGTTCTACGTCCACATCAAGCCGCAATTGCTGTTGATTCTGGACATATTGCGACGCATGAAACGGGTGCTATTGAAGCAACGGGGCATAAGGTCGTGACGGTGAAATCTGAATCAGGAAAACTGGAACCAAAGCATATTCAAGCAGTACTTGCAGAACATCCGGATGAGCATTCTGTTCAACCAAAATTGGTTTATATCAGCAACTCGACGGAAATTGGTACCGTTTACCGTAAACATGAACTACAAGCCCTTAGAACTGAATGTGATAAACATGGCTTGTTATTATTTATGGATGGAGCCCGTTTAGCTTCTGGTTTAATGTCTGCAGACAGTGACTTAACCATTGAAGAAATCGCTGGGCTGACAGACATGTTTTATATTGGCGGTACCAAGATTGGTGCGTTTTCGGCAGAAGCCTTAGTCATTTTAAATCCAGTATTAAAATCTGACTTCCGCTATAGCATCAAGCAAAAGGGTGGATTACAAGCGAAGGGCTGGCTGTTAGCTGCACAATTTGATGCGTTGTTTACTGAGGACCTATATTTCCAATTAGGTACTCATATCAATGATATGGCTGCACAATTGGCTAGCCTTTTCGAACAAAAAGGTTTCAGATTCCTTGCTCCACCAGAATCTAATCAAGTTTTTGTTATTTTACCAAATTCGCTTGCAACTCAATTGATGTCACAATACGTGCTGCACAAAATTTGTGAGCCAGAAGAAGGCCAAAGTTGTTTACGGTTGTGCACATCATGGTCAACGACTCAACAAGATGTTGATAAATTCATCACGGCATTTAATGCGCTTGTATAGCCCAAAGGCCAGTTATACCTAAGCTGCGAGCAAATTAAGCAACGCCCCATCTTAAAGAATAACAGCTCTATATCTGTTGAAAGAGCACGGTATTAAATCGTGCTCTTTTAGTCTACTTACGCAGTAACCCACTTAATAACAAATCAATTGCAGTGATGCTTTCCGTTAATCTATTTGCGCTATCTTTTTGCGCTATCCAACATGCGGCTTCGGCTAAACTACCATAAATTAAGGTCGCTAAAACCTTGGCTGACGCTTGAGCAATAACGCCTTGTTGAATAAGCTCGCTGAGTATTTTTTCCATCGAATCAATGCAGTACTGCTGTGAACTTGCCGAAACACCACCAAATACCGCTTTTGCATCATATAATACAATGCGCTGATATTCGGGCTCGATGGCCATTTTTAGATATGAGTGGCATCGTTCACAAAAACCAGACCAAGGATTTTGGGCGTTATTGCTGATGACCTGTAAACGCGAGTCCATTTCAGCATCGATTTGTTCAACGACTGCGGCAAGTAAGCCTTTTTTATCCCCAAAGTGGTGATAGAGAGCGCCTCGAGTTAAATTTGCACTCGCTGTTAAATCGTCCATCGACGTTTCTGCATAGCCTAAACGGCTAAAATAATCACGAGCCGTTGTTAACAGCGTGGCTCGAGTTTCTTCCATTTCTGCACGAGTTCTTCTTGCCATTATTCCTCTTTACATACATTGCGTATGATTATTTTACATTCATCTCGTATCATTATATCATCCTTCTTATTCATACGTAATGTATGTATAAATTAAATTTCAGGAGAAGGTATGCAACGTCGTTACCAACAATTGTTTAGCGCACCGGGGAGTAAACGTTTTGTTTTATCCGGGCTTATTGCACGATTACCTTTACCCATGATGGGTATAGGAATTATCACCATGCTAGCTCAAATAAAAGGGAGTTATGCACTTGCCGGATTGGTATCAGCCACTTTTGTACTTGCGTATGCTTTGCTATCACCGCAAATCTCACGATTAGTTGATAAGTATGGACAATTTTACATTTTGCCCATTGCATCAACCATTAGTGTGATTGGCGTTAGCATCGTGTTGTGGAGTTCATGGGCTATGGTGTCTGATGTGGGTTTTTTCGTCGGTGCGGCACTTGCTGGATTTATGCCAAGTATGTCAGCAATGGTCAGAGCTAGATGGTCTGCTATCTATAAAGGACAATCCATTTTGCAAACGGCTTATTCTTTAGAAACGGTTTTAGATGAAGTGACATTCATTATAGGACCACCTATATCAGTAGGGCTTGCCGTGGCACTATTTCCGCAAGCAGGTTTAATCATTGCGATGTTTTTGCTGATCGTAGGCGTTGTTTCATTAATTTTGCAACGAAAGACTGAACCAGTATTAAGCGTAAGTCATGCAGTAGCCAGTAAGCCGCGATGGATTATGTTGCAAACAGGCATGCAACTTTTAGTGCTATTGATGATCGCCATGGGTGCAATAGTGGGAACAGTTGATATCAGTAGTGTTGCTTTAGCGGAGTATGTAAAACAACCAGCATCTGCAAGTCTTGTTTTATCTGCTTATGCGCTGGGATCATGTTTGATGGGATTAGTTTATGGTGCTTTAACGTTGAAAACTTCGTTACCACGATTATTACTATTGGGCGGAATATTAACGGCGTTATCGGTGCTTCCTCTGTATTTTGTCAGTGATGTTGTTTCACTTGCGATTGTTGTATTTATTGCTGGGCTATTCTTTGCACCAACTATGATCGTGGCGATGTCATTAGTTGAGAATTTAGTTTCTGAAAATCAATTAACAGAAGGTATGACTTGGTTACTCGCAGGCTTAAATATAGGTGTAGCAATGGGCGCTGCGTTATCAGGGAAGCTCGTCGATAGTTATAGCATTCAAGCCGGATTTTTGGTGGCAATTGTGGGAGGGGTAATCGTCCTGTTAGCGGCGATTTTAGGGCAACGAAGACATTTGCTTTCACATAACTCTATAGACCAAGCTACGGTTGAATAACAGATCATCTATTTATTCAATTCTCGCATGGTTGCTTGTCACGAAACTATGCGAGATAAGAAATTAAACTAAGGGCTTATTTGCTAATTGTTCACTCAATTTTTGATAATCAATCTTTAGCAGGGTGCCTGAGGCGGGAGATTCGATTAATTCTTGTTCGGTTAAACCCAATCGAGCGCTAGTGAGATACAAAACTTGTCCGTTCTCACTGAAACAACAACTCGTTGGGCGCTTAACGGGTAGCGAACAGAATTGAATATCATCACCATTGGGCGAAATCCGAGCAATGGCACTGCCGTCAAATAATACACTCAAAACATAGCCATCTGCATCAACAACTAAACCATCGGGCTTGCCATCGGTATCGCTAAACTGGGTAAAAATCCGTTTATGGCTAACATCTCCTGTGCTCAAATCGAAATCATAGGCATAAATAACGCGTTTTATTGAATCCGTGACAAACATGGTTTTATTGTCTTGACTCCAGTCAATTCCATTAATGAGCGTAAAACCTGTATCAATGGTTCGCCAACACCCATTTTGATCAAAACTGTAGAGATACCCACTATTTTCTATGAGTTGCTCACTCATAAGTCCACACCACAAACGTCCTTTAGCATCAAACTTAGCATCATTTAGGCGATAACCTTCGCGAGAATGGGGTGCTAATCCAATGAGTTGCCAATTAGATTGTTGATCAAACCTTGTCAATTGGCAGCCAATACCAACAATTAGTTCTTTTTCTGGGTTTTCTGCGATAAAGGTTAATGGTGCCGATGTGGGATATGAGGTATGTGCAGAGGTTTTTGGATCGAAAGCCAATAAAGTTCCTTGTAGTGTATCGACCCATAAGAGTGATTGCCTCGCATCACTCCAAATTGGCGATTCACCAAGAATTGTCTGCGTATTGGCAACAATATTTGTCTGATACATTAGCGTCGTTCCGTATTTGGAATAGCGATTTTGTGCCAGTTATCTGCAATATCTTGTGCAGTTAACGCGCGGATAGCTTTAATATCTCGAGGATAATCAACAAATTCAGCTTCCATTGTTTTTGTTGCATGGAATTGACCATTTGCAGCGCGTAAAATCCATCCACCCGATAAACAATCAGAAGAGGCTAAAAAAGCCACACCGGGAGCAACATCAGCAGGGTGAAGCTCATCAGGTTCACCGCTTTCTCCCCACATGCGCGTTTTAGCAACAGGTGATATAGCATTGACCATGATCCCATGCTTGTTACCTTCATGGTTAAGGATATTCATTGCACCCACAATAGCCATTTTGGCAGCTGCGTAGCTAATTAAGCCATGTTGAGCATATTGAGTATAAAGTGCACGGCAAGAGGTCGTGACGACGATACGGCCGTATCCAGCTAATTTCATCTGTGGCCATGCTGCTTGTGCAAGCCAAATCGGTGCTTTAGTCGCAATCGATAGCATGTGATCAAACGCTTTTTCATCCAACTCTTCAATTGGTTGATAATCCACCCAACCGGCATTGTGGATCACTGCATCTAATCGGCCGTATTTTTGAATTATCTGTTCAACGAGTTGATGGCAAGTAGTACGAGAGTTTAGAGAACCTGATATTGCTTGAATATCTAAACCTTCTACGCGCAAAGTTTCAGCCACACGTTCAGCAACATTATTATCTTCACCATTACCTTGGCTATCTGCGCCTATATCCTGAATTAACACTATCGCGCCTAATTGCCCGATACAACGTGCGTAGGCTAAACCTAAGCCACGTGCACCACCTGTAATTAACACGATTTGACGATGAAAGGTGATCATTTTAAATATCTCATTTTATAAGTTAGGAAGCATTATCAGTATGTCAATAATCAGGTAATATATAAAATATGATTAATGATGATTCTTGATATATATTTTATATCGATATAGCGGTTTTATTTTGGAGTTGACCATGTCAGAGAGTTTTCGTATTACTTTACGGGCAATGGAGCAATTTATTGCCGTAGCCGAAGAGCTGCATTTTCATCGTGCTGCAAAACGGCTCAATATGTCTCAACCTCCCTTAACGATGGCGATCCGTAAATTAGAAGAAGATATCAAGGTCACTTTAATTAATCGTGATAATCGAGTCTTAGGCTTAACTGATGCAGGTAAAAAATTTTTGCTTGAAGCACGCCAAACACTGAAGCAGGCTGCTTTAACGGTTTCGTCGACTCAAGGGATCGCATCTGGCCAGATAGGTAAGCTACGGCTTGGTTATGTTGGTAGTGCCTTGTATGGTCGTTTGCCTGATGTGATACATCAATTCCGATTGGCGCATCCTAATATTCGGCTAGAATTGCGAGAGGCAACAACTGCGGCACAAGTAAATGACTTACGTAACGATATCCTTGATATTGGGGTTATGATCCCGCCACTGACTAATGTGAATGATATTCAGTTGAGTGAATTTGATCGTGATAGCTTATGCATTGCGGTTGCGAAAAGTCATCCACTAAGCCAACAAATGGACGTTTTTTTAACACAATTAGCCGAAGAACCTTTTATTCTCTGGCCGATGAATGAAGGGCGAGGATTTCATTTGCGTGTTTTTAAACTGTGCGCTCAAGCAGGTTTTGTTCCTCAAATTGCGCAAGAAGCCCATGGGATGCATGCAGTGTTATCATTAGTTGCTGTCGGTGCAGGGGTATCGATTGTCCCTAAAAGTATGCGAAATTTTCGCTGTGATAGGATCTGCTATTATTCAATTGAAGGCCAAGATACTGAGTTTGAATTAATGATTGGTACTTTAGCAATGAGCCCATTAGCACAAAAATTTATCAGCCTAGCTAAAATTGCGGCCAATAGAGAGTAAAAGGGTCACTAAAGCTACTTCAAACTAGCAAAGTAGATTAAAATAGAAATTAATTATTTTCAATCAGTTGGTTGTAAAGCCACTAATAGCATTGTTACAGGGTCACGTTATGTTCATTTGGGTTGATGCGGATGCATGTCCGAAAGTTATTAAAGAAGTACTATACCGTGCGGCAGATCGCGAAAAAGTTCAAATAACATTCGTTGCTAATCAACGATTAACCGTACCTGCATCGGCTTTTTTACGCACATTACAAGTTCCAGCAGGCTTTGATGTGGCTGACAATGAAATTGTCCGTCGTGCAGAAACGGGTGATCTTGTAATTACTGCTGATATTCCTCTAGCTGCTGAAGTGATGGAAAAGGGCGCAGTTGCATTGAATCCTCGTGGAGAACGTTACAGTGAAGCGACAATTCGTGAGCGTTTAACGATCCGTGATTTTATGGATACGATGCGAGCAAGTGGTGTTCAAACAGGTGGTCCTTCTACTTTGAATCAACGTGATCGGCAGTTATTCGCTAATGAATTAGATAAATGGTTATTACAGCGTAAGAAAACATTATAAGTGTATGTGCTTTTTACAATATTTATTCTAATCAATTTTTAATTGTTATATCACCTTAAAAATTTATTTTTAAGGTGATATATTCTCTTAATATATAGACTGAATCTAATTAAAATAATTATTTCACTGTGATTTAAATCGTTATTTTGGTTGGCAAGTATAAATCCATGCTGGCGGAATATTGAGGTATACACGTTCTTTAGTGAAACTGAAGTAACGTTCAAACATTGATTCGCATCCTCGTGTATATTGAAATAATATAAAAACACCTTTGTTTTCAATAAGACGACCATGTACCTTTTTAAGAATTCTCATTCCTGTTTTTTTATCTAATGAACGAAAAGGGATCCCCGAAATAATTGCGTCATAGTCACCTGAAAGATATTCTGCTGAACGGTGGTTAATTTCCATTCTATGGTCATCGATTCGTTGTAATACTTTAATAAAATCATCATTGATTTCATAGACACTAAGCAATGTTTCTGGTGTGATTTTTTTCAAAATTCGTTTTGTTATCACTCCGTCACCCGCGCCGATTTCAGCTATTTTAGCACAATTATTCCAATCAATATTATTGAGCATTTTATTGCATAACCAAGGGGAAGAAGGAATGATAGTGCCCATTTTTTTTGGAGAAGATATGAAGTTTTTCATATACAGTGGGTAGTGATTGATTCGATAAAAAAAAGAAATTTTCATATTTGATATTACCTATTCTAAGGTGAAAATTAAGATTCCTGTTTATACCGACAAGCCACACTCACTACAGAACTTAGCTTCTAAATTTAAGACCGAATGACACCGTTTACATTGCATGATAGTGATATGCTGTTTATTTACCGCAGTGTAAATGTCATTATTTTGATTTTCGTATTGTTCTTCGCGCCGCTCGCGATTTGCACGGCGTGCATGTTTTGACTGACTACTTAGCTTAGAATGACGATAATTCTTATGTAAACCAAATAACCAACTGAGAAAAGACATAATAGAACCCCTCCATTATTTATTTTAGACAAAGTCTAAAGCATGGAGTTTACACGAGGCTCAATAGAGTAACTCTGTTATTACAATTAATTACAATAGTTAAAGCCAAATTAACATTAGATTACTATATTAAATTAATAATGACATAAATGCTTATTTATAGTTAATGTATATAAATAAAAAGGTCGTGGTTTTTAATTTTCTGGTAAGGAAATTAAATAATAATGCATTATTATTTAATTAGCATATTGGTATGAGTATGATAACTTTTTTAGGCGTAAAAATTATCATATAGAGAAGAATGAAATTTAAAAAATAAGTGATACTTTAAGTTACCATTGTTCTATATAGATAATAATAATTTATTAGTGGGTATCAATGACCCTAATATTTATTTTCCCTCATGATTTGGACGATGATGAACATATTCAATTACTGTGCCATCGGGATGAATAGCATTAAAAGCTCTACCCGTAGGTACATCTTGCAATGGAAAAATAATTGTAGCGCCTTGATCTACTAATAAATCATAGTAGGGCTGAACATCATTAACTAATAGTGTGGTATGAGTGCTGGTAAAAGGTGTTAATTTTTCGTCAGGGCCTTCAATAATTAAAAATGCACCGACCATAGCAAGACGTAACTGATGCTCAGGGAATGGAAAAAAACCATCTATTTCAACTTGTTGTAGTTTTTCATAAAAATTGATGCTGTTTTCTAATTCACCGGGGTGGATAAAAACACGAGCCATTACTCGAGGGGATGTTAAATGTTCGCTTGTTGGATTTTTTCGCCAAAGTTGATTAATTTTGGTCATAGTGTGCTCCGCTAAAGATAAATTAAATAGAAATATAGAGTAAATTACGAAGTTTTGTATCGGTTCTAAGAAAATTTAGTCTAACATAAATCAATTACTATGCTTTTTGTGGTAGATATCAGGTCTTACAATTTGCCACACTAAATTATCTTTATTGACTGCACTAAAGCCAACTTTTTCATATAGCCATGATGCCGAAGAGGTGACTAGCATGATACGTCTTAAACGTTGTACGATTGGATGCTGTTGGCAGCAATTTATTAACCAACGGCTTAATTTTTTATGACGCCACTCTTCTAGTACATAGACATCACATAAATAACCAAAAGTTGCCCAGTCAGTGACAATGCGCGCAAAGCCAATCTGTTGTTTTCCAGCAAATAAACCAAAACATAAGCTATTGCGTATCGATAATTCGACAGTATCGAGATCAATACCTTCAGCCCATGATGATTGCGTGAGAAATTGATGAATGGCAATGATATCCATTTTTGCCGGGTCGGTAGTGACAACATAACGTGAGTCAATTGAGTGTAGATAGGTTTGAGGTTGATGATTCATTTAACCCTCACTTATTCTAGGAAAACATTTTACGAAATAAACTACAGACTACTGTATGAATTACAAGCACCAATAACGTTTTATTTAAAGCAAGATTGAGAATGTTCAGATAATCATAATTTGAGCTGAGATAAACGAGTAATTCAATGATGATTTAATGTAAACTTTAGATAAATCTAAGAATACAATAAGGAATGACATGAACATTGCTTTTCAAAAACCACGTTGGTTACGTGATCTATTTCGATTTATTTCCTTGAAAAGTCAGTTTGTTTTATTTGGCAATGTTCGCGATCTACAAGCAAGTGAAATTACCCCTAACGTTGTGACGCCTCTCCCTTTCAATCAATCACTGTTCAATAATTTATTTGAAGCAGGCTACGCACATGTCATTACCTATACGCCATTATTAGGATTTCAATGGGTAGTCAATCCTTCTCGTCAGGCTCAAGAAGGAGCAGTACTAATGCAACAGCTAGGGCTAATGGCAGTTGATGGACGCGCTGCAGGTGGTATTGATATCCTAAATCAAGTTTTAGATAAATTAGTTATTTATAATGAACAACCCATCGCACTATGTATTGATTTTGCATCATGCTTGATTTCACATCGAGATAACTTAACCCCTGTGGAACATAGCTTATTTACGCGAGCACTTGTGGCATCACATCAAGCAAAAGCTCGCCCGGCAGGTAAAAACAATCAGCCCTTCTTTAATACGGTATTTTGGATTGTTGAAAAAGAAACAGACTTACCGGATTGGTTTCTTGTTAATAATCCACGCGTACGAGCAATTCCTGTCGCTAAACCTGATAGTCAAATACGTCGAATATTAGCACCAATCTTATTGTCATCTTTGCAAGGTTTTGGGCAAATTAACGAATTAGAAAAAGAACGCCTATTGAATGATTTTATTGATGAAACTGAAGGTCTTTTACTGCTTGATTTGACTGCGATTATCCAGCTTGCACGGATTGAACAGGTTGATATAACTCGTGTTAGTGATGCTGTACGTCGCTATAAGGTGGGCATTACAGAAGATCCATGGAAAAAAATCGATAAGCAAAAAATTCATAATGCACCCGAAATGATCCAACGAAGAGTAAAAGGGCAACAACATGCAGTAAATCATATGTTGGATATCATCAAACGTGCAATGACAGGTGTAGGAAGCAGTAAAGGTGGTCGTCCTAGAGGTGTTGTTTTTCTTGCGGGTCCGACAGGCGTTGGTAAAACTGAGTTAGCAAAAACGGTGACTCAATTACTGTTTGGTGACGAAAGTGCATACATTCGCTTCGATATGTCAGAATTTAGTGCAGAACATGCAGACCAACGCTTAGTAGGTGCACCTCCCGGTTATATTGGTTATGATTCCGGTGGTGAATTGACAAATGCAATTAGAGAAAAACCGTTTAGTGTGGTGTTGTTTGATGAAATAGAAAAAGCGCATCCACACTTAATGGATAAATTTCTACAAATTATTGATGATGGTGTACTGACATCGGGACGTGGTGATCGCGTCTATTTCTCTGAATCTTTGATTATTTTTACTTCTAATTTAGGGATTTACCGTTTAGATGCAAATGGGGAACGTGTTGCAAATGTGCAACCACATGAACCTTTTGAGACAGTTACCCGCAATGTTAAAAGTGAAATTGAGCGTCATTTTAAATTAGTGCTCAATCGCCCTGAATTACTCAATCGTATTGGTGAAAATATTATTGTTTTTGATTTTATTCGCCCTGATGTTGCGGAGCAAATCTTTGAGCAAATGGTGAATAATATTCTGTCGGGGCTTGATAAACAGTCGTTGAATATTTCTATTTCAAAAAGTGCTAAAGAGACCTTAAAAATACATTGCTTAGCTGATCTTTCTAATGGTGGTCGGGGAGTACGTAACCAGTTAGAAGCTTATCTGATTAATCCATTATCTCGGGCTATTTTTGATAGCGAACTTGAAGCTGGCTTAGCCTATCAAATCGCTGATATTAAAATTGGGGATGTGACGAGAGTTTTATTACAGCCCCTGGCAAATTAAATCATGAAAATAAGTCTTTCACGTCTACATTTTCCAGTAACAACATTGGGGCCGGGTCAGCGTATTGGTATATGGGTACAAGGCTGTAGTTTACTTTGCAAAGGGTGCATATCTCCCGACACTTGGCATCGTAGAGACAAAGGGATTCAAATTGCTAATGTCATGGAACAACTCAAGCAATGGCTGCCATTTGCTGATGGCATTACCATTTCTGGCGGTGAACCTTTTGAGCAAGCAGATGCCCTACATGCGTTATTAATTGAGCTGCATGCAAACTTTCAGGGAGATATTCTGGTTTATAGTGGTTATGGATGGGATGATATTAAGCTGAAGGTTTCAGAAATGGATGGTTTGATTGATGCCTTGATTAGCGGGCCTTATCTTGTCGATGCACCACAAACGTTGGCATTAAGAGGCAGCGATAATCAATTATTACACCGACTGACACCACTTGGTGAAGCTCGTTTTGCACAATATGACAGACAATTAACTGCCGATGATAAGGTGTTGGACTTAGCGCTTGATGGCACTGGGCGTATTTTCTTAACAGGGATCCCGCAACGCCGTGACATGTCACGCTTACAAATATTACTCGAACAACAAGAAACGCCTTTAACACCCTTAAAAAAATAACAAATAAAGTAACTTAATCGGAATAACGGATGACCATGATACGCTTTTGCCCGCACTGCCATACTGAACGCCCACTAATGGAGATATTTTGTGCGGGACAAATTAATAATCAGCCTTGTGGATGGGATCTCACGCTTGAATCTATTCATGATGAGGGTTGGAAACCACCACTACAAGACGCCGTTATTCCAGATAACCTAAATCGATCAGACAGTCCGAGCACTGTTGATAATATACCTACATCGCATATATACGCACTTCAATGCGCAAATGGTCACCCAATGGAAGTAGGGGAACTTATTTGTTTCCAGTGTGGAGCCGATGCTGCCGATAATGATCAAATTGCAACTAATAATGATAACACGCAAACCCATCAAACAATCGGTGATTGGCATTTAGAACAGCGAATTAATGCGATAGATAGTACGCGAGAGCGTTACGCTGTCACTAATTCGCAGTCCATGCAACCAGGTATTTTGACACTTTATCGTAAAGGCGAGGAGCCAGATCCTGCCATATACCAAGTATTGAAACTAATCTCTGTTGACCACGTTCCTGTTTTTTATGATGCAGGTCGCTGGGAAAATCGAGCTTGGCATGTGACAGAAAAATTGGTTGGTGGCTCGCTAAGTCAATTTATTGCACAAGGCGACTTTTGGCGATCGGATGAGATCCCGAAACTTGTGAAGGAGATAGGTAAAGCGATTGCCGCTTTTACGGAGCATGGGTTACGTCATAGAGACCTTCGTCCATCTAATTTATTAATTCGCAGTCGTGATCCCCTTGATATTGTCGTGATCGAGTATGGATCAGCCAGTCTGTCAGAGTTTGACCTTGATATCGTTTCACCTTTAGATATTTCTCGCTATACAGCACCGGAAACTCTTGCTGGTGGTGTTAGTGTGGCATCTGACTGGTGGAGTCTGGGTATTATTCTATTAGAGCAACTCACGCGAGGCCAATGCTTCGATCATATCCATGATAATGCTTTTTTAATTCAAGTAATGACTAATGGTATTGAGATCCCAAGTGATTTAGATCCCAGAACTCAATTGTTACTACGTGGATTATTGAATCGTGACCGTTTTCTACGTTGGCAGTGGCCACAAGTTTCTGCTTGGTTACAAGGACGACCGGTACAAGCTGAAGAAGCTATTACCGATATAAAACAATCACAATTACACAAAATCCAATTTGCTGGTTATGCGTTTAGCCAACCTGAAGCATTTGCTATGGTTGCGGCGGAAAAAGAGCATTGGGATGATGCGATAGAAATTCTAACCCGAGGTGAGATAACGTCTTGGCTGACCAAATTTGACCATTTAGGCGGTGTCCTCAATCCACTACAACAGTTAGCGAATAATATAGATATTGACGCTGGTCTTAAATTATTGCTTGCGCTGCGTATATTGAACCCCAACATGCCGTTTATTTATCAAGGTGAAATTATTACGCCTGCATGGTTATTGGAAAATCCAACGCTCGGTTATCAATTAATTAGTGAACCACTTACGGATAAAATTCAAGCAATTGATGAGCAACATTGGTTAGTTCAGCTCTATCATCGACAATGCCGAATTCGTCAGCGGGCAGAACAACAGCAGATCCCACTTAACGAAGAAAGCCTACGCTTGTATCTTTTAATTACCTCAATAAGCCAATTAACGGCTCGTTGGGATATTTTTCATCGACAATTTCCAGATGCTCATAACGACAGTTTGCGTATCTTAATTGGCAAACAAAAGCTGCAAGAAGACGATTATATTCTCTTATTAAGCGCTGATATTGATCAGTTTATTTCATTAGATAGTCTGGCTAACGAAGCTATTACTTTAGCAAAACGCTATAATATCATCAGTTTTGATGCCAATATTGCCAAGCAGCAATTAACGCTTTCACGTAGTGAGCTTTTCGAACGTTTGAATGACCGTTTAAGCGGTTTTAAACGTCTTGATATCCCTGAAATTGACCAATGGGTTGACACTTTTTTACTCACAAAACGCTTACCTCTGCAACATATATTGGTGATGCTAGCGATTCCAGATGAACAGTGGCATGTTCCAAAATCGCAAAAGTATGTACTGGAAGTTTTGAGATTTTTTGCGCAAAAGCTCATTTCAGTCACACAACGTGGAAACTTAGTTCGTATGCGACTGACGCCTAACTCAGGCCGTGTCGATTTAATGGAATGTGTGAGCTCGACTCAAAACGCAGATAAACTACTTGAGCATTTGATCAATCGAAAAAATCGGCCAATCTCTATTGATAATGACCTGTTATTGCAACGAAAAGGGGTTACTTCTCGGCTATGGACATTACAATCAAATACTCAACTATACCAACGTGACACCGGTATTAATGGTATGTATCTGGGGTTTCCTTTTTTATTACTCAATACCCAGCCTAATCAAATAAAACCACGTATTGCACCACTGTTTTTATGGCCGATATCTATGGTATCGACAGAGCTACAGCGGGGGCCAGTACAATTAACATTTGATAATGATCGAGCCGTAGTGCGCTTAAATCCAGCGTTGGCGAATTTTGTGGGCATTCCAGCTGTTAGTGAATGGCAAAAAGTGTTAGATAAGCTGCTTTCACAGGCGGGATTAAGTGTTGAAGAAGTGATGGCAACACTCGCTAATATATTGCCAGTGAAAGAACACACATTATTACCACTGCCGTCGATTACTGATGAAATTGAAGAAAACAGTGCTCAGATAGCATGCTCCGCCGTATTGTTTCACACCTCTTTTATTGGGCAGGCAATCAGTAGTGATTTACGACTTATTGCTTCACAGACAATTAGCCATACGGCGCTGGCCACTATGCTTAATATTTATAAGCCTGACAGCCGAATTAATTCACCGTTGCAAGCTATTGATCAGTATTTTATTTCACTACAAGACCCATCACAAGAGTCTGTTATTCAAGCTTCTCGTCATGAAACAGGGCTATTGATTGAAGGTCCTCCGGGAACGGGTAAAAGCCAGACTATTGTTAATTTAATTGCCGACACGATTGGTCGACAAAAAACGGCATTGGTAATTTGCCAAAAACCAGCCGCTTTAGAGGTGGTATATAAACGATTAGTTGCTAATGGCTTAACTGACCGAGTGTTGATGATCAATCAAAACCAGAAACCGCGAGAGATTATTTATGCAGTAAGAGAACAAATCGAACAATTATGGGCACGAATTGTCACTGAATTGCATGATGATGATTGGCGAAACCATCGCCAGCAAGCAGGGGAAAGGCTTAGCCAGCATGAAAATAGTCTCGATAATTATTATCGGGCCATGTACAACATAGATGAACATCTTAAGTTGTCATACAGAGATGTTCTATCGGGACTGCTTGCTGTTGAGAATAGTCACTATTTTTCGCTTGAAATGGATAAAATGCAGTCTTATTTGGCTGCTCACAACAAAGATAGCATTGAGCAACTTATTGACGATATTCAAATTGAAGCTCCTCATTGGCTATCGCTTAATTATGAAAATAGTCCACTGAACGATTTAGCGCAATTTACAGCTAATGACCCTGAATATGCACTATTTAATCAGTATTTTCCTCAATTTAGAACAGCAGAAAAACAACGTTCACAAGTGTATGACGTGGCTGAAAATCAGATAAATATTACACAGCTTACTAATCATCGACAGACGTTTAAGGAAAGCATACGGCAACTATCAAGACTAACGAATGCGCAATGGTTGGATATTTCGCGATGGTTGAGCTTATTTTTAACTCAACAGGGCAAGCAAATTATAGGCTCTGTAATTATCAAACAATTAACTCAAATTAATGAACGATTATTGATGATCGATTCGACGGGTTCTGATCCTATCTATTTTCAGTTGATCTCAGCGTTAGGTAATCAAGCGTTGGTGGAATTGTCTCGGTCAGTAACTGAAAAAATGCATGGCACATTGTTGCGCTTTTTTAATCCGTTTTACTACAGTCGTAAGAACAAATTAGCCAACTTTATTGCGGCAAGTGGTATGGGTGCTGATACAGTCAATCTAACCAGCCTATCGCACACAATAAATGTTGAACAACAATGGCGTTTACTCTACCAAGAACTCGAGCCAATTTATCAACAACTAACCATCGATGTTAGCGAACAACTGCATCAACAATCTTGGCAGCAAACATTAAGTCCACTCATTGAACAGCTAAATCATGTTGAGAGTGTCGCTAATGTTTTGGCAGACTACCCACAACCTGAGCATTTCCTTGATGCTATTATTAATCAACAACAAATTGGTTTTACTCAGCAATGCGTTGAAGTTGAAGCCGCGATAAAAAAAGCTGAAAGTGTAGAGCAAAGTATCAATATTCTGAACTCACTAAAACCGGCACTCAATGAAGTGTGTTTCGCTCGATTTAAAAATACGATCGAGTCGGGCATTTTATTGATTCAGGAGGTTGAACAGCTGCAAATTGCCTTACCTAAACTGATTCAATTTCAAACATTCAGGCAACAAACTGCCCATTTTACTGAGACGCATTGGCAAATACTCGCCTTACTACGACCAAAGATGGCCGAAGATAAACAGCAAAATTGGCTAGATGTATTAGCAAATACGGTTAAATATTATTTTCTTATGTTAGCCAAAAACCAAATTGAAGCCCGATCAGCAATTTTAGGTATGGATAATGCTCAGATGGTTCATCATACTGAACAGCTGTCTGAGGTACAAAATCAATTACAACACTATAATCGACAAGCACTTACCCTAAATATTGATGCATTAACACTGGGAAATCGTCGTGATTGGGAAGAAATTACTCGTCTAGCAGGACCAAGAGCACGGCGTTTGCGTGAGTTTATCAGTGAAGGCTGTGAATTAGGATTAATGCAATTACGACCTGTTTGGCTGATGACTCCTGATGTTGCAAGCCAAGTACTGCCTTTAAAAGCAGGAATGTTTGATAGTGTGATTTATGATGAAGCTTCACAAATGCCTATCGAATTTGCCTTGCCTACTTTATTTAGGGGCAAGCAAGCAATTGTAAGTGGTGATGAAAAACAGATGCCACCATCAAAATTCTTCAGTGGTAAGTTGACGGAAGAAGAAGATAATGATGATGACTTTGATGAGCAGCAAGAGCAGGCCGATGAACAATGGAATTATCGCCAGATTAGTGATTGTCCTGATTTATTGCACCTTGCTCGTACCGTTTTACCTGTTCATTCCCTCGATATTCATTATCGCTCGGTTTACCGTGAGCTGATCAATTTCTCAAATTATGCCTTCTATGAAAATAGGCTCAATATTCCAGCTCAGCACTCACTGAAAACAGTAAATGACGTCAAACCAATACGCCTAATTAATGTTAATGGTGTTTATGTTAATCAAAGTAACGAAGATGAAGCTATTGCCGTTATTGAACATTTAACTCAACTGTGGCAAAAACCATTCAATGAACGACCATCGATTGGTGTTGTGACTTTTAATCAAAAACAGGCTCAACTGATCAACCAGCATATTCGTGCTAAAGCATTGGTTGATGAGCAGTTTCATCAGGCATATACCGAAGAAAATCAGCGTCAGACGAATGATGAAGATATGTCTTTTTTTGTTAAAAATGTCGAAAATGTACAAGGTGATGAGCGTGATGTAATCTTATTTTCAACCACTTTCGGTCGTAACCTGCAAGGTACCTTCCGTCGAAATTTCGGTGTGTTAGGACAAACAGGGGGGGAACGACGGTTAAATGTTGCAATTACCCGAGCTCGTCAGCAAGTTGTGGTTATGACATCAATGCCAATTGATGAAATATCTGATTTACTCACGACCTATAGAAAACCTGATATCCCGCGTGATTATTTGCAAGGCTATTTAGCTTATGCAAAAAACCTGAATAACCCATTGATGCAACAAGATAACCATAAATTACTTAAGAGAATGTGTCATACACTCGTGGGACAAGAGCAAATAGAGAGTCAGCAAGATGCTTTTGTTGAATCTGTTATTAATTTTATTCGTTCACAAGGCTGGAAAATAGCACCGACCGAACAAGCAGGCGTATTTTATTTTGATTGTTTAATTGAGAGTAATGCTAATGGTCAGTTCTTGTTGGGTATTGAGTGTGATATGCCACAACATCCATTATTACAACGCGCGCGTGCTCGTGAATTATGGCGTAATAGCATATTACGGCGCATTGTTGCGCATCGTCATCGAGTCTCATTGAAACAATGGTATTATGAGCGCGAAACTGCACAACAGAATTTACTTGATGCTATCCATCATGCTTCATTAATAAACGTTAATTAGGTTAATTATGAGTTCATCTGTTCACCGTATTTCAGTAAGAGAAATCAATGAGATCCGTTATCAACGGCAACTTGCTGTTTTGAATAGACTGTTTCGGCAGTGGCAAGCAATCAGCGAAAAACAACAAAATGCGGAGCCTCGAAAAGAACAAATAACGACCACATATCAAGCGCTAGTTAAAAACAGCCAGCAAGTAAAGCAGCTAACGGCCAAACAATTAACTGCACTTAACCAAGAGGTGGCGAGTTTTAGTGTTTCACTCAGCAATGAAATACGCCATATTCGAGAGCAGCTTATTGATCAGCAAGCACACAACGCACGTAGTCAGTTTCATCGGCAACGCAATCTAGTTGAACTGAGCGAATTAATTCAACGACAAGCGCCACATGAAATTGATTTAATTAATGAGCTTAATCAAAATATATCTTCAGATTTATCAGAGACAGCAACATTGATTTTCCGTGCATTTTCAGTGTTAGAAAGTAAATTAAACATACCATCCCAACGCCAAAATGAATTATTAAATCAACTAAAAGCTCAATCAGATGGCGTGGCGGAATTTTGGCGAAGTGGGGTCCCACAAAGCCCCTTTACGATGCAATGCGAACAGATAGCCTTAATGATAGAAAAGCTTAAAATTATGGGCTTAAATGAAGAGGCTACAATACATTCACGGATGTTAATTGATATTCAACAAATGCAAGAAAACGCACAACGTCATGTCCGTGCAGATTCATTAATAATGACGATGGCAACTCAGTTGAGTGAAGGTCAAAAACGGATTGAATTAGCTGAACGATTAGAGCAAGTCAGCGATGAACTTGCTAGCTTTGAAAATGCCAAATTTACTGAGATCATTCAAGAGGCTAGTCAACTTGCAGTGACAGGTACTTTGCAGCAAATTGTGCTACTGATAACACAATTAGAAGAAAAAATTGAGCAAGCAGAACAACAAATAGTGATCCGCGCTCAGCGTGAAGCAGTGCTTGAAGGGTTGAGTAAATTGGGTTACGAGATACGAGAAAATTCGGTCACTTCATGGCTAGAGGATGGGCAAGTTGTAGTTACTCACCCAGCAACACCGGGATACGGCTTAGAATTGGGTGGAAAGCAAACTCGTTTTCAGGCTCGGACTGTCGCATTTTCCGCACAGCGTAATACTCAAAGAGACCAAGATGTGGACGCTGTCTGGTGTAGCCAGCATGAAAAATTACAAGATATTCTTATGCAATCAGATGCAGAGCTAATGATTGACCGAGCATTACCTGCTGGCAGTAGTGAAATGAAAGTGATTGAAGTCCAAAATCAAAATGAACAAGTACGCCAGCAGTCAGTACCGGTAAAATCAAGAACACTTCGATGAGAATTAATCATATTATAAAAGCAGGAAATGTTGTGACACAATTATCCGATGAAGAAAGAGATAAAAAGTCTTGGAAACTTATTCTTGATTATCTAAAGCAAGCCACACCAGCTCAATGGCATATATATATTGCCAATTCTAATTATGATGGCAATGCGCAAGGTTTAAATTGGCTGGCGAATAACGCGCAACTTGATCGTGCTTCGGCAATAATGATGTACTGGTCTTTAGGGGCTGCGTGGTATGTTCAATATGCTGAGGAAGAAGAAATACCGGAACATGAGCAAAATGCTTGGCAGTTAATCAAAATGCTTGAATCACGTTGTTTAAACGGTTTCTATGCAGATCATGGTATTTGGTTTGACGCAATGCATTCTGATAGAGGAGGGGCAGATAATTATCCTCATTTAATCGTGAAACGGCCGATCCCTGAAAGTATGCTTGTTGCAACGGCAGGAAGAGAGTATGTCGAACTCGAAGATGATAATTATGATGAAGGCTTGCCATTACCGCTTGCAGAGCAGATCTTTGCTTTATACGAGATTTAATTAAATAAGGGCACTTAGTTTTTTCGTATATGCCCAATTGTAATAGGATAGTTCGATTCCTACATGCTGCTCGAATTATTTTGTGTATATAATAGAAAAAAATAAGCCTGATAAGAAGCTGACTTATGGATCCTCTACACAGCATTACTCTCACTCTGTTTTTATTTGTCCTGACTTTTTTTAATCCAGGAGCAAATTTATTTGTTATTGTGCAAACCACGCTAAGCTCTGGGAAACGGGCGGGCTTAACATGTGGATACGGAGTTGTCTTAGGAAATGCAATTTACTCAGGTCTTGGTTTGTTTGGTTTAGTAACGTTGATGGCTGAATTCGGCGAGTTTTTTTCTATCATAAAAATCTTAGGGGGAGCGTATCTGTTGTACTATGCGATATCAACCTTTAAAAACAAAACTCAGCTCAATCTCAATACGAATACTCAAGCAGAAAATTTTCGCGCAGTGATTTATTTTAGGCGAGGTTTAATTTCTGACTTATCAAATCCACAGACAGTTTTATTTTTCATCAGTATTTTTTCAACAACGATTACAATTAATACACCTTTATGGGCAAAACTTGTCATTTGGCTCACTATTATTGTAGCCTCTTTAATCTGGCGAATTATTCTCTGCCAAACTTTTTCATTAACATCTGTAAGACGGACATATTCGAAAATTCATAAAATGTTCGGGAAAGTAATTGGGATTATATTGGGTGGATTAGCGTTTAAATTAATTTCTCAAGGCGTATGGGAGTTAATCTATCGTGAAAAACCTGATTTACTATAAATCAGATTGCTAGCTCTTTACATATGATTTTTTTATGTAAAGAGTAAAGTAATTAAATATAGTTAATTACTATCACAATGAAAGTTACCATTTATAGCCTACACCAATGATGTAGTTAGTGTTGCTAGAATCACCTTTTTCTGCATTTATTTTTTCTCTAACTATATTAGTATTTAAATTTAAAGAGTCGGTTAAGTAATACATCATCCCAATACGCATATTTAAATCAAGGCTAACATCATTATTGAAACCTCGACCGATACGACCTTTTGTATAAACACTCATCGTTTTAGCAAAAAGATATTGGTTAAAATCCCAAGATAGAGAACCTTCCATATATTTTTCATCATTGTCATCTCGATATTTTAACTGCTGATAACTAAGAAGACCCGTAAATGAGAGTGAACTTAACTCATCGTTCCAAACTTGCCAACCTGGGCCAGTGCCCATTCCGCCTTTTGATTTGATCTCCTCAATCCAGTCATGCTGATATGCGAAGGAACCTCGCCAAAAGAACGATGTAGAGATAAAATGGTCAAGTTGGTAACCTAAGTTATAGTAATAACTATTAATTTTTTTATCATCTTTATTTCTGGTCATCGAGGCATTAAGGCCTTGACGCCATTCGCCTTGTAATATTTGCATATTACCATCGAGTGAGTATTTTTCACTTTTTGATGCACTTTTATTATATGATCCACCAGCATTGAGTGAGCCTGTTATTTTATAATCTTTAGGTATTTCACCTTCAATTTTTTTACTCAAAACCAAATCATTAGTAATAGGAATGGGGTGACTATTTTCACCATTAATTAAAATAACTTCACCATCTTTAGATTTATTAATTGAATCAACTTTTTTCCATGCGGAAAAATGTTCATTTTTAATGATGGCTGGCTCAGTAATGTTAAAAGACTTAATTTTATTAAGTTCAATTCTTAATTGACCTGCATATTCAGTTGTTATCAGTGCACTATCGCTGTCAATTATTTTAATATTTCCTGATATCAAATCACCATTTTTTAAATAGATATTATCCGCAATAGAGTACGTTGCAAATGGAATTAAAAATAATATGTAAAACTTACGCATTGCATTAAACCTTATACTTGACTAAGCGTATAAAACAACAAACCCTAGTATTTATGAATTTAGAACGCAAGTATTTTTACGAAAATAAACAATGCAAGTGTTTATACTTATTTTCTGGTGTTGCATTTAAGAACTATTGAGTGGCATTGCGTTATATAGGGAAATATTACAATTTAAAATAAATTAATAAATATCTGCACTATATGTTTAGATATATGAACAATTAGCGTTGTTGTTATCTCGACACAAAGCAAATGGCAGGTATTAGAGTTAGTAGAATAATTCAAACTTTAGACATAAATATGATTTTATTTTGTATAATAGATTTTTTTGAGGGAACGAGTTCCTTCAATGTGTTCCTATCTAACCATGAGGTCTCCATGTCGTTCTCTAAATCTGTGCTCGCCCTTACTGTAATTGCAGCCTCTTTTTCAAGTTACGCGATCAAAGACGCATCGTTAATGATTGTTGATGGCACTATTCTTACTATGAATCCACAAAACCAGGTCATCGAGAACGGTACTGTGGTCGTCAAAGACAATAAAATCATTGCGGTTGGTGGTTCTGAACTGGCGAAAGAATACAAAGCAGAGCAGGTTCTCAATGTTGATGGCGATATTGTTATGCCAGGCCTAATTAATACACATACCCACGCTTCAATGACTGTTTTTCGCTCACTTGCAGATGATGTACCTGATCGCTTGCATCGTTATATTTTTCCACTAGAAAGCAAAATGGTTTCACGTGATATGGTTCGTATCGGTGCAAATTTAGGGAACGTGGAAATGGTTAAAGGTGGCGTTACCACCTATGTTGACATGTATTATTTTGAAGATGAAGTCGCGAAAACAGTTGATAAAATGGGTAACCGAGCAATTCTGGGGGAATCAGTTATTAAATTCCCAGTTGCTGATGCTCAAAATGCTGATGAAGGTATTGCATATGCGGTTAATTTTATTAACCAATATAAGGACCATCCTCGTATTACTCCGGCATTCGCTCCTCATGCTCCTTATACTAATACAACTGAACATTTACAGAAAATTGCTAAACTTTCGCAAGAGCTTGATGCTCCAGTTATGATCCATTTGGCAGAAACTGATCGTGAACAAGAAGAAATTGCTAAGCGTACTGGTGGTAAAAGCCCTGTACAATATATGGCCGATATTGGTGCACTGAATAATAAAGTTATCGCCGCTCATGCGATAATGGTTGATGATAAAGATATCGATTTACTTAAAAAATACGATGTAGGTGTTGCACATAATATGAGTGCTAACATTAAATCGGCTAAGGGTGTTGCACCCGTTACGGCGATGCTAGAAAAGGGCGTCCGTGTTGGACTTGGTACTGATGGTCCAATGTCGAGTAATACGTTAACCACAATGAATGAACTTGGCTTAGTTGGTAAAGTCCATAAATTAGCAAATAAAGATCGCTCAGCAATGCCACCAATTACTGTTGTTGAAATGGCAACCATGGGCTCGGCTAAGGCTATTCATATGGAAGATAAATTAGGTTCTTTAGAAGTAGGTAAACTAGCGGATATTATAGTTGTTGATACTAAATCACCAAATATGGTTCCAATGTATAGCCCGTATGCAGCTTTAGTTTATGGCGCAAATGGTAGTGATGTTCGCCATACTATTGTTGATGGCAATGTGCTAATGCAAGATCGTAAACTTCTTACCGTTGATGAAGCCGCCATTATTAAAGAAGCACAAACATTTGCTGGTAAGGTTCGTGAAAGCGTTATTGCTAGCGGTGAAGTGGTTAAATAACACGCTATAATAAAGCCTGAATCACAGCCAGTATAAGTTACTGGCTGTGATGATAAAGAGAGTATGATATTAATAATAACAAGTGTTAATTTAAGTTAAGTAGTCATCATTATCAAAATAATCATTTTCTAGCCACTGGTTGAGGGAACGCTTGTTTAACTGATTAATTTTAAGTTTTTCAATAGAATAATATTCAGGAAATGTGGGTTCATTCTCCGTTGATTTTAACTCTAATATTTTTATCTTTTTTTGTGCTGCTTCTTTTGAACCTAAAATAGAGTCAATATGGCGGTAAATCTGACCAAAGCCCTCATTAAATATTGAAGCAATATAAATATGGTTTACTAATTGATATTGATTCTCATATTCCACAATTTTGATATTTTTAATCTCGACAATTTTTTTATCATTAGTGCGAATGATGCTAGGGGATTCTCCTTCGATGGAAGATAGATCTTTGATAAACGTTTCTTGAGCTATTTTAGCTAATGATAAATCATCAAAAACACCAACTACATAATCGGCACCTTCGTAAGCAGATACTATCATTAAGCAAATAAAATATTTGTACATCCGTTAGGCCATGTAGATAGGTTATACATACCAATTTTATACACAACAATATGTGCGGATGAAAGTAAAGAGGGTAAGGTTTTCGCTAAAGTGGATAATTAGCGTGTTTCATATGCATGGCCTATTCAAAGCTAATTATAGAAAATAATGCAAAACCCATGTTCTTGATAGTCAATTAATCAAGTAAAGTGTTATATTATTGGTTCCAATGCGATGACCGAGGTAATGAAATGAAAATGTTAACGCTACAAGAAATGACCGATGCTCAAAGGCTTAGAGTCTCAACTCGATTAGGTCAGGAAAGAAAAAAATTGGGGCGCGAATTAACCAACGCAGAGCATGGCCGAGTAAAAACAGAAATTGTTACAGAAATCTCGAAAGAAGTTGAGCTAGAAGCTAAAAAAGTTAGAGTACAGAAAAAGAAAAATAAGGCAGTCTCAAGTGATGAAACTTATAGCTGGTCATCCAATAACCACAGCCGAGGGCTTCGTTAGAAGTTAAAATTTAATAGCGGTAACGCGATACAGTACAATAAATTCAATACTTACAGAGTCATCATTCTGACTCTGTAAGTACCGTTAACTAAAATTTTCTGTTGCTGAAAATTAAAAGGAGTCATTCACATTTAAAGGTATTTTAATTTCATTAGTCGCTAATAAAGCTACGCTCTTAAGATGTCCTAACCCCAAACATTAGCAGACAGTAATAATATTGATTTATTTTTGGTCAGGTCATATTTGGTATTTTTATCGTAATGATTTATTACCTTCCCCTGTAGAGTAATTACCTTTTATATTTTAATTTACTCTTCTTAAACAATGCCTTACCTAGACCATTGGTAAGCAAGCACTCGAGTATTCTAGTGAAATATTAGCAAGCTAAAGTAATCCTTGGTTAGCTATCAATCTAACTAAATTACAGAAAGCTTTGTATGAGGAATGAATAAAGTTGTTTGCACATAATAGTAAATTTTAGAAGTGATTCCGGGGGCTAAGCTCACAGATGTAGAACTATATAGAGATACTACATTTTGGAAGATAAGCACTAAGGATTACATATATTGTTGTTAATTTTAGTATGCAAAAGGGATGTGCTTTATCTGCTGTATCTAATTACTTATATATTAAATAAGTAATTTAACGTAATTAATGTGCTAATAAGGTGTAATTAACTCGATGTTTAATTTTTAGATAGAGGAGCTTTGACTTTAAAACGTTTACTTACTTCTTTATTTAACATCTAAAATGTATCTGATTATTTCAAATTGAAATTTAATATTTCAAATATCATCTCTGTTTTGTATTGACTTCATTTCTTAAATTGATTTTTATTTTATTTTTAAGTCGATATTGTAGTTTGTGTTAATGTTATTTTTTTGTTATCAACAAAGATAAGTAACAAAAATTTCATGCGAATATATAAATTTTCATTTAGAATAATTAACTGCTCAAATATATCTTTATTAAAGATTAACCTTTTTAGCTTTTATTATCATCAGAGAAGAATTGCTTTTTCTAGTAGACTATTGTAAGTGAATTATGACCAAATAATCCAATTTAAGCGTAGCTAACCTTTATTGGGAGTAAAATTAAACATTTTTCGGGTGTGATTTTCGTAATTTATTAAATAAAATAATTTCCACTAAATTTTTGTAAAAAACAAACAAAAAAAATCAATCAAGAAGGAGAGCATTATTTGTTAATTGCAAAGCGTTCAATAAATGTTTTTTAATGTTTGCTGATGTTGCATTCCTTTAACATTAAAAACAATTTAATATTTAATTATAGATAAGCTTGTGTTAATTTCATGCTGAAAACCACAATATTATTTGAAACATTTATTGTTAATTTTTTTTCAATTTAACACTAAGAAGAAATTTTGATGTTTTAAATCTTGCATATTACTAGATAGATCACTGATAATAATAATTCTATGTAGTTTCAAATAAACAAAAATAAGTTCAAACTATTTTTTCAAAAAAGAAAATCAATGGAGTTTTAATAATGAAACGTAATATTCTAGCGATAGTAATTCCAGCTCTATTAGCTGCTGGTGCAGCAAATGCAGCGGAAGTCTATAATAAAGACGGCAACAAATTAGATGTTTACGGTAAAGTTGACGTTCGTCATTATTTTGCTGACGGTAAAGGTAGTAATGATACAGGTAGCGAAGATGGTGATGATTCACGCGTTCGTTTAGGTCTTAAAGGTGATACTCAAATCACTGATCAGTTAACAGGCTTTGGCCGTTTTGAATGGGAAACTAAAACAAACAAAACGGAAAAGGAAAATGATAATAAAAACCGTTTAGCATACGCTGGTTTGAAGTTTGCTGATTTTGGTTCAATTGACTACGGTCGCAACTATGGTGTTATTTACGACACAAACGTATGGACTGACGTCCTGCCACTGTGGGGTGCCGACACAATGGCACAAACTGACACTTATATGACAGAACGTAACCGTAACTTGTTAACATACCGTAACAATGATCTTTTCGGTTATGTTGATGGACTTAGCTTCGCACTGCAATATCAAGGCAAAAACACTGAAACCAATAAATCAGGCTCATCTGATGTTTATAAAAATAACGGAGATGGTTACGGTTTCTCAACTGCTTATGACTTAGGTTGGGGTGTGACATTAGGTGGTGGTTACTCTAACTCTACTCGTACTTCAGCTCAAAAAGAAGATTCATCACTAAATGCAACTGGTAAGCGTGCTCAAGCATGGAACGTTGGTGGTAAATTCGATGCTAATAATCTTTATTTAGCAGCTATGTATGGTGAAACACTGAACACAACTCACTTTGGTGAAGATCATACAATTGCTAACAAAACTCAAAACGTGGAGTTAGTTGGTCAATATCTGTTTGATTTTGGTTTAAAACCATCTGTTGCTTATATTCAGTCTAAAGGGAAAGATTTACGTGGTGGATATGGTAACGAAGATCTCGTTAAATATGTTTCTTTAGGTTCTTATTATTACTTCAACAAAAATATGAGTGCAGTTGTAGATTATAAAATTAATCTTCTGAAAAATAATGAATTCACTGAAAGTGCTGGTATTAATACAGATAACGTTGTTGGTCTGGGACTAATCTATCAATTCTAGTTTTTATAGATTGAAGACTCAAAGCCACCCGCATCGCGGGTGGCTTTATGTTTAAGAAACTAATGAGACATAAACATAAAATCATAAATAAAAAAAGGCGAGATAAATATCTCGCCTTTTTTATGGTTCAACCTAATGATGAAAGAAAGAAGAACCAATGAGGTTTAATTATTATAAGGTAAATTAAGATAAATGCTAGCGTATATTTAATTAATAATTCTAATTGAAGGCAACGCGTAATGCGAGTTAACAAAGGTCGCAATTATCATATCAGCAGATTCATTCTAACATTAAAGTGTAAATAGCATTAATGGTTACTTATTATTGATAATAATAGTATTTGATGTGAATTGATTTTTCGTTTCAATTAATAGCTTTTTTATATCTTGCAAGTAAAAACAACAATGGAAAACATTTCACCATTCTTAGGTAGTTATACTCAAAAATGTAAATTTTAATGACCATGTTTTATATGGCAAAGTTTTTCAATTTATTTCTAGTTGTATAAAACTATTTCCTTATTAGTTATCGAAGACAGTCTCCATATAGAAAAATGCAAATTATTTTTTCTTAAAACATACCCAAGATATTACATTATGAACAGTACAGTACGTTGGTTATATTAAGACGATACTAATCTACATAGAGAATATACGGTTAAGTGCCCTAAAAGAATTAGTTATTATCGATATTAGTAGGAGTACCTTTTGATGAAAAATGAAAACTGGGTACCCCGAGAAAATCACGTTAATGGCTAACATTATTTATTCATTAGCCATTGCATGACATCTTCATAATTACCACGGTAGGCAATCCTATTTTGCTTCTGATTCAGTTGATAATTATACATTGGGTCATAATATTCATTTAGCAATGGGCACAGCCAAGTAAAGTGGGCGTCTGTAGAACCGCTGGTTTTTTGGGTTGCTAATGCAATATTCAGTAATTCTGCTAGTTCAGTAGCACGTTGTGATCCTAACCGACGACGAATTGCAGATAAGCCATGATGTAAATATTCGCTATAGCGTTGCCAACCTTGTTCTTCACCATAAACGGTTAAGAAATCATGCGTCATGCGGTCAAAATATTCTTCCTTCAGTCGTTCTAATCGGCGTTCAAATGGGTCTTCAACAACAACCAATAATGCTTGCGCCATTTGTGTACGTAAGGAGTCGGGGAGGCCATTTGAACCAATTGCACGACCTTCATCCTCAAGAACCCAGCGGGTATGCTGCTGCTCTTTTTTAAGCATTTCCACTGCAAGATAGTTTTCGAATGTTGCTTGAGAAGGTTGAGCTTGCAAGGTACTCCCAAAAGAAGAGCCTCTATGATGCGCTATTCCTTCTAGATCTATTCCATCAGATAACGCGCGCACCATAGTCGTTTTGCCACTCCCTGTGCATCCACCAATAAGGATCATAGGGCGCTGTACTAGTTCTTTTGTCGATTCAATGACAGTTTGTCGTAATGCCTTATAACCACCGACGATTAAAGGGTAATCAACGCCAACTTCGTGAAGCCATTTTTGTACGATGTGAGAGCGCATACCCCCACGAGCACAACAGATATAGCCTCCAGGAAAATGAGCACAAGCTTCACGCCAAGATGCCAGTCTTTCTGCTCGAATTTCACCATCGACTAATTGATGACCCAATTCAACAGCCTTTTGTGAACCTTGCTGTTTATAGCATATCCCAACAGCAGTGCGTTCATTGTCATTCATCAAGGGAATATTATAAGCTGCGGGCATTGCTCCTTGAGAAAATTCAATAGGAGCTCGGACATCGATTAATGGCGTTGCTTCAGAGAGTATCTGTCGGATATTTTGAGGTGAAGGGCTTAATTCCATAATAAAAATTGTGATATCAATTCAGGTAACAATAATAACTATTATACGCTTATGTTGGTTAGATGGCACGTGGTGATGGATTTTAGTAATACTGATTATTTAAATTGACCGGATATTCTCTGCATTTAGCGCCAAAATCACTCAGCTAATGAGATGTTTTTGGTTTTGCTATATTAAGTGGTCATGATTTTAATCACTAATATTTAACATGTTGATTTTTCTTTGCTTAACTATCAACTAACGTATTGATAGAACAGAGAGAAGTAACCAAGGTATTAATGCTAGATTTAATGCCGTCCATCCAAGATAATTCAATAAGCCGCCCGAAGCTAATGAACAGGTAAGGCTAACAACGAATATACTCATATCATTTATTGCCTGTGCCTTTTGCTTTTTCTTTTGGCGAATAAGTGGTGCAATTTTAAGCTGAGACAGTACCCAGTAGCAATAAATGAGATAACTGAAAAAAGCAAGAATGGCCCTAAATAGTCAGTTTAAAATAACGTACCACCATAATGAGCTAATAATGGACCAATTAAAGCTGCAATCACACAAACGGTCATTACCATTACTGAAATAATTTAAAATAGCGCTTGAGAGCAGGCTAAAAGCAACACCTGCTGGTGCATAATATTTTTTTGTATCACTGAGTTCTCAGCTAAACAGTGGGGCTATCAGAAATAGTGCATCTTAATTGATTCACAACTTGATCTATATCTGACTTTTCGATCCCGTACCCTAGGCTAAAACGGATTGCACCCATTCCGATTTTTGAGTCAATACCCATGGCAGCTAAAACAGGGGAAATTGTTGTTTGCCCTTCATGACAAGCAGAACCTGTTGATGCTGCAATACCATCTAGCCCAGCCAATACATTAGCTCCAATATGATTCAAAAAACTGATATTTAAAGTATTTGGTAAACGTTCAATTTCATGTCCGTTTAGTACAACATTATCGCCAAAAGTATCATTTAATTGCAGCCAAAAATAATCTCTTAAAGAGCGAATGTTATGATTATAAAGCTCTTTTTTAGCTAGCTCACAGGCAGTACCTAAAGCGGTAGCAAGTAAAATACTTTCTGTACCAGCTCGTATGCCTTGCTCATGTCCTGCACCATGATTAACAGGTTCTAAAGCTGTACCTCGACGAATATAGAGAGCACCAACACCTTTAGGGGCATATAACTTGTGACCTGCAATGCTTAATAAGTCGACATTCATTTTATTTACATCAACCGGTATTTTTCCAATCGATTGAGCTGCATCAGTATGAAAACAAATGTTGTGCTGCTTGGCGATTAATCCGATTTCTTCAATAGGTTGAAGGGTGCCTGTTTCATTATTTGCATGCATGATGCTAATCAGCGTTGTTTCAGAAATGATTGCGTTATTGACATCTTCAGGATTGACGCGGCCAGTGCTATCTACAGGGAGATAAGTGATTTTTGCACCTAAACGTTCAAGAAAAGCCAAAGGATGGAGAATAGAAGGGTGCTCAGTAACTTGGGTAATAATATGTTGTTGAGCTACATTATTGTATAAAGAAAAAAAACGACCTTTTAATGCTAAGTTATTTGATTCTGTTCCGCCACTGGTAAAAATGATTTCATCTGGTTCAGCACCAATTAAAGCTGCGATGTGCTTTCTTGCTTTGTTTAAGTAGGATTTAGCATTTTTGCTCGCCCAATGGTTGCTTGATGGATTGCCGTAAACGCAATCTAAAAGTGATTGAATATTTTTTTGCACTAAAGGATGAATCGGTGTGCTTGCATTAAAATCGAGATATATGGTGGGCATATTGAGTCCAAAAATTTTAAAAGTGATAACGTGGTTAGTTGTCGCAATCCAATCAGATAGATGTTGAATTGTAGGCTTTTTAATCTCAAATAAAAATTATTAAATCTAACTATCTAAATCTTATAATTATTCTTTTTAGAACTTAATGTACTGCGTGTATTTTAAATGAATGTACCTTTTTATCAATAATGAAATTCACATCGATTAATATTACCTATTTGGGAGTATTAAAATTTATTCATAATTAATTACCTTCATTCCCATTTGAGTTATACGTGATTAAACTTAAATGTCTTCCGCATCAAAATAATCTAATTTAAGTCTAGTTTAAGTTATATTCTCATGTGCTTAATCCAAATAATTATTATGTAATTAATCGTAATAAAATAGATGAAATGGATATTTAAACAGAATAATTTTTAGCTATAGGATGTGATAACTTATTCAACACAGGGTTATTACATAATGACAGCTATAGATAACGATTATAAAATTAGCAAAAAAGAAAAGAAATATGCACTAGCATCGTTTATAGGAACAGCTATAGAATGGTACGATTTTTATATTTACAGCACTGCTTCTGCGCTTATTTTTTCAACTCTTTTTTTCTCTAAAAGTACGGATCCAACAGTTGCTTTATTATCTTCATTCGCTGCTTATGGTGTTGGCTTTTTTGCTAGACCATTAGGCGGTTTTATTGCAGGTCATGTTGGGGATAAAATAGGTAGGAAAAAGGTTTTAGTTTATTCATTACTATTAATGGGCGTCTCTACATTTATTACAGGCTTAATACCAAGTTTTGATGCAATAGGTATTTATGCGATTGTGTTGTTGGTTATTATTCGCTTATTACAAGGGTTAGCGAGTGGTGCAGAATGGGGTGGTGCCGCATTACTTGCTGTAGAGCATACAAAACCACAACGTAGAGGCTTCATTGGTTCATTTACACAAATTGGTTCCGCTACTGGTATGCTACTTGCTTCGGCTGCATTTCTTGTTGTGAAATCAAGTATGTCTGAAGATGATTTTATGGTTTGGGGATGGCGAATTCCATTCTTTATAAGCATCACATTAGTCATAGTTGGCTTAATAATTCGCTTAAAAACTAGCGAATCAGAGGAGTTTTTAGAATCAAAAAGAGCAGGTAAGATTAAAAAATACCCGATTATCGAGTTGATGAAACACCATAAAAAAGCGGTATTGGTCACGATAGGCTTAAGAATTGCTCAGCCAGCCATGTATGCAATATTGACAACGTTCATTTTGAGTTATTTAAAAATTAAAGCGTTAGATACAAGCATTGTTTTAACCTCTATAATTGTCGCATCAGCTGCATCTGTAATTACTACGCCTTTCTGGGCATTATTATCGGATAGAATTGGCCGTAAAAAACAAGCGTATTTTTCATTAATCAGTATTGGGTTGTTTGTTTGGCCATTTTTTTACTTTTTAGATAATGGAAACTTAATTTTTCTGCCCTTAGTAATGGCTATATTTTTAGCAATATTTGATGCGGCAATTTACAGTATTGGTGCTGCTTGGTTTGCAGAGCAATTCCCTGTTGAAGTTCGCTATAGTGGGGTTTCTGTTGGTTATCAAGTCGGTACATTACTATCTGGTGGGTTAACACCATTTATCGCTATCGCATTGTTAAAATATAATGACCAAAGTCCTTATTTAGTAGCATTGTACATATCAGTTCTATGCTTAATTAGTTTAGTCGCAGCTTATAAAGCGAATGACCCTATATCTAAAAATACTAAGGATAAAACGGAAGACTTAACTCAGCATAAAGCTGTCACTTTATAATTACAGAAGGTGTTACACCCATGGTTAATACAGTTAAGAATGTAGCCGCGTTAGATAAAACTCAATATCAAACTAATAATTTTAGAACGTTATCGACTAATAGTTGGAATGACGGGGATATATCTAGTAAAGACAAACATCTTATTGCCGTTGCGATCGCACAAGCGACAAATTGTAAGCATTGCTTATTACATCATGCAAAAGCCGCGCAAGATGATGGTGCATCTTTTGATGAAATTGCTGAAATATCTTATTTGACTGGTGTTATTAATATTGCAGGTGAACAACTTTTACAATTAACATCTGAATTGCAGTTAAATTATAATATCAATGGCCGATTAAAAGCTTATACTTCAATAAAGACACGCGACTTTATCAATCAACAGTTGGAATCAAAGTTTGTGGATAAAGAAATAAAAATATTAGCATTAATTGGTATAGCTAAATTCAGACATAATACTTCACTTGTCGAGCATTTTTTAACAATAGCAAATGCTCATCAAATTAATGAAGCTAAACTTACTGAAGCTTTACAGGTAGTCGATATTTTAAGTACGGGTGTTATTTATTCTAATAATCAGGATATTTATAAATTCCTGAACAATTAGATAATAGACTCTAGTTTATTTAAAAAGCCAACTTAACTGTTGGTTTTTTAAATTAAATACATAATAAATTATGATGATAAATATTATGAATCGAGTAGTAAATATTGACTGAAAATGAGAGTTAGTATAAATAAAATGAGGAGTTAGCGAACAGAACATAGAGGCGGTAGGGCGTATGAAAATTAATGTTAAAATTGAGCTCTTAAATTAAGAGCTCAATTTTTAATCTAGTCAGAAGGATGTTTTTTATTCGTAGGTTGGGTTTGTTGTCATGCTTTTAATCACCGAAGTACGTCAGCTTATTGTATTGCTGCCATTTTAATCTCAATCAATGATAACAATAAAAATAAACCGTAGAGGTCAATCAATACTAGGCTAAATACTCAATTATTGACAAACCACCATTGTAATCGGTGCTATAAATAATACCTTGAGAATCAACAAAAACATCACATGATTGGATGACTTGCGGTCTATTTGGGCGAGTATCCATCATTTTTGTCGGTGAAGCAGGAACTAATGCTCCAGTTTCAATGGGTTGATAAGGATTGGATATATCATAGGCACGTACGCCAGCATTTTGATATGTTGCAAAAATCAATGTGGAGCTAATAAAGCTACTGGGACGGTTTTCATGTAAGTTATGCGGGCCAAAATGTGCACCTTTAGCGACATAATCTACTTCGTTTGGCTGCGGGAAAGTGGAAATACTGATTGGGTTTGCAGGATCACGAATATCAAATATCCATATTAGTTTTTCACCATCTTCTTGGTTATCAAGAACCGCCTCATCCAACACCACTAGCAAGTCTCTATCTGGCAATGGCAATGCAGTATGGGTGCCGCCCCCAAAAGGTGGACTCCAGTTACGGTGGCTGATAAGTTCTGGCTGCGCTCTATTTTTTATATCTAAAAGAGTAAGTCCACCGTCACGCCAGCTCGCATAAGCAGTGTCACCACTAATAATCGCGTGGTGTAATGCATAGCGTTTCCCTTCTGGCCAATCAGGCGTTTCACCTGCGAATTTATTCATACCCGGCAACCACCAGCGGCCTAAAATTTCAGGTTTACGTGGATCAACGAGATCAATTGTTAGCAGAATATAATCAGTAAAGCCATCAATCAATGCGGATACATAAGCCCAACGACCACCCACATACCAGATGCGGTGAATACCAATACCATTGACAGGCAAGAAGCTGATTTCTTTTGGTTTATCCGGCGTAGAAATGTCAAAAATACGCAGTCCCGCACTCCAACCTCTATCTTGAACATCGCTAACCGTATCACCAACAGAACGGGTGTAATAAACTTTTTCATCAGCAAAGCGTGTGTCAGCGAATAGGTCGCGCGCATTAATAACAAGTAATAAATCATCATGCGCCTGTAAATGCACATTCCATGTTCCAGGAGGTGCGGGGATATACCCCGCAGCACGTGGATTTTTTGGGTCTCGTACATCAACAATTGAAAAGCCTTGCGACACCATATGGCCGATATAGGCAAACCCACGATGCACCATGACTTGTACACCATCAGGTCGACCACCCTGATCACTATGACCTATTAGCCGCATGTTGCGGCTATAATCAGGTTTAGGTAGCTCAATTGCCATCTCGTGACTTCCTTATTTGTTTTTAGCTTCTAATGTTGCAAACCATGGTGCAACAAAATCATTAGATTGTCCCCAACCTGGAATGATTTTACTTAGTGATGACACATTAACTGCGCCTGGTTGCGCCACTAATAGTGCTTGTGGGATTGACGCTGCCTTAAAATCATAAGTTGCAGGTGTCGGTTCGCCGGCAATTTTATGTGCAATTAAGCGTAGATTGACTGCACCAATGGTTTTAGGATCAACAGCAACGCTGACTTTCCAAGGGCTACCCGCTTCACGCATTAATTGTAGGTCTTGGTTAGAAATATCAATACTGTAGAGTTTAATTTCAGTACGACCATTTTCTTTTAGCGCTTTATAAGCTCCTTGGCTGAAAGCGTCCCATGTTCCCCAAATAGCATCGATTTCACCTTTTGGATATTTCGCCAGTATTGCACCAACTTTATTGGCTGTATCACCTTGGACATCAGAAGAAACTGCGCCAATTGATTCTAATTCTTTGATACCCGGGTTTGCTTTTAAAATTTCTTGATATGCTTCTTGTCGACGATCCATTGGTGGGAAGCCTGCAACCCATAACTTTACAATCTTCGCATTGCCATTAAAATCTTTAACCAATTCACCAAAAGAAAGATTAGTCAGTGAAGCATCATCTTGCTGTGTGACTGTTACACCAGGAATATCACCATTGATGGCAGTATCAAATACCGAAACGGCAATACCTGCATCACGTGCTTTTTTTACGAGAGCCGTTGAGTAAGGGTCACGACCTTGAGAGAGAATAATACCGTCATATTTTTGGCTGATAGCTTGGTTGACGAAATCTTGGAATTTCGCATCATCACCATTACTTAAGAAGGTATTGACTCTAAATCCCAGCTTTTTACCTTCTTGAATTGCACCGGAAACAAATTGCGTGGTGTTGTCATCGGAACCTAAGTTACGAATAATAGCCACACGAACTTGTCCATCATGATTCGCAATAGCGGCAGGAATATCAGTTTGAGTCGCTGCATGACTCGTTAGGGCGCTAAACAACCCTAATAAAAGTAGTGATAGCGTAATTTTTTTCATTGTTATTCCTGTTTATTTAACGTTTTTGTATATAGGTAATGGCAAGCGCCGCAGCGAGTACCAATCCTTTAATAATATCCATGGCGTAATACGGAACTGAAATCATGACAAGCCCATTTTGTAATACGCCTAATAGGATCGCGCCAACTAGAGTGCCTAATGCATTTGGTTTTCCTGAACCGGCGAGTGAAAAACCGATCCATGCAGCTGCAACAGCATCCATCAGGTAACCACCACCAGCATTGACTTGTGAGGAACCAATTCTCGATGCTAATAAAATACCGCCTAACCCAGCTAGTAGTGATGCAATTACGTAGGCAATAACTTTATAACGCGTAGTTCTGATCCCAGATAAACGTGCGGCTTCATGGTTACCACCTATCGCGTACATACGGCGACCATGTTTGGTTAATGACAAGCCAACCTGAGCAATGATAGTGACAACAATCATAATGATAACGATGGTTGGTACTTGTCCTAGTAAGCTGAAAGTTGCCGGAATCGTCCCTTCAGCCATGTCACCATCGGGCAACATCATATTTTCGGTAATAGAACCGCCACCACTATAGGTCATCGCAACACCTTGGATCACAAACATGCTGCCAAGTGTGGCCAACATGTCGGGAATTTTTAGTACGACGATAAGAAATGCGTTAAATAATCCAACTAGTGAGCACAACGCTAATGTCAGTAAAATAGCCTGTGTGGTATCTAATCCATGCCAAACAAACATCGAAATAACGAGTGCATTTGCCAAAGAGGCAGTCGCTCCAACCGAAAGATCAAAACCACCTACAGTGAGTGAAATCGAAACGCCAATCGCAATCACCGTTACAATCGCGATAGAACGTAATATGTTAATAATGTTAAATGGATCTAAAAAGTTATCTGACACCACACCAAAAATTGCGATTAATGCAACAACCGTGAGTAACATGCCCCATTTATAAAGAAAATCAAAAATTCGCTGACGATAAGACATCGTCGCGTTTACTGAAAGGGCTTTGCTCACGCTGCCGTTCCTCCCGTTGAATAATAAAGTAATGACTCTTCGCGGGCATCCTCACCGTTGATTTCTGCCACGATACGTCCATCCCATAACACACAAATACGATCACATAGTCCAACCAGTTCTGAAAATTCACCGGATGCATAAATAATGCCTTTTCCCTCTCTGGCTAGACCATCTATAAGTTGGAATAAATCTGTTTTTGCTTTTACATCTACTCCCTTGGTTGGTTCATCAAAAATCATCACATTTGCGTGACCCTGTAACCATTTACCAATCGCCACTTTTTGTTGGTTTCCCCCTGATAACCGACGCAGTATTTGAGCAGGTCCAGCGGTACGCACTCCAACGCGTGTGATCATTTTTTGTGCCCATTGCCAAGCTTGGCGATGCTTAAAAAATCCCCAGCGTGACAAGCTGTTATCTGCACAGACGGCTAAATTCATATTGATAGATTCATCAATAAAAATACCTTCTTTACGGCGTTCTTCGGGTACTAATGCCAATCCACGAACCACTGAGTCCGCTGGGTCGCGTGGTTTCCAAGCTTGATTGTTTAAGGTTCCTTTTTCGACCCGACATTTAGTTGCGCCAAATAGGGCTTTACATAGCTCTGTTTTACCCGCTCCCGCTAATCCAGCGATCCCTAAAATTTCACCTTTATGCAGTTTAAGCGAGATGTCATGTAGCAAATTGTCATCGTGCAATCCATTGATACTTAAAAGAATCTCATCACTTTGAGCAGCACGTCGAGGGGGATAGATATCACTAAGCTCATGGCCGAGCATCTTTTCCACAATCTCTTCGCCACTAAGCTCTGTCATTGATCCTGATTCGATTAATTTGCCATCTCTTAGCACCGTTAAGGTATCGCAAATTGCTTTCAATTCATGAATGCGATGAGAGATAAAAACAATACCAATACCTTGCTTCTGTAAGCGTCTGACTACCGTAAATAAACGTTCACTTTCATGTTGATCAAGAGGCGCGGTCGGCTCATCAAGGATTAAAAATCTGCAATGATGAGAAAGAGCACGGGCAAGTAATATCTGTTGTTTTTCTGCTAATGTGCAGCTATCAATTGAGCGCTTTAAATCGAAACTCACATCTAATTGAGCAAGTGCGGTACGGGCTTGTTGATAAATCTCTTTCCAACGATAGCAATGACCCGGCTCTGATAACTTATCAAGCATGATATTTTCAGCGATGCTTAACCCCGGTATAAGAGCAACGTCCACTTCTTGCTGTACCAGATGTATACCTGCTTTTTTAGCGTCAAGTGGGATCCGAATTGAAGTTTCTTCATTATTAATGGTTATTTCGCCATCATAATGATTGTGCGTTCCACACAATACGGCCATCAATGTCGATTTTCCTGCGCCATTTGCACCTGTTAATGCATGCACAGAACCACCGTAAAGCGTAAAATCGACATCAGATAATGCCTGAAATCCTGAAAAGGCTAAGCTGATATTGTGCATATCGAGTCGATTTACTGTCATGTTACAAAAACCTCTAATATATTGATTCGTTTTTACTTTTCTCAAACGGTGTTTTTTTAATCATTGTGAATTTTCTTTGATTAGCCGTCCAGATGGCTAGGTATAACATAAAGATAAAAATAATCCATTAAAACTATTCTCTTCAATGATGAAATAAATTCATGTTAAATGATTGGTTTTGAAATCAATGTTAATATCAATGAGTTGAAGTTATTTTAACGTGATTAAAATGTATATTTCTTATTTGATAGAAGGGTAGTATTCACGTTCATTTTTATATTGCTGCAAATAATTCATGATGTTAGTATCTGACCATAAGGATGTTTAGATGTCTAGACGTCGATTTTTTGGCTGTGTATTTACCAATAGAATATAACTAAAAAAGAAAAAACTTTAAGGGAACACCATGATAGAACATCAACAGCTCAAGACCTTGGCGCAAACGTGTCATTGGATAGGGGGTAAGGGCTGGGCACCAGCTACTGGTGGTAATATGTCAGTACGCGAGGATGAAACATGGTGCTGGCTAAGTGAATCTGGAAAAGATAAAGGAAGCCTAACCGCAGAGGACTTTTTACAAGTCGATATCAAAACAAATCATGTGCCATCAGGCCGTAAACCATCGGCAGAAACGGGTTTACATACGCTTGTTTATCGTTTGTTTCCGCAAGTATCTTCAGTCTTACACGTTCACACAGCGAATGCGACGATTTTATCAAGAGTCATTAGTACTGACAAATTAGTGCTTACTGGTTATGAGATGCAGAAATCGTTAAGTGGGCAAGTCAGCCATTTAGATGAAGTGGTCATTCCTATTTTTGATAATGACCAAGATATTGATGCATTAGCAAAACGTATTGAAGAGTATGCGGTACAAAACCCTTTACGTTATGGTTTTTTATTAAGAGGGCACGGGTTAACCTGTTGGGGTAACACGATCCAAGAAGCCGCTCGTCATTTAGAAGGGCTAGAATTTTTACTTGAGTGTGAAATGCAGCGCCGCCTGCTGGAGAGACTATGATCCGCGCTATTGTGACTGACATTGAAGGAACGACAACTGATATTCGTTTTGTCCATAATATCTTATTTCCTTATGCACGCGAACGCTTAGCTGATTTTATTGCTCAATATCAAGATGAAAAATCAGTAAACGAAGCACTTGTTGAACTAAGAGCAGAAATTGCACAGCCAAATGCTAGCACCGAGCAATTGATTGAAACGTTATTACGTTTTATGGATGAAGATAAAAAGTCTACTTCATTAAAAACGCTTCAAGGAATTATTTGGCGTGAGGGGTATGTAAAGGGCGATTTTACCGGGCATTTATATGAAGATGTTTTACCAACTTTTTTAAACTGGAAAACACAAAACATTGATCTTTATGTTTACTCATCTGGCTCAGTCGACGCCCAAAAATTATTATTTGGTTATAGCGATGAAGGGAATTTAACGCCGTTATTTACTGGATACTTTGACACTCGTGTTGGTGCAAAAAGAGAAGAACAATCTTACCGTAATATCGCTGATAATATTGGTATTCCTGCAAATGAATTATTATTTTTATCGGATATATACCATGAGCTTGATGCAGCAAAAGCCGCAGGTTGGCACACAATTCAGTTGATCCGTGACGATGCAGACACAATTAGTACCCATCATCAGGTTCATTTATTTGATGAAATTAAATTGGAGGACATTGCTTAATGAGCGCACTGACTATTTACTCGGAAAATGAATCAACACAACCGCTTTGGTTCAGTGATGATGCGGATAAAATTCGTGAACAACTCAATGCTAAAGGAGTCCGTTTTGAGCGCTGGAACGCTGATCGTGATTTAGGGATTGATCCAACACCTGAATTGGTAATTAATGCATACCAGCATGCAATTGATAAACTTGTTGCTGAAAAAGGCTATCAAAGTTGGGATGTTATTAGTATGCGAGCTGATAACCCGCAAAAAGAGGTATTAAGAACTAAATTTCTATCAGAACATATTCATGGTGAGGATGAAGTTCGGTTTTTTGTTGAGGGCGCGGGGCTATTTTGCCTGCATATAGGAGATAAAGTATATCAAGTATTGTGTGAGAAAAATGATTTAATCTCTGTTCCTGAAGGCACTCCACACTGGTTTGATATGGGGTCACAACCGCATTTTACTGCGATCCGTATTTTTGATAATCCTGAAGGTTGGATTGCACAATTTACTGGCGATAATATCGCTGAAAATTATCCGCGTTTAGACTAACGGATATAAATAAGTTCTCTCTCAATAGAGAATGGACATATTGAGAGAGAAACTACTATTACGCTGCGTTAAATATTCCGTTCTGAACCTGCTCTGGCGTAATAATGCCACTATCTAACACCCAAGCGCTAATTAATGCTGCTGGAGTAACATCGAATGCAGGATTATAAACTTTTGCATTTTCTGGTGCCCAATTAACAGTGCCGAATTGTCCAGAAACTCCCGTTACTTCGCTTGCAGCACGTTGTTCAATCGGAATTAAATTGCCATTAAGACAATTGGCATCTAATGTTGTTTTCGGTGCGGCAATATAAAAAGGGATCTGATGATAATGCGCAAGGACTGCTAAGCTATACGTTCCAATTTTATTCGCGACGTCGCCATTGGCTGCAATTCGGTCTGCACCGACCCAAACGGCATCGACAAGGCCTTTGGACATTAAACTTGCAGCCATGGAGTCACAAATTAATTGATATGGAATATTTAATTCACCTAACTCCCAAGCAGTTAAACGTCCTCCCTGTAATAAAGGACGGGTTTCATCAACCCAAACATGGTCAATTTTCCCACTTTCAAAACCACGGCGAATAACCCCCAAAGCAGTACCGATCCCAGCAGTTGCTAATCCACCAGTATTGCAGTGAGTCAGAATCCGACTGTTTGGTTTTATCAGGGTATTCCCAGCCACAGCAATGGCTTCACACAAATTTTTGTCTTCTTCTACCAGATATAATGCTGCATCTGACAGGGCAGGTACAAAATTATTTTGCTGCAGTACTTTTTTCATGAAATCTAAATTATTCATTAAGTTAACAGCAGTTGGACGCGATGCACGCAGTTGTTCTAATGCCGTCAATAAATCAGGCTGAGAAACGCCTTCTTCGGCTAATAGTGCTAAAAGCAAACTCGCGGACAAACCAATCAAAGGTGCGCCACGAACTCGTAATGTACAAATATGGTCAACAAGTTGTTCAACCGTATTTGCGGGTAGCCAAATTTGTTTTTGTGGGAGTGCTTGCTGATCGAGTATCCACAATTGATTATTTTCTATTTTTAAGCTTGTGGTTTGAAATGATTGCATAATTGTTAAATCCATATTGCTTTATTTGGTGAAGTTATGCCAATATACACAGAATCATTATAGACGTCTAAACATCTTTACGGATACTTGGGCTAATATGACATAAGTTTAAATAATACGTTAAATACATGAGCAGGGGATTAATATCTATGTCGCACTACCAAACATTCACAGCAAATGACGCGATTGCTTACGCTAAAAAACATGGTGGGCTGGAAGATCCTTCAGTATTAGTCTCTGCTGACGAAATTGGCGACGGCAACCTAAATTTAGTGTTTAAAATCCGTGATGCACAAAATAATAGCCGTATTATTGTAAAACAAGCACTACCGTACGTTCGTTGTGTTGGTGAATCATGGCCATTAACATTAGATCGTGCACGCTTAGAAGCGCAAACACTGATTGAGCACTATAAGCATTGCCCACAACATACAGTTAAAATTCATCATTATGATGCAGAATTGGCTGTAATGGTGATGGAAGATCTCTCCTCACATCAAATATGGCGTAATGATTTGATTCAAGGAAAATATTACTCACACGCATCACAGCAGCTTGGAAGCTATTTAGCGGAAACCCTTTTTCATACTTCTGATTTTTATTTAGCACCGCATAAGAAGAAAGCGCTGGTGGCTCAATTTATTAACCCAGAAATGTGTGAAATTACGGAGGACTTGTTTTTCAATGATCCGTATATTGTCCATGAGCGTAATAATTATCCAGCTGCATTAGAAAATGATGTTGATAAATTAAGAAATGACCATGAGTTAAAAATTGCTGTTGCTACACTTAAACACCGTTTTTATTCTCATGCAGAAGCTTTATTACATGGTGACATTCACAGCGGATCAATTTTCGTCGCGGATGATAGCTTGAAAGTTATTGATGCAGAATTTGGCTATTTTGGGCCAATCGGTTTCGATATTGGTACGGCGATCGGAAATTTATTACTTAATTATTGTGGTGTCACTGGCCTATTATCTGCTCGTGAAGCTGCGAAAGCGCAAGAACAGCGTTTAAATGATATTCGCGATTTATGGTTCCATTTTTCAACGTTATTTACGCAATTAGCTAAAACTAAAACACGCGATATCGCATTATCATTCAGTGGCTATGTTGAAACATTTTTACAAAAAGTACTGACCGATAGCATAGGTTTTTGTGGTACAGAATTAATTCGTCGTACAGTAGGATTATCACATGTTCTTGATTTAGAAAATATTGCAGATGAAGACACTCGCCATGAATGCGCTCGTCATGCAATTCGCCTAGGCCGTCAATTAATTTTAAGTGCAAATCAGATTCATAGTATTGATGAACTACTCACTGAAATTAAACGAGTTTCTTAACTTGGTGAAAGAGTAGAATCAAAGCTTGTCAGTCAGCTAGAACGTACTTTGAGGCTGACTGACAGTGCAACCGAGGTAAATTAAAATAATTTATAACAATGAAGATAGGCATCCAGTATATAAATTATAGGCAGTTAACATCTCTTTCTCATCAAAATCAAATTTAGCTTGATGGTGTCCTGCGGTTCTATCGGCACCCACGACAAAATAAAGTGATTTACCACCATGACGTTGTACGCGTTTTGCAAGGATGGTTGCGTCTTCACTTCCTCCGAAAGGTTTTGTTGCAATTGCTGTTAACTCACTATGTTGCATAACCACATGATTTAATATATCAATATCAAACCGTAATACAACTGTGGGGTCTGGTTTCCCACTATCGTTCATTTTTCTATTGCGCTAAGTGCTACAGCTGTAACGATCAATCCACCACCTATCAATGTTTGTATACTTGGTAAGGTGCTAAACCACAGTGTTGCAAAAAGAATCGCCCAGACAGGTTCTAGTGAAATAATAATAGCCGCTTTATTGGGGTTAATGTGTCTTAATGCAAAGGTAAGTAGGCTGTAAGCCAATCCTGTACACATCACACCAATAAACATTAAATGCCAAAAGCTTTCATTGAATGAGTCGATAATAGCTTGATAACCCCAAGGCAATGTCACTAATGCGCAAGCCAAACACTGTATAAGTGAAGATTGAATAGATAAAGCGGCGGTTTTTGCATAGCTATTATAAAGAATAATGATCGCATAGGATAAACCCGCAGCTAAAGCCCAGAGGAGTGCGGTACCATCTTCTTGGGAAAACAGTGCTGTTGGGGATATCACAAATAAACCAATGACAACTAATAGCATCGCAATCACGGAACGGCTTGAAATAGGCGCCCCAAATAACAACTTTCCTAATAAGGTGACAAATACAGGAAAGCAGGCAAATCCAAGCGTGCCAATCGCTACTCCACCTTTTTCAACGCCAATAAAAAAGCAAACCCAATGTCCAGCGAGTAAAACACCATTAACTGACAAATGAAACCAATCGCGCCATGCAAGTTGGTTCCATTGAGAGCTACGCAGGATTAAAACAATAATGAATAATGTAATTGATGCCCATAATGCACGACCAGTGACAATTCCGGTTACCGGAAATGACAAGTCTTTGGCTAATACAGCAGATAAACCAAATAGCATGGTACAAATTTGTACGCCAGCTGAAGAGCGAAATTGAATTGTAAACATATATTCCTCCAGCCAAAAATTGTAACGTTGAGAATGTTATTGTAAAAGCGCATAATTCAGGATGAAATCATTCGATTTTCAAATAGGTAAGATTATGAGTAAGCAGGATCTTGAAATTCAATGGTTGAGAACATTCTTGTCAGTTGCTCATACGGGCTCAATGACAGCATCATCATTACATCTGAATCGTTCTCAATCGGCAATCAGCATGCACATCAAAAAAATTGAAGATGTTTTGGGAACGCGAGTGTTTAATCGTGAGACTAAAAATATTCAGTTAACCTCCGCTGGCCATGAGCTAATCAGATATGCAGATACTATTTTGAAAATTCATGCTCAAGCGATACATCATGTCTCAGGTAATGAACAGCGTGGAAAAGTGAGTTTAGGCATTCCCGATGATTATGCGTCTTATTATTTATCTTCGATACTTCGCGCATTTAGCCAGCGTTACCCGAAAATTGAAATCTCACTGATATGTGAGCCATCTTCACAATTGATCCCTAAAATTGAGAGTGGAGAACTCGATGTAGCCATAATAACGAGGGATGATCACTCACGCGGAATATTCTTGATCAGTGAGCCACTGATTTGGGCGGGAACAGCAGCCGCATTAATTTTAGATGGTGGTCCTTTGCCTGTAGCAATGTATGAATTTGGCAGTGAGGCAAGAAAAAAAATTACTCATATCCTGAATACCATGCCTGATGGTTATCGAGTTATCTATAACAGTCCTTATATCGCAGGGCAGATAGCGGTGGCTGAGAGTGGCCTTGCTATTTCAGTGCTGACTCGATGCTGTGCTCCTGCTCATCTAATTTTACCCGTGAGTGACATTCTGCCAGATTTACCTGTTCTGGATATCGCCGTTGTTAGAAGTGAATTCCAAAAAGAGAACCTGATCGCTAATCTATTAGTTGATGAAATTATAGATACGTTCAAAAGACACCATTGATTAATTTAATGCTTCAGTACTCGATATTAATCAATCATCCGATTGCCCTTACACCATTAGGGACAAAGCTATGCCACCGTTCTAAAGTATAATTAAATACGATGGTGAAAAACTAACGGTGAAATTTTGATTTAAAATTAAATATAATAAATTATTAATTATTTGTTTTTAATGTTAATTACTAAGCAATTACTAACATTAATTATATATATTGATTTATCAGTAATATGTTTTTGATTATAGCTCTTAATGATTATGCTGGTATTTTTCTGTTTTTCATGGTTTTTCATGGTTTTTTTGTTTTTATTTTATCTTATGGTTATTTTTATAAAATTAGGCTGGGTGTTTGTTTTTCATGAACATTAATGGTTTATATTTATTAATATTATGACGATGTCTTTTTGTGTTTTTACGGTTTTTATATAAGCAAATAGATTCGAGTAATAACTTAACTATTGAACAATGGAATTAATAAAGTGATTTATCACTAAACATCATATAATCAGAGTTGCCAGTGTTAATTAAATGTTATAGCTTGATGGCTCAAGGTTATAGGGAGGCTAAAAATGTCGATATTTAAAGAAGAACCTGACATTCAAATTACAATGTCAAAATCTGAAATTAATTCTAAATATAAATACTGGCGCATACATTTAATGATTGTTAGTTATATCGGATATGCGATTTTTTATTTTACGCGTAAAAGTTTTAATTTTGTGATGCCTGAGATGTTGGCCGATCTTGGGATAACAAAAGGCGATATTGGAATGGTAGGCACAGCGTTTTATTTAACTTATGGTGCATCAAAATTTATATCTGGAATTGTAGGTGATCGGTCTAATCCGCGTTATTTTATGGGATTAGGGTTAATTGCTACTGGTATTGTCAATATTTTATTTGGCCTAAGCTCTTCAGTCACGATGTTCATTTTTTTATGGATGGTAAACGCATTTTTTCAAGGTTGGGGCTGGCCTCCTTGTGCAAAAATACTAAACACGTGGTACTCACGTAATGAGCGTGGATTATGGTGGGCAATTTGGAATACTTCACATAATATCGGTGGTGCAATTATACCAATATTATCTGGTAGTATTGCATTAGCACTAGGTTGGCGATATGGAATGATTATTCCAGGCATTATCGCAATTATTATCGGTATTGGCTTGTGTATTTTTCTTCGGGATAGGCCTCGTACAATGGGCTTACCAACGGTAGGTGAATGGCGTAATGATTTAGAGGAAATAAAATACGAAGAAAAGGGGGCTGGTTTAGCATTACGTGAAATACTTAATCAATATATTTTTAAAAATAAAATATTATGGGTCTTAGCGATTTCATATGCGGTTATTTATATTGTAAGAACAGGTATCAACGATTGGGCTAACTTATATCTTATTGAAGCGCATAGTTTTAATTTACTTTCTGCTAACGCCGTTGTAATGATGTTTGAAATTGGCGGTTTTTTTGGTGCCATTGTTGCTGGTTGGGGTTCAGATTTAATATTTAAAGGTAATCGTGCTCAGATGAACGTTATCTATGCACTGGGTATTATTGTATCTTCATTCTGCTTGTGGGCAGTTCCAGTTGACAATACCTATGTATTTTCATTTTTATTTTTTATGACGGGTTTCTTTATTTTTGGTCCACAATTCTTAATTGCAATGGCGGCAGCAGAAAATTCGCATAAGAATGCCGCTGGCGCATCGACTGGTTTTGTTAGCTTATTTGCTTATATCGGCGCCTCTATTGCTGGATATCCATTATCAATTGTAATTGAAAAATATCAATGGAATGGATTCTATTCATTGTTATTAGGATTATCTGTCTTTTTGGTTTTATTATTAACTCTAGCAATGGTAATGACGAAAAAAGAAAAATAATATGAATAATGAAGTGGCCTGTAATTTACAGGCTACTTCAGCGATAATTTACAGATATCAAATGGGAAATATCTGTCTCCTAGATTATTACGTTTATTTTTAATTCCTGCTGTTAAAATATGCAATAACACCAAGGTATCCTCTAAATTTAATTTAGAGGCATCCCTGAATTAAATTATTTATTATCAAATAGATACATAATAATTGCACTGGCAATGTAGTTGAACGTATATCCCTTAGATTATTACTTAAACATACCACAATTCGATTTTTATCTTATGTAAGGCATCGAGTGTGGAAGGGATTATGTTCTGCAGTTAATAGGGAACTGAACTAAATTCAAACTCATCAGACCTATCAGATAAAATAAATCCTCTGGATTTTGCACTAAGATTAATGAGTAAACGAAAAATACAACAAATCAATTGGGGTAAAAATGCAGGTAAAGGATATCACTATGGCTAAATATTCACTCTCAGTTTGTGCATAAATGCTTTTCTTGGATCTTCCATTTATTGAGCGTGTTAAACGTCTCCATCGAATGGGATTCGGTGTTGAAATATGGGATTGGACACAAAAGAACATCGATGAATTAATTGATACCGGTGCAAAATTTACGTCTATGACGGGGTATATTTCCGGCAACTTAATTGACGATGTTGCAATAGAAAAGCTACTAAATAGTGCCTCATTATCAATAGATATTGCGAAGCGCTTGGAGTGCCCATCATTAAATTTACACGGTACCGGATTGAGTAATACCGGATTACCCGTTGATCCTATCGAGCATGTGACAGGTGAGATGTGGTTGAAGGCTCAGGAAACATTAGTAAAGCTTGCTAAATTGGGTGAACAATCGAAAAAAGTGTTTACGTTGGAAAACTTGAATACACAAATTGATCATCCTGGCACTCCTTTTGCGAAAGCTGAAGATACATTAGCGTTAGTGAGAGCCGTTAACAGTGCTGGATTGAAAATGAATCTAGACCTATATCATGCACAAATTGGTGAAGGGAATTTAATTGAGTTGATACGACGTAGTCATCAATATATTGGTGAAATACAAGTTGCAGATGTACCGGGTCGTAAAGAGCCAGGTAGTGGAGAAATTAATTATCCTGCGATTGCTCGAACATTAAAAGAGATCAATTATGATGGCGTAGTTGCAATGGAGGGATGGGCTTCAAGCGATCCGATTATAGCATTAAATGCATTTCGCCAAGCATTCACTTAACGGCTGTGAGCTTGTTGGTTATGGTACTTCCGCTGATGCTTGGCATCTAACAGCTGGGCCAGAAGATGGTAATGGTGCAGCAAGAGCCATGATGACCGCAATCAACCAAGCAGGAATAAAACCGACCGATATTCAGCATATTAATGCTCATGCAACTTCAACACCGGTCGGTGATAAAGGGGAGTTAGCTGCAATTAAAACGATATTTGATGACAATTCCGTTGCAGTATCGTCAACAAAATCAGCCACAGGGCACTTATTGGGGGCAGCTGGTGGAATTGAAGCGATATTTACACTTTTGGCATTAAGAGATCAAATGGTTCCACCAACATTAAATTTGCATAATCCCGATGAGAATGCTGAGGGCATTAATCTTATTGGACTTAATGTACAACAATTACCATTAAGTTATGCACTATCAAATGGATTCGGATTTGGCGGTGTAAATGCCAGCTTATTATTTAAGAAATGGCTAGCTTAAATTTTTTTGGGCAATCTCTGTCATTGCCCTTATAAAGCGTACTATGGGTTCATTCATATGTCCCTTAACATAAATAATGTAGTTTTAAACTGAAAATAATTAGCAAAAAGTGCTATTTATTTAGATTGGAAAATAAACAATATTGACATAAGTTTGCATCCATCACTCATTCCATCAGTTTTTTTTACAAATACACACGTTTAGTAATGATAATTAATACTATATGGTAATGCTTATCATTTAGTTATTGGCATGCTAATATCCAGCCGCTTATAAATTAGATTGGTTTTTCCTTTATTTATTGGGGTGTTGGATTAAATGACTAACAAAAATTTCCGCCTTACACCGTTAAATGCGTGCCTGCTATTGTGCTCATTTTCCGTTCCTTCATGGGCTGCAACGATTAACACTACACAAACAGCTAACAACACACAAAATAACGATGCAGTACAATTTAACCCTCTGAAAGTTTCTACTGAGGGTGGCGGTAGTGAAAGCGAAAATAATGAAACTCAAAATAGTATTTATAGCACGCCAGCAGCCGTTAGTTATGTGAGTGGCAAAGATATACAGGAAAAACGTAATGGTGACATTAATTCGGTACTGCGTGCAATTCCGGGTACTTTTACGCGAGTGAGCTCAAGCCAGCCGGGAATAGAAGTAAATATCCGCGGTTTTGAAGCAGACGGTCGTGTTAATACAATGATCGATGGCGTACCACAAACCTTTCGTAACTCAGCAGGGCATGCATCTACGGGAGGGGAATTGATTTATGTTGACCCCAATTTACTCAGTGGTGTAAGTGTTGAGCGCGGCAGTATCAATGGTGCGGCCGGAATGGGAGCATTGGCTGGTGCGGTTAACTTCCATACCTTAGATTTTGATGATGTGGTTTTATCAGGGCAAAATGCAGGTATTAGAACCTTAACTAAATATGGTAATAACGGTTCAGGCTTCTCTGGCATGTTATCCGGTGGTGCGAAAACGCAGTTAGATAGCGGTGCAGAAGCGGATGTTGTGGGTGGATTTAGTTATAGTAATTATCATAACTATAGACGTGGTGGCAAAGATGGTGAAATGAACGTACCTAATGCCAGTAATTCACCAAAATCTGGTTTACTCAAATTCCATGTAAAAGCTGATGATGCTAATGATTTTAAGCTAGGAGCTCGTTGGTATAACAATGGCTTCTTAACTTCTGGTTATTATTGGGAAATGAAAAACTCTACCTATACCTTTAACTATGCCTTTACCCCAGATAATGATCTCGTTGATTTTAAATTCAATAGTTACTATAACGTATCAAAAATGTCGTATGACCCGACGATTGGCGGTTCTTATACTAAGCGAGAAACCGAAGCGACTACCATTGGTTTTGATTTAGCGAATACTAGTCGCTTTAGTTTCGATAATACCTATTGGTTCACATGGAATTATGGTGGTGCTTATTCTCATGACCACTATGCAGTGAATGAATATCGTGGTGCTAACCCTCCGGGAAAAATGGATAAAGCACGTGCCTTTACTGATCTGACCGTTGGTTTGGGCATGTTTGATCTGACTGGCGCAGTTAACTATGACTATTGGAAACTTTCGGGACATCGTGGCCCTTGTGAGCCAGGTATTGGATTCTGTCCACCGACAGGCGGCGATGTTGATGTATCAAACAGAAGCCAAGCGGTTAACCCCAAGGTCACTTTAGCGGCGAACCCTGTAGATTGGTTACAACCTTATGTAAGCTATGGCCAAACTTCGCGTCCACCTTCTGCTCGTGAAGCTCTTTGGGCGTTAGCGCCGATTGGTGCAGGAACCGGTGGTGGTCAATACGCTAACTTAGATCTAAAACCAGAAACAAGTAAAGGTTGGGAATTAGGTACTAACGTATTAAAAAACGATTTGTTCTTTAGTAACGATGTTTTGCGTTTAAAGGTTAACTACTACAATTATGACATTAAAGACTTTATTTATAACGCGAGCGTAGCGGTTCCGGGCGAACAATATAAAAAACTGCTCTGGGTGAACTCGCCGGGTACGACTAACTCAAGAGGTACGGAGATACAAGGAACTTATGATGCTCGCGTCGCATATATCAACCTAGCCTATACTCATGCTAAAAATGATCAGCCTGTGGGTTGGGGAACGGGTATCGGTGTAGGTGATATCAGCTTTTTACCAGATGATACAGCAACTATTGATATAGGTGTCCGACTGTTCGATGAGGATCTAACCCTTGGTACCGCGATGGATTATGTCAGTGGGAATACGCAGGCAAGTGGATTTGGTAAAACCGAGCGTAAAGAGAGCTACCGTTTATACAGCGTCTACGGTTCTTACAAAATCAACAAACACGCTTCTACATTCTTTAATATAGAGAATCTGACTAATGAATCATACAGTCCAGCAATGTCCGGTGATGCTGAGGAGAAATCAGGTCGCGGACGGACTTTTGTCGTAGGATTAACCACTCAATTCTAATCATTTTTATTTATATTTTGCGTATAAGGCCAGCATCTTACATCGATAATGTTGGCCTTATTGGAGATTAAATGGAAATAGGCAAAAATGCTGCGTTAAGTGAGTTATCTGTTTCTATTACAAAGTCATAATCATTTCGTGCCATGCCATACCACCGTGCTCTGACCCTGAAGGTTTGATATAGCTGTAGCCAAATTTTTTATACAGCTCGATGTGATGGGTTTTACACATGAGATGAATGGATTTCTTCCCTTTCTCTTTCATCATATTAACGAACTCACGCATCATAAGGCTAGCGTAGCCTTTACACTGATAGGCTGGATCAAGTACGACTGACATAATCACGACGTTGGGTGCTGCGCCGTCATGCCCGATCAGCTCCTTGAACTCTTCATCTGACATGACAACTTCCCAGGCACATCCTGAGTTGATAAAGCCGATAACTTGACCGTTGAGCTCAGCGCAGACAAATCCTTCGGGATACTGCTGAATACGTATAGCAATTTTTTCCCGCGTCGCTGCTTCATCGCCTTCATAAGCTTCACTTTCAATGGTATAACAGCGTTCTAGGTCAGTTTTGCTGACTTCGCGAAAAATGGGATTGGTCATATTATTACCTTTAGTTATTGGTGCTGGACGTAAATATTATACTCACCAAGAATTACACCGTCTCTATAGAAGATGAGTATCATAAAATTGTTGATTTATTCAAATAGCCCCTCGACGTGTCAATTTACGTCGTTCTGACTTGTTTAGAGTAACATTGGTGACATTGGCGAAAACGACCCTTTGAAGATATCAAAGTAGCGTTAGAATTGAGCTTGGATATGCAGCCTGAAGATATAAAAGATTTATATAATAAATTTCATAAGTAAAGTGGCGGTTAACTCGCTACATGCTTAATAAATGAAGTTATAGTCAGTTTTATTGAAAAGGATTCGACTATTTCGACATCAAAACTTATCCCAATAGAAGTATAAAAGGTCTTCAGTGTATTCAATTAGGTGAGGGGGGCTATTTATATAGTCACCTATTGAGATAATTTAATTTTGCTAATTACAGCGAGTCTATGAGTGTGAACATCACGGTCATTTCCCCAACAGAATTTATCCCACGTATTATAAAAATCAGACATTGTATTTACAGTGGTTAAAGGTCTCTCTTCTAGTGTTCCGTCAGAAACGTAAACGTAGTAACCAGCACTCATTGCCCAGTCAATCATTCCTTCCCAAAAACGTTTTCCATCACCTGTTTGTTCTTCATCAGACACAACAATACTATGGTCATTAAGTAGGTTTGCGAAAAAAGTACGTGGTAGCTCTTTTACAGCATCACGATGTTTGGCTGAAATAGTTCTCCAAACTTTAATCTGAGTACATGTTTTTTTTCCATAAACAATATCAGTACGGAAACATAGTTCAACCAGATAGGCTGTTTCAGGCTCATCACCTTCAGCAACCAGTCTATACTGGTCACTTTTTGAGGATTTTACAAGCCTGTAGCCGTGAGGAGTAATATAACCAGGCAATGTAAAATCTTTGACGCCGGATTCCAAAAAAACCTTGGTATAATCGATATTTTTTTCAGGCACTTTTAGCTTTGTGTTAAAATCCGCATCTGTGTCTGGTATTACATAAGGCATTGACCGATTACCCCTTGGTGGCGTTATTCTAGTATTCATGATATGCCCTCGCAAAGTTGGACAATCTATAATTTTAGTATACACGAAAAAACATTTGATCACATATCCGTCGTTTGTTTGCGAGTTTACAATAAAGCTTATCTGTGCAGCCAATTAGTTACTGCTATGGCGAATAATGAAATACTAAATTGTGAGTTTAAGTTTCATCGAATCTATATAATGAAATAATCGACAATATTATTTATAAGATTGTAAAATTGATGTACTCCAGTCATGAAATGCTCTAATAGCAGGGCGTAAATGTTGGCTTTGTGGGTATACCAAAGATAATGGCAGATCAAAAGAATAGCCGCCCAGACAAGGGATTAATTGGCCATTATCAAGGTAAGAAGCCGCAAGATAACTAGCGATACGAATTAAACCAATTCCTTGAATTCCAGCCTGAATATAAGCATCTGTATCATCTACAACTAATAACTCTTTCATACGAATTGCAAGTTCAACGTCATCTTGAGTAAAAAACCACTCTGTCGTACGGCCTGTTCGATGATTGAGATAACCAACTGCATAGTGATTGATTAGTTCTTCAAGATTATCTGGTTTACCATGTTTATTAATATAATCTTGAGAAGCAAAAACTGACCATTTAAATTTGACAAGAGGGCGCGCAACCAGTGTTGTTGAATCTTCTATTACACCGGCTCTGATAACACAGTCGAACCCTTCTTGTATTAAATCCACGATGTTATCACTTGAACATAGCATTAATTCTAGCTCAGGATAGCAACGAAGAAATTCTTTTATATGAGGCATAAAGCAATGTCTGGCAAGCGACTGTGGCATACCAATTTTTAATCTGCCTTTTGGTAAAGCGCTTCTGCCTGAAAAAGAAGATTCAATAGCAGAGATATCGTTGAGTATTTTCTTACAGCTTTCGTAATAACTTTGACCTTCAGCTGTTACGCTCAATTTCCTTGTTGTGCGTTGTAGTAATTGTAAACCAAGATATGTTTCTAACTCTTTTATGACTCTAGATACTGTTGAACGCGGTAATCCCAAAACTTCAGCTGCTTTGGCGAAACCTTGAGTTTCGACGACATAGACATACAGCTTCATCGACTCTAGTTTATCCATTTGACGTCCTAATAAATTAATATTTTATTGTTCCATTTTTGCGAACAGTCTAACCCAGGTTCAGATACTTATTAAAACATAATGGCAGTAGTAATATTCATCGCAAGTTAGATATTTCATGTGTAAGTGGATAAGGATACTTGAAGTGAATATAAATAATATTAATTTAAATGAAAAGATATTAGTGCTTGGAGCAGGACAATTAGGTTCAGCAGTATTGGATTCACTTGTACCTGAAGTGACTAAGAGAAATGGAACGGTAACTGTTGTTGTTTCACCCACATCCCTTGATAAACAAGGAAATGTGATTTCCGACCGCCATCGTAAATATGCAGCTATGGGGGTAACATTCATCGCTGTAGATATTGCAACAAAAGGTATTGATAACTTAACGCCTATTTTTAAACCTTTTCATACAGTGATTAATTGTATGGGCTTTATTGCAGGTTCAGGTACACAGCTAAAAATCACACATGCCGTGCTAAAAGCAAACGTTCAGCGTTATTTCCCGTGGCAATTTGGAGTTGATTACGATGCTATTGGTAAAGGTAGTGGTCAACCCGTATGGGATGAACAATATGATGTACGAGAAGTTTTGCGGAATCAAACCTCAACCGAATGGGTTATTGTTTCCACAGGGATGTTTACTAGCTTTCTTTTTGAACCTGCATTTGATGTTGTTAATTTATCTGAAAATACGATTAATGCTCTGGGGGGATGGGGTACTCAGGTTACCGTGACTTCACCTATTGATATTGGCCGCCTAACGACAGATATTTATCTTCATCAGCCACGTATTGTGAATGAAGTTGTATTTATTGCAGGAGAGACACTCTCTTATCGTGCACTAGCAGATGTTGTTGAAAAAATCATAGGGAAGCCTTTTATCCGAAAGGCATTTACCTTAGCGTATTTGCAAAAAGAACTTAATGATAAACCAGATGATCAAATGCTTCGTTATCGAGTGGCTTTTGCTAAGGAAAATGGGGTTTGGTGGCCTATATCACAAACTTATAATGTGCAAAATAATATTCAAACTCAGAATGTAGAGGCATGGTTGAAAGAGTTAATTTTATAATATTGTTTACATCATGAGTTCTGTCGTGTCCCTTAACCACCAATCTTTTATGAATACTATAAATTCAGTATGGTTGGCTCATATTGAGAAGTTGGTGGTTAAGATATTATTGTTAGTAGAGAAAAACAATACACCTATTCCGTTTGCTCACCCCAAGGATTAACGCTTTTAGAGGTTGGTTCTTCTGTAATCATATCATCAAGAGAATCAAGATATAGTGCTTCAACCTCTGCGCGAGCCCAAGGAGTTCTGCGAAGAAATTTTAAACTCGATTTGACACTAGGGTCACTTTTAAAACAATTGATTTTAATAATATTACTAAGTTCAACCCAACCGTAATGGGCAACGAGAGCATTGACCTGCATCTCAAGTGTTACACCATGTAAAGGGTCTTTAGAAACGTGTGCTGTCATGGTCCATCCTGCATTGGCATTAAAAACATGTGAAGATTACAAGAAAGAAGAATGAGAGGCAATGAAATGCTGAGTTAGGCTCATGCTAGCAGCCAATCGAGTTCATTTATTTGGTGAGCTATCCTTAGTGTTCGTTTCAGTCGTTCTATAATGGATGATAAATGTCTATACATTGGAATAATGTAAGCTAAATAAATCAATGTTTATCCACGAGCCTCGAATTTCCTTCGCTTATAATACAACGTGTCTGTTATTGCTCGCTCAAAAAACATCGTATAAGTTGTTTTAAATTTAAGTAGGTAGAAGGCTTCAACATTCAATAACATGGGGTCAATATCGCTGTTATCGAGCATTATGCTGGTGGACAAATATATTAATGATTAATCCTGATTTCATTGCAATACCCACAGTCGTTATCTTTATGCAGTTTCATTATCATGAATAAATAACAGGAATTTATTGAATCATATATACAAAAATGACTGCTATTGAGTGCAGCCATTAGATAACTAAAATTTCTATTTATTCATCATTTGGATAACAATTTTTCTTGTTTGGTATGGTAATAAAATAAATACAACAAACCGATAGGGGCTATGAATATTGAAAATCCCCAGCAAATTATCATGGTGATAACTTTAGTCGCTAACAGTAAGATTGCATTAACAATAAATACGTTATCACCCATCACATAACCAATAATTTGCTCATAAACAAATCGTGAATATGGATAAAGCAGGGCATTTATTGTCGCAATAAAAAAAAGGCTAAATGAACTTCCTTCTGTATTGCTAAAACCGATCATAAATGGAACTGCTGAAATAGCAGCACCAAATAATAGATGACGTAAGTAATAATTTAGTTTTAAACCACCAAATGTTTTAGAAAAAATATTTTTTGCTTGTTCTTTCATTGACAACCTATTTATTTATCAGACCGCAGGGAATGCAATAATCATAAAATTCTTTAACTATAAAATGGTTCATTTATTAGCCAACATATTTGTGATTATTAATTTTCATCGATAGTATGAAGAAATGAAAAGAGATTTGGATAGGAATAATCGCAATAAACTCCATTAATAACATGTCGTTACTAATGGAACCAAAGATTCGTTTTATTTTTGAGCAACACATTTAGCATTAATAATACTTATGTAATATTGTTAGTATGGTTATAATTTACCGGGTGGTTATGAAATTAGTCTCAGTAAATAACTCAACGAGTCATAAATGGATTTTATCGATATATAACAAGAGCTATCATGATGCATATGAGATATCTTTTTATGATGAACTAATTTGCAGTAGACAGGAGAAAATGTCACAAATAATGCGATAGTTAGGTGACTTTTTTTATTAACGCATAGGTTTTCTTGACAAAAAAAACAGTGAAGGCATATTCAGATATGGTTATTTTAGTTGCTATATGGGTACTTCATTAATTTATAACCTTACAACAATTCATTGTAACGGAAGAATATCAAGTCTACCCCGTTGCACATAACATCAACAATCCAGATGATATTAAATAAAAAAATGACAATCGTTCTAATTCTGTCCATTCTTGTGGCTATTATAGTAGGTTACAAAGTGTTTTCGCGCGACTATCCGAATTATCCTGAAAGTGCCAATTACGATAATATAAAAAAAAGATTTATTAACCCACAAGAACTACGCAGTGTAACCATAACTGATGGTATATCTGGATTATTCAAAATGTTGGGTGGAGAAAGCCAATATGCACCCAAAGCAACATTTCAGATGGAAAAGCCGGATTGGTCATTATTTTTAAGTGACGATGGTATCAGTCGGTTTATTTGGTTGGGTCATTCCACTTTATTAATGCGTATTGGCAAACAAACCATAGTGACAGATCCTGTTCTAGGTTCATCAGTATCACCATTAGTTATTAATATGCGCCGATTTCAGAAACCCGCAGCACCACTTTCTGAATGGCCTCAAACAGATGTTGTTCTAATATCTCATAATCATTATGACCACTTTGAAAGTGAGACTTTGCAGGAAATGGCGAAGACAAAAGTGCAATTTATTGTACCTTTGGGAATGGGAGAATATCTTAAGCCTTTTGGTATTGATCAAGCCAATATTAATGAGCTAGATTGGTGGCAAACAATTGAATATGCAGGTATCCACTATACATTAGTACCTGCATTGCATAATTCAGGTCGCAGTCTAAGTGACAGTAATAAAAGTTTTTGGGGTGGCTATATTGTTCAGCAGGACGATGAAACTATTTATTATAGTGGTGATAGCGCATATGGTCCGCATTTTACTGAAATTGCTCAACGATTCCCTAACATTAGTATTGCTTTTATTGAAAATGGCCAATATGACCGGCGCTGGCCAGATGATCACATGCTACCTGAAAAGACTGTACAGGCAGCTGTAGATATAAAACCTCGACGTGTAGTTCCCGTGCATTGGGGGGCATATACAATGGCGTTTCATCCGTGGAATGAGCCAGTGCGAAAAAGTATTCCGTTGATGAAACAAAAGGGGTTACACCCACTGACACCTTATCAAGGGCAAGTTTTTGATGCAGAAACTAAAACACAGGAATGGTTTTTAAACGTCGAGTAAATTGAGTTGGGGGAACTTGATTGGGAACCAAATCCCCTGATAACAATTATTCAAAGAGCAATATATCGCACTAGTATTAGTGTTTTCTAGATAGGCGTACAATAATCTCAATCTTTAATTACGATTCGGTATAACGAATCGTAATTAAAGATTGAGATTATTGCCATTATTTCTAATTAATACAATAAATCAACTTGCTCTGGCTCTGAATAAAGAGTTAACCCACTACGATTGCTCCATTTAAAAATAGCTTGATAACGAACATTGTCAATTCCAGAAATTATATTATCTAAATCCGTATTGGAAAATCTTATTGATTTATTTTTGGCCCAAGCGGGGAGATTGTTAATTAAATATTTGAATTCGACAATTGTAATCCCCTGATTATTTGTGTAAATGTTTTCTATCGATTTCACCTTGATTTTACCATAACAAAATCCGAGTCCTTTAGAGAACTCATGTTTACCATTTCTACTGAGTTCCCATATTTTTTCCCCTGATTTTAAGTGCGAAAATGCCAGCCCAGATTCAACAAATGATTCCATTTTCGCATTAAGCCAAAGATCATTACCAATAATGACTGATACAGGCCATTTCGTTGGGCCAAGACATAATGGTTGTTTATTGTAAAAATCTTGGATCTTTTTTTGATATTCAGCATTATCGTAACTATAAGCTTGAGTAGTAAACTGCATTATAAATATGATAAATAAAATTCTCATTTAAATTTACTCATATCTAGAAGCTTAAAGGCTTCATCTACATTCAGGTATTTCTCATTTGTAAGATAGCTACCTGTTGGCTGCCAGTACAGCTCTGGAACACCTGGATCCGTATGATTACTGACTATTTTATAACGTGTAAATTTAATTTTTGTATAGTCAGTTAAATCAGATCTGTTATATAGTTCTGAAAATTTTATCCCTTTTATCATAAAGTAAGTATTTTTATATTGATGTAATTCAAAATCAACTATTTTAGTCATTGAAGCTGATAAACTAAAGTCACTCCAAACAAAACCATCATCATCAGGAACCAGAATAATAGACCAGCGATTGTTCTTTCGCATAAAAAAAGTCGCAGTATGATTAGGATGTGAAGTGTTATTATCAAAGGAAGCGAAAAAAACAATGTCTTTAGTACCATTTCCATTAAGGTCTATATAATTATGGCCATCTTTTAATTTTACTAGTGTACTGCTATATAAATTAAAGCTTAAGGAAAAAAGAATTATAATAAGGAACTTTTTTGATATTATCATTTTGCTGACCTCACTAATCTAAAACCTATGTCTGGCATAACAAATCCTGCACTGTGAACATCACAACTTGATAATATACCCGGCTGCAAATAGCTACCTCCACAGAAATAATACATTGCATTATTGAATGTAGTCTCACTGTCATAAACCCATTCATAAACATTACCACTCATATCATAGAGCCATAGAGCATTCGCTTTTAATTTACCTACAGGGGAAGTACCAAATTGGTCAGTATTTGGTGTAGGAAACCAAGCTACCTCTTTAACATTATTACTTCCTGAATAATAATTCCCATAAGTTCCATCTTCTAAAGCTGGTTTGCCGCCTCTTGCAGCAACCATCCACTCAATCATAGTAGGTAATCGATAACCATTGGCATGATAGTTGACTATGAATTTATATTGAGAAGTATCACGTAGAACGGTATTTTGCTCTGTTATATATACAGGGGATAATCCTAATTTCTCACTAAGAGCATTAGCAAATATGATTGTATCTAACCATGCTATATTGGTAATGGGATGTTCTTTATTATCAGCTTCTGAGGAGCGGCAATCATCATAGATTGAACCATTACAACCATCATTGAAGTTATAACCATGACCTCTAGCCCAGAGTAGAGTTTCATTATAGGAATTATACGTTATTTCTGTACGCATAATATAATAACTATCGAGTGTAACATTAGTATTAGATTGATAATCATATTTACCAAACACAGGTCCCACATAATAGTTACCTTGTACGACTAAACTCTCATTCATTAATGAAAATGAGTAACTAGAAGCGTAAATAAGTTTAGGAATTATAAAAATGAATACAACGAAATATTTCATAATAAACAAAAAAGTTCTACCTATAAAACGTAATAGTTTCAAACGCATTGATATTACTGGATAAAAGGAATTGATGAGTTTATATCAGCTTATGATCTTAAGACAAATGGTAAAAACTATCAGGTGGTAATAGCTAAGCTTATGTATACTTTAATATGATATTTCAAGAAAAATAAATTTTTATTTCTCTAATGCAGTAGATAATCGAAAACATAAATTTATTGCCATTAAATGAATCAATATTAATTATATAATTTAAAGTAAGAGTAGGGTTTTTTATTAATGTTTGTTGAATAGTAGAATGGTAAGTTATTATCTATCTCTCCATAACTGATTATTTAGGTAAATTAATGAAATTCGATAATATTGAGGCAGTTAGGCAGGTAATTGATAGTTTAGATGCACAGTTAGTTTCGCTTATTGCACAGCGCAGTGAATGTGTAAAAGCTGCTGCTAAGTTTAAAAAGGATAGTGAAGCAGTTCGTGCTCCTGAACGAGTACAGCAAGTAATTGATAAGGTAAGGGAGCAAGCTAAACTAAATGGGCTATCAGAAGACATTATTGAACAGGTTTACCGCACAATGATTACTGCATTTATTGATTTTGAACTGCAACAGCATGCAAAATTAGAGCAACATAATTAATACTTATGTTTATTTTATCATATTGGCACAACGTTAAATTTCTACCTGTTTATATGGAAAAATAAGCTAAGCCGCCAAATGTGGCGGCTTATATCTACGCTAGATAACTTAAATGGCAACTAATCCTCGCACACCTTCATGACCCATATTTTTTCCTAATCCTTTTTGTATTATCTCACCTCGTGACATTACTAAATAAGTGTCTGCCAGTTCAGCCGCGAAATCATAAAATTGTTCAACCAATAAAATGGCCATATCACCACGCTGTGCCAGTTGTTGTATAACTACACCAATTTCTTTAATAACTGATGGCTGGATCCCTTCGGTGGGTTCATCAAGAATAAGCAACTGAGGTTTACAGGCAAGAGCACGTCCGATAGCTAATTGCTGTTGTTGCCCACCGGATAGATCTCCTCCACGACGCATTTTCATTTCTAGCAACACAGGGAATAATTGATAAATTTCTTCTGGTATGACCTTCGCTTGTGCGCTAGGAAAGCATGAAAGCCCAATCAGTAAGTTTTCTTCTACGGTTAGGCGAGGAAATATTTCTCGTCCTTGAGGAACATAAGCGATACCGGCTTGAACTCGTTGATGCGGTTTGTGGTTATTAATCATTTTATCCTGCCAGCGTATCTCACCTGATTTGGCTGGAATTAAACCCATTAAACATTTTAATAACGTTGTTTTCCCCACGCCATTTCGACCTAGAAGGCAGGTAATTTCGCCTTTTTTAACTTCAAACGATAAACCACGAAGAATATGACTGCCGCCATAATATTGATTTAGTTCAGAAACTTGTAACATATTAGCGCCCCAAATATACGTCGATAACGCGATCATCAGCTTGCACTTGGCGTAATGAACCTTCAGCTAACACTTGCCCTTGATGTAGTACGGTTACGTGATCGGCAATGGTTTCTACAAAACCCATATCGTGTTCCACTACCATTAATGAGTGTTTACCCGCTAAATTACGGAATAGTTCCGCTGTGTACTCAGTTTCAGCATCAGTCATGCCAGCCGCTGGCTCATCAAGCAACAGTAAATGTGGCTTCTGTACTAGCAACATACCAATTTCAAGAAATTGTTTTTGCCCGTGAGAAAGCAAACCTGCTTTACGCTGCCGCTTGTTACCAAGCTTTAGCAATTGGAGTGTTTCATCAATATGATCCCGTTGCTCACTATTGAGCTTAGCTCGTAGGCTACCCCATACCGATTTATCATCCTTTAACGCAATCTCAAGATTTTCAAATACCGTTAATGCCTCAAATACCGTGGGTTTTTGAAATTTACGACCAATCCCAGCTCGTGCAATCTCGACAGGCGATAGACTGGTTAAATCGATATCTTGATCGAAAATGACTCTGCCAGTATCTGGCTGTGTCTTACCCGTTATAACATCCATCAGCGTAGTTTTACCCGCGCCATTGGGTCCAATAATACAGCGTAATTCACCAACCCCAATTTGTAGTGACAGATCAGTTAGTGCGCGAAAGCCATCGAAAGAGACATTGATATTTTTGAGCAACAGCACTGGGTCATTTTGATCACGAAAGCGATCTGCTAGTTGGATCTTCGTAAATAGTTGATCAGTCATCTCTCCTCCGACGCACTAACCCAATAACACCACGCGGTAAAAATAACGTAACTAAAATAAACATTAAACCAAGGAAAAATAGCCAATATTCAGGGAATGCAACGGTAAACCAGCTTTTAGCGCCGTTAACAATCACGGCGCCAAATAACGGGCCAATCAAAGTGCCACGACCACCAATAGCCACCCAAATCGCAGCTTCAATCGAGTTAGTCGGGGACATTTCACTGGGATTAATGATACCGACTTGTGGAACATAGAGTGCTCCAGCTAATCCACACATCACAGCAGAAAGTACCCAAACAAATAATTTAAAACCTTTAGGATCATAACCACAGAACATCAGACGGTTTTCAGCATCGCGCACGGCAGTCAGCACGCGACCAAATTTACTGCGCGCTAATGCAAAACCAATTATTAGGCTAATCAAAAGGAGTAATACTGTCGCGACAAAAAGACTGATACGGGTGCCAGTGGCTGTGATATTAAAGCCAAGTAGGGTGGTGAACCCTGTAAAGCCATTATTGCCACCAAAGCCAGTTTCGTTACGAAACAGTAATAGCATGCCTGCATAGGTAAGTGCTTGCGTCATTATTGAAAAGTAGACACCTTTAATCTTTGAGCGAAAGGCAAAAAAACCGAAGATCAATGCCAGCAATCCTGGAACTAAAACAATTAAACAGAGCGCCCAAGCGAAGTGTTGAGTTCCTGTCCAAAACCATGGTAATTCATTCCATGATAGAAATGACATAAATGAGGGAAGGCCATCTCCCGCAGCTTGGCGCATTAAATACATCCCCATCGCGTAACCACCGAGAGCAAAAAATAGACCATGACCTAAGGATAATAATCCCGCGTATCCCCACACCAGATCAAGAGCTACTGCAACAATGGCATAGCAGAGGATCTTGCCGACCAAGGTCAGTGTGTAGGTTGAAACAGCCAGTGGATGACTGGCGGGCAATAGAGCTAAGAACGGCATAATCAATAATAGCAGTGTAATAATGATGCCAAGACTGAGGGCTAGGCGTGGTACTTTACGAACCACAGTTAAAGTGAATGGTTGGCTCATTAGTCAATAATCCTCCCTTTGAGAGCAAATAAACCTTGTGGTCGTTTCTGAATAAACAACACGATAAAGACTAAAATTAGAATTTTGCCTAGAACTGCGCCTACTTGTGGCTCAAGGACTTTATTTAGGATCCCTAAGCTAAAGGCCGCAACGACAGTACCTGCCAACTGGCCTACACCTCCTAATACCACAACGAGGAACGAGTCGATAATATATCCTTGACCCAACTCAGGGCCAACATTGCTTAGTTGTGAAAGTGCCACACCACCAAGGCCAGCAATACCTGAACCCAAGCCAAATGCCAGCATATCGACACGGCCAGTAGGAACGCCACAGCAGTCTGCCATGGCGCGGTTTTGTGTTACCGCACGCAAGCTTAACCCCATACGGGTTTTATTTAGTAATAACCAAGTTAGGCCTAGTACGGCAAATACAAATAAAATCACTGCAATTCGGTTATAAGGCAGAACTAGGTTTGGTAATACCTGCAGCCCACCAGAAAGCCAGCTAGGATTAGATACCTCTAGGTTTTGAGCTCCAAATAGCATACGTATCAGTTGAATTAGCATTAGACTAATTCCCCAAGTGGCAAGTAATGTTTCAAGTGGCCGCCCATACAAATGACGGATTATGGTACGCTCTAAAAGCATGCCCATTATGGCTGCAACTAGAAAAGCGACAGGTAATGCTATAAGTGGATACCAATCCAGCCATTGAGGTGCAAACTGCTGAAACAAATTTTGAATCAACCAAGTTGCATAAGCACCTAGCATAAGCATTTCACCATGAGCCATATTAATTACACCAAGTAACCCGTAAGTAATCGCCAATCCCAAAGCTGCCAATAGCAGAATTGATCCCAATGATATACCACTAAACGCCTGACCGAGTAGGTCACCCCATAGAAGGCGATGTTCGATTTGTTGCAGGCTTTTTGCCGCTGAAGTACGAACTTGTGCATCAGGCTCATTATCAATATGAGTGAGCTGTTGAAGCTTTACCTGACTATTAGGGTCATTTGATTCTCCCAGAAGTTTTACCGCTTTGAGCCGTATTTGAGCATCACTGCTAGCCAGTTGTAGATTTGCAGCAGTAATCGCCAAAATAGCATGCACCTTAGTATCGCGCTCACCAGCAAGATGTTGTTCAATTAATGGTAATTGCTCTATCGTTGAGTTACGTTGTAACTTCTGTGCTGCTTGTAAGCGTATAGTGGGATTATTACTCACTAATTGATGAGCAGCCAAAGCGCTGGCAATTAACACACGCAGTCGGTTATTTATAAACAGCTTTTTAGTTTCACCATTCGGTTTTTTAGCCGTATCGAGAGAGTAAAAGTTATCCCCCTGTTGATTAAAAGGCTGATGATCTTGGTCAATGACCACTGTTTCATTACTCAATGCTTCTAATAGTGGTAGGCGATTATCCTGAGGTACAGCCGCCCATTGTTGGAGTAATATAACCTGTTGGGGACGGCTTGCTGCTGTGAATTCAGCTGCTGTCCCTGCATTAGCAAACAGCGGTAGCATCAGCAGCAAGCTGAGAAATAAGTTTCGTAAGGTCATTTTGCGACTCCGATGCTTAAAATAGATTAACGGAGATTGAAGTAACCTCCGTCGAGGTGGTTAGTCAGTGGTTTTCATTGGGGAGTCAGGCTTCTTATCATTACCCTCGATATACGGACTCCATGGTTGAGCACGTATTGGTTTATCGGTCTGCCAGACTACGTTAAATTGGCCATCCGATTCCACTTCACCAATCATGACGGGCTTGTGCAGATGATGGTTGGTTGGATCCATGGTGAGAGTAAAGCCACTTGGAGCTGAAAATGTCTGTCCAGCCATTGCAGTTCGTACTTTATCTACATCAGTAGTGCCAGCTTTCTCTACTGCCTGAGCCCACATATGGATGCCCACATAAGTTGCTTCCATCGGGTCGTTAGTAACTACCGTACCTGCATTAGGTAAATTATGTGCTTTGGCATAAGCGCGATAATCCTCAACAAATTTTTTATTGGTTGGGTTATCTACGGATTCAAAGTAGTTCCACGCCGCGAGTTGACCTGCTAATGGCTTCGTATCAATGCCACGTAATTCTTCTTCGCCCACTGAGAAAGCAATAACTGGGATGTCAGTGGCTTTAATCCCTTGATTGGTTAGCTCTTTATAGAAAGGCACGTTAGAATCACCATTGATGGTCGATATTACTGCTGTTTTACCGCCAGCAGAAAATTTCTTAATATTGGAAACGATTGTTTGGTAATCGCTATAACCAAAAGGCGTGTACACTTCTTGAATATCTTTATCCTCTATCCCTTTTGAATGTAGAAAAGCGCGTAGGATTTTATTTGTAGTGCGTGGATAAACATAATCAGTGCCCAGCAAGAAGAAACGTTTTGCACCGCCACCATCATCACTTATCAGGTATTGCACCGCTGGAATTGCTTGTTGGTTAGGAGCTGCGCCGGTATAGAACACATTGGGTGACATTTCTTCCCCTTCGTATTGCACTGGATAAAATAAAAGACCATTTAGTTCTTCAAATACTGGCAATACTGATTTACGGGATACTGATGTCCAAGCACCAAATACAACGGATACTTTATCCTGAGTCAGCAACTGGCGAGCTTTCTCCGTAAATAGCGGCCAATTAGATGCTGGGTCAACGACGACTGGCTCCAATTTTTTACCCAGAACACCACCTTTGGCGTTAATTTCATCAATAGTCATCAGTGCTACATCTTTTAACGGTGTCTCTGAAATCGCCATAGTGCCAGACAGAGAATGAAGGATCCCCACTTTAATGGTATCAACAGCCTGAACAGTAAAGGTAAAACCTATGAAGCTCATAGTCGCAGAAACGACAAAGGCCTTAATCAACGAACGTCTTTTCATCATTTAATTCCCTAATATGTAAACTGTGGTTATTGGGTAACTTGAAGCTTTGCTTGATGTAACATGTGTAACGTGATTTTTCTGACCTCTGCTTTACTCGCGGCGATATGCTCAGTCAGAATATGTTGTGCCAGTCCAGTTTGTTGTTGAAAAATCGCCTGTAAAATTTTAGAGTGCTCTTGATAAGTGGCATTTATCCTGTCGTCACGAGTAAAATCAAGGCGTCTGACAATGCGGATTTTTTCTGTTAATTCGTTATGAATCCGGAGCATTTCTTCGTTATTCAGAGTTTTGACCAGTGCAATATGGAAGGCTTCATCCTGCAGTGATACCAACTTGCCATCTTGAATCGGTAAGTTATCGATCCAGAACAACCTCAGTTCGGCTAAAAGGTTTTGGCAATGCTGTATAGGTTGATAACCTAGACGTCGTACAGCTTCACACTCCAGAACAGTACGTAAATCGTATAGCTCTTCGAAATATTCGAAATTAAGTGGTTTTACCTGCCAGCCACTACGAAACCAAGCTTCGACATAACCTTCACGTTCTAACCAGAATAGTGCCTGACGTACTGGTGTACGACTGACTTCCATCCGTTCAGCAATTTCGCTCTCGCTAAAATGATCGCCGGGTAACATACGAAATTCGAAAATATCGTTCTTCAGAGCTTGATAGACTTTCTCCGACAAAGCCTCTCGACGAACTTTGCTGCGTTGTATGTTTGTCATCACGGAACTTCCTTATTATTCCAGCCACAGCAAATTATCACCCGGACTCACCGAACGGCCAGCCTGACAGGCAATGCGCTTTACTGTGCCACTTTGTGGTGCCACAATGGATAACTCCATCTTCATTGCTTCAACGATAATCAGGGTTTGACCTGTAGTGACAACATCAGCAGGCTGAACTAATACTTTCCAAACATTACCGTTCATGTCTGCACAAATAGGTAGAGCACTTTCATCGATATCTTTAGGCGAATGAATTATTTCGTTGATGTTTACCGTTTCTGCTTCTTCTTGTTCCCAGAGTGCGACTTCTTGCTCAAAGGCTTTGGACTGACGGTTGCGAAATTCAGCGATGGAATCTGCATGTTCTGCCAAAAACTGTTGATGTTCAGCAAAATCAAATTGTGTCTCTTCGATACGAATTTGGGCACGGCCTTCACGGAAATCCTCACGTAACACCGTCAATTCTGATTCACTCACCGGATAAAAACGCACTTGATCGAAGAATTGCAGTAGCCAAGGCTGGCCAGCCTCAAACTGTGGGTTTTTCAAAAATTTATTCCAGATTGGCAACGTTCGACCAACTAACTGATAGCCGCCGGGTGAATCCATTCCATATATACACATATACATACCGCCGATACCGACAGTGCCTTCGGCAGTAAAGGTGCGTGCAGGGCTGTATTTGGAACTTAAAAGACGATGCCGTGGGTCAATGGGGACGGCACAGGGTGCGCCAAGATAAACATCGCCAAGGCCTAGGATCAGATAACTGGCATCAAATAGGGTATCGCGCACGACTTCACGGCTGGATAATCCATTAATACGCTGAATAAAATCAACGTTATTGGGTAACCAAGGAGCATTAGTGCATACGGTTTCTTTGTAACGTGTTACAGCATCGAGAGTAGCACTATCTTCAAATGCCATTGGCAACCAAACAATACGAGATGGTACTTTTAACTGATTAACATTCCCCAAGCCAGTTTCCAGCTCTAACAGTAACGCTATTAATTGCGATTGCTTTAAAATCAGGTTGTTATAACGAATTTGTAGTGAGCGTACTCCAGGGGAGAGTTCTTCTACACCACTAACTACACGTTCACGTAATACATTCATTAATAAATGGACACGCAAACGTAACGCCAAATCTAATTGATTATCCCCATATTCAATCAGTACATATTTATCACCGGCCTGACGATATACTACGGTTGGTGTTTCTTTAGTTGCAGGTAAAGCGGCTAATAAAGTGGCAGAACCAATCTCAGTAGCGGCGAGTGAAGGCACATCAAAACAGGTAACGGGTACAGTATGGAGAGTTTCAATGCTGTGTAACTGAGCTTTTTCAAGCTCGGCCGCTTGCTCTATGCTGATTGGATAAAAACGAATGCTATCCCCAGGCTTGACTTGCCCAACCTTCCATAGTTCAGCTTTAGCAATGGTTACTGGGCAAACAAAGCCTCCCAAACTAGGACCATCGTGTGTCAGAATTACGGGGAAATCACCCGTAAAATTGATCGCTCCAATGGCATATTCACAATCATGAACATTTGAAGGGTGTAATCCGGCTTCACCACCGTTTGCTCGTGCCCACGTGGGTTTCGGACCAATCAATCGCACACCTAACCGGTTAGAGTTGTAATGTACTTGCCAGTCGCTAGCAAAAAATTCCTCAATCGCAGTTGGTGTAAAAAAATCAGGTGCACCATGGGGGCCGTAGAGTACGCCAATGTACCACTCGCGACTATAATGCGGAATTAGTGCTAATTCTATCGCTTGAGGTTCGCTAATTGGTGCTGGTGTTGTGCAGGCAGCTAATTGTGGTTGCGAAATTGGTAGCATATCCATTATTCTCAGTATGCGTCCAGCATGTCCCCCAAATTGGCCAAGAGAGAAGGTTGAGCGACTACCTAAATATTCAGGGACATCAAGGCCATTACGAACGGCAAGGTAAGTGCGACAACCACTTTGTACACGACCTAAACTCAATATTTGACCGGATTTCACGGTGGTAGGTACCCAATAGCTAACGGGTATGCCATCGAGATCCGCAGGGCAATCAGCACCGGTCAAAGCAATCACGGCATCCTTATGAAAACGCAGTATTGGCCCTTGTAATGTAAATTCCAGCCCAGCTGCGCTTTCATGGTTACCGACGATACGGTTGGCAAGGCGAAAAGCAAAATCATCCATTGGACCAGATGGTGGAACACCAATATTCCAATATCCAAGTCGACCGGGAAAATCTTGAATACTACTGAAGGTGCCTGGCTGTAGTACTTCAATCATACTTGCAGAAGGGATAAAACTATCAAGAAAACGCGTCCATACCTTACCAGTGGTAAAAGATTCGGTTGCAACAATTTGGCGTAAATAGTCAAGATTAGTGGCGATGCCATGCAATTGTGTAGTCGCTAATGCTTCTTTTAATTTTATCAACGCGACATCACGACTACTTGCATGAACAATCAACTTGGCAATCATAGGATCGTAGTAGGTTGAGACTTCAGTGCCAGTGTTAACCCAACCATCCACACGCACATTTTCTGGGAAGCTAACTACGGTTAATATACCGGGACTGGGTTGAAAGTTTTTCAGTGGATCTTCTGCATACAGACGCACTTCAATCGAAACACCTTGGGGTGCTTGTTGCATACATGCCCAATCTAGTTTGTCGCCAGCAGCTACTTTTAGCATGCATTCTACTAGGTCAAGACCCGTGACTAACTCGGTAACGGGGTGCTCGACCTGCAAACGTGTGTTCACTTCCAAAAAATAAAAGGCATCATTATCACGGTCGTAGATATATTCCACGGTACCCGCACTACGATAATTAACCAGTTCTCCGAGACGCACAGCCGAAGCCAGTAGTGCTTCACGAGTCGCTTGCGGTAGATCAGGCGCCGGAGTTTCTTCTACTATTTTTTGATTGCGGCGTTGTAGTGAACAGTCCCGCTCACCTAAGGCGATAACCTTGCCATGACCATCACCGAAAATTTGAACTTCTACATGGCGGGCACGATCGATACAACGTTCGATAAATACACCAGCATCACTGAAGAATTGCTCTCCCAAGCGACGTACACTTTCCCAAGCATTAACCAATGAATCAGCATCTGCACAGCGAGTTAGCCCAATACCGCCACCACCTGCGGTGCTTTTTAGCATTACGGGATAACCAATATCTTCAGCAGCAACTAAGGCTTCTTCTATACAGCTAAGCAAGGCGGTTCCGGGTGTCATTGGTACACCTGCGCTAGCAGCTAAATCACGGGCACGATGTTTGAGGCCAAATTCGGCAATTTGCTGTGCTGTTGGACCAACAAATACAATACCAGCTTGTTCACAAGCCGTGGCAAACGGAAGACTTTCGGAGAGAAAACCATAACCCGGCCAAATAGCTTCAGCACCACTTTGTTTCGCGGCAGTTAGAATTTTGTCGATACGTAGATAGCTATCACTTGCTTTGTCTCCTCCTAAAGCGATCGTTATGTCAGCTTCTTTAACATGTTGTGCATTACGATCCACATCGGAATAGACCGCCACACTTTTTATACCAAGGCGTTTAAGGGTACGGATGGCACGACAGGCAATTTCGCCACGATTGGCAATTAAAACAGTACTAAACATAATTATTTACTCCGTTGTGTTGCTAGCCAATTACGCCAGCCGCCAAATTCAGTGATTTCCAGTGCATGTTTCAGCGCCTCTGGTTCACAAATAAAGCCTTTAACGCTACGACCATCTGCAAGCGTTAATGAGCCTATGCCAAGTGGTGCTGGAATTTCAGCTACAAATTCGCCAAAACGTGCAAGAGGAATATCCCAAAGCTCAACGCTAATTGCTGATCCTTGTTCATCGCGCAAAAGACCGGGTTTTTTTATTGTGCTATCTAGCAACGCAAACAATCGATAATGGTTAGATGTTACCGTTTCTTCTACCAGCACAGCTTGGCGAGTAGTGAGTTGGAAATTTAGTGGCATCCCCGAGAGATGAGCCCCCACGACAGCAACTCTGACGTGATTTTTTGAAGGAGGCAGTACACGACATTGAGTTGGTTGTGATTGACCTGTGGCGCCGAGTGGTAACAATAATTGTTGCTGCCAGCGCAAGCCAAATTCAGCTAGTGCTCGATCGTGCCATGCTGGTGCAATTACTGTGATACCGGCTGGTAAACCATCGGTTCGGAAAGGTGCAGGTAATGCTAGAGCTGAAAGATCTGCTAGATTAGTGAAATTGGTGTAAGTACCAAACTGCGAGTTGTATTGTATTGGCTGCTGTTTCATTTCTTCTAACGTATGGATTGTTGGTGAGGTGGGCACTATCAACCCATCAAAGGCAGACAATGTTTGCTGGATGTGACGAGTCAGCTCCGCACGTAAGTATTCAGCTTTATAAGCTTCTACTGCGTTGTAATTCAGGCCTTTACTTATAATGTCATAAACTACAGGGTTCATTTCTTTAGGTCGGTTCAGTACTTCACCTATGGCAGCTGTGCGCTCAGCAACCCAAGGGCCACAATAGAGCTGCTCTGCTAATTGATGAAAAGGCGTGAAGTCAATAGGGTGTAAATTAGCGCCACTCGCTCGTAGTTGTTCCAATGCTGCATCCCATGCGGATTCGGCATATTGATCATTGAAAAATTCGGGATTATCAGGGATAGCAAAATTTGCTATATATTTGATATTGGCAGGAGCAGTTTGTGGGTTGATGCGGGAATAGGCATCACTAGGATCGTAACCTCCAGCCAAACTCGCGATAGTAAAAGCATCTTCTACTGTCAGAGCAAATATAGAAATTGTGTCATTTAAGCGACAGGCAGGAACGACACCACTAGCAGATAACCAACCTTTGGTAGGTTTAAGGCCGACAATATTATTAAATCCTGCGGGGACTCGGCCAGATCCTGCGGTATCGGTTCCAAGTGAAAAAGGGACTAAACCACGAGCAACGACAGAGGCTGAGCCAGAACTAGAACCTCCACTGACATAATCAGGGTTAAAGCTGTTAGTGACGTGCCCATAAGGAGAACGAACACCCACTAAGCCAGTGGCAAATTGGTCGAGGTTAGTTTTTCCCACGACAATAGCGCCAGCGGCTTTAAGTTTGGCAACTGCGGTTCCATCTGTATCAGCACAGTAAGCAAATGCCGGGCAAGCTGCGGTGGTCTGCCAGCCAGCAATATCAATATTATCTTTAACTGCAAAGGGAATACCGAATAATGGAAGCATTTGAGGCGTTTGCTGATAAATGGGAAGTATATTGTTTAATTGTTCACGTATCTGCTGTTTAGTTGCAATATAAATCCATGCCAAATCATCTTTGGAGAGGTTTTCAATAAATTGTATTAATATCTCTTCGATATTATCGGCATTAAGAGATATATGTTCTTGCCATTCTTTGAGAGTATTTACTTTTAATGTTCTCATTGATAAATCCATATCGGTATACAAGATAGAACTCATTAAGCAAGTAACATGCCAGTTTTCATCCGTTTGATTTTTAACTGTAATTTTTTTGTGAAGAACTTTTCCACTAATAAGAACTCCATTCTAGGGCAATAATTGCACCAAAAATGTTATTATTTAAAATGCAACCATAGAATTTCATATGTCATTGACTAACGTATAATGGTGATGAAGGAATTAATAAATTCAGGAACAATTGGAGTTCTATTAATCAATGAAAAGAGGCTAAACAAGACTTATAAATTAGCTTAAATTACTTTAAAATTGATGTGTATAAATAGCGGTATTATAGATTAAATTATTAAGTAAAATTCTAAGTAAATCAGGAATAGGTAGTAAATATATTCTGATTTTATATTTATATAAATATTTTGCTATGTAGATTAAGATTTATAGATGATAAATTTATTAATCATAATTAATTTGATGAGATAAGTTATTGCTCTAGAATTGATTGGTTTATTTTTTAATAGCTAATTGTTTGTATTATTAAATGTTATTATGCTTTTTTTAATTTGTTAGCTGTATTGAAATATGATTTTAGCATCTATCGCATCATCTGAACTTGAGGGATTACTTCATTTTATTTAGAAAAAATATGCTGACCATTGTTTACATGTTAAGTATATTTACTTTGTTTTATATATACTCAATATTAGATATAAAATAGTGCGCCTTTTATTGTCTTTACGACTCTAATTAAAATAAGAATACTTGCTAAAAATAGAGATGTTTTATATTTTACGGGCGTATACTAATCATTAGCAAACATATAATTTTAATTACGATGGAGCTATATCATGAATTTAATCATTACTGAACATCAACCCTTTGGTACATTACTGGGATATGCTCCGGGTGGGGTAGCTATCTATTCATCGGATTACAACTCGCTATCAGAACTTGATAAGAATGATGATATCTCCTTTAGAAGTTATATTGGCAATGAATATATGGGCTATAAATGGCAGTGTGTAGAGTTCGCTCGCCGTTTTTTATATCTTAATCATGGTGTTGTGTTTACCGATGTTGGCATGGCATATGAACTTTTTTCTTTGCGATTTTTACGGCATGCCGTCGATGATGGTATTTTGCCTCTTGAGGCCTTTAGTAACGGAAGCCAAGTCAAACCAGTTGCTGGAAGCTTGTTGGTTTGGGGGGAGGGAGGAGAATTCACAAAAACTGGACATGTCGCAATTATCACTCAGGTTTATGAAGATAAAATCCGTATTGTGGAGCAGAATGTTATACATCATAAATTGCCTAGTGGTCAGCAATGGACAAGAGAGTTACCACTGATATTCGATAATGGTGTATACACGCTCAAAGATACCTTTTCTGATACTCATATTCTGGGCTGGATGGTGCAAACAGATAATAATCAATATGCTTATATTGAGCCAGAAGTGAACCCTAAATTAATGCAACTTCATCTATCAAACTTAGACAATAAGGTCGATTTTAGTAAAAAATGGTTGGATGAATCGAATCCAATAGAACAAGCTTATGTTAAAGCAAGTCATGGGCATAAATTAAATGCCAATCCCCATGAATATTTTACGATTTCGACTACGGCTGAAAGTAAATTGATGCAAGCAACTAATGAAGTTCACCTTATGTATTTGCATGCAACTGAAAAAGTATTAAAAAATGATAATCTACTGAAATTATTTGATATTCCTAAAATTCTCTGGCCTCGTATACGTCGCTCTTGGCAAAACCGTCGTCATGACATGATCACAGGACGATTAGATTTTTGTATGGATGAGCGTGGATTGAAAGTCTATGAATATAATGCTGACTCCGCATCCTGCCATACTGAGACAGGGATTATTATCGATAAATGGGCACAAGTAGCTCAATTAACAACGGGTCGAGATCCTGGGGCGCGACTAATTGAAATGCTTACCGATACATGGAAACATTCATCCGCTAAGCCTTTTATTCACATAATGCAGGATGCAGATAGTGAAGAAGATTATCATGCGCTATTTATGGCTCGCACTATTACCGACGCAGGCTTTGAATGTAAAATTATTCATGGTTTTGATGAATTAGTCTGGGATGAAACTGGGCAAGTTCTTGATGGTGAAGGGCGAGTCTTAAAGTGTGTTTGGAAAACATGGGCATGGGAAACTGCTCTTGAGCAAATTCGCGAAGAAAGTGAACATGATGCTGAACACCCAGCTCTACCAGTCCGTACTGGGCATCCACATCATAACGATGTTAGGTTAATTGATGTACTGTTAAAGCCTGAAATTTGTATTTTTGAACCATTATGGACCTCCATTCCGAGTAATAAAGCTATTCTGCCTATTCTATGGTCATTATTTCCTCATCACCCTTATCTTTTGGATACCGATTTTGAGATCAATGATGAATTACGTGAGACGGGTTATGCCGTAAAACCAATAGCAGGTCGTTGTGGTAATAATATAGGTTTAGTCGATCATCTTGATGAAATTATAGATAAAACTTGCGGCAAATTTAATCAGCAAGAAAATATCTACCAGCAGCTATGGTGTTTACCAAAAGTCGCTGATCGTTATATTCAAGTGTGTACATTTACTGTTGGGGGGCATTATGGTGGAGTTTGCCTTCGTTCTGATCCATCATTAGTTATCAAAAAAGACAGCGATATGGAACCGCTGTGGATATTAGATGATGAAGATTTTCTTAAGCAGCCATAATAATGTTGGGGAGAATATTCTCCCCAACATCCGATAGTTTCTAATTCGCTTAAGTTTTAATTAGACATTTAAGATAACTATCGTGTGTATAAGGCAGAAAGTAATCCTATGTGAAATTTAACAGACACTCAGTTTTAGCGGGTTAAACACTTTTATTTTACCTATGATTAAATTTAAATAATGGATTTATTAGATTATCCGCAAATTGTAAACTTTATGCAGGGTCAGTTAAATCAAGAATTTGGCGGTTATTTGCGATTTGAAGGCGGTTTAGACAACAGCGCTTAATCTCAGGAGTAAACAGGTCGTAATACTCAAAATTTTCATTAATGCTATAGAGATTATGTAAGACGGTTCAGGGAAATTAAATAGGGGATGTTAACCCCCTTTGATATCTAACTATTTATTTTTTAAGAATAATATTTAGAATCTTATTTTTTAGACCAGCGATTTGAACGACGAAAAGTGCCAAAGTCGTTAAATCTAACACCATTTTCTTTCATTACATTATGTGCTACACGCGCAGACATCTGTCGGATATAAAATGGTTCATTAACAACAAAATGATGAATACTATGAGTACTACCAAAATTAGCGCTGAATAAATTTAAAGGTAAGAACCAGATACTATTAAATACCTGTGTTTGCTGAATCATGTTTTTTCCATCAATATCACCATAATAGTGAATATTGGAGGTAATGAAATGTAAGCAGAACGACCACAAAATATTTGGTCCAATAAGTATCACTGTAGCCATATTAAGATAGTGTATAAATGCTAATTGAGCTTCTGACCATAAAATTGGACTTCCAGATAAATTAAAAAATAAATCAATAGCATTGAAAATTAGAAAACAATACCAAAGCATCCACGTTAATAAGGTAACAGGGAGGAATGACTTTAATCCTAATTTTATTAATTGACCTTTATTTGTAGATGAACGAAGTTCGAATGCTAATTTAATTAATGATAATGTTAAATCAATCGAAAGGAAGAATCTTAATAATCCCCATTGGGTGCCATTTGCAACAATTCTTTCCTCCATATCTTCTGGAGTACCCGATGTTTTATGATGATCAAGATGGAGCTTTCGTCTCATCCATGGGTTCGCGCTACTTGGCCTGACCAACCATACTGTAAGCATCATTAAGTTATGGATAGTTTTATTATTACGAAAATAAAGATTATGGATTAAATCATGTTCTATTTCATGAACAATAGATATAAAAAAAGTATTAAGTAGTAAACATGCCCACCAAGATAAGTAACCATAAACAAAAAGAGTAGAACTTGTAATGAAGAAAGCAATGAATAGTAATAACACGCCTAAACCTATCGTATTTTGATATTTTAACCATTTATGCTTATTCCGTAAGTTTTTATTATAATCCATTATTTCTTTTCTAATATAACTTGTTTTAACTACTTCATAATTATGAGTCATTTTACACCTCAATATAGAGAAAACTAGATTAGTTAAAAATAAGGAATCGAACTCATAATTAGAGAATAATATATATTTAAACATATTATCAATGTTAATTATTATCATTCATTGATTTCTGTTAGTAGTTTAAAGTATATTCATATCGAATATCTCATAAAAAGCCCTATATCTTATGAAAGCGAAATTACCTTATATCGAAGCAAATAGGTGATAGTGTCCACTTCCCTTAAA
>NZ_KB233222.1:1231380-1277290 GCF_000314855.2 Providencia burhodogranariea DSM 19968 | reverse complement strand
ACAGCACATTACACATTAGTTTTTATGATGATTTCATGGTTAAGATGCAAGGACCGGTGCAGAAAATATCAACATCAACACTCGATGAAGACTGTTTTTACGATATGTAAGTTGTTTTTATGTTAAGTAAGATGTTTAATGGCAAATACGCACTTTATGTGAAGTAATTTATTGAAATTAATAGGTTATGTAAGCACGCCGTGTCCGGTGAGCATCATGGTTTCATCGGCACATCTTTCCGCCAGATAACACGATGAGTCCGCCTAAAGATATGGTTTCTCTTAAAGACGTCGCTCAACGCGCCGGTGTATCGTTGATGACCGTATCACGGGCGATCAATTACCCCGAGCAATTGAAGCCAGAGACGTTGCAGCGAGTCCAGCAAGCAATAGCAAGTCTTAACTATGTGCCAGACTTCTCTGCCAGGAAGATACGTAATAATAATGGCAAAAAAGTCTCTACACTTGGGGTCTTGTCGCTTGATACGGCGACTACGCCTTTTTCTGTTGATATCTTGCTTGCTATCGAAGATACCGCCCGTGAATTTGGCTGGGCGGCTTTTTTTGTCAATCTCACCTCACACCAAGATGATGAACGCACCATAAATCACCTGTTAGCTCAGCGCCCAGATGGAATTATTTATACCGCGATGGGCTTGCGGCAGGTCACTGTTCCCGAGCGTCTGAAAGATCAAAATCTGGTGTTGGCTAACTGCACGACGAAAGAGAACAATTTTCCGGCGTATGTCCCCAATGATTTTGATGGCCAATATCAAGCAGTACGCAAAGCCATTGAAATGGGCTATCGTCGACCACTGTGCTTTTATCTGCCCGAAACGGCTATCGCCAGCCAGTGTCGGCGAGGCGGGGCGGAGTTGGCCTGGCGAGAGGCCGGATTGCCGCCGCAAGATTTACGGCAATTTCATATGGCAGATGGCGAGGGACATTATCCCGACGTGGTGCCATTTATCGAACAACACTGCCCACACAATATCCCTGATTTTGATTTATTGATTTGCGGCAATGACCGCATCGCTTTTTTGGCTTATCAAGTCTTGTTGACTAAAGGTATTACGATTCCGCAACAGGTGGCGGTGTTGGGATACGACAATCTGGTCGGTATTGGTGATTTGTTCTTACCGCCGCTGACAACGGTACAGTTACCGCATCATGAGATAGGCAGAGAGGCGGTGCTGCATTTGATCGAAGGACGAGAGTCAACCGGTATTCAAACGCTGCATTGTCCATTATTGGTCAGGCAATCGATGTAAGTATGGGGATTGCCTGGAACCAATAATGAGTTCGATGAAATAACAAAAGAGGGATGGGCTTACACCTATCCCTCTTTTGTTGAACACGAATTAGCGTTTGAGTCTAAGCAGTAATCCCATACCGACCACACAGCAAGCAGCGGCGACGGCAAATACCGCTGAATAACCTAGCTGAGTGGCTAAAACACCTGCTATAGGGCCGGTTACGACATAGGAAATATCCTGAAATGCGGCGTAGGCACCCATCGCGGTACCACGAACTTGTGGCTCGACTCTTTTCACCACTTCGACACCTAACGCCGGGAAGATCAGCGAACAGCCGCAACCAGTGAGTGCTGCACCCAACAGCGCGATATGCGAGGAATGGGCACTAAACAGCAGCAACAGGCCAAGTGTTTCAATTATAAAGGAGCCCAGTGCGACCGGTAATCCACCAAACCGATCAGGCATATGACCGAAGAACACCCGCACCAGAACGAACGCACCGCCAAAGCAAGTCAATGTTAATCCGGCATGTGGCCAGCCTTTGGCGTTGAACAGCAAGGAAACAAAGGTACCAATAACGGCAAATCCGATCCCTTGCAAGAACAGAGCAAAACCTAATGGCGAGACGCGTACTAACATGGTCCAGATGGAAACAGGATGGCCATTAAGCGGTGCCACACCTGCGATACGGGCGTTAATCAGCAATCCAATCAATGGCAGAATAATCACTGCGGCGCCTAAGGCCAAAATTCCCCAATGTTGGTTAATATAAAGACCTAAAGGGGCGCCTGCGGCCAATGCACCATAGATAGCCATGCCGGTCCACGACATCACCTTGCCTGAACGCTGTTTGCCCACCAAACCTAATCCCCAGGTCAAATGACCGGTTATTAGCTGGCTTTCGCCGAATCCCAGAATGAGACGACCAACAATCAGAATTGAGAATTTAACCATCACATCGGCAGGTAACAAGGCCGCCAGAATGTAGGTCAAGCCAGCCAGTGCACAGGCAACGATACCTTGCAGATTAGAGCGTTTACCGCCGCGGCTATCGGCAAGTTTACCGGCATAGGCACGGGTTAATACCGTCGCCAGGAATTGTATTCCGACGACGATGCCAACCATGGTATTGCTCAAACCAAGGACTTTATGAACGTACAGTGGGATCACGGGCAAGGGTAAACCGACGCACAGATATGCCAGAAAAAGTGAAAACGAAAGAGGCAGAAGAGAACGGCTGTTCTCAGCAGTGGTATTGATAGTGTTATCAGATGACATAAACATCACTCATTACGCCAGGTTGGCGCGTAAATACACAAGGTTTCCCGCATAGAAACCATGCGGGAAAATTTCCAACGCTAAAACATAAAGCCGTGCCGCATCATTAATGTGAACAGCGGCCCAGCGATTTTCACCGTCATTAAGATAAGCAGATACCCCTTTTTCCCGGGCTAATTCAATCAGCGGGCTAATGAGTCCCTGTTTAACGCAGTCATGAACTTGTGGCAACCGCACAACAGACACATTAACACCGCGTTGTGCCAACGCGATGCCTGCTAACTCAGAGGCTTTACGTGGATTAGGGGAATCAGCATTGAAATATTCCTCGCTTGCTAGTTGGCCCTTCGTCATCGCGCCTAAGCCAGCAATGGAGGTGATAATCAACGGGCGATCCGAGTCAAGCAATGCTGAACCCATGGCTTCAATAGCTTGTCGGTCGGTTTCGCAGTTGGCGACAAAGGTCGAAAAATCGTGATTAAACGCAGTGTGAATCACGGCATCTGCCAGACTCGCGCCATGTTGCAGGCTATCGAGATTTTCAATATCGCCAATATGTGCTTGAGCCCCCATGCTAAGCAGGGATTGCACGCCAGCCTCTGATCGCGTTAGCCCGAGAACCTGATGTCCCGCATTGATCAGTTGCCCGACAATGGCCGAACCCAGAAAGCCTGTCGCGCCGGTAACGAAAACACGCATGGTAATGATCCTTATAGTGGTTGAGAACCGCCTTTGCATCGCGGTGACAATTACAGTAGATTTTGTTGCTGATACGAACAATGCGATATCGTCGCTATTTTTTGTCTGATCGTCCGGAGTTATATGGATCCTCTTTCAGAATTGTTATCTCTGCTAAAACCACAAAGCTATGTTTCTGGTGGCGTGACGATACGCGCTAACATGGCAATTCAGTGGCCGCCGCATATCGGTATCAAATGTTATGCCGTGGTGTCCGGTCAGTGTTGGTTATCTGTTGAGGGCATTGCCGAACCGGTGCTGCTAACCGCTGGCGACTGTTATTTGTTGCCGCCTGGGCCCGCTTTTTGCCTGGCCACTGACCCGTTGGCAAAACCTGTTGATTTTACAGTTGTGCGCGATGCGTTGCGTCGAGGCGATGAGGCTAACGTTGAAGATGACGGGGGAGATAATTGCATGTTGGCTGGTGGACATTTTGTCCTCACCGGACGTCATGCCGATATGCTGCTTGGATCGTTGCCTGTGATTGTTCATATCAAAAAAGAGGCAGACAAAGCGGCAATGCGTTGGTCAATTGAACGCATGGTCGCCGAAATTCGTTACCCGCAGCCCGGTGGGGCGTTGATTACCCAGCAGCTAGCTTACATGATGTTGGTTCAGGCATTGCGGCTGCATTTGTCTGACAGGAGTAAAAAAGATAGCGGTTGGTTGTTTGCTCTCGTGGATAAACCCCTGTGTGCGGCGATTAGTGGCATACATGATGAACCTGGTTATCCCTGGACGTTACAACAGTTGGCAAGACGAGCAGGGATGTCGCGTTCGACCTTCGCACAGCGCTTTAAAGACGTGATTGCTACCACGCCTATTGAATATCTGACGCGCTGGCGAATGTTGTTAGCCTGCGAAAAACTCACAAGTAGCAGCGACTCGGTTTATCTTATCGCCACCTCACTGGGTTACGAGTCAGAAAGCGCCTTTAGTAAAGCTTTCAAGCGCGTGATAGGACAGACTCCGGGGCAGCATCGTCGGGCATCCATACTCAACCATCATGGAAATGTGGTCTAGCGTTGTGGCTCAACCAATTGCGCAATCACTTGTTCTAAACGGGTTGTGCCATACATCACGGTATCTGTCTCAAACTCAATCCAGCCTTGATTAAAGCCATCAAGCATCTGCATACGCGGCAGCGGATTTTTCATGCCTTGACTGGTAAATAGATCGTGCCAGCTATCGCGTGGTACCACCTGCGTGGCAACGTTTTGTTGTAGTGCCAGCGCAAACGCGTTTGCTACCTCGCGTGGCGTATAACGCTGCGGGCCTTCCAGCTCGACAACGCGGTAACCGCTTGATGCTTCGGTCAATAAAAACGCCGCCAGACTGCCGATATCTTGCGTGGCGATCATGGGGAACGTTTGACTGAGCGGTTGCAAGAAACTGCGATAAACCGACTCCTCTCGCGCTGCCGCAACATCCCACACCGCGTTTTCCATAAACCAAGCGGCACGTAAAACGGTGACGGGCATAGAGAGCGTGGCAAACGCCTGCTCAGCAGCCCCGAGTTGGTTGAGCAAGTTAGGCTCGAGCGCCTGTGCGCCGATGGTCGATAACAGCACCACTTTCGGCGGGTTAGCGGCGCTAATGGCCGCAATGATATTAGCGATCAGTTGGTGTGTTTCAGGAAAGCCCGGCGTTGGGTCGAAATTCGACGGCATTAAAATAAAGACACCATCGACGCCGGTAAAGGCTGTTGTTAACGCCGAAACATCGTGCAGTTCAGCCAGGGCTACGTCGCAACCGCGTTCACGCCATGTTTGCGCTTTTTGTTTATCGCGCAGTACGGCACGAATTTTATGTCCAGCAGCCAACAGTGTTTTTGCCGTTGCGCCGCCAACTTTGCCGCTAATACCTGTGATTGCATACATTGTCATTTCCTCATTGATAAACATTGTGCGAGGAGAGTAATGATTTTGCAGCGTTGACTGAAACGACATTGACTCATATCTTAAGTGACAATTAATCATCAATGGTGACGTGATGGCAATCGACGGACGTATGTTATCGGGGATTGGCGTATTGGTGGCGGTAGTGGAAAGCGGTAACTTTGCCCGTGCGGCAGAAACGCTATCCATCACGCCGTCGGGCGTGAGTCGGGCGATATCACGCTTAGAAAATCGTCTTGGCGTGTTGCTATTACAGCGCACTACGCGTTCGGTGAAATTGACCGAGGAAGGGCAGCAATTTTACGCGCAGGTGATGCCGATGTTGACGTCAATGGAGGATGCTGCCGATGCGCTGTCTGACTCTCCGCATCAGGTACGTGGGCGTTTGCGGGTTAATATCGACAGCTATTTTTCGCGCTTGATCCTGGCACCGCGTTTACCCGAATTTTTTGCCCGTTATCCTCAAATCAAACTAGAGTTGATCACCCGTGAGCAGTGGGGAGGTTTAGTCAGCGATGGCATGGATATCGCCGTACGCTTTGGTATTCCTCAGCCTTCCTCATTGGTCGCACGCCGTTTATTAGAAACCCGGGTGGTCACCGTCGCGTCCCCTGATTATCTACGCCAACACGGCAGGCCCGCCGCGCCGGAAGCGCTTAGTCAGCACAATTGTATTCAGTTTCGTGACCCACAAACGGCGCGTGCCTTTGACTGGGAATTTCATCGCGGACGTCATGATCAAGGGCTGGGAGCAAAAGGCCAACAAGTGCTGAAAATACACACCGACGGCGGATTGCTGATCAACGATGCAGGTGTGTTGCACATCACCTGCCTGGCTGGTGTAGGTATTGCGCAAATGTTTGAGCTAGGTAATGAACAGCAATTAGCCAGCGGTGAATTAATCGATTTATTCCCCGACTGGCCGGGAGAGATTTACCCATTATATGCCTTTTATCCCTCAAGACGTTTTACACCGGCCAAAGTGCGCGTGTTTATCGATTTTTGTCTGGAGATTATCGGGGCGGATATTGGCTGAAGGTTTTAGCTTTTTTATGGATGACTTTTGGATGAGGGAAAATCATGACATTAAAGATTAAGGTATTACTGGAAAATCGTCGCGCAGTTGGAGCAGACAAATCCTTGTTAGCTAAGGCCGGGCTGAGTCTGCTACTTCAGGATGATACGACGACGGTCTTATTTGACACCGGCCCTGATGGCAGTTTTCTGCATAATGCCGTGCTTATGGGTGTCGACCTGTCTCAATTAACCGCGACCGTACTTTCACATGGACATTATGACCACTGTGGTGGGGTGCCTTGGTTGCCGGATAATAGCCGCATAATTTGTCATCCGCAAATTGCTAATGAACGTTACTCGACAATGAGTCTTCCCGGTTATACAGCCAAAATAAAGAAGCTCTCCCTGGATATTGATTACTCGCGATATAATATGGAATACAGCCGTGCGCCATTGAATATTAGTGACCGCTTTATGTGGTCTGGAGAGATTGCTGTTGCCACACCTCGGGCATACGGAATTATTAGCGGGGAAGTGATGGCTGCGGATTGGTGATTGTTACTGGATGTGGGCACCGTGGAATCATTAATATTGTTCGGCATTGTCAAAATATTACCGGAATAAATAAAATTCATGCGCTGATCGGCGGTTTTCATCTTCGCTGTGCTTCACCTTACGCACTTTGGCAAGTAAGGACATTTATGAAGCAACAAAAGCCAGAAAAAGTAATGGGATGCCATTGTACTGGCGCATGGGGGCGCTTATGGTTACCTGAAGTTATAGCTCCGGCAACCGGGGATGTCTTTGTTCTTGGATAAAAAAGCGCAATGCATCAAATTAACATGGTCATTATAATGCTAGGGTTTATTGTTCCAATAAAAGCCACCAAGGTATTTAACGGTGGTAAGGGTTCAATCTGCACGTCTGTTTTCGCTCCAATAGAGTGGGGAAATATAGGATGAGGAAATAATCGCTCTGCCATCATTTTCATCATGGCTTGCCCAAGCTTATTACACGGACTGCCGGTAAGTCTCGCTGAATGGCTGAGCATAGTTGATTCGCAGGCAGTTGCGATGCTTTCCTGAGGCAGAAAGTCTTTAATCGAGAGTAATGTGTACTTTATTTTTTGATTTTTACGTGACATTGTCACTTTTAAGGGGCAGTACCCGCCACTGTGCGAAAAGTGGCGGGTGTGATGTTGTTAAAGAGACTTATGCCTTGGTGCATTCCCCCCCGCAGGGCTTATCAGCATGGAGTATTTGGTATTAGTGACCATTGCTGTGATATTAACAGCTTCCTCTCGTAAAATATTGCGTATATTAACTGAGCCCGCCTTATTCTTTGATGCAGTAGGTTTGGGCTTTTTTGCTGCTTTTGGGGTGCATAAATCTTACAGTTTGTATGGCAATACCGAATTGGCCATATTTCTTGGTTGTATCAGCGCCGTAGGTGGCGGGGCATTACGGGATATCTTCTTACGAAGAGTACCCGCTATTTTTACTAAAGAAATATATGCATCAGCGGCACTTGCAGGCGCGGTTATTCAACTGGCGGGCGAGGTCGGATATATCAATAAGAACTATAGTTTATGGTTTGCCATCGGCACCTGTACCTTAATTCGTCTGCTTGCCATTAGGTTTAAACTCAACTTGCCAAGGATCCACCCATAATGTAAAGGGTTATGAATCAATAATCTAAGTCAATTCTGAAAATCATCAAAACGTTTAGATTTCATTTGTATTTTTTGCAAGATGTAAATAATACTTCTAAAGTTGTAAACGTTGTTGTGCTGATGCTTTCAGCGTTCTGTTTAAAAACACATGGCACTGAATAAAAACCATATTAATGTTGTTGTTAATTCAGGGCTTTTATGTGCCGGATTAAATTGACTTGGACTAACATGAATAAAATCTGTCTCGCTATCATTATGTTGTTGTCAGGTTGTGCTGACTTATCTTCAACGGTGACCAATACGATGGATGGTCTTGGAATGACCCCCGATTACGCAAAAGGGATGACAGCTGCAGACCTAAAAAGGGAGTCGATGAAAGTGTCTGTACCTGAGATTGCTGTCTCAGAAGGAACGCCAGAAGGCGCATTAGTTAAAAATGATGATAATGGACATCTTCTGTTTAAAACCGTCGTGAAAAATAAATGCTTTGATGAGTATATGGATGTGTATTATCCCAATGGGCAATTAAGAGCTCATACTCCGTTGGTGAAGTGTAAAGCGGAAGGGCTCTCGCAAAGCTATACCCAGGCTGGAAAGCTGAAAACGGAAATTTTTTATAAAAATGGGTTAGCGGATGGTGAAATCAAGGTATTTGACGACAATGGCAATGTGGTTAAAAAGATGCAGTACAAAAACGGTTATCCTGAATAGCAGCAGGAACATGAATAAGTCACATTCATCCCAATGAAATAATGTGCATGCTTATTATTTTATGATACCTATATATACCCAATAAACTTCAAGTTGCAGGGTCTACATGAGTGCATTATGCCGATAGTGTTTGATAAGGCCTATCGGCGAATCAATGGCAAAGCGACACCGTTTATTCCCCTCACTGCTAAAGCTCAACGGTTAACATTCCCCCAATGCGTTGTATGGTTTACATGACATTGCTGGCACGCTATTTTGCTCGACTGGCAAGTTATTGCGGGTTGATGATCTTCACAACAGGAAGCCTGATAAACCCGTCACGATTTCACAGTTGGGATAAAACATGACTATTACCGTAACGCTCACGTCTGATTTTGTTTGCCCTTGGTGTTTTATTGGTGAGCGCCGCTTGCAGCAGGCCATTCGTAATCTGGCTCAGGATGTTCAAGTCACTCTGGTGTGGCAGCCTTATGAGCTTAATCCAACGATGCCGGTGGAAGGGGTTGATCGCACCAGCTATCGCATCAAAAAATTTGGCAGCCTGGAATACAGCCAAATGCTGGATCAGCGTATCCTTGCGGCCTCTGCGAACGACGATATCCATTTCAATCACGCCGCTATCTTAAAAACGCCCAATACCTTTAAGGCGCATCGCCTGATGGGATGGGCGCGTCAGTTTGCTAAAGCAGATGATTTAGCCAATGCATTATTTAGCGGTTATTTTGAACATGGCCGAGACATTGGTGATAGCCATGTTCTTGCCGAGATTGCTGCAGAAAATGGCCTTGAGAGGGCACAGGCATTAGCCTATCTCAATAGCGATGCTGGTGTCATACAAACGCGTCAAGCGATTGCGCAGGTCGCTGATATTCAGGGCGTGCCGAACTTTGATATTGACGGAGAGATTATTTCTGGTGCTCATCCAGTGGGTATCATTCAAAACGCTTTGCAAGACGCTATTACGCGAAAACGAGGCGAGCAGGATTAAAAACGGGACGATTAAAAAATGGCTGCACGATTTGTCATAAATCACAGGCATGATTTGTCATAACTGGTTGCGATTTGGATGGTCGTTACTCGCTGAAATTCCTTGCGAACCATTAAGGGATAATGCATCTTGAGGGGCGATTGCTGGCGGGTTATTCGTTAGCAATCGTGACCTATCAATTTGCTTCATTTCACAGTAATACTAATAAAAAAGGGCCGTTATGACGTTAATGGATATTATCAGCCAAACGCCAGTTTTTGTATGGGTAATATTGGCTTGGCTGATTTATCGGGGTATTAATGCGTTGCAGGATCGTGAAATTTTATTGAAACGATTATTCCTCCTGCCACTAGTATTTCTTATTTTGGCCGGCTCTGCTGTTGCTGGGCAAGGTGAGTTAGCATTGGTATTTATGTTGCCTGGGTTATTAGTCGGTGGGCTTATCGGGCGGTTCTGTGCCCGTCGCTCACAACCCCTACGTGCTGGCAGCAAGCCAGGTTCAGTGATAAGACCGGGTTCTTATAGTACTTTATTATTGATTTTGTTTGCCTTTTTTACCAAGTTTGCGCTGATATCTTATGGTGCAACGCATCCAAAAGTACAAAAGCAATGGCTATATAATTCGGTATTTGGTGGCATCAGTGGTGTGACTGCTGGCTTATTCTGGGGGCTGATCTTAACGTTAGTGTTGCCTTTCCAACGCCAAAATAAAGCACGTTCTGCTGCACTGTAAGTGTAATAAATTAAAAATAAGCGGTTAAAGGCGGTCTGATTTAAAACGGGTGATATTCTATATCGCTGATTGGACCGCTGCCTTCACTCATGCAGGTATTCCCCCTCATAATCCATTTCACAAAAGTGTCATATTCGTTTGATATAGTTAGCTATCTATGTGAATTTCAAAAGAAATGGTTATGAGTCAATCTCAGCTTGAAGGGCAATTTATTGCCTCTCACTCCGATAAAAAAGCTTTCAGGAATGTGTTTTTCTCTTCTATCGTCGGGCGTTTTAAAACACGTAAATACAGCATTCTCTCTGGGTGTGTGGCGATTATTCTGCTGTTCTCTTCGCTGCAACTGTTTTCAACCTTCGTTTTATCGAAAATCCTTCACGTTACTAATAATAATGTGGCCGAAACATCGACGCTGCGACAAAGACAAATGATGCTGGACCACGCACGTATGGCATTAGTTATTGCCAGCGATAAGCTTAACCGGGCCGGCGTGTATTATATGGAAGATAAAGAAACTGGCTCGGTAGGCAGTTGGAATAGTTTGCTCAGTGAGGCGCAAGCCGCGCTAAAAGAGTCGGAACAATCGTATCGCCAATTTATTGCGTTGAGTCATCATATGCCTGCTAATCAACAGGCGGCGTTTACTGATTTAAAGACCAGCTATGAGTTATTCATGGGCGGTATTATTGAAGAAGCCGATGGCCTGAGTAAAAAAGGTAATATTGATGCCTTTTTTGAGGTGCCGATTCAGGCATTTCAGAGTGATTTCAATGATAAGTATTTCCAGTTTCAAGCCATTAGCGCGAAGAATTCTGATGATCTCAGCCATAATTTGTTAACGTCACTGGTTAAGGCGAAATGGCTCTCCGTCGCGACACTGATTTTTCTATTCATTATTGCGATAGTGGTGTGGTGGGGAGTGAATTCCTGGATTATTCGCCCACTGAAATCCGTTAATGCGCAATTAAGAATAATGGCGGAAGGGGATTTATCACCAGCCGATGATTTTACCGCCAAGGGCAGTCGTGAAGTTCGCCAACTAGCAGAAAGCATGCAGAGCATGCAATTGGGGTTGGTTAAATTAGTGGAAGATGTTCGTCAAGCATCGGGGCACATTAGTGTCAATATTGATCATATCGTTCAAGGTAATGAAGAACTCTCGCGGCAATCTTCGACGCATCTCTCATCGCTCAATGAGCGAGTGAAAAACAATGTGGCGCATGCACAATCGGCGAATACCGAGTCTGAGCAGGCGCGCACATTAGCGGCGGGGGGAAGCAGCATGATGCAAAAAGTTGAGCACTCAATGAAAGGCATCGTCAGCCAGTCTTCAGAGATGAGCGGTATTGTGGCGATGATAGAAAGCGTGGCGTTTCAGACTAATATTTTGGCACTCAATGCCGCTATTGAAGCGGCACACGCGGGTGTACAAGGCCGGGGATTTGCGGTGGTAGCGAAAGAAGTGGGGATGCTGGCGAGCAAAAGTAGCCAGTCTAGCCAGGATATTCACCAGCTGATCCGCAGCTCTGTCGAGCAAATTGGTAAAGGCGCTGATTCTGTCGGACACCTCGGCCAAAGTTTACAGCAAGTGATTACCGTTATCGAAAGGCTCAGTGCATTAGTCCAAGAAATTACTGACGGTTCCGTCCATCAAAGCCAAAGTATTGATGATGTTGCAGAGCGAATTTCGACACTGAATAAAGTGACTGAACGTAATCACGTATTGGTCAATGATACGGCCACATCCTCAACTAAGCTCTTTGGCCAATGCCAAAGCCTGCAACAGGCGATATCACGCTTTAGATTGCCAGCCTGATTTTTGTGTTACGGTTGTTTATAGCCCAAACACGAGGTGTGCGAGGGCTGTATTAACAAGGCGTTATTTGGCCAGTGTTTTAGCCCGCGGAATCGACTCTGACAGGACTTTGCGCAATGCGCGGTTATGCAAAGAATACACGAGCATCAGATAAAAGGTTCGCGAGTGAATGATAAAAAAACTTCCAATCACCAAGACAATACTGATGCCGCCGCTAAAGAGATTAACGCCTGACCAAGACACCTCGTTGGAATAACTTAGCAGGGTAGTGAAAAAGTATAGACTGGCGATGCGCAGGGTGACTGTGGCTAATACCAAATGTGCTCTGATTGCCGCCATAACACCTTTGCCAACCATAAAGACAATCACAGCATTTATGCCTGCAAAAACTAACGCAGTAGCAAACACTGCAACTAATACTGCATGTTCTGGCAACTAGAACCACGAAAAAATAGCCGACCATAGTGCAAATTGAGGGATAGAAAAGCTCAAAATGATGCCGAGCATACTCAATGCAAGTAGCAGCTCCATAGTATGAAACCCAACTGACAATCCCATTTCGTCTGACAACTTTTCTTTTATTACCTGCAGTTGCTTGCCTTTAGCGCGTTTTATCTCGCTTTCAGTTTGCGAACAGTAAGCCAATCGTGCCTTAAGCGTGTGGATCCACATTAGCGCTCCCATTAGTAGAGGATTGAGAAAACTGCAATAAGCTCCAAAGCATATTATCCACCATGTATAAATGTAGAGGATGACGAATAGTACCTGTTATTGCACCAGTGACAAAAACACAGTCATTAACAAGAGGGGAGGTCAATAGTTGCGCTTTGTAATTATATTAATTGTGGTGTTTTTGCGAATATAATACCGGGCATGGGTTGTCGTTAATATTGATTATCGTTAATAAGGAAGTGAGATGAATAAACATGTTGCACCAGTGGCACTGGAAAAAGCTTACCGCTTACTTAATCATGGGCCAACAGTATTGGTCTCAGCGAGTCATGATGGAGTCAAGGACGTGATGGCGGCGGCCTGGGCCTGCGCTCTGGATTTCACGCCACCAAAATTGACCGTGGTGTTAGATAAAATCTCTAAAACGCGTGAATTGATTGAGAAAAGCGGCACTTTTGTGATTCAAATTCCCACCGTGGCGCAGATGCAACTGACCTATGAACTCGGCAGCCACAGCCTGTTCACCGAACCTAATAAACTGCAAGACAGCGGCGTAGAGCTATTCAGTGTTGAAGGCCACGAGATGCCGTTTGTTGCCGGATGTTCCGGCTGGTTGGCATGCCGATTGATTAACGAGCCACATAATCAAGCCGCTCACGATTTGTTTATCGGTGAAGTGGTAGGAGCCTGGGCGGATAGCCGGGTATTCAGAGAAGGGCATTGGTATTTTGATACGGCTCCCGCAGAATTACGCAGTCTGCACTATATCGCCGGTGGCAATTTCTACACCATAGGCGAGTCATTACAGATTGAAAAGCCGTAGTGATAACGACGATAGCCAGCCAATGCTCAGAGATAATCTATTGGGTGGTTGGCTGTTTATTATTTTATTCATGGAGGAATACCTATCAACTTTACACAAGCAGAATTGCTTTCCCGCGATAAGACGGATTATCGCAAGCGGCTGGCGCTTATCGAAAAACTTCGCCAAGTACCCGGTAAGGAAAGCCAGACTATTTTGTTGCAGATTAAAGAAAAGGACTTTGTATTTAGCGTGCGAGTCGCCGCCTGGCAAGCGCTGTCAGAGCAGGGCGTTGTTTGCCCGCAACCGAAAGAAAAATCAACCTTTACCGTCTATTTAGAAAAAGTATCCCGCACAATAAAAAGAGTTCTGAAGTTCCTTTATGACCTCTCCTGGCTCTCGTAACGCTAAATTCTGTTTATGCCATTAGTGTTAACTTAACGGTTAATCTGGGGATATTCCCCACAAACATTTGCCATCTTTCATCTTATGTAATATTATAAGTTACATGAAAACAAACAACTCATTTTCCGCAACACTGCACATCCTGCTTCATCTTGAGGATGCCGATAAACCGCTAACGTCTGAACAGATGGCCGCTTTCATTGAAAGTAACCCGGTGGTGATACGTAAGCTGCTCGCCGGGCTACGTAAGAGCAAAATTGTTTGCTCGTCGAAAGGACACCACGGGGGATGGACCCTGTGTAAACCGAGTAGTGCGGTCACCTTATATGATATCTACGCCGCACTGGGTTCCCCGGAAATTTTTGCGCTCGGTCATCGTAATGACAACCCCAATTGCCTGGTCGAGCAAGGTGTAAACCGTGTGATGTCAGAGACTTTTCACCAAGCAGAAACGCTTATTTTAGATAGATTTAAGAGCCTTACTCTACAAGATATAGGCACAGAGTTTATTAACTACCTCAACGATAAGGGACAACATAATGACTGATATTTTAGCCTCGGACCTGTCCGTATGCCTGATGATCGCCTTGGCGTCAGCGAGCATATCAATGACCATCACCCAGACTGAGTTATTTGCTGGATGGCGGGCATGGACGGCCAAGAAAAATCCGATGATCGGCCACCTTTTTCAATGCTTTTACTGCTTGAGTCATTGGACGGTGATTGCCGGTATGGCCGTTTACCATCCGTACCTGCTGCATAGCGGCATCACGGCGATTGATTGGGTGATGACCGCTTTCATCACCCTGACGATTACCACATTTATTAATGGACTTATTTTCAAAGTATTCCAGGCCGCAGTAAGCACCCATGTGATGAAGTTCGAAGCGCATAAATTATTGAAGCCAAATGAGCAGTAAGTAGATAGTGGTTAAATCCTGAGCTTACCTCCAACTGACCCCACGTCTATCGTGGGGTTTTACTTTAACTATCCTATGGCAAGTAACGGATGTCATTTCGTGGCTTATTCTCAACACGCGGGGCAGTCACCAAAAATCAAAGCATTCCTGACGTGGATCAAAAGGTTTACCAGGAACACCTCTACCGAGAGAAGCTGAAGCCAGCTCCCGCTATCGTTTACTCAATATTTTATTATTGTGCGGTATAGCGCTTGAATTACCCAAATTGCTAGGTTAGAAGGGTACTGATAACGCTAATATACCTAGCAAAATAATAATTTCTAAGGAGATAAGATGAGTGTTGAACGTGTTCGTCAGTTTCTCGCAGAGCATGCCCCCGATATTAACGTCACCGTACATGAAAAACCGACGGCAACGGTGCAGCAAGCGGCAGAAGCCTTTGAAGTAGAAAACGGACAGATAGCTAAGACCTTGTCATGTAAGGTTAATGAGCAAGTGGTATTGTTGGTAATGGCGGGCACCTCGCGCATAGACAATAAGAAATTTAAACAATTTTTTGGCGTGAAGGCTCGAATGCTACCAACGGAAGAGGTGGCAATCTTGACCGGTTATCACCCTGGTGGTGTGTGTCCTTTCGCTGCTCTCGATGGCGTCAACGTTTATTGCGATCAAAGTCTGAATCAGTATGACGAAGTGATCCCCGCCGGAGGAAGCGCTAATTCTGGCGTTAAAATTACGCCAGAACGGCTTGCCAGTATTACCCGTGCGACCTGGATAGATGTTGCCTGCTAATTTAATCCTATACTCGTCATACTTGACGCTGTTTCTGCGTAGGCTTGACGCAACGCCAATTATTTTGGGTATATCTTTATAAAATCTTTCTTTTTATAATAATCAATTATTTATAATAATAATTGGCAATGACTCCAATTAGTAGAACATGTGTTTTTCGATAAAGGCACCGATGACTTTTTCATGCAGCTCAACAGAGCGTGAGAAGCAGATGGTTCTGCGGGCCAGCCTTTTGATTCGGGTTCTCAGCGTCAGGTTATTGCGCTCAATGCGCTGAGTAAAAATCTTGCCGGTCAGATGCTTATCCTTCGGCACCTCTCTGGCATAACTCCCCCATTCGTCGCTGGTTATCATGCCAATGTTAAAAGGTGTGAGCAGTGCCAGTAATGCCGGGCTTTACTGCCGACAAAGCTCCATTGCTCGTCGAGTTCACAGATAAGCGTAACATCAGCATGGGCTACCGGAGATGACGTTATTCGTCGTGGCGAGAGTTTTTTAAAGTGCGAATGACGGTGTTAATGCCGACTTTCAGTACCCTGGCGGTATCACGAACTCCGGCACCGTTGAAGGCCATCTCGGTGATCTGCTCTTTAACTCCCGGTTTACGGGCCTCGTAAGAGTAAGTGAGCTGAAACACGCGGTGGCAGTCACGGCAGCGAAACCGGTCATGCCCTTTAGGGTTCTGACCATGACGGTAAACCCGGGCGGACTGACAACGGGGACAATGAACGGTAACACTGACCATGAGTGAACCTTAAAATCGGGCATTATACATCACATTCAACCAATTAGAGGCATTACCTGAAACTGCTTATGGTGCACTGGTTTCCTATCTAAAGGGGACTCATGGCTACAAAAAGTGGGAAACAGAAGAGATGGTGAGAACTTCTCGTGATTTCAAAGCTCTTGGTGTTGACAACTTTCGCACGAAAGCTGCTCGCGAAGTTCGCGATCACGCACTAGAAAAAGGACAAGTTAATTTCCTTATTCAGGCATTTAGATACCGTGGTAAAGCGAACTATCGTGACTCTATATTTTTATCCTACGGTGACAACAACGAAGCTACTATAGAAGAATTTATCCAAGATTTGTATGACGTCGCTATTGGCTTCATTAGGGCAACTTCGCATTATTGCAGTCGAAGAGTCGAGAGAGGTACGTGGGCTGAGTTTGTCGAGGATATTTCTGATAACTCAAGGTTGTCTATTGACTCTGTCGTGCTTGAAGTATAACAAACAATTTAAGTTTTGATGGCCATGTTCGGGTGCTCACTTCCCCGGCTGGTTCAGCGAGCTTTATTGAGTTCGAACCAGGTGAACGCCCTATGCAACTTTTCCATATGCCAGATGAAGAAGGTACTCAATGGCAAGCTGCTTTCCATGATTTCGGTTACTTCCCGGGCCAGTTCATGGCCCGTCGGTTTGACATAACCAGTGCGCCCAGCCACCTGGCCAGACCTTTGAGCAAATCTGGGAGCGCTTCGACCGCCAGGGTTACATCTGGCTGGCGCGCAAACCCGGTGACGATCTGGTGATCGTTGGCACCTTCCTGCACTGATTTAAATTTTATTATATCAGGCAGTTTTTTACTTTGATTAGACTTCAAACAACAATGCATAGAGGGAACCATGAAAAAGCCACAACAGATGTACGACCTGCAAATTCCTGATGACGACTATAAAATGGCAGCAGTCATGGAACGTGATAAGTTGAACTTTGAGTCTCCCAACAAATGGTTTTACGTGGGTGCTGACAGCCGAGACCTCGGCTTTGCGAAAGTAGGAATTACGATGGGCGATTTAACATCCCGCTCATACGGCACCAACAACCCTAATTTCTACCTGTTCTGCGCCTTTCAGTGCCAGCAAAGCACAACGGAAGCTCAGCTCAAAAGCATTGAAAAAAGCGCTATAAGCTATCTCGATGGTGTGTTCTGCGCCGAAAACGGTCAGACAAAGCGGGCGCGTCACATGGAGTCACAACGCCTGTCAGAGTGTTATTACGATGTAAATTTCGAGGATTTTTTTGTCGAGGTGCATGACTACCTATTGGATAATCACGTCAGCTATTTCCAGACTTGTGGTTTCGAAAATGAAGCAGGCGGTGATGAAGGCTATGCACTTGCGTGGGAGTTCAGTTCTCTCCTTAAACCCGAAGTTAAAAGGTATTTCCTGAACAGGATCCTCCGGGGGTGATAAATTAAGTACCTCTCTCACAAAGAAAAGCGCCCGTAGAGGCGCTTATTTTATGGGCGTTAATTAGTTAATGTCGTGTTTTTTCTTTAACTTACTAATTGCATCAGATTTTTTTCACATTCATCAAATACTCGAATGTAACGACGGTAATCGTTTTCAGTGTCATTTGCCCAGGAATAAAGAAAACAGCGTTTCTCCGCTTTTCCTTCTGAACGATGGCGCCATGATGCATTAACTTCGTAAAGAGTATACGGAAGTTCCTCTTCATTGAACTGAAGTGGCACACTGAATTTGGCCGCCTGAAAAGAGCTGATTTTATTCGGCATACTATTTAAAAAAAAACATCGCGAGATCAACAATAGCTGCCAACGTCCGATTTTGGCTCAGACCAGACAGTCAGGTATGCTGTGTTCTATCAACAAAACCGGTCTGTACAAGTCCGAACTGATACAAATTAAGACTCCCAAGGAATGATACCCTGGGAGTCTTAATTTATTTTTTCGCTTTCCTGAGTTCTCTTATAAGAAAAGGCGAAAGAAGGTCTTCAACTTTGATAGGGGTTGTTAAATCAACAGCATTTATTATATCTAGTACGGCCATTGTGTTCAGTTCCAACTTTTTTGCCATTTCATCACGCTCGTTTCGCATTCGTAAAGCCTGTTTCCTATACGTTTCATTTGCTTTCCTACCATTAACCAAAGTAGCGATTTCATTAATATCCATATCCATTTGGTTTAACTGACGTTTTTGATAGTCACGTATCATCTCTTTGCGGTTAGGTGTTGATAGAGTGCTGAGTGACCCTGTCACATAGCCTTTCAGCAAAAGACGTTTGTGTAATGTAGCCGCTTTAATCGGGGCATGTTCTATTCCTTCTCGAACCATAGCCAAAAGCTCGGACTCGATGTATTTATCTAATTCGCTACCAGCTAATCGCTTGTTATTATCCATTATTAGTATCCATTCTAGCTTGTTGTGCTTTTTTTCGCTTATGCTCAATGAAGAAAAGGTCTGCGAGTGTATTAGGTGTTTTGCCTATAGCCATTTGTGTTTCAATACGTTTAAAAATAGGTAGCAGAGGGTTAGCTTCATTATGAGATAAAATAGAAATGAATTTTTTATCCCTTAATGAAACAAAGGTGTTTTTTTCAAACTCTTCTAGAATTAAAAGCGACTCTTTGGCTTCATTTAAAGCAGATGTGTATCCTGGATCCTCATCAACCAACTCCTCTAATTTTTTGATATCTATTTCTCGTTGAGCAATCTGTTTACGAATGATAAATATCTCCTTGGGATGACCTGAGAGCGTGAAATATCCACAGGGTAAACCAGATTGGCATTTCATCGCAAAAGGGCATCCCCAACGGCCAATATCGCGTGTACAGCAACCTAATTCGAGAGGATGGAGTAACGCATGCCGTGATATTAATTCAGATGCTTCTTTATCTTTTTGTGATGTAATTAAAGCAGCATGAGCAGCTTTTAATTCAGGTAAAAATGAATCAGAAATGGTACTGGTTATATAATTAGCAACCTCTTTATTAGTTTGGCCATAGGTCTGCAAGTTTGTTTTAAAATTAGTTTCAATATTTACCGTTAGGTCGATCAGCATCATCCCAGTTTCTTTAAGAAACGAATTTGAGTGATTCAAGTCCGGTGCTTGAACTGAAATGTTTTCTCTACGGTAAATTGACAATTGATGATCAATGCCGGTTTGGTTTTTATTAGAACGGTCCTCTAACATCATTGTTGATAAGGATGCAGCACGAAAACTTTGCGATTCAGCCACATGTTGGTAATGGATGTTCTGTGTTATGTCCATTCTCCCCATTAACATCGCTTGTAAGTGATCAGTTACCTCGGCAATGGCTAAAAACGTATTAATATTATGCCGAGGGAAATGAGTGCCCATAGAGATACGAGAACCATCATCTTCAGTCATTCCTAGCATTTCGAAAAAAGATTTGCGATTCGGTTCCGCTCCCAGCCAAGCCAAGATATTAGCCGAATCAACTGGAACAGGATTCGATAAAATGATGAGATTTTTATTCAAAGCAAAAGATCCGATAGGGGCTATAAATAATAAGTCTTCATATAAAAACTTGTGGGATTGTCCACTTTCTTTGATCATCATTGAACATTCATCACCAACTTGAAACGCTTTTAATTTTTCATATCTAGATTTTATAAATTGATTGACTTGTTGCTTTGTGAAGAAAAAATGCTTATCTACCTTATTTATTTCCTCAATATGAACTGGCTGCATTCCAATACCATGATTTTTGAAAGATGAAATTATTGAGCGTCTGAAACCACCATTACCACGGATACCACCACTACCTTGGAATATGATGTTTTCTAGCTCTGATACTTCTATTAAATCCCGATCTAAGTCTAAAAGTGGAGGAGGGAGATAATTCATAAAACTGGATTTTCTGTAATTATTTAATCGCTTTCTGCTATCTGAGGTTAGTTCTTTTACTGCATTAAAAATAGACTCAACTAGAGGTATTGTGCTGGGTGCCAACCAATGAATTCGCCAACCAGCCTTTTTTGCCCCTAAATATCTGATGCCTAGATGATATATTGGTAATCCATTACTTCTTGCATGTTCAATCTTATCCAAATCGATAATCTCTCGTTTAACTAAAGCATCTATAGTTAAACATTGAGCCTCTCTGAAACGAAAACCAGTAACGATTAATAGCATCATGAAATTCAAAAATACTTTTTCAGCATCAGTTTTTGCCAAATAAATCATTTCAACAATATGCATAAATGTACGAATTGTTATTAACTTTTCATCATCTGTATGTTCGCCAGTCATCTCGGCCAATTTACGCTTTTTGGTGTTATGTGTAGGGTTACGACAGGGATATTTATTGATGCATTCAATATTAGTGAGTGTGAAATTTTGTGTACGTAAAATTCGAGCTAATAGCACTGCTATATCACAATAATCACTAACATTTGATTTACTCGATGAGTTGTCATAATGCCTTTTCATCGCACTATAGACAATATCAGCAGTTAGATAGATTGGGGATGTTTGACTCGTTAATATGAATAATTCATGATACCAACGTTTTAATACATTAAGCCTTTTATCTAATGCAATACCAGATAAGGACATATTTTTGGTGAAAATCTCAGAAATAATAATAGCCTTCATAAACTCGATATATTGGCAATTAACCTCTAATTTTTCCAAACCATTCATTTTATATGTGGATGCAAAATTTAAATTACCAGCCCCTCCTTGACGAAACCAGGCCACACCTTTTTCACCAAAAAACCATTGAGGATCATACCAAGAAATCATGCCCTCACAACCATATTCAGCTAATTTTAACTCGAAAATCTCTTTCTGTTTTAAGATGAATTTTTTTAAGTTATCTAGTTGTATTTGCATATTAAAAATCATTCCTTGATGAATATAATTGGATCCTAGTCATAACCATCATTACATATTGTTTTCTTCTGGTTATTTCAGCAATTAATGGATGAGATTCAATGTGACTAGAATCTGCTTGTTTTATTAGTTGAATCAACTCTTCATTTATTGAATCAAACACCTTCTGATGTTCACCATCTATAAAAGGTTTAAAATAAAGGCATCCGTAGCAAGCTCTGACCTGAGAGAATGGGCAGAGAGCATTGTCGTAAGTACAACCCCCGATATTAAAATGAAATTGATTGTTAATATTTCCTGCCACTTTACGACCAATCCAGTCATTTCTTTGAACTAAACTACCTGTCATCATTAAAGCAATCATGTTCTGAAAAACAGGGTTGGAACCTAATGCATTTTCTCTAATTTCAGCCAAGCTTCGTGTTGATGAAATATAATATCCCGCAGCAACCGTACTTGAATGGCCTAAGATATAGGCTATTTCTTCAGCGCTAGAGCCGTTAAGAGCCATTGAATGTCCAACATTATGTCGAAATAAAGATGAAGTGTACCTCGGTACAATGGTCGCATTGTTTTTTACTGCATCTTGAAAATCTAATGATGAAAAACGTATTAATTGACGATTGATTGCATCATTAACCATAGTGATGGAGCTTACTTTTTGTGGAAGTAGTGGATCACTGGATGTAAGTTGGGTAAGTGATATATATAAACAAATTAATTTACCTAGCTCATCAGGTAATGCTACTGCAATCCGTTCAATGTTTACTTTCGTTTTTTTTGCATATGGGATCATTACTGAAAATCGGGTCGTTAAATTCGATTGAGCATCAATACAAATATCTTGTACAGCAATTTTGGAAAGCTGCACAGGCCTTGCGCCTGTGATAAAACACAAACCAAGTATGATACAGTCAAGTAACTGACTTTCTACCTGAAGTTCTTTTATTTTTGTCAATAGCTCTTTTTTTTCTTTAGGCGAATTCAAAGTAGGTGTATACCTTGTAGCCCATTCTGTTAACCCATTTTCAATCAATGAAATAACTGAAGAAGGTAGTACATTGTCAATGTTTTTATAAACACCAAAATCACCTGTTTTTGGTCTAGGAATGAATAAAAGCTTATCCTCCAAATCCTCACAACTATTTTTCTAAGCTGTTCACTTGCTGCATCAAGTAGACCATTTAACCGACTGTTAATACCGTATTGTTTTTTAAGCCTAACTTCCTCATCAAATAACTTATTGTAAATATATCCTAAGGTGATATATGCCCATGAATGTCTACCAACATGAGGAGTGATCTTAGGCATTAAGGTATGAAAATCTTTGTCAGAATATAAGCTATTATAATGTGAATTTATTTTGGAATAATATTTTTGGACCGTGTCATATGTTATGGGCCTGCATGAACCTCGATTGGTAATAAATAAAAGTTGCGAATCATTTACAATCGACTTATCAGTGTTAATGAATAATGGGTTCCTTAATTCATTAATATAATAGTAATCTTTCTCATCTAAAAGAATTTCACGCAGGGAAAATCTATTTTTTATTGTTATTGGTTCTTTTCTAGGGTCTCTAATATGACTAGGTAGATTATTTACAGATAGAATGTAACGAATTTCACCTAAATTTATTTTCCCAAAACTCAAAGAAATACTTCAGCGTGAACAATTCTTTTTCTTGAGTGCGAAAGCGTAGAAGTGAAAGCTTTCTTATTGAGTATATTGCAACAAACAAGGATGGAAGAGTTGTCTGCTCATCGATTAAGGTCAGTATATGTTTCTTATCTATGCGTAAATGTTGTATCGAGTATCCCATTGAAATTCTCAGATTGGCTAGAAGTGAAGTTATTAAATTCTTAACGCGTATCTTAGTCAATAGGGCTTTGTAGTGCTAAATCATTGAAAGGATCCATCTCATGAAGTTATTGGTTATTACGTCCCATTTAACATAATATGCATTATGCGAACCAGTGTATGAAATGAAGAAATCTAGCGTTCTGGCTGGTTAATCATATTGGTTCTTTTTCGCTTCGTTATAGTCATTTATGAACCGAGTTACCTCATGCAACTTCATTTGTGGATTTTTAGTTCCTTGCCTATAGAGACGCGTTTCAGGTAATTCAACACCCAGAAGCTTATTGTTACTTAAACGTGCATTGTTATAATCAATCCAACCAATTTTAATCATTTTCAAAAAAGACTCTTCATCATCCAAATCACTTTTTATCATTCATTACGTTCAGCAGTTAATTCAGCTGCATCATCAGTAAGTTGCATCCATTGATCCGCATTCTTAGAGCGATAAATCCAACCTTCATCAAAATCATCCATCATGATTATATTCCCTTCATTCATCGTAAGCGTTAGATTATTAATTTCATTAGTATTATAAATTTCACTTATGTTATTTGCAACCTAAACACTGTTATAACCAACTTTTGCGCACAATCATTGATTTTACAAGGTACGCAGAATTCGCGCACGAATAAGAATATACATCACAGATGATGTCTTCATTTTTAGAATTAGAATCAAATAACCAACCGATTAAAGGAATATCGGAAGCCCCTGGTGTTGATGTCGAAGAATTAACTGCATTGTGCTGGATCAAACCACCGATTAGCAACGTATCACCGTCTTTAAGTTGAACGGTTGTATCAATCATTCGCTGATTAAAGACGATATCAGACGTCGATAAAATGTTCAAAATACTGTCAGCCTTTGATTCTATGGTTAACATAATTTATCACCATTCAGAACAACAGGAACCACATCAAGGGAAATGCCGATATTTCGTCCCTAAAACGATATGAACCTTACATTCACTATATTTTCTCAGTTATTACAACCGCAGTCGCTTCGATTTCAACTAAAAGCCCGTTGAATGCTAGTCGTGGTACTGGAATCAAGGTACTCGCAGGATAAGGCCCCTCACCCCATATGCTTCGTGCGGCTGTTGACCAAATGGGCAGTAGTTCCTCAGAGTAGTTTACGATAAGTAAATTGATCCGTGTAACATCATGCACGTTAGCTCCTCCCGCTTGTAATGCAATAACCATATTAGCCAGAGCTTCATCTAATTGAGCAGTGAAATCTCGAACTCCACCATCGCCGATATGATATGAGCATTGACCTGATACATAAATGGTATTACCTGTAAGTGGCGCTACCACTACATGGGTATAACCACTTGGAGTTGGGTCATGTAAACCTTTAGGATTAAGGTGAATCAATTCATTAATCTGAGATATTTGCTGGTTTAATAACGGTTTTGACACTGTTAAATCCTTATTAATCAATAGATTATTGCCTTCACAATACGGTAGAACCATGTTGCTACTTGGTTAGTTACTAACTGAACATTACTCTAATCTTATGCGGGAAATATTCCAAGTATTTTCTTTGATTATTAAAGTCCCAGTGATGTGAGAATTTTTCCTTCATGATGTGACAGTGTCACATCTATATTGTAAAAAATTCAAACCCAAAAATACAAAACCTAGTTTAATTGGAAAAAACGATTCCATTTTTTATTGTGATTATTATTTTGCCTACAAAATATCACGTCAGTTATTGTTATAACTATATTAGATCAGATTTTATGATTATCTGATATGTCGAGTTGTGTTAAATTTATGTCCAACAATGCTGAAATACTTGCGTTAGAATAGAAAAATTCATTAAGTAACAATAACGAAACTGAGGTAGATATGATTATTTTAGTGACAGGTGCAACATCAGGATTTGGCGAAGCAATCGCTCGTCGTTTCATTCAACAAGGCGCTATCGTTATTGGTACCGGCCGCCGTATCGAGCGTTTAGAAGCCTTAAAACAAGAACTTGGTGAGCAGTTTCACCCTGTCATCTTAGACGTACAAGATAGAAATGCAATTCAAGTAGCTATCGAAAACTTACCTAGTTCGTTAAAAAATATCGATGTGCTCGTAAATAATGCTGGTTTAGCTCTTGGCGTAGAACCGGCATTCAGTGCCAATCCTGAAGATTGGGCAGTTATGATTGATACTAATACTAAAGGCTTGGTCAATATGACTTATGAAGTACTGCAAAATATGGTTACTAATAATCATGGCCACATTATTAATATTGGGTCAACAGCTGCAAATTGGCCTTATAAAGGTGGTAATGTTTATGGTGCAACTAAGGCATTTGTTAAACAATTCTCTTTAGGACTACGTGCGGACTTACAAGGTAAAAAAATACGAGTTACCGATATAGAGCCTGGTTTAGTCGGTGGAACCGAATTTTCTAATGTTAGACTCAAAGGTGATGATGATAAGGCTGCAAATATCTATAAAGGCGCAGATGCATTAACACCTGAAGATATTGCAGAAACAGTTTATTGGGTCGCTAATTTACCCGCACGAATGAATGTAAATACACTAGAATTGATGCCAGTTTGTCAAACTTTCGCAGGTTTAACAATTCATAAAGAAGTGTGATTTTTCGTACTTTTCTATGAGACTAAATGCAATATTTTTGTCTATACTGTGCAGATAGAAATAATTAGCAAGGAGCTGTAATGAAATCATCAAATAAATTCATCAAACGAGGTTTAGCCCTCTTATTCCTTAGTCTTCCTCTGTTAGGAATTTCATCTGCTCAGGCAGCAAATGTTAACTGTACAGCAGGAAGTACTTGTGTAACATCTGGAAATGTTGATAGCCAGTTGACTAAAGAGCAAGCGCGTCAAGAGAAAGAACAGTGGGATCAGACTCGTAATTTACGTACTAAGCTAAACTCTCGTACAGAAAAAGAATTCGATAAGATAGATTCGGCATTTGATAATAAAGATGCTTGTGAAAAGAGTCTTAACCTAAATGCCTATTGGGAGCCAAATACCAAGCGCTGCCTTGATGTAAATACAGGACGCCCGCTAGTGCGCCCTTAAGTTGTTTCATTTATTAAGGAGTTTTAATGAAAAAGACACTTTTATTGCCCGCACTATTTATGCTACTTGCTCCAGCGTTTGCACAAGCATCATGTGAAAGTGTAATCGAAGAAATTAAGCAAAAAATTATCAATAATGGCGTTCCTGCTGATAATTTTAGCTTAGTTGCTGTGCCAAATGATGAAGCAGAACAAGCACAAGGCCAGATTGTTGGTCATTGTCAAAATGAAACTTATAAAATCATCTATACACGCCACTAAGTTATATAGTACCTAATCTTATAGGGCGCATCAGCGCCCTTTTCAGTTATACTATTGAGTGATAGATAAGGATTCTTTTAATTTATCCTTATTTAAATAGTGGCAAAGTTCCTTCTGTTCTGGGCGTAATAAATATGGGATTTCACCCAATAATGGTGCTTTTAAATGCTTCTGCAATCGATTAATAATTTGAGCGTAATGTGCCAGCCCAGGATTAATTCGATTAGCAATCCAACCGACTAAAGGTAATCCATCTGCTTGTATCGCATCCGCAGTTAACAGTGTATGGTTAACGCATCCATGTTGGATCCCAACAACGAGTATAACTCCTACTTGTTGCTCTTTTAGCCAATCAGTATAGAACGTATTATCATCTAATAAGTAGCGCCAACCACCATTTCCTTCTATTATAACTGTATCGCATTGGCTATTAAGGTGGTTTAACCCCTGCTTTATTCGCGAAAAATCAATGACATTTTCGTGATTATAATTATCTTTGATTGTAATTGGATTCACATCATCGTATGAGACAAGATCTTGTGATGCTCCTTGAATTAATAATGCATCCTTATTTCTCATGCCTTCTGGGGTATCAATACATTTATCAGCAATAGGTTTATAACCTACCGCTTTAATTCCTTGGCCATTAAGAGCCTGCAATATCGCTAACGTGGATACTGTCTTCCCGACATCTGTATCTGTCCCGGTAATAAATAGATTCATCATGGTTGTTTTCTATCCTGAAGTGACAGACTACTGCATAAGTTGCAGTGAAAAATGATATGGAATCAGTTTATTGGAATGGGTTACTATAAAATTTGCGTTAGCTCAATTTTATAGTTAATAGTAAAAAATTTATTAATTTCGGTTAACCTTGCAACAGTTGAAGTAGCAATGAGCCATTGTACAATGCTTGTTGAATTAAGGCTGTTTCACTCTCTTTCTTGGAGATTATGGATTTTTCTATAAGCAAACCTTCATAATATAGAGGGATGACCTGCTTAACGCAATGTTGCTGTAATAGGGTGTGCAAGGTTCTTTCCACTCGGTTTAAAGGTGAATTAATTAAAATTAATTCTGTACCAAAAATGTTAATTAATACACTAAGCTGCTTTGCTAATAATTCTGTAATATTATTCAGTAAATGAAGACAAAGCGGATCTTTTTCATCAATCCCAATACAAATATTTTCAATGGTAACAGTACAATTAAAAAGATAGCTTGAGGGATATAAATTTAGTAGTTCAGTCGCTTGCCTTAAAATTGAAGGAGTGGAAACTATAGTTTCTAAACACCCTATTCCACCACAATAGCATAAATCACCATCGCTATGAGCTTGCACATGCCCAAAGTGTATTGCACGCCTTGTATTACTGTCTAAAGCAATTCCATTATTAATAATCGCTGCACTTACAATATCGTCAATTTGAAGGTAGATAATGTTCTTTGCAGTCCTTTTTGCATGTAATGAAAAATAATCGGTCAAAGCTAAAGCATTCACATAAGGCTGTATATAAGTAGGTAATCCAGTTTGTTCAGTTAAATAAGAACCTAAAGATAGATTATTAATATCATAATAAGGTAATTGGTAAATAACACCCGAATTAGGTTCTAATATACCATCTAAAATAATACTAATTGCTGTAACTCGCTCAAGATAATGTGAATACGTCGCAAAAAATTGATTGATTAACGATGCTAGTATCGTAGAAAACGCATCATTCCCCTTCACATTAAATGGATAATCATGTTCAACGATTGTTTGAGTATTAATTTCTTTTAAGCAAAGAATAACCGAATGATTTTCAATTCGAATTGATAAAAATTGCCATCCTTCACTTTCGATCACTAAACCAATCGCGGGTCTACCGCGTAAGCCAAGAACAGGAAATTCAATTTCTTTGACTAAATGCGCATCAATAAGCTCTCGAGTAATCTTTGTGATACTTGCTGGGGCTAACTGTGACTGCTTAGATAATGCAATGCGTGAGATTGGCCCATATTGATCAATTATACGGTAGACAATACCGGTGTTTAATTGTTTGATTTGATCGATATGACCCGTTTGATTTTCCATACTTAAGCATTAAATCCCATTATAAAGCAGTCAGTTATTGTGTGTAATATATGATATAACAGCCTCGATATACATATTAATTGTGAATTAAATCACGGTATTTATCCGACCATGTTTTTAATCAGTAAGTCAGTGAGCGTTTTAGCCGCCGCAGGTAGTACTCTACGCGTATTGTAGACTAACCAAACTTCAGATACTGCGTCGATATTTGAAAAATTGATATACTTTACGCCATCAATTTTCATCCGAGTAAAAGACTCCGTTACAATAGAAATACCCATCCCGGCAGAAACTAACCCAAGAATGGTCATTGCTTCCCCTGCTTCTTGTGTGATTTTTGGAGTAACACCGGCTGAAGTGAGTAAATGATTGATTTCATCGTACAATGCAGTCCCAACTTCTCGTTCAAAAAATACCAGTGGATAGTCAGCCAGTAAACGAATATCGACCCCTGTCTGCTCGTACATCAATAAAGGATGACCTTCATACACAGCAACCATAAAGGGCTCTTTAGATAACAGCTGGTAGTCTAACTGTTCAGGTAAAATCGTATTGCGCATGATACCAATATCGAGTCTCCCTGTTAGCAAAGGTGCAATTTGTTGCTTGGTATTCATTTGATGCATATGAATAGCGACTTCAGGAAATGCTTCACGATATTGACGTAAACTCATGGTGACTTTATTCATAAAAGGCGTTGTAGATGTAAAACCGATAGAAAGCTCACCTAACTCCCCTTTTTCCATTCTTTCAGCTTTGCTTACAGCAGCATCCACTTGGGACAATATTTGATAGGCTTCTTTGAGAAACATATTGCCTGCGGGTGTTAACGAAACATTTCTATTATTACGCTCCAATAATTTTGCTTTGACTTGTTCTTCAAGGGATTGAATTTGCTGACTTAATGGTGGTTGTGAAATATGCAAACGCTCTGCTGCACGGCCAAAGTGTAGCTCTTCAGCAACGGCAATAAAATAACGTAAATGTCTTAACTCAATAGCCATTATTTGATACTTTTAAAATATTATTTGTAATGATTAATATATTAGACAAAATATTTCAATTTTCCTATTCTTTGATCGAAATCAATTGGGTTGTTATGGCAAGGGATCACTATGGAACATTCATCAAATAGTCTTACGACTGACAGTACTGCTAACGGAGAACGCTCTAACCCCATAAATACACCACCGAAAAAACATTATATTCAACGTGATGATGCGCTGTATTTACGAGTTACACTATCTTTTTTTACTGTCGGTTTGGCAACATTTGCTTTGCTTTATTTTGTACAGCCTATTTTACCTATGCTATCAGAAGATTTTAATGTTTCCCCTGCAACCGCCAGTCTTTCACTATCTCTATCCACTGGGTTTATGGCTTTAGGTTTACTCATCACAGGTCCTATTTCAGATGCGATTGGTCGCAAAAATGTCATGGTTATCGCATTAACCAGTGCAGCTTTGTTTACGTTACTGAGTGCTTTTATGCAAAGTTGGCAGGGGATCTTAATCGCGAGAGCACTTGTGGGGTTATCATTAAGCGGTGTGGCGGCTGTTGCTATGACTTACCTTAGTGAAGAAATCCATCCAAGTTATGTTGCTTTATCTATGGGATTATACATCAGTGGTAATTCTATCGGTGGGATGAGTGGACGCCTTGTAACGGGTGTCATTGCTGACTTTTATTCTTGGCGTGTTGCTGTCGTATTACTTGGTTCCCTTGCCTTAATCGCGGCGATTGGCTTTTGGCGATTACTTCCTCCATCACAACATTTTAGAGCGAGTTCTTTAAAACCGAAAAGTTTATGGGTAAATTTACGGCTTCATTTTCGTGATAAAGGTTTACCTTGGTTATTCGCTGAAGGCTTCGTCTTGATGGGTGGTTTTGTCACCATGTATAACTATATTGGTTATCGGCTATTAGAGTCGCCTTATAATCTTAGCCAAGCGACTGTAGGTTTTCTTTCAATCATTTACTTGACGGGCACATACAGTGCATCTAAGTCAGGACATTTGACCAGTAAATTTGGTTTAGCAAAAGTATTAATTGCTGCACTAGCCTTTATGCTTACAGGAATATTGCTGACATTGTTTGCAAATTTTTGGATTATTTTATTTGGTATGACCGTACTAACAACGGGGTTCTTTGCTGCGCATTCAGTGGCAAGTAGCTGGGTTGGACACCGAGCTAAACGAGCTCGTGGGCAAGCCTCTTCGCTGTATCTCTTTAGTTATTATTCAGGTTCAAGTGTTGCTGGAACAGTTGGTGGGATTTTCTGGTTACAATATGGGTGGAATGGTGTTGCTTTGTTTATTAGCGGTATGCTGCTTATTGGTCTTTTAATTGCATATAAACTGAAAGTCAGCTGTTAACGAGCAATATTTTAACTAATCAACGTGTTCTCGTTTGGCAATATCTATTAAATGATGGAATGTATTTCAAGCTTAAAATAAGAAAAGATATTGCCTCATTTAAAACGAGGATAGCGAATGAAAAATTTATTACTACTTTCCCTTTTATTTTGTTTTTCAAACACAATATGGGCTCATGGTTACGTTGAAGTACCTAACAGCCGTGCGTATTTATGTAAACTTACTGCAAATATTGACTGTGGGGATATTCAATACGAACCTCAATCCATCGAAGGCGCAAAAGGTTTTCCTGCATTGGGCCCGGAAGATGGGGAAATTGCTAGTGCAGGTATTAGCAGTTTTGCAAATTTAGATGTTCAAAATGAAAAACGATGGATAAAAAATATCATTACTAATTCTCAAATAATGTTCAATTGGCGTATAACTGCCCGTCATAAGACAACTAAATGGGAATATTTTATTACTAAATCTAACTGGAATCCAAATCAACCACTTACGCGTTCTCAATTAGTGTTGGAACCTTTTTGCCAATTTCATAAAGTTGAATTTCCAAATCCAGTTGTCGAACAGCACTGTAAACTACCATCAGAAAACAAGGGCTATCACATAGTTTTAGCCGTTTGGACCATTGAAGATACGCCTAATGCATTTTATCAAGTTGTTGATCTCGATATTAAATAATTAAACCTATAACTATGTTCAATTAAGACGGAAATGAATAACTGTTTATTTAGTTTTTGAGCATAGTTTAATTGCACTTTTGCTGATGTTTGTTATTATCAATTACCCTGCATGTTGTAACTAACTGATGATATATAATAATGAACAATGCTAAATACTCTTTAATTTCCCAATTTAACTTGCTAGAAAGCAAAATTAGCCAATTAAATCTGTTGATTGCTAAACAAACTACTATTAATGCGGCTGTATTTCGCCTTCCTGATACAATAAAAGGTGATGAAAATAGTGAAATTAACGAAATAATTGTCAATAAAATAACGGGCCAAGAAGCGATTAAAGCAGCTATTGCGCATTTTAGTTTGTTATTTATTCACGATAAGTCTGACGTGATAAGTAATAAATCAGCGATCCGTTTACCTGGCGCAATCTGTATAGAAACGCCCTATTCAACCTATATCGCATTTCAAACGTTGCTTGACGAGATCAATTCACTAAAATTACAAATAAAACAAATTGTCACGAAACTCTCTGGAGTTGATGAGTCACAACGTTTTGAATTTATTCATAGTAGCCTTCATGGTTTACTTACGCTTAATACATACCGTGCCCTAACCTATTTGGTAGATGTAGATACAGTTCGATTTGGCTGGGCAAATAAAAAAGTAATTAATAAAACTACCAAGGAAAAAATATTAAATAAATTACAAGCAATCCTTGAAAATGGCCGTAAGCCTCAAGGTATGGATAATAAATATTGGGTAGGTCAAATAGAACAAGAAATTTTATTGATCAGTAAACTTAGCCACAATGCGGTATTGAAAACACAACGACCTGTAAAGGTTCAACCTATAGCGAGAGTTTGGGATAAAGATCAGCAAAAGCAAACACAATTTGCTTGTGCAAACCCTTTAATTATATTCGCGGTTGAGAAATCACTCGATGATATTTTAATAGGTACCCTGCCTGACTATCATGTAGATGTAATAGCGCTTCGAAATCGCCCTAGATCCAAGCCAGTTGAACTGTTGATCTCAAGACTTAATTTATATATTGAACAGTAAAAAGCACCCGTTATTACTAAGCAGGTGCTTTTTTATCAAGTAATCAGAGAGAGATATTTACTGATCAGCCTTTCATGCTTCCAACCATATCTTCAGGGCGAACCCACTCATCAAACTGCTCAGCAGTCAGATAGTTAAGTTTCAATGCTGATTCTTTCAGTGTCAGCCCTTCTTTATGCGCCTTTTTAGCAATTTCAGCCGCTTTGTCATAACCAATGTGGGTATTTAAAGCTGTTACAAGCATCAATGACTCATGCAGCAGTTTTTCAATACGGTCACGATTTGGTTCAATACCGACTGCACAATGCTCATTAAAGCTGCGCATACCATCAGCCAATAAGCGGATAGACTGTAAGAAGTTATCGATAAGCATTGGACGGAATACGTTTAGCTCAAAGTTTCCTGAAGCACCACCGATATTAACGGCCACATCGTTACCCATGACTTGTGCGCATAGCATTGTTAACGCTTCGCATTGTGTTGGGTTAACTTTACCCGGCATGATAGAGCTGCCTGGCTCATTTTCAGGAATTGAAATCTCACCGATACCGCAACGAGGGCCAGATGCCAACCAACGAACGTCGTTAGCTATTTTCATCAATGATGATGCTAAACCTTTCAGAGCACCATGAGAGTGAACTAACGCATCACAAGTTCCCAAAGCTTCAAATTTATTCGGTGAGGTGACAAATGGTTGCCCTGTTAGCTCAGCAATTTTTTTAGCAACACGTACCGCATATTCAGGGTGAGTATTCAGACCTGTACCTACTGCTGTACCACCTAAAGCGAGTTCACATACGTGAGGAACTGAGTTTTCAATATGTTTTACACTGTGAGCCAGCATCGCGGCCCAGCCAGAAACTTCTTGGCCTAATGTCAGTGGTGTTGCATCTTGTAAGTGGGTACGCCCAATTTTGACAATATCTTTAAATTCTTTCGCTTTAGCATCTAACACTTTGTATAATGCTATTAATTCAGGTAACAGATGCTCACGAATACCCACAACGGCAGCAACATGCATGGCCGTAGGAAACACATCGTTTGAACTTTGGCTTTTGTTTACATCATCATTCGGGTGGATAAGACGATCATTGCCTCTTTCTCCCCCTAAGATCTCACTACCGCGGTTCGCTAGTACTTCGTTCATGTTCATGTTACTTTGAGTACCGGAACCCGTCTGCCAGATAGCGAGAGGGAATTCAGTTGGATGCTTGCCAGCCAATACTTCATCGGCAGCTGCGATAATAGCATCGCCACGCTCTTTTGGTAGTAATCCTAAATCCATATTGACGCTTGCAGCGGCTTTTTTAGTTACCGCTAATGCATGAATCAGCGCAACAGGCATCTTTTCTACAGATATACGGAAATGTTCTAAAGAACGCTGAGTTTGCGCGCCCCACAACTGGTCAGCAGGTACTTCAATTGGTCCCATTGAGTCTTTTTCAATGCGAGTGGCTGCCATTACTATCTCCTTAAGTACATAAACAGAATAATCAGTTTTAGAATCATCAGCTTGCAGGTAAGCAGATGACAACACACTTATAGTGCCATACATTTAATTTCAATAATGCGACTGAACCGTGTTTATTGTATTGTAGTGAAAAGGAAATAAGTTGATTTTTAAAAAAAAGAGAGTTTATTCATGTTAAAAATGATAAATAAAATCCAAAATTACGATTGGGGAAGTAAAACTGCGTTAACCCAATTATATTCAATCCCAAATCCAGATCATTTGCCAATGGCTGAGTTATGGATGGGAGCACATCCAAAAGCAAGTTCTTATGTTATCGACCCTAAAACAGGTCATGAGATTGCACTAATTGATTTCATTGCAAGTAATCCTGAAAAAATCTTAGGTAAAAAAATTGCAGATACCTTTTCTCGCTTACCTTTTTTATTTAAGGTCTTATGCGCAGATAAACCACTTTCAGTTCAGGTTCATCCAAGCAAAATGTATGCGGAAGTTGGGTTTGCAAAAGAAAATGCGGCGGGAATCCCTATCGATTCACCAATTCGTAACTATAAAGATGACAATCATAAACCTGAGTTAATCTATGCTCTAACGCCTTTCAAAGCGATGAATGCATTTAGGCCTCTAGAGGAAATTCGTGAGTTACTCGATTTTGTCTCTGCTGCACACCCTGAAATTCAATTTTTTGTTCAAGCACCAAGCGAAGAAAAATTAGCAAAACTTTTTGCACAAATTCTGAATTTATCTGGGGAACAAAAAGAACTGGCTCTCGGCGTATTAAAAGCCGCTTTAAATAGCCGTCAAGGGGAGCCGTGGAATACCATAAAACAAATGGTTAGCCTTTATCCAGAAGATACGGGGTTATTTGTCCCTCTTTTACTTAATGTAATTGAGTTACAGCCGGGCGAAGCTATGTTCTTGTATGCAAGAACACCACATGCATATATTGAAGGTGTGGGTTTAGAAATTATGGCAAATTCCGATAATGTCCTACGTGCCGGGCTTACTAATAAGCATATTGACGTTCCGGAATTAATAGCTAATGTCGATTTTATCCCTAAAACAAGCCAAAGCTTATTAAGTGAACCGTTAAAATCAGGAAATGTCTGTAAATATCACATACCAGTAGAAGATTTTGCATTTAATATATATTCTATCAATAGCACGGGCACAACCATAACTAACGAGACAGCCTCTATCTTATTCTGTATTGAAGGTGAGCTAGTTCTTAAGTCAGGCGATGAGGAATTAAAGATCGGTTCAGGAGAATCTATTTTTCTTTCCGCCTTTGAAAATGAAATTTATATCACTGGTGTGGGTAAACTGGCTCGTGTGTATAATATTTAGCGTTTTTTCTATGTTTTATTCGTCTTTAATTGCACGCAATAGACGGTTAGATGAAACTTGTACATATTTTATTGCGCGTTTGTAAAACGTGCTGAAAGGATGAATGTTTATAATGAAAAAGTCATTAGTTGCAATTGGTGTTATCGTTGCTGTAGGTGCAGTTTGGACTGGGGCATCTTGGTATACAGGCTCCAAAGTTGAAGCTGAATTGAATAAAGTGATTGGTAATACTAACGATTTCTTTGCTGCGAATGCACCTGACGCTGGCGTTAAATTTAAAGTTGAAAACTTCAATCGTGGCGTCTTCTCTTCTCAAGCTAATATCGTTATCACATCAAGTGATTCATCAGCGGCTGATGAGGCTATCGTTTTCAATACGAATATTGACCACGGTCCTTTCCCTCTATCTCAAGTTGCTAAATTTAATTTATTGCCTAAATTGGCAGCTGCACATATTGAACTTGCCAATAATGCAACTACCAAAGAGCTATTTGAAGCAACTAAAGGTAAATCTTTTGTCTCTGGTACTGCCGTTATTGGTTATAGCAAAAACATTAATTCTAATTTAGACCTTCTACCAATTGAATATACAAAAGAAGATGCAAACATCTCCTTTAGTGGTTCAAAATTGGTATTCAACACATCATCTGATTTAGCTAAAGTAGATGCATCATTAATTACTGATAATTTAGTGATTCAAAATGCAGCTAAAACTGAAGGTATGGAATTAAAAGGATTAAAATTATCTTCTGACGTAACTAAATCACAATATGGTTTCTATACAGGCACACAAGAATTTGTAATTGCAGATACCAATTTAAATATTCCAAATACTCAATTTTCGTTCAAAAATTTAGTTATCGGTTCTGATACTGCGCTTGAGAACGAAAATGTTAAAGGGAATATTTCTTATAGCATTGATGAGCTTAAAGCATTAGAACAAAATTTAGGTGCTGGTAAAGTTGTCCTATCTATTGATAAATTAGATGCAAAAGCATTAGGCAAATTTGTTGAGCAGTACAACAAAGCCTTAGCTGATGGTTTAGCAAGCGGGAGTCCATCAGATGCAGCGGAACAAATTGCCATCGATATGATGACAAAAACATTACCTGAGCTACTGCAAAGTAAACCAACATTTTCAATCAGCCCAGCTTATTGGAAAAATGATGCCGGCCAAAGTTCATTTGATTTGAGCATGACGTTCAACAAATGGGATCAAGATGAGATAACAGCATTAGCGATGTCTAATAAAGTTGATGAAGCTGTTAAAAGCCTATTAACCTCACTTGATTTTAACTTAGTACTTAACAAACCAATGACTGTTGAACTGATGTCTCAAATTTCTATTTTAGATCGCGGTGTGCCAGTTGATGCAACAACTAAAAAACAGTACCTAGAACAAGCAACAGCTGAATTCAGTCAAGCACAAGTAATGTTAACTTCTGATATGTTCTCTTCACCTTTCGAAGAAATGTTTATGACAGATGAAGAACGCGCAGAAAAAGCAAAACAGAAAAAATCACCGTGGATGGTTGAGAAAGACAATGACTTAACTATGACCATCAAATTTGCGGGCAACGATATTTCATTCAATGCTGATAAATATACACTTGCAGAGTTCTTAACTAAGATGAAAATCATGTCTAGCCCTGAAGACAATATGGGGTATGATGAAGAAGACATGACTGCCCCACAAAATGACGTTGAAGAAGCACCAGCACCTGAAGCAGGTGCTGATGTAGCAAAACCTGCCAACTAATTTTGGTTTCAAATAAGTTAAAATAAGTCTAATATGCCAGTCAAATTTTTTGACTGGCATTTTTACATCTATACTGATGTATATTTTAAGATATTAGATCTACACACAATAGGGACGATATTAAGTGATAAATAGACAACTACCTTTAACGGATATTCATCGCCATCTTGATGGTAACATCCGCCCAGAAACAATCCTTTCGCTTGCTCAGCAACATAATATTATTCTGCCTGCAAATGAGATTGAAACATTAAGACCTCATGTACAAGTTATTACTCAAGAAGCTGACTTAATTGGCTTTTTACAAAAATTAGATTGGGGCGTGGCTGTATTAGCCGATTTAGATGCTTGCAAACGTGTCGCTCAAGAAAACGTTGAAGATGCTTACAATGCAGGTATTGATTATGCCGAGCTACGTTTCTCGCCCTATTATATGGCAATGAAACATCAGCTCCCTGTTGAAGGTGTAGTTGAAGCGGTAATTGATGGTATAGCAGCAGGCTGCAAACAATATGATATTAAAATTAATTTAATTGGTATTCTTAGCCGCACATTTGGTCAAGATGCTTGCACAAAAGAGCTCTCTGGTTTATTGGCCCATCGCGATAAACTTTGTGCGTTAGACTTAGCCGGTGATGAATTAGGCTTCCCTGGCGCTTTATTCCACTCACATTTTACCAAAGCACGTGATGCTGGTTTACAAATTACTGTCCACGCAGGCGAAGCTGCTGGTCCAGAAAGTATTTGGCATGCGATTAAAGAACTTGGTGCACAACGAATTGGTCATGGTGTCAAAGCATGTGAAGACCTTGAACTGCTTGATTATTTGGCAATGCATAAAATTGGTGTTGAAAGCTGCCTCACCTCCAATATCCAAACAAGTACTGTACCATCATTAGAACAGCATCCTCTGAAAATGTATTTAAATCATGGCGTTCTGGCAACTATTAATACCGATGACCCGGCAGTACAGGGTATTGAATTACATTATGAATACGAAGTTGCTGCGCCTCAAGCCGGCTTAACTCAAAAAGAAATTGAACAAGCACAGATAAATGGGTTAACAATCGCTTTCCTAAGTGACAGTGAAAAAGAGCAATTGAAACAAAAAGCAGCACTGCGTTAATTTAGTTTATCTTGATTAATCCCCCCTCCTCAGAGTAGAAAATGGGGGGATTAGTAAATATAAATACACTACATCACTTCTGAAAATAGTTATTTCAAATAGTTTTGCTGGCACACTATATCATTAAGCTTTTTATCCGGATTTATCAGGTATTCCACTACGGTGTTATCCACACATAAATTTTCGCCTGTCAACGCCAACGTATGTCCATCACCTTCCAATGTCAACAGTGGGCTTCTAAATAACGTCGCCATAGCTCTGGCATTCTTCCAAGGAGTCGCAGGATCATGCCGTTGAGCAACAAACAATAACTGTGGCAAATTAGGCACATTAACTGGACGCTTAGCATGAACGCTATTTTTCCATGGCCATAAATTACATAATTCTAATGAATCCTCTTCAATATAAGGCTGATAATTAGTTGCAGAAAATGCTTCATTCCTCAGTTTTTGTATATGAAGAAGTTCACTCCGACTGAGATCATTAATAGATTGATCCGCACAATTTATAACCTGTAATGCATCCTGTTCAGCAAATGATTCCGTTGTATCTAGTAATTGAATGATTTCTGGGCTAACAATACCAGCACTGAGCTGATTGATTGCAATCGCCAACGATGGCCAGCTTGAGCGACCGATCAAGTGGTAAATAGTCAGTGAGATAAGATCATTGGAGGTTATCTGCTGGTCTTTAGCTCCATATAAGGGCTGAAAATACAGTTGATTTAATAGATTTCGGTACTGTTGGGTAGCAATCATTTTATCTGCTGATAAAAAACAACTGCCAGTTTCTGTGCACCACTTGGCAAAACGCTCAAAGGTTTTCTGATATTCCCGTGCTTGATTAAGCCACACAGGGTGATAATCCTTAGCTTCATCTAAGTCAACAACACCATCTGTTACTATAGCTCGAGTGGTTAATGGAAAACGTTCGGCATAAAGCAAAGCCACCTGCGTACCATAGGAATAAGATACAGCAGTTAGTTTTTTGTCATTAAGAGCTTGACGAATACGGTCTACATCGCTGACAGCTTCATCCGTGCCTATGTGTTGTAATACCTCAGCACCCGTATTATCTATACAAGCTTGAAGCTGTCTTCGAGATTCATGATCCTGCTCAGTAACTTCAATAGGTGTGTCATCTGATATTTCGCAGTTAATTTTAGGCGTAGAATTACCGACACCTCGTGGGTCATACCCTACAATATCCCAAGATTCATTCAGTTTATTGACTGAGTTAATATCGAGCCAAGGGTTTATACCGGACATACCCGGTCCGCCCGTAATTACGACTAAACTTCCTTTGCGAATACCTGTCGCTGGTAGTAAAGTCAGCGCAAGTGTGACAATTTGATTTGAGCTTTGCCCTTCCTCACTGGTCCCATCTTTATACTTTAATGGTACATCTAAATATCCACAACGTAATCTAGGATCATGTATGCCACTAAACCACGACTGAAAAGTGGTATTTAGGCAGGATTCCCATTGGATTGAACTAGACTGGCTAGTAAACGGGATAAAACTAGCAATAAGTAATATAAATAACCGGGGTTTTAACATAAGTTATCCAATGAATCGATAATGATATCATCATAACAAAGGCAAATTAAATAATTGCGCAATCATTATGTATAAATAACGACCAACTGGTTTTCGATCTAAAATCGACTTTTCTACCTTGTTTAACATATTTAAATACTAATGCTAATGCAACTATCCACTATCAACACTTAGAATGTTGTAACTAATTAGGGTGATAATTACTATGAAAATTAAACTGTTTATTGAATAACACAGGAGCGATGTCGGGATTTACATAGCATCCCGACATCCTAAAGGCTATTTAGATAAGCGTTTCGCATAGCGTTGTGCCAATACCGCACAAACCATGAGTTGAATTTGATGAAATATCATTAAAGGTAATAGGATAATCCCTACGACAGAGGCTGGGAATAGCACATTTGCCATTGGCACACCATTTGCCAGACTCTTTTTTGAACCACAAAACACAATTGTTATTTCATCTTCTTTACTAAATTTGAATAACCGCGCTACTAATGTATTAATGGCCATTACAATAAATAAAATAATACAACTTACTACTGCTATCATAAATAATGAATAAGCATCAATACGTTGCCAAATTCCTTCTACAACAGCTTCGCTGAATGCAACATAAACAACCAACAAAATAGATGAACGGTCAGTGATATTGACTAGTTTACGGTTACGATTAATCCAGTTGGCTAATAATGGTCGGGATAAATGCCCTACTACGAATGGCAGCATTAATTGTAATAAAATCGACCCGATTGCATTAAGCGTATCCATTGCTTGGCTGCCATCTTCATCCATCAGAAAACCAACGAGTATTGGTGATAAAAAGACACCAAGAATGCTAGATGCTGAAGCACTACAAATTGCAGCCGCGACATTGCCTCCGGCTACAGAGGTAAAAGCGATCGCAGATTGCACTGTAGCTGGCAATGCACACAGATATAGAAAGCCCATATAAACAGTGGGTGACATCCACGAAGGCACCATAAAGTGCAAACCCAGACCTATGATGGGAAACAAGATGAATGTACTAGCAAAAACCAGTATGTGGAGTCGCCAATGCCCTATTCCAGACATGATAGACTCACGTGATAACTTCGCTCCATGCATAAAAAATAACAAGGCAATGGCTGCGGTAGTGAGATATTGGAAACCTGTTTTTATATTCCCTTCACAAGGAAATATACTTGCGATAACAACAACACAAATCATGATAAGCAAGAAAGGGTCAATCTTTAATTTAGCTAACAAATTCATTTTATTACCTAACAAAGAGCCAGCAAATGCTGGCCCATGGGTTTAAACATTAAAAGTCAATATTAACAGTACATTTTTCTTTATTAGAAAGTATTCCGGCTTCAATGACTTTCATAATATCAATTGCTTCTTGAGGGAGAACTGGATTTGCAGCCCCGTGGCGTATTGCATCGTGAATTGCAAGGTAGTATCCACCATAGTTACCTTTCTCATTGATTAATTCTTGAGTAATTAAGTCATCACCTTGTGACAGGGTAACAAAACCATTGCGTTTATCTTCACCCCAATTTTCAATGATTGGTAATTGTCCACTTTTCAAGCAATCTTCTTGTGAATCGAGGCCATATTTTACATAACTTCCTTTCATACCATGAACGACATAAAGAGGAGATTCAGCCGCAGCAACAGTTGTGGAATGTAAGATTACTTTCTTGTCGGTATATTCGAGAATAGCATGGAAATAATCTACAGCTTCTGCTGCTGGGCGAATGATCCCTAAATCAGCAGTAATGCTTTTTGGCTTACCAAAAAATTGTAATGCTTGGTCTAACAAATGTGGTCCAAGATCGTACCAAATGCCTCCGCCTGCTGCCGCGGATTCACGCCATCTTTGACGAGTTACTGGACGATAGCGATCAAAATGAGACTCATAATATTTGATATCACCTAAACTGCCATCAGCTAAAAGTTTTTTCAGCGTCAAGTAACCAGCATCCCAGCGGCGATTATGATAGATGGATAATAACTTACCTGCATCTTGTGCTTGTTTCTGCAAGGCTTGTGCTTCTTCAACAGTAATAGTAAATGGTTTATCTACAACCACATGTTTACCTGCGGCTAATGCTTCACTTGCCAGTGGATAGTGAGTGTCATTTGGCGTCGGGATAATAACTAATTCTATTTCAGGATTAGAAAATAGCTCTTCAGGCGAAGACACAACAGCAACATTAGGCCAATCTGCGCTCACTTTATCAGGGTTACTGCTGGAAATTGCCGTTAATTCGTACCCTTGCAAGGTTGCTATAAAAGGCGCATGAAATGTTTTACTCGCATAACCATAACCTACAATACCAACTTTAATCGGTGTAGACATAACAACCTCATTTATCAGTTTTCACTTAGTGCGTAAAAAGTATCACCATAACGAATTAATTAGCAAATAAATCTATGATAGTATAGCCATTGATTGACACTAGTGGATTGAATTTATATGACACCTGTTTATGACCATCATCGTATCACCGGCTGGCTACTTGCACCCGCAGCATTCATCTTAGTCACCTTTTTTGCTGTGTGCGCGATGGTGATTATGTACTCTATTAAACTTTATCAAATTATCACTACCATTGAGAATTGGTCTAACTATATCCCTCTCGATTGGTACTTATCCTTTCTGATTACCATCAGCATGGTGCTATTTACGGCTCACATCATAAAGCTAATGTTTACCCGTTCGCGCTATTTTCCACGCCGCTTTATTATCTGGTTATTGGTTCTATTATTACTCGGGTTAAAAACCTTCGCTTTTGCTGCCATTGATGATGAAACTGCAATTAAAGCTCTTGCGTGGCCATTACTTGGAGCTGGTATTTTTGTTCCTTATACCAAGAATTCGGCTCGAGTGAAGATGACTTTCACACAAGATCGATAAGCATCATAAAAATAGCTTGTTATCATACAGCTTGATTAACTGGCATTAGCCAGTTTTTGTTTTTTATTACTGTTTTCAGGCTATGAAATGACTGATTATCTTCTACTATTTATAGGAACAGTACTGGTTAATAACTTCGTACTTGTTAAATTCCTTGGACTATGCCCATTTATGGGCGTATCAAAAAAACTCGAAACCGCCATTGGGTTAGGCTTTGCCACTGCTTTTGTAATGACACTTGCCTCAATTAGTTCTTGGTTGATGGATACATTGATTTTAGTACCATTAGACCTTCTCTATCTTCGCACATTAAGCTTTATTTTAGTGATTGCTTTTGTGGTTCAATTCACTGAAATGGTTGTTAGAAAAACCAGTCCAACATTATATCGGTTACTCGGTATTTTTCTTCCCTTAATCACCACTAACTGTGCTGTATTGGGTGTTGCACTCTTAAATATTAACCAATCACACACGTTCTTACAGTCTGCGATTTATGGTTTTGGTGCTGCTGTTGGTTTTTCTCTGGTTATGGTGCTATTTGCTGCTATTCGTGAGCGCCTTGCCGTCGCCAATGTTCCAGCACCTTTCCGTGGTTCATCTATTGGCCTTATCACTGCTGGACTTATGTCTTTAGCATTTTTGGGCTTTAGTGGTTTGGTGAAATTCTAATGATGTCGTTATGGATAGCTACTGGCATATTAACTGTCTTTGGGCTCATTTTTGGCTTAATTCTCGGTTATAGCTCTTTACGATTTAAAGTTGACGAAGATCCAATTGTTGAACAATTAGATGCGATTTTACCGCAAAGCCAGTGTGGCCAGTGTAGCTACCCGGGCTGTCGCCCTTATGCCGATGCTGTGGCTAATAATGGTGAAATGATCAACAAATGTGCGCCTGGTGGTGAGCAAGTGATGCTCAAAATCGCTGAATTGCTAAACGTGGATCCACAGCCAATTGATGGTGATGAAACATCACAAAACCCCGTTCGTAAAGTCGCTATCATTGATGAAGATAATTGTATTGGATGTACTAAATGCATCCAAGCTTGCCCTGTTGATGCGATTGTTGGCGCAACTCGGGCAATGCATACTGTTATTGAAGACCTATGTACTGGCTGCGACTTGTGTGTTGCTCCCTGCCCAACTGATTGTATTGAACTTGTGCCCGTGAAAACAACAACTGCAAATTGGAAATGGGATCTAAATAGTATTCCAGTAAAAAATATTCCTGTGTCCCCCTTTGAACAACAAGCTAACTCTGCACTATCCGCTGTAAAAGGTGATGCACATGTTTAATCTATTTAATTGGTTAAAAAAAGATAATATTTGGGATTTTGCTGGGGGAATTCATCCCCCAGAAATGAAATTACAGTCAAGCCAAGTTCCAATGCGTATTGCTTCTATTCCTGACGAGCTCGTTATTCCTTTACAGCAGCATCTTGGTCCTGAAGGTGAATTGATCGTCAAAGTTGGCGATCGTGTACTCAAAGGGCAGCCATTGACTCAAGGTTTTGGTCGAACTGTTCCAGTACATGCATCTACCTCTGGTACTATTACAGCTATTAAGCCTATGGTTACTGCGCACCCTTCAGGGTTAAAAGAGTTATGTGTCAGTATCAAATCTGACGGTCAAGACACATGGTGTGAGCTTTACCCAGAACCAAATTATTTACAAATGACTCCTCAAGAGTTACTACAAAAGATTGAGCAAGCTGGTATCGCAGGGCTTGGTGGTGCAGGTTTTCCAACAGCATCTAAACTTTCTGGTGGTAAAGACGCTATTAAAACATTAATAGTGAATGCCGCAGAGTGTGAGCCTTATATCACCGCTGATGACCGTTTGATGCAAGAGCATGCTGATGAAATTATTCAAGGTTGCCGTGTTCTACAGCATTTACTCAATCCAAATCAAATATTAATTGGGATCGAGGATAACAAACCTGAAGCAATTGCCGCTTTAAATAACGCAATCACTAAACAAGATAGGCAAATTCTTGTTCGCGTTATCCCAACTAAATACCCTTCTGGTGGTGCTAAACAACTCACTAAAATATTAACAGGTAAAGAAGTTCCCTCAGGTGCGCGCTCATCTCAAATTGGTGTTTTGATGCAAAACGTCGGTACTGTTGTGGCAATTAAACGAGCAGTACTTGATGGGCAGCCGTTAATTGAGCGGGTTGTCACTGTAACCGGCGAATCAATAATATCACCGGGTAATTTCTGGACACGCTTAGGTACTCCTGTTTACCACTTATTACAACAAACAGGCTTTACTCCATCAACCGAGCAAATGGTGATTATGGGTGGCCCACTGATGGGCTTTACGCTACCAGACCTTAATGTTCCTGTTGTTAAAATTTGCAATTGCCTTCTGGTACCTACTGTTGAAGAAGTTGGGCAAAAAGCGATTGAAGAGGCTTGTATTCGCTGTGGTTTATGCGTTGAAGCTTGCCCTGCTGCTTTATTACCTCAACAGTTATATTGGTTTAGCAAAGGTAAAGAGCACGAAAAAGCGCAAAAACATAACCTGTTTGACTGCATAGAATGTGGAGCCTGCGCTTATGTTTGTCCAAGTAATATCCCATTAGTCCAATATTATCGACAAGAAAAAGCAGAGATACGGGAAATATCTCAAGAAGAACGTCGTGCTGCAGAAGCTAAATTACGATTTGAAGCTAAACAACAGCGTATGGAGCGTGAAAAATTAGCTCGTGAAGAGCGCCATAAAAAAGCAGCCGTACAAGTTGAAGATAAAGATGCAGTCGCTGAAGCACTAACTAGAGTTAAGGCTCGTAACAATACAGCGACATCAACTATTGTTTGTGTGGCTGACGCAGAGCCTGATAATAGTGCAGTTATCGCAGCTAGGGCTGCCCGTAAAGAACAAGCAAAAGCTAAACAAGCTGAGAAAAAGGCAACAGGACCCGCAACAGAGAATTCGATTGACGAACATGCAGAGGATCCTCGCAAAGCTGCTGTTGCTGCCGCACTTGCCCGTGTTAAGGCTAAAAAAGCGACTCAGCAAGCCGAGGCAACCACCGAAGCTAATGCACCTGTGGTGTCTATTGAATC
>NZ_KB233222.1:958321-1230893 GCF_000314855.2 Providencia burhodogranariea DSM 19968 | reverse complement strand
TATTGCAAGAGCTAAAGCCAAAAAAGCCGCTCAGCAAGTCGAGGCAACCACCGAAGCTAATGCACCTGTGGTGTCTGCTGAACCGGAAGATGTTGATCCGCGTAAAGCAGCCGTAGCGGCAGCTATTGCTCGCGCTAAAGCTAAAAAAGCAACTCAGCAAACTAACGTAACCGCTGAAGCTGATGCTCCTGAGATGATCGCATCAGAAGACGTTGACCCGCGTAAAGTAGCCGTAGCGGCAGCTATTGCTCGCGCTAAAGCGAAGAAAATTGCACAGGAAAAAGAACAGCTGTCTGCTCAGCTCAATGAAGAAGAAGCTTTTTCACCTGCGGCAGAACTTCCTATTGAAGAAGAGACTGATCCTCGCAAAATAGCAGTTGCGGCGGCGATAGCTCGCGTTAAAGCGAAACAGACTCAGAAACAAAATGAACAAACAACGACAGAGTAAGTGATTAAATACCATGAAATTTAGGCCTATTGATCCGAATAATCGCCGTTTAAAAATTGCAAGCGCGCCTTTTACACATAATAAACAAAGCACGAGTATTGTGATGTTTTGGGTTTTACTTGCTGCAATACCGGGTATTGCAGTCCAAATTCACTTTTTTGGTATTGGTACTCTCTATCAAATTATCTTAGCCATGCTGACCGCTCTGATAACTGAAGGGATTGCTATTCGCTTAAGAAAACAACCAGTTCTTAATGTATTAAAAGATAATTCAGCTATTGTTACTGCCTTACTTTTAGGTGTTAGTCTTCCTCCATTAGCCCCATGGTGGATGATAGTTTTAGGTACTGCTTTTGCTATTATCATCGCTAAACAATGCTATGGCGGCCTCGGCCAAAATCCATTTAATCCTGCAATGATTGGCTACGTTGTATTACTTATCTCATTCCCTGTGCAGATGACCAGTTGGTTACCACCACAAGAGCTTCAATCGCTAGATATTACCGCCTTAGATAGCCTCTCGGTAATCTTTACCGGCCATACACCTACAGGCAATACTCTTGATGCTCTGCGAATGGGGGTGGATGGAATGAGTCAAGCGACGCCTTTGGATAGTTTCAAAACAGGCTTGTTAACTCACTCTATTTCCGATGTTCTGCAACAACCTATATTACAAGGTTCACTTGCAGGGATTGGCTGGCAATGGGTAAATATTGCTTACCTTATAGGCGGATTAATCATGCTTAATCGCCGCATTATCAGTTGGCAAATCCCTGTTTCATTCCTTGCGACATTAGCATTCTGTGCAACACTCAGTTGGCTTATTGATGATGGACGGTATTCTCCGCCTCTAGTACAGCTGTTATCTGGTGCAACAATGTTAGGAGCGTTCTTTATCTTGACTGACCCAGTCACTGCATCAACGACGCCAAAAGGTCGGCTCATTTATGGCGTAATGGTTGGGTTGTTAGTATGGCTAATTCGTGTCTATGGCGGCTACCCTGATGCAGTCGCTTTCGCAGTGATACTGACCAATATCGCAGTACCACTAATTGACCATTATACGCAGCCTCGTGCATACGGGCATGGACACAAATAAGGAGCCTTTATGCTAAACACAATGCGTCGTCATGGTACTATTCTGGCTCTTTTTGCAGCTGGTACTACGGCATTAAGTGCTGCTGTGTATACATTAACTAAAGATACAATCGCTCAACAAGCAGCTATAGTTCAAAAACAATTATTGGATCAAGTAGTTCCTACCAGTTTGTATGATAATGAGTTTGGACAAGAGTGTTATCTCGTTGGTTCTGAAGCTGCACTTGGCAATAAAAAGCCTCATCGCTTATACATTGCTCGTAAAAATGGTGAACCTGTAGCAGCGGCTATTGAATCAACCGCAACTGATGGCTATTCCGGCGCAATACATCTATTAGTTGGTGCAGACTTTAAAGGCACCGTACTTGGTGTTAGGGTAACGGAACATCACGAAACACCGGGTCTCGGCGATAAAATAGAAACCCGTATTTCGGACTGGATCACGCGGCTGAGTGGCAAAAAAATAGAATCTGAAAATGACCCCAAATGGGCAGTCAAAAAAGATGGCGGTGAATTTGACCAATTTACAGGAGCCACAATAACGCCAAGAGCTGTGGTCAATGCAACAAAACGCACAGTGATTTTCATGCAACAAATACCAGAAAATCTATCAAACTACCCTATTTGCGGAGCTGAGTAATTATGAGCGAATCTAAAGAACTTTTTGCGCAGGGTTTATGGAAAAATAACTCAGCGTTGGTGCAACTTTTAGGGCTTTGCCCATTGCTTGCTGTATCATCAACGGCAACAAACGCACTAGGACTTGGTCTAGCGACAACGTTAGTTCTTGTTTGTACCAATGTTGCTGTTTCCGCATTTCGTCGTTGGGTGCCAGCTGAAATCCGTATTCCAATCTATGTAATGATCATCGCCTCTGTTGTTAGTGCTGTTCAAATGTTGATTAATGCTTATGCTTTTGGGTTGTATCAATCTTTAGGTATCTTTATCCCCCTAATCGTGACTAACTGTATTGTCATAGGCCGCGCCGAGGCCTATGCTGCGAAAAATACTGTACCGCTTTCAGCCATTGATGGACTTGCGATGGGCCTTGGTGCAACAGCTGCTCTCTTTGTACTTGGTGCGATGCGAGAAATTTTAGGCAATGGAACCTTGTTTGATGGTGCTGATCTGTTATTAGGCTCATGGGCGAAAGTATTAAGAATTGAAGTACTACATCTTGACTCACCATTTTTACTCGCTATGCTTCCACCGGGTGCTTTTATCGGCCTTGCTTTAATGCTTGCGGGTAAATATTTAATTGATGAAAAAATGAAAAAACGTGCCGCCCTAAAATCAGGTCAAGAACCTGCTCGTGAATACCAAAAAGAACAAGGGTGCGGCAGCCATATTTCTAGATAAGATTAATTGTGAGCTATGAATAAATCGAAACGCATTGAGATACTGACTCGTCTGCGTGATAACAACCCAAATCCAACGACTGAGTTACAATTTAACTCTCCTTTTGAATTGCTGATAGCCGTATTGCTATCAGCGCAAGCAACAGATGTTAGTGTTAATAAAGCCACTGCTAAGCTTTATCCTGTCGCAAATACTCCCGAAGCCATGTTGGCTTTAGGTGTCGATGGAATTAAAAGCTATATTAAAACTATCGGCCTATTTAACACTAAAGCTGAAAGTGTGTTTAAAACATGTAAAATTTTAATTGAAAAACATAACAGCCAAGTACCTGAGAATAGAGAAGCCTTAGAAGCCTTGCCTGGTGTAGGTCGTAAGACGGCGAATGTTGTACTGAATACTGCTTTTGGCTGGCCAACCATTGCCGTTGATACTCATATATTTAGAGTTTGTAATCGCACCAATTTTGCACCGGGTAAAAATGTCGTTGAAGTCGAAGATAAACTTATTAAGGTTGTCCCTGCTGAATTTAAAGTAGATTGCCATCATTGGCTTATTTTGCATGGACGATATACCTGCATAGCTCGTAAGCCACGCTGTGGCTCTTGTATTATTGAAGACTTATGCGAGTTCAAAGAAAAAGTATATCCAGAGAATTAACATAACACTGCTCCCAGATATTGTTCACAACGCAATTTTTTTCTTGCCCTAAGACTTTGTCTTACGTAACAATAGGAGCCAAACTCAACCTTCATAAAAACGGTAAGTATGTTTCAAGACAACCCATTGCTCGCGCAACTCAAACAGCAGCTACATTCCCAAACGCCTCGCGTTGAAGGTCTAGTTAAAGGTACCGAAAAAGGTTTCGGTTTTCTCGAAGTAGATGGTCAGAAAAGCTACTTTATTCCACCGCCACAAATGAAAAAAGTGATGCATGGTGATAGAGTTATTGCTGCCGTCCATACTGATAAAGACCGTGAATTCGCTGAGCCAGAAGAACTTGTAGAACCATTTCTCAGCCGTTTTGTCGGTAGAATTCAGAAAAAAGACAATGATAACCGTCTGTTTGTTATTCCAGACCATCCTCTCTTAAAAGATGCTATTTCTTGTCGCCCAATCAAAGAAGTGATTCACGAATTTGCTCAGGGTGATTGGGTAGTCGCAGAAATGCGCCGCCATCCATTAAAAGGTGATAAAGGGTTTTATGCTGATATTACTGAATATATCACTGATGGCGAAGACCACTTTGCACCTTGGTGGGTGACGTTACGCCGTCACCAACTCGATCGCGCAGAGCCCCAAATGGTTGACAATGAACGTGATGATGAAGGGATTGAGCGTATTGACCTCACTAACCTTCATTTTGTCACTATCGATAGTGCAAGTACTCAAGATATGGATGATGCACTGTATGTCGAAAAAACAACAGAAGGCAATTTAAAGCTTTATATTGCGATAGCAGATCCAACTAGCTACATCAAAGAAGATAGTGATTTAGATAAACTGGCATTAGCTCGTTCTTATACCAATTACTTGCCAGGCTTTAATATCCCAATGTTACCACGCGAGCTTTCAGACAATCTCTGCTCTTTACGTCCTAATGAGCGTCGCCCTGCTCTTATTTGCTCTACTACTATTTTAGACGATGGCACAATTGCTGATGATATTCAGTTTTTCAGTGGATGGGTCGAGTCTAAATCAAAATTAGTTTATGACGAAGTCTCTGATTGGTTAGAGCAATCAGGTGATTGGCAACCAGTAAATGATCTCGACAAGCAACAAATTGAATTACTTAAAGAGATGGCTGATAAACGCAATCAATGGCGTCAACACAATGCTCTCGTCTTTAAAGATCGTCCTGACTATCGTTTCATGTTGGATGATAAAGGCAATGTACTTGATATTATTGTAGAAAGTCGTCGTACAGCAAATCGTATTGTTGAAGAAGCGATGATTACGGCTAACTTATGTGCAGCAATTCAATTAAAAAATACATTAGGTTTTGGTGTATTTAATGTCCATATGGGCTTTGAACCATTACAAATTGAACAAGTTGTGCAAACGTTGAAAGATCATGGTATCGAAACCACTACGGACTCATTGTTATCATTAGAAGGTTTCCGTCAACTACGTCGTCAATTAGATTCACAACCTACTCAATTCTTAGATAGCCGCATTCGCCGATTCCAAACATTTGCTGAAGTCAAAGGTGAGCCGGGTCCACACTTCGGGTTAGGTTTTGACGCTTATGCAACTTGGACATCACCAATTCGTAAGTATACTGACATCGTTAACCACCGACTCTTGAAGTCTGTGATTGCAGGAAAACCCGCTACAGAGAAGCCAAGTGAAGAGCTTTCAATTAAATTAGCTGAACGACGTCGCGCAAATAGAATGGCCGAACGTGATGTTGGTGATTGGTTATATGCTCGTTTCTTGAAACCTTCTGAAGGAACAAATCAAATTTTCCCTGCTGAGATTATTGATATTACTCGGGGCGGTATTCGCGTCAGACTAACGGGCAATGGTGCAGTTGCATTTATTCCAGCGCCATTCCTGCATAGTGTTCGTGATGAAGTTCAATGCAGCCAAGAAACAGGCTGCGTACTAATAAAAGGCGAACCAGCCTACCAACTTAATGATATTATCGATGTTAACATTGCAGAAGTACGCATGGAAACTCGCAATATTATCGCTCGCCCCGCCGCGTAATCGTTTTTAGTGCTACACTTAATAGGCTACTGATAAATATCGGTGGCCTATTTTCTCTCATAGATCCTATTACTTTTCCTCCAATATATTTATGTTTTCCATATATATCATTTCCTGATTATTCTGATTTGTATAATTGCTTATTGTGATAATTTGGTATCGTTCTTTGAACTAGGAGTAACTAAGATGAACACAACAAGTAAACGTATTATGACGTTCGTTTTGACGGCTTTTGTCGCTGTCAGCCTTAGTGCATGTTCGAATATGTCAAAGCGAGATAAGAATACTGCTGTAGGTGCTGGTGTTGGTGCTGTAGGTGGCGCTATTCTTACTGGTGGTGGCGCACTTGGAACCGTTGGTGGTGCCGCGGTCGGTGGCATTATCGGTAATCAGGTAGGTAAATAAATTTATGGATAAGGGGATGGTAATTCCCTTATCCTGCTTCTGCTTCTGCTTTATAAACTAGCCACCAGCCAGTTTCACTTGATAGCCTTTTGCTTCAAGTAGAAGCTTAATTACATCTCGCTTATCTCCTTGAATTTCGATATCCCCATCTTTTACTGAACCACCGCAACCACATTTTTTCTTTAGTTCTGCGGCAAGTTTAGCCAATGTATCATCTTCTAGATCAAGCCCCGTCACGACACAAACCCCCTTACCTTTGCGCCCGGATGTTTCGCGACGAATTCTGACGATCCCATCGCCTTTAGTCCGCTGGATTTTAGGTTTTTCTTCTTCTATGCGGCCAATATCTGTACTGTAAACTAAACGATTATTTGAATCACTCATACCAGATCCTTGATAGACTGATTAATTTGCTGCAATGATAGCGTTGGGTTTTCATTACGTGTGATAGGACGGCCAATAACCATATAATCAACACCTACATTTAAAGCCTCTTGTGGTGTCATAATTCGACGCTGATCACCAACCTCACTACCAATTGGACGGATACCTGGAGTCACTAACTTGAAATCCACTCCACATAATGATTTTAACCTTGCAGCTTCGTGCGCTGAACAAACAACACCATCTAAGCCACACTGTTTAGTTAACAGTGCTAAACGCTCGGCATGTTCTGCTGGCGTTGCATTAATTCCTACACCAATAAGATCTGATTCATCCATACTGGTTAAAACAGTTACCGCAGTTAATAATGGAGCCTCGTTCCCATAAGGTTCAAGTGCTTTGCGTGCAGCCTCCATCATACGACTACCACCACAAGCATGAACGTTAACCATCCAAATACCCATCTCAGCAGCAGCAGCCACCGCTCTAGCAACTGTATTTGGAATATCATGGAATTTCAAATCCAGAAACACATCAAATCCACGCTCGTGAAGCGATTTAACAAATTGAGGACCATTGAAGGTAAACATCTCTTTACCGACTTTCAAACGACAATCACGCGGATCGATAAGGTCAACAAAGGCCAATGCAGCATTTGCATCATCATAGTCGAGCGCAACAATGACTGGCGAGTGAGTTGATACGCGAGCGCGGTTCTCAGTTGAAGAAATCATTTAGTAGTAGCCTTAATCGAGGTTGGTAAATTTCATTAATAACGTGACGCTGTCACTGACCATCAAGCCCTCTGATAGGTTTGATTGTGTCCCATGAACGGCAGGATGGACAATGCCAATATAAAGAGCGTGAAGTAAATCCGCATTTATGGCAACGATAATCAGGTTTAGTTCTAATTTGTTCACCTACCATTTTACGAAGTAAAATTAAGCTTTCTTTTGCTCGACCTTCTTCCGCTTCTTGTAGGTGATAATCCATTAAACGATAAAATAACCGCATCGTTGGATGACGTTGAATTTGGTCATTAATATAATTAGCAGCAGCTTCATGACTTTGTTTTTCGACAATAATATCTGCTAAGTATAACTCAGCTGCTGCGCCTGTATTTCCAGAAACACACTTACGCAGATATTCTTCCCAAGCACCAATATCATCAACATATTGATAACTATCATGAAGTAATGGCAATGTTTCGGAAACAAGCTCGCGATCTTGATCATAAACCTGTTTAAGCACATTAATCGCTTTGTCATAATGTTCTTGTTCGATGAAAATTCGCCCTTTCATAATCGAAACACGCGCACAGTTTTTATCTGCTTGCTCGGCTTTATTCAATAAATTTAAAGCGCCATCTAAATCATCACTACCAAGATGTTGAATCGCTAATTCACAATAAAAGTGAGCAATATTCTCACGAAGTTCTTCATTGCCTAATTTAACTAATTTACCAGCAGTATCTATCGCCTTAGTCCATTCGCTCGTGAGTTGAAAAATAGTAAGCAATGATTGTAATGCACTAAGTTTGAAATCAACTTCATCAGTCAGTTGTTGAAACATATTTTCGGCGCGATCATAAACACCTGCGGCCATATAATCTCGACCGAGTTGTTGGGTTGCTAATAGCCGTTGCTCAAATGAGAGAGAAGCACTTTCCACCAGCGATTGGTGAATACGAATGGCTCGTTCAACTTCACCTCGAGACCGAAATAAATTACCTAATGTTAAATGTGCTTCAAAAGCTGAGCTATCCTCTTTCAACATATCCAAAAAGAGGTCAACAGCTTTATCTTGTTGATTAGATAAAAGGAAGTTAACACCTGTCACATAATCTCGTGACAGGCGATTAGCATGTTGCTGCTTATCTTGTTGAGCACTTCTACGCCCCATGTACCAACCGTATGCAGCAGCGATAGGTAACAATAGAAACAGCAACTCAAACATACAGGTTTATTCCTTGCTCTTCGCTGTCACGAGTTCTGAAGATTCAGGGATAGTTTTATCACTGGCACTTAGTTGCGACTCAAGGCGTTTTATTTTACGACGTGCATTTTTCAAGCTGATCATTGCGCGCAGGTAAAAAACCCCTGCAACAAGCCACCCCAGCACAAAACCAACACCAAACAAAGAAGCTAAAAGTGAAGAAACTGAGAAATCCCCTTGCGCAATCAGGTAGTTAAATGTAATAACCTGATTATTGCTTGAGCCTAGCGTAATTGAAATGATAAAAATAACGACAGCTAGTAATAAAATCAGAAAATATTTCACATTCTTTCCCGTTATTAGTTCTTATGAAAACAAATTATCTACCTGATAAGGTAGCATTTCTGGGGCATTCAGACAAAGTAATTTATCTTATAGGCCTGCTTAGTTAAGTCTACTAAAGATCCTCACTTCTTGTTCTAGTTACGCTTGCTTCGTAATGCGAACCTTATTTTGCAATAACCTACAGGCAGCAATTGCTAAAATCGCACTTATTGTAATCGAAACGATCACATCTACAGGCCAATGCATTCCTAATAATATTCGGCTAAACACGATACACTCTGACCAAATGACCATAATCACCACTAGTGCATATTGTCGTCGTTGCCAAAACAGGCCTATCAATAACAATGCCCATCCAGCAGCAAATAAAACATGACCGGAGGGGAAGGAATAACCCGTTTCCGCCTGCCAATGTTTTCTCTGCCAAGGAGGAATTTGGTCGCTGTGTTTAACCGTATTTTTAATTAATTCAACACGTTCTTTTCTGTTCAAATCATAAAAATCTAAATTAGCTATACCATATTCTTTTTCAAGCCACACAACATAAGGACGAGGTTCTTTGACACTATTTTTAATAATTCCCTTTAATCCTTGCCCCACAAGAATACAACAAATAATAATGACAACCCATTTGACAATTATTTTTGTTTCAGGACGACAAACATAAAGAGTTATCCCTAGTAAGATAACTGAAGTGATGATGCTATAAGGTAATCCAGCGGTTTCTGTTAGCCAAAATAGCCATTTAATTGACTGAACATCTTGAGAGGGGCTCCAATTCCAACCAGTAGTAAGCAGAATTACTGGCGGTAGCATTAATAAAATGGCACAAGATAAGATGACGTAAATTGTTTTATTCATTTTATGCTATCCATGTCAGTTAGGGGATTCAGGTGAATAAAATTAAGTTCACAATAGATTAACTCTGTTATATTAATAAGATCACTAGCCGTGTACAAACAAATATCAACCTCCATATGCAAGACGTCATTTAGCATCGATAAATGATTCTTTATGTCAATTAATGTTACTAATTAAGCAAGAGTTATCTCATCTAATGAAAGAAAATATGCAGCTAAAACGCGTTGCCGAAGCTAAATTACCAACCCCTTTCGGCGAATTCTTAATGGTAGGGTTTGAAGAAATTGCAACAGGTCGTGACCATGTTGCACTCATTTTTGGCGATATTTCAGGAACAGAGCCTGTACTTAGTCGAATTCATTCAGAATGTTTAACTGGGGATGCTTTATTCAGTTTACGCTGTGATTGTGGCTTCCAATTAGAAGCTGCCCTTTCTCAGATTAGCAAGCAAGGCCGTGGTGTTCTTCTTTATCATCGTCAAGAAGGCCGTAATATTGGCTTACTTAATAAAATTCGCGCTTATGCTTTGCAAGATCAGGGGTTAGACACCGTTGAGGCCAACCTTAAGTTAGGCTTTAAGGCGGATGAACGTGATTTTACACTGTGTTCTGACATGTATAAGTTATTAGGTATCAATGAAGTTCGCCTATTAACTAATAACCCTAAAAAAATTGAAATCATGCGTGAAGCTGGTATCAATGTGATTGAACGTGTTCCTCTTATTGTCGGTCGTAATCCAAGCAATGCTCATTATTTGGATGTTAAAGCTGAAAAGATGGGCCATCTGTTATTCAAACATCAATAATACCGCCTAAAGGGAAGACGGTCTAATAGCGCTTCCCTTACCCACTTTAAGATAATATCGATTGGTTATAAGACATTTGCCGACTGATATATTCACTTTCATTTTATAAGGTTTATACTGTCCACCAATATAATGACCTTGATAAATAAGCTTATAAAATTAAGTTTATTTTTCTGATTGCAAGGAGATATTGTGAATAATCTGCATTCTATCCAGCGCATGCGAAGATTGCGTAAAACCGAAAAATTTCGTGATTTATTTCAAGAAACCCATCTTTCAATTAATGACTTATGTCTTCCTATCTTCGTCGAAGAAGGTCTTGACGATTATAAACAAATTGATAGTATGCCGGGTGTCGTGCGTATCCCTGAGAAACGGTTAGCTTATGAAATTGAGCGTATTGCCAAAGCAGGTATTAAATCAGTCATGACCTTCGGCGTGTCCCACCATCTTGATGAAACTGGAAGTGATGCATGGCATGAGAATGGTCTTGTCTCACGGATGTCACGCATCTGCAAAGACACAGTTCCTGAAATGATCGTTATGTCGGATACCTGCTTTTGTGAATACACTTCACATGGGCATTGTGGCGTGATGCATGGTGATGTTGTTGATAACGATGCCACTATTCATAATTTGGGATTACAAGCAGTTGCTGCTGCCCAAGCTGGAGCAGACTTTATTGCCCCTTCAGCCGCGATGGATGGTCAAGTTGCCGCTATTCGCCAAGCTCTAGATGCTGCTGGCTTTACTGATACCGCAATTATGTCCTACTCCACCAAATTTGCTTCTGCACTATACGGCCCATTTAGAGATGCTGCGGGTTCATGCTTAAAAGGCGACCGTAAAACTTATCAAATGAACCCAATGAATCGCCGCGAAGCTATTCATGAATCTCTAATTGATGTTCAAGAAGGTGCGGATGCATTGATGGTAAAACCAGCAGGTGCTTATCTCGACATTATCCGTGATTTACGCGAACGTACTGAATTACCGATTGGTGCTTATCAAGTGAGTGGTGAGTATGCGCAAATTAAATTTGCTGCTATGGCAGGTGCAATTGATGAAACACGCGTCACACTTGAAACATTAGGTTCAATTAAACGTGCTGGTGCAGATATCATCTTTACTTACTTTGCACTGCAACTTGCTGAAGATAAAATTTTGTCTCTGAAATAATCTTATTGATACCAAAAGTGCCCGCCGATGTTCTCATTCGCGGGCATTTTCTATACTAAGTTTAGCCTTTTTGTACCGCTAGCTGCTCAGTAAACCGTTGAGCATAATCTGCAGCGATACTTGGTTCATAGAGGCCGGTAATAAGTAACTTTTGTTTTCCATCCGTTGTGTTCGCAACAACTCCCCAAGATGTTATATCATCCCTTACTTTATACATTTCATCCGGATCTGTAGACTTTTCAGGCATCGCAACGATAATATCGGTATCCGTTAATGGGGCAATATCAAATGAGATATAGTCTGCATATCTCCCCAATGGAAATTCTTTATCAACAAATAAACGAAGGTCAAAAACTTCAGTTTCAGGTGTCTGCATTACAATTGAATAGAGATTCGGAATATGTTCAAGAATATCTCTGACTTCATCTTGATATCGATGGCTTGCTGAAGTACTCACTAAAATATCTGCAGCCCAAAGTGCCCCTTTGTAAAAATCAGTCGCGTTAATATCTGCCATGTATTCTTCCTTCACATTGATATTTCATTGATCTGCCTATCTTGATAGCCATAAGCAAAACCGCATTTTTATACCTTAAATAATTCAACCTGCATGTGGATAACAAACTCAACTGTCCAGATAAATACGACTTGAGCTGCTAAGCGTTATCAACTTCCCAGATAACTTGAAATATAACGGGTATATTCGCTTCCTTAAAAACAAGCAATTGTCACTTAGCTCGTTTAATATCTCTTTATAAAGTTAAACACATCTCATTCTAGTGTCGAAATTTTTAAGCCCAATTTTCATAAAAAATGAAATTACTTTTCCTTTCACCATCCATCACATATTAAAAATAGCGTATTTCTAATTATTAACATAAGCAAACAAATAAAATATGAACTTCATGACCTCATCATAACGTGAAATTAATGCTCAAATATTGAGAAATAACAATAAAAAATGCCCATAGTGCATACACATACAGGCATTTTTATTAATTGGTTAAAATTAATGCAACATTTGTCGGATCACATAATGTAAGATGCCGCCGTGACGGTAATACTCCATCTCTGTTGCTGTATCAATACGACAACGAGTAGATATTTCTTGCACACGTCCATCACCATACGTAATTTTCACCACGAGATGTTGACCAGGTTCGAGCATCTGCAAATACTCAACATCTATACGCTCATCACCGTTAAGACCTAATGTTTTACGGGTTGTTCCTTGTGGGAATTCTAGAGGTATTACCCCCATACCAATTAAGTTAGAACGGTGAATACGCTCATAAGACTCAGCAATAACGACTCGCACCCCCAGTAAATTCGTTCCTTTTGCCGCCCAATCACGACTAGAACCTGAGCCGTACTCTTTACCAGCAATAATCGCAAGTGGCCGATTTTCTTCTTGGTATAGCATTGCAGCATCGTAGATCGCCATCAATTTACCGGTTGGAATATGTTTTGTATAACCGCCTTCCACTCCCGGAACCATTTCGTTACGAATACGGATATTAGCAAAGGTACCCCGCATCATAACCTCATGGTTTCCTCGACGAGAACCATAAGAGTTAAAATCAACCTCAGCCACACCATGTTCTTGCAAATAACGCCCCGCTGGGCTATCCGCCTTGATATTACCAGCAGGGGAAATATGGTCAGTTGTCACTGAGTCACCCAATATAGCCAAAATATTGGCTCCATGGATATTTTGCACGACTTCAGGTTCAGCTTTCATTCCTTCAAAAAATGGTGGGTGACGGATATAGGTTGAATCGTTTTGCCAGTTGTAAGTTGAAGAACTTTCGACTTGCAGTGCACGCCAAGTTTCATCTCCCTCAAAGACCGCACTATATTCTTTGCGGAACATCTCTGTTTTCACTTTTTCGACCGCATTTGCTATTTCAATATCTGATGGCCAAAGATCTTTTAAATATACATCATTGCCATAAATATCTTTACCAAGTGAGTCGGTTTTAACGTTGATATTCATGTTGCCAGCTAGCGCATAAGCAACCACTAATGGCGGTGATGCTAACCAGTTTGTTTTGACCAACGGATGGATACGACCTTCAAAATTTCGATTACCAGAAAGCACGGCCCCCACGGTTAAATCAGCCAATTTGATAGCTTCTTCAATTGGTGCTGGTAATGGTCCCGAATTACCAATACACGTCGTACAGCCGTAACCAACAAGGTTGAAGCCAAGTTTATCTAAATAAGGAGTTAAACCGGCTAGTGCTAAGTAATCAGTCACGACTTTTGATCCCGGTGCTAATGATGTTTTGACCCATGGCTGACGTGATAATCCTTTTTCAACGGCTTTTTTCGCTAATAACCCTGCGGCCATTAATACACTTGGATTTGAAGTGTTAGTACAAGATGTGATAGCTGCAATCACTACCGCACCGTCTAACATTTCAAATGTTTTCCCCTGATAATCGACAACAGACGGCTCCAAATTAATATTTTTATTAATTTCTAGCTCAATAGCAGATTGAAAAGCTTTTGGAACTTGGCTCAGTTCAACACGGTCCTGCGGTCGTTTTGGCCCTGCTAGACTTGATTCAACTGTCGACATATCCAATTCTAATGTACTAGTAAAAATAGGCTCATCACCTTCATGTCGCCATAAACCTTGTTCTTTACTATATGCTTCCACCAGCGCAATTTCATCCTCACTGCGCCCTGTCAGCTTCATGTATCCTAAAGTGATATCATCAATTGGGAAGAAACCACATGTTGCACCGTATTCAGGAGACATATTAGCAATGGTCGCTCTATCAGCCAGTGGTAAATACGCTAAGCCATCACCATAGAACTCAACAAATTTGCCAACAACACCATGCTTACGTAGCATTTGAGTTACTGTTAATACAAGGTCTGTCGCAGTAATACCTTCAGGTAATTTTGCTGTTAATTTAAAACCAACAACATCTGGGATCAGCATTGAAACGGGTTGGCCTAGCATCGCGGCTTCGGCTTCTATTCCACCAACTCCCCAGCCTAATACACCTAGACCATTGATCATTGTGGTATGAGAATCTGTGCCTACCAAGGTATCTGGATAAGCATACAATTCCCCCTCTATTTCTTCATACCAGACTGCTTTACCAAGATACTCGAGGTTAACTTGATGGCAAATACCTGTACCTGGTGGCACAACCCTAAAGCGATTAAAACCTTTTTGCCCCCAACGTAGAAAAAGATAGCGCTCATGATTTCGCTTCATTTCGATTTCAACGTTTTCACCGAATGCTCTGTCAGTAGCGAATTCATCAACCATCACCGAGTGGTCAATAACCAAATCAACCGGGGAGAGAGGATTGACCTGATTCACATTCCCGCCCAATGATTTAACAGCTTCACGCATTGCAGCTAAATCAACAACCGCGGGTACACCTGTAAAATCTTGCATCAGTACACGCGCAGGTCGATAAGCAATTTCTCTATTTGCATGTCCGGTTTGCTGCCAATCGACGATAGCTTGAAGATCTGCCTCTACAACCGTTTTATCATCGATGTTTCGCAGTAAATTTTCGAGCAGAATTTTGAGGGATTTAGGTAGTTTAGCAACATCACCGAGTTGTTTAGTGGCAATTGGCAAACTGAAATAATGATAGAGCTTACTTCCAATATTGAGTGTTGCTGCACTTTGTTTTTTTAGGTTCAACGACATAACTCCTCCTTGGTATTTTATGATGATTATTTGGTCATCTTATTTACCTATTTACCCAGTAAATAGCATAGGATTTGTTTCTTGCTTGTAATTATAGATGCTAGAAATATTTACTTTATGGATTTTGTGTCAATTCCTTAAATTTAATGTGCTTATCATCAAATTTAGATAAATAGAGAAATAGAGAAATAGAGAAATAGAGAAATAGAGAAATAGAGAAATAGAGAAATATTTTACTCAGTGAGAAGAGTTAAAACCAAGAAAACTAAGAAATAACATCATCAGCGCTAAGTACTCAGGGCATTTAGAATCGTAAGTATAAATAAGCAAAGCCCTAGAAGTACACATCAGTATGCAACTAGGGCTTGCGAGTGCAGCCAACAACGCAGCGGTTCGAAAAGCGAAGAATATTTAGATGATTGGAAGGGATATGTCCTTAAACATTATCTCTATATCCTCATTATTGCGTAACGCAATCGCCCTATCCACGACATCACGCGTCAGATGCGGTGCAAAACGCCAAATAAAATCATACATATAGCTACGCAAGAAACTAGTTCGCTTAAATCCAATTTTGGTTGTGCTATAGCTAAACTTATCGCGCATATCGATAAATACAAGATCGCTATCTAGTTCTGGATTTGCAGCCATACTAGCAATAATGCCAATCCCTAACCCTAGTCTAACATAGGTTTTTATGACATCTGCATCGGTTGCCGTAAAGATGATTTTAGGTTCTAGATTCGCTTTTTGAAATGCGACATCAAGCTCTGATCGCCCAGTAAAACCATGGGTATATGTCACAATTGGATATTGTGCAACATCCTCTATTGTCACATTTTTCTTTTCTGCTAATGGATGCCCTTTTTGAACAACAACACAACGGTTCCAATGGTAGCAAGGTAGCATGATCAAATCGCTATAAAGGTGTAATGCTTCGGTCGCTATCGCAAAATCACTATTCCCCTTGCAAACTTCTTCAGCAATTTGTGTCGGCGAGCCTTGCTGCATATGTAGTGATACATGAGGATAACGCTCAATAAACCCTTTTATGACAGGAGGTAAAGCATAGCGAGCTTGTGTATGCGTAGTTGCAATATTCAGTGTCCCTCTATCGGGATAGGTATGCTCTCCAGCAACAGAGCGTATTGCTTCAATTTTTGATAACACTTCACGAGAAATACGGATCACTTCTTCACCAGCAGGTGTAACATGAGTTAGGTGTTTGCCACTACGAGCAAAAATTTGAATACCTAATTCATCTTCAAGCATACGCACTTGCTTACTGATCCCGGGCTGAGAGGTAAATAACCCTTCTGCAGTTGAAGAGACATTTAGGTCATGATTAACCACCTCAACAATATAACGCAATTGCTGTAATTTCATATTTAGGTACACCTCTACAGAGCAGCAAGGAATTTTCTATAGCTAAAAATTATTACTTATAATTAAAAGCCATATACATACGATTTAATATAACCAATATATCATCTTATTATTGAAAATGTATAGCAAGATGAAAAAATTTCACCTAAGTTATTTTATATTGAAATTATTACATTGATTAACTAGTAAGGAATTGCAAAGTCACAACAAAAAACTCTCAGACTATGCTTGAATAGATGTTATGTAGTTCTCAGGATTGATTTGCTAGTTTTAACCTTAAACAATGGATATATACAAAAAATAATTTGAGTTACATACCAATATTGAGTAAAGCTATTTCTGTAATGAAAGCTTGATGTGTGTAGATATAATCAAGTAATTAAGGTAGCTGAACGAGGATAAAGTATAACTTGAAATATGACGGTATAATGATTCTCAACGAAGAGAGGATGTTACATGCAGAAAAAAATTTTGGCGCTTATCATCAGTATGTCAACTATCGCGATGGCTCCTAGTCTATACGCTAAAGAAGTTTCTTATGGAAACCAAAAGATCGTTTTATCCGATAACATCAGGTCTGGTGATGATTTTTATCGCTATGTAAATCAGGATTGGATTAGCAAAGCACAGATTCCCGTAGGAATGCCCCGCATCAATTCCTTTGTCGAGTTGTATCTAAATACAGAAAAACAACTTCAAACTATCGTAGATCAGCTTCAAAGCGCACAAGAAAGTACACTCGACCATAATCAGCGTAATATTCGCAATTTATATTTGAGCTACTTAAATGAAGATGCAATTGAAAAAACGGGGATAACTCCTCTCCAAAACGATCTCAATGCGATTTCGAATGCTAAAACACACAATGATATAAGCCAGCTAATGGCTTTGCCTGCTTATACTCCATTTATTTCATATTGGGTCGATCTTGATGCTAAAAAGCCAGATACCTATGCGCTATACCTTGGGCAAGGTGGACTTGGCTTACCGAATCGTAATTACTATCTCGATGACACGCCGCAAATGCAGGAAATTCGCAAAAATTATATTACCTATATTGCTACTGTGTTGAAACTTGCAGGCGAAAAAGATGTTGATAAAAAAGCTCAACAGATTTTTGACCTTGAAAAATCAATGGCTCAAGCCCATTGGAGTCCTGAAGCTCGTCGTGACACCATCAAAAACTATCACCCGATGACACTTGTTGAAATGAAAAATTTCACTAAAGGTTTTGAGTGGGATAATTTCTTTAAGCAATGGCATATTTCAGACAAACAGCTAGACAAAGTGATTGTCGAAAATGATACCGCAGTACAACAACTGGCTAAAATCTATGCTGACACTCCTATATCTACGCTACAAAATTACCTGCGTTTCCATTATTTAAGTGACCAATCTCCTTATTTAAATCGTGATTTTGCTGATGCTAGGTTCGATTTTTATTCACGTAAACTTAACGGGATCGAAAAACAGCGAACACGCAAAGAACGAGCCCTTCAAACGGTTAACCAATTACAAGGTGAGCCTATGGGACAAATTTATGTTGAGAAATATTTCAATCCTGAATCAAAAGCTAAAATTAAAGATTTAATCAGTTATGTTAGAGGAACATTTAATTCACGCCTAAAAGATAATGATTGGATGGATGAGCCCACTCGCCAAGAAGCACTAAAAAAATTAGAGCAATTTACAGTTAAGGTTGGCTACCCTGACAAGTGGAATGATTTTAGTAGCATCAATTTGCAACCTGATAATCTGTTAGGTAACTACCAACAGGTTTTAAATTGGTCCTATAACGATAATATGAGCAAGATAGGTAAACCAGTACGTAAATGGGAATGGGGAATGACGCCTCAAACTATCAATGCTTACTTTAACCCTGTACAAAATGAAATTGTTTTCCCTGCGGCTATACTACAAGCGCCATTTTTTGACCCAAATGTCGATCCTGCCTATAACTATGGTGCTATTGGTGCCGTGATTGGCCATGAAATGGGGCACGGTTTCGATGATCAGGGCAGCTTATATGATGGAACTGGGCAATTGCGTAACTGGTGGAGTGATACTGCAAAGGCGCATTTTAAAGAAAATACGAATAAACTTGTTGAGCAATTCAATAGCTTTTCCGTCGATGGTCAGAAAGTCAATGGTGAACTCACACTTGGCGAAAATATAGGTGACTTAGGCGGGTTAAATATTGCGCTTAGTGCTTATAAACAATTTGTCAAAGAGCATTACCCGAATGGAGAAGCTCCGATTATTGATGGTACTACTGGCTTACAGCGTTTCTTTATTTCTTGGGCTCGAACTTGGCAGGAGCTCTCTAATAAAGAATCTGAACGTAATAAAATTCTAACGGATCCACACAGCCCTAACCAATTCCGTGCCAATGGTGTCGTTCGTAATATGGATGAATGGTATGAAACCTTTGGTGTTGATAAAAATAACAAATTATATCTTGAACCTGATCAGCGTATTCGTATTTGGTAATGAAACTAAAAGGCGCTGAAAATCAGCGCCTTTTCATTCACTCAATGTTCATCAATGATAAAACACTAAAAACCTACCTTGTATTTTTTCATAGATACCCAAAGTGTTACCACAGCAAAATACTGTATAAACAAACAGTACAAATGCTAATTGCTATTTTTTCGACCAAAAAAACAAATGTCTCATATTTTCAATTGGTTATGATTTTTCATTATTTTGATACATAGCTGATAAATGACAATTTAGTATGTCCCACACAAACAACTGTATAAATACACAGTTGCTCTATTTAATTACACCACATGCCATACGGGCTCCACCGCCACCCAGTACCTCTGGATTATCGGAGTAATTATCACCACCAACATGCACCATCAATGCGTGATTTTTAACATCGTTTAGCGTTTTGAAGCGAGGAGCTAAAACGGCATAATCCGCATTACCTTTAGCATCAGCAACAAGACCTGGTAAATCACCTAGGTGCCCTGTCTTATCATATGGCCCTTTATGGGCAGCCGTTTTTTGTGGATCTAAATGGCCACCCGCTTTTAATGCTGGTACTGTTTTACCATCTTTCTCTCCGGGTTCACAACTTGGATTTTCGTGGATATGGAACCCATGAACACCCGCTTCTAAGCCAGTTAATTTTGGAGAAAAAAGTAAGCCATATTCGGTTTCAGAAATAACAACCTCACCTACCGTTTTGCCTTCGCCTTGAAGCGTTGCTTCTTTTAATACCACCGTTGTTTCAGCTGCATTTGCAGCAAAGACTGTCAGCAATCCAGCCAGTAAACACATCTTGAATTTCATTCTACCTCCAGTTGCAATTATATTTTTTAGCGTCCTATCAGCCATTTATTGGTATTGGCTCCATTATTAGAATAGCAAAATAGAGTTATATTGCTTTGAACTCAACCACACAAAGTAATGCTTAACTTAAATAACGAAGTTTTTAAGATATATCCAGAGAGTAATAACAACGGAGTTTGAACGAAAAAGAATAGATATGATGGCGCATTTATAAAGCATACGCCATCATTGTTAAAGCAACTTATTTTTTTGTAACTGTATTAAAGTGTTTATCTAATGGCTCACTGAACCAACGACCATTTAACACTTGTGATAATAATTCTTTTTTCTCTTCTGGTGTGACTCTATTATCTTTTTCGATTGCAGCAATAACATCATCATACTGATAGGATTTATTGCTCATATAAGCAATCGACTTCGCTTTGTTTGCATCAAGAACTAATAAGGACTCACCCGCTTTTTCATTTTCTGGCGTCCATGGTTTCCATTCCACTTGACCTTTACTTACAGGAATTCCATCTTTGAGGAACCCATTAATATAGCTATCGAATTTTTGAGTAAAGTCTTTTGTTCCCTCTAATGCGAGCAGTTCTGTATTGAAATTAGCGAATTTTTCTTTATCCCATAGAGCTAAGAAAATACCATGGAAAGATCCTACTGGCGCTAATTGATGCCCTGTTATTAATGGGTCGGAGCCTAGAACAAATTCCACACCATATATTGGTGCTTTATAATGTGGATACATTTTTTGTGCCGATTGAGTAACATTGAATAAACTATAAAGTAACCCACCATATTGGTTCACAAAATGATATTGATTCAATAGATTAGTATTCGTTTCTAATGTGTTATCAGTAATAGCGGGTGCAAAGCGTTTATCGCCACGTGCAAATAAAGAAAACTCACCTTGCCCTGTGATCATTACAATAGGCACTGAATGATATTTATCAGTTTCAAAACCATTCTTTGGTAATACAACACCATCACGATAAAGATGTGGGAACTGAGACATTCTGATCCCGGCATCACCAAATAATGAAGCTAAATCATCGGCTGAAAGTTGATAAAGATAAGCTTTAACATCTGGTGAAGCATCTAATAACCATTTTTTAGCAGAATCTAAGTCAGATTTTTTATTATCTCTCACGGCTAAAGCTGCAAACCGTTGTGCAAATATTTGTTCAGCTTCCGCTTTATCCGAGGTTGTCATTCCTCCGCTAAAAACTAACGCTTTATTAAAGGTATTTTCAAAAAGTGGCGAAATCAGCATGGCCATAACATCACGCCCACCAGCCGAAAAACCTGATATGGTTATATTGTTAGGATTACCACCAAACTGAGCAATATTATTTTTTACCCAATCAAGCGATAATTTAATATCTAATAACGCAAAATTCCCAGAATCTTGTAATTTATCGCCTGTATTTAAAGCGGACAGCGGATTAAAACCTAAAGCACCTAAACGGTGATTAACAGTAACAATAACCGCATTAAGAGAAATCGCTGCTGATTGAGGATTAAATTCAGCAGAGGTTCCCATCTGATTATTACCACCATGTATATAGTATAAGACTGGAAGGTTTGTCTGATCATTATTAGGTCGATAAATATTTAAATTTAAGCAATCCTCAACACCAATCGGGCCTGACTTTGATGGTTGAATGCAATTTGCAGCAGGCTGTGTTGCATCAAAAACGCCATTCCAAACTTCAACTAATTGCGGTTTTTGCCAGCGAAGTTCCCCTATAGGTGCTTTTCCATAAGGGATCCCCGTCCAGACAGCTAGGGCTTCTTGTGTTTGACCTTTTACTTTACCAGCAGAGGTCTCCACTGTGAGCGGTAATGCTTGAGCTGATGATGTCGATAAAAATAGAAAAAATAAAGCTATTGGTGTTATTTTGCGTTTATGTAACGACATTTTTATCCCCTGAATTTGTCAAATAATAAAATAATGGCTGCCCGAAATTTCGCATAGGTAATTACCTATCAAACAGCTTATTTAATTAAATGAATCAAAACCATCGGATATTGCGATTGTGATAATTATTCATTCATTGCTTATCACTATTGACGATATTAAAACCACTCTAATTCAAATATAATTTAGAATTATAAATTGTCTATTTAAGCCTTAAGTTTGTTAAAACGCAATTATTGGGATTACCACGTTATAGATAAAATAATTTTAACCATATTCCTATTGCTTGTTTTGGGAATAACATATGTTGTAAATGAATAATTGAAATTATTTTAGTCATCTATAAATGATGACGGTATTCGGTTTAAAAAATAAGAACATCAATCAAAATGAAGTTATTAGCGATATAAACTGGGTTATCGTTATCGGTGATATGAACATTTACTGTTCTACTAATTTATAACGGCACATTGAAGTTTTATGAAAACTAAAAGGCGATAGATATAAATCCATCGCCTTTAAATAAAAATACTCATTGTTACTAGCTAAAACATTTCAGATTGAAGCTAAACCGCTTAAATAGGTTACTTTTCTTTAGCAACCCATTTGCCATCTATATAAAATGCACTCCAACCGGTTGCTTTACCATTTTTCTCCGAAGAAACATATTGCTGCTTTGTTTTACGGCTAAAACGAACAACGGTCTTATTGCCTTCTGGATCTTGTTCAGGCGCTTCTGCTAAATAAGCCAATTTTTCAGGCAGCCTATCTTTAAAGCGTTGTAACTCTTCCACTAAAGGAGCTCGAGTTTCTCTCGATTTAGGGAATGTATTTGCTGCAAGGAATACTCCCGCAGCACCATCACGCAATACAAAATAAGCATCTGATTTTTCACACGGCAATTCTGGCAATGGAACCGGATCTTCTTTTGGTGGTGCAATTTCACCGCTTCTTAAGATCTTACGTGTGTTTTTACACTCGTCATTGGTACACCCCATGTACTTACCAAAACGCCCCATTTTTAGGTGCATTTCAGAACCACATTTGTCACACTCAATAACAGGCCCATCATAACCTTTAATGCGGAACTCACCCTCTTCAATTTCATAGCCTTCACAAGCAGGGTTATTACCACATACATGCAGCTTACGTTGATTATCAATCAAGTAGCTATCCATCGCCGTACCACATTTTGGACAACGACGTTTTGCACGTAAGGCATTAGTTTCCGCATCATCACCTTCGAGAATATTAAGTAATTCATCTTCAGGAATGAGATTGATAGTTTTTTTACAGCGTTCTTTAGGCGGCAATGCATAACCGGAACAACCGAGGAATACCCCTGTTGAAGCAGTACGAATTCCCATATGACGCTCACAATCAGGACAAGTAATTGATGTGATCACCATTGGATTAGTACGCATTCCTCCTTCTTCAGGATCTTTCTCTGCAACATCCAATTGCTTACTAAAATCAGAGAAAAACTCATCCAAAACAGCTTTCCATTCTGCTTCATGGTTAGCAACATGGTCGAGCTGATTTTCCATACGTGCTGTAAAATCATAGTTCATTAGATCGTTGAAGTTTTCTTCCAACCTATCTGTAACGATTTCACCCATTTTTTCAGCGTAGAAGCGGCGATTTTCAACTTTAACGTAGCCTCTATCTTGAATAGTTGAAATAATTGCTGCATAAGTTGAGGGACGACCAATACCGCGTTTTTCCAATTCTTTAACCAATGATGCTTCACTAAAACGAGCTGGTGGCTTGGTAAAATGCTGACTTGGTAATAGTTCAACTAATGACAATTCACTACCAACTTGAATTGGTGGTAATGTTTTATCTTCATCATTTTTACGCAATGCTGCCATGACGCGAGTCCAACCATCAAAGCGTAATGTACGTCCTTTCGCTTTAAGATCAAAATCGCCAGCCTTGACTGTAAGCGTTGTTGAATCATATTTTGCTGGCGTCATTTGGCAAGCCACAAATTGATTCCAAATCAGCTGATACAGCCTTTTAGCATCCGACTCCATATCTTTCAATGTGTCGGGTAATACATCAACACTTGAAGGGCGAATAGCTTCGTGCGCTTCTTGTGAGTTATCTTTGCTGCTATATACATTGACATCTTTTGGAAGATACTTAGCACCAAAGTTATCATTGATATAATCGCGTACCATCGTTAATGCATCTTGACTCAAGTTTGTTGAGTCTGTACGCATATAGGTGATGTAACCGGCTTCATAAAGACGCTGCGCCATCATCATCGTTTTTTTCACGCCAAAACCAAGGCGAGTACTTGCCGCTTGTTGGAGTGTTGATGTGATGAAAGGTGCACTCGGCTTACTTGAGGTTGGCCTGTCTTCACGGTCAGTAACCTGAAAACGTGCGTTCTCAAGTAAACTAACTGCTGCATCAGTCTGCGCTTTAGTAACTGGCTTGAACGGTTTGCCTAATTGATGAGTAACTTCCATACGCAATGCAGCAACACTTTTATCTGCAAGGTCCGCATGAAGTTCCCAATACTCTTCTGGCACAAACGCTTTAATTTCACGTTCGCGTTCAACAATTAGACGAACAGCAACTGATTGTACTCGCCCTGCAGATAAACCACGTGCGACTTTTTTCCATAACAAAGGCGATACCATATAACCAACAACACGATCCATAAAACGACGTGCTTGTTGTGCATTCACCCGATCAATATTTAATTCACCTGGTTTTTCAAATGCTTGAGTAATCGCATTCTTAGTAATTTCGTTAAATACTACGCGGCTAAAGCGGGAGTCATCACCACCAATCACCTCTCGTAAGTGCCATGCAATAGCTTCCCCTTCGCGGTCGAGATCCGTCGCAAGATAGATATGATCTGCATCTGCCGCCAAAGCTTGTAATTCTGAAACAACTTTTTCCTTACCCGGCAAAATTTGATAATTTGCCTTCCAACCATGGTAAGGATCAATCCCCATACGTTTAACTAATGCAGTTTGGGGATCTTTCTTAACCTTTTTAGTTTTTTCGGTAGATGAGCCGGTGCTCTTTTGTGAGCCGGATCCACTTTTCGGCAGATCACGAATGTGGCCGACGCTGCTTTTAACCACGTAGCCACTGCCAAGATACTTATTGATCGTTTTGGCTTTTGCCGGGGACTCCACGATAACAAGAGCTTTGCCCATATTTACCTTTACCTAAATTTCTACAATGGCGCATTTCTACATTAAAATGCGCAAAATTAAAATCTCTTTTTTATATTGAGACACAATCGCAATATATCAATATATTTTCTCAAAATAGTTTGCGCTTGAACAAAACTTACAAAGCTAATCACGCTATTCTAAAAAGAACACATAATGTTCTAGCTGACTGATTTAAGCCGTATAATACCTAAATATTGCAAACGAAAAGCACACTCTACCTGATAAAAAGCTAGACGCAACCAATTATTTTTTCGAAGGAGTTAACTTATGCAGGACAATATCCAATATATAACAAAAGATAAACTTATCGAAAAAGCGAATAAAATCATACAGGAACATGATGATTTTATTCATGGCATGTTTGTTGATTCTGTAGAGCAACATCGAGACACATTAGTTTTCAAAGGTGAATTCTTTTTAGATGCTAATGGTATTCCGACAACAAAAAGTACTGCTGCTTTTAATATGTACAAACATCTTTCACATATACTTTCGGCGCAATTCCATCTTAAATAGTCTTTCTTACTTAAAAAATTACCGGCTATTAGCCGGTAATTAATAATAGTAAACAAATATCTTTACTGCGAGAAACTAATTTTAAATTACGTTACATAAATGGTTTTTGACCACGCTGCCACCAACGCAGTAACAATTTATCAACATTTTCAGAAACATTACTGGTGAAACGTTCAAGCATTTTTTTACTTTGAGCATAACGGATACCAACAATTTCTTTTGTATCCACTGCCGCAATAATAATATCATCGCTCACACCAATTTGGTCTACCAAGCCTTTCTCTAATGCTTGGCTTCCATACCAATATTCGCCAGTAGCGACAGCATTTATATCCAACGCTGGGCGATTTTGATGGACAAACTGTTTAAACAATTCATGCGTTTCATTGAGATTCTCAACAAATTTTTGACGACCTTGTTCTGTATTTTCACCTAACATAGTCAAGGTTCGTTTATATTCACCCGCCGTATGCAGCTCAACATCGACATCATGTTTTTTCAATAAACGATGAATGTTTGGAACTTGTGCAACAACACCAATTGAACCAATAATAGCAAACGGTGCTGCAACAATTTTTGTCGCAATACAAGCCATCATATAACCACCACTCGCGGCGACTTTATCAACAGCAACCGTCAGCGGAATATTTTTGTCTTTTAAACGAGTAAGCTGAGAAGCAGCAAGACCATAGCCATGCACTACACCGCCAGGGCTCTCAAGGCGTAATAGAACTTCATCTTGTTGATCTGCAACAGCAAGAATGGCGCTGATTTCTTCCCTTAAAGACCCAACTTCACGAGCATCCATGCTTCCTTTAAAGTCTAAGACATATAAACATGGCTTTTTAACACTTGTTTGCCCGGTTTTAGCCCCTGCTTTCTCAGTTTTTACTTTTACCTTTTGCTGTTTTTTAAACGCTTTCAACCAAGCTTTATGCTCAGAATCGTTCATTTTAACTTGTTGCATTTGGCGTTGACGATCACGGTAATTCTCACCTAAATCCGTAATTTTCAATTCACCTCGTCCACCTTGGCGACGCATACCGGCACCAAAAACAAAAACGGCAAGCACAACAATAGCAAGCACTATTGTCACTACTTTTGCCAAAAATAGGCCGTACAGAGAGAAATACTCCACAAAATCATCCTTCTCATATTTATCTTAATAAAAATAGTCTCACGATTGCAGTTAAACAACCAGTAAAATTAATCAGCTTTTATCGTAATCTTACTTTAACTTGTACCCTACATTAGCCAATGACATCAATCAATGCGATGATATCCAAATATATTAATAAATAAGATAGGAAAAAAATCATGCTCCACTATCAACCTAAACATGACCTTTTAAGTAACAAAACTTTACTCGTTACTGGCGCTGGTGATGGAATTGGCCGTGAGGCGGCATTAAGCTACGCTCGCTTCGGTGCATCCTTAATACTCGTTGGTAGAACAAAACATAAACTTGAGCTGGTTAATCAAGAAATTAAGAGCTTAACAGGTAAGACAGCCGACATTTATGTATTAGACTTACTTACAGCCACCAATAAACAATGCCTTGAGCTTGCTAATAACATTAATAAAAATCACACATGTCTTAATGGCGTATTACATAATGCTGGGCTGTTAGGTGTTATTGCGCCAATTACAGAACAACCTTCTGATCTTTGGCATGATGTCATGCAAGTTAATGTTAATGCTACATTTATGTTAACTCAAGCGCTACTTCCTTTATTACTTAACGCACCACACGCATCCCTCGTCTTTACCAGTTCGGGAGTCGGTAAAAAAGGTCGTGCAGATTGGGGGGCTTATTCTGTTTCTAAGTTTGCAACTGAAGGCCTAATGCAAGTTCTTTCCGATGAATACAAAAACAGCAATCTGCGCGTGAATTGCATTAACCCAGGCGGTACACGTACAACTATGCGAGCTAGCGCATTTCCTCAAGAAGATGCGATGAAACTCAAAACACCCGCCGATATTATGCCTATTTATCTTTATGTCATGAGTGACGATAGCATATGTAAGACAGGTATCAGCTTTGATGCTCAACCAGATCGTAAACCGGGTACAGCGGAGTAATTTATATGCCACAAAGCCGACATGAAGAACGACAGCAACGTTTAAAAGAAAAAATCGATGCGCGAATCGAATCAGCACAAATCGAACGTGGCATCTTACTTATCTTTACCGGTAATGGAAAAGGTAAAACAACAGCAGCTTTTGGTACTGTTTGTCGCTCCATTGGACATGGCAAAAAAGCAGCAGTCGTTCAATTTATCAAAGGTAGTTGGGATAATGGCGAGCGTGAGCTATTAGAACCACATGGCGTACCATTTTATGTGATGTCTACTGGCTTTACATGGGAAACTCAAGATAAAGAAGCCGATACCCTAGCTTGCCTTGATACATGGCACCACGCTCGCAAGTTACTTACTGATCCACAGGTAGATCTAGTGGTATTGGATGAAATCACTTATATGATTAGCTATAGCTATCTCCCCCTAGAAGAAGTGATAGATGCACTGACCCATCGCCCAGAAAATCAATCTGTGATTATTACAGGACGAGGATGTCATCGTGATTTGTTGAATTTAGCAGATACTGTGACAGAAATGCGGCCTATCAAACATGCCTTTGATGCCGGAATAAAAGCCCAAAAAGGAATTGATTGGTAAGTGCTTGTATTCGTGCCGATAGCACCTTAGATTATTGGTGCTATCGACATTCGATTGAAATACGCTCTATCCTGCAATTTCCTCTTTAGCTTTTTCCTCTGCCTTAAGGACGATATCTATTGATGGATTATGGTCAGGTACATTCGGTAATTCAGATAATAGACTATTTAGAGTATCCGGCTTTGTATCATTGCTCGTTGATATCGAATTATCTAACTTGCTAGGAATACCAGATATTAGATTATCGTATTCTCCCTGTTTTACAAATAGCTCTTTCCACAATACTTCTACTTCTTTGTGCAAGTTAGCATTATGATCCCTTAGCTTGCGACCAACTACATTGCCTATTACTAGTGTTTGTTCCACTTGATTCAATAATTGCAGATGTTTACTGTTATCATTAGTTTCTATTGCGGTTTCTTTGACGTCATTTAATTTTTCTAATTTAATGTTAGCTTTTTTATTTGTTTAGGTGCGTCATTAGATTCCTGATGTTGTTTTTTATGATTGTCCAAAATATTGCTTAAAACATTAATTAATTGCTTAACCTCCTTACTTTGCTTACCATTTTTATCTATATTTGGTAATTTAATAAAATTTATTGCTGCAGAAATTTCATTATTGTAGACCATACTTTTAGCTTCATTTAATGTGTTATTTAATTCGGAAAGTTTATTTTCTTCTTTTTCTATTTCATTCAACACAGAAGCTATCAATGTTTCATTACTTACAGCTTTACCTCTCTTACTAAAAATATCAGATGGTAGTAATCTATCTACCTCTTCCTTATCAAATGGTTTTATTCCTTTATCTTTAAAAATTGTATCGATTTCTGGCTGTGTAAGCAAAAATTCAACTAAGTCTTTGCTAAAGCTTTTTTCAAAAAAAATTCCGGAATTTTCAATGAATTCTTTCTTTTTTTCTGTAGATGCGAATTTAAATTTATCTGTGTCAGAATCATTAATCAAACGTAATATAAAGCTTTTTTTAACAAAAATTAGCAAGTCACTTAGTCGAGATAGTTCTTTAATATTTGGTTTAATCGTATTTATATTTTCATTTATTTTTTTAGGCAATTGTAAATCAACGTTATTTTCCCTCGCATGTGCAGAAACAAACAAGCGAAAACGTGTATTTTCCTTATCTACCTTGTTATCCGATAGTACTTTAGTCGTATATTTCCTTATCATCAGTCCAGCGTTATTATCAATTTCAGTAGTATTTTTATTTTTATTTTTATAGTTGGAGATATCATTTTCAACTATTGCTATTCCCTTATTTAAAATACTAATAGCCTTAGATGAATGAATGTCTGCTAATGTGAATTTTATTGTTTCTGCAAGTCCTTTGTTTCTTGTTGATTCTGCTTTTTTTGTTAGTGCAGTGATTATTCCTTTGGGTATCTCTCTTCCTCCATTTGCTATATTTTTTATTTTATCAAGTAAACCTTTTGCAGTGGCCGTTGATATATTGCCGCCAATAGAGTTATGTATAGATACAACAAATTTATCTGAAAAATTAATACTTGGCATTTTAAAATTTACTCTCTGGTTTTTATACAAAAAAATCAAATCACATGTCGATATCAAAAGCCTAGATAACCCTAGAATTGCGATAAATTAAGCGCTTCAGCTAAGCTAGTAATAAGAATATTCATGCTATCTAAAATAGATATTTTAATATTAACTCGCTTAATAAAAAGCAAGAGTGATCACAAGGAAAACTTGATATATCATTTTCCTTATCGAGGATATAAATAAAAGCAAAAAAACACAGTGAATTTTTATGAAATACTATTAACACCAATAACTAGCTGAATTTAAAATGATTTAGTAACATAGCCAATTGACATTTCAGTTACACAGAATAATTTAAAAGATAAGTTCATTAAAATAAATACAATAGAAATTAATTTTCTTTTTAAGTAATATATTTATTATTATTATGAATTTGAAACTACGTCATCTAAAATTTCATTTTCATAACTAAATTAAATAATGAGGCTTAATAAAAATGAAAATGATTTACTTAGATTGTATAATTAAACAATTTATATTGATAGTCAAAGATAAGGGAATACTATGAAAGATATTAATCAATATATTTCATGAATTAATCAAATGATTTTTTTAGCGAATGATTTAGAGCTGCTAATTAGAATAGAGTAATGGATATCTCCACAACCCTATTCTATCGAGTATTTATAACTAAATACGTGTACGGCGCTTTGCTGTTGGTCTTGATGACTGACGCTTAGTTGCAGGCCTACCCGCAGATTGCGAATGACGTTTAACAGCACGACGAATTTGATTTGCTTTAAGACGACGCTGGTCACGTTCAACGGCCACTTTAGATTCAGTTTCCGCAGTAAGACCAACTAATTCTCTCAAGTAGTTTGTTTGCTCTAGACCCAGTTCAGTCCAACCACCACGAGGAAGCCCCTTAGGCAGGTCAATGTCACCATACCTAACACGGATCAAGCGGCTCACTTGAACACCAACCGCTTCCCATAGACGACGAACTTCACGGTTACGCCCTTCTGTTAAGGTAACATTATACCATTGGTTCATACCTTCACCACCTCGATAAGACACGGTTTTAAAGGATGCAGGGCCATCTTCAAGCTGTACGCCCTTGGTGAGTTGGCTGATTTTAGCTTCATTAATTTCACCAAAAACGCGTACAGCGTATTCACGCTCAACTTCACGACTTGGATGCATTAAACGGTTTGCGAGTTCACCATCTGTTGTAAATAGCAGCAGCCCACTGGTATTTACATCAAGACGCCCAACAGCAATCCAACGAGCACCGATCAGCTTAGGTAAACGGTTAAATACTGTCGGACGACCTTCTGGGTCATGGCGAGTACATAACTCCCCTTCAGGCTTGTAATAAGCCATAACACGACAGATCTCTTTTTCTGGTTCTTTTATCGCTAATAATTGCCCATCTAATCTAATTTTAACAGATGGTTTAACCTCAATACGGTCGCCCAGCGTGGCTTTTTTGCCATCAACACTGATACGGCCTTCTTTTAAAAAGGTTTCAATTTCACGGCGGGAACCATGCCCTGAGCGGGCGAGAATTTTTTGTAATTTTTCAGTTTGTTGCGGTTTAACGCTCATATAACCCTCAGCTGTCGCCTTCACAGGCGTCAAATACTTTTTCGTGACATGTCACGAAAAGCAGCGAATTGGAAAACCTGCGCATTATACACAGGTTTATGGTGAACCCCTATTATTAATCTATAAGCTTATATTATTGCTTATTCGAATGGGGATGGGTCGCCAGTACCAACACGAACAACAACGGAGCCATCTCCCGTTAAGTCAATAACCGTCGTCGGTTTTTGACCAATATCACCACCATGGATCACCAAATCAACTTGTTTTCCGAGTAAGTCTCGGATAGCTTCGGGATCAGATTGCGTAAAGTCATCGCCAGGTAAAATAAGGCTGGTAGACATTAATGGCTCACCAACCTCTTCGAGCAAATCACGGGCAATTGGATTTGAAGGTACTCTCAGGCCAATGGTTTTGCGTTTATCATTCATCAAACGGCGAGGCACTTCTTTTGTTCCACGTAGAATAAACGTGTAGTTGCCCGGTGTATTATTTTTGATTAAACGAAATGCTGTGTTATCGACATGTGCATAGTTAGATAATTCAGAAAGATCGCGGCACATTAAGGTAAAATTGTGGTTCGCATCGATTTGGCGGATACGACAAATGCGTTGTAATGCGTCTTTATCTTCTAATCGGCAACCTATGGCATACCCAGAATCTGTTGGGTATACAATCACGCCACCTTTATTTAAAATCTCAACACTCTGACTTATCAGTCGTGCTTGTGGGTTATCCGGATGGATATAAAAAAACTGACTCATACAAACCTCTAATCTTTGGTATCGACAGCATCATCCGGTAAAAACCTGAAAATGGCACTATCTACTCACAAAACGAAAATGCGCCTACAAAAGGCAAGACTTTTCGTCTTTCATTTATTTTATTCTACACCGCATTGACGATACATCAACGTCTTATGCTGTTTTCACTTCATCCCATAACGTCCAAACAGCCTGCTCGTCATTAGGCAGCCATAAGTTGCGGCCTAATTCAATCCAAGAGCAAGGACGATGAAAATCAGAACCAACTGACGTTTTTAAATTCGCTAGCTGGGCAAGTTCTGATAAATATTGTTTTTCATTAGGTGGTTGCTGGCAATGAGAAACTTCCATTGCGTCACCGTGACAATCTTTAAAATATGCTACTAATCTTTTTAGCCATTTATTAGATAATTGATATTTTGATGGATGTGCTAAAACAGCAATTCCACCAGCAAGATGAATAGCCTCGATGGCTTCATCAATCGTGCACCACTTCGCGGGAACATAACCAGTCTTGCCTTTTGCAAGGTAACGTTTAAAGACATTATTGATATTTTTTTCTTTACCAATTTTGAGCAGGTATTGAGCAAAGTGCGCCCTTGTTACTTGCCCGCCTCCTGAGATTTGCGACGCATTTTCCCATGCATCAGGAATACCCGCTTTTTGTAACCGCCTACCAATTTCAATTCCTCGCTCTAAGCGCAACTCAGACTGTTGTGCTAACAACTGAACCATTGAATTCGCTGAAGGAGAAAAGTTTAACCCTACAATATGAATCTCAATATTTTCCCACAACGTAGAAATTTCGACGCCATTAATCAGCGTAAGTGATTGTTGAGTTTGGGCCAGATATTCCCGAGCCTGAATGACACCCTCACAAGTATCATGATCAGTAATCGACAACACATGAACACCCATTTCAATTGCACGGTCAACCACATCCGCTGGAGATAACTCGCCATCAGAGGCACTGGTATGGCAGTGTAAATCATAGCGTGTCAGCAATGGACTTGAAAATTGTGACATAACTCGTTTCCCTCTTTTTGCTCGTTTCTGGATATTTTCCATGAAAAATTAACAAACAGCTTGACATAAGCAAGGCGATCCAGTTAACTAGTACGCAGGACGGCTTGCTAGCCGAAATTAATTTGATTATCCAGTGAGGCACTGTATGACTTCTATTCACCTATCAAATCGTTGGTGGCGTAACTTCCCAAATTGGGCGGAAAACGCACATGCATAAATTGATATGCCTCAGTGCCGAACCCGCCTCTATCTGCGGGTTTTTTTATGTCTAAAAATAGCTTAAAGGCAACAAAATGAATAACCAAAACACAACATTAGCACATTTTAATTATCTGGATAGCCCAATTAATTACCAGCAAGACCCAACGTTATTGTTTAATCACCTATGCCACAATACCCCAGCGACTATGCTGCTGGAATCTGCAGAAATTACCAGTAAAGCCAATCTACAAAGTCTATTGATTGTAGATAGTGCCTTGCGTATCCGTGCTTTTGGTCAGCGTGTTGAAATTGAAGCACTGACTGAAAATGGTCGCCTATTACTGGTTGTAATGGCCGAGCAACTGGCTCATAAAGCACAACATTGTGAATTATCATCACAACAACTCACATTGACATTTAATCAACCAAATAATGAACTGGATGAAGATAGCCGCTTAAAAAGTGCTTCTTGTTTAGATGTATTACGTTTATTACCAGAACTCGCACAAACTTATTCAGATAAACCAGAAAATTTCTTCGTTGGCGGCTTATTTGCATATGATTTAATTGCGAGCTTTGAATCACTTCCTGAAGTTAAAACTATCAATAATTGCCCTGATTACTGCTTCTTTGTCGCAGAACATTATTTAGTGATTGACCATCAAAACCAAGCTGCACGCTTAAAAAGTTGCTTATTTTCAACAGATACTAACCATATTGAAGCGATAACTCAGCGCCATAATGAAATTATTGCCGAATGCCGCCCATTTTTATCACCACTTTCGCTAGGAACCGCCTCTGAGTTTACGGTTAAAACGAATAAAAATGATGAGCAATATCGGGAAGTTGTCAATTCAATGAAAGAAGCTATCTATCGTGGTGACATTTTTCAAGTTGTGCCATCACGAAAATTTTCGATGCCTTGCCCTTACCCATTAATTGCATATCAAAAGCTAAAAGCTCAAAACCCAAGCCCTTATATGTTCTTTATGCAAGATAATGATTTTTCACTGTTTGGTGCTTCTCCTGAGAGTGCATTGAAATACAGTGCCAGTAATCGCAAGGTTGAAATATATCCTATTGCGGGGACCCGACCACGTGGACGTGATGCTTCTGGTGCAATAGACCTTGATCTTGATAGCCGAATTGAACTCTCAATGCGTACGGATCAAAAAGAGCTAGCCGAGCATTTAATGTTAGTCGATTTAGCCCGTAATGACCTTGCACGCATTTGTGAAGCTGGTAGCCGCTATGTTGCAAATTTAACGAAAGTAGATCGCTACTCGTTCGTTATGCATTTAGTCTCACAAGTTGTCGGTACACTTCGTTCAGATCTTGATATCTTCCACGCTTATCAAGCCTCTATGAATATGGGCACTTTAACTGGCGCGCCTAAAGTTAGAGCAATGCAGTTGATCGCTGAATATGAGCAAGAGCGGCGCGGTTCTTACGGTGGTGCAGTCGGCTATTTCAATGGTAAAGGTGATTTTGATACCTGTATTGTTATTCGTTCTGCCTATGTTGAAAATGGTATCGCTACTGTACAAGCAGGAGGAGGTGTCGTATTAGATTCTTCACCACAAGGCGAAGCCGATGAAACCCGAAACAAAGCTCGCGCAGTGATCCGCGCAATTGCCCAAGCACATCAAGCAGAGGAGTTATTCTAATGGCTAACATACTATTACTCGATAATGTTGACTCCTTTACCTATAACTTAGTTGACCAATTACGTTCCGGTGGCCATAACGTCATCATTTATCGAAACACAGTTAGTGCAACACATATTTTATCTGTTCTAAATAATATGGAATCCCCTCTACTGGTATTATCACCAGGCCCGGGTAAACCTAGTGACGCTGGCTCTATGCCTGAAGTTCTGACTCATGTTATCGGTAAAATTCCGGTTATTGGTATCTGTTTAGGGCATCAAGCAATTATTGAAGCTTATGGCGGGCATGTTTCTGCTGCGGGTGAAATTTTACATGGTAAATCATCCATGGCGACACATGACCAACAAGCCATGTTTGATGGTCTTGAAAATCCAATTTCCGTTGCGCGTTATCACTCACTCGTTGGTAGTCAAATTCCTGAAAAACTGATTATTTGTGCGCAATCAAACGGCATGGTAATGGCTGTACGTAATGATAATGATCGCATTTGTGGTTTTCAATTCCATCCTGAATCGATTCTAACGGCTCAAGGTGCAATTTTACTGGAAAAAACCGTGGCATGGGCGCTTTCGACCCCAACCAATACAACAACACCATCGTTTTAACCAGGGAAGAGAGAACCTATTATGCAAACTATTTTCAATAAATTATTTCGCGCTCAAACACTAACTCAATCAGAAAGCCAAATTTTATTTAATGCAATAATTCGCGGTGAGCTAACTGAAGCACAATTAGCTGGTGTTTTGATTAGCATGAAAATGCGTGGCGAACAGCCAGAAGAAATTGCGGGTGCAGCCATGGCTTGCTTAGAAAACGCGCAACCTTTCCCACGCCCTGATTATCAATTCAGTGATATTGTTGGAACAGGTGGTGATGGCGCAAATAGCATCAATATTTCAACAGCAAGTGCATTTGTTGCCGCAGAATGTGGTATTAAAGTTGCCAAGCATGGTAACCGCAGTGTTTCTAGTCGCTCAGGTTCTTCCGATCTGCTGGCAGCTTTTGGTATTTCCCTCGATTTAAGCGCACAAAGCGCACGTGATGCTTTAGATGAATTAGGAGTATGCTTTTTATTTGCACCGCAATATCACAGTGGGTTTCGTCATGCTGCACCCGTTCGTACACAATTAAAAACACGTACTCTATTTAATGTTTTGGGACCACTGATCAACCCAGCTCGCCCGCCAATTTCACTGATTGGTGTCTACCAAGAGTCACTCGTGGAGCCTGTCGCGAAAACATTACAAATGCTTGGTTTTACACGTGCAGCTGTGGTACACAGTGGAGGAATGGATGAAGTTTCACTGCATGCCACCACACAGGTTGCAGAACTTAACCAAGGACAATTGTCCTTCTACCAACTTGGTGCTGCTGATTTTGGATTAGAACCTTATCAATTGTCTGACTTAGAAGGCGGCACACCTGATGAAAATCGAGTGTTACTCACTAACTTGTTACAGGGGCACGGAAAGCCCGCTCATGAAGCTGCCGTTGCAGCTAACGTGGCACTGTTGATGCGCCTCAATGGCTATGAAAATTTAAAAGAAAATAGCGAGCACGCCTTAAATATTATTCGTAGTGGACGCGCGTTTGCTCGAGTCACTGCACTTGCTTCAAGGAAACAGTAAAATGAAAGCAACTGTATTACAGAAAATTGTTGATGATAAACTTATCTATCTTGTTGAACGTAAAACAAAACAACCATTAGACAGTTTCATTGAAGAAGTTAAGCCATCGAACCGCAGCTTTTATGAAGCACTGTCGGCAAAGCGTCCGGTATTTATTCTTGAATGTAAAAAGGCATCCCCCTCTAAAGGTTTGATCAGAGAAGATTTCGATCCTGCTGTTATTGCTAATATTTATGCCCCCTATGCATCTGCCATTTCGGTGCTCACCGATGAAAAATATTTTCAAGGTGATATGGAATATCTAACAATCGTTAGCAATACTGTTAAACAACCAGTTTTGTGTAAGGACTTTATTGTCGACGCCTATCAAATCTATCTTGCAAGATATTATCAAGCCGATGCAATTTTATTGATGCTCTCTGTTCTGAATGACGAAGAATATGTTTCACTCGCTGCGGTTGCGCATCAATTGAATATGGGTGTGTTAACTGAAGTAAGTAATGAAGAAGAGCTTGAACGTGCAATTAAGCTAAAAGCCCGCGTTGTTGGCATTAATAATCGTGATTTACGCGATCTTTCAATAGATTTAAATCGAACCAGAGTATTAGCGACTAAATTGCCCGCAGGAACAATTATAATTAGCGAATCAGGAATTCATCGCCACCAGCATATCCAATCGCTAAGTAAATATGCCAATGGTTTTCTTATCGGCAGCGCTTTAATGGAACAAACCAATATTGATAAAGCAATACAAAAATTGTTAATTGGTGAGCATAAAGTGTGTGGCTTAACGCGTGTACAAGATGCCAATGCTGCCTTTGCAGCAGGAGCGACATATGGTGGCCTTATTTTTGCAGATAATTCCCCACGCAAAGTGACAGTGTCACAAGCAAGGCAAATTATCCATGCCGTACCATTGCAATATGTTGGTGTATTTCGTGATCAATCTGTGGATTTTGTAGCGCATATGGTAGAACAACTCGCTTTGTCCGCAGTACAGCTGCATGGCAGTGAAGATGGTAACTACGTCCAAGATTTACGCACAATACTACCTAAACATTGCGAAATATGGAAAGCCGTCAATATGTCACAACCTAATTTAGCGCAATTTGATGACCAACCTATCGATTTATTATTACTCGATAATGGCCATGGTGGTACCGGCCAATCATTTGATTGGGCATTGGTTCCAACGAATAGCAAGTTTCGCGTAATGGTGGCTGGTGGCTTGAATGCAGATAATTGCCATCAAGCTGCGAAACTGTTGTGCAATGGATTAGATTTTAATTCAGGCGTTGAAATTGAACCTGGAATCAAAAGCGAACAAAAAATAAACCAAGTTTTCAGTTTATTAGCATCTTAATCGTCAATAATTTGACTCTGGCATTTGAAATATATCCTAAATAATTCAATATACCGATAGCTAATCAAGGTTAGTAATCCAAAAAAAATATCGATAATACTGTAGCCAAATAGCTTGGTGTATTACGGGATGACAACCTCCAAACTGAACAATGACACAAAAATATTACTTTAATAGATGGAAAATAAAATGAGCAAATTAGATCCCTATTTCGGTGAATTTGGTGGACAATATGTCCCGGAAATTTTAATCCCAGCACTTAATCAACTCGAAGATGCTTTTATTGAAGCGCAGAGTGATCCTGCATTTTTAAATGAATTTCACGATCTGCTAAAAAATTATGCGGGTCGTCCGACTGCATTAACCTTATGTCGCAATTTGACTGAAGGAACAAAAACCAAGCTTTATTTAAAACGTGAAGACCTTCTCCATGGTGGAGCACATAAAACAAACCAAGTTTTAGGCCAAGCCTTACTTGCCAAACGAATGGGTAAAACTGAAATCATCGCTGAAACGGGTGCGGGGCAACATGGTGTTGCAACTGCTCTAGCTTGTGCACTCCTCAATATGAAGTGCCGAATTTACATGGGTGCGAAAGATGTTGAACGTCAATCACCTAATGTGTTTCGCATGAAATTAATGGGCGCTGAAGTGATCCCTGTGCATAGTGGTTCAGCCACCTTGAAAGATGCTTGTAATGAGGCGCTAAGAGACTGGTCTGGAAGCTATGATAAAGCCCACTATTTACTCGGAACCGCAGCTGGCCCTCATCCATATCCAACTATTGTTCGTGATTTTCAACGGATGATTGGTGATGAAGCAAAACAACAAATTTTAGAAAAAGAAGGTCGCCTTCCAGATGCTGTTATTGCTTGTATTGGCGGCGGCTCTAATGCAATTGGTATGTTTGCTTCTTTTATCCCAGAAGAAGATGTTCGTCTGATAGGTGTTGAACCCGCAGGGTTAGGTATTGAGACAGGGCAACATGGTGCACCACTAAAACATGGCCGTGTAGGTATCTACTTTGGTATGAAATCCCCTATGATGCAAACCAATGAAGGGCAAATTGAGGAATCTTACTCAATTTCGGCAGGCCTAGATTTTCCTTCCGTAGGGCCTCAGCATGCACATTTAAATAGTATTGGTCGTGCAGACTATGTTTCCATCACTGATGATGAAGCATTAACAGCATTCAAATTATTGTCTCGTAAAGAAGGCATAATTCCTGCTCTAGAGTCTTCGCATGCTCTTGCCTATGCACTGAAATTAGCAGAACAAGAACCCAACAAAGAGCAGCTATTAATTGTTAACCTTTCAGGGCGCGGCGATAAAGATATCTTTACCGTGCACGATATTTTGACAAGCAAGGGAGAAATCTAATGGAACGTTATACTCAACTGTTTGATCGTTTAAACCGAGTAAACCAAGGTGCTTTCGTTCCATTCGTTACGTTAGGTGACCCTGATGCAGAGCTTTCACTTAAAATAATTGATGCATTGATTGCCGGTGGTGCTGATGCCTTAGAAATTGGTATCCCATTTTCTGACCCATTAGCAGATGGGCCAACAATTCAAAATGCCAACTTGCGTGCGTTTAAAAGTGATATTACGCCAACAGTGTGCTTTGAGCTCTTAGGACGCATCAGACAAACTCATCCTGATATGCCAATTGGGTTATTAGTTTATGCAAATCTGGTCTTTAGTAATGGTATTGACCATTTTTATTCACGTTGCCAACAAGCTGGGGTAGATTCCGTATTGGTTGCTGATGTTCCCATGTGTGAATCTAAACCATTCCGTGAATCTGCATTGGCTCATGGTATTGCTCCTATTTTTATTTGCCCACCAAATGGTGATGATGCATTACTAAAAGAAATTGGTGAACAGAGCCATGGGTACACTTATTTATTATCTCGTGCGGGTGTCACGGGAACAGAAAAACGTGCAGCAACACCACTTACCGATCTAATTAATAAGCTAAATAAATATCGGGCTGCTCCAGCATTGCAAGGCTTTGGGATCTCTGAACCTGCTCAAGTTGCTGAGTCCATTGCAAATGGCGCCGCGGGTGCGATTTCAGGTTCTGCTGTAGTAAAAATTATCGAAACTAATCTTCAACGCCCTGACATAATGTTAAAGGAGCTCACACAGTTTGTTTCTAGAATGAAGGCTGCTACACAGAAATAATCGAATTAAATATTCTTAGTCGTCATGTCTAATCAGTGTGGCGACTTTTCCAATTTTCCGATCTAATAACAATTTATTTCAATTTTAACGTTGAATTTTTTCCTATTCCTACTGATACTAAAATTGTCAGTCGTGATTAGTCGCGTCAATTAGCCTGTTTTCATCTGACGTACTTATTTCTTTTTTGATTACTTAACAATCAACGTACTTTGCAATCTGAAATATTAGGAGAAAAAGGATGAAATTGTTCAAAACTATTAGTGTACTTTTTATGGCTATGTTTATGGCCTTATCTCTGGCTGCCTGCTCACCAACATCTAAAACAGAAGGAACAGGTGGCTATATTGATGACTCAGTAATTACAACTAAGGTAAAATCTGCTCTACTGGGTGAAAAGAATTTAAAATCGACACAAATAAGCGTTGAAACCTTCAAAGGTCGAGTTCAATTAAGTGGTTTCGTTAACTCTCGAGCAGATGCTAATAAAGCGATTGAAGCCACCAGAAAAGTTCAAGGTGTCCAATCCGTTATTGACTCTATGAAAATTCGCTAACATCTAATCAGCTCTCATTATAAATATCAGCTCATTATGGGCTGATATTTATATCCTAATTCTGACTAAATCCACGCTAATATATTTATATGTCACTCTAGACACTACATGCCATGATAAAAATATCACCATAATTATAATCAGTATTCTTGAAATATTTTATTATGAAATTAGTATTTTTATTTGAAATGGTCATGTTGATGTAGCCTTTCACAAATAATTAAAACATAACACGCTTTGTTAATTATTAAATACCATTTATCTAATTAAATTACCGCAACCAAAAAAAACAAACAAAATATTAACATAACATGCAACATCAAGACAATTTAGTTAATAAAAACACAACATCATTTAAAGTATATTTATCACCAACAAAAAAATCCAAGAATATATATTCTCGGATTTCCTACTGCTATTCCAATCCACCTAGCGTCAGGTATAAACCTGTTATGCATCCTGCAAAAATCGATTAGAAACGGTAACCAACACCAAACATAAATACGAATGGGTCGAGGCGTGTCTCCACTTTATGTTGCTCGCCACCGGCTTTAAATTTAACGTCAGTATTAATATCCATCCACCATAAAGAGGCGTTCAACATCCAGTTTTCAGTCAGCATATAGTCCATACCAGCTTGTGCTGCAAAGCCCCATGAACTTGATAAGTCTAAATCACTTAAACCAGAATTTTTGCCTGTATTATTGAATTTTTCATCAAAGAAGAAAGTGTAGTTAACACCTGCGCCTAAATAAGGGCGTAATTTGTCTTCTTTACTTCCAAAATAATATTGTGCCATCAATGTTGGTGGTAAATGTTTAACTGTCGCAATATTACCTGTACCTGGAGTTCCAACTTTATGTTCAAACGGAGTTGCGGCTAATAATTCCACACCAATATTATCTGTGACCATATAGCTAAATGTCAGACCTAACTGGGTATTATTATTAACATCAAAAGAGCCAGTACCAGGCAATACTTCGCTTGATCCTGCATTTGGGCGAACGGTTGCAGTACCTGCACGGAAAATAAAGTCGCCAGCTTCATGAGCAATTGCAGCAGCTGGCGCTAGAGTCGCAGCTGCTAAGACAAGCGCAGTGAGTTTTTTCATTATTAATCCCATTCCTGTATTTTATTTTGCATAAAATATACTGTTTAATTTTATTTAATGCTCAAATCAAGATCACATCTTTTAATAAAAATCACGTAATCTGATTAGGTTGGAATTATTATTTCATTTATAGACTTTTTATTTTTGATGCAGATCAATTTTTATCAGATATACATTAAATAAAAATTATTGTTATTCAGTTTATATTTTCAAGCATTAATAAGATATATTCAAAATGCATATTTAATGAAGTAACGTCTGAACTCCCCATGCTCAAATATTTCATCACGATGGTAAATCGTAAACAAAGCTCCTGTATCGCAACAATCTGATGGTCAAAGTCGTTTACATAATATGAGCCGTTTTGTTATACGATTGTATTAGATATAATTACCTTACCCATTGACACCCAAAATGAATGATAAAATTAGAAAGCATAATTTATCGAAATTGATAAAATCAATTTTAGCGTGACATGTCACTTTTTTATTTTTTTAGTTTTAAAACATAATGTTATTAAAAAAAACCAAGGGTAACATTAATATACAAATCATTGATTTCACTACTTGCTGCGACGTATGAACAATCACACTTAATCGCTTTCCCTACATTGTTATGATTAGCGCCTACAATAACCTTTGTGGAAGATAAGTTCTGAACTTTTTTGCTAACTACACGTCTTTTCTCATCTTTCTCTACCTATGCGCTACATACTCAGTTACAATCACGTGAAAATTTTGTCCAGCTTGTAGATAGGAGCATTTACATGTCCATTTCGGCCAACTCACTCATCCGTGATAGCATTAACTTTTTTAAAAATCAGTTGAGTGGCCTATCCACAATTATACTGTTAGCGACAGCAGTCAGTGTTGTTATTTACTCAATGATGATCCCAAATGCGCAGATGATTGGTGTTCTTTTTGACGCTCAAACCAAATTCATCGATGCAGGTAATTCAGGCTTACAAAATTGGGTGCAAGACCTTTCTGAAGAAGATAAAAGCAGCATCCTTCGAGTTTCACTCGGTCTTATTCTTTCAGTTACCTTTGGTAGTTTAATTCTGATTTGCGGTGTTTTATCGTATATTTCAGGGTTATCACGCGGCGAGGAGATGACTGGTACTCAAGCGTTATTAGCCTCTTTACCTAAAGCACTTTCAATGCTTCTGCTATTAGTAATCTGCTCGTTACTGGTTCAGCTAGGCATTACTATCATGGTGCTTCCAGGTGTTGTACTTGCCATCGGTTTTTCTTTAGCGCCTGCAATTCTTATAAGTGAAAATGTAAACCCGTTTAATGCGATGGGTAAAAGTTGGAAGATGTCTTATGCAAACTGGCGTCTGGCTCTGCCAATGGTATTAATTTGGATGGCAACACAAATGCTCGTCAGTTTAGTCGTGAGCAGTCTTAATCTAAATCATATTGTTACAAATGGCCTTTCTTTTTTAATTAACAACATTATTGCTGCGTTTGCATTACTCTATTTTTATCGCCTTTATATGCTGATTAAAAATCAGTAAGCAATCGCAGGGTTAATTAGGTTAAAACTAGACTGCACCCCAAACGTTAACAATAATAGCGAATTAAGGTGCAGTTTTTTATCGCTTAATCTTTGTTTTAAAACATTGCCTCTGATGGTAAACAAATAACTTAGTCAGTGTTCTCACCTATGTTTATGACTCGACGTTCTCGTCCACATCTTTCATTTTTATCTGTTGCTTACTTTGAATTAAACGAATAGCAAAATAAATATCAGGTACTACTAACAAATCATCATCAGAACGATTGATTTTATTCTTCTCAAGCCAACGATTTATCGACGTTCGACGCCCTGCTAAAACTAATGTCACGCCCTTCGCTTTCAATGCGGTCACTATATCATTCAATGATAAAAAAACACTAACATCGTTATGTGTGAAACTCACCGCAGCATCAACAATTACCCATGCCGGTCGTTTGGGTTGATTGTCTAAATGTTTGTTTAACCGCTCTTTAAAATAGTTCACATTGAAATAAGTCAGCGGGGAGTTAAAGCGATATATCAGTATCCCTTCAATTGGCTGAATTTCATTATCTTTTGAAATAGAATGTAACATTCCTTGGTCATCAACCCCTAAAAGCTGATCTGTTGGTCGGAAAATAACTCGAATAAACTGTAACAACCCCAGTAAAACAGCTAAACCAACGCCATTTATCAAGCCCGAAACAAGCACCGCACAGAGAGTGAAAATACACAGTGTAAAGGCTTCTTTATTACGTTTTCGCATCGAAAATATACTGCGAAAACTCAGTAATGACCATGTGGAAACGACTAATACCACGCCCAATGCTGGCATAGGGATGTAACCTAGTAAATTAACCGAAAAAAGTAAAACTGCTAAAATGGCCAGTGCCGCAACTATCGAGACCAACTGTGTTTTGCCCCCCATCATGTCATTGACGGCAGTACGGCTACTCGCCGCACTAACGGCAAAGCCTTGAGATAAGGCTGAGGCAATATTTGCCATTCCTAAGGCTCTAAGCTCCTGATCCGCATCAACAGAGTAACCATTTTTGCTCGCAAAACTTCTCGCTGTCATCATAAAACTCACAAAGCTAATCACGGCTAAGTTCAATGATGGCGTAATAAGATCACGCATTAGCCCAGGATTAAATTGTGGCATTGTAATAAACGGCAGCCCTTCCCCTAAATCGCCAACAATACTGATACCATACTTCTCTACATCAAAAACAACACTCACCATCGTTGCTAATACCATCGCAATTAGCAATGATGGCCACATGTTTCGCTTTTTTTTAATAATAATGATAATCGCCAAAGTCGCTACAGACATTAACAAAGTAGGAATATGTGTTTCGAGGAGTGCAATTGGGAAAGCAATTAAGCGCTCGATAAAATCACTCGGTAATGAGGAAATTCCAAATATTTTACCTAATTGGCTTAAAATTATGGTCAATGCAACACCATTTAATAAGCCCTGTAAAATAGGTCTTGATAAAAAATCGGCGAATGTTCCTAATCTAAATCGAGCGGCGATTAAGCACCACACTCCCGTCATTAAACTCATGACAATAATTAGCTGCCATCGAATGGTATCATCTCCCATTGCTAATGGACTGACAGCTGCGGCTATCACGGCACAAGTCGCTGCATCCGGTCCAATGATCAGCTGCTTAGATGTTCCAAATAAAGCATAAATGATCATAGGTAAAATGCATGCATATAATCCGATGATGGCGTTAATTCCCATTAGCTCCGCGTAAGCGATAGCAACCGGTAAAGCGACTGCCGCGACAGATAAACCCGCTTTGATATCCGGACCAAAGTCAGCCAAACGGTAATTAAATAACGTTTCTAAACCGGGCATCCAGACAAACAATCTTGCCTTTATCATTGTCAGAAAATTCTCTAAAAATTAGGAAGTTAAATTAATATGGTTATTATATATATGAAGTATCAAATATTTTCCATTACTAAAGCCAAATATAAGTAAAATAATGCAAATATGATTGGTAAACAGCGGTATTCTTGGTAAAAAGGAGCAAACTTTTAACAATTCTCACGAAAATCGGTTAAACTATGCCATTATTTTGATGCGAGGCTCGGGTACCCACTGTTATGAAACAACTTATTGATTTTATCCCTTTGGTGATTTTTTTTCTTGTCTATAAAACTTATGACATTTACTATGCCAGTGGCGCATTATTGGTCGCAACCCCGCTCGCGTTACTCGCGACTTATCTCGTTTATAAAAAAGTTGAAAAAATCGCTAAAATCACTTGTATTATCGTGATGGTTTTCGCTTCATTAACGCTTATTTTCCATAGCGATGCCTTTATCAAATGGAAAGTTACCATTATTTATGCTTTGTTTGCTTTAGCATTACTGATCAGCCAATGGTTCACCAAAAAACCATTAATTCAACGAATGTTAGGCAGTAATCAAGAAATTAAACTTCCCGATAGTAACTGGATTAAACTGAATAGCGCATGGGCAATCTTTTTTATTCTTTGCGCTGCATTAAATATCTATATCGCATTTTGGTTGTCTCTTGATACATGGATGAACTTTAAAGTGTTCGGTTTAACCGCTGGGACATTAATATTCACCGTTCTTAGTGTTGTCTATATTTATAAAAATATGTCTAAAGAAGAACACTCAGAAGAAGAAAATCATAAGCCTCAGCAATAAATTATAGTCAATAAAGAACCTGCAAGTTGAAATATCCAATATTATGGAACCATTTCAAAATGCAGGTTTTTTTATTTTGTTTAATATCGTTTGCCAAATGCTTGTTCGATCTTCTTATCTGTATTGTATTGAGATAGCGCATATACAGACCAAATCGCCGCGGGGATCCACCCAATCAAGGTAACTTGTAAAATAAGGCAGATAATCCCAGCAAATGGGCGGCCGATAGTAAAAAATTGCAACCAAGGTAGTAGAATTGCCAATATTAATCTCATATCGTCCCTCCTGAATTCACAACAAAAAAACACAAAACACGTTTTTATTGTAGACAAATAAAATTAATTATTAAATATAAAAAACACTTCTTGCCATTTCTTTGCGTTTTTATAGCCTTGATATGCCCTAAATAATTCAAATTATAGCTAAAAAGTAAAGCAATAAAGCGCTAGTGACTGTTGGTCTTTGTTATTTGTTTTTATTGCATTAACTGATTGAAATGGCAGTAATATAATGATGTTAAGTATTTAGGTGATTAAAAAACATCACAGCAACTTCAAGCTAAAAATCAAAAATGCCCTTCTTATTCGATTAAACATGATTTTTTGCCGTATTGAGTCGTTCTTGCCTTACTTTTTACCTTAGGTAAGGATGTTTAATTCAAATAAAGATTGACCTTCAAAGATCAACAGCCTCTAGGAAAACTGATAACTAAAGTTGGCTCATGATTCATCGTGACTAAAACTGGGGTTATAGTTTATGATTAACGTTAGTTGAACATTTCTATATTTTAATAAAGAGTTTGATATGCAATTACCAAACGGCGAATTAGTTTTACGTACATTAGCAATGCCTGCTGATACTAATGCAAATGGTGATATTTTTGGCGGTTGGTTAATGTCTCAAATGGATATTGGCGGTGCCATTTTAGCGAAAGAAATTGCTCTTGGTCGTGTTGTGACCATTGCTGTGAATGGTATTAAGTTTCAAAAACCCGTTGCTGTTGGTGATGTCGTCTGCTGCTATGCACGTTGTTTAAAGACAGGTAAAAGCTCTATCACCATTAACATTGAGGTCTGGGTTAAAAAAGTTGCAACAGAGCCAGTTGGTCAGCGTTATCAAGCAACTGATGCTGTTTTTACCTATGTTGCTGTCAATGATGACAATACACCACGAGAATTGCCTAAAGAAAAACAGCAATTCAAATTAGAGAGCTCTGAATAGCTTTCACCTTAAGATTATTTTCTAACATAAATATCCCCTCATAATTTTTTGATTCATTATGAGGGGATATTATTTTCAATATGAATAAAAAGATGGTGATTTAAACTTGGCTCACAGTGCCATCAATTTTAAAATAGATTTCTGTTACATAGCCTTTTGCAGGCAATTTTTCGAACGTCCATCGATTCATTGCGCGTTTGACATCACGTTCAAACAAACCTTTTGGGGATGCTTCAACAAATTCAATATTTGTCACTCGGCCATCTTCATCAATGTCATAACGCACCTTAACATAGCCGTCTTTGCCTAAACGCCTTGCACGTTCCGGATAAGAAGGCGCTTGCTTACGAATTGCTTGAGGCCCGCGCTTGCTAGTTGACTCACTACTAGTAGCACCATTATTTTTAGCTGTAACATTAGTATTCGATTTTGCAGGTGCCGCATTTAAATCAGATAACGGTTTCAAATCACTATCATTTTTCGCTAATTTTTTCTCAACAGGCTTAGCATCTTTTTTGATTTCACGTTTTTCTTCTTTTTTAGGCGTTGGCTTTTTCTTTACTTCAGGTTTCTTTTCAGGCAAAGCAATTACAGGCTCAACAACAGGTTCTGGCTCGACAATCGGTTCCGGCTCTGGTTCCGGCTCTGGTTGTGGAGCAGGCTCGGACTGAGCCGTAACAGGCTCTGTTGCAGGCTGCTCCGATTCAAATGCTATCATTGCAACCGTCATAGGCTCCGCAACGGGTGTCATTTTCGGTTGATTAAAAATCCATGCCATAGCAAGACCTGCATGAATAGACAATGAAAGAATAATAATAAGAGGCCAACGAATCCAACGCATATGAATTTTCTACCCTACGACGATAAACCTAAAGAATATGATCACTAGTTTAAATGCAAATAGCAATCATATTCAATAACGTTTGTCCTTCAATGTGAAAATTGTGAAATTTATCCTCAATTTCCCCAGTCATTCCATTGAGTAAATAACAGTGAACGACGGCATTTGTAGATATCAAATTTTCTTATTGAGTAGATACGCATATTGCGTCTTGAATGCCCTTCAAGCCAACGGCGACGGCGACGCAGTGATTGTCTTAACATACGCCAGCGACCAACTTCATGCCTACTACGTCTCATTCTTATCCCTTTTCTTTCTTGAGTAATGAAATTGGCTGAATATTATAAACCTTTACTTGTCTGAGCCAAGAATTACCTTTCAATTAGTTTAATTATTAGAATGACAACTAAAGTAATTTCAAAATAAAACTATCAATATAATGAATTGTTTTTTCGTGATTAATCTATAACATCTAACAAAGTTTTTGATATGAAACTTGGCTAAATTCAATTAAGTTTAGTCTCGAGTTTTATTTAGTCGGGTCTATTTCATTTTTTGACCACTTTTACGCCCCCATGTTTATGAGGTATGTAATCCATATGGCAACAGTTTATACATTATTGAGCTGGTTATTTTTTTTCTTGTACTGGCTAGTGATTGCGGGAGTTACCGTTCGAATTCTGGTCAAACGTAGACCTGTTACCTCTGCCATGACATGGTTACTAATCATTTATATCCTGCCATTAGTCGGAATTATCGCCTATATCGCCTTTGGTGAGCTTCATCTGGGCAAACGACGTGTTGATAAGGCTCAACAAATGTGGCCTTCTGTGGCTACTTGGCTCGAAAATTTACGCCATTCAAAACACATCTTTACCAAAGAGCATAGTCGTGTTGCTGAGCCACTGTTCCAACTTTGTGAAAAACGTCAAGGTATTGCGGGGGTTAAAGGTAACCGTATACAGCTAATGACCACATGTGAAGAGTCACTTAAATCTATTGTTAATGATATCAATAATGCGCAGCATTCAATTGAGATGGTATTTTATATCTGGCAAACAGGTGGTTTAGTTGATGGCGTTACTGAAGCGTTACTCAATGCCGCTAAACGGGGTGTTAAATGCCGTATCATGGTCGATTCTGCTGGTAGCTGGCATTTCTTTCGCAGTGATTATCCCAAAAAAATGCGAGCCGCTGGGATCGAATTTGTTGAATCATTGAAAGTTAACCTCATGCGTTTTTTCTTACGTCGAATGGATTTACGCCAACATCGTAAGATGGTCATCATCGATAATTATATTTCCTACACTGGCAGTATGAATATGGTCGATCCTCGCTACTTTAAACAGGATGCTGGGTTTGGTGAATGGGTAGACATCTTAGTTCGTATGGAAGGCCCAGTTAGTACTACATTAGGTATTGTTTATGCATTTGACTGGGAGATGGAAACCGGGCAACGTATTCTGCCGCCACCACCTGACACTAATATAATGCCATTTGAGCAAGCAAACGGGCACACAACCCAAGTCATTGCCTCAGGTCCTGGTTTCCCTGATGAGTTGATTCAACAGTCATTAATGACGGCAATTTTCTCTGCGCGCAAGCAATTGATCATGACAACACCTTATTTTGTCCCAAGTGATGATTTGCTACATGCCATCTGTACCGCCGCTATGCGTGGTGTTGATGTAAGTATTGTTATGCCAAGGCTCAATAACTCTTTTCTGGTTCGCTGGGCAAGTCGTTCGTTTTATACTGAATTACTTGAAGCAGGCGTTAAAATTTATCAGTTTGAAGATGGCTTATTGCATACCAAAAGTGTCTTAGTTGATGGTGAATTAAGCCTTGTTGGCTCAGTCAATTTAGATATGCGTAGTTTATGGTTGAACTTTGAAATCACGGTTGTCATTGATGATAAAAACTTTGGTAGTGATCTGACAATTGTGCAGTATGATTATATCGCTCGTTCTACCCGCCTTGAACTCGAGGAGTGGGAACAACGACCATTCTGGAATCGAGTTATTGAACGCCTTTGCTACTTTTTTAGCCCATTACTGTAATTTTGAAAACTTTAGGAACTGTCATGACTAAGCCACAATTTACCGCACTTATCGATGAAGATGAAATCATTGAAATAGCCTATGACCTTTTCCTAGAAAATGCGATGGACAATTTAGAGCCGGCTGATCAGGTTCTTTTTGCTCTGCAATTTGAAGAATCCGGTGCCGCTGAGATTATACCGTTAACATCCCATTGGCACAGTGTTATCCAGCCAGAGTTCAATTTAAACAATTTTAGTGAAGTTATTATTGGCTTAGCACAATCTGAAGAAGATGAAATAAATGATATTTTTGCAAGAATATTGATTAGCCGTGATCCAACACAGCCTTTTAATCATATATTGTGGAAACGTTAATTCAATTTCCATAGCTGCTAACGGTGCTTAAAGTTACTAATAAAGCGGGCGAAATAGTTTCGCCCGCTTTATGTTCATATTTAGAGTGGATCCGCTTTTAAACAAGATACTGCATGTTTGAAACTCCCTTCCAATAGCGGTTTAGTTTTAGCGCAACCTTCATCTGCTAATGGACAACGAGTTCTAAATACACATCCTGATGGCGGATTTATTGGCGAAGGTAATTCACCTTCCAATAATTGAATCGATTTACTTTTCTCTTTGTCAGGATCAGGTACAGGGACTGCTGACATTAAGGCTTTAGTGTAAGGGTGAATTGGATTGTTATATACCTCATCATAAGTGCCCAATTCAACAGCATGCCCCAAATACATCACTAATACACGGTCTGAAATATGTTTCACCACCGCCAAGTCATGGGCAATAAAGATCAGTGATAATCCCATTTCTCGTTGTAGCTCTTGCAATAAGTTAACAACCTGAGCTTGAATTGATACATCCAATGCTGAAACAGGTTCATCACAAATGACTAATTTAGGCTCTAGAATTAATGCTCTTGCAATTCCAATACGCTGACATTGCCCTCCAGAAAATTCATGTGGATACCGATTTACCAAGTTTGGTAATAACCCAACCCGTTTCATTATTTTACGGACTTTGTCTGTCACTTCTGATTGAGGCATTTTCGGGTTATAGGTTTTTAATGGCTCAGCAATAATATCACCGATAGTCATTCTCGGATTGAGCGATGCCAAAGGGTCTTGGAAGATCATTTGAATATCGCTACGTATTTCACGCCACTGCTTATCATTTAATCCTAAAAGATCGCGCCCTAACCAGCTAACTGTTCCCCCCGTTGATTTCACTAAGCCAATAATAGCGCGGGCAAAGGTTGATTTTCCGCAGCCAGACTCACCGACGACTCCCAGAGTTTCACCTTCATAAAGCCGTAATGTTACCCCATCGACCGCTTTTAAACTTTTGTCGGGTTGCCAAAACCACTGTTTTTTATCTCTAATCGAAAAATGAACTTTTAAATCATTCACTTCGAGCAGAATTGGCCTATTTTCTTGTTGGCTCATACCAATTCCTCCACTGGTTTAAAGCAGGCTCGTAAACGATTAGTTGAAAATGCAGTCAATGCTGGCTCTTGTTCAACACATTGTTGATTAGCATATTGGCAGCGCGGTGAGAACGGGCAACCTTTCGGTAATCGTAATAGATTAGGTGGATTTCCCGGTATGGTCATTAGACTTTCATTATCACCATCTAATCTAGGTACCGCAGCGAGTAAACCTAATGAATATGGGTGTGAGGGATGATAAAAAATATCACGGGCAGTACCATATTCCATGGTTCTCCCTGCATACATGACTAATACTTTATCGCAAACACCCGCAACGACACCTAAGTCATGAGTGATTAAAATGATAGCCGTGTTAAATTCTTTTTTCAGTTCATTCAGTAGTGTCATGATTTGCGCTTGTACCGTCACGTCCAGCGCAGTGGTAGGTTCATCAGCAATAAGTAACTTAGGCTGACATAATAATGCCATCGCTATCATGACACGTTGGCGCATCCCACCGGAAAATTCATGGGGATACATGTTCATTCGATTACGTGACTCAGGCATTTTAACCGCATCGAGCATACGAACTGACTCCTCAAATGCTTGTTGCTTTCCCATACCTTTGTGCAGCATTAATACTTCAGATAATTGAATGCCAATCTTTAAATAAGGGTTAAGCGAGGTCATTGGATCTTGAAAGATAATAGAAATTTCTTCCGCCCTCATTTTATTTAACGCTTTCTCTTTTAAGTTTAAAATTTCACGTCCATTAAAAATGGCTGAACCGCCAATTTTGCCATTACGGGCTAAGAGGCCCATTAGAGCAAATGCAGTTTGTGATTTGCCTGAACCAGATTCACCCACAATACCTAGAGTTTCTCCTGAATGTAATTCAAAATTTAGCTTATTAACTGCCGTTACATCGCCATCAGGCGTAGAAAAGTTAACATCTAAATTTTTTACGCTTAATAGAGGAGTTGATGATTTCGTTTCTGACATAATAGTTTCCTCTAGCGATCTTTCGGGTCGAGGGCATCACGCAAACCATCGCCGATAAAGTTAAAACAAAAAAGCGTCACAACAAGAAAGCCTGCTGGGATCAATAATAACCACGGGGTAACTTCCATCGAATTTGCACCATCACTTAATAAGGCTCCCCAGCTACTTAGTGGCTCTTGTGTACCTAACCCTAAAAAGCTTAAAAAGGATTCAAATAAGATCATGCTTGGTACTAACAAAGAAGCATAAACCACAACGACACCCAATACGTTAGGTACAATATGACGCAAAATAATATTACGTGTACTGACACCGGAAACTAATGCCGCCTCTATAAACTCTTTTCGCTTAAGCCCCAATGTTTGCCCACGAACAATACGTGCCATATCAAGCCAAGAAACCATGCCGATCGCCACAAAAATCAATAAAATATTAGTACCAAAAAGAGTTACTAATAAGATCACAAAAAACATGAAAGGAAATGAGTTCAATATCTCCAATAAGCGCATCATGATGGAGTCAATTTTTCCACCTACATAGCCAGCTAAAGAACCATATAGTGTACCAACAATCACAGCAACCAAAGCCGCTGCAACCCCCACCATCAAAGAAATACGACCACCAATTGCGACCCTCACCAGTAAATCACGCCCCGAAGCATCAGTACCGAAATAATGGCCGCTTGCCATATCAGGCGCCATAGACATCATCTCCCAATCGGTATCATCATATAAAAATGGCGATAACATCGGTGCAAAGATAACAAATAGTGTAATAAGGCATAGGACACATAGACTGAAAATAGCGGCTCGGTTATGCATAAAACGACGACGAGCATCTTGCCATAAGCTACGCCCTTCAATATCTAATTGCTCAGAAAGTTTTTCCAGAGCTTCACTATTCTTTTGATTCAATAACATAGTGCACCCTCCGGATTAATAGCGAATTTTAGGATCAATAACGGCATATAACACATCGACAATCGCATTGAAGGCAATGGTTAATACTCCAACTAAAATGGTCAAGCTAAGTACCAATGAATAATCACGATTAAGAGCACCATTAACAAATAATTGGCCAATTCCTGGTAAACCAAAGATAGTTTCAACAACCATTGAGCCGGTAATAATTCCAACAAAGGCGGGTCCCATATATGAAAGGACTGGAAGTAATGCAGGTTTTAAGGCGTGGCGAAAAATAATAGTACGCAATGGCAAACCTTTAGCTCTTGCAGTACGAATAAAATTAGAGTGCATAATTTCAATCATTGAACCACGAGTGATACGCGAAATACTGGCAATATATGCAAGAGATAATGCGACCATCGGTAAGATCATATGTGTAAGATTACCCCCATCCCAACCTCCACCGGGCAGCCATTTCAATTGAATGGCAAAAATAAGTACCAACAGTGGAGCAACAACAAAGCTTGGGATAACAACCCCCGTCATGGCGAATCCCATGACTGTAAAATCCCATTTAGTGTTTTGGTTAAGGGCCGCAATTACCCCAGCGGAGACACCAAAGAAAACGGCAACAATAAACGCTGTTGCGCCTAGTTTTGCAGAAACAGGAAATGCTTTTTCAACTAACTCATTAACACTGTAGTCTTTATATTTAAATGACGGTCCAAAGTCCCCTTTAGACAACTGTACCAAGTAGCTAAAATATTGCTGATACATCGGGTCATTTAAGTGATATTTCGCTTCAATATTCGCCATGACTTCAGGTGGTAACTTACGCTCCCCAGTAAATGGGCTACCAGGCGCTAAACGCATCATAAAAAATGAAATGGTAATAAGAATAAAAAGTGTTGGAATCGCTTCGAGTAAACGACGCAAAATAAATTTTAACATTGCTCTTTCCTACTTCAGTTGCTTAGTCAAACCAATAATCATGACATTACCTAAGGGTCATTGATTCTTTGAAGGTCAGTTTTTATTCGAATTAAAAGTTTCTTAAGTAAGCCGAATGGTTCGTCACCTAGTTGACTAGGTAAGAGCCACTCAACATAGCAAAAATCACGTTTAATCGAACCTGAAAAACAATTTGCCTTTGCAATTTGGGTTTTCAGTGATGATTTTTAATCACCTAAATACGTCACGTCATTGTATTGCTGTTATTCTGACCACTGAGTACAGTCAAAATAAGCAGCAAAGCTCAACAACCTCTAGCTTCATAAAGCCGAATTACGGTTACTAACAAGGCGAGAAAATCGTGATTTCCATCACCTTAAATTATCAGCCGAAAATCAATAAATTGATTTTTTATTATTACAAGCTTTCAGGACCGTCAACCAACCTATTACGTTTGCCAACGGCCTGAATTCAACTCAATAGAGTAGGATTATTAGTGTTTAATAATATAAAGGTCTTTAGTATGAAGATTGTCGAGCGGATCTTTGCCCGTATATCCACCCACATATGGCTTAACTAAACGTGTGTTTACATAGTAGTAAAGAGGAACCAGAGCAGAATCTTTATCTAATTGCCTTTCCGCTTGGTTATAAAGCTCAGCACGTTCTTCATCTGTTTTCACTTGCAATGTTTTCTTCATTGCAGCATCGAAATCTTTGTTTTTATAGTGAACGGTATTATTGCTGCTATAAGAAAGTAACATATTAAGGAAGGAGGATGGCTCGTTATAATCAGCACACCAACCCGCACGAGAAATGTCATATGCGCCTTGATGTCGACTATCTAAGAATGTTTTCCATTCTTGATTTTCTAGCTTAACTTCAGCACCAATGTTTTTCTTCCAAATTGATGAAGCGGCAATGGCAATACGCTTATGTAAATCTGATGTGTTGTACAACAAATTAAATTTGAGTGGATTTGACTTATTATAACCCGCTTCTTCAAGCAACTGTTTCGCTCGCTCATTACGCTGATCTTGCGTCATATTAGCGTACCAGTCAGGTTTTTCCGTTTTAATTCCGTCCGTAAAGGGAGGAGTGAAACCATAAGCCGGAATATCACCTTGATCTTTCACTTTGTAGGTAATGACGTCTCTATCCATTGATAGTTTCAACGCTTCTCTAACTCGCGGATCATTAAATGGTGGTTTTTCATTATTAATTTCATAGTAATAAATACAGAGATATGGGCTAACACGCAGTTCATCTGGCATGTTTTTTTGTAGTGATTTGAATTGCTCAATTGGCAAGTTACTATAAGTCATGTCAATTTCGCCACTGCGATAACGGTTCACATCCGTCACTTCAGATGAGATAGGTAAAAAAGTGACTTGATCAATCACCGTGTGCTCGTTATCCCAATAAGTTGGGCTACGTTCAAGAACAATACGTTCGTTCACTGTCCAATCTTTTAATTTAAATGCCCCATTACCAACAAAGTTTTGTGGTTGAGTCCATTTGGCGCCAAATTTTTCGATCGTTTTTTTATTAACTGGCGACATCGAGGAGTGGATTAATAATTTAGGAATGTAAGGCACTGCTTCAGTAAGTTCAAGCACTAAAGTATGGTCATCTAGTGCTTTAACGCCTAACTCTTCAGGTTTTTTCTTGCCTGCAATAATCTCATCAACATTTTTAAGATGAGCATACTGCAGGTAACTTGCATAAGGAGATGCGGTATCGGGATCAACTAAACGTTGAAAGCTATACACGAAATCATTAGCAGTGACAGGGTCACCATTTGACCATTTAGCGCCCTCACGAATTTTGAATGTCCATTCTTTAAAGTCTTTATTATCCCAACTCACTGCTGAACCCGGTAGAATTTCTCCATTTGGTCCTACAATCGTTAATCCTTCAAATAAATCTCTCGCTAAAGACGATTCTGGAACACCTTCAATTTTATGCGGATCAAGGGATTGTGGTTCTGAGCCATTGTTACGTACGAGGGTTTGTTTTTCAGCAAGCTCAACACCTGCTGGCACTGTAGCAGCAAAGCTACTTGCCATTCCTGCGGTCATCAATCCAGCGGCTACGCTCAAAGCAACCATGGTTTTATTAATAGATTTACTCATTTTATGCTTTACTCCCATACTATATTTTATTGTTGTGTTGTTGGTTTTGATATTTATCTTCCATAGCTCAATTTGCTGTTTGCTATTTATACAGGTCACGTTAAAAAACCTAATAGCCTTATTTATCAAGGTTAATTTAGTCTTTATATCAGTAACTTTATTGGTTGCTTACATTTATCTTGGACTATTTCAGATAGATTCCTTGCAAGGTAAATTGTTTAAATATTATTTATTAGATTGTTTTATATATAACCGCTTGACATCAATATAATCAAGAGGGTCTTTGCCTTTAAAACTACCGACTGATGGATTTATGAGCCGAACACTAACTCGGTAGTAAACAGGAATAATGGCGGAATCGTGATCGAGTAGAAGCTCGGCTTGTTGATAAATTTGTTTACGTGTTACATCATCGGGTGCGATCAACGCTTTTTCTAATAAGGCATCAAACTGCAAATTATTGTAGAAACCTGTGTTATTGCTATTTTGTGACAACATGATATTTAAGAATGCAGAAGGTTCATTATAATCAGCGCACCACGTCGAACGGGCTACATCATAATTACCACTATGACGATTCTGTAGAGAGGTTTTCCATTCTTGATTTTGTAAACTGACTTCTGCCCCAATATTTTTTTTCCACATCGATGCGGCAACAACTGCTTGTTGTTTGTTTTGGTCAGAAGTGTTGTACAACAGCGAAAATTTAAGTGGGTTTGACGGGGTAAAACCAGCTTCAGCAAGAAGCTCTTTGGCACGTTGATAACGTTTTTCATCACTCCAACTAGCCCATTCAGGTGGCGAAAAATCACCATTATTGATAAACGTCGGCGTAAAACCATAAGCAACAATTTGCCCTTGCGCCATAATTTTGTCAGTAATTGTTTTTCTGTCTAAACCCAGTTTTAATGCTTCCCTAACTCTTGAATCGTTAAATGGTGGCTTATTATTATTAATTTCATAATAAAAAGTACATAAGTAAGGCCGAATATATAATTCATCAGGCCGCTCTGATTGCATTTTTTTGAATAAAATAGGTGGGATGGCTGAATTACTGATATTAATTTCACCGCTACGATAGCGGTTAACATCGCTGGTCTCTGAAGAGATTGATAAGAAAGTTGCTTGGTCTATTTTACTATTTTGATTGTCCCAATAATTAGGATTTCGCTTAAGCACAATTCGCTCGTTAACCACCCAATTATCCAATAGGTAAGCACCATTACCGACGAAATTATTTGGTTGAGTCCATTTATCTCCAAATTTTTCAATAGCCTGTCTATTTACAGGCTTCATTGCTGTATGATTCAGCATATCAATAAAATACGGAACGGGATGAGTTAACGTCACTTGTAAATGTTTATCATCAAGCGCTTTCACACCCAAAGATTCTACTGGCATCTCACCTTTTAGAATTGCTTGCGCATTTTCCATGTAAGCATTTTGGAGATAACTTGAATAAGGGGAACCCGTTTTAGGATCTGCAAGTCGTTGCCAACTGTATACAAAATCTTGCGCTGTTACAGGAGTACCATCACTCCAACGAGCATTGTCCCTTAACGTAAATATCCATGTGGTATATTTGTCATTAGTCCAGCTTTCAGCTACTCCGGGGGCAACTTTCCCATCAATATCTGAATAAATTAATCCTTCAAGAAGATTAAGAATAATATTGCTTTCTGGTATTCCTTCAACTTTATGAGGATCTAATGACACAACTTCACTGCCATTATTAATGGTAATAGATTGATTTATATCAGTTAATATTGGGTCCGCATTAGACTGTAATGCAATTAAAAAAATGGGTAGAACACACAAACCCGTTTTGACAAATTTCATCATTACCCTCCGTAGTACTTAACTTTGCGACTAAAAATTCAGTAACCTATTTGATTATCTAAACTGTAATAATTATTATGCATCCGAATCATTATCCTTATTAGATTATTTTTTTTAATTCGAAATTACCCATCACAATAAGCTACAAGTTATTAACCTTATTTATGGCTATCGTTGTACCTTGATTACCATAAAACTCAGGAAGGCAATCACTTGTTCGAGTTAAAAGAAGATTAACCTGCTATCTACCGTTTTCCTTATCAATATCGACTTTAAACATATCATTAACATTACTTGAGTTAAATAGCGTAAAAATCTACTTAGCTCACAATTCCTTACTTTTTGTGTTTTATTTAACAAAAAATGCGAAATTATATTATAGATAATGAAAATTAATTGCTGTTCAAAATGTCAGCACATTAATTTATAAAACATGATTATATTGTGATTATTGATTACGTCATGTATGCGTGTAATAACCACCAGTAATGGCAGTTATTACACATTGATTAATCGACAGAAAGGAAATACTAGAGAAGACCTGGAAATATCGCTTTTACGCCAGTAACAATAAACTCGATACCTAATGACATAAGTAGTAGCCCCATAATACGCGTCACAACGTTAATACCAGTTTGGCCTAGGTAACGTACAAGTAATGATGCTGAGCGGAACAACAACCAACAACAAAAAGCAAATATAATACAAGTTAGCGCAAGCCCTAAAAAATTTTGCCAGCCGTTCCATCTTGATGACCAAACAATACAGGAGCTAATCGCCCCTGGCCCCGCCATAAGAGGCAATGCAAGAGGAACAACACCGATACTATCACGTACAGCTGTTTCTGATTTTTCTTGTTTATTTTGTTTATCTTCACCAATTTTTCCGCTAATCATCGACATTGCTATAGTCACTATCAAGATCCCTCCAGCAATACGGAATGAATCGATAGAGATACCAAACAACTGAAGGATTGAATCGCCTACTAATAGAGAAATACATAATATAATAGCCACAGAAGTATTCGCTATCGTGTTTGTTTTATTGCGCCCCGCACTACTTTGATAATTAGTCATACTAATAAACACAGGGAGAATTCCGACTGGGTTTACTAACGCAAAAAGGCCAATGAAAAACTTTATATAGCCTGATAAATCAAGTAATCCTGCACCCACTCATCAACACCTTTAGAAAGAGTCCCGTTAGAGAAAATTTTAAACCGCTAAAGTGTATCATTAACCCCAGAAAATACCTTGAGCTAACCTCAATTTTGTCATCATCGTTTTCTATCAAAATAAAGTTGTTATACGCAAACTGACATGCTGAAAGGTGTCAGCTTTGAGATTTTATGACATAGATCACATTAATTAACTTAAATAATGATAATCTAATCTTAACAAAAAAGTTGAGTTGTATTTAGGAAAGCTAGAGCTTCACATTAATAAAAGATTTTTAAGCCAATTAGCTGATTAACAACGTATAGTAATAATTATAATCTATAATTGTTTTCTTGGTCCTGTAACACTTATTTTTTATTTTTATTTGTATGAACTGCACATTGGCTTAAAAATTTTAACATTTATCAGGAGTGAACCCTATGTCAGTAACTAATGTTACCGAACTCAATGAACTCGTTGCTCGCGTCAAAAAAGCTCAGCGTGAATTCGCTAACTTTTCTCAAGAACAAGTTGACCGAATTTTCCGTGCGGCCGCACTTGCCGCAGCAGATGCTCGAATTCCTCTGGCTAAGCTTGCAGTTGAAGAATCCGGTATGGGTATTATCGAAGATAAAGTCATTAAAAATCACTTTGCTTCTGAATATATCTATAATGCCTATAAAGATGAAAAGACTTGTGGTGTACTTTCTGAAGATCTCACTTTTGGTACTATTACTATCGCAGAACCTATTGGTATTATTTGCGGTATAGTTCCAACAACTAACCCAACATCCACCGCTATTTTTAAATCGCTGATCAGCTTGAAAACTCGTAATGCGATTATATTTTCCCCACATCCGCGAGCTAAAGATGCAACCAATAAAGCCGCTGAAATCGTCTTAAAAGCAGCTATTGCAGCAGGAGCTCCTAAAGATATTATTGGCTGGATTGATGCACCTTCTGTTGAAATGTCCAATGCATTAATGCATCACGATGATATTAACCTGATCCTTGCAACGGGTGGCCCTGGTATGGTTAAGGCTGCTTATAGTTCAGGTAAACCAGCTATTGGAGTTGGTGCTGGTAATACTCCAGTCGTTATTGATGAAACAGCAGATATCAAACGCGCAGTTGCTTCAATATTAATGTCTAAAACATTCGATAACGGCGTAGTCTGTGCCTCTGAACAATCTGTTATTGTGGTTGATGAAATTTATACTCAAGTTCGCGAACGTTTTGCTAGCCATGGCGGCTATATTCTACAAGGTAAAGAATTAAAAGCAGTTCAAGATATTATTTTGAAAAATGGCAACCTAAATGCTGCTATTGTTGGTCAGGCTGCTTACAAAATTGCGGAAATGGCAGGCGTTAGTGTTCCTGAAACGACTAAAATTCTTATTGGCGAAGTAAAACTAATTGACGACTCTGAGCCGTTTGCTCATGAGAAACTTTCTCCAGTCCTTGCAATGTATCGCGCTAAAAACTTTGACGACGCCGTAGATAAAGCAGAGCAACTCGTTGAACTAGGCGGTATCGGTCACACTTCATGTTTATATACTGATCAAGATAACCAAACTGCACGCATTAACTATTTTGGCGCGAAAATGAAAACAGCGCGTATCTTGATTAATACGCCTGCCTCACAAGGCGGAATCGGTGACTTATATAACTTTAAGCTCGCGCCTTCTCTCACACTCGGTTGTGGTTCATGGGGTGGTAACTCTATCTCTGAAAACGTTGGACCAAAACACTTAATTAATACTAAGACTGTGGCGAAAAGAGCTGAAAATATGTTATGGCATAAACTTCCTAACTCAATTTATTTCCGTCGCGGTTGTCTTCCTATTGCACTTGAAGAAATTGCAACTGATGGCGCAAAACGTGCATTTATCGTAACTGATAGCTATTTATTCAATAATGGCTATGTAGAAAAAGTTGTCGAGGTTCTTAAACAACACCATATTGAAACAGATGTATTCTTTGAAGTTGAAGCTGACCCTACTTTGACTGTTGTTCGTAAAGGTGCGGCCCAAATGAACGCGTTCAAACCTGATGTTATTATCGCGTTAGGTGGTGGTTCACCGATGGATGCAGCAAAAATCATGTGGGTAATGTATGAGCACCCTGAAACCCATTTTGAAGAGCTAGCTCTGCGCTTTATGGATATTCGTAAACGTATTCACCGTTTCCCAAAAATGGGCGTGAAAGCAAAATTAGTCGCTATCACCACAACTTCAGGTACAGGTTCAGAAGTTACACCATTTGCTGTTGTAACTGATGATAAAACCGGTCAAAAGTACCCGTTAGCTGACTATGCATTAACACCAAATATGGCAATAGTTGATGCAAACCTCGTCATGAACATGCCTAAATCACTTACTGCTTTTGGTGGTCTTGATGCGGTAACTCATGCTTTGGAAGCCTATGTTTCTGTTCTTGCGAATGAATATTCTGATGGCCAAGCTTTACAGGCATTGAGCCTGTTAAAAGATTATCTGCCAGCAAGCTACCATGAAGGTGCTACCAACCCAGTAGCCAGAGAACGTGTCCATAATGCAGCAACAATTGCAGGTATCGCATTTGCAAACGCATTCTTAGGTGTATGTCACTCAATGGCTCATAAATTAGGCTCTGAATTCCACATCCCGCATGGCTTGGCAAACGCGCTGTTAATTAGCAATGTAATTCGTTATAACTCTAACGATAATCCAACTAAACAAACAGCATTTAGCCAATATGACCGCCCACAAGCTCGTCGTCGCTATGCTGAAATCGCGACTCATTTAGGCCTCACTAAACCAGATGATCGTACAGGTGCTAAAATTGAGAAGCTGTTAGCTTGGCTTGAAGAAATTAAAGCTGATTTAGGCATCCCTAAATCAATTCGAGAAGCTGGTGTTGCTGAAGCAGACTTCTTAGCTAAAGTTGATAAACTCTCTGAAGATGCGTTTGATGACCAATGTACAGGTGCAAACCCGCGTTACCCGTTAATCTCAGAGTTAAAAACGCTGTTACTTGATACTTATTATGGTCGTGAGTTTACAGAGCAAACAAACACGCCTGCGGCCCCTAAAGCTGAAAAGAAAAGTACAAAGAAATAATTATTTAACTAATTAGTAATATATAAGGCATTGAGTTAAACTTCAGTGCCTTATTTTTTAGCTCTCTCAGTGTAAATCCTCGTTGGATGAATACGATGAGAAACCACAACTAGCCCCATCACCTGTAGCACCAATACTCTCCTCAATTAAATTCGATGTGTGTTTAATAATAAGTGCTTTCACCTTCTTTCTGATACGTAAAAATTGCCCTATCATTCTATGAAGCAGTGAAAAGTTAGTCTTTTCAGCTTGTTTTTACTACATCAATTAATTTAAATGACTGCAATATAATGATGTGACGTATTTACCTGATTAAAAAATATCACTGTAAAACTAAAAAATGAACAAAAAGGATCCTTCGGATTCGATTAAAAACCACTTTTCACTGCATTTGGTGACTCTTGCATAATCTACTAGGAGGTTAACCAGACACCTTACTTATTTTACCTTACCTAATCATTTTTAATTCGAATGAAAATCGACCCTCAAAGCTCAATAATCCCAAGTAAATCTTCAAAGCATAGGAACATCATCTTAATCCAAAAGTACGCCTACATCGCCTATTTTAGTTGCTAGATATAATCTATAACTTAATGTTTAATCAGCTGTTCTTATTCAAAATAATCATAAGCATAAAATGTGTTCAACGTTCATAACCTAGACGAATTTCGAAATATTAAGTAAAAAATTAAAACCAAAAGTAGGCAGCGTTATCATTAATTAATAGATTGAGTAGAGAGCTGCAATTTTACACTAAGCGGTAATAGATAATGATAAAAAATATTTCTATATAGGATTATAGGCTGATATGCAGATAAGATAGTTATCAAAAGGCGTTAACAAATTTAGATAATACTATTTTAAAGAATCAACCTTTACAAAATTAACTCGTAAAGATTAATTAGGATGAGAAAATACGTAAAAACCGTACCGTTAACGAGCATATATATCGCTGAAATATTAAAACGCCAGATATAATATATCCAGCGTTTTAAATGCTTAAACTATCGTTCTTTAGTAGAACTATGCTTAGTTAAAAACTACTCTTTGTTAGTAAAACTGAGCATATCGGCGCATCTTTAATAGCGAAATAAAGAACAAATACACCCAAAAACATTCCCATTTATATAATGATTAACGATTTTCACTTTCTTTTTACACATATAATGAATCATTACATCTAAATTAGTTAAAACCAATAGGTACTTTAGGAATGAGACCTTGCCCCATTAATTTAGCTTGTTCGATTGCCTCAGTATAATGTTTACGACAAACTGATATATACTTCTCATTACCGCCTATATCGACCTGTGCGCCTTCATACATAGGAATACCATCGCTACCTACACGTAATACTTTATTCGCCTTACGGCCGCAGTAGCATACTGTCTTTAATTCTACTAATTTGTCAGCCCAAGCTAATAAATATTGGCTACCTGCAAACAATTCTCCAGAAAAGTCTGTTCTTAACCCATAACATAAAACGGGAATATCGACATTATCGACAATATCGCATAACTCTTCAACTTGCTGTTTTGTTAAGAATTGACACTCATCAATCAAGACGCAATGTACCTTTTGTATACTATTTTCGTTTTTAATGATTTCAGCCATATTTGTTATGGGCGTAAATAGTAGCGCTTGTGCAGATAACCCAATTCGAGATGAAACTTTACCCTGCGCAAAACGATTATCAATTTCAGCAGTAAAAATCAATGTTCGCATCCCTCTTTCATTATAGTTATAAGAAGATTGCAACAATGATGTCGATTTTCCTGCATTCATCGCAGAATAGTAAAAATATAGCTGGGCCATCAGCCTCTTTCCTCTAGAATAATAAACCTCATAATTTTACCATAAAACATACCATTAGATTAACAATCATCATTCGTTCACAGTTAAAAACTGATTTTACCCCCTCGTTTTTACGAATAAAACTAAATTTATGCTGACAGTGATTGTTAGATTTACTTTCAGGATAGCTAAAATAACGAACTATCATTTACTAAAATATATTGTTATCTTTTCACACATATAGCTAATTTACTGTATCAAAAAAAGAAAATTTACGTTTAAGTTACCGAGTTTGACTTCTTATGGCTAATAAGACGACGTTTTCCTACCTTACTTATCCAATTATAATCCAAAAAATTTGGCCTAATTGGAACTGATTTTTCATTATTTTGGATATTGATAATAGTGATATATATATATTAGAGAAAAGTTAATATTTCTTTTGTAAAAAAATTGCATTCGGTAAAGATAACTTTTAAACTAATAGTGTAATTTAGCTATTGCAGAAAATAAAATAGCATTCTATTATTACTGTACACAGGCCAACAATTAAATTTGAGACCAGGAAAAATGAGCGAATCTTTAAAAGCATTAAATAACATCCGTACTCTTCGCGCTCAAGCGAGAGAAGTTTCTTTAGAATCTTTAGAAGAAATGTTAGAAAAATTAACTGTCGTTGTTGATGAACGTCGTGAAGAAGAAAGCCAAGTTCGCGCAGAATTAGAAGAACGTAACCGTAAATTGGAAAAAGTTCGTGAAATGATTCTGGAACAAGGTGTAGATCTAAACGAACTTCTACAAACAATGGATTCAGGTAAAAGCACAAGTGCTCGCGCTAAACGTGCAGCACGTCCTGCTAAATATAAATATATTGATGAAAATGGCGAAGCTAAAACTTGGACTGGCCAGGGTCGTACCCCAGCAGTAATCAAAGTTGCCGTTGAAGAACAAGGTAAATCTTTAGATGATTTCTTGATCTAAGATTCTATAATTTATTCAAAAACACTCTTTTTTAAGAGTGTTTTTTTTACCCAAACTTTAACTTTTATGATTTTTGACAATATTATCATTCATTGAACGCTTAATATCTTTTACTCACTGCACTTAATTTGTTCCTTTTTATGAGTATTTAAGCTTCTTAATGCTCATTTTGCCCAATGAATACTGCCTGTTATTTAGATTTATATCCAATTTTAAAGTAAAGTTATGTAATCTAAATCCATTTATTTTTGGGATTTGACTGAATAATGACGTTTCCGTTTACTCAAAACTTATGATTTATTTAATTTTAAAATGTGTAAGTGAGATCAAATATTAATTTACATTAGTTGATGTTTAATAATTGAATAGCCCTATGAAATACAAAAAAAGCTAACTTTTATAGTGTTAGCTTTTATTAACTATCATAAGAAAAAACAGTTTATTTAGAGCCATTCAATTCTGTAGATAGATTTTTTATCCACTGGGAAAAATCTTCACCCAATGTTTCGTGCTGTAAGCCATATTCAACGAAAGCTTTCATATAACCTAATTTATTACCACAGTCATGACTTCTGCCACGCAAGTGATATGCTTCTACTGGCTCATTATTTTCCATCATGATAGTAATAGCATCAGTTAATTGAATTTCATCGCCTGCACCAGGAGCAGTTTTTGCCAATGTATCCCAAATTTTTTCAGATAATACATAGCGACCAACAATAGAAAGATTAGATGGTGCTTCCTCTTTCTTTGGTTTTTCGACCATCCTAATGATTGGTTTACTTTCACCTGGTTGTAAAATCACACCATCGCAATCGACAATACCATAATTTGATACATCATCTTCTGGAACAGGCTCGACTAATATCTGACTTGCACCCGTTTCTTCAAAATGATCTAGCATTTCGCTCAAATTAAATTTCGTTAAATCGGTACTATAATGATCCAAAATTACGTCAGGTAAAACAACAACAAAAGGCTCATTACCCACAAGCGGTTTAGCGCATAAAATGGCATGTCCTAGCCCTTTCGCTATTCCTTGACGTGTTTGCATAATAGTCACGTGACTTGGACAAATAGATTGAACCTCGTCCAGTAATTGACGTTTAACACGTGCTTCTAAAATAGCTTCAAGCTCAAAGCTTGTATCGAAATGGTTTTCAATCGAGTTTTTTGATGAATGAGTTACCAATACAATTTCATTTATTCCAGCAGCAATACACTCATTAACAACATATTGAATTAATGGTTTATCAACTAACGGTAACATCTCTTTTGGAATAGCTTTAGTTGCTGGTAACATACGCGTACCAAGACCTGCAACAGGGATTACCGCTTTGCGTACTTTTCTATTTGTCATATTAGCCATAAGTCCAGAATTCTCCTAAGTACCTTATACAAAAATAACTAACAAAGAAGGCACATTTTAAGTGGCGGGAAGTATAGCAGGAATAATTCAAGGATAAATAGTACGACGCACAAATTAGCCTAAATTATTACTTTTAACGGATTAAATTTAAACGATATTTATACTTCTGGATTAAACATCAATTTTATCTTTTGATGGTTATTCCAAATTCGACATTGCCAAAAGGCTCCTCTAATATCTAGGTGGTTTGAAGGATGATGCTTTAGCGTACCTAATGGAATACTTCTGGATAGACTATATTGAGCATTTTCAGTTGCAACCTCAGCTTCAAGCCCTGCACTCGCTAAAATAATCGCTTTATTTTGCGTATTAAAATAGCCTAACAATATCGGATATTGACCGGTAAAACCGGAATCCTCTAACAAATAATTTATTTGATTAATTACCTTATCAATATTAGGTAGCTTTTTATCAGGAAAACTAACTGCATTTTTTAATAAATTATTGAATACCACTCTAATCAAAAAAGCGGCCATAACCCCTTCTTGTGGGGAACGTTCTATATCAATACAGTAAAAACCAATTTGGCTATCTGATATAGGTGCTAAATCAATAACCAATCCAAATTTATTAATTTCATTTAATTGGCGATAATTAACTCGATACCCATTGATACTTTGGTTAACTGGAGGTTGTAGTTGTTTTAGCACCGATGTGATATCCAAATTATTATAATCTAACAACGGCGATACATGCTCTACTTCATGATGTATTAAGGTTTCTACATCATACTGTTCAGGATAAAGATTCGCGTGTATGGTGACTTTTAATTCATCTAAGTTTTTAATGGGCTTCAGTAAAGCATCTTTTGCTCCTAGCCTAAACATTCGGTCAAATTGAGTAAAATCAGTTGTTGCAGATATAACAATAACTGGAATATTGATATTCTTCGCAACAAGTTGCTCCATAAAAGCTTCACCACTCATTATGGGCATATTAAGGTCACATAAAATCACATCGGGTTTAAGTTTCTCAACGGTCAGCTGTTCTAGTGCACTTTGCCCATTATCTGCGACAAGAACTTGCATACCTTGTGATTCCAAGTACCCTTCTAGCATTGAACGAAAAATTTTTTCATCTTCAACAATGAGTATCTTTTTATTTTTCATATTTAACCTGCTTGTCGCGATAATCTGATAATTACTACCAATACTATTATTCATATGACAAAATGATTTTACTTTCATTTTTAAAGTATAGTTATTTTTACAATTTATACTTATTTTTATAGAGAGAAAAATGGAACAATCTCTAAACAACTCGTGTTTTTGTGGTAACCATCAACCATTCGATGAATGTTGTTACCCATATCTTACCCATCAAGCTATTCCTCAGACGCCTGAGCAGCTTATGCGCTCTCGGTACAGTGCCTATGTCACAAAAAACGCTGATTATCTCATTGCAACGTGGCACCCTGATTGCCATGCCCAAGAGTGGCGTGAAGAACTACTTAACAGTTTCACACAAACAAAATGGATCTCTCTTCGTATTATTAGTTCTTCTTATGCTAAAAATAAGGAGGAAGGATATGTCGAATTTTCAACTTGCTTTATTGATGAAAAAGCTGATCATAAACAGCTTATTCATGAACGTTCCCGTTTTATTCGCATTGAAAAACATTGGTATTATATCGATGGCATCACACCTAAAACGGGTCGAAATGATCTATGTCCATGTGGTTCCGGTAAGAAATTTAAAAAATGCTGTCATAGTCGTTAGCAATTATGTTTTACCAACCACAACGGAAATGCACAATGTATCGCTTGCCTATTTATTGGCTTTTGTATTAGTTAAGGATCAGACAGTTTCATGCAACAAAAAAATGTACAGAAAAAAATCCTCCGCACTATCTGCCCAGATGCTAAAGGATTAATCGCAAAAATCACCAATATTTGTTACAAGCATCAACTCAATATTGTCCAAAATAATGAATTTGTTGATCATCGTACTGGCCGCTTCTTTATGAGAACTGAACTTGAAGGGATTTTTAATGATGAGACCTTACTCGCAGATCTCGATGACGCCTTACCAGTGGGATCTAAGCGTGAATTAAACTCTTCAGGTCGCCGCCGTATTGTGGTGATGGTTACAAAAGAGGCTCATTGTTTAGGCGACCTACTCATGAAAAGCGCATATGATGGCTTAGATGTGGAAATTGCTGCTGTTATTGGCAATCATGACACGTTGAAAAATCTCGTCGAACAATTTGGTATCCCTTTTCATCATATTAGTCATGAAGGCCTAACTAGAGAACAACATGATGAAAAAATGACAACACAAATAGACCTTTATCAACCTGACTATGTTGTACTTGCGAAATATATGCGTGTTCTTACCCCTGAATTCGTACAACGTTATCCGAATCAAATAATTAATATCCACCATTCCTTCTTACCTGCATTCATTGGTGCCCGTCCATATCACCAGGCATATGAACGGGGAGTTAAGATCATTGGCGCTACAGCTCACTTTGTTAATGATAATCTTGATGAAGGGCCAATTATTACGCAAAACGTGATTAATATAGATCATACCTTCACAGCAGACGATATGATGCGAGCTGGCCGTGATGTAGAAAAAAATGTGCTCAGTCATGCACTTTTCTGGGTTTTAGCCCAGCGAGTGTTTGTTTACGGAAATCGGACTATCATCCTGTAATATTGATATTTGCTGCTTAAGCATTCATTGAGCATAAAAAAACAGCATTTAAACATTTTTTAAAAATTAATACTTTACAGCGGCGTGTCATTTGGTATTATGCCGCCGCTGCCAACGAATACGGCAACTCAAAATCTGGTGGGATACCCAAGCGGCCAAAGGGAGCAGACTGTAAATCTGCCGTCACAGACTTCGAAGGTTCGAATCCTTCTCCCACCACCATTCAAACCTTACTCTCATCCAGAGTATCAATAACGTTAGTAAATCGGTTTAGCACACTTGAGTGTGACTTTGACTTATAAATATAACAACAACAACTATCTATAATCGAATCCAACGGAATATAACTTAGTGATTTATTGTTAAGATCATTTTCTGGATAATAATCAATTATACCTATAAAATCACCAACCTGAAGAAAGCTTTGACAGCTACCAATGTTATCCATTTGCCTTATACTTGCTTTATTTCCATCCAATTCGGTTTTATCTAACAACTCACTCATCAAGCTACTTTTATAAAATGCAGGATTACATAACCATGTGCAACTTCTCAATAAATTCATAATATTATTCCCATACTTTTCATACAGTTCACTTCGACAATAAATACCTAACGAAGTGTTTTTTATTTTTCTTTGCAATGAAAACCGTTCACTAATTACTGGTTGCGAACTTAATATAACCGTATTCCCATCATAATCGAAAATTTCATCAACCTCCTCATAATTAAATCTCAATATATTAATTTGAACATTATTTTTATTAGCAGCTTGATACAAATTAATAAGAAACTTTTCCTTACCCCAGTCATAATAAATATTTGCTTCATTGACAATATAACCAGTGAAGTGTTTTTTTGTTATTTCCTTCTCTTGTAAATAAAGATCACGTAGATCATTATATAACTCCTGACCATCTTTGGTTAATGTCATACCAAATTTTTCCCTTTTAAATAACCTCTTACCCAAGCTTGTTTCGAAATCTTTAATCGACTTAGCAATAGGCGGTGTCGTTCGATTCATCACCCTTGCAGCCTTGCTTAATGAGCCATTTTCAACAACTGCCATAAATGCCTCTAATTTTTTTGAAAAGAACATATCTATGACCCCATTCTGTTTATTAATACGCATAATTCAACGCAACTCTCTATTAAAACAACACGTTGAATAACCCATTATTTGACATCTTAGATGAAAAAATTCAATTTAATACTTCATTGAATGAGTAACAATATTTCATAAAAGTATTTTTATAATTTCCATCAAGGCAAAGCAATATATTATACTGTTTCATTTCATTATTTTTTATGGGTTGACTATTAAATCACATTAAATATAAATCACCAATTGGAAATAGACGAACATATTTTTCATTAATTGTATAACTAATAATCTTATTTAATTTTAAATTTATAATATTAATATTATAATTAAATATGGAAATATTTATGTTTCATAATTAATTCATTATTTAAATAGTTATTTAATAGTTACAGTTTACGCATCATCTGTTAGAATCAACTAATACATAAAAATATCTAACAGGTGATAAAAGACCATGAAATTTATCTCTTTCAACATTAATGGCCTCAGAGCTCGTCCACACCAATTGGCTGCGATCATTGATAAGCATCAACCTGAGGTAATAGGCTTACAGGAGACTAAGGTTCATGACGATATGTTCCCTTATGATGACGTCAGCAAACTGGGATATCACGTATTTTATCACGGTCAAAAGGCTCACTATGGCGTCGCACTACTCACAAAAAATAAACCTATTGCTGTTCGAAAAGGCTTTCCTACAGATGCTGATGATGCTCAACGTCGTATTATCATGGCAGACATTGAAACCAATAATGGCCCGTTAACTGTTGTAAATGGTTATTTCCCTCAAGGTGAAAGCCGCGACCATCCGACTAAATTTCCAGCAAAAGAAAAATTTTATCAAGACTTGCAGAATTATATAACATCAACGCAAACACCTGAGTCACAGCTACTAATTATGGGCGATATGAATATTAGCCATACTGATCTCGACATTGGTATTGGTGAAATCAATCGTAAACGTTGGTTAAAAACGGGTAAATGCTCATTTTTACCTGAAGAGCGTGAATGGATGGAAACGCTGTTAAATTGGGGATTAATCGACACCTATCGCACAATGAATCCTGATATCTCTGATTGTTATTCATGGTTTGACTATCGTTCAAAAGGATTTGATGACAATCGAGGTCTACGAATCGATTTACTCTTAGCTTCTAAGCCACTTTCTAACCGTTGTATAGCAACGGGTATTGATTATGAAATACGAGGTATGGAGAAGCCGTCAGACCATGCACCAGTTTGGGCTGAGTTTGATTTAACCAAGTAATAAGTCGCCTCTCGCGTTGTCAGTATAAAAGATATTTTATTATTATTGAGTAATTCTACAAAAATAATGCAGCGTGACATGTCACACTGCATTATAAAAAACACTTAAATTGGCCGATGTTTGTCGTTGTTATCTTTGAATATGTTTAGCCCGTACTTATTGCCAAATCCAAATCTAATGCATTGATATTATTATACTTAATGACTAGGTACGGTTATACTCTTTTTCTTATTCACGCTTTTTCGGTAATAAATATTGGAAAACGTTAGAACCATTCACTTAATTATTATAAGCAAATAATACTTTTTCCATCTTCCATTATTTTATCATTCATCACCTTTTTTCGATTTTTTCATCGGCTTCGCTGGTTTTTTGTTACCTTTATTTTTTGTTACAGGAGGCAGTTCACGGAAGGCTTTGAGATTCGTAAACTGACGGGCTTGATGTATAAGCTTCATCAGTGTTGAACTCAATGGATTCATAAAGTCATCATAACGGGTCTGCTTCTCACTAATTTGAGTCAATATAGACTCCCAATGCGCAGTCATATCCGGTAATGTTGCCATATCTGGAAGTACGTGGATTAACGCTCTTCCTGCTGGAGAAGAATGAATATATCGACCTTTTTTAAATAGAAATTGGCGCTTAAACAATAAGTCGATAATACCCGCACGAGTTGCTTCCGTACCTAATCCATCGGTTTCTCGCAATACTTTTTTTAATGCTTTATCTTGCACGAATCGAGCAATTCCAGTCATTGCAGATAACAACGTTGCATCCGTAAAAGGCCTTGGTGGTTGAGTCTGTTTCTCAATAACTTCACCTTTCTCACACAATAGCTCATCCCCTTTAGCTACAATAGGTAAAGGAGTTCCATCATTCTCTGCATCACGTTCTTTACTGCCCAAAACTACACGCCAACCTGCTTCAGCTAAAAAGCGTGCTTTCGCTGTAAATTTACCGTTCTCAATTTCAAGGTCGATAGTACATTTACGGTACACCGCATCCGACATAAATTGGATAATATATTGCCGCGCAATTAGTTGATAAACATTAGCTTCATGTTCAGTGAGTTTAACTGATACCGCTTTCGCCGTTGGAATGATTGCATGGTGAGCATCGACTTTTTTATCATCCCAACAGCGATTTTTTTTATCGAGTTCCGGTAGTTCAAATTTTGTTAATTCAGGCTGATGGACAGAAATTGCATTTAGCACTGAATGACGGCCAGCGAAATGTTCATCAGGCAGATAACGGCTATCCGAACGTGGATAAGTAATCAGCTTATGAGTTTCATACAAACGCTGGCAGATATCTAAAATCTCTTGAGCGCTCAAACCATATTTCTTTGACGCTTCAATCTGCAATGCCGAAAGTGAAAATGGCAACGGGGCTATTTCAGATTCACGTTTATCTTGATACTGGGTGACAAATGCAGGTTTTCCGGTAATACGCGATACAACATGATCAGCTAAAGGTCGGTGGAACAAACGGCCTTCTTCATCTTGATAATCAACACAAGATTCACTCGGCTGCCAGATAGCCACAAATCGTTCATCTTGTGGCGTCACAATATGCGCCTTAACCTCGAAATAGTCTTTAGGGATAAAGTTTTCAATGTCTTCATCACGACGTACAACCAGACCAAGCACAGGGGTTTGTACTCTCCCAACAGAAAGTACACCTTGATAACCACCGCGTTGACCAAGCAAGGTGTAGGCTCTAGTCATATTAATACCATATAACCAGTCAGCTCTAGCTCGAGCCAGAGCTGAAACACATAATGGAATAAATTCGCGATTTTCGCGTAGCCTATCAATTGCTCTTTCAACAGCTTGAGGGTTGAGGTCATTGATTAAACAGCGCTTAACTTGCTTTCTTTTTTCTCCGGCAAGATCCAAGTAATCTAATACTTCATCCACCAGCAATTGCCCTTCTCTATCAGGGTCTCCGGCATGCACAACTACCGTCGCCTGTTTTAGAAGAGCTCCTATCGTTTTAAGCTGTTTGGTTACTGAGGAACGCGGTTTTAACAACCATTTTTCTGGAATAATGGGTAAATCTTGCAAATTCCAACGCGCATAGCGTGGTTCATAAGCATCTGGTTCAGCTTGCTCCAATAAGTGCCCTATACACCAAGTGACCATTTGGTCGTCACCACACTGGATAAAACCATCCCCCCGTTTATGAGGTTTAGGAAGTACATCCGCAATTGCCCGCGCAAGGCTAGGCTTTTCCGCAATAAACAAACGCATGAATTAATCTATCACTTCAATTAAAGGTACATTGTCCCGATGGGGTAATAATTTCCCGATAGACTGTAACAAAACACCTTGCTGCTGTGCAATGTCTTTAATTTTGGCTATTTCAGAAGGTTCGACTGCAATTAACAATCCACCCGATGTTTGTGGGTCACATAACAAATTACGTTGGGCATCTGTCATAGGACCAATAAGATGTCCATAACTATCAAAGTTACGTTGCGTTCCACCCGGTACACAACCTGCTTCAATATAGCTCTCGACATTATCTAATTTTGGAATTTGACTAAAACGAATTTCAGCACGAACATTAGAACCTTGGCAAATCTCACTTAAATGACCAAGCAAACCAAATCCTGTCACATCAGTCATGGCTGTCACACCATCTAATGGCGCAACAACTGCCCCTAATTTATTCAATTGACACATGGTTTCTGTTGCTAAATTTTGGTGTTCAACTGCTAAAACTCCTTTTTTCTCAGCGGTCGTCAGTACACCTATTCCCAGAGGCTTAGTCAGGAATAGTTCACAACCTGCGGTTGCTGCGCTGTTTTTCTTCACAAATTCAGTATTCACTACGCCCGTTACAGCTAAACCAAAAATAGGCTCTGGCGCGTCAATTGAATGACCACCCGCTAAAGATATTCCAGCATCAGCACAAGCAGCTCGACCACCTTCGATGACTTCTCTTGCAACTTCAGGCGGTAATTTAGCAATTGGCCAACCTAAAATTGCAATCGCCATTATAGGTTTACCACCCATCGCAAAAATATCACTAATTGCATTTGTTGCAGCAATCCGGCCAAACTCATAAGGGGAATCGACGATTGGCATAAAAAAATCAGTTGTGCTGATGATGCCAATACCATTACCTAAATCATATACTGCTGCATCATCTTTCGTTTCATTGCCGACTAACAAATGAGGATCTTGGAACTTTGCTTGCTCAGTATGAAGTATTTGTTCCAACACTTTCGGTGCAATTTTACAACCACAACCCGCACCATGGCTATACTGCGTAAGTCTAATTTTTTCCATTATTATCAACCCTCTTAAAAATGAGAAACAAAGTCTTGCATGTCTGGAATTTGTATCTTAGCTGGTGCCTTTAATTCAGGAGTCCCCAAATACAAAAATCCAACGATATGGTCAGTTGGTGCGCAGCCTAATCCCTCGCGAACGACTGCATCTTCTGTCCAAGAACCAGAACGCCATATCCCACTATAGCCTTGTGCTACAGCTGCCATTTGCATCGCTTGCACTGTACAACCAGCTGCAATAATTTGTTCCCATTCAGGAATTTTTGGATGATCTTGAGTTTTTGCAATAACGGTAATAATCAACGGTGCTCGAAATGGTGCATTACGTGCTTTTTCTTCAACCTCAGATCCCAACTTACTTTCCTTTGCCGCTCTCTCAAGGAGTTGACTAAAGCGATTTAGCCCCTCATCTTGCATAACAATAAAATGCCAAGGGCGTAAAGCACCGTGGTCAGGAGCTCGCATACCAGCCGCTAGAATATTTTGTAACTCATCTTGTTGAGGTGCTGGTGTTGTTAGCCGTGAAGCTGAACGGCGGGTCAATAAAAGGGTTAAAGCATCCATATTCATCTCCGATTCAGATTAAACTGATATAATAGTGATTCAAACAAGCAATTATAGCCATGCTCATTTACGCTCACATTCACTTTTGGTTTTGTGATTGTGAATTCACTTAGGCTGATTACCATCTTCTTAGCTAAGTGAACTATGGTTAGATAAATTAATTGATTGAATTATATCATTTGTATGTATTGAAAAATATAATCACGGCATTGTACAACGCCCTTAACCGTTTTGTTATGAATAAAAATGCCATTCATTAGCAGACAACTGTTTTTATTTCATTAAGATAGAAGTGCAAATTCGTGTCTCGGAGAGATTATGCGTCAAATATGGGAGATTATCGCCACTGTATTTAAGTTTAGCTGGCGAATACTAAATTTTATTCGGGAACTGGTTTTTAATACCATTTTCCTTGTGTTGTGCTTTTTAGTTATTGGTTCGATAGCCCTCTATCAATCAGAATCTAAACCAGATCAAAATTATTTTGGTGCACTTTATGTTGATTTGCAGGGTGTCATTGTTGACCAAGTTTCATCGCCTGATCCTTTAGGCCGAATGAGCCGTGAATTATTAGGTTCATCAAGCAATCGTATGCAAGAAAACTCACTGTTTGATATTGTCGATACAATTCGCAGTGCAGCGTCTGATGATCGCATTACGGGTATGGTACTCCGTTTAGATAATCTTGTTGGGGCAGATCAGCCTTCTCTTAACTTCATTGGTAAAGCCATCACACAATTTAAAGAATCAGGCAAACCTATCTATGCTGTTGGTGATAGCTTTACTCAGGGGCAATATTATTTAGCTAGCTATGCTGACAATATATTCCTTTCTCCCCAAGGCATGGTCGAGATACGCGGCTTCTCAACAAATACCCTCTACTATAAATCGCTACTAGAAAAGCTTAAAGTTAGCAGCCATATTTTCCGTGTGGGTACTTATAAATCTGCGGTAGAGCCATTGATGCGTGACAACATGTCACCTGAAGCACGCGAAGCGAGCAAACAGTGGTTAGGAACGCTATGGAATAACTACTTAGGTACATTGGCTAAAAACCGCAATACAACTGTAGACAGTATTTTCCCCGGTACAGCGACCTTACTTACCAAGTTGCGTGCAGCGGGTGGCGATAGTGCACAGTATGCGTTAAATCAGAAATTGGTTGATAAGGTTTACACGCGTGAGCAAGCCGAAGATGTACTGAAAAAGCATTTTGGTTGGAATGAATCTGATAAACATTTCAATTATATCAGCATCTATGATTACTCAAGTAAGTTAACAAACTTAGGAACTGAGACAGCAGGTAATATCGCGGTAATTGTCGTTCAAGGTGCCATTATGGATGGCCCACAAACGCCTGGAATTGCAGGTAGTGACCTTATCTCATCACAAATTCGTGAAGCTCGGCTCAATGAAAACATTAAAGCCATTATATTGCGGGTAAATAGTCCTGGTGGTAGTGTCACCGCCTCTGAACTCATCCGTAATGAATTAGCTTCTGCGCGTGCAGCGGGTAAGCCTATTATCGTTTCAATGGGTGGCATGGCCGCATCAGGTGGCTATTGGGTATCAACACCTGCTGATTATATTATTGCTAGTCCAAGTACATTAACGGGTTCTATTGGCATCTTTGGTGTCATTAACACCTTTGAAAATGTGCTTGATTCAATCGGTGTCTATACTGATGGAGTTTCAACAACCCCTCTTGCCGATGTTTCTGCCACAAAAGGTATTAGCCCTGAGTTCTCCGATATGATGCAAATCACCATCGAAAATGGCTATAAAACTTTTGTTGGGCTAGTGGCCAAATCACGTAATAAGACTCCAGCTGAAATTGATAAAATCGCACAGGGCCGTGTATGGATTGGTAGTGATGCTAAAAAAATCGGATTAGTTGACCAACTCGGTGATTTTGATGATGCCGTCAACAAAGCTACAGAATTAGCTAAGCTTGATAATGTCGAGCTAGATTGGATGCAACCTGAGCTAACATTTATGGATCAGCTTATATTAGAATTAAGCAGCAGTGCTCAAGCTGTTATGCCAGATGCGTTACAAGTATTTTTACCACAATCAATCGCAACAGATATCCGCCAGCAGGCACAATTCTTCTTGAAGATGAATGATCCTCAAAGTCGCTATGCATTCTGTTTAAATTGTGCGGAAATTAATTAGTACTTCGTTTTTTATTAATAAAATAGAAGACAACATTATATCTATCCAAAACCCAGATCATATAACTTACCTATATGGTTTGGGTAATCGACTTTTTTACATCAGCATCAACGACAATTTGGCGTATAATAATTACAGCGCTCCTTAGGGAATTTATCCATCCTATTCACTAACAACCACATTTTTCCGCTGCACAATAGCGTTTTAGCAGTAGATAACCATCATTAAATAAGTCAATATTGCTATATCTTGGAATAGAGAAAATGATAACAACTCTTATTCACACCATTTGTTAAGCATATACTCAGTAAAAGCTAGGTAGATAAATGCAAAGGAAATCGATTTATGTTGTGTATACCGGTGGCACCATTGGTATGCGCCACTCAGCACAAGGCTATATCCCAGTATCAGGCCACCTTCAATCCCAATTGGCTAAAATGCCTGAATTTCATCGCCCTGAAATGCCTAAGTTTACAATAAAAGAGCATCTGCCTTTAATTGACTCTTCCGATATTACACCTGAAGATTGGCAAAATATTGCAGATGATATCAATGATAATTACGATAGCTATGATGGCTTTGTGATCTTGCATGGTACTGACACCATGGCTTATACAGCGTCTGCATTATCATTCATGCTAGAAAACTTGAGAAAACCAATTATTGTGACAGGGTCACAAATCCCCTTGGAAGCACTCCGTTCTGATGGACAAACTAACCTACTGAATGCACTGTACCTTGCAGCTAACTATCCTGTTAATGAAGTGGGTCTATTTTTTAATAATAAATTGTACAGAGGCAATCGTACTGTAAAAGCTCACGCGGATGGCTTTGATGCATTTACCTCACCCAATTGCCCACCGTTGATGGAAGCGGGTATTCATATTCGAGCTTTCAATACTTGCCCTACTCCTATTGGCGTTGGTCAATTTATCACTCACCGTATTACGCCTCAGCCAATTGGTGTGGTCATGTTATATCCAGGTCTCTCTATCGATATTGTGCGTAACATTTTACAACAGCCAGTAAAGGCCCTGATCTTGCGTTCTTATGGTGTCGGAAATGCACCACAACAACCGGAATTATTACGGATCCTCCATGATGCAACAAGCCGAGGTATTATTGTGGTAAATCTAACACAATGTATTTCTGGTCGAGTCAATATGGACGGTTATGCAACAGGCCATGCACTTGCCGAAGCTGGTGTTATCAGTGGATTTGATATGACATTTGAAGCCGCTTTGAGTAAATTACACTATTTACTCAGTCAAGATTACACTCAAGCACATGTGCGAGAATTAATGCAAAATAATCTTAGAGGCGAACTTAGCTATGCCGATGAATAACCAAAGTGAAGATACAATTAAATCCGCTTTACTATTAGTTGATCTACAAAATGATTTTTGTACTCATGGCGCCCTTGCGGTTAAAGAAAGTGAACTCGTGATCCAAGCTGCCAACAAAGCGATTGAATATTGCCAACAACAAAATATTCCAATTATTGCTAGCCAAGATTGGCATCCTGCTGAACATCTCAGTTTTGCTGTCAATTCGGGAACTCAAGTAGGCGATGTTGGCAAACTTAATGGCATTACCCAAGTTTGGTGGCCAGTCCATTGTGTACAAGGTGAAACTGGTGCAGATTTTCATCCTAGTTTAAATAGTAAAGCAATATCTGAGGTCTTTACTAAAGGTGAAAATCCTCAAGTTGATAGCTACAGTGCTTTTTTCGATAATGATAAAGTGAGTCAAACCCGTCTGCATGCTTGGTTACAAGAACAGCAAATCACTCAGCTATTTATAATGGGGATTGCAACTGATTATTGTGTAAAATTTACCGTATTAGATGCATTAAAGCTTGGCTATGAGGTTGATGTTCTTACTGATGGGTGCCGTGGCGTTAATTTATCTGCCATGGACAGCGAACTTGCTTTAGCAGAAATGTCACAACAAGGCGCAACATTATTGACTACTGATTCTTTACAATAAAAAATGACTACCTTGCCCTCTATAGCAAGGTATCACCTCAATTTTATTTGTCATCTTCGTTTCCCTCTTCTGACTTTTAAAGACCTCTATTAAAAATTCTGCTTATAACTATTTCTTACAAAAAAATGATAATTATTTATATTCACAATGCACATTATTGGTAATAATACTGATAGTTATTATCACTATTATTTAGGTTAAATTTGTGAAGAAAACACACCAATTTCGTTTACATCACGTTGCAATATGTACAGTTTCTGCATTATTTGTTCACAATCAAGCAATAGCTAATGAACAAAATAGTGATAAACATGATTCTCTGGTCGTTAGTGCCCAAGCATTAAAGGTTAATACAGCATTACAAGAAACACCTAAATCTGTTTCTATTATCACTCAGCAAGATTTAGAGTTGCATGCCCCGCAAAAAATTGACGAAGCACTCCGCTATACTTCCGGTGTTGTCGCACAACCTTATGGCGCAGACAACGATACAGATTGGTTTAAAGTACGTGGCTTTGATGCGGCAACTTATTTAGACAATAGCCGCTTATATCGTGATGGATACTACACATGGCTGCTTGAACCCTATGGGCTAGAGAGCATTGAAGTTGTTAAAGGTTCATCCGCAGTATTATTTGGCGAATCAACCCCTGGCGGTGCGGTCAATTTAGTGACTAAAAAACCCTCACCGAATGCTAAAAATGAGATCTATTTAGAAGCGGGTAATAATGATCATCAAGGATTAGGTTTCGACCTTTCTACTCAATCTGGTAATACAGATTCAGCTCGCTACCGTTTAGTGGGACTGATGAAAAAATCGGATGGTGAGTTAAAAGGGACAGATAACAAGCGAATCTATCTTGCGCCAAGTGCTGCCTTTGATCTTACTGATAGTACTATGCTAACGTTGATGGGAACTTATTTACATGACGATGGTACGCCGACTAACCCATTCTTTCCAGCAGCTGGCACATTGATCCACTCTCAATACGGTAAAATTAAGCCTTCAACTAATTTAGGTGAACCAGGTTACGACAAATACAAACGAACACAATTATCTGTTGGTTATTTATTAGAACATCAATTTAATACTGAGTGGCGCTTTGCTCAACGTGTTAATTATGGCTATAACGACCTCACTCTTCGCAGTGTATATGCTTACTTTAATAATGAACCAGCAAAGTTAGAGTTGGATCGAGGTATCGTATTCCGTGATGGTAAAAACCAAAGTTTTAGCTTTGATAATAATGTTGTTGGTGAATGGGATAGTGAACGATTTGAACACACATTATTAGCGGGTGTTGAATTTCAGTACCACCGCACCAAAGGTGACGAACAAGATACTTCTTTCGGCACGATTAATCCTTGGAACCCGATTTACGGTTATTATACGCCGCTGAATCCAGCAAATAATATCAATCGCACTATTGATAAAACTCAAACAAGTCTATATTCACAGTACCAAACTAAATTTGAGGGTAAATGGATTGGTGTCGCAGGTGCCCGTTATGACTGGGTCAAAACGGAAAATAAAACCCAGCAAAACGATCAAAATGAATCTCGTCGTGATGGTGAAATGAGCCTAAATGCAGGGTTAATGTATTTAGCCGATAACGGTGTTTCACCGTACTTGAATTACTCTCAATCTTTTGAAGTACAATCTACCATTGACCCAACGACAAAGCAGCTATATAAGCCGCTTAAAGGGGAACAGTTTGAAGCTGGGGTTAAATATACCCCCTACTTTATTGACGGCTACCTGAATGTTGCTTGGTTTGATATTGAACAAAAAAATGCGTTAGTCACCAATCCTACTACCTTTATTGCCAGCCAAACAGGTAAAGTGACCTCTCAAGGTATTGAAAGTGAAGTCTTTGCTAATTTAGCCGATAACTGGAGCGCTAAAGCAACTTACACCTATACTAATGCTCAAACTGATAATACAGGCGGCAAAGGGCGTAAGCAAGCCGGCATTATCCCTAAACACATGGCCACTGTATGGACTGATTATGAAATCCCAGTATTGGATAACCAATCCCTAAAATTAGGAACTGGTATCCGTTACTTTGGTCAATCAAAGGATAGTCCAGCAAGCAGTGATTTGACGGTGCCTAGTGCTACTTTATGGGATATGGCAGCGATTTATAAATTATCTAATAATTGGCAATTTCAGTTCAATATGAACAATATTCTCAATAAAGAATATATTGCATCATGTGATTACTGGTGCTATTACGGCCAATCTCGCTCTTTTGTTTTACAAACAAAATACTTTTGGTAATTTTAATTGGGCGTACACATTTTTAATGTACGCCCTTTGAGTCTCTATTTATGTTTCAATTATCGAATATAAAAATCATTCGCGATAATCGCACCATTTTAGCGATAGATTCGTTAGCCATTCCGACAACTGAATTAACTGTTGTACTGGGACATAATGGCTCTGGAAAATCAACTTTGGTTAATCTTCTTTCTGGGCAAATGGCACCAGATACCGGTACTGTCTGTTTGCAAGGAAAAGACCTTACCCAATATAAAACCAAGACACTGGCGCAAAAAATTGCCTACCTCCCTCAAAAGTTGCCTGCTTCTGCTGGCTTATCTGTCAGAGAATTGGTTCGCTTAGGTCGTTTCCCATGGCGTGGTACATTCGGTCGTTGGCAAGCTGAAGATGACGCAATTATCCAACAAGCAATCGACAAATCAGGCGTTGCTGAATTTGCTGATACCCTTGCCGATAACTTATCAGGTGGTGAACGCCAACGCGCTTGGGTTGCTATGTTGTTAGCCCAACAATCCCCTGTCTTGATATTAGACGAACCAACATCTGCGTTAGATATCCAGCATCAATACCAGCTAATGAAATTACTGAGTGAGTTAAATCAAGCGCATAAAATCGGCATTATTGTTATTCTTCATGACATTAACTTATCATTACGTTATGCAACTCACATTATTGCCCTTAAAAATGGTCAAATTGATTTCGAAGGCAACTCTTCGCTTCTACACAATGAATCACGCTTATCATCACTCTATGACACACCAATCAAATTAATATCACATCCCGATTATCCAGATTCTGATGCTCATAGGGTGGCTGTCGTATGCATTTGATTACAAATTGGTGGCGCTCACTATTATTATTCAGTGTATTTTGTTGCACTTTCGTGGGAAATGCCCAAACAATTTCGATTACTGATGGATTGGGCGAACAGCATTTCGCCGCTCCACCTAAACGCGTAGTAGCTCTCGATTGGGATCTTTTAGAGCAGTTATTAACGCTGAACATTGTCCCTGTGGGGGCAACTGAACTGAGTAGTTATCAGCAATGGGTAGTTGAACCTGCAATTCCCTCCTCCATAGAGGAAGTAGGGACACGAGCAGAACCTAACTTAGAAAAAATTTCTCAACTTCATCCTGACGTCATTATCGCGACTAGCTCTCAAGAAGACTTACTCCCCCTGCTACAAAAAATTGCACCCGTTGTCTACTTACCGAACTTTGGTCGTGAAGATAATGCAGGCGCTGTCACGATCGCCAATTTTAATACATTGGCTGAACTCTTTGAACGGACTGAGTTAGCGAAACAGTTTCTTAGTAATATGGATAAACGATTTACAGAGTTGAAAGCTAAACTCGCTATTGCATTTGACGAACAGCCTAGTGTTGCGGTAATCCGTTTTTCGAGTCTTAGTACGGTATTTCTCTATACCGATAATTCAACATTAAATTATGTGCTTGAACAACTAGGGTTAAAACCCGCAATATTATTACCTGCGCGCCCATGGGGAATCGAACAACAGCGTATAAATTCATTGCAATTCATTGATGATGGATATGTTTTGTATATCAAACCATTCGCAGATGAGAGCCAACTAGCAACTTCAATTTTATGGCAATCTATGCCTTTCGTTAAACAGAGGCATGTGAATAGTGTTCGCCCTGTTTGGAATTATGGTGGCGTATTCTCGCTACAATTGATGGCAGAAGCACTAACTGAAAGCTTATTACAAGTTGCCCCAAATCATGACCACTAAACATTATTTAATTCTGTTAATTACATTAGCGCTTTTAGCGTTATTCAATTTACAGCTAGAGCCTGGTTTAACGATGAGTCAACAATTACAGTTGGTGAAAGATCCCTCATCTGCCGATACATTTGCTGATTTTTTCTTTCTATTTGGGCAACTTCCTCGTTTGACCATGGCTTTACTGGTCGGAGCTACCTTTGGGTTGCTGGGTAGTTTAATGCAACAATTAACACAAAATAACCTTACATCACCACTCACACTAGGATCTTCATCAGGTGCTTGGCTTGCTTTAGTCATCATGAATATTTGGTTTAGTCATGATGCTGGGTTATATAGCACAATTGCAGCGATGGTGGGTGCGTTATTGGCATTTGGTTTGGTTATTTTAATTGCTGGCATTCGTAATATGACAGGCTTACCACTCGTTGTTTCTGGCATGGTGGTCAATATTCTGCTCGGTGCAATTGCCACCGCACTTATCACGTTGAACTCACAATTTGCACAAAATATTTTTATGTGGGGAGCAGGAAACTTAGCTCAGGATGGATGGAATAAAATCAATTGGCTCTTTCCATTGTTATTACCAATCCTCATTATTGTTTGCTTTGCTCCTCGTGTATTAACACTCCTTAAGCTAGGCCATGAAGGTGCTCAAGCTCGCGGATTAGCCGTTTTGCCTGTTTTTTTACTTTTCATTGTTTTAGCTACATGGTTAGTTGCAGTAACAATTACTAGCGTGGGCGTGATCAGTTTTATCGGTTTACTCGCACCGAACATTGTTCGTCGATTTGGGATACTTAGCGCACGCTCAGAATTAGTTGTGAGTGCAATTATGGGGGCTATTTTACTTCTTATTGCTGATAGCGGAGCTATTGTGCTCAGTAATTACTTAAATATTGTAGTTCCCACAGGTGTAATGACCGCAGCTATTGGTGCACCTCTATTAATTTGGTTTAGTCGCCGAGCACTAACAGCGCAAGATCAATTATCAATAGGGTTATTATCGACAACAAAAAATTTGTCTAAACCAAGTATTTCAGCGCTCGTATTATTCCTTATCCTCGGTATTGCAATATCACTTTTATTGCATACAAATGGCACAGATTACTACTGGGATATTCCTTCAAATTTTCAGTGGGACTTAAAGTGGCCACGAATTCTCACCGCTCTATTTGCAGGCTTAGCACTTAGCATCGCAGGGGCTCTATTACAACGAATTATTTATAATCCTCTGGCAAGTCCAGATATTTTAGGTGTCTCCTCAGGTGCTAGCGCCGCTTTAGTGCTCGCTAGCTTACTGTTAGGTAGCACTATACAAACCTCATTATGGGGAGTTGCACTTATTGGTAGTTTGCTGGTTCTCTCTTTACTACTAGTGCTTGGTAAACGCCAATCTTATGCCCCAGCTAGCTTAATCTTAACTGGTATCTGTTTAACAGCGACTCTTGAAGCTTTCGTTCAGTTCTTTCTCGCACAAGGTACGTTAAGCAGCTATCGCATACTACTATGGTTATCAGGCTCCACCTATCGAGTTGGCGGCCAACAAGCTATTATTTTTGCCATTGCCATCACTGTTTTGAGTATTCTAACTTTGTGTTTAACCCGCTGGTTAGTCTTACTTTCAGTGAGCCGTTCTTTTGCACAAGGTCGTGGGTTACATGCTCAAAAAGCCAATATTATGCTATTAGTTCTCGTCGCTTTACTCTGTGCTTTGGTGACATCAACTGTTGGGCCTATCGCATTTATTGGATTAGTGGCGCCTCATATGGCTTTTCTATTAGGCGCTAAAAAAGCTAAGCAGCAGCTTCTTATCGGGGGATTAATCGGCGCGACATTGATGCTTTGGGCTGATTGGCTTGGACAAACATTGATTTACCCTACACAAATCGCAGCGGGTATCTTTGTTGCCATTTTAGGAGGAGGATACTTCTTGATTTTGATGGCAACAAACAAAATGAAATAATTCCAGCTTAAATCCTCTCATTTCCTTTACTATGAGTACTATGAGAGGATTTATCACAGGTCTATATATTCTCAATCATTAAATATTTAATCAATTATCAATCTGTTGTAGATTAATATTAATATATTCAATAGCTTCTTCAATTGACATGATTTTATCAATGGTATTTCTGACACCTTGGCCAATAATGATCTCCGCACGACGCAAATTGAATACATTACCATTCTGGGTAGTCGATTCCCTTATTCCCACATTGATTTCTTCGTAAGCAAGCGGTAACCAAGGATAACGATGGCGGACTTCTTGGCTGTGAATAAAATCTTTCTGAATATTATTACCACCCAACATTAACAAATGGTCTGTAATTACACTTGAGTGAAGCCACCGATAAAATTGTTCTGCTAATAAACCTTTTTGGCTATGACGTGATACACCAATAACTCCCCCTCCTATTTGAGGGATCCCTCCAGGCACCGATGTAAAATCAATTTTAGGTGACATTGGGCTATGAGCGACATCATTAAATAAATTCATATACGCAATAATCATAGCTAAATTACCTTGCTCAAAATGAGCAATAGAATCACTCCACCATTCACTATTAAGCGAATCTGTTATTGGTAATTGTTCAATATATGTTTTTAATACAGCTTGAGCGAGATCTGGCTGTAACCTTGGTTGAGTTTTCGAACCGACTAACCGACCACCAGCAGCGTAATAACGTAACAAAAATTCAGAAGAGATTAAGCCAGCACTTCCCATAGTCGTTGATGCACCAGCCGGACGCATTGGGTTAGCGACTTCTTTATGTTTATAAAAAAAATGCGTAATTCGATCATACTCTTCAAAAGTGACTGGTGGACGTAATTCTTTACCCGTTGATTCAAAGTACATTCGTTTGAGTACCGCATCTTCAAATAAGTCTTTACGGTAAAATAATAGTTGCACGCTTGCATCAAATGGGATCCCATAGGGAATGCCATTAACAATACTAAAACGCTTTTGTTTTTCCTCAGTAAACTTATCCAGTAAATCTGTTATCCCATGTCCTATTTGATTTAATGGTAATAATGACTTTTGTGCGAACCAAGGATAACAAGCCACATCAATACGGATAAGGTCATAATATGGATGGTCATCAATCTGATTGAGAATATTATAAATTTCATCAAATGGCCGAATGGCTAAATTCACATGAATCCCAGTTTGCCGATAAAAATTAGGGAGTAATTTTTGTAATGCCGTCGTAGATGGGCTAGGTAAGGTTAATAAATTTAATGATTTATTGCCTTCATTGTTATGACTTGCGGGTTTGCTACCCGTATATATTTTATTACCTAGATTAGCAACTTTAGTCGTTGTGTTATATTCATTGTTACCAATAAGATAATTAACAACATCCTGACCCAACTGCGCATAATTTACCGGAAAACAAAAAAGCCCTTCGATCATTAAAGGTGTATTACTGGTCAATGTATAGATTGCAGGACAAGCCTCCGCACTACCGAAGTTACTTGCTTGCGTTAAGAAACACGCTTTTTCAATATCCTGAGCAATAATAAAATCGAACTTTACTGTTTGCGAAAAAAACTCAAATGCTGTTTTATAGCTCTCCTCATCAGAGGAATCGTAATGAACTAATTTTATGCGAGTTTTATGTTTTATAATTTGCGCGTCAATAGCCTCAATAAATGCCTGACTATTTAAATGGCATAATTCATCAGCAAATATACCCAGAACTTTAATTTCATCAATATTAACCTGACCAAAAATTGCCTTAATTGCTTGGTCATAATCGAGAGTATAAAAAACTTTCGCATTATTAGGGCGACGGTAGATAAAAATAATATTTTCTGGTGATAATTGTAACGTATCAAAATAAATCGTTGCATCATCTAAACAACTCACTGTAACGACCTGCTTATACCCACCCGAGGCGATTTTTTTTAAAACAGCGAGTTCATTGGCTTTCAAGTCATCCGTGAAAAAAAGGTCAAAACTAATATCAGAAAATTCATCAAATGTTTGCCGAAATGCATTAAAAAAAACAGCATATTTTTCCGATAATAACTGCGGCAACACAACTGCAATTTTATTGCTACTATTGGAACGTAATAATTGCGCCTGAGTATTCAACCGATATCCAGCTTGCTCTGCCGCCTTTAAAACTATTTCCATTTTTTCTACGCTGACATTCCCACGCCCATTCAAAACATTTGAAACTGTTCCGTGAGATACACCTGCAATCTTCGCAATATCTTTCATTGTTGCCATGAAGCAGCTCCTGATTTTATTTTTTACTATCATAACCTCAATCTTTCTCAATCGTAACACCAGCATATTGACTCGTACCAATTAATATAATTTAATTAAAAATAGAAAAATAATTAATGAAATAAAATAATAAAACAAAACAAACAAACTAACCTCATGTTTTATAGGTGATTATATATATTTAGCTTGAGCAAGATCACCAATCCGATCTTTAACGCTATGAAAAAAACACAATCATTTTATTATTGGAACGTGTCAATACCGGAAATAAGCACACTACATAAAATAATAATTAGGATCTATCTATGAAAATTCATTTTTTAGGAACGGCAGCATCAGAAGGGATCCCAAACCCTTTCTGTCGTTGTCAGCATTGTTTGAAAGCTAGGCATCTAGGTGGAAAAGAAATTCGTACTCACTCATCTGCTATCATTGATGACCTCATGTTAATCGACCTATCTCCGACTTTTAGTCATCAACTACTACGCGATGAATTGAATGCATCCAATATCGAAAGTTTACTATTTACTCATACTCACCCTGACCATTTCAACGTTGGCGAGCTATATAGCCGAATGGAAGGTTATGGTTATGAAATAAATCATCCACTGCATATTTTTGGTAACGACCGAGCCATTAATGGCGCCGTAGAAGTACTTCCCGGTTATAGCAAGGAGCGATTTGCATTTCATTGCTTGGTGCCTTTCGTTACTGTCGAACGGCAGGGTTACCAAATCACACCTCTACTGGCAAACCACGCTAAATGGGAATATTGCTTTGTTTATCATATCGAGAAAGACGGTAAATCAATTTTTTACGGCCACGATTCAGGCTGGTTCCCTGAATTAACTTGGAATTGGTTAGAAGATAGGCCATTGGATATCGTTGTGTTAGAAGCTACCTATGGTTTAAATGGAAATGACCGAACTGATAACCATATGAGTCTTGAAACTGTATTCGCTGTAAAACAAAAGTTAACCGATTTAGGTTGCATGCATGATAATAGCCAAACATTTATTTCTCATATCTCACATAGTGCCGGTTTACTTCATGAAGATTTAATCGCTGTCTGTGCTGAACATAACATCCAAGTTGCCTTCGATGGCTTAACTGTTAATTCCTATTAGGAGGAATATCAATGAAATTTAATATTACCTCCCGATTGTTTATTATGATGTTTGTTCAATATTTCATGCAAGGTGCTTGGAATATGACCATGGGATTAGTGCTTAGCTCATATGGTATGGCAAACATCATTGGTAATGCTTATGCATTACTGGGTCTTGCCACCATACTGTCACCATTATTTATTGGTATGATCGCAGATCGCTTTTTCTCTTCTCAAAAAGTTATGGCAACCCTGCATATTATTAACGCTGCGGTGCTGTTCTGTGTGCCTCAGTTCGTCGAGTCACATAATGTACCAATGACTTTATTTATGATCTTTGTCGTTGGATTACTTTTCTACCCAACGACTGCATTGTCAAATAGCATTACCTTTTCACACATCAATGGTGTGAAATATTTCCCTATTATTCGCGTATTTGGTACTTTTGGTTTTATGGCTATCGGCTTTCTTTTAGGTGAAATGGGCATGTCAGGTAGCACAATGACATGGTACATTGCTGCTGTAACAGGGATTTTTCTCGCACTTTATTGCCTTACCTTACCGAATACACCACCAAAAGCAAAAGACAAACCATTTTCCGCTCGTGACATATTATGTCTCGATGCGCTATCTCTGTTTAAAGACCGTTATTTTGCCATTCTAATGTTAAGCATTTTTGTTTTAATGATCCCTAAAACAGCTTATTCAGCATACATTCCCGTTTTTATCAAAGCATTAGGTTATGATAACGCCGCCTCCATGATGCAAATTGGGATTGCCTGCGAAATTGTGTTTATGTTTATTTTATCCGTTTTCTTAATGAAATTTGGATTCAAGATCACTCTATTACTAGGAGCAATATCATGGATAATTCGCTCCATGTTCTTTTCCTTTGCCGCTGTTGAGACCAGTACGGCATTTATTGTAATTGGCTTGCTACTTCAAGGCTTTTGTTGGGATTTCTTTTTCACCGCTGGCGACATTTATGTCGACCGAAAAGCAAAACCAGAAATACGCGCACAAGCCCAGGGAATACGTTTTATCGTTTCCAATGGTGCCGGATTACTCTTTGCCTCTACGGTATGTGGCTACATCTTTAATAATACCGTCACAGAGCAAGGGGCAACTTCCCTACCTCAGTGGGAATCTTTCTGGTATTACCCTGCAGGCGTTGCAGCAGTCGTAACTATTTTCTTTATTGTTTTCTTTAAAGATGATGTTTTCAAAAAACAAAAAACTCAGAATTCAACCACAAAAAATTCCGTATATAACGAATCAGAGCCCACTAACTAAAAACTGTTGATAAAGCATTCTGGAGCTACTCATGGATAACTTTATTGATATCTTTAACAAAATGAATGCTTTCTATCCTGTTTTAGTCAAACTTATGACCGCCTTTATATTAGGCGGTCTACTTGGACTAGAACGTGAATCGAAAGGAAAACCAGTGGGGTTTACGACTTGTGTCATTATATCAGTCACCAGTTGCTTACTCACTGTAGTTTCAATTCAATCAGCAGAATATTACGCAGGGATCTCCGATAATATCCGTAGTGACCCTATGCGATTAGCTGCACAAATCATTAGTGGTATAGGTTTTCTTGGAGCTGGTGTAATCATGCACCGCAGTGATGATGCTATTTCAGGGTTAACAACTGCGGCTATTGTATGGGCATCTGCTGGAATTGGTATCGCATCAGGAAATGGCTTTTATTTACACGCGCTGGCTGTTACCTGTTTATTTTTTCTTGCTATTTGGATCAGCCCACAAGTATTGCTATTTGAAGCTCAAGATAAAAAATTAGGGAAGTTATCGGTGAGATTACTACTGAATGATGAAGAAGGATTACCCATCATGATCGCTTACTTAAAGAGCCACCGTAATATTATTGATAATTTAAATATTCGAGATATCAAAAAAGAACGCGTTGAAGTCAATTTAAAATTAAATGTGAGACAAAAAATTACATTACCTGAATTTTACTGCTCATTAAAAAAACTTCCACATGTTCATGCTGTAATGCTAGAGCATTAAACTTCATCACTAAATTAAGGGCGTTATACAAACGCCCTTTTCGTTATATGACGCGTTCATTAAAGCGTAATTTAATCTTTATTTTGTGGCTTCAAGGTAGCTAGAAGCTCCCCTTGGAATATTGATTTTAATTCTTGTTTACTTTTCATAATGATTTGCCCATCTGTGCCGATCGTCATATGCTCTGGACTATGGTTATGCCGTGATTGCCATAACATAACCATTTGTAAGCTATGCTCTTTTTGTTCTGGTGTTAATGCAACACCATCCGGCCATTTACCTAATTCAACAGCAGTAACTAAACGCTGATAAATTTCAGGTGTCATCACTGACAGTAATTGCTCTAAATGCTCCGGTTCTATTTCTATACTCACTTCAGTGCTCCTTAAAAAATTCAGCGAAAATATCGTTATTCAAATTATTATTAGTTTAAACTTTAGCTGAACCGTTATAGCTAAATCTCATTTGTAACTGTCAGCAAACTTCAGCACACTATCCACGGGTCTTAGCACCCGTTTCATCATCAAGAAAGCTAAGTGATGCTGAATTAATGCAGTAACGTTGCCCTGTCGGTTGAGGCCCATCAGGAAATACATGACCTAAATGAGCATTACAATTTTGGCAGCGCACTTCAATTCTATGCATTCCGTGGGTGAAATCTTCAATAAATTTAATCGCATCTTCAGTTACAGGCTGATAAAAGCTTGGCCAACCACACCCCGCATCAAATTTGGTTTCCGATAGAAAAAGAGGTGTACCGCAACACAAACATTCGTATACACCGTCTTTACGATTATGTAATAAGTGCCCTGTAAAAGGACGTTCTGTTCCGGCTTCCTGAGTAACATATTGCTGAATCTCGCTTAACTTAGAGATATCAATTGGTTGCTTACTTTTTTCTGACATATAAAACCCAAATGTTTAGATAAATTAGCGATATTGCATAAATAATACACTTGTTTGAAACAACAAAAAATTAACAACATTTTTTATAAAGATATTCTAAACTAATTAACATGATGCTTTCCGTTTTGATTTGTGACGAGTTTCACATATATCACTGATGGAAGGTTTCTTTATTCCGCACAATCCCGATAATACGTGCGGATAGATTTGCCGCCAAAGTGGCTGACAAGTAAACAATTAGTGCTTTTAAAATTGATTTTTTTCAATTATTGACACGATTCCGCTTGACGGCTGGCAAGGTTTTGGTAACTTTAACTACAACTTAATTCACGAATAAATAGCTGGTGGAAATACTATGACTATCAAAGTAGGTATTAATGGTTTTGGTCGTATTGGCCGTATCGTTTTCCGTGCTGCACAAGAGCGTTCTGATGTCGAAATCGTTGCTATCAACGACCTGCTCGATGCAGAGTATATGGCTTACATGCTGAAATATGACTCTACTCACGGTCGTTTCAACGGTACTGTTGAAGTTAAAGATGGTCACCTAGTTGTAAATGGCAAAAAAATTCGCGTTACTGCAGAAAAAGATCCTGCAAACCTGAAATGGAATGAAGTCGGTGTTGACGTTGTTGCAGAAGCAACAGGTATCTTCTTAACTGATGAAACTGCACGTAAACACATCCAAGCTGGTGCTAAAAAAGTTGTTCTGACTGGCCCTTCTAAAGATGACACCCCTATGTTTGTTATGGGTGTTAACCATAAGAGCTACGCAGGCCAAGAAATCGTTTCCAACGCTTCTTGTACTACAAACTGCTTGGCACCTCTGGCTAAAGTTATCAACGACAAATTTGGTATCGTTGAAGGCTTGATGACAACTGTTCACGCAACAACTGCAACTCAGAAAACTGTTGATGGTCCTTCTCATAAAGACTGGCGTGGTGGTCGTGGTGCTTCTCAAAACATCATTCCATCTTCAACTGGTGCTGCTAAAGCTGTAGGTAAAGTTATTCCTGAGCTAAATGGCAAATTAACTGGTATGTCTTTCCGTGTTCCTACTCCTAACGTTTCTGTCGTTGACTTAACAGTACGTTTAGAAAAACCAGCAACTTATGCTCAAATCTGTGATGCAATTAAAGATGCCGCAGCTGGTGAACTAAAAGGCGTTCTGGGTTACACCGAAGATGACGTTGTATCAACTGACTTTAATGGCGAAAAACTAACTTCAGTATTCGATGCTAAAGCAGGTATCGCTCTGAATGACAACTTTGTGAAACTGGTTTCTTGGTATGACAACGAAACTGGCTATTCAAATAAAGTTCTCGACCTAGTCGCTCACATCTCTAAATAAGAGTTGTAACGCATAAAGGTTAATTTGAGCCGCCTCATGGCGGCTCTTTTGTTTTTGTTGAATTATTTGGTGTACACAACAGTTAATTCAAACAATACCTGCGCTACCATTAATATTATACTGAGCACGACAACAAACTCTGTGATCCTTTAAATTGGAGCTAATTATTGATAATTTGAAACGTAAAGAGCATATACAAGTAATAGCTAGAATTTTCCTATGCTCAAGATCACATTATCATTCAGACTGGTTTGGTACTGTAACTTCATTGACAACACAAGCTATGCAATTGGAAGTATAATCTGTATATATCAATTATGAGTGTCGTTGTAGATACGGTGTATTATGTTCTCCAGTTTTGCTAATCTGTTTGTTATCTATGTTCCATAATCATAGGCAAATAACTATGCACGATAAACTTTTTGCTCTACCGGTCATTAAGCAGCTTTCGGCTTATATTAGTCAGCGCCAATTGGGTGAACTGCCCTTAATTATCATCTCTCACCCAAAAGTTCGTGGTGCAGTCAGTATTCAAGGTGCCCACTTAATCGATTGGCAACCTTGTGGGCAAAAACCTTGTATTTGGCTAAGTAGCGAAAGTGCCTTTAAAACAGGTACAGCAATCCGTGGAGGTATTCCCATATGTTGGCCTTGGTTTGGTCCTGCTGGCAGCCCTAGTCATGGTTTTGCTCGTATTTTACCTTGGCAATTTACTGCGCATAATGAACATGAAGATGGCGTTATTCTCACCTTCACCCTCACAGATACAGAATATACTCGCAAATTGTGGCCTCATGAATTCACATTGATCCTTCGAATGAAGCTTGGTGAAACTTGTGAAATAGAATTAGAAAGTTACGGTGATTTTGAAACTACGGCGGCAATGCACACTTATCTTAATATTAGTGATATCCATAAAACTACCATTTATGGGTTAGGTGGCCATTATCTAGATAAAATAAGCGATAAAGAGGTCTATGCTAATTCACCACTAAAAATTAACAGTCATACGGATAGAATTTATTCTGAGTCTGAAGAATATAGCTTGATCCGTGATGATGGCTGGTCACGTACCATTGAAATACACCATTATCATAATTCAGATGTAGTTTGCTGGAATCCATGGGCAGAACTCTCATGTAGTATGCAAGATATGCCTAATAATGGTTATAAACAAATGGTCTGCGTTGAAACAGCAAGTATTAATAAACCAATGAAAAGTGAAAATCAGAACCCTTCACGCTTATCTTTAGTAATGATGACTCGCGACAACAAACCACAAGATTAACTAATGACGATAAAAAATCCCAAAAGTAAAATTCTACTTTTGGGATTGTTATAACATTCGATTTATTGAGCAATTAGAAGGTGTAAGTCACACCACTCCAAAGGATAGCTGAAACAGATTTGTTAACCATTGGGCTATCTTTAACTTCGCTTGGTAGGCGATCAACACGGCCCATTGCAAACGCACTCCAATTATCCGTGAACTTATAATTACCACTCAATTCAAGGTAAGGAGTCCAGCTATCACCTGGGCGGTAACGAGCTAAACCACTATTACGGGACTCTTTTGACGAGACGCCAAATTCATAACGGTTTTGGTTTTCACTATCCCATTTAATACCGATACCTGGTACTAAGGACCATTTATCACCGTGGAAACCATAAAGGTATGCTAATTCTCCACGTAATCCTTTACTGATCCCCAACATATCACCAGACGCTACAGCCCTGATTGTACCCCAATCGGCTACATGTCTATAAGTAAAGCCACCCATAACTGTATCGCGGCGTCTGTCTAATTGACGCATATCACGGTCGTCGTTATCTTTTGGACGGAAATATTGAGGGTAATAATATGCATCAACTGACAACTGATCCACTTTATCATTCCATAAATAGTAACCTGCGGCTAAGGTATGGAAATAAAAATCTTCACTATCATAGTTTACAATAGGAAGTGGAGTGACATAGTCTTTAGATTTTATACCTTTATAAGGTGTTGACTGTGCCAATACGGAACCACCTACAGACCATGTACCAGCAACCGCAGCTGAAGATAACATACCTAATGCAACAGCAAGTGATGTTAATTTAATTGTTTTAGACATATAAAACCTAAAATATTAGAAGGTTGATTATTAAAGCGCATCATACATTGATGTTAACTTTAGCCAAAATGCTAGCAGAGCAAAACACATTTTTAGCTAAATTATTAATCTTGTCCATTATTCGTTTTCAACTAAAATAATTCAATTTGTAACTAGCTAGGTAGTAAGCGCAAATATTTTGGTTATTATAAAAACAAGATTACTTAGTTAGCTAAATATATTTAATTACTAATATCATACGCTATTAAACTCGAAGTGTAATGTTTGGCTACTATTAATTATTTTCGTACAAAACAGGGACTCTTTTTGCTAACGCACACATTAGTTCATAACCAATCGTTCCTGCCACTTCTGCAACATCATCAATCGGTAAATTTTGCCCCCAAAGTTCAACAATATCGCCAATTTCCACAATTGGGATTCCACTAATATCAATTGTTAACATATCCATCGATACTGTACCTAACAATGCGCACCGGACACCGTTTAACCATACAGGCGTTCCTGTTGGAGCATGCCGTGGGTAACCATCTGCGTAACCGCAAGCAACTGTTGCGATCCTCATTGATTTGCTCGCCGTGAACTTGCTCCCATAACCTATAGATTCATTAGCTTTAATATCATGAATTGCAATGATTTGTGATTGCAATGTCATCGTGGCTTTTAAATTTTTATTTGCAATATCACGCCATTTACCACTTGGAGATGCTCCGTAGAGGATCACTCCTGAGCGAACCCAATCATAATGCGTTTCCGGACACCAAAGTGTTGCTCCAGAATTAGCCGCACAGAGCGGCAAAGAACCATCAATAAACTGTTTGAACATTTGATGTGGCACATCAGTACCCATTGCTATGTCCGAATTAGCAAAATGAGTCATTAACGTTATAGCATTAATATTAGGCATCGATTTTAATCTTGTGATTACTTGGGCATATTCACATGATTTAAAACCAAGCCGGTTCATTCCACTGTTTAATTTCACATATACTGGAATAGTCGAGTTAGATTTCATTTTATCAATAGCATCAAGCTGCCAAGTACTATGTAGAGCTGTAGTTAGTTGATATTGAATAATAATATCAAGATCTTCAGGTTGAAAAAAACCTTCTAATAATAATATTGGTCCTTGCCAACCGCGTTCACGCAATAAAATGGCCTCATGTAAATCTAAAACAGCAAAACCATCCGTTTCTGCTAATGCTTGCCAAACTTGTTCGATACCGTGGCCATAAGCGTCAGCTTTCATGACTGACCATATTTTCGATAAGCCTACATGTTCACGAACTATAGACAAGTTATGGTGAAAATTTTGCAGATGAATGACCGCACTAATCGGACGTGGCATACTGATTCCTTATTCTTTTTTTACTCTATACTCGTCATATTTTAAGTTGCGATTAAAACTGTCTACCACCTAATTGTATTGGATATATTTCAATTTATTCTCGCCCTAATAGCTCAGTTCGCAGGTAATAAATCATCATTAGAGACTAATTTCGTGTTGAAACCATCAATATATCTAAAGACCGATAAATCATTCGATGCAATTTCTGGGGTTTTACCAGAAATAAGGTCGGACAATAACTTCCCTGAGCCACAGGCCATTGTCCAGCCTAATGTACCGTGGCCTGTATTTAAATATAAATTTTTATATACTGTTGGCCCTACGATTGGAGTGCCATCAGGTGTCATTGGCCTCAAACCTGTCCAAAAAGTAGCTTGAGATATATCACCGCCACCATGGTAGAGATCTTGCACTACCATTTTTAATGTTTCACAACGTTTTTTTACTATATTTAAATTAAAACCAACAACTTCAGCCATTCCCCCTACTCTGATTCGCTCATCAAAACGCGTCACGGCAATTTTATATGTTTCATCCAATACAGTTGATGTGGGGGCTCGTTGTGCATCAATGATAGGCATCGTCAGAGAATAACCTTTCAATGGATAAACCGGTATTTTTACCATGTTTTGTAACAATGTGGTGGAATAAGAACCCATTGCGACAACATAACGATCAGCTTTCAGTATTTCACCATCACATCTGATACCACTAACAACATTACCTTCAGTTAAAATTTGCTCGATGGTTTGGCCAAATTGAAATTTAACACCGAGATCTTCTGCCATTTTAGCTAATTTTTTGGTGAATTTTTGACAATCACCAGTTTCATCATTAGGCAAATGAAGCCCCCCTGTTAGCTTACCTTTAACAAATTCTAAAGCAGGCTCAACCTTGGTAAGTTCATTTGCTGTTAAAAGCTCATAAGGTACACCTTCATGTTTTAAAACCGCAATATCATTAGCTGCATTATCAAACTGCTTTGCTGTTCTAAATAGCTGTAATGTTCCACCTTGACGTTCTTCATACTCAATCCCCGTATCTGCGCGTAACTGGCGAATGCAATCACGGCTATATTCCGCAATGCGCACCATACGACTTTTATTCATCGCGTAATGTTGAGTATTGCAATTTTTTAGCATTTGCCACATCCAACGTAATTGGAATGACGTTCCATCCGGCCTAATCGCTAACGGAGCATGTTTTTCGAACATCCATTTAATCGCCTTAAGTGGGATACCTGGAGCTCCCCAAGGTGTGGCATATCCTGGTGATATTTGCCCTGCGTTTCCAGCACTTGTTTCTTCTGCCACACTCATTTGTCTATCTAATACAATAACTTCATGGCCTTCTTGAGCAAGATACCAAGCTGTTGTAACACCAATGACACCGGCTCCTAATACTAAAATTTTCATTTATACCTCCTACCCACTGAATAAATGTTCACAATTAGAATAATATTCTAGATGTTATTTTCCAATACAGTTAATTAACATTTTTAACAATAAAGAGGATAAATCCATAGACCTTTAAATGACAATGACATTACAACACTTTATTCCACTACCAACTTTACCAACTTTTACTGGCATTTTATTTTCACTTAAGTATCAATTGCATATCCAAAATTACTGCATTACATATTTATAAGAAAATTTAAAATTCAGAATTATATTCTTTCCAGATGAAATATTATATTGCGATACTATTTTTAGCTCATTTTTACGCATCATATTTCTGTAAAATTTATAGTCACATTATAGGGAATATTCAAACAATTCGACTATCAATAATTATAATTAAATACCAAATACAATAGTTTTCATTGTTGATTGTTTATCATATGAAGAAATATTAAAGATGTTTTTTTGAAACAATGATTTTGAGATTATAAAAGTAATTTATAATTCAATTGGTTACATAGAAAATTGCAATTATCTATCGCGAGAAAGGTTTTACTCAAAGTAGTAAGAAGGATTATCCATCATTGTGCCTACTAAATACCTATCCCTAAATACTTGTCTTTGCTACGTTTAGGATAGATTACATTAAAAAAAGCAACCCACTACAAGTAGCGGGCTGCTTTTCATTTTTAGCTCGATATCGATTTTATCTAACGAATGTGTGCAAGGTCATTAGGCATATTGCCTTGCATACTGTGCCAAATTAATCCACTCTCTTTTCCGTAATTTCTAACGCATTCCATAATACGGTCATATGCTTGTTCACGGCATAAGTTTGACAATTGTTGATAAAAATTGAGCGCAAGACGCCTAGCTTCAGGATTAGAAAAATAATAGCGTCCAACTCGGGTATATAACCCTTTAAGTCCATTAATAATTAAGCCATAAATAGGATTACCTGATGCAAATGCTAACCCACGAAAAATATTATAATCGAGTACACTAAATGCATCCGCGTTGTCATCTACTTTGTCGCGTTCACCTAATACTTCGATTGATTTTTCAGGATTTTGACGAAATGCCGTGCGGATAAAAATAGCGGCTATATTGGTACGAACTGCCAATAAATTATCAATAAGTTGTGGTACACGGTCATGATCTAATCTAGCTAATGTCTCTAAAATATTAAGACCTGATGTCTCCCAATAATTATTTACTTTTGTTGGTTTCCCATGTTGAATGGTTAACCAACCATCTCTAGCTAAGCGTTGGAGCACTTCACGAAGTGTGGTGCGAGTTACACCAATTAATTCTGAAAGCTCACGTTCAGCTGGTAAAATAGACCCCGGTGGAAAGCGGTTGTTCCAGATGCTTTCAATAATATACTCTTCCGCAAAACCTGCAGGACTTTGAGCTTTTATGACCATATTTTTATTATTCCAAAGATTTTAAGACGGATTATTATAGAAATCATACCAGATTGTCATAAGTTGAGATAGTTAGGCTCAATTTAAACAGTGAGGCTAATCATAAAACTCTCATATAATTAACATATTATCAATTGATGATCGGGCTTAATTTATGAGTAAGAGAAGCGTACCATATAAAATTACTGCACTACACATCCAGTAAGAGGAGAAAAAACCATAATGGATTTCAGTTTAAAAAGAGCATTTTTAAAAAATTTTCTAGGTAATTCGCCTGATTGGTATAAGCTCGCAATTATTATATTTCTCATCATCAATCCGCTTGTTTTTTATTTTATAAGCCCATTCATTGCAGGGTGGTTGCTGGTCATTGAATTTATTTTTACACTTGCAATGGCGCTCAAGTGCTATCCGCTACAGCCCGGTGGGCTTTTAGCAATTGAAGCTGTTATTATTGGAATGACAACGCCAGCACAGATATCCCATGAAATCAGTAATAATTTAGAAGTGATCCTGCTATTAATTTTTATGGTGGCGGGTATCTATTTTATGAAACAGCTGTTGCTGTTTGTTTTCACTAAACTCTTACTATCAGTTCACTCTAAACGAGCATTGGCATTGGCTTTTTGCTTAGCAAGCGCTTTTTTATCTGCATTTTTAGATGCATTAACAGTTATTGCCGTTGTAATCAGTGTCTCCGTTGGGTTCTATTCTATTTACCATCAGTATGCATCAAACCAACGAAATAATACTGATTTACTGAATGATAGCTTTATTGATAGCGCAGAAAAAAAACAGACACTAGAACAATTTAGATCATTTTTGCGTAGTTTAATGATGCATGCAGGTGTTGGAACTGCATTAGGTGGTGTTATGACCATGGTTGGTGAACCACAAAATTTAATCATTGCAAAACATGTTAATTGGGATTTTGTTACTTTCTTTATTCGAATGGCACCTGTTACTTTACCCGTTTTTGTCGGTGGGTTTTTAGTCTGTTATTTACTAGAAAAATTTAAATTATTTGGTTATGGGACTGAATTACCCGAAACTGTTCGCCAAGTACTTATTGAGCATGACAATAAAAATCGCGCTAAAAGAACACAAAGAGATAAAGCACAACTTATTATTCAAGCCATTATTGGTATTTGGCTAATTTTCGCACTCGCTTTTCACCTTGCAGAAGTTGGTATTATTGGTTTATCTGTGATCATTTTAGCAACTGCATTTTGTGGTATCACCGAAGAACATGCCCTAGGCAAAGCTTTTGAAGAAGCATTACCCTTTACTGCACTTTTAACCGTTTTCTTTTCTGTTGTAGCAGTAATTATTGACCAACAGCTGTTTACTCCTTTCATTCAGTTTGTATTGCAATCTTCGGAATCATCACAATTGTCGCTGTTTTATCTATTCAATGGGCTACTCTCCGCTGTTTCTGATAATGTCTTTGTTGGAACTGTTTATATCAACGAAGCTTTGAGAGCGGTAAATGATGGATTGATTTCACAGAATCAATACGAATTATTAGCTGTTGCGATAAATACAGGGACGAACCTTCCTTCAGTTGCAACACCAAATGGGCAGGCGGCTTTCTTATTTTTATTGACGTCAGCACTCTCACCATTAATCCGGCTTTCATATGGACGCATGGTTTGGATGGCGCTTCCTTATACCATCGTAATGACGGTTATTGGGTTATTGGGTGTTGAATTTTGGTTAGTACCTGTTACCGAGTGGTTAGAAAATTTAGGTTGGATCACTTTATCTTAAACATAACGTCATCCAATGGCCGCCTACAATAAGCAGTCCATTGAACTAAGTCTATATTTCGTACAATCTCTATATAATGGAATGCTTATCAAGTGGCTTGATATATAACAGTTATATTTTAAATACTCAGTTAAAGAGATTTATTTGTAATGTTAAGTAAAACCTTATCCGTAAACACATAATTATTCGTTTACACCTTTTTTTGTCTAGAAGATAGGCGCAAAATATGCGCACCATTAATTTAGGGAATTAAAGTATGTTCAGATTCTTTAACCACTGCTCACAAGGACGAGGCGCTTGGCTTTTAATGGCCTTTACTGCGTTTATACTTGAATGTGCTGCGCTCTACTTTCAGCATGTTATGAAGCTTCAACCGTGTGTCATGTGTATTTATGAGCGCGTTGCTCTTTTGGGGATTATGGCTGCTGGCTTGGTAGGCGTCATAGCACCTCGTAATGTCGTTATCCGTTGGATAGCAATTTTTATCTGGATATACGCCGCATGGCGCGGCTTAGAGCTTGCTTGGGAACATACCATGCTGCAACTCTATCCATCACCTTTTGCTTCATGTGATTTCTTTGTTAATTTCCCTGAATGGTTACCATTAAATGAATGGGTGCCTGCTGTATTTGTAGCTTCTGGTGACTGTGCAGCTAGGCAATGGGAGTTCTTAGGATTAGATATGCCTCAATGGTTAATTGGCATTTATGCCGCTTACATTATAGTTGCAATTATTGTGGTAATCAGCCAGTTCTTCCCTTCCCATAAAAAAATATAGAATCGAGCCAAAACCAATTTTTAAATCTTGTTCGATACTTTAAGCCTACCAATATAATGGTGGGCTTTTTATTTAAATATGATTTATTAAATACATGCACCACTACGAATAAGCTCTGCAGCGCAACGTTTGCCATTTGCGAACTGGCAAACTGCTGTTTGCCCACCATTAAGCTCTAAGTTCATTGCGGGTAAGCCACCAGCAGAAACACATGCTTCTTGAACGCCTGGACCTAAATTCACAACTTGCTGAGCGTATTGAGATGCGGAGTAATCAGCTTGAGTCATTTTCATTGTCTCTGAGCTTCCACAGCCAACTAAAACAAGTACTGCACTACCAAATATCCCATTCAAAAAAGTAGACTTAAGCAGAAAACTGATTTTTTTACTCATGTAATTCCCCATTTATATCTGCTTCTGCCACATAGATCAGTGAGTGCCACTTTTCGAAAACAGATTGATGACTAATACCCCTACGATAATTAATAGCATACCAATAATTGCAGGTAAATCGAGTTTCTGCTGATAAATAAATATTGCTGCAACTGAAACAAGTACAATACCTAAACCTGACCAGATGGCATAAGCAATCCCTAAAGGCATGACTTTGACGACTTGTGATAGCCCCCAAAATGAAACAGCATAACCAATTACCACAACCAGTGATGGCCAAAAACGGCTAAGCCCATCTGATGCTTTTAATGTCGTGGTCGCAATAACCTCCGCGACAATTGACATCAATAAAAAACCCAGTCCTTTCATTGATTAACCTTAGCAACTGAAATAATTATAATTCCAAGAAATTTAGTGGACTTATCAACCACTAAACTTCGCCGTTAATAAAAAACCCTGCAATGCTTTTGTTATCATTGCAGGGTTTTCAAATCCAACCAAACAAAATTAATGCATCATTGGCGTTGTTTGTAACTTATCACTGAACGATGTCTTATATTTTCTATAAATAAAAATACACCAAATTAGTGAAGCGAGGCCAAATAATGCACCTACATAGCCAATGTTAGTCATACCCATGTGAACAATAACCTGGTTTCCTAACAAAGCACCACCACCAATTCCAAGGTTAAATATACCTGAATAAATTGACATCGAAAGGTCTGTCGCATCTGGCGATAAATCAATAACTTTAACCTGCATACCAAGGCCAACACACATGATCGCCATTCCCCAGAACACACAAAGTGTGATAAGTGAACCGAGATGATCACCAACAGGCATCAATAACAACAAGCAGACTGTCAAAACTGCAATAGCTATAGGTAAGAATGATAAAGCATATTTACCGCTGTAACGACTAAAAATAACGCTTCCGAAAATTCCTGCTATACCAAATATCAATAACAGCAACGTTGCGAAGTTTTGACTTTGCAGTGCTATTTCGCGCACAAATGGTTCAATATAACTATAAGCTGCAAAATGTGCTGTTACGACAATGACAGTTAAAACAAATAAACCAACTAACGCAGGTCGTTTCAGAATGACTGGTAAACTTTTTAACGACCCAGAATGTTCACTTGGTAATTTAGGTAAGAATCGAATTAAAGCAATCATTGTGAATAACGCGATTCCACCAATACATAAAAAGGTCACACGCCAACCAAGAAATTGACCAATCACTCGACCAATAGGTAAACCTAAAACAGTGGCTAACGCAGTCCCCGTAGCTAATAAACCTAACGCTTGTGCTTTTTTGCCATGTGGAGCGACTCGAATAGCCAATGCAGCAGTTATTGACCAAAATACCGCATGAGATAATGCAACACCGACCCGAGCCACAATCAAGACATTAAAATCCCAAGCAAAGCCTGAGAGAATATGGCTAAGAATAAAAATAATAAATAGGAATACCAATAGTTTTCGGCGTTCAATCTTACCCGTTAGAAGCATCAATGGTAATGACATTAGAGCGACAACCCAAGCATAAATGGTAATCATCAACCCAGTATGTGCAACCGTCATATCAAAACTTTCTGCAATATCACTAAGCAGTGCGACGGGAACAAACTCTGTCGTATTGAACACAAATGCAGCTACCGCTAATGCCACAACTCTAATCCACGCTGTTTTTCTAGAAACCTGTGTCATTGTTTTTAGTTACGCCTTTACTTGTAACAGCAAAAACTCACACTATCGCAAAATAACTGCGACACAAAAAATAAAAAGAGTTGAGTTAATACTGAATGGAAGCTGTTATTTTGGTAAAATTTAGATAAATATTTATGTGAATTGTATCACGTTTTTCTCGTGAATTTAAAGTGAGTCAATCGGCGTTCATCAATAAATAATAGATAAATTTCTTATCATTCTTACTTCATCTATAATTTCATGCGCAGTTAATCCTATTGGGCCAATACCTCTTTTTGCTAAAATTTCTGCGGCCTTACCGTGCAACCATACACCACCACGTATAGCCTCCTCTATAGGAAGATCTTGCGCCAATAGGCTACCAATGATCCCGGATAGCACATCACCGCTGCCAGCAGTCGCTAACCCACTGTTGCCTGTTTCGTTACGCCATATTTGTCCATCAGGATTGCTAATAATTGTCTGATGGCCTTTAAGAACAACCCAACAACCGTAACGTTCACTTAAACGCTTAGCAGCAAAAGGCCTATCAGCTTGAATATCAGAAACGCTGATTTGTAATAATCTTGATGCTTCTTTAGGGTGTGGTGTTAGGACAGTTCTTGATGTTAGTTTTTTGGCAACGGGCATTTGACTCAATATGTTAAGCCCATCTGCATCAATTAACACTCGCTGCTCTTGTTCAATAGGCAACATAATTTCAGTCATTAATGCTTTTGCAACAGAAGATATTCCCAATCCACAGCCTATCACCCAAGCAGTTGGTTTTTCATCACCCATTAATGATTGTGCTTGCCTTAAGATCAATTCAGGTGCTTGCTCAATTAAATTCAACATTAGTGAATTTTGATTAAAACCAATAACGACTTTCCCGCAACCACTTTTTAACGCCGCTATTCCAGCAAGCACACAAGAACCGCTCATACCAGCACTTCCACCAATGATATTCAGAGTACCGAAAGTACCTTTATGACTCTCTTCCGGTCTAGGTTGTACTAGAGTGGGAAATTGCTGCACTAACCATTGTTTTTCTATTGAAGTTAACATATTTAACCTTCTTAAAATTTCCATACTATACATAAAATAATTCGAGTGCATGTAAGCGGTAAGATGATCTATCCCTAGATATAAATTTTCATCGGCATTACCAATGAGTGATCTTGATAGCTGAACTTCGTTACAGATCGGTAACACATACTGTACAGCTTAAATTATATTGATAGTAATATTTTGTTCAAAAAATGAATAACGCATATTGAGCCATTATGTTAAGGCGTACACCGATAATTTTTTCCATGTTATAATATTAGCAAGCAAATTAATCTTTAAAGGAATTTTTAATGAAAACACATTTTCCCACCCAGCCGGATGTTAACGTACTGGCAGAAGAAGTTACCTGCATAAAAAACATACTCGCGCATATGTTAAAAGCAATTGGTCAAGCGGATGCAGGCAAAATCTTGATTAAGATGGAGCGCGAAATCGCATTAATGGAAGATGAGAAGCAAGCCGAAACTTATAGGAATACGTTAGATCAAATAAAGGCAGGCTTTCGCCAATAGAATATTTTAACGATAAATGCTATTTAAAAGATTTTGCAACTAATTAATAATTAAACTGCACAAATAACTAAATATCATTTATCGAAATAACTTATCTTTGATCTCGAATTAAACCATTCTTTATTCATTTAGCTCCCCCTTCAGATTTATATGAAGGGGGCTTTTTTTAGATGCTAGAAGCGGCTGAGCTTTGCTGATTATTTTTATTGCGTTAAATAATTAAAATAACCGCAATTTCACCATGCCAAATATACTGTCCATCAAAAAAACACTGCCGCAAACCTAAACGCAAATAAACGCACTTTTTAGGTTCGAGCAAACGTGATTTTTCGTTATGTTGAGAGGCTCCGGTCTAGTTCACTAGACACCAAGCCACTCGCCTCACTCAAAAGACTTTTAATTCGGATAAAAATCGACCGTTAAAGGCCAACAGTCCTTAAGCTTTTACTTTCCCATCATAGATGTCTTGGCAATGCTGAATATAACCATCTAATGATATTTCACCTGATTGTTTTTCATGTGCTTTTTGTTCTTCAAAAGCCCATACCTTAAACAATTGCCCCACGTTTGCACCTGACATACCAACTTCTTTATACATTCGATGGTAATATCCATTAGGGGACTGGTAAATTTCAAATTTAAATGGCACTAAACGTGCAGGGTTTTCTACTGTTGCAAAATCATTACCAAAAATAAGCGTTTTTACAAGTATATCCATTTTAACTCCTTATTAATTGTTAGGCTTTTTTTCGTATTTTCTCTGATATCCATAATAGCCTATTTGTCTATTTCAAGCCTAAAAATAACTTCATTATTTGACTTAAGAGGGATGTCATTTTTGAGATGAGATAAATTATCGGGTTAATATTATTCTGACCATTATTTCAATTACTAACATATTATAATGATCAGTGATTAAAATATTCACTATTTATTCAGCACTATTACTATAGTTAGGGTTTTAAATCGCCGTTGTTATAATAAATCTACTCAGGAGAACATAAAAATTGAATTACTATGTTAATTTACTAAACAAAAAACCCATGGTGAAAATGTATTCGCCATGGGTCTGAATTCAATCAATACCATTAAGTGGTGATGTTAATCACTACTTTAAATAATCACCAGCACGTAATGCTTCGATACGCTTATCCAATGGAGGATGCGAAAGGAATAATTCGCTGAAAGCTTTGCCACGTCCATTAATACAAAATGCCATCAAACGGCCTTCTTCTTGTGGTTCATAGCTAGTTTTCAAACGTTGTAATGCAGCAATCATTTTTTCTTTACCCACAAGTTTTGCTGAACCTGCATCTGCATGGAATTCACGATGACGAGAGAACCACATCGTGATAATACTCGCTAAAATACCAAATACGATTTCTAATACCATCGACACTGCAAAGTAAACCATTGGGTTACCGTTACTACTTTCACTTTCATCATTGTTATTTGACATAAAACCAGAAACAAACTGGGCAATAATGCGTGAAATAAAAATAACAAAGGTATTCACGACACCTTGGAGCAAGGTCATAGTAACCATATCACCATTTGCAATATGGCTTATCTCATGAGCGATAACAGCTTCTGCTTCATCACGGCTCATGTTTTCTAACAAACCAGTACTCACAGCAACTAACGATGCATCACGTCGTGCACCTGTCGCAAATGCATTGATGTCTGGAGCATGGTAAATTGCCACTTGAGGCATTTGTATACCAACCTGTTGAGCCTGACGGCTAACCGTATTCACTAACCATTGCTCTGCTTCATTACGTGGTGATTCGATAACCTCACCACCAACTGATTTTAATGCCATCCATTTTGACATTAGCAGTGAAATAAATGCACCACCAAAACCAAACAGGCCAGCCATGATCATCAAGCCTTGAACGCTGCTTCCTCTAATTCCTGTTAAGCTTAATATTATCCCAAACACAAACATAACAGCTAAGTTTGTGAGTAAGAATAAGGCAATTCGCATCATATTTTTTAGGTCCCTTGGTAAAAATAAACATCACGAAAGATTTATTGTTTGGCATCCTTCTGCGCCGAGTAGGCTAGGATTCCTATAGCATGTAGACCTAGGTCTTACTCGCTTTCATGGATTTCCTGCTTCACAGAGAAAATTAACAACCTCATCTCTACAGGCTTAAAATCCCGCATGCCTTGCGGTAATTCTGCTGCCATTCTGGCATTAAAGCTTAGCGCGACGACAAGCTGTCAAAATTTAACACCTAGTCGTTAGAGTGCTCTGACTTATATCAGCATCTTGCAGACAGCATTTTATAACACATATGATAAATAGAGCTTTTTTGTATTTTTTCAAGTGGATTAACAAAAAAAAACCAAAAATTAACATAACTTTACACATTTTATGAAAAAGGCCAGTAATTACTGGCCCTTATCTTAATTTATTGTTTAACCAATTTATTTTTTATTGGGCAATAAATTTGTTTCAGGATGCGCAAGGTCAATTGCCATTTTAACTGTTTCATCTAAATATGGGTCTGGCCCTTCGTAATCCTTAGGTAAGTCATCGATAGATTTCAATAATGGCTTACCTTCTTTAGCATTACGCTCATTTACACGTTTCAGTTTTGTGGCTTCAATTTCATTGTCTTCTTTCAAGCGTTCAGCATAATTCAACGAAATCAGATTCTTTTTATCTTTATTCGCTTTATAGCGCGCAATATCTTCACCAATATACTTAAATTCAGTATCTTGGCTAATACGCGCATCATGTTTAGCTTTTAATTCTGACAAATCAGCCGCCACGTCACCCGCTTTATTGTAGTTTGCTGGTGGAATGCTATCCCATGGCAATGCATTATCTTCAAAGCTCTCACCGGTTTCAGCAGGGTCTTGACCTGTTGGCATAATAACATCAGGTGTCACACCTTTGCGTTGTGTACTCCCACCGTCAACACGATAAAATTTTTGGATAGTATATTGAACCGAGCCTAACGATGGCCAATCAGGCTTAAGCATTTGGTCATACACTCGGCTTAAGCTTCTATGTTGTTGAACCGTTCCTTTACCAAAGGTCGGTTCACCAACAATTAAAGCTCGCCCGTAGTCTTGCATCGCAGCAGCGAAAATTTCAGAAGCGGATGCACTAAAACGGTCGACAAGCACAACCAACGGCCCTTTGTAGTAGATTACATCATCATCATCAATATCTTGACGAACTTGCCCATTATTATCGCGAACTTGAACAACTGGACCTTTCGGAATAAATAAGCCAGATAATGAAACCGCTTCTGTTAATGCACCACCACCATTACCTCTAAGGTCAATGACCAGTGCAGAAACATTGTCTTTTGCTAGTTTCTGAAGTTGTGTTTTGACATCATTGGTTAAACCTACATAAAAACTTGGGATATCAAGTACCGCAACTTTTTCTTTGCCGACGTTTTTAATCGTCAACTTAGCAGCCCTATCTTCTAAGCGAATTTGCTCACGCAGGATAGTCACAGTATGTGGTTTAGCACCTTTAGTATCTGACACCACTTCTAAACGAACTTTGCTACCTTTAGGTCCTTTGATGAGTGCAACCACATCATCAAGTCGCCAGCCGACAACATCAACCATTGGCTTATCTATTTGACCAACACCAATAATTTTATCGCCAACTTTTAACTCTTTACTTTTTGCCGCAGGCCCACCAGCAACTAACGAATTAATAACAGTATTTTCATCATCTTGCTGCAAAACAGCACCAATCCCTTCAAGCGATAAACTCATTTGAGAGTTAAATTGCTCAGTATTTCTCGGTGAAAGGTAGCTAGTATGTGGATCGATTTCACGCGCAAATGAATTCACGATCAATTGAAAAACATCTTCACTTTGCCCTTGCGTCAAGCGCTTCAATGCAAAATTATATCGCTTGGTCAGTTTTTCTTTGATCTCTTTGTCATCTTTGCCCGATAGCTTAAGGTTCAGCCAGTCATATCTAACTTTTTGATCCCACAGCTTATCTAATTCTTGCTTATCTTTTGGCCAAGGCATTTTAGAGCGATCAACGTCGATAGAGTCATTCGCATCAAAATTCATTGGTTGGTCAAGACGTGCTAGCGCATATTCGAAACGCTCTAGACGCCTTTGTTGTGAGAGGTTGTACAGGTCATAAAACTTATCCAGTTTTCCCTCTTCAAGCCATTCACCGACCTTAGCTTTATCTTTTGCATATTCGTCGACATCAGATTGAAGTAAAACATTATGACCGTAATCCAACATATTCAGATAGCGATCAAAAATTTTCCCAGAAAACTCATTATCCAAATCAAATTGGCGATAATGAGAACGAGTAAATCTCGATGTCACCCTTTCGCTTACTGTGCCATGTTGAGTATCCTGTTTTAAGGCAGGTAACTGAACAGCAGTGACCGGAGTCACTGCTTGAGGATTAGCCATTGCACTACCAAAAGTGGCTACACTTACAACTAATGCAACTTTTAAAAGTTTGTTCATGACCTGATCGACCTCCGTATCAGAACTTTAAGTGTTCCGCGCGCACAATCATTGCCATTCCTGTTGGCAACTGAACTCTGACCCCATCTTTTGCAATTTCCAGCACAGATGCGTCCATCAAACTAGTACCCACTTTCACTTTCAAAGTCTGACCGACATGTAGTGCATGGATATCAGTAACTGATTTCAGTTTTTGCTCTGGAGCTGCGGCACCATTACGGTGCTGAGGTTTTGTTGAAGAGTTCTGAGGGCGTTCTTTATTTTCTGACTGACGATGGCGCGGCGCGTTTTCTTTCGCTGCGGCCGGATTGCGGGTGTTTTTATCACCTGTTTTTTTAGCTGCTGGACGTTTTTGCGCTTTTTGCTCTGCACGTTGCGCTTGAACTCTAGCTTTTGCTTCAGTCAATTGTTGACGTGCATGTGTAATATGCTCCGCCTCTAATTCACCACAATCATTACCATCTAAGTCAACGCGTTTAGCGCCTTCTTTAACACCGTAGAGATAACGCCAGCTAGAAGTGTACATACGCAGCGCAGAACGCAATTGCGTTTTGCTAATGCCATCTTCTTCTGTTAAACGCTCTACGATATCTTGAAAAATTCCGACTTTTAACGGACGAGCTTCGCCTTCAGCGATAAAACAGCGTGGAAAACGCTCTGCTAAAAATGCGATTACTTCTTTACTACTATTCAACTTAGGTTGATTTTCCATGAAATTTCCTGATAACAACGATTTTGCCAACCAGCACGGGCATGAACAAGCCGACATTATAATAGCGTTGCAGACAATTGCCACGTTCCTATTAAGTTAACATACCAATATTTAGTGATAATTTGGTGTCGAACACAATGCCAGATGTTGGCACAACTGGTCTACAAGATATTTTAAGCCATCTTCATCATCTTGGTCGAATTGATTAAAATTTGGGCTATCGATATCCAGAACGCCTAAAACTTGACCATTGATTTCCAAAGGAAGTACAATTTCAGAGTTACTTGCTGCGTCACAGGCAATATGACCTGGGAAAGAATGAACATCTTCAACACGTTGGATTTTATTTTCGCTATATGCCGTCCCACAAACACCTTTGCCAAAAGGTATTCTGACACATGCTATTTTTCCTTGAAAAGGACCAAGAACTAATTCCTGCCTATTTCTTAGGTAAAAACCCACCCAGTTTAAACCATCTAAGTGCTCATACAACAAGGCGCTTGTGTTTGCCAAACTTGCAATTAGATCATATTCCCCTGCCAATAATGCAGACAAATTATCTGAAAGCTCGCGATAATACTTACTTTTATCCATAATATTTTCTTGTAATAATCAAATGATGCAATAAATTAAACATTCTGAGTAACTCGTAGGTTACCAAGTTGTCAGTTAGTCGTAAATTTTTTTACACTAGATTACATGCATAGCAAACAAATTAATGAGCATATATATGGATCACATTAAACATAGTGACATAATTTCGCAACACTGTTGCTATTGCAATCTCAAATTATCGATTCCACCACATGCTCCCCAACAGGTTATCATCTGCCCTCGCTGCGGAAGTCAACTTGATGACGGGCGCTCTTGGTCATTAAATCGATTATTTATCCTCTCAATTACTCTAATAATGCTAGCGCCCATTGCTTTTTGGCAGCCTTTAATTTCTATCAATTTATTGGGCACGCAAATCAATGCCAATGTTGTTGAAGGAATTAAACTAATCAATCAGCAAGGGGACCCACTAACAGCCAGTATAGTGGCTTTTTGTGCAATTGTAGCCCCTTTGCTTCTACCAATTTCAATTATCTATCTTTATTTTGGTAAATGCTTTGGGTTTAATTTGCGACCTATTCTATTAGTTTTGGGCCGCTTAAAAGAGTGGGTGATGCTTGATGTCTACCTGATAGGCCTTGGTATCGCCGCAATAAAAATGCAAGATTATGCAAAAGTGTTATTAGGAAATGGCTTTATTGCTTTTATCACAATGACATTAATCAGCTTGGTGATCCTTATTCATCTTAATCTTGAACAGTTATGGCGTTTTTTTTACCCAAAACTAGAGCAAGGGCACGAGCCAGGTGCATTATCATGCCAAGCCTGTCACTATAGCGGCCCTGCTAATTCACAAGGGCTCTGCCAACGTTGTCATCGCCCATTACATAAACGGGAAACTTATAGTATTCAAAAAACTTGGGCCGCACTCATTGCAGCCATGGTTTTGCTTTTTCCTGCTAACTTGATGCCTATCTCAATTGTTTATCTCAACGGGCAACGCACCGAAGATACCATCTATTCAGGGGTTGTTTCATTAATCAATACAGGGAACTGGCCTATTGCCGTAATTGTATTTATTGCCAGTATCTTAGTACCATTCATTAAAATATTGATTATGGTCATACTGCTATTTTCAATTCAACGTAACAGTAATATTGACCCTATTTTAAGGATGAAATTACTTAAATTCGTATCATGGATTGGACGCTGGTCTATATTGGACTTATTTGTTATTGCATTGATGATGTCACTTATTAATCGTGATCAATTAATGTCTTTTACTATGGGCCCCGCTGCTTTATTTTTCGGTGTCGCTGTTATTTTAACCATACTCGCCGTCGAGTGGCTCGATAGTCGTTTAATTTGGGATTCTTATGGGAAATCAAAATCAACAAAATGAACCTGCTGAACAAGAGCAAAATGCAATATTACGCAAAAGAGCGCGTATATCACCATTTTGGCTGTTGCCACTTGTTGCTGCGTTTATTGCTGGCTGGTTACTGTTTCAAAACTGGTTAGAACAAGGAACTGAAGTCACAATTGAGTTTGCTTCCGCCCCTGGAGTCGTATCAGGCAGAACGCCTATTCGCTACCAAGGCGTCGAAGTTGGTTTAGTTCAATCTGTTACTATTAGCCAAGATATGAAGAAAATTATTGTCAAGGCGAGTATTAATAAAGACATGAAATCCGCACTCACCTCCGGTACAAAATTTTGGTTGGTCACACCAAAAGCATCCTTAGCCGGTGTTTCAGGCCTAGATGCTTTAGTGGGGGGAAACTATATTGGTATGCAGCCTAGTAAGGGAACAGAACAGCATGATTTTATTGCTCAAGACTCGCCGCCTCAATTACAAACCGATGAAGGCCAATTATTAATCTATTTAACAGCTAAAGATCTTGGCTCTCTTCATGAAAACTCACCGATTTATTATCGAAAAGTTCCAGTGGGTTATATTTCGGATTACTCAATATTACCTGATGACAAAGGAGTTTCTATTGCAGCAGTTATTAAGAAAAACTATGCCAACTTAGTGCGTGAAAACAGTCAATTTTGGAATGTATCAGGCTTTGAGGGGGGATTTGATCTTAATTCAGGCTTAAATGTTAAAATGGAAAGCCTTTCTGCTATGATTAATGGCGCGGTTGCCTTTGACTCCCCTGTTAATAGCTCACCAGCTCAAGAGGGGCAGCAATTTGCATTACAGCCAAATAAGCAAGATGTTGAAAACTCTGAACAACAAAATAACGAAAGTCTTAAAGTGGCTCTTTGGTCTCCAGAAACCTATGGGGTCAATAATGGTCAGCCCGTTATTTATCGCGGTATCAAAATAGGCGAAGTGTTACAGCGTCACTTACTGGATGATAAAGTGACATTCAATATTGCTATTTTAGATGAATACCGACACCTTATTCGTGCGGATAGTAAGTTTGTCGCGAACAGCCGTGTGGATGTGCAACTAGGCTTAAATGGTGTGCAATTTCAAGGCGCAACCCCACAAGAATGGCTAGATGGAGGGATTCATTTAATAGCAGGAAAAGGTGAAGACACGCTCCCTGAAACTTTCCCTTTATACCGTAATGACGATAATGCAAAATCTGGCGTAATCGGATCAGCACCAACAACCACACTGACATTGAACACCAATACGCTTCCTGATATTCAAGCAGGTTCAGTTGTGCTTTATCGCCAATTCACCGTTGGGGAAATCGTCTCCATCAAACCATCAAAAGATGGCTTTGCCGTTAATATTCACATCTCTAGCCAATATCGAGATTTATTAACTGATCAAAGTGTATTTTGGGCTGAAGGTGGCGCGAAAGTTCAACTCAATGGTAATGGCTTAACAGTTCAAGCAGCGCCACTGACTCGAGCGATTAGGGGCGCAATTAGCTTTGACAATATTCAAACATCTGCTCCTGATAATGTCAGACAGCATACCCTTTATCCAACAGAGACTGCTGCAAAAGCAATTGGTAGTGTTGTAACCCTAACCACTTATGATGCATCTAAGCTTTCCGAAGGCATGCCAATTCGCTATCTAGGCATCGATATCGGACAAATAGATTCGTTGAAATTGTCTCCCAATAATCGAGAGGTGAATGCCCGAGCTATTCTTTATCCTGAATATGTCCAATCCTTCACTAAAAGTGGTAGTCGTTTTGCTATTGTTAGCCCTGAACTATCCCCCGCTGGCTTCAACAACCTTGATACTCTGATCCAACCTTATATCAATGCTGAACCAGGGCGAGGAAATAGAAACCGTTACCAATTTGAATTACAAACAGCAAACATTACTGATTCCCGTTATTTAGATGGTTTGACAATTATTTTAGATGCAAGCGAAGTCGGCTCCATTCAAGTCGGTACACCACTTCTATTTAGAGGAATTGAAATTGGTACTGTGACAAGTCTATATTTGGGAGAGCTTTCCGACCGAGTTTATGTATCTACTCGAATTGGCAAAGAATACCAATATCTTATCCGAGATAATACTGAGTTCTGGTTATCGTCTGGCTATAACTTGTCTTTCGGCCTAACTGGCGGCGTAATCAAGAGTGGTACTTTTCAACAATTTATCCGAGGTGGCATTTCACTCGCAACACCACCTACGGTACCTCTTGCGCAAAGAGCTAATGCTGATCAGCATTTCATTCTAAAATTAGAGCCACCAAAAGATTGGTTAGACTGGGGTACTGCCATTCCTAAAAAATAATCACTAGAAAGGTGTATGTATTAAACACATTACACCTTTCCAATCACGTCTCTTAAAAAATATTTTGGAAATGCATTCCATTTATACTATGCTTAATTTCATTGAGTTGTTATCCTGTTGTTATACGAAAATTAAGGGGTAGTATCATGAGCATAGTTAATTTGAAAATATCTTCCTATGAAATCAATGACGCAATCATGGTAGACAGCAAGAGTGATCTCGTCAGTATTCCTTGCGATTCAGATACTGAATTTTGCATGCAATTAGATGGCTGGGATGAAAATACCAGTATTCCAGCATTGATTAATGAAAAACCGGTGCTGTTATACCGTCAACGTTATGATAAGGACAATCATCATTGGGTGATGAGAGTATCATAAATAATGAAGTTGCTTGATTTTAGGAAAAAAAAGAGGCCTGGTAGATTCCGATTACCTGGCCTTGGGAAATGGCTCTGGCAGAGCCGTGCGCTAAAATTTGCCATTGAGACGTAACAAAGTACAATTTAATACTAGCTTGCTAAGCGCACTCTTACCACTCCAGTTATCAACTATTTTACATATTATTAACACAATTTACTTGTTAATTTTGTCATATCAAACTCTTTGATTGATTCAAGGTTTTTATATCAAAAATAGCGATAAACTTCTAAACTAGCTCGATATAAAATAAAAAAACATCATAAATTATAAGCGTTTCACTTATAACTTATGACGTTCTATTAATTTGAAGGATCTTTATATTAAAAATTCTGGCAGAGCTTTTCAGCTGCTAATTTGAGAGGTAACACGCGCTCTTCGGTGTTTTTTTCAGTCTCAATTGGTTTTAATAAAACATCAATTGGTTGTGCTTTTATTTCTTTCCTCTCCATTTGGTTTCTAGCAACATCATTTAAAGGATATTGTACTAACGTTGCTGGATTTATTACAATTAACGCCCCATTACTTCTACACTCCAGCATGACTTCTTCTCGAGTAAATGGCCAATCATCACCAAATTGTTTTTTACTGACTGACTCGATTGGAGCCGCTGCTGCACTAAAAGCAGCGCAAGCTAACAACATAGAACAAAATGCTAATTTCAGTTTCATTCAAATTACCTTGTTAAAACAGCGAATTCACGATGGTAAACATTATACAGGCTGATAGGTTGCAAAAATAGCAACCGCTAAAATAGCCATTGTACCTAATAATAACTCTATCCAGCTATTAATGATCAAATACTGTAATCGCCCTTTTCTTTTTATATTAGGCACTAATATATAGCGATTAACTAATGCAAGCAGTACCATTAATCCCACTAATGAAATTTTTAACCATAGTAGCGATTGATATTCTGATGCTGAATAGGCAAACGGCCAGTTGGGTAACAATGTGACTGAGCTAATAATACCGGTTATCAAGACGGCAGCGACTGCGATATGACCATACCGAGAAAAACGGATCATACTCAGAGAAATTTGTTTATCTAATCCAGCAGCAAGCTCTCTCTTATCACGCAAAAATTGGATACAAATCAAAAAAGGCCATAACCCGCCAAACCAATAAGCCGCACTAATCAAGTGAATGAATTGATTCAAACGATGAAGACTACCAGCAACTCCATCATTCATCGCCGCGTGCCCAATCAAAGCATGCAAACCAAGCATTACGACAGAAAGTACTAACAGAAGATACAATTTAACATTTTGCGACCGTATAAAAACAACGCCCAATGTGAGTAATGCACACAATAATTCCCAGCGCCAAACTTGCCCAAATGTGGTATTAATTACACCTAACCAAATTTCAAAATCAAACGCATCTTCCCAACCATCCCCCATCAAACCAGCTTGAGCAACAGTCCATCCAAAAGTTGTTATAGCCGTAATCACCGCGCTAAATACAATACCTTTAGTGAGAAAGCAACGCAGGATTTGATTGAAAGTTCCAACGCTAAGAATGACTGCGAATATTGACATTCCACACATCAACATCACAGCCACAAAATGAGAAAAACGGGTGACAGTATAAAATGTCTCTAGCGACATAATTATTTCACTGTGAAGCTATATTCGCCCTTAGTTTTATGTCCATCCACTGAAACAACACTCCAATTCACATCGTACTTCCCTGAGGCTAATTTACCTTCAATAGGCACGATAACTTTGGTGTCGTTACTTGAGTCTAATGCCGCCTTACCCGTTTTAACGACCGTATCATTAGGGCCAGTGACTTTAACTTTCGTGAAATTAATCTCAATACCTTCAGAAAAATTCAGTGTAATTGACTCAGGAGCCTGTTCAATTGCAGCGCCTTCCGCAGGAAGTTGATCTTTTAAATGTGCGTGGGCAAATGCTTGTTGAAATGACATACCTAAAAACAGGACAGCCACAGCACTTAGTTTTCGCCAAGATGATGTGAGTTGGTGAATTGGCATAGTAACCCCTTAATTTGCAGGTGAATTTAGAATCATTGCCAATCATTATACGGAAGAAATAGCGTTTATCTGCCAAAAAAAACGATTTAGCTGCTTAAGGTGTGATTATTGGCACAAAATGAAAAGAAAAAGGCTCATGAATGTTGAAATTAATCACTACCATTCATGAGCCTATTAATACTTTATATTAAATGTGCGTAGCTGCTGACATATTTTTTAGGTCTTTATCCAATAGGAATAGCGCTTTTCCACTTTCACCAACCATATCCAACTTATCAAGAATTGATTTAAACAATTTCTCTTCTTCGTGTTGCTCTGAAACATACCACTGTAAAAAGTTGAATGTAGAATAATCTTGAGTAGTCATTGCAAGATGAGCAAGCTTATTAATTTCAGCTGTAATATGCTGTTCATGCTCATAAGTGCGAGTAAATACATCCGCAATTGACTCAAACGCTACTGGTGGTGCAGCAATTTGGCCTAATAATGGAAGTGCACCTGTATCACTAAGGTAATCAAATAAACGCTGCATATGTTCCATTTCTTCTTGAGAATGTGCTTTTAAAAATGCAGCTGCACCTTCATAGCCTTTATCACTACACCATGCGCTCATTTGTAAATATAAATTAGCAGAATAAAACTCAAGGTTTAATTGTTCATTCAATTTACTGATCATGTCATTAGTTAACATTTTAATTCCTTAGCGATTAAGATTTATGGTTTTATTATGCCTAATTAAAAAATAATTAAAACCCCAAAACAATAATAAAACAAAAAAATACAATTTACTGATAATTAATAACTTTTAGTAAAATAAATAATAATCAATCTCATTATCTTTAAAACACTTTCTATTATCTTTAAGTACCTTTTTTATTATTTTTAATCATTTTTTATGATATTCTCAATCTAAAAAAGAACTATTATTATTTAATAATTCATCAACATATATTAAACGCGCGATTATTTTTTATCGCCATTAAACTATTTTCCGTTATATATCTAAGAACTGTCGATGTTTTAAGCCAAATTTATATTCAAATTGAATGACATTACTTGAGGTAAAAATAGATAGTGAGAAATTTTTAGTCTAAAAATATAAGTAAAGTAACTTTCAATGCAAGATAAAAGAGAAAACCGTCTTTTTAATTGGCCCAAGGATGCTTTTATTTCAATGAGTGTTTGCAGTAATATAAACAGTCTCTAGACTATGTGCTGAAAATTGAAGTAATTGAGAGTCCATATGAGCCATAACCTTGCATTATTACCAAAAGACCAAATGGATAGAGTCAACGTAGACCTTCAAGCGTCAGGTGTTGCCTTTAAAGAACGTTACAATGTTGCGATTATCCCAGAAGTCATTGAACGCGGGCTACCTGAGAATCTAAGAGAGTATTTTAGAGAGCGATTAACGTATTACCGCCACTTATCCAAAAACTTTGCACGTCTACCTTATGAACCAAGAAATCGCTAAGTCATCACAATAGCTCTCTGCCATATTCGTAAACAGGCAAAAGGAGAAAATTCGTTTCTCCTTTTGCCTTGAAAGAACATAAATTAAATACTTTGATTTATTTGGCACTATTGTAAGTAATTGTGGATTGCTCGCAATCTACCTTCACATTGTAATGTAGATCGGATTTAGAACCTCGCACTATTAATGGCACTTGATAGCCCGTTGCTGTTTTTGTCACATCTTGATTATTAACCCATGCAACCGCTTTTTTACCAACTAAGGCTTTTTCATCTGCCCAACGAGGTAACCGATTGTGCATGAAATCGTTTTTAACCTGTGCAGCGACTTGAGGCTCTGATAGATTTCCGCAGCTAACAAACGGAGCCGCTTTACCTTCATCTTGGTTAGCACTAAATGCAATTGAACTAAATAACAGCGTACAACAACCTAAAGCAAAACTAATTTTCTTTCCAGCCTTCATACTTCCTCCGATCCCTAAACAATGTTAGGTGGCAAATTAGAATCATGACCATAGTTAATTTTATGTAATATTTATCTATTTTAACTAAGATTAAAAAGTAATTATCGAAAAACCAAAATGGTATAACTAAACTAATATGTATCAGATTTTAGCATAAATGTTAATAGTTTGTTTTAATGTTATTGATTTTCGCCTTCATCATCACCATTACCTTCATATTCATCGACATATCCATCGACATATTCATCGTTATCTTCGTTTTGCTCTTCGTTTTCATCTTCAAAACAAGCGTGGATTTGTTCTTTATCTTTAAATTTTTCGCGAATTTCTTGTGCGACCAGCGCAATCGCTTCACCACTGCTCATTCCATCAGCCATCAATTGATGGATACGCTCAACAGCTTCTTGCTGTTGTTGATGATTGAGTACTGGCATACCTGAAAACATGTTTAAACCTCTTAATAGGATTGCAAAATATACAAAAAATAATTCAAAACGTATGAGGAAGACCTGAGAAGTTACGTAATTCTACGCTAAACTCAGAGAATTAGCCCGTTAGATTCAGTTACAAGTGCGACCGACTGACTTCTTAATGAATGACGGGTATACAATAAAAAAATTTAAAAGAATTTTAACAGCTATTATCTTCTTAAGATAAGATTATATGTTAATCTCACTATCATTCTTTTGTAGATTTGTTTCGCTCATGGAAATGGTTATCAATAAAATACAACTCCCTTATCAGTCAGATGCCGCTATCGCTTATTTTACACCAATAGCTCATCTACCTTGGTCAATGCTTCTTCATTCAGGTAATGCAGAGCATTCACATAATCGATTCGATATTATTGTGGCTGAGCCTATCGCAACACTGATGACAGTTGGCGATGAAACGGCAATAACGCACCAACAAGTTGTCGAAACCTCAGGTGAAGATCCTTTCATTTTGCTACAAACACTCATTGAACAGTTTACACCTGAGAATTGCCAAGATAATTCGTTACCATTTACTGGCGGCGCATTAGGAATTTGGGGCTATGATTTAGGCCGTAGGATTGAACAACTGCCGCAGATAGCCAAAACTGAAATACAGTTTCCTGACATGGCAATAGGCATTTATCAATGGGCATTGATTGTTGACCATTTAGAAAAAACAGTGACCTTATTCAGCTACTCTGATGTCACTGAGCGTTTAAATTGGTTGAAAAAACAAAAAGCGTCTCGTAAACATAAATTTACGCTAACGAGCCCATGGCATTCTAATATGTCGCAAGAGCAGTATCATCAAAAAATCGGCCAAATACATGAATATTTGCACAGCGGTGACTGTTATCAAATCAATCTTGCGCAACGTTTTCATGCAAATTACAAAGGAAACGAATGGGATGCATTTTTGCAACTGAACCAAACTAATCGCGCCCCGTTTTCTTCTTTTATCCGTCTCCCTGAAAACGCGATAGTAAGTGTTTCACCTGAACGCTTTATTCTTTTGCACAATAGGGAAATTCAAACTCGTCCGATCAAAGGTACCTTACCTCGTTTAGCGGATGAAACAGCAGATATAGAGCAAGCAGAAAAATTAGCTAACTCACCTAAAGATCGTGCTGAAAACCTGATGATTGTCGATTTATTACGTAATGATATTGGTCGCGTTGCTGTCCCAGGAACAGTTAAAGTACCTGAATTATTTGCCGTAGAAGCATTCCCTGCCGTTCATCATTTAGTTAGTACAATTACAGCAACGCTTGCTAAGCGTTATACTGCAACAGACTTGTTACGCGCATGTTTTCCTGGCGGTTCAATTACGGGCGCACCAAAAATTCGTGCGATGCAAATTATTGAGGAGCTAGAACCTCACCGTCGGCATGGCTATTGCGGTGCTATAGGCTATATTAGTTTTTGTGGCAAAATGGATACAAATATCACTATTCGTACCCTATTGACTTACAAAAAACAGATTTTTTGCTGGGCTGGAGGCGGTATTGTAGCAGACAGCCAAGCCGATAAGGAATATCAAGAGACCTTTGACAAATTAAGCCTCATATTACCCGTTTTAGGAGAATTAGCGCACGATGACTAAACTGAATGACTTTATTAATCGCTTTCAGTTTACACTTCCTCTCTCTCGCCAACCGCTGAGGTCGGCGAGTAAATCTGCTGCTGTCTTACTCCCTATTATTAATAAAGAAAACCCAACCTTATTATTAACTAAGCGTTCGCCATTTTTACGTTCGCATGCGGGAGAAATCGCTTTTCCCGGTGGTGCAAGTGATCCTGATGATAATTCGTTGATTACTACGGCCTTACGCGAAGCTTACGAAGAGGTTGCCATTCCCCCCGAAAAAGTTCAAATACTTGGCCAACTCACCCCAGAAATTAGTATTGGCGGGTATGAAGTAACACCTATTATTGGTTTACTACCATCTGGTATCCACTATCATCCTAATCCTAGCGAAGTTGCTTCTGTCTTTGAAGTCCCTTTATTTGACGCACTTACACTCGCTCAATATAAATATATTGATATAAAACGTGGTGGACATCGTAAGCGTATTTTCTTTTATTGGTATAATGGCCATCTTGTTTGGGGCCTCACTGCAACTATCATTCATCAATTAGCACTCCAACTTAAATAATCATTTCATGATACAATTGAATACAATTTGTGCTATTTTTAGATGATTGATATTTTGCCTCTACCTTATTTTAAAAAATAATTTAAACTTACTGGTTAACGCTACTAAATAACAGTAAAGTAGCATCCTTTAAAATAAATAACTAAATACATACTTTTTTTAAGGAGTCTGCGTGATAAGCGTTTTCGACATGTTTAAAGTGGGCATAGGTCCTTCAAGCTCTCATACCGTCGGTCCAATGAAGGCGGGAAAAGAATTTGTCGATGATTTGGTAAATAAACAATTATTACCAAGCGTCACACGTATTGCGGTTGACGTTTATGGCTCTCTTTCTCTCACTGGAAAAGGTCACCATACTGATATTGCTATCATTATGGGCCTAGCTGGCAATCTGCCTGCAACTGTTGATATTGAATCCATTCCTAGCTTTATCGACAATGTTGAAAAAACACAAAAACTGCTGCTAGCCAATGGAACCCAACTTGTGGATTTTCCACATGAAGGTGGTATGAATTTCCGTCTAGATAACCTTCCGCTACATGAAAATGGTATGACAATTCATGCATTCTCTGGTGATGACGAAATTTATACCAAAACTTACTACTCTATCGGTGGTGGTTTTATCGTTGATGAAGAGCACTTTGGTGAATCAACTCTTGATAGTAAGCCCGTGTCATATCCATTCAAGTCAGCTGAAGAGCTTTTACTTAACTGCAAAAAATCAGGTTTATCGATTTCTAGCTTGATGATGAAAAATGAACTTGATTTGCATACTAAACCTGAGATAGATGCTTATTTTGCTGATGTTTGGCAAACCATGTTGGCATGTATTGAACGTGGCTTAAACACCGAAGGCGTCTTACCTGGCCCTTTACGTGTTCCTCGTCGTGCGCCGGCACTCAATCGCTTGGTAACCTCTTCAAGTAAGCTGACTAATGACCCGATGGTCGTTATCGACCTTATTAATATGTTTGCACTCGCAGTTAATGAAGAAAATGCTGCGGGCGGACGTGTCGTTACCGCTCCAACTAACGGCGCATGTGGTATCGTTCCTGCTGTTCTAGCTTACTATAATCACTGTATTGAGCCTGTAACACCTGAGCTATACATTCGTTATTTTCTAGCTTCTGGTGCTATTGGTATTCTTTATAAAATGAATGCTTCAATTTCCGGCGCTGAAGTTGGTTGCCAAGGTGAAGTCGGCGTGGCTTGTTCAATGGCCGCAGCGGGTCTTGCAGAGCTATTTGGTGGCAGTCCAGAGCAAGTTTGTATTGCTGCTGAAATTGGCATGGAACATAACCTTGGATTAACCTGTGATCCTGTCGCAGGACAAGTTCAAGTACCTTGTATTGAACGTAATGCGATTGCTTCCGTTAAAGCGGTCAATGCAACTCGAATGGCTTTACGTCGGACAAGTGAGCCTCGTGTTTCACTCGATAAAGTTATCGAGACCATGTATGAAACTGGGAAAGATATGAATGCTAAGTACCGTGAAACCTCTCGGGGCGGTTTAGCAATTAAAGTACAGTGTGACTAAGATGATTGTGTATTAAAAGAGTCCCGTCATAAAATAATATTTTAAATCGTGCCACATGCTGGATCATATAGTTTCATTCAGAATGTGGCAATTACTCCGCTCCAATATCGATAATAATTTATCCATTATATTCTGTTTATTATCAGATATTGATACACCCACATTAGACTCACCTCTTCTTTTTATTTTGTAACCAATATTTAATTAAATCGTTACAAAAATCGCTTGATTATAAAATAAAATCAATTTAGAACTTCCTACTGCTGAAACGTGTCAATCTTCATTGAACTTTCACGCTAAATTGCTCAAAAAAAAATCTAACCAGTCTTTTCCTGTTACCGATAACAGTTTTATATATCGCAAAAAACCACACTTTAGCAAAAAAACATTAAAATCCAACATTGTTCGATTTAATACTTTTTTTATTCAAAATAAAAATTATGTTTTTAATTTTCTGACGCAAAACAAGTTTTTACGTTAATACAAAATGTTATGCTAATCACATTAGCGATAATAGCTAACAAATTAATTGTTTTTTGATTGAGTTAAGTAGAGTGAAATTATTCAGCTAATATTATGAATAACATTTCCAGTTAGGAGGTTTAGTTAATTTGATTTTGAATGATATGTAAATTCCATTCTATCTGTTAAGAGGGAAATCTAGTGAGTATAGCGATTATGATTGGTACCCACGGTGTGGCAGCAGAACAACTACTGCGCACAACCGAAATGTTGATTGGCGAGCAAGAAAATGTCTCGTTTATTGACTTTGTACCTGGGGAAAACGCCGACACCCTGTTTGATAAGTACACAGCAAAACTAGCTGATTTAAATACCTCATCAGGGGTACTATTTTTAGTGGATACATGGGGAGGCAGCCCATTCAATGCGGCCAGCCGTATTGTAAACGAGCATAATAATTACGAAATAGTCACAGGTGTCAATGTGCCTATGTTAGTTGAAACCTTTATGTGTCGTGATGATGGTCCATCACTCGATGAGCTGATCGCTGTAGCCTTAGAAACTGGCCGTGGTGGTATTCGCGCATTTAAATTTAAAGAACCTGATACTAGCTCTGCTTCAGCACCAGCTCCTGCTGAAGAACCCGCCTCAGTACAAATAGTTACAGCAGGTCCTGGAGAGCACATGACAATTGCACTTGCTCGTATTGACGACCGATTGATTCATGGGCAAGTTGCAACTCGTTGGACAAAAGAAACCAATGTAAAACGTATCATTGTTGTCAGTGATGAAGTTGCTAAAGATCAGGTACGTTCAACACTGCTCAAACAAGTTGCACCTCCAGGAGTGACAGCTCACGTTGTCGATGTCGCTAAGTGTATTCGTGTTTACAACAATCCTAAATATGCAGGCGAACGCGTCATGTTGTTGTTCACTAACCCAACAGATGTTAAACGTCTTGTTGAAGCTGGTGTTGAAATGAAGTCTATTAATATCGGTGGCATGGCATACCACGAGGGGAAAACCCAAGTGACCAATGCTGTTTCTATCAACCAACAAGATATTGATGCCTTTAATTATCTGAATGATAAAAATATTGAATTGGAAGTCCGTAAAGTTTCCTCTGACAGTAAAGTTCAGATGATGGATTTAATTAAAAAATCAAAAATTTAGTCTCACTTAAACCGTTAATTTTATTATATTTTAACTATTACTCGAAAACAGATTTACCAAACTCGTTTGGTTACAGGAGATTAAACAATGGAACTTACCGTTGTTCAAATAGTACTGGTTTTCATCGTTGCTTGTATCGCAGGTATGGGTTCAATCCTCGATGAATTCCAGTTCCATCGCCCGCTCGTTGCCTGTACGCTTATCGGTATCGTATTGGGAGACATGAAAACAGGTATCATCATTGGTGGTACACTGGAAATGATCGCGTTGGGCTGGATGAACATTGGGGCCGCTGTTGCGCCTGATGCGGCACTTGCCTCTATCATTTCAACCATATTGGTTATTGCTGGTGGACAAAGTATTGGTGCTGGTATTGCCATTGCAATCCCGCTAGCTGCCGCAGGACAAGTACTGACTATTATCGTTCGTACTGTAACTGTTGCATTCCAACATGCCGCTGACAGAGCAGCCTTAAAAGGTAACTTAGCGGCTATCAGCTGGATTCATGTTTCTGCCTTACTTCTTCAAGCAATGCGTATCGCAATCCCTGCGCTTATCGTTGCCGTTTCTGTTGGTACATCAGAAGTTAAACAAATGCTGGATGCTATCCCGCAAGTTGTGACTGATGGTCTGAACATTGCAGGTGGTATGATTGTCGTTGTCGGTTATGCAATGGTTATCAATATGATGCGTGCAGGCTACTTGATGCCATTCTTCTATTTAGGCTTTGTTACCGCTGCGTTTACTAATTTCAACCTTGTTGCACTGGGTGTTATCGGTACTGTTATGGCTATTCTATATATCCAACTCAGCCCGAAATACAACAAATCCCAAGTTGTTGTGACACAAGGAAATAGCGGCAAAAACAACCTTGATAATGAATTAGACTAGGAGGATCGCACAATGGTAGATACAACAAATCCAACAGCGAAAAAGCTCACACAAAGTGACATCCGTGCTGTCTTCTTACGTTCTAACCTTCTACAAGGTTCTTGGAACTTTGAACGTATGCAAGCACTTGGTTTCTGTTATTCGATGGTGCCGGTGATCCGTCGCCTGTATCCAGAAAATAACGACGATCGTAAACAAGCTATTAAACGTCACCTTGAATTCTTTAACACCCATCCTTATGTAGCCGCGCCGGTATTAGGTGTCACCATGGCAATGGAAGAGCAACGTGCAAACGGAGCAGACATTGATGATGGTGCAATCAACGGGATTAAAGTTGGTTTGATGGGACCACTTGCTGGTGTTGGCGACCCAATTTTCTGGGGTACTGTTCGTCCGGTATTCGCCGCACTCGGTGCAGGTATTGCAATGACAGGTAGCCTTTTAGGTCCAATCCTGTTCTTTGTTCTATTCAACCTAGTTCGTCTATTAACCCTGTATTATGGTGTTTCATACGGCTATAAAAAAGGCATCGATATCGTTCAAGATATTGGTGGTGGCTTCCTTCAAAAATTAACAGAGGGTGCATCGATTCTAGGTCTCTTTGTTATGGGGGCTTTGGTTAATAAATGGACACATGTCGATATACCCGTTGTGGTTTCAGCCATCGAAAACCCTGAAACCAAAGTAGTGACAATCACAACGGTTCAGAATATTTTAAATGATCTGATGCCCGGATTGGTGCCATTATTACTCACCTTCGCGTGTATGTGGTTGCTTCGCCGTAAAGTAAACCCATTATGGATTATCATTGGATTCTTCGGTCTTGGTATCCTTGGTGCTTGGTTAAAATTCTTAGCTCCGTAATTAACTGTAATTAATTGAAATGGGAGGTTGCAGCCTCCCATTTTTGCTTTTAAGCTCTCTAGCATGTTTACTTAGCCAAGGGCACTCAAAATGACCTTAAATGATATCATTCTGGCCATTATCATTTTACTAATGCTTTTATACGCAATTTATGATGAATTTATCCTGCAATTGCGTAAGGGAAAAACGCTTTTAAAAATTAATCTCAAACGCAAACATCGTGTCGACGCTATTATTTTTATTGTCTTAATTTGCATCGTTATTTACACCAATATTTCGCGACATGGCAGTATGTTAACCACTTATTTATTAATGGTTACTATTATGATGTCAATTTATTTGGCGTTTATTCGAACACCAAAATTATTTTTCAAACAAAAAGGTTTTTATTTCGCCAATACATTTATATTATTTGAAAGAATAAAGACAATGAATTTATCTGAAGATGGTATATTGATTATAGGTTTGGAACATAAGAAAATTCACATCCAAGTATCACAACTAGATGATTTACAAAGGATATATGAATTCCTTATTAATAATAAATAATTAGAATATATATTCCCATCAATATTAAGGTTAATTACTAATTAAATTAACCTTAATATTCCAAATCATTGCAAATGGAAATTATTATCAATAACATTTAATAGCCACATAAATTTAAGTGTTGTCTTTATATTAATTTGTGATATCTTTCAACCCACGTCATTGGGGAGTAGCCTGTTCTGGAGATTACGTCCAGAAAGTCCGTATCAACATACTCGTTTGAATTTAAACGTGGTGCGGACACCATCTTGGTTGGCAAGACCATAGACACATAAATAAGCCTTTTGGTTGGGGGTAATTTATGTGTATATGGATTCGCCAACCGAGGTTATGTTATGAGTTTTTACGCCACTATTATTCTAGCGCTCGCGCTTTCTATGGATGCATTTGCTGTTGCTGTTTGCAAAGGAGCCGTCCTTCATAAACCCCGCTTTAAAGAGATCCTCCGAACTGGTTTTATCTTTGGCTTTATTGAAGCAATAACCCCAATTATAGGATGGGGAATCGGTATTTTGGCGAGTCAATATGTCATTCGCTGGGATCATTGGATTGCTTTCGCCCTGCTATTTATTCTCGGTTCTCGCATGATTTGGCAAGGCTTTAAAGCTAAAGAAGATGATGAATGCTGCACTAAATCCTCACGTCATAGTTCAATGAGCTTAATCATTTCAGCTATTGCCACCAGCCTTGATGCTATGGCTATTGGTTTAGGACTTGCCTTTTTACAAGTCGATATCGTTCATACTGCAATGACCATTGGCTTAATGACCATGATCATGGCAACGATAGGCATGATGATTGGTCGCTATGTTGGGCCATTACTCGGAAAAAAAGCAGAAATTATTGGTGGTCTGGTATTAGTTGGAATTGGCTTTAATATCTTATTTGAACATCTTCAATTGTTTATGTACGCGCCTTAAATAAAAATACCCTCTAATACTACAAGTAAAATAACTTAAATTAAGTTGTATTCAATCATCCAGACGAAATCATCAACATTTGCATAGATAAAATAAAACGAAGATTGATTCCGGATGGATGATAAACTAAGGGTAATATAATGGTGTATATGTAACTCTAAATGATCCAAGTTGCATATAAACAAAATAGTAAAACCATTCCCACCAAAAACCTGAGCCATACAAAAATACGGTGGCTCAGGTTATACATACTACCTACTTATCTACTCAATATCGTGTTGAAAGGTAATATCAATTAATCGTTTAATTGATATACACGGATCATAAAATCAGCCGTATAATCTGTTAATGCTGCTTGCTTTAATGCCTGTTTCACATCTTCTGATGCGCGCCATGCAAATGGCGTCATTTGCAACAGTTCAAAAGCTTCATTACCTGTAAGTTGCATAGAGTAATTTAAGTTAGTTTCATCTAATAATGTGAACTGAGGCAATTCTTCTTCTTTAATTGGGTGAAGTTTAACTTCAGAATAAATTAATCGCTTTAATTCTTGTAAATGTCGTGGGGCTGGCGTCACCGTAATCAATATCCCTGCTGGCTGTAAGACTCTTGATAACTCTTCAGCTTTGCAAGGTGCATAAATACGAATGATTGCACCAATGCTATCTTGGAAAAATGGTAGGCGATGGCTTGAGGCAACGCAAAAGTTAACTGAGGAATAGCGTTTTGCTGCATAACGAATAGCTGCTTTTGATACATCTAAACCAAAAAATGAAATAGATTGATGCTGCTTTCGGATATCCTGCATAAAATAATCAGTATAATACCCTTCCCCACAACCAATATCTAATACAGTATCACTCTCTTTAGCGAGATATTGATTCAATTTTTCAGCCGCTAATTTCCGCATAGAGTCATAATGACCTGCATTTAAAAACTGGCGACGTGATTGCATCATTTCTGCACTATCGCCCGGATCTTTTGAACGTTTATGCTGGACTGGAAGCAAGTTAACATAGCCTTCTTTTGCACGGTCAAATTGATGCTTATCTTCGCATTGCCAATTATTGTTAAGAAGTCGTAGCGGTTTAAAACACAGAGGACATTGATAATTCATAGAATAGTATATTTTGACAAATAAGATTAATTATACCCTATAACCATTAAAAAAGCAGTGCCACGAATGAGCATTCCCATTCGTGGCACTAAGATAGTATACCTACCATACTTCAAATCACAGGCATCTATTATAAATATAGTTTATTACTCAACCACCTGAGTTGCTTTCATAAAGATAGCAACGATCAATACTACATATAATTCGAAATATTTTTAGATATAACTATTTAATCTATATTAGCTTTTTTTAGATTCAGCTGATTTCTTTTTTTCTACTGTATTATTTGCTTTAGTTTTTGATTTGCTATTTTGCTGAGATTTTGCAGAAGGAGCAGCTTGATCTCCTTTAGCTGCTGTAGCGGCTAAAGCTGAACCAGAAATAGCTAAAGACAATACTGTTACGATTGCTAATAACTTTTTCATAATAAGGACCTTCAGAAGATAGTATGCAAGGATATTCTTGCACCTCTAATTAATCATATTTAATGTATGAATAGCAATAGGGTAAATATAAAGATTTTAAAATTTATCGTAGGTTATTTTCAATTAAGTATTTATGCTTTTCGTTGATGATATATTTACGTTGTTAACATGTTAATTTATAAAACCAGTTTTTCAATCACATCATTAAAATACAAGCAATTGATTTTTAATTAAATTAAAATAAAATCACTCACGCCACAGCCATAAAAACAATACATTAAACATCATTATTTACTACTCATAAAGTTAATCTATCGAAAATATATGTATATATTTATTCACACACAAATAGTATTTTAATTTATTAAACCAATTTAATCATAGAGATATAATTAAAATACCCTTTGTTAATCATTAAAATCTAAAATAAAAATAAATTATTTTACAATTTAAGATTCCACATAAAATTTAAAATAAAAATAAGAATGTTGCCAAACAAATGATTAAGTTTTTTATTAAAAAATAAAATTTAAAAATAATTCATTATAAAATTCACTCACCCTACCAGTTCCATTTTAATTTAAAGAAAAAGTGAATCAGATTTCTCTTATAAAACAAAATTCTTTGGTTGTTAGTCCATTTCCCGTAGCTGATTAAATTCCATTATTTACCCTTAGGATTACCTCTTGAATAGATAAAATAATTAAACGGATAATAATTTCATGATACCAAGTAAAGGTAACGACGATATCGTGTTCGCAAAAGTGCATCTGCCTTATGTTAATATGAGTTTGTTTTTATAGCCGTAATCAATCTGTGACTTAGATAAAATATTAGCCGTCCTGTTCTCACTAAACGGCTTAATTTGACTAAAAATCCGCAAATTCAGGTATCGGTTTACGACCATGAGATTCTAAGAAATCCAGAACTCGGCGTGGAGAAACATTTAAGATTTGATCTTGCGGAAAATCGATAGAGGCTAACATTTCAATTACTTTGTCAAAATTACCTAAATAACCTGCATAATGAGAATCAGAACCAAGAGAAATCCACCCTCCTGCATCTTTTACCGCTTTGGCTATCGCTAAGCAATTAGGTTGGCTACCAACCCTAGAATGTAGAAATGATGAATTATTCATTTCCAACGCTACATTAGATTCTTTAGCTGCTTGAGCTACCGCATTAATATCAATAGGATATTTAGGATTGCCTGGATGAGTGATAATTTGTACTTTACCACTTTGAATCGTTGCAATCATCGCTTCTGTATTATTGGCTTGGCTTTGAGGTCCTAAAACTGGCTCATGAAAACCAGCTAAAATAATATCTAGCTGTTTAGCTATTTTGTCATTGCAATCTGTTTCACCCAGCTTGTTTTTTATATTAGCTTCAATTCCATATAACAAACCAACACCATTAACGATCCGCGGTAAAATTGGCATATTGGAAAAATGCCATTGATGAGGAGCATCATCCATCTCTGGGCCATGATCAGTGATGGCAAACAGTTTCATGCCTTTATTTGCTGCTTCCAAAAAATAGTCGTTAAACGTACTGTAGGCATGGGTGCTGGCAATAGTATGAGCATGTAAATCAACTAAATACATAATAAAACCCTTCTCATTATACTCAGAATTTTTTTAACCCTTAAAAAAGCAAGGACTATTCAAACTAACACAATGATAGATGCGATTCGAATATTATCTACAACAAGAGCACTTACCAACTAAGTGATTTTACTCGTTTCTCATCTGATAAGTACTGACCTATGCTTAACCTCAAATAATAGAGTCATACATTCATCATGCTCCTCATCATATTCTTCTATAGCGCATAGATACCATTTAAATAACCTTAAACCAAACTAAATGCATACATAAGATGAAACCTGCATTTCATCTTAATGATCGATTTATTATTATATTATCTTTTAATAGAAAATTAGCTGTAATACTACTGTCGTGATGAGCAATTAGCCGTATTAATTGATTTATCAGTTGAAAATATTTAATAGGATTTTTTATTTTATGAATTTCAAAATAATTATTAATCTTATTATTTAATTTTCAATTTAACCTCATGCCACCCTAACGTCACCCAGCATTTAGAATCACCAGCAAGGCAACATTCCTTCACCGGCAACTGTTTATTGCATCTATCACACCGCTCACTTTCCAATCTATGCATTTTCTCTTGAAGTTCATTATTATCTTTGAGGATAAGTAGCTGAATATATTCGTTCATATCATAAGGTTCTCTACCTAGCCGCCTCAAGACACAGTTTTTTTTCAATATTTCCAATTCCATTGACTCAATTAATAATTCAATCTTAATTATTCCCATTCTTTTTTGATTAGCTCGTTGCACTGCTTTACGTTCTACTGCTGATTTTGCCATTTATTAGAATCCTTTTTATCGTGACATGTCACGAAAATTTATTTTTATCCATCAAAATAAAACTAAAAAAACAATTAACCGCCTTCACAAATCGAATTTAACTCATTAAAAATCAATGTGATGAATCGAAAATCTAAATATTTTAACTTTGCAATCAAAGTCAAAACAAAAATAAAATAAAATAAAATAAAATAAAAAACATTAATTTATAATTCATTTAATTTAATTTAATTTAATTACATGTTTCTAGATATATTAAGCAGAATAAATATAAGCCTATATTAATATTTTAAATCAATAAAATTGAAATCATTAATAAAATCCACCCATGCTAGAGATTTATCAGAAAACAACAATCACTTACTTAACTATCTATATAATATTCGCTTTTCGTGTATCAAAACACAACTAAAATCAGTCTCAATATTAATATTGTTTTTTATCCAATCAATAACATCAAAAAATTTAGTAATGAAGAATAATATTAAAACAAAAAAAGGCCTACCATTTATATTTTGGTAGACCTTATGATGATGTAACTGATTATTTAATTTATTTGTTATCTACGAGAACAAATATGAAATTCAGCATAAAAGAAAATACAAATACACTACAGCCCCCAAGAACTGCTTGAATAAAATTTTGTGTACCACCCGCTAAGTAGGCAGGTAAGCTGAAACTGATGATAGAATATAGCTGGTTAAATGCGTGTCGAGAGTGACGGAGATAGCACCGAACACCCCTATAGCTAAGCTCACCATAAATAATGCTTTGGTATATTTAGTCAGAACACCAAATAATGCAGGTTCAGTAATCCCTAAAATTGCCGTAATACCGGAGCCTAGCGTGATAGAAAATTGCTTCCGTGATGATAGCTCTGTGAATTTGGAGCATCTTGAAGTGCAGTTTTATATCGACCGCTCAAATTACCTAACACAGAATACGCGGACGCCACAGAACAATCATTGGTTTTAAAAGGGTGAAAAATAATGAATACGTCATTTTACTGGATAAACGAGCCTAAACGCTGGCAATATGATCAAGGTATTCTATCGGTCATTACTGAGGATAATACTGATTTTTGGCAAACTACTTGGTACGGTTTTGAACGGTTTCCTGTCCATATTTTTGCCACAAATGTAGTCGAAAACTTTACTTTTCAGGTAAAAGTATCTGCGGATTTTACAACATTATATGATCAGGCTGGCATCATGTTTATGACTGATGAAAAACACTGGTTAAAGCAGGTATTTAGTTAAACGATGGCACACCAATGATTGGCAGCGTATTAACCCTCGGTCATTCGGACTGGGCTACTGGCATTTTTCCTGGCAATCCAAAAGCATTTTGGCTTCGGCTCACACGCAAAGGAGATAGCCTGCGGCTGCAATTTTCTGCCGATGGTATTACTTGGCCTCTCCTTCGTTTAGCACATTTCCCATCTGTACAGAAATGCATCGTTGGTGTGAAGTGTTGTACCCCAGAACGCGGTGCTCTGCGGGTTTGCTTTGAGGACATGATATTAAGCCCTGCACTTAGTAAAGAACTGCACGATCTAAGCTAATACTCTAGAGTCTCTGATAGATATGACTTTCTTACACGCTTTCCAGCCGTTCATTTCGGTTATTAATACGGGAAAAATGTATTCATCCTTCCCAATGAATCGGTAAACCTCTCACCTTTGAAATAGCGAGTACTGGTGGTTACTCCCCACCGTAAATGAACTTCCCCCAAAAGTTAGATGCTTTTAGTCTAACGTGAAGGGGGCAGTTCATTTTGCGTGGGCTTATATACTTACTCTGCCAGTTAATATCCCCTGATTCGTAATGCGCTATTTTCCCCATATAAATATATAAAAAATTATATTTATATTCAGCTGTTAAGAGAATCAGTCATTCTCAATATTATTATCTATACATCACTTAACGTTATTTCTATTTTTTGCATACAGTTGCTCTTTAAGCTCAGATTTTTAAATCTTTTACGCTTAGAGAATTTCTTACTCAGAAACGGCTTGTCCTTCAGAATTATCTCGGCAGATAGCGACTAAAATAAAACTTAGCAATGTGATTAATGATGCAATTAAATATAGCGTTTTGATATTCCAATGATCTAAAACACCTGCTCCCAACACAGCTCCTGCGCCAACAGCACCATTAAAAATAGAAGCATAAATTGCTGAAGCAGGTAATGCTTTATCCCCAGCTAATCGAATTATCCAAGCTTGAAGGCTCACAAATAATATGGCAACGCCAAGCCCCCATCCAGTCATTAGTAATAGTACAATAATCTCACTTTTAACTGTTGAAACGCTAATTAACATCAAGCTAAGGGATATCAATAGTAAACCGACACCAAGAACTCGTTTTAGGTAGCTATCGATAAATATCCCACATAGAAAGTTACCGATTATTCCAGCGACACCAAAAGCCAATAAACAAATGGCTATCCAACTATTAGATATGGCAATTTCTGAAGACAGTAAGACTTCAACATAAGTAAATGCAGCAAAGTGCGCAACGATACCACAGGTCGCTATCAGATATACCATTCTCAACTTGGTATTTTGCAACACAGATGAAAATTGATTTCGACCTAAACTCACCATACCCGATACATAGGGAAGGCTACAGGCTAAAGTAAACGCTGTAATAACTGATAGTATTCCTAATAATAAAAAAGATACCCGCCAACTCGCATCACTACTGATCCAGCTAATTAACGGAACGCCTAACACGCTTGCTATCGATACTCCCCCAAAGATTATCGAGGTCGCTTTCCCCACATGGTTAGAAGAAACTAATTGCGCTCCCATTGTACCAATCATTGCCCAGAATGCTCCGTGAGCGACTCCGCCCAGAAGTCGAGCAATTAAAAGCACTGTAAAACTATGACTGGCTGCTGATACGAAATTAGAGAGTCCCAAAAATAGCATCAGACCGACTAATAAAGGTCGACGAGGTAAATGACTAATCATCATTACCGATAGTAAGGCTGCAATAGCGCCAATCCATGCGTACAAGGTAACAATTAATCCTGTCGTACCTGCATTCTGCCCCATATCTTTTGCTATTGCTGAGAGCATGCCTATCGGTGCTAATTCCGTGGCGACTACAATAAATGATGCAATTCCAAGCATGGACACCGCGGCCCAATTGCGCCATCCCGTATTATTTAATGTTCTCACGAATTAACTCCTTTCATACCTTCTAAGGTATAACGGGCACCTGCAGGTTTAAAATTACCAATAGCAGATTCTATTTGTGCCAAATCATCTGAGGTCAGTGTGATATTAGCGGCACTAAGATTATCGATAAGATGAGTGACTTTCTTCGTTCCGGGAATGGGGACGATGTCAGTTCCTTGAGCCAGTAACCATGCAAGCGCGATTTGTGCAGAACTACACGACTTATTGTGAGCCATCTGAGCTATCACCTCAGGTAGAGGCCGATTAGCCTTCAAATTATCTGAGCTAAACCGAGGTAGATCCTTCCGAGCGTCGTCCTTATCAAAAATACTTTGTGAATGGAAACGCCCTGTCAAAAAACCACGTCCTAGTGGAGCATAAGGTACAAAACCAATACCAAGTTCCCGACAAGTTGGCAAAATATCTGTTTCCACATCTCGCGTCCAAAGAGAGTACTCCGTTTGTATCGCAGTGATCGGATAGATGAGATGTGCTCTTCTAAGCGTTTTCGCGCTAACTTCAGACAACCCAATGTGGGCAATTTTCCCTTCCTTAATGAGTTCGGCAAGTGTTTGTATCGTTGTTTCTATTGGCACATCAGGGTCTAGGCGATGAATGTAATACAAATCAATACATTCAATGCCTAACCGCCGCAGAGAGCTCTCACAAGCTTTTCTAATATACTCACGGCTATTATCAATATGTCTTTGATATTCCCCAGGACGACGAACAATGCCACACTTTGTTGCTACTCTGATATCAGGGCGATTCTTGCTAAGAAAATTACCAATGAGTTCTTCGTTATGATAGTTTCCATAAGTATCTGCAGTATCAAACAGTGTGCAGCCTAATTCGACAGCCTTGTGAAGCACAGCAATCGACTCTTTATCATCTCGTGGCCCGTAAAACTCACTCATCCCCATACAGCCTAAGCCAATTGCTGATACTTCTAATCCTTGCCCTAATATACGTTTATCCATTTTGGTTCTCCCTTGGTTTATTTTATGTTTTCCAGTATGCTTTCCAAAAACGGAGATTCATATGGTAAAATTAGGCAATCAATTTTCCGATATCGGAAAGCAAAGAGAAAAACAGCATTTGAACTGGGATGACGCCAGAATATTTTTAGCTATAGCAAGAGAAGGCACGCTGAGCAGTGCATCTAAGGCTTTGAAACTTGGAATTGCAACAACATCTAGACGGCTGGAACGATTAGAAGACGCTTTAGGTATCAGACTATTCACGAGAGATCAGCTCGGCTTTAAGCTGACTGATGAAGGAAGCGCTTTAATTTCCCATGCAGAAGCACTTGAGCAGGCAGGTTATGCATTCGGAACAGCAACTCGAGGAAATAATGAAAGTGTTATGGGACATATTCGTCTAGCAACAGCTCAAGGACTTGCAGATTACCTCATTATCCCAGCATTACCGGCTTTAATGGAATCGCATCCTAATTTGACAATAGAAATTGTTACCAGTGTATCAACGGTTAACTTACATAGACGTGATGCAGATATGGCATTGAGAATGGTGAGACCCGAACGTGGTAATGTCAGTATTCGGCGATTAGGTGAACTGGGGTTTGGTCTTTACGCTTCAAAACACTATTTACAACGGAAAACGAGTTACGATCCAAGCAGTACTTTTGAGCATGATGATTTTATTGGATGGTCAGAGACTCAGCAGCACCTTCCCGCAGCACAGTGGCTAGAAAGAACTTTACGAGGTAAACCTTGTCGATTAACAACGACCAGTATGTCTGCGCAAATTAGTGCAGCCGAAGCGGGAATTGGTATGGCTGTTCTCCCTCACTTTATTGCACAACCAAAAGATCTGGTTTGTGTAGAAAGTGATATTGGTTGTAATCAACCCATTTGGTTAGCGATTCATTCTGATCTTGCTCAATCTCGCAGAATAAGAGCTGTTGCTGAGTTTTTAAGTAGCCTCGTCATTGAACATGATAAATTACTGTCTTCATAGTTATATCAGTCTATAACATGGACTCGCATAATAATTTATACAGTTAAATAGCGCTGTATTGATTGAGTAAGATTAGTAACTATTCTTACGTTCTTGATAATGATTGAGCTTTACCGCCTCTTTCACATGACTATGCTTCATTACGAACAATGTTGTAAGTTATCTGTAAGTCTGTGAAGGTGCAGTATTATAAAATCAACTAATCACATCCACTTGATATTAAAGCTATTTTTATACTGAAACATACAAACCATCACGATCAGACAGCTTATAAAGCTTACTTTCAGGCTTTAAGCTCTTTAATTTTTTATCGGTTAACACGTCGGTATTCCTTTGTGTGATACCGTCATTTTTATTATTTTGCTGACGGTATTGGTTCACTCATATAGTCCATTTTATTTTCAATACCGTCAATAATACCGTCAAAATTATCGGCTACTATCAACTGTTAACCGCTGTAAAAAACAAAAAGGCACCAGTAAGTTACTGATGCCTTTGGGATTATCGACAACTAACGATTGTTATCAACTGATGCTATTTTATTCCCACTCAATGGTTGCCGGTGGCTTGCCGCTGATGTCATAGACCACGCGAGAAATGCCATTGACCTCATTGATAATACGGTTTGAAACGCGGCCTAAGAAATCATATGGCAAGTGCGCCCAGTGTGCGGTCATAAAGTCGATAGTTTCAACAGCACGCAAGGAAACAACCCAGTCATACTTACGACCATCGCCCATTACGCCAACTGAACGAACAGGTAAGAATACGGTGAAGGCTTGGCTAACTTTGTTGTACAGATCTGCTTTATGCAGCTCTTCAATAAAGATAGCATCTGCACGACGCAGAAGATCACAATACTCTTTCTTCACTTCACCTAATACGCGTACACCTAGACCTGGACCCGGGAATGGGTGACGGTACAGCATGTCATATGGCAGGCCAAGCTCAAGACCAATCTTACGCACTTCGTCTTTGAATAGCTCTTTCAACGGCTCAACAAGACCCAGTTTCATGTCATCCGGTAATCCACCGACGTTATGGTGAGACTTGATGACGTGAGCTTTACCCGTTGCAGATGCGGCAGACTCAATAATATCTGGATAGATAGTCCCTTGCGCTAACCATTTCACTTGGCTTTGCTTAGACGCTTCTTCGTCAAATACATCAATGAAAACGTGACCGATCGCTTTACGTTTAGCTTCTGGATCAGCAATGCCAGACAGTGCATTTAGGAAACGATCTTCAGCTTTCACATGGATAATATTGAGGTCAAATTTGCCTTCAAACATTTCCATGACTTGATCTGCTTCATTCAAACGCAACAAACCGTTATCAACAAACACGCAAGTTAAACGTTTGCCAATCGCGCGGTTTAATAGCAATGCGGTGACAGATGAATCAACACCACCAGAAAGTGCTAAGATAACATGATCATCACCAATCTGTTCTTTCAAACGTTCAACGGTGTCATCAATGATAGCAGCTGGAGTCCACAGCGCTTCACACTGGCAGATCTCCTGAACAAAACGTTTAAGAATATTAAGACCTTGGTAAGTATGGGTCACTTCCGGGTGAAATTGTACACCGTAGAATTTTTTCTCTTCATTCGCCATGATGGCAAATGGGCAGCTCGGCGTGCTAGCAATAGTTTTGAAATCAGCAGGAATTGCAGTAACTTTATCACCATGGCTCATCCAAACATCAAGAACTGGCGTGCCATTTTCATTCAGTGAATCTTGAATATCACGGAACAGCTCAGATTGCTCAGTCACTTCAACTTTAGCATAGCCAAATTCACGCTCACCGGAGACTTCAACAGCGCCACCAAGTTGCATAGACATAGTTTGCATACCATAGCAGATACCTAAAACAGGTACGCCTGCTGTGAATACGTAGTCTGGTGCACGTGGACTATCATTTACCGTTGTACTTTCTGGGCCACCAGAAAGAATGATGCCGTTTGGATTGAATCCACGAATTTGCTCTTCTGAAACGTCCCACGCCCAGAGTTCACAGTACACACCAATTTCACGAATACGACGAGCAATAAGCTGTGAATACTGTGAGCCGAAATCAAGAATAAGAATACGATGCTTATGTATATTTGTTGTCATTTGAGGCGAATTCCAGAAATTCAAGTCAAAATAGAAAATCAGTGACCCCGATATTAAACACGAAGCCACCCTGAATCATTATAACCGTCATACATCAAGTTGCCGCTGGCAGTGCATGTAACCTACACCTACAACCCGGGGCATATCGTTATCGCTGTTCCCGAGTTAGCGCAGCCATTAGCTTACACACCGCTTGAATCATTTACGGCCTATATTATTGCCCCAGACGGTAGTTAGGGGATTCTTTCGTGATGGTAACGTCATGCACATGGCTTTCTTGGATACCAGCACCACTAATACGGACAAATTCTGCCTTAGTACGAAGTGCGTCGATAGTACCACAGCCAGTCAGTCCCATACAGGAACGCAGACCACCCATTTGTTGATGAATAATATCTTTCAGGTGACCTTTATAAGCCACTCGACCTTCAATTCCTTCCGGAACCAGTTTATCTGCAGCATTATCAGTTTGGAAATAACGGTCAGAAGAACCTTTAGACATTGCACCCAGTGAGCCCATACCGCGATAAGCTTTGTAAGTACGGCCTTGGAACAGAATAGTTTCACCCGGAGATTCTTCTGTGCCTGCAAACATGGAACCAACCATGACGCAAGCAGCGCCCGCAGCAATAGCTTTTGAAATATCGCCAGAGAAACGGATACCGCCATCAGCAATAACAGGGATACCCGTACCTTCTAATGCTTCGACTGCATCAGCAATCGCAGTAATCTGAGGTACACCAACACCTGTTACGATACGCGTTGTACAAATAGAACCTGGGCCAATACCGACTTTAACAGCACTAACACCTGCATCAGCTAAGGCTTTAGCACCTTCTGCTGTCGCGACGTTACCACCAATGATTTGTAAGTCTGGGTATTTTTGGCGAGTTTCACGAATACGTTGTAATACACCTTCGGAATGACCATGAGATGAGTCAATCAGTAATACATCGACACCAGCAGCTACCAGAGCATCGACACGCTCTTCGTTGCCTGCGCCAGCACCGACAGCAGCACCAACACGTAGACGGCCTTGGTCGTCTTTACAGGCGTTTGGTTTACGTTCTGCTTTTTGGAAATCTTTTACGGTGATCATACCTAGCAAATGGAAGTTATCATCAACAACCAATGCTTTTTCGACACGCTTTTCATGCATTTTTTGTAAAACCACTTCACGCGCTTCGCCCTCTTTCACTGTGACTAAACGCTCTTTAGGCGTCATTACCGCAGTGACAGGCTGATCAAGATCGGTAACAAAGCGAACGTCGCGTCCCGTAATAATTCCCACCAATGAATTATCAGCAGTCACAACTGGGTAACCCGCGAAGCCGTTACGTTCAGCCATTTCTTGAATTTCGCGAATACTGGTATCAGGAGTCACTGTAACAGGATCTGTTACAACTCCACTTTCATGTTTTTTCACGCGACGAACTTCATCAGCTTGGCGTTCAATAGACATGTTTTTGTGGATGAAGCCGAGCCCACCTTCTTTAGCAAGTGCAATCGCAAGGTCAGATTCAGTGACAGTGTCCATTGCTGCAGAGAGCATAGGAATGTTTAGGCGGATAGTTGCAGTAAGTTGAGTAGACAGCTCAGCCGTGTTTGGTAGTACGGTTGAATGTGCAGGAACGAGTAATACGTCGTCGAAAGTTAGTGCTTCTTTTTTAATGCGTAACATAGGCAATATCCCACCTGGCAGCGTGTATGGAAAGGTATAAAATATTGCCGCGGCATTATACACACCGAAACCGATTGCCTCTAGTCCTTTTTTCAAAAAAAACTTGATAACTCCTCTGACTAGGTTAGTATCAATCAATTAAGTCATTGTTTTAAAATTTGATCTAGCTCACATGTCAACTCAAGAAAATAGTGGAATTTATTCTGTCAGTAAACTCAATCAAGCGGTTCGTGAACTTCTAGACCGCCAGATGGGTAGGATTTGGCTGACCGCCGAAATATCGAATTTTTCGCAACCTAGTTCTGGTCATTGGTACCTCACCTTGAAAGATGACAAAGCTCAGGTTCGTGCTGCTATGTTTCGAGGACAAAATGCTCGGGTAACCTTTCGCCCACAAAATGGGCAGCAAGTTTTAGTCCGTGCTACAGTGACTTTGTATGAACCTCGTGGTGACTATCAAATCATTATCGAGAGTATGCAACCCGCGGGGGAAGGTCTTTTACAACAGCGTTTTGAACTATTAAAACAGGCTTTAAGTACTGAAGGTTTATTCGATGCAATGCATAAGCAACCTTTACCCTCTCCTGCTAAACGTATCGGGGTAATCACATCAGCGACGGGCGCTGCATTGCATGATATTCTTCATATTTTACGCCGCCGTGATCCTTCACTTCCCGTTGTCATTTATCCAACCGCTGTTCAAGGTGATCTTGCTCCTGCTCAAATTGCACGTGCCATTGCATTAGCAAACAACAGAAATGAGTGTGATGTCCTCATTGTTGGGCGTGGTGGAGGGTCCCTAGAAGATCTGTGGGCGTTCAACGAAGAAATCGTCGCTAGAGCCATTTTTAATAGCCGTTTACCTATCGTCAGTGCTGTTGGCCATGAAACAGACGTTACAATTGCCGATTTTGTCGCGGATGTCCGAGCACCAACCCCCTCAGCTGCCGCAGAATTAGTCAGCCGAAATCAACTTGAGTTAATACGTCAATTACAATCTGGCCAACAACATCTCGAAATGGCGATGGATTATTATCTTGCTGGCCAGCAGCAACGTTTTAGCCGTTTACAACATCGCTTACAACAACAGCATCCGCAACTGCGCTTAGCAAGACAACAACATCAATTAAGTTTACTAAATCAGAAGCTCAATCAAGCCATGGCAAGGCGGCTTCAAATTGCCGAAATGCGCCACGAACAGCTACAACGTCGTTTAACTCAACAAGACCTACGTCCTCAATTACAGAAGCAACAGCGGTCATTACAGCAAACACAGTATCATTTGCAAAATATGATGTCCGGTTTACTAAATAGTTATCGACAACGTTTTGCCGTTGCTTGTTCGAAAATGGAGACTGTAAGTCCTCTTGCAACACTGGCTCGAGGTTTTAGCATTAGCGAAACCTCCGATGGCATCGTGTTGAAAAAAACCTCACAAGTTAAATTAGGCCAAAAATTAAAAACTCGACTGAATGATGGCTGGGTAGAGAGTGAAATCACTGATATTACTAAAACCAAAGCCAAACGTACTCCTAGAGCATCAACGAAGTCATAATCCAGATTCAGAGACAGTGGCATTAAACTTGCTCCATCAAAGCTACTTGATACTATTAAATTTAAAAGTCGAAATCTATTATTGCGTGTTTCACCACAAATAATTTTGGTTATCAGCAAATAAAAAATCAGTAACGCAAGGTTAATGCGCTACTGATCTTGTTTTACTTATCTCAATTCAGCTAAAACCGAACCACACCACCAATCATGTATGCTCTTCCTCTCGCTGTCGCATTATTTTTACCGCGCTCCTCCATAATGGCTGTCGAATTAGAACGATTTAATGCATCAGAATAGTTTCGATTAGTCACATTGTTCACACTCATCATCAAGGTGAAATTTTTGTTGATTTCATAATCAGCATATAAATCAATGATTGTTGGCTGTTTCTCATATTTATCTTTAAGCGCATCACCGTTGTTATCGACGATTGATTCAACGCCAATTCGTTTTGCAGGCCCTGTGACTGTAATGGTTGTGCCTAGTGTTAATGTCTCATCTAGTAAGCGTATACCTGAGTCTAATGTCAAATAATAATCAGGTAATTCGGTAAAATCACCTGCACTAAAATCAGCCATCCGAGCAATCGAATTGGGTTGATTACCCGTCTCCTTGGTGTAAGAGAGCGTTGAATAAAATACACCAGCATCATAGTTAGCTTGTAATTCATAACCACGTAAATTCACATCACGCGGATCATTGACGTAGATATAACTTTTTTGGATTGATGCCGGAGATTCCTGATCCCAAACATCATCATTCATCAAACACCAAATAAATTCAGCTTCTGTTTTGGGACGGCATAATAAATAGGGTTTGCTGGTAATATAATCTTTGATTTTGGTATGGAACCACAATGCTTTTAGATTAAATTGGTCGCCAGTCACAACAAGATCCGGTCTAAAAGTATTGAATCCAATCTGCCAAGTTTTTGATTTTTCGCCTTTTAGGAAAGGGTTCATTGAATTGCCCCCATTTTGCGAATAGAACACTTCTTGTGAATTTGGTGCTCGCATTGAGTGAGCGTAACTTACGAAAGGTTGGAATTCAGGAATAATTTCAGCAGAAAGCAATACTCCGGGATTAAATCCGCCTTCACGCAGATTGATATTTGCATCGCCTTGGGGGAAACATTTTACGTCATAGTCACAAGCAGGCTTAAACCCTTTGAGTTGATAATGCATATAATTCAAATCAAATGTAGCTGAATAAATATCATATTTTGCATTAAATTGTGTATATAAGCTGGCCAAATCTAACGTACCACTTGGTGAAAATGGATTATACGTTATCGTATTTTGGTCAATAACAGAGCCGACTTCTCGCTCGTATTTATTTTTCATTAATTTCGAGCCCACTTTCCACTCATAGTCTGTTTGCCCGTATGAAAAACGACTTGTATTTGAAAGTGCCATACCATCTGCAATATTTTTAGATTGACCTTGCCTTAATGCCCAGCCAAGGGAATCACCTTCAAATTTTTGATTACTTTTACCATGATTGACGATTAATTCAGTATCGATTAATTCACTGAGTGGTGTGTATTTATATTTAATATAATAATCTTCACTATCAATTTGACGTCTGGTTAATTTGTTTTGATAAAATCGCCCACTAAACTCTAATTCATGGGTTTCATTTGGTTTGTATGTGAGCTTGGTTAATTGAGATTGTGGTTTTTGTTTAAATGTTTCATCAGTTGCAAAGTCATCACTATTATAACCTGCCCCATTTTTATAATTACCGGGAATGTTATGCCCACTCACAGCAATAAGCCCGCCCAAATATCCTTCATCTGCATTTAATAATGTTTTGCCCGCAACAGCCACCATGCCTGTATAGCCGAGGCCATTGTCTCCCCATCGAGCTTTACTACGAAGTCCATATAAATTATCGTCGAAAATAACATCATTAATTCCAATTGTTCTAAAATTGGCACTACCAGCAAGGGCATTGATACTATTACCTCCATTTAATTGCCCTTTATCAACTTCAACTTCAACCACGAAATTAGGATCAATTAGAGCTCCGAAGTCATTATTAGGTTGTTGACCATGGGTATAGCTACTTGGTGAGATACCATAATACGTTTGAGTAATGCCATCGACCATCATGTTAACGCGACCAAAGCCACTCAAACCACGAATATTCACATTTATCGTACCTTGACTCGCATCCATTTGGGTGTACGTTCCCGGCATGGTACGAATAATTTTATCAAGACCTTGCAGTTTATTTTCGGTTCCAACTGCACTAAATGCCCCCGGTTTTTCTAACGCTTTAACTAATGGTGTTTGTTTTTGTGCTCCTGAAACTTTTAATTTACTAAATGTAACTACCTCTTTATTATTTTGCTGCTGTGTTTCTTCAGCTAAAGCAATACCATTAAGCCCAGTAATAAATATACCGGCCCCTAATAATTTTAATTTTTTGTTCATTAAACCATTCCTGTAAACGCGATGAAAATATATGCGCCCACATGCCTAAAAACAGAACGTACTTCCCTTGTTAATATTTAAAAATTAAATTATAGCTCTTATATTTTTATATGATTACAGCTTATATTTTTATGGAAAAACAGTTATAGACTTCATATCCTACAAGATACATTAGCCTACTAAACACAAATTATTCGGAGTGATTAAACCATACAGATAAAGTTGTTATTAATAGTAACGCAAAAAAACACCCCGAATGATAGTATTTATCTTTGCTCATCGGGGTAGCCTAGTTTACTTATTGTCTTATCTAAAACAGCTTAACTTTAATTGTAACTAAATTGTTAATTAAAGTTATTCCTTATTAATATTTCTTTAATTGTGGAAGATATTTATGTTTATCTTCCAACATTAAAATAAAGCTATAATCGAGTGCGATATCATTCAATGCATTATAGCGACCTGATTTACCACCATGACCTGCATTCATATTCGTCTCCAATAATAATAATGAATCGCCTTGTTTGTAATCACGTAATTTAGCAACCCATTTTGCCGGTTCCCAATATTGAACTTGAGAGTCATGTAAGCCAGTTGTAACTAGCATATGAGGATATTGCTGCTTTTTGACATTATCATATGGGCTATAGGCTTTAATACGCCAATAAGCTTCTTTGTCTTCTGGATTTCCCCATTCATCATATTCACCAGTCGTTAATGGAATAGATGGATCAAGCATTGTTGTGACGACATCGACAAATGGAACTGAAGCCACCACGCCTTCATACAATTCAGGCGCCATATTCACAACCGCGCCCATTAACAGCCCACCCGCACTTCCACCCATGGCATAAATATGGCCTGGCTCGCCATAACCTTGGCTAATCAGTGCTTTGGTAGCATCAATAAAATCAGTAAATGAATTCATTTTATTGACTGTTTTACCTTGTAAATACCATTTTTTACCCAATTCACCGCCACCACGAATATGAGCAATCGCATATACAAAGCCCCTATCTAATAGCGATAGACGGGAAGAACTAAATGAAGGATCAATACTATAACCATAAGCACCGTAACCATAAACCAGCAATGGATTCTGCCCATCTTTAAATAAGTCTTTACGATAAACTAATGAAACAGGTATTTTCACACCATCCTGTGCAGTGATCCATACACGCTGACTTTGGTATTTTGATTTATCGAAATCTTTGACTTCTTGTTGTTTCAATAACTGCCTTTCTTGGGTCAGCATATTAATTTCGTAGACCGAAGAAGGGGTTGTCATTGAAGAATAGCCATAACGCAACTTATCAGTATCAGGATCTGGATTATTATCAACCCATGCCATATAAGCAGGATCATCAAAGCTGACATAATTTTCTGCTTTAGTTTGCCAGTTAATTTGGCGAATATTAACTAAACCATTCTGACGTTCTTCTAATACCAGCCATTGGCTGAACAGGTCAAATCCTTCTAAATCGACATCATCACGAGGAGCAATTAACGTTTTCCAATCATCCCTTGAGCTCGCAGTGAGATATAAACCAAATAATGGATTTTCATGATTAGAGCGCACATAAAATTGGCCGCGGAAATGATCTGGATAATATTCAACTCCTGTTTTACGAGGTTGAAAAATAGTAACAGCTTCGTTAGGTTTATTTGCATCAATTAAACGATACTCGGATGTTTCTGTACTAGTTATCCCAACTAAGATGTAATCTTTAGAGGTTGACTTAGAGATACTGACATAAAAAGTATCATCTTTCTCTTCATATACCATTGCATCTTGTTGCTGTTGCGTGCCAACTTGGTGACGGAAAACTTGATAAGGTAATAGTGTTTGCAAATCTTTATTAACGTAGAAAAGTGTGTTGCTATCATTTGCCCAAACAATGTTACCTGAGGTATTCAGTAACTGATCGTTTTGCCATTGATCACTATCAAGCTGACGAAAAGAAACTGCGAAATTATTACGGCCTTCCCTATCTTCAGCAATGGCGATAGTTTTATTATCAGGGGAAACCGTCATTGCCGCTAAACGATAAAATTCCACGCCCTCTGCACGTTGGTTACCATCAACAAGTCGCTGCCATTCACCTTCACTCTTTATGGGACGACGCTCATAAATAGGATAGTTTTTACCTGACTCGACTCGGCTACGATAAGTATAACCATTGTAATTATAAGGAACCGACTGGTCATCCTGCTTCATTCGAGAGAGCAGTTCGTCATAAATTTGTTTCTTTAGTGGTTCACCGAGCATGAGTTTCTGTTGACTATATTTATTTTCTTTTTCAATATAATCAATGACTTCTGGCGATTTTCTTTTATCATCTCTTAACCAATAGTAATTATCGATACGGACATCTCCATGCATTGACATTTTATATGGTTGTTTTTTAGCCTTAGGTGCTGACATCTGTTCCTCCGCCAAACTATGGCTTATATTTAATCCCAAAAGTGCAATCAGACAAAATTTAGCGAGTCGAGTAGAAACTGGCAACATATTTAATCGTTCAGACATTTTGTTATCCCGATGAGCAATTAATTTTTAATAGAAAAATCTATTGGCATTTGCACTATAACCTTGCCATTTTTGATCATTTCAACAGGTGGTATAGGAAGTGGTTGTGCTCGTGAAAGTACTTTTTCGGCTTCTCTGTCAAGGGAGCGAGTTCCTGACTCTTTGACAAGTGAACTTTTAATAACATAGCCTTGAGTGTCGACTTCAAATCTAATGACAGGAATACCTGTGCGATTGCGTCGTCTTGCATCATCAGGGTAACGTTTAAATTTATTTAGTTTTCCCAGTACCAACGCTTGCCATTGTTTTTCCGCATCAAGAGCCGCTTGTGAATTACTATTAAACTCGGCTGCAATTTTATCTGTTTTTTTCAACGCAGCTGCGTCGCTGGTTGCAGGAGCTGTACTTGATTTAGAATCATCACTTTCAATTTCTTCAACCCGTTTATTCTTATTTTCCTTTTTTTCCTTTTTAGGGATAGATTGTGTTTTTTTCTTTTCTGTTTTGGTAACTAATACTTCAGCCTTTTCATTAACAGGAACAGGAGGTAATTCAGATTCTTCAGGTGTTGCTTCTTGAGCTTTGCTTGCCACAGAAACCTCTTGAACTTGGCCGATATTTACTTCTGTAATCTGCTTAGCTTCTGCTTCTATAGAAAGCTCCATCACAACGGATGGAGGGGGCGTTAATTCATCCCAACGATTTTCCTGATTGCTATGTAGAAAAAAAACGATAACCAAGAAATGTAATGCAATGGCAACAATTAGTGCCCCACCCATTTTAATATTGTCGTAGTGTCCAAGTGTAATTGTACTCATTTTGATCTTATTTTTTCGCGCCAAAGGACTAAATGATAATCAATTACATATAGAAATGAAAACTATTTCATTCATAATTAGGGTAAATATTACAATTAACTAGTTAATGATTATCGGGTGGTTACTTTATAGCCAGCTAATTTGAGGTAGGGGTGTACCAAACATAATCTGCGTGGAGATTATCGATTGCATTCTCTTTCTCAGAAATAATTAACACTTTAAATTCAGCTTCAGGTGCTAAATCTTGTATATGCAGTGGCACGCCAATAGCGCGTGTTGCGTGATAACCACCTGCAAATAGTAGCGCTGGTGTTGGTGCTTGCAATAAAGATTTCGCCATTCTGCGGTCTCTCATTTGTTGAATAACCGTCATCTTGGCAATTTGCTCAGATGTTAATTGACCACCGTGAGAACTCTCAATTGTTTTACTGATAAGTTCCTGAACTACAGGCTGTGTTGAATAAATCCCATTAAGTACTGGTGGAGTTTCATATGCTTGTTTAATTTCGTCTGTATTAAGGTTTGCTGCAAGTAGTGGATAAGGTGCTTTTAATAAGTGTTTAGTCAATTCGCCATACTGCTCCCACGGCCAACCTTTTTGCCATTTCAGTGCAGACTGTAATTTTTCATCACGAATGTAGGAATTCCCTTGCATCTCTACTTTAGTAGCATTAACACTACTTTGTTGGTCTGGCTTGATCATTTCGAGAAGAACAGAGCCTTGTGGACGAGTTTTATGCATCTCTTGTGCGAGCCACTGCTCTATTTGATGATGATATAGATTGTCATGTTTCTCACCAACAATCACACGTGAAGATTGTGCTAATTGTTCGATTAGTTGCTGAGGTGTAATGGATTTCCCCGAGTTGAGGTCGACTATTTGTCCTTGACCCGTTAGCTGCTCATCTAGCTGTAACGGTTTTTGTTCTGTTTGTTGTGCACAACCGGCAACAAATAGTAAGGCCATTGCGATGAGAGAGGACTTTACCTTCAATGCTACTGATATCATTATCTTTTCCATCTATTGAATACAAGAGCATTCAAAATACAGATAATGAGAATTATTTTCAATTAAAAATGACCTCTAAAATTAATAATTAGAGGTCATTTAATATTAAGTAAAACTACAGTGGGTGAGTTTGTGCTTCTACCGCTGCCAATGCCACCATGTTCACAATCCGGCGAACCGACGCAATTGGAGTCAAGATATGAACAGGTTTCGCAACTCCCATCAATACAGGACCTACTGTTACGCCATCTGAACTCGCTACACGCAATAAGTTATAACTGATACGTGCTGCTTCCATATTAGGCATAATCAATAAATTTGCTGAGCCTTTTAATGGGCTATCTGGCATAACATCTTTGCGGATAGCTTCAACTAATGCAGCATCACCATGCATTTCACCATCGATTTCAAGATGCGGCGCACGTGCTTTAATCAATGCTAATGTATCACGCATTTTTTGTGCTGATGAGCAATCTGATGAACCAAAGCTTGAACGCGATAACAGTGCTACTTTTGGTTCAATACCAAAACGACGCACAGTATCCGCCGCCATTAAAGTGATCTCAGCCAGTTCTTCAGGTGTTGGATCTTCATTTACATAAGTGTCTGCGATGAAAGTGTTGCCCGTAGGTAGTAACAGTGCATTCATAGCACCAGCGGCGTGAACCCCTTCACGGAAACCAAATAGATTTTTCACCACATCGTAATGTTCACTGTAGCTACCAACAGAGCCACATATCATACCGTCAGCTTCACCACGAAGTACCATGATACCGCCGATTAAAGTTGGATTACCAATCACTGCACGACGCGCCATTTCTTGTGATACACCGCGGCGTTTCATGATGTGATAGTATTCTTGCCAGTATTCTTTGAAACGTGGGTCATTTTCGTTATTGACCACTTCAAAATCTTTCCCTAGCTCAATATGTAAGCCGAGTTTTTGAATTCGCATTTCAATGACACTTGGACGACCAACTAAGATAGGGAAAGCCAAACCTAAAGAAACTAATTCTTGTGTAGCATGCAGAACACGCTCTTCTTCACCTTCAGCCAATACAATGCGCTTTTTCTGTGTTTTTGCTTGTGAGAAAATTGGCTTCATAAATAAGTTTGTTTTGTAGACAAACTGGTTTAATTTTTCGATATATGCATCAAAATCGGTAATTGGGCGAGTTGCAACCCCTGAGTCCATCGCTGCTTTAGCAACAGCAGGTGCAATTTTCACAATCAGACGTGGATCAAATGGCTTAGGAATGATGTATTCCGGGCCAAAGAATAGGTCTTGGTTGCCGTAAGCAGATGCAACCTCTTCGCTTTGCTCTGCTAACGCGAGATCAGCTATCGCATACACACAAGCTAACTTCATTTCTTCATTAATGGTCGTCGCACCAACATCTAATGCACCACGGAAAATGAATGGGAAACACAATACGTTATTAACTTGGTTCGGGTAATCTGAACGGCCAGTACAAATAATTGCATCTGGACGAACTTCTTTTGCAAGTGGCGGCAGAATTTCTGGATCTGGGTTAGCCAATGCGAGGATCAGAGGATCCTTCGCCATTGTTATCACCATATCTTGTGTCAGTACACCAGGCCCTGAACATCCAAGGAAAATATCGGCATTCGGAATTGCATCAGCAAGTGTTCTGGCACCATTATCTTCAATCGCATAAGCAACTTTAGTCGCATCCATTTTTTCATCACGACCTTTATAAATAACCCCTTTGGAGTCACATACCGTGATATTTTCAAGTTTTAAGCCTAAAGCCACTAGCAGGTTCATACATGCAATAGAAGCCGCACCTGCCCCAGAAACGACTAAGCGAACTTCACTGATTTCTTTTTTGACAATACGCAGGCCATTGATCACCGCTGCTGTACAGATAATCGCTGTTCCATGTTGGTCATCATGGAATACAGGAATATTCATTCTTTCGCGCAGTTTTTGCTCAATATAGAAACATTCTGGTGCTTTAATATCTTCTAAGTTAATGCCACCAAATGTCGGCTCAAGAGAGGCAATGATATCAACAAGTTTATCTGGGTCTGTTTCATCAACTTCGATATCAAATACATCGATCCCAGAAAACTTCTTAAATAATACCCCTTTCCCTTCCATAACGGGTTTTCCCGCCAAGGCGCCGATATTACCTAATCCCAAAACTGCAGTACCGTTTGAAATTACACCAACTAAATTCCCTTTTGCGGTATAACGATAAGCCTTTAGCGGATCTGCCGCAATTTCAAGACATGGAACCGCAACCCCTGGTGAATAAGCTAGAGCCAAATCGCGTTGAGTCGTTAATGGTTTAGTCGGTGTTACTGTTATTTTTCCTGGATGAGGAAACTCATGAAAATCAAGAGCACTTTGTTTTAATTTATCATCCATCATCAAGTCCTTTCAAAGTATGTAGGGTAAAAGCTGTAACAGTATAAACACATCAAGCACGCAAATCATGATCGTACTGGCAATTTCCAGAAAATTCTTTTAGTTACGTTAAGAACGATGATTTTCATATCACCAATTTTTAACCGTAAATATTGCTACAAAAGCAGGAAAATAATGAGTAAAATTACAATTATATATACAAACATAATTACTTTTGATAATTTTAATTATATTAAATGCGTTTTATAATATTTATTAAAAAATAACAAAAATTAACTAAAGGCTGATTATACAAAACTCATCACTTTATATAATAGTTGTTATCATAACTCACTAACATATAAAAAACACATCATGACCATTTAGAGTTTTATTTTCAAATATATTATTGTTAATTTAAAATCAAAATTTATAAAATTTAATTATTATAGATATAAAAGGATTAAAATTTGCCTACTTACACCGTTATGATTATTGATGAACACCCGATTTATCGTTATGGCTTACGTCAACTCATGAGCGCAGATAAACACTTTGTTGTCACGGCAGAAAGCTGTGATTGCTCTGAAGCATTGCATTTTGCAGATGAATTACAACCTGATATAATCATAATCGATACCCATATTTATGGGGCTAAAACATTTGAAACTATCCGTTTATTGCGTAAACATTGTACTAAAACCTATTTACTTGTTCTTTCACTATCCTCATCAAAAACAGATATATACAGTGCAACCGATGCAGGTGCGCAAGGCTATCTACTTAAAAACAGTGATCTCGATATGCTAATGAATAGCATACATAAAGCCGCAGCTGGGCATCATGTATTTAGTGAAAAAGTCTATACCTGTTTAATTAATCGCCATCAAACACCAGACCCTTTATCCTTATTAACTCGTCGAGAATTTGAAATATTACAAGAAATGGCTACAGGCTTAAAAAACAAAGAAATATCTAGGTTATTATTTATCTCAGAAGAAACAGTAAAAGTTCACATTCGTAATCTACTTAAAAAATTACACGTTCGCTCTCGTTTAGAAGCTAGTTTGATATATATGCACTCAAAATAATTCAAATTAAAATAATCACCAATTTTAATTTAATAAAATCATATGAAAATAAATAATATTAAAATCATCTTATGGTCGCCACCGTTTCAATCAAAATGGAAAACAATTTAGTATGTATATAGATAACAAATAAAATTATTAAAATAAAAACTAAAACATACCTAAAATAATTAAATTCAGATTTCGAAGAAAAAAAATAAACGACTGAGCATAGCTAAACTCTGTAACTCGATGAGCTGAACATAACCAAAAATCCTATATCTAAGGTATGAGGGATTATATCTTAATCATCAGATTAAGTGAGTCTTTCCAATACAAGGGGTAGATCGTGATTAAAATTTCACGCATTATGTAAGGCTAATAGTCCGTTATCAAAGGAAAATTTCATGTCTAGTATCTCCTCTTCTACTTACATTATGTATGGCATCAAAAATTGTGACACTATTAAAAAGGCTCGCCGCTACTTGGAAGATAACGATGTTAGTTATCAGTTCCATGATTACCGAGTTGACGGCCTTGATGATGCACTATTATCCACATTCATTTCACAGCTCGGCTGGGAAGTATTAGTGAATAAAAGAGGAACGACATGGCGTAAATTGAATGATGAAGAAAAAAATGCCGTCGTTGATGCCGCAAGCGCTAAAAAAGTGCTACTTGCTGAGCCAGCAATGATTAAGCGCCCCGTTCTAGTTTCAGCAGATAACCGCTACCTTGTTGGTTTTTCTTCTGATGAATATCAAAAATTTACAAAATAAACTAGGGTATTACGATGAATTGTCCTGTTATACAACTTGCTCAAGCACTCATTTCTCGCCCATCGGTTAGCCCTGATGACCAAGGCTGTCAGGCTTTATTAATCGAACGTCTCGAAAAAATTGGCTTTATTGTTGAAAAAATGCCATTTGGCGATACCCTTAATTTTTGGGCTCATCATGGCACAGACGGCAAAACGTTAGCATTTGCAGGCCACACTGATATCGTTCCTGCGGGCGATCCCGCAAAATGGCAAACGCCTCCTTTCACCCCCACTATCATCAATCAACATCTTTATGGTCGTGGTGCTGCCGATATGAAAGGCTCGGTTGCTGCAATGATTATTGCCGCAGAACGCTTCGTTGAGAAACACCCTGGCCACCAAGGTAAACTCGCTTTTTTAATCACTTCTGATGAAGAGGCAAAGGCAACAGATGGTACAGTTAAAGTCGTCAAAGCCTTGATGGATCGAAATGAACGCTTAGATTACTGCTTAGTTGGTGAGCCATCTAGCCAATCTCAACTTGGTGATATCATCAAAAATGGTCGCCGAGGTTCGATTACTGCTGATCTAACTATTCTAGGTACTCAAGGGCATGTCGCTTACCCACACCTCGCTGATAATCCTGTTCATCGCGCAACTGCTTTTTTGCAAGAGTTAGTTAGCACTCAATGGGATCAAGGTAACGAATTTTTCCCTGCAACCAGTATGCAAATTGCCAATGTTCATGCAGGAACGGGAGCTAGTAATGTTATTCCTGGTGAGTTTTTCGTCCAATTTAATTTTCGGTTTAGCACCGAGGTTACGGATACATTAATTCGCGAGCAAGTCGAAAGCATGTTGGCCCGCCATCAGCTTAATTATCAAATTGAGTGGGAACTTTCAGGTCAACCTTTTTTAACTGGTAAAGGTAATTTAGTTGATGCCACCGTACAAGCCATCAATGAATTAACGGGGCGAACCGCTGAGTTATCCACCAGCGGAGGGACTTCTGATGGCCGTTTTATCGCCCAAATGGGTGCGCAAGTCATCGAATTAGGCCCTTTAAACGCTACCATTCACAAAGTGGATGAGTGTGTCAGTGTTGAAGACCTGCAACAACTAGCGAAAATTTATGAACGCATCATGGAACTGCTACTACTATGATTTCGATTGAAATGCTAACAGGGCGCTCTACCGATCATCTGGTCACTTTAGGTGGAAATCATCGCTTGCAATTTAATGCCACTAAAGCTTTTTTAGCGATGCAACAAGCTGCTGCTAGAGCAGGTTTTAAACTGCAATCAGCCAGTGCTTTTCGTGATTTTTCACGTCAGCAATTAATCTGGAATGAAAAATTCGCTGGCAAACGCGCTGTTCTCGATAATCAAAACCAGCCGTTAGATATCAGCGTGTTGAATGAAGGCAAGCTATGTGAAGCGATTTTACATTGGTCTGCGCTACCCGGCGCGAGTCGACATCATTGGGGTACTGAAATTGATATTTATGATCCCTTTCGACTTCCCGTAGGTCAATCATTGCAATTAGAACCTTGGGAATATGAGACAGGTGGCTATTTTAGCGAGCTCAATCAATGGATAAGTGACAATATGGCCACATATGATTTTTATCGTCCATTTAGCGCTAAAGATGCAGGTGTTGCTTATGAGCCATGGCATATAAGCTATTGGCCACTTTCTCATGAAGCTGAGCAACTACTTACCCCGGAAGTGATCAAAACAGTATTAGATGAAGAAAAAATACTGGGTAAAGATTGGTTACTCGCTAATCTTGAATATGTATTTAATCGCTATATCAAAATCCCTGATTAATGACGAAAGCGCCTATTGCGGCGCTTTTTAATTATTATGTTTTATCTCACTTCATCTTTACTTGGTAAAGATTTATCAATCACAGGTAATCGGTACATAAAAACGACTAACCAACATAATAATGCGAATAAACCAATTTTTAACCACCAAAAACCCACTACCCAAATGGAAAACGAGAAAGTAATTAAAATAACAATAATGGCTTTAGGTTTAATTCCTTTTGGAAGTGCTTTATAAGTTTGCCAGTGACGAATATATCCACCAAACAATGAACGATAGAGTAACCAATAATGAAACCGTGGTGATGAACGAGAAAAGCACCATGCTGCTAGCAATAAGAATGGTGTTGTTGGTAAAACAGGCAATATAACGCCTAAAAATGCTAATACCACAGCGAGCCAGCCGACTAAGATTAAAAATCCTTTTTTTATATTCAAAACGACTCTCCTCGCTCAAGCAAAAACATGGTTAAATAGATACAATGACGTATAGGGGCATACCCTATCGGAATTTTCATTGTATTGCGATTCTAAATATGTGCCTGTAAAAGTGACAACTTTTCTTCCACTTCTTTAGTCACCTTATATTATCAAGTAAAGAAGATTGAATATGCATTGGTTAGCAGATTATTGGTGGGTAATCCTACTTATCTTAGTTGGCCTCATCTGGACTTCAGTTAAAGAGATGATGAGACTCGATCATAAAAAATTTCTCGATGATAAACCTGATATACCACCTCATAAAGATAACAACCATCTTTGGGATGAGGATGACGACTGGCCTAAGGATAAGAAGCGTTAACTTTTTGTTCTATTTTAATGGCAAGCTCTGGATGATCACGCTGCATAATGTCACAAATTTCTCCCCTAGCTTGTTTTAACCACTGTTTATGACCCGTTAATTTCAATTGCTGGCAAATCTCTGTCAGCGATAGTTTCTGTTGGAAATACAACCGCAATGATATTAAGTCATCCTCACTTTTAACTAAAAAGCGTTGGATTGAGGCGCTACTCGACGCTAAAGCTCGACGATAAAAACCAAAACCAATTAATTCGACCAAATCCTCATCGGTTAAATTTTGTTCATTGCTACTATTTAAATTAAATTCATCTAGGTCACAACGCCAAAAAAGATCTCGTGACAATAATTGTTCTGCTCGTTCACAAAGGCGTTTTGCTTGTACTGATAGTGGTAAAATAGCCATGCCTGTGTAGCAACCGCTACTCGCTTCTAAGTGACTCCCCACTCGAATTAACCTATAGCCTGCTTTTTGCCAAAATCTCAGTAACTCGGGGGTTAACCCAAAACTTACCGATACAAAATCCATTTCTAGTGAAGCTGCCTGCTGTTTTTGTGCTTCAAGTAACTGTAAACCAGCCTTCTGGCGGCGATGCGCTGCGCCAACTGCAATACGCATGGTTCGCAGCGATTTCATCTGAGAGGCAAGTGGAAAATAACTATGAGCAGCGAGAGATTGCACAACTAAATTTCCTCTAGGACGCCGAATACCCGCCCAAATTTGCCAGCTTAGTGTGTTATCCAATTCACCTTCTTCAACCATCCATAATGCTCCTATCAACTGAGAAGCAGATTTTACCATCATAAATTGCTGGCGGCTTGCATCGAGTAAACGGCGTAAATCAAGGGGAGATGTTCGATAATGAGCACTAGTGAGAAGTCCATAAAAATCATTTAGCTGTATCGGGTCATTCACCAATGTTAGCTGAGTAACAGGTAAAACTTGCCATGATGTATGATTGTCGTTAACCATTTCTGGTTCTTGCAGCAGCAATGCCTGATTGAGCCAATTCTCTAGTGGGTCGTTAACTGCCCATCGAATAGGCTCAATCAAATCAATCGCTGTAAAATCATTAAGTTGAGCACAAAATTTGTTAACAAAACCACGTCCAGTTCCCTCATAGCCATCAACTGTCGTCGTCAATAAAACACGCGGAAAATAATCGATCATCTGCCGTAAAATATAAGTTGGTATTACAGCGGCTTCATCAATAATTAGCCAATCTGCTGTAACCTCTCCACCATTCTTACAATGACGTAATAATTCGTCTGGTGCCCAAAATGTAATTGGTTGACCTACATGTCTTTCGAGAATTTCTGTCGCCGCTTTAGCTGGTGCGCTACACCAGCATTCACCTTGCCACTGCTTAACTAACATACCCGCAAGTGTCGACTTCCCACGACCTCGTGGCGCTATTACCCCCCAAACACCCTTTTTTGCGGATAATAATTGATTTAACGCGTGTTGTTGAGCGACCGTGGCCATCCCTGTTGGAGGCTGCCAATACGGAGGGGCAGGCATGAGTGAAAACTGTGGATTATGGTTTTGTTGCCAAACTAAAACATCAGATTGTGCTTGAATAATTCGTTGTAGGTGGTGCACAAAGTTTGGTGTCGGAATAATGCCATGCTGTTCATTCCAACGTGCACTATCAGTATCGGGTTGTTGTGCCCATAAACTTTGGGGAGGCGTGCATAAAATAAGTAAACTACCCGCCTTTAATGTGCCCGCCAGCATCGCTAACGCTTCGCTATGAAACCCTTCTCTTGCGTCAAAAATAGCATGCAAAAACTCTCGACCTAATAATAAATGCGCTTTATTAGCAGGTATTGCTCCCGTAAGTGTCGTCGATAACGTCAGCCAGTCACCTGAAATATCTGATTGAATATAATCAAGTCTATTTTCTATCCATCGGCTTTCACCGGATAAAACCAATAAGCGTCGATAACCAGAATCACTTAATTGAGCGCATATTTCAGGAAGTGAATTATTCATATATTCGCTAAGATTTACCAATCAATAATGATAAGATCCCCGCAGCGATAAGTGGCCCAACTGGCACACCGCGAAATAAGGCGACTCCAATCACAGTACCAACAAGTAGACCTGCCACCGTTGAAGGCTGATGCGACATTAATGTAACACCACGACTTCCAAGCCAAGAAACGGCAATACCAATAACAATAGCAAGTATTGATTTCCAATTTAGAAATGAGCTTAATACGTCATGTGCTGAAATTTTGCCACTCGCGATAGGTGCCATCACGCCTATCGTTAATATGAGAATACCAACCGTTAATCCATATTTTTCTACCCATGGAAAATAATTATTTAATGGCGTAATTCGGACCACTAGCAAAAATAGCATTGCTAAAGTCACTGTCATATTATGACTAATTATTCCAAGACCAGCTAAAACCAGTAAAATTATCAAGGTCGGATCGACTTGACTCATAGCATATTCCCTGTACAACACGCTGTCTTACTTACACAATCAGCGAAAATAAAATAATTATGGCTCATCTTATTGGCTCACTGCGTAAGAAGCAAACCTAACCGCTTTCTATTACTCAAATATTCTACAAATAATCTCTCAGCTTATTTGCTAAAGAAATCAAAACCACTATTACTTAACAAACTTGAAAATTTTGATTAGCATAAGGTAAGCAATAAATTGATTTTTATTAATCTTATGGTTCACTTAATACAATGCTATCTCCCAATCCTCAAACGGTGGTTCGATTTTGAATGATGCATCACAATAAGCTCGAATATAATCTGTTGCCCTTTTTTGTGCATGAATAAAATTTAATACATTTCCATCACTATCGAGTTCCAATGTATTGATAAATATTGCATATCCCTGTTCAATAGCACTCGGTTCATCGCCATAGAGAGAGAGATAATCAATACCTTCCAGCATATAATGTGAACCACTTGCCATAAAATAACTAAACGTTCGTATTGCACTGCTAACACTATGACTCAATTGCATTATCTAACCTTTAATTCTAATTTTTAGCAGTAAACGTATTACAGCTGTTTAAATCGCCTGTTTCAAAGCCTTTTTTAAACCAAAAATAACGCTGCTGTGAAGTTCCATGTGTAAAACTATCTGGGATGACTCGCCCTTGGCTTTGCTGCTGTAATCTATCATCACCAATAGCTTGAGCGGCATTTAATGCCGATTGAAGATCACCGTCATCTAAAATACCTTCTTTGTTCATGTTGTATCCCCAAACGCCAGCAAAGCAGTCAGCCTGTAATTCCAATTTCACTGAGAGCTTATTAGCATCTTTTTGACTCATACCTTGCTGCTGCCTTCTCACTTGTTGCTCAATACCTAACAAGTGCTGAACATGATGACCAATTTCGTGAGCCACGACATAACCTTGTGCAAATTCACCACCAGCACCAAGCTTTGTTTTCATATCGTTATAAAAAGAGAGATCGATATACACTTTACTGTCTGCGGGACAATAAAATGGTCCCATAAATGCTTTACCTTGCCCACAAGCCGTTGTCGTTCCGTTGCGGTAAATAACCAGTGTCGGTTGCTGATACTTCTTACCTAATTTATTAAACTCTGACTGCCAAACATCCTCTGTTGAGGCAAGCATCACGGAGGTAAAATCAGCAAGTTGTTCGTCTTGTGGGCTAAGCTGTCTATTTTGAGTTTGTTGTTGGTTTGTTGTACCAATGGGCTCTCCAGTTACTAGACCTGTAAGATCAATACCATAATAACCTGCAACAACAATCACTATTAGGATCACGACTCCACTTTTACCTCGTAGAGGAATACGCATTCCGCCTCTCGATCTACCAAAACCATTTGATGAATCATCAGATCGTCTATCTTCTATATTGTCGCTACGGCGACGATTTTGCCAACGCATGCCCTCCCCCCTTCATGAGTAAATAAGTGACTCGTATGTATCTTGAGCTATTCAAGGTTCATCGCAGTTTAAGTCTAAAGTCTGTAAAATTTGGTTAATCATTTTTATTCAGATATCGCCTTTAGTTACTCATAAGCGACATTACATCATTTTGCCAAATTGACTAATAACCATTATCGATATTTATTCCTTACCTATTAAGTAGATAACTTGCTTATGACTAACTCCGTGTCGATAAATAGAAATAGCGTGTAATTTTAATCGAATAATCAATAGAAAACACTTCATCAATGATATCTCTATTATTGTCACTTACAATAATAGAGATTAATCTATATAAAATTACTATAACTTATTACTTCACAGCATTTCTACCAATGGATAAGCCGTGTCATATTCAACTCACTAATAATTTTAGGATAATAAGAATGAGTTTACCTTTACTTCCCACCTCGAATGCTCGCTATCTAGCCCTTCGTTTACGCCCAGGTGAAGATGTTATTCCAACACTGCGAAAATATGTTGAACAAAATAATTTACAGGCTGCATTTATTGCTGGATGTGTTGGCAGCTTAACTCAGGTAAGCCTACGCTTTGCTGGCCGTGAAGATACTCAAGAAATAGTGGGTAAATATGAAATAGTGTCACTCATTGGTACATTAGATCCTAAAGGTGAACATTTACATCTGGCAATTTCTGATGAAAACGGCCATATGCAAGGTGGCCATATGATGGAAGGTTGCACAGTTAGAACGACTCTAGAATTAATCATTGGTGAATTAGACGATATCAGTTTCACTCGTGAGTATTGCGAACTCTCTACCTATGAAGAGCTGGTTCCTACTGCCCGCAATACTAAACAAGCTTAGCTCTCCCGTTTTTATTTACTAAGGATTGACATCGTCATGACAAAATCACCTCTCATTTCCAGTCGTACTTTGGTACTCATTGTATTTTCTATTGCCATTAACATGCTTGGTGGGCAAATAAGCTCTATGATTAAATTGCCCATATTTCTCGATTCTATTGGCACATTAATCTGTGCGCTTTTAGCTGGGCCTTGGGTCGCATTATTTACGGGTTTATTGACCAATTTATTGTGGGGATTACTCAGTGGTCCTATTGCTGCGGCTTTTGCTCCGGTCGCGATGATGATTGGTCTTAGTGCAGGCTTACTTGCTCGTGCGGGTGGTTTTCGCACATTTCCACGAGTCATTCTTTCTGGTGTCGTCATCACCTTTGCACTAATGATAGTCGCGGTCCCTATCCGTACCTATTTATTCGCTGGCACGACAGGTAGTGGTGCTGATTTCTTCGTTGCTTACTTTCATGCGGTTGGTGATAACTTACTTGAATCCGTTGCAATTACCGTATTAGGCGCAAATCTCGCAGACAAAATACTGTCAGCCTTAATTGCATGGCTACTTGTTCGTCGTTTACCACAGCGTGCACAGAGAAACTTCCCGAATATGGCGCAGGTACGATAAGCATGCACCCTTTTACCTCGCTGACGTTATGGTTTTGGCTCAGCGCATCTGTTGTGTTATTACCCTTTGGCTGGCCTTTAATTATCATCGGCCTGGTAACATTTATGGGCCTGCTAACATGGCGGGCCTCACGCTATCGATGGCGTTTTGTGGCTTGGTTTATGCTACCAATGGCGGCAGGACTTTGGCTTATTCATAGTGGCTGGTTAGCTTATTGGATTACTGGAGAGGTCTCTATCCATACTCAACAAGAAAAAGCGCTGGCCTTGTGGTTTCGGTTATTAACTATCATCAGTGGTGCTCAGTTATGGCTGCAATTTGTCCCGACAGGAAAATTTATTCGAGCACTGTTAGCAAGTCGATTACCCTTAAGTTTTTCCTACCTATTAGCAGGACCTTTATTGTTTTTGGAACAACTACGTCAGCAATTAAATAGTATCAAAGAAGCACAACTTGCTAGAGGTGTCCCCTTTGATGGAAATATTTGGCAAAGATTCATCTCATTACCTGCACTATTTTTACCTCTCGCTACACAGGCGTTGAGTGATCTCACCATTCGAGGTGCTGCACTTGATATGCGTGGTTTCCGCACAGCGGCTAAACGAACAACGTTAGATGCCCCAAAGGACACGCGCTTTCAGGCTATTTTACGTTACAGCATTTTAATCGTAATTTTAATCGAAGGAGGGATCCGCTGGTGGTGGTGAATTTTCAGCAAATGGGATTCACACCAAAAGGTGCTGAATCCACGTCACTTGGCCCAATTGACGTCCAATTAGCCGCTGGAGAATGGCTAACTGTGTTAGGTGGTAATGGCAGTGGTAAAAGTACTCTCGCACAACTATTGTGTGGCTGGTTTCCCGAACTATTGATGGGGCAATTAGATGGTATAGCCGAGGTATTTTCTCAACCTATATCCGAAGAGACACTTGCCACACTGAGTGCCCATCGTCAACTAGTACAACAATCTCCCCAACTTCAACTCTCTGGATGTACTTTTAGTGTTGAGCATGAAGTCGCTTTTGGTCCCGAAAACCTCGGATTACCCGAAGAGGAAATTATACAACGAGTTAATGATGCAATCACCTTGACGAACTGTGAAAAATTGCGTCATCGACATCCTGTGACACTTTCTGGTGGAGAAGCACAACGAGTTGTATTAGCCAGCGCACTTGCTATGCGCCCTAATCTATTATTATTAGATGAAGCGTTCAGTCGCCTTACCCCCAAAGCAACTCATACACTGCTAATTCAACTCAAACAATATTCACAACAAACAGGTTGTTGCGTAATTTTATTTGAACGCAACCTTCTCCCTGCAATCAGCTTTTGTGACAAACTAATGTTACTTAACGCTGGAAAAATTATTGCTAGTGGTGATAGAACAACGATATTTCCATCAACTCAGACAAGCATCAACATGCCTGATGCTTGGCGAGCGCTTGGCCACTTAGTGAGCCAAAACAATTGGAAAGCTGCCATTCCAAGTGATGACAATGCCTTGCTTCAAGCATTTAAGGATAATCATGCTACACCTCGATAATATTTCCTACCATTGGCCTAATGCTGCTCAAGAGACTATTTCTCAGCTTTCATTGAATATCGCTACGGGTGAATGGGTTGCTCTAGTTGGCGATAATGGTGCGGGTAAGTCGACGCTGTTACGCCTTACTGCGGGTTTATTACATCCAACTCACGGCAACGTCAAGCTTAATGGAAATAAGCTTTCTCAGTATAAAGCGGCACAACGGGCTAGTCATATTGGTGTGTTGTTTCAAGAAGTTGAAAAACAAGTTTTTTATAGCAGCGTAAAGGATGAAGTCGCATTTGGTCTTCGCCGTCAAAAACTACCTCCTCATGAGATTGAGCAGCGGACATTAGACGCGCTTGAAATCTGTAATTTGCTTGATGCTGCTGACACACATCCTCTTGATTTAAATACCGGTCAACGACGAATGGTTGCAGTAGCCAGTCTCAGCGCTATTGCGCCTAAAATTTTACTACTTGATGAGCCTAGCCGTGATTTTGATGCATATTGGTTGGAATGCTTTGAGCATTGGCTAGAAATGCAACGAGCAGCGGGTACAGCTATATTGGCTATCAGCCATGACCTTGATTTTGTTGCCCGCCATTTCGAGCGTGTTATTCATTTATCGGCAGGAAAACTGATTGATGATGGCGCGCCTGAAACCGTTTTGCTACATCCTGATTTACAGCCTGACTCCGTACTACCTGCCCCCACTCTCTATTCATTAAGTCATGCACTTAATCTTGAATTAGAACATGATCCTAAACGGTGGGCTGAAAAGTTTATAATTTAGTTGCTTTAATTCCACATAATTAACCGCAAAGATATCCCGAATTACATAAAATACGATGCGTATTCGGGGTATCTAAGAAGCGACAACATTATGGGTTCACTTCACTAAAGGACGGGGTTTTACAACCCACCGGATAAGGGATAACTTAAAGCTGTAAATATATAAGAGCATGTTCAATCAAGGTTAATAATCACTCAATAAAATAACTAATAGAAAGATGCAACTTTCCTTTTTACTGTATTATCTTATACTTGTAAAAAGTGTAAATTTAAAAGAGCTTCAAATGACAACAATGAGAGAACAACTCACATTACCTGCAAATGCTGATAAACTACTCCTTCATTCATGCTGTGCCCCATGCTCTGGTGAAGTAATGGAAGCACTCCAAGAATCAGGCGTTAATTATACAATTTTTTTCTATAATCCAAATATTCATCCTAAAAGAGAATATTTAATCCGCAAAGAAGAAAATATACGCTTCGCTAAGAAACACAATATTCCTTTTGTTGACGCTGATTATGATACTGATAATTGGTTTGATAGAGCAAAAGGCATGGAGCAAGAACCAGAACGTGGAATTCGCTGTACTATGTGCTTCGATATGCGTTTTGAACGCACTGCCTTATATGCCGCTGAGAATGGTTTCTCTGTAATATCCAGTTCGCTTGGTATTTCTCGTTGGAAAAATATGCAACAAATTAATGACTGTGGAACTCGAGCTGTTGCGCCTTATCCTAATATGGTTTATTGGGAATATAATTGGCGAAAAAAAGGCGGTTCAGCGCGAATGATTGAGATCAGCAAACGTGAGCAGTTTTACCAACAAGAATATTGTGGCTGTATTTATTCATTAAGGGATACCAATAAACATCGTAAATCCCAAGGTCGAGATTTAATTAAAATAGGTGTTCAGTACTATACGCCTTAGCCATCAACAATCCCCTCTTTCAAGCCATCCTTTTCATGATGGCTTTTTTATTGAATTCTCATTTATATTATGACTCGAATTCAATAAAAAAACGGGAACACAACGTTTCCCGCTTCATCTTAACACTAAAAAAATTAGTCTAAATTCACACCAATACGACGGGCAACTTCTTCATAAGCTTCAATTAAACCACCTAAGCTTTGACGGAAACGATCTTTATCCATTTTATTCATCGTTTCTTTATCCCATAGGCGGCTGCCATCTGGAGAAAATTCATCGCCAAGAACTACTTTGCCATTAAATAGACCAAACTCGAGTTTAAAATCGACTAAAATTAACCCAGCATCCGCAAAAATTTTCGATAGCACTTCGTTTGCTTTATAACTTAAACGCTTCATTTCAGATAAGTTTTCTTTGTTTACCCAACCAAACGTTTCACAATACGATTCGTTAACCATTGGGTCGTGTTTTGCATCATCTTTTAAAAATAAATCGAACAAAGGTGGGTTTAAAATTAGCCCTTCTTCAACACCTAGGCGTTTAACCAAAGAACCTGCCGCACGGTTACGAATAACGCATTCTACAGGCACCATCTCCAGTTTTTTGACTAATGCTTCAGTATCAGATAACAATGCTTCCATTTGTGTTGGAATACCTGCTTCTTCTAACTTACTCATAATAAAATGGTTAAACTTATTGTTTACCATCCCTTTACGGTCGAATTGCTCGATGCGCTCGCCATCGAGTGCTGATGTATCATTACGGAATTCCAGAATCAAACGGTCAGGATCCTCTGTGGTATAAACTGTTTTTGCTTTACCACGATACAACTCAGCTTTCTTTTGCATCTTACACACTCCAGAGATGTGATTATTCAATTAGGATATCAATCTGCAAAATGACAACAGCAGATTCAGATAAGTAACAGTAGAGCCCTAAAATCGGCGGTTCATTGTTACTTTTCTGCTCTGTTTCAGTAAGTTACTCTAACATTGAACTTGAAAGGCTAACTGACTGATATTCAATATTTTATCTATTATCGCTAATTATGATAATAAAATTTACGCGCAGACGCAAACGATTACTTAATCATGTGCAATGATTTTTTTTTCATTAATTTAGAAAACTTTCTATTGTTTTTTTGCAATCATCATTAAGCGTTCAAATCATTTTGGATATGGATAGTATGTTATTTTAAATCATAAAAAAGCCATATATTGAAGTGACCGCAATATTTGGATAACCAATTACTGGGGTCTTTTTATATCAAAACAAAACTGTGATTTAAAAATTATCATTGCAAACTAATATCTAGCAGAGGAAGCATCCTGAAAGCCTTCAAAAATAACAATTAACTCATTCACTATCGTTCGTATCTCGATAGCGAATGAGTAGAAAGTCTATCCACTCACCATTATTTACTTATATAATCAATTAGTTATAAACCTCAAGGTCACTAAAAATGCACATGTAACTTTAGTCACCTAAATGCTAGAGAATGAGATGTTTTGATTAACAAAAGCGCAAAAAAAACGTTACATAGTGACCAAGGCTGGCAATACCGAAATTGTCATTATCAGAAATGTATCATGGCTACCATTTCAAGATGCCGATGAATTGATGGATAAAATTGAAGAATATATAAAGTATTAAAACATCAAACAGATTAAAGCCAAATTAAAAGGCCTGACTCCGATTGAATATCGAAATCAGGCCTCACAAGCCGATTAACTAAAAGTGTCCAATTATTAAGGGCACTTCAATTTTTTAGAACAGCGGCTTCTTTTATAATCAAACGATTATTTTTTACTAACTTTACTGAAAGCGGCTTTCAATACAGCAACCATATCATCATTTTGTTTTTGAGTTAATGGTACGCCTTTAGTGTTAATAAACTGTAAGCTACTACGGTTATTCAAATCACCCACTTGAACTTTATAATCCGCTTCAGGAATTGATGGGTCATCAATGCCTAAATCTTGCCACTCAGAACTGCTTAAGCCTTTATAAGTGACCACAACAGAACCCGTTGAACGGCTACGGTCACCAACTTTCATTCCCACACTTTCAAACGTATGTGGTAAACGTTCCCACACAGCATCAAATGGCGCACGAACGATAACAACTGGCAAGCCTGTCGAATCACTACCGGTCTGAACATCAATGATGCCATACGCGTTCTGAATGCTATTTTTATTAGAGGTATCACGCAGCGCATACAAACTATCGGTTAATTCGTTTAACAGTAATTTGTTATAACGCTGAATTTCAGCTTGATCGGTAATTGTTTCAGTACCTTGACGTAAGCCTAAATTAGTTACTGTCAGTGCAATCATGCCTGCTTGCGGCTGTACAGTCACTTTATGCCGACTTTCTAGTGGGACATCTTCATCGGCACGATCCCATTTAACCCAGTCAGTTTCAATCGAACGTGAACCGTCATCTTTAGATGAAACAGGAATATTACGCTGTTCCAAAATCATCGCCACTTGAGACCACAGTGCACTATTTTCAGGTGTATTATCAAGCAACAAACGGCTTGCTTCTGCGCTATCTTCAGTACGTGAACCCGCTAATTGCGAGATAGTGAGTACTGGAGGACGAATATCTAGTGCTTTACCTACCGCACCTGATGAGGTGATTTTAGGGATTTCATACTCACCATTTTGCAGTGGTAATGTCATTCCCTGAGGTATATTCAACACTTTCAATGGCGCGGCATCGAGATATTCTTCGTTACCGCTGACCTGACGTTTATAGCGCTGATCGCTGGAGCAGGCTGCCAGTAACACAACAAGTGACAGGCCAGCAACCTTCATAACCTTCGATTTTTGCAATAATGTTGCCATTAAAATTCCCTAAATTTTACAGTAGCCCAGCGAGTTTTAGGGCCTCTTCCACTTTTTGTTGGCCTGATACTGTTAACGGTGTCATTGGTAACCGTAATGTATCGTCGGAGATCAGACCAAGGCGGTGGCAAGCCCATTTCGCTGGAATTGGATTAGGCTCAACAAATAACTGCTGATGCAAACCCATCAGGAGTTTGTTTAATTCACGAGCCTCAGTATATTTGCCCGCAAGCGCTAAGTCACACATTTTTACCATTTGTGCGGCAGCAACGTTAGAAGTTACTGAAATTACACCTTTTCCACCCAATTGCATGAAGTCGAGTGCGGTTGCATCATCACCTGTGAGCAGAACAAAATTATCATCAACCAGTTCTTTGATTTGGTGAACCCTTGCTAAGTTCCCCGTTGCTTCTTTAATTGCAACAATATTCGCCAATTTAGCTAAACGACCTACCGTTTCAGGTAGCAAATCACAACCAGTACGTGATGGTACATTATAGAGAATTTGAGGCAAGCTTGTGTTTTCTGAAATTGCTTTAAAATGTTGATATAACCCTTCTTGTGATGGCCTATTATAATAAGGTGTCACTGTCAGGCAACCAACAACGCCTGAGTTTTCAAATTCTTTCGTTAGCGATATCGCTTCTGCGGTTGCATTCGCACCCGCACCCGCAATAATTGGAATACGTCCATTAGCCAGTTCAAGCGTCTCATGAACCACATCAATATGTTCTTTATGATTTAAAGTGGCTGATTCACCCGTTGTCCCAACAGACACAATAGCAGAGGTACCGCTTTCAATATGGTACTCGACCAACTTTTTCAAGCTTTGCTTATCCAAACGCCCTTTTGAATCCATTGGTGTGATGACAGCGACAATACTGCCTGTTAAAAATTCTTTATAATTTGTGTTTGAATGAGACATACCAATACCCCTTAAATTATGTAGACTCCATGGTACGTTTTCATTTCAAAGAAGAAAACCACCCAAACGCAGGTTTTTAATGAATTTTGTTAATACCACCATGATTAACTTAAATAGAAGTAATAATTCTCAATCATTCTTCTCAAGAGTGAATCAGCGCACTTGGCAGAATCTCATTTTTATGTTTTCCTTACCAATATCAGCAAGCAGATTTTCATGCTTGAATTATTTAAGTTACAGAGTGAATCTGCACAATAAGAAAAAGGAATAGACTTTGCTTAAGACAGAACAGCAATTTCTTGTAATTACTGCACTGGGAACAGATCGCCCTGGCATTGTAAATACAATTACACGTCTTGTGAGCGAATGCGATTGTAATATCGAAGACAGCCGTTTAGCCATGTTTGGTAAAGAGTTCACTTTCATCATGATGCTTTCAGGAAGCTGGAACTCGATTGCACAGATAGAAGCGACTCTACCTCTAAAGGGCGCAGAACTTGAGCTACTTATCGTAATGAAACGTACTCAAAGTGTCCAAACATTAGATTACCCATCAACAATAACCGTCAATGTAATGGTAGATGATGCACCTCGCATCGTAGAACAATTTACTAACTTATTCACCACCCAACATTGTAACATTGCCGAACTAATCTCAAAGACACAACCAGCAAAACATGACATGCCCGCCCAGCTTGAAATTCAAATCACTGCGCATCATCCTCTGGATGATAATGGCATAATTATAAAGAATAAATTTCAACAACTATGTACAATACTCAACGCCACAGGCAACATAAGTATTGTTAATAATCCAAAAATGCAAAGTTAACGGAGATATATGTAATGAACCCATTGAAAGCCGGTGATAAGGCACCTCAATTCAGCCTTTCTGATCAAGATGGTGAAATCATCAATCTTTCAGATTATCAGGGTCAACGCGTATTAGTTTACTTTTACCCTAAAGCTATGACCCCAGGATGTACCGTTCAGGCATGTGGCCTGCGCGATGAAATGGATACTCTCAAGCAAAAGGGGGTTGAAGTTTTAGGTATTAGCACAGATAAACCAGAAAAACTGGCTCGTTTCGCTGAAAAGGAAATGTTGAACTTCACGCTTTTATCAGATGAAGATCACCACGTTTGCGAGCAATTTGGTATTTGGGGCGAAAAACAATTCATGGGTAAAACTTATGACGGTATCCACCGCATCAGTTTCCTTATCGATGCTAATGGAAATATTGAACATGTGTTTGATAATTTCAAAACCAGCAATCACCATGAAATAGTGCTTGAGTACTTAAATTCTCACGCTTAAGTTAATTTGATAGGGTTGTTTTGTTTAACACAACCCTTTCTATCTTTGCTCTCCATTAATCGTTTAAAAACAGACTTACTCACAATTTGTGACCTCATGACATTATTTTATTTAGCCGTAATATATAAAATATTCAACACTATCTATTGTGGCACCTCAATAGCACCTCGACAAACATGAATTTAACTCAATCAAAAAAATAAGCAATGCCCTGCTTTCTATTCTATAAATTAAAGTTCATTAAATGATTTATAACCTTGTGCACTTTCTGCCGTACAAACTCCGCGAAGCACTGCTCGAGCAACAACTTCTGCGGCTAAGAGTCCTACAATATTAACGGTTGATTTGACGCCTCCGACAGTTGCAGCAAAGAGAGTATCTCCATCACTTGTTGTGTGGATAGGGTAAATTGTTCGGGCTAGACCATCATGTGCCATTTGTGCAACTTTCGTCATCTCAGCCTTAGTCAACTCGGCATTTGTACAAATTATTCCAATCGTTGTATTTGCTAATTTTGTTTGCAGACTCTCACTTGACTCAATCATCTCAGCCTGAATATCCAACAAATTTCCAGCGGCATCACAAGCGCCTGCAATAACTTTTCCATTTAAAGGATCACGAATTTCACCTACCGCATTAACGACTATCATGGCTGATACTATTAGGCCATTTGACAAGCTAACCGTGGCTGTACCCAATCCTCCTTTCATTGCTTTATCAAACCCACAAATTTTACCAATCGTCGCACCTGTTCCAGCACCAGTATTGCCATTTATGGTTGGGGAATTGGAAGCATTCTTTGCTGCTAAATATCCCATATGATGATCAGGTCTGATTTTAGGATCACCAAAGTTGAGATCAAAAATAATTGCTGCTGGTACAATCGGTACTTTCACAAAATCGAGATCATACCCTTTTCCACATTCCTCAAGATACTGCATAACCCCACCCGATGCGTTAAGCCCATATGCAGAGCCACCACTGAGCATTATCGCATGCACTTGTTGAACAGCATTTTCGGGTCTTAGTAGGTCTATTTCTCGAGTTCCCGGCGCACCGCCACGAACATCAACACCGCAAATAGCACCATTTTCGAATATGGCAACGCTACACCCAGTCATTTTTTCTTGATCCTGAGCATGTCCTACTGTGATACCAGGAATATCAGTCAGACTTCCTTCACTGTAAGAGAAAGTAACTTTAGTTTTATTGTTCATGACAGACTCTTTTCATAAAATAATTTAGGAGCGAATTTTTCTTGCAAATTCTATTTACTGTGCGCAACGAATACGCCCCTATTCGACATAGGTTACTAAAATTTTGTTCACAATCGCTGCGCAAAATATCTTCTTTAATATAATGAGGCTGGTAATTAGAATTAATAGCAATTCAAATTTTCACGTAATTCAAACACATATTCAATATACCAACGAAACATCGTTTTTTGAATCAACATTGTTTCATATTAATATATGACATTGGGTTACTTGATAAACAATAAAAGGAAGACATGACCACCAAATTTGATTAATACCTTTGGCGAGCAAAATAAATTTAGGTTATGATTGGGCATCAAAAGAAAAAAGAACTATTGTTGAAATTACTAATAATTCCCAATCCATTAACACAGTACTAATGATAACTCGCAGATAGTAATAAATATAACTTCAAGTTAAACGGATATATAAATATTTGTATGGAGAATAAATTTTGCCATCTATGCCTAAAGAAAATAGCAAAGTAATCGATAATAGTAAAAGTTTAAATAAATATTGTTTTGCAATAGCTCACCCATCAAAATTAGATAATAACCACCAACGTTTATCTTGTCATTTAAATAATGTTTCGAGATTAACGGCTCGTTTTTCTACTAAATGTGGTAATTCATCCGCAGGTGAAATCATCGGCTTACTACATGACTTCGGTAAATATAGTTCCGCATTTCAACAATATATGCAGTTGATTATTTCTGAAAATAACAATAACTATAATCCAGATAAAGATGAGGTTGATTCGAAAAGTTTAAAGGGGAAAATAGACCATTCAACTGCTGGAGCACAATGGCTTACCGGTCAATTAGGTAAAATTCGGCATGAAGAATTTAAACATGATAAAAAATTATCCGAAGCTGCATTGGTTAGTATTAAAATATTATTTTTGTGCATTGCATCGCATCATAGTGGATTAATAGATAACTTACCCGAATTAAATGCATCATCAAGTGATTTTCATAAAAGGATTCAAAAAGGTGATGCGGAAACACATTTAACTGAATGTACAAAGAATATTGATGATGAAGTATTACTGTTAGCTAACCAAATTATTCATGACAATTTTTTAACACAACAAGCAGAATATATTTATCAACTGTGGAATCAACATAACTTAAGCGATATTGAACGAGATTTTTATATTGGAATGTATACTAAGTTTTTATTTAGTTGCTTAATTGATGCTGACCGAATTGACAGTGCAGATTTTGACATCCCTGAAAATAAGCAATATCGACATCAGCAACCAGATTGGTCAATTGCATGTGAACGTGTCGAGTCATTTATTTCTAGTCTTAAAATAAGAAATAATATAGACACTATCCGAGCGAAAATATCTGACAATTGCCTTAATCGCTCAACAGATAGCCGAGGAATTTACAGTTTAACCGTTCCAACGGGTGGCGGGAAAACTTATGCCAGCTTACGTTTTGCCGTGAATCATGCGAAAACACATCAACTTGATCGAATTTTTTATATTATTCCTTATACCTCGATTATTGAACAAAATGCGGATGCCATTCGCAAAATATTAGAACGAGATAGCGATGCTGCCCCTTGGATTTTAGAACATCATTCAAATTTAGAACCTGAAATTCAAACATGGCGAAGTAAGCTTGCTAGTGAAAACTGGGATGCTCCGATTGTATTAACAACCATGGTTCAATTTTTAGAATCGTTATTTGGTAGCGGTACACGCGGGGTTCGCCGTTTGCATCAATTAGCGAATTCAGTGTTAATTTTTGACGAAATACAAACACTTCCAATACGGTGTGTTAATTTATTTAATAATGCGATTAATTATCTTACTCGGCATTGTGGCGCGACCGCGGTTATGTGTACGGCCACTCAACCGTTATTACATCACTTACCTGAAGAAAAAATATCTTTTGGTCAGTTGGCATTAGACGATGAAAATGAACTAACACCGAATATACAAGCGTTATATCAAGAGCTTGAACGCGTTAATCTTAAGAATTGTGTTAAAGATAAAGGTTGGAATGTTCAAGAACTTAGTGTGTTGATAAAACAAAAAACCATAGAAAAAACAAATTGTTTAGTTATTGTTAATACAAAAAAATGGGCGAAAAATTTATTTCAAGAAGCAAAAAAAATATTACCTAATAATTATGGAATTTACCATTTGAGCACAAGCCAGTGCCCTGCTCATAGAAAAAAATTATTAGATGAAATTAGAGCGCGACTCGATAATAATTTACCAACATTGTGTGTTAGTACTCAATTAATTGAAGCGGGTGTTGATATCGATTTTAATTGTGTTATCCGCTTTAAAGCTGGATTAGACTCAATCGCGCAAGCCGCTGGGCGTTGTAATCGCAATGGGCGCTTAGATAAAGCCGAGGTATTGATAGTCAATCCCGATAATGAAAACCTCAATATGTTGCAAGATATAAAGTCAGGTATTGCTGCAACTGAGAGAATATTAAATGAGTTTCCAGAAAACAAATTATTATCACCAGAGGCAATGACACAGTATTTTGCGTATTATTTTTATGACCGACATAATCTAATGCATTACCCAACAAAAGAAAATTCATTAATATCAATGTTAAGTTCAAATAAGTTCAATATTAGCGCATTAAACCATGCACAAATTCAGCAAAAATTTATTGCCAAAAACATTCTACCCATTCAATTAAATCAGTCATTTATGACCGCATCAAAAATATTTAAAGCCATTGATGCTCCCACTCAAGCCATTATTGTACCTTATAATGAAGAAGCAAAATCTATTATTGAGGATCTATTAGCTTTAGATAAAAAATTTGATAGTCAGGAATATCGACAATTATTAAAACAGAGTCAAAAATACAGCGTCAATTTATTTCCCAATGTATGGCAGTCATTATTTAATAATCAAGCCATTTATCCGATATCAGATGATGAAGCCGTTTATTGCCTTCATAACGAATATTACAGTCAAGATTTTGGTGTCAGTGCAGAAAGGTGTGGAGATCAAGAGTTTTATATAGCGTAAAAATATTGCTTTTTGATAGCTGAAAATATAGCAAGGAGATTCAGTGAAAAATTCAATCAGTTTTCGATTATGGGGGCGATATGCATTATTTACTGACCCTATTACTCGAATCGGGGGAGAGAAATGTTCTTATCATCTCCCAACGTATGAAGCGATAAAAGGAGTATTAAAATCAATCTATTGGAAACCCACTTTAATTTGGTATGTTGATCGTGTCCGTGTGATCAAGCCCTTACAAACTCAGACTAAAGGCACTAAACCAATTAATTGGAATGGTGGAAACTCGCTCGCTTATTACACGTTTTTACATGATGTTGAATATCAAATAGAAGCGCATTTTGAGTGGAATGAACATCGCCCTGAATTAGCAAAAGATCGCGTTGATGGTAAGCATTTTTCTATCGCTAAACGCATGTTAGAAAAAGGCGGTCGACAAGATATCTTTTTAGGCACCCGTGATTGCCAAGGATATGTCGAGCCGTGTGAATTTGGTTCCGGCTCCGGTGCTTATGACCATATTGATGAGCTTGGCTTTGGGTTAATGTTCCATGGATTTGATTATCCCGATGAGACAGGCAAAAATGAATTATCCGCCCGTTTTTGGCGAGCTGAAATGCGAAATGGCATCATTGAATATCCGACCCCGAGTCATTGCGAAGTAAATCGTTTTATTCGTGATATGACAGCGAAAACATTTGAACTTGATGTTAACCAACAATCCGTTGACCAGACGGAGGGCATGCTATGAGTTGGATAGCAAAATTATATGAAACTTATGAACACGCTCAGGAACGCTATGCGGATTTACCGATTGATGAGCAAGTAATGCCTGTCAGCCATACCATACAAAATGCCCATATCCATGTCATTCTAGATGGTAATGGAAATTTTATTAATGCTGAGGTGATTGATAAAAAACCGATCATTATTCCTGCAACAGAATCTTCTGCGGGCCGAGCGAGTGGATTAAGTGCACATGCGCTTGCGGACAAGCTACAATATGTCGCTGGTGACTATGCGAAATTTGGTGGTATAAAAAAATCGGGTTTTGACCTCTATCAAGCACAGTTAACAGAATGGGTAAACTCAGGTGATAGCCCTAATGCTGTAAAATCTATCCTTACCTATATCAATAAACGTAGTTTAATTTATGATCTTATTGAAAAACACATTCTATATGTGAAAGATGGTGTGTTATTAACTCAATGGGAGTCAGATGAAGAACAACCCAATTTATTTAAACAATTACCAAAAGAAAAAGGCATTTTAGATCAAGGAGCTGCACTTGTTTGTTGGAGTGTTCAAGTTAAAGGTATCCCTCAGTCAAAAACTTGGTTAGATCGAAAAATTCAGCAAAGTTGGATTGACTTCGATAGTAAAATAGGTGGTGGCATTGATGTTTGTTATGTTTCGGGTCAGTCATTACCTAAAGCGACGAACCATCCTGCAAAATTACGCCATAGTGGTGATAAAGCAAAATTAGTTTCAGCCAATGATACCAGTGGTTTTACGTTTCGTGGGCGTTTTGCAAATAGCGAACAAGCGAATAATGTGAGTTTTGAAGTGACTCAAAAAGCACATAATGCATTGCGGTGGCTAATTAATCGTCAAGGCTTTCGAACAGATGAGCAAATTTATGTTGCTTGGGCTGTTTCAGGAAAAGAAATCGCTGAACCAAAACTGGAAGAAACTGAAGAGTTTGATTTTAATTCAATGTTTGATAACAGTAATGATGACAATTCAGTCAATCACCTTAACGATCTGGGTGCAACTTATGCAAGTGAACTAAACAAATATTTTTCCGGTTATTTCTCTATTGATGGTTTAGACACACATGAACAAATCGCCATCATTGGATTAGATTCTGCAACGCCAGGCCGTATGAGTATTATTTATTATCGAGAAACAATAGCCCAAGAATTTATTGATAGATTACATAAATGGCAATTAGATCTAGGGTGGTGGCAGCGAAAAAAAGCAGAGGATATCAATAATAAAGGTAAGACCCAATTAACATGGTCATGCCATGCCCCTGCATTATTCAAAATATTAAATGCAGTTTATGGTGATGTTTTAAAATCATCCACATCATTGAAAAAAAATCTTATTTCTCGTCTTTACCCCTGCATTGTAGAAGGTCGCCCCCTTCCCATTGATATTGTCAATTATGCATTTGAACGAGCCATTAATCGGGTTGCTTATAAATCGGATGAAACATGGTTGTGGCAACAAAATATCGGTATTGCGTGTTCGCTTTATAAAGGATATTGCAAACGAACCGCAAATAAACAACAAAATAGGGATTATGATATGGCATTAAATACAACTTATCGTTCACGTGATTATCTATTTGGTCGTTTGTTAGCTGTAGCAAATAAAATAGAACAATTTGCTCTATCAATTGGTGAAGGAAACCGATTAACAACAGCCGAACGCTATATGACTCGATTTGTAAACAAACCCGCACAAACATGGTTAGCCATAGTCAATGCATTACAACCTTATCAACAGCGATTACATGCAAAATATCCTAGCTACGATAATGCATACAAATCACTATTATCTGAAATAACAGATCTTTTTGAGATTGATGATTTTAAATTAGATAAGAAATTAACACCTGAATTCTTATTAGGTTTTCATAGCCAAATGCTATGGCTTGAACAACATAAATTATCTGAAGGCAAATGGATAATAAAAAATAAAGAATCAAATTCCGAATCACAAACAGTATCAGACACTATTTAATTGAGAGATAACCATGAGCTTAGAAAATAAAATTGATTTTGCGATTATTTTTGACGTCCGTAATGCTAATCCGAATGGTGACCCACTAAATGGTAATCGCCCACGTACTGATTATGATGGATACGGTGAAATTACGGATGTTTGTCTTAAACGTAAAATTCGTGACCGTTTACAAGATGACGGCGAGGCTATTTTTATCCAATCCGATGAAAAGAAAATTGATGGAATGCCTAGTTTACGAGAGCGAGCAATCTCCGATGAGTTTGGTTTAGGTAAGAATGTTTTTGATACCAAAAAAACATCCATTGAAGATGCAGCAAAATTAGCCTGTGAAAAATGGTTAGATGTGCGCACATTTGGTCAATTATTTGCATTTAAAGGAACTGGCAAGGATGGCGTTTCTATTGCTATTCGAGGTCCGGTCACATTACAAAGTGCTTTTAGCATTGAGCCGATAAATATAACAAGCACACAAATTACAAAGAGTGTAAGTGGTGAAGGTGATGGCACTAAAAAAGGTTCTGATACCATGGGAATGAAACACCGTGTTGATAATGCAACTTACGTTACATATGGTGCAATATCGCCACAATTAGCAGAAAAAACAGGGTTTAACGATGACGATGCTGACAAAATCAAACAGGTATTAGTTCGCTTATTTGAAGGTGATGCCTCATCCGCTCGTCCTGAAGGCTCAATGCGAGTCACACATTTGGTTTGGTGGCCACATAATTCGAAATCAGGTCAATATTCCTCAGCCAAAGTACATCAAACACTACGTGATCATATAGAAAAGAATCTCCCACTAGAAACTAACGCATTAAATGAAAGCTTAATTAATGCATTAAACGGGTTAACCGTTGAAATAATAGAAGGATTCTAAAATATGATTGAGGATCGCCTTATCGCTATTTCGGCTTTACAGCATTATTTGTTTTGTCCTCGTCAATGCGGGTTAATTCATTTAGAGCAGATATGGCAGGAAAACTTTTTAACGGCTCACGGCAGGCAACTGCATGAGCGTGTTGATAATGGCGATCCTGAAACACGGAAAGGTATTCGTTTTGAGCGAGGGATCTCTGTTAGTGCCCCTGAAATAGGGCTAACAGGGAAACTTGATTTGCTAGAATTTGATATAAAAAATAAGCGCTATTGCCCTGTTGAATATAAACGAGGAAAACCAAAAGCAACTGATGTTGATAAAGTTCAGTTATGTGCCCAAGCACTTTGTATTGAGGAAATGACACAAACAAAGGTGGAAATTGGCGCATTATGGTATTGGCAAACACGTAAGCGATTGGATGTTCCCATTGATAATGTGTTAAGAAATAAAACAACATTATTAATAGGTAAAATTAATATCATGTTATTAAATGGAAAAACACCGGAACCTATCTATGGAAAGCATTGTACCGCTTGCTCACTCAATGAAATTTGCCAACCTGAGTTAATCACGAATGAACATTCTCTTCGCTATCAAAAGGCGCTTTATGATCTGAGAAATGATGAATGAAAAAATTACAGAATTGTTTATATATCACCAAAGATGGCGCTTATTTACATAAAAAACGTGAAACGCTACTGATTGAACAGATTGTTGAAGGTGAACGCGAAAAACTTTTACAAATACCTATACACTCGATTGGTAGTATCTTCTGTTTTGGTAATATTATGGTTTCCCCACAATTATTAGGTTTTTGTGGGGAAAGTGGAACACACCTTTCTTTCTTTGACCGCTATGGCAAGTTTTTAGCAAACGTTGTGGGTAAACAATCAGGTAATGTTTTATTACGCCGTCAACAATATCGCGTTGCTGATGAGCAATCCATTTTTATTGCTAGAAATATAATTGTCGCTAAAATTCGCTCATCAAGAGTTTTATTACAGCGTCATGGACGTAATCACGGAAAAACACCAACTCTCTTATTTGCGATTAATCGATTGAAGCAAATAATTGAGCAATTAGCTGCACAAACGGAATATGAGAAAATATTAGGATTAGAAGGTGAAGCAGCACAGCATTATTTTTCAGCATTTACTAATATGATAAAACCAAATACAGATAAATCATTGTTTAATGGACGAAGTCGTCGACCACCCAAAGACCCAGCTAATGCGGTGCTATCACTACTTTACTCAGTACTTGGAAATGAAATTAGTGGTGCACTGCAAGGTGTTGGCTTAGATCCCCAAGTGGGCTTCTTGCATAAGGAACGCCCCGGCCGTAATAGCTTAGCACTTGATCTGTTAGAAGAGTTTAGAAGCTTTATCATTGATAATTTAGTCTTGAATTTGTTTAATCGTAAACAGTTATCGCATCGCGATTTTGATACGAATTGTTTGGGTGGCGTCACTTTAAAAGATGATGCACGTAAACGTGTTTTTCAAGCCTATCAAGAAAGAAAGCAAGAAGAAATAACGCATGATTTTTTAAATGAAACGATTCAAATTGGTCTACTACCACATGTACAGGCGATGTTACTTGCTCGACATATTCGTGGTGATATTCAGAATTACCCCCCTTTTTATTTGAGAAAGTAATCATGATGATATTAGTTGCTTATGATGTTTCATTCGATTCTGAAGATGGCCCTAAGAGACTCAGGCAATTAGCAAATGTTTGTTTAGATTATGGAGTAAGAGTGCAATACTCTATTTTTGAATGTGAAATCGACCCTACTCAATGGATTAGTTTTAAATCAAGATTATTATCCATATTCGATTCAGAAGTAGATAGCTTACGTTTTTATAAGCTTGGTAAAAATTGGCAAAGTAAAGTGGAACATCACGGAGCAAAAGCAGCAATTGATATTTTTCGTGATCCATTAATATTATAGCGCTAATCTGTTGTTCTCATGATTTTCCCGCTAGGTTAGCGCGTTCTTAACTAATTAAAATATAATACTAAATTTTTTAGCATTTATTATTAGCTATAACATATTCCGTGTTATAAACCGATTAGCGATTTGAGGTAAATATTGCTAAGCTGTATGCGCCTGTACAAGCAGGCAGTCGCACCTCACGCAGGTGCGTGGATTGAAACATCTAAAGCTATAAACATAAAACCATTTTTGTAAGTCGCACCTCACGCAGGTGCGTGGATTGAAACTGCGCTGATCCATTTGAGCAAGTTTGATGGCTTGTCGCACCTCACGCAGGTGCGTGGATTGAAACTGAATCGCACTACTTGATACTTTGTAGTGATTCGTCGCACCTCACGCAGGTGCGTGGATTGAAACCCTGCATTAGATGCCTCCCGTTGGCTTTTTGCTGGTCGCACCTCACGCAGGTGCGTGGATTGAAACCAGTACCAAAAGCGTATCAGAAAAAATATGGAGTCGCACCTCACGCAGGTGCGTGGATTGAAACTTCATAAAGCTAGCTGGTGGCTCAGGATCTACGGTCGCACCTCACGCAGGTGCGTGGATTGAAACCAGTTTACACCGAATCGTAGTTTAACTCCTAATTCGTCGCACCTCACGCAGGTGCGTGGATTGAAACATTTTAAAGCCCTCTCGTTTGGTGTATGCGTATAGTCGCACCTCACGCAGGTGCGTGGATTGAAACGTAAAAGACGTGTTTCCTAAATTTGCATCAACAGTCGCACCTCACGCAGGTGCGTGGATTGAAACGCAATACCTCTGACATGTATGATAATGATGTATGTCGCACCTCACGCAGGTGCGTGGATTGAAACGAGTTAGCTATCTAATGAAAAGGACTCGTTAATGGTCGCACCTCACGCAGGTGCGTGGATTGAAACAATCAAAGATGAAGTTATACATGAGTTATTGCCGTCGCACCTCACGCAGGTGCGTGGATTGAAACTCTCGCCACTCGCTCAGCCTCTTCTTTTGCATGGTCGCACCTCACGCAGGTGCGTGGATTGAAACGGCTGAAAGTAATACATCTGAAGCTGAAGAGGCGTCGCACCTCACGCAGGTGCGTGGATTGAAACTAGACTTGCAGTTTCAATGATGGATCATGAAAAGGTCGCACCTCACGCAGGTGCGTGGATTGAAACTGCGTACATCTATCAAGCCAATGGTACGAGCGCAGTCGCACCTCACGCAGGTGCGTGGATTGAAACAATTCCATTGAATAACATGCAATATGGCGCGGCATGTCGCACCTCACGCAGGTGCGTGGATTGAAACGCTTACTGGGAAAATGCTTGAGCTAATCGGTATGTCGCACCTCACGCAGGTGCGTGGATTGAAACTCAGTAAGTATCTAGATAGATTTACTCTCGCTCTGTCGCACCTCACGCAGGTGCGTGGATTGAAACAAGAAAGATTGGTACAACGCCATTGTGCGTGATGTCGCACCTCACGCAGGTGCGTGGATTGAAACTTTTATATTGAGCATCATCATCTCCGCAATCTTGTCGCACCTCACGCAGGTATGTAGGTTACTGGCATAGATTACAGAATGCATGAATTCAGGCTCAGCTTATTTGCTGAGCCTGTTAATTTTACTGATACCCTGAAAAATTAGGCTAAAATTGCAATTGTTGTTGGTAAAGATGATAGTTTTCGTCATCAAAGCAGACAAAAATCACTGTCTTGGGTAGTGCATTATCAGCTAAATAATGCATCACAGTTTCACATGCAACTTGTGCGGCCAACGCTTTTGGAAAATGATAAATGCCAGTACTAATATTAGGAAATGCGATAGTTTCAACTTGATTCTGACTGGCTAACTTTAAACTAGACAAATAGGCTTTCTTTAGTATTTCTGTTTCATTATGAGCACCATCCTGCCAAACAGGCCCCACTGTATGAATCACATATTTTGCAGGCAATTTTCCACCCGTGGTAATAACCGCATCACCCGGATGGCAACCACCCTGCCTTGCTCTAATTTGGCGGCATTCATCAAGAATTGCAGCCCCACCAGATCGGTGGATTGCCCCATCAACACCACCGCCTCCTAAAAGTGAACTATTGGCGGCATTGACAATAGCATCAACTTCTACTTTAGTAATATCACCTCGTTGAAGCTCAATTCTTGTTTGCATATGATCTCCACTATTACGATGAAACATTATTATCAGTGATATCTTCCGGCCAAGCATTAATCACAGCTTTAATCAATGTTGCCAACGGGATAGCGAAAAAGACGCCCCAAAAACCCCATAAACCACCGAAGATTACGACAGATAAAATAATGACAAGTGGGTGAAGATTAACCGCTTCAGAAAATAGTAATGGAACAATCACATTACTATCCAAGCCTTGAATAATAAGATAAACAATAATTAATGACCAAAAATCACTACCAATTCCCCATTGAAACAGTGCTACGATGACAACAGGAATCGTAACAGCCACAGCACCAATATACGGAATTAATACAGATATCCCCACTAATACTGCTAATAATACAGAATACCGTAAATCAAAATAGGCAAAGCCTGCATAAGTAAAGATACCTACAATAACCATTTCAATGATCTTACCGCGCAAATAATTAGTAATTTGCTGGTTCATTTCCAGCCAAACTTTTCCTACCAATAAACGATTTCTTGGTAATAGCTTTTGCACACTGCGAATAATTTTTTGTTTATCTTTAAGTAAGAAAAACATCATTAATGGCACAAGAACGACATAGATAGCCAACGTAAATATGCCGATCAATGAAGCAACTGACATTTTAACAACCGATTCCGCCATTGTTGATAAACGGCTACGCAAATTATCAGCCATCATATCGATAATACCCGCGTCCACTAATGCGGGATAACGTTCTGGTAATTTTTGGGCGAACTCATTAAATCGATTAACCATGCTTGGTAAATCAGAAACAAGGTTTAACCCCTGCTGCCATGCTGTTGGTGCAATAATTAAAATAACCATGGCACTTATTCCAGCAAACAAGGTCAAAATGATACTTACTGCAACAACACGCGAACATCCAAGGCGTTCAAGTAAATGAGTTGGCCATTCAAGTAAATAGGCCAAGACAATAGCCATCAATAAGGGAGCTAATATATTGCTGAAAAAAAAGATGATACAGAATCCGGCGATAAGCAAAGTAAACAGTGCAACAGCCTGTGGGTCAGCAAAACGTCGTCGATACCATTGTAATAACATATCCAGCATTTATGCGCTCCTTGAAAATTAATGCTTTAAAGACAGTTCCTAAATTAACGAAAATTATACCGAATAAAAGACTTTACGGTAGCTTTTGCTATCATGGATTGATCTCAAAATTAATCGTTGTACGGGATGCAATTGTTTCATGAATAAAAAACTGAAAAATCCACTTCTGGTTTTGTTGATAGCAGCGTGCTTCAATGTCGCTGTATTTCCCGCATATAGTGCAGTTGAAGATACCCTGCCGGATATTGGCACAACTGCGGGCGGTACTTTGAGCATTAATCAAGAAATCATCATGGGTGATGCTATCACTCGGCAAATTCGTGCCAGTACACCATTGATTTATGACCCACTTCTCAATCAATACATCAATAAACTTGGGATGCGGCTGGTTAAAAATGCCGATTCGGTCAAAACTCCCTTTAAATTTTATTTAGTCAATAACCCAAATATTAACGCTTATGCCTACTTTGGCGGTAACGTAGTGCTTCACTCTGCCCTATTCCGTTATAGCCAAAATGAGAGCCAATTGGCTTCTGTTATGGCACACGAAATATCCCACGTTACTCAGCGCCATCTAGCTCGTATGATGGAAGACCAGAAAAGCACAACACCGCTTGCAATTGCTGGTACGATTGGTTCTTTATTATTGGTGATGGCAAACCCACAAGCTGGTTTTGCAGCATTAACAGGGACTTTCGCAGGTGTTCAACAAGGCAGAATTAGCTTTACTCAAGCCAATGAACAAGAAGCTGACCGAATAGGGCTTCAAACCCTTAGGAAATCCGGTTTTGACCCACATGCCATGTCTGATTTTATGCAAGTTATGTCAGATCAGACTCGGTATATGTCAAAGCCTCCTGAAATATTGCTGACTCACCCACTACCCGATAGCCGTTTAGCTGATGCACGTAACCGCTCTTATCAGTACCCTAAAGTCGTCGCGCCTTCTTCTGAAGATTTTATGCTAGCGAGAGTGCGTATTCTATCAATGTATACCACTGGACAACAGCATGTATTAGACCAGATCATTGAAAACTATAGCAAAGGTACCGTTCAAGAACGAATTGCCGCAGATTATGGCCGAGCCTTACAACTTTCACAAGATAAAAAATATGCCGAAGCGAGTAAAATAGTCTCTAGCTTGCTTGAAAAACAACCAAATAATCCTTGGTTTATTGATAGCATGACCGATTTAGATATTGAACAAAATCGTGTTGGTAAAGCAGTTACTCGTTTGCAGAACGCGCTGAAAAAATCACCGAATGATCCTGTATTACAAATTAACCTTGCTAATGCGTTAATAAACAATAATCAGTACTCAGAAGCTAGTTCATTACTCAACAGGTATACCTTTAATTATCCTGACGATTTAAATGGCTGGAATTTGTTGGCAGAATCATCAGCCAAACAAGGTAAGCGGGCTGAAGAGATAGCGGCGTACGCAGAGGCCATGGCACTTCGAGCTGATTATGATAACGCCATTAATTATCTCAGTGACGCGAGCCGACAAAGTCGTTTAGGCAGTTATGAACAACTGCGTTATGACGCGCGTATTGATGAGCTAAGAAAACTACAAATAAGAGACAGCAATGCAAAGCCATAAGGAGCAATAGCCATGACGGACACAATTACGATTTATCATAATCCGCGCTGTTCCAAAAGCAGGGAAACACTCGCCCTACTTGAATCGAAAGGGATAAATCCCACTATTGTCGAATATTTGAAAAACCCACCAAGCATCACTGATATTAAGCAACTTTTAAAATCATTAGGATTCAACGATGCCCGTCAATTAATGCGTACTAAGGAGGAACTCTACAAGGAATTAAACCTTGAGGATAACAAATTAACGCAAGATCAGTTGATTAACGCGATGCATGATAACCCCAAACTTATTGAACGCCCGATTGTTGTTAAAAATGATAAAGCAAAATTAGGTCGTCCACCTGAACAGGTGCTTGAAATTATTTAAATCGGCTTGTATAGAAAATAATTTGAGATATTTTTAGGCAACAAGTAATACCGGCTATCCGAGGAGCATAGACAAATGATGTGATCCGGGTTTTTAAAGCCAATCAATAACGCCAAATTTGATGTTTTAATATTGAAAAATGGCAGTTTAACTGCCATTTTTTACAATTTAAGAATATCTTTCACAAAGGGGATCGTGAGTTTACGTTGTGCCACGATAGATGCGTGATCTAATTTGTTCAAAATATCAAATAAGGTGCCCATTTTTCTATCGAGTCGTTTTAACACAAAGCGGCAAACATCTTCAGGTAATTCAAATCCACGCATCCGTGCGCGCAGCTGTAATGCACAAATTTTATCTTCATCACTCAAAGGATGCAGTTTGTAGATCTGGCCCCAATCAAGCCGAGAAGCCAAATCAGGAAGCGTTAAATCAATTTGACGTGGTGGCCTATCGCCAGTAATCAATAAACACGTCCGCCCTATTTCTAAGATACGATTATACAGATTAAAAATTGCCATTTCCCATTCAGGATCGCCAGCAATACATTGAATATTATCGATACAAACAAGAGAAAGGTGTTCCATGCCGTCAAGAACTTCAGGAACAAAATAGGCTCGTTTATCTAGGGGGACATAGCCTACCGCCATATCTTGCTCAGCTAGTTCAGTACAGGCCGCATGTAATAGATGGCTTTTACCGCCCCCTTCGCGAGACCAATAATAGATATAACTGCCGTGTGGTTGATTAATGGCGAGTTTAATTGCAGATAACAACGCCTGATTTTCCCCTGCATAGAAGCTGGAAAAAATTTCGTCATCGGGCAGATAAAGTGGTAGTGAAAGCTGCGATGGTGTGTTCAGAAGCACCTCTGGCTGTGCAAATCAATTATCACCTGTAAGTTTACCATAAATTACAAGGTTAGATGAACAGGAAGAAATCCAACTGCCGGAGCTTTCACCACTCTGGCAATAATTTATACCCGCAGACACGAGTTCAAGCGGGTATATTGAGGTTAATTATTTCTTAGAATTATGTGTATCAACTTCTTCAAGTTCTGAAGTGATATACTGTTTCTCTGGACGAACGAAGGTAATAAAGTGGAAAAATAATGCCATTCCAATACCGACGATTGTCGCTAATGCCATTCCTTTTAACTCAGCTTGACCGATATGAATAACAGCACCACTAACACCAATAATCAAAATCACTGAAGTGAGTATCAGGTTTTGCGGTTTGTTATAATCCACTTTAGAGTCAATAAGAACACGAATACCGGATGCTCCGATAACGCCGTAAAGTAACAATGAAACCCCACCCATAACAGGTACTGGCACTAACTGAATAGCCGCTGCTAATTTACCCACACAGGATAATAAAATGGCAATAATTGCTGCGCCACCAATCACCCATGTACTGTAGACTTTAGTGATTGCCATTACACCAATATTTTCGCCGTAAGTGGTATTAGGCGTTGAACCAAAAAACCCAGAAATAACAGTGGAGAAACCGTTTGCGAACATAGAACGATGCAAGCCAGGATTTTTCATCAAATCACGCTCAACAATATTCGCTGTAACCACAAGGTGACCAACGTGTTCAGCAATAACGACTAATGCGGCTGGTAGGATAGTTAAAATCGCAAACCATTCAAAACGAGGTGTATAAAAAGTAGGAACAGCAAACCATGGTGCTTCAATAACTGGGGTGAAGTCCACGATACCCATGAAATAAGATAATGCATAACCGGCTAAGAAGCCGATTAAAATGGGGATAATAGAGAGAAAGCCACGAAACACAACAGCACAAACAATCGTCACAGACAATGTGGTGATAGAGATGATAAGTGTTGATGAATCGACAGGTGCCCCTTCTTTAGGGAGTAAACCCGCCATACTGGCTGCGGTTTGGGCCAATTCCAAACCAATGACGGCAACAATCGCTCCCATTGCTGCTGGAGGAAAGATAACGTTAATCCAACCTCGCCCTGCGACCTTCACAATCAATGCCACAACACAAAACAGCACACCACAGATAATAAATCCCCCAAGTGCGAGTTCATAACCCAATGGGAGTAAAATCATAACAGGTGAAATAAACGCAAAACTTGACCCTAAATAAGCGGGTATTTTGCCCTTACAAATAAAGAGATATAACAATGTCCCAATACCATTAAATAATAAAATGGTTGCAGGGTTAACACCAAACAAAATCGGTACGATAACTGTTGCCCCAAACATAGCAAACAGATGTTGAAAACTAAGCGGTATGGTTTGTAGTAGTGGTGGCCTTTCTTCAACACTGATCGTGCGACGTGTCATTTTAATTCATCCCCTTAATGCGTTTTTTAATTAAAAAAAAGCCGACTTCTAAGTCGGCTAATTATTATTTTGTACCAAATATTTTATCGCCAGCATCACCTAGCCCTGGAACGATGTACCCGTCTTCATTTAAATATTGATCAATAGACGCGGTATACAGTTCGACATCTGGGTGTGCTTCTTCTAATGCAGCAATCCCTTCTGGAGCAGCAACCAGAACTAATACTTTAATTGATTTACAACCTGCATTTTTCAGCAAATCGATAGTTGCAATCATTGAACCACCTGTTGCTAACATTGGATCAACAACAAGAGCCATACGCTCATCAAGATTTGAAACTAATTTTTGGAAATAGGAAACAGGCTTAAAGGTTTCTTCATCACGATAAACACCCACAACGCTAATACGCGCACTTGGAATGCTATCAAGAACACCATTCATCATGCCGATACCTGCTCGCAGAATTGGAACAACGGTGATTTTTTTCCCTTTAATTTGCTCTATTTCTACAGGGCCACACCAACCTTCGATAGTGACTTTTTCAGTTTCTAGATCAGCGGTTGCTTCATAAGTCAGTAGGCTACCAACCTCTGATGCCAGCTCACGAAAGCGTTTGGTGCTTATATCATGGTCTCGCATCAAGCCGAGTTTATGTTTAACGAGAGGGTGTTTTACCTCAACGATCTTCATGGAATTCTCCTACTAGTTTAGATGCCAGCGCAAAAAAAAATCGCGAGATTATACCTCTTTTTATATAGCTTGCCACTAGAATCGGTTTGATTGATGTCAAAACAATCAGAAATAACTCATTTTTATGTTAGATCTATTTCATTCACAAAGCTATCGCAAACGTTTGCTTTGCCTGTTAGAATAGTCATCATTGAAGTTTATTTTTCCGAAAAGCAATCGCCTTGGGGGCCGCAGTGACTGATAAAACCTCTCTCAGCTATAAAGATGCCGGTGTTGACATTGATGCAGGTAACGCATTGGTTGAACGAATTAAAGGTGTGGTGAAAGAGACTCGCCGCCCAGAAGTAATGGGAGGATTAGGAGGGTTTGGTGCGTTATGTTCCCTGCCACAAAAGTATCGTGAACCTGTCTTAGTTTCTGGTACTGATGGTGTTGGTACTAAATTACGCCTCGCGATGGATTTAAAACGTCATGATACTATCGGTATCGACTTAGTTGCGATGTGTGTTAATGACTTGATTGTACAAGGTGCTGAGCCTCTATTTTTCTTAGATTACTATGCAACGGGTAAATTAGATGTCGATACTGCGGCTAGTGTAATAACTGGAATTGCAGAAGGCTGCAAGCAATCAGGCTGTGCATTAGTTGGCGGTGAGACGGCTGAAATGCCCGGCATGTATCATGGTGAAGACTATGATGTTGCTGGCTTTTGTGTTGGTGTCGTTGAGCGTTCTGAAATCATTGATGGCAGTAAAGTTAGTGCTGGCGATGCCCTAATAGCGCTTGCTTCAAGTGGTCCCCACTCAAACGGCTATTCATTAATTCGCAAAATACTTGAAGTCAGTAAAGTAGACCCGAATGCGACTCAACTTGAGGGTAAATCACTTGCTGACCACCTTCTTGCACCAACGCGTATTTATGTGAAAAATGTGCTCGAACTGATCGAAAAATCAAATATTCATGCCATAGCACATATCACTGGCGGTGGTTTCTGGGAAAACATTCCTCGCGTATTGCCTGAAAATACTCAAGCGCAAATAAATGAAAAGAGCTGGCAATGGCCCGCTATCTTTGATTGGTTACAACAAGCAGGTAGCGTGACAAGTCACGAAATGTACCGCACTTTTAACTGTGGGGTCGGTATTCTTATTGCGCTACCTCAAAGTGAAGTGGAGTCTGCATTAGCGCTACTTAACTCTCTGGGTGAAACGGCATGGCAAATCGGTTCTATTGCTGAGCAGCCAACAGGTGAAGAGCAGGTTGTTATCCGCTAATGAAGAAGATTGTTGTTCTCATTTCTGGCAGTGGTAGTAATTTACACTCACTGATTGAAGCGACTAAACAGGATCTTCAGGCACAAATTGTTGCTGTAATCAGCAACCAGCCCGATGCTTATGGGCTGGTTCGTGCACAACAAGCAGAGATCCCTGCTTTATCATTGAGCGCCAAACCTTTTGCCAGCCGTGAAGAATATGATGGCGCACTGATGGCATTAATAGATGAGTATCAACCTGATTTAGTAGTACTTGCGGGTTTTATGCGCATCTTAACTGCGGATTTAGTCAAACACTATGCTGGAAAAATGCTGAACATTCACCCTTCTCTATTACCTAAGTATCCAGGGTTACATACTCACAGCAAAGCGATAAAAAATGGTGATATTGAACACGGCACCTCAGTCCATTTTGTCACTGAAGAACTTGATGGTGGCCCTGTCATTTTGCAGGCCAAAGTACCAATACATGCAAATGATACAGAAGATGAAGTGATTGAGCGTGTTAAAGCACAAGAGCACATCATCTACCCAATCGTAGTGCAATGGTTTATCAGTGAACGCCTTGTGATGAGTAACAATCATGCTTATTTAGATGGAGTATGCTTAGCACCACAAGGCTATATAAATGAATAGTCCGCGATAGCACATTAATTCTTTTAAGGGCAAAGAGAAATCTTTGCCCTTTTTATCGATTCTTTATTAAGAATAAACCGTATTAATCTTCACCAGTTAGAAAAACTCTCTGCTTTGAGTCATTATTTTATTGCAAATAAGTGGTATCCTTATTTATTGAGTTAACTAATAAATCGACTGAATTTTATTAGCTCGCTAAAGGTCACAGCGCCTATAAATCTGTATATTGACTAAACAACATTGAGGTGTTTTATGACAACCGGGCAAACACAAGTATTTAGATTACGCCCACTTGAACGTGAAGATTTACCTTTTATCCATCAACTCGATAATAATGCCAGCGTGATGCGCTACTGGTTCGAAGAACCTTATGAAGCCTTTGTCGAATTGAGTGATCTTTACGATAAGCATATTCACGACCAATCTGAAAGGCGTTTTATTGTAGAAAACGATAGCCAAAAAGTCGGCTTAGTTGAATTGGTCGAAATTGATTATATTCACCGCCGTTCTGAGTTTCAGATAATAATTGCACCAAACCATCAAGGCCATGGTTATGCGTCACGGGCTGCAAAATTGGCAATGGATTATGCATTCTCAGTACTCAATTTATATAAACTTTACCTAATCGTAGATAAAGAAAATATCAAAGCTATCCATATTTATAATAAACTAGGCTTTCATACGGAAGGTGAACTCATTGATGAGTTTTTCGTCAATGGTCGCTACCATACAGCGATTCGCATGTGCGTTTTTCAGCATCAGTATTTTGCAAGTAAAGCACAGGCAACAAATCCTGAAAGTGTAGTGAGTGCGCATGCAACGATTAAGCAACAAGTTTAGTAAAAGGTAGATTATTCATCCTTAAATAAGTTAATTGGTACAATATGGAGCAACAATGTCGCAAGAACGTCTCTACCATGAAAAAGAGCTAAGCTGGCTTGCTTTTAACGAACGCGTTTTGCAAGAAGCCGCAGATAAGCGAAATCCTCTTATTGAACGTATGCGTTTTTTGGGCATTTACTCCAATAATTTAGATGAATTCTACAAAGTCCGTTTTGCTGATGTGAAACGGCGTATCTTAATTAATGAAGAGCGCGGTTCAGCCAGTGGCTCCCGTCATCTTCTTAAGCGCATCCAAAATAAAGTCGCCAAACAAGAGCAAGAGTTCGATATTTTGTATAATGACCTCTTGCTTGAAATGGCACGTAACCAAATATTCCTGATTAATGAGCGACAAATATCACCTCGCCAGCAAATTTGGCTGCGTCAGTATTTTCGGCAAAACTTGCGCCAGCACATTACCCCGATTCTAATTAATCCAGATACCAATCTGGTGGAATTCTTAAAAGATGATTACACCTATCTGGCCGTTGAAATTATTAATGGAAGCAATGTTCAATATGCCTTGTTAGAAATCCCTTCCGATAAAGTGCCGCGATTCGTTAACTTGCCGCCAGAAATGCCAAAGCGCCGTAAATCCATGGTGCTGATTGATAATATCCTGCGTTATACCCTTGATGAAATTTTTAAAGGTTTCTTTGATTACGACAAGTTAAATGCCTATTCCATGAAAATGACTCGTGATGCGGAATATGATATCGCCACGGAAATGGAATCTAGTTTACTTGAAATTATGTCTTCCACATTGAAACAACGTTTGACGGCTGAGCCAGTCCGTTTTGTTTATCAACGAGATATGCCAGATGAAATGGTGGCAGTACTACGTGAAAAACTCGGTTTATCTAATGATGACTCCGTAATCGCGGGTGGGCGTTATCATAACTTTAAAGATTTTATTAATTTTCCAAATGAAGGGAATAAAAATCTACTTAATAAACCGCTTCCACGCTTACGTCACCGCTGGTTTGACAATTTCCGGAACGGGTTTGATGCAATTCGTGAACGAGATGTATTGCTCTATTACCCTTATTACACCTTTGAACACACCTTAGAGTTACTCAGACAAGCGTCATTTGATCCGAATGTACTGTCTATCAAAATTAATATTTATCGTGTTGCCAAAGATTCTCGCATTATTGACTCGGTGATCCATGCAGCTCATAACGGTAAAAAAGTCACCGTAGTTGTTGAATTACAAGCTCGATTTGACGAAGAAGCCAATATTCATTGGGCTAAACGGCTCACGGAAGCGGGCGTACATGTTATTTTCTCTGCGCCAGGTCTGAAAATTCACGCTAAATTATTTATTATTTCACGAATGGAAGACGGTCAAATTGTTCGTTACGCACATATCGGAACGGGTAATTTTAATGAAAAAACAGCCCGCCTTTATACTGACTATTCTTTGCTCACTGCAAATGAACAAATGACCAATGAAGTTCGTCGAGTATTCAGCTTTATTGAAAATCCATACCGCCCTGTCACTTTCGATAATTTGATGGTTTCTCCGCAAAATACACGAACCAAACTTAATGAGTTAATAGATAAAGAAATTACCAATGCGCTTGCTGGCTTACCGAGTGGGATCACCTTAAAAATTAATAACTTGGTGGATAAAGAACTGACCGATAAACTTTATGATGCCTCCAATGCTGGCGTAAAAATTCGATTATTAATTAGAGGAATGTGCTCATTAGTTGCAGGTCAACCGGGTTACAGTGAAAACATTCAAGTGACGAGTATCGTCGACCGCTTTCTGGAACATGATCGTGTATATGTATTTGCGAACGCAGGGGATGAAGAAGTGTTTATTTCCTCTGCGGATTGGATGACACGAAACATCGACTATCGAATTGAAGTTGCGGTACGTCTAGTCGATAGTCGACTTAAACAACTTGTTTTAAATATCCTCGAATTACAATTTAACGATACCGTCAAGGCTCGCTATGTTGACAAAGATCTCAGTAATCATTATGTTCCCCGCGGTAACAAGCGCAAAATCCGTTCGCAGCTTGCCGTATATGACTATTTGAAATCACTAGAAACGCCTGAGACAAGGTCCTAATACTATGCCATTAACTCATACATCGACGCCTAGACCCCAAGAAATTGCGGCTATCGACCTCGGTTCCAATAGCTTTCATATGGTTATTGCCCGAATTGTTAACGGTGCCCTACAAGTGCTCACACGTTTAAAGCAACGAGTACACCTTGCTGATGGTTTAAGTGATACCAATGAGCTTAGTGAAGAAGCAATGGAGCGCGGGTTAGCCTGTTTAGCCCTATTTGCTGAACGGCTTCAAGGTTTTACCGAAGAAAACGTCTGTATCGTCGGAACTCACTCCTTACGTGTCGCCACCAATGTCGAAGAATTTTTAGAACGTGCTAAAAAAATCATTCCTTACCCAATCGAAATTATCTCAGGGCAAGAAGAAGCACGACTTATTTTTATGGGTGTCGAACATACTCAGCCTGAGAAAGGTCGCAAGCTGGTTATCGATATTGGTGGAGGCTCTACAGAATTAGTCATTGGTGAAAAATTTGAGCCGCTATTGATCGAAAGTCGTCGAATGGGTTGTGTTAGCTTTGCGCGTACTTATTTCCCCAATGAAACGATTTCGTCTGAAAATTTCAACCGTGCTTATCTATCTGCTTGTTTGAAACTAGAACATATCGCTACAAAATTTAAAAAATTGCAGTGGGATGTCGCCATGGGAGCATCAGGCACAATTAAAGCCTCACATTCAGTAATCGCCGAAATGGGTGATCGCGATGGTATTATCACTCGCGAACGTCTTGAAAAAATCAAACAAATGGCGTTGAAATATAAGACCTTCTCTGACGTCGATATTCCCGGTTTATCAACAGACCGCAAATATGTCTTTGTGCCCGGTCTTGCCATATTATGTGCCGTGTTTGATTCATTAAATATTCAAGAATTACGACTTTCTGATGGCGCACTGCGTGAGGGTGTACTGTATGAAATGGAAGGCCGTTTTCGCCACCAAGATATCCGTCAACGCACTGCCCTAAGTCTTGCTGAACATTATAATATTGATAGAGAGCAAGCAAAGCGTGTTCTGAAGACCATGGAAGAACTGTACCACCAATGGGGCCAGCAAAACCCAAAACTGGTTAACCCACAACTTGAAGCTATTTTGATCTGGGCGGTTATGCTGCATGAGGTTGGCTTGCATATTAACCAAAGCGGTTTACATCGCCATTCTGCCTATATCCTGCAAAATACGAATTTACCGGGATTTAATCAGGAGCAACAACTGTTGCTGGCTACCCTAGTGCGCAATCATCGCCGTGCGATTAAATTTGATGATATTCCGAAATTTAATCTATACAAAAGAAAACAGTTTTTACCGTTAATAAAAATTTTACGGCTATCGATACTATTAAATAACCAACGTCAATCAACCACTACCCCCTCATCATTGCGTTTAGAAACTGATGATGAACATTGGACACTTTATCTCCCAGCGCAGTATCTATCGCAAAATGCACTGATGCTACTTGACCTCGAAAAAGAGAGCGCCTATTGGGAAGATGTACCGGGCTGGAACTTGAATATACGTGAAGAACCCAATTAGTTTTACGATGAGTATTGCGTGCAATTTTGCTATTTTTCGTAAGGGATTAGTCGGCTTCATGCTTGTTTGCTATGGATTATTGAGATTTATTTGGGTCAATGACCAATAAATGGCAAAATAGGCGTGTTTCTTCATAGACGGATTAAATAAAGGTGTTGTAAACACCTGTCATTGCTTTAAGGATTAAAATGTCACAACCTGCTTTCTCAACCGATGCGGCACCAACTGTCAATCCGCACTCTCAAAAATTAGCCTATATTCGCCAGCAAATCCTAACGCTATTTTTGGATGATGAAGAGTTTGTCCAAACCCTTGTTGAGCATGATCAACACGTCAGTATGAATGACAAAGCATTAAGTGAAAAAATTCATGCAGTCAAGGAGCTGCTGGTTGATTTACATGCTGCTGATATCGCCGATATTTTGGAAATGTTACCTTATGATGAGCGTCTAGCACTGTGGCGTTTGGTCGATAATACCGAACGTGGTGAAGTGTTAGTTGAAGCCTCTGTCGCTGTTTGGGACAGCCTCATTAAGGATATGTCTGACCGAGAACTACTTCGCGCTGTTGCTAATCTTCATGTCGATGAACAAGCGTATATTGCAGAGCATTTACCGCAAGATACCATGCGTAGGCTCTTAACCTATCTTGACCCGAGCTTACGTAGCCGTATACGTGAAGTTCTGCAATATGCTAAAGACAGCGTTGGCCAGATGATGGACTTTGAATTTGTCACTGTCCGTCCACATATTCCACTAAAAACAGTTCAACGCTACTTGCGTCAGCGCGGTAAACTTCCCGAAGCAACTGATAAGATTTTCGTTGTCGACAGTAATAATTATTTACAAGGTGAATTACCTCTTACTACGATTTTGACTAAATCACCTGAATCGATTGTCGCTGATGTGATGAAAACAGACACAGTGACCTTCTTACCTGATGAAAAAGGTGAAGATGCAGCAAGTGCGTTCGAACGTTATGACTTAATCTCTGCTGCCGTTGTGGATAGTAACGGTCTACTGATGGGCCGTCTGACAGTTGAAGATATCGTTGATAATTTAAACGAAGAAAACGACAATAGCATCCGTCGTATGGGGGGGTTAAGCCCAGAAGAGGATGTTTTCGCCCCCGTCGGTCAAGCAGTGAAAACACGTTGGACTTGGCTTGCTATCAACCTTTGTACCGCTTTTGTCGCTTCTCGTGTTATCGGGCTATTTGAAGACACTATTTCTCAACTCGTCGCCTTAGCCACTTTAATGCCTATCGTTGCCGGTATTGGCGGGAACACAGGTAACCAAACAATCACCATGATTGTACGCGCTATCGCCCTGCATCAAATTCAGAATGGTAGTTTCTCTTTCTTGTTAGTTAGGGAGCTAGGGGTCGCCTTTATAAATGGTATTGTTTGGGGCGGTATTATGGGTGTTGTCACTTACCTACTCTATGGCGATATTGCGATGGGCGCAGTCATGACTTTAGCAATGGTGTTAAACTTACTGATGGCTGCAATTATGGGGGTTCTAATCCCTCTAATTATGATCAAAGTCGGCAAAGATCCTGCGATTGGTTCTAGCGTGATGATCACGGCAATTACAGATACTGGTGGCTTCTTTATCTTCTTAGGCCTAGCGACTCTGTTCTTGGTTTAATTTATCTTACAACCGACGACTAAAATCAGTGGGTTATTAAGGCAGCTTTATTTTACGGAAAAAATCTTAAACAGTGCTTTGGTCTTGATACCAGACAGCCAAGATACAAAAGCCATCAAGCACCAAAGCTAACGATAGTCATTAGCGAAAATTGAAGTGAAAGCTGAAAAGATTCACCGAAAAATAACTTTTCCTAAATCTAATACATAAATTGCATCTTTAAAATAGAAGGCCATTACTGATTTATACAGCAATGGTCTTTATTATCATCCTCTTTTCTCGATATAAAATAACCTTTTTGAATGCACATGCTGATGTAGCTCTCCTTCATGACAATTGATATCACAACTCTAAAAATGAACTAGCCCAATATTTAAAAACACTTCCCTGAATCATTAGCTAAAAGCTAATGATTCATCCGTCTACTTCATTGATGATATTTACTCCGAGTTTTAATCTACGTTTGCTGAACAAAATCACCTCATGTGATGTGCTAACAAATTAAACCGAGGAGGTTTAGGTATGTCGCTTCATCAAGCATCTTCCCGTGACTGGAACACTCGACGCACTGAAAAGCAGCGTCGTATTGATAGTGTGAAGTCAGAGGTTCAAGGTAAAGTTATTCCGACTCAGGATATTCTTGCTGCCCTTGAAAAATTAATCGCCCCTAACGACCGAGTCGTGATGGAAGGCAATAATCAGAAACAAGCTGATTTTCTTTCTCGTAGCCTTGCCGCCGTTAATCCCAAAAAACTCCACGACCTACACATGATCATGCCTAGCGTTGGCAGATCTGAGCATTTGGATATTTTCGAAAAAGGTATCGCTCGTAAACTTGATTTTTCTTTTTCTGGTACGCAGAGTCTGCGTATCTCACAACTACTGGAGGATGGTTTATTAGAAATCGGAGCCATCCATACTTATATTGAACTTTATGCACGACTTTTCGTCGATTTGGTGCCAAACGTTGCGTTAGTTGCTGGTTTTAAAGCCGATCGTAACGGTAATCTGTATACTGGTCCCAGTACAGAAGATACTCCCGCATTGGTAGAAGCTACCGCATTTAAAAACGGCATCGTTATCGCTCAAGTTAACGAACTGGTGGACGAAGAATGTGACTTACCACGCATAGATATTCCTGGTTCATGGATTGATTTCGTGGTAGTGGCTGACAAACCTTTCTTTATTGAACCGTTATTTACCCGTGATCCACGCCTGATTAAACCTATTCATATTTTAATGGGTATGATGGCGATTAAAGGTATTTATGCCAAACATCAGGTTCAATCACTAAATCACGGCATTGGCTTTAACACGGCAGCTATCGAACTACTCCTGCCTACCTACGGTGAAAAACTAGGACTAAAAGGCAAAATATGTAAGCACTGGACGCTGAACCCACATCCAACCTTAATCCCTGCCATTGAAAGCGGTTGGGTTGAGACCGTACATTGTTTCGGCGGTGAACTTGGTATGGAAAAATATATTGCAGCCCGTCCCGATGTATTTTTCACTGGGCACGATGGTTCAATGCGTTCTAACCGCGCTTTCTGTCAAATGGCAGGACAATACGCAGTAGACATGTTCATTGGTTCAACATTACAGGTTGATGGATTAGCTAACTCCTCTACCGTCACTAAAGGTCGCCTCTCCGGCTTTGGCGGAGCACCAAATATGGGCCATGACCCACACGGTCGGCGCCATGCTACGCCAGCGTGGTTGGATATGATAGAAGAAGAAGATCCAATGGCTCGCGGTCGCAAGCTAGTTGTACAAATGGTAGAAACCTTTCAAGCAGGTTCTAAGCCAACCTTTATGGAAAAACTAGAGGCTGTTGACGTTGCTAAAGAGTCTAATATGCCGTTGGCTCCCGTCATGATCTACGGTGATGACGTTACTCATGTACTGACTGAAGAAGGTATTGCCTATCTATATCGTGGCAAAACATTAGAGGAACGCCGTGCAATGGTCGCAGCTGTTGCAGGTATCACAGATATTGGTCTGGGGGTTGATCCTAAACGGGTCGCTCAACTGCGCCGTGAAGGTAAGGTCGCGTTTCCAGAAGATATGGGTATTCAACGTACTGATGCCAGCCGTTCGCTGCTCGCGGCAAGTAGCGTTGCCGACCTAGTTGACTGGTCCGGCGGTCTATACAATCCACCAGCAAAATTTCGGAGCTGGTAATGAAACTTCACACCTGCTCTTTCGATAATCAGGTCAATACGATTGCCGCACGCTTAGCCCAACACGCCACTCAAGCACTCTTAGATGAAGTGCATCTAAGCCCAAAACCCGGTCTGGTTGATAGGCGCGGTTCGGGGGCACACAAAGATTTGACGTTAGCGTTGATGGAATGCTCTGCCCACAGTCTGACCCCTACCTTTCACGCATTAGTATTGCGAGGATGGCAAAGCGCTATGGATATCGCCCTTAGACAGGAAGTTGGAAGACTAGGTCGTGAAGGTGAACGTCAAATGATGGCTGCCACAGGGGGGGTCAACACTCATCGAGGTGCAATTTGGGCGCTAGGTTTACTCGTCACGGCCATGGCGGTCAGCGGTGCAACCGCAAAGATAGAAGATACTGTTCAGTATGCCGCTAATCTAGCTAGTTTACCCGATGATGTCAGCCCAATCATGTTCAGTAAGGGGCGGCACGCAACTCAGCGTTACCGCGTACCGGGCGCTCGAGAAGAGGCTCAACAAGGTTTTCCGCACATTATGCAGTTGGCTCTACCTCAATTAAGGCTTAGTCGGCTACAGGGGGCTAAAGAGAAAGAAGCTCGCCTTGATGCTCTAATCGCAATCATGACCTCGCTAAGTGATACCTGCGTACTGACCCGCGGAGGTATGCCAGCATTGATAGCTATGCAACAAGGAGCCAAGGCAGTACTTCAAGCTGGTGGCATGAGCCAACGTGCAGGAAGAGAGGCTTTCTTTCAATTGGAACAACGCATGCTAACGGATAATGCTTCCCCCGGAGGCGCAGCAGATCTGCTGGCAGCCACACTATTCCTCGACCGGGTCGCGCGATCCGATGAACAAGATATAAGAGGGTATTATGGAACGAATTGAACTAAATTATCTAGCAACAGATATGTTGCCGAACCGTGCTCTAGCCGGCGTCGTCGGCTCTGGCGATATGGAAGCTTTATTTGAGCCAGACAACAGCAAAACGTTAACCATCATCATTAAAACCTCTGTGGACGGTAGCGCTCAACGCTGGCAACACTTGTTTGAACGCATCAGTACACAGCGGGCTATACCTTCCGGCAACCTACAAATTGATGATTTTGGTGCAACACCAGGCGTTGCCCGCTTAAGAATAGAACAAGTCTTTGAGGGAGCGCGCTTAGAAGGGGGTAATCATGCGTAACGACATCAGTTTTATCGAGCTTAATGCACGGGATCGAGCACGTAACCTACTAGATAACGGTACTTTTCGCGAATTATTAGGACCGTTTGAACAAATCAGATCGCCGTGGCTAGAGCCACAGGGCATTGTTACTCAAGCCGATGACGGTATGGTGGTAGCAAAAGGAACTATCAACGGAAAACCCGCCGTTGTTGTCGCCGTTGAAGGTGCATTTCAAGGCGGTAGTATGGGGGAAGTCTCTGGCGCTAAAATGGCGTCCGCTTTAGAACTGGCAGCAGAAGATAACCGTAATGGCATACCTACACAAGCTGTTTTGCTACTGGAAACCGGAGGCGTTCGCCTGCAAGAGGCCAACCTTGGATTGGCTGCCATCGCCGATATTCACGCCGCTATCGTCGATTTGCGCCGCTACACCCCTGTCGTTGGCATTACGACGGGAACAGTTGGTTGTTTCGGTGGTATGTCCATCGCTGCTGGACTATGTAGCTATCTGATAGTGACCCGTGAAGCTCGTTTAGGGCTAAATGGCCCACAAGTAATAGAGCAAGAAGCAGGTATTGAGGAATACGACTCCCGCGATCGTCCCTTTATATGGAGTATGACTGGAGGAGAGGCTCGTTACCGTAGTGGTTTAGTTGACTACATGGTGAATGATTCTCTACACGACGTAAAAGCAGCAATGAGCACATGCTTGAAGCTTGGTGTTCCTGCTAAAAAACGCTCAGATAACTTTGATTATTACCTACAGAAGCTGACGCAGTTCGATACTCATCAGCAGGCAACCGCTGATTTAGTTACCACACTGTACTCACAGGAGGATCGCACATGAGCAAAACGCCTTTAAACCGAGGAGATTATTGGTTCTCCCTCTTAACAGACAAAACAACACCAGTTCACGGTTTATGCGCATCAGTCAAGGCCGCAGATGGTCAGATAAATGGTTATCCCACTCGATTCATTGCCGTAGTACCTGATGCCAATAACCATTACCCGCGAGCGACGCAAGGTGAAGTCGGACTACTGGAAGGTTGGACTCTAGCGAAGGTAGTAAATCAGGTGATATCGGAAGATGCAAATAAACCACAAAAACGTGCCATCGTTGCCGTAATTGATGTACCAAGCCAAGCCTATGGACGTCGAGAAGAAGCTTTCGGTATTCATCAGGCGCTAGCTGGAGCCGCTGGCGCATATGCTGAAGCTCGGCTCGCAGGACACCCGATAATCGGGTTGATCGTTGGTAAGGCAATGTCTGGGGCTTTTCTGGCTCACGGCTATCAAGCCAACAGCCTAATAGCATTCAATAACGCTGGCGTTATGATCCATGCGATGGGCAAAGAGTCTGCAGCACGTATTACCTTACGCTCTGTTGAATCGCTGGAAAAATTGGCGTCTTCTATTCCTCCTATGGCCTATGATATTGCTAACTATAGCACGCTGGGCTTATTAGACCGGTTAATGAATATTGATGACCCCGATAACGCCAAACCTTTCGATGTTACTCAGGTACGAGAAGCTATTGCAGAATCCATTGAGAAAAATCAGCAACAAGGCAACGATTTGAGTCATCGTCTTGGGGCTGCTAACCGTCAAAGTTCATCGCAGGTTCGCGAACGCATGCGCGCTGAATGGTAAAAATTTGCGAGAAGCAAAATAAATATGCACGGCAGATACCATCTAAGGCTCGTCTAGCAAGAAGACGCTAGTCGAGCCTCATTTTGATGTTAAAAACGGAAACAATATCCGTCATGTCTGTGCAATTTCCACATTATTTTTATTTAACAGGTAATTTTATGACATACATGATAATTCATGCTCTGGCACCCATTTTCGTGATCATGTTGCTCGGTTTTTATGCGGGTAAAGCTAAGATGGTCGATAACCAGAACGTCTCGTTACTAAATATTTTTGTGATGGACTTTGCTCTGCCGGCCGCCTTATTCACTGCCACTGTTCAAACACCGTGGGCAGGCATCGTTCAACAATCTCCGCTGATCGTCATCCTAGTGCTATCCATGTGGATAATCTATGCCGCCATCTACTTCATCTCCATAGGCGTATTTGGTAAATCTCCGCAAGATGCTGCTGTCCTTACGTTGACCGTCGCTCTTCCTAACTATGCCGCATTGGGCTTGCCTATACTCGGTAGCGTACTGGGCGAATCCTCAAGCACCTCACTCTCGGTAGCCGTATCTATCGCCTGTGGCTCGGTTCTGATGACACCTTTTTGCCTGCTAATTCTAGAGCGTGAAAAGGCCAAAGCCGCGGGAGCAATGCATGGTTCCAGCCTTTCTATGCTCCCAGTGCTAATGTGGCGCTCTGTTCAAAAGCCCATCGTTTGGGGACCACTATTGGGGGTTGTTCTGTCTGCGATTGGTATCCGTATTCCAGATATCATTCTAGCATCGATTAAACCATTAGGTTTGTCCGCAACCGCTACAGCACTGTTTTTGACCGGTATTATTTTGTCTGCTCGCAAATTAAAAATTAACGGTGCCGTTATCCTATCCACTGTGACTAAACTGATTATTCAACCATTTATCGCTTGGGGTATCCTTCTCGCTATGGGTGTGCACGGTGACGTAGCAATTACCGCAATCCTAATGATAGCGTTGTCCGCTGGCTTCTTTGGTGTCGTGTTTGGCAATCGTTTTGGCGTGCAATCTCCGGATGCCGAAGCAACACTGCTGCTAACTTCCATCCTATGTATCTTTACACTACCGCTGTTTATTTCTTTAACAGTCGGTTTGTAGAATAGTCCGTATCGCCTGATGAGTTAGCGAAAAAAAACACTCATCGGGTTATTTCACTTTCATAGTGGGATTATAAGGGTAAGGAAGTTTACATATGTATTGTTTGGGGCAGCATAAAAATACTAAGGAGGCACCATTGGATATATTACGTCCGCACGACTTGCTATGGGTAGATGAGAGCTTATCTTTGTTTCATCCTCAAGGGCTGCCTGAATGGGTATCCTGTCACTGGCACCCTGCTTTACCGCTAGTTGTTCGCAGAGATGAAGATACTCTTAGCAATATTCCTGTAGGAATACGAGGTTCTCGCCGTTGCCAGCGAGCAGCGGCTTGGATAAAACAAGATGCTATCGTCAAAGTCGTTACACCAGAGTCTCTGATTGCCGACATTGCGGCACTTCAACGCTCTCCCTTTGCTCACTATTCGCCCATTCTAACGCTGATACAGCTACATCGTGATCTTAGCGCTTGGCGCTGGGGTATCACCGGCAGTTGTGGCTATGCGCTAGCAACTGGTATTGACGTAATGCATCAAGATAGTGACTTGGATCTCGTCATCTTCTGCCCACATCCCGTTTTACCATCAATTTATCACTCATTATCCCAGCGGTTACAACAGTTTTCCTGTCGGGTTGATGTACAAATAGAAACACCATTCGGCGCTTTCGCTCTCAATGAATGGCTACGTGATGGATGTGCCATGCTAAAAACATCCAGAGGTCCACGACTGACCGATAACCCTTGGCATCCGCTTCAGGAGACTCCATGAAAATAGCATTCACTTTTCCGGGACAGGGATCTCAAGTACCAAATATGTTACATCAATTGCCAAGAACAGTGACGAGCGCTCGCCTGCTGGAACAAGCTTGCGATGTCCTACATGAAGATGTTTTGACGTTGGATAGCGCCACTACGCTGAAAAAAACTCGGGCAGTTCAGCTTTGCCTGCTAATTGCTGGTGTCGCCTATGCACGTGAATTGGAAGAGCACGGCGTAACACCGCATTTCACTAGCGGACTATCAATCGGTGCCTATCCCGCTGCCGTTATCGCTGGTGCGTTAGAATATACCGATGCCGTACAACTCGTTTCTCTGCGGGGTGAATTGATGGAGAACGCCTATCCTAAGGGATACGGACTATCGGTAATTATTGGCTTACCTCAAAGGGTTATTGAAACATTAATTGAGCAAGTCAATACTCCCCAAATGCCTGTTTATCTCGCAAATATTAACTCAGAAGATCAGTTAGTCATCGCTGGAAGCGACGAATCAATGCAGAAAGTGATGCTGCTAGCTAAACAGAAAGGTGCGCATAAAACCCATCAACTCGCTGTAAGCGTTCCCTCTCATTGTGCGCTTTTGACGGAACCAGCTCATGAGCTTGCTCAGGCAATGCTCAAGGTTATACTACGCCGCCCCGATATTGCTTATCTGAGCGGTAGTTCTGCACGAGTTCTATGGCAGCCGGAGAAGATTGCAGACGATCTAGCATTCAATATGTCACGCACTGTACACTGGCACGATACCATGGTAGCAGCTTACGAACGAGAAATTCGCCTATCGATTGAAATGCCACCCGGTACTGTTTTAACCGGACTAACTAAAAAAGTGATGGAACAAGGGGAAGCTATCTCCCTTGAACAAAGTGGGATCGCGTTAGTTATCGCGTTAGCCAAGCGTTTGACACATGACGAACGCTAAAAGTTAATCAAAGTGGCTGAGCATTTTATCTTATTCACCATTCGCGCCTCAATGCTTCTAGCATACATTCGCCCTTCAGCCGCTAACGCTAGCAAGTTGGGGTCGCGTTCACGTTTGTGAGCAAACACTACAGCAATAGTCTGTCTTATCTGGTATTCATCACATAGCGGTATCATTTTGATAGTGTTCTCATAGATTTTTTTCATTCTTCCTGGTGCTAACGAGTAGCCGACACCCGCTTGTACTAAATTTAACATAGAGAAAATATCGTTCACTCTAGCAACAATATCAGGCTCAAAATTGGCTATTTTAAATGCATCATGAGAACTGTGGTTGGTCGCAAAACCTTCGCCTAAAGAGATAAATTTCTGCCCTTTAAAATTGCGTAAATCAGCACACCCTTCAGTGATAAGTGGAGATGTTATCGGCGCAGCGATAAAAATATCATCATTAAATAGAGGGAGAATTTCAAACTGAGTCGTATCTATCTGACTATCAGTAACCGATATTATGATCGCATCCAACCGCCGATCCACTAACTGGGTCAGTAGATCCTGATTAGATCCCATCGTTAGGTCGATTTGTACATCAGGTCGCCTCAGCTTAATCCCCATGATAATTTGAGGAAGAGTTTCCAACGTGAGGGAATACATACTCCCAATTTTCATTCGACCCTGCCCAACACCAGCCACCTGACGAGTAACATCGATACAGTGTTCTGTCAGTTCGAGAATGTCCCGAGCATACTTTGCCAAAGTATAAGCGGCAGGTAGCGCCTGTAAATTACGTCCATTCTGCACAAATAACTGGCAATTCATGCCTTCCTCTAGCGTATGCAAAGCACGATGAACGCTAACATTGCTCAGTTCAAGCTGTTCGGCAGCTCGACCAATGTTTCCTTTTTCCATAAAAGCGAGAAATATTTCAAGTTTACGGAAGGTAATCTCACTATTAATCATATGGCTAATCTTCATTATTTGAGGATATTTGATTTTGTAATAGTCAACTAATTCTGTAGAGGGTCTAAGTGGCTTTGTTAATATGCCATTATCCCTTTAGGCACACTTAAATTGCATTTTTAATTCTTAGAACCGTGACTGTCATGGGTTAACACTTTTGATTTTACGGCTATCCCCTCCGTTTAGTTCCGTAAGATATAAATTTCTAGGAAATTTATTAGGCCATTACAATCTTATCCATATATTTTAATTGCCTAATTACTGAGGCTGTTGATACCCATTGCTTATTTTTCTCCATAAAATGGTTGCAAATAACAGCAGTGGAACTATGTCATATATTTAGGTGACGATGAAATATTATTTCATACAACCAACATTATAAATCAAAAACGCCACTCATATTCGATTATGCGTAATTTTTAGCTGAGCTACACAATGTAACTCTGTTGACAGCAAATCACTCGTAGTACTTGTTTCTATCTTAAGCATGATAGAACTAAAATTGGCCGCTAAAGACCAATAATACCGAGTTAACACCTCATTAATTCAATTTTTAGTGACTATCACTAAATACTCCTTTGTTGCAACTTATTATTCAACTCAGGTTATTACGGCTATATTTCATTTTTATCTGATTTTATTTCTGTTTACGATTGTAGGGGTATTACATTTTAATAATTAAATTAATATTTGGTTACTTTATCGATGATTTAATCAGCGAAATGCGTCATGAATTACAAATTAATGGCTAAATTTTAAAATATAAATATATGATCTCCTGCAAATAATCATTTATTAACATCATATAATGTTATTGTTTAACGAAACGGGCCATAGATTCACCCAAAGATATCTAAACAGAATATTCATCTTGTTTTGAGAGTTGCAGTTTACAAAATATGGAATTTCCTGCTATAAATTAGCACATGCAATAAGATACAGAGTATTAACTAGGTTCTTCCATCCAACGTTTTATACCATTTATCTGCACACACTTAATATTTCTGCTGTTTAATTATCAGTAACTTTAGCTTGTCATTCCGAATTAAAAATAAAAAATACATTCGGTATTTTAAAAGGATAGTATTATGACATCGCAAACAACCAGCCAGCCCTCGGCTAGGCCATTGAGAAAAGAAGATTATAAGACTTTAGGATTGTCCTCTTTAGGTGGAACCCTCGAGTTTTATGATTTCGTTATTTTCGTATTTTACGCGAAAATTATTTCTCAACTCTTTTTCCCTGGTGACAATGAATTTTTGGCACTCATGGCAACACTTGGTTTGTTTGCAGCAGGTTATCTTGCTCGCCCTCTAGGCGGCATTATTATGGCGCATTTTGGTGACAAAGTTGGCCGTAAGAAAATGTTCACCCTCAGTATTTTCTTGATGGCATTTCCGACTTTCGTGATTGGTTTCCTACCAACTTACGCCACAATCGGCGCAGCAGCCCCCTTATTACTGCTGTTAATGCGTATTATGCAAGGTGCTGCAATTGGTGGTGAAATGCCAGGTGCTTGGGTATTTATCGCCGAACACACACCAAAACAACGTTATGGTCTTGGCGTGGGCACATTAACCTCAGGCATCACGGGTGGTATTTTACTGGGCTCGATTGTTGCTATCATTATCGAACGCAGCTACACCTCACAAGAAGTGCATGATTTTGCATGGCGTATTCCTTTCATTCTAGGTGGTGTTTTTGGCTTTATTTCAGTTTATTTACGCAAATTCTTAGAAGAGACGCCTATATTCAAAGAATTAGCAGCGAAAAAAGCATTAGCACAAGAATTGCCGGTTAAAACGGTCATTAAATCACACAAGCAAGCTTGTATGATCACAGCAGCACTGACTTGGTCACTCTCAACAGCCATTGTTGTGACTATTTTAATGACACCTGATGTTGTTCTGAAAGGTATCTATAACATTGATCGTAATATCGCATTACAAGCTAACTGTGTAGCAACACTGACATTGACCTTAGGCTGTATCTTCTGGGGATGGTTAGGCGATAAAACTGGCACTCGCCTTTCTATGACTGTGTCATGGGGTGGATTAGCGGTCACTGCATTGTATTTTTACTCGTCGTTATCGTCAGATATTTCAGCAGCAACGCTAACCTTTAACTATGGCTTAATGGGCTTCTTCGTTGGCGCCATTGCAACAACACCAATTATCAGTACTCGTACTTTCCCACCTGAAATTCGTTTTTCAGGGCTGTCTTTCGCATATAACGTGGCCTACGCTATCTTTGGTGGTCTGACCCCAATCTTAACAGGTGCATGGTTACAGCAATCACATATGGCACCCGCTTATTATGTTGCAGGCGTATCTTTACTGGCTGTAGCTGTTGCATTTATCCCATTAGCTTGGAAAGGGTGGACGCCAGAATCTGCTCAAGAAAAAGATGCTTTAGCGAGATTAAAAACCAGCACGACACGTTAACAAGTAATAATCTTTTATTACATTCGCTTATGATGACCTGTGGTTTTTCTTACCGCAGGTTTTTTTATTGCCTATTTGTCATGTTAATCTATTTATTCTGCACGCTAGTTGACATTTTTTTCATATTTCCTCCATTTTTTCATCCCACCTCCAAGTTAAACTATTAACATACGCAACTGACTAATTTTTAATATATAATTAATCAATATTTATTATTCTCGATCATCGTAAATTGATGTTTCTCTCGACTGTGAGCTAAGCGAAAACATAAAAATGAATAAACAAAAGCGCCGTACTACACTGACTCGTTCAGCCATTTTCGTTGCCATCATTGTCGCTGCAGGTGCAGGCTGGTATTTTTATTCACAAAATAGCCAACCTGAAACTACTCAAAAGGGCCCTTCCACTAATCGCCCTGCGCGTCCAGGAGGAATGCCACCACGCGTTTTAGCCCCTGTCCAATTTGCCAATACCCAAGAGAAAGTCGTTCCTCGTTATTTAACTGGTCTTGGTACTGTACAAGCAGCTAATGTTGTTACAGTTACAAGCCGTGTTGAAGGGCAATTGATGTCTCTTCATTTCAATGAAGGGCAGCATGTTAAAGCGGGCGACTTGTTAGCAGAAATCGATCCTCGCCCTTTCGCTGTACAATTAGCTCAAGCTGAAGGGCAACTTGCTAAAGATAAAGCAACACTCACTAACGCAAAATTAGATTTAAGCCGCTATCAAAAATTAGCGGGCACAAAAGTCATTTCGCAACAAGAACTGGATAATCAACGATCTCTTGTTTTACAGGCTGAAGGTAGTATAAAAGTTGACCAAGCGGCTATAGATAGCGCAAAACTACAGTTAACCTATAGCAAGATCACCGCACCTATTTCAGGGCGAGTTGGCTTAAAACAAGTCGATGTTGGCAACTTTATTTCTGCGGGAACCTCCACTCCGATCGTGGTTCTCACCCAAACTCAGCCTGCTGATGTGTTATTCGCCCTGCCTGAAGGTGATATTCCATCGGTTCAAAAAGCACAGGCATCTAGCCAGCAAGTGAAAGTTGAAGCATGGGATCGTAATAATATCGCCATGATTACTGAAGGTTATCTATTAAGTACAGATAATCAAATTGATGCTGCAACAGGAACTTTAAAAATGAAGGCTCGATTTACCAATGAGCTAGACAGTTTGTTCCCTAACCAATTCGTTAATATAAAAATGCAAGTTGAAACATTGCAAAATGCGGTTGTTATCCCTACAGCAGCTCTTCAAATGGGTAATGAAGGTCACTATGTTTGGGTATTAAGCGATGATGATCGTGTCAGTAAACAGTTAGTTACCGTCGGTATGCAAGATAGTCAAGAAGTCGTTATTGAAAGCGGCCTAGCAGCAAATACTAAAGTCATTACTGATGGCGTCGATCGTTTAACTGATGGAACCAAAGTCGAAGTCGTCGGTAAAGACACCCTCGAAAAATCAGCCAAACCTCAAAAGAATAGAAAGTCAGCGGAGAAAGTTTAATGCAACCGGGAATTCATAAAGGTGGCGGCCCTTCTCGCTTATTTATCTTACGCCCTGTTGCGACCACCTTGTTTATGGTGGCTATTCTTCTTGCGGGGATTATTGGCTATCGTTTTTTACCTGTTTCCGCGCTACCTGAAGTCGATTATCCGACCATTCAGATAGTCACGCTTTATCCGGGCGCAAGCCCTGAAGTGATGACTTCAGCAGTTACCGCACCTCTGGAAACGCAATTCGGACAAATGTCGGGATTGAAACAAATGTCATCGCAAAGTTCAGGAGGCGCCTCTGTTATCACGCTGATGTTCCAACTGACGTTGCCATTAGAAGTTGCTGAACAAGAGGTACAAGCTGCCATAAACTCAGCATCAAGCTTATTACCTTCTGATTTACCTTATCCACCGATATACAATAAAGTAAATCCCGCGGATCCGCCTATTCTGACATTAGCGGTCACCTCTGATGCAATGCCATTAATCCAAGTTCAAGATATTATTGAAAACCGGATTGCCCAAAAAATATCCCAAGTTAATGGCGTTGGTCTTGTTACCCTTGCGGGTGGGCAGCGCCCTGCGGTACGCGTTAATCTTAACCCACAATCTATGGCCGCCAAAGGGTTGGATAGTGAAACTATTCGTGCCGCAATAAATAACGCCAACGTTAACTCAGCAAAAGGGAGTTTTGATGGGCCAACTCGCGCTGTCACCCTATCTGCTAACGACCAAATGAAATCATTGGAAGACTATCGCCGTTTAGTGGTTGCCTTCCAAAATGGTGCTCCAGTGCGCCTTGGTGATATAGCGACTGTCGAACAAGCAGCAGAAAATGCCTATTTAGGTGCATGGGCAAATACCGAACAAGCTATTGTCATTAATATCCAACGCCAGCCGGGCGCTAACGTTATCGAAACGACAGATACTATTCGGAACCTGCTCCCTGAATTAATTGAAACACTGCCTAAATCCGTCAAAGTTGAGATTTTAACGGATAGAACTAGCACCATTCGTGCTTCAGTGAGTGATGTGCAATTTGAATTGATGCTTGCTATCGCCTTGGTTGTGATGGTGATTTATCTTTTCTTAAGAAACGGCATTGCCACCCTTATACCGGGTATCGCTGTACCTCTCTCTCTTGTCGGTACTTTTGCTGTGATGTACTTTTGCGGTTTTTCCGTCAATAACCTCACCTTAATGGCATTGACTATTGCCACTGGTTTTGTCGTCGATGATGCAATTGTTGTAATCGAAAATATTTCTCGTTACCTTGAACAGGGTGATAAGCCACTGGTTGCGGCCTTAAAAGGCGCGGGGGAAATTGGATTTACCATCATTTCATTGACCTTCTCATTGGTTGCCGTACTGATCCCGCTGCTGTTTATGGGGGATATTGTCGGGCGGTTGTTTAGAGAGTTTGCGATCACGCTTGCTGTCGCCATATTAATTTCAGCTGTCGTTTCATTAACACTCACGCCAATGATGTGTGCTCGCTTATTGAAACCTGAATCTGAACATAAGCATAATCGTTTCGAATTGGCTTGCGCACGCTTCTTTGATGGCATGATTGCAGTCTATGCTATTTGGCTAAAGCGGGTATTAAATCACCGTTGGTTAACATTATCTGTTGCACTAGGAACCATGGTGTTAACTGTTTTGCTGTACATGTGGATCCCAAAAGGCTTCTTTCCGATACAAGATAACGGCATTATTCAAGGCACGATTGAAAGTCGCCAATCGATTTCATTTGCAGCTATGTCGCAGAAACAGCAACAAGTTGCTGAAAAATTATTAGCTGACCCCGCGGTTGATAATATCACCACTTATGTGGGAGTCGACGGTACTAACCCAACATTGAATAATGGTCGAATTCAAATCACGTTAAAACCTTTAGATCAACGCCCTGATCGCGTTAATGCAATTATTCCGCGTCTACAACAAGCTGCTGATTCAGTAGCAGGTGTTAATTTATACCTTCAACCGATGCAAGATCTTACTATCGATACTCAACTTGCTCGTACTCAGTATCAATTCACTCTCCAAGCCACCACTTTGGATGAGCTAACGCTTTGGGTACCAAAGTTGTTGGATACCCTTAGACAGCAACCAGAACTTATTGATGTGAGCAGTGACTGGCAAGACAAAGGCCTCGTCGCTTATGTGAATGTTGACAGAGATACGGCGAGCCGTTTTGGTATTACTATGTCTGCTATCGATAATGCATTATACAATGCATTTGGTCAGCGGATGATCTCAACCATTTACACTCAATCAAACCAATATCGCGTTATTATTGAACATAATACACAAACACGTGATGGCATTAGTGCTTTAAATGATGTTCGCCTTAAAGGAACTGATGGTGCAATTGTTCCACTCAGCACTTTAGTAAATATTCAAGAAGGTTATGGCCCACTCGCCATCAATCATCTCGATCAGTTTCCTGCTGCCACTTTCTCATTCAACCTCGCTGAAGGTGCATCGTTAGAATCCGCAGTAAATGCAGTCAAAAATGCCGAAGCGCAAATTGAAATGCCAAAATCGATCACCACTCAGTTCCAAGGTGCAACATTAGCGTTTGAGGCGGCATTAAGCAGTACAATTTGGTTGATTGCTGCCGCGATTGTTGCCATGTATATCGTGCTAGGTATTTTGTATGAAAGCTTTATCCACCCAATTACTATACTGTCAACGCTACCTACCGCAGGGGTTGGCGCACTATTAGCCTTGATGATGGCTGGAAGTGAATTAGATGTTATTGCCGTTATTGGTATCATTTTGCTGATCGGGATAGTTAAAAAGAACGCTATCATGATGATTGACTTTGCCCTTGCGGCTGAACGAGAACAAGGTATGTCGCCTCGCGATGCTATCTATCAAGCCTGTTTATTACGTTTCAGACCGATATTAATGACAACAATGGCCGCTCTTTTGGGTGCATTGCCATTGATGTTAAGTACTGGGGTCGGTGCTGAACTGCGCCAGCCGTTAGGTATTTGTATGGTTGGCGGGCTAATTATGAGCCAAATACTGACACTGTTTACGACGCCGGTGATTTATTTATTATTTGATAGCTTGTCAAATAACATCAAAAACCGCCGTCAAAACCGCCAGAAACAGGTGTCATAATGAACCGCTTCTTCGCCTTATTTGTTAGCCGGCCTGTCGCAACGACGCTGATTAGTGTTGCCATCACACTGTGTGGCGCACTGAGTTTCATATTTTTACCTGTTGCACCGTTACCACAAGTTGATTACCCAGTGATAAACGTGACAGCGTCACTACCCGGAGCGTCACCTGAAACCATGGCGTCATCGATTGCAACGCCACTGGAGCGCTCATTGGGTAGCATTGCTGGTATCAGTGAAATGACGTCAAGCAGCGCACTTGGGCGCACCACGATCACACTTGAATTTAATCTTGATAAAGATATCAACAATGCAGCACGTGAAGTACAAGCAGCAATCAATGCGGCTCAAAGCCTGCTGCCAAGTGGTATGCCAAGCCGTCCTCGCTACTATAAATCCAACCCATCTGATGCCCCAATCATGATTTTGACATTAACGTCAAAAAGCATGAGTACCGGAGAAATTTATGATATTGCATCAACGCGTTTATCCCAGCGTATTGCACAAATTGAAGGGGTTAGTGAGGTTTCTGTTGGAGGAGGCTCACTGCCTGCTGTTCGTGTGGAACTAAACCCAACCGCCCTGTTTAACCAAGGTGTTTCTTTGGACAAAGTACGTTCCGCTATCAGCAGTTCCAACGTACGACAACCACAAGGTTACATCAATGATGATGATGCACGCTGGCAAATTCAAACTAATGATGAACTAAAAAAAGCGGCAGATTATCGCCCTATCATTGTTCATTATAAGAATGGCAATGCCGTAAAACTCAGTGATGTTGCTAACGTAAAAGATTCCGTACAAGATGTGCGTGCTGCTGGCATGTCCGGAGGTAAACCTGCTGTATTGATTGTCATCCGCCGTGAAGCTGGCGCAAACATTATTGAAACAGTTAACCGCATTCGTGCCGAGTTACCTGAATTTCAAGAAATGATCCCAGCCGCTATCGATTTAAAAGTTGCACAAGATAGAACACCTACTATTCGAGCATCTCTCGCTGAAGTCGAACGTGCATTGATGATTGCTATTGCCTTAGTTATCTTGGTGGTATTACTGTTTCTGCGTTCAGGTCGTGCAACCTTAATTCCAGCTATTGCTGTCCCAGTCTCTTTAATTGGTACGTTCACCGCAATGTATCTTTGCGGCTTTAGTTTGAATAATCTCTCATTAATGGCTCTCACTGTGGCAACCGGTTTTGTGGTTGATGATGCCATTGTTGTACTCGAAAACATATCTCGGCATATTGAAAATGGCCGTAAGCCATTTATTGCAGCAGTTAAAGGTGTCAGCGAGGTAGGCTTTACTGTCGTTTCAATGAGTATTTCGTTGGTCGCTGTGTTTATCCCATTGTTATTAATGGATGGATTAGTCGGGCGTTTATTCCGTGAGTTTGCGATTACGCTCGCTACTGCGATTGGGATATCTTTAATTATCTCACTAACATTAACGCCAATGATGTGTGCTTACCTCCTTAAAAAGCGTAATCCGAAAAAGACGGATAAACCAAGCAATACAGGTCGCCTCTTTCAACGACTCCAGGAAAGTTACGGCGTCACGTTAAACTGGATGTTATCTCACAAGCGAAGTGTCCTAGCTATCTTATTTGCTACGATTGGATTGAATATTTATTTGTATATTTCGATCCCTAAAGCTTTTTTCCCGGAGCAAGATACGGGTCGTTTATTAGGCTTTGTCCGTGCGGACCAAAGTATTTCTTTCCAAGCCATGAAAGAAAAAATGACACGCTTTATGCAACAAGTAACCGCAGACCCAGCCGTCGATAACGTGACTGGTTTTACTGGTGGAAGCCGAGTCAATAGTGGTTCGATGTTTATCTCCTTGAAGCCACTCGATGAACGTAAAGAAAGCTCTAATGCCGTGATTAATCGACTCAGAGCCCAATTAGCCCATGAGCCTGGTGCTAATTTATTTATGATGCCAGTACAAGATATTCGTGTTGGTGGTCGACAAGCTAACGCTAACTATCAATTCACCCTCCTCGCTGATGAGTTAGATGCACTACGCGACTGGGAACCCGCAATACGCAAAGCAGTAGGCGACCTTCCTCAGTTAACCGATGTTAACTCTGATAAGGAAGATAAAGGCGCTGAAATGGCAATCACTTATGATAGGGATTTGATGGCTCAGCTCGGCATTGATGTTCGCGCAGCCAATGATTTATTGAATAATGCCTTTGGGCAACGCCAGATATCGACAATTTATGAGGCGATGAATCAGTACAAAGTGGTCATGGAAGTTGCTCCTCAATATACACAAGATGTGAGTGCATTAGACCAAATGTTTGTTATTAATAACCAAGGGGAAGCAATTCCATTATCGTATTTTGCTCGTTGGCAGCCTGCTAATGCGCCATTGAGTGTTAACCATCAGGGGTTATCTGCTGCCTCCACGATTGCTTTTAACGTTGCTGACGGGTACACACTAGATGAGGCAATTTCAGCTATCGAAAAAACCATGACCGCTCTTGGGGTTCCTTCAACAGTCCGAGGTACCTTCGCCGGAACGGCACAAATATTCCAAGACACACTGAAATCTCAACTATTTTTAATTCTTGCGGCAATTATCACGGTTTATTTGGTATTGGGTATTTTATATGAAAGCTATATCCATCCTTTAACCATTTTGTCGACATTACCGTCCGCAGGCGTGGGTGCATTACTGGCCTTAGAGCTATTCGACACACCATTTAGCTTAATCGCATTAATAGGCATTATGTTACTGATCGGGATCGTGAAGAAAAATGCCATCATCATGGTCGACTTTGCGATTCAGGCTCAGCGAAATGAAGGCCTAACTGCACGCGAGGCTATATTTCAAGCAAGTTTATTACGTTTTCGACCAATATTGATGACTACTCTTGCCGCTATTTTTGGTGCTCTCCCACTCGTCTTAGGCAGTGGTGATGGCGCAGAATTACGCCAACCATTAGGTATCACGATCGTTGGCGGACTAGTGATGAGTCAGATTTTAACCTTATTTACAACACCCGTTGTCTACTTATGTTTTGATCAACTTAGGCAGCGTTATTCCCGTAAAACGGTAAGTCTAAGCAAGTAATGCGTATGCTTGATTGGGGATAAATAATGAAACTCAGATTTAATAGCGTCAGTACTCGCTTATTTTTAGCTATTTTTGCGACTTGCTTATTGCTCGTAGTCATTATGCACCAAGGCGTTCGACTGAGCTTTCAACATGGTTTTGTCGATTATATTAAAGAGAATGAGCAACAACGAGCAGAGCTGATCGCTGAAGCACTTGCTGAACAATATGATGAGGCTGGCAGCTGGCGATTTTTAATTCGTAATGAACGTGCATTCTTCAATATTTTACGCAGTATTGAGCACGACCAGCGTTCTCATCCACCAGCACAGCATAAAGGCTGGCGCACTTTTTTTTGGGTACTCGACAGCCAAGAGCGCCTAATTTTTGGCCGTGATGTTCCATTAACTAGTGATGTGATCCGTCAGCCTATTACTACCTCAAATGGTAAAGTTGTTGGCTGGCTGATCGCAAGCTATCGTAATGGTATTAGCAGCGTACTCGATCGTCGTTTTGATGAACAACAGATGTATACCAGTTGGATAATTGCTGGTTTATCACTATTTGTTGCCTTAATTGCCACGCTGTTCCTTGCTCGTGGGTTTTTAAAGCCAATTAAACGTCTATTAGAAGGCACCAATCAGCTAGCAAGTGGTGATTTTTCAACGCGTGTACCTGAAGTTGGTCGAGATGAACTGGGTCAGTTAGCTAAGGATTTCAATCATCTTGCCTCTACACTGGAGAAAAATGAACAAATGCGTCGCGATTATATGGCTGATATTTCGCATGAACTGCGTACACCGCTATCAGTGTTACAAGGGGAACTAGAGGCGGTTCAAGATGGTGTACGTCAAGCGACCCCTGAAACAATTAATTCTCTACTAGCTGAAACACAAACTTTAATTAAACTGGTGAATGATTTACATCAACTGTCTCTTTCTGATAGAGGTTCATTAGTCTATCGCATCCAATCAGCTGATATCATTCCAATCATTGACATGGCTATTGGTCAAGCCCGTTGGCGATTAGAAGAAAAGCAGTTAACGGTCGAGCAAAACTTACCTGAACAGCAAATTATGAACATCGATCCCGACCGTATTTTACAGTTATTTTATAATTTGATGGAAAATAGCCTGCGCTATACTGAGCCTAAGGGCAAAATAATCATCAGTACAACGATTGACGATGGGCAATTTTTGATTTATTGGGAAGACAGCGCGCCGGGACTGACAGAACAACAATGCAGCCACCTTTTCGAACGTTTTTATCGCGCAGAAGAATCACGTAACCGTGCCAGTGGCGGTTCTGGTTTAGGTTTAGCCATTTGCTATAATATTATTGAAGCTCATAATGGGAGTATCGATGCAAGCTCTTCGCCTTTAGGTGGCGTGCGAATTACTATCCATTTACCTCTTAAGAAAAAGGAAGACAAACAGTGATAGTGTCAGAATCTTCAAATACACATGTATTGATTGTTGAAGATGAGCCAAAACTCGGGCAACTGCTTTGTGACTATCTTGAAGCTGCGAGACATCGAACTTCATTATTACAGCGTGGTGATGTGGTGATTGACTTTGTAAAGCAACATCATCCTGACATTATTCTTCTCGACCTGATGCTACCCGGCATGGATGGGCTGACGATTTGTCGTGAACTTCGTAAATTTTGCGAAACACCCGTTATTATGGTCACAGCAAAAACGGAAGAGATTGACCGTTTACTTGGCCTAGAAATTGGCGCTGATGATTATATTTGTAAACCATTTAGCCCACGTGAAGTTGTTGCTCGAGTAAAAACGATTTTGCGCCGTTGCCTGCGTTCGTCTACGCCAGATAAGAATAAAACTCAATTAATTATTGATGAAAGTGCATTTCAAGTCCGTTATGGCGATCAACTTCTTGAGTTAACCCCTGCTGAGTTCCGTTTGTTAAAGTTTCTATCTGATAATACAGGTACGGTATTTTCGCGTGATCAGCTGTTAGATATTCTTTATGACGATCACCGTATCGTGACGGATAGAACTATTGATAGCCATGTGAAAAACTTGCGCCGTAAGCTTGAATCACTTGATAACGAAAAAACTTTTATCCGTTCTATTTACGGTTTAGGTTATCGCTGGGATGAAATTTAGCGCTGCGAATAGGCTACCGATAAAATAATTTCAACTACAGCTAAATCACTTAAAAACCAGCGTTGACGCACCTTTCGCACATTATCGTGACATGTCACGATAACCATATTTTATAATTACTCGCGATACCCTAAATAATTCAGGCTGCCGCTAAGCGGCAAGTATGGCGGGTATACTTACTATTTGTGTGGAATACTTGGAATCTGGTATAAACCGCGTTAAAATCCCCTTCTTTAATATGCTTACCTATTCTACCCGCAACAATTCGAGCTATATTTAGCCTATTCGAATGGTCATGCTTAAACCATAATCCCATTGTAATTAGCGAAGTGGGTTTGTTGTATGTGCATCCACAGTAATCGAAAGATGACGGGTAAATCTGAGGTAAGTACTGACTTGATATCAGATTGAGAGCACTCCATGTTTACACCAGAATTATTATCTCCCGCAGGTTCTTTGAAAAATATGCGTTATGCTTTTGCTTATGGCGCAGATGCAGTTTACGCCGGCCAACCTCGTTATAGCTTGCGCGTACGTAACAATGAATTCAACCATGAAAATCTTGCTAAAGGGATTCAAGAAGCCCATGAACTTGGCAAAAAATTCTATGTTGTTGTGAATATTGCACCTCATAATGCCAAGCTCAAAACGTTTATTCGTGATCTAACGCCAGTGATTGAAATGGGCCCTGATGCGCTGATCATGTCTGACCCGGGTCTAATCATGATGGTGCGTGAAGCATTTCCTGACATGGACATTCACTTATCAGTACAAGCCAACGCAGTTAACTGGGCATCAGTAAAATTCTGGAAAAAAATGGGGCTGACACGCGCTATTTTATCTCGCGAATTGTCTCTAGAAGAAATAGCTGAGATTCGTAAACAAGTTCCTGAAATGGAATTAGAAGTCTTTGTTCATGGTGCACTGTGCATGGCCTACTCTGGTCGTTGTCTACTTTCTGGTTATATCAATAAACGTGACCCGAACCAAGGTACTTGCACCAATGCTTGCCGCTGGGAATACAAGGTTGAAGAAGGTAAGGAAGATGATGTGGGCAACATCGTGCATGTGCATGAGCCGATCCCCGTCAAAAATGTTGCGCCGACTTTAGGTGAAGGTGCACCAACAGATAAAGTATTCATGATTGAGGAAGCTAAACGTCCGGGTGAGTACATGACCGCCTTTGAAGACGAGCATGGTACTTATATCATGAACTCTAAAGATTTACGCGCAATTGAGCATGTAGAAAACCTGACTCAAATGGGTGTTCACTCACTTAAAATTGAAGGTCGAACCAAATCTTTCTACTACTGCGCACGCACGGCTCAAGTCTATCGCCGTGCTATTGATGACGCTGTTGCTGGAAAACCTTTTGACCCAACACTGCTTTCTACGCTAGAAGGCTTAGCTCATCGTGGTTATACAGAAGGTTTTCTCCGTCGCCACACGCATGATGCATACCAAACTTACGAATATGGTTACTCCGTGTCAGAAACTCAGCAATTCGTTGGCGAGTTTACGGGTAAACGTGTTAATGGGCTTGCAGAGGTTGATGTTAAAAATAAATTTAGCGTAGGTGATAGCTTAGAACTAATGACGCCCGCAGGTAATATTGTATTTAGCCTTGATTCACTTCAGAACCGCAAAGGCGAAGCGATTGATGTTGCTCCTGGCAATGGGCATATTGTTTATCTTCCTGTTCCTGATGACATTGATATAAACTTTGGTTTGTTAATCCGCAACCTTGCGGGTACAACAACTCGGTCGCCACATCAATCTGAAATTCCAGTTACGATCTAATAATTATCATTTTTAAATCAATTCGTTATAATGCTAGAGATCATCAGTATAATCCATTGAATTTCTAGCATTTTTTACATTACCATAGACAACTATTCACTCAACAAACTGTACACACAATTGATAATCATTCTCGAAAATAGTACTTTAGTGTTAAAAAACCTTCTAATGTCTATTTTTATGCAATAGATCACAACAATTGGCTATTCAATGTCGTATAGTCACTTTCGAAAATGAAGAACTAGAAAGTCATAAAGTAAGACTAGGAACCACCTCCTTGGCTGGCTCAATCTCCCTTGAGCTAGCCATTTCTTTTTTCAATTCCTTGAATTCCCCCACTTTCATATTGATTAATCTTGATCATTATCCAATATTTACCCCTAAATTCAATTTCACGACTATACTTTTAACTGTATTAGTTATCATCACAAGGATCGAAATGGATATAGATAAACAACATTGCGCATTATTAATTCTCAATGGTAAACAATCTGCAAATCCTGAATTAAAAAAAGCCGTTTCGAGGCTACGCGAAGAAGGTCATACCATCTGGGTAAGAATTCCATGGGAGAACAGCGATTTACACTCATTTATTGATGATGCAATCGCAAAGGGAGTTGAAACAATTATTGCAGGTGGAGGTGATGGAACTATAAATGCAGTATCGAGTACCCTTATGCGTTTTCCAGAAGAACAGCGCCCTGCCATCGGTATTTTGCCGTTAGGTACAGCGAATGATTTTGCCACCAGTGCTAATATTCCTCAAGACATTCCTTCCGCCTTAGCATTAGCAGTAAAAGGTAAAGCTACCGCAATAGATATTGCTAGAGTAAATAATGATGCCTATTTTATGAATATGGCGACAGGTGGATTTGGGACAAGAATTACCACAGAAACTCCCGAAGCATTGAAATCAGCTCTCGGAGGAGCCGCTTACGTCATTAACGGTTTTCTACGCCCTGATACGTTAAAAACGGACACCTGTAAAATCGAGGCGGAAGATTTCAATTGGGAAGGGGAAACGTTAGTCGTTGCTGTAGGTAATGGCAAACAAGCTGGAGGTGGCCAACAGTTAGCACCAGAAGCATTAATCGATGATGGTAAATTAAACCTACTGATTGTGCCGGCTCGCGATGTTATTCCTGCTCTGCTCACGAATTTGTTCACTAATGATAAAAATCAGCATCTAATTGAGAGAACCTCTTCTTGGGTGAAAATATCATCTCCTCATACCATGATATTTAATTTGGATGGGGAACCGCTTTCTGGCGAAACTTTCACCTATGAGTTACTACCTGAAGCGATCCACTGCCGATTACCACCACAATGCGGCTTGTTATCTTAAATTTTATAATTAGTATCCCTTAGAATTTTTGTTAAATGGAGTTCATCATGACTGATATTGCTAAGCTGTTAGGTTCTGAAGCATCAACTCTTTTAGAACATCGTTGCCAAACTATTCCTCGTGAGAATATTTACCTACCAGGTTCTGATTTTGTCGATCGTGTGATGATTGACAATAATCGTCCCAATACCGTACTTCGCTCAATGCAGACTTTATTTAATCATGGTCGCTTAGCGGGTACGGGTTACCTGTCTATTCTTCCCGTTGACCAAGGTGTAGAACATTCTGCTGGGGCATCGTTTGCAGCTAATCCACTCTATTTTGATCCAAAAAATATTGTCGAACTCGCGATTGAAGCTGGATGTAACTGTGTTGCTTCAACCTATGGTGTTTTGGCCTCCGTTTCTCGCCGTTATGCTCACAAAATTCCTTTTTTAGTTAAGCTAAATCATAACGAGACACTCAGTTATCCTACTCAATATGACCAAACGCTGTATGCCAGTGTTGAACAAGCATTCGAAATGGGTGCCGTAGCAGTCGGTGCGACTATTTATTTCGGTTCTATCGAATCACGTCGCCAAATTGAAGAAATCTCAGCTGCCTTTGAGCGAGCTCACGAGCTTGGTATGGTAACCGTACTATGGGCTTATCTGCGCAATCCTGTATTCAACAAAGATGGGGTTGATTACCATTCTAGTGCTGATTTAACCGGTCAAGCTAACCATATTGCAGCGACAATTGGTGCTGATATTGTTAAACAAAAAATGGCTGAAAATAATGGTGGCTATACCGCTGTTGGTTTTGGTCATACTGATGAACGCGTTTATACCAAACTGACAACAGATAACCCCATAGACCTCGTTCGTTATCAGCTAGCTAACTGCTATATGGGTCGCGCTGGCTTGATTAACTCAGGTGGAGCCGCTGGTGAAAATGACTTTAGCGAATCTGTCCGTACGGCGGTTATCAATAAACGTGCCGGCGGAATGGGATTAATTTTAGGTCGTAAAGCCTTTAAGAAATCGATGAAAGATGGTGTAGCACTTATTAATGCTGTACAGGATGTTTATCTCAGTAAAGATGTCACCATTGCTTAAATGCTCTCTTTTGTATTCTTTATGCCCTCCTAAAGAGGGCATTTTTATTTCTACTACACTTCCTATTTAGATTAATCGCTGCTACATGCCAAACTTACTAATAAGAATCTTTGTTATCGCCTACAGCTAATGCGCATCATTGTCGACCATTTGAACAAGTTACCACCAAGCATGAAAATGATGCACAGGACCAATCCCTGAACCAACTTCTAAACTGTCGGCATGTTGGAGTGCTGCTTGCAAATAAGTTTTTGCTTCGGATATGGTTTCCTGCCAATTATTAAAACGCGGTCGTAGCGCAGATATCGCAGCGGATAATGTGCAACCCGTACCATGTGTATGCCGTGTATTAACCCTTGGTAGTGTAAAACGCCACTCACCTTCCGGTGTGAGCAGCCAATCAGGGCTTTGCGTATCACTTAAATGCCCGCCTTTCATTAATACCGCCTGACATCCCATTTGAAGTAAACGGTGACCTTGATTTAGCATCTGCGCTTCAGTTTTTGCTATGGGTTCATCTAATAATACGGCGGCTTCCGGTAGGTTTGGTGTAATCAGTGATACCAGTGGTAATAATTCCTGTCTCATTGCATCAACAGCATCAGGTAGCAGTAACGAGTCACCACTTTTAGCGACCATTACCGTATCTAACACAACATAAGGAATTGAATACTGTTTAAGTGCTTGAGTGACAACCGCGATAACTTTTTGATTAAATAACATACCAATTTTAGCACTATCAATGCGGACATCACTGAGAACTGATTCTAGCTGTGCGGCGACGAAGCTACCAGGCAGCTCATGAACGGATTGTACACCACGGGTATTTTGAGCGACCAAGGCGGTTATTACGCTTGTTCCATATGCTTTAAGTGCCGAAAAGGTCTTTAAATCTGCTTGGATCCCAGCTCCACCAGAAGGGTCAGTGCCCGCGATGGTTAACGCATTAATTCTCATAAAATGTCACTCCTAAGCACAGGTAAGGAGTGGTCAATTGGAAGGTTTATAGAGTGAAACTTCCGACTTCCCTACGCTGGCATTATCCAGATCAGGTAATACGGGTGCTTCTCAGTCTAAATAGACGCCCCGAGTCAAAACTACCTTAGGAGTATCTCATTTTTCTTTATAAGAAACCAGTTTATAGCCACCAGCATTCAAGATATATGACGTTTATTATCAATCTACTACAAAAAAATTACCATATTATTGTAAGACTGAACAATATCGCAATAGCCTGTCTGAATACGGATCAAATTATATTAAACATTTTAATAGTAACTATAGTTATTAATTTTAATACATGCCAAATATAATTTTTTTAAATCATCATTTTACAAATTAAGACGATTACCAATGTAAGCTATCAGTAATTAATGCTGTTATATCATTTCTAGGTAATCTAAAATACTTATAGAGCATAATCGTTATTCGAGCATATATTTGCTCACTATAAATATTCAAACGAATAATATTCAAATAAGAATTAACCTTAATCGGATTTACAATGAGAGTTAACAACAAACTGCAGCGAGTTGTAGGGGCATCTCTTTTGATGACAAGCTCCATCTGTTTCGCTTCATCTGCAAATGAACAATCTGTCGGACTATGGGATAAATTTACCCAAAATGTTAGTACCACATGGGATTCAGATCAGTATGAACTTTATATTCCAGCTTTAACGTGGCATAACCGATTTACTTACGATAAAGAAAAAACCGATAGCTATAACGAAGAGCCATGGGGAATTGGTTTCGGTAAATATCGTTACGATGAAGACAATGACTGGCATGCATTATATGCAATGGCATTTATGGACTCCCATAATAAAGTCGAGCCAATTGTAGGCTATGGCTTTCAGAAAATGTGGATCCCAGGGGATTTAGATGGTTTTCGGATGGGTGCAGGCTTCACATTGAGTGTGACCGCACGTGACGACTATTTATATATTCCTATTCCGTTACCGCTTCCTTTAGTTTCCGTTGAATATGATAGGCTGTCTCTTCAAGCGACCTATATTCCGGGAACACATAACAATGGTAACGTACTGTTTGCTTGGTTACGCTGGCAGTGGTAATCACTCATCATGACTTAAAGTAGAATTTAAAATGGCCGATTACATAGGATTGTAATCGGCCATTTTTATTCGTTACCGTTTGAGTCAACTAGCAGCCTGTAATTTCTTTTTGACTGCATCTTGCTTTTTAGCGCCTGAGAATTGATAACCAACCCACAATACGCCAATCCATAATGGCATGATTAGCACAGATACCCTTAACCCATCCATCATTAAAATGATAACAAGAATAAGGATCAGGAAGGCCAAACAAAGATAGTTACCAAATGGATACCAAATGCTCTTAAATTTGGTTTCAATGCCGTCTTTATCCATCTGCGCTCTGAATTTTAAATTAGAGATACAAATCATAATCCAGTTGATCACAAGTGTTGTCACAACCAAAGACATTAAAAAGACAAATGCCTGCCCTTCCATAACGAAGTTAACTACAATTCCTATTGAGGTCACGATACCTGAGACGATTAATGCCATCACAGGAACACCACCTTTATTCACTTTAGCCAAAAATTGCGGCGCGTTATTTTGCTGCGCTAAACCAAATAGCATACGACTCGTACAATAAGCCCCACTATTATAAACAGATAAAGCAGCGATCAACATCACGACATTCAACGCGTTCGCAACAAGTACATCACCTAGATTATGGAAAATAATGAAAAACGGACTCGCATCATTATCGAGATCAACCCATGGATACAGTAATAATAAAATAGTAATAGAACCGATATAGAAAATCAGAATACGGTAGACTACTTGGTTGATCGCTTTAGGGATGCTCTTTTCAGGATTTTCAGCTTCAGCTGCTGTAATTCCCACTAATTCTAAGCCACCAAATGAAAACATTATGATAGCCAGAGCCATTAACAACCCAATAAAATCATTAGCGAAGAAACCACCGTGTTCCCATAAGTTAGAAATTCCAGCTTGTGGGCCACCTCGTCCGCTAAACAGTAAATAGCAACCAAATAGGATCATTGCGACAATTGCGATAACTTTTATCAAGGCAAACCAGAATTCCGTTTCACCGTAAGACCGTACGTTAATTAAATTAATCGCATTCACCGCGATAAAAAAGACAACAGCAGAAACCCAAATAGGTAAATCTGGCCACCACTCTTGCATATATTTGCCGGCAGCAGTCAGCTCCGTCATGCCTACAAGAATAAACATGAACCAATAGTTCCAACCAGAAAGGAACCCTGCAAAACCGCCCCAATATTTAAATGCAAAGTGGCTAAATGAACCTGCGACAGGCTCTTGAACTATCATTTCACCTAGCTGACGCATGATCAAAAAGGCAATAAAACCACATAACGCATACCCTAACAATACAGACGGACCAGCCATCTTAATCGTTGTCGCTATCCCAAGAAAAAGCCCTGTTCCAACAGCGCCTCCCAAAGCAATCAACTGGATATGTCTATTCTTCAACCCACGCTTTAGCGTCTGCTGCTCTTGCGCCATAACTTTACCCTTATCATCCTATGCTACTTGCTTGTTATCTTTCAATATTGAGATAAGCATACAAGTTTATTTGAATTTTATAATTAACACTACTTAAACACGTATTTCACTTCCCACATAGATCATCTTATTATCAATTGATAATTTGTGATAAAAAATGGTCGGGCACAGTATGGCGTATTAAAAGGTAAATTCAAAATGGTAACAAGCCAGTTACGCGGCAGATTCCAAAAATAAAATTATCACTACCTTGATCGCAAAGGTTATCCATTGCTAAAAGATACAAAAATAGACAGCTCATCACGATACAGATCCCGATGACTAATTTTCGTATTAACAATATTCCTCCTCAAAGCTATCGCGTTATATAGCCAAACCAATTCGCTATCTATGTCAACACCCAACCCACCTTTAATACAATAAAAGCTTGATAAGAGACGGGTATAGCTATTATTTTTCAATCAATTACAATAATAATACTGGATCTTTAGGTTAAGAAACGCCATATTGTCTGCTGATGTCCAGTTTTCTAAAAATAGGATAATAACCTAGAGCTAAAGGCAGAATGTGAAGAAAATTAGCAGTTCATGACATATTTATGCTCATTTTTTATGCTAAACACTAAAATGCTGTTTGATTGACTTTTTTTTCAACTATTTGCTCGCAATACCGCACAAGCAGCCTTTGTCATGATCAAACGAATTTGTGTATACTTCATCTCACTTTATTAAGGTTAATTATTCCTTAACGCTTATTTTTTCGGCACTTAATTAAATACTTGCCAAAATAAATGAAACTGCTTGCTTAAAGTCTGCGCAAAATATCTGTACCATGCAGACTTTCGTGATAAAGCAGCCCTATGGGTTCAAATACAAGATGGTTTACTGTACCTAGATCTTTTTTAGACTGTTGAGAAATAGTGCTAAATAGCGCCAAATAATGTGTACTTAAGGTCAATAATGTTCTCAACTAAATAAAACCCTTGTATTTTGAACGAAATTCAACCTAAAAAGGTCAATTGACCTCAGTAATTAATTGAGATGCCACAAGATAACCACTTAGCACTTGTCTATGCTCTGAGCAAATGGATTGATGAACATTTAGGCCGGGTTATCCATTTGGAAGAGCTTGCCGCCTATTCTGGATACTCACTCTGGCATATGCAGAAAATCTTTAAAGAAGTGACAGGAATTTCGCTGGGTAAGTATATTCGCCAGCGTAGACTGGCAGGCGCAGTGAACCTATTAAGAAATAGCAATCAGTCTATTTTCGATATCGCGTTAGATTTTGGATTTGGCTCGCAGTCGCATTTTACCTACATGTTCCGTAAGGAATACGGCATCACTCCGTTTGATTTTAGGCAAAATGAAGAAATTGATTTGGATGTGAAAGAACCGCTACATTTAACTTATCGCGGTGAGTGAAGATGTTTTAATCGCATTGATTGATTTAACTTCACTCACTAATCAATGCAATAAGCCATTGTCACTTCGGCAGTTTTATTTATAGAGTTTCGATATTTTAAAGTTGTAAGCTTGTGTTATCTGCATATTATTGAGATCTGCATACGAATAGTTCTGCTGTCTATATGTTGGTTAAAATGCTTCGTTGATGCCATTCATACAACTTATTTCATTTTAGATATGTATCGAAAATCCCCTTCTCTTCCCTCTTAGATAATCATACAAAAACATCAGCTTACACTTTTTTTTTAGCCATCTTTTTTTCGCCAATTTACATTTTTTATAAATAGAGTAAGGTAAATCAATAAAAACACCATTAACCGGAGGCGTTGATGTCTATCAAACTGGTCGCAATTGATTTAGATGGTACCTTGCTTAACTCTCAGCACCAAATTACTCCTGCAGTTAAAGAAGCCGTTATTCAAGCAAAAAATAAGGGTGTCTATATCGTTCTCGCTTCAGGGCGACCTTTTTCTGGAATTGCTCCCTACCTAAAAGAACTCGGCCTTGATAACGCCAGTGATTATTGTATTAGTAACAATGGCAGCGTGATCCATCAAGCTAATGATGGCGCTCATCTCATTGAGAATTTACTCGATTTCACTGATTACCAATATTTTGAATCGTTGTCTAATGAAGTTGGAGTGCATATGCATGCACTTGCGCAAAACACGATGTTTACTGCAAATCGTCATATCAGCCAATATACTGTTCATGATGCTTATTTGACCAACACCCCTCTCGTATATTGCCCAGCCAATGAGATGGATTCAAGCTTGAAATTCACCAAGTTTATGATGATTGATCACCCCGAAAAGCTCACTCTTGGGATTAGCTATATACCAGAAGATGCATTCGAACGTTATTCAATGACACAAACCAGTCCTTATTTTCTTGAGATATCAAATAAAACAGCCAGTAAAGGTGCCGCATTACAACTTATCTGTGAAAAACTTGGCATCACTCCAGATAAAGTAATGAGCATTGGCGACCAAAATAACGACGTCAAAATGCTTCAATACGCTAAATTCCCAGTCGCTATGGGGAATGCTATTGATAATGTGCTTAATATCGCTAAATTTGTTACAAAAACCAATAATGAAGATGGTGTTGCCGTAGCACTAGATAAATTCATTAACCAGCCGTAATGACTATGGCGGTGATATCCACTGCCATATTTTTATACTGCAACATCATTCGCGCCATATATAAGTTACAGGTAAACGTTTGAAAATACCGTCAATCATTACTTAAATGGATTGTTATTTAATGCTTTTGGCCATTGTTGACAACTATTTTTGGCGTTAAAGTATTTCGTGTTGCAAGAAAACAAATAATTGACCCGAGTGTCACCATCACGACTCCTTGCCAAAAACTTATGGTAAGGGCAGTCGCTAATAAAGCTGATGAAAACGCCGTTGATAGGATGGGTGTGAAATACGATAACGTCCCTAAAAACGCCACATTGCCTCGGATCACTGCCAAGGTCCAAAGTGCATTTGCTCCCCCAGTCGCGATCGAAGCTAAAAGTAATAATATAATGCTGTTAAATGAAATATTAAATTGAGTCGAAGGCTCAAACAAAAATAGCACCCAAAGCCCGATACAAGTCATAGTAAAAAACAATACCATGCCATTGTGCCCACCAGAAATACGTTTAGTCACATTACTGTAGAATGACCAAAAAATCGCACCAATAAATGCAAGGAAATAACTCAATGGGTTACTTTTTATATTTTCGATAATGGCATTTATTGAAATAGGTTTGTCACCCGAAATAACCCATATTAACCCGGCAAAAGCTAAAGAAAGTCCAATCCCAAGGAAAACGGTAAACCGTTGACGATTAAAAAAAACCGCTAAAGCAATAGTAAAACTTGGCCATAGATAGTTAACCATACCCAGCTCAATAGCTTGTTGACGACTACTCGCCAAACCAAGTGCTAATACAAAACACATTTCATAGCTGACAAACAACAATGTTCCCCAAATTAAATAGCGCCTTGAGTAATTTCGAATTTTAGGTGGCCCCATAACGATAAGTAAAATAACAGTACCAATAGTATAAATTAAAGCAGCACCACCTACTGCCCCAAAGCTTTCACTGACACTACGAATTAACCCTACCATGGTACTCCATAGTAAAATCGAAATAATGCCATAGAGTGTTGCTGCTTGTTGCCCTAATTTCATTATATACTCAACTTTAAAAATCGCTTTTATTTTATAAATAAAAACCTTAAAGCTCAAACAATTAGAAATCAAGTATTATTAATCAAGTTTATGGAAATGATTATTTATGACGCACAATTATATTCAGAATAAAAATCTCGGTAAAACAATTAAGGCCAAGACTTAATGTATAGACCTTAATTATTTAGTTTATTAAATTGCGTTCTTATTCACCCATTGTTTAACATGTTTTTCTTCCCAAATTCCTTCTTCAACTTGTATCTTAAGTTCAGGATGTTGGTTAATATCAAAAGTTGGGAGTTTCCCCGCTTTTCTTTGCATGTTGTAATCTTTGGTTAATTTAAAGGCAATACCTGATAATAGCAAAATAGCAATTAAATTAGTGATTGCCATTAACCCCATAGATAAGTCAGCCAGCTTCCAAATTAATGGCATTTCGGCCAATGAACCAAACATCACCATACCAAGCGCAGCTACGCGTAATAAAAATAATTTAGAAGTATGATTACTCTCTAAAAAAATCAAATTACTTTCTGCGTATGCATAATTGGCAATAATCGAAGTAAAAGCAAAAAAGAAGATAGCTATCGCAATAAATGTCGAGCCCCAACTTCCGACAGCAGACGATAATGCCAACTGCGTTAATTCAATGCCATTTATATTCTCAATAGGATTATCAAGTACACCAGAACAAAGAATAATAATCGCCGTCGCACTACAAATAACCATCGTGTCCATAAAGACACCCAGCATTTGAATATATCCCTGAGAGGCTGGATGGGGAGGATATGGTGCTGCCGATGCCGCCGCATTAGGTGCAGAACCCATTCCAGCTTCGTTAGAAAATAACCCTCTCTGAACCCCTTGAGTCATTGCTTGGCCTATACCATAACCAATGGCTCCACCAGCAGCTTCTTGTAACCCAAATGCATTACGAATAATTAACGTAAATACTTCTGGTAATCGCTCAATATGATGCCCTACTACCCAAAATGCTAATATTAAATAAGCTAATGCCATAATAGGAACAACGAACTCAGCAACCTTAGCAATTGATTTTAATCCGCCAAAAATAACAATTCCGCTCATAATAACAAGCCCTATGCCGACATAGAGAGGATTAAAATCAAATGCTATAGCAGTTGCTTGCGCAATAGAATTTGCTTGAACTGCATTAAACACTAGCCCGAATGCAATAATTAAAAAGATGGAAAATAGTACTCCCATCCATCGAAAATTTAATCCTTTCTGCATATAATAAGCAGGCCCTCCTCGATAATTCCCTTGATCATCTTTAGTTTTATAAAGTTGAGCGAGTGTAGACTCAATAAACGAGGTAGCCATTCCAAGCATGGCAACGACCCACATCCAGAAAATAGCACCAGGACCTCCCGCTGTTAATGCTATTGCTACACCAGTCAGATTTCCAGTACCAACTCTTGCAGCAAGACTGGTACATAATGCTTGAAAAGAAGATATCCCGGCTTTATCGGTTTGTTTACTATTCTTTAAAACACCAAACATATGGTTAAAGTGACGTAATTGAATGAAACCTGAACGAATTGTAAAATAAATTCCAGCACCAAGTAATAAATAAATGAGGATAGATCCCCAAACAATATTGTTTAGATAATTTATAATTTCTATCAACTTTCCCTCCTTATTTTATAACATACAAATAGAATTCATTGTTTAACCAATGAAGCCTTCTATACCTTTTCATTTAACAAACCTTAATAATGATTATAAAAACTCACTTTAAAGAGTGTAATTAAATAATAAAAAAAGAGCCAGATAAATTATATTTTTTATCATCACCTTGATTCGTCTTTTATCAATTAATAATTTAAATACATTCAGGACATAAAGAAAACAAAAAAATGACAACTAACTATATGATAGAAAAGGGGTATTGTAATCACAAAAATTATACTATAAATAAGACCATTTAATTGAACCCATTAAAATCATAATTACACTTTCTCCTTACATATATATACAACAATTAACCACTCACATTCTAAATATCAATAAGTATCCATTTTTTCATATTAAAATATAGAACTCACACTAATTTAATTAGTGAGTTAAAGAGCTATTTTTAACATTCTAAATAGTGAAATTTTAATTGCCAATCAAAAATCGCATTTATTTAAATGCCTATTAAACGTACAAATCAGCTCATTTATCTCAATCACAAAAAATAATCTTAAAATGACCATTGATTCTGTTAATACATCACAATAAACTTTAGCATTAAATCATAATCCTACTAAAGGTTCAAAAATGAAAATCACGATTAAAATCTCTGATGATGCCGTATCCGAAAAACTTTATGATGCTTTTGTTGCTGAATTGAGAGCTCGAGTGCTAGAAGTATACCCCGGCAGTAGCTTACATATTATACATGACAGTGGTGCTACCACATTTGAAACCTCTGGTTTTCATAATGACCAAGAGGCACATGTTGTTCTTCATGAGTTGGTCGAAGATGTCCTACAACATGGGCATTGGTCAAAGTAACCATTCAAACTAAAAGCTTTAAGCCAGTCTTTAATTTAAACTTAAATTAAAGACTGCTCGTTGAGTCTTTTCTGCCTATTTTCACTGACCAATTGATTTAGATTTCCGCAATATAATGATGTGATGTTTTAACTAATTAAAAAATTTCACAGCAAATACAAACTTCAAATGTAACATGCTCTTCAGATTCGAAAAATCATGATTTCTCGCTGCATTGAGCGACGTTTAACTAACCCACTCGCTGGTGAACCAGTCACCCTAGTTCTTTTACCTTATGTAAGGGCTTTTGATTCGAATAAATATTGACCGTCAAATAATCAACATCCCCTGACTTTCTGCCATTCATCATGACAAATCAATCGTCTTCTCTTTACCATTGCTGATCAAGATCATCTTTGTAGCAAACTAATCATTTTTAAGGTGGAAACTGCTTTATTTTTTACCGTTATATGATAGATTATATAACGTAATTTTCATTTACATTGCTTTTGCTAATTATGGCGGCCAGTGTTTTTGCTGGCTCTTTTTTGTTTCAAAATGCGAAAAATGCTCAATTACCCCCTCTTTTCGGTCTATTCTGCTATAGTCACACTTCATTAAGCTATAAATTTAAAACTCATTTAGTTTCAAACTAGAGGTACTGCTATGAAACGTTTTTTACTCGCTATCTGCTTCGCACCTGTCATTGCCATGGGAGCTAATGAGCCTTTAAACATCAGCAAAACTGCGATTGAGTATTGTGATATCACAGGACAAGCACTTAGTGATGCTTATGGTTCAAATAAGACGAGCAATGAATTAACTACTGGCGTGCTTAGCCAATTGAAGAATAAAAATGTTGATCTTGCCAAGCTAGAGACAAGCGAAGGCGATTTGCAAAAGAACTTAGATATTGCAATCAAAACGATCCGTGATAATAAAGACAAATTTAAAAACCAAGATGAATTTACGCAATCTTTAAATGATTCCATCTCGGCCTGTAAAATCCAAACTGAGTTGCTTTTAAACAAATCTAAATAATGATAGTACAAGATAGCTACCAGTATCCAACTAAGCTATATCTATGATAAAAACCGATTCACATGCTGAATATGTGAATCGGGTATCTGTTCGATACTTTGAAATTAAACGGGCTAACGGAATCTATTGTTTATCTTCTTTGCATATATTGGTTATCGATGCCTCTATCTCTGGCGTATTACTCAATAACAATTGATTATGGCCTGAGAATTCACCATCACGAACATCAATACTCGCAACAAATGGGATGACTTTACTTGTTCCATCTACTTGATATGTGCCGCATACACGAACGCCCTCGCCTTCGTTGTATTGATTTCGCTTCATCACCTTCACATTGTTGAAGATTAATTTTTGTTTCGATGATAATTTTTGTTCGACAAGTTGCTGGGCTACTTTCTCAACATCTGTATCATTTATCGTTGTAACGTACTGATAGATAAAGCCTGCTATGATCATTAGAAAAATAATAGCGAGTTTGGTTTTCATTCGTTTCAACACATAATCCTTCTTTACATTTAGCTATTCAACGCAATTATAACGATATTAAGTAGAATAATGTGAACAAAATGAGTCATATCCCTCCATTTGTTTTGCCTAACAACCAATGCCTAAAAAAAAACCAACAGAATCTGAATATTTATTCATTACATAAAACAATCTTCATTAATATCGTTTTAATTTAGTTAATTAATTTTATCTACCCATTTTTTCTATCGTTTACTATTTGAATTTTGATATGCATTTAAAAATTTAATTATAATCTAATGAAATAAATAATTTTAAAATTTCATTTCTCATTAAAATTAATAACCAATCTTGATTTAATTACCACCAAATAGGGAAAGAAAATAGTTAAAAATTTCATTAAACTAACATATGGTAATAATAACAATGTTAATTTATCTACACATAGTAACGCATTGAGTGATTATAAATAACCTAATTAAACAGTAATATATTATTGATAGGTTATTTTTTCTTTGTGACAATTATAATAACGATATCGCTATTGCATTAATTTACTCTTTAAGCAAATTAGCCAAATCCCCCTTAGATGATCCATAGCACATCGTCGCCAATACACAAAAAACAATTATACTCTTTTAAAACAATATGTTACACTCCAATCATCCAGTATTGGTTTTTATATAACCCTTCAAGGTTATAGATACTGGCACGATTTAAGCAAAGCAGTTGATTATGATTTATTAAATTTAAATTAATACATTATTTGACTTTGCAAAATACCTATCGGGTGATAGCCTTGCCATTCAGTTTTTAAATACTCTCCATCTGGCTCTACAGTTAAATAAATATAATAATCACCAACCTATTCTAATAATATACAATCATCAACATCTTTTAAATTATCTTTATGCTGGCATTGACTATCAACCAATAATGCTTTTATTGCTTTTTGTTTTGCTTCAGCTGCTGACCTCCCCACAAATAAATCAATCTCATATAACTCTGCTAATGTTGTCAGTTGATATCCACCAACATTCACAAAATACAAGCTATATTTATTAGAAGATGGCTCTCCACTTAATTTAATTCTAAATTCATTTGCCCAATTAATCACTGCATAACTATCAATATAAACCTTATCCCCAAACCAAGCTTTTCTCAATGCAGGCCATGCTTCAGTAGGCTGTTATGCGACAACAAATTGAATATCATGAACTTCAATGTTCGATTTGCCTGCATTAAAACTCGATATATAAGATATTACCATCTAGGATACTTGCTACCCATAACCTAAACAGGCTCAAAAAAAATTAAATCAGCTTTAAATATCAATAGATTAAAACGCTCGCCCTGTAATACATACAAAAAAGCAATATTTCTCTAGAATCATGCGATTCCCGCATTTGAATATATCTCCAAAAAACCAATCATGAATAAAAATACAATATATTTACATATTTATTTACAATGATATAATTTTGAGTAATCTAATTACATTACAACATTATGCCGTAGGGAAACATTATGGATCGTCGTTATTTTCTAAAAACAAGCTCTCTTATCGTGAGCGGATTAGCAGCAAGTTCAATGTTAAATCAAGCGGTTGCTGAGACAAAAGCAAACTTCGTACTTGATGAACAACATCCTTTACTGCTTAATTTTAATGAAAATTCTTTAGGTATGTCACCAAAGGCGCGTGAAGCTGTTATTGAAGCTTTATCAGGCTCATTTCGCTACCCTGACGATGCCCGTGCAGAACTTATCACAAACATTGGAGCTCAATATGATTTGACTGATAAGCATATTTCCCTTGGCAATGGCTCTTCGGAGACTATTCAAGCAGCAGTTGCTATGTTGGCAGCCAAAGCAAGAAAGCAAAATCAAAACATCCAACTTGTCACTCCCGATCCAACCTTTAATTATGCAGAGCTCTATGCCACACCACTTGGCGTAAAAATAAGTAAGGTACCATTAAAAGAAGATCTCTCTTTTGATTTACAAAAAATGGAGCAGATCGCTAACGATTTTGATGGATTATCGATTATCTATATCTGTAACCCTAATAACCCAACGGCAATGATTACGCCTGCCAGTGAATTAACACAATGGATAGATAAAGCTTCTGATAAGCAATTTTTTATCGTCGATGAAGCGTATGCGGAGCTAGTTGAAGATCCTAAATTTACTAGTGCAATAGAATTAGTTAAACAAGGACAAAACAATCTAGTTGTGACTCGTACATTCTCGAAAATTTTCGCTTTAGCGGGATTACGTATTGGTTACGGAATTGCTACACCCGAAATTATCGGATCTATTGATGAATTTCTACCTTTAGATAATACCAACACTGCTGGTGCTGTGGCTGCATTAGCATCATTGAAAGATAAACCATTTATTGCTTATAGCCTTAAATCAAATAATTTATCTAGAAAGATTGTGGAAACAGCATTAGATGAGCTAGGGATCGCTTATGCGCCATCACAAGCTAACTTTATATTCCATAAAGTAAAAGGCGATGTAAAAACCTATCAAAAAAGAATGGCAGAAGCCCATGTGATGGTTGGAAGAGAGTTTCCGCCAGCTGTCGGTTGGAGCCGCTTAACACTGGGGACTCCAGAGGAAATGCAGCAGTTTGTTATTATTTTAAAACAGTTCCGCGAGAAAGGTTGGGTATAGATTCAATACATCTCCCCCTGCTTTCACTTGCAGGGGAGATACTACATTAGTTCATGACTCGAATGTAAACTAGGTAAAAAAGAACAAATTGCTAGTCTATATGCCTGCTTAACCTAAAAATTTATAATGAGTAACATAGGTTTATTTTCGATAAAGTGGGCGATTATTTTTGCTCGCAATATTTTGACCAGACTAACTTAAATTGTTCAGAGGATAAAATATCATCAACATCTTCGATTAAAGGAATTGAGACCATTGTTTTACCTAATTTATTCTTATGATATCTAACGATAAAACGTTTAAAACCATAAGGTAGCTCATTTTTAAATCCAAACACTTCACCACAAAAATAACCCGTTTCTTCACCATTAACATTTTGGTTAATCACATGATAATTAACATTTCTATATTCAGCGGCTGTTGGATAGGCTAGAAAATCCTCCATTGCATTTTCTAACTTTTCCCTTCCATCTATATCTGATACTTGAGTTATATTCGTCATAACGCCAGCGATATAAGCAATACCGATTACAAGAAAAAATACTGCGCCTTTTAATAAAACACTTCGATTTCGATTATTCATTCTAATGTACACTTTTTTTCATTGTTGTATTATAACAAATGATACAAAATAATAGCATGACAACGTTCGATGACTTAATCAATTAGATACTTTAGTCTATAACTAATCATCAATTTGAATAAATTCATTGATATATCTGCCAAAGATAAACTAACAATGCAGCTGCTAACACCCAATTAACTGTCGCTAATCCCAAACACAACCATGTTGATACTTTCGTTGCCAGTAAGTATACCGTAAGTAAATACACTAGATAAGGGATTAATGACCATAATCCAAATAGTGCTGTTTTCCGCAGTGCTAATGCACCTTGCTCTTGAACAATAATCACATGCGCGATTAAAGCAAAAGTAGGAAATAACGGAATCAACCCCGCAATATAGAAAGCTTTACTTTTTGATAATAAAGCAATAATTAAAACTGCCACGGCGCCTAATGCGCACTTTAACAATAATGAAAGCATGATCATCTCAAATTATTCAATAAAATCGCTATCTTCGTCATACATCAAGTTGCATCGTTGTTGACTACATTCAGTTAATTAGGTCATCGAGTATATTATACTCCACATTCACCTTCCCTCGTCGCTGACTAGTAAATCGAATTATTCAGAGTGTACATTGCATTATCGCCAAACAAATCAAACTGAACAGCTAATTTGTGCTATTAGAGCCAGCGGTTTAAACAATTTTATCAAAATAATTAAATGTTAAATAAAAATTATGATTTTTATTCGAAATTAACTATAAGCTCTATTTAGGTTTGCACTTTATTTGAATATAAAGTATACGCCTAATCTGCCGATATCATTTATTAACCCTACATCTGACTTCTGTCTAACTAACATCAAGTATGCTCCAGTCATTACCATTAAAATCCTTTTAAAATATATGGTTATGTAAAAAGTATGTTTTTTCGCATACGTAGCAGACAACGGAAACTTAAAATATGACGGATATAAATAGATTATTTGACATGCTCACTACATGTAACTAACAGTATGAAAGGAAATAATAAATGATGTTTGCTACTACAAAAAAATCTAAATTGGCACTTTTCCAACCCTTCTCTTCAGGCCTTAAAACAACAACACTTGTTTGGCTCCTATCTGGGTTACTGATTGCATTATTGCTCTTTTCATGTTGGCTTTTTTTTAGTTACCTGAAAAACTACCAAGCCACTCTTGATAAGTTAGACTCGTTTTATCAAGAACAATCCATATTAAATGAGACATGGCAATCACTTTTACAAGCTCGTAATAGCTTAAACCGTGCAAGTTCAAGGCAATTATTAACAATTAATAAAATGCAAAATGCAAATACCGACGTTGATAGTCTAGTTATAGAGTTTGATGAAAAAATCAAAAAAGCTGATGAAAAATGGACTATTTTCGCTAAATTCACTCAAAATAAAAATGACCTGGTTTTTAGCGAATTAGCAGAAAGTTATAGCGGATTAAAAATAGCATTAATGGAATTATCAAACTATTTAGTTCAAGGTAAGACCTATGCTTTTTTAAATCAACCAACTCAAGGTTTCCAGAATACTTTCGAACAAAAACTCAATCTCTACCACCAGCAGTTAAATACAAGCTATCATAAAATTACTGTTGCGAGTGAACAACTCTACCGACAAAGTATCATGGGGATTATCATTGTCATTATTATTCTGCTATCAGTCATACTATTTATTCGTTTTGTCCTTCAATATTTATTTGTTCGACCGCTAAACCAAGTTATCGATAGCATAGAAAAAATTAGCCTAGGCATTCTTTATCATAAATTTGATAACAAAGGATTAGCTGAAATTAAATTATTAAAACAGTATGTTTCTAACATGCAAAATAAGCTAATCGATATCGCCAAAAGTATTTATTCAAATACACATGACATAAAGAATGAACTGAATGGCATTACACAAATGAACCAAAATCTATCAATTCGAGCAGATCAACAAGCCGCTGCAATTGTTCAAACAGCAGCAAGTGTAGAAGAATTAGACTCATCCTTTAAAGTGAATAGCGCTCATACCCATGAGTCATGCCAATTAATGGCAATAACTAACGTTACCATTGAGAAAAGTAATGAACTTATTTCAGATGTTGTCGAGAATATGGACGACATTGTCGACTTCTCAAAAGAAATTAGTAAAATCACGGCCACTATCGATAATATTGCATTTCAAACCAATTTATTAGCCTTAAATGCAGCTGTTGAAGCCGCTCGTGTTGGTGAGCATGGTAAGGGATTTGCTGTTGTCGCAAATGAAGTTCGCGAGCTATCAATGAATTGCAACCAAGCTTCAAAAGAAATCAAATCACTTATTGATAACTCCAACAAAAAAGTACATCACTGTTTTCAACTTGCTGCTGATGCCAATGATAATATTGTCGATATTGCGAAAAGAACATCGAATATTAATGAAATGATACACAGCATTTCACTTGCCTCCAATGAACAAACACATGGCGTCGGGCAAATACATCTCGCAATTAATGAGCTAGACAATACAACACAAGCGAATGCAACCATGACGAAAGAGTTACAGAACTCTTTGCAGTCCTTGAAAGCTCAGTCTGATTTATTGGAACAAATCATTGACGTATTTCAATTTGAACCGGTTGAGCCATTCAATTCAAAAAATAATGCTGTTACATAAGCCTATATTTCATACAAAATAGGCAGCTACTGGGTAACTGCCTCAATCAACATTGCCATTAATTACATAATAAATCGTAATATCTCAAGTTGCATACTGTGAATAGGAATTTCATTGAGTATTTATTGCTTTTTATCTGATATAACGTTAAAAATTATTGACTACACACTACTTAAAACATGACTAAAGAATGACGATAAAAATAACAATCCTTGTTGATAACAACACACTTATTGATAGCTACTTATGTGGTGAGCCCGGTGTTTGTTATTATATTGAAGCTGATAACCATAAAATCCTTTTTGATACCGGTTATTCAGATATTTTTATCCATAATGCCCAGATACTTGCCATAAACCTCGCAGAGATTACAGATTTAGTATTATCACATGGGCATAACGACCATACCTGGGGAATGAATCACTTAATACAATATTACGATCGCCGTAATTGTCATTTTGAGCAAAAAATAAGCTTGGTGTGCCATCCCGATGCCCTGCTCCCAAAGCGTTTCAACTCTAAGGTGATTGGCGCAAATATCCCAAAAGAGGTGCTAGCCGCTTATTTCGATAACAATGAAACAAATAAACCTTTTTACCTCTCAGATAATGTTATCTTCTTAGGTCAAATTCCAAGAAATAATACTTTTGAAGGTAAAGAGCCGATTGGTACAACAGTTGATACAAATAATCAGACTATTGATGACTATGTATGGGATGATAGCGCATTAGTTATAAAAACTGCTGAAGGGCTTATTATTGTGACTGGCTGTTCTCATGCAGGTATTTGCAATATTGTCGAATATGCAAAAGAAGTCACACAAATAGATAAAATTGTAACTGTTATTGGTGGTTTTCATTTACAAGAAGCTTCTGAAGAGACGCTAAATCAGACGGGGCACTACTTTAGTCAATTAAATATTAATCAGATACATCCGTGTCATTGTACTGACCTTGCAGCTAAAATTCACCTTTCAAAATTCGCTCCAATCAAAGAAGTTGGGGTTGGGTTAGTTCTAAATTATCCCGCTTAAAAGACGAAAAGTGATGAGGCTATAACCTGCTCATCACTTTTATCAATCAACTTATATTAGACGAAACTAATAGTCTTCATTTTCCGTATGCTAAATAATTCAATATCATCAAACGCTAATCTACAAATAAAATAGATAATAAATCACAGACTAGCTTTCTATAATAAAGGTCTATTTAACTTATTCGGGAAAAACCTGCTTCAAGATCCGCGATTAAATCATCAACATTTTCAAAACCTATATGAACACGGACTAGCGTACCCGTGAAATCTACATTGCTAACTGGACGGATTTCATTGAGTTCCTCCGGTTGATTAGTCAAAATAAGAGACTCAAAGCCACCCCACGAGTAAGCCATATGGAATAACGTAAAATTATCCAAAAAAGCTGACATTTCCTCATCGGATAATCGTTTTTTCAATAAAAAAGAAAATAATCCAGAACTTCCTGAAAAGTCGCGACGGAAAAACTCATGCCCAGGACAACTAGCTAATGCAGGATGGTTGACTCGCTCCACTTCAGGACGATCAGCAAGCCATTTAGCAATGGCAATACTATTCACTTCATGTTGTTTTAATCTGACACCAAGAGTTCGTAATCCACGACTCCCCATATAGGCAGTATCTGCATCAAGTGTTTGCCCCATTAAATAAGAGTTTTCACGCAAACGATCCCAGCAGCGAGTATTAGATACTGCTGTTCCTAACATTGCATCTGAGTGGCCTATTGTATACTTAGTGCCAGCTTGAATAGATATATCAACACCATAATCTAAAGCTTGAAATAATACTCCCGCAGCCCAAGTATTATCTAGCATAATAACAATTTCAGGATTGATAGCCCGAATAGCTTTTACCATTCCAGGAACATCTTGCACTTCCATGGTAATCGAGCTTGGTGATTCCAAAAATACAACTTTAGTATTTGGTTGAATAAGCGAAACTATCGCTGATCCAATCATTGGGTCATAATAGGTTGTTGAAACATTATATTTGCTTAAAATCTTATTACAGAAATCTTGTGTTGGTTCATATGCAGCGCCAGTCATCAAAATATGATCACCGCTAGCAACAAATGCAAGAATGGCATTTGTCACTGCCGCCGCACCACAAGGATAAAGAGAACAACCTGCACCACCTTCCAAATCAGCCATCGCTTTTTGAAAAGAAAAATGAGTTAACGTTCCTCTACGCCCATAAAATAATTCGCCATTGGCTCGATTAGCTGTCGCGAATTTTTTATCTTTAACAGTATCAAATACTAATGATGACGCACGTTGAATAACTGTATTAACAGCACCTTGCGTGTAGCGTTTTTCACGGCCAGCAGTAACTAATTGAGTTTCTATCTTCATGTTATTTTTCATAAAAATCTCCAATTACACTCTTCTTATATTTGATTGATTTAACCCGTCATTTTTTCTGTGATAGGTAAGCTATTGGTCATCGAGGTATTCGGCATTTTGCCAGCAAAGCGTTCAACAATTTGTGTCGCATTTAAATCATGGATAACATTAATCAATGTTGCTGGAGCATCTGTAATCGTTCCCAGCACGACCAATATTGGGATTGCTTCCATTGGCAAACCTAACGTTGTTACGATAAAAATTTCACCGAGGAATGCCCCCCCCGGTACTCCACCGACAATGATGGCGGAAAGTACGGATATCAACATGGTTAAAAAGAATGTTTCGGTAGTAAAAGGCAAACCTAGAACAGAGAAAATGAAGACAATTTTTAACGCAGCAATCATCGCCACCCCGCCTTTATTAAGATTGACTAGCAGAGGAATAGAGACATCAACGATTTCTGGATTAATTCCCATCGACTTGCCAGCACGAATAGTTACGGGTAAGGTTCCTAATGAAGAACATGTTCCAAGTGCTGTTGCTGAAGGCTCAATCGCGTTTCGCCAGAAAGCTTTTATTCCAGGGATTCCACCGCCTATCCAAGAATAAAAGGTAGAGCCAAAAATATAGTAAATTACAGTTGCTATCATGAATAAACCGATAGCGCGAGCAAAGGTCATCAACAATCCTGCATCTTGACTGGCCATCGTTGCAGCGAAGTAACAACCTAATCCGATAGGTGCTACTTTCATAATTATTGATACAATTTTCATAATAACGGTATTAGCATCATCAAGAAATCCTGCAATTCGTTTACCTGCGTCTGCTGATTGTCCAATTGCTATACCTGCAATAATAGAGATTAGGATTAATGCTAGGATATTAGATTTAGAGAATAGCCCTATAAAATCACTGGTTGTAACCATACTGACAAAATCCATATTTCCTGTACCGCTATTCACCGATTTAGGAAGTTCAATAGTGACGCCTTGTGCTGGGTTATACCATAATGCTAATGCGACAATACCCGCTGCTGGAATAAATGCCATTGCAATTGAGACAATAAAAATAATCGCGATGATCCGGCCAAGTCTTTTAAGGTCAGTCATTCCTGCAATAGAGGACATAACACTAATGCCAACTAATGGGACAATAATCATAAATAATAAGTTAAGAAATATCTGCCCCACGGGTTGTAATCGAATTGCAAATGTTGGAGCATAAATACCAAGTAATCCTCCAATAATTAAAGCGAGTAGTAGAATAAGAGACGATTTGTAGGGGTCGAGTCGAGTCCACATATCGGGTTCCTTCTTATTAAAATTATATTAATCAGGATAAAAATTGCATTTTCACTTTCGCAATCTCTATTCCCTGTATTTTGTGATATACATCACTTAAGTTGTATAAAATTCATATTGTTATATCTTTATTTCCAGCAAGGTAATAGTTACACTTTTAAAAACCGATTGTAATGGCATATTGATACTGTTTTCGCAAATCACTTGTGAATAAAAGGAAAAAATGAGCTCACCAATTTCACTCAAAAATTTAGAGTTTTTTGTTAAAATTATTGACTGCGGGGGACTTTCTGAAGCTGCGGCACAACTTAACGTGTCACCTTCCGCAGTGAGTAAAAATTTGGCTGCAATGGAAAATATATTAGGTACAACATTAATTAAACGCACAACTCGAAGCATTACCCTAACTGATGCGGGGCAGTATTTATTTAATCGAGCTAATAAGCTATTGAAAGAATTTGATGATACATTGAATGCAACATCCTGTTATTACGAATATCCTCAAGGGGAATTAAGAATTACCTGCTCAATTGCTTTTGGTTATTCTCGCTTGGTTAATCTAATTGATAAATATCGTGAGCAGTGTCCAGATGTTGATTTATATATCGACCTTAATGATGACTTCGTCAATTTGAATGAAACTGACTTTGATATCGCATTAAGAATTGCATCATCCCCTCCACAAAATTATGCCCTACGCAAACTTGCACCTATTCGCTGGGCATATTGTGCATCTTCAGATTATTTGGCTAAGAAAGGAATACCAATGAAGCGAATTGATTTAGCTGGACATGATTGTCTTATTTATCCTGGGCTTACTCCTACGATTAAAATAACAGATGAGCATAATCGCCAATATCCATTAAAAATCAGAGCACCTATTCAGGCTAATAGTAGTCTGGTATTATTAAAATCTGTTTTAGAAAACCAAGGTATCGCATGGTTACCGACTTATCTTATTGGAGATTATATTCAAAAAGAAGAACTTACTCCCTTATTGCTAGATGGAAATATTACCTATGAAACTCATGCTTTGTACGCACTTTATTTTCCAAGTAAATATAGCAATCCCAAAATAAGATCATTTATTGATTTTTTAGTTTCAGAGCTTCAACCCGTTCCAATATGGGATAATTGGATACCAAAATAAAATCATATCTAACAACATAGATTAATTAAAATACATTTCAATTGGTTTTGCAATAAAACCAAGATTAAAATAACTATTTAAAGTAATTTAAAGATAGATTGTACATTTGATAAATATAAAAAATAATTAACATCTGAGTTTGTTTTATCTTAATTAATCGCATTCATACAATAATTGAGAATATCCATGAAAAATAAAATAACACTGCTAACTTACTATAGTATTCCATCGATTTTTTTGCTAAATCTAATTCATACATTTTAACTCCTTAGGTATTTATTCTTCTAATACCATTTATGGTCAATCACGATATTATTTGGTCCGTCATCGAGGCATCGAACCTCGACTTTTAATTTTGTTAAAATTAAATACTCTTCCAATTGAGTTAATGACGGAATCGAATTATCTAAACCAATGAACCATCGCGAAAGTTGCCAACAATAATAGCGCGATAATAAGCAGATTCTGTGAAAAAACTAAGACTCGATGGTACAGAGCAGATAGGTTCATAGGTGCTTCCTTAGGAAGTAACTTCCCTTGGATACCAAATCTATTTTTTAGATAAAAACTTGCAAAGGCAAGATTTGCCGTTTAAGGCAATGAGGTATGATGAATTGACTACTATAACATACAATTTGTCAGTAAATTAAATTACTGGCCGATGAAGTAAAAAAAAACCGAACATTCGTGACTATCGATATCAAAACAACTTTTAACCATGAGGATTTTTATTTTATTGAAATAAAAAACCAAAAAAATTGCATTTACCAATACATTAGGTCATCAACATAATAATGAACTGATATAAATATTATTGCTTACTAAGATTTTTTGCATCTTACATATATAATATAGAAAAAGCCAACTAGCGTGATACAAATTTTACAATACTAGAGACTACGTGTCTTTGAGAGCCAATTTTATTCGAATTAAAATTCCCCCATATCACCATATAAAGAAAGTAAGCAAAAGAACTCAACAGTTCCTCAAAGGGTTAACTCTAAACATAGCCTGTACACTAAATATTTAATAAAATACTCCAAACAACGTTAGCTAAAATACGCTATGCAAATATAGAGTGGTAAATTATCCTGTTTATCAAACTGCCCCCCTCTCATTTTGACTACTTCCAACTAAGTAAAAGTAGCTAATTCAAACAAAAATCAATGGTAAAAGGTCAACAAGCTTTAAGCGCTAGTCACTATATAGTTAATACTTTCAAATATAACGACTAACGATATTAAAAATTTAATTCTATTATTACGCAGCCAGTTTAATACTTTCACATTACCTCCAAAACAAGTTATTCGATCATTACAAGTTTAATATACCGAATAATATAACAATATTAGCTATTGATCGTTATCTGATAATTTACACATTGATAAAAAAATGATTATATAGCATCAGAACACCAACGAATTGCCATATATATGAAATAACCGAAATTTTTAATGATAAATATTGCAATTTTCCATAATAAAAATCAGGACTTGATAACTTAAAATATATTTACTCTTAGACCTTTACGGATTCTTACTCTACATTCCAGCTTCATTTTATACTTATATCACAATAGTATGCTGCATCTAGTCAATGGATTTAGAGAACTACATTCAGAATCATGGCATCTATTATTGAATATTTATTATTATAATCGCTTCTATCGCTATGCATAAAAACCCCACTATTGTGGGGCATATAATAGTGAACTACACATTTATGTCAAAGCACTATCCATCAGAATAAATCGTGGTTCGGATTTTTGGTATTGATTAATCATTGGAACAAGACGTTGAAAATGCTCACTTGCACAATGTGTATCAAGCGCTGCTTGATCCGGCCATTCCTCAATAAAAATAAAATGCCCGATATCTTTTTGATCTACATAGAGATCATAACTAATGCAAAGAGGCTCTTGCTTTGTTGACTCGACCAACTCACGGTACAGAGGTAGTACAATTTCTAATGCCTCGGCTTTTATAAAATCTTCAGCAATAACTTTTAGCATCTTTCTTCCTATATATAAAATTAAAGCACTGTATAAATCAACACATATATAACCATAAGATAAATGCTGCATCAATGCATTTAGAGTTGTTTATATCTTAGCCAAAATTATATTTACCCTGCTTATATTGCCATGCTTAATGATTCTTATTGGCAGCCTTTGTGTTATGGTGGTTTCTGTTGCCTAAATAAATCAATTTATGCTGTTTAATATGGATTAGGAGACAATATGATTCAATCTTATGAACTACATGATGGATTTCAAATTCCTCAAATTGGATTTGGTACATATTCATTAAAAGGTAACTTAGGAGCTAGGGTAATTGAGAGTGCTTTATCGCATGGATATCGTTTAATCGATACTGCGTTTAATTATGAAAATGAAGGCATTGTTGGGCAAGCGATAAAAAACAGTTCAATCCCTAGAGACCAAATAACGGTTACATCAAAATTACCGGGGAGACATCACCAATACCATGATGCACTACAAACAGTTCAAGAATCTATATCTCGCCTAGGTTTGGACTATATCGATATTTACTTAATTCATTGGCCGAATCCCAAACAAGGAAAGTTTGTTGAAGCATGGCAGGCTTTAATTGATTCACAGCAATCCGGATTAATTAGAAGTATTGGAGTGTGTAATTTTCTTCCTGAGCATATTGATATACTAGAAAAAGAAACGGGGATCTTGCCTGTTATTAATCAGGTCGAATTACATCCAAATTTTAATCAACTAGAACAACGAAATTATGATAAATCGAAAGGAATCATCACTCAATCATGGAGCCCATTAGGCCGTGCTGGCGATTTGCTAACTAATGATGTTTTAATTACTCTTGCTAATAAATATAACAAATCCGTTTCACAGGTCATAATTCGTTGGCATTTGCAGCTAGGTGCATTGCCTATACCAAAATCTTCCAAATCATCAAGACAAATTGAAAATATTGATGTCTATGATTTTTCATTATCTATTGAAGAGATGCAAGCAATAAACAATATTTCGTCTCCGAGTGGCCGTTTGAAAAATCAAGACCCTTCTTTTTATGAGGAGTTTTGATTGATTTAAGTTAGATTTAGATTGGTTACATAAACTTTAAATCACTTCTTGTCTTCATTTCAAATTATCAAACCTCTTTATTTGGCTCGCCTCTATGTGAGCCTTTTATTTTGTACTTTCAGCGATAAAAATCACTAAGCTTACAAATCTAGACCCGTTTTTAATTTCGTTTTCGAAAAATGACTTATTCTTCTGTATAACTATTTGTAGAAGTTACCCTCAGTTAATTCATTTTATGCCCCAATGCCAGGGGCTTTTTTTTGGATTTCACAACTCCAGTTACTCTCGTTATCTCAGTTACATATTCACTTCATCAGCTGTTAATTAAATTTTGGGGAGGATTTGTGTGACCATTTTAATAATTGGCATGACGGAAATTTTTTTTCAATCAGTTAATACAATGAAAACACACTGAAAAACTCAACAAGTCTGGTCTTTTAGCTGTGAAAAAACTGAATATCTAGGGCGAAATTTATACGGACTCATGACTCGTTGTAGGCCGTCTACCGAATTTATAAAAAAAACCAGCTGGTAATGTAATGATTATTAAGCATAATATAATTAAGCCAATCCCCACCCATCCCATAACAAGTAACTGTTCTCCAATCAGTGTTACTGCTAATAATGCAGCAATAACAGGTTCTATCAATGTTATCGTTATAGCTGTACTTGCTTTGATTCTCGCTAGCCCTATTCCATAGCAAACATATCCAATAAACATTGGTACAAGAGCCATGTATATACCAACTCCGGCATTCGTCCATGAATCCAGTAATGGTGCCCCCGTCATAATTAATACTGGTATCAATAACGCACCACCTACACCAAATGTGACTCCCATTGCTGCCTTAGAATTCACACCTTGTTGCATCAATTTACGTGCTGACCATGAATATAAAGCATAAGTTATCCCTGCGAGTATCCCTAAAATAATGCCAATAAGTGCATATTCTCCACCGGATTGATGATTTGAGGTACTTTCAGCAATGCTAAGCAAAACCATGCCTATAATGCCAGCTAACGCGCCAATCCCCCATTGTCGACTCAGTGGTTGTTTATCCAATTTCAATTCAATAATCGCCGAAAATAATGGTGCCGAACCTATTGATATAACAGTACCAACTGCCACACCAGCGAGATGCATCGAAGCATAAAAAGCGAGAGGATAAATGACCACCGCTAGTGCCCCTATGACCAAATAATTCCAATTAGCACTAATAATTTTCCAATCATTTTTAATTTTTTTAATTGCAATTAATGCCTGAAGTAATCCTCCTATCCCCATAGCTACAGCTCCTATCGCTAGAGGCCCCAGCTCAGGAGCAAATGTTGCTGCCGTCCCCGTTGTTCCCCATAGTACGGCGGCAACAAAAACACCCGCCATTCCGATTAAATATTGTGAATTAGAGTGCATTACAATGTTTCCATTATTTGTTTTGCTATATTGCAAGCTTGATCGATGCAATCACTTTTACCTTCAAGACCCGCTCGGCTGATGCTACCTTCAAGTAAAAAAGAGAAATGTCTTGCGATTAAATTGGCTTTATCAGCATCACTTATGAGTGCAAATATATGATTTCGTAATATAGCTTCAACTTCTTCTTTATGGTTTTTTACCGCTTCACGCCCCGAAGTTCCGGCATGGAGTTCAGCTGCTGCGTTTAATAAACCACATCCTCTGAATCCATTTTCATATGCAAATTCAGCATGGTCTTTATAAGCCTCAAAAACTGCAACAATCCCATCTTGAGGATTACTAATATGGCTCGCTCTTAAGTTATATAAATCTAACCACTCTTGGTGGCGCTCACTAAGGTAAACAGCGACTAGCTCATCTTTTGAAGCAAAATTATTATATAAACTTTTTTTAGCGACATTTGCACGCTTCACAATCGCATCGATCCCTGTGCTATTAATGCCATAGTTATAAAATAGTTCATGTGCTGCACTGAGTAATTTAGCTCGAGCAGAGTTGGGTATTGATGGGGTTTTAGACATATGATACCTTTCAATCAACGGAGTAGGTAGACCAGTATACCTACAAATTTAAATGTGACAATAACAATGGCACTTTAATTTTATTCAGACACAAACAAGAGGTCTAATTTGTAATAATAAGTACATACCTAGTAATTTCATCAGTATAATTATCACGTTGAATTTATTACCTATCTTTTTTATTATTAAATACAGATTGAGATGTAAAGGACAAACAATAATCTAACTTATTCATTTAATAGCACTCATTACCTCAAATGCGAGTATCAAACATGTTAATTTTCTAGATATTTCATTAATAATTCGTAACATTATATATTTGACCCATGGAATATTTAAGGCGTACATTAATATTCGCTTTATAACTTAATTAAATAAAATTAAGTTTAATCAATATTTCATTTAACGAGGTAATATATGAAAAAAATTGCTAGCGCTTTACTTATCACTTTATTGGCAAGTTCTTATGCAATGGCTGCAACAGAAATCTCAGCAAATGAAGCAAAAGAGAAAAATCTAATTCTTGTTGATACTGTAAACCATACTGATAGAACAGTTACTCAATGCGCTGAATTGGTATCAAAAGAAGCTGATAGTAAAGGCGCTAAGTTTTATGTAATCAAAGAGGTTATACCTATTGGTAAAGGCAGTGATGTTTCAATAAAAGCTGATATATATAAATAACATTTTATTTTATTAACAGTTGTCAATTATGAAGCCTTGGCGCTTTATTACTAAGGCTTATTTATTAAAATAATAACAGTATATAGATATAATTTAATTGATAAAATAAATATTAACTTTTAATATTAACAACATCATCTATTATCATTTCATTTTTAAATCCCATCCATTACTCTATACAAATAAAGAACGTAATCCCACGATATATAAATATATTTTTATATATTAAGAACTATACTAGATTAAGTGAGTTTATATATTAAAATCTTTTCGAGAAATGAAAGCCATCAATGATTAATTGATGGCATGTTAGAATAACATTTGATGTTATAACTCTGCTTTTTTAGTCAATCTATAGCGAAGATTAATTTTTAATAACTCAATTGACCACATCCAAAGTAATGCACCTATAATTTCTGAAAAAAACATATTTGTTAAATACATTTAATACGTTATTTATAAAATAACGTATTAAAGTTCAGAGAAGATACTAATTAACTATCAATCGGCCATGTAATGGCTGAATAGGTCTATTATTTGAATATTCCAGTGCTTTTTCAAATTGAATAATTTGATCCTTCGATGCCGTTATACTGTGTTTCATCACAAGCCATACTACACCTTCAGTGCAAGGTGGTGTCGTTAAGAGATGTAATTTCCAGATGTCGTGACCGTGTCGTCAGTCCGTATTTGATCCATTATTTCCGTACGACTTCTCAAGCGAATCGCGGAGAACAAGTTACAGCAAATACACTAACAACAAACTTTAAAAAAGCGCGAAATAAAACTGATATTGATTGGGGAGAAGGAACACCAGCTTCTTTTCATGAGCAGCGCTCTTTGTCTGAAAGGCTATATAGAGATCAAGGTATTAATACTAAAGATTTACTTGGCCATAAATCGCAAAAAATGACCGATAAATATAATGATGACCGAGGTAAAGATTGGTTGCTAGTTAAGCTTTAGAATGTAAGTGATAGCATCTTTCATCCAAATCATCGATTAACGCAAAAGCATCATCTATCTCTCTGATATTCAAGATGACGTTATGATACCTGTATTCCTCTCTCTTAAATTGAGCGAAAAAAATAGGATTATTAATTGTGCTTTTTATCGTATCAAGAGCAACCATAGTGACCTCTTTGCAGTATGGTTCTCTTCTAACTATCTCTGCTAATTTAAACAAATAAGGTTTATATTTACTCCATTCCCCATCTAAGTTTTGCACATCAATCGTGTACTCATCGATCGGGGAAATTGAATATTTATATTTTTCTTTTGTCGGGTATAAGTCTTCTAATGGTTGGTACGTCAATTCATATGAATTGAGTTTAAGTTGCATTTGAAAATATTTAATATCTCTGCCTCGAAGTGCCCCCATAATCAACCGTATTCTTTCTTCTGGCATTCGCAAACCGAAATAAATAGCTTTTACAGCTCTGAAATCATAATGCTGCTTACCCTCTTTTGGCGTAATAATTCTGATTTCTTGCTCATATTCCCATCTCTTGGATTTTTGACTTGTTAGTTTTTTAATAACTTCATTTTGTGCATCTAAAGCAAACATGTCGTCAAAACTTATTATCGGTGGTTTATTTTGGTATATGACATCAAAAATAGAATATTGACTATCTTCAAATTCGCGCAATTTATTTAAATCATATTCAATACAAAAACCTGTATGGCTATTAGCATAATGCGCCCATAACAATTCATCAGTAAAACTTTTACTCAAAGAGTAAATTCCTGACTTATCTTTAATAGCAATTAAATCTCTAAATGCCCCCTTTAATGATTCAAGTGAAACTAAAGAAGTTTGTTCTATGTTGCCAATTACATGATTTAAAAAATCGAATTGCTCAAAAACTTGATCTGTTAGTACTAGACCTTCACATGGATCGTTTAACTTATCATAATTAGGAGACCAAAAATAATCCTGCTCTAATGAAGATAAGTCCCTTGAAAACACCTCATCATCTCCACCTCTATACTTGAATACTCTCATACTAATTTTCCTTAGGACGATGTCATCAAGATATAAATTATCTGTAGCTAACGTGGGCTATTTTGATAATTCGTTTTGATAACTTTTTGATAACCGTTTCAAATGTGACAATAAAAAACGGGAACTATTAAGCTCCCGTTATCAATCTTACAATGTAATTAATTACATGTGTTTGATGATTGCATCACCGAATTCGCTACATTTCAGGAGTTTAGCGCCGTCTAATTGACGTTCGAAGTCATAAGTTACTGTCTTAGCTTCGATTGCACCTTCCATACCTTTAATGATTAGGTCAGCAGCTTCAACCCAACCCATGTGGCGTAGCATCATTTCAGCAGAAAGAATAATTGAACCTGGGTTCACTTTATCCTGACCAGCATACTTAGGAGCTGTACCATGCGTTGCTTCAAACAGCGCACACTCTGAACCAATGTTTGCGCCTGGTGCGATACCGATACCACCAACTTGTGCCGCAAGTGCATCAGAAATATAGTCGCCGTTCAGGTTCATACATGCGATAACATCATACTCAGCTGGACGCAGCAGAATTTGTTGTAAGAATGCATCAGCGATGACATCTTTAACAATAATATCTTTGCCAGTTTTTGGATTCTTGATTTTAACCCATGGACCGCCATCAATCAGCTCACCACCGAACTCTTCTTGAGCCAGTTGGTAACCCCAATCTTTAAAGGCACCCTCGGTAAATTTCATGATATTGCCTTTGTGAACCAGTGTTACTGAATCACGACCATTATCAATTGCATACTCAATTGCCGCACGAACTAAACGTTTTGTTCCTTCTTCTGAACAAGGCTTAATACCGATACCACAGTCTTGTGGAAAACGGATTTTAGTAACGCCCATCTCATTTTTCAGGAAGTTGATCACTTTATCTGCTTCTGCACTACCCGCTTTCCACTCAATACCAGCATAGATATCTTCAGAGTTTTCACGGAAAATAACCATGTCAGTTAGTTCAGGTTGTTTAACTGGGCTTGGTGTGCCTTTGTAGTAACGAACTGGACGCAGACAGATGTATAGATCAAGTTGTTGACGCAGTGCAACGTTCAAAGAACGAATACCGCCACCAACTGGTGTAGTCAGAGGGCCTTTAATTGAAACACGGTAATCACGGATTAAATCGAGGGTTTCTTCAGGTAACCAAACATCTTTACCATATACTTGAGTAGATTTTTCGCCGGTATAGATTTCCATCCAGGAAATTTTGCGCTCGCCGTTGTAGGCTTTTTTAACTGCTGCATCAACCACTTTCAGCATTGCTGGTGTAACATCAACGCCAATACCATCACCTTCGATGAAGGGAATAATTGGGTTGTTTGGAACATTAAGCTTGCCTTTAGTATCGATGGTAATTTTAGCGCCTTCCGCCGGAACTACTACTTTGCTTTCCATTAACCTCTCCTTTCACTTGCGCGTTTGCTTGTTAATTTTTTGTAAGAGACCCGTCAATACTACTTGAATCTTTCCCTGACGCCAATGATTAGTCTCTTAACGTTTTATACTGATCGCATTAAAGGTGCTAGAACACTATTACCCCCGCCCATTAACTTTAAACAATCCCTGTTAAATCATAAAGTTATTTGTCGGCATGCCTTACAAAGGCATAGCTAGAACCAGTACAACTTCAATATTTTCATTGTTTAATGAATAATCAATTAAAAAGAATATGTTTATATTCTATATGAAAATACATTTTGAAAAATGCGCCTTGCTCACATAAATTATACAAATGATTAATTTATATTCATAAGTAGATGTGAATTAAACTAATCATTCTAATGATATCGAATTTAATGTACTTAATGATTTTAAAGTTTTTAATTATTGACATTGAAACTGAACGAGTAAAATGATTCTTTTAACGAAATTACAGAATTAACTTTGACTTAAGCAATATCAAAATAAATATTAATTGTTAATTTTACATCTAGTATAATTAAGTTAATATAAATAAATATTCCGTCTATTTAATTTTAAGAAAGTTAATGCTGCTATTTTATTTTAAATAAGCATTGTTAATTCCGATAAATATACCCTATTTTCTATGATAACTCGCGACTACTAATATTTTTGTCAACTGACTCGTTAAATTTCTAGATCAATAATACTGATGAAGAAAACCCTATTTCCTCCTTATGTCATTTAAGAGCAAAATCAACTACACTGATGTTTAATTTCCGAGCAACTCCCCCTGTTAATGATTTCGAATGAGTGCACATGATCAAACCTAAGCGTACAACAAAAACACAAACGAATAAAAAAACACCACAACAAAGCAAAACGAATGCAAAATTTGGCGCTAACCATTCACGTTCTTCGTTATCACCAAAAGCCAAACCACAAGGCCCTCGCAAGGTGATCTTATTTAATAAGCCTTATGATGTTTTGCCTCAATTTACTGACGAACAAGGTCGCGATACCTTAAAGAAATATATTCCTATCGTTGATGTTTATGCTGCTGGTCGATTAGATAGAGATAGTGAAGGTCTACTGATCCTTACAAATGATGGCAAGCTTCAAGCTCGTTTAACTCAACCACAAAAAAATACCAATAAAATCTATTATGCTCAGGTTGAGGGTATTCCCGATAACGCGGCTCTTGAGAAATTTCGGCTCGGCTTAACCCTTAATGATGGCCCTACCCGCCCAGCATGCATCGAACTTGTTACTGAGCCTGACTGGTTATGGGCAAGAACACCACCGATTCGTGAACGTCAAAGTATTCCCACCAGCTGGCTTAAAATTACGCTCAATGAAGGAAGAAACCGTCAAGTTCGACGAATGACGGCAAATATAGGTTTCCCCACTTTACGATTAATTCGTTATCAGGTTGGCGAATATACGCTTGAAAATTTGGCACTTGGTGAATGGAAGGAGATAGCTCTTGTTTAAACCTCATATTACTGTAGCAACAATTGTCCATGCACAAGATAAGTTTCTCGTTGTTGAAGAATGGGTAAACAATAAACCAACTTGGAATCAACCAGCTGGACATTTAGAAGCAGATGAAACGCTATTAGCTGCCGCTGAACGTGAATTATTAGAAGAAACCGGCATTAACGGAAAGCCTCAGAAATTAATCAAAATTCATCAATGGGTAGCACCTGATGGCACGCCGTTTATACGTTTTTTATTTTCTTTAGAATTAACAGAACAATGTGAAACACAGCCTCAAGACAGTGATATTTCCTGCTGTCATTGGGTCAGTGCGCAAGATATTTTAACCAGTGATTGTTTACGCTCGCCCCTAGTCGCTCAAAGTATCGATTGTTTTCTCGACGGAAATTCATACCCGCTCGATATACTCGGTGCATTTGGTGAGCATTACCGCTAATAAAGCTGAATTTAAGTCACCAAATGGTATTGGTGACTTTTTGAACTAAGAATATTCCCCGCTAACGCTGGTGTAACAAGGGTACAACATGGTAAAGTATGGGGCTTAATTTTTCCGTAGTGAGAATATCCCATGTCAGATAACAGCCAGAAAAAAGTCATTGTCGGTATGTCCGGTGGTGTTGACTCCTCCGTTTCAGCTTATTTGCTCCAGCAGCAAGGGTATCAGGTTGTTGGTCTGTTCATGAAAAACTGGGAAGAGGATGATGACGAAGCGTATTGTTCAGCGGCAACTGATCTTGCTGATGCGCAAGCAGTTTGCGATAAGTTAGGGATTGAACTTCTTACTATCAATTTCGCAGCAGAATATTGGGATAATGTCTTTGAACACTTTTTATCCGAATATAAAGCAGGTCGTACCCCAAACCCTGATATTCTTTGCAACAAAGAAATTAAATTCAAAGCATTTCTTGAATTCGCAGCCGAAGATCTCGGTGCGGATTATATCGCAACAGGCCATTATGTCCGTCGCCGTGATGTTAATGGCAAAAGCCAACTTCTCCGAGGATTAGATGGTAATAAAGACCAAAGTTATTTTCTTTATACTCTGAGTTCTGATCAAATAAGTAAAAGCCTGTTCCCTGTTGGGGAATTAGAGAAACCAGAAGTTCGACGTATCGCCGAAGAAATTGACTTAGTCACCGCGAGGAAAAAAGACTCAACAGGCATTTGCTTTATTGGTGAGCGTAAATTCCGTGACTTCCTTGGTCGCTATTTACCTGCCAAACCAGGCCCTATAGTGACTGTTGATGGCGAAATTATTGGTCAACATGAAGGTTTGATGTATCACACCCTTGGGCAGCGTAAGGGCTTAGGTATTGGTGGGACAAAAGAAGGTTCCGAAGACCCTTGGTATGTCGTTGATAAAAACGTCGAAACTAACCAACTGATCGTCGCACAAGGGCATGAACACCCTCGTCTTATGTCAACAGGCCTTATTGCACAACAATTGGACTGGGTTGATAGGCAACCATTAACTCAAACATTACGTTGTGTGGTCAAAACACGTTATCGTCAAGCGGATATCCCTTGCACTGTTACACCTGTTGATGAAAATAAGATCGAAGTGATATTTGATTACCCTGTTGCTGCTGTTACTCCGGGTCAATCAGCCGTGTTTTATCTCAATGAAGTTTGCCTTGGTGGCGGTGTTATTGAATCCCGTATTCAGGAGTAATTGTGGCTAAAAATTATTACGATATTACCCTTGCTCTCGCGGGTATCTGCCAAGCAAGTCATATGGTACAAAAGCTTGCCCAAGAAGGTGTTTCCAATGACTATGAGTCTGAAATTATGGTCAATAGTTTGATTAATATGAACCCTTCATCAACGCTAGATGTGTATGGTAATGATGCCGCAAACCTGAAAACAGGTCTAGGTGCACTATTAGGCATGTTATCTGGTGGTAATAACGGTAGCGGTTTATCTGCTGAAATGACACGTTATATGTTGAGCATCATGGTGCTAGAGCGTCGCTTGAATAAAGATCAGCAAGCAATGGGGCAACTTGGTCAACGCATTGAGCAATTTGAGCGCCAAGCAAGTTATTTCGAGCCTATGTCTGAAGGCGTATTCAATGCCCTAGCTGGGATTTATGTCGATGTCGTCAGCCCTCTTGGCCCACGAATTCAGGTTACTGGCTCCCCTGAAATACTAAAAAATTCACTGGTACAAGCCAAAATTAGAACCTTCTTGCTCAGTGGTATTCGTAGTGCCGTTCTTTGGCAGCAAGTAGGCGGAAGCCGTATGCAGTTAATGTTTTCTCGAAGCCGTCTGAGTAATCAGGCGAAAGATATTCTGTCTCACCTTTAAAAAATCTGGAGTTGCTACCAATGGAATTATCCTCACTGACCGCTGTATCACCGATTGACGGCCGTTACGGTGATAAAGTCAGCGCACTACGCACTATTTTTAGTGAGTTTGGCTTACTGAAATTTCGCGTACAGGTTGAAGTTCGCTGGCTACAAAAACTGGCGGCAACAGCCCAAATCAAAGAAGTTCCATCATTTGATGCTGACGCAAACGCTTACCTTGATGAAATTGTCACCACTTTCTGCGAAAAAGATGCAATGCGCATTAAAGAAATTGAGCGCACAACCAATCATGATGTAAAAGCGGTTGAATATTTCCTAAAAGAAAAAGTGGCACAAATTCCAGCACTGCATGCAGTTTCTGAATTTATTCACTTCGCTTGTACCTCTGAAGATATAAATAATTTATCGCATGCATTAATGTTGAAAACGGCAAGGGAAGAAATTTTACTGCCACAATGGCGTCAATTGATTGATAAAATCAAAGCAATGGCACATGAATACCGTCTGCTGCCGTTACTTTCTCGTACTCACGGGCAGCCCGCGACTCCGTCAACTCTTGGTAAAGAATTTGCGAATGTTGCCTACCGCATGGAACGTCAATATCGCCAATTAGAGCAAATTGAAATCTTAGGTAAAATCAATGGTGCTGTGGGTAACTATAACGCCCACATCGCAGCTTATCCTGAAGTTAATTGGCATGAATTCAGTGAGTCTTTCGTAACCTCACTCGGAGTGACTTGGAACCCGTTCACCACGCAAATCGAACCGCATGATTATATCGCTGAGCTGTTCGATTGTGTTGCACGTTTTAATACCATCTTGTTGGATTTTGACCGTGATATCTGGGGCTATGTTGCACTGAATCATTTCAAACAAAAAACCATTGCCGGTGAGATTGGCTCTTCGACTATGCCACACAAAGTTAACCCAATTGACTTCGAAAACTCAGAAGGTAACTTAGGGTTAGCAAATGCAGTGTTAAACCATTTAGCAAGCAAACTGCCTGTTTCTCGCTGGCAGCGTGACCTGACTGACTCAACCGTATTACGCAATCTAGGTGTTGGTCTTGGTTATTCTCTGATTGCTTATCAGTCGACGCTTAAAGGTTTAAATAAATTACAAGTGAACGAGCAACATCTGTTGGATGAATTAGATCACAATTGGGAAGTTCTGGCTGAGCCAATTCAAACTGTTATGCGCCGTTATGCCATCGAAAAACCATACGAAAAACTCAAAGAATTAACTCGTGGTAAGCGCGTTACTGCGGAAGGAATGAAACAGTTTATCGATGGACTTGAGTTACCTGAAGATGAAAAAACACGCCTAAAAGCGATGACACCAGCGAATTACATTGGTTACGCTGTCACTTTTATTGATGACCTAAAATAATCATTCATTTTATTAAACAAGCGGCTCATTGGAGCCGTTTGTTTATTTAACAATCAAATAAACATCTCGACCCAGCAATAATTCTAATTACAATTAAATTACCCTTTCCCCAGTACTTGTGCGCCATAAGGCAATTTTCGTGACATGTCACACTCTTCATATATTCATTAATTTTCGAATTTTTATCACACTCACTACGCAGTGTTATTCCAAATAAATCAATTTATAAATTCATGAAATTAATTCTAATTAGAACTAAACTTCCCTCATCCTCGCATTTATGGGCCATAAGGCAATTTTCGTGACATGTCACACTGATGATTTTCACTCATTTTTTACTTTTAGTTGGACTACAATACTCGTTTAGTTTCTATGAGTTATCTCAGTAATATGTCTGGCTTCTTACTCAAAATCATTGGAATTGTCGCTAAATAGTTGGCTAATTAGCACTAAAGTACATAAATAATTACACTGCCTTAGCCGATACACGTCACGCTCTATTGTCAGTGACTCGCACTATGAGCACTAATTTCTAGTGTTTGTTTGCCTTAGGTTTACTTAACGACTTGTTGTAAAATGCTTATCTTTTTACCATAGCGACTCTAGTGCTAGTATTACATAGTACAACCATCTCTTTTTTATGTGAGGTTTCAGATGCGTATTCTTATCGTCGAAGACAATGCTCTTCTTCGCCACCACTTAACTGTTCAACTCAAAGAACTTGGTCATCAAGTTGATTCAGCCGAAGACGCTAAAGAAGCTGACTATTTTTTGCGTGAGAGCTGCCCTGACATTGCAATGGTTGACCTTGGCTTACCCGATGAAGATGGCCTATCAATGATCAAACGCTGGCGTAGTGCTCAAGTCAATATCCCTATTTTGGTATTAACTGCACGCGAAAGCTGGCAAGAAAAAGTTCAAGCATTGAATAGTGGCGCAGATGATTATGTGACTAAACCTTTTCATCTTGAAGAGCTTGTTGCTCGCATGCAGGCACTAATGCGCCGAAACAGTGGCCTTGCCTCTCAAGTTTTAGAATTAGATGGCTTTATTATTGATTTATCGAGAAAAGAATTTTCCGTTAATGGTGAACCTATTAAGTTAACTGCGTTTGAGTACACCATTATTGAAACCTTATTACGAAATAACGGTAAAGTCGTCAGTAAAGATTCATTAATGCGTCAGTTATACCCTGATGCAGAGCTACGTGAAAGTCATACTATTGATGTATTGATGGGACGGTTACGTAAAAAAATACAACAATTTCATGCTACTGATGTGATAGTCACTGTCCGTGGACAAGGTTATCGCTTTGATGTGAACGGCTAATATGCAGCTAAAAAAATTTAAATTTAAGCCACTATCACTTAGGGCTCGCTTTTTATGTGCCACCTCTGCCGTTATTCTTGTGCTTACGCTCTCATATGGCATTGTCGCTATATTGGGTTATTTAATTAGCTTTGATAAAACGACATATATTTTACTTCGTAGTCAAAGTAATCTGATTTATAGTTTAGTTCAGTGGCAAAATAATAAAATTGATATTCGCGTTCCCCCTAATTTCATTCTAAATAATCCTGCTCTTATAATCATTTATAATGATAATGGACAAGTTCTCTGGCGCCAGAGAGAAGTCCCGGCAGTCGAAAACCTAATCCAACGAGATTGGTTGAAAAAAGAGGGGTTGTATGAAATGGATACCGATATAGGTGAAACACGGCAACTTCTACAACATAATCCCGAGTACAACAGTAAACTCGACGATATGAAAAATGATGATGAGCCTCTAACGCATTCTGTATCGGTGAATCAATATGGTAAGTCAGAAAATCTCCCCCCATTAACCATTGTTGTTGTTGATACTTTGCCTCAGGATCTTCAAAAAACAGGATTGGTTTGGGAATGGTTTGGCTATGTTCTTCTGGCGAACCTTATTTTAGTTATTCCTTTGCTTTGGCTCGCAGCCCATTGGAGCCTACGACCGATAAAATCGCTAGTATCACAAATCAGTAACCTTGAAAAAGGTGAGCGTGAAATGATGGATGAAAACCCACCATCAGAATTGCGAGGATTAGTGCGTAATTTGAATAACTTATTAACTAATGAACGTAAACGCTACACGAAATATCGCACAACACTCTCTGACTTAACGCACAGTTTAAAAACACCTCTCGCCGTTTTACAGTCTACTTTGCGCTCGCTTCGCACAGGCAAACAGATAAATATCGAACAAGCTGAACCCATCATGCTTGAACAAATAGGCCGTATTTCTCAACAGGTTGGCTACTATTTACATCGTGCTTCAGCACAAGGCGATAAAAACCTGATGTTACGAGAAATATCATCAGTACCTCTACTCGTTGATAGCCTTGCGAATGCCTTACATAAAGTTTATCAAAACAAGGGAGTATCCATTACTGTCGATATATCACCGGAAATAACATGGTTGGGTCAGCCTAATGATTTTATGGAAGTGATGGGTAACATCATGGAGAATGCTTGTAAGTACTGCCTTGAATTTGTTGAGGTTACTGTATCAGTTGAACATAATAGTTTAACCATTATTGTTGATGATGACGGCCCTGGTGTACCCGAAAGCAAACGTAACCTTATTTTTGTGCGCGGACAACGAATCGATACCTTAAGGCCAGGCCAAGGACTTGGACTGTCTATTGCCCTCGAAATTATAGACCAATATGATGGCGCGATTAGCATCAATGATAGCCCATTAGGTGGCGCGCAAGTTAGAGTTACATTCAAACGTCAAGGTATTAGTGAAGATAATTAATCTGTGATCATAGATCCTGTTTAGCACTCATTCTGGCTTCAATTTCAGGTATACTGTCAATAGATATGTTAACTCAGGACAATAAGATGGATTATAAACTGAATCTTGACTGGCAGAGCTTTCTGGATAGTCATTGGCAGAAACGCCCTTTACTGATTAAAAATGGTTTTACGCGTTTTATTGATCCTATCTCGGCAGATGAACTCGCGGGACTAGCGATGGAAGATGAGGTTGATAGCCGTCTTGTCAGCCATAAAGAAGGGCTTTGGCAAGTTGCCCATGGTCCTTTTGAAAGCTATGACCATTTAGGTGAAGAAAATTGGTCAGTATTAGTACAAGCAGTCGATCACTGGCATCTTGCAAGCGCAGCGTTGATGAAACCTTTTAAAGTATTGTCTGAATGGCGTATGGATGATTTGATGATCTCCTATTCAGTACCGGGCGGCGGTGTAGGACCACATCTCGATCAGTATGATGTTTTCATTATTCAAGGTGAAGGCCGTAGGCACTGGCGTGTAGGCGAAAAAGTACCGATGAAGCAGCACTGTCCACACCCTGACCTTCTACAAGTCGAACCTTTCGATGCGATTATTGATGAAGAAATGGAACCGGGTGATATTCTGTATATTCCGCCTGGATTCCCGCATGAAGGCTATGCGATTGAGCCATCGTTGAACTACTCGGTTGGATTTCGAGCACCTAATACGCGTGAACTGATGAGTAGCTTTGCTGACTACTTGATTTCTAATGAGTTAGGTAGTTATCGCTACAGCGATCCCGACCTTTCATTTAGGGATAACCCCGCTGAGATTTTACAGGGCGAACAAATTAAATTGCGTGAGATGATGGAGTCACTCATCAATGACCCGCAAATTTTCCGCAAATGGCTTGGTGAGTTTATTTCTCAATCTCGCCATGAATTAGATCTCGCACCACCAGAGCCGCCTTATGAGCAAGATGAAGTCTATGCCTTGCTTAAAACGCAACAGGAAACGCTATATAAACTTAATGGCCTTAGAGCACTTCGAGTTGGTAATCAATTCTTCGTTAATGGTGAGTGTTTAGAAACGACCTGCTATGAAGCTGCTGATAGCCTTTGTCGCTATGATTCAGTCAATGTCGAAAACCTCGGCGATGCCATCGATGATGTTAATTTTATCGCGCTACTCACAGCGTTAGTTAATAGCGGTTACTGGTATTTTAACGATTAATTCGTTGATGAGTGAATGCTTCAATTACATTTAAGCTGAGTGGGGTCATCTACCTAGCTCAGCTTTTTATTGAGCGATCAATTTAATCAGAACATTAATTTAGGACAAGTGTAAACAAAGACCATATCTAAGCTTCAACATCCATCGCATAACAACTATAACCAATATCTTTATCGGTACGCCATACCCAAGCAACACCTTGCTTTTCTCAGGGATTTAAACGATATGCCTCGCTCCAAAAATGGAGATTCAACTTACGGCAACACAATGAAAAGAGAACAACCTAACATATACATTTTACAGATAAAAACCCCTATCACGGATAAGCGATAGGGATTAATCAATTAGCAGTGAATAATACATAAGACGAACAATATTATTTTTTTGCATAAATGGCTGTTAACTCAGCAATTCGCATAATAACACTGACGGCTTGTTCCATCCCTTCCTGTGTAATGAATTCATGTTTACTGTGAAAATTATACCCTCCCGTAAAGATATTTGGGCAAGGTAAACCTCGGTAAGATAGTTGTGCGCCATCGGTACCACCACGAATAGGTTTCACTATCGGCTCAATACCACAATCTTTCATCGCTTGCTGAGCTATCTCGATGACATGTGGGTGCTTCATCACTTCTTTATGCATGTTGTAATAACTATCATCGATGGTTAATTCAATATAACAACTTGGGTGAAGGTCCTGCCCGATTTTCTCAGCTATTCGAATTATGTTCTTCTTGCGAGCTTCAAATTTCCCAGTATCAAAATCACGGATGATGTAGTTCATTTCCGCTTTTTCTACGGTTCCCTTCATTGAATTTAGATGATAAAAACCTTCATAACCATCTGTTTGTTCAGGCGTTTCAGATTTTGGTATTTCAGCATGAATTCGATTTGCCAATGTTAACGCATTAACCATTACACCTTTCGCTGTACCGGGATGCATATTGTTGCCAACGATTTTAATGGCTACATTTGCTGCATTGAAGTTTTCGTACTCTAATTCGCCAACACCTCCACCATCAACCGTATAAGCCCAACGAGCATCAAACACTTTTAAATCGATATATTTTGCTCCGAGACCAATTTCTTCGTCGGGTGTAAAAGCTATACAAATTTTACCATGTGGTGTGTTACTTGCTTTTAGTCGTACTAATGCCGTAATGATTTCAGCGATGCCCGCTTTATCATCAGCACCTAACAACGTTTTGCCATCTGTCATGATCAGTGTTTTGCCAATCATCTCATGCAGTATTGGAAACATCACCGGCGATAGCACTTCATCACCAATACCTAATGCAATATCACCACCTCGATAGTTTTCTAATATCTGAGGGCAAACATGCTTACCTGAAAAATCCGGTGAAGTATCTAAGTGTGAGATGAAACCAATGGCAGGAATATCCCAGTCAACATTCGCTGGAAGGTAGGCCGTGACACAACCTTGTTCAGAAAGCACGACATTTTCAAATCCAAACACTTTCAATTCGTTTACCAACGCACGGGCTAATTTTAGTTGCCCCGTGCTACTCGGTACTGTTTTTGCATTTGGTTTTGACTGTGTATCAAATGCAGTGTATTCAAAAAACCGTTCTAAGAGTCTGTCCATACTTTATCTCCCCTAATTTCAATTGTTCTATTATGGGAAGTAATGGGCAAACAATTCTTGTTTCAAATCAGCTTTCGCGTTAATCATTGAGGATTTTAGGAAAATATATCTATCAGCATTTAAAATTGAAACGTTGTTAACTACATTTGATCACTTTGATTTACTATCACACATAAAATAATTCGAGCCATGCAGTCTACCTCCCCCCTTAAAATTTAATATTATTGTAATATAGTTATGCTTTCATATTTATCAATATCCATTGATATTTCTTTTCATATCTTATCACTAGGTTAGTTTAAATTTCATCAGACAATAAACCTCACCACACAACCATTCAATTAAAATAATTATTAATGAAAAGTTGTCATATGAAAATCACATTAAACCTCAAGCCATTCATCATATTGAATAAAAAGGAAAACCAATCTCACTCTCAAGAAAATAAATTATAAAAACAAAAAATAAGTGAATAATTATCTGATCCTATTGATACATGGGAAATATATGTCATGATACATAACCTTTAAATTAACAAATAATTTAAAACAAAAACAAACAGGGATTAGAGGATGGATCATCAATCTGATACATCAAAGCCTTGCATAATATTTATTTGTGAAATATTTTCGCCCCCCAAGAGAGTAAATTAATTACGGTTTTAATTGCGACTTACAATAATACCTAAATGTAAAAAAAACTCAGATTCTTATAAGCGGCTGTGAAGATAAAATTATTATTAAGCATCAATAATCTAATTTAGTAGCCTTACCAATTGGAGAATTTAAATAAATGAGAGTAAACAGCACCACTGAATTACCTGCATTGCAGCAAAATAACAACCACGGCAATTCAGATGCACTAAAGGGAAACTTAGCGTCTCAAGTAAAGGGGATCAAAAACATGACTAATAATCCCCAAACCATGCCACCCATGAAACAGAACAAAAAAAGCAAGCATCAACAACCCTCTGTATGGGATAAATTTGCTAGTTCCCAAGAAAATATTGATTCATTTAAATATGAACTCAAAAATTCCGGAAGGCCATTAGTTCACTTTCCTCCATCCGCAAGAGGGGATATGAATGCCTATAAATATGTTGGTTTCCTAGATGAGAGTACTCGCCCACTCACGATATTTGAATATTATAGATGTAAAAAATCGTCCGATCAGAAGGCTCATTTTAATGATAATCTTCCCACTATAATAGATCATGTTAATTCAATGGGAAATAAATTCCAGGAGGGCCGTGATTATATTATCTGTAATGACTTAGAGATGGAAAAACTGCAAAAAGGAGTGAGTAATAAAAAACACTACCAGTATTACGATAGCATTATTTCTGTTCCCAGTATAAGAAAGGCAGTACATGAACAATTTCGTCGTGACATCAATTCTAATTCAAAAATCAAGAGCTATTTTGAAAGTAAATCAATACCTTGTAGTGGTGTAGAGAATTTCACTCGGGAAAATAGGCTTATTATGGTTAATATAAACAAAAGAAAACCAGAGTCTAATTGGGATCCTCGGCAGTATCGTCACACGACACCGGAAGTTGCTCACATGCAAAATTTGGTAGATTGTATTTATGATGCAAAAAAGGCGGCTCACAAAACCATAAAAGAAGATCAATTTGATATCTGTTTTTCAGGAAGTGAATTAACTAAAACAGAGCAGAATTTATGGAAAGAATATGCCTCAGAAAAGGGTGTTAATGTTCACTTTTTTAATGACCTAGTAAAAGAAGGTTTTGACCGAATTGAACAAAGGGAAGTTTTATTTGCACTATCCGATCAATATAAAAGCACAATCTATCTAGGCCACCAATCAGGTGTCAATGAAGATGCTCCGATATTACCTAGAACGAATGTATACAGCCTGAGTGAATATTTAGGACAAGGTCAGGTCGGGTTTCTCCGCCTTGAAAGAAGGACACAGTTCGATATTGTGAAACAAGGGCCATTTGGCACACCTATACATGCAAGTACTATGGGGAACTTTTATGGCCTTCGCAATGGTGAATTTCTAACAACGGAAGGAATTCTGGCGGCGGTTCAACTCAAAATTGACCTATATACGCAAAAACACCAACCATTGGATAAACTATGGAATAACCTGATTAGTAAGCATGCTTTAGAGGCTGAAAATAAAAACTCGAAAATTCCAAATGAACATGCTGTTAATGAATTGCTTAGTCTGATTTTAAACGATGTGGAAAATAAAGAGATTAATGCCAAAGATATAAATGCTTATCGAGGAGCAATTAATATCATTGTACAACGTATGAAAGGAGAGGCTCCGAACCTCAGCGAAAAAGCCAAAGAATATTTTACTAACGTGATGAAGCAAGAGCTATCTCCTCATGATAGCCACGAGCCTTTGACACGACATGAGCATAAGCTTGAAGCACAAAATGCGGGTATAGCGCGCTACGACCGCCTCCTCCAAGGGGAGAGAATTGGAGCCTCGGAGCAGCCGAATGATGACTATTTTGATTGGCTTTATCACGACCAGTCGCTATAAATAACCGCGACGAAAGGTTCTACCATCAGTTTAGTAAGGCTTTTAAGTACGTTACAAAAGTCTTGTCACTGAGAGCACTATCTAACTATACCGTACAGGATACCATCGCAGTTATTACCTTAATATAATTGCGATTAGGGAAATGCTCACAGGACTATAACTGGGAATACCCTCATAGCGCTCACAACGGTAAACTGCCGATGGAGCGCTGCTTCGAACTTGCAGGGCAAATGCCCTACTCCTCTGTTGAAGTTCATAGACAAGAACAATTACAATCTTGAGATTGAGCGAAGTAAATTGAAATGATGCCTATACATCACACTTTTTATTCCCACGTTGCGGACAACGTCATTTATTTTCCTTTATATCCGCACTCCACTGACCTTTTTTAACGTCAATAGATTCTGGTATTAAGCGTATTTTAGCAAATATGTTTGCAATATTTTGTTGCTCTGCAAATGCTGCATCGGTCATTCTAATAAAACCATAATTAGAACGTTGCAATGCTTTTAACCAAATTGCTTTATCTAATCCTGTTGATGCTGATAATATACCCGCAGTCTCGGCTTTATTCGCATTTCCCCATTCGCTTTGTTGTTTCAATTGCTCAATAATGATTTCAGCATATTGAGGTGTTTTCTCGGCAAAATCACGACTTGCCAGAAAAAACGTGTAATGAGGAACTAAATTTTCACCATTCACTATTTCACGAACTGGCAAATTAGTTTGGACTTCAGCTAAGAAGGGGTCCCAAATTGCCCATGCATCAACGACACCTTTTTCAAATGCAGCTCTAGCATCAGATGGTGGCAAATATACGGGTGTTATCTCATTGTAATTCAACCCAGCGCGCTGCAACGCTGCTACCAGCAAGTAGTTAACATCTGACCCTTTGTTCAGCGCCACTCGCTTTCCTTTCAAATCACTGACGGACTTAATTGATGATTTATCATGAACGACAAGAGCTTCTGTCCGTGGATTAGCCGGAGAGTGACCTAAGTAAACAAAATCAGCTTGAGCTGCCTGTGCAAATATTGGTGGCGCATCCCCAGTGGCTGCCAGAGCGATACTGCCCACATTTAATCCTTCGAGCATTTGTGGGCCTGCTGCAAATTCAATCCAGCGAATATTCACATTATGTTTTTTAAATTCAGGCTCCAGTACTCCTTTAAATTTTAATAATGCAAATATATTCCCTTTTTGAAATCCTATATTAATTGTTTTTGATTCTGAAAATGAAACCGTGGAATAAATAGCCATAAACAAAAACGTAACGAATAAAGTAATTTTTTTCATAATTAAACTCCTGATATCATCAATGATATCGAAATATCAATATTGGTTTTTCATTATGCAATATTGATTAATGAATGAGGCGCACAAATAAATATATTGATTAAATCAATATGGAATTTATATTCGTCATACTTTAAGTTACTAGTAACTGTATGCGTAAATAACGCCAGCCACAACGTTATTGATAATCCTTGTTCTGTACACATGAAAATAACGTGGTTTAGTCTCTAAATACAACTTGAATTATTCTGGATATATAACCGGCTTCAATTAACTAGCACTAGTCTGTTTTGGGCGAATATCATTACCAATCGTTTCACCAAATGGTCCTGTATTAAGCCCTGATGTTGGTAATGCCAATCCTTTTTGTTCACTGAATAATGGCATAACTAGTTCAGCAAATCGATGCGCTTCATCCAAATGTGGATAGCCAGAGAAAATAAATTTAGTGATACCTAATGCCTGATACTCTTGTATGCGATCAACTATTTGTTGAGGATCTCCCACTAATGCAGTACCCGCTCCACCACGTACTAGACCGATTCCAGCCCATAAGTTTGGTGCAATAAAAAGATTATCTTTTGAGCCTTGATGTAAAGCTTGCATCCGTGCTTGCCCTGTTGAATCCATGCGGGCAAAAATACTTTGGGCTTGTGCAATAGTTTCATCATCAAGATGTGATATAAGTTTATTAGCAGCATCAATCGCTTCCTCTTCGGTCTCGCGCACAATAACGTGTAGGCGGATACCAAATTCTAATTTATTACCTTTAAGTTCGGCCTGTTTTTGGACATTATTAATTTTTTCAGCGACTTCTTTAAGCGGTTCTCCCCATGTCAAATAGGTATCAATGTGTTCAGCTGCAATAGTTAAGGCTTCGGATGATGAGCCACCAAAATAGAGTGGTGGCCCCGATGGCTGAATGGGTGGAAAGAGTAGCTTTGCATTTTCAACATGAATATGTTCACCTTGATAATCAACTTCTTCACCACGAATTAATTTTTTATAAACTGCCAGAAACTCCTTTGTGACTTTGTATCTCTCACTATGATCTAAGAAAATGCCATCCCCTTTGTTTTCGAGTGGATCTCCCCCCGTCACCACGTTTACTAATAGACGACCATCAGATAACCTATCTAGTGTTGAAGCCATTCTTGCGGCTAATGTCGGTGGTTGAAGTCCGGGTCTCACTGCGACTAAAAAACGTAACTGTTTTGTCACTGAAATAAGTGCTGCCGCCGTCAGCCAAGAATCTTCACAGCTTTTTCCTGTTGGGATCAGCACGCCGTGAAAGCCCAAGCTATCTGCCGCGATAGCTATCTGCTGTAAATAAGCTAAAGTAACTGCTCGCCCTCCTTTTTGTGTCCCTAAATAGCGGCCTTCCCCATGGGTCGGTAGAAACCAAAATAACTGTAAATCTTGTTGAGCTGTCATGATGACTATTCCTCTGTAACTTCAGTAGTTAATTAACTCAATTATGCATATTTCCGCTCTAATTCAGTCAACGCAGCTAATACTTGCGACTCTATTTCAATTAACTGTGTATTGGTTAATACTCTGGGGTAGTTTTCATCGATTTGAATATCGAGATATAGCCCCCCTTCTTTTAGCATCAGTACGCGTTCAGAAGTGAATACCGCCTCATGGACATCATGGGTTACCAATACCACTGTAAATTGATATTGTTGCCAAAGTTTGATAATTAATTGCTGCATTTCAAGCCGAGTCAATGCATCTAAGGCTCCTAAAGGTTCATCAAGTAAAAGTAAACGAGGTCGATGAATTAAGGCTCTAGCTAAAGCGACTCGCTGTTTTTGTCCTCCAGATAAAGTCGTGGGCCATTCATTCGCCTTTTCAATTAAGCCAACCGCTTTCAGCGCCTCTAATGCTCCAGCACGCCATTGCCCTTTTAGTCCAAGCCCTACGTTTTGAATGACAGTTTTCCATGGTAATAGCCTAGGTTCTTGAAACATCATTCTCGTCGTACTTTGAAAATGGGACAACGAGAGGGTTTCTGCGGTAATTTCTCCTGATGTCGGTAAATCTAAATCTGCGAGTAATCGTAACAAGGTGCTTTTGCCACAGCCACTGTGCCCAACGATAGTGACAAACTGCCCAGCCGGAATAGTGAAACTAAGTGAGCTTAATATTTCATTAAAACCAAATCGTTTGGTCACTTTATTAAGCTGGACAGCAATACCTTTACTTGTGGTTAAATTGTGTGTTTGTTCAGTCATACTGTGACCTCTTTTTTTTGCCAAGCAGGATGCCAACGCAGTAATACTAATTCTAATAAATAGGTCGGCCAGTCGGCTGTCTTACCCAATAAGGCATAAACAATAATAGTGAATACGACAATATCGGTTCGAAGGAATTCGCGGGCATTCATCGCAAGATAGCCAATTCCTGCATTTGCCGAGATAGTCTCAGCAACAATTAATGTCAGCCACATCAGACCTAAAGAGAAACGAACGCCCACTAATATTGACGGTAGCGCGCCAGGAAAAATGACATGATGAAATAGACTGTAACCCTGTAATCCATAACTTCTCGCCATTTCAATTAGCCCACGGTCAAGATGTTTAATACCATGTAATGTATTGAGATAAATAGGGAAAAAAGTTCCTAAGGCAACGAGGAAAACTTTTGCACGTTCATCAATCCCAAACCAAAGGATCACTAAGGGAATTAAAGCGAGATGTGGCACATTACGGATCATCTGTATTGAGCTATCTAGCAATGTTTCACCCAACCGTGATAGCCCTGTTATCAGTCCTAGAATTAAACCTATCGAGCCACCAATAATAAAACCAACCGAAGCACGTAGTGTACTAATCGCCATATTCGTCCATAGTTCACCACTTTTTATTAATCCCCATCCGGCACTAATAACTTGTAATGGCTCAGGCAATATTCGATTTGAAAGCCAACCGCTACTAACAGAAAGTTGCCAAATAATTAATAACACTATTGGTAGCATCCAACTTAAAATTATATTTTTTTGGTAACTCATATTAACTACCTCAGCTCCATAATTGATTGTGCATTAACGTGGAAAACCAAATTTGGATAGTGTTTTTTATTTCTATTCATTGATTGATAAAAAATCTGTAAATTATTATTTAATCGTTCAATAATTTGATCGGAAATAATATATTTATTAGCCTGCTTTGAATGTTTAAGGTCATTATCACTGGCATAAACTCCACTCATTATTTCTTCAGCCTTTAATGCTGCAAGTAGTGGTTTAAAAGCATAATCCAGTGCTAATTGATGGCTATCAGTTCCCCCTGTCATTATGGGTAATACTGGTTTAGACATAAATGACCTTTGAGGTAATAAATCAAGAACTGCTTTAAGTATGCCAGCATAAGATGATTGATATACAGGTGATGCGATAATAATGCCATCGGCCTCCTTTATTTTTTGAATAAAATCTTGAATTTGTGAATGCTTATATTCTGCGTTAAGCAGCACATTTGCATCGAAGTCACGCACGCTCACTCGCTGAGTAACTGCGCTATATTTATTAAACCAACGCTGAGCATAATCAAGTAATGTCGATGAGCGTGATTGCGTCATTGGGCTACCTGAAATAATTAAAATATTCAAATTAATCTCGCCATTAAGAATTAACTGGTATTAATCATTATCGAGTTATTGAATCAGAAAGAAATAATAATTTATTCTTAACTAGCATTTATTTAGTATAAGAAAATTTATCTATAAACCATAACCTCCTACAAATCCCTTATACCAAATGCACTTATCGTGAAGTCATCTTAAGAAAGTAAATGTATTAACTTAAAATAGCGAGGTGAAATAAAATCATTATCAAAAATAAAATGCCTTTAATAAATTAAATTCATCTTCAGTTAATCAATTGTTTTATTTTTAATTTACTACAATCTTTAATACCCTTCTACGCATATAAACCTAAATGATTTAAAATATCTATTTGTCTGCTATATTTTTATCGGATATTTCGCCGTTGAAGCGAGTTAGGCTAATCAGCAACATACCATTGGCAATATGAGCGGTATAGCATCAACTACCAATTAATTATTCCTATTAGTCCTGTATGATGCTTTCGATAAAAATCAGAAATCTACTGTGATGCTATTTAGTTTGTGGAATCGATTAATTTTTGTGACACATTCAACCCAACTGAAGATAACGAGAAAATAAATGACCAAAAGATTTTTAGTTTATGGTGTTAGCAAAGGGTTAGGAAAAGCATTGATTGAAGGAGTCCCGACCGCTCAAGATACTATTTATGGCGTTTCCCGTTCTGCGCCTATATTTGACAGTAATAATTTCCATTGGATCCAAGCTGACTTATCCGATCCAAATTCTACAAAAATAGTCAAGAATACTATCGCCGACACTCCTATTGATTGCTTAATTTATAATGTGGGTATTTGGGAAAAAACAGCCTTCACTGATGAATATCAGTTTGAAACAACTGATGATGCAGAAGTTTTAAATATGGTTCAAACCAACATTAGCGCCTGTATATTACATCTCAAAACTATGCTACCTAATTTGCGTTTAGGTGAGAATAGTAAAATCATTTTGATTGGTTCGACTTGGGGACTAGATAACCA
>NZ_KB233222.1:957115-957710 GCF_000314855.2 Providencia burhodogranariea DSM 19968 | reverse complement strand
TAATGGTCATGAAGTGACGTTCTCTGCATCTAAATATGCGCTACGTGGAATTGTTCAATCATTAAGAGAAACATTACGCAAAAATAAAATTGCGATTTCAGTGATTAATCTTGGTTACTTGGCAACTGAATATCCGTTATCAATCCCTGTTGATGAAGTTATTTCACAAACTGAAGGAGCACTAATTCCACTACAAGATGTGCTCAATGCAGTTAAATTTATTATTAGCACCAGTAATGCAACCTGCGTAAAAGAGATTACTATGCCTGCAATGTTAGATGAGAATGTCTAATAAGGGATAAAGGGGAATATATATCCCCTTTAATGAATGAGCCTAAAATTCTTTTTGATTCGCCATTCGAAGAGAAGTCATCAGGTCATTGATATAGTCGACAACGACCTGACTTGCTAAGCCATAGTGTTTCTCTTCAAACTCGCTTTCGACTTGACTTGGCTCTAAGTTAAGCTCAACTGTATGAGCGCCATTTAACTTCGCTTCATGGACAAAACCTGCTGCTGGATACACATGACCTGAAGTCCCAATAGCAATAAAAATAGTTGCTTGTTCTATCGATTGATAGATTTGATCCATCCC
>NZ_KB233222.1:702888-956565 GCF_000314855.2 Providencia burhodogranariea DSM 19968 | reverse complement strand
TAATGGCATTTCACCAAACCAGACAATATGCGGTCGTAGTGGCTGTGGAAATTGGCAGCAATGACAACGCTCATCGGGACTTAAATCCCCTGTCCATTCCAACACTTGGTTTGACCAACTACAGCGTACTTTTAATAATTCGCCATGCATATGAACAACGCGTTTACTCCCTGCTCGTTCATGCAAATTATCAATATTCTGAGTGACTAATAAAAAGTTATCACCTAATAACTCTTCAAGTTTTGCTAAGGCAAAATGTGCCGGATTAGGCTGAATATTGTCTTGTTGAAGCTGGTGACGACGCTCGTTATAAAAGCGCTGAACCAATTGTGGATTGCGCGCAAAACCTTCTGGTGTAGCAACATCTTCAACACGATGCTCTTCCCATAAACCATCCGAAGAACGAAAAGTTTGAATACCCGATTCCGCAGAAATTCCCGCCCCAGTTAATACAACAACATTCATTTTATTCATATCGAGTATTTTATTATCGTTGTAAAAAGAACGGTTGCGAAATCGTTGGCGACGTAACATTTTAATTTTTTTGAATTTTTTAAACTTATGACGAAATCGCAGCATCAGTAACTTCCTTTCTTCCATGTATATGTGCAAGTCGATTAATATCCAAGCTTGCAATAAGAGAACTAATTATTCAACCGTAATTCGGATGCTAGTATAACGCAATAGATAACCAGAAGAATTGTGAGCTTGAAGGATAACCCATCCTTTAGCTTTAATGGCCAATCACAAGGCTTACCTGTATTGCTACCTTAACGTACTATTTTCATCACATACAACTTAAACTATGACGAGTATAATAACCTTGTTTTTATAAAATTAATCCCTTGATTGGTATAGGAAAAACCATGAGTCAGCATTTTGACGGAAAGTATGAAGCAGAAATAAAATTTAAGCTACCTAACCATGAAGCATTTTTACAACAAATTATGGCCGATGGTGCTGAAATTTTTACTGAGAATAACAGTGAAGTAGATTATTTTTTCGATGGCCCTGACGGGCAATTAAATCAGCAAAATATCAGTATGTCAGTAAGAGAAATGAGCCCTTCTGGAATCAAGTTATGGATAGTAAAAGGCCCTGATTCATCTGAATGTAAAGCGATTAATATCGATGACTGTACTCATGTCAAAAACATGCTGACCACTTTAGGCTACAAATGCAATTTAACCACCAGTAAAATACGCAGTATTTACTTCCTCAATGATGCTCACATCACTATTGATCATTTAGCTAATATTGGTTGGTTTGCTGAGTTTGCGATGATGACAAACGATGATAGCCAACTCTCTCTGCTCACAGAACAGATGATGTCTCTCGCACGACAGTATGGTTTTAGTGAAGAATTAATTGAGAAACGCAGCTATAAACAGATGCATATTGCACATGCATACTCAGTAAAGTAATTGAATCAGCACGATAAACTACAAATTACATCTGAGCGATAAGTAAACTGATTTTTAAGAATATCGCCAATAATGACGTGACTTGAAAAATGACAAGAGTCGCTGGGCGATCATCATCACCCAGCATTTACATGGCCTACTTATTGCCCACTTAAAATACGAGCCGGATCAAGTTTGCTCGCTCGGCGAGCTGGATACCAACTTGCTGCCAAACTCAAAATGATAGTCGTGAGCAGCACGTAAACCACATCTAATAGATGCAGTTGTGAAGGCAAGAAATCGATAAAGTAGACATCGCCAGATAAAATTGGATGACCTATCACATACTCAAGCCCTTTGATGATAGGCGTTAAGTTCAATGACACAACCACACCCAGCACAGCCCCAATCACAGACCCGACCAAACCACTAAGCAAGCCATACCATAGGAAAATAGCTCTAATCTGCCTATCTTTTGCACCTAATGTACGCAAAACAGCAATATCACTGCTTTTGTCTTTAACCGCCATAACCAGTGTCGATACAATATTAAAACAGGCAACACCAATCACTAAGATCATCGCCAAGTACATGATGCTGCGGACCATTTGAATATCGTTATACATATAACCATAATCACCAATCCAGCTTTTTACGGTGACATAGTGCATCGTTTTCATGCCTGCATCATAGACAATCTTATCCGCATTGAATGGGTTGTCGGCTTTGATTTCAAAACCTGTAATCCCTTCCCCATAATTTAGATACTCTTGAGCATCAGCAAGAGGGATCAGCGCTAATTGATGATCCAACAAACCACTTAAGCGGAAAATACCGGAAACTTGAACTCGAATTCGCTTTGGTTGCTGTATTTTTAAGCTCGCATCAGTGTTAGGGATCATGATAGTAACCCAATCACCCACCTGCACTTTTAAAGCATTCGCAACACCTTGCCCGAGGATAATTTGCTGTTTACCGGCTTGAAAATGTTGCCATGCATCATCAAGCACATATTTAGGTAGCGCACTCACATCAGATTCAGTTTTTGGTGAAACACCCATCACTTGAATCGCTTTTAAGTTAGCACCTCTTTCCAGTAGCCCCGTAAAACCAATATAAGGGCTGATAGCCTCAACCCCTTGTGTATTACGGATCACTTTCTCGGCATATGCCCAATCCTGATATGGCGGCTCAACAGCATAAATTTGTCCATGAGGTACAACTGACAATACGCGATTTTTCAATTCACGTTCAAAACCATTCATCGCACTCAAGCCAATGATCAATACCGCCACACCGAGAACGATACCCAATGTTGATACGATAGAGACCATTGACACCATGCCTGTTCGACGTCGACCGCGACTAAATCGCAATGCAGTAAGTAGAGTCAGTGGCAATCCAGACATTACACTGCCCCCAGAGTAACATCTTGCTGAAGGTGCCCATCACGCATCTCAAGCTGACGAGATAAACGATGAGCGAGCTTCATATCATGCGTTACCACTAAAAATGCTGTACCTTGCTGCCTATTTAATTCACCCAACAATTCAAAGATAGCATCTGCGTTACGCAAATCGAGATTACCTGTAGGTTCATCAGCAAGAACTAACGCTGGCTCATTCACTAATGCCCTTGCAATGGCGACACGTTGGCGCTCCCCACCAGAAAGTTCCGAAGGTCGATGCCCTGCTCGATGGCCAAGTCCAACCGCATCCAGCATTTTAGTTGCTCGGCTAAAAGCCTCCGCTTTGTTGAGACCGCCAATCAATAGTGGCATTGCGACATTTTCTAATGCTGTAAAATCAGGTAATAGATGATGAAATTGATAAATAAAACCGAGATCTTTGTTTCGAATAGCCGCTCTAGCGTCCGAGGAAAGTCTATTTATATGCTGACCACGAAAGATGACTTCACCTTCAGAAGGTGTATCTAATCCACCGAGTAGATGCAGTAAAGTACTTTTGCCAGAGCCTGAGCTACCGACAATCGCCATCATTTCACCTTCTCCCACTGAAAAACAGACATCCTTTAGTACTTGCGTCGACAATGTCCCTTCTTGATATATCTTACTTAAATGTTCGCAGACAAGAAGTGGTTGTTTATTCATAACGTAAAGCCTCAGCAGGTTGCACTGCTGCCGCACGCCAAGAAGGATAAAGCGTAGCAAGCAGAGAAATAAGCATCGCGGATACCGCAATAACCAAAATACCAGAAAAATCGAGCACAATGGGTAATTGAACGCCTTGTGGCAGCATACCAAATAGCGGCATCAATAAATTCAGCTGACTCGACAATAATATTCCAAGAAGTGTTCCAATCAGAGTGCCAATGACCCCAGCTCCCGCACCTTGGATCATAAAGATGGCCAAAATACGCCCTCGTTTGAGACCCAACGTTTTTAAAATCGCCACTTCAGATTGTTTTTCCATCACTAATAAGGAAAGTGATGTGATGATATTGAAAGCCGCTACTGCAATAATTAGGCTCAACAATAATCCCATCATATTTTTTTCCATTTTTACAGCTTGGAAAAATTCGCCTTTACGTTCGCGCCAGTCAGTCCAAACTAACCCATCAGGAAGCGTTTGTTTGCTCAAAATATCTACTTTTAATGGCTGATCAAGAAATAATTGCCAACCCGTGATGTCATTTTGTGGATAACGCATAAGTCGTGCAGCATCATCTTTTGCAACAACCAGTTCACTAGCATCCGCTTCACCATTGGTTTGAAATATGCCAGCGACGGTAAATAAGCGCTGGCTAGGAATACGTCCCATTGGCGTTAATTGGCTCACACCCGGAATGATTAAACGAACTTCATCACCGCGTTTCAAGCCTAAATTATCGGCCATTTTTTTACCTAAAAATACCCGATACTCTCCTGCCACGAGTTCTGAACGTTGACCACTAATCAGATTATCCAATAGAGGGGAACGGTCATCAGAGGTGATACCAGCCATCACGCCAACACCTACATTTGAACGACTTTGTAAAACCACGTCCGATTGGACAATTGGCTCGATATGATTGACCCCTTGCAGATGTTGTAAATCTGCAATCGGGAACTTTTGAGGGTCAATATGACCTGAGGCCGACGTTAAAATGGCCTGTGGCATATACGCGAGTATGCTATCTTGTAAAGATCGCTCGAATCCATTCATGACAGAAGTCACTGTAATCAGTGCAGCGACGCCTAAAGTGATACCAATTGCGGATAAACTCGATACAAAACGACCGAATTTATCTGCAGCCCGTCCGCGCATATAACGCAGACCTATAAACATTGAGACAGATTGTTGCATGAAATCTGTAACGCTCCTGTTGCCAAAGCGAAGTGTTCAGGGATAATAAAGGGTACGAATGATGAATGGAACCACCCGGCCCCGGTTTTGTGGTTTTTTTTCTTATTGGCTCAGCCTGTTTGCAGTACTTTCAGATAAATACACGGGGTAAAACAGGCTGTTTAACCATTATGCAGTGAGAAGCCGAATATTTTTATGTCTTCAAAATTTCGTTATGAACTCCCTACGCGCAGTGGTGATGTCCGTCATCTTGGATGCCTAATCGGGGCCGCTGGCGCGCTTGAATGTGGAGAGATGATAGAACGTCATCAAGGACCTGTTGTCATTGTCACACGGGATATGCAGAACACACTGCGTCTACGCGATGAGATCCAACAATTTACTCAACTTCCTATTGAGACTCTTTCCGACTGGGAAACCCTACCCTACGATAATTTTTCTCCCCACCAAGAAATTATCTCTCAACGTTTATCGACGCTGTATCGTTTACCAACGATGCAAAAAGGCGCATTGATCCTTCCTGTAAATACGTTGATGCAGAAAGTTTGTCCCGCTGATTTTTTAACCAGCCATGCATTAGTGATGGCCAAGGGGGATAAACTCTCACGCGATGCGCTTCGTGATGAGCTAGATAAAGCGGGTTATCGCCACGTCGAACAGGTTTTAGAACACGGTGAATATGCAACTCGTGGCGCCTTACTAGACTTATTCCCTATGGGAAGCTCAGTTCCTTATCGTATTGATTTCTTTGATGATGAAATTGATAGCTTACGTACTTTTGACGTCGATACGCAAAGAACACTTGAAGAAGTCAGCAGTATAAATTTACTGCCAGCGCATGAATTCCCAACAGATAAAGATGCTATCGAACGTTTTCGTAGCCAATGGCGTGAACGTTTTGAAGTTAGACGTGATCCCGAACATATCTATCAGCAAGTCAGCAAAAAAACGCTACCAACAGGGATTGAATATTGGCAACCGCTATTTTTTAGTCAACCATTACCGTCTCTATTTGATTATCTGCCGGCCAATACCTTGTTTATTTCTCAACATTATCAAGAATCGGCCGAACGTTTCCAAGTGGACACGCAACAACGTTTTGAAAGCCGTGGTGTTGACCCTATGCGCCCGCTTTTGCCTCCCGCAGAGTTGTGGCTGACTGTCGAACAGCTTAATCAATCATTGAAAAAGTGGCCTCGCGTTCAACTCTCTGTAGAGAAATTAGCGGATAAAGCAGCGAATACTAATTTGGATTATTTGCCATTACCCGATATCAGCACGCAAGGACAAAATAAACATCCACTTGAAAAATTAAGACAATTTGTTGAAAGTTTTGACGGCACAGTGGTTTTTTCCGTTGAAAGTGAAGGACGGCGTGAAACCGTTACTGAATTATTAGGGCGATTGAAAATTCGCCCAAGTAATATCGAACACTATTCAAGCTCGTCAGAAAATCGTTTTGCGATTACGGTTGGAGCCGCTGAACATGGTTTTATTCAATCACAACTCCACCGAGCTTTAATTTGTGAAAGTGATTTATTAGGTGAACGCGTTGTTCGTCGGCGCAGTGATAACCGACGTACCATTAATACCGACACACTGATCCGTAACTTGGCCGAATTACGTCAAGGCCAACCTGTGGTTCATATTGAACATGGTGTCGGGCGCTACCAAGGATTGACGACGCTTGAAGCGGGTGGTATCCAAGCTGAATATTTGATCCTAAGCTATGCAGGTAATGACAAACTGTATGTGCCTGTTTCATCATTGCATCTGATCAGCCGTTACTCTGGGGGAGCTGATGAAAATGCCCCACTTCACCGACTTGGCAGTGACAGTTGGGGACGCGCTCGACAAAAAGCAGCTGAAAAAGTTCGTGATGTGGCTGCTGAACTTCTTGATATCTATGCGTTGCGTGCAGCCAAGCCTGGATTTAAATTTAAGCATGACAAGGAACAATACCAAGAATTTTGCCAAGGGTTTCCGTATGAAACAACACCTGATCAAGAAGTCGCCATTAATGCGGTACTGAGTGATATGTGTCAACCCATTGCAATGGACCGATTAGTCTGTGGTGATGTTGGTTTTGGTAAAACCGAAGTGGCAATGCGAGCGGCTTTTTTAGCGATTAGTAACAATAAACAAGTTGCGGTACTTGTGCCAACAACCTTATTGGCCCAACAACATTTCGATAATTTCCGTGACCGGTTCGCTAATTGGCCCATCAGAATTGAAATGATATCTCGCTTTAAAACAGCAAAAGAACAACAGCAAATTATCAACGACACAGCAGAAGGCAAAGTCGATATTCTGATTGGCACACATAAGTTACTTCAAAATAGCTTAGTTTGGCATGATTTAGGTTTACTCATTGTCGATGAGGAACATCGCTTTGGTGTACGTCACAAAGAGCGCATTAAAGCAATGCGGGCTGATGTTGATATCCTAACGCTGACTGCAACACCAATTCCTCGCACCTTGAACATGGCCATGAGTGGTATGCGAGATTTATCAATTATTGCTACACCACCTGCTCGCCGATTAGCCGTAAAAACCTTCGTTCGCCAATATGATGACTTAGTGGTTCGCGAAGCAATTTTGCGTGAAACCTTGCGTGGCGGGCAAGTTTATTACTTGTATAATGATGTTGAGAATATCGAGAAAACGAAACAGCGTCTTGAAGAATTAGTCCCCGAAGCACGTTTTGTCGTCGGTCATGGGCAAATGCGTGAGCGGGAACTCGAACGCGTCATGAATGATTTCCATCATCAGCGTTTCAATGTCTTAATTTGTACGACCATTATTGAAACAGGTATCGATATTCCGACGGCAAACACTATTATCATTGAGCGCGCTGACCATTTTGGTTTAGCTCAACTCCATCAGTTACGTGGTCGTGTGGGCCGTTCTCATCATCAGGCCTATGCTTATCTGCTCACTCCGCACCCTAAAGCGATGACAACTGATGCCCAGAAACGGTTAGAGGCGATCTCCTCATTGGAAGATTTGGGGGCTGGCTTTGCCCTTGCTACCCATGACCTTGAAATCCGAGGTGCTGGCGAGTTGTTAGGCGAAGATCAAAGTGGACAATTGACCACAATTGGTTTTTCTCTGTATATGGAATTACTTGAAAGTGCAGTCGAAGCATTGAAAGACGGTCGAGAGCCATCACTTGAAGATCTCATCAAACAACAAACGGAGGTTGAATTGCGTATGCCAGTACTACTTCCTGATGATTACATTCATGATGTGAATATTCGCCTGTCATTCTATAAACGTATTGCCAGTTCTACCGATGAAGATGAGCTAAAAGAACTAAGAACTGAATTGATCGACCGATTTGGTATGTTGCCTGATGCTGGGAAATTTTTACTCGCCAATGCGGCGATCAGGCTTCAAGCAGAAAAATTGGGTATCAAGCGAATTGAAGCTCATGATCAAGGTGGCTTTATTGAGTTTGGTGAAAAAAATAAAGTTTCACCACAGTTTTTAATTAGCTTATTACAAAGCCAGCCACAAACGTTCCGTCTTGACGGACCGGTTAGATTAAAGTTCGTTATTGATTTAAGTGATAGGCTGGCAAGAATTGAGTTTATCAAGCAATTGCTGAGCGATTTCGCCGATAATCTTCTCGATTAATGATTAAAGCTATACTCTCATTTTACATTGGCTGATTAAGTATCATTTAATAATAAAAACAGCATAAAATTCATTGTATTAATTTGATTTTATGCTGTTTTATGTCTGATTGCGTTTTATAACAGCCCACTATTAAGTGAGTATAGAAGTGAGTACAGCTCATTAACGAAGTCTTAAAAACGGACTAAACCGCCAACGCCAAATATGCAAATTTCTCGCGTTTTGCCTTCAATTCTTCCTCATTACGACGAATAAGTTTTTCGATAGCGCTCAACAAGTGAATGATTCGAATTACCGAAACACTTAAATTTCAAGTGCCGCAAGAATTGCAGCGTCAATTTTATCCGGAGTGGTGATCGGCGCAAAACGCTTGAGCGGTTTGCCGTCACGCCCGATCAGGAACTTAGTAAAATTCCACTTAACTCGCCCACCTAGCAAGCCGGGCAACTCGTTTTTCAGATAACGAAATATCGGGTGCGCTGCGGTTCCGTTAACTTCTACTTTTTCGAACATCGGGAAACTGACACCGTAGTTAATGTGACAGGTCCGCGCGATTTCGTCAGCGTCGCCGGGTTCCTGTTTCCCGAACTGGTTGCAGGGGAAACCTAGCACCACCAAACCCTGAGCAGCGTATTTTTTGTAGAGTGCTTCAAGACCGCGGTATTGTGGCGTAAAGCCACAATGACTGGCGGTATTAACGACTAGAACTACCTTACCAGCGTAGTCAGCCATAGAGACAAGCTGGCCGCTGAGACTTGTGGCTGTCAATTGATAAAAAGTGGTCATATCGTAATCCTCAAAGTAGAACCAGTTCGACGTCAACATTGCCACGCAGTACCTTTACTGTCGGGTCATGGGGCGTGGAAAGCCAATCCTATTCCTGATTGTGTGGTCGGCCTGCAATCGTGTGCGACTTATCTTTGCAAAGTCGAACGAAAAAAACAACAAATAGGCAAGCTTTAAACTGCCACCTGTTGATTAAATTACTGTGATGCTAGTGTCCACTCCCCCTTAATTTGAGACAGTAAGAGTTCAATTAGCCTACTACCAGATTTTTTGTCATTTTCAATAGCCCAATTTAAAACAGCTGTTACCCTTTTCGCTTTTCCAACTAGTGCCCCTTGTGTTTTAGGGGCAAACATAATCAATCCAGCCCTTTTAAATTGAACGTCAAGATCGCTATGAGTAGGCTGACGAGACTCAACTTAAACATCATCAACAAGCTTTGCTATAGCAATTATTATCGAATTTGTTATAGGAAGTTCCATTTGCCCTTCCTACACGAATATTTTTAATAACGATTATCCACATTCCACTACGAACCTAGTTACAAAGTAGGTTGACCAGCCCTAAGCCGAGAGTAAAACACAGCGGATTCGGTCGCGGACACGATGGTCCTTACTTTGCCGATGTTGTGCCTCAAGGGCGAACCGTTGTTCTGCGGTCAGTTCTATTTTCATGAGATGGAGCTTGATCCTCAAACGTCATAAAATCAAGTATCTTAATTGATCACGGATATATACCCTTATTCATTCAAACCGCAGGTTCGTTGACCGCACTCAGCCAGCCGGGTCACGTACTGATGTATGTTCCCTGTCTATCTTCCCTTGCCGCCTTCCTGCATCTTGAATGACGTTGGGTATAAAGGACAGGGCATTCCGGCATAAACTCTGAATGTAGGCTTAATACGGTTTCATCCCGAGCTGTTAGCTGCAACTTGAAAGCTATAGGGTATATGGTATCGTACGCGTCAGAAATACCTTTAAGAGAACCCTTCACGGTGGAAAAAAAGAAAACCTTCCTGCAACAGAAAAGCGGCTTGCACCCGCGTAACCGTCATCGCTCACGCTATGATTTCCCAGCGCTGATCGCCAGTTGCCCTGCACTGGAGCCGTTCGTCAAGCCGAACGCCTGGGGCGACATCTCGGTAGATTTTGCCGATCCTGCGGCGGTTAAAATGCTCAACCGTGCGTTGCTGCAACATTTTTATGGCATCGAACACTGGGACATTCCCGCCGATTATCTATGCCCACCGATCCCCGGGCGTGCCGACTATTTACACCATCTGGCCGACCTGCTGGCGACCAGCAACGGCGGTGAGATCCCTCGCGGTAAAGGCGTGGCGATCCTTGATGTGGGCATTGGCGCCAACTGTATTTATCCGATTATTGGCCTACGTGAATACGGCTGGCGTTTTACCGGTTCGGAGATTGATCCGGTATCGCTCAATACGGCCAAAATGATCGTGGAGATGAATCCGACACTGAGAAACGGCGTGCGCCTGCGCTTGCAAAAACAACCCGAATTTATTTTGAACGGCATCATCGGCGTGGCGGAGAAATTTGATGCCACACTGTGTAATCCACCGTTCCACAGCTCTGAACAGGAAGCGCAAGCCAGCACCCGCCGCAAACTGCACAAGCTGGGTAAAGGCGAGGTAGCCGACACGCCGGTACATAACTTTGGCGGCAAAAATAAAGAGCTATGGTGTGAAGGCGGTGAAGAAGCCTTTGTGCGTAAAATGGTAGAGGAGAGCGTTAACCTGGCGCAAAACTGCCTGTGGTTCACCTCGTTGATTTCTAAAAACACTACCTTGCCTTCGATTTATCACGCGTTGAAGCTGGTGGGTGCAGTCGAAGTCCGTACCATTGAAATGGCGCAGGGGCAAAAAATCAGTCGCTTCGTGGCCTGGACTTTCCACGACGCACAACAGCAGGTCGACTGGGCGACAGAACGCTGGCGTTAATTTCCCTGGTGCCGGTTATTTAATCGGCACCGATAAAACTTCGCATTTCCCTTTCAATTTCTGCATGTTGCGTTATTCTCAATATATCTTCCAATACTAAAAATCTTAAAAAAGTTATTTATTCAAAATACAATAGTTACCTTACTTAATTGGTATTTTAATCCGGTATATATACCCAACGTCATTCAAGTTGCAGGCTGAGCGCAGCCAACGAACCTGCGGTTTGAATGAATAAGGATATATACCGTCAGTTTTAAGCAATAAACTGCCTAGATGTAAGATTCAATAAGCTGATTTGACCAAATTGAATACATTAACGCCAAACATGGAACAACTAACACAAAATGTAAATCGTCCAACTAATAATATCTGCACATAATTGGATTATATTTATTCGAAGTAACCATAAGCATTTTTTCTCGGAAATATTTCAACGGCATTATTCAATGTTTGAATCCTTGATTCATCAGCTTTAATACAAAATAACGGAACCAGTGCGTCGGCATTAATATTCACCGCATCACAAAGCTGATTGCTAGATGCACTTAAGTCCAAACGCCCATCTTTATCAAGTGGAATTAGTAACCCCGGATCATAAGGCGTCCTAACTTTTCCTAAAGTATCACCAATACGATACACCACATCATAACCCACGATAATTTGTTCTATTTTTTGGGTTATTACACAGTTTCTATATTCCTTATCAATTAATTTTGGCAGTGATTTGTTTTGTAAAATTTCTAACATAAACACTGTTTTACACTCACGTTGTGCTGGATGATAACGAGATAAATAGTCTTGACTAAATCCATCTAGCACGCCAATAACAGAACAATTCTCATGTTCAATAAGTCGATGTGATTTAATAGGTTCTGTCGAAAGGACTGTCGCTAACTTGTTATCATTCACAGAAGAGCGCTGTAAGCTAATGATGGTAATAATAATTAGACAAGTCACCATTCCGGCTAACAATAATTTATATTTTAGCCTCATAGGCTGCCCTTATTAAAAGATATCATTAAAGAATAACCACATTGTATCCATTGGCTTTAATAATACGATGATTACCGACAACTTAATGATAACTTTTAGAATTTTCTTACTCAAAAACAAGGTTTAAACTATTTCACTTAAGCATAATCAGTACTAGATCAATAATGCTAATTTAAATTATTTTGATAAATTGAGTTATATATTTATACAGCAGAAAGTGCCAATATGACACTTTCTGCATAAAATAATTATGGTTTCTGACAATTCCAGATAAGATAAATCTATAGATTATTGCCACCTTAATTAAAATGATAACTAAACAATGACCTCAGTATAGAGATAGAAATCTATGTAAATTAGCTTGAAGCTGTCATTTTAATTGCAAAAAAGACCCTCGCTCACACTTGAACGAGGATCTAATCACTTGATGAATGATGCGCAGGAAAATTAATGCAATTTCAATTTAGGTCGAATGATCCGGTTAATACTTCCTACCAACATCATTAAACCTGTTTTGATATAACCATGAAGCGCAATTTGATGCATTCGATATAGTGAGACATATACAAAACGTGCAATTCGCCCTTCAACCATCATATCACCACGCATCAGATTCCCCATCAAGCTGCCAACAGTCGTAAAACGTGATAGAGATACTAATGAACCATGATCTTTATACACATAATCTTTTAGTGGTTTATCTTTCATCATCGCTAAGATGTTGTCATAACAACGACTTGCCATCTGATGTGCTGATTGTGCTCTAGGTGGTACAAACCCCCCTTCTGGCTTTGCACACGAAGCACAGTCACCAATTGCAAAAATAGTATCATCACGTGTTGTTTGTAAGGTCGGCTTCACAACGAGCTGATTAATGCGGTTGGTTTCTAAACCGGCAATATCTTTCATAAAATCTGGGGCTTTAATACCCGCTGCCCATACCATCAAATCAGCACGAATTTGTTCACCATCTTTGGTATTTAAACCCTTTTCATCTGCACTCGTTACCATCGTTTTCGTCAGAACATGCACACCTAACTTGGTTAACTCTTGATGAGCAGCACTCGAAATTCGTGGTGGTAGTGCAGGTAGAATACGTTCGCCAGCCTCTACTAATGTCACATTCAAAGCATCGGTATCTAGCCCTTTAAAACCATAACTCGTTAATTGTTCAACTGCGTTGTACAGTTCAGCGGATAGTTCAACCCCTGTTGCACCAGCACCGACAATAGCAATATTCACCTTCTCTTCCGCATTATCACGAACAGAATAGCGTAAGAATAAGTTAAGCATTTCATCATGGAATCGATGCGCTTGCTGCGGGTTATCTAAGAAAATGCAGTGTTCTTTAACACCTTGAGTGCCAAAGTCATTTGAGGTACTCCCCAATGCCATGACCAGAATGTCATAATCTATTTCGCGCTCTGGAACTAATAGCTCGGCATTTTTATCGCGCAATTCACCTAAAATAATCTTTTTATTATCACGATCGATCTGTGTTAATGAACCCAATTGAAAATTGAAAGCGTTGTGGCGTGCATGACCGAGATAGCTAAGCGCATCGACACCATCATCCAGTGAGCCGGTTGCGACTTCATGCAGTAATGGTTTCCACAGATGACTTGGGTTGCGGTCAACAAGCGTGATTTCAGCACGTTTTTTGCGTCCTAACTTGCGTCCAAGACGTGTTGCCAGTTCTAAACCACCAGCACCACCACCCACAATAACAATCTTTGGTTGAGAAAGGGCCATAAATTCCTCGTTACAAAATAAATTAATGTTATTTAAGGATTTTCTGAAATAAAAAACTTAAATAACATCAATAACCATCTTTAAGTTCAAAGCACTGTTTAGAATAACACGCTTGGATATTTGGTCACACCAAATATTGATAGAGATCAAATTAACTGAGCATTATCACAACGATCACATAATATTTAGCGTTTTGGATGAATACGAAACGTGTCAGCTTAATTTATATTGATATTAATCAATATTTGAATCAATTGCCAACCTATTTGATAATGAGAATTATTATAAATTTAGTCTGCGGAGTTTTTTAAGGCTCGATTAAAATCAACGAATCGAGAATGTTAATGTTCGATAGCAGTAACGAGATATCATTTAACTAAAAAACCCGAAAACAAAAACTGTTTTCGGGTTTGATTTAACTAGGATTTAACTACAAATCAGTTAACTTTCTTGATACGTTCGTCAGTTGGTATTGATATTGGCGAATTATCTTTGAAATATTTCATCAGTGCTTCGTTATCTGGCAGACTATATACACGACCTTGCCCTTGTTCGAATGCAGAGAAACGGCTACCACCTGTTGCTAAGAATTCATTAGCTGCAACACGATAGCTTTTGTTCATATCCAATGGTTTACCATTTAATTTGATTGAGTTAGGAATAACTTTATCGCCAGCTTTACGGTTCTCATCCCACTCATAGTAGAAACCCTTGGACACTGGCATGACTTGTGGGCGTTCACGCTGCCATTGTTGCTCAAGCGCTTGTTTAATTTGAGCACCTGTTAACGATTGGGTAACAACCACATTAGAGAATGGCTGAACGGTGAAAAGATCACCATAGGTTTGTTCACCCGCTTTAAGATCAGCACGAATACCACCACTGTTCATAAATGCGATTTGAGCGCCACCCTGATCTTTTGCAGATGCGACATATAACTGAGCATCGGCAATAATCTTACCAAGAGAGGAATCCCCTGCTGGCGTGAGTTTTTTATTCGAAGATTCAGTCAATGTGCCCATCACTTGTTGAGAAATAGGTAATGCAATTTTCTCATATTTTTGGACAAATGATGTTAGCTCAGGATTTTTCTCGTAACGTTTTGTTTCAACTGGAATATTTTCAGCTTTAATGCTAACAATGTCTTTGGTCTTTTTATCGATTTCAATATTTAATTGAGAAATTAATGTGCCATTAGACTGTGCAGAAATAACTGTTTTACCATTGATTTGGCAATTATAAGCTTGATGTGTATGCCCACTAACGACGAAATCTACCGCGCCGTCTAGCTGGTTAACGATATCAACGATTGGACCTTGGATATTATCACAGCGGTTAATGTCTTTTTCTTTAGTGCTAACCTGTTGTATTGCACCTTCATGGATCAAGACACCAATGCTATTAATACCTTGTGCTTTTAGCAGCTTAACTTGGTTATTTATCGTCTCAACTTCATTTTTGAATTCAAGACCCGCAGTACCGCTTGGCGTTACGATTGCAGGAGTACCTTCAAGGGTTAAACCAATGAAAGCCATTGGAACACCATCAAACTCTTTAATAAAGTATGAAGGGAACAAAGTTTCACCCGTCTCTTTAACAATAACGTTTGCCGCTAAATAGTTAAAATCAGCCCCAGCAAATGAATCTTTACCTACACAGCCCGCAGTGGGATGACAGCCACCATTTTGCTTTCTCAGTAGCTCTTCTTTGCCTTTATCGAATTCATGGTTACCGACAGCACTTGTTTCCATGCCAATTGCACTTAATGCTTCGATAGTTGGCTCATCATAAAACATAGATGAAAGTAATGGACTTGCTCCAACTAAGTCACCAGCGCCCACAACAATGGTATTACTGTTTTGTGCTTTTAATTGATTGACTAACGTCGCAATCGATTCAATACCACCCAACTTACCATCACCTGGTGCTTTTAATGCGCCGTGGAAGTCATTAATACCAATAACTTGAACCTTTACTGTGTCGGTTGATTTTGATGCACAACCGGCCAGTAATGCACCCGAAATTAACAGTGTAAGTAGCCCAATTTTATGTTTCATTCTTGTTTACCTTTTTATATACAGCTATTACGGTTAAATTACATCTTGAAACGATATGTCGTTGTCATTGAGCCTGATAGTGAACGGGCGCGACGTGAGTGACCATCTTCATAAATTTTCGGCGTTGTGTAATCAGACTCTTGCTGGTGATGCCACCCCATTCCACCACTTAGCGAAACGGATAGATTTTCAGTTGGTTTCCAGTAGCTAAACAAGCCAAGTTGGCCTTGTTTTAAGGTTTCACCTCTATATTTGAATTCACTGTAGTTAGTACGTGCACCGACTGAAAGCTCTTTACTGATGCGATATTCAGCCGCCAGCGCTAACATGGTCTCACCGTCACGAACATAGTCGATATCAGAATATGCTGGGGAGTTAAAACGACCACGTGTATTACCAATTGGGTTACGAGCAAATTGCCCGACGCCATTTGCTTTATGAGCCGTGGTATGTGTCAGACCAGTGCTTAACTTCCAAGGTGACTGAGGAATATTCCACTCCGCCGTACCGGCATAGTGCCAAGCTCGCTTATCAAAGTTTCGCTTGCCTTTAGAATCGTCAGCTAGAGTACGTTTGCCATCACTACCATATTCATGACCGTAAATTTGGGCGCCAAGCGTGATATCAGAAGTTAATCTATATTTAGTTTCAAGACCTTGCTGACGGAATAAATCATCCGCTTGACCATAGAAGTAATACACTTTTAGTGGTTTAGAATTATAATTAACGCCACCCGTGATAACATGATCGACTTTTTGTCTAACACCATTCGCATCAGTGAAGTACATTCTGTCAATATTTGGACTATCACGACGCATAACTTTGCTGTCGAGATATAATAAATCTAAGCTCCAATCGCCCATCGCTGTATTGGTGTAGTAACCACTATAGCTATTTAAAGAAAGACGTTGTGAGTTGGTGAAAATACCTGTGTTTTTCAGTGTAAACCAACCAGCTTGGCCTTTAATTTGTACAGGATCGAGGTCGAATTTAACTTTTGCAAAACGTTGACCAATTTTGTTATAGCCTTCCGCATGACCGTTATCGTTATATAAAATCGCACGTGAGGCGAAGTCTTTACTCGCGCCTAATTTGACACCACCATAATAAGAAGCGTCAAATCCAATCACATCAGCAAAGTAACCTGATTTAAAATCAGCTTGAAAGTTTTGCCCCCAAGCCTGAGCGACTTGTTTTCTATAACGACCTTCATCTTTATCAAAACGATTCTCAGTCTTTAAATATTTCCACATGTTGCGTGTAGAAAGTTCGAGTTCTGAATCAGCAACGAACGAATTTTCTTTAATTGTATTTTCCCAGTTGCTCGCATTTGCTGCAGTAACCGCTAAGTAGCAAGGAGAAAGCATTAATAAAGCAATATTTTTAACTTTCATTTAAAATAAACCTAGTTAATTATTATTTAAATTAATTTTATGTTGACTCATGTTTAGATGAGCAACAAAACACCATCTTTGTATTTGACTTAAAACGATTTAGCTTACATTCAAAAAAACACTTCAACTTCCAATACAAACATCATTTTCCGGCGTAAAAACTCCATGCAAAACTCACTTCGCATCTGTGTTTACTTTTTAATTGCTGTTACTTATTAGCGGAGAATATTTATTAACCTTTTTTCACTCAAATCTCTCTTTATATTTTAATTAAGTGACAAACTGCCATTTTTTATTTAAATAAAAACACTCTATGACTAATTCTTAATCTAGCTACGCTGCTTTAATAAACTTCCAGAAAAATATACCGCCGGAGAAATAATATTCTCCAACTTAGCAAGCATTTAACTTAACGTTTTTAATATTAATTAGTCGCTATTTTTTGAGCAGATTATTTCCAATGTCAAATTGTCACAAAACTTTAATATTGCGTATGCTATAGTAATTTTACGTCAATTAAAACGATCACTGTCACAACCTGTTACATAGTTTGCATTTAATTATCCAGCTAACGTGATAATGGTCACATCATGTCACTATGAGATATTTTAGTTAAAAAAGGGGAAAAATAGAGAAATGGTAATTCAAATATTTCATTAACTTATCGCCAGCGATTTAGCTATTCTTGTTTTAAAATCAATCAGTTCAAACCTATCAGTGTTTATTTTTCCTGCTACAACTAAATGGTCGATTTATTTACCTAATCCATTAACCTGTCTATTTTCAATACACGACAGTATTAGATCTCACCATAAATTGATAGTCGCTATATCTTGATTAAGATTTAAGTTTATTAAATAGAGTAGACAAATAATGTTCATTATATGTTAACTATTATTCGACAATTAAACTTTAATCTTCATTGTATTAGTTATACTTAATTTAGCTTGATACAGTCACTTACTCGCAAAAGCACCGTAAAATATTGCACTTTAAACCATCAAATCAGTTAATGGTAGTTAATAAATCCAACAATAGCTTTAACCCCGTGTTTATTAGCTTAGGCTTATCTATAATCTACGTTAATATAATAGAATAAATCTTTAGTACAAACCCTTTACGTTTATAAAAAAAACACTTCTATTATTCATTTTAAATAATGCAATTAATTTTTGATTAAAATTAAGTTTTAGTCAATCATCATCCTTAATTGAATTAATAATAAACAAGTATCATGAGAGATTTATTCAGAAGTGATAATGTTACAGGTAACGTTCGTTTAATTGAGGGCTAAAAAGAAAATTGTGATAATGATGGGTAATAAACCAGCCAGCTGTTTGTTCTGACTGGTTTTCAGTTGCAATTTTATTTTAAACTAGCGATGCTCTTGCCATTTTTGGTGCAAATCTACTAGCTGTTTATGACTTTCTTGCCAACGCTTTGCAGCTTGTAATTCTTTCAGGCTGTATTGGCGACCACTGTGATATAGCGAAGAAGCAAGGCTACCTTGCTGTTTAGGTAAGTTGTCTAAAACACTCACGGCACCATCACGGTTATTGCAAACTAATACCATATCACAACCAGCAGATAACGAAGCTTCAGCACGCTCAGGGTAACTGCCCATAATTGCAGCGCCTTCCATTGATAAGTCATCTGAGAAAATAACACCATTAAAGCCCAATTGCTCACGTAATATTGATTTTAACCAAAATGGTGAACCACTCGCTGGGCGATCATCGGCTTGGGCATAAATAACATGAGCGGGCATCACTGCATCTAATAATTCGCGTTGGATAAAATCCCTAAAAATGGACATATCGTTCTTACGAATAATATCGAGAGAACGATCGTCACGTGGGGTTTCTTTATGTGAATCCGCTTTTACAGCACCGTGCCCTGGGAAATGTTTCCCTGTTGTTTTCATACCGGCATTGCGCATTCCTTTAATAAAACGCTCTGCCATTACCATCGCTATTTCAGGATCTTCATGGAATGAACGTTCACCAATAGCAATACTTTGATGGCCAAGATCAAGCACTGGTGCAAAACTGATATCGATATCCATGGCTATCATTTCTGAAGCCATTAGCCAACCCGCTTCTTCTGCCAGCCTTCCACCTTCTAATTGGCTATTTAATGCAGCAAAGGCTTGAGCAGAAGGCAAGGCCGTAAAGCCATCACGAAAACGCTGAACACGCCCACCCTCTTGATCAACAGCAATCAATAAACGATGGCGGGATGCATCACGAATTTGACGCACTAATTCCCTTAATTGCTCTGCATCATGAAAGTTACGGGTAAATAAAATTAATCCGCCAACTAACGGATGTGCCAATATTTCACGCTCTTCATTGTCCAGCTCATAACCCTGAACATCTAGCATTATCGGACCCATAAATATGCCTCACTTATTAAACTATTTTGCGATTATTACTCGCACATATTCTTTCTAAACTGAGCCACACAAACTCATCAATCCGGCAAATGAAAATATTGCCTTAATGGTTGGGAGTGTAACAAAAAAACGTCATTTTGGCTTTGATTCCATTGAACTTCATACCACATCAACATCATATATTTGACCCATGGAGCCCATAAATTACAGTGATATGCTAATTGCTGTACATCCGTATACGCCTTATATTTTTCACAGTATTCCATCAAGAAAAAATGACGTTGCTCTGCATTAAGATGATTAGCTTGAAAATAGGTTTCTAGGGAAAATCCAATATCGGTATTCGCGGCATACTCCCAATCCAGCAATATAATCTCACGGTTATCAGTAGTGATAATATTACCAAGATGAAGATCCATGTGTGCTGGTGCCAATTTTAACGTCTTTGGCATTGCTACACATAAAAAATGCTTGTGCCATCTTAACCAATGAGATGAGCTGCGCTTAGGATCAACTAAATGACCATAATGGATGATTTCTTGCCTAAGTTGCAGCCGATAGCCAAGTAGCGGTTGACGATGTAACTTTGCCACAACAGCAGCTAATGAAGATTGAAATTGAGGTGTTAAGAATTGATCATGACTTGGATGTTCCCCTTCACACCATGACAGCAGCAGCCATTCTGCATTTCTAGCAAGTTGTTTTGGCGCATGACCAAAACCTTGCAATTGTTGCAGAATACGAGCTTCTTTGCGCCTATTCACAAACAAAGAAGCTTGAGCTTGCCCTTGAGCACGAGCGATAACACGAATAACTTGTTTAGCCTGACTGGCTCGTAAGCGATAAGTTCCACCCGAAAGCCCCGCTAGCGGCGTTATTTCCCAGTTTGGTTGTTCAATATCGGGAAAAGAACGTGCAAGTAATTCAAATAGTGAGTTTTCACTATTCAATATCATGCTTTCCTGACCAAAGGATCTCGCCACTTTGCACTGCCATTAATTGCATTTCAATGTCACGTTGTTTATTCGAACCTGAAATAACACTGTATAGAACATAATCAGCTTGTACATAACGACCTAAACCAATGGCTTTACTACGAGTAACCAGGCTATCTTCTTGTGACAAACCTAATGTTCTACGTGCCGCGTTAGCTACATCCTGTGGTACGACAGAAAAGCGATGAGTATTATCCACAGCAGTGACGATTGCAGATGTTGCGTTTTGTACAGAAAACGAGCCATTTGTATTATTTTTAACAGAATCAACTAACAATACTTTCCCACTCTCTACACCATTTGCTCCTGACATATCCCCCACCAATGGGGATACAGCAGCAGCCCAATCCGTTGTTCTTTGTTTTGGTGGTGTAGGCACTGTATCAACAGGTGGAGGGGGTTGTTGTGTTGTTTCACTCGGTTCAACAGGTACAACAGGAGGCTGAGTTTTTGGCGTTTCAGGAAGAGAAGAAAGACACCCTGCCAATAACATGGCTGTAGCTGCAACCAATAAGATCCTTTTCATTATTTTTCTCCAATCGTTTGCGGTAAGAATACATAAATACGGACATTACGCGCGAATGATGATGTGCTTTGTGCATCAACAGTAATCATTGAGTTTGCAGGTATGGACTGTTGTAAATCATGCGTTGTTGCAATTTTTAAGCCTTTGTCATCATACCAATAGAGACGGTACATCACCGTCACGGGTTCAGATTGACTATTGCTCATAGTAATTTTGGCTACTGTCGTATAATTTTCGACACTGACAACGGGTTGTTCAACGATAACTCCATGCGCTAGGATCGACGACTCCATAATGACGCTCTGCCGTTCATTAAATACCAATCCATCTCGTTTGCCCATTGAGCAACCAGCCAATACAAAAGCAATTGAACTAAGCATTAATAAGCGTGCCACTACAATCAATGGTTGCCTCACTTAATCGCCTTTATTTTGCTAGTAAAGGGCCTAAAGGACGGCCACCAACAAGGTGCATATGAATATGGAAAACTTCTTGCCCTGAATGTTTATTACAGTTCATGATTAGACGATAACCATTTTCCGCAATACCTTCTTGCTCAGCAATTTTTGCTGCGACAGTAAATAAACGACCAAGCGCTTGTTCATCGTCTGTTGTAACATCATTCACTGTTGGAATTAACTTATTTGGAATAATAAGGATATGGGATGGTGCCTGAGGTGTAATGTCACGGAACGCAGTGACTAGCTCATCCTGATAAACGATATCTGCTGGGATTTCACGTCGAATGATCTTACTGAAAATTGTTTCTTCTGCCATTTTAAATTCCTTTAATATAGTGCGCGATAGCGCCTATGGGCCGTTGACATTTAAAGGTCAATTTTTGCTCAAACTACAATTTCTTACTTAAGATAAAAAAAGCAAGGCACGTGGTACTGTTTTTTAATCATCGTAATAATTAGCATGATAGCTTTGCTACCATGCTAAGCATTCGATACAGTAAAAATAATCAGCATAATCATCAGCTCCTTATGATTATGATTTATTATCACCCACATTCAAATGGAACAGGCGGTTAAAGTTTTCTGTCGTAATTCTCGCCATTTCTTCTATGCTAACACCTTTCAAAACAGCCATATATTCCGCGACATCTCGCACATACGCTGGTTGATTCTCTTTACCACGATAAGGAACTGGTGCTAAATAAGGTGAATCGGTTTCGACTAAAATTCGGTCTAGAGGAACAACTCTTGCTGCCTCACGGATCTGCTCAGCATTACGGAATGTTACAATCCCTGAAAAAGAAATATACATACCAAGATCGAGCAATTCAATTGCCGTTTCTTTATCTTCGGTAAAACAATGCAATACACCACCGCAGTCAGCCACTTGCTCTTCACGTAAAATAGCTAACGTGTCTTCTCGTGCATCGCGTGTATGCACTATTACCGGTTTATTTACCTGACGACCAATACGAATATGCTGACGGAATGACTCTTGTTGAAGCTCAGCATTTTCTTTCTGATAATAATAATCTAGCCCGGTTTCACCTAAAGCAACAACCTCTTCGCCCGCTGCTAATTTTGCTAAACGTTCAAAATCATGCCCTTCATCCAAATTAAGTGGATGAATGCCGCAGGAAAATGCAATATTAGGGCGCTGACCAATCAGTGCTTTCATACTATCAAAGCCATTTAGCGTGGTGGCAACCGCCAACATAAAACCGACATTTCGTTCAGATGCTTTTGCAATAACATCATCAACACCCGTATGTAATTTTTCATAATCTAGGCAATCGAGATGGCAATGTGAATCAACTACAAACATATTTCACTCTTTTTCATAATGTTGGAATAGCAATTAATGCTTCCCATTGTAATAACTGATTTGTCAAAAGTAATTCTTGATTAAGCGCTGGCACTGTCATTAATTGATAGCGACAGTTTTTCCAAGCCTCATAGACATCAAACAGTTGAGAATTTGTCATTCGAGAAGCTAACACGCTCACGAGTGGCAACTGATCTTGATTTAAACAAAATTGCGACGCTTGCTGTTGTAATTTCATGCTATCAGCTAACAACCCGAGTAACCATCCAATATGTTCAATGGCTTTATCACTGTTAATTGCAGGTAATAAAGACAACATGTTGCCATGATGAATGGCTTGTGCGAGTCCTTGGCACAATACAGCCCGTTGTTGCCAATGCTCAGGTTGTAATAGTGACATAGCCGCAACCGGAGCACCTTGACACAATTTTAAGGCTGTTACTGCATCATTATAATTCACATTTGGAATCTGTTTTTGCAACCAATACAACGCCGTTTGTGATTCAGGTGGTGATAAATATGTATAAAGACAACGGCTACGAAGAGTCGCTAATAAGTTCTCTCTTTTTTCACACCCTAATAAAAAGTAAGTACCCTTTGTTGGTTCTTCCAGGGTTTTTAATAACGCATTCGCCGCTGCATCCGTTAAGGCTTCAGTTCGTGGAATATACACAACCTTAGCGCCGTTTTGTTGTGCATGACTACTCAGGGTGTCTGTCAGTTTCCTCACCGACTCAACACTAACTGATGTTTTTCCTTTTTCAGGCTCTAGTACATGGTAATCAGGATGAGTTCCCGCCAGCATTAAGCGACAGCTATGGCATTCACCACAACTTTTTAAGCCATCTGTTTTTTGACATATCAACCAGCGACTTATGCCATAACATAATGCCTCAGCACCATTACCCTGTAATGAATGTAACAACAAAGCGTGGTGCCCACGGCCTTGCTGATAAGACATTATCAATTGCCGATAAGTTTCATTCAACCAAGGGTACCAATTCATTGTTCCACCTTACTTAGTCAACCATTGTTGTAGGGTTTGACGAATATCTTGTTGCACCTTCTCAATATTTTGGCTGGCATCAATCGTTAAAATCGTTTCATCTGCGCTAGCTAATTCTAAATAGCGAGCCCGAGTCCGTTCAAAAAATACGAATGACTCCTTTTCAATGCGATCTAACTCACCACGTGCACGTGCACGTTGCAGCCCAAGTTCAGGAGTGATGTCTAGGTATAACGTTAATGCAGGTTTAAATTCACCGAGGACCAAATCACGTAATGATTGCATTAATTGACGGTCAATACCTCGACCACCACCTTGATATGCTTGTGATGAAAGGTCGTGCCTATCACCGACAACCCATTTACCTGCATCTAGTGCTGGCTTAATGATGGTTTCAACCAGTTGAACACGTGCAGCATACAGCATCAATAACTCAGCTTTATCTGTTACTTTTTCACCCGTAATGTCTTGCTTAATAAGCTCACGCAATTTTTCTGCCAATGGCGTACCGCCAGGCTCTCGCGTAAAGACAATGTCTTGTATTCCTGTTTGGTTCAAGGTTTCAACAACTGTATTAATTGCAGTCGTTTTGCCTGCCCCTTCTAATCCTTCAATGACGATATAGGCGTTTTTCATTTTACTTATCATTTTGTTTTTCAATTTGTCGATACACTTTAACTGCACGGTTATGGTCATTAAGGTTGCGACTGAATGTGTGCCCACCCGTTCCATCCGCGACAAAAAATATATAGTCTGTTTTGGCTGGATGTGCAGCAGCCTTGATTGAGGCGAGACTTGGCATAGCAATCGGGGTTGGTGGTAAACCATCGATACGATAAGTATTGTACGGCGTATAGTTATCTAAATCACTTCGATAAATTTTACCGCGATATTTATCACCCAAGCCATAAATAACAGTAGGATCAGTTTGTAACCGCATATTCTTTTTCAGTCGATTAACAAATACCGATGCTACTTGTGTTCTTTCATTGTCAATTGCGGTCTCTTTTTCAATAATTGAAGCCATAATCAACATTTCATAAGGATTTTTGTAAGGGAGTTCTTTATCACGTCCAATCCAAATTTCATCAACACTCTTTTTCATTTGCTGATGCGCACGTTTTAAAATATCAATATCTTGAGTACCTGCTGTATACAAATAAGTATCAGGATACAACCAGCCTTCAAGTTGCCCATTCCCCTCAAAACCAATCAGTGCGTATAATTCTGTCTGCGTTTTATCTTGCGCCTCATGCTTTAAATAAGGTGCATCACGTAAAATATTTGTCCAATCAGATAAGCGATTACCTTCAACAAACCGAATTGAAAATTGAGCTTCCTTACCACTTGAGATAAGTGCGAGCATTTGCTCAATATTCATATCTGGCTGTAAACGATAGGTTCCCGCCTTCATTTTCGCGAGCTCAGGACGAAACTTGAGCAACCATTGAAACTCATTACCTTGATTGATAATGTCGTCATCAACTAATAAGGTTTCAAGCGCAACACGACCCGTTCCTGCTGGGACAGTGAAAATTTTTTCTTGTGTTAAATTAAGCGGCGCTTTCGCATAATTTAGTACTTGTTGATACATAAAATAAGCAACAGAACCCAAAATGAGTGCAACAGCAATGACTGCGACGGAAATTTTTTTAACAAGTTTCATTCATCAACCATTCAATAACTAAATTTGGCAACGTAAGAAGAGATATTCAAATAATTCTCGTGATAGATAATGCCATAGTGGCTTGTTTTCATCTATTCGAATACTTGCTACAGGCAAGATTGGCATTAATGTATTACAAATAAGCACTTCATCACAGCACCCCAACACTTCAGGAAAACGTTCAACTTCTTGTAGGTCATACGGACTTGCCAATAAATGAGCCAAAATCTTTTGCCTCATTAACCCATTAACCCCCGAAAAAGCCAAACTCGGTGTAAATACTGTTTCACCTTTACGCCAGAAGATATTAGCACTACAGCATTCGATTAAAATACCATCTGTATCAACAACTAAAGCTTCATCGAAATCAGCTTCATCAATTTCTTGACGGATTAATATTTGCTCTAAGCGATTAAGATGTTTCATCCCCGCTAAATATGGATTTTTACTGATTGGAATTCTACTCAAAATGAGCTTCACACCTAATTGTTGCAAGGCTTGATAATGCTGCGGGAATGATGCTACAGAAATAATCACTGTCGGTTGATTAAATCCTACAGAGCTATAACCTCGCCCTCCTGTACCACGGCTGATGATCACTTTACAGACAAATTCGTCTTCTATCTGTTGCTGGCAAATTGCATGAACTTGCGCTTCAAGTGCCTGCCAATCAGGTTGTGGCAATTTAAGGCGAGCGCTATCCTGCACGAGACGTGCTATATGCGAATCCATCATTTTTGGCTGATGATTAAACACATGAATGGTGGTAAAGCAACCATCTCCAAATTGCACGGCGCGATCCGACACATCAATGCTGTTGCATACAACCCCATTAACCCAATATGACATTGAAATTTCTTAAAATAATAACTGATAAATCAGTCAGTAACAGGATGTTGTCTATCATAAACCAAAGTGGGTATGACTGCAAAAATGGCTATAAAAAATAAAAGCCCCAGTATTTAAAAAAACACTGAGGCTAAACCCTTCATACCGGAGATGATAACTATGCTAAACGTAGCGAACCGCTTAGCGACAATACTCATGCTCATAAATGTCAGGGGAAAAACTAAAACTTCTTATTCTTGATTATAACGACGGAAAATCAATGAGCCGTTAGTACCACCAAAACCAAATGAATTACATAAAGCGTACTCCATGTTCTCCACTTTTCTAGCTTCACCTGGTACAAAGTCAAGTTTGCACGCTTCATCTGGATTTTCCAGATTAATCGTTGGCGGAACGATTTGGTCGCACAAAGATAATACCGTAAAGATAGACTCAATCGCCCCTGCTGCCCCCAAGAGATGCCCAGTCATTGATTTTGTAGAGCTAACTAATACGTCAGTATCTTCGCCAAATACAGAAATAACCGCTTTCGCTTCAGCCAGGTCGCCTGTTGGTGTTGAAGTACCGTGAGCATTAATATAACCAATGTCACTCGCTTTGATACCTGCATCATTCAATGCATTAACCATCGCAAGTGCAGCACCTTCGCCATTTTCAGGCGGTGATGTCATATGGTAAGCATCACTACTCATACCAAAACCAACAATTTCCGCATAAATCTTCGCACCGCGCGCTTTTGCGTGCTCATACTCTTCAATAATGATAATACCTGCACCATCACCCAGAACAAAACCATCACGGTCTTTATCCCAAGGACGACTAGCAGCTTTAGGATCATCATTACGAGTAGAAAGCGCTCGTGCTGCACCGAAACCTGCAACCCCTAATGGCGTTGATGCTTTCTCTGTACCACCGGCTAGCATTACATCTGCGTCGCCATAAGCTATCATCCGAGCAGCATGACCAATATTATGAACACCCGATGTACAAGCAGTCGCAATAGAAATGCTAGGACCACGGAAACCGTACATGATGCTCAAATGACCTGCGGCCATGTTAATGATCGTTGAAGGAACGAAGAATGGGCTAACTTTTCGCGGGCCACCATGTTGTAATGCTTCACAGTTCTCTTGAATTAAGCCTAGACCACCAATACCAGAACCAATAGCCGCACCAATTCGAGTAGCATTGGCTTCTGTTACTTCCAATCCAGAATCTTTGAGGGCTTGAAAGCCTGCAGCAATGCCGTACTGGATAAATGGATCCATTTTTCGTGCTTCTTTGCGGGAAATACCATAATCTTCGTAATTGAAATCTTTTACTACGCCAGCAAATTTAGTTGCGTGGTTGGTAGTATCAAAATGTTCGATGAGGCTGATACCACTCTGTCCGTCACAAACAGCTTTCCATGATGATTCAACTGTGTTGCCGACAGGAGATAACATGCCCAGTCCGGTTACGACTACACGACGCTTAGACACGTAAATCCTCCAAGGAGGGAATAAGTTACAAAAAGAACATAGGCGGTCGAATGACCGCCTAGATAAGTTTTAAAGCAATTACTTAGATGCGTTCTCGACGTAGTCAATCGCAGCCTGAACTGTTGTGATCTTTTCAGCTTCTTCGTCAGGGATTTCGATATCGAACTCTTCTTCCAGAGCCATAACCAGCTCTACTGTGTCAAGAGAATCAGCGCCCAAGTCATCAACAAATGAAGCTGCTGTTACAACTTCTTCCTCTTTAACACCCAGTTGTTCAACGATGATTTTCTTAACGCGTTCTTCGATAGTGCTCATACTATTAAAATTCCTATCAAAACTCGCTTTCGCGATGGTTTTCGTAGTTTATAAAATACAGGAAAAGATACAACCCAATCCCGGCTGTTGAAACCATTATTTTGCATCATTTTGCGTTAATTAACACTAATAATGCAAATGGTTCCATCATTTCTTTAGATCATGTACATGCCGCCATTGACATGTAATGTTTCACCCGTGATGTAGCCAGCTTCATCAGAAGCTAGGAATGCTACAGCACTGGCAATTTCTTGCGCATCACCCAGCCTATCAGCAGGAACTTGAGATAAAATGCCTGCACGCTGTTCATCTGTCAATGCTTTGGTCATATCAGTTTCAATAAAACCAGGAGCAACGACATTGACGGTGATACCACGGGAAGCAACTTCACGTGCTAATGATTTACTAAAACCAATCAGCCCAGCTTTCGCCGCCGCATAGTTTGCCTGACCCGCATTTCCCATCACACCCACAACGGATCCGATGGAAATAATACGACCACAACGTTTTTTCATCATGGCACGCAATACGGCTTTAGATAAACGGTAAACGGATGAAAGGTTGGTGTCAATAATATCTTGCCACTCATCTTCTTTCATACGCATCAAAAGGTTATCACGAGTGATACCTGCATTGTTTACCAGTATATCAATTTCGCCAAATTGTTGACGAATATTATTCAAGGTTTCATCAATTGATGCTGGGTCTGTCACATTCAGTGCAAAACCTTTACCTTTTCCATCTAAGTAAGCAGAGATCGCTTCTGCACCTGTTTCGCTTGTTGCTGTACCAATAACGGTAGCACCGCGCGCAATTAATGTTAAAGCAATCGCTTTACCAATACCGCGACTTGCGCCTGTTACTAGTGCAATTTTTCCTTCAAAGCTCATATCGCCCTCAGAGGTTTTCTAACGCAGTGGCTAATGATACAGGATCATTGGCTGCGAAGGCAGTTAAATTAGAGACAATACGCTTGGTAAGACCAGTTAACACTTTACCCGGACCAACTTCAACAAGCTGTTCAACACCTTGACCTGCTATCAATTCGACTGTTTCAGTCCAACGTACTGGATTATACAATTGACGGACCAAAGCATCACGAATATTTTCAGCGGATTGTTCAATTTTAACATCAACGTTGTTAATAACCGGGAGTTTTGGTTCATTAAACTCAATTTCTTGCAGTGCAAGCGCTAATTTTTCTGCTGCTGGCTTCATTAATGCACAATGAGACGGCACACTTACCGATAAAGGTAATGCTCGTTTTGCACCAGCTTCTTTGCAAGCCGCGCCTGCACGTTCAACTGCATCTTTTTCACCTGCAATAACAACTTGACCCGGTGAGTTAAAGTTTACAGGAGAAACAACCTGCCCTTGTGCAGCATCCTGACATGCCTTTTCAATCGATTCATTATCTAAACCGATAATAGCATACATAGCACCAGTACCAGCCGGTACAGCTTCTTGCATTAACTTACCGCGTAACTCAACTAGTTTTATCGCAGCTTTAAAATCTATAACCCCTGCACAAACTAGCGCAGAGTACTCGCCAAGGCTATGTCCTGCCATTATTGTTGGCATTGGACCTTTTTGAGCATTCCAAACACGGAAAATTGCTACTGAAGCGGCTAATAAAGCCGGCTGAGTTTGCCATGTTTTGTTTAATTCTTCTTCTGGCCCATTTTGAACAAGTGCCCAAAGGTCATAACCTAATGCTTCAGATGCCTCAGCGAATGTTTGTTCTACTAGCTGGCTTTCAGCCGCTAAAGCAGACAACATACCAAGAGACTGAGATCCCTGACCGGGAAAAACCATAGCAAATTGTGTCATGTCTATTTTCTCAGTAAATTAAAAACGAACTAGTGCAGAGCCCCAAGTGAACCCGCCACCGAATGCTTCTAATAACACTAAATGACCACGTTGAATTCGCCCATCACGCACTGCTTCATCAAATGCTGTTGGAACTGATGCAGCAGAAGTATTGCCGTGTCTATCTAACGTGATCACAACTTTTTCCAGTGGCATGTCAAGTTTTTTCGCCGTTGCCGAAATAATTCTTAAGTTTGCTTGATGAGGAACTAACCAATCGAGCTCTTCTTTCTCAATACCACTTTCAGTAAGCGTTTCATCAACAAGATGCGCGAGTTCACGTACAGCAACTTTAAACACTTCATTGCCAGTCATGGTTAGATATGCTTCATCTTCTGAGTTACGAGCACGATTTGGTAGTGTTAGTAGTTCGCCATAACGACCATCAGCATGAAGACGGGTCGATAAAATACCTGGCTCTTCCGATGCACCTACAACTATCGCACCTGCTGCATCACCGAACAGAATAATCGTTCCACGGTCGTTCGGATCTAATGTTTTTGATAATGCATCCGCTCCAATTACTAATGCTTTTTTAGTCATACCCGTTTTAACAAACTGGTCTACGATACTAACAGCATAAGTAAAACCGGCACACGCCGCAGCAATATCAAATGCAGCACAATCATTGATGCCTAGCATTTGTTGAATTTGGCATGCTGCGCTTGGGAAAGCATGAGTCGACGATGTTGTTGCAACAACAATCAAACCAATCTCACTGCTATCAATTTGCGCCATTTCTAATGCTTTTTGTGCAGCACGAAAGCCCATTGTTGCTACGCTTTCATCTTCACCTGCAATTCTTCTTTCATGAATACCCGTGCGAGTCACTATCCACTCATCAGAAGTATCAACCATTTTTTCCAGATCAGCATTCGTTCGAGTTTTCGCTGGCAAATAGCTGCCTGTGCCTAATATTTTGCTATACATAGGTTATTGACCACTCCTGGGTAATACGATATTCAACCGAGCTGCTATTCTGTCAGGAACTTGTCTATCTACGGATTGGATTGCTCGCTCAATGGCTGCTTTAAAAGCACCTTCATTAGCTGCACCGTGACTTTTTATGACGATACCTTTTAATCCTAACAGAGTCGCACCGTTATACTGGTCGGGGTTCAACTCCCCAAAACGCTTCATTAGACGTTTTTTAAGCCATTTTTTAACCAATTGGATAATCCAGCTGGTTTTTTTACTTTTTTCTTCTGTTGACTTTAACAATGAAAGGATAACACGTATCACCCCTTCCATTGTTTTTAACGTGACGTTACCTGCGAAGCCGTCACACACTAAAACATCTGTTTTGCCTGTCAGCAATTCATTACCTTCAACATAACCGATATAGTTTATTGCCGCGGTTTCTTTGAGCACTGCGGCGGCTTCGCGGATATTATCAAGCCCTTTACTCTCTTCCTCACCAATATTAAGTAAGGCAACCTTCGGTGATTTAATATTAGCGACTTCTTCAGCAACAACTGAACCCATCACTGCAAACTGAACTAACATCTCACTACTACAATTGACATTAGCACCTAAATCTAGCACAACTGTTTGACCTTTTTGCAGGTTTGGCAAAATTGTCATTAATGCAGGACGCTCTATACCTTCTATAGATTTTAGCATCAATTTAGCTAATCCCATCAGAGCACCAGTATTGCCAGCACTTACGCACGCTTGTGCCTGCCCAGTCTTCACTAACTCTAACGCCGTTCGCATGGATGTTCCTTTACTTTGTCGGATGGCTGTTGATGGTTTAACATCATTCGCTATCACATTTTCAGCAGGAATAATTTCGACACGCGAAGTAAGCTCAGCACTTTGTTGTGCAAGCAGAGGTTGAATGGCGTCAGGTTGACCGACTAGCAGCAATTTGAGCGATGGATTAGATGCCAGAGCCTGCAATGCTGCAGGCACTGTGACGCGGGGACCAACATCCCCGCCCATAGCATCTAACGCGATGGTTAGATTAGCCAAGGTATCAACTTGTAAATCAAGAATTACTTGTTGATAACCTTACGGCCACGGTAATAACCGTCTGCAGTCACATGGTGACGCAGGTGGGTTTCACCTGAGGTTTTGTCTACAGAAACTAGGGTAGCAGTCAGTGCATCATGTGAGCGACGCATACCGCGTTTTGAACGAGTTGGTTTATTCTGTTGTACGGCCATTGACCTTACTCCTTAAGTACTTTTCTTTAAACTGGCTAATACGGCAAATGGATTTGGTTTTGCTGCCTCAGGAGGTAGTTCGCCAAAAACCATGTCCGCTTCGGACACTTCACAGTGTTCAGAATCATGAACCGGAACAACTGGTAAAGAAAGAATTATTTCATCTTCTATCAATCCCAGCAAATCTATTTCACCAAATTCATCAAATTGAACTGGTTCATAGCCTTCCGGTAATGCTTCGGCCTTTTCGTCATCGACGACAGGACTAAAACAATACGATACGTAGGTATGATGTTTGAAGTCTTTTCTGCAACGCTGACATTGTAGCGTGACATCCACTTGGGCATGCCCTTTTACAACGGTCAGACGTTGTTTATCGATTTCAAATGCTAATTCGCATTCAACATCACTGTCTACACTGACTACTGATTCAGCAATACGTGTTACTTGCTCAGGTGTATAACTCCCGACATAGTCGAGGTTTTTCTGAGCGGCACGCTGCGCATCGATAGTCAGGGGTAATTTTACCTTTTGCATAAGGCGCGCATATTAACTTTGTAATGAACTATAGTCAAAGAAAAAGGCGGGGTAAACTCGCCTTTTCACCAAAAAATCGCCTGTTAAGCGGTAGATAGTTTAAAATGAGTTCATCCTTTTGGCTACGAATTTCGAGAAAAAAATGAAATCGCTTATTTTGGCATCAACCTCATCATACCGACAGCAGCTATTAAAGAAACTCAGTTTACCTTTTTTAGCAGTTGCACCTGATGTTGACGAAACTCCCGTGTTAAATGAATCTGCAGAAGCATTAGTGACTCGCTTAGCCTATGCTAAAGCCCATGCTATCAGAGAACGCTATAATCAAAATTTAATTATTGGATCAGACCAAGTCTGTGTCATTGATGGGCAAATTGTTGGTAAACCTCTCACCTTTGATAATGCATTTAAACAACTTAAGTGTGCTTCGGGGCACAAAGTCACTTTCTATACTGGGTTGTGTTTACTTGACTCAACAACCGGTCAATACAACCTGCAATGTGAATTATTCAATGTTTATTTTCGTTCATTAAGTGATAAAGAGATAGAAACATATCTACGTAAGGAAGAACCTTATCAATGTGCAGGAAGTTTTAAATCGGAAGGATTGGGGATCGCCCTATTTGATAAACTAGAAGGCCGCGACCCAAATACATTAATTGGCTTACCACTTATTTTGCTGTTAGATATGCTACGCAACCACGACTATAACCCTTTGAGTAATTGAGTTTATTCGCATACATCAGGTTGCATAACACCTATTATAGACTTGATAACATCACTTAACGACTCAATAGTACAATTGAGAATTAAATGAATAGCCGGCAAGCGGGTATCTTGCCGGATTATCACTATGATTGTGCTTTACGCGAACGTAAAATTTTCAAACAGTGATTAAGATCTTCATGTAATGGGGCTTGTATACGCATCTCTTCACCACTCTTAGGATGGGTGAATTTTAATGAACTCGCATGCAAGAATAACCTTTTTAACCCCGTTCCTGCCAATTGGCTATCAAATTGCTTATCGCCATAACGATTGTCAAATGCAATTGGATGCCCAGCATGAAGAGTATGTACGCGAATTTGATGCGTACGCCCTGTTACCGGACTGGCTTTGACTAGTGTCGCATTATCAAAGCGCTCTTCAACTTTAAAGCGAGTTTCTGACGGTTTACCTTCACTATTCACCCGTACGATACGTTCGCCGCTTTGTAAAATATTTTTCAAAAGTGGAGCCTGAACCACTTTAGTATGAGATTGCCAATTGCCTCGCACCAAAGCCATATAATCTTTTTGCATTTGTTTAAGACGCAATTGCTCATGTAAGGCTCTGAGTGCTGAACGTTTTTTAGCGACCAGTAAAATGCCTGATGTATCCCTATCAAGGCGATGAACTAATTCTAAGAAACGCGCTTCTGGGCGCAATGCACGCAACCCTTCAATCACACCAAAACTTAACCCGCTTCCACCATGTACAGCGGTGCCCGATGGTTTATTAATCACTAAAATTGAATCATCTTCATAAAGGATACAATCAGCTAACGCTGCAACTTTATCCAATTTTGCTGAAACTGGGGCCTCTTCACGTTCCGCGACTCTCACAGGTGGTACTCGAACCTGATCGCCTGCTGCAAGCTTATATTCAGGCTTGATACGCCCTTTATTGACCCTGACCTCACCCTTACGGATAATGCGATAGATCATGCTTTTGGGAACACCCTTTAACTTTGCGAGCAGGAAGTTATCGATGCGTTGCCCGGCTTCGTCATCGCTAATATCGATAAACTGAACTTGATTTTGTATTTTCATTCGGGAATGTGCTAACTCTGATTGATTAAATTACGACCTTATTTGCGAGTTATATCATACCGACTCCACAAATTTTTTTATCTTTTTTTTTATTTGGTTAAAGAATAGCTTGTTAGTCATATTTATAAATAAAATTTTAATTTAACTCACGTATCAACTTGCTATAATGACGCTGGCAATGGGATAATGCACATTGCCATCATGTTTGATAAAACGATAATTGGCATAATATAGAAATTTGCTATTTGATTGAGTAACGATGCTGCAATGGCGTAAGACATCTAACAATATCAAATAATTAGCGAGCAACGAATATTAGCTTTTTGGGTTAGGAACTTCCGTTTATTATACTAATGACGGCTTTCTGATTAAGAACGCTGAATTTTTAATCTAAAAATCAGGTTCACCGAATATTGCGCGTCTCTATACGAACGACTGCCGGGAGGCAGGCGGTTTTGTAAAAATCACGAGGCCATCGGTTTACAATAGCTCCCTATTTCGCTGCTCTTTATTGAAAGTAAAAAATAATGAGTAAGTAACAATATGAAAAGAATGTTAATAAACGCAACTCAACAGGAAGAGTTGCGTGTTGCCCTAGTTGATGGGCAACGCCTCTATGATTTGGATATTGAAAGCCCAGGTCATGAGCAAAAAAAGGCGAATATTTACAAAGGTAAAATCACTCGCATTGAACCAAGTCTCGAAGCTGCTTTTGTTGATTATGGTGCTGAAAGACACGGTTTCCTTCCTATCAAAGAAATCGCTCGCGAATACTTCCCAAGTAATTATCACTCCCAAGGCCGCCCGAACATCAAAGATGTATTAAAGGAAGGTCAAGAAGTTATTGTTCAAGTTGATAAAGAAGAACGCGGCAATAAAGGTGCTGCATTAACTACTTTTATTAGCTTAGCGGGAAGTTATTTAGTTTTAATGCCAAATAATCCACGCGCAGGGGGAATTTCCCGTCGTATTGAAGGTGAAGATCGCACTGAGCTAAAAGAAGCGCTCTCTTCACTCGAAATCCCTGATGGTATGGGCTTAATTGTTCGTACCGCAGGTGTAGGTAAATCAGCAGATTCTTTACAACAAGATTTACTGTATCGCCTACGCCATTGGGATGCGATTAAAAAAGCGGCTGAAAACCGTCCTGCTCCATTCTTAATTCACCAAGAAAGTAACGTCATTGTCCGCGCATTCCGTGATTACCTGCGTCCTGACATTGGTGAAATTCTTATCGATAACCCGAAAGTTGTCGAAATGGCAAGAAATCACATCGAGGCCATCGGTCGTGGTGATTTCGCAAGCAAAATTAAACACTATAGTGGCGACGTTCCCCTGTTTAGCCATTATCAAATCGAATCACAAATCGAATCTGCATTCCAACGTGAAGTTCGTCTTCCGTCTGGTGGTGCGTTAGTTATCGATACCACGGAAGCGTTAACCGCTATCGATATCAACTCCTCACGTTCAACACGTGGTGGTGATATCGAAGAAACTGCATTCAACACCAACCTTGAAGCAGCAGATGAAATTGCTCGTCAATTACGTCTTCGCGACCTTGGTGGCCTGATTGTTATCGACTTTATTGATATGACACCGGTTAGGCATCAACGTGAAGTTGAAAACCGCTTACGTGAAGCTGTCCGCCAAGATCGCGCTCGTATTCAAATTGCACGTATATCTCGCTTTGGTTTATTAGAGATGTCACGTCAGCGTTTGAGCCCATCGTTAGGTGAATCAAGCCATCACGTGTGCCCACGTTGTTCAGGTACAGGAACGATTCGTGATAATGAATCACTCTCTCTTTCAGTCCTCCGTCTCATTGAAGAAGAAGCACTAAAAGAGAATACTCATGAAGTTCATGCCATTGTGCCTGTTCAGATTGCGTCTTACCTGCTTAACGAAAAACGTAATGCTGTCACCGAGATTGAAACTCGTCAACGCAATGTTCGTGTTGTTATCGTTCCAAACGATCAGATGCAAACCCCTCATTTCCATGTTATTCGTATCCGTAAAGGCGAAGAAGTTAATACTCTGAGCTATAATTTAGCCCAGTATCATGAAACTGAAACGCTGACTAACATTGATGAGACAACATCTGAGCGTAAAGCACCAGAACAACCTGCTATTTCTGCTTTTGCCCTACAAGATCCGGTTGAACCTGCTCCAACGGCTAAACCTAAAGAAAGTAATATCACTCCTGAAACACCTAAGCCGAGTGTCAAAGCTGCCCCTGAGCCAGGTTTATTCAGTAAAATTGCTGCTTTCTTTAAAAAGCTATTTGGTGAGGAAGAGGAAAAAGTTGTTGAGAAGCCTGTCGAAAGGAGCCGTCCAACTAACGGTAATGACAGACGTCGTAACAATGACCGCCGTAATAACAATCGCCGCAATAATAATAATCGCCGTGATCGTGATGAAAATAACGAAAATCGTGATAACCGCGATAATCGTTCAAATCGTAACGCACAGTCTGACGATACAAATAATCGTAAGCCTCGCAACACGAAAACGGTCAATCAACAAGATGAGCCTGTAGCAGAAACGACTAACACTGAAACACCGCAAGTACAACGCCGTGATCAGCGTGCTGAACGTCGCCGTCGTCAAGATGAAAAACGCCAGCAACAAGTTGCAAAAGCTCAGCCAGAAGTCGTTGAAACAGTAGATACCGCCGCTATCGAGAAAGAAGACACGCAACCGCGAGTAGTCGCTCAACGTCGTCAACGTCGTCAATTGACACAGAAAATTCGTGTCACCGACGCTACCGATGTAGTGGCACAAAATGACATCGCTATCACGACTGAACATACGCCTGAGAATACAGCTAAGTCTATTGCTGCATTACCAGCACCAACGCATGTTGAAGTAAAAGATAGTGGGTCGACTGATGCTAATAGCGATAACCTACAAACGGCTTACACCAATGATGAAGATAAACAAGATTCAATCATTCCACGTCGTTCACGCCGCTCACCACGTCATTTACGTGTTAGTGGTCAACGTCGCCGCCGTTACCGTGATGAGCGTCATTTAACTAAATCTCCAATGCCTCTGTTCGCCGCTGTAGCATCTCCTGAGCTTGCATCGGGTAAAGTGTGTATAAGCTATCCGATTATTCACACTCAACAAGATTCAATGGCTATCATCACCAATGAAGAAATGCTTGAGCAACAAGATGGATTTAACAGAGCATCGCTAGAAATTGCGAATATGACCACGTCACAACCTGTTGAAATAGTTGATAAAACACAAGAAACCATTATTGCTAAAACAGAAGCGATAGAGCCAAAAGAAGCAGTAGTTGATATTGTTGCGGAAAATTCAGATGAGCAATCTGCAACTATAGAACCTGTTATTGCGCCACAAGCTGAACCTGTTGCTGCCGCTCAAGTTGAACAACCTGTACAACAACCTGAAGTTATCGTTCAAGAAAATGTACAACCACAGCCTAATGCTGAGGTTAAAGTTGTTAGTGAAGAAATTGCTGTTGAAAACGCTAAAGCAGAGCAACTAGCTGAAGACGCGAAAGACGAACAATCTCAAGCTATTATTACTGAAGAGCCTAAAGTTGAAGCTGAGGCTATAGCAGTAGCTGAATCAGTACCAGTGGTTACCCAATTAGTCACTGAGGTAATTAAAGCAACTCGTCATTCTTATTCTCCAATGACTAAGGCTCCAGCTCCAGAAGTTGTTAAATCAACATTTGAAATCAAAGTTTACCAACGCGAAACCTCAAGTTTTGTTGGTAAAGGTGGTGCCGGTGGACATGTTGCAACAAACAAAGCAACATCTGAAATGGCAAAACCTGCTAGTTTTGAATAATTAGCTAACTAATGATGATAAGCCCTGCAATTGCAGGGCTTTTTTTATGGTTACAAAAATGGTTAGTACAATAAAAACAGATAGCTTTATTCTCAATCTGAGTGACAATGAATAAAATGCAACTTAAGTAGTTCGTTACTAATTTGTTAGGTCACGTGAAAACCATCATTATTTACATCTATTAACTCAACACATAACCTATAGGAATTTAAAATGGCTCATTGGATAATTTTCGGTGCGACTAAGGGAATTGGCCACATGCTTGCAAAAATTGGTTTGGATCAGGGCCAAAAAGTGTCGGCGTTAGCCCGTAACCAAGATGATGCGAAACGGTTATCTGATAAAGGCATTCAAGCCTTTATGGGTGACGCGACAGATATGCACTCTCTTGAGGCTATTTTTGGAACAGTCACTAAAGATACTGTTATCTTCACTACTATAGGTGGTGGGCAAGCCGATTTTTATGGGAACTACAACATTATTAGACAAGCGGAGCAACATCAGGCATCACGCTTGTTATTTGTAACATCAATAGGTTGTGGTGATAGTTGGTCTACTCTTTCGACTAGAGCAAAAGCATTGTTTGGAAAATCAGTTCGCCAAAAATCGATGGCAGAATCTTATCTACAAACGAGTGAAATAAATTACACTATCATCAGACCCGGTGGATTAATGAATAGCGCCGCAACACACAATGCTAAATTATTAACCAATGAGGCTCACGGTGTGGTTAGCCGGGAAGATGTTGCGCTTGTTTTAGCTAGCCTTGTTGAAGAGCAAAGCAGTTTTAGACAGGTATTCGCTGTTATTGACCCCGACCTAAAACCTAATTGGGGCTAATCTCAATAATGAGCCGAGTTAAACTCGGCTCCAATATAATTACTTAACGTCTTTCTTGTTTAAATCGCCCATCTCTTTCAGTTTACTTGAGATTTCACGACGCTCTTTAGAAAGTTCTGCATTTTTGATGATATAGTCATCGACACGATCGTCATAATCGCCACGCATGTTTGCAATAATGGCTTGAATTTCCTCGATAGACATACCAGGCTTGATATAATCACTCAAGTTATCGAGTAATAAAACACGTTTCTGGTTATCACGAATTTTCTTTTCATTGTCGGTAATTTCACGACGAATTTTATTTTTACGACGAAACATACGCACAAATTCCAGGACATTTTGGAAAGATTGCTTGTTAGCGTTGTCCATGTTTAAGAGCCCTCTATTAGAAAAACAAAACGCATTGATTCCTGTACTGCAAATATTTCAAATTGCATCGAAGCAGTATACGCCGATATCTAGATAAGCTTTAAGCTTAAGTGATTCGAGTGGCTAAGTGCTGCAATACATTCACAGCTTGTACCATGCAACTTGAAGTATGACAGATATACACAATACCTTCTAACACCATTATGTTACAAGTCGATTTCGCATATTCATTGATTTAATAATGCCGAAAAATATATTTTTTATTTGCCTAGTTAATCTTTCTAGTTTATTTATTCTCAATGAGTTGGATGCATATTAGCATCAAGGAGAGCTATATCGATGGTACAGATTAGAGAGACTTGAATGACCTATATGCAAACTCTATGCTCGATGCACGCCGAGCATAAAATTTCTAATACGAATTGCCCTTAACAACCCCGTGCAGACAACTCGAATTATCTTACCAAGAACCATAGAGAAAAACTTACACAATGGCACATGATTAAGCTTTTTGAGCCAATGTTTGTGTGTCAATGTCTTGTGATATACCGTGATCGCCAGATCCCATTTTATCGCTGCGTAAACAGAAGGCAGATAAGATTGTGGTGATAACAACAAAAGCGCCCATGATTAAATACGTATCTGCAAAACCGATTTTATCGTAACCCCAGCCAGCTAGAGGTGATAATATGCTAGCAACAACCGAAGTAATAAAGCTAAATCCGACCAAGTAGAGTGTTGAAGATAAACGTTTATCAAAATGACGACTGTTATATTTAAAGATAGCGATAAGCAAAATAGGTAATTCGACCGCATGGAGTAATTTCATCGCTGAAATTAGAATGGGTCCTTCAACTAAACCAGAACCTATAATTCTCAATCCCATCACACTACTGGCAAATAGCAGGCCATTTTTAGCGCCAATACGATTAACAATATAAGGTGCTAAGAACATTCCACCCGCTTCCAAAAAGACTTGTAGTGAATTGAGATAACCGTACATCTCATTACCTGTTTGTTCATTTTGGAATTGGTGAGCAAAATAAACCATAAACTGTTGATCATAAACACTATAAATACAGGTTCCCAATACAAATAGTATTAATGCCCAGAAACGTGGAAGGGAAAATAAGTGCAATGCGTCATTAATGGTAATTGAAGAGGGTTTTCCATACTCTAAGCTATTAAAAGCATTCGTTTTACCCGTTTTTAATCTCAATAAAATGACTAAGAAAATAATGCCTGAAATGGTCGCCATTATGAAATTATAGTTTGGGTTAATATTGATATTACGTCCAGCAAAGAATGTTGCAGCCGCCCATCCTAGTGACCCCCACATTCTCGCCTTACCATATTCAAAATCACGCAAGCGGCTAACACGTTCAGTATATGATTCAAGTACTCCGATCCCTGCGTGAAATGTCATCCCAATAAACAAACCACCTAGGATGCTACCAACCACAATATTCCATTGTAATAACTTGCCAAAGACCATAAAAAATGGCCCTGACGAGATCAACAAAATTGCGATAAATAATAATAGGTTTTTACGAAGACCTAATTTGTCTTGTAAAAAACCATAAAGTGGTTGAGCACAAAGTGCAACAATTGATATGCAGGAGAAAATAACGCCTGTATCCGTCCCTTCTAACCCGACATATTTTCGCAGCCAGATCGCAACCACTGAAAATGTCGATGACCAGGTAAAAAAGAAAAAAAACAGCAATGCACTCAGCGAGGCATAATATTTTTTCGATTCACTATTCATAATTTTCCGCCTACAAAACCTTCTAATTGCCAAAATGTTAAGGTTAACATTAATGATAAACTAGCAATTTGTACTTGAAGTGTGATGTTACGCACATATGTTAACGTTAACAAGTTAGTGTTATGATCAAGATCACTAAAGTGTTTATTTTTAATCATGTTCTACCACTATGAATGTTTATATTTCAACCAATCTTTCTCGTTAGAATGATTTTCTACCCTCGCTATAATATTTTAATTGGTTAAAACTTATTTTGGTTGAATCTAATTATAGTGATGTTGATTTAATGTGTTTACACAATTAGTTACAGTACAATTAGTTACAGTAAAAATATGAATATCTGTATAAATAGATTACTCAAATTACGTGATTTATTGACGAAGTTTTATTAATTATTGGCAATTTTTTTGACTTGCAATAGCGTACGCTACATCTCACGTATTGCCAATAATGTCTGATGTTTGCAATGTACAGTACTTAAAAATATCCGTTTAAGAATAAAGATGTTCACTAACCCTTACATACAGTTCTCAACACTATTGTTTTTTGAAGATCGCTTTTTATTCGAGTTAAAACCCTTTACGTAAAGTAAAAAAGCAATAGCCGTTCAATCCATTGAGACAATAGCCCCCAAATGAGGGCCTGTATTCACTATATTCTGCTGTTCAAAAAAGTCACCGCATCATCAAGAATACTTTTACGTGCAGGATTTGTTTCCTTTGCTGCATCATTTTGCAACTTACTCGTAATAGTTTGTTTATTAACTTCATTACTCGCTAATAACCCCAATGTGACGCGCCCTATTTCGGATAAAATCAATCGCGTTCTTTCGTCATATGTATGCATAAAAACCCCTTTTTTATTAGTAACGTTATAAAGAGTAGAACAATCTAGCTACTTCTAGGTGGATTTTTACGCTGATTTACCAATTTTTAATCCAAAAAGTGATATTTAATAAATAAAACATCCCAAAAAAATCAATGTGATGCATTTCAATCATTAATAATTAGCTTGATTTAAATAAACGTAAATTGAATAGATATGTAAGTCGTTCACCATTAATACCGATGGATCATCGTTGTAAACTTTATACGGATAGACTTAATATCAAGAGGTATGAGGCTAAGACTTAAACCTTTATCGGCTGTTTGTTCAGGTTTTATTATGTATAGGGTATGATGGGAAACAAAAATATTTTGTGTCACGCAAAGTCACTTGGGGCATCGAGTTATCATTAAATGATTTTGATCCTCACCTGTCCTCAACTCATCCACTACTGTTGGATAGCCAACCACAAAATATTATTGATAAATCAAAACTGGAAGATAGCAACAAAGGCTTAACGGAGAATCACGTTGCAAGAAACTAAAAAGCAGCCCACATTTTTTATTCATGATTACGAAACTTTTGGTCAGCGTACTGCCCTTGACCGTCCTGCACAGTTCGCGGGCGTCAGAACAGACTTAGACTTTAATATCATTGAAGAACCTGAAGTTTTTTATTGTGCGCCTTCAGATGACTACTTACCACAACCTGAAGCGGTTATGATTACAGGTATTACACCTCAAATTGCTTTAGCTCAAGGCGTGAATGAAGCCGAATTTGCTAAACGCATTCATCATGCATTTAGTCAGCCAAATACCTGCATTATGGGCTACAACAATATCCGTTTTGATGACGAAGTCACTCGTAATATTTTCTATCGCAATTTTTATGATCCTTATGCCTATAGTTGGCAACAAGGTAATTCTCGTTGGGACTTACTCGATGCGTTACGTGCTTGTTTTGCGCTTCGCCCTGAAGGTATAAATTGGCCTGAGAATGATGACGGCCTGCCTAGTATGCGTCTAGAGCACCTCACTAAAGCGAATGGTGTTACCCATGAAAACGCGCATGATGCAATGTCTGATGTTTTAGCGACCATTAGTATGGCTAAATTACTTAAAGCTGCTCAACCTAGAATGTTTGATTATTTCTATCAATTGAGAAATAAAAATAAAGTTAACCAATTGATTGATATCGTCGATATGACACCTCTTGTGCATGTCTCGGGTATGTTTGGAGCCTTACGCTCTTATGTCAGTCTTGTCGCCCCTTTAGCATGGCATCCTGATAACCGTAACGCCGTAATTATGTGTGATCTAGCGGCCGATATATCACCACTGATTAACTTATCAGCCCAAACATTACGTGAACGCTTATATACTCCAAAAGCTGAATTAGGTGATGAATTACCGGTGCCGATTAAGTTGGTGCATATCAATAAATGCCCTATCCTCGCCCCTGAAAAAACACTTCGAACCGAAGATGCTGAACGTACTGGTGTTGACCGTGATATGTGTTTGCGTAATTTAGAAATTCTTCGTCAGCATCCAGATATTCGAAATAAGGTCATTGAGGTTTTTGCTGAAACCGCACCTTTCGTTGAATTGGATGATGTTGATACAAAAATTTACAGTGGTTTTTTCAGTAATTCAGATCGTTCAACAATGGATATTATTAGGGAAACGCCCGTACAAAATCTACCCGCGCTTGATTTAGCTTTCGAAGATCCGCGTATGAAAGAGCTATTTTTTCGCTATAAAGCACGTAATTTCCCAACAATACTGTCCTATGAAGAACAACAACGTTGGTTACAGCACCGCAGAGATTACTTTACTGAAAGCCGTTTAATTGAATATATGCAAAAAATTGAGTCGTTGATGGTAGAACATCAAAACGATACCGAGCGCTGTAAGCAATTAAAAGCGCTGGTGAATTATGCTGCTGAATTAGCAAGCTGATACGGATTGGGCAGAAAAATCTGCCCAAATCTACTTGTTATAGTTCAAATTGCATGATTGTTGAGTCATCGCCTTTATCTATACACGCTTCTGAACTTCCCTTATCACTTACCATGCAAATCAAATTATTTATAATATAAATTAGTGCTCATGATTATGGTTACAACCACAATCGCCTTCCCAATTTTTACGTTTGGTTGTTTTCCCAAGCCCTGGATTCATGGTGTTTGTTGGGTCAGCCTGCTTATAGAAAGATTTTAATTGAGGCTGCGCTTTATAGATATGCCCAACATTGTGCTCTGCTGGATATTGCGCACCACGTTCATCTAATAGCTCTAACATTTTTTCTTTCAGCTCTTTTGGATCGACACCTTTTTTAAGTATATAGTCTTGATGCATCACATGGCACATGAAGTGACCACAATACAGCTTATGGACTAACAATTTTTCAATTTCTGGTGGCAATTTTTCGAACCAGTCGCGATCGTTACGACGTAGAGCGATATCAAGTGCTAATACATCTTCGACATCTTTACTATGCACCGCATGGTAACGAATAGCCGCGCCGGCAGCAGCAAAACGATGCAAGAATGCTTTGGCTCCTTCTTCAGGTGTACATTCGAAATAACCACCATCGGCCGTCTCAAAGAAATGTTTTAACCAAACTTTTGCTTCTTCAATTCCATCACCTGCCATTTTCAGCATTAAATGATGTTCATACTTATCACGAAATTGTTTCATCCTAGGTGGCAAATGTGATGGCCATAGTTTACTCGCCATCTGTAATGTACGATCGACAAGGTTAGATGGGAGCAATGGCATTTTATTCAACACTGCGTCGATACGACCTTTAATAGTGAAAAATAGTGGCATTTTATCTGTGCCAAATTTATCAATCATTAAAAAGGTATCTTTGCCATACAGTTCTGCAACGTCAAAACAACCTCGGTGCATATATTCACCAGCAACCGGCAAATTTTTAAACTCACTTAATATATGACGACGAATATCTTCGAGCACATCAGGGTTATTCGAACCTATATAGAATACTTGCGAAGAGGTATCTGCAGGAAAGGTGTCAAGACGAACAGCAAATACGGCTAACTTACCTGCGCAGCCTGATGCTTCAAATAAGCGACGTTCATCTGCGTTAAAGCGTGATGGAGTATCAGCATTGATATCACGAACTCGTTGAGCATATTCATGATCTGATGCTAATTTCTCGCTATGTTCAATGTCTTCAGTACTATAACGTCGATTTTGTAGGTTCGTTAAAATTTCTTCTGGCGCAGTACCCAAATTGATACCTAAATGGTTTACAAGCTCAGCCTTACCCTCTTCATTGACTCGCCCATAAAGTGCTAGCTCTGTATAAGCAGGCCCTCTGCGCACTAAAGAACCACCTGAACTATTACAAATACCACCGACAACAGAAGCACCAATACATGATGAACCAATTAATGAATGAGGCTCTCGACCTAATGGTTTTAATAGTTTTTCGAGGTCATATAGCGTACTGCCCGGCATGGCAACAACTTGATTAAATTCAGGTAATACTTGAATTTGGTTTAATCTTAGTGTGCTAATAATCACAATATCACGATCGTAGTCATACCCACTTGGTGTAGAACCTTCGGTGAGCCCTGTATTTGCAGCTTGCATTAAAACAATTTTATCGGCTTCAACACAGGCTTTAAAAACATACCACTGCTCTAATAATGTGGTAGGAAACACAACTGCAATCGCATCGCCCATTCCAGAACGAAATCCTTTACGATAGCGTTCTGTCTTATGAGGCTCAGTCAAGAGATTCTTTTTACCAACAATGTTGGTGAGTGTGAGTAATAATCGTTGATTCTCAGGGCTGTTTACAGCATTCATTTCTACGCCTTCCTATCCAGAATAATTATACCTTGCATACTTCGAGTTGTATGGCAGTGTTATATAAATAGAATGCTATATCCAGCAGCCTGAATCCTTCAAACTGAACGTTCAAAGGCCTTTTTCATCAGAATAGCGTCACTGGTCACCTACACAATTCGAACTATTTGGGGCGCCTCGATTAATTGTGAATTAATTGTAATCTATAACCATAACACATTGTAGATAGTTTTGGATTCGCCTTTATAATGGTTTAAGTTAGCGCTGAATAATCGAGGGGATCAATTGGCTTAAACATCATCACACAACGAAAAAATATCGTTTATCTTCCAACGACAATTTTCAATATTATTGATATTTATTCTGTTGTGACATGTCACGTTTTTCATTTTTTCAATATCTGAATTAGGCTATAAATCACCACCTCAGCACTCTCCCCGCCTAGAAATGTCGTCCCACTTCAATATTAGGCGCATAAATGATAATTAAATAATTATTTAAATTGATATAGAAATATGGGTAATGTTTATCAAGGACGAATATAAAACGAATTGTTTAGATCTGGCAAAAAAAACAGCGCTCGAAAGCGCTGTTTATATTCAATGAATTGAATTAATTATCACTCATTTGAGGCATAGGCCTACGGAACATTCGGGTTAAGGCTGCCATATAAATCAGACCTACAGCAGTCCAAATCAAGCCATATACCATCGAATCTTCTTCAATATTAATCCATAATACGCACACCGTTAGTGTACCAATTACAGGTAAAATCAAATAATTGAAAATATTTTTAATTCCGTGTATACGTCGCTCACGAATAAAGAATTGGCTAATCACTGATATGTTGACAAAGGTAAACGCAATCAATGCACCAAAGTTAATTAATGCTGTCGCGAAATCCATTTCAAACCATATCGCACCAAGAGCAAGTATCCCCACTAATAAGACGTTATAAGCAGGTGTACGCCACTTTGGACTCACGTAGCCAAAGACTTTTTCAGGAAACACACCATCACGTCCCATAACGTACATTAAACGAGCACTACCTGCGTGAGCAGCCATACCTGATGCCAACACAGTAACACATGAGAATACGAGAATAATCGACTGGAAGAATGCTCCAGCAACAAATCTCATAATGTCTGGCTGTGTCTCATTTATATTTTTAAAACGAGAAACATCTGGAAAATACTGCTGCAAGAAGAATGATACCGTGATAAAAATAACGCCACCAATTAGTGCAGTTAAGAAAATTGCACGTGGGATCACTTTACCCGCATTCGGTGTTTCTTCCGATAGCGAGCTTAATCCATCAAAGCCTAAGAATGAGAAACATAAAATGGTTGCCCCAGCAATAAGTGGGATCATTTCTGTTTTTTCATCGGCAAATGGCCTGAATGTCCATACTTCACCAGAACCTTCACCATTTGTGACGCCATGGATAACTAGCCCTGTAAATACGACCATCACCCCAATTTGGATAATAGCAATCACTGTGCTTAGGTTAGCGATAACATTGATACCGCGTAAATTCGCGGCCGTCATTACGATGACAAGCCCCACAACGAAAATAGCAGGCTCAACAGTTGGGAAAATATCCTGTAGATAAATTTTCGCCAATAAAATATTAATCATTGGCATAAATATGTAGGACAATAGTGATGTCCAACCTACTAGAAAGCCAATATGTGGGCTCATTGATTTTTGAGCATAAGTATACGCTGAACCGGCTGATGGGAAGCGCTTCACCAATTTGCCGTAGCTCAGTGCAGTAAATAATATCGCAGCAAGTGCAATAATATAGGAAGTCGGAACATGACCATTGGTTTTATCTGACACCATACCGAAAGTATCGAATATGGTCATTGGCTGAATATAAGCTAAACCAATCATAACGACTTGCAACAGTGTTAATGTTTTTGCAAGTTGTACACGGTTGTTAGCACCAGTTTGGTTGCTACCAATGGATAATGGTATTGAATTATTTTGCATGACAAAGCCCTCCCATAACTTTCGATTGAGTATTATTTAACCTACTCAATCGATAGTTACTGGGAAGACTTTGCATCTGCCTATAGGCAGAAAAGAAAGATGAAAGGTTGAATGGTAAATTTTTGACGCAGACAGCTGCCCCGTAGTCATCAATGCGGCAGCCTCGGCCACCAGGCCCTGCTGCGAATGCGAAAAAGTAACCCATGAAAGCATTCCTCAAATCGGTAACATTATGTATATGCTACTCGTAAAAATATAATTTATCTATCCGGCCTATTATCCGGCCCCACGAAAATGAACTAACTTAAAAAGCAAAAAAAAACCGATACCGGAAATTGAGGTATCAGTTATTTTTTAGTCCGCGCATTTTGCACTCCAAGTACTGAAATAGCAATAGTTATTGTGAAAAAACTGGCAATATTTGATGAGAATTTTTTATCTATTTACGGATTTTGCTTTGAAAGCTAATAACTTATTTATCACGGTAAACTTTAGCGATCAAAGATAATTTTTTTGCGCTTTTTCTTAGTAAATAATAAGGCTCTTTTGTTTTTAACAAAAGAGCCTTAAGCAATAGTTTAACGAGTTTGATTAGAAGTTATAGTTGATACCGAAGTTGTAGCGACGGCCTTCTAATTCAGCGCCGTAGTTGGCTTGATCGATGCGACGATCTAAGATGTTATAAACACCACCAACAATATTCGCATTCTTACTTAACTTATAACTAGCACCTAAATCAAATAATGCATATGATGGTGTACCATTATTCATTACCTCGCCACGCCCTTGGAAATCAGAGGTTTTGCCACGGAAATTCATGCGAGTCCATGTTTGCAAATCTTCTGTTGTATCCCATGTTAACGTTGTATTAGCCATATGCTTAGGTTGTTTATTCAGAGGCTTACCTTTATTTACACCGCTTTTTTGTTCTGTATCCGTATATGTATAGTTAGCCGCAAACTCTAAATCATCCAGTATGCCCCAGTTAAACGTTAACTCAACGCCTCGCATACTTGCTTTATCAACATTCTGTCTATCACTGATAAAGTTGTACGGATCTTTACCATTATCACCAACACCATCCTGTGCTACGGTACAGTTTCTCACGTTAGCATTGGTGTTAGAACAACGAGTAACCTCTGTTATTTTATCTTTAAAATCAGTATTATAAATAGTAATTCCAGCAGTGATGTTATTTTGATTATTCCAAATCACACCAATTTCTTCGGTAACACTTTTTTCAGGTTTTAAGTCTGGGTTACCATAAATAACCGCATTTCCTCTGCTACCACCAGTTGCTTGGCCCCATGCTGCTGTTGATTGACGTAAATCAGGTGCTCGGTAACCTGTTGATATACCACCTTTAATTGTCCATTGATCATCAGCGTGCCAGACACCATATAAACGAGGTGTCCAATGAGTTCCATAGTTCTCGTCTTTATCCATACGAATGCCACCAGTTAATGCGAAATCACTCGTCATTAACCATTCATCTTCTGCAAATAATGCCCAGCTCCAACGATCTAATTTACTAAGCGGAAATTTATTATCTCCAGCCTCTAATTTTTCTTTACGATACTGTCCACCTAGACTTAGGCTATGATCACCTAATAAGAAAACACTTTGATTACGGAAAATTGTATCTTCTGCTTTCATTTTACGACCCGGATTCTTTGATTCATCATACTGAAGATAAGTATCCGTTGTTCCAAAATCATAAAGACCTGTATGAGTAATAGCAGAATGCGTCATTTCATACTTATTAAAACCACTATTACTATTTGTCGTATAACCTTTACGAGAATCTCTATGTTGATTATCTTTTTTGAAATCAACATCAATTGTATTTTTATCGTCCGGAGTCCAAGAAACGGTACCTCCACCACTGGTCATTATTTGTCGATTGAATCCACCAACATATTTATCTTCACCTCTATGTGAATACTGACCATTTAGTTTCACTCCGAGTAAACCATCAATTAATGGACCTGAAGTATAAAAACTACCTTGCCCAGTATTACCTGAGTTTTGACGCTCTGTGATAGTGCCATCTGCACGAAGACTTGTTGTCCATTCTTGCTGAACGCGACGAGTAATAATATTGATAACCCCACCCATTGCATCAGAACCATAAAGCGATGACATCGGGCCTCTTACCACTTCAATACGTTCGATTGCAGGTAATGGCGGTAACCAACCTTGCTCAATACCAGAGCCATCACTGTTTGGCCGAGTACTACGTGTATCAACTCGCTTACCATCGATTAAGATCATAGTATACTTGGCATCCATACCACGAATACTTATATCCGAACTGCTACCACCACCAGTAACAAGAACACCAGGAACATCTTTAAGTGCATCTGTCACATCACGGTAGGCTTTATTTTCAAGTTGTTCACGAGTGACAACTGAGATAGATGCAGGGGCATCTTCAATTTTTTGTTGGAAACCTGTCGCAGTGGTAACCATAATGGTATCTTTACTACTGTCTGCAAATGCAGGTGCTGCAGCCATAGATGCAATAATGCTTAATGCAATTTTTCTTTTATTAAAAACAACCATTCCCAATTCTCCGAGAGATATTTTTCATTTAATTGTGTAATGTGACATAAGCTCAATATTTGGATTTATACCCGCGATAATTCAAGCTACTGTAAAAATTATAGGCAAACGAGTACTCACCCCGAATCAATGAAATTATTATATTCATCAGGTTATGTTTGCTTATTACTTACATCTAACTTGAGTTATTTTGGTTCTATAACCCTATTAGTACTGTTGCTATTATTATTATTCTGTAGACAAATATTCCCTGTATTTTTCAAATTATAACGATGTTAGCTTCATATAAAGTAATATGGATATATACAATAGCATGCTGATTCATACCAATATTATCAGTTTTGAAATCGCTATAATTTGATTTTTTAAATCAATAATTATCTATAGGAAATTTATGATATATAACCATTGGTTTAAATTTCCTATAATTAATTTTGGCTAGAAAATATCATATTGCTATATTTTTCAATTAACCGCGCCCAGAGATAAAAATGAACGCGGCTTTTAACTCGTTAAGATCAGCTCGCAAACTTTTCCACTAACCCATCAATCAGTACTTGTGGCACACCTTGAGAACAACGCTCAATACGGCCTCTGACACCATAAACATCAGCTAGACTACTCGGAGTAATCACCTCTTCCGGTGCACCTTGCGCGATTAACTTACCTTTCTTTAGCATTAATACGTGTTCCGCATGCCTCAGAGCAATATTAATATCATGAACCACCACAACAGTAATAATATTTCTACGCTTAGTCTCTTTCGCAACCAGATCCATAACATGGTATTGATAATTTAGATCTAATGCACTTAATGGCTCATCTAATAATAATAAATTAGGTTGACGTATTAATGATTGAGCTAAACCTACCAATTGTTTTTGACCACCTGATAATTGATCTAAATAACTTAATGCTAAATGTTCAATACCTAATTGATGCAATAAGTGCATTACCTCATCTTTACTATTTTCATTACTGAGCCCACCCGATGCTCTTTGAGCAACAATCACAGATTCTAATACATACAGATGAACACCCGCAGGTAAACTTTGCGGTAAATACACAACATTTTGAGCACGTTGTGCAAAATTTTGCTGAGTTAAATCTTGCCCATCTAATAACAATTGTCCCGTTGCTTTATTTAAACCAGCCAAAGAGCGTAATAAAGTTGATTTGCCACTTCCATTTGGTCCCAGTAATACAGTAATTTTACCACGAGGTAATGTTTCAGTTTTCAGGTTTTCGATCACAGGGTGTTTCGGATAACCTGCATTAAAATGATTAATAATCAGGCCATCTGTCATGATACGTTACCTCTGTGACGCAAAATAATACTTAAGAAAAACGGTACACCAACCAGCGATGTCACAATACCGACAGGAATAATCACGCCCGGTATAATATTTTTAGATGCAATTGATGCCATCGATAATACTAATGCGCCAATCAATGCACTCGCGGGTAAGTAGAAACGATGATCTTCACCAAACATTAATCGTGCAATATGTGGAGCAACTAAACCGATGAAGGCTATTGGCCCGACAAATGCGACCGCTAATGCAGATAAGATACTAATACGCAGCAGCGTTGTTAGCCGTAAACGGCGTACATCAATACCAAAGCTAATTGCACGGTCTTCACCGAGCCTTAATGCTGTCAATTTCCAAGAGCTCATCATTGCAATTGGGAAAACAAGGAAGAAGACTAATGTCATCACCCCCAGTTTGATCCACGTTGCTTTAGACAAACTTCCCATAGTCCAAAATACAAGCCCTTGAAGCGTATCTTCAGTTGCAATGAACTGCATCATCGAAACTAATGCGTTAAACGTAAATACTAGTGCAATACCAAATAAAACAACGCCCGACGTCGCAACTCGCGTCCAACGAGTAACGGCATCAAGCATAAGTGCCGCCATTAGAGCAAAAATAAAAGCATTAGCAGAGATCACCCACTGATCTGGTACCCCCGGTATTGCTATACCAGAAACAATTGCTAATGCTGCACCAAAAGCAGCAGCACTTGATACACCAAGTGTAAATGGACTCGCTAGCGGGTTATTCAATATGGTTTGCATTTCAGCCCCAGCAAGGCCAAGAGACATCCCAATGACTACAGCCATTAATGCATAAGGAAGCCGGATATCCCATACAATAACTCGAGTACCTGCTTCAACAGATTCTGGCGATATTAAAGTCTGCCATAATTTTTGCAGCGATAACCCTGATGGGCCTAACGTGAAATCAATAACCAACGACAATACAATGGCGCCAATTATGACCGCTATCCATGTAATTCTTCGACGTAACATTTGTTGATAATGCTGCTTAACATCATTATCGTTCTCTTTAATTGCCTGTTCTACAGTTGACATTGGATCGGTAGTCGTACTCATTGTTAAAATTACCTACTAAATTTGCTTCTCACTGACCCAGTATACACCTGTTGGTTCAACTGCTAAAAATTCGTTATACAATTCAGCCAATGTTTTTTGTAGTTCAAGCCCTAAAAATAGCTCTAGATAGAATGATTTAACAAGTACTCACCATTCAAAACACCGTACTAGTACTGAATTTATCCGCTTTGCTAACGATTTCGATATCAATTTCACATCAAATATCTTAGCCTTCTTTTAATGCCAATAACAATAAAGCAAATAAGAATACTTATCAATGCGATTGCCAATTTAATTAAAGGTAAGCATCAAATTGTGATCGCACCCGAACTTTTGTTAATTAATTCAAAATAATTAACGCCTTTATTCGTAAGTGCTATTTAGAGAAAAAGAACATGATATGAGAAATAATAGATAAAAATAACAAGCATAGCCCAGTGACACGCCTTAGCTTAAACACCAATTAAGCTATTGTTTTTAAATGATTTCATTCCATAGCGCGTAAGATTTATCTTATTTTTAATAATACAATACCGTTTAATATGCCACCTAAAACAGGCATGTAGAGGATAAAAATTAGGCTTTCAGATTGAAACTTGGCAATTTTGGAATTGTAGAATTTTGAGGCGGGATTTTATACGAATAAAGCCCTCTAACCAAAGAGGGCTTTATTTAAACTATTTATTTAAACTGTCATTGTAAGAAGGAAAATCCATATCTTTATAACGAATAATGGAGGTTTTCTTGATAATTTTATAACCAAACCAAATTGCTAAAAATAGTGGAATACCGATATAAGTGGCAATAGCGCCAACCCAATCAATTCTATCTTCTAAGAAAGCTTGGTAGTTTTGCCCTAATGTAATAATTAAACATAGGATGAAAGCAAAAATAGGCCCAATAGGGAAGAAACCTGAGCGATAAGGAAGATCGTTTAAGTCCTTACCTTGTGCCATGTAACCTTTACGGAAACGATAATGACTAATCGCGATACCTAACCAAGCAATAAAACCTGTCATACCAGAAGTATTAAGCAACCATAAATAAACAGTTTGGTTACCAAACATCGAACTTAGAAAACACAGCCCGGCAATCACTGTTGTTGCAAGCAATGCGTTACGTGGAACACCACCCTTCGATAGACGAGCAAAAATACGTGGAGCTTTACCTTCCCGAGCTAAAGTGTACAACATGCGTGTTGATGCATACATGCCTGAGTTACCGGCTGATAACACAGCAGTTAAGATAACGGCATTCATTACCGCAGCTGCAGATAGTAGACCCGCATTTTCAAAAACGAGTGTGAAAGGGCTAACACTAATATCGCCAACGTCATTACGTAACAAATTAGGATCAGTATAAGGAATAATCAGACTAATAATTAAGATTGCAAAGATATAGAACAATAGAATACGCCAAAATACTTTACGTACTGCCTTAGGAATGTTCTTCGCTGGATCTTGTGATTCACCGGCTGCGATACCGATGAGCTCAGTACCTTGGAATGAGAAACCGACTATCATAGCAACACCTATCATTGCAGCGAAACCGCCTGCAAATGGCGCATCACCAACTGTCCAGTTATGCCACCCTGCGTTTTCAGCGCCATCCATGATACCAAATATCATTAGAACGCCCACGGCGATAAAAATAACAACCGTAACGACTTTAATTAAAGAGAACCAATATTCTGCTTCACCAAACCCTTTTACTGAAATGTAATTAAGCAGAAAAATAATTGCTAAGAATATCGCACTCCAGATCCAGCCCGGCGTATCTGGAAACCAATACATCATGACCAGCTGTGCAGCAACTAAGTCTACTGCTATTGTTACAGCCCAGTTATACCAATAGTTCCAACCTAGCGCGAAACCAAATCCTTCATCAACGTATTTTGAACCATACGTTGAAAAAGAGCCTGATACTGGCATATAAGCCGCAAGCTCTCCCAAACTAGTCATTAAGAAATAAACCATTAAACCAATAATGGCATAAGAAAGAAGCGCCCCACCGGGGCCAGCTTGTGCGACTGTTGCACCTGATGCAACAAAAAGACCAGTACCAATCGAACCGCCAATTGCAATCATTGCAAGATGACGAGCTTTTAGTTCTCGACGTAATCTTTGTGGGCCACCATGTTGCGTCTCAGTGGTATGTTGTTCTGACATTTATTCCCTACATTTCTTTTATTTAACCAATATTATAAGAATTCTAGCAAAATATCCTGTCAGAACTAAGTAACTCTTGGCAGTTATAAGATACCTTCATAATCCAAACAAAATTATTAGCAAAACACTCGTTTGCATCGATTAAAACATGCAACCTTGCTTCTGTATCACCTTCATTTAAGGCATTATTTCTAATAAAGTCATTTAAGATATTTATAACTAAACGACTAACTTAATCACTTACAATATTCCAATAAGTTTTTGATTGCATTAGATAAATGCTTTTGCCGATGATAAATCAAATATAACGTACGCTGCAATTTAAGACCCTCAACTTGCAACTCAACCAGTGAACCATTTTTAAGCTGTTCATCGACCACTCGCCTTGATAAACAACTGATCCCCATACCAAAACGAACAGCATGTTTAATAGCTTCGGAATTACCTAACTCCATTAAAATATGAAAGCCAGGCAAATGTGCAAATAATAGTTGATCTAGCACCCCACGCGTACCGGAGCCTCTTTCACGCAACACCCATGGTGCATCATGTAATTCTTTCAATGTAAGGGGTTTACCTACGAAAGGACTATTTGGCGCAGCGAATATGACTAATTCATCTTTTAGCCATGCTTCTGTAACCAATTCAGGACTATGGCAGATCCCTTCAATTAAACCGACATCCGCACGAAACTCCATAACTGATTTAATGACTTCTTCTGTATTACTAATATTCAATTCAAGTGGGATGGAGGGATGGTCAAAACGATACCCTGCCAGCAGTTCTGGTAACATATAATTACCAATAGTAGTACTAGCAGATAACCTTACTGCACCCATCTCTTTTTTAAATAACTGTTCTACTTCTAGCGCCTGCTCCAGCAATGCCAACGCCTTAGGATACAGTAATCGACCATGCTCATTTGTGACAAGACGCTTACCTACTCGATCAAAAAGTTGTACACCAAGTTGCCCTTCAAGATCCGTCAATGATGCACTCACAGCTGATTGGGAAAGTGAAAGTAACTGAGAAGCTTGAGTCGTCGAGCCACTTTTAAGTACTTCAGTAAATACTTCGAGTTGCCTAAGTGTTATTCGCATACAGGTAGCTCCGACGTTGTTGGCATGCATTTGTAATAATATTGTTAATATTAATGATTTATGACTAAGTTACCAGAAGAAACTTTAAACCACTAATTTAGATTGGTTATACAAAAATAATCAATTTAAATTATCCATTCGTTTGATATATGCTTATTCTAAAACGTTCTAAGTAGTATAGAAAGGTAAGATTATGAGTAAGAGTAATTCATCACCATTAGTACATAACAGTAATCATCTCTTTCTTAAGCTAATTTCAGGCATTGCTTTAGCGGGAATTTTAACCGCTATTTCGATCTACCTTGGTGATAAACCATGGTTTATTGATGTTGGCTTAGGCGCACTCACACTCGCTATTTTATTAGGTATTATTGTCGGTAATACATTTTATCCCGTCGTAAGCCCTTATTGTGATGATGGCATAAAATTCGCAAAACACTATTTTTTACGTGCTGGTATTATTCTTTATGGTTTTCGGCTAACTTTTCAGCAAATTACAGATGTCGGTATGACAGGCATGTTAATTGATGTGTTAACTTTATCATCTACTTTTTTACTTGCGTTTTGGCTAGGCAAAAAAGTATTTAAATTAGATGACGAAACCACAATTTTAATTGGTGCCGGCAGTAGTATTTGTGGCGCAGCTGCCATCATGGCAGCTGAACCTGTCGTTAAAGCGCCAGCAAGCAAAGTTGCTGTCGCGGTGTCAACAGTCGTTATTTTTGGCACCATTGCTATTTTTATTTACCCATGGCTTTACCAACTTAATGCACATTATGGTTGGTTTACACTAACAGATAGTAATTTCGGTATTTATATTGGTTCCACCGTTCATGAAGTTGCTCAAGTTGTCGCTATCGGTCATACCATTGGTCCTGATGCTGAAAATACCGCAGTGATCAGTAAAATGATCCGTGTGATGATGCTTGCACCATTCTTAATTATTCTGTCTGCTTATTTAAGTCGACGCTCAACCATAACTAAAAACCAAAATACAGAAAAAAACAAAATCACCATTCCTTGGTTTGCCGTTATTTTCATACTCGTTGCCGTATTTAATTCATTGAGCTTATTACCCGAAATATTAGTTAAAATTATCATTACTTTAGATACTATTTTACTCGCAATGGCAATGGTTGCATTAGGTCTGACTACGCATGTTAGCGCTATTCGCCAAGCAGGGATTAAGCCCTTATTTATGGCTCTTATCCTCTTCTTCTGGTTGATTGTCGGTGGATTTATCATTAATGAATTAATTCAAGCTATGTTGTAATGAGTCCATATACAAAATAATTCAATACAATTATCATCATTGGCCGCCTTAGTTGCGGCCTTTTTTATCAATTTCATTTATTGGTACTTTGATGGCATACTTCCATAAAAAGGAGTCACATAATGAAATATATTGGAGCACACGTCAGCGCCTCTGGTGGTGTTGACCAAGCCGTTATTCGCGCTCATGAAATAAATGCCACTGCCTTTGCGTTATTCACTAAAAACCAACGTCAGTGGAAGGCCGCACCTTTAACGGAAGACGTTATTGAAAAATTCAAAGCCAATTGCCTACAGTATGGTTATGGAAAGCATCAAATTCTACCTCATGACAGCTATTTGATTAATCTTGGTCATCCTGAAATTGAAGCTCTGGAAAAATCACGTGTTGCATTTATTGATGAAATGCAACGCTGTGAACAGCTCGGTATTGACTTACTTAACTTTCACCCAGGAAGTCACCTCAAAAAAATTGAAGTCGATGATTGTCTTTCCCGTATTGCAGAATCTATCAATATTGCATTAAATGAAACTAAAGGTGTGATTGCTGTAATTGAAAATACCGCAGGGCAAGGAACAAACTTAGGCTTTCGTTTTGAACATTTAGCAAAAATCATTGAAGGAGTTGATGACAAAAGGCGAGTTGGTGTCTGTATTGATACCTGCCACGCTTTTGCTGCTGGCTATGATTTACGCACAGCAGAAAACTGTGAAGAAACCTTCAAACAATTTTCCGATATAGTTGGTTTTGAATATCTCAAGGGTATGCATTTAAATGATGCTAAAAGCGAATTCGCAAGTAGAGTCGACCGCCATCATAGTTTAGGCGAAGGCAATATTGGATATACTCCATTTAGCTATATTATGAAAGATTCACGCTTTGATGGTATTCCATTAATATTAGAAACTATTAATCCTGATATTTGGCCTCAAGAGATTGCTTGGTTAAAATCACAACAAGATTAATCAGCAAAAGGCGGTAATAACCGCCTTTACATTGGTATTTATAACGATTTCATTTCTATTTTCGCCATCATCTCAGCGAGTTTATTCCGATTTTTTACCCCAACATCAGGCTGTGAAACCGAAAGAGCTGAAATAGCTGTTGCCATACGCAATGTATGAGCACTCGATTCCCCACTGAGCAGCCCATATGCGAGACCGGCTACCATTGAATCCCCTGCACCTACAGTACTAATCACCTCACAATGAGGCGGTTTTGCTAGCCAAGAGCCAGATGCATTAACCCATAAGGCCCCTTCTTCACCTAATGAAATCACTACATGAGAAATACCTTTATCACGCAATTCATGTGCGGCTTCGATGACATCTTTTAAATCAGGCAATTTGCGACCAACCCACATTTCTAATTCATGCCGATTTGGTTTTACCAGCCAAGGTGATGCCTTTAAACCTGCTTTAAGCGCTTCACGGCTACTATCAAAAATAATACATGGACACAATTGACGTAAGCGGCTCATCCATCGAGTGAATTCTTCAGGTTCAACCCCATTTGGTAGACTGCCACTCACCACGACCATATCAAAATGACCTAACCAATTAAGTGATTCTGTTGAGAAGCGATTCCAGTCTTCTTTACTTACATCAAAACCCGAAAAATTAAAATCTGTAGATTCACCATTATTTTCGGTTAGTTTAACGTTGATTCTCGTGCGACCCGGCACCATACAGAAGCGGTTCGCCATTCCGTTATCACTGAAAAAATGTTGAAATTCATCTTGGTTGTCTTTTCCCATGAAGCCACTTACTGTGATATCGATTCCAAGGTCTCGCAATACTTTCGCGACGTTAACACCTTTGCCTCCTGCATTAAGGCTAGCAGTCGTCACTAAGTTGACTTCACCGATTTCGATTGAAGAGCACAGCCCGACAAGATCATAGGCAGGATTTAATGTAATTGTAGCGACCCGGCGAGTCATAACCTCGAATCTCCCTTTATCATTATGGTCATATATACAAAAAATAGTTCGAATTGCATGCCATAAAGCTACCGCCATATCACAATGACTATAGAGAATACTGTGATTCAGCGCGCGCAGTCCCAAATTGGCAATACATATCATGCAACTTGAATTATGACGCGTATACAAGATATTTACCGCATAGTTATACCATTAAAACACAACTGATTCAGTGATATTTGCAGTTTTCCCTGATTGTTTTTCAGCGATAAACTGGCAAAATAACGGAGCTTAAAAAAAAGTAACAAGGAAATAATTATGTCTATTATTGATAGTGTTGTTGTTGGCGTTGGTGTCATCATCACGAATAAACAAGGCCAAATTCTAATGGGAAAACGCTGCAGTAAACACGCTCCATATTGGTCAATCTTTGGTGGGCACGTCGATGCTGGTGAATCATTTGAAGCATGTGCAATCCGTGAAATCAAAGAAGAAGTTGGTATTGATATCCTTTCTCCGAAAGTGTTTGGCATCAGTAATAATGTGAATACATATCGCCAAGAAGGTAAGCATTCGGTCTCTATTTGTATGCACACTGAATATAATGGCGATATTGAACCGCAAATTATGGAAAAAGATAAATGTGCAAGCATCATGTGGGTATCACCAACTGAGTTACCCGAACCACACTTTGAAGCAAGCCGCAATGCTATCGACCTCTGGCTAACACAACAATTTTATCATCATCCTGCTTAATCCCACCTATATTGTACAAATAGCCCTTACACCATTTGTACAATAATTGCACAACCCTTTATAATTACTGTTTTTTTTATATTTTTGTCCGTTAATTGTTATTTACATTATCAAACCGCAAATGTATCATTGAGCTAGTACAAAGGGACGTTAATCAGGAGTTTTCATGTCTGTCGATGCAGTAAAACTACATAAAAAGCCTTCCATAATTGGTGGAGCTATGATCATTGCCGGCACAGCTGTTGGCGCAGGTATGTTTTCAATTCCCATGGTGACATCTGGTGTTTGGTTTACAGGCTCTGTTGTCCTTTTAATCTACACATTTGCCTGTATGCTTCTATCCGGGTTAATGATATTAGAAGCCAATATGAACTACCCCGCAGGAGCCAGTTTCCATACTGTCGTTAAAGATTTATTAGGGCCTGTTTGGAATTCAATTAATAGCTTATCTATTACATTTGTCCTTTATATTCTAACTTACGCTTATATTTCAGCTGGTAGCTCTATTATCACTGGCAATTTGGCTAGCTATATTCAAATACCACAAGCCGTTGCGGGATTACTTTCTGCACTTTTAATTGCTTTTTTTGTTTGGTTATCAACCCGGGCAGTTGACCGTTTAAGCACTATTTTAATTGGCGGAATGGTGATTACCTTTATTATGTCGATTGGCGGCATGGTAACAACAGCATCACCATCGATACTATTTAATCAAGTAGAACAAGGTGATACACACTACTTACCTTACGCTCTTGCCGCACTCCCGTACCTTTTAACTTCTTTTGGGTATCACGGCAATGTTCCAGGCCTTGTAAAATATTATAATAAAGACAGTCGTTCTGTAGCTCGTAGCTTAATGTACGGTGCAATTATTACCGTAGTGATTTACATCTTATGGCAGTATGCGATCCAAGGAAATATTCCACGCTCGGCTTTCGTACAAATTCGTGAAGATGGCAATAATATTGATGCATTGCTTAATCAAATGAACTTATCGACCACCAGCAGCTTTATTTCGCAATTTTTGACACTGTTCTCTTATATGGCATTGGCAAGCTCATTCTTAGGTGTTTCTCTAGGCTTATTTGATTTTATTGCTGACTTTTTCAAGTTTAAAGATAGTGGACAAGACCGTTTCAAATCAGCATTAATCACGTTCTTACCACCAACTGTATTAGCGTTAATTTTCCCAAATGGTTTTATCTATGCTATCGGTTTTGCAGGTCTTGCAGCAACTATTTGGGCGGTTATCGTTCCTGCTCTTATGGCAAAAGCTAGCCGTAAACGCTTCCCAAACAATAGCTATAAAGCCCCAGGTGGTATCGGAATTATTCTATTTGTTATTCTATTCGGTATCATTAACGCAGTAGCACACATACTCTCCTTATTAGGTTTTTTACCCGTTTATTAATTCATGCTCCCCAGTCTAATTAGCTGGGGAGATTTTTTTACTTAAATATGCACTTAGCATCTTGCCTAATTACCTATCTACGAGTAATTTTGTCGCACTATTTTTGATGACGATAAAGAAGGTTGTTTATGGCAAAGGCCAATGAAATCAAACGTGGGTTTGCGATCAATTACAATGGCAAACTGCTACTGGTTAAAGATATTGATATTCAAGCTCCGAGTGCTCGTGGCGCGAGTACTTTATATAAAATGCGATTTACAGATATTAAAACGGGTCAGAAAGTTGAAGAACGTTTTAAAGGCGATGATATTTTAGAAACTATCTCTTTAACTCGTCGCGGAGTCAGCTTCTCTTATAGTGATGGGGATGAGTATATCTTTATGGATAATGAAGATTACACACCTTATTTATTTAAGCATGCTGATATCGTAGAAGAGCTTCTGTTCATTCCAGAAGAAGGCTTACCTGGTATGCAGGTTTTAACAATGGATGGCCAAGTACTTGCTCTTGAACTACCGCAAACTGTTGATATGGTAATTGTAGAAACGACTCCAGCTATTAAAGGGGCTTCAGCGAGTGCACGTACCAAACCCGCGACTATGGCAACTGGCTTGACAGTACAAGTACCCGAATATTTAACAAGTGGTGAAAAAATTCGTATTCATATCCCTGAGCGTCGCTATATGGGGCGCTGCGATTAATTATTGTTATTAACCTATGGGCATATGCCCATAGGGCATTTAGTGTTTACTCGTCATTTATCTGCCCTAACCTCCATGTACTATATATGTATTTTCTTTTGCTAGGGGCTGTTGAACTTTGAAGGTCAATTTTCATTCGAATTACACGTCTTTAGTTAAGATAAAAAGAAGCAAAGCGAGTGGTTCGCCGCCTAGTGAACTAGATAATAGTCGCTCAACACAGCGAAAAATCACGTTTAATTAAACCCGAAGGGCGCTTTTCATTTACGGTTTAGGCTTTTTGGTGATGTTTTTTTAGGCACCTAAGTACGTGATATAATTATATTGCTGTTATTTAAACCGATTGGTACGGTAAAAATCAGCAGCAAAGATAAACAGCCCTTAGGGCTGCATCTGAAAATAAATAACCGCAACAGCCAATCACTCTAAAAACGGGTTTTACTTACTACTCTCTCATATAATATATTCGAGTAAAACCAAATCACCATCTACGCCAAATTACTTATAACCTAAATGTATTTTCTTTCTATTACATATGATATCAGCTTAATTCACGAATATTGCAACCCTATTTTTGAGTGTATTTTAAAACCTAGAGATGTATTTTTATATTTAATATCTATCAACTATTTTTAGTACATTTAAAATATATTTTTTAAGGGTAATATTGACACAATCACACTTTTTGCAACCTAATTTATAACTTATCAATTAAAATTAGAGTTGTTATTTTATATCTAAATAATTTTAGATTAATTAAATTTCTCTCTTATTCACAAATAATAGTACTTTCTGATATGAAAATTATACTGACTAAACATCTTGAGCTTACTCCTTCCTTATTAATTGCTAGCGGACGTCAACGTGCCTGCTACCAGCATCCTGAATATGATAATTTGTGTATAAAGATACATCATGCTGATAGAGGTGACCGTGAGACACTCCGTGAAGTCAAATACTACAACCGTCTGTATAGAAGCAAATCACCTGTAACAACAATTTCCCATTATTACGGAACTCAAGAAACTAACTTGGGTCTTGGATACGTATTCCAACTTATAAAAGATAAAAGTGGTACTGTTTCAAAAACACTAGATTATTATTTAAAAAATAATAACTCTTTTTTGGAGCATCAAAAAAACATAAGATTTGCATACAATGCATTTAAAAACGATACATTTAAAGAGTCAATTGTGACGATGACATTAAAAACTTATAATATTGTCTATCAATTAGGCTATAAACCTCATGGTCAATTTTTTATTATTGATAATTTAGGCTGTGCTAATTTTATTCCTATCGATTATTTTTCTTCAAAAATAGCTCAAGCCACCCTGAAGCGACGATTTGCTGATTTTGAACAACGTGTATTTAGGGAATATCATATAAAACTCACGAATAAGCAATCGAGCTAATAAATGTTATGTTGCATTGGTTTCATAGCAACGCAAGTTGTATTTCATACAGTTTTATTTTTGCTGCTGATCCCTACATACACTTAAACTTCTTTACAATAAACAATCGTAATACTAATTATTACAAAATTAAGTCAGCCTCAACGATAATAAAGTGTGATCAAGATCACTTTATTTGCTGTGTATTTAATATCAACAACAACTAGAATCTATCTTATTAACAAAAAACACCCAGAAAGTGCGTTACATTAGTACTTAATATAATGTTTTGTAAATTATAGCCTGAATAACTCGCCATTTCAGTTCTGTTTATGTATGCTCTTTATGTTTGGTTAAATGAGTATGTGACTACCAAACTTTAACGATGGGTGTCTAACAGATGTTGTTGTGTTTGCATAACTACGTTATATCTTGTGAAACTCTCTATCTGGTTTAATCATATACACAATTTAATTGTTCTGTATTAAACAATTTCTGTGAAAAATCAACTACTGCATTTTTCAAAAATGCGTTTTTCACAGGGGTAAGTTTACGTTTATTGTGTGGAATAACACAGTACAAAAATGGCAAGGGAAATCATGAATAATGGCAACATCTGAAAAACTTAAGCGCAACCTACTGCGCATCTTACCCGCAATAGCGATTGCCGCGACACTTTCAGCTTGTACGGCCCCTAATTCTTCTAAAAATGCACAACGTACTACCCATTCTGAATCTCGCATGTTAAATGGTTCTTCCTCTGATTCTTTAGCTATGGCATCCCAAGATGAGTTTGAACAACTCGTTCAAAGTGTTGACACCAAGTCTAAAATCATGAATCAATATGCAAATTGGAAAGGTGTTAGCTATCGCCTTGGTGGAACAACTAAAAATGGCATTGATTGCTCAAGCTTTGTTCAGCGCACCTTTATTGAACAATTCGGTGTTGCCTTACCTCGTACCACATCAGAACAAGAATCTTCAGGCCAAGGTGTTAAACGCAATAGTTTAAAACCTGGTGATCTAGTTTTATTTAAAACAGGTCGTCGCATGAAACACGTTGGTATATATATCGGTGATGATAAATTTGTTCACGCTTCAACTAGTAGCGGTGTTATCGTTTCTGAACTGACAAATGATTATTGGAATAAAAGATATTACGCAGGACGCCGCGTTATCGATGGCTCATAATTAACAAGACAACTAATCCTTTGCCAATAAAAAAGCTTCCAAGTTTAAAACTGGAAGCTTTTTTATTGGGTTTGACCTAACAGAACAAATTTAATTCCGTCAATTAGGATGAATAAAAAACAGATTCAAGCTCAGCAATTGCAACTCCAGAGGCCTTTAAACGGCACATTGCAGCAAGCTCATCATTTGCATAAATAAAGAGGCAAATTTCTTTTTGCCATTCTAAAATCGCACTTTCAATTTGCATGTCTGATAACGACTCTGACAATTGCTTCATCGCAATGCAATCTGTCGCACAGTCATGACTGAGTAATTTCAGCCCCACAAGTTTATCGCTATTGAAATCATTGGTAGGCACGACTTCAACATCAGTCCCTATTTTCCCTGATAACCAGCGGTAACTTTGCGGCAGCCTGTGCACCACCGAAAGACCTGATTTTTCCACAACAAATTCCTATCGGTACTTAATCTATCATATTGTTCGAAGAATAAAGTTAACTTACTTAATTAATTAAATTTTTGAGGGTTAAGTACTATTAACTAGAATAATACTAACTCATAAATCTATATCACTCCCCATCCCCTAAATTAACCATTAGAGGTCAGTAAGCTTTGTCAAACTTCGTTCAAACCGAATTCGCTACAACCCAAAAAGGTAACGGGTTTGTTAAATATTCAAACCTAAATATAACATCAAATATAATTCATGTCGTTAAATTTTTGTGACACAAATCACTACATGCATATTCTTTTAATCGAACTATTAATTTTTTAATTTAATTTGAGTTTAAAATTCAAAAATAAGCCTAAATACTCATTATTTTTTAATATTATTAAACAGACATTAATAATACTCTCTGTGATTTTGAATCAAATTAATTAGTATTACCTTTTTTCAATTAATCAAAACAGACCCAGAAATATACATAAATTTAACAATCAATCATTGAAAGACAAAAAAATCAGCAAAAATCATATTGGGACTCTGATTTTACTGTCTAACACTTCGGTTTTGTCGAGTAGTTAATTTTTACTTAACACTATTACAATGAATATGATGCCTAACAGAAATGAATATAGCGACGATAGTTGTTTCTTCCTTGAAACTCACTATCGAAATGAAGAAGTTTATTTTTTGGCGCGCTTAGCCAAAAGAACAAATAACATAGAGCAGGCGACACAGGCGACCATAGAACTAACCATAGGCCATGCTGATTTAGCAGGGATCATTGACAGCAAGGTTCCAACCAATGCACCAATTGAAAACCGAATAGTGCCAGCAAGTGAGGAGACTGTACCTGCAATATGTGGATAGTTATCCAAAATAACGGCCATTGCATTTGAGGTAATCATTGCAATTCCACTCACATATATAGCAACCCCTAGCACTAGTGCCCAGAAACCTAGTCCCATAGCGGTAGTGGTTAACAACCAAATACCCATTGTAAACTGAACAATAATGCCCATATACAGCATCCGTTCAGCTCCAAAACGCCTAACATATCGCCCATTAAACGTAGTCATAATAAATAAGAAAATAATATTTATGCCAAAGAAATAGCCGAAATCTTGGGGAGAAACACCATTAAGTTCAATGTAAACGAAAGGCCCAGCGTTTAAAAACGAGAACATACCCGCAAATGAAAACGAACTCGCAAGAATATAGAAAAGAACCTGCTTAGCCCGAAATAGCGTTGCAAATTGCCTTAAGGTGGTGCCCAAATGAAATGGCTGACGTTTTTCAGCGGGTAATGTTTCTCGAATAAAGAAACTCACCAGAACAACAGCAATCACGGCGGCGATTGAGATACTCCAGAAAATCGCATGCCATGAAAACCAACGCATCATTTCCCCACCCAAAATCGGTGCAAGTAACGGTGCTACGGTCATCACAAGGACAACGAAAGACATACTCCGAGCAAATTCGTCTCGTGTAAACATATCTCTCATTAATGCGTTGATCACAACACTGGCTGATGCAGCAGCAAAACCATGTAAAAAACGAAACCAAATGAGAGAATCGATTGTTTCTGCAAGAGCGCAAGCAGCAGATGCAATAGCAAAGACGATCACTCCACCTAGAATAACTGGTTTACGTCCAATACTGTCAGCCATTGGGCCATAAAATAGCTGCCCTATCGCGAAACCAAAAATATAGCTATTCAGCGTCATCTGGATACGGCCTTCATCAACATTGAAGTATTGGCCCATAACCAGGAAGCTAGGTAGGTACATATCAATTGCTAAAGGCATTAGCATTGATAGTAGCCCCAAAATTAATATCAAACCTAAATAGGATGACCGCTGCTGTTGCACTCTTTAAACTCCTACATCTTTAATTATTAGCGTGGAACCGTAATACTATTGATTTCGTCTTTTGTTAATTCACGGTACTCACCAGGTGCGAGGTCAGTATCAAGCCAGATATCACCAATGCGCTCACGATGCAGCCCCGTCACATGATTTCCTACCGCGGCAAACATTCTTTTCACTTGGTGATATCGACCTTCACTAATCGTCAGTAACACCTCTTTTGGTGTAATGATCTCTAGCTGAGCTGGCTTAGTAGGGGATTTTTCACCATTTAACATCACTCCATCTTCAAAACGTTTAGCGACGTCATCGGCGATTTCGTTCTCTAGCTCTACCCGATAAGTTTTTTCGCAATGGTGCTTAGGTGATGTGATTCGATGTGACCACTGACCGTCATCGGTTAAAAGAACTAACCCTGTCGTATCAATATCAAGACGCCCTGCTGAATGTAATTTATCAGCGAGTGGCTCATCTATAAAAAAGAGAATCGTAGGGTGAGTCGGATCTTCTGTTGAGCAAATATAGCCCTCAGGTTTATGTAACATAAAATAACGTGGACCAGTTACATGCACTAATACATTACCTTCATAGGCTACTGATTTATCAGCGCTAACTTGTACGGAACCTGATTTTACGATTTCATCATCGATAGTGACTCTTCCAGCACGCAGTTCACGCGCCACAAGACTTCGGCTGATCCCTAAATGCTGGGACAAAAACTTATCCAGTCGCATAAATTCTCTTAACTTGATGGATTAGCAACTTGGTACACAGAGGTAGTCAAGTTGTTAGAAATAAAAATAGAAAGGTTATTGTGATTATGTTCACATCTTTTATTATATCAATAACTAATCACAAGTGATAGCGTCAGACTGTTAACTGGAGTTTTTAGGTCAACCGCTTGTGTTAACTTAAATTTCACATTTTACCCACTCACTATTACTAATTAATATTGAATAATATGCCCTTTGTTCTTCGTCCATACCAACAAGAAGCTGTCGATGCGACTATTCGCTATTTTCGCCAGCATAAAGAACCTGCTGTCATTGTTCTACCAACTGGTGCAGGTAAAAGTTTAGTTATTGCCGAACTTGCTCGACTGGCTCGAGGCCGCGTGCTTGTCCTTGCACACGTTAAAGAACTTGTAGAGCAAAACCACGCTAAATACCTTACTTATGGACTTGAAGCTGATATTTTTGCAGCAGGGTTAAACCGTAAAGAATCGCAAAGTAAAGTGGTGTTTGGTAGTGTGCAATCTATCGCACGTAATCTTGATAGTTTTAATGATAATTTTTCGCTCGTGATTATTGACGAATGCCATCGCATTAGTTTGAATGAAAAAAGCCAATATCAACAAATTATCAATAGACTGAGCCAATACAATCCAGCCTTGAAGATATTAGGACTTACTGCAACGCCCTATCGACTTGGCTCTGGGTGGATTTATCAATATCACTACCATGGTATGGTAAAAGGTGATGAAAAATGCTTTTTTCGTGAATGTATCTATGAGTTACCTTTGCATTACATGATCAAAAACCAGTTCCTAGTACCACCTGAACGTTTAGATATGCCAGTATTACAATATGATTTTAGCCAAGTTACTCTAAGCTCGGCAGGCATCTTCAATGAACATGAGTTAAACCTCTCCATTACAAAACAAAAACGCATCACGCCTGAAATTGTGGCTCAAATTATCGAGTACGCTTTACCACTACAAGGTTGCATGATTTTTGCTGCAACGGTCGAACATGCTAAAGAAATATTAGGCTACCTACCGACGCAAACAGCAGCGCTAATCACGGCTGATACCCCTGCTGCTGAACGCGAAGCAATAATTCAACGATTTAAAAATAAACAATTGCACTTTTTAGTCAACGTCTCTGTCCTTACCACTGGCTTTGATGCCCCGCATGTAGATGTTATCGCTATTTTACGCCCAACCGAATCTGTGAGCTTATATCAGCAAATTGTTGGACGAGGCTTACGTTTATCTCCTGGTAAAAACCAATGCCTTATTTTAGATTACGCAGGTAATCCCCACGACTTATTTCGCCCTGAGGTCGGTTCCAGCAAACCTAATTCAAATAGTGTTCCTGTTCAAATATTCTGCCCATTATGCCAATTCGCGAATACCTTTTGGGGGAAATGCACTGAAGACGGGCAAATCATTGAACACTACGGACGCCGTTGCCAAGGTTGGGAAGAGAATGATTTAGGCCAGAAACAGCAATGTGAGTTCCGTTTTCGCTTCAAGCAATGCTCTCACTGTGGAGCTGAAAATGATATTGCCGCACGACGCTGCCAAAAATGTGATGAAGTGCTATCAGATCCTGATGACATGTTAAAAGCTGCGCTCAAATTAAAAGATGCTTTAATTATACGTTGTGGTGGTATGGAGCTAACCACAGGCGCTGATCCAAAAGGTGAATGGTTAAAAATCAACTATTACGACGAAGATGGCACTTCAGTGTCAGAACGTTTTCGTCTTCATACCTCCACTCAACGTCGTGCTTTTGAACATCGTTTTTTGCGAGAACATAATCGCGCACCGGGTGTTCCTTTTGTCTGGTCAACTGCGAATGATATTATTGCTCAGCAAGCATTATTACGTTATCCACAATTTGTTGTCGCACGAAAAAAAGAAAATTTCTGGGAAATTCGACAAAAAATATTTGATTATCAAGGCCGTTTTCGTGTGGCAGACCAACTCTATACTTAAGATAATTTAGATGGTACATCAGTAATAGCCGACACCATCAAAATAGCCTTGGGCATTACAATAATGCGATTTGTCAGTATTATTTTTCACAATATAATTGAAATATAACAAATCTATTCCTAAGGGCTGTTGACCTTTGACGGTCAATCTTCATTCAAATCCAACGCTTTTTGAACAAACGAAGTAGCGCTTATCTCTTAGTGGGTTAGGTAAGAGCAGATCAATATGATTAAACATCGTTTTTAATCGAATCCCAAAATTACAACCCTTTCACCTCCTGAATTGAAATGAAATGAAATGAAATGATAAATATTTAATCATTTCAATACGTGACATAATTAAAATTATGTTGTTTCAATCAATTAATACAATGGAAATAGGCAGCAAAAACCAATAGCTCCTAGCAATCATGAGATTGTGATTGCCGTAGAGGTCATTTTTCGTTAAAATACTGCCCGCCTAGGTGTATCGCTTTAGCGAACTTATTACCACTTAGCCAAATATCGAACCTGCTGCTGGGTCGCCTGTAGCAGGATTTTATTTTTTCTTTTATAGAGAAATAGTAATGTTAACTATCAATGCAATTGCACGTAAAGAGCAGGGCAAGGGTGCGAGCCGCCGCCTGCGCAGAGAAAATAAGTTTCCAGCTATCGTTTACGGTGGCAATCAAGAAGCTGTCTCTGTTACTCTAAACCACGATGAAGTTATTAACCAAGAAGGTAAAGCAGAATTTTACGAAGTTCTGAATCTGGTTATCGATGGTAAAGAAACTCAAGTCAAAGTTCAGGCAGTTCAACGTCACCCGTTCAAACCAAAAGTGACGCACATTGACTTCCTGCGCGTTTAATTAAAGCCACAAGCCGAGCTTTAGTATTTTTCGGGACGCCGAGTAAATAACGCCGCAATTGCGGCGTTATTTATTTCTAACAATAAATTATTTTCCACTACGACGTTGAAGTTGATCACGTAAATTTGGTGGAGTGCCTCGGATCGTTAATGTGTCGGTCACTGAGTCCCAAAAAATTCGCTCCCCCATCAGCATTGCATCAAAACTGATAGTTATCCCACCCCCACTTCCAGAAAACTTAGTGAGCTGTTTTAGCGTTCCTCGATCAGCAGGAAAGCTTTCTGCTAATTGGTAGTCATTTTGACGAGCGAAGTCACCAAAAGTTTGTTCTTCAACCATTGGCAATTCTTTAGATAGCTCTTGAAGTTCAATTTCTTCACCAGATTGCATTTGCTCAGTGCAATAACTATGTACTTGTTGGCGATATGCTTGGCGCGTATTTTTGTCCATCTGCGCATTATCACAAAAATCATCCAATGCTTGCACTAAACCTTTGTTTTGTACTTTTGCATTTAAACCTTCGGACGCAGCTAAAAAATCCATAAAGAAATCAGAAACCTTACGCCCTACTCGACCTTTTAAGAACGTTAAATAACGCGTTGAATCCGGATTAGTTTCCCACTCGGTTAAGTCGATGCGCGCAACAATGTCAGCATGTGGAATATCTAAGTAATGCGTAGTATCTAAATCTAAGCTATCTGTGACAAACATACTGTCACAACTACTCAGTACTGCTATCAATAGGTATTCAACGGCAAGGTAGCGATATTGGCAAAATAATACGACTCCACCTTCAGCAAAAGGATATTTTGCCAATTCATCTTTTAAACGTACCGTCATCGCACGGCTGAATCCTAAAAATTCTTCTTCGCCTTTACGTAATAATTTTAATGCATCAGCCAGTTCACTCTCTTCGTTGAACTCACCGAAAGCTTTACTTTTAGCGCTGTAAACGCGATGTAATTCTGCCATCATGTCTTGTACAACGTTATCGGTTGATAATAAAGAATCACGTAACATCACTTCGAGTGTCTGTTCATCGCGTTTAATCAACTGATGTAAAGCTATCTGGGTAATTTCCAGACTCATTGTAGGCTCCTTGTTCAAGCAGAAATATTGTCGCGCGTATTCAAACACCGATAGTATCTATCTGCAACTTAAACTGTCATTTTTGCGTATTGCTGCTGAACTAATATTCATTCAAACAATCTCAATAGCTATTATTATCACGTAAACACAAATTTATTTAGAAGATAGAAGAAAAACATTACGCTATACGCTATCATAGGTGGGCTTTTACTTATTTAGGATGTCAGAATTTATGCCACAGTCGTCTCGCTATAGTGATGAAAAAGTTGAAACTTTGCTCGCTGAACTTGTCAGCGTGTTAGAAAAAAATCATACTCCCGTAGATCTTTCACTTATGGTGTTAGGCAATATGGTTACCAATCTACTAAATACATCTGTTGCTCCAGCACAGCGTAAAATGATTGCGGACTCTTTTGCCAATGCTTTGCTATCTTCTGTTAAAGAAGATCATTCTCACTAATAAATTAATGAAATAAACAGTATGGTCACCCATCAGCGCTACCGTGACAAAGTCTCTCAAATGATCAGTTGGGGGCACTGGTTTGCACTTTTCAATATACTACTTAGCCTTGTGCTCAGTAGTAGCTATCTGTTTATTTTTGATTGGCCCGACACGTTAGTCGGGCGCATTTTTGCCTTCGTCAGTTGGGTAGGCCATTTTAGTTTTGTGGTTTTTGCCTGCTACTTACTCATTGTTTTTCCACTGACCTTTATTGTCATGTCTCAGCGATTACTGAGGCTAATATGTGTTGCTCTTGCAACTGCGGGTACTACATTACTAATCTTTGATATCCGAGTGTTTAGTCAGTTTGGCCTTCACCTAACTCCCCAAGTTTGGGATCTTGTTATCAACCCTGATCAAGGTGAAATGGCACGTGAATGGCAATTAATGTTTATCTCCATCCCTATCATCTTTCTTGTGCAAATGTTATTTGCAACATGGAGTTGGCAAAAACTACGCAGCCTTAATCGTCAAAGCTTCGGTAAACCATTAGCTGGTGTATTCATTGTTTGCTTTATCATGTCACATTTGATGTATGCTTGGTCAGATGCGAATTTTTATCGCCCAATCACCATGCAGCGATACAATTATCCTCTATCACAGCCAATGACGGCCAGAAAGTTACTCGATAAATATGGTCTTTTAGATTTAACAGAACACCAAAATCGAGTATTCCAACAAGGAAGCCCAACGGCGTTAAAACTCCAATACCCATTGAAGCCTCTCAGCTACTATGACCAAGGTATGGGCTATAACTTGTTATTAGTCGTGGTCGATGATTTAGGTGATAAAGCACAACAAAATAGCATGTCATCCCTAGCAAGTTTTAAAGAGATGAGTACTGATTTTACTGACCATTACACGACAGGGCTGCGTAACGATACCGCATTATTTGGCTTGTTCTACGGTATTTCTGCTAGCTATTTTGATAACATTCTTAATGAACGCCATGCTTCCGTACTAATTGAAGCACTACAGCATCAAGGCTATCAATTTGGTTTATTCTCAACAGATGGTTTTAGTTCACCGCTATTCCGTCAAGCTATTTTAGCTGACTACTCTTTGCCTGCGAAAGCTGCAGATAGCGATGAACAAACGATTACTCAATGGCATTCGTGGTTGAACGGTTTGAAGAATGAGTCACCTTGGTTTTCTTTCTTGAATATTAAAGGTAAACCAGGTAGCAAGCAGACTAATGAACAAATAAATCAAATTATTAGTACACTTGCTAACGATGACCGTTTGAAAAACACTATTGTGATATTTACTGCCAATTATAACGGTGCTGATAAGTCTGAAACAGCCGACTGGTTTAGTGATAAACGTTTTGACCGTGAAAAGATGCAAGTTCCACTATTTATATACTGGCCAAATACACCAAGCCAGCAAATTAATAAATTAACGAGTCATCAAGATGTGCTCACGACTATCATGCAACGATTGCTTCATGTATCTAATTCACCCGATGATTATAGCCAAGGCGAGGATTTATTCAGCCCTGAACGCAAGTACCCGTGGGTGATTACGGGTGGTGATCATGATGTCGTTATTACAACTAAAGATGCAACACTGTATATGGACAGTAATGGTCAATTTAATATCTATGACTTACAAGGTAACGAAGTTAAAAATCAGAAACCTGACCTTGCGCAATTACTGAAAATATTCACAGAGCTTAAGCGCTTTAATGAAAACTAATGCTTAAAAATCAGTCAGTCATCTAGCCTTACTCTTGCTTTCATAGGTAAAATGAGTACTATGAATTGATATTCGGCATGTAGCGCAGCTTGGTAGCGCACCGTCATGGGGTGTCGGGGGTCGTAGGTTCAAATCCTATCATGCCGACCAATTTTTCGCAGAGAAACCAACCAGTTACGGTTGGTTTTTTTGTGTCTGAAATTTAAGCGGGGTAAAATGGGGGTAAAACTGGGGTAAAACCTATCCGTAATCCCCCTATTTTATCAATCCAAATTATGTACTTTTAGATAATGAATAGAGCCGTATTACCGCGGCTTTGTTGTGATAGGATTGCGGTTTAATTTCTGATGTTATTGAAGCACCTGTCCACTCCCCTTTAATTAAGACATACAAGTTTAGTTAATAAGTGAACAATACCTAAAATACTCTTTTATAACCTTCTTGATGAATTAGATGTACATCTAAAGATAATTGTTCTTCTATAGCTTATAAATATGTAAAAGGCATATACTAGTTAAGGTTATCTTTTAAAGGAATACACCATGCTACGTTATGCAATTCGTATCACTCATTTCCTCCGCCAAGCATTTCGTACTAGACCTCGCTTTATCATTTCTCTGTTCGTTGCATGTATAACATTCTTTGCCTTATTACCAACTCAGAACCCAATGATGAGTTTAATTCTTAGTTGGAATGCATTTGCATGGCTCTATTTACTTTTCCTATTTGGTCGCGTTATTAATCGTAATGCCAAAGATATCCACAAGCTCACAAAAATAGAAGATGAAAGTGCTCGAATGGTTATATTTTTTCTGATGTCGGGATGCTGTATGAGTCTACTCGTGCTATTTTTTGTTTTAGGTGGACATGGTGTTCTCCCCAAAAGCGATAAATTTTTCCCTTATATTCTAACTGCATCAACATTGATATCTTCATGGTTACTATTACCTACAGGTTTTACAATGCACTACGCACATCTATATTATAACAATCCAGAACAAGATAAGCCTTGGCTTCTCTTCCCAGATAAATTAACTGAACCAAGCTATTCTGATTTTATGTATTTTTCCTTTACCATCGCTGTCGCATCACAAACAGCAGATATAGCAGTTGCCTCAACGCTCATGCGACGTGCAGTAATGTTGCAATCTATTATTTCTTTTGTTTTTAATATCGCTATATTAGGGTTATGTATTAACATCTCAGCTAGTCTGTTTTAAATTACTCGAGATAAACTGCAATCTATGACAGAAGAACTAACCCGTTGGATTACTGAATACGGATACTGGGCAACATTTTTTGGCGCTATGCTAGAAGGAGAAACAGCTGCATTTCTTTCCGGTGTTGCGGCTCATAACCACTTATTATCTTACCCATTAGTGATATTTTTTGCAGCATTGGGAGGGATATTCAGTGACAATTTACTCTTTTTTGTTGGTTATATTGCCGGCGAACGTATTCTACCGCGATTTCGTCGTCATTCGGATAAAATTGCAAAAATACAACAAGCTATTCGCCAACGTGAAAACTTTATTATTATCGCTATCCGTTTCGCATACGGATTAAGAACTATTGGTCCAATCATCATTGGAGCCAGTAAAGTTAATCCATTCAAGTTTTTTATATTGAATATCGCCGGCGGGGCCTTATGGGGGATAGTAATTGTATCGCTCGGTTATTTTGCTAGTACGGCTATTCTGGCTTTACCATTTCATTCATATTTAACTTGGTTAATACTCATTATTCTCGCTGTGATCCTTTTTATATTTTTCCGCCGAAAAATGGTCTCATTGACTAAAAAATAACATCCATAGAACTATTTAATAGCTGACATGTCATTACCCTTATCGAATATTTATACTATCTTAGGGCAGTTGAAAATAGTCAAGACCATAGATTTTATAGCGATTTCCAGGCTGCCCTCACCTATTGTTAAAGTAAATCAGGGTGCATTACGATATTATTCAGTTTTTCATTAAATTGCAGGTAAGCTTGATGATTTATCTGTTCTGGAAAACTTAGTATTTCAAGGTGATGCGGCGCATACTCTGGATGGTAGCATGGATGCGTATGCTTATATTCATTTTGCTTAAAGCCACAATGTTGATAAAACCGCAACCGCTTTTGACTTACTTCATCAATAACAGGATCAATTTCTAAGATGATATTTTTAACTTGTTCACTGAATAGTTTTAATACTTTCTGTCCATAACCTTGCCCTCTTAATTCAGGTGAAACCGCAAGGTGCTCAACATAAAAGAAATCATCTATTTTCCAGCTACCAACGAAACCAACATAAACACCGTTATCAGAAAAATAGTATAAATAATAATCGTCATGACACAGTATACTTTGACGGCCTTGATAGCTTCTTTTTTCATACTCCGGAAATGCTGTGTCATAGAGGTGATTAATGTTATCTATTTCTACTACATCTTTGTCTGTTAATCTTTTTACTGTCAACATGGTACCTTAAACCCATCATAATTCTATTGAATGCCCTACTTAGCATACCTAATATCTATTCACTGACAACTTGTTTTTATTGCTCAATTCAATAATAAAAATCACTAACCTATTGTTTTTATTTTAATAAAAAATAGTGCTGCTTTTTCAGATTAATATTCCCTAATATTTTTTAAAAATATTATCATTATGATATTGACTTTATTCCTCTCTCAATCTAAAAATACTGTATATGAATACAGTGTTTGGTAGAGGTTATCATGTTACGCATTGAAATTTTATTTGATAAAAATGCTCCACAAAAACCAAGTGAGATGGTTATGCTTGCCCTCGAGTCTGAGATAGCACGTAAGCTCAGTCCACAATATCCTGACATGGTTACTCGTGTTGCTTTTAGTTCTGGTCAGCGTATTAATATTTCTGGCACTAAATTAGCGCAAGATAAAACACGAATTGAAGAACTATTGGAAGAAATTTGGATGGATGATGGTTGGATCCCAGAACAGGCCACTGAAGAATAACACAACCAAAATTAAAGGAATATTTGATTCGTTTAGCTCAGTATTCCTTTATTCATAAATAACGAGCGAATATCTTAACAAACTGAAATTTACTTCAGTTAACTGTATCAACATTAAGCATCAACTTTTCCTAATTTTTATAAGTAGATATAAAGCAAGCAGCTTTGCTGGGTAACGTGCATTTCCTCAAAAACACTATGGCACTATAATACAATATACGCAAAGGTAACCGACGCCTTTGTTTAAACACATTTATTGAAATATTCTACGGAATGCTATATAAATTTTTCCTAATAAAATTTTTAATCTGCTTTATCGGATTAATTCCTTTTTGGGATTCACATACCAACCTTTGATTAAAAATACATTTTTTAACATATAAACATGTCGCAATTTCATTTAATTCATTTTTTGAAAGATTCTTTTTTGTTGATTGATTAAAACTATTATTAGCCAATAGTAGTAAAATAATAATACTAAAACATAAAATTTCAATTTGTTGTGTTTTCATTTTTGTTATTCATGTAGCTTAATCTATATCAAAATAGTAGTCATATTAGTATTTCATACCTTAAAAATTGCTTAACCCAACCTTAAGAAATTATTAAATCTCGCGTAAAATATGTTTTAGTTATATTGTCGGGTAAAAATTACCTACCTATACTACGCGACAGAGAGGTAATGAAATGAATATTTTATTAGTCGAAGATGATCTTCAACTTGGAAAAGCATTATGCCGAGGTTTAGAACTTGCTGGTTTTAATCCACTTTGGGTTAGATTACTTTGTGATGCTAAACAGCAACTTAATTCACGTAATTTTGATTTAATGCTATTAGACTTAAGCTTGCCCGATGGTGACGGTGGTAACGAGTTAATTGCATGGCGGAACGCAGGCCAATCAATTCCAATTATCATTCTGACTGCTCGAAATCAGATGGATAATCTGGTCTCAAGTTTAGATGCTGGAGCTGATGATTTTTTGACAAAACCGTTTGCGATGCCTGAATTGATTTCACGAGTAAAAGCAGTGAATCGGCGTATGGCTGGTTTTTCATCCGAAATTTGGAAATTAGATAACCTGCAATTAAATCCGATTAACCATCAAATTTCTTTAAATGAACAATTACTGTTACTTTCAGGAAAAGAATATCAATTACTATATGAGTTAATGAAAAATGCCGATAACGTGGTACGCAAAGCTGATCTTGAGCAACGATTATTCGGTTTGGATGATAAAGTAGAAAGTAACTCACTTGAAGTCCACATTCATAATTTACGGCGCAAAATAGGTAAAGATCGCATCATAACTATTCGCGGCATTGGCTATTTACTAAAAAAAGATGCACAACCAAGTGAAAGTTAAATCCTTTTTTATTTATACTTTTTTTTTACAGATAAGCTCTGTCTTTTTATTATGGTTGTTACTTGTAGGATGGTTAAAGTTTTTTTACTTACCCGATGTAAATGATGATTTTAATCAGCAGCAAAAAATTGTTACTCAAGGTTTTGCTGATTCCTTAAATGTAGTTTCTGATAATCCAGAGTATTTCAAACGAATTGCTGCTTCGTTACAAAAAATGTATACGGATGCAATGGAAAATGGCTTAGATGTCTCTTATGAACCCGTTGTAATTGTTCGTAATAGCCAAGGTAATACTCTATATCGCAATAGTGATAAAGTTGAGATATCGCAGAATATTTCGTTTGATCAATTGAAAAACCAGTATCCTGATTGGCATTTTACTTCTGTATGGAATAATGAAGGCACTTTTGAAGTCATCCTTGCTGAATCATATTTGGATCGTATATCAATGATTGGTAGTCCAGCTGAAGGTACTGCTATTCCATTATTGTTTATTTTAGGGCTTATGTTGATTGCAATCATAATTACCGCCTACTTTAGCCTACGCCCTCTAAGACAAGCTGCAATGATTGTCTCAAGCCGCCAGCCAGGTAATTTAACGCCTATAGATGTAAAACAACAATATAAAGAGATTCGACCGATTATTAACGCTATCAATAACTTAATGGCCCGAGTTGAATCGGCTAATCAACGTGAAAAGCGTTTTATGGCAGATGCCGCACATGAATTAAGAACACCAATAGCCGCGGTTATTGCCCAACTTCATTTGTTAATGCAAATACAGAACGTCAAAGAGAAAGAGCAAATTGTGAAAGATATGCAAGAAACGCTTAATCGAGCAGCACCACTCTCTCATCAATTAATTGATTTAGCGCGATTAGAAGCAGAAGATTTCTCTATTAATAAACAACAAGTTGATTTACCAATATTAATCTCTCATATCACCTCATTGCATGTTCCTTACGCAATTAATCAAGATATAGATATTGAATTCCAAAGTGCAGACTCAGTATTAATCACTACAGATAAACTTCTATTAACAACAATTTTTACTAATATTTTGGAAAATTCGATCAAATATAGCGGTGATAGAGGCAAAATTAAAATAACTATTAAAGATTTAAATCCATATGGTGCCACTATTACAGTACAAGATAATGGCAGAGGGATCCCTCAAGAAAGTAGACAACATATTTTTTCACGTTTCTATCGTGTTCCCGGCACTACAGAAACAGGGAGTGGGCTTGGTCTTTCAATTGCTCATCATCTTGCGACAAAAATAGATTCAACTATTCGCGTAACCGATGGGCTTGAAAATAAAGGGATTGGCTTTATTATTGAATTACTTTAAAACTTATTTGTTTAGCGGCTTAATCGACAAAAATAATATTAACACGATACAGTTTTGGCATTATAGTCCGCTTTATCTCCACCAAAAAAGATCAAGTTGCATATTGCATATAGACAAAAACAGAGCTATTCCTATAAAAATGCTCAATGAGTGTTTTATCACTTCGATAGCTACAAATATGAAAAGTACTAATCCTCAACTTGTTTAAAGGAAAACCTATGTCTACAGCCTTAATTATTATTGATCTTATTGAAGATATCGTTGGTAAAAACAGCTTGTCAAAAAATACCCATCAACAAGCTTATGAACGTAATGTCATTAACAATTCAAATAAAGCCGCCGCTTTCGCTCGCGAGCATAAAATACCGGTTATATGGGTAAAAGTTGGATTTGCTGATGATTACCACGATATCCCCGCAGGCTCTCCAATGTTTCACAATATAAAAGAGCTTGGTGCACTCAAATTAAGTGGTACAGGTTGCAATTGGGTGAATGAACTTGATGTCCAATTTCACGATCTTGTGATGATTAAAAAAGGTGTCAGTGCATTTGCCGGAAATACGTTAAATCAATGGCTAGACGAAAATAAAATTAACCATGTGATTTTCGGTGGCGTTAGCTCCGTGATGACGATTCAAAGTAGTGTGCGTTTTGCTCACGATTTAGGCTATCAGGTAACCGTTATTGAGGATCTTTGTTCGGCAGATACATTAGAATTACACCAGCAAAGTATGCAAGCGCTACGGGGTATGGCAAAAATTTCCTCACTTTCAGATTTAATGCAAGGAAATATTGTATAATTTTGACGTTAACTAATTCATCACGGTACTGACATTGCCTGTATATAGATTTCTCGAAGCCGGTGTGCTAATAAACCCGGCTTTCCCTGCCCCACTTTTTGCCCATCAACCTCAATAACCGGATAAACGACAGAGGTTGCAGATGTTATGAAAGCTTCTTTCGCGGCAATGGCCTCTTCAATAGAAAATGCGGTTTCTTCAATGGACAACTTTTGCTCTTTCGCAAGCGCCAAAATTGCTTGACGGGTAATCCCCGGTAATATCTCATGACTTAATGCACGAGTTTTAAGTGTATTATCTTGAGTGATAATAAAAAAGTTGCTGGAGCTTCCTTCTGTGATGAGTCCATTCTTAACAAATATTGCATCATCAGCACCTTGAGAATAGGCATATTGCTTTGCTAATGACGCGGCAAGCAAAGAAGTCGTTTTGATATCACAACGCTGCCAACGAATATCATCATAAGCCACAACTCTAATCCCTGCTTTCGCTTTAGAATTTTCAATAATTGAGATTTTTTGGGCGAAAAGAACTAATGTCGGTTCGACAGATTTACTTGGAAACAAAAAATCACGTTGCCCTGCATTTCCACGAGTAAGTTGTAAATAAATTAGCCCTTCATTTACATTATTTTTTTCGATGAGCTGTTGATGGATAGTTAATAACTCGTCATCAGTGTAAGGCAGTAATAATTCTAATTCAGCGCTTGACCGTCGCAGACGTGTCATATGGCTTTTAAAATCAATTAGTCGGCTATTAAGAATAGTTGTAACTTCATAAACAGCATCTGCAAATAAAAACCCTCGATCGAAAACGGATACAACCGCTTGTTCTTCTTTGACAAATTCACCATTGATATAAACTATCATAAATTTAGTCTTCCTTTTTAAATTCAAAAATTGCAGCCGAAAAATTAAAGATAACAATAACTCGATACTAAATATATAAATGCTTGATTATGTTTTTACAGAAGTTAACTCTTAACCATTCATTAACTGATTATTGACACATAATTAATTTCAATTAGCTCAATAATAATGAATTATTTTTAAATATAGCCTAATATTAATAGCAGAGTTGTTGCTATTTTTATGAAATCGATGTTGAATTAAATCGTATAAGGTCTATACCTAGCATAATTCCAATTGCATACAACCAATAACCTTAGTTATCGGCAATTTAAAGTATGATAGGTATATTTTAGTATTCATTTACATCAACTTAGTCAATTACGTTTTATTTTGCTTAAGGGAGAATCTGTCATGCTTAATCTCAATCCTAATCAGCTTGCTAATCTTGCTGACTCTCAATTGAAAGGCCATCGAACAATTATTTATCTTGTCGCTTTATTACTACTCATTGGAGGGATCGTTTGTATTAGCAATCCCATTATTTCCGGCATTGCATTCAGCTCGTTGATTGGCGTCATGTTGGTGATCAGTGGTGTTGCAATAATCCTTAATTTGGTCTTTAACCGATTATACTCCGGTATGTCAGTATTTTTTAGCGTAATCACAGGTATCGCCTACCTTATTTTAGGCTACGCATTCATTACTGATCCTCTACAAAGCTTACTTTTCCTCGCGATTTTTGTCGCTATTTTATTCATTATTGGTGGGGTTATTCGACTTTTTATTGGCTTTAAAGCTATCAGCTCTGCGGCAGGTTCGATGAATATTTTAATCGGGGTTTTAGATTTAATCATCGCCTATATGCTACTGAGTGGTAATGCACAAACCTCCATCACCCTATTGACCCTGTTTATTGGTATCGAATTGCTGTTTAGCTCTTTCAATTTATTCATACTTGCAAGTGCTTTGAAAAATACAAATAAATAGTCATGTTTTTTGATGGCGAGTGAGCTTATGTGTAAACAATTCTCGCCATCAAATAAATTTTAATCATTAAAATAATATTTAGTTACACTCTTGACTTTACTCCGCCAAAAGCTAAAATGCCGGCAAGTGATCTGGATCACATTTTTAATTTTGGAGTTTTCATGAATAGCATCAAAGAATTCATTAGTAGTGTTCAAGAAGTGATTGAATTACTTGCTAAACGTTTTATGTAATATCGCCGTTTTTTATTACCTCATCTTTAACGTTTTATGCTTTTTTTTGCAGCACAGCCTTAAATTTAAATATAGTAAGGCTGTTCTTTTACTTGTCATACTTATCAATTGCCCCAGCCCCACTTTGTGCTTGAAAATTCACTGATTCTCCTTTCATACCGCTGGTTAATCAATAAACCTATTTCAACATCTCAAAGTTATTTCCATTTTGTAATACGAAAAAACTGCATTACGCCGTTTGAACTATCGCTCGTAAATTTATAATCTACTGATTTATTAGCTTATATTTGACTAATGCATGATGCACATTCTCAATTTTATATTTTCACCTTGTATTTTTATCCATCACAGTTTTTTACACTCTTAATAATGAGTCAACGTTAAATATATGTTACTGTTTATTCGTAATAGATTCATTTTTAGCGAAAATCGTTCAAATTAAGAAGGAGAACACATGCAGCAGCAACTGCTTGACTGGGTACGCCAGTTTAACCAAGATTACGCCGAGATTACTTCACTTTTAATTGTGCTAGGCTTAATTCTTGTTGTCGCCTTAATTTTGCATTTTATTTTACACAAAATTATTTTGCCGCGTGTGACAAAAAGTGGTCAAAAAAAAAGTAGTGGCTGGCAACGTCAATTAACTCAATTCAATCTTTTTAATCGTATTGCATTTATTATTCAAGGTGTTGTGGTTAATATCCAATCCACACTTTGGCTACATGCAGATTCAACCGCGCAACAAGTCTTAAATGTCGCCTCACAAGCTTGGTGTTTACTTTTCGGTTTATTAACGTTTTACTCTGTTCTGGATATTTTGCTCAGCTTCTTACAGCGTGCAGCAAAAACAGCACACCTACCATTACGCGGAATTTTCCAAAGTATTAAACTCATCGCAACAGTGCTCATTGCAATTATGATCATTGCGTTGCTAATCGGAAAATCGCCCCTAATTCTATTGAGTGGTTTAGGTGCAATGACCGCCGTAATGATGTTGGTCTTTAAAGACCCAATCATGGGGCTTGTTGCTGGAATTCAACTTTCTGCAAATAATATGGTCAATATTGGTGATTGGCTGGAAATGCCGAAATATGGAGCTGATGGCGCGGTAGTTGATATCGGATTAACAACTGTAAAAGTACAGAATTGGGATAATACAGTGACTACTATCCCTACTTATGCCTTAATTTCTGACTCATTTAAAAACTGGAAAGGCATGACCGACTCTGGTGGTCGCCGTATTAAACGTAGTATCCGTTTAGATACCTCAAGTATTCATTTTCTTGAGCACAATGAAATTACTTGGTTAGAAAAAGCCAATTTACTTGAGCCATATATTGATAACAAAATTTCTGAAATTAAAGTATTTAATGCCACTATTCCTGAAGGTAAAGCAACACCTCTGAATCAGCGTAGGCTAACTAACATCGGAACTTTTCGTGCCTATGTGGAAGCTTATATGAAGTCTAATCCTAACATCCATAAAGGGATGACCATCATGGTTAGGCAGCTTGAATCTGATTCTAATGGGCTACCTATCGAAATCTATGCATTTACCAATACAACGGCATGGGTTGATTATGAACGTATACAGTCAGATATTTTTGACCATATATTCTCAATCCTGCCACAGTTCAATTTACGTGTTCATCAATCACCAACGGGTACCGATATGCGTGCAATTGGTCACTCAACAGAAAAATCAAATACTCACTAGTAACTAATAAGTATTGTTTATGAACTTACTACCTACGTGGTAATTCTATAGAGGGGGAAACCCCTCTTTTTCCTGCCGTCACCCCCTAGCATTATATAAATAATAACATATCGATAGATAACCAAAATGTGACTATTCCGTCCAAAACCTCAGAAAACTCCTTATAAATTAATATACTACCGAACAGTAATCTTCTGTTTTTCGGGAGTATTGTTGATTTAGGTCATGTTGCCTTCGTGCTACTTTTTTTAACATACGAAGTAAGAAAGTGATCTCGAACTTTACATATAGGCAATGTCAATGCATAAAACTAATAAGAATACTCATTTTGGAGAACTGAGCAGGAGGGAATTTATTCAAACCTCCGCAACGGTTGCAACCGCTGCAGCTGTTGCTGGCTCAATCACCCTGCCTTTTGCTGCTCAAGCAAAAACACCGGAAATCATGCCTGATGAAATCAGTGAAAAAATCAGTTATAGCGCATGTTTAGTCAATTGTGGGAGCCGTTGTCCGCTAAAAGTTCATGTCAAAGATGGTGTCATCAGCCGAATTTCGAATGAAACCATGTATGACGACTCAACATTGGGTGAACATCAAATTCGCCCTTGTTTACGTGGCCGCTCTGTTCGCTGGAAAACCTATAATCCAGATCGCCTTAAATACCCAATGGTTCGTGTTGGTAAACGAGGTGAAGGAAAGTTCAAAAAAATCAGTTGGGATGAAGCAACCACGATTATTGCCGAAAAACTCAAATATACTATTGATACTTACGGCAGTGATGCGATTTACTATCAATATGGAACAGGTTCCACAGGTGCAAACTTACATGGACGTGCAGCTTGTAAACGCTTGCTGAGCTTAACTGGTGGATTCCTTGGTGACTATGGAACATATTCCTACGCTCAATTGATGGAAATTACACCTTACGTTTATGGTAGCGTTGAAGAATCTCTGCTATCTGAAATTCAAAACTCTGACTTAGTTGTTATGTTTGGTCATAACCTTGCAGAAACCCGAATGTCAGGTGGCGGTCAATTTTATGAAACACTGAACGCGTTAGAAAAAAGCAAAGCTAAAGTTATTATCATTGACCCACGCCGAACTGATAGTGTGACCACATTAGGCGCAGAATGGATCCCTATTTATCCGGGAACTGATGCGGCTCTCGTTGCTGCTCTTGGTTATGTCATGATCCAAGAAGGCCTAACTGACGAAGAGTTTTTGAAAAATTATTGTGTGGGTTGGGATGAAAGTACACTCCCTGCTACTGCTCCACGTAATGCATCTTATAAAGATTATATTTTGGGTAATGGTCCTGATGGAATTGCTAAAACACCAGAATGGGCAAGTAAACTGACGGGAATTTCAGTTTCACGAATTATTCAACTTGCTCGTGAAATTGGTAATTCAAATCATGCTTGGATTTCTCAAGGTTGGGGTCTACAGCGCACAGAAAATGGTGAACAAGCGTGTCGTTCTATCATGATGCTACCAATTATGTCGGGTAATATCGGTCGCTCTGGTACTAACACCGGACTCTGGGGAAATAGTGTTGCTTATCCTGTTGCAGGTTTTGGTTTACCAAATCCTGTTAAAGCTACTTTGCCTTCATTTATGTGGACAGAAGCCATTGTTCGCGGCAAAGAACTCACAGCAGAAAATGGTGGGATCAAAGGCGCTGACAAACTCAATAATGACATTAAATTTATGTGGTGCTACTCAAGTAATGTGATTGGTAACCAACATGCAGACTTGAATAAAACCCATGAAATTTTGTCGGATGAATCTAAATGTGAATTTATCTTAGTATGGGATAACCACAACACGCCATCCGCTCAATATGCAGATTTGCTATTACCGGACGTGACACCTGTCGAAACTAACGATCTAATCAATAACTCCTATGCGAGTGGCGCTTATCATTATCTGGTTCGTCTACAAAATGCCATAGAACCATTATGGGAAAATCGCCCTAATTATGATGTTTTAGCTGAAGTTGCTGAAAAAATGGGAGTGAAAGATCAGTTCACTGAAGGTCGCACCTACGAGCAATGGATTGAATATTGCTACAATAAAACCCGTGAAAAAATGCCTCATTTGCCAGAATTTAGTGAAACCGATGGCGCGGGCATTGTTGATCGTAAATTTGCCGATACTTCAAAATATATCGCACTAAAAGATTTTCGTGATGACCCTGACGCTAATCCACTAAAAACACCATCAGGCAAAATTGAAATTTACTCTGAGCAGCTAGCTGAGCGCGTTAAAAACTGGGAGCTACCAGAAGGCCAACGTATTCCTGCTGTTCCTGAGTATTGTGTTAACCATGAAGGTGTTGAGCAACAAAATAGCCAGAAAAAACATCCTCTATTAATGACTGGTTTCCACGATAAAGGTCACGTGCATTCCACTTATTTTAACGTTGCAATGTTACGTGAAGCTATTCCACATCAATTCTGGCTCAACCCGGTTGATGCCGAGCAGCGTGGATTAAGCAATGGCGATATTGCTGAAATTTTTAATGACCGTGGCCGTATTCAGATTAAAGTTAAAGTAACTGAGCGCGTCTTACCGGGGGTTATTGCAGTTCCGCAAGGTGCATGGCGTACGCTAGACCAAGCAGGGCTGGATACAGGCGGCTGTATCAACACCCTTACCTCACAAGTTCCTTCGCCATTGGCAAAAGGAACGCCACAACATACTAATCTTGTTGACGTGAAACGCGCTTAAGGAGTTAATTTATGAAACAGTATGGATTTTATTTTGACTCCACAAAATGTACTGGCTGTAAAACATGTCAAGTCAGTTGTAAGGATGAAAAAGATCTCGATTTAGGCCCTAAATTCCGTCGGGTGTACGAATTTGGTGGTGGTAGTTGGCAAAAACAAGATGGTATTTGGCAGCAAAATGTCTATAGCTACTATTTATCTATTTCTTGTAATCACTGCTCAAACCCAACTTGTGTTGAAGGCTGCCCAACAGGCGCTATGCATAAACGTGCAGAAGATGGATTAGTGGTTGTGGACCAGTCCGTATGTGTTGGTTGCCGTTATTGTGAATTACGTTGCCCGTATGGCGCACCACAATATGATGAAAAGAAAAAACTGATGAGTAAATGCGACGGCTGCTATGAACGCGTTGCTAAAGGTATGAAGCCTGTTTGTGTTGAGTCATGTCCACAACGTGCTCTAGACTTTGATGACATCAATGTACTGCGTGAACTTCATGGCACTGAGTGTGGTATCGCACCAATGCCAGACCCAAGCATAACTAACCCTAATATTGTCATTAAGCCGCATAAAGATGCTAAGCCTTCAGGCGATAAAAGTGGCGAATTAAAAAATCCGGCGGAGGTGTAAAATGCATGAACTACCATTAGTCTTTTTCACCGTGTTCGGGCAGTCTGCTGTGGGACTATTTTTACTCGCTTATTTAAGTAAAAAAATGGGTTCAATTGATGAAAAACAACTGAAAAATGCCAATATACTTGCTTTTATCGTTGCCATCATTGGCTTAGGTATCGGCGGCTTACACGTAGGGCAACCTCTGCGATTTTTCAATATGCTCTTAGGCGTTGGCCGTTCACCAATGAGTAATGAAGCGTTCTTAAGTGGTGTTTTTGTCGGTTGTGCTGCGGCAACACTATTTTTTACGCTATTTTATAAGCAATCAGTACTGCGTGAGTTAGCCAATATTGCTACCGTCATTTCTGGTGTCGCCTTTGTATGGTCAATTCCACAAGTTTATAATATCTCATCAATTGCAAACTGGAATACTGGCTACACGACATTACAAATGTGGATGACGATGCTTGTTGGTGGAGGGGCACTCGCGATTGCAATTGGTGCTCGCGGCCTTGGTCTTGCGTCATTCTTACTTGGTGCGCTAGTTATTTTTGCTAGCCGAGCAGGTTATCAGGCATTTCTCACTGAAACAGGCCCGATGATAAGTACAGAACAAACTGGTTTTTGGGGATTCCAAGTGGTTGTTCTCGTGATTGCTTTAGCGGGTTTTATTGGGATGGCATTAAAGCAACGTGCACCGAAAGCAACTCTGGCAACCTGTGTTGCAGCAGTGCTCCTAGCGGAACTTGCTGGTCGTATTGCATTCTACAATCTTTGGCAGATAACCATGTAATCTTGCGTCGATAACGATGCCATGATGATCTTGTGGAGCCTGCATTTGCAGGCTCTTCATCTTTAATGATTCACCCATTTTGTATGTACCCAAAACCAAAACGATTGTTACCTTAACAAAAAAGAGATAAATAATGGTTATTGATACTACATTAGCGCGCATTTTAGGCGCATGTTTTTACTATTCCCCGCAATCAGAAACTATTTCTCAGCTCATCCCTGTTTTAGCGGAGATCCCATCACTTTATGATTGGGATAATGCAGATGAGCTAGTGCCGCTTTGCCTGTCATTATCACAACAGCCAACAGATACCCTTAACTACGATTTTTCAGTTCTTTTTGAAGGACAAGGCATAATGCCTGCACCACCGTGGGGCTCAGTTTATTTAGAGCATGATAATACTGTCATGGGAGCATCAACCGCAGACTATCGTCAGTTTTTAATGGCTCATGGGCTTACCACCGATACAGGGATACGTGAACCTGAGGATCAATTTGGTTTGATGATGATGGCAATCTCGGCACTTTGTGAACAAGAACAAACCGAAGCCGCGATAAGTTTACTCGAACAACATTTACTACCGTGGGCTTATCGGTATCTCACTTTAGTGCAAGAAACCCCAACAGAGCATGCGTTTTACTCACAGTTAGCATTGATTAGTGAGCAATATTTGCGCGCCATAGAACAGCATTATAATTTATCACCAACACAAGCGGAGCTATTCCGTTAATGTGATAGAAATTTGTGAATGAATTTGCAGCAAACTCTATTCGCTGCAAATTCAAGCCGTTTGTTATAATATATCCGACTTAAAAGGAAGAATTTGGTTGTTGTAAAAAGGTTATCTCATCTTGGGTTGATTGGCGCCTCAAGATCTCATTACGATGAGGATAGCGACCAAAACGATCAATAATCGCCTTATGTTGCATTTCGTAGTTTAAGGTACTATCGTCACCCAACCCCCGAAATAACTCAACCGCTTGCTGATGAATAAAACTAGATTCCGAATGCATGAATGGCATCAATATAAATTTACGTTGAGACAATGTAAGTAAATTATAGTCGGTTTGTTTTATCGCCTCCTGTGCTAACACCAATGCCATATTATCTTGGGCAAACGCCTTTGGTGTATCGCGCCAGATATTACGCGAAAACTGATCCAATATAATGATTTCAGCCAACCTACCACGAATAGAAACCCGCCAATACGCAAGTTCACCTTTCGCTGCCCGTTCCATTATTCCAGCAAAGCGCTGAGTGACTATTGAATCAAATTTTGCACTTTTCTCGAACCATTGCTTTGGTGCTGATTCCTCAAACCAAAATGTCAAAACATTTTCCATGGCATTCATAAGCGCTCGATACCTAAGTTTGTTAGTGATAAGTTATTTTTTATCGTAAATAAAATTGGTTATCATTGTCATGCGCTACCTCTTAAAATCACAATTACTAGTTAAATATTTTGTGTTTTTGCGAAGTGGTTCCAAAATATTCGAGTTATTGTTAGTTATAGCTAGATCATTAAAAGAACCTCACTTTAAGAGCCTGTGCATTGGAAAAATTGATGGCTATTAATTTAGTATTTAGTGTCAACTTACAATGAATTTTCATACCATTACATACATTTGATCATTCCAATGATAAAATTTACTTTAAACCTATTAATGCATATTTGTATTTTACTTTAGGTTCATTAGCAATCGTTATATCAATGATTTATCAATAGTAAATTTAGCCAGCGTATTGTGGCTTGGCGTTAACTTATTCTTGTTGGGAGGACGATTCGAATGGCTGGACATATGGTACTCATTGGATGGGCATTATGGGTTAGTCCTTGTGGCTCGGATGCGTGCGACGCACTTCCTGTTACTGACACCATTTTTACACAAGAGCAATGTGTCAGCCGAAAATCCTACCTTGAATCTAAACGCCCGAATCTCTATTTTATGTGTGGTGAAGTTTATCGAGATAGTGACGAAATCGAAAAAAATGCTAAACATAGCGTGCCAGCTCCAAATCCTCCATTGCGATCATTACCTGAGAGAGGTTCTCGTTAAGCTGTGATTAATCCTAGGTTGAAACGTTATTGATTACATCGTAATGGCGATAATAGAAGAGTATTTGGTGATTAAATGCGTTGCGTGACATGTCACGTTTTTAGTAAAAAATTTTATCATTCGTTATAAACGATAGGGTTACTTTTTATTTATTTCAATAAGTTAAATCTATCTCATTGAGTACACTCAACATACATATTCACTCAATAATTATTACATCATTTAAATTGCAATAATGTAATAAGAAATCAGGTTAGCCACTCAGCTTACTAACCTGATGATCTAGAGCTGATTATTTAGCGCTGATTCTTTGGTGATTCATCGTTTTTAATCGAACGATATTACCCCCTGAACCTGCGTTTAATTCGAGGAATGGTTAATTAATAAATTTCAGCAATTTTACAGTCAGCGTCAATATAATCACCTTTACTCGCCATATGTTTTAATTTCCCAGAACGATGTGCGATAACTTGAACTTCCATCTTCATCGCTTCCATTATCCCAATAACCTCACCTTGTGATACCGCATTATCTTCTGCGACTAACCAATTAAATAACACACCGGAAATAGGAGCATTGACGATCTGTTCTTGCTGCTCATCAACTTGCATTGAATTAGATGAGCGATTTTCCGCAGATTGTAACGATAAACCTGCTAGTAACTGTGTCGGTAGGCCAAGCTGACAGCGTTTCCCATCAATTTCAATAAAAGTTCGTGTAATGTCTGAATCATGTTGAGGAATTTTGCGTTTTGCAGGTGCAATCTGTACATCAAACTCCGTTTCAATCCAACGTGTATGCACTTTGAATTGTTCGCAAAAATCAGCGCTTTCCATTACTGCGCGGTGAAAAGGTAATACGGAAGCAACGCCTTCAATGGAAAATTCAGCCAACGCACGACGAGCGCGCTGAATAGCCTGTTCGCGGGTATTTCCCACCACAATCAGTTTTGCCATTAGCGAATCAAACGTGCTAGGAATAGTTGAACCTGCAACAACCCCCGTATCTAAGCGGACTCCGGGACCTGAAGGCGCATTAAAAAGATGGATCGTACCCGGTGTTGGTAAAAAGCCATTACCTGCATCTTCAGCATTAATACGAAATTCAAACGCATGCCCACGAGGCTTTGGTGTTTCGCTAATACTTAGCGGCAATCCTTGTGCAATACGCAATTGCTCAACAACCAAATCTATACCAGCCGTTTCTTCCGTCACTGGATGTTCTACTTGTAGGCGTGTATTCACTTCGAGAAAAGATAATGTACCGTCTTGGCTAAGCAAAAATTCCACAGTACCCGCACCGACATAATTTGCTTTGGCACAAATATCGACAGATGCCTGAATAATTTGTTGTTGCAATGATTCAGATAAAAACGGTGCCGGTGATTCTTCGACCAATTTCTGATTACGTCGCTGTAACGAGCAATCACGAGTTCCCACCACCACCACATTACCGAACTGATCCGCAATGACTTGAGCTTCTATATGGCGTGGATTATGTAAAAATTTCTCTAAAAAGCACTCACCTCGACCAAAAGCAACCACCGCTTCACGAACCGCAGAATGATACAGCTCTTCTACTTCTTCTATTTGCCATGCAACCTTTAAGCCTCGACCACCACCACCAAATGCTGCTTTGATAGCAATCGGTAAACCATTAGTATGTGCGAATTTAATCACTTCTTTAGCTTCTTTGACGGGTTCTTTAGTGCCCACGACTAAAGGAGCACCTACTTGCATCGCAATTTGACGTGCTTTGACTTTATCACCTAATACTTCAATTGTTTCAGGATTCGGTCCAATCCAAATTAAGCCCGCATCTTGAACGGCACGAGCAAATTCGGCACGCTCAGATAAAAAACCGTATCCCGGATGTACCATGGTTACGCCCGATTTTTTTGCTACTGCAATCAGCTTTTCCATATTCAGATAACTTTCAGCTGGTGTATTACCGGACAAACCGTAGGCTTCATCTGCCATTTGCACATGCAGAGCACTAATGTCAGCATCTGCGTAGACCGCAACAGAGTTAAAACCAATATCTCGACAAGCTCGAATAATACGTACCGCAATTTCGCCGCGGTTTGCGATCAACACTTTATGGGTTGTATTATTATTAATTGTTAGCATAAGCGTCACGACTCCCTTCAAATTCTTTAAATTCACCAATAGGATTAAATTGGATTTTTGCATTAACGGGGATTTGCCCCGCTAAATCTAAATGGTATTCACACACTGCACCAATGACGGGATAACCACCTGTTAGAGGATGGTCGTTTAAAAATAATACTGGCTGACCATTAGCAGGGATTTGGATCGCACCAACACAAGTTCCCTCACTCGGTAATTCCTGATGCTTTTCTCTTTCTAACGGTGTTTCTCCCTGTAATCGCAAACCAATTCGATTAGAAGCGGCTGTGACTTGCCATAACTGTGATGTCAACGATTGCAAAGCCTTCACCGTAAACCAATCAGTTCGAGGTCCAAGCACGACATCTAGGATGACAACTTCACCGGCACTTGGATAATCCATCATGACGGGTTCGTTAAGTGAAATCGCTGTTTGGTATTTAAGTGATTTCATTGCGAATGTTTGACCAGTGGTTATGGGGAGCGGTCCAACTTGTGCCAAAGTATCAAATGAACAGCTGCCTAATACTTGAGCCATCTCTATTCCACCTCGAATGGCTAAATAGCTACGCACACCTTGAGTTGCTCTGCCGAAGCGAATAATATCGCCCTTCGCGAGCTGTATAGGCTGATATTGCTGAACTAAATATTTCACGCCTTCAATAGTGGTAATTTCGATTTCGCAGGTAGCCCCTGTCGCGGCCACCAGCATTGAACAATTGGCTTGTGCTTTAAAACCACCTTGTGTGATCTCTAAGGCAACCTCATTAATCGCATTACCTACAAGGCGGTTTGCACTACGCAAGGCACCTTTATCCATTGCTCCAGACTCAGAAATTCCCAATGCGGCTTGCCCTATGCGCCCAGAATCTTGTAATAATGTCTGTAAACCTGTTGCTAGCACAGTAATATCTTCACGGTGTCCAACTACTTCCAGAGATGCTTTAGTTCGAGGCAAACTGTGTGTAACTGGGGCTTTGCTTGCATCGACAAAGCTCACACGATAACCCGGTTTTAGCAAAGCTGGCTCTTCACGGTAGATATCCCAAACTGCCGTATCAGTCACACCAATAAGCTGCCAACCACCTGGGCTAGCTTGCGGATAAATACTACTAAACTCCCCAGCTAATGCCACTGAGCCAGCAGGGATACGAATACGCGGTGATTGCCTACGCGGAACATTAAGCTCAGCATTCTTAGAGACCATATAAGCAAAACCGGGGGCAAAGCCACAAAAAGCGACTTGATATTCATTACTCGTATGCCTTCTAATCACTTCATCTACTGAAATACCAAGATATTCCGCAACTTCCACTAAATCTTCACCGTTATAATGTACAGGGATCGTGACGAGTTGACCGGATTTAACATCAGTAATTGATATATCAAGCGCAGCTATTTGCCTAACCAAGGAATTCACATCAGTGATGGCTGGATTAAAGCGTACTAGCACCGTTCTTGCGGCAGGCGTTATTTCTTCAATAGCAAACTTTCGTGACTTATCGCGCAGCAAATCAGTTAAAGCCATTGTCTCTTCAAGACTTTGTAGCTCGACCATAAAAGCACTTAAATTGACGGGTAAAAATCGCATTAGTCCCTCCTATACATGGTAAGCAGCATCAGGTACATCCGTAATAAACATATGCCCCGGTGCATGACTGAGTGCGAATGGAACACCTGATTTCATTACTGCTGCCTGTGGTGTTACACCGCAAGCCCAGAACACGGGGATTTCACCTTCGTCAATACGCACAGCCGAGCCAAAATCGGGTTGCATGATATCAGTGATGCCCAGCTGTTCGGGTGCACCAATATGCACTGGCGTACCATGAACTGAAGGAAAACGCCCAGTAATACTGACTGCATCCGCAACACGATTGGCAGGAACCGGTCTCATCGAAACCACTAATTCACCTTGTAAGCGCCCTGCGGGACGACAGAGCTGATTAGTTTTATACATCGGTACATTCGTGTTATCGCTGATATGGCGTACGTCAATACCCGCTTCCATCATTGAGGTTTCAAAGGTAAAGCTGCAACCAATCAAAAATGTGACTAAGTCAGGATGCTCACGGTAAATCGCTGTTGCATCAGTGATTTCCTCCACCATCTTGCCTTCGCGCCATACCCGATAACGCGGAATATCTGTTCGCAAATCAGCATCTTCCGCTAAAATAGTTTTCCAACTACCCGCTTCACACACATCTAATACGGGACAACTTTTTGGATTACGCTGTGCATAAAGTAAAAAATCAAATGCCCAATCACGCGGTAATGCAATCATATTGGCCTGTGTCATTCCAGGGGCTAAACCCGCTGTTGGTTTATCAAATCCCTGACGAATTTCTTCCCTTGCTGCTTTTGCAGCTGCAATCGCTTTTTTTGAAGCTTTAAATAATGCTGTCATCATTTATCTCCTGCGAATGCACTAATTTCAACACCATTTTGCTGTAGTAATTCACGGACTTGTTGAGCCATTGCTAGTGCTCCGGGGCTATCGCCATGAACACAAATTGAGCCAGCGTCAATCGGGGTAAATTTTCCTTCTATCGATATCACGCCACCTTCATTAACTAATTGCAGCATCCGTTGCGCAACTTCAACTGGATCATGCAATACAGAACCAGCTTGTTTACGTGAAACTAAGGTTCCATCCGCGTGGTAAGCTCTATCGGCAAAGGCTTCGGCGACTACTGTTAAACCATTTTCCTGTGCCCATTCAATCAATTGTGACCCCGCCAGTGCAACCAAAATTAATGTTGAATCAATAGCTTTGATTGCTTCAATCACTGCCATCGCTTGACGTTTATCGTGTGCTATTGTGTTATACAATGCACCATGAGGTTTAACATAAGTGACTTGACTACCAATAGCTGCCGCCAAACCGTTCAGTGCGCCAATTTGGTAGATCACATCAGCGGTTAATTCATCAGATGCAACATCCATATTTCGACGACCAAATCCGACTAAATCAGGGTAACCAACATGTGCACCAATCACTACATTGTTAGATTTCGCAGCCTTAAGCGTTTTTAAAATACCTTCAGGTGATCCTGCATGAAAACCACAAGCAACGTTGGCACTACTGACTACGTTGAGCATGGCTGCATCATTACCCATTTGCCATTGCCCAAAACTTTCTCCAAGGTCACTGTTTAAATCGATGATTTTTTTCATTGTTCTCTATGACCTCTATTTCAAATAATTAAAGATAGCTTCGACTGACATCACCGCCATATACCAAGTAAGTACACAGGTAATAAGGCCAGACCACAACAACCAGCGGGGATAGCGATACCCAGGCATCAAATCCGCACGTTTCCATCCGATATAGACAAAGATAGTTAAACCGATAGGGAGTATCAGCCCATTAAATCCACCTGCGAAGACAAGTAATGCAGCTGGAGCAGTTCCCATCAGCAAATAGATGGCTAACGAAATCGCAATGAAAATTATGGTAGCGATATCGCGTTGTCTTGGAGTAATAGATTTCTTAAATGCAGTGAGAAAACTCATTGAAGTATAAGCCGCACCAATTACACTTGTTAAACCTGCTGCCCATAAAATTAAACCAAAAATACGTAATCCGACGTTACCTGCTGCTGCTTGGAAAGCTTGAGATGCTGGGTTCGCAGCTTGACCTGAGATATCAATAGTGACACCGCTCGCAACGACGCCCAAAATCGCTAAAAACAGAATATAACGCATCAAACCAACGGTAATGATCCCTTTAGTTGCCGCGCTGGAAATCACATGAATGTTTTCAACACCAACAGTACCTTTATCTAATAACCGATGAGCGCCTGCATAACAGATATAACCGCCAACCGTTCCTCCAACAATGGTGGTGATCATCGCAAAATCAACGGTATCTGGCAGAACACTTTGGCGTAGTGCCTCACCGACAGGTGGATCAGACACAATAGCCACAAATAGCGTCAATCCAATCATCACTAAACCTAAGCCAATCATCAATCGATCAATAAACGAGCTAGCTTTGCGTGATGAGAAAATATAAATCGCTAATATCGCACTTATCAACCCACCCCATTTGGGATCTAATCCGACCATTGCATTTAATCCTAATCCTGCTCCTGCAATGTTTCCGATATTAAAAATGAATCCGCCAAAAATAATTAAGACTGCCAGAAGATATCCGCTCCCTGGTATCGCTATATTGGCAATATCGGAAGAGTGCATCTTAGTCAATGTGACAACACGCCAAATATTTTGCTGCACAACAAAATCGATTACGATCGAAGCAAGTATCCCGAAGGCAAATGCTGCACCAAGTGTGACTGTAAATGTTGCAGTTTGGGTTATAAAGCCCGGTCCGATTGCTGATGTTGCCATTAAAAAGATTGCACTAATAAGTGAAGCACGTCTTTTTTTAACAAATTCTGCTGTGTTAATGTTTTCTTGAGCTGCCATATGCATAATCCTTTTTAGATTATTTTGTAATTATTGATGTTGTGATGATTACAAAGGCAATTATCGTGCCATTGTTCTACTAATATTTTTTATTGTTAACTCATTAACCTTAGATTGTTGAACAATTAATATGAAATGATGAATTAACAAGCAATAAAAATCGTTTTTCATGATCAAAAAGTCAAAGGCTGATCACTTATTTAACAAATGATGTAATTTATTAACATTAGTTGAGGATGGGCTTTATGTTATTTTCACCATTTTGGTGCACAAATGGATATTTTGATGCTGGCGATGCACCAAAAGGAATCTTGCTGCGGTTTAGCTAATATGTGAAGATAACCATTAATAACGCGAAAAATTCGCTAGCTATTTAATTTAGAAAATTTATTTATGACAAAACAGCCAGTTACACAAACCTTAGCTGTAACGATTGCAGAGACGATCCGCTACAAGATCACGATTGGCGAACTTAGCCCGGGGCAACGCTTATCCGAAGCAGCCTTAAGTGACGAACTTGAAATTTCACGGAACACATTGCGTGAAGTGTTTAGAGTGCTCACTCAAGAAGGGTTACTCACCTATGCACCGAATAAGGGCGTGTTTGTGTCTATACCGGATATGGCAGCCATTATCGATATTTTCCAAGTACGTCGATTACTTGAATGTGATTCGTTGAGAAATGCTTATGCAATGCATCCTGCTGTACAAAAGATGAAGCAGGCAGTTTGTGATGCTCGTGAACAAGAGAAAATTGAAAACTGGGTAGGTGTTGGTACGGCGAATATGAAGTTTCATACGGCAATTGTCGAATTGTCAGATAGTGAACGCCTCATTAAGCTATATCGAAATGTTGCCGCCGAATTACGATTAGCATTTGGGCACCTCAATGACCCTAAAATTCTCTATGCTCCCTATATCGACAAAAACCAATCTATTTTAAGTTTATTGGATGCAGGGCTAAATCAAGAGGCCGCGGAAGAATTAAGCCGCTATTTAGATTTATCTGAACGAACTTTACTTGCAGCTTATAAACGTAGTCAAACAGGTTATTCTGCCTGATATCATCGTTTCATCTAAATAATTCATATGCAGTTAGCTGATAAATTCACCAGTTCAGGTTAAATTGTGTGATTGAACCAAATCAATAGTAAAGTATCTCACCAACTATAATGATATATTCTAAAACGTTCTCACACTGCTCACAATATTAACTCTGATACACAATTCTGTTCGCAATATAAAGAATAGCGTTAGTAAATAAAACTATAAAGCCTTTCATATTTAGTGAAAACATATTCACTCCCTTTATTCACTCCTTACTCTTAGTGAAATATATCGCTAAAAATCCACCTTATAATGAGCTATTACCTTTTTAGGGTAAAATAAATAGCTTTTTATCGAGTAAATTTACCTTACTTTATTTGATTGCTTTTTAAGCAAGAATTAACATTCAGCAAACACAATAGCAACAATTAATTAATATTAACCATTTCGACTATCAACTAAGAAATTAAATATCTAAAACCTTAAAAGCACATTATCGTACCATTTTGTTACAAAAACATACAAAAACTCTACAAATTTACCTTGCACAGATCATTAACTTGCCAAAATGGTTCAATTTCCTCGATCTAATGGTTGTAGTTTTAGCGATTATTCGTTATAAAATTTGTCATAGAAAAAATACAAACATAAAAATTATTAATATAATTGAGATTCCATTATGACTTCAAACAACATTTCAACGAAGAAAACATTTAAATTTGGCCTAGGGTGGCAAATATTGGTAGCGCTTATTTTAGGGGTTATTGTAGGTGCGTTATTGCACGAAAGTGTAGAATATAAAGATTGGTTAATATCAAATATATTATCTCCCGCAGGTAAAATATTTATACAATTAATTAAAATGATTGTTGTGCCGATTGTTATTTCAACATTAATTGTTGGGATTGCTGGCGTCGGAAATACTAAACAGCTCGGCTCATTAGGCTTTAAAACTATTCTCTATTTCGAGATAATTACCACGATTGCGATTGTTGTCGGTATTAGTTTCGCCAATATTTTCCAACCTGGTGTCGGTATCGATATGTCGCAACTGACTCAGGTTGATATTTCACAATATGAAAGAACGACACAAGAAGTTGAAAGTCACCCTTCTGGCATTATCAACACAATCCTAACAATGGTACCCAGCAATATCTTTGCTTCTATGGCAAGCGGTGACATGTTACCTGTGATCTTTTTCGCCGTGTTATTTGGTTTAGGACTATCTTCATTACCAAAAGAGAAAAAACAACCATTGCTAGACGTTATGCAAACTTTCTCTGAAACTATGTTCCGTGTCACTAATATGATCATGATGTATGCACCTGTAGGGGTATTTGCACTGATCTCTGTGACTGTCGCTAACTTTGGCTTTGCATCGCTTGTACCATTGTTAAAATTGGTTATTTTAGTTCACTGCGCCATTCTGTTCTTTGCTGTCGTGGTGTTAGGACTTGTTGCTCGCTACTGCAAAATCAACATTTTTATGTTGATGAGAATATTAAAAGACGAACTGTTACTCGCCTACTCAACAGCAAGTTCTGAAACAGTATTACCTAGAATCATGGATAAAATGGAAAAATACGGTGCGCCTAAATCCGTAACCAGTTTTGTTATCCCTATTGGTTACTCGTTTAACCTTGATGGTTCTACACTCTATCAAAGTATTGCCGCAATATTTATAGCCCAACTATATGGTATTGAACTTTCTATTGGCCAAGAACTAATTCTGGTATTTACCTTGATGATCACCTCGAAAGGTATTGCTGGTGTTCCCGGTGTCTCCTTTGTTGTTCTGCTGGCTACCTTAGGGAGCGTGGGTATTCCTCTTGAAGGGTTAGCCTTCATCGCTGGTGTTGACCGCATACTGGATATGGCACGTACTGCATTAAACGTTGTTGGTAATGCGCTTGCTGCACTTGTAGTGGCTAAATGGGAACATAATTATGATGAGAAAAAAGCTCTCGAATATGAGAAAACTTTTTAATTATTCATAAGCTATTCATCTTATTAAACACCGGGCTCGTCTCGGTGTTTTGCTATGAGGTCATACAAGGCACACAATAGCCGAGAAATATGAGCCGAATCTCTTATCTTCGTTATGCCGCCAAAACAATTGCTGGTATAGCTGATATGGTAATTCGAGGGAAGTCACACGAGGAAATACCCCACATTATATCTATGCGGGGCAACAAATATTATCTATACATTTTGTCTTTCAATGGTTTCTTCACCCCAAAACAACCTATCTGCTTTAGTTTTCGCAAACGCTAATGGAAGCACTTCATCAGAACCTTCTTCCCAAATTTTTTCCGCTAAAATTTCATCATTATTAGCTAATTCAAAAATAGCTTCAGCGATTTCAATAGATGTTTCTCTGGTTTTAGCCCATGCTTCAATGTTTAGAGAATCACTCATTCCTAACTCCTTGAGTTAATTTTGACGTAAAAATAATCTGAACAATTTCACTATACAATAGATAAACCATATGAGCTACAGGGAAAAAACTGATTATTTGGCAGCGATTCTCTCTTGAGAATGTTTATATTTCATCATTAATTGAATACTATTTATTGTGCGCTATCTGTACCGACATACAGCATAGTTAGTATGACTCAAGATATATGGTAGAGGATTGTAAATAAACTGATAACATAAGGCTCATATTCACACAAATTGACACTGCTTGGCAGCATATCTCATTATCATTTGATATTGTGTTATTGGATACGTAAGAACAGCTGTTGAATGATGAAATCATAATACTCCAACCGCTACCATCCAATAAATGATATTGAATGCTTTAGCAGTCACTCGAATAACTGTCACCAATGATGGATTAAGTTACAAGTTATTTTTCAATGCTGAATAATATTTGTCAGATATCTTAACTAACTTATTCCCAGGCTTTACCTCAGAGTCAACAACCTTAAGTATGCCCTTATCAATAAGCCTTTTCGACGCATCTTTATAGAGCCGTATCTTTCTTTTTTTGTACCTTGAATGCAAAAAATAAATCAATAATGCCTTCTCTTGGGAATCAAGATTTTTTATATCTTTTTTTACTGTGAAATTTTCAAATATCATTTTTTTAATAAACGAATACATTAATTCTCCCTTTGGGTCTCAAGTAGCTATATAGTATTAATTTAGCATAATTCAGCAAGCTTATGTGATTGATTATCAATTTATTTTAATTAATTCATTTGATTAACAATAGAAATGATAAATTTTCAAATGAAAAAATAGCCTAACAAAATGAAGTTTCATCTAAGAATATAATCGCGCAAATGTCTTGCCCAAAGGAGGCTGAGAAGGATTTTGAATCTTTGACCACAGGTAATTATATATGAATATTAATAACTGATGTATGTTAGGGTTAAGAGCAATTAACAATGAATGAGATTTCAGAAATTTCTTATTAATGAGTTTCATAAAAATATACTCACCATAATTAGATAGCAAAAATGATAGTATTGAGCTAATAGTTAATGCTAAATTAAAACACAGATTACAATGATTGAGGATTTCCATGAGAATAATCATCCACTTATGTCTTTTTATAGTACTCACAGGATGTACATCTACCAAAATTAAACAGAACGAACAGACCAATGAATGTAAGGAATATAACTTAATGTTAACGGCCCCGATGCCACAACATGCATTGCTTAACCTACAAAAAAAGTGCCTTGATTCAAATAAATAGTCGCGCTTATCAAGTTGCCATGAGTAAAAAATAATTTTAGTCGACTGATTTCCACTCAATCAATTTAATTACCATCATAATTTTTAATTTTGTACATTTGTAATATCCCCTTCGCTAATTTTGATCATTATATTTATCAACCATATAATGATAAACCGAAAAACATCTAAAAATTCAATTCATTGAAAGTGAATGAAAACCCAAATCAAGCTTTCTATTCCATTATCTAAACCCCAAAATCATAAACTACTAAAAAATTACTTAAAAACACTTAAGCTTAATTAAATAAACCAACAGAACCTAGTAACTTACGTTTTACACCACTTTATTACACTCTGTAATATTAGTTTGATAAATTTAAAAACCACAGATAATAGCTGTTTGTTTTTAAAAAACACGCCTACCAAACTCAAATAAGTAGTATTGTTTTATTTATTGCCTAACAGTAATTTCAGTTAATTTATTTATGGAGCCATGCAGATAGATTGTATAGAATATAAATAATTACTAATATTGATGTTTACATTAATGGGATATAAATCAAAAGGATAAGTGATGGGATTTCAAATAACAGTAGTGAACTCATTATTAAGCTTATTAAATAGCCATAATAACAATGACATAATAAAAATAACTTTAATTTCTTCTATTGGTGACATTAAATCTGCTGCCGAGCATCCTGAAGTAATTAAAAAACTATTATCTCTATGTAAAGATGAAAATAAAGATATAGCAATTGCAGCGATAAGATCATTAAGTAAGTTATTAGGCGATATAACTTAAATGTGTATTAAAATAAGTGAAAAAATCTTATTCCATTATCAAAATTAAAATATTACCTTTATCATGATGTCCTGATAGAAGATGTTTTTTATTGAAAATTCTATTTTAATTAGCGGATACAGTTTATAAAATGATAGATACGATACTATCGACTCAAGGTTGGCTTGAAAAAACAATATTTATTTAAACCGCGTTTTAGACAACCTATTAACGGATCACAATCTTTCTGCACTAGTTGATGAGGCAAATTAATTAGCTGATAAAATAATTCTAGCTCGAAAATCAAACCCTCATGATTAATCCTTATCAAGCACATTATAATCTGATTTTTCACCTCTCATAATCCCTCTTCGTTGTTCATGAATCTCTCCCCTGTCTCTTTTATTTTGTCCCTCCGAACGAGTTTTTCTGAGAGTGATCCGCAAGTTTAAACAAAGCCTGATTCTAAGAATACGGATAATAGTAAATAAAATAACTTCATTTGAATGCTTAGATCCATTCGGAAGACGTAAAAGGAGGGAAGGCTATCGGTGTCGCTCTAAACAAAACAGTATGCAAAGTATTGCGAATACAGATAGGAAAGCATCAGCAATATATTTTGTTCACACTGAAGCTTGGCATTGATCGGACGGTAGCCCTACTGGAAAAGTAAGGAAAATGAGCGTTGATGATAATACTGCTTGGAAAACTGGTCTTCTCAAGATTGGAATAACAAACTTTCGCTTTCATGACTTAAGGCATACTTGGGCAAGTTGGTTAGTTCAGGCTGGAGTGCCATTGTCTGCACTACAAAAAATGGACGGATGGGAAAACATAGAAATGGTCAGGCGATATGTTCACTTGGCTCCTTCCCACTTAAAAGAGCACGCACTTAAAATAGACGCCCTCTTTGCTGATGATGTCCCAAATATGTCCCATCAACTACTAGAGGCTGTTAAATGACATGAATTACAAGCAAGAAAAAACCCGCTATCTGGTTGAGAGATAACGGGTTCTTATTTGGTGCCGGCTACCGGAGTCGAACTGGTGACCTACTGATTACAAGTCAGTTGCTCTACCAACTGAGCTAAGCCGGCTAATATGGCGGAAGGATAGAGATTCGAACTCTAGGATGGTTACCCATCGGCGGTTTTCAAGACCGCTGCCTTCGACCGCTCGGCCATCCTTCCATGGGGCGCGATTATGGAGGAATCATGACTACTTGTCTACCCTTGAAAGCAAAAAAAATGATTTTTTTATGCTGTTTGGCTAATCTTCACTCAATTACTCTCTATTTCATAAGAAAAGTGTTAATATCTGTGCAAAATCGGTGTCTTCTCGTTTTATAGACGTATGATTTTTAATCAATTAATCTATTTTTTACCGACAGGACAGTCCACCACAATATGTACAGACAATCGCTATTAAAAACGACGCTGCTTTTACGCTTATTTTATGTCCTAATCCTACTACTTGTGGTGATGTTTTCGCTTTCGCTATATAACTCTTATCATGCATGGAAACTTAGCCGTGAAGCTGCTCTTAGTACAATGGCAAAACAATTCGCATATCAAATAGAGGATTACCGCTATCAAGCGAATTTAATGTATAAAATGACCAATCAGAAGCCAAACAAAGTTTCCTCTACTGTAACCTCCCCTCTGACCAAAATCCGTAACGATGTTTATTGGCTTAGTAGCTCGAATCAAACTATTGATGCCATTTTATTTGGTAGCGATAAACCTCAAAATACCATTCTGGCAAGTAAGCTTGCAGACTATATGGAAATAGTTTGGGGTGCTCGCAATGAATTTAATTCGATGTATTATCTCAATGGTTCTGATAACACACTTATCTTAGTCACCACTCACTCTATTATGAGACCTGATCTACGTTATAAAGAAAGTTATCTAATACTCACCGCTGAAGAAAAACGGGCTGACATGTTAACGCAGTCAACACTGTTAGATAGACGCGAATGGATATCAAATCTGCAAAAGTTGACGCCAAACAATATCTATTATTATACCTACCGGCTTATGTTTAATTCTCCTGGTCAATTAACCAGCGTGATCTCTTTTGATATTTCTATCAATTCAGCTATGCCATTTAATTTGAAAGGCGATAATATTTCGATATCTCCCCGCAATAGTGCCAATAGTAAAGAAGCAAATTTTGAAATGCGTGGTGCCAATTTAGTTTTTAGTCAGACGATCGAGGGCAGTAATTATCAAGTCTATTATCGTGTCTCTTTAAAAGATCTTGTTATTGGGATCATTGGATATAACCTAGCACTACTAGTCTGCATGCTTGTGGTGATACTACTATTGTTTTTTACCAGTATATTTATTCGTAAACGTATCATTTCACCTAACACAGCGATGCAGCATGAGCTGAAATTTAAAGAAACACTTAACCATGACATTATTAACAATATTAGTTATGGCGTCTTGGTTTACGACTTCACAAACAACAAAAAACTATTGGGTAATGCTCCAGCAAACGCATTATTACCTTCTATGGATCTCAGTCATATCAAAGAAATGGCGACAAAAAATCATGACATGATTCAAGTCTCAATTGAAAATAACGTCTATGAGATAATCCTTATCAATATCGATATGTTAGAGGATACTTACCTATTTATTGTTATTGATAAAGATAAAGAAGCATTGACTCAACGGCGCCAAGAACTCGTTAATCGTGAATATAATAAAAATATTCAACTCAGAAAAGTTGTGTTTGAAAATATGCAAAGTGAAATTCAACCATCATTACTAGAGATGAGCAAAGCGATTGACAAGCTATCTAACGCGCCGGAAGAAGAAAAGCAAACCTATATCGACCAAATAATAATACAAACTGGACATATTAATCGTTGGTTTAATAATATTAATCTATTAAATACGCTGGAATCGCCAACAGCTCGACTCAACGCCGATAGAATTTCGGTGAGTTTACTATTAAATCAATTTTTAAAACAAAACCTTTATCGACTCAGGAACAAAGGACTTTCACTTTACTTTCATAATAATATCAATGTAGATTCCTTATTCTCTTTAGATTCAACTCACCTTAAACATTTATTACAACTTATATTTGAATACTCTATTGATACTACTTCATTCGGTAAAATATCAGTTCACCTTAACTATCAGGCTGATATAAAAGCCATCATTATTGATATCAAAGATAGCGGAATAGGTCTAACCAGCCAAGAGCTGAATAACCTACAACATCCATTCTCAGGTCAAGTCTTAAATGCTTCACAGTTTACTCGCTCAGGTATCGCTTTTTATTTATGCCGAGTAATTAGTAAAAAAATGAACGGAACTTTTACTATCAATAGCAGCCCCACAATAGGCTCTCATTATCAAATAACACTACCAGCAAAATCTACAAACATTACGGGTAGTTATCCTAAATTACTTGAAGACATCTATATTCGCTTAGCAATTCATAATATTGATGCATCCAAAATTGTTAGAAATATATTATCTAATTACGGCGCTGAATTTCTGAATTTGCATGAAAGCTCACCACATTCTGATTGGGACTTATTGATTACTGATAATAATGATAATCAATTTAAAAATATCATAAAAATTTCTGGGACAGTGGCTGGAATTAACTCGATCACATCGCGGCACCTTGAGGTTAACTATAACTTTGCAGATGAGCTGATTAATGCTATATCTTTACTTATTGAAAATTCTGAAGCTGAAGATACAAATTTAGGCTCCATAGACTCAGTTTCATCCGATAATCAAGATTTTGCCTCAATAAGTGATGAGTCGATGGTAAGAATGCTTCATACTTATCAAAATATTCTATCAAATAGTGATTATAAAGATTTGTTCATAACAACAGTACCGATAGATATTAATAAACTGTATAATAGCGAAAGTGTTGAGGATTTGACCGAATTGAAAAACACAGCACATCGTTTAAAAGGAGTTTTTGCTATGCTAGATTTTGGTTTCCTTCATAAGCTTTGTGAAGACTTGGAACTTTACATAGCAGAAGAAAACAGCATAAAAATAAGTAATTGCATTAGAGAGCTGGATATCTCAGTAAGAAAACTAATGCCAGAAGGTAACCAATAATATGAATAACCTAAATGTCATTGTTGCCGATGATCATCCTATTGTTCTTTTCGGTATTAGAAAGTCACTCGAACAGATTGAATGGGTCAATATCGTTGGCGAATTTGAAGACTCCACATCCTTAATTAATAATTTAGCACGCCTGAATGCCGATGTTTTAGTTACTGATTTATCTATGCCTGGTGATAAATACGGTGATGGCATTACATTGATTAAATATATCAAACGTCATTATCCTGACCTTTCTGTCATTGTCCTAACAATGAATAATAACCCCGCAATTTTAAGTGCCATTCTTGAGTTAGATATTGAAGGAATTGTACTGAAGCAAGGGGCTCCAGCTGACTTACCAAAAGCGTTAGCTGCATTACAAAAAGGCAAAAAATTCACACCTGAAAGTGTCAGTAAACTACTTGAAAAAGTGAATGCTAGTGGCTATGGCGACAAACGTTTATCACCAAAAGAAAGCGAAGTATTACGCCTTTTTGCAGAAGGTTTTTTAGTTACTGAAATCGCGAGAAAACTGAACCGTAGTATTAAAACTATCAGTAGTCAGAAAAAATCGGCAATGTTAAAACTCGGAGTCGACAATGATATCGCGTTACTTAACTACTTATCTTCTGTCAGCATAGATAACTCATCGCCTGATTAATCGATGGATGGTATTTATGTTATGAAGAGAAACCCTGTAAAACGGGTTTTTCTTTTTATTTTCAGTAAACAATCTTAGCTGAAATTTTTCAATAATGCTTCTTTTAACGTACTAATCTTTGTCGGTTTAGATAAACAGTCATTCATCCCCGCATTGATACAACGTTGTTTTTCCTCTGCCATCGCATTTGCAGTCAATGCAATAATAGGTAAAGTATAACCCGCTTTACGTAATGCACTTGCCAATTCATAACCATCCATATTTGGCATATTCACATCCGTTAAAACAATATCAATGACATGATTTTCCATATATTTCAAAGCATCAAGGCCATCAACCGCACTACTAGTACTAAAACCGATACTTGAAATTTGGTCGCTAAGCAACATTCTATTGATCGGATGGTCATCCACAATCAACACCTGATAAGAACTTAATGAACAATCTATTTCTTGAGAACTAACTTTATTATTATTTTCTTTTTGTGGTTGCAACTGCCCTACCATTGTTCTTGAAATGATTTTATCAATGACGATAGGCAACTTTTCATTTTGATAAGTATTGTATAGCCATTTATTTAATGAAATTTCTCGTAAATCGCCAACATATAAACTACTAAGCCGAATTTCATTTTGTGCATTCACATCATTAATCATGGAACTATCAGTAATAAACAAATCATAACTTATCGTTTTATCTATGTTTTTTTCAGAAAAGACCAAAAAGCCGTTATGCTTGAGTAATCTAACTAAAAAGTTGTCTAAGAAATTGTTTTGACAAGCAATCGCAATTCGATAATGAGATCGATATTCAGGAATAACGTGCTCTATATATTTTTGACCATAAAGAGGAATACGGATAATAAAAGAACTCCCTAACCCTGTTTGAGAGTTAACTTCGATATCACCGTCCATCAAATTAATTAATTTTTCGCAGATTGCTAAGCCTAAACCAGTACCTTTATGACCCACATTGTTTTGGTCATAAACTTGGAAGAATGGATCAAATAACTGTATAACAACTGCTTGTGACATTCCTATGCCAGAATCTTTAATTTCAATCTTTAAATAATTTTCATCACGCCAAACATAAAAGAAAACAAAACCTGAATCTGTAAATTTAATACTATTATTGACAATATTGGAGATAACTTGCTGCAATCTAACAGCATCATTAAACAGTAAATCTGGAATATTAGGTTCAATATATGAATAAAGTGCGATCTGTTTTTTAGCAATTAAAGGAAGATAGTTAGCCAACACAAACGCAAAAACATCGCGACAATTGAATAGTTTATTTTCAATTGTAAGCTGCTTAGATTCAATTTTTGAAAAATCCAATATATCACTGATGATCTGCAATAACAGTGACGAAGAATTATCCATTGTAGAGACTAAACGGTTAGCTTTATCAGACAATTCAATTCGCTGTAATAACTCGATATTACCTATAATTCCATATAATGGGGTACGTAATTCATGGCTTACTGTTGCTAAGAACATCGATTTCGCATGGTTAGCTTGCTCAGCCGCATCAGCAACATCTTGTAAGGATTTTTCCATTTGTACGCGGATACTAATATCAATTAACACGCAAATCGCTACGTCTTCATTTTGATAACGCGAATTTACGAAGCTTATTTGTAAATGTGTATTACTGCTTGTCACGACATCAATATAATTGCTCGATTTTTGTCGAATAATTGTGAGGATACGTTGTTTATCATCTTCACTTAATAAACGAAAATAATCATGTGCAAGTTCATTACTTAGAATATTTCCGCCATCACTTAGCCTTAAGATAATGATACCGACGGGTGCAGAAGCAACAATTTTATGGTTAAATTGCTCATGTTCTTCAAGACGAATAGCGGTATTTGCCGCTGGCACCAGCATTTTCCTTTCTAACAACCAAATCAAGAAGAAAATTAAGCAGCCCGTAAAAATATTAATGGCAACACTGTAAAATATTGAAACCTTGAGTCCTGAAAGTATTTCACTCGTTGGTATAGCATAAATTAACGTCATTAATGACGGAGTTAACCGTTTTTTAAAAATAAGCTTTGAATAATCCGAATTAAAACCAAAAAAACTAGACTCAGAGATAGACAATAAGCTTGAATTTTTTTGATTTGAATCTGACGGATAAAATAGAACAGGCTGATTATAAGAATTAACGACAACAACCTCGATTGCCTTATTATAGCGTTGATTGAATTGGGTTAAATTCACCGTTCGCTCTAAACCAATAAATCCCTCTAACTGCTCTTCCTTATAAATTGGTTGGATAAGATAAAGCTGTCCTGAATCTGTTTGAGCGCCATGAACAATAGTATACAAGCTTCGTTCTTGTCCTTGTAATTTTAAACTTTGATAAGACCTAACGTTTTCATCTCCTATTTTTTTGAGCATTTCAATATCGGATACCGTCGTACGAATAGGAAAATCGACCATACAATGGCTTCTTGCTCCTATCAAATACACATGATTTAACCCTTGAGGTGCGGCGATACTATCCTTCCAAAAGTAAACCAATTGTTCAAATGCAGCGAAATAACTCTCAGCCTGTTTTTTAAAATATTCACAATCCGCTTCTGGTGATAATGAATAATAGGAGTATTGTGCGCTAATAGGCAAAGAGACATAATTCGGTTTATTTTCAAGCTGTGCTCGATGCTGTTCAGTCATTAATTGGATAGAGCGTAATGTTGTATCTGTTTGGAGAATGAACGATTGCATATGCTCGAAGCTAGAATAGAACTGCTGTCGAATATCCGACTTTGTTTCATTGAATTGGGTGTACAGGAAAAATAAAGTAATAAAAACACCCATTCCCCATAACATTAATCCGAGTATACGGAATAAATCACGGGATAATCGTAGTGATGTTCTAAATGACGGTAAATATCTCAAGCTCTATCCTACACAGGCTACGTAACTATCATCGAGTATACCCGATACTACATATAAAAAACGATAACGCTAAGAACTCTTGATAGCTAGATAGCAAAACGGGCGGTAACCCGCCCGTCACATTAATAGCCTGAGTGTTTACTCAGGCATGTTGGTATCAGTATCAACATTTGATGCATCAATCACACCATCTTCATCAGAGTTTTCATCATCCTCTGTTTCGGCTACACGTTGTAAACCAACCACTTTTTCATCTTCAGCTGTTCTAATCAGAGTGACGCCCTGAGTATTACGGCCGACGACGCTGACTTCAGAAACACGAGTACGAACCAATGTACCTGCATCTGTAATCATCATAATTTGGTCAGTTTCATCTACTTGAATTGCACCAACCACATTACCATTACGTTCGCTGACTTTTATGGAGATAACCCCTTGAGTCGCGCGCGATTTTGTTGGGTACTCTTGCTCCGCAGTACGCTTACCATAACCATTTTCGGTAACAGTTAAGATATGACCTTCACCACGTGGAATAATGAGTGAAACTACTTTATCTTCATCCACTAAACGAATACCACGAACTCCAGTTGCAGTACGTCCCATTGCACGAACCGCATCTTCAGCAAAACGAACAACCTTACCTTGCGCGGAGAACAACATAACTTCGTTCGAACCATTGGTTAAATCAACACCAATCAGTTCATCACCTTCATTAAGGTTAACAGCAATAATACCAGCACTTCTTGGACGGCTGAAATCTTGTAGAGGCGTTTTCTTCACAGTACCGCTCGCGGTTGCCATAAAGACAAAATAGCCTTCTTCATAATCTCGTACTGGTAAAATAGCTGTAATACGCTCGTTTGGCTCAAGTGGCAACAGGTTGACAATTGGACGTCCGCGTGCACCACGGCTGGCTTCTGGTAACTGGTAAACTTTCATCCAATACAAGCGGCCACGGCTAGAGAAGCACAAAATAGTGTCATGCGTATTTGCCACGAGCAAGCGTTCAATAAAGTCTTCTTCTTTAATTCGTGCCGCCGACTTACCTTTACCACCACGGCGTTGAGCTTCGTAATCAGTCAATGGCTGATACTTCACATAACCTTGGTGAGATAGAGTAACAACCACATCTTCTTGGCTAATCAAATCTTCGATATTGATATCAGCTGTATTCTCAGTGATTTCGGTACGACGAGCATCGTTATAAATATCGCGGATCGCTTCAAGCTCTTCACGAATGACTTCCATTAAGCGCTCAGGACTGCGCAGAATATACAATAACTCTTCGATTTGTTTCAGAAGGTCACGGTACTCTTCCAGCAGTTTTTCGTGCTCAAGACCCGTCAATTTTTGTAGGCGTAAATCCAGAATAGCCTGAGCTTGTTGCTCGGTCAGGAAATATTTTCCATCATGAACACCAAATTGATCTTCGAGCCACTCTGGGCGTGCAGCGTTATCACCTGCGCGCTCAAGCATTGCAGCGACATTGCCAAGATTCCAAGATTGTGCGATCAAACCCGCTTTTGCTTCCGCAGGCGTTGATGCTTTACGAATAAGTTCGATAATTGGATCGATATTGGCTAATGCAACAGCTAATGCTTCTAAGATATGAGCACGGTCACGAGCTTTACGTAGTTCGAAAATCGTACGACGAGTTACCACTTCACGGCGGTGGCGTACAAATGCAGCAATAATGTCTTTTAAGTTTAGTATTTTTGGTTGGCCTTGATGCAGGGCCACCATATTAATACCAAAAGAAACTTGAAGTTGCGTCAGGGAATAAAGATTGTTTAGAACGACTTCCCCAACTGCATCACGTTTGATTTCAATAACAATACGCATGCCATCTTTATCTGATTCATCTCGTAATGCACTGATCCCTTCAACACGTTTCTCTTTGACAAGCTCAGCAATTTTCTCAATCAAACGTGCTTTGTTAACTTGATAAGGAATTTCGTGAACGATAATCGTTTCACGGCCCTTTTCGTCAACTTCAACTTCAGCACGTGCACGAATATACACTTTACCGCGGCCTGTGCGATATGCATCGATAATGCCACGACGGCCATTAATAATGGCAGCAGTCGGGAAATCAGGCCCTGGGATGTGCTCCATCAAACCTTCGATGCTAATATCTTCATCTTCTATATAAGCTAGGCAACCGCTAATCACTTCCCCTAAGTTGTGAGGAGGAATGTTAGTTGCCATCCCGACAGCAATACCTGAAGAACCGTTAACCAAAAGGTTCGGAACTCTTGTCGGCATAACTTCTGGAATTTGCTCTGTACCATCATAGTTTGGGACGAAATTTACGGTCTCTTTTTCAAGATCCGCTAGCAACTCATGGGCAATTTTCGCCATACGGATTTCCGTATAACGCATTGCAGCTGCGGAATCTCCGTCAACTGAACCAAAGTTCCCCTGACCATCTACCAGCATATAACGCATAGAGAAAGGCTGAGCAAGACGAACTATTGTCTCATAAACAGCGCTATCACCATGTGGATGGTATTTACCAATAACGTCCCCGACTATACGGGCAGATTTTTTATAGGGTTTATTCCAATCATTTCCCAATACATTCATCGCAAATAGAACTCTGCGGTGCACTGGCTTCAGTCCATCTCGAACATCTGGAAGTGCGCGTCCAACAATAACGGACATCGCATAATCCAAATACGAACTTTTAAGTTCTTCTTCAATATTGACTGGTGTGATTTCTCTGGCAATGTCGCTCATGGAACCACTATCCCTCATAACTTCGGATTCAAAGGCTTAGAACTATACCACAATTCACCAATTTAATAAAAAAAATGAGAAGTGGGTATTTGTCTTTCAAGCGATGTATAATACCGGAAAAATGTCTTTATGTGTCCGTATGCCTTAGTTTTATTACGTAAGAGCAACAAAAAACGTTTTTTGGCCACTATATACAAAATAATTTGAACAGCATGTAGGCAATCAATAAACATATCGTTAAACAATATAGGTTCACTATGTGACTTATCGATTTGAATACAGTCAACATCAATGCCACTTGAATGTTCGAAATACAACTCATGCCATGTAATCAAATGTATGACGATTATAAACGACTAAGCCACGGACACTTCTTCAAGGAACAGGAGCTCCACTCATGAATGATACTTCAACCCAAGCATATCAAAACGTCGATAAGCAGGAAATTGAGAAATTTGAAGCTATTGCTTCTCGCTGGTGGGATTTGGAAGGTGAGTTTGCACCGCTTCACCGCATAAACCCTCTTCGTCTTAACTATATCATGCAACGTGCAGATGGTTTATTCGGTAAAAAAATATTGGATGTTGGCTGTGGTGGTGGAATTTTATCCGAAAGTATGGCTCGCGAAGGAGCAAATGTAACAGGACTTGATATGGGTGCAGACCCGTTAATGGTTGCTCGTTTACATTCATTAGAATCAGGAATTCCCGTTGAATATGTTCAAGAAACCGTTGAACAGCATGCTGATAAATATCCACAGACTTATGATATTGTTACCTGCATGGAAATGTTAGAGCATGTACCGGACCCACAATCAGTCGTTCGTGCTTGTGCTAAATTAGTTAAGCCGGGTGGACATGTCATTTTCTCAACTATCAATCGTAATAAAAAAGCATGGTTAATGGCTGTCGTTGGTGCTGAATATATTATGAAAATGGTTCCTAAAGGTACCCATGATGTAAACAAATTTATTCGCCCATCAGAATTAATTAGCTGGGTTGATGGAACTAAATTAAAAGACAAACATATCATTGGCTTACATTACAATCCCCTTAAAGATAAATTCTATTTAGGCCCAAATGTAGATGTTAATTATATGCTCCATACAATCAGCGAATAAATAGCAAGCGTTACGTTTAAGAAATCAGCAATCGATCTACTTTTACAAAATTAATTTTAATCGCCATGTCGCCAGCTACGATTTATAGAATGCCTTTTATGATGCAGCTTACCGACATGGTTGTTTTTTTTATCCCTACAGTTATCCACAGAAGACTCAGATTTGTACACTTGCTAAAAGTGCACATTAACATTATCTTGTTATAGCAAAATCAATAAACCACTACATATAGTATGTAATTCAAAACTAACACTACAATTCTCATGGAGTTAATCTATGAGTTTTTTGCGTTAGTAATATACAATTATGTAATTCAACCAAGGTATACTTGCTCATGAACCAGAGTCTGTTAGTCACAAAACGTGATGGACATAAAGAACGTATTGATCTCGATAAAATCCACAAGGTAATAACCTGGGCCGCAGAAGGTCTGAGTAACGTATCTGTTTCACAGGTGGAGTTACGTTCACAGATTCAGTTTTATGATGGGATCCGAACTTCTGATATTCATGAAACGATGGTCAAAGCAGCCGCTGATCTAATCACTGGTGAAACTCCTGATTATCAGTATCTCGCGGCACGCCTCGCGATATTTAATCTGCGCAAAAAAGCCTATGGCCAATTTGAGCCGCCAACGCTGCTAAAACATGTCACACGCCTTGTTGAAATGGGCAAATATGATAAGCATTTGCTGGAAGACTACTCCCAAGAAGAGTTCGAGCAAATGGATGGCTTTATTGACCATTGGCGTGATATGAATTTCTCCTATGCTGCCGTCAAGCAACTTGAAGGTAAGTATTTGGTACAAAACCGTGTCACCGGTGAAATTTATGAAAGTGCACAGTTTCTATATATTTTAGTTGCGGCATGCTTATTCTCTGATTATCCAAAAGAGACACGCCTTGACTATATTCGTCGTTTCTATGATGCGACTTCAACCTTTAAAATTTCGCTACCAACCCCAATTATGGCGGGTGTACGTACGCCTACCCGCCAATTCAGTTCTTGTGTGCTGATTGAGTGTGGCGATAGTTTGGACTCCATTAATGCAACCTCAAGCGCTATTGTTAAATATGTCTCTCAACGTGCCGGTATTGGTATAAATGCTGGTCAAATTCGTGCATTAGGTAGTCCAATACGTGGTGGTGAAGCATTCCATACGGGTTGTATTCCTTTCTATAAGCATTTCCAAACTGCCGTGAAGTCTTGCTCACAAGGCGGTGTCCGTGGTGGTGCAGCAACTCTGTTCTACCCGTTGTGGCACTTGGAAGTTGAAAGTTTATTAGTCCTGAAAAACAACCGTGGTGTCGAAGGTAACCGTGTTCGTCATATGGATTATGGCGTACAACTCAATAAATTAATGTATGAACGCCTGATCAAAAACCAAGATATCACGCTGTTCAGCCCATCCGATGTTCCGGGTCTATATGAAGCTTTCTTCGCAGATCAAAACGAATTCGAACGTCTGTATGTGATGTATGAACAAGATGAAAAAGTTCGTAAATCGAGCATTAAAGCGGTTGAGCTATTTTCATTAATGATGCAAGAGCGTGCTTCAACTGGCCGTATCTATATCCAGAACGTTGATCACTGTAATACTCACAGCCCATTCGATCCTCAAGTTGCGCCGGTGCGCCAATCGAATCTGTGTTTAGAAATTGCCTTACCAACTAAACCATTGAACAATATCAATGATGAAGAAGGCGAAATCGCACTTTGTACACTGTCTGCTTTTAACTTAGGGGCAATTGACAACCTTGATGAATTAGAAGAGTTAGCCGCGCTTGCCGTTCGTGCACTTGATGCACTGCTTGACTATCAAGATTATCCGATTGCAGCAGCACGAAAAGGTGCGATGGGACGTCGTACTCTTGGTGTTGGTGTGATTAACTTCGCTTATTATCTAGCGAAGCATGGCGTACGCTATTCCGATGGCAGCGCTAACAACATAACGCATAAAACTTTTGAAGCGATTCAATATTATCTGTTGAAGGCCTCTAATGAATTAGCAAAAGAACAAGGCGCTTGCCCTTGGTTCAATGAAACAACTTATTCAAAAGGTGTTTTACCGATTGATACCTATAAAAAAGAGTTGGATAAATTAACCAATGAGCCATTGCATTATGATTGGGAAACACTGCGCAAAGATATCCAACAATATGGCTTGCGTAACTCAACGCTATCTGCATTGATGCCTTCTGAGACATCATCACAGATTTCAAATGCAACTAATGGTATTGAACCACCGCGTGGATATGTCAGCATTAAAGCATCGAAAGATGGCATTTTACGTCAAGTTGTTCCAGATTATGAGAATCTGAAAGAAGCATACGAATTGTTATGGCAAATGCCTTCAAACAACGGCTATTTACAATTAGTCGGTATTATGCAGAAGTTTATTGACCAATCTATCTCTGCGAACACCAACTATGATCCGACCCGTTTCACAACTGGCAAAGTGCCAATGAATCAATTACTGAAAGATTTATTGCTCGCCTATAAGTTTGGTGTGAAAACACTTTACTACCATAACACCCGCGATGGCGCGGAAGATGTTCAAGGTGATTTAGAAGAGGTTGTTGAGTCAGCTGATTCCGATTGTGAAGGCGGCGCGTGTAAAATTTAATAGGAATTGCAATGTCACATACTTATACCACCTTCTCACAGAAGAAAAATGACCAATTACTGGAGCCGATGTTTTTCGGTCAACCAGTCAACGTTGCTCGTTTCGACCAGCAAAAGTATCCAATTTTCGAAAAATTAATCGAAAAGCAACTTTCATTTTTCTGGCGTCCAGAGGAAATTGACGTTTCTCGTGACCGCATTGACTACAATGCACTGCCTGATCATGAGAAGCACATTTTTATCAGTAACCTGAAATACCAAACGCTGCTTGACTCTATTCAGGGTCGCAGCCCTAACGTGGCCTTATTGCCACTGATCTCAATCCCAGAATTAGAAACATGGATTGAAACTTGGGCATTCTCAGAGACAATTCATTCACGTTCTTACACACATATTATCCGTAATATCGTGAATGACCCGGCGCTTATTTTTGATGATATTGTCGAAAATGAAGAGATCCTTAAACGTGCACGTGATATATCAGCTTACTATGATAAGCTGATTGAAATGACTAGCTATTACCATATGTTTGGTGAAGGTACTCATACCTGCAATGGTAAACAAGTGACAGTATCACTGCGTGAATTGAAGAAGCAATTATACCTATGCCTGATGAGTGTAAATGCCTTAGAAGCCATTCGTTTCTATGTTAGCTTCGCATGTTCATTTGCTTTTGCCGAACGCGAACTGATGGAAGGTAATGCCAAAATCATCAAAATGATTGCTCGTGATGAAGCTTTGCATTTAACTGGCACTCAGCATATGTTAAATCTGTTACGTTCAGGTCAAGATGACCCAGAAATGGCAGAGATCGCCGCAGAATGTGAAGACGAATGCTATAAACTGTTTGTAGATGCCGCAGAACAAGAAAAAGAGTGGGCAGAATATCTGTTCAGCGAAGGCTCTATGATTGGTTTGAACAAAGATATTCTGTGCCAATATGTGGAATATATCACCAATATCCGCATGCAAGCGGTTGGATTAAAACTGCCATTTAAAGGCCGTTCAAATCCAATTCCTTGGATTAATGCATGGTTAGTCTCTGATAACGTTCAAGTCGCGCCACAAGAAGTTGAAGTCAGTTCTTATCTGGTCGGTCAGATTGACTCAGAGGTCAATACTGATGACTTGAGCGACTTTGAACTCTAATTATGGCAAGCCATAAAGTTACCCTGCGACTTTCGCAGGGTATTCAAGTCCCCTTCCATTCAGAGCTTCATTCTTGTTTACTTGAAGCGCTTGAGGATAGCCGTATCCCGGCAGAATATCAGTGCCGTGAAGGTTACTGTGGTTCATGCCGTGTAACGCTGCTTAAAGGAAAAGTTGGGTATAAACAGCACCCTCTTGCATTTATTCAACAAGGCGAAATATTACCTTGCTGCTGCCATCCACTGTCAGATATTGAAATCGCTTAAAGCTCTACTTTGAATGTAATAATGCGACTGCACAACTCTTTGTACAGTCGTTTTTTTATTCACTACTCATTATATTTAAAGATAACCATACATTGCCGCAAATACCCAACCAAATACACATGATACGCCGACACCAATCAAACCCGGTAAAATAAAACTATGGTTGATCACATATTTACCGATACGTGTAGTACCTGAACGGTCAAATTGAATTGCTGCAAGGTCACTAGGATAAGTCGGTAAAATATAGTAACCGTAACAAGCTGGTGCAGATGCAATAATATAAGCAGGATCAACACCAATGCCCAACGCAATAGGTACTACTGCTGCCAATGCAGCTGCTTGTGAGTTAACAAATTTAGAAACGAGCAATAAAATAACCGCATAAGCCCACGGAAAATCTTTGACTAATGCGCCAAGTGTCCCTTTGATTTCATCCATATGTGCGCCAAACATGGTTTCGGCCATCCACGCGATCCCATATACAGCAACAATTGCTATCATTCCTGAACGGAAAACTTCGTTTTTAGAAATTTGTCCCGGATTGGTTTTACAAATAATGATAATTAGTGCACCTGCTAGCAGCATGAACATTTGTATAACAAGCACCATAGATAATGGTTTACCATTAACTAATGGTCTAAGTTCAGATACAGCACCCAATATAGCAACGACAGCAATAGAAGCCAAAAAGATCCACATTGCTACCCAGTTCATTTTTGGTAATTTTTTATCTAGCAGAGTGACACTTTCACCATAAACATATTCGTGATTTTCTGGAACTGAGATGAACTCTTGAAATACAGGATCTTTATCGAGATCTTTTCCTCTAAACCAGCTGAAGATACCTATTGCCAATATCCCAAGTAAAGTAGATGGAATAGTAATGGCCAATAAGTCTAAAAACTCTAGAGATTGACCATTAATAGTGACACCATTAAGCATGGCGACCAATGACACTACGGCAACAGAAACTGGGCTGGCGATAATCCCCATTTGAGCACCAATACTACTGGCAGCCATTGGCCTCTCAGGGCGAATATTATTCTTGATTGCTGCGTCATAGATGATTGGTAGAATTGTATATACAACGTGTCCAGTCCCACACAGCATAGTCAGAATACAGGTTACAAATGGTGCTACGATAGAAATATACTTTGGATTTTTTCGTAATAGACGCTCTGCGATTTGCAACATTACATCTAAACCACCTGATGCTTGTAATGTCGCTGAAGCGGCAACAACAGCGATAATTACCAGCATAACATCAACAGGCGGTTTTCCTGGAGGTAACCCAAATCCGAAGACAAGAATCACTAGTCCCACACCACCCAATAGCCCTAATGCCATCCCTCCTTTTTTTGCTCCATAGAACAAGCAAACGAGAATAATGGCAAGTTGAATCAGAAAGTCCATAAGTTCACCCCATAATTAATGTTTCCATACATTATCGGGATGATAGATTGACACCTTTTTGATTTATATTAATTGATGAAAGAATTTAATATTATTTTTTAATCTGGATTTTCTGGCTCATCACATAATTTATTTTAAGTTACTGACATACTGCTCAGTTAAAAAACAAAAAACCTAAAAATCAATTAATTACATTATATTATTTAACATTGTACTTCATAGCTATTCACCTTTAACCATCTAATTACTTAACATAAATTGATAAGATTAAAATATCAATCTGTACTTATTTTGATCGCCCTATTAGTTAAAAAAATAACAGCGTAAACCTTTAATTACACCTGTTGTAATTAGGATTTGACACAAAAACGGCAATCGAATAATCTGCACAACCTATTAATCTATGACTTTTAATCAGAGGAACTTGTGAAAAATCGCACACTAGGTAGCGTTTTAATCGTTGCAGGAACAACAATAGGTGCAGGGATGCTGGCAATGCCACTGGCCGCTGCGGGTGTAGGTTTCACAGGTATTGCTTGTTTACTTGTCGGCTTGTGGATATTAATGAGCTATACCTCATTATTACTAGTTGAAGTATATCAACATAATCCACCTAATATGGGTTTGGGAACGGTTGCGAAAAAATATCTTGGCCCAATAGGTCAAGTAGTAACAGGTTTGAGCATGCTCTTGCTCATGTATGCCCTAACTACCGCTTATATTGGTGGTGCTGGTGTATTAATTTCCGCTAGCCTTTCATCTTGGTGGGAGATTCATCTACCAACCGAAGCTGCCATCATCTTATTCACGTTAATTGGTGGTTTTGTTGTCTGTATCGGAACGCATTCCGTTGATTTTATTAACCGCCTATTATTTACTGCTAAAACAATTTTTTTGGTAATAATGCTTGCCTTCATGCTACCTCATGCAGAGGCCGTGAATTTAAGTAGCATGCCTATTGAGAAAGGGTTAGTACTCGCCGCTGTTCCTGTGATATTCACTTCATTCGGGTTCCACGGAAGCGTGCCAAGTTTAGTGAGCTATATGAATGGCGATGTGAAAAAGCTTCGCTTTATCTTCATTTTAGGGAGTTCTATCCCACTTGTAGCCTATATTTTATGGCAAATTGCGACGTTAGGTTCAATCCCATCCAGTACGTTTTTAGGTATTCTGGCGCAAGAATCAGGATTGAATGGCTTACTCACAGCGATCCGTGATGTTGTTGCCACCCCTCGTGTCAATATTACTGTTAGCTTATTTATGGATTTGGCATTAGCGACTTCATTTTTAGGAGTTGCACTTGGGTTATTCGACTATCTTGCTGATTTGTTTAAGCGTAGTAACCATGTAATAGGACGAGTACAAACTGGATTATTAACCTTTGTCCCACCACTACTAGCTGCGTTATTTTTTAGCAGCTTTGTGCAAGCTCTGACCTATGCGGCGGTTGCTCTGTCTGTTTTGGCTTTAATTATCCCAGCCTTGCTAGTCATGCGTGTAAGAGCGATTGAAAAACCAAAAGATAAGCAAAGTCATTACCAAGTAAAAGGCGGTTCAGCGGCTCTTAGTATTGTACTGCTATGTGGTGTAGCAGTGATTGTTATTCAATTTGCCATTGTGACGGGTTTCTTACCAAATGTAGGTGGTTAATTCGATTCATCTTGCCTGATTTTGATATAAAAAGACCCCCAATAATTGGTTATCCAGCTATTGGGGGTCACTGCACGCTGTACGGGTTTATTTATATCGTTCATACGTCTTAAGCTCTTTTAGCCGTATGATATAGATAAAATAATTAGAAGCTTAAACCAGCACCAACATAGAAACCATCTGCAACTTTATTATTTGGGTTGTTATGATTACCTTTGATATCAATAACACGGTAGCCTGCATCAACAGAAAGTGGCTTAAAGACAGTATAACGTGCGCCTACTTTCGCTTCAGTATAAGCGTTACTACCTGAAGTCAATGATTTAGGTGCGCCATAAGCTTCACCATAGATATTCAAAGAAGGCATTATTTGCCAGCCCAGACCAGCTCCCGCCGCTAATGCCATACCATCTTTGTTATCTTCAGGTGATAAATATAATGCTTTACCGCCTACATAAGCAGAAAGTGGACCTAACGGTAAACCAAATGTAGCACCTAAGCTCGTTGCTTGGCCATTATGGTCGCTACGCGCCCATGAGCCATCAAAAGCTAAACCTGAACCTTTTGTACCGATACCCGCATTCAATTCAGTATAATGCTTACCTGCACTTGCATTAACCGAAACGGCTTGTGCTGCACCAACAAACATCAGCGATGACGCTGCCGCAGCTAAAAATAATCCCTTACGCATATTATTACCCCCTAGAATAGAAATTTTAATATTAATACTACATTATCCGATGACAATTCTCAGTCGTTATTACTGTTTTTTACTTTCAATTAGCTAAAAACATCTACTTACATTATAAACGTGTATTTTTAATCATTTTTTATTAGTTATCACAGTAATTGGTGCTATGTATTAGTTATGCTTTAACCTATCAACTATAATTAAATAATAATAACAGTTTATGTATGAATGAATTCGATTAGTAATAGTTAAGTACTATTTTTAGTTTTATTGTTTTTAACTTACTGGAGTGTGTGATGACTGAAATGAAAAAGAAAGGCCTAACAACTGCGGCTGGCGCACCTGTTGTTGATAATAATAATGTTATGACTGCGGGCCCGAGAGGTCCAATGCTGTTACAAGATGTATGGTTTCTTGAAAAATTAGCCCACTTTGACCGTGAAGTTATTCCAGAGCGCCGTATGCATGCAAAAGGCTCAGGCGCTTTTGGTACGTTCACTGTTACCCACGATATTACGCGCTATACCCGAGCTAAAATGTTTGCATCTGTTGGCCAAAAAACAGATCTATTTGCCCGTTTTTCAACTGTTGCTGGTGAGCGCGGTGCAGCAGATGCGGAGCGTGATATTCGTGGCTTTGCTCTAAAATTTTATACCGAAGAGGGTAACTGGGATTTAGTAGGTAACAACACACCTGTGTTTTATTTGCGTGATCCATTGAAATTCCCAGACTTAAATCACGTAGTTAAGCGCTGCCCTTATAGTAATATGCGTTCAATGGCTTACAAGTGGGATTTCTTCTCGCATCTACCTGAGTCCCTCCATCAGCTAACTATTGATGTTAGTGACCGTGGATTACCACGTAGCTACCGTTTCATTCACGGGTTTGGTAGCCATACCTATAGCTTCATTAATAAAGATAATGAGCGTTTCTGGGTGAAATTCCATTTCCGTTGCCAACAAGGCATTGAGAACCTTATGGATGAAGAGGCAGAGGCAATTGTAGGTAAAGATCGTGAAAGTTCACAACGTGATTTATTTGATGCAATCAATAAAGGCGATTATCCGCGTTGGAATTTGCAAATTCAAATCATGCCAGAAAAAGAAGCATCTACTGTTCCTTACAATCCATTTGACCTTACTAAAGTTTGGCCTCATAAAGATTACCCACTAATTGATGTCGGTTATTTTGAGTTAAATCGTAACCCCGCCAATTATTTCTCTGATGTAGAGCAAGTTGCATTTAGCCCAGCAAACATTATCCCTGGTATTGGCTTCTCCCCAGATAAAATGCTACAAGGCCGCCTATTTTCTTATGGTGATGCTCATCGTTATCGTTTAGGTGTTAACCACCACCAAATACCAGTAAATGCACCACGTTGCCCATTCCACAACTACCATCGTGATGGTGCTATGCGTGTTGATGGTAATAGCGGCAATGGCGTCACTTATGAACCAAATAGCGCTGGTTTATTCCAAGAACAACCAAACTTCAGTGAGCCACCATTAACGATTGAAGGTGCAGCAGATCATTGGAATCATCGTGAAGATGAAGATTATTTCAGCCAGCCACGTGCCCTATATGAATTATTAGATTCAGCGGAACATGAGCGTATGTATAAACGCCTCGCTGGCGAGCTGATCGAAGCTTCAGAAGAGACTCAACTGCGTCAAATTGAATTGTTTAGAAAAGTACATCCAGAGTATGGTGCGGGTGTTGAAAAAGCACTCAACGCTCTTAAGTAATTAACTATAAGTGTAATCAGGCTCTAGCAATAGAGCCTGATTTTATGATGTGATTACGTGGCAATAAAATGGTTTACCTGCTCTGCGGTATTCAATTAAGCCTGTGCCAGTAAATCAATATCATTGTTATTTTTTACTAATTGGTTCCATTCTTTTTTTGTGATTTCCCATATATCACAATCCAACTCGCCTTCTATCAGATGTTTTTTGACCATATTAACTGGCCGCATTCTCATATTAATTAACATTTTTTTAGAGGCTTCATTCACCGTGGCTTTAAACACCCGTAATACTTTTTTATTTAGTGTGTTGAACCCAAAATCAGTCACAATAGCATTTGCCTCTGTCATATGTTCTTGGCCTTGTAATTCGGAAATTAGCCAAAACAACGATTATCATCATGCTTATTATTTAGGAAAATAAGACCTATTATCACTAATAGTTCTTTTTTTCGTCTACCTAATAGTCCAAAACTAAGCCATATCTTTATTTGCTGCGGGTAGCGCAATATTATTCACATAATGACAGGCTAGGTCATAGGGCAAGTCCATGGAAAGGTCGCGGCAAGGTCGCGTACAATTTTCCAACGAGGGAAGATTTTTTGTATTTGTAAAGCATCGGCTGAACATAGCGGTTTTAATAAAAGACGTGTTGTTTCAAGTTGTTTAGCCTTCATGATTTTCCTTTATTAATCAGATTTTGTTTGCTGTAGTACCCAATTCTTCACGTGCTGACGTGATACCTTGATGCTACTGCTTTTTAACTCATCCATTAATAAATAAAAATAAACAGGGTACTGGTAAGGCGTCAGTTTATTTTTCAACCAGCACGCAATATTATCTAACTCAAAACTATCAGTAATTTCAATTACAGCAACAGCCCTTTGACCGAATTCAACGTCATCAATTGGGATAATAAAACTTTGGCTAACAGATGGATGGGTATTAATTACAGCCTCAATATCTTCAGGCTGTACGCACTCTCCGCCGCTGATAAATAAATTATCTAACCGTCCAATAATCTGATATTCACCATCTATATAAATACCCTTATCATTAGTTTTGAACCAACCTTCTATTGTATTTAAAGGTTTAACTTCACCATCAAACCAATAGCCTATCGCTTGACTCTGTGATTGAATTTGAATTTCATCATCGACTATGCGCACACTCTTACCCATAAGTGGCTGCCCAACACCTTTTTTACCATCCGCGCGTTTCGCACAAACGGTGGAAGCCATCTCGGTCATGCCATAGCCGCTCCAGCAATCAATGCCTTTACTGGCAGCTAAATCTGTTAATGATGTTGGGATCATTGCACCACCAAGCAACACCTGTTTCAATGTCAATTCAAGAGGAACCGTTTGATTTAGTAGCCGCCATAATTGAGTCGGAACTAAAGAGGCGTGAGTAATTCCTTGTAGAGCCTGTGCCAAATCAGTCGATTTTATCGCCATTCCACCACCTCGCATTAGCCAGCGCCATAGAATGCCCTGCCCTGATACATGAAATAGCGGTAGAGAGAGTAACCAGCAATCATTTTTTTTATAATCCATAGCTTGCAATACTCCATTTGCACTATCAAGGTGAGCAAGCATTGAATGTATTGCAGCTTTAGGCAGCCCTGTCGAACCTGATGTGAGGATCAGTGTTGCAGGCTGATGTATCAAATCACAAAAATCGGGAAGATTATTAACTTGAACATCTTTAACAATAAATGATTCAGTGATATCTAACACTGGAAAATTGAGTGGTGACTCTGGGCTAGCATCAAAATCGATAGCAAAATCGATATTCAGGTGAGGGAGTAATTCAGCAAGCAATAACGTTGGTAATCGAGGATTCAACGGTAAAACTCTTGCACCACAGCGTAATATTGCTAGCTGACATAATACAAAATCAGTACTATTTTTTCCCCGCAAGACTACGATCTGATTTTTTCCTAGTCCTTGGTTGTGCAAGTGGCTAGCCAGTTCAGTGATCCGCTGGCTAAGCTGCTTCCACGTCAATGATTCAGTATCAGTAATGAGTGCAACAGAATGAGGTTGATGACTGGCCCAATGTTGCCAAGGCCAGTTTTGAAAAGAAATCAACTCTGCCATTCGATAGTCAATTCATCAAGTTGTATAACAGGAAGTTGGCTTTCAGGCCAAGTTCGCACGAGCTGTGACTGGATTAAATCTAAAGTATCCAAACCTGGAATAGTACTTGGCGTTAACCAATGTGCAATTCTCGCAAGTTGGGATAATCCAAAGCTAGTCTCAATGGATGAACTGATAACTGCTTGTAAACCATTGCGATTAGCTTCCTCAACCAGAGAACGGCAATATACGAGGCTACCTGTTAACGTTGGTTTGATTACAATCGCGGTAACGCCTTGCTGTGGCTCGACTTTAAAACCTGGCTCACGAACGCTTTCATCCCAAGCGATAGCAATACCGGTATCAGCAGCATATTGCAGGGATTCTTCACGGGTTTTGCACGGTTCTTCCAGAAAATCGATACGGTTACGGTAATCAGGATTAACATATTTCGCAAAGCCATCTGCTTTCGCTCGTGTCCAGCTACGATTAGCATCAAGGCGTAATTTCAGGTCAGGTACAGCTTCAAGTAATAAATTGACAACCATCCCATCGCGTACTGCCTCATATAGCCCGACTTTTACTTTCGCAATTTTGTCACCGTCCATTGCATCAAGACGCAAAATCAAGTCATCAGGATCACCGCTACATAATGGAGCCTTGCGATAGTCAGCTTGTTTAGGGAGTTCACCTGTTAGCTCTGCTAGTGCACAACTACAACCAAAAGCAACTGAAGGTAATAAACTGTCCGTTAATGGCTGACCGCTCACCCACTCTGCTAACCTTTTTTTGGCTTCCTCAGCGGCTTCAATCACCGTTTCTTGGCTAAATTCGGGAAGAGGTGAGATCTCCCCCCACCCTTCGTTATCCCCATCTTGTAGCTGTACCAGCAACCCATCACGAGTTTTCAGGCGCTGGTAACGCAGGATAACGCCTGCCTCCATCGGCAGGCTAAACGCGTAAAGTGTTGCTTTACGCATTATGGGTTACGCTTATATTTAGAGAAATCAGGCGCACGTTTTTCGTTAAATGCGTTACGCCCTTCTTGGCCTTCCTCAGTCATGTAGAACAACATGGTTGCGTTACCTGCAAGTTCTTGCAATCCTGCTTGACCATCACAGTCCGCGTTCAGTGCTGCTTTCAAACAACGCAATGCCATAGGGCTGTTTTCAAGCATTTCGCGACACCAACGAATTGTTTCTTTTTCTAAATCAGCATAAGGAACAACTGTATTCACTAACCCCATATCTAATGCTTCTTTCGCATCGTATTGACGGCATAAGAACCAAATTTCACGCGCTTTCTTCTGACCAACGATACGAGCCATATAAGATGCACCCCAGCCGCCATCAAATGAACCGACTTTAGGGCCCGTTTGACCAAATACCGCGTTTTCAGCGGCAATGGTCAAGTCACACATCATATGTAGAACATGACCACCACCAATAGCAAAACCAGCAACCATCGCAACAACAGGTTTTGGGCAAGTACGAATTTGACGTTGGAAATCAAGGACATTAAGGTGATGAGTACCACCTTCATCGCGATAACCGCCGTAGTCACCACGAATTTTTTGGTCACCACCTGCGCAAAAAGCTTTTTCACCTTGACCAGTTAAAATAATAGTACCGATTGTATCGTCATAGCGAGCATCTGACATCGCTTGGATCATTTCTTTCACCGTCTGTGGGCGAAATGCATTGCGCACTTGTGGGCGGTTAATCGTTATTTTTGCGATCCCTTCCGGTGATTTGTGATACAGAATATCGTCAAACCCTTCAGAGCAATCTTGCCATTCAATTGAGGCATAGAGTTTTTCTTCGCTAGGATAAATCATTCTCAAGTTCCTTTAACCACAGAGTGATAAAAAATGGTGAAGCGCAGTTGCATAGCCATGCGGATTTTCTCGATGAGCATTATGCCCTGCATTGTTAATTAGCGTAATCGGCAAAGTATATTGTTGCGAAACGCTTCGAAATTTTTGATCTTGCTCGCCACAAAAGTAGCGAAATGGCATCGTTAGCTGATAAAGTCGCTCCACCAGAAACGGTTGCTTGGATAACGAGGTATTTTCTAACATGTCAGCGACCGATTGCGGATTATTTTCTCGCCGTAATGCAATAAGTTGTTGGCGCTGATCTTTTGTTAAATCTGCAAAAACCGGTTGTTGGTACCAATCATTGAGCACTATTTCAATAGGTTCTAGTCGAAAACGCTGTGCCCAATAATGGTCATTAATATAACGCGCACTACGCTCTGAAGGGTTATTTAACCCGACATTACCGCCCTCAATCACAAGCCCCAATAAGCCATCAGGCTGATAGTAACAGGCTGTATGCATAGCAAGTCGTGCACCTAATGAGTAACCAATTAGATAATACTGATTAATATTATGGTGATGTAATAACTGAGCAAGCTGCTCATCAAAATTACTAAAACTCTGGCAACTCACCGAATTAGATTGCCCATGCCCCGGCAAATCAACACGTAATGAAGGAAAGCTTGGGCATAGTTCAACAATTGGTGACCATTCATCAGCACTACCTAGCAAGCCATGTAGCCAGACCAGCCATGGGCCTGTTTGACTCTCATTATCGCGATAGGCTGTTAGCATTAAAGATTACCGACTTCAGCAATGAGTTGTTTTAATGTTTTTGCACCTTCATCACTATCGACTATCAATTCGATGAGCAGAGTTCCATATTGATTATGCCAAAATTGCTCAATAGTCGTTTTCAATGATATCCAGTCTTGAGGTGCCGCATATTGCAAACCAAACATAAGTGCAGCATGTTCGAAATTAACATTTTGTGGCATACAGTAGTAATTTTTTCTCGCCTCTTCGGGCGTCGGTAACATTGAAAAGATTTGGCCACCATTATTATTCACGATAATCAAAATTGTTGGTGCTGAAGGTTCTCGCAATAAAATGAGGCTATTGAGGTCATAGAGTGCAGAAAGGTCACCCACAATGCCTAGTGTTGGTTTTATTGTTGCCCGTTGTACGCCGGCCATTGTTGAGATCAAACCATCAATTCCACTAGCACCGCGATTACTATAAACGGGGTAACCTACTGGAAGTTGAGCAAAAGCATCTATCAATCGAACTATTAAACTATTACCTACAAACAACTGACCTTTAGGAGGAAGTAATTGTGGCAATTGATGGGCAATCGCGGCTTCAGAAAATTGATTTTTCAATTTTGAACTAACATGTTTTTGCACGCGCTCAGATAGTGGAAGTAGTCCTTCACACCAAGTCCTACGAGGTTGTGCCGGATGGGCTTCTAACCACCCGCTAATTGAGCATGTTAATTTGCGCCCATAATGGTTTGCTGGGTCTAAACGTTCAGGAATAGTGTCAACTATCCAATATTCTTGTGGATTGCACTGTGTTTGCCATTGAAGTAATCGTTTTCCCGTTAAGCTGGAACCAAACTGCACGACTAACTCAGCTTCATTGAGCCACGCTTCAGCTTGCGAATGAGAGAGCCACAAATCAGCACATGGGTAAGGTTGTCCTGTTTGCGATAAGACATCGCTAATCAAGGGCCAGCCAAGCGCTTGTGCCCAATTAGCAACGCGCTCACCTTCTTGTTCATTCATCCTCCCCGCAACCACGACACCTTTTTTCTGTCGCCAAAAATACCAGTCAGAAATATGAGCGACAGTATTAGTCAATGGCTCACTCAACCAAGGTTGATTTGAGCGCCACCAGTCCCCTAGTTGCTGCTGCCATTCATACTCCCCTTCAGTTTCTCCATACAATGGCTCCGCAAATGGGCAATTAATATGAAAAGCACCGTGGTGAAGTTGATTCATACCATTATCAATCGCACTCACTAGCCATTTCGCAGAAATATCAGAGGTTGGTCTAGGTAACATTAAACTTTGTGATGGATGAGAAGCAAAAATATGGGCTTGGCGTATGGCTTGGTTAGCACCACAATCAATCAATTCTGGCGGCCTATCGGCTGTCAAAAAGATAACTTTTTCACCCGTTAAACCTGCTTCGATTAAAGCTGGATATAAATTAGCCACAGCAGTACCTGAAGTCACGATCACTCCCACAGGCTGCATGCTTGCTTTAGCTAGTCCTAATGCAAGATGACCAAGTCCGCGTTCATCAAAATGGGTATGGCAATGCAGCTTGCTATTACTCACCGCAGCAAGAGTTAGTGGCGTCGAGCGAGACCCAGGGGCAATACAAATATGCTTCATACCATGGCGAGTAAGTGCTTCTATAATAATTTCAGCCCAGCGCATATTAAAAACAGAATTCGACATAATGAGCCCAAGTTAGTTGTTTATTATCAGTTAGATATGTTTTCAAAAATGACCAATGATGAGTATCAACGATGATTACTGCTACCCATCAACATGTGCCATAAAATTGCGCTATAGTCGGCTAAAATATATTTTATTTTAAAAGGATTATTGCCTTAACGATGAAACCCTTTACCTAGGGGCTGTTGATCTTTACTGCTGATTTTTACCGCACCAATCGGTTTAAATAACAGCAATATAATCATATCACCTATTTAGGTGCCTAAAAAAACATCACCCAAAACCCTAAACCGTAAATGAAAAGCGCCCTTCGAGTTCAATTAAACGTGATTTTTCGCTGTGTTGAGCGGCTCTTACCTAGTTCACTAGGCGGCGAGCCGCTCGCCTTGCTTCTTTTTGTCTTAACTAAAGACGTGTAATTCGAATAAAAATTGACCTTCAAAGATAAACAGCTCCTAGACTAAATTATTTCATCCTTCACTCTATGTGATCTTGTAAGGTCTATAATCTCTAGTGTAATGAGATTGATATTATTTTCTTGATCTAGAGACAAATTTTAATGAACTAATTGAAAATAAAGAAAATAACCATTGGCAATATAGGGTTACTATCAGGGTTCAAGCAGTGATTTAAGTCCCGCTGCTTTATTTTCAATCTCTTCCCACTCTTGTTCAGGATCGGAATCACTCACAATACCTGCACCAGAAAATAGCGAAAGTTGCTGGTTCTCAATTTGCGCACAACGCAAGGAAACTGCAAATTCGCTTTTATTTAAGCTAACAAAACCACCAGTACCAGCATACCAGCGGCGAGAAAAAGGCTCATGCTCTGTTAAGAATTTTCGTGCGATGGAACGTGGTAGCCCACATACTGCGGCAGTAGGCTGTAAACGTTGTAAACAATCACTGTCGGATGGAGAAATAAGTGTAGCGACAATTGAGCGATAAAGATGTTGAATCTTACGCAAACGAATAACTTTAGCAGCAGAAACATCAATACCTGTTACAGCCCCTTGTAATTGTTGGCAAATATCATCCACTACGACTAAATTTTCATGTTGGTTTTTACGGTCTTCCATCAACCATTTCGCATTTTCAGCTGCAATCACATCATCGGGATGATTTGCTACCGTTCCCGCCAGCGCTTCTGAATTTAACTGAGCACCTTGGCGAAGATATAAACGCTCTGGTGTTGACGATAAGAAACCAGACTCTTTATTAAAAGCCATCATAAAATGGTAGCACTGGTGATTAACTTGCTGGCTTGCCGATAAAAATTCAGCCACAGACACAGGTTGTGACAGCGTGAGTTTAGTTTCTCGTGCCATTACCACTTTTTCCAGTTTTCCAGCTTTCATTTGTGCTATCGCTTCGATTAGAAGTGCACACCACTGTGGTTTCTCTGGAAAATGCTTATGACATATAATATGTGCATTCAAATAAAGTGGATTCGGCGGTGCAGGATTAAGCTGCTGTAGAAAATCTATAGCAGTGAGACGGTCTTGTTCACCTGCGATATTAAGGAAAACCGAGATCGAAGATCGCGAGCGGAAAACTTCTAACCGTGGCAGAAAATAAAAAGTTGCTTTTTGTTTTTCTGCCAGTGGAATATTTTCTCCCACAGCATTCCAGCCATTTAGCCCCCAAAGGCGCATATCCGGGTATTCAGCATGCTCAGATAAAAAATGCTCAGCGTCGAATATTGAGCTAAATTCAGCCGCCTTACCAATTGCACTGCATTCTTCTATTCCTGTTCGTTGGTACCAATAAAATTGCGGATAACAAGATTGTTCCGCCAGCCAAGTCAATCCAGGAAATGAAGATTGCGCATCTAAATGCCAATGTAGGCGAGTAAATTCTTGCTTGCCCAATACCAATGTCGACAATTGACGAAGAACTTCAGTTATTAAATTATTTATTTTTTTATCTATCACTTTAGATCCCTACAGCCCTACTGCCACACCCAGCAATTACTGCCAGTAATTATATAGTGCAATACAATTTATTAACATATTGATTATTTATGACAATAGGAGGAAATCATAATAAAATCAAATTAGTTTTAACTTTCTAGCCCTACTATACCCAAAATAATTCGAGTGATAGCGATGCAACTAGCGAAAATAGCCAAGGAGCATAGATAAACTATGTAACTCGATGAAATAAAGTTCAATTTAGTAGCAACTCCCTTCTAAATATGACTAGTTTGTATGCATAAAATTGATATTTCGAATTATATCTATTAGGTAATTAAAAAAATAGATATCTATTTGATTTATATCAATCCTTAGTTAAGTTCCACATTGAAACACAACACAAATGACACATTTTGATAATGTTAACTTAAATTGACGTATCATCGCTATCAGCCTTTCATAGTTATTTCTTCATATGATTGAACAAAATTGTGTTAATTTTATTTTTAATCTCGAATGACGTTAGAATTTTAAAGGCCAATTTTCATTCTAATTAAAGGCTTCACGTAAAGTTAAGAAATACCAGACGAGTAATTTATCACCTAGTGAACAAAATAAGAATCTCTCAACATTGAGGAAATTTACTTTAAATCTAACACTAAAAGGCTTTTCATTAACAATTTGAGTTTATAGTGATGTCTATCAATTACTTTAAAATGAGATATGATATCACTGTGGTCACTTTAGCCGATTAATATAATCAAAATGATCCAAAATGTTCATTTTTTGTTGAGTTCCGAATACTAGCTATTCCTATATTCCCAACTAATTTAACGTTAAAATAATTTTTACATTTTAAATAATGAAAACTATACTTACGTAAAAATAAGGAAATAACCATAACAAACATTAACAATAGCGAACATTGCAATTTGATTAAACCTATTACCTTACCTTTAATAACATAACAGATAAAAATCATTTAAACCCCCGCAGTAAATAAAAAACAAGTAAAAAATTAAAACAAAATCAATATGTATTATATATGATTTGTAATATGAAAATTACACTCATGAATATCTTACACTCTATGTTTTATTTTCAATCAAAAAAATTCAACTTCATCAAAATAATTAACATATTCTTTTTATACAGATTAATATTAATTATTAATAAAACAAGTAAAGAGTTCCAATAGTGTACAAAAGCCTTTCACCTCTATTAATTAGCAACTATGATGTATTTTATTGGAAAACCGTAAGGTATATTAGTGTGTCATGTAGCACGTCAATTTATAGTGTGTATTTCCATATTTTATTATCGATTATATCCATAAGGTTAAAGTAGGTTAACTATCAGCATAACAAACATGAGTAACTACAATATTATTATGGCGAGTTACATATCGTATTGAATAATAATATTATTAATTTTAGATAAATTAAAACAGCTCTTACTTAATATTTGTTGTGATATGTATTTTAACTTAAATAATAAATTGGATATGAATCATTATGAGTGAAATAACATATGAAAAAATAATTAGCCAAGAAAATATAGGTGGTATAACCTTAGGCCTATTAACCAATCAAAACTCTACCTCTGCACGACCGGCAGGGATCTTTACTCAGTACGACCTTGTGAATATCCATAAGTATATTCATTTTGCATTGTCTCTACCTGATTCCGCCCATGATGTATTGTCTTGGCTTAGAATTGATGAATCAACAACTTTACCAATAGAACGAAGAACGCTAACAGAGACCATTCAACTTATACGAGAACATGCTGGCACTTGGGATAATGTTGAACAACAAGTAAAACAACAATCGATTAATTTATCTTTAACGAGCCGTAATATTACACAAACAGGTAACCAAATACTCGATTACATTAATGATATGCCTATCATAAAACAAATTAATACACATCTTGAAGATTTATCAAACGAAGAATTACTTAATATTAGTTATCAAAATGATGACCAGCAAATCGCAACAGAATTATTAAGCATCCTAACACTGATAAAAGAAGAAATTCAACTTCAAGCTAATAAAACAACAACTATTAAAGATATAATTTCTGACTTTCGTATTAATATAATCGGAGGATATTTATCCAATCATCATCAAGTTGATTCATTATTATTTAAAGTTAAGGCTATTTATCTTGAATTAGACTCACACAATGATATTAACACTGATAGTGAACTCTATTTACGTGAAAAAATTGATTTAATAAAACAAGAAATTTACCAATTAGAACAAGAATACAATCATTTTGTTAAGCTTTGTTTTACAGGTTTAGCTGGAGGATTAATCGGTTTAATTATTACGGGAAGTATTTTTGGAGATAAAGCTGAAAACATTCGTTATCGTAAAAATGAGTTACTGAAAGAAATCATAGACATTAATACTAAGATTAATAAAAACCATTTTATCAAAAAAAACGTCCTTGATATCCAAATTCACTTACAAGCAATTGAAGGTTATTTAAAAGATGCTCGATTCGCTGTTGATCACCTTGATTATATGTGGCTAGTTATATTGACTGAAATTAATCATTCTATCGACCATTTTTCTCGTATTGATAATGCTGCCAATCTTTTAAAATTTATAATACGATTTAAAAAAATCATTACCGAATGGGATTTAATTCAAGATTATTCAAAACAACTTATTGAATTATTTGATACACAATTACCGCCAAATACTAATTATTAATAAAAGGTGAGCATATGCATACAATTTCAGAACTCCCAGCTTTACCTACTATTAAGTTTTACCAAATAAGAATGTTATCTAATGATATTAGCGCATTCAATCGCGATATTATTCATTACGACCCCTTAATTTTCGAACGTGTTAAACGCATTGTTATTCAGACTGAGAACCTTAATGAGTTAGTGCGTAGTTCACTACCTGCACTGAAATTAAAGACAAACGATATCATTAATAGCACCCTCAATGGGAAAGAACCACCAACTGATGCTCTTACCTCTGAATCAGATCAAGAGCATTATAAATTTACCTTACTTGATTTTATTGAGAATTTTTCAGATGTTAAAGAGGAGATTGACAAATTACAAATGTCATTACGTAGTTCGACTGATTTATTATTAGCGTTCAAACTAGAGACACAAAATCAACTTAGAAATGACCATTTTATCGCAAAAAGAACACACCTTTTAGCCTCGCTTGATTGCAACAAATTGAAAATAGAAGAGTTAACTCATGATGTTACTTTAATTTCTCAAGCAGAAGAAATTATTTTAAAGCATAAATTATCGGATATGTTTGATAAATTTTTCCCTGAAAAAGATTTAATTGATACAGTGAATATTACAACTTCGAAAAAGGACTTGCTTAAAGCGGCTATCGCTTGTGCTACGCGATTATTAAGGATTATTGATAATGGATTAGAGTTTATGTCACTCATCAATATTCGCTTGTATTTGAGTGACAGAATTAACTCTTTACACGAAAATACGCTACATTTAGAAACACGTATTACGCGGTTAACTTTTTTGATCAGTTTAGCCAAAGATATCAGTAATATTGAAGATAAAAAACAGCATGTAGCGCATGACTTTCAAAGTTTTCAGCTTTATTTACAACAATGGAGTGACTTTTTAGAAAGCTGCTTAGTCGAGCATACTTTTAATATATATAAAGCGATCAAATCATGTGGTTATTTGATGGAGTTTATCGTCGATACCGAATATCAATATCAACGTCAACTTGCAGATTAAAAAAAGCGGCGCTAAATTAGCGCCGCCTGATTAGTTTTATTTTTATCGCAAGTACGGATTAAAGGCTAATCACTGCCAATGCCGTTGATGCAATATTGATTAGTGGCTGTGGCCATACACCCATCAGGATAACCACAATGGCACAAATAACTGCGATCACAGTACCAAATGTTGCTTTTTCAGGGCCAGTATAACGACCTGAATGCTCCGCATCACGGCTATATAAGCTCGCCATAAAGCGTAAGTAATAGAATAAGCCAATCGCACTACCCAGTACTACTGCACCCGTTAACCACCACAATTCAGCATTCACGGCAGAAATGATCACATAGAATTTTCCAATGAAACCTAATGTAATCGGAATACCTGCCAAAGAAAGCATCATCACGGTTAATACAGTTGCTAATACTGGTTTGTGCCAGAATAGACCACGGAACGCACTTAAGTCGTCTTGGTCATCACCACGGTATGGGCTTGAAACAATACTGATCACGCCGAATGCACCAAGGCTAGCAAACAAGTAACCGGCTAAATAGATTGCTACAGTGACTTGTGAAGCGATTGGATCAACTCGCAGTGCAACCAGTGCGACTAGCAAGTATCCCATGTGCGAAATCGAAGAATAACCCAGCAAGCGTTTTGCACTTTTCTGAGTGATAGCCAATAGGTTACCAAACAAAATCGAAGCAATAGCAATCACACTAATCACAATTGCTAATGAATTGCTTTGCGCTGCTGGTGCTTCCATAAATATGCGCATTAATACCGCAAAGATACCAATTTTACTGCCTGTTGCTAGAAACCCTGACACCGGAGCCGGTGCACCTTGGTATACATCAGGCGTCCATAATTGGAATGGGAACAGCGATAATTTGAAGCCGAACCCAACAATCAACATTCCAAGACCAATCATTACTAATGGTGCATGGATTTGACTGTCGGTGAGGCTTTGACCTACTGCTGCAAAGCTCAAGCTACCTGATTCTGCGTACAGTAAAGCAATACCAAACAGTAAGAAAGAAGACGCTGCAGCGGATAACAGCATATATTTGATACCCGCTTCCAGTGAACGTTTACGCTCAAAGGTGTAAGCCACTAATCCAAACAAAGGTAGAGAGATAAGCTCAATACCAATGAACATAGAAGCCATATGGTTTGCCATTGAAAGCAAAACACCACCCGTTACTGCAATAGCTAGCAGCAGATGAAACTCTTCTTTGTTATCACCAAAGCCTTCCAACCAATGAAAAGCAAAGATGCTGGTCGCCATACCCGCTATTAGGACTAATGCACTATAAAATATCGCATAGCCATCAACACGGATTAATGAGGTGACTTCTACTGGCAAAATATCTGCAATAAAAAACAGCGATATTAGCGCAAGCGCGAAGCCGAATACTGTCAATGTGGCACTAGTTAAGTGATCGCGTCGCCACGCAATGGACAGCATCACAACCACCGCCGTCAATCCGACGATCAACAGCGGGAGCATTGCGATCAATTGTAGAGGTGTTATTGTCATGGCGAATTACGGCCTTAATGTTGTAAGTGAAGCAGTGTACAAGTTATGTAATGTTTCCATCGCACCCGCTGAAGTATCCAGAATCGGTTGCGGAAAGAAGCCAATAATAACCAGTAAAACAGCCAGAGCCAGCAGCACACCAAACTCACGTGCAGTTAACCCTTTCATTTCGCTATCAGATTTCGGCGTACCATAATAGGTTTGTTGCATCATCCACAATGAGTAGACAGATGCGAACACTACGCCGAAAACCATAATGCTAGTCACGAGAGTAAATTGGCTGAAGCTACCGAACAGGATCATGAATTCACCGATAAAGTTACCTGTACCCGGCATACCTAAAGTGGCAGCAGCGAAGAACAGCGACAGACCCGGTAACCATTTAATACGTTTCCATAATCCACCCATCATGCGCATATCACGAGTTCCAGTGCGTTCATACAGCTGACCGCTGATGATGATTAGTGCCGCACCAGAAAGACCGTTAGTGATCATTTGGATCACCGCACCTTGATACGCAAGAACTGAACTTGCATAGATAGCAACTGTCACAAAACCCATGTGTGACAAGCTACTGTATGCAGCTAAGCGTTTGATATCTGTCTGTTTGAAGGCTAACCACGCACCATAGAAAATGCTAATCACACCAAGTGTCATTGCAATAGGTGTAAATGTGATAGAGGCTTCAGGAAACAGTGGCAGAGTGAAACGTAGCAAACCATAAGCTGCAGTTTTCAGCATGATACCGGAGATATCGACAGAGCCTGCAGTTGGCGATTGCTCTTGTGTATCTGCCATCCAACCATGGAAGGGAACCAACGGCATTTTAACTGCAAAGGCAATAAAGAAACCTAACATGAGCATAAAGCCAACGGTGTCAGACATCTGAGTACCCAGCAACTCATTATAGTTAAATGTCCACACACTGGTTTCGCCGAAGTGCACTAATGCTAATCCGACAATTGACACCAGCATGATCAAACCACTGGCCTGTGTATAGATAAAAAACTTAGTTGCTGCGTTAATGTGTTGTCTGTTTTCTGACCCTTTGTGTCCCCAGTTTGCAATCAGGAAGTACATCGGAATCAGCATCATTTCCCAGAAGAAGAAGAACAGGAAAAGATCGACAGCAGTAAAGATACCCATCACACCTGCAATAATCCACAGCAGGTTAAAGTGATAAGCGCCTTGGTTAGCTTGATTTTCACTCCATGAACTTAGGATTGAAAAGCCACCCATGATAGCAGTTAACACCACCATCAATAGAGATAAGCCATCAATCGCTAGATGGAAATTAATACCCAATGATGGGATCCACGGCATAAAGAAAACGGCTTGCCATTGTGGGATGCCCTGTGGATTTGCCAGAGAGTAATCACCCTGTACCCACAACTGGATCGATAGTAGTAATGTTATTCCCATTGAAGCCAGCGCAACCCAACGAGGTGCGCGGTCGCTAAACCGGCCAGCCTGCCAGCTTAGCAGGCCACCGATAAAGGGAATGAGTATTAGCCAAGGTAGTAGCATGGCGCAATGTGTCCCTTAATTAAACCAAAAGCAGCAGAGCAAGAATCAGCACTGCACCCAGCCCCAATGAGGCAACATACCAACGGACCTGACCGTTCACACTAACTGACAACCCTTTGTTCGCCCAACGAGACAAACAAGCCGGAAGATTCATTAGTGAGTTAACAGGATCGCTTTCCAGTAGCCATGCGACACCTTTAAATGGTTTCACAAAGACAACATCATATAACCAGTCGAAACCCCACGCATGGTACCACCATGTAGAGAGGAAACGGCCTGGTGCACTTTTGGCGATCGCCGTGGCTATCGAGCGTCTGTACAGATAAATGAATGCCACAATCAACAGACCCACAACTGCAAGGCCACCTGAGAGGATTTCTAGTTGAATCTTACCGGCTTCATGCTCCAGTGGATTAACAGGGAAAATACCCTCTAAAGGTTGATGAATTTGTGCACCAATAAATGTTGCTAAAATAGCCAGAATGCCCAGTGGTACGGAGTGAGTGAAACCTTTGACCTTGTGCGCTTTGATTTTAGCTTCACCATGGAAGGCAATGAAAATCATACGGAAGGTATACATTGCGGTCATTAGTGCACCAATGAGACCTGCCCATAACAGTACAGTCTGCCCATCAACTTCTGCACCCCACAAAATAGCATCTTTACTGTAGAAGCCTGAAGTAAACAGTGGCAATGCAGCCAATGCACTTCCGCCGATCAGCATTACAGCGTAGACGTAAGGGATCTGCTTACGTAACCCACCCATTTTGAAAATGTTTTGTTCGTGATGACAAGCAATAATCACAGAACCCGCTGACAGGAATAGCAACGCTTTAAAGAAGGCGTGTGTCATCAGATGGAAAATTGCAGCATCCCAAGCTTGAACGCCCAGAGCCAAGAACATATAACCAATTTGGCTCATGGTTGAATAAGCAAGTACACGTTTGATGTCAGTTTGAACCAGTGCCGCACAACCTGCGAACAGCAAAGTCACAGCACCAATAATACCCACCAGATGTAAAATTTCTGGTGCCATCAAGAATAACGCATGAGTACGAGCAATCAGGTAAACCCCTGCTGTAACCATGGTTGCAGCGTGGATCAGTGCTGAAACAGGTGTTGGGCCTGCCATCGCATCAGCCAACCATGTCTGTAGTGGAAGCTGTGCTGATTTACCAACCGCACCACCTAAGATCATTAAGGTTGCCCATGTGATTGCGGTACCGCCTTCAGCCAGTTTTTGTGGCGCTAATACTGCCATTTCACTGAAGTTCAATGTACCCAATTCGTTCCATAGGATAAACATACCAATGGCAAGGAATACATCACCAACACGAGTCACAAAGAAAGCTTTCATCGCTGCTTTGCCGTTATCTGGATTAGTGTAGTAGAAACCAATCAACAAATAACTGCATAGCCCCACCCCTTCCCAACCGAGATACATCAACATCATGTTATCAGCGAGAACTAAAACCACCATGCTCGCGATAAACAGGTTAGTGTAGGCGAAAAAACGGGAATAGCCTTCTTCTCCGCGCATATACCAAGACGCATAAACGTGGATCAGGAAACCAACGCCTGTGACAACGCTAAGCATTGTCAATGAAAGACCATCAAGGTGTAACGTGAATGGAATGGTGAAATCACCCACTGACATCCAAGTCCACAATGGTTGAGTATAAACATAAGCATCGGCGGCATTAGCCATCAGTGCTTTATGCTCTAAGAAACCGATGCCCGCATATGCCGTAACAACAGCAGCCAGACCTACGGCACCGATACCAACGATTGCTGAAACATTTTCTGACCACCGACCGCGGGAAAATGCAAGTAGCACAGCCCCCAGAAGTGGAAACAGAATTGTTAAATAGAGTAAGTTCATCCGCGCATCTCACTGACTTTATCAATATTCAGGTTCTGACGATGACGATGGAGTTGTAGCAACAACGCCAATCCAATACTCGCCTCCGCTGCAGCCAGTGTAATTGCCAGAATATACATTATCTGGCCGTCCGGCTGCCCCCAGAAACTCCCTGCGACGACAAAAGCCAACGCAGTTGAGTTAATCATGATTTCCAGTCCGATCAGCATGAAAAGCAGGTTACGGCGAATAACAAGACAGCTTAGTCCCATTACAAACAAAATTGCCGCTAAAATCAGACCATGTTGAAGAGGTATCATTATTGTTCCTCCGCATTCGCGTTAGCGTCACTGACAATGTCAGCATCGTTTTCGTAACGGTCACGACCGACGTGGAATGCCACCACTAGACCTGCTAGCAGGAGCAATGACGCTAATTCAACCGCTAGTACATACGGGCCGAACAAGCTAATCGCCACTTCTTTCGCACTAATTACCGTACCTGCTATACCTTCTTCGTATGACAGGCTAGAGATGCCGTAGATCAAGATAGCGAGCAGCACTGCGGATAAAATCGCAGGTCCAATCCAGTTCTTCGGTGCAAGCCACTCACGCTCTTGCTGTTCTACAGAACGCCCAAGGTTGAGCATCATCACTACGAAAACAAACAGCACCATGATGGCCCCTGCGTACACGATGATCTCTAATGCACCCGCAAAATACGCGCCGAGTGAGAAGAACACCATGGACAGAGCCAGCAGAGAAACAACCAGATACAGCAACGCATGTACCGGGTTAGTATTGGTTATCACCCTCAAAGTTGCTAAAACAGCAACCAGACCGGCGATATAAAATGTAAATTCCATGAATATCGCTCCTTATGGCAACAGGTCTTTGACGTTAATCGGTTTAGCTTCGTTATCTGCTTCACCTTTGTCTTTACCTGAAATCGCCATACCCGACTTACGGTAAAAGTTATAATCAGGATATTTACCCGGACCTGAAATTAATAAGTCATCTTTCTCGTAAACGAGATCTTGACGACGCCATTCACCCATTTCAAAGTCTGGAGTTAATTGAATTGCCGTTGTTGGGCAAGCCTCTTCACACAGACCACAGAAAATACAGCGTGAGAAGTTAACGCGGAAAAATTCAGGATACCAACGCCCATCGTCATGCTCAGCTTTTTGCAGTGAGATACATCCCACAGGACAAGCAACTGCACACAAGTTACAGGCAACGCAACGCTCTTCGCCGTCAGGATCGCGAGTTAACACGATACGACCACGGTAACGGGGTGGCAAGTAAACAGGTTCTTCTGGATACATCAGCGTTTCGCGTTTTTGGAACGCATGTAAACCGACTAACCAAATACTGCGTACTTGAGTGCCGAAACCGACCAATAATTCTTTCAATGTCATGGTTCAATCACCCCTTACTGAGCATTGTATAAAATCACTGCTGCGGTACCCAGCAGATTTAGCAGAGTCAATGGCAAGCAGATTTTCCAACCAAAGGACATCACTTGGTCATAACGCGGACGCGGTAAAGATGCACGGATCAGGATGAACATCATCATGAAGAAAGCAGTCTTAATCGCAAACCACAGGAATGACGGCAAGAATGGTCCATGCCAGCCACCAAAGAACAGCGTTACAATCAGTGCAGAAACTGTAACGATACCGATATACTCACCGACGAAGAACAGGCCGAATTTCATACCTGAATATTCAACGTGGTAACCATCCGCAATCTCTTGTTCCGCTTCCGGTTGGTCAAATGGGTGGCGGTGACATACCGCAACGCCCGCTATCGCAAAAGTGATGAAGCCAAAGAATTGAGGGATAACGTTCCACATGCCTTCTTGAGAATTCACAATATCAATCATATTGAAAGAGCCTGCCTGAGCAACAACTCCCATTAATGAAAGACCCAAGAACACTTCGTAGCTCACAGTTTGTGCAGATGCACGCATCGCACCAAGTAGTGAGTATTTGTTATTACTTGCCCAACCAGCAAACAACACAGCGTACACAGCCAAACCAGCCATCATCAGGAAGAATAAGATCCCAATGTTCAGGTCAGCAACGTGCCATGTCGGACTGACAGGAACGATAGCAAACGCAAGGAACAGTGAACAAAATGCAATCACTGGTGCCAGCGTAAAGATTTTTTTATCAGCGAACCGTGGGATCCAGTCTTCTTTGAACAACATTTTAAACATGTCGGCAATTAATTGCCCCATGCCAAATGGTCCAACACGGTTAGGACCATAACGGTTCTGGAACAGACCAAGAATTCGGCGTTCGCCCAGACTCATGTAGGCCCCACAGGTCACGACAACCAACAGGATAACAACCGACTTAAGGATGGAAATTAGCACTTCCATCACTTCTGGGGATATCCAATCCATCATGCACCCCTCCGCAGATTATTGACTGACACACCCGCCATTGCTGGCGCAATACCCGGCATACCCAATGGCAAACCAATTTGTCCGCAAGACAGGTTTTTGCTAAGACGGACTGTCAGGTTAAATGCTTGACCTTCATGACTGAATTCCGCTTTAGTCCCTGCTGCAAGGCCAAGTGCCGCTGCATCTTGCGTATTCAGCATGATGTAAGGCTCTGGCATGCGCTGTTGGATTACATCTGAACGTTGTGACATTTCATCACTACCGAATAGATGATAGTAAGGCGCGACAACCCACTGTGCTTCCGCAGCTTGGTAAGCGGCTGGAATATCAGTGAAGTAAGCCAATTTGCTTTCTGTTGAATTAAATAGACGGATACCTGGATCACCGAAACGCAAATGACCACCAACTTCACTTTGGAACTTATTCCACGCTTGTGGTGAGTTCCAACCCGGAGCCCATGCAAATGGAATTTGCTGGCGTGGTGCGGTTGGGCTGTTGTTTCCTTCCATTGAGAATGCAAATGGCGTATCAATATCTTGTGGTTGGCGCTGCTCATGAACAGTTTGATCTGCCAGCATTGCTGTACGACCACTGTAACGATGAGGTTCCCGCGCTAATTTTTGGCCACGGATACGGAAAGAGGCTTTTGGTGCTGCATCAATCATGCCTGCAAACTGTGGCAATTCAGCCACACAATCAGCGATAACATGATCCAATTGTGACCAATCGGTATGACGCTCTTGTGCTTCGGTTTGCAATGAATGCAACCAACGCCAGCTTTCGTTCATCACGATAGCTTTGTCATAGAATGAAGGATCAAACACTTGGAAGAAACGTTGTGCACGGCCTTCTTGGTTAATCAGCGTACCGTCTGCTTCTGCAAAACTTGCCGCAGGCAGAACTAATGTCGCTTTGTCCATGATGGCAGTATGCTGGTGGTCAGCCACAATTAGGTGTTTCAGTTTAGCAAGTGTACTGTCAACAACATTAACGCTGCTATGACGGTAAAGATCATTTTCCATCACGATAGCCACATCGGCTTCATTAGCATTGATACGAGCAAAGGCACTATCGAGTGGCTGTGCTTTCATCATCGCTAAACCAAAGCTGTTAGCGTGCGATGCAAGGTAAGACAAGCCAACTTCTGAGCCTTTTGCTTTTAATGCAAATGCGACGTTAGCAGCAGCTTGGATCATTGCATCACTCGCACTATGGCTACCACTAATAATCAGTGGTTTTTTCGCACTAGATAACGCTTGTACAATCGTCTCGACTTTTGCTTTCAGATCAGCAGGTAAATTATCAACTGCTGGAGCATCGCCATTAATCATGTTGGCAATCGCAAAACCTAAACGTGCTTGGTCAGCAACTGGAGCACGGTAGTTATAGGCTGCGATGTCATCTAAACGAGTATCATCCACGTTAGTGATAAACAGCGGGTATTTAGCATGTTGACCGATGTTCATGATCGCAGCAATTTGCCAGTCAGCCACTTTCTGAGCTGCTGCCATTTCACGTGCTTTGCCTTTAACTGCTTGGCGAACTGATAAAGCCATACGCGCGCCAGTTTGAGTCAAATCTTCACCCAGAACTAGAACTGCATCGTAGCTTTCTACTTCACGCATGCTTGGCGTATAAATACCGCCGTTTTGCAGAATATGGGTCATCAATTCAAGACGGCGTTGCTCATCAGTCGAAACACCTGAGTAGAAGTTTTCTGCGCCAACTAGAGCGCGAAGTGCGTAGTTACTCTCAATGCTCGCGCGTGGAGAGCCGATACCAATCACTTTTTTCGCTTGATTGATAATCTGAGCACCACTTTGCATCGCTTCAATTGCAGAGATAACTTGTTTAGCACCCTCTTTATTTAAGAGAGGCTGACGTGGTCTATCTTTACGGTTAACGTAACCATAACCAAAGCGCCCACGGTCACACAGAAAATAATGGTTTACTGAACCGTTATAACGGTTCTCGATACGGCGTAGCTCACCATAACGTTCACCTGGGCTAGTATTACAACCGATACTGCACTGTTGGCAGATACCCGGTGCAAATTGCATATCCCATTTACGGTTATAGCGCTCAGAGTGAGTTTTATCGGTGAATACGCCCGTTGGGCACACTTCAACTAAGTTACCTGAGAATTCACTCTCAAGTGTACCATCTTCGGTACGACCGAAATAGACATAGTTATGTGCACCATAAACACCCAAGTCAGTCCCATCTGCGTAATCTTTATAGTAACGCACACAGCGATAACAGGCGATACAGCGGTTCATCTCATGACTGATGAAAGGCCCTAAATCCTGATTGATGTGAGTACGTTTCGTAAAACGATATTTACGCATATTATGACCGGTCATTACCGTCATATCTTGCAAATGGCAGTTACCACCTTCTTCACAGACTGGACAGTCGTGCGGATGGTTAGTCATCAACCATTCAACAACACTTTCACGGAATTGTTTGGCTTCTTCATCATCGATTGAGATGTAAGTACCTTCCGTTGCCGGTGTCATACAGGACATAACGAGACGACCGCGGGTATCATCCGCGTTCTGATATTGCTTAACCGCACACTGGCGGCAAGCGCCAACGCTTCCCAGCGCCGGATGCCAGCAAAAATAAGGAATATCTAGCCCCAAAGAAAGGCAGGCTTGTAACAGGTTTTCAGACCCGTTTACATTATATTCTTTGCCGTCTACATATATTGTAGCCATAGTCAGCATGCTTCCCAAAGGCCCGCTCAAGAGCAGGCGTTAATCAAAAATACGTTCTTCGTGAAAATCTATTTTTACGGTTGCTCATTCGTAAAAATATTACCAACGCTGCTTAAGCAGGTTGGGCTGGATACCCGCGATCTTAACAAGATTACTCAGATCTTTTTGCGAGATACCCGCTTCAAATTCTTCACGAAAATATTTGATGGCGCTCTGTAATGGCTCAACCGCACCAGGTGCGTGAGCACAGAAGGTTTTACCTGGACCTAAGAAACGGCAAAGTTGCTCAAGCGTTTCGATATCGCCTTGCTGCCCTTCTCCTTTTTCCAGCGCCTGTAAAATTTTAACGCTCCATGGCAAACCATCACGACAAGGTGTACACCAACCACAGGACTCACGCGCAAAGAAAGTTTCAAGGTTGCGAACCAGAGATACCATGTTGATTTCGTTGTCGACAGCCATCGCCAGTGCAGTTCCTAAACGGCTACCCGCCTTCCCGATAGATTCGAAATCCATCGGTAAATCGAGGTGATCGTTAGTCAGGAAATCTGTACCTGCTCCGCCCGGTTGCCACGCTTTGAGTGTTAAACCATCACGCATACCACCCGCGTAATCTTCCAACACTTCGCGCGCTGTTGTACCAAATGGCAGTTCCCATAAACCCGGATTTTTAACACGGCCGGAGAAGCCCATCAGTTTAGTGCCGGCATCTTTACTCTTACCTGCGCTTAAGTTGATGTACCACTGGTCGCCATGCTCAAGGATCGCAGGCACATTACAAATGGTTTCAACGTTATTAACACAGGTTGGTTTACCCCAAGCACCTGACGTCGCAGGGAATGGTGGTTTTGAACGTGGATTTGCACGACGGCCTTCAAGGGAGTTAATCAATGCGGTTTCTTCACCACAGATATAACGGCCTGCACCTGTATGCACAAACAATTCGAAATCAAAACCTGAACCCAAAATGTTTTTACCGAGCAAACCTGCTGCTTTTGCTTCTTCAATGGCACGACGTAAATTTTTCGCCGCTTCAACATACTCACCACGTAGGAAGATATAACCACGGTAAGCTTTTAATGCATAAGCCCCGATGATCATGCCTTCAACTAATAAATGTGGTAGTTGCTCCATCAAAAGACGGTCTTTATACGTGCCCGGCTCCATTTCATCTGCGTTACATAAGAAGTAACGCAGTTTCATGTTTTCATCTTTTGGCATCAGGCTCCATTTCAAACCAGTGGAGAAACCTGCACCACCACGACCTTTCAGTCCAGCGTCTTTTACAAGGTTAACCACTTCATCTGATGCCATGCTTTTCAGTGCACGTTCAACACCTTTGTATCCGTTAGTACTGCGATATTCATCCAACCAAACTGGTTGACTGTCATCACGCAGACGCCATGTCAGCGGATGGGTCTCAGCAGTGCGGATCACTTGTTTAACGGAGGAGTTTGTCATGGATACTGCTCCAGTAACTTTTTAATATCTTCAGGCTGAACGTAACTGTGAGTGTCATCATCGATCATCATCGTAGGACCTTTATCACAGTTACCCAAACAACAGGTTGGTAGCAGTGTAAAGCGACCATCTTGAGTTGTTTGGCCTGGGCGAATGCTAAGTTGACTAATGATCTCAGCTTCTAACCCTTGATAACCTGTGATGTGGCAAACGACACTATCGCAGTAGCGAATAATGTGACGCCCAACAGGCTGACGGAAAATTTGGCTATAAAATGTCGCCACACCTTCAACATCACTTGCAGGAATACCCAGTACTTCAGCAATTGCGTGGATTGCGCCGTCTTCAACCCAACCACGATTTTTTTGCACAATTTTTAGTGCTTCAATTGAAGCAGCACGCGCATCTTCGTAATGGTGTTTTTCACCCTCAATTTCTGCACGCTCTGCTTCAGTTAACACAAAGCCATGATGTGCTTGAGGTTCAAAAACATTTACACCATTGAGATCGGTCTGCTTATTATCTTCATTATGCATAATTAGCGATCCACATCCGACATTACAAAATCGATACTACCCAGATAGACAATCAAGTCAGAAACCAAACTACCGCTAATCACCGATGGAATTTGCTGCAAATGCGCATAACTTGGTGTACGGATACGAGTACGATAGCTCATAGTGCTACCATCACTCGTCAAGTAGTAACTGTTGATCCCTTTGGTTGCTTCAACCATCTGGAATGATTCATTGGCAGGCATGACTGGACCCCAAGACACTTGCAAGAAGTGATTAATCAGAGTTTCAATATGCTGCAACGTCCGCTCTTTTGGTGGCGGCGTCGTCAATGGGTGATCGGCTTTGAAAGGCCCTTCTGGCATATTCTTCAAGCATTGCTCAAGAATACGGATACTTTGACGCATCTCTTCCACTTTGATCATGACACGGTCATAACAGTCACCGTTGTGAGCAATTGGAATATCGAACTCAAAGTTTTCATAGCCTGAATATGGACGCCATTTACGTACGTCAAAGTCAACGCCCGTCGCACGTAAACCTGCACCTGTCACACCCCATGCTAGTGCTTCTTCTTTAGTATAAGAAGCCACGCCGATTGAACGGCCTTTCAAGATGGAGTTTTTCAGTGCTGTGGTCACATAAGATTCTAAGCGTTTTGGTAGCCAATCTAATAACTCACGCAGTAGTTTATCCCAACCGCGTGGTAGGTCGTGTGCAACACCACCGATACGGAACCAAGCTGGGTGCATACGGAAACCAGTAATGGCTTCAACGACATTATAAACTTTTTGGCGGTCAGTAAAGGCGAAGAAAACAGGCGTCATCGCCCCCACGTCCTGAATGTAAGTACTGATATACAGAAGGTGGCTGTTAATACGGAATAACTCGGAGAGCATGACACGGATCGTTTTTACACGATCTGGTACTTCAATGCCTGCTAGTTTTTCAACCGCTAAGATATAAGGCATTTCATTCACACAACCACCGAGATATTCGATTCGGTCAGTATAAGGAATGTAGCTGTGCCATGACTGACGCTCACCCATTTTTTCAGCACCACGGTGGTGATAGCCGATATCGGGAACGCAGTTAACTATTTCTTCACCATCGAGCTGCAATACAATTCGGAATGCACCGTGTGATGATGGGTGGTTAGGCCCCAAGTTAAGGAACATAAAATCTTCATTTTGGTTCCCACGCGACATACCCCATTCTTCTGGTTTGAAAGTCAATGCCTCCATTTCCAGATCTTGTTTTTGCTTAGTCAGCTCAAACGGATCAAATTCGGTTGCACGTGCTGGGTAATCTTTACGCAGCGGATGACCTTCCCAACTTGGTGACATAAGCAGCCGGCGTAAGTTCGGATGGCCTTGGAAGGTAATCCCGAACATATCCCACACTTCACGCTCATACCAGCTAGCATTTGGGAACAATGACACCACAGATGGCACATTGAGGTCATTCTCACTTAGCGCGACCTTCAACATGATATCGCGGTTGCGGTCAATTGAGAGAAGGTGATAGAAAATAGTAAAGTCTGCCTCAGGCAAACCTTGTGTATGTATTCTCTGACGCTCATCAACCCCATGTAGATCAAATAACATGACATAAGGTTTTGGTCGTTTTTTTAGAAAATCTACAACTTCCAGTAGTTGTTCTCGTCTTACCCAGATAACTGGCATACCAGTACGGGTTGCTTGAACAGAAAAGGCATCCGGGCCAAATTGGTTGCGCAACTCCAGAAGTACAGGGTCATTTAAGTGATCCTGTGTCTGCCATTCTGGCAGAGTACTCTCTTGCGCCATCTGATCTGTCATCATTCTTCACCATAACGCTTGATCAGGTTTATTAATTCGCAACATTGCTCTGTTACGCTGTATGGCTTTACGCCTTAAATTTCGTCTGGGGTACGCAGGTTTGTGACTGCGATACGTTCACCGTGCTTTCTTTCTCTTTCTGATTGCATATTGGCACGATAAACACCCTGATCACCGACAACCCATGAGAGCGGACGACGCTCTTTACCAATTGATTCCTGCAGCAGCAATAGTGCTTGCATATAAGCTTCAGGACGTGGTGGGCAGCCTGGAATGTAAACATCCACAGGGATAAATTTGTCTACACCTTGCACGACAGAATAGATGTCATACATACCACCAGAGTTCGCACATGACCCCATTGAGATAACCCATTTAGGTTCTAGCATTTGGTCATAGAGGCGTTGAATAACCGGCGCCATCTTCGTAAAACAGGTTCCTGCAACGACCATAAAGTCGGCTTGACGAGGTGAAGCACGAAGTACTTCTGCCCCAAAGCGGGCTACGTCATGAACTGCTGTGAACGACGTCACCATTTCTACATAGCAACATGAAAGACCAAAGTTATATGGCCATAGAGAGTTTTTACGTCCCCAGTTAACCACATCATGTAACGCATGAGAGAGTTTCCCCATGTACACGCTGTTTTCGACTTGCTGCTCAAGTGGATCACTAACGATTTCTTGAGTTTGCAGCGGGTAACGGTCGTTCTCACCGTCCGGATCTATGCGGGTGAGCGTATAATCCATTTTATAATGCCTCGCTTTTACTGCAGATGACGATTGCTGATTTTAATAACTTCACTAGGACCTTTAACTGCGCGACGTGAACGGACAGGAGTCCAATCCAATGCACCGACGCGGATCAGGTAAAAGAGCCCTGCCAACAATACCAGAATGAAGATCGCTGCTTCGATAAAGCCTAACCAACCTACTTCGCGAATGGCGACAGCCCACGCAAACAGGAACATTGCTTCAACATCGAAAATAACGAAGAACATGGCAACCAAATAAAATTTGGCTGACATACGGAGACGGGCACTTCCTACAGAATCGATACCCGATTCATAAGGCACATGTTTTGTTCTGGCTTTGGCGCGACTACCAAGGAAGTGGCCAGCGACCAACATAAATGAACAAAGGGCGATGGCGCCGACAAAGAATATCGCAAATGCCCAATTATGGGCTAACGCTAGGATAGATGTAGACATACTCGTTGCTTACTCATTACATATGGTGCGTAAACCTGCTCTTATCAACATCACGGCAGTATTACACCATAATTGCCCAGTTAACTGAGAAGAAAGACCAAAAAACATCACCAAACATAAAATTCAGCCTGAAGACTGCGTTTGGTTTGTCCTCTCTCTGACTATGTTATTTTGCTTAAACTAAGTAAAATAACCCGTATTTGCTACAAACGCCTGACAAACTAAAAACAACGTTGCAACAAAAAACACTCAACAGCAGCTAAAACGTGTCAGTTTGATGATACACAAGCAAACACATAGACTAGCTTAACTGATTATTCGTTTTTACTACACTATTATCGCAGGAAAAACCTGTCTTAACAGATGAAAAATTGCTCTTTTTATTTGATCTAGCGCACACTTTTATTGAAAAAATGTTCAGACTGTTTACAGAATATTCAAATTTAGCCTAAATCTTGTTAACCATTTTTTGTTCAAAAAATCAAGTAACTGCTTGACGCTCCAGTTCTATTTTATCAATTCAGCAAAAGATTATTGTTAACAAGATAACAATTTTGTAACTAAATAATGGAATTCAGGTTCTGCCATCTGTGTCACAATTATTCCACGTTACAACATTTTTAACCATACTTATTAAGTGGTTAATGATTGTTTTTTAGCTTTTCATTGACCAAAAAAACCGCGATAACACCGCGGTTTTTTGTATTGGACATCTCTTGTACATTATTTAATCATCAATGATTAATATGAACTGTCCGCTTCATTAACATTTGCATCCTCACTCACCGGTGCAACAGCATAAGGAATTTTTTTGTTCTCAATAGCGCTAAATACAGTCAGAACAAAATCCTTTTGCTCATCAGCATTTTTATATAACCAATATTGAATATCTGGCAGACGTGGCAAACCATCAGCCTCATTCAAAATACGCAGATCTGCATTTTGCATTTCCATTGGGCGAGCTGTTACACCAACCTCAGCATTAACTGCCGCTCTTACCGCTGGAAGTGACGCTGCCTCATACGCGACATGCCATGCTAAGCCTGCATTATCAAGTGCATCGGTGCTTAATTTACGGAATGGATTAGTCTCTTCCATAACCACTAACGGGATAGGCTCATTAGGGCGCAACTGAAAATCAGGCGCACTGTGCCATAATACGGGTACCGTTCTCAATGCAGTCTTTGGATGATGAGTAATACGTGCAGTGGTCAACGCTAAGTCAATTTCATGGTTATCCAGCATTGACTCAATAAATTGTGCACGTTTGATTCGAACTTCAACCGCAAGACGAGGGAACACAGACGCAATACGATTTAATAAGAATGGCAGTAGGATATCGACAGTATCATCTGATACACCAATTCGTATTTCGCCTTCAGCATCGTTATACGTTAATGATGCTGTTGCATCATCATTCGCACGCAGAATTTGCCTTGCGTAGCCAAGTAGTTGTAAACCGTGTGCGGTGAGTAACTTGTTGCGTCCGTGACGAGCAAATAGCTCACGCCCAACAAGTTGTTCCAGACGCTGCATTTGTTGACTTACAGCTGACTGAGTTCTACATACTGCTGCTGCTGCTGCTGCAAAGGTGTTTAGATCAGCAACCGCAACAAAAGTACGCAGTAAATCCAGATCAAGGTTCATTATAGGACGATTGGAATTTATCATCGTTAATTCTCTTATATAATTTTATGGTACCTGGTGTTCCTGCTCTCCTCCTTGAGATCAGCTTGTTTAATAATATAAATAACCTGTTTGATGCGTATCTACTCCCTAGATTCGCATTTACCACACTTTAATTAAGTAAGAACACTTAAAATTAAGGTTCTAACTAACCATGCTGAAGACAAATCAAACAGCTGGTTTGATTTAAATTCTAAAAATAACCTTCTATTTTAGAACTTGTATAAATAGTAACATATTTAATGTAATTGCAATTATTTTAATGTAAACATCTTTAGACCTCATTAACAATAAAACAAAAAACAATTAAAATACAATGCGTTAAATAAATCAATCTCATTTCCATTCATAATTTACTCACTAGAACAATCAATATTACTAACAAAAAAAGCTAATTCTTGTATAAAAATATCGAATTATTATGAAATTTCATTTCAGATCTCGTTATTTCGTCATCAATATTACATTTTGATACAATTTTTTTTCATGACTACATCAATTCGTCAAATAATTATGTTTTTTCCTCCAAAACAGCCATAATTAACGATAATTTAATCCATCATAACTCGCATAGTTGGTTAGTTTAACTAATATAAGGTGTATTTTTAGATATCAACTATCGCATTACAGTATAAACCAACCTTTTACACCAAAAATTATCTACTATCTTCAAAAGCTTCCGAGGTAGGAGTACAGTAAGGTGCTAAAGCCGGATTCCCCGATAATCCAAACCCAAATAGGGTAATGAGAGAAAGAATGAATACGATAAGAAAATCTAACAAGCTTGATAATGTCTGTTATGACATTCGTGGGCCTGTATTAAAAGAAGCTAAACGCTTAGAAGAAGAAGGTAATAAAGTCCTCAAACTAAATATCGGTAATCCGGCACCTTTTGGCTTTGAAGCCCCTGACGAAATTTTGGTTGACGTATTGCGTAATCTACCGAGCTCACAAGGTTATTGTGACTCAAAAGGACTTTATTCGGCACGTAAAGCGATCGTCCAGCATTATCAAGCTCGTAATATTCGTGATATGACAGTTGAAGATGTTTATATTGGAAATGGTGTTTCTGAACTGATCGTTCAAGCAATGCAAGCCTTACTGAATAATGGCGATGAAATGCTGGTTCCTGCACCTGATTATCCATTATGGACAGCCGCAGTCTCACTCTCTGGGGGCAATGCTGTACACTATATGTGTGATGAACAGCAAGGCTGGATGCCAGATCTCGATGATATCCGTAAAAAAATCAGCCCAAGAACTCGGGGTATCGTGATTATTAACCCGAATAATCCAACGGGAGCGGTATACAGTAAAGAGTTACTATTAGAGATTGTTGAAATAGCACGTCAAAATAATCTGATTATTTTCGCTGATGAGATTTATGACAAAATTCTTTATGACGATGCAGTTCATCATTCAATTGCAGCCTTAGCCCCTGATTTACTGACTGTTACTTTTAACGGGCTTTCTAAAACCTATCGTGTCGCTGGTTTCCGCCAAGGCTGGATGGTATTAAATGGCCCGAAAAAACATGCGAAAGGTTACATTGAAGGTCTTGAAATGCTGGCTTCTATGCGCTTATGTGCAAACGTGCCAATGCAACATGCGATTCAAACCGCACTCGGTGGCTATCAAAGTATTAGTGAATTTATTCAACCGGGTGGAAGGTTATATGAGCAGCGCGAACGGGCATGGGCGCTAATCAACCAAATTCCTGGTGTTTCTTGTGTTAAACCGCAAGGCGCATTGTATATGTTCCCGAAAATCGACATTAAACGTTTTAATATCCATGATGACCAAAAAATGATCCTCGACTTGTTGTTACAAGAAAAGGTTCTATTGGTGCAAGGTACCGCATTTAACTGGCCAGAGCCTGACCATTTCCGTATTGTCACCCTCCCCTATGCAGACGACCTTGAAATGGCAATTAACAAGTTTGGCCGTTTTATCGAAAATTACCGTCAATAATTCGCTTAAAACGCTCTCAATTGAGGGCGTTTTTTTTACTGATTCTTATCTTTAAACAGCCCCTCCATACATTCATGCCGTGAATACTTAACCATGCACCCATTCACTTGGTGAATGGATTGATACATTTTTAGGGTTAAGTAATTCTTGTTTCACATCAAAAAAATATGGATAGGTTAAGAAATGAAGAGGTAACTCTGAATGTCAGAAAAGACGACTTGATTTCATATTAAGTCGTCTTTCAATCATCATAAAATAGAAATAAAATAAACCGCAGCTAAAAAAAACAGTAATAAAATAATTGGAAAGTATTTCATGACGTCCCCTAATATTATTTATTGGAATGATGAGCCTAATTATAAGTTTTTATTTCCACAGATCAAACGATAATTAAAAGCAAAGTTACATTCTTAATAAGAGCATCCACTAGTGACTACCAAAACAAATGAGAAGAATTATTATTTTAATTATCGATATTATCTGTTTAAACGGTGTTTTTCGTAATAGCGATAGTACATTGTATCAAGACTAACAAATTTACTTGAAAGTTATTAAACTTTCTTTTTATATAGACTATTACACGTCAAAATGCTATCAACCTTGACGTTCCGTATATAAATGGAATCTTATCTACCAATATATGTATAACCTATTTAATTAAAGATTATTAAACACGAAAGTCATTATCAATATCATCTTATAAGTTAAATCCCTCGAAAAAATTTTATGCTATTTATATAGTACACATTAAATTATTTTTATTCATATTCTTTATCATTCTCATCTAATTACCTATTTATAAACCAATATCAATTTTTGATTGAATGATTTATAATTATTTTTTTGCCGATTTAATGAGGTTTTATGAGCTATTTTTTCGCCCATCTCGCTAGAATGAAACTCATCCACCGTTGGCCATTAATGCGTAATGTGCGTACTGAAAATGTCTCCGAGCACAGTTTACAAGTCGCCATGGTTGCCCATGCACTTGCCATCATTAAAAATCGTAAGTTTGGCGGCAATGTCAATGCGGAACGAATCGCCTTATTAGCTATGTATCATGATGCAAGTGAGGTGATTACTGGAGACCTTCCTACACCAATAAAATACCATAATCAACAAATTGCTCATGAATACAAGAAAATAGAGAAATTTGCTCAACAAAAATTGCTTGATATGCTACCTGAAGAGCTACAAGAAGATTTCAAGCCTTTGGTGATGGAAGAGCTACAATCAGATGAAGAGCATTCCCTTGTTAAACAAGCTGATTCGTTGTGTGCTTATTTAAAATGTTTAGAGGAATTGTCAGCAGGCAATAGCGAATTCAAATTGGCGAAAACGCGCCTTGAAAAAATTCTTAGTGAGCGAAAAAGCCCTGAAATGGACTATTTCATGGCAGTTTTCGTGCCCAGTTTTTCACTTTCTCTTGATGAAATCAGTCATTAAATTTTAAAAAAAAGAGTCCATTCATTTCTTAAATAATAGATAAATATAAACTCTAAATGACTTTTTAATTCTTCGAACAAAATAGTGGTTTTGTTATTTGCTAGTAGAATAATAGCCCTAAAAATAAATAGGGCTTATTTATTCTCATTTTTAAAAAGGAAAGAGTACCGGGACAACAAGCACACTGATTATCATAACGATAACCGTAAACGGCACACCCATTTTGATGAAATCACCGAATTTATAACCTCCGGGTCCAAGAACTAGTGTATTAACCGGCGAAGATACTGGCGTCATAAAGGCCGCAGATGCCGCAATCCCAACTATCATCGCAAATGGTAATGGTGACACTTCCATCTGACGTGCAGCGGCAATCGCAATTGGTGCCATTAATACCGCTGTTGCGGTATTTGATATAAATAAGCCAATCGATGCACAGAGTATAAATAAGCACACCAACATGACATGTGGCCCCAAATTACCTGCAATTTCCATTAGAAAATCAACAGCTAGCGATATTCCACCTGTTTTTTGTAACGCCAACGCAAATGGCATCATTCCCACAATCAAAATAATACTTGGCCAGTGAATTGACTTATAAGCACTTTCCATATCGATACAGCGAAATTTCCCCATCAATAAACACGCAATTAAGGCCGCAATAAAGTTAGGAATTTCATTTGTCACCATCATGGCAACCATTAATGCAAGGCAAAATAACGCATGGGGGGCTTGAGAAGATGCAGGAGCTACGGCTTCTACTTCCGCAGCTAAATTTAATACGATAAAATTGCGTGGTTTGGTTGATAGAATACGAATTAATTTCCAATCACCAATGACGAGTAAGATATCACCCAACCTTAACGGTTCATCAACTAACTTACCACTAATTGCTTTACCATCACGGCGGATCCCAACCACATTAAGACCATAACGAGTACGAAATTTTATATCACGTAAGCTTTTGCCTAACAGTTCGGACTCTGGGTTCATAGAAACTTCGGCCATGCCCACATCGCGAGATTGATCCGAAAAGTATTCACCCCGTAAGATCATTGGCTCAAGTTTTTGCTCATAGCAAAATTGACGCAGTTCATCATCACTGACTGAAATATCCACTAGCAATACGTCTTGCTCTCGTAGCTCTGTTCCACCAGTTGCATTGACCATCACGCGACGAAATTTACGCCAGCGCTCAATACCAACCACGTTAGCATCGTAACGTGAACGCAAGTGTAGTTCCTCAAGAGAGTGTCCGATCAGAGGCGACCCTTTACGAATAGCAAGGCGGCGCGCCCTACCCGTAAGTTTATAGTCACGAATAAGGTCTCGAAAAGTGCGTTGATAACGCTCAGGAAGTTTATCTGGCTCACTGCTACCAAGCCAGCGGCGTGCAACCCACATGTAAGCAATGCCTGCCAATAAGATCAGAATGCCTATCGGGGTAATTGAGAAGAATTGAAAGCCTTTGATGCCTTCCCTGACTAGCTCGCTATTAACGACCATATTCGGTGGTGTGGCAACTAGAGTCATCATACCACTAATAAGACCCGCAAAGCCTAATGGCATCATTAGACGACCAGGGGAGATTTTCATGCGAGCAGCAACGCTCAGTACCACAGGAATAAAAATAGCAACAACGCCAGTTGAGCTCATAAAAGCACCAAGACCAGCAACTGTCAGCATTAAAAACACTAACATTTTACTTTCGCTACTGCCAGCAACTCGTACTAACCAATCGCCCATTTGATAAGCGATACCTGTCCGTACCAAGCCATCACCAATAACAAACAAAGCAGCGATTAATAAAACATTAGGATCAGCAAAACCAGATGTTGCTTGTTCTAAGGTTAAAGTATCACTTAAAACAAACGCTACTATCACAAGTAATGCAACCACATCCATACGAATTTTATTTGTGGTAAACAACACTATTGCGATCAGCAGTAGGGTTAACACCCACAGCAATTCTCCGTTCAAAATGTCCCCTTTCAACGAAAATAAACAGTATTTAGGGATTGCAGGCTTTTAAGTGGATTAGCATAAAAATTGCTACCTTAAAGGAACAACAACCCCTAGCAGTTTTCGTTAGTTAAGCATTTTTTTCAAAGAATTTCTTTGATTGAATCGCGATTAAACATTTTTTGATACTAAAACAGTGAAAACACCATTCTTGTCTGTATCCGTAACCGATATTTGCTCTAGTGAATTGATAATTGCGTGAATTTTTTCTCTTCTTGGCATCCCTTCTGGAGCATGAACTGCAATCACTTGGCAGCCTGCATCAAGAGCGGAATAAATACCTGCTTGAGCATCTTCAAATGCAACACAATCTGTTGGGTCTAAGTTGAGACATTTGGCCCCTAACTGAAAAGGTTCGGGATTAGGTTTGCCTTTTAACACTTTTTCAAATGTCACCCAATGTTTTGGTTCTGGCAAACCAGCGGCTTTTAAGCGAGGATGGGCAATCGGAACAGTACCCGATGTGACAATTGCCCAAGGCACGTTAAGTTCATTAAGGCGATTAAGTAAAGCAAATGCGCCTGGTAAAGCCGCGACACCGTCTGTATCTGAAGCTTCCATTTTTTCTAGCCAACGAAAACGCGTCATTAGCTCGTCTTCGCTGGCTTCAGGCATAAAGTGGCGTAAGCTTGTTAGCGCAGGTTTTCCATGTATGAAGCTAATTATCTCTTCAGGGCTAACGCCTATCTCTTCACCAAACAGACTCCAGCAACGTTCAACAACAGCTAATGAATCAGCTAAAGTTCCATCAAGATCAAACAGAAAACCTTTTGCTTTTAATTCCACTATTACTCCTTAAAAACGCATTAAGCGTTGATGACCTGATTAATTTCTACTGCAGATAGATGATATTGACGAGGGCATGCGCGCCAGATACCGAGCATCCGCACATATTTATCCCACATTGGTGTTTGTGAGTTAAAACCATGAGTGCCACTATCAAAATGAGTGTAACGACCTTCTGTATTCACCATGAAGCGAACATAGCTTAAATAGCGAGCTTCTGTTGCCGCATCGAAGCCAAGAAATTGTACACGACGGCGATCGATAGCCTGAGGATCATTCATATTGCCGTATGAAACTTGTAATGCGTGATACATTTCCATGATATCAATGATAGTTCGGCAAGTACTTTCGCTTAACTCTCCAAACTCCCTATCAAGTTCACGCATTTGCAGACCAAAACCCCGCTCAATAACAGTTTGCAGGCGACGATAACGATCTGCATTATCCGGATCAAGCATGGTCATCATTTTGTATTGGTTTGATAAAATTAGACGTTGTGCATTAGTCATTTCCATCATGATTCTCCTCGGAAAATTTTTAGATAATCTTCGCATTCAATATTCATGATGGACAGTGAAAACATCACTTTTTTTGATCTAAACAACCTTTTTACGTTACTTATTGTTAAATCGAATTTTTAACTCAAACATCTTCCATAAATGATTTATCTAATTGCTTGAATGCACGTTTCAGCAATTCAGCTAACGCCATATAATCAGGCTGATGTTCAATCGGTGCAACCGCAATACCCGCCTCAACAAATTTTTCACGTATTTCATAGAACCAACTGAGTAAACTATTAGGCAATGGCGTCGATGCTCTTTTACCTAACCACCACAGCCCTTGCATTGGTAATGTACAAGCAAATAATGCGGTCGCAACAGCGGGACCAAGTTGCCCGCCTAAAGCAATTTGCCAAGCTAGCGTAAAGATTGCAATCGGTGGCATAAAACGAACACCAAAGCGAGTCGCTTTGATCATGCGTAATTCAGGAAAAATTGGGGACAGTTTTTTCTCCATAGGAAATGTCTTCAGGTACAGGTTCCCTAACGTAAATCGTTTGAAAAAACCCGGGGGTGAGTTTTGCAATGTACTCATAAATACCTTCCTATGACTTAATAAATCTAGACCCGTTATATATCAAGATGCGACGTGATTATTGAGGCTTAGCTATTTCAATCACTTAGTTTAGCTTAATAATAGTGATTGTTGCCTAACTTGCATCGAGAATTATTTTGCGCCTTTAGCTTCTATATCTAAAATAATGATGAAAAATACTTATCTTACTGCCTACTTTACGCCATTTTAGCAAAAATATACATAAGTAATACCGATAAGTGTTCTTGAATTATTTGCATCCAGCATGACCAAATTTAACCAAATCAGCTATTCTGAAGGGTAGGTAATTTTGCATAAAGTGCTGATTTAACCTAAAGCTTATGATTTCAATCAATCAAACGGTTTGTACCTAAAAAAAACATACAAAATATAAAATATTTTTAGTAGAATTAACCTTATTTAGATTTATTTGTAGAACTTTGAAACCTTACATACTCAAACAGGTTCGAGGTGAATAAATGTAGTGCCATGTTTCAAGTATTAGCGCTATGTTTTGAATGTCTGACAGGTTTAGCTCGCTTTATTGGCTTTGCTATATTTTTTGCGTGTTATTTCAACACTCGCTGTGAAGCACTTTTGATAAGAACTTCGCACAGCTGGTAACATCGATTTTTAAAAAGCCTTGTTAGATAACTAATGCCTTCGTGTTTTCGACATTATCATGATATCCATCATGAAATATTAGGTATTAAATACGCTAGGCTCTAGCTGTTAATCTTTTTTCAGAGTCTTTCTTATGCAAGCTGCATGTTAAAGGCTTCACAACAACAATTAACGATAGGTATTTCCATGTCAAGTAAGCTGGTACTGGTTCTAAACTGCGGTAGCTCCTCACTGAAATTCGCCATCATCGACCCAACCAATGGTGATGAATATTTATCTGGTTTATCTGAGTGCTTTAATCTACCGGAAGCCCGTATTAAATGGAAAATCGACGGTGCTAAACATGAAGCTCAATTAGGCGCAGGTGCTGCGCACAGTGAAGCACTGACTTTCATTGTTGATACTATCCTTGCAGCAAAACCAGAATTGTCTGCACAGATCACATCTATTGGTCACCGCATTGTTCACGGCGGCGAGAAATTCACTTCATCAGTTCTGATCACTGACGAAGTTATTGAGGGAATTAAAGCTGCTATCCCATTTGCACCGCTGCACAATCCTGCTCACTTAATTGGTATTGAGGAAGCAAAGAAAGAATTCCCTCACTTAGTCGGTAAAAACGTCGCTGTATTCGACACTGCTTTCCACCAAACTATGCCAGAAGAAGCTTACCTATATGCACTACCATATGAATTATATGAAGAGCATAGCATTCGTCGTTATGGCGCTCACGGTACTAGTCATTTCTATGTTTCTCGTGAAGCAGCTAAAAAACTGAACAAACCTATTGACGAACTTAACGTCATCACTTGCCATTTAGGTAATGGTGGTTCAGTAACTGCTATCGTTAACGGTAAGTGCGTTGATACCTCTATGGGCTTAACGCCATTAGAAGGTCTGGTAATGGGAACTCGTAGTGGTGATATCGACCCTGCAATTATTTTCCATCTGCATGATTCACTTGGCATGAGCGTTGATAATATCAACAAGATGCTGACTAAAGAGTCAGGTCTTCTTGGCTTAACCGGTGTGACTAGTGACTGCCGTTATGTTGAAGATAACTATGACACTAAAGCAGATGCAAAACGTGCAATGGATGTTTTCTGTCACCGTTTGGCGAAATATGTCGGGGCATACGGTGCGCTGATGGAAGGCCGTCTTGATGCAATTATCTTCACTGGCGGTATTGGTGAAAACTCAGCTCATGTACGTGAGCTGACATTGAAAAAACTGGCACTACTTGGCTTCGAATGTGACCACGAACGTAACTTAGCCGCTCGTTTCGGTAAAGAAGGTGTGATCACGACGGATAATAGCCGTCCTGCTCTGGTTATCCCAACAAATGAAGAGTTGGTAATCGCACAAGATGCAGCTCGCTTAACCGCCTAAAACGGATATATCCGCCAGCCTAATCCGCTGGCGGTTCTATTTTATAATCAGTGACTGTTGACCTTTTAAGCTTAATTTTTTGCAATAGGTAGTCTGTTAAAGGCACGAGGATAGATACAAGCTATCTTCCATGTATGACTTTTAATAAAAGCTACCCTAAAAAGGTCAACAGCCCCTAACGTAACCGATAAAAGAGGTTTCCCGTGTCTCGTACAATTATGTTAATTCCTACCGGCACTAGCGTTGGTTTAACCAGCGTCAGCCTAGGCGTCGTTCGTTCAATGGAACAAAAAGGTGTCCAGTTGAGCGTATTCAAGCCTATCGCTCAGCCACGTGTGTCAGGAAGCAAAGATCAAACCACTGAAGTTTTACGCTCCCATTCGAGCCTTACCACCATCGTCGAACCATTAAAAATGGAATATGTTGAGTCATTACTGACCTCTTCAAAAAAAGACGTATTGATGGAAGAAATCGTTGCTCGCTATCACGAACTAACGGCAAATTCAGAAGTCGTTCTGATTGAAGGTTTAGTACCGACACGTAAGCACTCTTTTGCTCAATCACTGAACTACGAGATCGCGAAAACTTTAGGCGCTGAAATTGTTTTTGTTACTGCGCCTGGTAACAGCTCTGTTTCTGAGATGAAAGAACGCCTCGAATTAGTTCGTAACGAATTTGGCGGCCAACGTAATAAAAGTATCATCGGTGTTATTGTCAATAAAGTGAATGCACCTGTTGATGACCAAGGTCGTACACGCCCTGACTTATCTGAAATCTTTGATGACTCAACCAAAGCGACCATTGCAAATATTACGACAAAAGAATTAGACTGCCTGAGCCTGCCAGTTCTTGCTTCTATTCCGTGGAATTTTGATCTAATTGCAACGCGTGCCATCGATATGGCAAAACACTTGAATGCAGAAATTATTAATGAAGGTGAAATTAATACTCGCCGTGTTAAATCGGTGACTTTCTGTGCGCGTAGTATTCCACACATGCTTGAGCATTTCCGTCCTGGTTCACTGTTAGTCACTTCTGCCGATCGCCCTGATGTATTAGTCTCTGCTTCACTGGCGGCAATGAATGGCGTTGAAATTGGTGCACTGTTATTAACAGGTGGCTATGATATCGATGCGCCGATTCGTAAGCTGTGTGAACAAGCATTTGAAACTGGCCTACCTGTCTTCATGGTAAAAAGTAATACTTGGCAGACTTCACTGAATCTGCAAAGTTTCAGCTTAGAAGTCCCAGCAGGTGACCATGAGCGTATTGAAAAAATTCAAAACTATGTCGCACGCCACATCAGTAGCGATTGGATTGAATCATTAGTTGCCGACTCTCATCGTCCTAACCGCCTATCTCCACCAGCATTCCGTTACCAATTAACCGAACTGGCACGTAAAGCAGGTAAACGTATCGTTCTGCCAGAAGGTGATGAGCCACGTACAGTGAAAGCTGCATCTCTGTGTGCTGAGCGCGGTATCGCAACTTGTGTATTGTTAGGAAACCCAGACGACATCCGCCGTGTTGCTTCAGCTCAAGGTATCGAGCTTGGTGCAGGCATTGAGATCGTTGATCCACTAAAAGCACGTGAAGAGTATGTTGGCCGTCTTGTTGAATTACGTAAGAGCAAAGGAATGACCGAAGTCGTTGCCCGTGAACAGCTCGAAGATAACGTTGTTCTTGGAACATTGATGTTGGAAAAAGGTGAAGTTGACGGTCTCGTTTCTGGTGCAGTGCATACCACAGCAAACACCATTCGCCCACCACTACAGTTAATTAAAACAGCTCCGGGTAGCTCACTGGTTTCTTCTGTGTTCTTTATGCTGTTACCAGAACAAGTGTTTGTTTACGGTGACTGCGCAATCAACCCAGATCCAACGGCGGAACAACTGTCTGAAATCGCAATTCAATCTGCTGATTCAGCAAAAGCGTTTGGTATCGACCCACGTGTTGCGATGATCTCTTATTCAACGGGTAACTCTGGTGCAGGTAGCGATGTTGAAAAAGTTCGTGAAGCAACGCGTTTAGCACAAGAAAAACGCCCTGACCTGATCATTGATGGCCCACTTCAGTATGATGCTGCGGTAATGGCTGATGTTGCGAAATCAAAAGCACCAAACTCACCCGTTGCAGGTAAAGCAACCGTCTTTATTTTCCCAGACTTGAACACAGGTAATACAACCTATAAAGCCGTGCAACGTTCAGCTGATCTCGTGTCTATTGGACCAATGCTGCAAGGTATGCGTAAACCGGTTAATGACCTGTCCCGTGGCGCACTGGTAGATGATATTGTTTACACTGTGGCACTGACAGCGATCCAAGCTGCACAAAACGAAAACGCTTAATTATTCAAAGAGTCTATTTCGGTATCAAGCCAATCCATCATTGGGTTGGCTTTTTTATGGATTATTTTCTTCTTGCAACAAGCATTCAATCGTTTTTCTCAACCAATTTAAAGCACCATCTCCCTCACTACGTTGATGCCATATCATTTGAAACTCCAAATCAGGAAGTTCAAATGGCGGTGTGAAAATCGCAAATTTTCCACGCATCGCTTGGGGTATGGCTTTTTCAGCCACCGTGAGAATAAGGTTGGTATCTTCTAACAATTGCGGCGCTATCTGCCAATATGGCACAGTGACTGCAATACGTCGCTGTTGATTAATTAATTGAAGATGCTGGTCAATTTCATTGGCATCAAAAGGTTTCATGCTGACTAAAATATGGGGATGCGCTAGCCAATCGATTAGGCTCATTGTTCCCTTTGGACAAATCGCTTTATCAACCACACTTATCATCTTATCGGTAAACATAGATTGTGCATGTAATGTATTATCTAATGAATTAAATACACCAAATGCAAAGTCCAAGCTTCCTTCATGTAATTTATTTTGCATTTCTTCTCGACTACAATGCCAAATTTTCAAATCCACATCAGGGGCATGTTCCCGTAAATAACGAATTAATTTTGTTGATATGAGTGCAGCACCGTAATCAGACATGGCAATATTAAACCGTCTATTGCACTGTAACGGCTGAAAATCCTGCTGAGAAATCAAGTCATCAAGTTGATTTAATGCTTGAGCTAATGGCCCATACAATGATTCCGCTTTACTTGTTAGCTGGTACTGCCCTTTTTGACGAATAAGTAGAGGGTCGTTAAACAATTCACGAAGGATGTTTAACGTATGACTCACTGCGGGTTGGCTTTTATGCAATGCCTCAGCGGCTCGACTCACATGACGTTCTCGCAATAAAACAAATAAAGTAACTAGCTGATTTAAATCTAATTTTCTTAAATTATTCATTTGGCGAATAGTACCTTATAAAATCGTTCATTTCCCAGCAGTGATAACGTGTCTTAACATGATATTAAACCAAATCTGGTAATTTATTCATTGAGAAAACATCATGTCAACGCTTTCATTATCAGGGATTATTCTCACAATTGTTGCTTTGCTTGCAGGGGGTGTTGTCCCAATTCAAGCAGCAAGTAATGCGATCCTCGCACGGCATCTAGGCCATCCATTATGGGCAAGTGCGATATCACTATTAGTCAGTATGATAGTCCTGATCCCACTATTATTCATTTTCAAAGTACCAAAACCTAATTTTAACTTGGAGCTGTTTAGTCAACCAATATGGATATGGTTTGGAGGGATCGCAGGCATGTTATATCTCACCTCCGCGCTAATACTCGTCCCTAAAATTGGTAGTACGACCTTCTTTGTGATGGTTATCGCGGGGCAATTAATCATTTCAGCTTTGATAGAGCAATTTGGTTGGTTTGGCATGACACAAAACTCAATTCCTATGGGGAAAATTTTGGGGATTTGTTTGGTGATTGGTGGTGTTTTATGTGTTCAGCTTTCGAAAAAATAAATTGATTGGACTGTTCATTTAATCTAATAAAGTCATGTTCAGCTCAATAATAAATATTGCATAGATTAATATTGAATTCGTTAGATGATTAATGAGAAAGCTAGCGCATCATCACGCTAGCTTTCTTATATTTTGCGCCATCAAATTTAATATTACTATTGATGACGCAGAGGTCAAATAACTTACATTTAAGCTATTTGTGATTTCGGCTTCTTAGATATAAATACTGAAACCACTGTCGCAACAATAATATTCAACACAAAAGCAGCAATACCAATATTCATAAATTGAAGCCCTTCTCCTAGCCAAGGGAAAATCTGTACTAGCGAAATGTGCTCGATATAAGTTACCGCTAAGAAAATAACGCCTGCGATAATACCGGCAATCGCCCCTGCTGCCGTCATTGGGTTATTTTGCCTAAAGCTCATCAGCAGTGCAGGGAAGAATTGAGCAACAATGTTTACACCAAGCAGCATAATGGCTACTAGCGTGTCATTACTGTGGAAAATAAAGTACAGGCTAACTAAGGCAACAACAGGTACCATAAATCGAGCATATATGCCTGACTGGCGCTTCTCTTCGCTCACCTTAAAAGCTTTTTGCACCACACCCGCTAACATGTTTGACGTTGTCAGTAGTAGCATAGAACCCGGTACTAACGCCGTCAACATACCTGCCGCACCAATAAACCCGACAATAACAGGTGAGAACGTAGACTTTGAAATTTCAAACAATGACAAGTCAACCATTGAGCCTTCAAGATGTGGTATTTGCAAGATCGCCGCATAGCCGACAAAGAAAGCAAATAACATAATCAAGCTATAAGCTGGAATTAAAATACTATTGCGCTTTAATGAGTTTTCATCTTTTGCAGTAAATACCGCAGCCATATAGTGTGGCCAACAAAAATACGCAATTACCGACAAGAAGACCGTCGAAATATACCAAGGGATGTTCAGCCCTTTATCCGAAAATGTGAGGAAACCTGGGCTTGAGGTATCAATAGCACGGAACATATCACCAAAACTGCCGTAATAGTGCAAAGGGATATAAATCCCAATAAATACCACCACAACCAAGATCATCAAATCTTTCAATGCGGAGGTCCAAGCTGAGCCATGGATCCCTGAAATCATCACAAATAAAGTGACAGCAATAATCCCAATCCAAATCGCCATATCCGCCGGAATAGCACCATAAGAAGCTTGAGAAACAATAATACCAAGCCCTTTAAGTTGTAACACAAATAGTGGTACCATCGCCGCAATTGAGATCAGGCTAATTAAGAGTGCTAAACCTTGGCTTTTATACTTAGCGCCAAAGAAGTCAGAAATAGTTCTGACATTATGGTCCTTTGCAAAGCGCCATACCCGTGGGTGAACCCAATAAAGAAAAATCCCCATAAAAGCATTAACCGCCAAAGTGTAGAGGATCGCAGGACCTTTACCATATGCCCAACCACTTCCACCTAGAAATGTAAAAGTCGTATAGATCTCACCAGCACTAAGTAAAAAGACCAGTAATGCGCCATAACTGCGCCCACCAACTGACCACCCTTCGTGGTCCATTTTTTTGCCTTTTTTCGCTCTTAATGCCAAATAGATGCTAAATAGGAAAAATAGCGAAATCACAATTAATGCTGAGCTCATTGTTTTTCCTTACCATTCTTAGAATCTAATATATTAATTAGTAGCATAATCAATGCGCTGATAATTACCCACCCGACAATCCAAAACATTAAAAATGGCAATCCCAAAACAAAAGGCTCAACACGATTGGCAAAATAAATACCAACCGTTAGTGCAAGTAGTGGGAAAATAACCAAATAGTGATACCATTTCATTGATAATTCCTTGTTTAACTTACCCACGAGAAACCAAGTTGCGCGGTAGATTGCTCAACATTTCTACACCGTCTTCAGTGATAAGCAGCATATCTTCAATCATAATGCTACCAACGCCAATCCCGTAATAAGGTGTTTCTAAACTCATCACCATTCCTGCACGAAATACATCTGTTGCTGCTGCACTCACGAATGGTGCTTCTTCTAAGCCAACAAATACACCATCACCATGACCTAAATGCCCGCGGTTATAATGAGGTAAGCCCGAATTGCGGATCAATGCCATGGTTTCATTGAATACATCACTGAGCAGCACACCCGGCCCAACACGACCTAACATATATTCGTGTCCTTTATGAATGGTTTCATAGAGTTCTTTAACTTTATCGTTAGGCTCTCCCACGATAAAGGTGCGGGCAATATCTGCACCATATCCAGCGACATCTACGCCACAGTCAAATTTGATTAAGTCACCTGCTTTAGCAGGAACCTCGTCAGATAACATTTTGGGTGAAAAATCGCTGCCCACAGAAATTAAGTTAAAACGACTGTAGTTAGTTTCAGGGTATTCCATGACCTTTGCTTTAAACGCAGCGGTTAATTCAGCGGAAGTACAGCCAACTTTAATTAATTCACTTGCCGCTTGAATACCTGCTTCAGTAATTTGTGCACTTTTTCTTAAATGCGTTATTTCCCACTCACTCTTGATAACGCGTAATTCATTAAATAGCGGAGCGGAGTCTACTAGATTTAATTCTGGAATGACTTTATCTAGCCATGTTTTGCCTGCATAGGTGATCTGATTAAGCTCAATAGCAATTGGTTTGCCATAAACACCAGCCTCTGCAAAGGTTTCTTTCAGTAACGTAAAAATGGTTTCAATTGGACTATTAATCGGTCTTTGTTTAACCACCTTGCCATTATCTGGGTTATAAGGATCATCCACATCAACCCAAATGGGAAACGTGCGAATTTTAGAATTGGGCATTTCAAGCTGTAAACTTGCTGCTTCAAATTCATTCATGATCACTACAGATTCAATCACAGGATCACGAAAAATAACTGCAATTGCCGTGCCTGTCTGCCTGAAGGTATACATGAAGAAACTCGCAAAACCTGTCAAATGATAGAAATTATCACCAACTGTTGCGACAAGAGCTTCAATACCATCTCGCTCCATAATTTCACGTGCTTTAGCTGTGACATTCTTTAGGTGTTGTTGTTTCAATAAGGCCAAATTTTTATTTATTGTCATTAATTATTATCTCGAATACCAAGGTATTACTCACATTAAGATATCGTTTCGATGCTAAATGAATATATGAATTAAATCATCTATTAATTATAACTTATTGTTATAACATATTGTTATAATCTAGTAGAAAGTACTCTGACTCAGAATAATTTAAATATAATATATACAGTTTATGTTCACAAAATAATGAATATTCTGTTGAATAGAGTTAATACCATAAATGAATATGATAATTTAATTATGGGGTTCAATACTTTATTAGTCATTTACAATATGTCGTTGGAAATAAAACAGCAATAGTGGATATGAAAAAAACGAATGAATTACAGCGTTCGTTGGTAGGCTTTATCTAAAGGCTTGTCGACCTTTACGACTTACTTTTACTGTACTCATTGAGTGAAATGACATCAATATAATGATGTAGTGTATTCAGATGATTAAAAAATATCATTGTAAATCCAAACTTCGAATGAAAAGTACCCTTCGAGTTCGATTAAACATAATTTTTCATTATTTTGAGCGGTTCTTACCCAGTTCACTTGGCGGTGAACCACTCATCATGCTTATTTTTACATTAAGTAAAAACTGTTAATTAAAATAAAAATTGACCTTCAAAGATCAACAACCCCTACCGTATTTTGTTATCAATTATTAGCACAATTAATCGCTTTATCTGTTTCATTATTACGCGTTAACCATAAAGATAGCGCTTTTAATGAATCTGGAGTGAATTCATCACAGCGAGCACTAATTTCCTCAGGTGTAAGCCAACTCACTTCGGCGACCTCAGACTCCTGCAATGCAAAAGGACCATGACTCACGCAACTAAATAGTCCTCCCCAAACTCGGCAATTATCATCTTCATAATAAAAAAGACCTTGCTCGGCAAAAGGCACACCTGCAATACCAAGTTCTTCTTGGGCTTCACGTTTAGCAGAATCAAGAACATTTTCACCTTGCGTAACAACTCCGCCAGCTGTCGCATCCAAAAAACCCGGGTAAAAATCTTTGATATTAGTTCGTCTTTGAACCAATATTTTGCCCATCCCATCATGGACAACAATGTAAGTAGCACGATGACGTAAATTCTCAGCTCGCATCTGCTTACGTGTGGCCTGTGCGATAACTTCATTGTTATCGTCTACAATATCAACCCATTCAACCACTTCGGTTTGTTCCGCCATCCTTAAAACCTTTTTTATCAGTCTGTTAACACAGTCTTTATGCCATAGAATTATTGCTGAAATCGGTCTAGCAAACATTTCGTTACAAGGTATGCTTTTCGTTGTCCCCTTGCAAGTAATCAGTGCCAAATTTGGGCATTGATTTCATCACTGAGAAACTCTAATAATAGGCTACTCTTATTACAATAACGTGTTTTGAACGAAATTTTCTACGAATTCGGCAAATTTTATGAGTTGCTGCTATAGTTAGCTCAATTAATTCTAACTTATATCTGTCCAATTTTTCACAGGAGGCGATTATGCGGATTCTCATAACTGGTGGTACCGGGCTAATTGGTACACCTCTCATCCAACGACTTATCGCACGTTCTGACCAAGTGACCGTGCTTAGCCGTTCCCCGCAAAAAGTCTACAGTCACTTTTGTAAAGCTGTTGAATGTTGGACTTCTTTACAAGATAAAAACGACCTTAATGACTTCGATGCTGTCATCAACCTTGCAGGTGAACCCATTGCTGAGAAGCGGTGGACTGACGAGCAAAAAAAGATCCTATGCGATAGCCGCTGGAAAATCACCCAACGCTTAACTGAGCTTATTGCCGCAAGTAGTACTCCGCCACACACTTTTTTATCAGGTTCCGCTGTCGGTTATTATGGCGATCAAGGCCAAGTCGTGGTTACAGAATCAGAACAACCCCATGATGAATTTACACATCAATTATGCCAACATTGGGAAGCACTCGCGCAGAATGCTCAATCTGAATTAACACGAGTCTGTTTATTGCGTACTGGTGTTGTTATGTCACTTGAAGGTGGAGCTCTCGCAAAAGTTCTCCCTATATTTAAGATGGGAGCAGGTGGGCCAATAGGTCATGGCAAACAGTATATGCCTTGGATACACATTAATGACATGGTTAGCGCTATCTGTTATCTCTTAGATAATCCAACGCTTTCAGGTCCGTTTAATATGACCGCGCCTTATCCTGTACATAACGATCAATTCGCAGCCATCTTAGGTGAAGTGATTAATCGCCCAGCTTTTATTCGTACCCCTGCTTTTGCGATTAAAACTATTTTAGGTGAATCCGCTGCCTTAGTTATTGGAGGGCAGCAAGCTATTCCGAAACGTTTGGAAGAGGCTGGCTTTCAATTTGAATACATTGAATTAAGAGTTGCATTAGAGAATTTATTTGCGATCCAAAATGATGCTAGCTGATTATTTTAAATACAGCACTCAGTACATTTAAACAAAATAAATTGATTTTTTTACTAAACTCAATACGAAAGGCCTATTTAAAGTAGGCCTTTTTTGATGGTAACGACGCCATATAAGTAAAGTCACATTTAAACGAAGAAAGTAAAACTAACGAAAAATAGATCTATCAAGTTTTCTAATAATTATTAATCCTCAATTAATCTATGATTTATCGTTTTTATGAAATTTTATTAGTATCTATTTTAAAAACAAAAAATCATTTAATAGGTAACGATGAAACCTATTTCGCGCCCTGCCAACGGCAGAACAAATCTTTTTCTAGTTCGATATCAAACTGATCAAGTATCCTATTAACTGTTTGGTCTACAATATCTTGAATTGTTTGTGGCTGGTGGTAGAAGGCCGGCATTGGGGGCATAATCACCGCCCCCATTTCTGCCGCTTGCACGAGTAACCGTAAATGGCCAAGGTGTAATGGTGTTTCACGAGCCCCTAAAACCAATTTTTTACCTTCTTTAAGCACCACATCCGCAGCACGCGTCACTAATGTATCGGTATAACTGTGCACAATGCCAGAAAGCGTCTTCATGGTACAAGGCATAATCACCATACCTGCGGTACGGAATGACCCAGACGAGATAGCTGCTGCGATATCCCGACTATCATAGACATGGTCAGCCAATTGCTGAACATCTTTAACGCTATAGCTGGTTTCTAATGCCAATGTTTGACGGGCTGCAGCACTCATCACTAAATGTGTCTCCACATTCTTAACGGGTTTAAGTACCTCTAATAGCCTAACGCCATAGATAGCACCACTTGCCCCAGTTAACCCAATGATTAGCTTCTTCATCCTGCATCCCAATTTATCAAATAAAAACTGGGCTAATAGTAACAATTATCGTGACTAAAAGCCCTTAAATCTATCAACCACAATCCCAGTTATAGACCACTTTGCTAAAATCTTTGTTTTTTAAATCTTCAGGGTGAATAAAGAAATTGCCAACGCCGATATCTCCCCAACAAATACCCGTTTGGTTATCACTGTCGATTTGTAGTAATAACACATAATCTTGAATTTCTTTGCGATATTCCCGTGGGTCTGTCTGAGTGAAAAACGGATAACCACCAATACGATGACCGTTAGACACAAAATGTTCATTGTAAGGCTCTAACCAATCGTCATAAAAGTCTTCACCAGTAAATTCCTCCTCATAATCAAACAGATTTTCAACTCCTAATATTGTGCGGCCAAATTGAAAATCCTCTGAACTGATATATTGTTTGGCTGGTGTGAACTCGACACTAAATTGCCCATCAATGGGTGTGTAATACTCATCATCATAAGCTGCTTCAACCGCTGAAAAATCATGCTGAAGTTGTGAGGCATCTTCGATAATATTGTCCCAATAGATCACACGGAAATCTTTTTGCTGCTGTAAATTATCAAAATCCGCACCGTATAAATCATCACCACCGATAAAAAACTGTAAAAGCCCTGTTTGTGGATAGCCTTCAAGTGGGGGTATCTGTGCAAAATTGAGCTGAGCTAGTAGCTTTAGCGCAATGCCATTACTATCGACTGGAAATTCAGTATCCAATGGCAAATAAGGAATACCGCCAACTCGACTGTCCCACAATTGCGGATTTTCAACTGGCGTTAAGGTCATTTCAAGCGTGGGTTTCACTGTGTCAGTAATTTTAGTCAGAAAAGGCTTAAGTACTTCAGGTAAAATAGTCAAATCAACCATAATGCAACTCCTGCTGTGGGTAAATAATCTCATTAAAATACGTGATTATGTACCTCTATCTATCAGATATAACTGGAAATAATATAAGTATGTAATTTAAGTGAGTTAATTTATCAACTGCGGTGATATCAACTATTTTGTTTATATAAAAAATAATAACGTTTCATTATCTTTTCAAGTAGTTAGATTGGGATCTAGTTTCAATTCTTTTCAATTTAACTACATCTTTCCAGTTATCTACCATAAACTGACTTTGTCGATCACCTAACTCAGCGGCTTTAATATAATATTTTCTCGCTCTATTTAAACTCATATTCACACCCGATCCATGCAAATAATTAGTGCCAATCGCGACATAACCTCTCGGATCGCCTTCGGAACCTGCTATTTCGAATAAATCTCGTGATTTTGCATAATCACCTTCATTTTGAAAAATAAAGCCCAAATTGACAATAGAACTGGTTCTATAATTATCTCTTCTTTGAGTTGAAAGAAGATACCTTTCTTTGGCAATTATTTTATTTCCCCATCTATCTTCAATTCGCGCATACATCCAGTTTGCATCAGCATTACCTAATTCTGCTAATTGGATCAGTTCCTGGTATTCTTTTTCATTATTAGGTATCAAATTTGAACATTTAGTAAAATATTCATTATGATGTTCAAATACGATTAAAGAAATATTTTTCAATTTATTTGCTTGTGATAATAAAGGTAATAACATTATAAACAATAAACATATTTTATTTTTTATCATTACTTACAATCCCATATTAACAAATACTCAAACTAATGATGGTGCGATAAGAACTTTATTAACTTGAAAATAAACATCAACAATCTGTGTTGTATTTCCATCATTCCAGTTTACTGAACTTTCAAAAGCATGTATATTATACGCTAAATCAATATAGCTATTTTCTTGATAGTTTAGATTTATCGATTGAATACCTGAAGATGATAAATTGGATAACTCATTATCATCTGTTACTCCATTTAAATTATCATCCTTCCATAATTCTAGTTTAGTCCATGCATAATCTTTTTTATCAAAAATGTTATCTTTGTTATCATCTAGCTCTGCAAGTGCTACAAAACCGTTTGATGCAATACTACCTGATTTTAATATTGTATTATTACCAAATAACTCATTTCCATTATCTATACTTTCATTTTTATTTTTATCAAAAACTAAAAAAACGTTATTCTCCGTTCCAATCCAACCAGTACTTTCCTTCATTTTATTATTATCATGATCAAAGTAAATTAAACCACCTTCTCTTTGAGTAATAATGCCATTACCGGTTATGTCAATTAGCAATGGTGATTCTATCGTTTCATAATCACGTTTATGTCCTTCTATATTCAATAAAATATCATTAGGTGTTAATCCAACTAGTGGGGGAATATAGTCTATATTATCTATTTCGTTATCATACTCAGTAATTTTTAATATAGAATTGACGAATTTAATACAATTATTCGTTAATATATTATAACTTCCTAACTTAAAATCTCCCCATTGCCGAGTAAACTTCCCACTTTTCACTTCAGAAATATATTGCGTAATATTATCCATAACCATAGGACTATATATGGGATAGGTGATATTCGTTACCGACGATTTATTATAAGCAATAGAGTCTATAAATGTTAAATTTTCAGTTCCACCAATCTCTTTAGTATCACCAACTCCCCATCCGATTGATTCACCTTGAAACTCAATCCATACATGTCCAAATTGAGATTGAATACCTTCTCCACCGAAAGGAGCATATTTAGTTCCACTTGGTGCGATTTTAACAGTTATTGTTCCAGTATATTGACCATTAAATTTTTCATTTGTTTCTTTATTTACTAATCCATAGTCTTTTCCAATCATAAAGCCCCCTTTCTATTAATTAAAAATTTAGCTTATGACAAATTATCTTTAATACAACTAATTATCAATAATAATATATATCAAATATCACTTTCAGACTATCTTCATAATAAAACAGCCTTAATAATTTATCTAAAAACATAATTATTGGTTTGTAATTTATAATAAATATTGTCATAAGTCAGATAAAAAAATACCCGCTTTATTCTAGCGGGTATTTGAATTTGTATGATGGAAAAGAAATTAACCTTCGTTATAAATTTCTATATTTTCTATTTCGGTTTGATCTTTTATTTTTAACTCGTCATCTTTACGTAGATTCTCGAGATAATCTAAATAGCTCTGGTCAATATCTTTGGTAACATAAATACCATCAAATACTGAGCACTCAAATTCATTGATATCAGGGTTTTCTGCACCTACAGCATCAATGAGATCGCTAAGATCTTGGAAAATCAAACCATCCGCACCAATCAGTTTGCGAATTTCATCAACTTCACGACCATGGGCAATCAGCTCATTCGCATTAGGCATGTCAATCCCATACACATTCGGGAAACGAACTTCGGGGGCTGCTGAAGCGAAGTAAACATTTTTAGCCCCTGCTTCACGCGCTAACTCAACAATCTGTTCAGATGTAGTTCCGCGTACGATTGAATCATCAATCAATAATACGTTTTTATCACGGAATTCGGCACGATTTGCATTAAGCTTGCGACGCACTGATTTGCGACGCTCTTGCTGACCCGGCATGATAAAGGTACGACCAACATAGCGATTCTTCACAAAACCTTGTCGATAAGGTTTATCAAGAATATGCGCAATTTCGAGTGCGATATCACAGGATGTTTCTGGAATCGGGATCACCACATCGATATGTAAATCTTCCCACTCACGTGCAATTTTAGCACCTAACTTTTGCCCCATACGCAGTCTTGCGTTATACACCGATATTTTATCGATAAAGGAGTCTGGGCGAGCAAAATAGACATACTCAAATAGGCAAGGTGTTAATTGTGGATTAACTGCACATTGGCGAGTATAAAGTTGACCTTGTTCAGTAACATAAACTGCCTCACCCGGTGCAACATCACGCAAAAATTCAAAGCCTAAGGTATCCAGAGCAACACTCTCTGATGCTACCATGTACTCTTCTGCTCCATTTTCCAGCACACGACGACCAAGAACTAATGGTCGAATACCATTAGGATCACGGAAAGCCACCATACCATGACCAATAATCAGTGCAACACACGCATAAGCGCCACGCAATCTTTTATGCATAGCCGCAACTGCGGTGAACACATTATCGGGTTCTAACGGGAAATGGTCAAAACGGTCTAATTCATAAGCCAGTATGTTCAACAAAATCTCAGAATCAGAAGATGTGTTGACATGGCGACGAGCTGTTTCAAATAAACTACGCTTTAACTCATGCGCATTTGTCAAATTACCATTATGAGCAAGGGTGATACCAAAAGGTGAGTTCACATAGAAGGGCTGTGCTTCTGATGCGCTCGAGCTCCCTGCGGTAGGATAACGAACATGGCCTAGCCCCATACAACCTTGCAGTCTGAGCATGTGCCGCGCTTCAAAAACATCTTTTACGAGGCCATTCGCTTTACGTAAACGAATATTATTATTGCCATCAATGGTAGCTATCCCTGCTGCATCTTGCCCACGGTGCTGAAGCACAGTTAGAGCATCATAAATTGATTGGTTGACCGGTGTTACACCGGCGATACCGACAATACCGCACATTTAGTCTTTCCTCATCAGCCAGACGGAGAAATATTCTCCGGTAGGAAACTTGACGCATTTTGCAGGTAGTCAAAGAACCACCTGATTATATGACTGAACTGTGGAATAAGTTCTGAACGATGCCAATCCTCGCTTTGAGGCAAAGGTGTGAAAGTATCAAGAAAAAACAGTAATGCTGATACTATTAACACACCGCGCAGCGCTCCGAAGCAGATCCCCAGAACACGATCTGTACCTGATAAGCCAGTTTTTTGTACAAGAGAACTAATCACATAGTTCACCACAGCACCCACTATCAATGTTGCGATAAATAATGCTGCAATAGCGATGCCATTTCTGACCAGTATGTCCTCAAAGCGTGTAAAGTACTCCGCCAAATAAGGATAAAATGTACTAGCGACAAAAAATGCACAGCCCCAGGTAATTAGTGATAGAGCCTCTCGAACAAACCCACGGATCAGGCTTACCAGTGCCGAGAAACCAATGATGGCAATAATTGTGTAATCTATCCAGACCATATCTTATTCCAAAATTCGCACTCACGGCAGTGGCTGGAGTGCATTCTAACAGAAAACGAAAACGTTTGCGTAACCAATTTACACACAATTTAAAAAAACCAATCGCGAAAAGAAAAATTCAAACTCATAGCTTTAATTAAATTAAAATTCAATTGGTTACATTAAAAAACCAAGATATAGATAGGCAGTGAGCTAAACGATTCCCAACAAAGAAGCCCGAACCACATAGATAAAAATGTGATTCGGGTTACAAGCTTTACTTTTATGTCATTCTAAAGGCAACTTGAAACATGAGAGTATCGTGATATTCCTATTTCAATATCATGGCTTATAAGCTTTAATCTCACCTTTTAAATCAGTTAATGATCGTAATTCAGGCAATGCAGCTTCTAATTTTTGTCTTGAAGCATCTGGTCCGACAAAAATAAGCGTTAGATTACCTTTTGGAACAGTATAAACCTGATATCCCGATAACCTAAGATTTGCGACAATTTCCTCAACTTTTCTTGAGTTCCCCAATGCACCGAGTTGAATAACAAACGCTTTACCTTGCGGAGCTTGAACTTCAGGTTTCGGCTTTGGTTCAGGTTTCGGCTCTGGCTTTGGTTCAGGTTTCGGCTCTGGCTTTGGTTGAGGTTTTGGTTCAGGTTTCGGTTCTGGCTTTGATTCCGGCTTTTTAACTTGCTCGGTCGGGATATTCAGTGGGACATCTTGAGCAGCAGAATTTGCAGTGGCCTGCTGCTCTCGCAGTTGTTCATCTTGCTTTTGCTCTGAAATAGCTTCAGAAAGCATCGCTTCTGAAGCCGCCCCTGATGCAGCAGCTTGAGTTAACGACGTAACGGCTTCGATATCCTGCTCGTCACCCGGTTTTGGAATAATGGGAATGGCTGCAAATTCATTTTCATTGTATTTTTTATCGCCATCAAGTAACGCAGGTAATACAATAATCCCTACTGCTACTAATACAATGGCGCCGACAAGACGATTCTGAAATTTACTTGCCACCGACTCTATCCTTTTGTTTGTTCTAACAACATCATTACATGTGCGACAGTATGGAACGAGCCGCAAACAATAATGACATCTTGATCTGTTGCATCAAGGCAAGCCTGTTGCCATGCTGTGTCGACAGAGTCGAACACTTTAGGTGAATCCAGATACTGGCTCAATTGTGACGCTGGAGCACCACGAAATTCATTTAATGGCGCTACATACCAGTCAGTCACTAACTCAGACAAACGAGTCAATGTACCTTGAATATCTTTATCACCCAACATTCCCACAACAGCGCGGATCCGACGACTGTCAATAGAAGGTAGTTGTGATAAACGGGTGACAAGATAACCGGCAGCATGTGGGTTATGTGCCACATCAAGAATCATTAATGGTTTTTCACCAATAATCTGAAAACGCCCAGGTAATTGAGCTGATTTCAACCCGTTGCATATCGCTTGAACGGTAATTTTACTGGCTAATTGAGCATCAATCTCTTTTAAACAGCATATAACACCTAATGCAGTCGCAGCATTAGCAAGAGGCACATTTGGTAATGGTAAATTGTGCCATTGGCATTTATGACTTTGCCAAGACCAGCTATCATCTAGTTGCTCAAATGACCAATCTTTATCACGGCGAAATAGTAAAGTGCCTATTTTATCTGCATATTGACCAATTGATTCAGGCATATCGGGTTCCCCAACGACACCATAGCGATCGCCTCGGAATATCCCTGCCTTTTCATAGCCAATATGTTCTCTATCAGACCCAAGCCAATCGGTGTGGTCAAGAGCAATACTGGTAATTGCTGTTACATCAGCATCAACCACATTCGTTGCATCTAAACGGCCACCTAATCCAACCTCAAGGATCACAACATCTAGTGCAGATTGCTTAAATAACTTTAATGCGGCAAGAGTGCCATATTCAAAGTAAGTTAATGAGGTATCACCGCGCTCAGCTTCGATTTCTGCAAACACTTTGCAGAAGTCAGACTCAGCTAATTCCTTACCTTGTATACGAACGCGCTCAGTATAACGGATAAGATGTGGAGAACTGTAGACTCCAACTTTAAGACCCGCAGCTATCAATATGGATTCAAGGGTATGGCAAGTCGTACCTTTACCATTAGTCCCTGTTACTGTAATAACTCTAGGTGCTGGTTGCGTCAAACCCATTTGGCGAGCAACTACACCAACGCGCTCCAACCCCATATCAATATTTTGGCTGTGCAAATCTGTAAGATAAGAAAGCCAAGCCTCCAAAGGAGACTCGGCATTAGGTATGACTAATTGATTATTCATTATCTTTTTTATGTTTAGCTAAATCCTTTTCATGCTCAGGAGAACCGATAATCACATCATCTTCAATGATATCGATCGTCACTTCCTCGTCTTCATCTACAGACGCCAGTTCTGCTGTATTGAAGCTTGGTTTATTCATGAGCATTGCCAGTATATCTGCTAACTTATTACGCATATCTGGGCGACGAATAATGATGTCGATCGCGCCTTTTTCTAACAGAAATTCACTACGCTGGAACCCATGTGGCAGCTTTTCACGGACTGTTTGTTCAATAACGCGAGGACCTGCGAAGCCGATTAGTGCTTTAGGTTCAGCAACGTTAATATCACCCAACATTGCCAGACTCGCAGAAACCCCCCCCATGGTTGGATCAGTCAGAACTGAGATGTAAGGTAGGCCACGCTCTTGCAATTTCGCAAGTGCTGCACTTGTTTTCGCCATTTGCATCAGTGATAAAAGTGCTTCTTGCATACGCGCACCACCACTCGATGAGAAACAGACCAATGGACAGTTATCTTCCAACGCTTGTTCAACAGCACGAACAAAACGTGCACCCACGACAGATGCCATAGAACCACCCATAAAAGCGAACTCAAATGAAGCAGCAACGATTGGCATGCTTTTTAAAGTTCCTTTCATAACGATGATAGCGTCTTTTTCGCCAGTCTCTTTTTGAGCAGCAGAAATTCTATCTTTGTATTTTTTTGAATCTTTGAACTTGAGAATATCTTTGGGTTCAAGTTCACTACCTAATTCCGTGGTAGAGTTTTCATCAAGGAAGGTTTCAAGACGTTGGCGTGCATGAATACGCATGTGATGATCACATTTAGGGCAAACAGATAAGTTGCGCTCTAATTCAGCTCCATACAGCACTTGCCCACAGCTATCACATTTTGTCCAAACGCCTTCTGGAATATTGGCTTTGTGTGATTGAGTCAAGTTACCTTTCTTTAATATTTTTTCAATCCAGCTCATTAATGGACCTTTTCGTCTGATTGATTTCTGGTTAGCACCAGTATGTAATTTTGTGCCATTAAACCACAATGGTATCCCACTGTGGATAAAAACTTTTAAATCCGTTATGGATTATCACTTTTTTGCACAGCAACTCGTTTTTCTTTGGCTGCTGCACGGCGATGACGAATAATTTCAATCACCCCCGGAAGAATTGAAACAAAGATAATAGCTACAATCAATAATTTCAAATTCTCTTGTACGATCGGCAAATCACCAAACAGATAACCTGCGTAGGTGAATGATAGCACCCATAATAAAGCGCCTGCGACATTATAAAAGGCGAAATGACGATAAGACATTTTACCCATTCCTGCAACGAATGGTGCAAATGTTCTAACAATCGGAACAAAACGCGCAAAAATAATCGCCTTACCGCCATGTTTTTCATAGAAGGTATGCGTTTTATCTAAGTAAGTTCGACGGAAAATTTTCGAATCAGGGTTTTTAAACAGTTTTTCACCAAAAATACGCCCGATCGTATAATTTACTGCATCACCAATAATGGCAGCCGTAATCATTAAGGCAACCATTAAATGAACATTTAAATCATTCGTCTCTAACGCTGAGATCGCGCCCGCGACAAATAATAGTGAATCACCGGGTAAAAAAGGTGTAACCACCAGCCCAGTTTCACAAAACAAGATCAGAAATAAAATACCATATACCCAAGTACCATATTCAGCGACTAACTCAGCCAAATGGACATCAATATGCAAAATAAAATCGATAATAAAACTGATAAACTCCATAAAAATCCTCGTTATTAATGGCATCCATGCCTATATCGTTATATTTCAAGTCACATGGCGTCAGTGTAATAGTTTCACTTACCACTTATATGCCACTCGAATTGCTTTGTGTTTATAAAATTAGATTTACATTAGTTCATCTGCTAAAAATACTGGCCCCATCACATTGGATGGTAATGCGAGTTTTTCAGGGTAATCAACCGCAACTAGATAAAGCCCATCAGCTTTAGCTGTTGCTGCCGCTTTCGTTCTATCTTTTAACGCCAGTAACTGCGCCATCCAATTGATATCCTGATTACCACAACCAATTTCCAACAAACTTCCAACAATATTTCTTACCATATGATGAACAAATGCGTTCGCTTTAATATCCACCACAACATAATTTCCATGACGTGTAACCTGTACATGCATCACATTACGCCATGGTGTCCGAGACTGACATTGGACGGCTCTGAATGAGGTAAAATCATTTTCCCCCAGAAGAGCTTGAGCCGCTTCATGCATTCTTTTTTCATCAAGTGGATAATGAAAATGCGTTACACCATTTGATAATATTGCAGGTCGATAGCGATGATTGAAAATCACATAGCGGTAACGGCGTGCTGTTGCACTGAACCTTGCGTGAAATTCATCATCGACAGGTTGACACCAGCGTACTGCAATATCCGCAGGTAAATGGGTATTAACACCCATTGTCCACGCTGCTTCTTTGCGTGTAACAGACGTTTCAAAATGAACGACCTGCCCAGTAGCATGCACACCCGCATCAGTACGGCCTGCACAAAATACATTAACCGGATGATTGGCAACTTTCGATAATGCTTCTTCAAGGCAGCCTTGAACACTTTTGACTTCCTGCTGCCGTTGCCAACCATAATAACGACTGCCGTTGTATTCGATGCCTAACGCAATGCGAGACAACTGTGTTGGCTCAGACATCAGTAAAACAGCTCCTGAGCCAATTTTTCAGCCGTTTCGACTGCCATCAATGCGCCACCGAAACGTACATTATCGGCAACGGACCAAAATTGTAAAATTTCAGGGATACCATAATCGTTGCGAATACAACCAATACTCAAGTGATCATTTCCTGATGCATCAGTGACCTGAGTAGGATAATCACCCTCTTCTGAGACCTGAATATCGTCACAACGTTCCAGTTCATCTCGAGCTTCTTCTGCTCCAATTGGGCGTAATGTTTCGAGATAAACAACTTGCGCATTGCCATAGAAAACTGGTGACTGAATAAAACTGACAGCAACAGGCAACCCTTCATCTTGTAAGATTTTGCGAACTTGCTCTACTAAACGGCGCTCTTGTTGCACGTTGCCTTCAAAATCAGCCAATAATGGTAACATGTTAAACGCTAGTTGCTTGCTAAAGCGCCCTTCTTCAGCTGGGATCCCATTAAGCAAGCGCGCACTTTGCCCTGCTAATTCATCAATCGCTGCTTTACCATGAGCGGAAACAGATAACATATTGGTCAATGTAATACGCGCTAATCCTGCCGCATCAACTAATGGTTTAGTCGCACTGAGTAACTGGCTCACATAGCTATCTGCTAACGCAATGATATTACGGTTGCGATAATCAGCTAAAACATGCGAGTTAACAGTAGGTACAACCAACGGTACGTCTGGATCAAGAGCAAAGACACCGCTGTTATCAATTACAATACAGCCATCTTGTGCCGCTTGTTCTGCATATTGTAGACTCGCTTCTTCACCAGCAGCAAAAAAAGCTATTTGTGCTTGTGACCAATCAAAATCGACTACATTTTGTACCTGATAACTTTTACCATTGAAACGAATGCTCTCCCCAGCAGTTCGCTCACTAGCTAATAAGTACAATTCACCAACTGGGAATTCGCGTTCATGCAATAGTGCTAAAATCGCTTCACCGACAGAACCGGTTGCGCCTAATAACGCAATATTCCAACCTTCAGTCATTACTGTTTCTCCAAAAATAAACGATTAAATGAGATTAGTAGCTCACCATAAAGACTACGTTGTCAGTTGGTAGCGCACGCAGGCGAAACCTATAGCTCCACTTACAGGATCCGCTGCACTTACCAGTTTTTCCAGCGGAAAAGTATCGATTGTCATCTGCATGCAACTCAGATTATTGTGGGTCTATACCCATCTAATATTATTTAACTAAATTTGCATTAAAACCTAGTAAGTTCAGTTGAGCAGCGACTTGTGCATCATCACAGCTTACCTCAAGGGACGACCATTCACGGCGTTCTTGATAGTGTTTGCGTAATTTGTCAAATTCACCGGGGATTGCGGCAACTTCACGCAATGCCGCATCATCACGACGCACATCATACACTAGATGAACCAGCCTTTTGAGCTGACTTTGTGTTAATTTTCCCTTAACAGCGATGGCGCTTATTTCGGGGGCTGGTAGCAAAGATGATAATTCCACGCTTTGTGGTTGACCTAAAAATTGACAATACGCTTCATAGACCTGCGTCGTTCCACGCGCTTTTCCTTCTAGGGTATAACCTGCAATGTGCGGCGTACCAATATCGACATACTGCAATAATGTCGTATCTAAACCGGGTTCTGGCTCCCACACATCTAAGATAACACTCAGTTTTTTACCTTGTTTCAATAAATTTAATAATGCTTGGTTATCAACCACTTCACCACGACTTGCGTTGATTAAGATCGTTCCTTCGCGCAGACTTTCAAGACGTGAAACATCCATCATATGGAATGTTTGCTCTATGCCTGTCATGTTAAGTGGTGTATGGAATGTCAGTACATCGGCCTCAGCTAATAGCGTTTCTAATGGTAAGAAGTCCTCTTTATCACCTTTTGCTGCGCGTGGTGGATCACATAATAAGGTTTTAACTCCCCAAGCAGATAATCGATCAGCTAAGCGCCCACCGACATTTCCCACACCAACAATACCCACTGTTTTGCTCCGCAAGTCGAAACAGTCGCGCTCAGCTAGCATCAGTAATGCAGAAAAGACATATTCAACCACCGCGATGGCATTACAACCCGGTGCTGAAGAAAATCCGATATTTGCTTCATCAAGCCATGCTGTATCAACATGATCAAAGCCCGCTGTCGCTGTTCCCACAAATTTAACTGGCGTCTTGGACAATAATGCATTGTTAACTTTTGTGATTGATCGCACCATTAATGCATCTGCATCAACGAGTTCGGCTTCAGGAACAGGACGCCCTGGTACTGCTTTGACTTCACCCAATTTGCTAAACAATTGCTGGGCATATGGCATATTTTCATCAACCAGAATTTTCACTTGAATCGCCTCGATATCATTATCAATCTTAAATAGATGAATAAATTGCTGTATGTACACACAAAATAATTCAAGATGCATGTTGGCAGCTTGAGGTATGACATATATTTTCGCTTATTTTGCCACGTTACAACTCTGTTGCCTATGCGCTATTAACGCTTAAATCTTCATTTATCTCTGTGATACTTCAAGGCATTTAGTTTATGAACCTGACTCGGCTACGCACTGATGAATTATTTAGGCTATAGATCTTCTTTCAAGCGAAAGCGATCTGGCGTAACGCCTGATATTTGTTGAAACATGGCGATAAACGCGGATGCCGAGCTGTACCCAACATCAAATGCGACTTCATGAACACTTTTACCTTTTTCCAACGCAGCAACAGCATGTAAATAACGAAGCCGTTGGCGCCATTCGCTAAATGACATGCCAAGTTCATGCTGGCAACGACGCGAAAGCGTTCGCTCTGAGGTGTAATTACGCTTTGCCCATTCTGCTAATGTTGAGTTATTAGCCGGATCTTTTTGTAGTGCCTCTATAATCGGTGCCAAAAATTTATCTTTCGTAGTAGGAAGATAAGTATCTTGGCAAGGTGAAATGGCAAATTGATCGATTAAAACATTAGCTAAACGCTTGTCTTCATCAGTCTGTGGCTCTGAAATCCCCCGTTGATAAAGGTCGGCCATAATAGTTTGAAAAATAGTACTAAGCTTTATCACGCACGCTTGGGGTGCTAATTTTTCACTAAAGCTCTGTGCGAAATCGATAATACGAAATTTAACGCTTTGCTTATTAAAGCTTGCATGTAGAGTATTCGCGGGGATCCAAATACAAAATTCAGGAGGTGCAAGGTAATGCTTCCCCTCCACTTCCATTTCCATAATTCCACATACCACATATAACAATTGCCCAAAAGGATGAGCATGAGACTTATATTCTGTCTGTGTATCTATCTGTTCATGGCGTAAGGCAATAAAGGCAGGTTCAATCACATTGCATTCACTAATCTGCCATCCTGATACTTTTCGCTCTTTCATCATAAAGTTGTCTGAATACCGTTATCGAATGTCTGATTATCAGTATATCTAAAAAACCTGACAGATGTATACTAGCCCGACTCATTAGGGAGAAGGCTTTTAATGAAAAATCTATTATTCCCGCTTATTGCGGTTTTACTTTGGTCAATTAATGCCATTGTTAACAAAGCGGCTTCAACCGCGATTGATCCAGCGGCAATTTCTTTTTATCGCTGGGCTCTTGCTTTTATCGTCATGACACCTTTTGTACTTCGCTCTGTCTTAAGACACTGGAAAATTGTGAAACAACATTGGTGGCGACTTGCGATTTTAGGTGCACTCGGCATGATGATCTATCAAAGTTTGGCCTACTATGCCGCACACACAGTTAGTGCCACCTTTATGGGGATAATGAACTCACTCATTCCATTACTTACTGTTGTGATTAGTATCTTTGTTTTACGAGTCATCCCAACCGTCGGCATTGTGATAGGCACTCTATTATCACTCGTCGGTCTTGTTTGGCTGGTGAGTCAAGGCAATCCTGCCACCTTGTTATCTCAAGGATTGGGAACAGGTGAGCTCTTAATGTTAATCGCTTCAGCAGCTTATGCATTGTATGGTGTGTTAACAAAACGCTGGGGCATTCAACTATCAAGTTGGGACTCACTCTATGTGCAGATCTTCTTTGGTGTGATTTTATTAGTACCTAACTTTGTGTTAGCGAATGATGTATCACTTAATAGCCATAATATCGGCCTAGTGGTATTCGCAGGTATCGCAGCCTCTATCATCGCGCCTGCGTTGTGGATCCAAGGGGTAATGCGTTTAGGTGCAAATACGACCTCTATCTTTATGAACTTAGCGCCAGTATTTACTGCCATTATCGCCATTTTCGCCTTAGGTGAAGAATTAAAAAGTTATCATCTGATTGGCGGTGGTATCGTTTTACTCGGTGTTATGTTAGCTCAGCAGTTGCGTATCCCACTCACCGAACTATTTAAAAGTAAAAAGAAAATTAAGCAGGAAAAAGATTGCTTAAATGATAACTGCCCATAAAATTAGTTTTCAAGCAATGCAATGTCGTAATTCATATGCCCCACTTTTGTGGGGCTATGTTTATTCGACATCCTTCCCACTTTGTTGATATCTTTCGACCACATGATTATCATTGTTTAAACCTAACAAATATTATCCTCAGAGTTTCTTATCAATTTAGAATAATGTTATTTATTCAATGGCACTGCTGTCCCACTGATTTGAAATCTTATCCGCACTCAAAATTACCCTAACTCTTAGCCTTTAAGTCGTTGTAATTCAGTACTGTAATCCAAAGTAATATCATTCACGAGTATCAGTTCTAATCCCGAGCAACTTAAATTTAAGGTGTTTTTTATTTTCTGTTTCTTTCTATTTATCCAAAAATAGTCTCTTAGGAATCGAGTTATTTAATAATCAGACAATTTCTATATGATAATTTACTGTTTATTTTTATATTTAGGTTATGGTTTGTGAATTTTAACAATGGATTGATTTCTCTGTATGATTACTCGGCTTTTCCAAAAATTATTCGCATGGCGCTCCAACTCGCTTACTTATAATCAATTCGTCAATTCGTTTAATGATGTGTACCAAATTAACAGCCAATACCCTGTAACATTAACCTATAACCAAAATGGATATCTATTCGTCAAAGCAGTAGGTAAAATTTCACTCTTATGTAATGGTGCTTTAATTTTACGCATCACCAAGAATGTCAGCATGATTACGATTGGTAGGGAGGCGGGAAAGTCTAAGATCCTGGAAATAAAAAGAAATATTTTCAGTTCACAGACACACTTTTCATCATCAAATAGCCACTCCCATTCACCCGTAATATACTCAGATTCCTCATCGTTTTCTGATAATGAGCATCGTTTTAACAGTTGCGATGATAATGCTGATAGTAGTTCATCCTGTGATTCTGGAGGGGGAGACTCTGGCGGAAGTGATTAAAATTTGATTCACTACGCATGTCTCCGTTGAACAAAACAATCCCGAGAACCTACCCAAAGACTCAGGATATAGAATTTGCATATACGTTAGTTAATTTAATATCATTAATTAGCGTGAATAAATCCATACAAAATGCAGTGTAGAAAATGATTTATTCAACTCGATTAATCGATTTTTCCTTAAGCATTTCAACAAAGTATTGACTGTCTTCAGTTGAAGCAAAACAGCGTGCTGGAATGATAATTGCGTAAACGCGATCGAGAAAAAGATACAGTAAGTCACCATCTGTTTTTATATGTTTGAATGATTCCCACTTTATCAACGAAACACCATATTGACTGGTTTCGTGAAGTCCGGACTCATCAAAATGATATTCTTTTTCACACAGGAGGTAACTACCCTCATCAGGTATTGCTCGGCTGAAAGTTTGTAATATCCGAGCTGCGATAAGCAAAAACAAAAATAATGCGATAATAAAAGCAACAATGATTTGTGAAAGTGTAATATTGAGAAGATTGAAGGCAATAACAAAAGCAATCACAAAAACAGCAACCATAACAATCAACTGCGTATTCCAAAATTTATTTTCACAAAAATAATTATTTTTGTAACAATAATTATTAAAACGTATGTATTCCTTACGATCTAGTGTGACACTAACCGGTTCTATCATGTGGAGTTATCCTAGAGGCTATTTGTTATATCCATCATTTTTAATGATAAGAAGAGTACCGTTTATAGCCCCCACACTTCAAGTCGCAAAAATAAAAAAGGTTACTACAGTGCAAAAAGTTATGCGAATTTTACGAAAGTTATATAAACATGAAAATAGCCAATATGATGGTCAACGTGAAGTCTCTCTCTACAAGGCTGATGCACTTTCGATAAAAGAATTGGATGCATTATCACAAATTGATTGGCAACTTAATGCAATTGAATGCTTCGGCAGTCATGTTGAGATTATGGATAAATTACAGAGCTTGAAAGAAAACACATCTTTAACTCGTCAGCGTTGCTTAGATACCTTCATTGCTGGTGTGGGAGGAAGCTACCTTCGCGGCCGTTCAGTTCTAAGTGCCTTTCATAAACTACACAATCTGCCATTACATGATTATCAAGAAAAACCTCAATTGGCTTGCTGCTGGGTTTGTAGCGATCACGATAAAACAAAGCATATTAACGATAGTTATTTTCAATACTGCTTATATTATGGAAACTCTTATACCAGTAATGCCTCTTACGCTTATTTAAATCTAAAACACCTCGCTACAGTCGAGCCAGTAATACCTACAGATAATGATAAAGCTGTGTTCAATCAATTATTGGATCTATTACGCTTCGCACCAGAAAATGAAACTCCGGGACGTTTTGAAAAACGATTAACTGAATCAAAGCTAATATCAGGAAATAAATATACCCAAAGAGGAATATTGGACTCTTTAGCATTAATTGGTGTCATTCCAAACCAATTTGTTCCCTTATCATTAGATAATTGGACTGATTTTGGTGATATCGCTAGTGAAGAAAATAAACTAAATAATACGAAAGGACGTTCTGATATGGAGATGCCTTGGGCTGGATGGAAAGGGATTTTAAAAATAGATGAAGAAAAAGTCGCTGAGTATTTTGGGAGTTACTTGTGAAATAACTCAATCTTTCACTTAAAAACTACCGCAAGTGACATCATGAAATGTACTTCAAAAATGAAATAGCCCTCAACAGCTGGATAACCGACTATTGAGGGCATGCGAAGTTATGCTTTATATTTACTCATAACTAAGGTTGCATTCGTACCACCAAAACCGAAACTGTTAGACATAACAGTCTCTAATGCTTGTTCCGTTGGTTTTGTGATGATATTTAGTCCAGCCGCTTTAGGATCTAAGTTTTCAACGTTAATGCTTGGTGCGATAAAACCATGCTCTAACATTAATAAGCTATAAATCGCTTCGTGAACACCAGCTGCTCCTAATGAGTGGCCGCTCATTGCTTTAGTTGCAGATATAGCTGGTGAATGGCCACCAAAGACTTCTTGGATAGCTTCCAGTTCTTTAGTATCACCCACTGGCGTAGAAGTACCATGCGTATTGATGTAATCAATATCACCTTCAATACCTTGCATTGCCATTTGCATACAACGTACTGCGCCTTCACCAGAAGGAGCGACCATATCAGCGCCATCAGACGTTGCACCATAGCCAACGATTTCAGCATAAATATGTGCACCACGCGCTAATGCGTGCTCTAATTCTTCAACAACTACGATACCGCCGCCGCCAGCAATAACGAAACCATCACGCTCAGTGTCATAGGTTCTTGATGCTTTAGTTGGTGTGTCGTTATATTTGGTTGACAGTGCACCCATTGCATCGAATTCACACGTCATTTCCCAGCTTAACTCTTCACCACCACCGGCAAATACGACATCTTGTTTGCCAAGTTGAATTAATTCAACTGCATGACCGATACAGTGTGCTGATGTTGAACATGCTGAGCTGATTGAGTAGTTAACACCTTTAATTTTAAATGGTGTTGCTAAGCAAGCAGAGATCCCAGAACCCATTGCACGGGTAACCATATAAGGACCAACACCGCGTAAGCCTTTAGCACGCATGCCATCAGAACCTGCAACTTGGTTACGTGGAGAACCGCCGCCAGAACCAACAACTAAACCTGTACGTAAATTAGAAACTTGATCGTTTGTTAAACCCGCATCATTAATTGCCTGTTCCATTGAAAGATAGGCATAAACTGAGCAATCACTCATGAAACGACGGATCTTACGGTCAATCAGACCATCAGTATCCAATTTTACATTACCCCAGACGTGGCTACGCAGCCCCGCCTCTTTGAATTCTTCTGAGAAAGTGATCCCGGAACGACCTTCCTTCAGAGAAGCCAGTACTTCTTCCTGGTTATTACCAATACTGGAGACTATACCCAGGCCAGTGATGACTGCACGCTTCATTCATTACCTCATGTTTTTAATAATGTGATTACGGGATTACGTGTGTCACTTTAGCTTACACTTGTAAGCTGAACAAGTCCGATCAGGGTAAATATTTGTATTTTTTTTATCTCAAGCTAAATAACATTTTTGCTCAAAGGTAGCCTTAGCCCCTATTCAGCGTTAAAATTCCGTTATTATTTGAACAATAGCAGGCATAAGCGTGAAAAAATCAGTAGTGCAAACAGCCCGACTTAGCTGGAATGATGAAGGTACGCCAATTTCAGAGGAATTTGGTGATATCTATTTTTCAAATCAGGATGGGCTTGAAGAAACCCGTTACGTTTTTTTACAAGGAAATCAATTTCCAGAACGCTTTGAGAGTCACCCATTTGAAACCTGCGTTATTGCTGAAACAGGTTTTGGTACAGGATTAAACTTTCTCACCTTATGCCAGTGTTTTGAACAGTTTAGACTTAATCACCCGCAAGCAAAGCTCCAACGATTACACTTTATTAGTTTTGAAAAATATCCACTAAGCCAAGATGACCTCAAAGCAGCCCACAGCCATTGGCCTGAGCTTGCTTCACTATCAACACTATTGTGTGAACGATGGCCTCAACCGTTACCGGGTAATCAACGCATTGTCTTAAAAAATGGTGCGATTATACTCGATTTATGGTTTGGTGATGTAAATGAACAATTACCCCAACTTAATTGCAATTTAAACAATAAGATAGATGCTTGGTTTTTAGATGGCTTTGCTCCTTCAAAAAACCCACAGATGTGGAGTGAACAGCTGTTCGCTTCAATGGCGAAATTTGCTCGTAAAGGGGGAACTTTTGCTACTTTTACTGCCGCTGGTTTTGTTAAGCGAGGATTACGAGAAGCTGGCTTTACTATCAAAAAAATAAAAGGATTTGGCTGTAAGCGTGAAATGCTTACTGGCACATTAGCAGATAAAGATGTCGAAAAAATGACACCTTGGTTTTCCCGTCAACCCGCTGTTACTCCTACTGATATTGCTATTATTGGCGGAGGACTTGCAAGTTTAACCACCGCTTATTCCTTAGTGCAACGAGGTGCCCTAGTTACCATTTATTGTAAAGATCAGCATGTTGCTCAAAATGCTTCAGGCAACCGTCAAGGCGCAGTCTATCCATTAATTAATGGGCGTGACGATGCACTGGAACGGTTCTTTATCAGTGCATTCCCCTATGCCCACCGCTTTTACCATGAACTTGTCGATTTGGGGATTCAATTTGATGGGCAATGGTGCGGAGTATCAGAGCTAGCCTACCACGAACGGAGCCGCCGTAAAATCGATTCGATGCTACAAACACAATGGCCAGAAATATTTGCGGCTGAAAAAAGCTGTGAGCAACTCTCTGAATTAGCGGGACTTAATATCAATCATTCAGGAATACATTATACCAATGGTGGTTGGTTATGCCCTGCTCAATTATGCGAGAGCTTAATGTATTTCCTTAGCAATAAAGGCGTTAAATTTTGTTTTGAGCATGATATTACTGAAATTAAACATTCGATTGATGGCTGGCAACTTTCTGCTGATATTACGGGTATTGAGAAACAGTTTCTACATCAAACCGTGGTGATTGCTAATGGGCACTTACTCTCCCAATTTGCACAGACGCAAATGTTGCCAGTGACTCCCGTAAAAGGGCAAGTCAGCCATATCCCGACTAATTCATCATTAAGCCAACTGAAAAATGTCTTGTGCTATGAGGGTTATCTGACTCCAGTTAATCCGACGAATCAACAACATTGCATTGGTGCCAGCTACCAACGCAATCAGCTTGATTTTAATTACAGTGAAACTGATCAACAAGAAAACCGGCAGAAGCTAATCAATAGCCTACCTGATGTAAACTGGCCTAACGAGGTGGATGTTTCTGATAAGCACTCTCGCCAAGGGATCCGCGCCGTGATCCGTGACCATATGCCACTGGTTGGTAATGTTCCGGATTTCGCACGTTTAATGGAAAGCTATCAAGACTTACCAGAGCAAATACAGAAACAAGCAGATATTGAACTTGCTCCCATTCACCCTAACTTGTTTGTACTCGGCGCGCTGGGTTCACGCGGCCTTTCAACTGCGCCTTTATGCGGTGAATTACTGGCAGCACAAATCTTTGCGGAACCACTTCCATTAGATGATGAAACTTTAGCGGGTTTACATCCAAATCGTTTTTGGGTCAGAAAGTTACTAAAAGGCCGTGAAGTGAAAACCGAAAAACATAAATAACCGCGGTGGATATGACATTCACGTGTACCCTAAAACATCGATAGCATGATAACCTAGGAGCGTAGATAACTACGTGACTAGGGCCGAAGTGGCTGCAGCCAACAACGCTACAGCGTGAAGTATGACGAGAGATATGACGGATATATCATGGCGCAGCGATCTTCTATGGCGAATCCCGTATCCACCTCTTGCTGCAAAATCGATTTGAGAGTGCAGGATAACTCAGAAGCTTCAATGATTGAAAAACCTAAGCGCTGGTAATAAGGTGCGTTCCAAGGGACATCGCGAAATGTGGTTAAGGTGACATTATTAACTTTTTTCTGTAAAGCATAACCTAATACATGCTGTATAAGCTCTCGACCAACTCCTTTTCCTTGCCAAGACTGATCAACTGATACTTCCCTAATATGTAAGCTATTTTTTAATTTTTGGATATTAATAAAACCAATCGGCTGGTTATTGTTATCGACTGCGACCCACTCCAATTGCTGTTGAATATAACTTAAATGTTCTTGTTCTGACTGCACATTACCATCAGCTATCCAACCAAGTTTTACATGCCCACGAAAGATCTGCGCTGCTGAATATTCAATCGCGGATAGATTTTTTGCGTCAGATTTTTTAGCTTGACGAATTAGAAACATAATTTTTCTCTACAAAAAAAGAGGGTTTCCCCTCTTTTTTGAAACAAACATGACTATTGATTAGCGTACGTTATCGAGTAATAATTTCCACATATCAAGCACCAACACTTGGTCTGGTGGGGCTAATTCACCCGCTTTAATTGCTTGTTGGATACTTTCTTCAACACGCTGATACAATGCATCAGCACTGGTTTCGTTCTCTTCTTCAAGCTCTGCAACAGCAAGAGTTAAATGCCCACGCAAATAACCGCCCGCAAATAATTCATCGTCACTGGCGTGTTCGACCATATCATCAATTTTTGTCAGTATGCGTGTTTCAAAATCCGCAAGCATGCTTAATCCTTACTGTCGTTAATGTATTATTCGGCGAAAATATCTTCCGGATAAGGGAAGTCATCCGCGCAAAATGGAGGGGTATTGTAAAACGATTGTAACGCGTTAACAAAGCGTAATGGTCTCTCAGGGATCCCATTTGTTAAGTATTTGAGCACTTGAGCATGTACTTTACGTTGAAATGCAACGCGATCGGGGTCGAAATCCCCTTCTAAGTTATCGCAACTGACATTAAATGGAATACCTGCTGCAACACAAAAAAACCAATCAAAAGCTTGAGGTTTAATTTCGACAGATTCGAATTCACACTGCGTATTTTCATCACGGCCATCTGGGCAATACCAATACCCATAATCAGTCTGAAGGCGGCGAGCTTCGCCCGCAATACACCAATGTGAGATTTCATGCAAAGCACTAGTGAAAAAACCGTGCGCAAAGACAATGCGGTGATAAGGTGTTTGTTCATCTGCGGGGAGATAAACCGGCTCATCATCCCCTTTAACCAATTTGGTGTTGTACTCTTCGCCAAAGCAATCTGCAAAAATATCAATTAACTGCTGATAATGATGTTTAGTCATGGAAATTCAAATCATCTTAAAATAATGAAATAAGCCAAGCTTTGATGGCATCGCCGTGGGTGTCATGGAGCAATTTAATACTCATTAACAAGGAGATCACCACAATCATTGGCCGGATCAGTTTTTGCCCTTTAGTTAAAACTAAACGAGCGCCCAGTCTAGCACCAACCATTTGGCCGATAAGCATAACAAAACCTAACACCCAAAGAACATGACCTCCGATAATAAAAAACACTAAGGAGCCAAAGTTCGACGAAAAATTAAGCAGTTTTGCATGTGCAGTCGCTTTTGCGAGGTTATAACCCAATAGCAGTACATAACCTAGCGCTAAAAATGAGCCAGTTCCGGGTCCAAATGCACCATCATAGAAGCCCATCGACATCCCAAAAACCACACCAAATACGGGCATGCTAATACGCTGTCTGCGGTCTAATACACCAATTGATGGTGTTAACAAGAAATAAAGACCCACGCAGATAACCATAATTGGCAGTAGCTGCTTAAGGAAATCTGTATTAATCATCTGAATTAGGATAGCGCCTAGCATGGCACCAATCATCGTCATGATGAAAGGGAATATCTGCTCTCGTAAATCAATCGCTTTGCGTCGCACAAAATAGAGCGTTGATGAAAAAGAACCGCCAACAGCTTGGAGTTTGTTGGTCGCAAGTGCTTCTATGGGAGTAATACCAACGGAAAGTAATGCTGGTATGGTTAATAAACCGCCACCACCTGCAATTGAATCAATAAAACCCGCGAAAAGCGCAACACAGAAAAGCAGTAAATATACTTCAGGTGCAACAGCGGTTAGCCAATCCATTTTTAATCCAGATACACAATGGTGATACTATAGATATGTAATATACCTTTCGGACCAATGAAATGAGCCCAATAAGGTATCACTGCCTAGATGAAATATTTTTAAGGAGGCATCATCCAAGCCTTCATAGTCAATCCAATAAAAAATAGAGAGAGAATTAATATCCCTCTCTTTAGCTTTCATTATTATGCAAAAGGCTTCATTGTGGGTACAACATCAGCGCACTGCCCACGATGACGCAAGTAGTGATCCATTAGTACAATCGCCATCATCGCTTCAGCAATAGGTACTGCGCGAATGCCGACACAAGGGTCATGACGACCTTTAGTGATCATCTCAACTTCTTCACCTTCACGGTTCAGTGTTTTTCCTGAAACAGTGATGCTTGAAGTTGGTTTCATGGCAATATGGGCAACAATAGGTTGGCTGCTACTGATACCACCAAGAATTCCGCCAGCATGATTAGACGTGAAGCCTTCGCGGGTAATTTCATCGCGATTTTCACTGCCTTTTAGCCCAATAACGCCGAAACCATCACCGATTTCAACACCTTTAACCGCGTTAATGCTCATCAATGCATGCGCAATGTCAGCATCTAAGCGATCAAAAACGGGCTCACCGAGACCTGCGGGCACATTTTCAGCAACCACAGTCACTTTAGCGCCAATTGAATCGCCTTCTTTTTTCAGTCCACGTAATAATTCATCTAACGCATCTAGCTTAGTCGGATCAGGGCAGAAAAACGGATTTTCTTCGACAATCGACCAATCTTTTATTTCACATTTCACTGGGCCCATTTGTGTCATACAACCACGGATGGTAATGCCTAACTTTTCTTTTAAGTATTTTTTGGCAATCGCACCTGCTGCAACACGCATTGCGGTTTCACGCGCTGATGAACGTCCACCACCACGATAATCACGCTGACCATATTTTTGCTCATAGGTATAGTCTGCATGACCAGGTCGGAAAACATCTTTGATAGCACCATAATCTTGAGAGCGCTGATCAGTGTTTTCAATCAATAAACCAATACTGGTTCCTGTTGTCACGCCATTAAACACACCCGATAAGATTTTCACTTGGTCTGGCTCACGACGAGCTGTGGTATAACGAGAAGTTCCCGGACGACGACGGTCGAGATCTCCTTGTAAATCCGCTTCGGTCAGCGGTATTCCCGGTGGAACACCATCGACGATACAGCCTAAAGCTATGCCGTGAGATTCCCCAAATGTAGTCACGCGAAACAGTTGCCCTATTGAATTTCCCGCCATGGCGAATTCCTATTTAATCGTTGTTATTGAGGTATCGTTATTTGATTACAATATTATTAAACGCTATGCAACTATTGATTAATCAATATAGAGTTGAAAATGTGCCTGATGCTCAACCAATTGCTCACGAGTTAACATAAATACACCATCACCACCGTATTCAAAGTCTAACCAAATAAAGGGAACTTCTGGATACTGCTCGATAAGGTGAACCATGCTGTTACCGACTTCACAAACCAACACACCTTCTTCGCTCAGAAAACGAGGTGCATTCGCTAAAATACGGCGTGCAAGTTTCAGTCCATCACTGCCAGCTGCCAGTGCTAATTCAGGCTCAACACGGAATTCTTCCGGTAAATCATCCATATCCTCCGCATCAACATAAGGAGGATTGGTAACGATCAAATCGTATTTAACGTCTGGCATGTCTCTGAATAAATCAGAACGAATTGGAATTACACGATGGTCTAAACCATGATTAGCAATATTTTGCTCAGTGACCGTCAGAACATCGGTTGAGATATCAACGGCATCAACTTCAGCTTCAGGGAATTCATACGCACACGCAATCGCAATACAGCCACTGCCGGTACACATATCCAAAATAGTGCGAGGCTCATCTGACAGCAAACCCACAAAGTGGTTGTTGATCAGCTCACCGATTGGCGAACGAGGAATTAAAACGCGCTCATCCACATAAAATTCATGACCACAGAACCAAGAACGGTTCGTTAGGTAAGCAACTGGAATACGATCATTGATGCGGCGTAATACACGCTCAATAATACGATGACGCTCCGTTGGAGTCAGGCGCGATGTCAATAGTTCATCAGGGATATCGAGTGGTAAATAAAGTGTTGGCAGTACTAGTTGTAGCGCCTCATCCCATGCATTATCGGTACCGTGACCATAATAAACATTGGCTGCATTAAAGCGGCTCATTGTCCAACGCAAAATATCCTGAATGGTATGAAGCTCAGCAACTGCTTCATCAACGAAGATCTTTTCCAAGAAGGGTTTCTCCAGACTGTATAACGAAAGGCTTCAAGTTTGCCACGAAGTGCGACACAAATCAGCAGTTAATGTTAGAAATCCACTCTGTGAAGAGAAGTTAAAGGCGGGTTTTTATTGCTGATGTGACTTTTTGAGGGAAAGAGACGTTATCAAAGGCGGTATACATCAGAGATCATCTTAGTATGATTTTTCAATTACAACCTCAAAAATAGTAAACAGCAGTTATGACAATGCTATGCGAACTGTTATGGGTAAAAAACTCTAACGTTAAAACATTCTGTGTTATCGAAGTTCTGCCAGATAAATATTGAACTTAATGAAACTAAGTTACATAATGCATTAATAATACCAATATAATAAACAGAATGTTTATGACTGAATGTGATTTTCATAGTTATGTCGCGTGGTGGTATTGCTCCAAAGATGGAATAGCTTTAAAAGAAGAAGAGCGACCTTTTCAATTAGAGATAAATGCAATTTCTCGCTCGCTCCGTAAAGGATACGAGCAGTTAAAAAAACAAATCAGTAGGTGAAATGACGTTAGCAGTAAAAGATCAGGCTATTAATGAAGCAAATGACTTAATTGAAAATACTGGTTTAGGCTTGAATAGGCTATCTGATGCGTGGATATATAGTAAGCTAGCCCCGACAACGGGACGTAATCCTATCTTTGACAGAGATGCGGAGGCAATACATATCCTTTATTGTGCCAAAAACCCATCTGAGTTAATTGAAATCACTGCAAGTATAGTTTTTAATTATATTTATCTAGTAGGACGACGTACTTTTTTCAGATTAAATATTTTTAAGAGAAAATGGAATGCTAAAATAAAGCCCAAACTTTCAAAAGGGATAATTGGACATGGTATTAATGGCGATAAGTACTTATTGAATAATAGAAAAATTAGATAAAGCATCTAAAAGACTAAGAGTTATTAGCCCAATGCAATACAATAAAACACATAATAAGTCCATAAATAAAATTTAAGGTGGCTTGGAATGTCTTTAATTAAATTACCACTCCCTGTAATATTTGCTATTTTTGTTAGTTATAACATTTACGCAACAAGTAATGATAATGTTATTCCAACGTTAAAAAAAAGTATTTCTGAGTTTCAACTAAGTATGGGGAATTCATTTTATAACCATCATGAATTGCACAAAGCAAAGCAAAACTATCTATTGTCCGCTGAAAATGGAAATTCAGAAGCTCAAGCTATTGTTGGTAATTTTTATATAAATGGTGAGTTATTTGAAATTGATTATAACAAAGCAATGGAATGGTTATTAAAATCTGCTAAAGATAATAACCCTAGAGCTCAAGCTTATATTGGGTATATATATAGTAGAGGGCTTGGCGTTACGTTGGATTATAATAAATCACTAGAATGGTATTTAAAATCCGCAAGTCAAAACTTTGGATTAGCTCAAAATAATATAGCGACTTTATATTACGAAGGCCATGGTGTAAAACAAAACTACCAAAAAGCAATGGAATGGTTTTCAAAATCTGCAAATAGTGGTTATATACAAGCAAATAACAATATGGCTTACTTGTATCAGAATGGATTAGGTGTTGAAATTAATTATAAAGAAACAATGAACTTATATATGAAGTCAGCTTTAACTAATGATGGTTATGCAATGTATAATATTGGCTATTTATATGAAAAAGGACTCGGTGTTCCGATTGATATAAAAAAAGCAAAAGAGTGGTATGAGAAAGCCAATGAACTAGGCTTAGATATAGCAAAATTTAGATTAAAATTAATAAATGAAAAATTAAAATAATATTTAATACATGATAATTTCTTATTTTTTAATTAGATCTGCAAGATATTTTTTAAATAATAAATAAATTATTCCATTCAGAATCACAATTTTATAAAAAAGAATGAAAAAATAACTACTAGTGTTAGTTAAACTAACCATTAAGGATATATATACATGAATATTTTCATTATAAAAAACAATAGAATAGCATTTATCTCGTTATTCTTATTTCTATTTCAACCTATTCCTTCCTATTCTGAATCACCTAATAAGTGCTTCGCTGGCACGAAAAGCTTTACCGTTTGTGAATCTTTAGCAAAGCAAGGCGATGATGAAGCATTACTGACACTTGGATACCTTTATGAGGCTGGATTAGGTGTTGAGAAAAACACAGTAGCAGCAGAAAAAATATATCAAAATTTGGCAGATAAAAATAATAAAGAAGGTTTTAACCTTTTAGCCCGACTAAAAGCAACTCAAGGAAAAAAAGAAGAGGCGATACGTCTTTATCAGAAAGCCATCGATCTTGGTTCATCTGCGGCTCTCTATAATCTAGGCATACTATAAAAATATAATCATGATTATAGTAAAGCTAAAGATGCATTTGAACTCGCTATTAAAAAATATAATTCAACTAACGCCATGATGAGCCTTGGTGATTTATATTTAGATGGCCTCGGTGTTAATAAAAATATCACGTTAGCTGAAGGATTGTATAAAAACGCAATGCAGGAAGGTAATGATATCGCTATTACCCGATTAGCAATGTTATATGCTGAAATTGATAATTATGACGATGCCATAAGACTATATAATATAGCCATAGAAAAAGGTGATCCTGTCGCTATGAATTCAATGGGATTATTATATCAACACGGATTGGGTGTTGAACCTGATGTAAAAAAATCCATTGAACTATATCAACAAGCAGCAAATCATAATAGTATCGGTGGCTTAATAAATCTTGGCCTTATGTATGAAGAAGGTTTAGGTGTTCCTCAGAGCTATGAAAAAGCCATCGAATTATATGAAAAATCCTATCAGCTCGGCTATACCGACGCTAAACTTAGGATTGATTTTTTAAAAAATAATATTCTAAAAAAGAGTAATAATTAGTGATTTATTTAAAATATAGATTAATTTGGTTATTATCGATCTTATATGGAAAAGGAACTTATCTATGGCAAACAATAGAATAGCATTTATCTCGTTATTCTTATTTCTGTTTCAACCTATCCCTTCCTATTCTGAATCATCTAATAAATGCTTAGCTGACACGAAAAGTTTTACTGTTTGTGAATTTTTAGCAAAGCAAGGCGATGATGAAGCATTATTGACACTTGGATACCTTTATGAGGCTGGATTAGGTGTTGAGAAAAACACAGTAGCAGCAGAAAAAATATATCAAAATCTGGCAGATAAAAATAATAAAGAAGGTTTTAACCTTCTAGCCAGACTAAAAGCAACTCAAGGAAAAAAAGAAGAGGCGATACGTCTTTATCAGAAAGCTATCGATCTTGGTTCATCTGCGGCTCCCTATAATCTAGGCATACTATACAAATATAATCATGATTATCTGAAAGCTAAAGATGCATTTGAACTCGCTATTAAAAAATATAATTCAACTAACGCCATGATGAGCCTTGGTGATTTATATTTAGATGGCCTCGGTGTTAATAAAAATATCACGTTAGCTGAAGGATTGTATAAAAACGCAATGCAGGAAGGTAATGATATCGCTATTACGCGATTAGCAATGTTATATGCTGAAATTGATAATTATGACGATGCCATAAGGCTATATAATATAGCAATATCTAAAAACGATCCCGAAGCAATGAATTCCATGGGATTATTATATAAATATGGTATAGGTGTTAATCTTAATATTAAAAAATCCGTCATGTTATTTGAACAAGCATCTAATAATAATAGTGCAACGGGTTCTATTAATCTTGGCCTTATGTATGAAGAAGGTTTAGGTGTCCCTCAGAGCTATGAAAAAGCCATCGAATTATATGAAAAATCCTATCAGCTCGGCTATACCGACGCTAAACTTAGGATTGATTTTTTAAAAAATAACATTCTAAAAAAAAGTAATAATTAGTGATTTATTTAAAATATAGATTAATTTGGTTATTATCGATCTTATATGGAAAAGGAACTTATCTATGGCAAACAATAGAATAGCATTTATCTCGTTATTCTTATTTCTGTTTCAACTCATTCCTTCCTATTCTGAATCATCTAATAAATGCTTAGCTGACACGAAAAGTTTTACTGTTTGTGAATCTTTAGCAAAGCAAGGCGATGATGAAGCATTACTGACACTTGGATACCTTTATGAGGCTGAATTAGGTGTTGAGAAAAACACAGTGGCAGCAGAAAAAACATATCAAAATCTGGCAGATAAAAATAATCAACAAGAGGCTTACTACTCAAATAAACTAAGCAACAAACCTCTCATCTTCATTACATTAGGTTTAACTCGAATCAAATGTAGCCCTAACAGCTTAATTAATTCGAGTTAATTTACTTTTTATTCGGCTGGCTCAATATCGTAACGCTGTTGGGTAGTTGCTTCTGGTTTTTTCACCCATAGAGCATAAGCTCCAGTTAGTAACACCAACCAACCAATGCCAACATACAGAGCAATTCGCGTATCTTCGAAGTAACCCAATACACCAAAGATAAACAGCATAAAAATAATGGCGATCACTGGACCCACAGGCCACAGAGGTACTGGGAATTTAAGTTGACTGACTTCCTCAGCCGTCATTTTTCTGCGCATCGCAAATTGTGCCAGTAAGATCATCAACCAAACCCAGATGGTGGCAAACGTCGCGATGGATGCAATGATTAAGAACACTTTTTCTGGGATCAGGTAATTCAATACCACACCGACAAGCAGCACAATTGACATCACCAAAACAGTCATCCATGGCACGCCATTTTTAGTTAACTTAGTGAATACTTTCGGTGCTTGCCCTTCATTTGCCATACCGTACATCATGCGGCCAGCACCAAAAATATCACTGTTGATAGCTGAAATGGCCGCAGTGATCACCACCACGTTCAAGATATTAGCAGCGGATGAAATACCTAAGCTATCGAAAATCTGTACAAATGGACTACCTTCCTGACCGATTTGGTTCCATGGATAGATACACATCAGCACAAATAAGGTTAAAACATAGAATAATAGAATGCGGATTGGTACAGCGTTAATTGCACGAGGAATGGTAACATCTGGATTTTTTGCTTCACTTGCTGTGATACCGATGACTTCAATCCCACCAAAGGCAAACATCACCACCGCAAATGACGCGATAACCCCTCCTACCCCATTCGGCATAAAGCCGTCATATGCAAATAAGTTGGAGATCCCTACTGGGTGATCAGATGCTTGCCCAAAACCAAACATCATAATAGCGCCACCACCAACAATCATCGCGATAATAGCAACAATTTTGATGATAGAGAGCCAGAATTCCATTTCACCGAATACTTTTACATGGCAAAGGTTAATCGCACCAATGAAACAGATAATACTCAGTACCCAGATCCACTGTTCGACATCAGGGAACCAGAGCTTCATGTAAAACCCAAATGCAGTTACGTCAGCTAAACAAACAATTAGCATTTCAAAGACGTAAGTCCAGCCTGCAAAAAAACCCGCTCGAGGCCCTAGATACTGACTTGCATACTTAGCGAAAGATCCCGCAATTGGATTATGTACCGCCATTTCACCCAAGGCGCGCATCACCATAAAGACTGCTGCACCGCCAATAATATATGCAATCAATACTGCGGGACCCGCAGTTTGAATCGCTTTCGCCGAACCGTAAAATAGACCTGTACCAATCGCAGCCCCAAGGGCCATAAATCGAATGTGTCGCGCAGAAAGTCCGCGCTCAAGTTTTGATGTGCTTTGCATGATTTATCCTTCGTATTTTTGTAATAATTTTTTTAATCGTCGTGCAGATAAATACTACAGACAGCCGATACGTTGCCGGCTGCCTATTATTTGCGTGATGTTTTATTTAGAGAAGACAACTCCTGAGGTAAATAACGTTGAAAGTTTGTGTTGATTAATCAGATTAATTGCCGCTTCGATATCAGGTGCAAAATAACGATCTTTGTCATAGTAAGAAACTTGATCGCGCAGTGTTTTGCGTGCTTTTTCTAATACTTCGCTCGACTTAAGCCCATCACGGAAATCCATTCCCTGACATGCAGACAACCACTCAATTGCTAAAATACCTGTGACATTTTTTGCCATTTCCCATAAGCGCCTACCCGCAGCAGGTGCCATCGAAACGTGATCTTCTTGGTTTGCTGACGTTGGTAAGCTATCAACGCTTGAAGGATGAGCTAAGGCTTTATTTTCACTCGCCAGTGCCGCTGCGGTAACCTGAGCAATCATAAAACCAGAGTTTACGCCACCATTGTTAACCAAGAATGGTGGCAATTGAGACATATGAGTATCCATTAATAAAGCAATGCGTCGTTCAGATAATGCACCTATTTCTGCCAGTGCCAATGCCAAATTATCAGCAGCCATCGCGACAGGTTCAGCATGGAAGTTACCGCCAGAAATAATGTCACCATTATCGGTAAACACTAATGGGTTGTCGGAGACCGCATTTGACTCAATTAAAATCACTTCAGCGGCCTGACGCATTTGTGTCAAACATGCCCCCATCACTTGTGGTTGGCAACGTAACGAGTATGGATCCTGTACCTTTACACAATTTTCATGTGATTGTGCTAGCTCACTGGTTGGAGTCAAAATTGTGCGGAACAATTCTGCGACATCGATTTGCCCTTTCTGACCGCGGACTTCTTGAACTCGAGCATCGAACGGTTTACGTGAGCCCAAAGTCGCTTCCACACTGAGCGAACCGCAAACAATTCCGCTCAGTAGTAAATTTTCTGCCTCAAATAACCCTTTTAATGCAAATGCTGTCGAAACTTGCGTACCATTTAACAGTGCTAAACCTTCTTTAGCTTCTAGTGTTAATGGTTTAAGCCCTGCTTTTTCAAGTGCTAATTCTGCATTAAGCCATTCACCTTGGAAGCGCGCTTTACCTTCACCAAGGAGTATCAAACTCATGTGTGCGAGTGGTGCTAAGTCTCCGGATGCACCAACTGAACCTTTTGCAGGAATAAACGGATAGACTTCGCTGTTGACTAAGGCAATCAATGCCTCGATAACCTCGAGTCTGATTCCCGAAAAACCACGTGCTAAACTGTTAATTTTTAGCACCATAATCAAGCGAACTAACTCATCATCCAGAGGTTCCCCCACACCGGCCGCATGCGACATCACAATGGAACGTTGTAGTGATTGCAAATCCTCGGTGGCAATTCGAGTATTGGCAAGTAATCCAAAACCCGTGTTAATGCCATACGCTGTTTTATCTTCCGCGATAATTTTATTAACTGTTGCCACACTTTTTTCGATAGCAGAATGTGAGTGCTTGTCGAGTGCAACTGTAACTGGCTTTGAAATCACAATACGCAAGTCATCCAGTGTCATTTTTCCCGGATGGATAGTTAACTTAGTCATCAATGTCACCCCTTAACGTGTTTTTAGCATTGGTAAATTAAGATTTTTTTCTTGCGCACATTTAATCGCAATATCATAACCAGCATCAGCATGGCGCATGACGCCTGTCGCTGGATCATTATGTAGAACACGTGCAATTCGCGCCGCAGCTTCATCTGTTCCATCACACACGATGACAACGCCTGAATGTTGTGAAAAGCCCATACCTACGCCACCGCCATGGTGTAATGAGACCCATGTTGCACCACTTGCCGTATTCAGTAATGCGTTAAGTAGTGGCCAATCTGACACCGCATCAGAACCATCTTGCATGGATTCAGTTTCACGATTAGGGCTTGCGACTGAGCCTGAATCGAGGTGATCACGACCAATAACAATTGGCGCTGAAACCTCACCACTTCTGACCATTTCATTGAAGGCTAAGCCTAATTTGGCTCTATCCCCCAAACCTACCCAACAAATACGTGCAGGTAAACCTTGGAAACTAATACGTTCACGAGCCATGTCTAACCAACGATGAAGATGTTTATCATCTGACAGCAACTCTTTAACTTTAGCATCCGTTTTATAGATATCCTCAGGGTCACCTGAGAGTGCAACCCAACGGAATGGCCCTACACCCCGACAAAATAGAGGACGAATATAAGCAGGTACAAATCCTGGGAAATCGAACGCATTTTCCACACCCATTTCTAATGCCATTTGACGGATGTTATTGCCGTAATCAAAAGTTGGAATGCCTTGTTTTTGGAACGCTAACATTGCTTTGACATGTTCTGCCATTGAGGCTTTTGCTGCTTTTGCAGTACCTTCTGGGTCTTTGATACTACGCTCGCGGTACTCGTCCCAACTCATGCCAATTGGTAAATAACCATTGAGTGGGTCATGTGCGCTGGTTTGGTCAGTGACCATGTCAGGATGAATGCCACGCTTCACCATTTCAGGAAGCACTTCAGCAGCATTAGCACATAACGCAATTGAGACAGCTTTTCCTTCTGATGTATATTTTTTGATCCGCGCTAGCGCATCATCAAGGTCAATGGCTTGCTCATCGACATAATGAGTACGCAGACGAAAATCAATGCGACTTTGTTGGCATTCAATATTTAAAGAACAAGCACCCGCTAAAGTTGCCGCTAACGGCTGCGCTCCTCCCATGCCACCAAGTCCAGCAGTCAGTACCCAACGTCCTGTTAAATCACCATTGAAATGTTGGCGCCCTGCTTCAACAAACGTTTCGTAAGTTCCTTGAACAATGCCTTGGCTACCGATATAAATCCAGCTGCCCGCGGTCATTTGTCCGTACATTGCGAGCCCTTTCGCATCTAGCTCATTAAAATGTTCCCAGTTAGCCCAATGTGGAACAAGATTTGAGTTGGCAATCAATACGCGGGGAGCGTTTTCATGGGTTTTAAATACGCCTACAGGTTTGCCTGATTGAACTAGTAAAGTTTCATCATTTTCTAAATCTTTGAGGGTTTCGACAATTTTGTCATAGCATTGCCAATTACGAGCCGCACGACCAATACCACCATAAACAACAAGTTCATGTGGATTTTCAGCAACATCTGGATCTAAATTGTTCATAAGCATGCGTAAAGGAGCTTCGGTCAACCAACTTTTCGCATTTAGTGTGTTACCGCGCGGAGCTCTAATATCACCATTTCTGTATTTATTATTAATCGTTGTCACATTTATACCCTCATCTATAAATTCAGCTTGTACTGATAAAGTCTTGTTATAGATATAGTTGTATATACATGTACAATCAATCCTATTTTTAACATTAAATTTAGGCTTAAAGACCCGAAAAATTAATAATTAACATTAAATATCAATATGATAATTAGTATCACCCTCTTTTTTAGTGGTTGATTTTTCTTCTAAATCTGCCACTAAGATCACATTATTTTTACATTTGATTCACATTGAATCATTCTATTAAATATTGCTATTTTTTGTACAAACGATGTTTGATTTTGATAAATATACCGACAATTCAATTGATTATTAGGGTTTAATCGAGCGGGGATTAATTTAACGAATGGAAAATGAGAACTCATTGGCAATAAGCTAACGACCAAATTAGCCTTGATAGCGAAAAACCAACAATATACTGGAGTAATTTATGAAAAAATGGTTAATTAACTACTTGATATTAATAAATATAAAACAAATAACTTCTATAATAAATAATTAGAAGGGATCTAAATAGATTATGCTTTTTAATAGGTAGTTTGTTTTTTTATTTGCATTATTGATGTATAGAAAAACATGCCTAATTTATCTATTTTATTCTTTACATTCAATATGATAAAAATATATAAGATAAAAAAGCAACCCTATTGAACAGTGTTGCTTTTTTACTCTAGGAAGTAAAATGCCCTTTTAGTTTATAGCGATGCCCTGGAAATAGTAGCTTTGTACTAGTCACTACAAAAGATTGAGACCATGTTCGTCGTGAAATCAACAAACAAGAAGAGCCAAGCGTGATATTCAATAGTTTTGCAGCTCGTTCATCAGCCTCAACGGCTTCAACAATATGTTCTCCCTCAGTTAGAGGGGCCACCATCGAAAGATAATCATGTGGTGTGATTGTAGAAAAATTCTGCTGTAAGTAATCAGGAGCAGCTAATGCATTCACATACCTATCTTCAATCTGTACTGCTATCTCATTCTCATAATGCACTATGATAGAATGAAACACTAAAGTCTCAGGCGCTATATTCAATTCGGCAGCCAGCGAGATCGATGCAGGGAGTTGTTCTAGCTTCATGATCTTGCAACTGTAATGATGATTCCTCGCCAAAATTTCAGCTTCAATACTGTGTATTTCAAATAGTGCTGATTGACCTTTTGGTTCAGCAACAAATGTTCCCACGCCTTGTACTCGCACGAGTAGCCCTTCAGCATTCAGTTCCCTAAGCGCCCGATTTGCTGTCATACGGCTACATTCAAATTGCTTTACAAGTTCAGATTCAGAGGGAACACGATCATTTGATTTCCATTCACCCGTATGAATTTTTTCTATAATCAATTGCTTTACTTGCAAGTAAAGTGGGATGGGAGTATCCCTGTTATTCTTTTTATTGGTGGTCACAATTATTCCCATTTCAAAAAGTAAAATACTAATTCAAGGTGCTATAGGCGACATTCAACGTTAATCGAAGAGCATAGATAACTATATGGCTCAACTTAATGAGTTGTAGTCAACTAACAACTTGAAGTTTGACGGATATAAATCTTTAAATTACATGTGGTTATTCTACATACTAAAATCAAAGATTACCTTAATGCGATAGAACCATTATTAATTATCTGAATCGATTGGCTTTTAATATTATCAAAAGCCGTTATTGTGTTACTTCGATGCTCATTGGTTGACTTAATGTATAACACAACATTTTGATAAAACTAATAATATTAGGTAATAAGGATTTTATGATTTTAATCATTAGAGCCATTTTCACCTTTAAACTTATTTTTATATCTATCTGTTAGGAACACTTAGATGCGGATAGCCAAGCATCACTCAAGGAAAACACAAGATATTCTCATTTTGTTCAAAAACATTTCACTTCAGTTATCTCTATAAAAATCATGCCTAAATAACAGCAAATTTTATAAACCTACATTTTAAATGATTAAAGATACATATTTGTACTTTATAACGTTCTTTCGAAAAAAGAGACAACATAGACATTCAAATAACGAATTAAAAAAAAGTAATCTACTGATATATATATGTTTTAATCGAGGTTTTATGTGTTTTGTTAGGATGCCGTTGGCTATTTTATCCTGACATCCCTTATGAAATTACTATTTTTCATAACTATCTATGCAGCGTGACATGTCACGTTTTTTCATTGTTAATGGCTTGTCTACTTATAAATTATGGTGGCTGATACTACCTTGATATACTCGCATATATAGCATCTGACTACCTTGTTCATAAATCATTTCAACTGGGTCTGCTGCATTCCAAACGATAAAATCAGCCTGATAGCCCACTTTCAATTGCCCATGACTTTCCTCTCGCCCCAATGCTCGCGCAGCGTGGCATGTCACGCCGGCCCATATTTCCTCAGGCGTTAATCTAAATAACACAGCGGCCATATTCATCACCATGCGAAGTGATGCAAAAGGACTCGTTCCAGGGTTGAAATCTGTGGATACTGCCATAGGAATTTGATGTTCACGTAATAATTCAATTGGTGGTAATTTAGTTTCTCTAAGAAAATAAAATGCACCTGGCAACAATACAGCAACCGTGCCGCTTTGTTTCAATGCTTGGATTCCTTTAAGGTCAAGATACTCAATGTGATCAACTGATAACCCTTTAAAACTAGCAACTAACTCGCTCCCACCAAGATTCGAAAGTTGCTCAACATGGCCTTTCACTGGAATACCTAACTTTTGTGCAGTAAGAAACAGTTTTTGACTTTGTTCAAGGGAAAAACCAACACTTTCACAGAATACATCAACCGCTTCAAACAACCCTTTTTCCCATAATGTTGGCATAATTTCATTACAAATCAGATCAATATACTCATCAGCTTTGCCTTTATATTCGCTAGGAACGGTATGGGCAGATAACAAGGTTGAACTCACCGTTACAGGATATGACTGTGCTAATCTTTTTGCGACAAACAATTGCTTTTGCTCACTATCAAAATCAAGTCCATAACCTGATTTCATTTCAATAGTTGTCACACCTTCACGGATCAATGCTTCTAATCGTGGCTGTGAAACATGATATAAATCATCTTCATTCAATGTACGTGTTGCACGAACGGTCGAGTTAATTCCACCACCTTGCTGACTAATAGTTTCATAAGAAACACCTTTCATCCGTTGTTCCCACTCAGCCGCTCTATTACCACCAAAAACGAGATGTGTGTGGCAGTCAATTAACCCAGGTGTGACTAAACGCCTTTCTAAATCTACCACTTTACCATTAACCATATCGAGCTTGGCTTCTGGAACAATCGCCACAATCAAGTTATTTCGGGTGACCATCGCATGATTTTCTAATAGCCCATACTCTGAGTTTAAATCCTGATCCATTGTAGCAATGCGACCATTTAACCAAATGATATCATTAGCAAGTATTTTAAATGACATAACCAGCCCTATTAAGATTAGAAATACATTATCGATACTCGTCACACCTAAAATTGCCGTGGTGTTAGCTACGAATATATGACGATAAAGTAACAGGTATATATATGTATATACAATTAGACTAATAAAGCACCTTTTGTCAATGTAAACTCGACTATTTGGTTAAAATTTTGTTATTTAAATCCAGTCATTCCCAATTCGCCTCTACATAATTCAGTATATAAATATTTATTTAGGCAGCTCAGACAACTTTTCTTTTTTGGTAAAGCTTGATAAGCCTAGGTAAGGCAACGACGAGAACTTAGGCTTATATCGAATATTCAGCTAGCAACAGCTTGAAAAATGACGCGTATATAGCGGTAGTATCAAAAAATAGGTTACACTAAAGCAAACAAGCTTAAGCAAAAAAAGATTATTAACAGAAAAATGAAAAATAAATTCGGATTACAAGATGATGATATTCATCTTTTTAATGAAGCAATTCGCGGGGCGAAAAAAATCCAGCAAGATCAAATATTGCATGTACCTATTCGCACTAAAGTCACACAACCTTCAAATAAAAAAGTGCAGCAAGAACAGGTCGATGCCTCATTTTATTTTTCAGATGAATTTCAACCACAGTTGGAGGCTGAAGGTCCAACACGTTATTTAAAGCCGGGCTCAAATCCTTACGAGCTCAAAAAATTGCGCCGTGGTGATTATGTGCCTGAATTATTCCTTGATTTACATGGCCTCACTCAGATGGAAGCTAAACAAGAGATTGGGGCACTTATTGCAGCCTGTAAACGTGAAAACGTGTTTTGTGCCTGTATTATGCATGGCCATGGCAAGCATATATTAAAGCAACAAACTCCTCTTTGGTTAGCTCAACATCCTGATATTATTGCTTTTCACCAAGCACCTAAGGAATGGGGAGGCAATGCATCCTTGCTGTTAATTATTGAAACTCAAGAAAGCGCTCGCCGTTAGGAAATACTCAATTTTGGGGCAAATTTTTTTGGTACTCAATTAATCCGTCATTTCATCTGTCGCTATTAATGAGTTTATATTCGCCAGATTTTACATTGCCAAGAACAGTTGATCTTTGAAGGTCAATTTCTACCTTAGTTAACGGTATTTTGAGTACGTTGAATGGTTTACAAACTAGGCAAGCGCTGCCCAACACAGTGAAAAATCGCAGTTAATCAAATCCAAAGGGCACTTTTATTTATTGTTTTAGAATTGTGGCGATGTTTTTAATCACTTTCGTGTTGGCTTGATACATCGCTGTTATTTTTAGCAATTAATTTAACGAAAATAAGTTACAAAGTTCAGCAGCCTTTAGTATTCAAGCAAAGCATTTTGCCTAAAATGATTTAGTGCATTCTCTAAACATTTTCTCAAAAAATAAGTTCAAAAGCCCCTAAGGGCTTACTTATTTAACTTGCGATTATTGATTACTGATATGAGTTGAGATGGACTAATCATCCAATCAAGATGAGCTTTTTGATGTTTAGCATCAATTTCAATGCATGCAATTGATGATGTCGTAAACATAGGTGGTGCTTCATTTGGGCACAGTTCTGAAACTAAATACCCAACCAACGGTAAATGTGAAACAACAAGAACTGCATTAGTTTCCATTACTGCTAAATCACGAATATGATCAGCAACAAACGTGGCATTTCCACTGGGTGTCAACATATCCATAACTTCCGATCGGGCTGAAATAACAAGGTTATCGCGGATCACTTGTAGTGTCTCTTCTGCTCGACGATAGGGGCTAACAAGGACTTTATCAATTGCTGGGTTACGTTGGCTCAGCCACTGTGCCATTAATACTGAATCGTCTATTCCCTTTTGGGTTAGTGCTCTTTCCGCATCGCTCGCTGCTTGTAATGCTGCATCACCATGACGCATTATATAAACTTGCATAATCCACCTTATTTACTCGTCATACCTCGAGTTAGCGTTGGCATATCGATGCTATCGAAACCTGCAACTCAAATTATCTTATTTATAGCCAGACAATACTGACAGACTCATTTTTATTAACTTAATAGCCCACACTATAAAGCAAAAAACTTCTACCGCATTCAAATCACAGTCTGACTAACTTCACCACATTATGCTGCATTACTAAACTGTTAACCAATCTACTCTTAAATAAACTTTAAGCCCTGCATTCCATGTGGTACTCGCTATCAAAAATTTCATCTAAGTTTTAAGTAGGTTACTCTTAATATTTAACAGAATTAGCTTGCCTTATATTTTTGTGAAAAAGACGTTTTACAGCATATTGGTGAATCGGTGTAAAAGTCACCATCATTTGTGGAGAAACGTGATTCTGCATCAAACAACCAGTAAATAAAATGATTTAGTTAGATTTTTTTGCTTTATTTATCCCGTGAATATTAATGAGCACCATTGTTTATACCCAAAATAATTTAAGATGCATGTAGGCGATTAGAACCATATTTGATGTATGCGGAAAGACATTTTTGTGGAGAATATTTGATATTCATAAAATAACAATAAGGCTAAATTGTCGTTAATATCGATGTTATAGGAACTACCTATAATGTAGTTCCCTTGACTATAGCTAATCTCACACCTTGATCAGCCAATAATATATGACCTTACTATTTTAAACACCTTAGCAAACGCTTACTGAAAAAATGTCTCATTTTTCTCTGCCATTTCACATAAGCGCTCACAAGGACGGAATTTATCGCCATAGAGCTCAGCTAAACGATTCATTGTATCTACCGTTTTTTGAATGCCTAAACTATCCATATAACGGAATGGGCCACCAAAGAACGGAGGGAAGCCAATACCAAATACGGCTCCAATATCCCCATCCCGCGCGTTTTGAATAATTTTTTCATCTAAACAACGTACGGACTCATTAAGCATCAGCATCACGCAACGTTCTGCAATATCAATTTTACTTAGGTGGTTTTTCGGGTCAATTCCAATCAAAGAATAGATATTTTTATCAACTTGACGCTTTTTGTTTTTTTTCCAAAAAAACAATTTAGATACAGGTTGATGCCCATACAGGTAAAAACCTTTGCCGTTTTTCTTACCCTTACGGTCGTCTTTGTTCACTTTATCTAATACATCAGGTGCTTTGAATCTATCACCAAAGCGATTAACAAGAACAGGTAAGATTTTAGTGCCGACATCAATTCCGACTTCATCTAATAAGTTAAATGGTCCCACAGGGAAACCAAAATCAACTAATGCATTATCAATATGCTCAATTGATTCACCGCTAACTAGGCACTCGGTAGCCTCACATAAATAAGGCGCTAATATGCGATTAACATAAAAACCCGCATCATCACCGACAACAATCGCTGTTTTACCCTGACGTTTAGCAAAAGCTACAGTCGTTGCTATCGTTTCGGCATCTGTTTGCCTATGAGGAATAACTTCAACTAATGGCATTTTATCAACCGGACTAAAATAATGTAGCCCGATAACTTTTTCTGGATAAGCTGCATTATTTGCAATTTGGTTGATTGGCAAAGATGAAGTATTAGAAGCAAAAATAGCTTTTCCTTCCGATAGCTGCTGCACTTCAGCTACCATTCTTTGCTTCAAAGGCAAATCTTCGAAAACAGCTTCAACTACAATATCGGCGTGTTCTAAGCCTTGATAAGTTAATGTACCGGATATTCTCGACATAATGGCATCACGTTCACGGGCAAGCATCCGTCTTTTGTTGACTCGTTGTGTTAACAAATCCCAGTTATAACGTAAGGCTTGAGTAACCCCTTTATCACTAACATCTTTGATACGAACTGGAAGATTACCTCGCATAGCGGTTACAAAAGCTATTCCGCCCCCCATCAACCCTCCACCTAAAATACCAACCTGTTTGATAGGTAACGGATTAGCCAATGCACCAGCCTCATTTTTTAATGATGTTGTGGCAAAAAACAAACTACGTAATGCCGCTGATTCTGGAGTCATGACCAATTCACCAAATGCTTTTGCTTCCGCTTCAAAACCGGCTTTAATTCCTTTTTCCATGCCAATTTTAACGACTTGGATAATTTTTTCAGGTGCTGGATAATGCCCCTTAGTTTTGTTTAGTGCGGTTTGCTTTGCACTCGAAAATACTTTGTTGCGAAATAGTTTGCTGCTTAATAACCTTGATTGCCAATGAACCGGAGCGCGGTGAACTTTTCCTCTTTTCACCATATTTACGGCAACATCTAATAAAATAGTCCCAGAGACTACATCATCAACAAGCCCAATTCGGTGGGCTTGCTTCGCTGTTAATTGCCTTCCGGTTAACATTAATTCTAATGCTTTGGGAATACCGATTAATTTAGGTAGTCGTTGAGTCCCGCCAGAGCCGGGCAATAAACCGAGTTGTACTTCAGGTAAGCCTAAACGCGTTTTATTGTCATCAGAGCAAACCCTTGCATGGCAAGCCAGTGCTAGCTCTAAACCACCGCCAAGACAAATACCATGGATTGCGGCAATAATCGGTAAAGGGTAATTTTCTAACTTATCGAAAAGTTTATGTCCTTCCCTAGATAGCTCACTAGCCTCATCTTTGCTTTTACAATTTGCAATCATGCTGATATCAGCGCCGGCAATAAAGCTATCTTTTTTCCCGGATGTGACCACTAAACCCTTTAAGCCTGATGTCGACTGTGCTTGCTGTAAAATAGCTAAAAATTGCTGTGCAAATTCAGCTTTTAATGTGTTGACTTTTTCGTTAGGAACATCAATGAAGATCACACCAACCGACTGAGAGTAAACTTCAAAACGGAAAGCATCTCTTGATACTTCAGACTGAGCTTCTGTTGCAGAATGATGTGACATTATTCTACCTCCAAAATCATTGCAGCACCTAAACCACCAGCAGCACAAGCAGTCGTCAAGCCAAACCCACCACCACGACGTCGTAATTCATGTAAGGTTTGTGTCACCATGCGTGCTCCCGTTGCTGCAAATGGATGACCATATGCAATAGAGCCACCTAATACATTAAATTTGTCCATATCAACTTCACCTATTTCCTTTGATAACCCCAATTTTTCTTGTGCAAATTGACGGCTAGAAAACAGTTTAATATTCGCTAATGTTTGAGCTGCAAATGCCTCATGCATGTCAATTAAAGTGAGATCCTGCAAGGTTAATCCTGCACGTTTGAGTGCAATTGGCGTCGCATAAGATGGACCTAACAACATATCTTGCCAAACATCAATGGCAGAGAAAGCAAAACTACGAATATAACCTAATGGCGTGTAGCCTAACTCCCTTGCTCGCGATTCTGTCATCATTAATACCGCGGCAGCACCATCAGTTAATGGAGTGCTGTTTGCTGCTGTGACAGTACCGAATTTACGATCAAAAGCTGGCTTTAATTTAGCGTATGAAGATAAAACAGAATTTGTGCGAACATTATTGTCTTGAGTAAATGCCTGTTTAAAAGGCGGCATATACGCAGTCATCACTTCTTGTTCAAGAACACCACTTGCCCATGCTTTAGTCGCGAGTATATGTGAACGATGCGCTAACTCATCTTGTTGCTCACGGGTGATATGATAGCTTTTTGCCATTTGCTCCGCTGTGTCACCCATCCGCAACCCCGTAGAATACTCAGCAACCGCAGGTGCAACAGGCAATAAATCTTTCAATCGTAGTGATGAAATTAATGATAACTTTTGCCCAATTGATTTGGCTTTACTTAAAGATAATAACGTTGCAGCCATTTTTATTGTGACGCCGATAGGCAATACCGATGAAGAATCTGCCCCACCCGCAATCCCAACAGAAATATGCCCCGCCATCATACTTTCAGCAACATTCGCCATGGCTTGAAAGCTCGTTGCACAAGCACGGGAAACACTATAAGCATCCGTAGAGATACTCATTCCAGTTCCGAGAACTATTTCACGTGCAATATTTGGTGCGGCGGGCATCTGTACCACTTGCCCAAATACCAGCTGTTCAATAAGGGACTTTTCAATACCACTTCGACTTAGCAGTTCCGCAACAACGACTTTTCCGAGATCAACCGCTGCAATGTTTTGATATGCAGTAGATTGCTTGGCAAAAGGTAAGCGAAGACCGCTGATAATTGCGATCCTTTCTTTTGCTGCATAAGAACCTTCGCCATGATGAGAAAGTTGATTCATGGTCACTCCGACTAAAATGAGATAACAATTTGGGGGCTATTGGACCTTGTAAACGTATTTTGTAGCAATTTCTTAAGTGGCAACTCTAAAAAAGAGATGAATATTTATATTTACCCAAGATGTTAGTTGTAATTACAAACGTAACAATTGCTATCAAAAAACCGCCAAAGAGGTCTGACCTGTTATTATTGTTAACATATTCGTCACATGAGGCAAATAGCCATCTTGAGAAAATGCGAGCTTGGGCACAACTTAATGAGAGGAAATGAAAAAATTGAGATCATGGCGGGAAAGTAAGTAAGAATTTTGATAGAGAGCCTTCACTATAATCATATTAATTATAGTGAAGGTGATATACTGTTAAACTTCAGACTTTATGCAGTTATAACTATTTTTAGTCTAAATTGTTAATCACCTGTTTGATTAACGTAAGCCTAATTGAAAAATCAAGCTTTCTGCTTCACAGCTAAATGTAAAGTCGACAGACAACTCTACGCCACCGTCAACGGCGGCAATTGAATGATTGATAACGCAAGGGTCTGATTCAACGGATCTCGCCTTTTCAATCAGCTGTTTCAACATAGATTCCGCTTCTTCTTGGTTTGCGAAAACATGCTGATACGATGCAGTGCAATCTTTATTATCCAAGATTGTACCGACATCTACACAACAGCAAGCTGCTGTTTCTTCTGCGCTGCAACGTTTAATCGCATCAGTCATTTAACTCTCCAAAATCAACAAACTATTAAGTTGCTATCATAACGCTGAAAAATAGGTAAAAACCAGCAAGTATCAGCTTTTATTCCTAACTATCTTCTATAAGTTTGATCTAACCCCTTAAATACCCCTAATTAATCTAATAACACACCTTAAATGTTATTTTTTTGTTAAACGCATCGCAATTTTGCAAACAATTTGGCGTTATTTAAAAAACATACTTGCAACATATCAGGTGGTCAGACCTATACTCTAGTAACTGGTCTGATTTGTCATAACGACAACCGACCCTACAATTCAGCGCTTCTTGCGATAAGAAGTCGCCTAATTTAAATAATATACAAGAGGGTTTTGGTCATGAGCCAGAAAAACCTGTTTACTCGATCAACTTTAGCAATAGCAATGGCACTTATTTCTTCCAATGCCGGAGCTGCTGGCTTTTTGCTTAATGAATATTCTACATCAGCGCTAGGACGCGCGTTTTCAGGGGCTGGTGCAGTTGGCGATAACGCAAGTGAAGGTAGCCGTAACCCTGCAGCGATGATGCTATTTGATCGCCCTGCTGTTTCAGTCGGTGGGGTATATATCGTTCCAAGCGTTGATATTAAAGGTAAAAATAATGATAGTCTCACCGCTAATAATATTGCACCAAGCGCTTTAGTTCCCAATGCTCACTTTGTTTTCCCAATCAATGAAAAATGGGCTGTGGGTACATCAATGACCACCAACTTTGGTCTTGCGACTGATTTTAAAAAGAATTATGCAGCAGGCCCTATTGGCGGTAAAACTGACCTCAAAACAGTGAATTTAAATTTGAGCGGTGCTTATCGTTTAAATGACAACTTTAGCTTTGGTTTAGGCGTTAATGCTGTTTATGCCGATGCAGAGATTACTCGACATGCGGGTGTATTAGCCCCCTCACTTGGTGTTAAACCTAGCGCAGAGGTTTCAAAACTCAAAGGCGATGATTGGGGATATGGCTGGAATGCAGGGATCCTTTATGAGTTTAATCAAGATAACCGTTATAGCTTTACTTACCGTTCAAAAGTCAAAGTCAAGTTTGGAGATGGTAAGTACTCCAACCAGATTTCAACCTTAGCCCCAGGTGGTACTGGTGGTAATACAGTAAAAGGAAAACTGGATCTGAATCTACCTGATGTATGGGAATTCTCAGGTTACAATAAAGTTGCACCACAATGGGCTGTTCACTATAGCGTCGCTTACACTGGTTGGAGCACCTTTAAAGATCTAACGGCTAATCGCAGCAGTGACGGTAAAGAACTATTCCATAAACCGGAAAATTTTAAAGATGTATGGCGTGTTGCAATTGGGACAAGCTACTTTTATGACGACAACTGGACATTTCGTACAGGTATTGCCTATGACGAAAGCCCAGTACCCGCTAAATACCGTTCAATTTCAATTCCTGACCAAGATCGTTACTGGTTAAGTGCCGGTACAACATACGCATTTACTCCAAATGCCTCTGTCGACGTAGGTATTTCTTATATGTACGGTAAAAAAGTTAATATCAATGAGAAATTGCTCGAAAATAACCCGCAATCTCCAGTATATAGTTTCAAATCTGAGGGCTCAGCTTGGTTATATGGTGTGAACTTTAACTATACCTTCTAATTACGACGTGTAGTGATTTAAGTAACAGGGGAGCACTCCCCTGTTACCCTCTAATCTCGCATACCAAAAAAAAGATAACGCCATTTATTCTCAAACTTTCGAATTAATATTTTTAAATTTTCTCATCATTTTTAGCAAATTAAATCTAATTTATCAGTAATATAGTAACCTGTTCTTTTATCGATAAAATGTGTATAAAATCTTCTCTAGGTGATTAAATTGTTATTCATGCAATAAATACCTAATCCAGCACTGTAAAACAGTTTCAGTTTCATTGTTTACTCATCAACCTGTTGTAAATAGTACTGCCATTCATTTTCATAACATCACATTCCCTGTATGTTCTTGTCATCCAATAACGTAAAATCAAGTCATTGTTTAGCTGCTACAGCATACAAAATAGGTAAACAAAGTCGCGTTTAGCAATCTTTTAAACAAATGAAAAGATCTTGCTACTCATTAATCCAAGAGGTTTAAATGATTAAATAGGAATGTACTATGGGAACATTATTTACGATTGGTTTTATGGGAATTTTAGGTGTTATTGCACTTGTTGATATGATTACGTATAGAGGGAAGTAAAGTAATGAAGAATAATGCGATCACTCTCTAGCGTTTAATAACAAAAGAGAGTGATCCCCACCAGACTTCATGCTGCTTGATAATTTACATTCGTTTAACTAGAGGTGTCGATTATTCATCCAACTAGCTTCGCTTTGTAAATACAAACATCTCGAATTATTTAGCATATAACTTCACTCAATGATTATCATTATTCATTTCTAATCAATAGAATCTAAATCACCTTCAATGGCTGATGCATTCGGATTTACAGTTGCTTTTAGTTCACCACCGCTCGATAAGAAATCATTGCGTTGGAAATAAGCTTCACGCATTAACAAATAAGGATCAGATGAGTTTTTCAGAAGCCCATCGGAATCAAGTAACTGTGAACGCGTTTCGATACCTTCTAAAGCCCATTTACCTGCGGACATCCAGAATGTCAGGTAACTCAGCATTGGATAAAAGTCATCAACTATGTCTCCGCCCTCTTCACGAATGGTAAAACTACCATAACCAGGCAACACCACATAAGGGCCGTAGCCAACATCATAGTAGCCTAAAGTGCTACCAAAACGTTTAGGCTCTTCTTTGGCAAGTTGCGGGTTAGCCATCGACGCAACATCGATAAGCCCTCCCATACCAAAAACAGTATTGAGGAAGAAACGGTTAAAATGCTTAAAGCCTTGTGTAACTTCACCTCGAGCAAAGCTATTCAGCATACTGGCAGGTTCTTCAAGGTTAACAAAAAAGTTAGTTAACCCATTTCGTGCTGGCATTGGAACATAATCGCGCCAAGCAACTGCAACAGGCCTTAAAACATACGGGTCTAATACATTGTAGTTGAAATTGAACATCGCTCGGTTAAAACCTTCAAGTGGATCAGAGCGCTCCTGAGTTTCAGGATTAATTGAACTCGAACACCCAACAAGTAAAACCCCCGCAAGAAGGACGCCACTCATGTGAAACTTCATAATCCTCTCCATTCCCTGTGCCACCCAGCCATGGCAATTTTTTAAATTATAAAACATGCTCTTGTATTAAAACTAGAATGATATAATTGTTACTAATTTGACCATTCAAAACAATTGGGTCGTAATAATGTCAACTATACCTTATTTATACGATTTTTTTTCATAGGAAATGTGATTAAATTTGCAATTAGCTTTTTTTGTTATGTAAAAATTGCAATATCCTGAGGTGCCTATCACTTTGTATAGGCTAGGCTTTAAAAAAAATTCGATTTATTATGCTGTTAACGTTTTAAACTGCCTTTTAGTACCAATCGTAGATAACAAAGACACTCCGTTAATTTAGCAGTACGTTGTTGAGGGTTGAGGAAATTTAGATGGTAACCTTGAATCTATTGGTGTAGCTGAGATCAGGTTTATCTTTTTGGCTAGAGAAACATAGATTGTGCAATATATAACCTGAAATCGTCACTTATTACACTTTTACTAAAGAAATTCTACGTAACAGCTTGATTCAGCTAGGCGTCAGAAGTAGAATGCGAAGCGCTGTAATCTAGAGCGTTCAATGTCCCCTTAGTTAAATGGATATAACGAGCCCCTCCTAAGGGCTAGTTGTAGGTTCGATTCCTGCAGGGGACGCCAGTTACAATCTACCAATATCTGTTAGGCTCGATAAAGAGTCTTTATAATCAATCCACAAACTTAATAACATCCATCAATTTCTATCTAACTCAATATAAACCAACAATCAACTGTAGGTTAAGTAGGAACTCATCCTGTTTAATGAAAAGTTAAGAGACTAACTTAATATTCATAAAGCAGACACTGCCAAACCTAATTAGAAATGCTCATGTCAGATATTCCCAGATTTTATACATACCCATGTAAGGATAAAACAAAATAAAATCAAATCAAATCAAATCAAATCAAAAGAAATTTAGCTTATAATAACGACTTCAATGAATAAAAAAAACACATATTGAAAAATAATTTCAATAATTATTACCCTTAAAACTATTACTACAGAATCGTACAACGCAAAAAATTTGATTAGTTAAATTTAGACTAATTACGTTCAGCGAGTATTCAAATATAATTTCCCCGCTAATGAAAATTCAGTGAATGCGAATAAATATGTCAATATGTTATTCTTTAAGTGACTAATATTATTTATAATAAAACAATTCTATAGCATGACTAGTTATTCTAGCCATGCTATTTTTATGATAAATAACTATAAATGAAAATTTAGTACATGTTATCAATATTAATTGATAATTTTAAACGAATATATTAAACAATACTTCCTTTCCATTAAATAACAACTAAAATGATGTCCGCTTATAGAAGCGATATTGTGGATGCCAAAAATTGCTGTCGATACTATCTCTTAAGCTTTTTTCAGAAATATTGGCAGCGACACCAGCCTGTTGTGCTGCGATAGCGACGTTATAAGCAATCAATTGGGTGACACCTTTAATATCTTTAATATCTGGTAATAAGGAACCATGGCCATCACAGACTAAAGGTGAAAGCTCTGCAAGTGTGCGACTTGCAGCCATCAACATACTTTCCGTGATGCGCCTAGCTTGACTAGCAACAACACCAAGACCAATACCTGGGAAAATATAAACGTTATTACACTGAGTAATAGAATAGTCTTCCTCATTATATCGAACTGATTCAAAAGGACTTCCTGTTGCAATAATCGCATTACCTTCTGTCCAACGTAAAATATCTTCTGGTCGAGCTTCCATACGAGAAGTTGGGTTAGATAATGGCATAATAATTGGGTGCGAGCAGTGATGATACATTTCACTAATGACTTCTTCACTAAATAGCCCTGGCTGACCTGTAACTCCAATCAATATTGTGGGTTTAACATTACGAATGACGTCTATTAATGAGAATCTATTATCCTGCTGTTGCCAACCTTCTAAATTAGCTATAGGTTGAGCTAATTTTTGTTGGAAAGGTACAAGGTTAATTTGATCATCAGTTAACAAACCAAAACGATCAACCATAAAAACTTTAGATCTCGCTTCTTGTTCGGTTAAACCTTCAAACACCATTTGAGTAATACAGTATTCTGCGATTCCACATCCTGCAGATCCGGCACCAAGGAAAACTATACGCTGATTTCGTAATAAGCTATTTGTCGCTCGACTAGCAGCCATCAGACAGCTTAACGTAACTGCTGCAGTCCCTTGAATATCATCATTAAAACAGCAAATTTCATGCTGATATTGTTCCAATAATGGCATTGCAGTTTGTTGAGCAAAGTCCTCAAATTGTAATAAAACATTAGGCCATCGATGTTTTACTGCACTAATAAACATTTCTACAAACTCAAAATATTCATCACCTGTAATGCGGGGATGGCGCCAACCCATATAGAGAGGATCATTAAGTAATTGAGAATTGTTAGTTCCCACATCCAATAATATAGGTAACGTGTTTCTAGGGTTAATACCACCACATACGGTATATAGCGATAATTTACCAATAGGAATGCCCATACCACCAATACCTTGATCACCTAATCCGAGTATTCGTTCCCCATCAGTTACAACAATAATTTTGATATCGGACTTAGTTACGCTATGGAGAATATCATCTAATAAATGACGATCAGGCCAAGAAATAAAGAGACCTCTAGCACGACGGTAAATGTCAGAAAAATGCTCACAAGCAAGACCAACCACAGGAGTATAAATAATTGGCATCATTTCCGAAATATGCTTACTCACCATGTAATAAAATAATGTTTCATTCGTGTCTTGAATATTACGTAAATAGATATGACGAGCGATATCTGATTTTGTTTCCAAAAATTGTTGATAAGCTCGTTGAGATTGCTCCTCAATGGTTTCTATTGTTGCTGGCAATAACCCATTGAGATTGAAAGCTTCGCGTTCTTGGCGAGTAAATCCACTCCCCTTATTTAAAAAGGGAGATTCCAGTAATAATGAGCCAGTATATGGAATATAAAGTGAATTTTCTTTTGCTTCATAATTCATTATTTGCTGCCTTGATACATAACTTTAATTAATATGAATGATTCTAATTTAGAATAATAAAAAATTAGTCAGCATCATCGCAATGATCCCACCGATTGCGGGGATCATTGTCCTTTTCACAATCATGAATGGAGAACATTCGCCAGCTTTACTTACAGCAATAATGACCCCCGCGACCGGTGAAATAGAACGCCCCATTCCTGCCATTAACTGCATAGGAAGGATCATATATACCGCTTCGGTACCAAATTTAGTGGCAATAGAAGGTGCAAGACCTGAGAAAGAGAAAAATGCAGCAACACCAGAACCTGTTAGTACAGCAGTAACACCCACCAGTAAAGTCATTACGATAGTCATGCTAGTGAAGCCAAAACCAGCGTTTTGTACTGATTCCAACAAGTAGTCGATAGCGCCAATTTTCTGCATTCCTTGTGCATAGATATCAGCACATACAAGTAATGAAACGATACTCGTAAACATACCACCCATGCCTTTGAAAAAGACTTGAACACCTTTACAGCAAGCTAGAAAATTACGTTTCATTATTATTTCACAAACAAAAGCAGTCAACGTACCAATAATCATCGCCGTCACTACGTCTATCTTAATAGTATCGATAACTAATGGACTAAAGACCAATACAAGGACAACAGGAAATATAGGCAATAGTGCGTAGAAGGAAGGGGCGCGTTCTTCTTGAGGTGCATCAGGATCAATAGCATTCTGAATAATGACCTCATGACCTTCTTTTTTATCGTAGTACTTAGCTGTAAAGAAAATGAGAATGGATACCACCAGCATGACTACAATTGCGATTGGCATCTGATAGTGCGCAAAATAAACAGCCGCTTCCATACCTGAATGCTTTGCCGCTAAATTAGCGGTACCAACAGCAGGCCCTAGATCCATGAATGCACATAATCCAATCATAGATGCAGCCGCAGCTTTACTTACACCTAAACGAACTAATACGGGAAAAAACGTTACTAGCAGTAACATTGCTAGTCCAGCAGCACTCGAAATAGCGACATGCAACATTTGCGCACAAATATAACCTAACGCTAAAATTAAATAAGGCGCTTTAATCAATTGCAGAGGTCGAATGCAAATATTGACCATCGCACTTGATGCTTTTATATGATCCATATAACTTGCGAACCCACCAGCCGCCATGATAATCAGACCAATCCCTGCGACTTGTGTTGATAAAGAGTTTTTAGCAAAAACAAAAATATCAAGCCATGTTGAACCACTGGAAGTTCCTTTATCATATAAAATACTTTTTTCTGGATAAAGGATAACAGTAATAGCAAGTAGAATGAGACCAGCTAGCAATAATACCGTTTGTGCTTGGTAATTTTTAATAATTAACCATGCAGCAATAATAGTAATCACTATTGCGATTATAAATGCAGTCATGCGGTGTATCCTTTTATTTTTTTTCGATTAAAAATATCACTATTGGTAAAATTATATTTTTATTGATTTGATGTCAGAGTTAATCGTTAAAGCTTGGTTTTTATGCAGTTATAGTAAAATTAAGGTATAATTAACTAAATGAGAAAGTTATTTTCTCACAATAATTTGTGCGCATAGTCTCAAATCGAGAAAAATCATATAATGATTAGATTATTTTCACATATTTCAGTTTATAAATAAGGCGTTAATAAAAATCCAAATAACTACTATAATTTAGGAAATGGTTAGCAATGAAAAAAAATGATCAATTAACATTCCAGGAATATATTTTTCAAACTACACAATTAAATTCTTTAACTGAATCAGAATATCGATTGAATAATTATATTCAAGAACACTTTAATGAACTTCCATTTCATGGCATTGTTGATCTCGCAAGGAATGCTAATGTTAGTAAAGCGACAGTCGGAAGATTTCTAAATAAATTAGGATTTACTGGTTATTCTTCATTTCGACGTGCCTTAGAAAAAACACTTTCTGAACAAAAATTAATCCCTCCTTTCGAATTAGTATCCAAAACACATAGAAAAGTAGATATCACGACTCGTGAAATTGTTGATGAGTTTAATAAAAACATAGCTAGTCTATTTAATAATTTTAAAGATGACATCAATATTGAAGCTTTAGATGAGCTTATTACACTCATTTTAGATACGGAACGACATATCTATGTTATTGGCCCCTCGTCTTCCCATGCAATGGGAATGCATTTCACTACCTTGATTAAATATTTTAGAGACCAAGTTACTCTACTATCTATCGACCCAGGTGACTTACCAAAATCATTATTGAACGTATCTAGCCAAGACGTAATAATTGTATTTTCTTATTACCGATTTAACCGATTGGTCATTAGGACTACCGAATGGTTTCGTAAGAAAAAAGCAACCGTTGTGTTGGTCACTAATTCAGAATCTAATCCTTATGGTAAATTTTGTGATTTGCAGTTCGTCTTACCTAGCGATGCTCAGTCAGTGTTTAAAAGTCGTATTATTGGGTTTTTCTTTATTGAGCTAGTTCTGCATTTAGCATATGAGAAAGGTGATGGAGAAGGAAACTTTGAGCGGTTAGAAGAGTTATTTATATTCTTTGAAACGTTTTCCGCAATGCCTAAATAACTAATCACAGGTAATTCCCGTAAATAACTATTAATGGGGATTACCTGTAATCAAATGATTTATAGCTAAATGTTTATTTCTGTTGCTAAATCATCAAAATAGGCAACTGTTTCATCAATAAGTTTATCATTCGCGCCGAGATAAGAAGATGGGTCACAAGCAGAAATAATTTCGTCTTCTTCTAATATCTCTCTTATCTGCTTACAGTTAAGAGCTAATTGTTGTAAATCCTGTGAACCATCAGCATCTTTCATCAAGTTTTTCATTATGCTATACCCTTGATCACGACCTATCTTTTCGGCTAATCTCATCGAAACCGATTCTGACATAATAAAGTTTTTAGATGCGCTAAAATTCTCTCTCATTCTCTGTTCATTCACTACCAGATGTTTAATCAGACGGCTCGCTCTCTCTAGACTAGTTGAAAGCACCAATGCAGATTCGGGTAGTATGGACCAATTTAATACTCGCATAGATGCGGCGCGTATATCCTGTTGGTCGAGTAAATTAGTTGACCCCGAGGCATACATCCATCCCAAACGAGAAAAAGTCTGAATCATATTGCTAGCTCGAGGATTAGTTTTATGTGGCATAGTACTCGATCCTCCTCCTCCCTCACCTTCTCTAACTTCTGCGATAGAAGCTCGTCCCATATTTTCGACATCATTAGCAATTCGACATAACGTTCCGTGAACTAATGCGAAGAACTGAATAGCCTGAACTACATTATCTTGACTAGCATTCATCATACCTATAGGTGTTGATAAACCTAAAGCTTCCATTAACTTTTTACGAGTTTCCATTCCCGCATGTCCAACAGATGATAAATTACCTACGGCACCACCATACAGGCCAGTAATTGCATTTGGATATAAATTATCGAGACGTTGAATATGACGAGTAACTTCGCCTAAATAACTACTAACTTGTAATCCCCAAGTTGTCGCAGATGCATCCATCGAGTTCGTTCTTGCTACCATGACAGTAGATTTATGTCTTAGAGTCATAGTTTTTAAGTATTCGCCTAACTCCATAAGCTGTCTACGAACTAAAATTAACGTCTGCTTCATCCTCATAGCTAAAGCTGAGTCCAATAAATCCTGAGTCGTACATCCCCAATGTAAGTATTTTTTTACTCCCGGAGTACCGGAATCGGTAATTTGGTCAACGAGAGGTTTAATTGCCATCCCAACTACTTGAGTCTCTGACGCCAAACGAACCCAATCTATTTCAATAGAACTGCAAATTTCCACAATTTCATTTGCAGCTTGAGTAGGAATAATATTTAACTCTGCTTGTACCGTTGCAATCGTAGATTCGAATAATAACCAGCAATGAATGAGATTCTCATCAGACCATATTTGCTTCATCTCTGGTTGCGTAAACAGGGATGAATACAGCTCTGAATCAAAAACTGAACTATTACTACCTTGCATTATCTGCTCCTGTATATATGGATAGGCAATCATCAATACACAAATTCCAAGCTCATCAATTTATTTAAAAAATGCCAAAAGCTCAGTACTGTCTGTATTCCCTATTTCTAACCATCACTAAATGTTGTATTGCTCATAAATTACATGAAACATTCTTATATTCAGCTCAACTAGTGACATTACTTATCACTAAATATATTTATTTTGCATGCGAGGCATACTGAATTAACTAACCTTATATGCATATGAGAATATGAGTTTCCCTTTGCTAACCATACGTTTTTTTCCAAAATAGTGATGCAATTAACATAATTAATTATTTAATTAGCAAAGCCCCCCCGCACAAATTTAATGATTGATAATCATATAAAATAAAAATTTATATTTCATGTTATTTTGTGTTTGACATCACTATTTAGATTGGGAATTTATTATTCCCGTATCTTTTCATAAGAACAGTTACTAATAATATTTTTTCAAAAACTCACTAATTAAAAAATTAAATTTTAAAAAAATAATCTACCTACTTTTATTACACATAAGGCAAACATGAAAACCAAAATAATATCATTAAATATATTAATGTGCGTAAGTTCATCTGCTTATTCGATGAATATATATAAGGATAAAGAAACTCTTCTAGATATTTACGGTCGTTTAGAATATCAATTTGCGCATGGTGATGCTTCATTTGCAGAAAATGACTCACGAAATCAATTCAGTGGTAGATTAGGTTTATATATGGAACGAGATTTATCATTGCTCGACGAAACAAAAATTATTGGTAAATTAGAATGGCAAGTTCGTACAGAGAAAGATGATAATAAAACCAAAGATAAAGATTTGGATGCTCGTTATGCTTATTTAGGTTTGTCGCATGCACGTTACGGGGAATTAATTGCAGGTCGTACTCAAAACCCACTTTATCAAGTTATGAAAATGACAGATAAATATAAAAACTTCACTCCTAATGTTTATAACTATGGAATAAGTTCAATTGATGACTCCTATCAATATAATCGCCAAGATGGGACTCTTCAATGGAATGCTCAATATGATGGACATCAACTACAAGTAGCTTATGTTGCAGGCAATGGTAATAGTAATAATGAAGCCTTTGACAATGCAATGATGATTAGCTATCGCAAAATGTTTTCAGTAGGGGACTTTAAAATTACACCTGCTATTGCTGCTAGTGAGTTTAAGCGCAAAGACAATCCAAAGAAAAAGGTTACTGATGGCCGTAAAAAAAACCAACAAATTATGGGAGGAATACAGCTTGATTACAAAAATGCATCTCTAGCTATAACTGCTGGAAAAGTTTCCATTGAGAGAGATAAAAAATCAGATAATGATTTTATTAGCTTTGATTCCGTCGCATCCTATCAAATAGATAAAGTTAAATTTTTAGCAGGTTATAGTTTCTTAGATGAAGATGGTAAAGATATCTATGAAAAAGAAGGTTGGAGAACTGAAGCTCAATTAACATTAGCGAAAAAAACTTATTTATCGTTAACTTACAATAAAGAACTAGCCAATAAAAATGCTAAAACTAATGATGATGCCGTGATTTTGGGTTTACGTTACGATTTCTGAGGATTGATAAATGAAGAAAATATTTATACTAATAACATGTGCGATAATTTCAATAACCCATTCTTGGGCTGAAACTTTAATTGCACCGCAACCAAATGCTAAATTAGATGGAGAAAATAAAGTTGTTGCTCTCTACGGTAATTCATACATGCATTATAACAATAATATTAATACACGGCTCCGTGATCTCACTCGTTCATTATTACCTCATCAAGCTAAAGGATATTCCTACCGCGGTATCACCATTTCAAGTGGACATTTAGGGTGGCATGTTCCTAACTTAGCATTTCAAAATACTTTACAAAAATGGGATGTAGTTGTTTTACAAGGTAATTCAATAGAGCCTATTTCTGCAAAAGAAAAAACTCGCCAAGATTTTACTGATGCTGCTAAAAAAATGGCAGATATGGCCCATAAAGAAGGTTCAAAAGTCATTTACTTTATGACTTGGGCAAATAAAGATACTCCAGAACAAACTGAAAAGTTGTCCAAGGCTTATCAAGAGATTGCACGTGAAACTGGGGGATATGTTGCCCCTATTGGCTTAGCATTTGCCAATTCAATAAAAGCGTATCCAGAGATTGACCTTTATCACAGTGATGGTAAGCATCCATCCTTAGCGGGAACTTATTTAGCTGCTTGCGTGTTATTTGCCACTCTTTATGACCACTCTCCGGTTGGCGGTGCATTACCCGTCGATAGTGATATGTCAGAAAAAACCGCGCAAGCATTACAGCAAGTCGCTTGGGATACGGTTACAGAATTTCGTCGATAGAGCTGACTAATTATTATTAAAATATCTTCCTAAGCTGAATACATTCAAAGTTGGGAAGATATTTCCGTTTTGTATACATCTCTTGGGTTTTGGATCATTGGAGCATAATTAGCTTGAACATTCGAGTTAACAAGCATCAAACTACTGAAGCAACAATCCACTGACATAGAACGACTTAATAGGCGTATTTTACCTTTCATTGTCCGACAAAAGTGGCCGCTAACTTGGCAGAAACGAGGATGAAGTGTGAGGTTAAACATAATTAATACGCCTATTCGTTATTCATAAGTCACCGTGATGGTGACGCTAGCTGTAAATTTTCCCAGTTTTAATTCACTGGGCTCAATCGCACTGACCAGTTGAGCCTGGATATCCATTCGATATTCCGTGTCATTGATGCGCTCAGGGTCAATACGCTGTTTTTGGCTCACTTCCAACGAATGGACCGCTCCGCCACGTCATAAAAATTAATGCCGAGTCCTTCTATGCTGGTCGATAAAATATTCTTTCCATTATAATCCAATGAACTACTCCCCTTAGGGTTTAGAACAATAGCTAAGGGGTTAGAAAAGTTCCCCCCCTGATCTGGTCACAAAAATCGGCTCTCACACGTGATGGTCAAAAATTTCTAAAATTATTACGCCATTCCTGCCAAAACTATCAGTGGTAAATATTCGTTGATAAATCGCTCAGTAATCGTTTGCAACGGTGCTGTAAAATTAAAGATATTAATGACATCGGTTCATTCGGTTTTTATTTCGCTCAATTAAGTCTGAGTATGAAATTATCGGTTGAGCCGCCATGCTAGGTAACGATAATTTCAGATTCACCATTTCATAAGCTATTTTATGTTGTATTAAACTGAGACCTTATCATTCAATTGATAGTAAAAACACGCCGCCTGCCCCCATGTATTTTCATGTGAGCCATATCTCTCATCCGTTAATTGCCAAACGATGCCATCATAAATAGTAAAAGGCATTTTCATTTTATCTATTCTAATTCCAGAATAATCATAAACAATGCCATTGTGATGAACATCATCAAGTAAACGTTGGCGCTCCGCACGCTCCCCGTAAATTGCACTAAATCGCGATCGCATCTGCAAAAACTCTTCACGAGAATATTTGAAACATGTCAGTGCAGTTTGATTGGCATAAATAAAATATGGGTCGAGCAACGCATCATGAGCAACAATGGCGTAAGGAGCACACTCATGTAGCCACAAATAGCGATCATCAATGTCATCGGGTACAGGTAACGGAGAATTATTTAATCGCATAAAACACATATCAATTTTTTTCAATAAATCACGCTCTAGAAATATTTTCATATTGATTCCGTTAAAGGTTATTAATACGAGGGTTTTCTCCAAGTACTTGATTTGCATCAACAGGGATTTCAATCAGTAATGAAGTAGTACCTATACAGAATGGCCGTGTTAATAATTTTTCAAGATTATCAAGGTCAGGAGCTAATTTTACCGCGTCCCATCCACTCGCTTTTGCGATAGCACAATAATCCAGAGGCACAATATTAGTATGATTATTTTCATTAGGTAAATTTGGGATGATATTAGGAAGACCTTGGCTCACGATTCCTAGGCTCGCATTGTTTAGTAAAAACATCACTAATCCAAGATCCCTAGCCTCCCCAAGAGACCCAGAAAATAATCGAAAACAACCATCACCAGTAAAGAAATAAATTGGTTTTTCAGGTTCCGCCAGCCTCGCACCAACAGCTAACCCAAAAGCACCTCCCATGGAAGAACCACGATATAATGAATAAAAAGAGATGTGATTATTAGGCCGTTGAAGTACATATTGGCGATCTTTATACGCGAGACACACGTCATCAAAAGCAATTGATTCCTTTGCCCAAATTTGATCCAATTTTTGATATAGACTTACCATATCGACAAAACCATTTTGATGCTTTGCCAAGCGACGGTTGTTAAGATTGTTCGGGGCTGGCATTCCAGAAATAATGCCTAAGTCAGACTCATTTGCAGCAGATATAAGCACACATAGTAAGGTATTTAACGAACCAAGATAGTGGGAGTAATAACCACAAGTCGCATGCCGATAGCTATGATTTATTTGTCCATAAGCATCAGGTATCTGACTAAGATAAAAAGTATGATAAGCGTTAAATGGGCGAAGATTGACAGTATATTCGTCTGGACAAGCCCCGAGTACTAATAAAACGCAGTCATGGTTAATTCCTTGATATATTTCGGTTGCTTTATCATTTCCCCCAAAGGAAATATAACCATATCCATACGTATTTTGTCGTTCTACTGCGTTAGCACCATTAATACTCCAAATAGTGGCTGCCTTAAGTGACGTGCTTAATTGTGAGGTAATTCTTTTGGCATTCGGGGATCTTGACATCTCTTCTCCAACTAAAATAACCACTTTTTTGCCTTTAACTGCCTGACAAAATTCCGTGATAAATTTAGCTGTTACATCGTTAGGATAATTATCAACAATATTTGTTTTAATAGAAGTAAGCGATATCTGTGTATTTAATGCTTTGTGTACTAGAACGAAGACAACGGGTTTTGAGTTATTCAATTGGTGGTGTGCTTCATTGAGTTGATCCGCCAATGTGTTTGGGTTATCTAATACAAAAATACCATCCGGTAGCTCACAACGTAATTGTTCTATCATATTACTCCCAAGTGCCGAAGTATCTTGCAGAGGAGCAAGACCAGATACGCTAGAATCTGACTGAGCGACAATAAAAACAGCTGGGATATCATGGTACTTAGCATCACTTAAGCCACATCCTATCAACTTAGTTGCCGCACCAGTTGTGGCAACCGCAGCACTGATTTGACCATTGGCCAAAAAATGTCCGAGAGGAACAAAACCTGCGCTGTACTCTCCTAATGTCATAAAATTAGGGCAAGATGATTCAAGTAACTTATAAGCTTGAAGATATTTTAAAAAATGAATAACGCCTCCTCCGGTTACGCCAGCATAGTGCGTTATTCCCCAATCACTTAAGGTATCAATCATAAATTGATATCCCGTTTTTACGGAAGTGCCCTCTTGATTATCCAGCATATTCGTCACCTTACTAATCAGTATAAAATAAATATAATTAGATTATAATTTCACTAACCAATAGTAATGATATAAAATCACCTTAGACATATATCCTATTAAAATCATTAATTGTGAGTTTATTTTAAATGTAGAACTCTATTGTTTATTTTACAAATCACTATTTATTAGTTAATTTTAAAAATATAGCCACTCAACCAAACCATGACATTTACAATAATCCCCTCCCCGCTTATAATTACTTAACGAGTTAATTTTAAATTTACTATAACTCACCTTATTAAAACAAACAGTAAGATTTTAAAACGCCCAACCTATTAAATCAAAATCAATCAGCATATGGAAATAAATCTAATTGAATTTAATTACCTGTTGCAACCTGAAATAAATCACTGTTGGTTTTTTGGTGTTACATTGTTTTAATATAATTTAAAATTATTAATTTACATTTACTTTCTGATTTAATACTTATAATTTCTCTATACATTTATTCATCAATTTTATAACTAGAAAATTATTCAGGTCATATAAAAAAACAGCACCGAGATTATTATCGACGGTACTGTTTTTTATTGATCTTACTATTTATTTTTACTGTACTGCTGCGCTCTGTACATATGGTGTATACACACCAGTCAAGCTTTCAAGGAAGGCAACAATATCATCGACATCCTTCTGCGGCAATTTAGTGCCTACTTGATAGCGAAGCATTAATTTAACCGCTTCATCTAACGTTGCGACATCACCACGATGAAAATACGGTGCAGTTAATGCGATATTACGTAAGCCTGGTACTTTTTGACGTAATTTGTCACGCTCTTCTGAGGTGACGTTCATACGTCCAATATCCGCTGGACTCAACTCACCGAAATCGAAATCTTTTTTCAATCCTAATGGCTCAAAAGAACGGCCTCCTAGAATTACACCACCATGACAAGTTGCACATTTATTTTCTTTAAATAATTGATAGCCATGCTTTTGTTGTACGGTTAATGCATTCTCATCACCTCGTAACCAGTTATCAAACGGCGAATCTGGTGTAATGAGCGTTTTTTCAAACTCCGCTATAGCATCGGTAATCGTGTCACCAGTAAAACCTTCAGGATACACCACATCAAAATCCTGTTTTAGAATTGTATCTTTATCCAATTTTTCAATGATCTCATCCCATGATTTAGACGCCATTTCAATTGGATTTAGCGGCGGACCTCCCGCTTGTTTTTGTAACGTTGGGGCTCGACCATCCCAAAATTGTTCGACATTAAATACTGAGTTAAATACTGTAGGTGCGTTAATTGGCCCGACTGCACCTCCTACACCAATCGATGTTTTTCTACCATCAACACCACCCGCATTCAATGCATGGCAATGCGCACACGATATAGTGCTATCACCCGATAAACGTGAGTCATGGTACAGGCGAAAACCTAAAGCAACCTTTTTAGTGTCGACCGGAAGTGATTTAGGAATAGGTTGAACTGGCTCATTACGATGTGACTCGGCAGTATCAGAACTTGCGTAATAATGCTCACGCTGTTGAGCTATCCAATTGAGTATTTTTATTCGCTCTTCTTCACTAACACCACCAGCCCAATGGAGGGCAACATAACGAGTTGGAGGCATCGTTTGGTTTTGCATCACCCATTCTATTTTATTTAATTCGCTTTGTGGCACAGGTTCGCCAGCAATCAATGCTGCTCGAGCGGCCTCAAGATTAAATGATTTATAGCCAAGCTGAATATCATAATTCATCAATTGCTTGGCAATCGGAAAGGAGGCATAGGCGGGTAATTCTGTTGATGGAGAGTGGCAATAATCACATCCCTTCTCACTAAAAAAACTGAGGATCTGGTTATTTTCCGCTACCTTTGAGGTTTGAATGTCACTTTTTTGCCTTCGTTGACTATCGTGGTACCAAACATAACCAGATAATCCTAAATAACATAATACAATTAGGGTGATGGCAGTGACCGTAATTCTAGTAATTTTATTCATTACACTATCCTTATGAAATATTGCGGTCAAATCTAATAAATTTAAATTTTTAATTGGCATTATTGCGTGTGCAATATCTTGATAATGGATAAAATAAGAGGTGGTGTTATTGATATTCATCAATAATAAGCCAAAGATATATATTGATATAGCCGATTAATGAAATAGCTTTTACCTATTGATAATATATTATTCGTTATTTCTTTATTTTTCTCTATATAATCACGTGTAATCCAACCATCATTAATGAAAATAATAAAATTATAAATATAAAGTTATTTTATAAAATATAGCCCTAAATATTTTCCGAGTATCTACTATCATCATAGCATCATTACTCTCATCACGGCTAAACAAGCCGGATACTCCATTAATGACTAACTCTTGTTATATTATCTCACTTACCCTCGGGGATTGAATAATATATATCGCAATACACAGTTACACTTACTTAATGACATTAACTATCTTGACAGCAATTAATTATAAGTAAAAAAACATTACTTAGATAACATAACTTATGGGAGTTTTGGTTATTTACTTAGTTTATGGCGATGTCGAGATGAGCATACACAGCGATATTTTTTAATTTCAATATTTTTAATTATTAGCACTCTTGTTTATCCATACTCAAAAATAATTATTAAAGTTGTAGCATTATCATTCACAAGAAAAGCCTTTACATCAAAGGTTTACTTGCTAATAAACTCTCAAAAAATCGATATCTATACTATTTATTATCTGTTTTTTGCAATGCCAATCGGGTTAATTTATCTATTTTTATTATCGTTTAAAAATACCGAACGTTGAATCGATACTTACAGGCTGAATAGCACCTGTTTGATAGAGGCGGCATACACCGCCTTGGCAGTTAAGTTAACCTTTTTTTATTTGTATCCGCCACTGAGCATCGGCTATTTGTTCAAACTCAATAACTTAGTGTCCTTCTTCCGCAGCCCAGCGAGGAATGTTTTCTGTTGCTTGAGCACAGTCATACTCAATAATAAGTAAATCACCAGTACCCATTGATGTAATTGCTTTTTTAGCTTCAATTAGTGGAAATGGACATAAATGCTCACAGGTATCTAATTTAACTGTATTCATTTCATTTCTCACTTTTAATATATTGAGGGCGAATAATTGTAAAATAACTCACTATCCAACTACCGATAATAATAAATGGAATAAATACCCAGCCTTTCCAAGAAAACCATGCTGTATTCACTAATGTATTTCCTAGTATGCACCCCCCTGCTAATCCACTATCAATACCCATAAATAGTCCACCAATAAAACTTTTGATAATGGTAGAAAAACCTGGATTACGAAACTTAGCTTCTCGGCTTCCTTTTGCTGCAATAAAAGCACCGGCAAAAATATTAGGTGATTACTCAAATATCAGCAATCAAAACGCGATAGTAAGCTGAAACGCGAATGACTAAAAAATAGAAAGTAAGGAAATTGTCATAAGAAACTTTTATTGCCGCTATATTTTAAAATAAAATTTAAATGAAGTTATTATTATTGAATCTCGAACGACATGAGCGAGGCACAATAAAACAATAATAATACATTGAAATCATTAGAAATTTATCAATGGCCGCTCATGAAAATAAACATTTATCGCCACAAAACGTGACATGTCACACAACGCATTTTCCTGCAAAGTTGCTTTTTCTTGATCTTCATTATCTCGCAGTTCAACTTGAATGGTAACCATCATTCTATACTTAAAAGATTTCGAGAATACATATAGGAAGCAACCGATACTACCCCGATGAATGATGCCACACCATGCAAATTGAAAGATGATGTGTATATGGTTAAAAAATATCGGTATCTAAAATCTTGCCGATCAATGACGTCACAGATAAAACTAAAGCTGATTTGATCATTTCTTGGTAGCGATGTTTTTGTAAATCGACTAACTGCTGGTCGACTAAATCCTCTGGTTGATTAAACGTCATCATCACTGGGAGCGGGTCAATACAATGTAACATTTTAATTGGTCCGATAATTTCGTCATCGGTAAATGAAAAATGGAAGTTTTCAGAAGATAATATTTCATTTAAAGCAAGGAAGAGTTCGATATCTTCATAGACTTCACGTGAAATAGCACCCAATGCAAACAAGAGTTTCAGCCTAACGGAAAGCTTACCTAATGGTCCGTTGCCTTCTAAAAGTGGCTCAACCGCATACTTAACTGCATAGTCGTCCTTACGGAAAACTTTTAACATAAGTTGATCAATAGCTTCAGTGATCAGAACGATGACTTCCTGAACAAATAATTTGACTCCTGAGGGCTTGTTTAGCCGTTCAAGAATCTGATTTTCTGTATTCTGTCTATTTTGCATATTGGCTCTTTACTTCACTTCATGGCCATGCCCTATGCTGCCATGAAGTGAATTTAAACTACCCTTATAAATTATTAATTACAAAAAGAATAACTTTATCCGTTTATTTATTCATTTGGTGATACTCATGACTAATCGCCTCAACAATCTGCGGGTAATCCGCCAATTGACAGAGCTGCTCAACAGTCTTAGTTAAACCCTTTTCATCAATACTTCTTGCCATTTCTTGAGCCTGTGGATCAGTTTCACACCTAAAATGTAAGGCCGCTGCAATACCTATAATTAAGTTATGATTAGGCAGTTGGTACTCAAAAGTTCCCAAAAGTGGCTTAATTAATCTATCTTCTGAGCTCAACTTACGCATTGGCTGACGACCAACACGTTCAACGTCATCATGTAAATAAGGATTGGCAAAACGGCTCAGAATTTTTTCGATATATTGCTCATGCTTGATTGGGTCAAACCCATAACGTTGAATTAATACTTGCCCACTTTCTTGCATCGCACTTTTCACTATATGGGCTATATCTGGGTCATTAATAGCATCACAAATTGTCTTGTGGCCTGCTAGCTGCCCTAAGTAAGCTGTAATGGCATGCCCTGTGTTAAGAGTAAATAGTTTACGTTCAACAAAAGCCATTAAATTATCAGTCAGTTCCATTCCGCTAATATCGGGAATATCACCCACAAATTGAGTTTGGTCGACAATCCATTCACTGAATGTCTCAACGGTAACATCAAGTGGGTCATCGTTCGCAGCATCCATCGGCGGCACAATGCGATCAACCGCAGAGTCCACAAAACCAACGTGTTGCTCAACCCAAGAACGTAAAAACTCAGGAATATGTGCTAATACATGCAGTTTAAGCTGACTTGTTCCTCTCACCATATTTTCACAGGCAATAATATTGAGTGGCTTTGTGTTCTCTAATTCGATTCTTAGCAATATTCCTTTTGCCAATGTCGCGGCTATTTTTTCTAAAACTTGAGGTCCGACCGCCGTTGTGACCATGTCGACCGATGCGATATGTTCAACCGTTTTAGGATCCATGCTATTGATTGCGTTTACTCTCTGTACTTTCTCAATGGTATGTACTTCCCCCACCACATGCACTTGGTATGCTTGTTTATGGGCTAATTGGTCAATAAGCTGTTGGTTAACATCGGCAAACGTCATTTGTGAGTTTGCATCAGCGAGTAATTTTCCGATAAAACCACGTCCGATATTACCTGCACCGAAATGAATGACTTTCATAATCAATCTCCTTATGCTGCGCTTTGTGTTGATAAAATTTCCAGAACTTCTTGAATACTTTGCGTTTTGCTTAGTCGTTCAATCATTCCATCTTCATCAAGTGCAGAGGTAATTTTGGTAATAACTTGAATATGTTCATTGTTGCGTGCTGCAATTCCTATCACTAAGCGAGCAATATCATCTGGCTCATCACCAAATTGAACGCCAGCTGGATATTGGCAGATCACAATCCCCGTTTTCAAAACGCGGTCTTTCGCTTCAATGGTGCCATGAGGAACTGCTATCGACTCACCTAAATAAGTCGAGGTTAATTTTTCTCGAGCTAGCATGGCATCAATATATTCTGGTTCAACATAACCACCTTCCACCAGCTTTTGACCTGCGAAACGAATTGCCTGCTCTTTATTTTGCGCCACTAAATTGAGGTGTATATGCTTAGCACTCAATGTGAAGAGTGCTTCTTCATGTTTATCCGCCTCATAGAGTTCGTCATTCGCAGCCACAATCGCTTGTTTAACCAAACGGCCATCATTCGCTGCTTGTGGATTTTTTTCTGCTATAAGTCGAGTGACTAAATCACTATAAGTTTGGCTATCTAAGAAATTAGTGAGTGAAATATGAAAAGCATTTGGTGCAAATGATTCAGCTCTTGCAGTCAAATCTTTGTGCGTTACAACAATATCAACATCTAATGGCAGGTCATTAATGGCCAAGTTGGTAACTGAGATGTGATGCAAACCGGCATCCCGTACTTTTTTCGCTAATACGCCGGCTCCCATAGCACTTGATCCCATTCCTGCATCACATGCGACGATAATCTTTTTAATATTTGTAAAGCTCGCTGTATTGCTTTGAGTTTGTGCCAGTTCACCTTTTTCGCCCGAAGATTTAGATTGTGCTTTCATGTCACGTACTTTCTTCGCCGCATTGCTTAAATCATCTTCATCACCGATCCGTGTTCTTTTCAATAAAATGGCGGAGACTAAGAATGAAACTAAGGTGGCGCTGGTGACTGATAAAATCACACCAATCAATGATGCTTTAGGTGTCATCAATAAAACAGCGAAAATAGAACCCGGTGAAGCTGGAGAGACTAAACCAGCATGGAAGATCCCCATAACAAACACACCGGTCATTCCACCAAGAATAACTGCTATCAATAAACGTGGGTTCATTAATACGTAAGGGAAGTAAATTTCGTGTATACCACCGAAAAAGTGGATGATAGCAGCACCAGAAGCTGACTGTTTTGCGTTGCCTTTGCCAAAGAACATATAAGCAAGTAGCACGCCTAAACCAGGACCTGGGTTTGCTTCAATCAAGAAAAAGATTGATGAGCCTGTTTCTGTCGCTTGTTGAATACCTAAAGGTGAAAATATGCCGTGGTTAATTGCATTATTGAGGAATAAGATTTTAGCAGGTTCGACAAATATCGAGGTCAGTGGCAATAGGTTATGAGCCACCATCACATTAACACCCGCAGACAGGATTTTTGACATACCTTCAACCAGCGGACCAATTGCTAGATAAGCAAGCACTGCAAGTAACATGCCGATAATGCCTGATGAAAAGTTATTCACCAGCATTTCAAAACCCGATTTTACTTTCCCATCAATCCAGCGATCAAAACGGCGGATAGCAAAACCACCTAAAGGGCCCGCAATCATTGCGCCCATAAACATTGGCATATCTGCCCCGACAATGACGCCCATCGTGGTGATAGCCCCCACAATGCCACCACGCTCGCCACCAATTATACGGCCGCCCGTATAACCAATTAGCAGAGGAAGTAAATATGTGATCATTGGCCCGACAAGTTGAGCTAATGTTTCATTTGGCCACCAGCCAGTAGGTATAAATAGCGCGGTAATAAGCCCCCACGCAATAAAAGCACCAATATTGGGCATCACCATGTTACTGAGGAAGCGCCCAAAATTCTGTACCTTTAATTTGACGTTTGATGTTACCATAATATAACCCCGTGGTACGAAAATGATACAGTTATAACGTTATCGCCAAATAACGTTTGTGATTTCTGAACAATTTCACTCTAACACGACCGTTATCAGTTGCGTACCAGCGGGGTTTTTTGTGATTAACATCACTTTTAGACCCCCCCTCCCCCCTAGATTTTAGTGATCTTCATCTCAATAAAATTCTGTTACAAAATTACAAAGCTCATTTATTGCACACATTCTGAAATTTTTGTGACTATCGTCACCTTTTCACTTGGCGTGTTTTTTATGAATTAGAGATATTGATCACGAAATATTTTCATTTCGTCTACGTTTTAAATCGATTAAAGTTGCGCACCTCTTTTTCGAGCTTAGGGAAAATAATTTTGTAATAAATTTTCAATTTCCTTTCGCGTTTGTTAATTTTTTGCGGTTAATTTAATCTTTATGTAAAAGACCACTCGATTGCTATCATCATAAAAAGATAATAATCAACTTATTATTATCTAAATAATCCTCTAGCTAGCTTCATTGTTTATTCATCACTAAATTAGTCTTAATTTTTTTCAGATTTATTATCTTTTAAGCTAAAATTACCTCTAAAGATTAAAAACCAAATAAAGCTAACCTCATAAGAAGGTTGTTTTTAATCATAAATCTAAATTGGTACAGATATTTTCATCTCAATACCAATATTTAACGCTGTAATTTTCACATTTCTATACTGAATAATTTGCAGTAAAAATAAACTTCAAAGGTCATTAGACCCAAATATGAGTGATAGCGTTTATGAGCCTCACGATCATTATTTTTTTACTTGTTTATGTTGCGATGGGGTTTGGAAAACTACCCGGTTTTAAAGTCGATAGAACTGGTGCCGCCGTCATAGGCGCTTTAGCTATGATGGCAGTTGGAAGTATCACCCCCCCCCATGCATGGAATGCTATTGATTACCGTACAATTGGTATGTTGTTTGGTTTGATGGTGGTATCCGCTTCATTTGTCGTTTCAGGGTTTTATAGTTGGACAGCAGATCGCGTTGCAATGTTAAAAGTCAGTGCGCCTGTATTATTAGGCGTATTAATCGCTGTCGGTGGATTGCTATCAGCATTATTGACTAATGATGTGGTTGTTGTCGCCATGACTCCTTTATTAATTTCCATTACCTTATCTCGTGGTTTGAACCCAATTCCTTTTTTACTCGGATTTTGTTTTGCTGCAAATAATGGTGCCGCAGGCTCACTTATCGGTAGTCCGCAAAATATGATAGCAGCACAAGGGTTAGATATTTCGTTTGTAGGATTATTGCAAGCTTCTGCGGTTCCCGCATTACTGTCATTGGTCATTACTTGGGCAGCATTGGCATTTCTCTATCGAAATCGTTGGTATCTCGCTAAGCAGCCATCAACAGAAGCCACACCCACCGGGCAGCCATCTACTGATACATCCGTTAAACTCGATGTCTGGGAAACGAGTAAAGCAGGGATCATTACATTAATTGTTATCATTGCTTTCGTCATCAGTGATATTCCACGAGAGCTGATCGCGCTGACTGCTGCCGGCTTTTTACTTTTAAACCGCTCGATTGCATCAAGTGACATGCTAAAGCTTGTCGATGGTAACTTATTACTTTTGATCATGGGATTGTTTGTCGTCAATGCCGCTTTTGCCTCAACTGGGTTGCCTCAACAAGTACTCAATGATTTACGCCATAATGGTGTTGAATTAAACAGCCCTATCGTACTGTTTTTAGTCACTGGTGTATTAAGTACCATCGTCGGAAATAACCCTGCCGTGATGCTACTAGTACCATTTTTATCGCCTGCCGGTAATACTGACTCTTTAGGCGCTGCCTTAGTATTAGGTTCAGGTTTCTCCAGTAACTTATTTGTCTTCGGAAGTCTTGCCGGCATTATTGTGGTTGAGCAATCCGCAGCTTATGGTGTCAAAATTTCTTTCTCAGAATTTGCCAAATCCGGTGGGATAGTTGCGCTGTTGTGTATGCTGTTAGCTGCCGCATGGATACTTTTGGTTCTCTAAGCAAACGCCACTCGTCATTACAGTTGAGTGGCAAGCTTAATCATTATTGGGGTAATTGGTTTTATTCAAAATAGTGGCGTGTGCCCCTACGGGGAATAAACTAACTGCTCTACAGGCTTGATCTTGATATCCCATAATCCCACCATCAGTTCTCATTACGGCAAGGTCAATTAAGATAATGCCGAGTGTAGGGATGATTTTTTCACGCCATATAAACAGATACAAATTGTCAGATACTTTAATATAGTGACAACGGTCAACATCCGCTAAACCTTTTTCGACGCCATCCAGACAATGCCACGCATAAAATTGCTCATTAAGGTACACATGTTCATAACGCTCCTTCGGATTATAGGTATACATATTACGCATACCTATCAACTCTGAAGTATAACCGGGGATTCTACCTTGATTATTCCTTAGCGTACCAAAATGAATATCAATTTTAACATCAGTGAGCGGTAAATTTTGCTCTATTTTACTAAACGCCGAAATACGAATATCAGCTTCTACCGGTAAGCGTCCTTGAACCATGACACAATGCCCCTCTAGCTCATTGAGTATGATCACGATCCCTACTCGCCAGTCTTCTGGAGACTGAAAGTTAACAAAGTAAACTTCCTTTCGAATTGAACTAATCCGACAATCAACGACCGCACCATGCCACTCAATTTGTTGATCAGCTGGGAAAAAAACATCCTCGTATTGTCGTTTTTCAATAAGATTTAATTGATATTTTTTTCCTGTTAACGCATTGGTGCAGTCTAAAATATCGCTATCAGGTGCAAAACCTTCGGATAATGCACCGACTTGGATAAATGCAGCTTCTTTACTCATAATTGCTCCTTAGCTAAAAGCTAGTGTGGGTAAATCAACAACTGTTGCACCACCATCAATAACCAGTACTGCGCCAGTGATAATGGCTGCATCGGCAGAGCAAAGAAAACGACAGGCTAATGCAATTTCATTGGCGCTTGCGGGGCGTTGCAGCGGAACATCACGGCAAACATATTGGTAAGCTTCATCTAATGTGAATTGATGTTGTTCCATCAAAGGTTGCATTTCTTCATCAGCCATGGGTGTTCTGACCCATCCGGGACCAATAGCATTAGCTCTTACGCCCTTGCTTCCATAATCTCGCGCAACAGAACGCATCAGTCCAATCAAGGCGTGCTTTGCCGTGACATAACCACAAGCTTCAGGACCCGCAGCCAAGGAGGCTAATGAACCTATAAATAGTACATTGCCACGACTTTCTGTTAATAATGATAAACAACCACGAACGCTGGCAAAGGCACTATCAAGATTTGCTTTCATAGCTTGATGCCATTGCAGGTCGTTGATGTCTTCAACTCGATCGAATCCCATGCCGCCAGCATTGCATATCAGCACATCGATTTTATCAGTTTGTATTTTGATTTGCGGTAAAATGACATCATTCCATGACTGTTGAGTAGAAACATCAGCGGCTATGCTAATAGCACCAGTTTCTTGTGAGATTACACTTAAGGATGCAACTCGACGCCCGATAATAAACACTTTGTCGCCTTGAAGGGAGAACAAGCTAGCACAAGCAGCGCCAATCCCCGTACCACCTCCTGTAATCACAACGGTTCGTGAATTCATTCCCCCTCCTATCTATTCTCGCCAGTTATGAGCTCTCAGTGATTTATTAATATAGAAATAAATAAGCTAAGCTGACCATCGACCTAAGGAACGATATTCACAAATAATTATTGCTGTGGGGATAAATTAAGTAGGGTGGGATGAATTATCAACCTGCTAATACCTTATCAACAGATTGATTTTTAAGCCTATTTACAATATAGTTTTATGGCACAATAGCAAAAGAACGAACAGGGAAACCACTCGCATTATGCGGCTTAGCTACTAAGTTAAAAATCACTGCACCTCGAGTCGGTAATTTATCCAAATTAGCCAGCAGCTCGATTTGGTAGGTATCCTGATCTAAAACATAATACTCACCTAGCAGTGCATTATTGGAGCGGAAATCTTTCGCTGCATCAGTATCAAACGTTTCATGTCCAATCGCCTTTACGCCCCTTTCTTCAAACAGAAACTTTAAGGCATCAATACCCCATCCTGGGATCTGGTTATTACCTTCTGCATCTTTATTGTCCATCGCCTCTTGAGATGGCCAACGATGGCTCCAATCTGTGCGCAATGCAACAAAGGTATCAGATTCGATTTTCCCATGTTTTTCTTCGAAATTGAGCACATCTTCACGAGAAAATGTAAAGTTAGGATCTTGTTTAGCGCGCTCTGACTGGTCAATAACGATTAATGGTAAGACTAACTCTTTCAACTCTAATTCATGTAAATAGCGTCTTCCTTCCACAAAATGGCATGGAGCATCAATATGCGTGCCATACTGGCCAGGAAAAGTAAATTGTTGTGCAAAAAAGCCATCTTGGTAATCAAATAATGTTTTAAAATTTGCTGGTTCAAACATAAAAAAATGCGGTGATTCTTTACCAAAACTATGTGTCAAATCAACCCACTTTTTTGACTTTAATAAGTTGAGTGCAGCCACTAATTCATTAGCCATATGTTTCCCCTTTGTGATGGTGTCTTTATTGCGTATTTAATATTTTTAATCATTTTATTTTTATACCCATTATATTTTAAGATACAAAGTTTTTTATCGCGTTTAATTGATTAACTCATTTATACGCTTTTAGCAATATTTGTTACAATTACCAAAAAGTATCTAGTATTATTAATGGGATATATATTAAATAACGAAAAAGAATTGTTTTGTCTATTTAATTAATACGAAAAATTTTCATGTTATATTTTAGTCTTTAACTGTCTTATTTAGAATAAAAAAAACCACCTAATACAAGTATCAGGTGGTAATACGTGCCAATAATTAATAAATAACAAGTAGACTAGGGTTTTGGATACTGTGACCATGCCTCTGGTTCAATAAAGCCATCATAAATACGTTGTGAACGAATATAATCGGCATACTCTTTTGACTCGAAGGCATCTTTTAAATCTTTCGCCCACTGAGAATCAAGATTATCTTGCATTACGCTAACAATAACTCGGTGCTCTAATGGTGAATCTTCTACAACTAAACCATCTGCAATACGTTGGCCTGCGCTTGCAACATAATTACCATTAACAACGACAAAATCAACATCATCAAGTAAACGCAAACCTTGTGCTGCATCGGTTTCACGGATGTCGAGTTTATACTTTGCAGGTTCTATATCATTAACACTAAAAGTTAAGGTGCTGGTATTAGGTTTAACTTTAATCCAACCTAATTGTTCCAAAATGCGGGCTCCGCGTTCAGCATTAACTGGATCATTCGATAATGCGACAATCATGCCATCTTTAACATCGTCAAGCGTTTTATGTTTATTTGAACGTAAACTTTGCGGCGCACTCGGTGAGTCCGTTAATGTCGCCATATTAATATTGTTTTTCTTATTATAAGCTTCCATATATGCACGGCTTTGGTTTACTGATGCATCAATAGAGCCTTCTTCAAATGCGGGGTTTATTTGTCTATTTTGTGAAAATTGGCGTAAGGTCACTTTATAACCTTTCTTTTCCAAAATAGGCACGATGCCTTTATCAACCTGATCAATATAATTTCCAACACCAAAACCAATGGTGATTTCTTTCTTATTAGGGTTGTTTTTATCACTATTATCATTACATGCAGTCAATGCGATAACGGCAGCTGCAATTAAAGAGAAATATTTTATTTTCTGTTTCAACATGATGTTACGATCCTGTGTAAATAATGTTGGCAGTATAATCATATTTTTTATAACTCTCTTAGATCATCTCGTTATATATTAATACAAAAAGAATATATGACATCGCTTTAATTACTTTTAGCTATAAGCATATAACAAATTGTTCGTTCGAATAATCATTCGCTTGATATGTAATGTATGTGATAAAAAAACGTTTAAAAAAAGTGAGTTATAAGATGCCAATTTTAAGTTATGATTTAGTTAATACGCTAGTTACCTTAAAGCCAGAGTCTACTTTAGCTCATGCTAGAAATGAGCGTTTAAATGCAACAGAAAACACCCAAGCTGCTTTTGAAGCAATTTTTTCGGCACCGTCTTCATTGCTAACACCAGAAATCAAATATGAGTTCGCTCGTATTGTTGCAGCACAAACTGGAAGCCCCACTTTAGCGGATTTTTATCATCAATTACTCAAACAACAAGCACCAGCGCTAAATACACCAGCTCTTAAAGCGGCAGAAAATTATTTACACGTCTTGGTTAAAACACCAAAACAAACTGATTACGCACTGATAAAATCATTGACTGAACAAGGTTGGATTGAAGCTGATATTATTTTATTTGCGCAGCTAATTACCTTTGTCACTTATCAAGCTCGATTAATCGAAGGTTTGCGATTACTACAAGACCAAGAAACTGTTACAAACCCAAATGGGTCGGTAACTGCGGGTCGCTGGAACGCTAAGCCACAAACTCAGCAAGGCAAGCCATCTCCAATTGCCTTCACTCAAGATCAATTAGGTTGGGAAGCTTGGCTCAGTGCTCGAGACCCACAGACGTTAGATCCCGATGACGCTCAAATCATGAAAAAATTTGGGCAACTCAACTCTGAATACTTTTTACTACTAGCCCATCAAAGTAAAATTTTAGAGATTCGCACATTAATTGACCGAGGCGTGTTTTATACCAATGGTGGTTTGCCTCGTTGGGAACGTGAATTTGCGGCAGCGGCAGCGAGTAAAGTTAATGGATGCATTTATTGTGCATCAGTCCACGCTCGTAAAGCTGGTCAATATGCAAAAGAACGCAAAGCCGATATTGAAAAATTACTGGCAACACCTGCTGGTGGCATTTTGGCTGAAGGCTTTGATGACCGTTTATGTGCGATTACTGACTTATCAACCTCGCTGTCTGCAACACCGATACAAGCTACGAGCGAACAAGTTGATGCTCTTCGTCAATTAGGTTTATCAGAATTAGAACTTCTCGACCTCATCCAATCAACTGCCTTTTTCTCATGGGCCAACAGATTGATGCTCTCTTTAGGTGAGCCGTTTGAAGTTGTCGAAAACAAGGAGTGATTTAGTGACACACGTTAATGGTTTAATCGCTCTGGAAGAGCAGATAACCAAAGATCTGCAATATCTCAATTTACCGCTTAACCGCTGGTCATTAACGGACAATCAGCTCGATGATCATCAAATTGATGTCGCAATTATTGGTGCGGGAATGTCTGGGGTCACAGCTGCATTTGCACTTAAGTTGCAAGGCATTGAAGCTGTTGTTTTTGATCAAGCCGATGAAGGCCAAGAAGGTCCATGGCAAACTCCTGCACTAATGGAGACATTGCGTTCACCAAAACAAGTTGTAGGCCCTGCATTAGCATCGCCATCATTAACTTTTCAAGCTTGGTTTAAAGCACAATTTGGTGATGAGGAATGGGAAGCGCTGGATAAAATCCCTCGCCTACAGTGGGGCGAGTATCTCCAGTGGTTTAAAGCAATGACTTCGCCTATCGTACTGAATCAATATCAATTAATTGATATTGAGCTTACTGCGCAAGGTTGTACATTAACATTTCAAACACCCAATGGCGAACAACAGTATCACGCATTGCATGTCATCTTAGCGACGGGTATGGAATCATTCAGTGAGCCGAACATTCCCAGCTTTATGGATGAGATTCCCAAAGCCTATTGGGAGCACTCTTATGCAGGCACTGATTACAGTCGCTTTAAAAATTTAGACCTTGGTGTTGTAGGTTATAGTGCTGGTGCAATGGACAGTTCCGCAACCGCCCTTGAACATGGGGCTCATTCAGTTGAGTTACTTATTCGAGCGAACGATATGCCGAGAGTCAATCGAGGCAAAGTTGCAGGTAACCCCGGTTTTACTCATGCGTATGGCCGACTTACTGATGCACAAAAATGGCATTACAGTGATTATGTTGTAAAAGCGAAAACGCCAGCTCCCCATGGCAGCACGCTGAGAGTTTCTCGCCATAAAAATGCTCATTTTAACTTCAATACCCAAGTCAAGCAGATTAACGTTAAAGAGAATAAACTTCATGTTGCAACAACAACAGGTCACTATATTTTCGATTATCTTATCTTAGCAACTGGCTACCGTATTAACTGGCAGAAACATACCGCATTTAGCAAAATTGCGCCTTTTATTCGAACTTGGGGAGAGGTTTATACGCCACCTACCGAAGAAGAAAATAGTGAATTTGCCTTTAGCCCTTATTTAGGTCATCACTTCGAGTTACAAGCTAAAACGGAGTACAACTTACCTGAATTAAGCCATATCTACTGTTTTAATTTAGCCGCAACGTTAAGTATGGGGCCTGTTATCGGTTTGATCCCCAATACAAACACAAGTGCACAAAAACTGGCTGAGCATATTGCTGCTCAATTATATCTTGCTAACCATGAGCAGCATTTAGCGCGAGTGAAAAATAGTACTGAATTTGAGCTATTAGGTGATGAGTGGCAACCTGCACTCTCCTATAGCCAACGCATGCAGCAGACGGACAGTGTGGAGTGAATCATGATTACGTTTCAAAATATTCAAAAGATCTATGAAAAAGAAGGCCATTCACTAGCTGCACTAAAAGATGTTAACTTACACGTTAATGAAGGTGATATTTTTGGTTTCATTGGTTACAGTGGAGCTGGTAAAAGCTCGCTGATTCGTTTAGTTAATCAATTAGAAAAGCCGACTTCAGGTGAAGTTATCATCAATGGGGAAAATATCGCAGATCACAGCCCTGCTGAAATCCGTGCCCATAAAAAAAGTATTGGCATGATTTTCCAACATTTTAATTTATTAGAAACCAAAACAGTTGCACAAAATATTGCAATGCCATTATTACTTTCGGGCGTCGATAAACATGAAATCAATCGCCGAGTTGATGATATTTTAGCTTATGTCGAATTAAGTGATAAAAAAAACCAATATCCAGGACAGCTATCTGGCGGCCAGAAACAACGTGTTGGTATTGCTCGTGCACTGATCAATAACCCCAAAATTTTACTATGTGATGAAGCAACCTCGGCTCTTGATCCCCAAACAACGTTATCTATTTTATCCTTATTGAAAAAAATCAGTCGTGAACAAAACATTACTATTTTATTAGTCACTCATGAAATGGAAGTCATCGAACACGTTTGTAATCGAGTCGCTGTAATGGAAGCAGGTCGTGTTGTTGAAGAAGGAACAGTATTGGATATTTTTGCTAATCCAAAACACGCTACAACTCAAAAATTTGTTCGTACAGTCCTTAATGAAGAGATCCCTGAACGTGTTCTACACAACTTAGAGCATCAAAATAATATTTATCGCTTGGAATTTTTAGGGTCATCAGCACAACAACCCGTTGTTAATGAGCTTATTTTACAAGATAAAGTCAAAATAAACATTTTGTTTGCCAACATGAAAGAGATAAGTGGTGTCGTGCTCGGAAGTATGTTTGTACAGATTGTCGGAGATGAATCACATATCACCGAAGCGATTGATTTTTTGCGCCAGCGTGGCGTAGCAGTAAGTAAGGGAGCATTATGACACAGTGGTTTGACACAGCATTAACGAGTAAACAATTTTTACTCGCTATGTCCGAAACTTTTACAATGGTCTCTATTGCCCTTGTAATTGGTTCTTTATTAGGAATTTTATTAGGCATTGTTCTCGTCGTCACTCGACCTGACGGTATCTGGGAGAATAAATGGGTTTATCGAATCGTTAACCCTATTATCAATACCATTCGCTCACTGCCCTTTATTATCCTACTCGTTGCTATGATCCCATTAACTCGGTTTATGGTGGGTACGTCGATTGGTACAACCGCAGCTATCGTACCTTTAGTTATCTATATTGCACCTTACACTGCACGTTTAGTTGAAAACTCACTGCTAAGTGTTCATTCCGGGATCATTGAAGCCGCAGACTCAATGGGAGCTACTAATTGGCAAATTATTTGGCACTTTATCTTACCGGAAGCAAAGTCATCTCTAATTTTAAGCCTAACAGCAGCTAGCATCACCTTAGTTGGAGCAACCGCAATGGCGGGTGCTGTTGGTGGCGGTGGCGTAGGTGACTTAGCACTAAACTATGGCTATCAGCGCTTCGATAATGTTGCTATGGCAATTACTGTCGTCACACTTGTGATTATCGTCCAAGGTATGCAAGTTATTGGCGATTATCTTGCTAAAAAAGCACGTTTCCATTAGTTATTTTTAGGCCGATGTTAATTTTTAAGTCGGCCTAAATTTTAATTCCTTCTAAAAAATTAGCTCTTTTCTCTGCATATTTTTATACCTTATCTCTCTTAATCCTTTTTTAACTACAGATTATTGATTAATCGTCTAATTACATGAAATTATTTTTAATGTAATTAGATAGCAATAAAAAATAGAATTTAATGGTAGATTATAATATTCAATTAAATCAATTCAGTATTCTTAGCAACTTGAGTCTAACCACATCTTATTGAAGTTTACCTTAATATTAGCATTCATAATGCTTACCACCGCATGTGCAGCCGATTATCGCACCACGTTATTACCTGCAAATTTTATTCGTTAAAAACTGCCAGGTTGACTTATGTCACATCTTGAATTTGACATAACCCTCTCTGATTGAAAAAGACCTTGTCTGAGGTACTTTGATAAAACAACCCAGATATGACCTATTATCCCCCGAACTGACTTGATTCATTCACCGTTATTAGTATTACGATATAAGATAATAATATTCTGTAGAATGTGATTTCATCAATATTCACAAATAAGTAATTATTTATACGATTAGAATCTAATATTGTTGAACAACTTATACGATGTGTGAGTGCCACATGATTTAATACTGTAGAACTCTCCTTTGAGAGTTTGTACTTAAAACCACCGACGTTTAGTAAAACTTTACTCAATTTAGTTTAATTTGACATTGCAAAAATACACAACCAAAAGAACTGAGGTGCAGGGTGAATTGCTGGATTACATTAACGCTATACTCTAGTTGCTTATAGGTTACAAGTCATTCTATGGCTATTCCTATAACAATCAATCAAGGCTCAGCCAAGCTACAGCATAAAAGCTATCACTACAGATTATAATAAACAAAGAGGTCTAACCAGCAGATTTTTTGATTATTGATTGCATTAACTGATATATATATATTCTACTTCAGTAAATTAACTCACTTTTATACCCTAGAAATTTATTATATTTCATTTGGTTAATACTTTTTAATTTTACTGTCATAATTCTGACAATTTTCATATCTCAAAATAAAAGCCCATGATGGGCTTTTATTTTTTGTATATAAATAAAAATGGTTATAATGACTTATCAGCATACTCAATGAAGATGACTTTCACTGCGGTAACTACATTATGTTCTTGATTGAAACCATTAAGTTCTAATTGCTTAATTAAGTTCCACTTTGAAACAAAATAACTGATTTTTAAACTAGAGAATAAATAGAGTCGTCAAACCCTTTAGATTCTGTATCTTCATCAGAAGTCGTATCATCTTGTAGCACTTCACTAAAGAATTCACCCATGTTTACATCTAAAACTTTCAGTACTCTCACTAGACAGTCAATATCTATACGATTTACCCCACGTTCATAACGGAATAATTGTTGTTCGCTAATATCAATCTCTTTAGCTAACTGAAAAACAGTATAGCCTTGAGATTTTCTTAACGATTTGATTTTTTGTCCAACTGCACAAGCGACAGGATATTTTGTATTCATAAACATTCTCGCTTCAACTTATAATTAATGAAATAAAAAATCAGCAGGTGATAATCTGTGCTTTTCTATTGTTATCTTTATTTTAAAATATAGCCATTTAGATGTGTTAAACACGATTCAGCATATATCTTGAGATGGATGATATACTAGCCATATAATTAGTTTCAACTAATCCAAAAATGACATTGCAATTATGTAACCAAATATTATTATAATCAAAAAAAGCCTATCAGATTAAAGTTCAGCCATGATTTCAATGAGTTATAGCATTTAACAATTAATAATTGTTGTTTTGTGTAAGCATCGCACAACCCGCAGATGCAGCACTTAAATCCAAAATTACGCCATCTAGTAGATGATAAATCTAAAAACAAAGGAAATAAACAGAATAATTTAATACTGTTACAGTATTAATGTTTTTCCAACATGATATTCATTTTATGAATACGTAAGATAAGATAAACACGCAAATATTGTAAAAAAAAGTAATAAATCGCAATCTTTCTCATATTATCACGTTGGCATCTTAAATATCAATAACTTATAAATGTTATTGCTTTGTTACAAATTTAGGAAGTTGGCCTTTTTTAAGAGCTAACACAAAAAAAATCCACTTAAGTTAATAAACATAACAAAACACAAACGGTAAGTATCTTTTTGGTTTGCTATACATGAACCTTATCACATAAAAATTTTAATTTAAATTTAAACAAAAATACGAGTTTTTATAGCGAAAACTAACCTTAAAATTGATATTTAATGACTTATGTTTTATTAAAAATTTAAATGGTGGTAATTTATATTTATAATTTTCATCTTGGCGATTTTTTATTCCAATCCAACATTCCAATACTTAATGAGCTTTTATACATCATATTAGGACTCACAAGATGATATTTAAGCATTTAATAACTAAAATTCATACTCAACCCATGAGTAAGAAATTTAATTTAGGCCCCCTATTCTATATACATACAATTATGTGTTTATTTTGAAATTAATTATATCAAATTTCACCATTACCAAAATTAGATATTTATATAACTCACATTTAGTGTAACTGTTGGCAATCACCACCAATTGATTATCATTTTTTGATGTATGTATTAATACATAAATCAAGTATTCTCTATATGATTAACTTAGTGGATAATAATTTTTTATTACTTATTATTTGTAAATGTTATATCTGATAATCACTACTTAATAGTTTCACAATGACAAAATATCATGTTGTAAGACTCGCTTTCATGCATGGTAGCAATAAAATAACAAGCAATTGTAAGCTGAATCAAAATAAATAACGGTAAATAACAAGAATCAAACAAACACCAAAAATTAAGTGTTATTACCTAATCTCGCAATTATGATATTACAAACATTTTACTTAATTCAAATCCAGTTGAAAATTTAGGTTTATTTTGTTGCCATGTCCTAATTAAATTTTTCCTATATCGATCATAGCCCATAAAAATTAGATCTCAGTCAGTAAAATCATATCCTTTCGTTATGCTCATCATGCTTATTCCAACAAAATGGCCATTTTATATTTGTACATAGTCATTCTTTTAAAGAGGTAAAGATCCGCTGCAATACGATTAGAGGGAATTTGTATATGACTTGTTTGTATTCTTTTTTAGCTAATCCGAGATTGGTGAATGTATTTTTGAAATGATAAAAATGATATAGAAAAAGCAATGTATGTGCAGGATGAGTGAATTGCCGTCTCGCTTCGCTCGGCTCAAACCTGAACGCAGCTTCTCACCCGCACTCTACGTGCGTTATGCTAGCTTGAATATTTGCTTGGGGGGTTTTGTGTGCTTTTTGAGATGGTGGGTCATGCA
>NZ_KB233222.1:655355-702447 GCF_000314855.2 Providencia burhodogranariea DSM 19968 | reverse complement strand
ATTTTCTTGAGTGGTGGGTCGTGCAGGATTCGAACCTGCGACCAATTGATTAAAAGTCAACTGCTCTACCAACTGAGCTAACGACCCTCAAGATAATGTGATTTTTTATGAAGTGGTGGGCGATACCGGGTTCGAACCAGTGACCCCCTCCTTGTAAGGGAGGTGCTCTACCAACTGAGCTAATCGCCCACTTCATAATATACTTCACATTTTTATAAATAAATGGTGGGCGATACCGGGTTCGAACCAGTGACCCCCTCCTTGTAAGGGAGGTGCTCTACCAACTGAGCTAATCGCCCATTTATTCATTTATGCTATCTTCGACAGTGGTGGGCGATACCGGGTTCGAACCAGTGACCCCCTCCTTGTAAGGGAGGTGCTCTACCAACTGAGCTAATCGCCCTGTCGTCGATGGAGGTGCATTATAGGGATCCCTCGTTCTGAGTCAACGGTTTTTCAATAGTTTTTTTCTGTTCGTTGTAAAAATAAGCAAGATGTTCCAATATTCACCAGAAAAGATTCTTATTTAACCAAATATCAGTTATTTCATACTGACTCGCAATTCAAATATTAAAATAAAAATATATTCGTACTCTAAAAAAGAGCTATTTTTTGCTCTACTGACTGATTTTATTTGTTTCAGTATCGATAACCTGATTGAGGAATCACCATAGGGTGATAGAATAGAACAACATTTTAGACATGCTGGCTAACTTCAAGTGACAATTAATCGAGATGTGAAATATATCCCATCCTTTATTATCACGAAAACACAACTTGCATATACTTTGCACTTAACCTGTGTCTATGAAATATAGAACCTCAGCACGTTAGAAACCACGTATTGTAATTAAGGCAATCTCGATGAGTAAAATTAAAACCCGTTTTGCACCTAGTCCAACTGGTTATTTGCATGTTGGTGGAGCGCGTACAGCTCTTTATTCCTGGTTATTCAGCCGCCACAATCAGGGCGAATTTGTTCTGCGTATCGAAGATACTGATTTGGAACGTTCAACTCAGGAAGCTATCGATGCCATTATGGACGGTATGAACTGGTTAAATTTGAATTGGGATGAAGGTCCTTATTATCAAACTAAACGCTTTGACCGTTATAACGCAGTTATTGACCAGATGCTTGACGCTGGTACTGCTTATCGTTGCTATTGTTCAAAAGAACGTTTAGAGGAATTGCGCGATAAACAAATGGCAAATGGTGAAAAACCACGCTATGACGGTCTTTGCCGTGACCATGCACATAACCACACGCCAAATGAACCTCACGTCGTTCGTTTCCGTAACCCACAAGACGGTTCTGTTATCTTTAATGATAATATCCGTGGGCCAATTGAATTCAGTAACCAAGAATTAGATGATCTAATCATTCGTCGTACTGATGGCGCTCCAACGTACAACTTCTGCGTTGTTATCGATGATTGGGATATGGAAATTACCCATGTCGTCCGCGGTGAAGATCATATTAATAACACTCCTCGCCAAATCAATATTCTCAAAGCATTAGGTGCTCCAGTTCCTGAATATGCTCACGTCTCAATGATTTTGGGTGATGATGGTAAAAAACTATCTAAACGTCATGGCGCTGTTAGCGTAATGCAATACCGTGATGATGGTTATTTACCTGAAGCACTGCTCAACTATTTAGTTAGGCTGGGTTGGTCACACGGTGATCAAGAAATTTTCACTCGTGAAGAGATGGTTAATTATTTCAGCTTGGATGCGATTAGCAAATCTGCCAGCGCATTTAATACAGATAAACTGTTGTGGTTAAATCACCACTACATTAACCATTTACCAGCCGAAGAAGTTGCCGTTCACCTTGCATGGCATATCGAACAACAAAATATCAACACCCAAAATGGGCCACAGCTCACTGAGCTGATCAAATTATTGGGTGAGCGATGCAAAACATTGAAAGAAATGGCCGAGTCCTGCCATTATTTCTATGAAGATTTTGAAGAGTTCGATGCCGATGCAGCGAAGAAACACTTGCGTCCTGTTGCTCGTCAACCACTTGAAACTGTCAAACAAAAACTGGCAGCAATTACCGATTGGAGCGCAGAAAACGTTCATCAAGCTATAGAACAAACAGCGACTGAATTAGACGTTGGTATGGGTAAGATTGGTATGCCATTACGTGTTGCCGTAACAGGTGCGGGTCAATCACCAGGTCTAGATGTCACCGTTCATGCTATTGGGAAGGTACGCTCTCTTGCTCGTATTGATAAAGCACTCGCTTTTATTGCTGAACGTGAAGCTTCAGCTCAATAATTTATAATGTCTCAGCCTCATGGTGTAACACATCATGAGGCTATTTCAATGCACCTATTTCTATCTGTATTTTTCATATTAAAGCCAAGTGCTCTTATTATCTCCCTTTGTTTATAACAGAATATCAAAGTCTGCCTACATTTATATTCTCTCTTTGAATACTGATTAAAATCATTGAGTAAGTTACATGCATCACTCCCATTTGTTTTTTTATACTTAGTGTTGCATGATAAATATTACATATTGGATCTTTCCGTTCACACGGCTCGTTCGAAAACCCTTTACTCAGATTTATATACTTTCCTTCAGACACGAAAGGCTCAAAAAGGTTAATAACTTAAGTACGAGATCCCTTCAATTGCTGACTAAATGCTCTATAATTCAGCAGTTAAACCCAAAACCACATTATTTGATTGACACCCTGACATTGCTTGAATATTATCCCTCCCGTCCAAAAGATTTTGTTTGGGGCTATAGCTCAGCTGGGAGAGCGCTTGCATGGCATGCAAGAGGTCAGCGGTTCGATCCCGCTTAGCTCCACCATCTAAATCCCAATTAGATGGCTTAAAAATCACTCTATTGGGGCTATAGCTCAGTTGGGAGAGCGCTTGCATGGCATGCAAGAGGTCAGCGGTTCGATCCCGCTTAGCTCCACCAAAACTTCTCATCAATATCAAATTCCATAACTACTTTATATCCCAATCTCTTTGATTCTATTTTGTAGCAACCTATTAAATATCAATTTTTAAATTAAATTATAGCAATGAATACTGTATTGATTTCAGCGAATCAATATCAATGTTACTGAAGCTTTTCGATCACTAAAGCTAATAGGCATGAATTCATCGAACATTTAAATGATGAAATAGATGATTACTCGTACGGATATGGCATTAATGCCATCAGACGTTGAGAGAGGATGCGTTAGTATTGTGTATTGTCTTTCACAAACGCTTACAAACGTATTAGAAAAATATTAACTAAAGGTTTACTAGATACGCTTTAAAGGCTTTACAAGGCCATCTAACCCTTCAATTTTAAGTCCTAACGTCATTTCCATAAGTTGCCCTAACCGCCCTTGTGGAAACTCACCTTTCTTATAAAACCATAGAAGGTATTCTTCAGGTAGATCAATCAAAGCGCGGCCTTTATATTTACCAAAAGGCATTGACGTGTTAGCCATATCGATTAAATCTTGTTTTTCCATTCGTCCTCCAAAAACAAAAACGGCATTCATTATGAACGCCGCTTTGTACTTTAACATTTTTTGCAGTATTACAGAATCAATCCTACAACTGCCGCAGATAAGAAGCTTACTAAAGTTGAACCATACAATAATTTTAACCCAAAGCGTGCAACAGTATTACCTTGTTTTTCATTCAGACCTTTGATAGCCCCTGCAACAATACCAATTGAAGAGAAGTTAGCAAAAGAAACTAAGAAGACAGACAAGATACCAACTGAACGCGTTGATAAGCCAGCGGCCGCAGTTTGTAAATCACTCATTGCAACAAACTCATTGGTAACCATTTTAACTGCCATGATGCCACCAACTTGTAGTGCTTCTTCAGCAGGAATACCTAGAATCCAGGCAAATGGATAGAATACATAGCCCAGCATAGTTTGGAAGCTGATACCAAAAGCCGCTGAGAAAATACCATTTACCATTGCAATTAGAGCGATAAAACCGATCAACATAGCTGATACGATGATAGCAACTTTAAAACCTGCAAGAATATATTCACCCAACATTTCGAAGAAGCTTTGGCCTTCGTGAATGTTGCTCATTTGCAACTCTTCTTCAGCTTCTGGCGGATACGGGTTAATTAATGAAAGAACAACGAACGTACCAAACATGTTAAGTACCAGCGCTGCAACAACAAAGCGAGGTTCTAACATCGTCATGTAAGCTCCCACAATTGACATAGAAACTGTCGACATTGCGGTTGCTGCCATTGTGTACATTCTACGGTCAGACATTCTACCTAATTGGTCTTTATAAGCGATAAAGTTTTCAGACTGACCAAGTAACAATGAACTAACAGCGTTAAAAGATTCCAGTTTACCCATACCATTCACTTTTGATAGAACAGTACCAATCACACGGATAACGATAGGCAATATTTTAATATGCTGCAAGATACCGATTAGTGCTGAAATAAAGATAATTGGGCAGAGAACTTGCAAGAAGAAGAATGCTAAATTACCTTCGATCATGCCGCCAAAAACAAATTTAGTTCCCTCGGCTGCATAACCTAATAAATGGTTAAATACGCCAGCAACAGCGAGTACGAATGAAGAACCTACATTAGAATGCAAAAAGAAATATGCTAATGCAATTTGGATAACAAGCAGTTGTACGACATAACGAGGTCGTATTCCTTTACGGTTACTGCTCGCCAAGATTGCAAGAGCGCCAATTACAACAAGGGATAGAACAAAATGCAGGATCGAGGTCATGTGCGACTCCATACAAATACAACAAATCGGTTTATGTGTATATTCTATGTAATAACCAACATATAAATGCGATAAATATCACATTTATATGAAAATGGACTCCGCCTATTTTGTGAAAATCTGTGGTTGATCACGTTTCAAAAATAAAAATAATACTTAAGAGGTAGTATTGATGCTAGTCATTTTATTACCCATGCTTATAGGGAATAACATCTTAGATGCTGTTGATCTTTAATTGCTTATTTCAACCACATTAATTGGCTAAAATAACTTCAATTTGATCATTTTAGGTGTTAAATGCTTAAAGAACACCATCACAAACCTAAACAGTAAATTAAATTGATTTTTTACTGTATTAAGTGGCTCTTGCCTAGTGTTCGAGGCAGCAAGCCACTCACCTTGCCTATTTTGTCTCAAATAAGTTTTTTAAATTCGAATAAAAATTGAGCTTAAAAGACACATAACCCCTATCAACTATAGTGAAGGATTAAGATCCTAGCAAACGGATAAGCTCATTTTCGTCAATAACTTGGATACCAAGTTCATTTGCTTTTGCTAATTTAGAGCCAGCGGCTTCACCCGCAATCACTACATCTGTTTTCTTAGAAACGCTTCCTGATACTTTTGCACCTAGAGCAACCAGTTTATCCTTCGCTTCGTCGCGGGTTAATTGACTCATAGACCCCGTCAAAACCACCGTTTTCCCTGCGAATGGACTATCAATTTCACTGATTTGAACAGCAATAGCTTGCGGCCAATGAATATTTGCTTTATCAACTAAGTCTTTAATGACAGTTTGGTTATGCTCTTCACGGAAAAAATTAACGACGTGCTTAGCAACTACATGTCCAATATCTTGTACACTTTTCAGTGACTCTTCATCAGCAGCCATAACTGCTTCAAGCGTTCCATAATGAGCCGCTAAGTTTGACGCGGTTGCTTCGCCAACTTCACGAATACCTAAAGCATAAATAAAGCGAGCCAATGTCGTTGATTTAGACTTTTCTAATGCATCAACGAGGTTTTGAGCCGATTTAGGTCCCATTCTGTCTAACCCAGTCAATATCCCAGCACTTAGTTGATATAACTCAGCTGGAGTATGCACATATTCACGCTCAACTAGCTGGTCGATAATTTTGTCCCCCATACCATCAACATCCATGGCACGACGGGAAACAAAATGTTTAAGCGCTTCTTTGCGTTGCGCGCCACAAATCAGTCCACCAGTACAACGTGCAACGGCCTCGCCTTCAACACGTTCAACGTCAGAGCCACAAACAGGGCAATGGGTTGGGAAAATAATTTCACGGCTATCGGCTGGACGCTCAGACTCGACTACGCTGACAATTTGTGGGATCACATCACCGGCACGACGAATGATCACCGTATCGCCAATATGTACACCTAAGCGTTCGATTTCATCAGCATTGTGCAAAGTAGCATTACTAACAATAACCCCAGCAACTTGAACAGGCTCTAATCGTGCAACCGGTGTAATCGCGCCTGTACGGCCTACCTGAAATTCAACATCTTTTAAAAGCGTCATTTGCTCTTGTGCTGGGAATTTAAAAGCTGTCGCCCAGCGAGGAGCCCGAGAAACAAAACCCAATGCTTCTTGTGTGGCAATATCATTGATTTTTATCACGACCCCATCAATATCAAAACCCAGTGTTGGACGGATTTTTTCAATTTCATGATAAAAATCGAGTACTGCTTGATGCCCCTTACGCAGCTGCACATAATCGCTCACCGGCAAGCCCCAAGCTTTGAATTGCATCAAACGCTCATAATGGGTATCCGGTAGAGTTTCGCCTTCCACCAGCCCAACGCCATAACAATAAAATGTTAATGGTCTTTTCGCCGTAATGCGAGGGTCAAGCTGACGCAATGAGCCAGCAGCAGCATTACGTGGATTCGCAAAGATTTTGCCACCAATACGACGCGCTTCATCATTTAAGGCTTCAAAACCTTTTTGCGGCATAAAAACTTCGCCACGAATTTCAACACGTGCAGGGATGTTGCCGCCCTTAAGGCGCAATGGGATCGCACGAATAGTACGAACATTTGACGTAATATTCTCACCGACAGTGCCATCACCACGCGTTGCTGCTTGAACAAGTTCTCCATTTTCATAGAGTAAACTGACAGCGAGGCCATCTAATTTTAATTCACAACAAAAAGTTTGCTCTTGATGATTTTTAAGCCTATCTCGAACCCGTTTATCAAATGCAAGATAGCTCTCTTCATCAAATACGTTATCAAGAGATAACATTGGAATTTCATGACGTACAGTATCAAAAGCCGCTAATGGTGCTGCACCAACTCGTTGTGTCGGTGAATCATTGGTGATCCATTCAGGATGATCCGCCTCAATCGATTTCAATTCTTGCATGAGTTTATCGTATTGAGCATCCGGAATTTCGGGAGCATCCAATACATGATATTGATATTCGTGATGGCGTAATTGCTGTTTCAGCGCGTCGAGATGTTGTTTTGTCGTCATGTTCCACCAATAAAGATAAAAAACCCCCAGTTAAGGAGGTTTAGTTAATTCTGATATTTAATTCAATGTATTGCGAATTCTAGCATGGTATACCTCAATCTTCTGAGGTGTAAGTAGTTTGCGTTCATCATCAAGAACGACCCCTCCTGCATCAGAGGCAATACGTTGTGCTGCTTGCAACATTAATTTAAAGTTTTGCGCTGAATCACCATAAGAAGGCACCATCATGAACATGGAGACACCTGGCGTAGTAAATTCAGACATAGTTTCTGGGTTAAAAGAACCCGGTTTAACCATATTTGCAAGACTAAACAATACTGGCCCTGTACCCGATGGGTGTACATGGCGATGAAAAATATGCATTTCACCGAATTGAAACCCAGCTTGAAGGATGCTTTGTAACAATACATCACCTTGAAGAACTTGCTCATGATGTGCTGCTACATGAAGAACCAGTACCGTCTCCTTGTTGTTTGCTGGAGATGGATCTTTCGGTTGTTCAGCTTTCTTCTCAGTGTTCTCCGGTTCCTGTTCATGATGAATTTGCTGTTGCCCCTCAGTATTTTTATTGGTTTCTAAATCTAATTCAGGTTGTTCTTGCGCGCTATTCGAATGCAATTTTGGTGTAGCTGTAGATTGTGACGCTTGAGGTTGCTGAGGTGCAACTTTCACTGGAGGTTGTTCACTCTCCATATCAACACGTGGTTCAACACGAGGTACATGCGCAGATTCAACGGAATCTGAACGTTCCGGAGCTACTTTTAATTCAGGCTCAGTGTCATGAGCAGACAGTGAAATGGATGGCAAATCAGGTTCGACACGACGCTGTTCTTGTACCTGATGCGCAGGCTCAGAAGCAACCGGCTTAGAGACTGGTGGCTCCACGGCGTTGGTTTCAGTAAATAATGCAGAATCATCATCTTCTTCATTCGATGATTTATCCTGGCTGTCATGTTTTCGGCGTTTTACGGGACGATCACGGAATAACCTTGAGCGCTCTTTACGGCTGGTCCATAAACCATGCAGTAATAAAGCGACTATGGCTATCGCACCTACGACCACTAATATCAGACGCAAATCCTGCATCGCTGCTATCTCTAATTGTTGAATGATGATGCCACCACGGCAGAAACAGTACCCATAATAAATCAAGTTACATATAGGAAAGAGCAATACTATTCCGATGAAAAATCCCTATGAGCATAGAGTTAGACTGTAATTCGGATAGCTAGCACCATACTATGCTAAAAAACAAATTATGTGACTTGAAATATAACGAATACTCCCTAAGATTATTTGTCAAACGATCTAAGTGCAACCCTCTGAACGATTTTCTTATAAGAAAGAGACAATTCTGCTATCGTTTGCTGTTTTTTTAAGCAAATAATGACTAGTCAGCCTAAAATCCTATCTATATGATACATGGTCAATCGTAAAGGAGTGAATAAGAAGTATGACTCAATCGACAGATTCGCAACAAAAAGACCATTCTGGTTTTTATTATTTCGCTCAAGGATGGCGACTTGTTACGCGTCCTGGTATAAAACGTTTTGTTATTTTGCCCCTTTTAGCCAACATTATCTTTCTTGGTGGCGCATTTTGGTGGTTATATGGCAAGCTCGGCGGCTGGATTGACCAAGTTATGAGCTATATCCCTAACTGGTTACAATGGCTTAATTATTTAATCTGGCCACTTGCCGTCATTTCCATCCTGCTGGTCTTCACCTATTTTTTTAGTACCATTGCCAATATTATTGCGGCTCCTTTTAATGGCTGGCTATCTGAGAAGCTCGAGGCTGATTTAACTGGTATTCCGGCTCCAGATGCTGGTATGGCTGACCTGCTTAAAGATGTTCCTCGCATGCTAAAGCGGGAATTTGTCAGAATTGGTTATTATCTCCCACGAGCAATCGGTATATTGATACTGTTCCTTATTCCCGGCGTTGGGCAAACCGTGGCGCCTGTTCTGTGGTTCCTATTTGGCGCTTGGATGATGTCAGTTCAATATTGTGATTACCCATTCGATAATCATCGTGTTGGCTTTAAAGAAATGAAACAAACGTTAGCAAACGACCGTATGAAGAACATTCAATTTGGTAGCACTGTGAGTTTACTCATGATGATCCCTATCATCAATTTACTGATCATGCCTGTTGCTGTGTGTGGGGCCACGTTAATGTGGGTCGACCGCTACCGCATTCGTCACGCTCGCTACTGATTTTATGTTATATTACCTACTTGTAAAAGCGCGAGCATAACTCGCGCTTTTTTGCTTTTATCCCTACCCTGCTGTTCTCATGAACATGACATATTTGAGTGTCCACTATTTAATAAATAACCTTTTACTTAGAACTTTTTTGTATAAAATAACTAAGCGTTATAAGCTTAGTCTTAATTCATATTTGCAATAATGACGAGTTCACGTATGTTGAAATCAATCTTACTTCCAATTTCTCAGTTTTAATTGGCTAATTGCCTGATTCTAAGGATATCCCATGAGTAAAATTTATGATGATAATTCGTTAACCATTGGTCATACCCCATTAGTACGCTTAAAACACTTTGGTACTGGTAATATTTTAGCCAAAATCGAATCACGAAATCCAAGTTTCAGCGTTAAATGCCGCATTGGTGCGAATATGATTTGGGATGCTGAAAAAAAAGGCATTCTCACCAAAGAGAAAGAACTCGTTGAACCAACGAGTGGAAACACAGGTATTGCTCTCGCTTATGTTGCAGCAGCTAGAGGCTACAAGCTAACGCTCACAATGCCTGAAACCATGAGTATAGAACGTCGTAAGCTGCTTAAAGCATTAGGCGCTACCCTTGTATTAACTGAGGGTGCTAAAGGAATGAAAGGCGCGATTGAAAAAGCAGAAGAGATAGTTAAAAGTGATCCGAATAAATATATCTTACTGCAACAGTTCAATAACCCTGCTAACCCTGAAATCCATGAAAAAACGACCGGGCCTGAGATTTGGGAAGATACTGACGGTAATGTTGATGCAATAATTGCGGGTGTTGGTACCGGTGGAACTATCACAGGTATTGCTCGTTATTTAAAAAATACCAAAGGGAAAGATGTCACTATCGTTGCCGTTGAACCAGCAACATCCCCAGTCATTAGCCAAACTATCGCAGGTGAAGAAGTTAAACCCGGCCCACATAAAATTCAAGGGATCGGCGCTGGTTTCATTCCAGGAAACTTAGATGTATCACTGATTGATAGAGTGTTCAAAATTACCGATGACGAAGCCATCAACACAGCTCGTGAATTGATGGAAAATGAAGGTATCCTCGCTGGAATATCTTCTGGTGCTGCAATTGCAGCAGCAGTTAAATTAGCCGCTGAGCCTGAATTTAAAGATAAGAACATTGTTGTTATTTTACCTTCATCAGGTGAGCGTTATTTATCTACAGTACTCTTCGCAGATCTTTCTGCTGATTAATTGTAAAATCGTTAACTATTCGTTAAAAAAGCACCTATTTGGTGCTTTTTTTGTGGCATAGATCAAACTTTAGCACGGATTGAGATGATTTCTAACCGCGGGTTTAGTATTAAACATAGTAATTATTTTGCGCCACGAAATTAATCGAGTTTCGGTCAGAGTCTTACTCCAATTGAGAGTTTCTTTGATTAATATAACGGAATTATTTAGGCTGATTATCTGAAAAAGTGTTGATACTCGACAAGTAGGAAACCTTTTTAACAGTTCATAATCTAACTATACGCAAACCCAGAATATTTAATCTACAATAGCTGGGTGATTATAAAAAACTAAAGTTATTGAGGAAATAATATGTTCCAGCAAGAAGTCACTATTACAGCACCAAATGGCTTACATACTCGCCCAGCCGCTCAATTTGTGAAAGAAGCCAAGGCATTCACTTCTGATATTACTTTGATTTCTGGTGGCAAATCCGCTAGCGCGAAAAGCCTATTCAAGCTGCAAACTCTTGGCTTGACTCAAGGTACTGTTGTGACGATTTCTGCCGAAGGCGAAGATGAAAAACAAGCAGTTGAACATTTAGTTAAACTGATGGGTGAACTGGAATAATCTTGCTAGCAAGAGAGCCAGTGTTACCTTTTTGATCCTTCATCCCTGAGTCTTGGTATTCAGGGATATCAGTTTATATACTGATAAATTTACTGTTTTCTCTTCAACATCAGAACACCTACCCGCCGTAGTAGTAAGGTAATTTTATGATTTCAGGAATTTTAGTATCCCCAGGTTTTGCTTTTGGTCAGGCTTTACTCCTCAAGGAAGATCCTATCATTGTTAGCACAAAAAAAATCGCTGACGACCAGATAGAAACCGAGATTCAACATTTTATTGAGGGGCGTAACAAATCAGCCGAACAACTCACCCTCATAAAAGAGAAAGCCGAAAAAAATCTTGGTGCGGAAAAAGCTGAGATTTTTGAAGGCCATATTATGCTGTTGGAAGATGAAGAACTTGAGCAAGAAATTTATGCACTGATCAAGGGCGACAAAAAAACAGCAGATGCCGCAGTTTACTCTGTCATTGAAGACCAAGCTCAAGCCCTTGAAGCGCTTGATGATGAATACTTAAAAGAGCGTGCCGCAGACGTACGTGATATTGGTAAACGTCTGTTAAAAAACATTCTAGGTATGCCAATTGTTGATTTAAGTGCCATCGACAAAGAAGTTATTCTCGTTGCAGCTGACCTGACTCCATCAGAAACAGCGCAGCTAAACCTTGATAAAGTTTTAGGTTTTATTACTGATTTAGGTGGTCGTACATCACATACGTCCATCATGGCTCGCTCACTTGAGCTTCCTGCTATTGTCGGTACGACCGATGCGACTAGCCAAATTAAAAATGGCGATTACATTATTCTTGATGGTGTAAACAACAAAATTTACTTAAATCCATCAGATACTGAAATCGACACACTGAAAAAATTCAACGAAGAATATCACCAAGAGCAAATTGAGCTGGCTAAATTAAAAGATTTACCAGCAATCACACTTGATGGTCATCAAGTTGAAGTCTGTGCAAACATTGGTACTGTTCGCGATGTGGCTGGTGCTGAGCGTAATGGTGCTGAAGGCGTTGGCTTATACCGCACTGAATTCCTATTTATGGATAGGGACTCACTGCCAACTGAAGAAGAGCAATTCCAAGCTTATAAAGCAGTTGCTGAAGCGATGGGTAGCCAAGCAGTCATTGTGCGAACTATGGATATCGGTGGTGATAAAGACCTGCCATACATGAATCTGCCAAAAGAAGAGAACCCATTCTTAGGCTGGCGTGCAATTCGTATTTGCCTTGACCGCAAAGAAATTTTACATTCTCAATTAAGAGCTATTTTAAGAGCCTCAAGTTTTGGTAAACTGCGTATTATGTTCCCGATGATTATTTCCGTTGAGGAAGTTCGAGAGCTGAAAGCAGAACTTGAGATATTAAAAGCTCAATTACGTGAAGAAGGCAAAGCATTTGATGAATCAATTGAAGTTGGTGTCATGGTAGAAACACCTGCTGCTGCCGTCATTGCTCATCATTTAGCAAAAGAAGTTGACTTTTTCAGCATTGGGACAAACGATCTCACTCAGTATACGCTAGCTGTTGACCGTGGTAATGAGCTTATTTCGCACCTCTATAACCCAATGTCACCTGCTGTCCTCAACCTAATTAAACAGGTTATTGATGCATCACACGCGGAAGGTAAATGGACTGGAATGTGTGGTGAATTAGCAGGTGATGAGCGTGCAACCCTATTATTACTTGGCATGGGGTTAGACGAATTTAGCATGAGCGCAATTTCGATCCCTCGTATCAAGAAATTAATTCGTAATGCGAACTTTGCAGATACCCAAGCATTGGCTGAGCAAGCACTTGCGCAACCAACCGCTGACGAATTGATGAAACTTGTTGATACCTTTATTCAAGAAAAAACGTTATGCTAAGGGTTGTTGGACTTTGAAGGTCTGTTTTTATTCGAATTAAAAGTCTTTTGAGTAAGGCGAGTGGTTCTCCGTCTAGTGAACTAGGCAAGAGCCACTCAACACAGCGAAAATCACGTTTAATCGAACCCAAAGGGCGCTTTTATTTTCAGTTTAGGTTTACGGTGATTTTTTAATCACCTTTGCACCTAACATAATAAAATTGCTATTATTTTAGCCATTTGGCTCAGTGAAAATAAGCAGCAATGATCAATAGCCCCGAGGAAAAGCACATTAGTTCGGTCCCATATAAACGATTAGGAGAAGGTCCATGGGTCTGTTTGACAAACTAAAATCACTAGTTTCGGATGACAAAAATAGCAGTGGAAGTATTGAAATTATCGCACCTTTATCAGGTGAAATCGTCAATATTGAAGATGTTCCCGACGTTGTTTTCGCCGAGAAAATTGTTGGTGACGGTATTGCTATCAAACCTGCGGGTAATAAAATTGTCGCTCCAGTAGATGGAACTATTGGCAAAATTTTTGAAACCAATCATGCATTTTCAATTGAGTCTGATGATGGTATTGAGCTATTTGTTCACTTTGGTATTGACACTGTAGAGCTAAAAGGCGAAGGCTTTAAACGCATCGCGGAAGAAGGCCAGTCAGTTAAAAAAGGTGATCTCATTATTGAGTTTGACCTTGCACTACTTGAAGAAAAAGCAAAATCAGTTTTAACTCCGGTTGTTATTTCTAACATGGATGAAATTAAAGAACTGACTAAATTAAGCGGCTCAGTGACAGTTGGTGAAACCGTCATTATGCGAATCAAAAAGTAGTATCATCGTTTTTTAAAAACGAACAACAAAACCATCAGATGAGTTGAAAAAACATCTGGTGGTTTTTTATATTGTTATTCATTTAGACATCAAATACACCAGTGGAAAGATAGCGGTCGCCTCTATCACACATAATGGCAACAATCATAGCACCCGGATTAGCTTTAGCAATCCTCAATGCCCCTGCAACAGCACCACCGGAGCTAACACCACAAAATATTCCCTCTTGCTTAGCAAGTGCTCTCATCGTGTTTTCAGCTTCTTGTTGATCAACATCTAATACACTATCAACTAATTCTTTATTGAAGATCCCCGGCAGGTAGTTTGGTGACCAGCGGCGAATCCCCGGAATTTGGCTTTTTTCTGCGGGCTGCAAGCCAATAATCTGTACATCTTTCGATTGAGATTTTAAATAACGGCTCACACCTGTAATTGTTCCGGTCGTCCCCATACTAGAAACAAAGTGGGTGATACGTCCATGAGTTTGTTGCCAAATTTCAGGCCCTGTTGTCTTGAAATGCGCGAGCGGATTGTCTGGATTATTAAATTGGTCGAGTACTTTCCCTTCTCCACGAGCTTCCATTTCTTTAGCAAGATCACGAGCGCCTTCCATGCCGACTGAAGGCCCAACTAAAATAAGTTCGGCGCCATAGGCTTTCATAGATGCTTGACGTTCTTTACTCATATTGTCAGGCATTAATAGTTTTAAGTGATAACCTTTAACTGCTGCTATCATTGATAAAGCGATACCCGTATTACCACTTGTTGCTTCAATTAACGTATCACCCTGCTTTATCTCTTCGCGTTTTTCAGCCTCTGTGATCATTGAATAAACAGCTCTATCTTTGATCGAACCCGCTGGGTTATTACCCTCTAGTTTTACCCAAATCTCAGCATCAATACCTTGTGTTAAACGCTGAAGTTTAACTAGTGGAGTATTACCAATAAACTGTTCCAGAGTTGCCACTCTCTATTCCTTATTCTATTTATCTATAATCGACATTATTATAGATATAGATAGTATCCCAACACATATAAATTACCAGCATGAAAAAAATTCACTTATATTTCAGTAATTAATAATTCTGGTTTAGCTTATTACTATAATCGATATAGCGAAATTCTATTCACTCTTTAGGAAAGATTTAATACATATTAATCAATACTGATAAGGTATTTCGAGGAATTATATTTGTAGCATGACGCTAAAGAAAATGCTGAGTTACATAATTGTAATTTGCATATATCTATAATCATTTAATTGAGAAGTAAATTGATGGACTACGAGGCTAAAAATATAATACCTTGAAAATAAATAAATATAGTACGTTTTATAGTGAAAATATTAAGTATTCAAAATACCTTATCACCACAAAACGTGACATGTCACACTACATGCTACTATCATTATTGTTAATTTTTCATCATTAAGATGCTCAACAATGCCTAACTTTTCACGATACAATTTGTAGAAAAATGGAGTTAGAAACGTTATTAGTTAACTTATTAACGATTACTCAATAGCATTGAAAAGAGCGAATTAGCCTAGATATGTTACCAGACGTATTTTGAGTATCACTGAAGGAATTACGCCAATAGAGTATGTTCCACTGGCGCAATCAAAAATGCGCTAAATTTAAGCACTTTGGGCTAATTGAGGAAAGAATAATTCATTTTCACCTTGGTAAATTTTAGCTTGCTGGCTACCCAGAAAGTAACTTTCACCACGAACAGGAATAGCTTTAGATGATTGCCAAACTATAGAAAGCAGGTCATTTCCCCAACCGATAGGCTGAGCCGTTAATTGCCAAAAATGACCTCTTGGCCCTGACTCAATCACTCGAACAGGTAGGCGATGCTGCTCGTCAGCTTCTTTTGATAAAGTGATATCCCATGGGCGTAGGAAAACATCCACTTCACCTTGATGAGCACTCGTATGATGTAAAGGAAAATCATAGCCATCGATATGCAATTGAGCCCCTTTAATTTGGCCGTGAAGCTGATTAACCTCCCCCATAAACTCTAATACAAAACGCGTTTCGGGACGCTGCCAAATATCATCCGGTGTCCCCACTTGCTCAACATGACCTTGGCTCATGACAACAATTCTATCCGCCACTTCCATCGCTTCTTCTTGATCATGAGTCACGAATACACTGGTAAATTTCAATTCTTCATGAAGTTGACGTAACCAACGGCGTAATTCAATACGAACTTGTGCATCTAAAGCACCAAATGGCTCATCCAATAATAAAATTTGAGGCTCAACGGCGAGTGCGCGTGCCAGTGCAACACGTTGCTTCTGCCCACCAGAAAGTTGGGATGGAAAGCGAGATGCCAAATGAGACAATTGCACCATTTCCAGTAACTGCATTACTTTTTGCTTAATAGCTTGTGATGATGGGCGATCTTTTCTTGGGATAACCGTTAATCCAAAAGCGATATTATCAAATACCGTCATATGACGAAATAATGCGTAATGTTGGAAAACGAAGCCAACACGCCGATCTTTAGCGTGGGTTCGGCTAACATCCTGCCCATGAAAGCGTAACGATCCATGGCTATGATGTTCTAAACCCGCAATAATCCGTAATAGCGTCGTTTTCCCCGAGCCGGATGGCCCAAGCAATGCAACCATTTCACCGGATGTAATATCTAATGAAATATCCTTTAGCACCTGCGTCCCACCAAATAACTTTCCGATTTTTTCGATTTGAATACTCATAGTCATTAACTCCTATTCGGATTGCTGTCGACTCAGATGCCATTGCAATGCACTTTTGATAATTAAAGTGATAATTGCCATCACAGCAAGAATGGCGGCAGCGGTAAACGCCCCCACCGTATTGTAATCTTGATATAAAAGCTCAACTTGAAGTGGCAAGGTGTAAGTTTCGCCACGAATCGAACCTGAAACAACAGAAACGGCACCAAACTCCCCAATTGCTCGTGCATTGGTCAAAACAACACCATAAAGCAGTGCCCAGCGAATATTTGGTAGCGTCACATGCCAAAACATTTTCCAACCTGATGCACCAAGTAACACAGCAGCCTCATCTTCTTGACTTCCTTGACTCAACATCAGTGGCACTAATTCCCTAACAACAAACGGGCAAGTCACAAAAATAGTCACTAAAGCCATTCCCGGCCATGAGAACATCAGTTGGATATCAAAACCTTCTAACCAGCCACCAAACCAGCTGTTAGAACCATAAAAAAGTAGATAAAGTAAACCTGCAACCACTGGCGATACTGCAAAAGGAATATCCACCAGCGTTAATAACAACTGCCTACCCGGAAACTGAAAGCGAGTGACTAACCATGCTAGCATGGTGCCGAAAATTAAATTTACAGGAACCGTTATCAACGCAATCAACACCGTTAGACCAATGGCATGCAGCATATCTGAATTATTTAAATTCATCAGAACGGCATCTAATCCCTTCGAAAATGCCGTCATAAATATCCAAATGATAGGAATAACTAACAATGCCACTGATAACAAAAGCCCTGTCGCAATAAGGAACCATTTAGCCCAATTGATTGGCAAACGTGAGGTTTCAGTGATTGGCGTAATCTGAGCCATTATTTACCTCCCAATCTTTTGCCAAAACGGCTTTGCACAATATTGACACTAAATAACAGCAATAAAGAAGCCGCTAAGATAACAGAAGCAATTGCACTCGCAGCAGGATAGTCAAATTGCTGGAGTTGACTGAAAATCATTAATGAGACGACTTCTGTTTGCCATGCAATATTACCGGCAATAAAGATAATGGCGCCGAACTCCCCCAAGCTTCTCGTAAAAGAAAGCACCGTACCTGCCAGTAGTGCTGGCGAAACCTCAGGCAATACAACACGACGAAATGTTTGCCAACGACTAGCGCCTAAAGTTTGTGCCGCCTCTTCATATTCAGGGCCCAGCTCTTCCAATACAGGCTGAACCGTTCTAACAACGAATGGAATACTCGTAAAAGCCATCGCAACAGCAATACCAATCCAAGTATTCACGACTTTAATATCATATTGGTGCAAATATTGACCATACCAACCTGATGCAGCAAACAATGTTGCAAGGGTTAAGCCTGCGACGGCAGTAGGTAAAGCAAAAGGCAGATCAACAAGCCCATCTAAAAAAGCACGGCCAGGAAAACGATAACGCGTTATAATCCAAGCGAGTAACATACCAAACACTGCATTAAACAAGCTTGCAACCAACGCTGCGAGCAGTGTCACCTTGTAAGCTGCAACAACTTGTGGATAGCTGATCACAGCCCAATATTGCTGCCATGTCATCTCAGACAATTGAATAACTAACGCACTCAAAGGTAGTAGCAAGATCAAACAGGTATAAAACAAGCTGCTACCTAGCGTTAGGCCAAATCCCGGCAGAAAACGCTTCCCTGACTTGCGCATTAACGGCGACCTTCTTCCATTAACTTGTCAAATTGACCATTCGTTGCAAAATGAGTTTCCATAACTTTTGGCCAGCTCCCAAACTGAGATTCAACGGTAAATAAACGCGTTTCAGGAAACTTAGCTTTATTTGCCGCCATCACATTTTTATCGTTTACGCGATAATTAAAGCTAGTAATAATTTCTTGTGCTTTTGGGCTGTAGAGGTAATTAAGGTAAGCTTTCGCCACATCTTCAGTACCGTTTTTTTGTACGTTTTTATCTACCCACGTAACAGGAAACTCAGCCAAAATATCGACCGGAGGTACAATCACTTCGTATTCTGACTCACCATATTGGTGGCGAATATTATTAACTTCAGATTCAAAACTGATCAGGACATCACCTAATCCTCTTTCAATAAATGAAGTTGTTGCACCACGACCTCCGGTGTCAAAAACCTCTACGTTTTTCAAAAATTGTTTCATTTGTTCGTGAGTTTTCTTTTCATCACCTTTGTTTTCTTGTGCGTAAGCTCCCCACGCTGCTAAATAGGTATAACGGCCGTTACCCGATGTTTTTGGGTTAGGAAAAATTAATTTCACATCTTCACGAGATAAATCATCCCAGGTTTTGATGCCTTTAGGATTATCTTTACGGACTAAAAACGCCATGGTGGAGTAATAAGGTGAACTATTGTTAGGTAAACGTGATTGCCAATTTTCTGGGATCAAGTTGCCTTTATCATGTAAGATTTGTACATCTGTAACTTGGTTATAAGTCACTACATCCGCCTTCAATCCCTGTAAGATAGCTAAGGCTTGTTTTGATGACCCTGCGTGCGATTGCTTGATCGTCAATTTGTCATCTGGATGTTGCTCATTCCACTGTTTTTCAAATTGTGGATTCAGTTCAACAAAAAGTTCTCGCGCAATATCATAAGAACTGTTGAGTAATTCAGCTGCAACTAATGGCGCGCTACCAAAAAGCGAAAATGTTGCGATACTCGCTAAAGCCGTTTTCTTTATAAATATTTTCTTCATTAGGCACCTATTCGTTACTAAACCAAAACTCCACTCAATGAAGTTACTTTATCTGCTTTGATTATAACTGTGTAGTTATCAATCGCCATTTGATATATCAAATTAATATAATCAAGAAACTATCGCGATAAGTGGAAAACATCAATAGATTATCAATGAGTTGCCTGCATGAGTTCAATTCATGACCAACAAGAAATGGTCGGTATATAACCAATAATCATTCGTTTTATAAATGATTTAGTTTAAATACCCTCCAATAAATGAGAAATGGACGAGTTCATATCGATGATGGTTAGCCATTTGTTGGCAGTATATAAAAGGTAATTTGAAGTATGAGGAGAATGAACAATTAATGGAGAAATAGGCTACCGCTTCCATGCAGCAGCAATTAGGAATTTTTATAAAGAGAGTAAAGTGTCGATAGAAGGAGCGAAATAATAACTACCCGTCACCGCTTTTGTCATACGTAGAAGATCATCATATTTGCCATCTTTCTCGCCAAACATGCTAAGAAGTTGTTGTTCGATATTATGCAAGCGAGCACAATAAGCAAGGAAGAATAAGCCATGTTTCCCACTTGCAGTACCATAAGGCAAGCTATGACGCATAATTGATAGCTCTTCGCCATTTTCTTCAACCACAACACGGGAAACATGCGAAGTGACATTACGTTCACTTTCATCTAGCTCAACGCTATCTTTCTTTGTGCGACCAATCATTTTTTCCTGTTCTTGCTCAGAAAAACGATCCCACTTATTCAAACTATGTTCATAACGCTGAACGAGAATATAGCTTCCGCCCATATCAATGCCATCTGCAATCAGTGCGACTTCTGGGATTTCTTCCCCTTGAGGGTTCTCTGTACCATCAATAAAGCCGCTTAAATCACGCTCCTCAACCCAACGGAAGCCGTGAATTTCTTCTTCCACTTTAATTGATGAGCCAAAGGCTTTCAGTGCCGCTTGCGCTAGTGAAAAGTTAATATCATGACGCTGAGACTGGATATGAATAAATAAATCTCTTTGGGTTGCTGGTGCAAGCCCTTTGCCTAAAGGGCGAAATGGTTTCAACTCTGGGGCACTTTCAGTGGATGATAATTGCTTCCAAACATCAGAACCAAATGCAATAACAGCACCTAGACGATCCGCTGAATATTGTTCTTGTAAATGCGTTAGAGCATCAACGAATCGCTGGCATCCCGCTTTAACATCTTCCAACGAACCTTGTACCATTGCTTCAATGAAAATACCGAAACGGCTATGATCTTTCATAATACCGCTCTGTGAATGAGACATCTTAATCAACCTCTTTAAATAATTTATTTTATAAACATCTGATTATAATATCTCATTACTGGCTATTTACATCTTGTTTTAACGCAAGACTCCTTGACTATTCCCCTCCCTAAAGTGAAGTGCCCCCATAAAGTTGGACTCTTTTAGTCTAAATTGAAGGGGTCACTTCAAAAGGACGGGGTGTTACGGCGCTCACTGATAAAAATAGCGCGGTAAGCTGCCTATCGGGCTTTATTTACAATATTAAGCACATAACTAATAAGGCTGAATTACTTTTTCCAGATAATCTGTGAAACTTCCCAGCTTTTTAATTCATCGTCAGGTGGCATCAACCCTTCTGGCCCTTGCCATTTTCCATTAAAACTGTAGATGATATTTGAGCTTTCTGGTGCAACACATTCGACGGTTGGTTGATCCTTAACTAATTCACCCAATTTACAAGAACCAAATGCTTTCTCATAAATATCACTAAATTGTGAACCTATTTTAGTTCCCCATTCAGTAGCAATTTTAGGATCACTAACAATAATACGTGACACGTTGCCATTCTCAGGACCAATGACTTCGATTTTTACTTCGTTATCATTAATGCCTTGAAATACAGTCACTATTTCACCTTGTTCAGTTTGCATCCCGCTGCGTATTGTATATCGGTTATCTAGCTGTTCTTTAATGGTATCCGCTTTCATGGGAGTGAGGCTAGTGATCCCACCAACACCTGTTGCTTTAGCTATTATCGAACTACCAAACCAATTCATTGGTGAAAGAGTAGACCAAAAACTCCCTGAGCCTGCGCAACCAGACAGCAGCAGCACACCACTTAATGTGGCTATCTGAGAGACCTTCATCATTGCACTTTTCGGCATATCATCCTCGGTTTTTTAATGTGCTTGTTCTTTTAGTGAAAATTAACAGACATCAGTGTGACAACCTATTCTCTGAAACATTCCAGCCGAGACCTAAATAAACATGCAACAGACTTAAAAATCCAAATCGTTTGCCAGATTTTTAGCATAAATTAGCCGTACCGGTTGCTCTTCTTCATACAACATTTTTTCAAACATACAAATAGCGGCATCAGACTCTTCGCTCACTAAAAGTTCAATTCGGCCACAGCCTCTGGCTCGTAATTTTTTTTCTAGTCGGCTCACGAGTGCATTCGCAATACCTCGGCCACGATATTCTGGATGGACTGCAAGATAACACGCAGTTCCTCTGATCCCATCATAACCCCCCATAACTGTTCCAACGACCTCTCCTGCCACTTCAGCAACAAGAAAAAGATCAGCACCACACTGAAGTTTACGTTCTATATCAAGTTCAGGATCCCCTCCAAACTCGTTTAAATCACAACGTTCCCACAATGTAATAACTTCCTCAAAATCACTTTGGCGGAAGATTCGTATTTCCATAACAATGACCCGTTTTAACTGAGCTTTATGCCATTATCACTGCTTTTTAAGCACAATCAATATTGAATATGCCTTTTTTAGCTCAACGGGGTATACTTTGTTCACTTTTTTTACCGACTGTCCTATTGGAAAACAATGAATTACCCAGATATCTGTCGAGTTAAAGCCTTTTTACTCGGCTTACAAGAGACTATTTGCAAAAAAATCACTGAACTAGATGGTAAGGAAACCTTCCTTGAACAAACATGGGAACGTGCAGAAGGTGGTGGTGGCCGCAGCCGCGTATTAGCTCAAGGAGCTATTTTTGAGCAAGCTGGTGTTAACTTTTCACATATTCAAGGTGCGCAACTTCCAAGTTCAGCAACCGCACACCGTCCAGAATTAGCTGGTCGTAGCTACCAAGCGATGGGCGTATCACTCGTGATCCACCCTCTTAACCCTTATATCCCCACTTCACATGCTAATGTTCGATTTTTTATTGCCGAAAAAGAAGGCCATGAACCTGTTTGGTGGTTTGGTGGTGGTTTTGACTTAACGCCCTATTACGGGTTTGAAGAAGATATGGTTCACTGGCATACCGTTGCTAAAGAGCTCTGCATGCCATATGGTTCAGATACTTATGCTAAATATAAAGATTGGTGTGATGATTACTTTTTCTTAAAGCATCGCAATGAACCGCGAGGTATCGGTGGGCTATTTTATGATGACCTAAATCAGCCAGACTTCGAATCTTGCTTCAATTTCACACAAGACGTAGGAAAAGGCTTTCTTGATGCTTATATTCCTATTGTTGAAAAACGCCATCATCATTCATGGGGTGAAAGAGAACGCCAATTTCAACTTTATCGACGAGGTCGATATGTGGAATTTAATTTAGTTTGGGATAGAGGCACTCTTTTTGGTTTACAAAGTGGTGGGCGAACCGAGTCTATTTTAATGTCGATGCCACCTTTAGTGCGTTGGGAATATGACTACCATCCTGAGCCGGGCAGTGCCGAAGCAAAATTATACACAGATTTTTTGGTCCATAAAAAAGATTGGCTAAGCAAATAGCGGTAGAATCTACCATTAAAAAAATTGCGATATCTATTGGCTATTTAACTGATAAAAAATAGTTATTTTTAATAATTATCAAGTTATTACATCGTAACTGTTGTGTCATATGATTCCATTTCCACAAACGAAATGGAGTCTATTTATGAGTAAAATTCTTGGTCGTTCATTTTTACCTCCGTACTTGGTTGATAATTTCTATCAACAATCTCAATCTCCAAGATTGCAATCTACACGACTGCATATCGATGAGCTTATGAGTCATAGTTACTCTAAAGACGATGCTAACACTCTGAAAAATTTATTTACTCAATCAGCAAAACCCGGCAGTAACTATGAGAGAATTATCCGAGATGCCAAGCAAAAAGATGAATTATACTGGCACTACCATTCCGAAATGCCAATCTGCTCTCATTCAGATGTTTCACTTGATACAAAGCCGCCTAAACCCTACGAACGTCATATGCCACATGAAGATTATCAAGTTATCATGATAGAAGGTGACCAATCCGCGCCTTCTAAAGCCGCACAACTTGTTTATGATGCCATTGGTAGTATTCGTACGTTTTATAAAGACGTATTGGGGATTGATAAGATGTTTGGTTGTGATTCGCAGCTAAATGCAGTCATCCACTTTAGAAAAGATTACGCTAATGCATTTTGGAATTCACAGGCGATATTTTTTGGTGATGGCGACCGAGTTAATTTCGGTGAATTTTATAATGATATTGATATCATTGCGCATGAACTAACCCATGGTTTTATTACCTTTACGAGTGATTTTGATTATTTATTTCAATCAGGTGCACTCAATGAGTCAGTTGCAGATGTAATTGGTATGATGATCAAACAATATGTCTCTAATGAGACTTCATTACAATCAAATTGGCTACTTGCTGAAAACATTTTCCTTGATAAAACGGCTGCACGCGCTTTACGTTCTATGTCTGATCCCGGCTCAGCATATCGTTTTTCAGACTCTAATTACGACAGACAAGTCGGACATATGCGTGATTACGTTAATTTAACGAGTAATCAAGATAACGGAGGTGTACACATTAATTCGGGGATCCCAAACAAAGCATTCTATCTACTTGCCACCGAATTAGGTGGGTACTCATGGGATATCGCGGGTAAAATTTGGGTAGCAACCATGTATCATTCAGACATCAAATATAATACAAATTTTAATGAGTTTGCAGAGGTGACTGTTCAAGTCGCTAACGATGAATTTGGTTCTAGAATTTCAGAACTAACACGTAAAAGTTGGCAAGATGTAGGTATCAACGTTTAAGTTTTTTATATTAGAAATATCATAACTTGTCAGCCATAAGATACGGCTGACATTCATATAAAAAATCACTTGTTTAAACTAACGTTTTTTCTTTTTACGACCAGGTTCCGTAAAGCGCTTGCGAGATGAAGTGTCTGTATTGGCTTTTGGTTTATTTGCCGTCGTGGGCTTATGGCTACTTTTCGCCGCTGTTGCTGTTTTTGGTTTTGATGCTTTTTTTGGTTTAACATCAGACTCTGACTTTTCAATCATATCAAATAACTTAATTAGCTCATCATCAGTCAAATCACGCCATTCTCCCAGTGGAATACCGGAAAGACCCACATTCATAATACGAACACGTTCTAGCTTAGTGACTTCAAAACCAAAATGTTCACACATACGACGAATTTGACGGTTTAAACCTTGCACTAATGTGATACGAAAGACAAAAGGTGCTTCTTTTTTCACCTTACATTTTTTAGTCATCGTGCCCAGTATTGGTACACCAGCTCCCATACCACGAATAAAATCATCCGTAACAGGTTTATTCACTGTGACCAAATACTCTTTTTCATGATCATTACCAGCACGTAAGATTTTATTCACTAAATCCCCGTGGTTAGTAAGAAAAATCAAACCTTGTGAATCTTTATCCAGTCGACCAATAGGGAAAACACGCTTGCTATGATTGACGTAATCAACAATATTGTCTTTTTCGCCGCTTTCCGTTGTACTAACAATACCCACGGGTTTATTCAGTGCAATTAACACTAAATCATCTTCATTTCTTGGCTCGATAAGTTGTCCATTAACTTTAACAACATCACCACTAAATACTTGATCGCCAATGGCTGCCCGCTTGCCATTAATGAAGACATTACCTTGTTCAATGTAACGATCCGCATCACGTCTTGAGCAAATACCACTCTCACTAATGTATTTGTTGAGACGTGTAGAAGATTGAATTTGCATGGTTACCCTCTGTAATCTGCATAATATGGGGTTAATAAATGAGTGAGTCTATCCAGACTTATCGATTAACCCAGAAATAACAATTAATAGCGACTGAAAAGCCATAACAGCTTCATGAGCAGCTTTAAGAAAGTTGGATATTTTAGTTAAACGGCATGTGAAGCCCATTTTTTCGCTATTCTATCAGAGTCAGGCCAGTTAGTTTTAGCTTAATATACTTCACACTTGATAATACCTAATCGTGACCATTGATAATATCAAGTCGTGAGCTGTGTTTAGCGCCACCAAGATAGCTATATATACTTAAATTAATGGGCGGCTATTCACAATGGTATAAAACCGTTTTCAATAAAAATACCCCTCGATTCTGGTTGCATAAGGTACAACGCAAAAATTTCAGCGGAAGAGTTTAGCTGTGCCATATAGTAAATAGCATTGATGTTGTACTCATCAGGGATCACAACAGTCGCAAGCTGTGAAATTTGTGCGATTTTTTTATGATAATGATGATAACCAATAAAAATATCTGCTTGTTTCGTGTTAATTAACCATTCAGATGCAAGTAAACCGGCGGGAATTGAAGCTGTTGTTTTCCCCCCAACAAGCTGACGTGTTCTTAAGTTAATATTTTCAGCCAATTGAGGGTAATCTTGATTAATTTTTTTATACAGTTGCACGACATAATCACCACAAGGATCATCCTTCGGAGTTGATGTGCCAATGATTAATTCTGAGCTTCCAAGTAGCTGAAGCCAATTTGGATATTGTCTTGCGAGTTGAGGCGTTGTTGTGATCCCCAGTTGATTACCAATAAAAGGTTGAATTACTTGAGCCATTCCTAGCTCAAGCATTGACATTGGATGAGATTTATCCGCTGACAAAAAGAGATCACAAACTGCACCATTAATTACTTTTTGGCTAAGTAATCCGGCAGGGCCAAATTCACAAGTGATGGGATAATCGTAACTGTTTATAAAATTACCGATTATGGTCGATAATGCTCCCCGTAAACTACCCGCAGCCATGATGTGCATTTTATTTATTATCTTTATATTGAACGCGGTAAAACGTCTGATACCAATTATTGGCGGCGGTATCAACATCAATATCCGCAAATTTCTCAGGGTATAGTTTTTTCGCCATCCATAATTCCCCAATAGCCATCGCTTCAGGCATCGGATAACCCCAAGCTTTAGCATATTCAGGCATTAAATAAACTCGTTTATTTTTGACTGCATCAATGACCTGCCAACGTGGATCATTGTTAATTTCATCGACAACATTAGGGTAACGATCTTGAATAAAAATAACTTCAGGATCCCAACTAATTACTTGCTCAAGCGAAACTTGTTTATAGCCCTTAATGGTTGCCGCTGCAACATTCATGGCGCCGGCATGTTTCATCATTAAACCGGTATATTTACCAGAACCATATGTGGTTAGCTCAGGATTCGCCATGTATGCCCTAATTCTTTTATCCTCAGGGATATCCTTTAATCTTTGGGCAACTAAGTCTCTGCTATCAAACGTTTCTTTAATCAGGCTGTGTGCGTTATCTGATTTATTGACAATATCACCGATTAGAGTAATACCTTCTTTTAGTCCTTCATTATAAGCTTGCTCTTCATCCTCTAGCTCTGGGTTCAGATTATTCTTCGCTTTACTGCCGTTATCTTTTTGCAGAGAAATAGCGACAACTGGGATACCTACATTGGTAATTTTGTCGATCATCTCTTGAGGGGCATAGTTAGTTACAAACACCACCTGTGGCTTTAGCTGTACCAAACTTTCTAAGTTGACTGTTTTAAGATCACCGATATTTGGCAACCCAGTCAATTTAGGCGCGAGTCTTTCGTAGTTTTTTCCTAATTGTTCTCGCCAATTACCCATAACTCCGACAATTTTATCTGTCGCATCCATTTGAACTAAAAGGTTAAGTGTTTGATGTTGAAGAACAGCAACTCTCTCTACCGTATCATCAATAATAACTTTACGTCCAAGTTGATCAGTAAATTCGCGTTCCGCCTGACAGGTAAAGGAAAGTGCAAGAACAACCAATCCAGTTAATAATTTTTTCATCATAAGTACCATATAATTAAGTCGATATATACTAGTATATATATCGACTTAATTATATGAGTCAAATCAATTCACCAATCGTAGCCCTGAGAATAAGTTACTCAAAATAAAAAGGCCCCAACAATTGGCTATCCAACTATTAAGAGCCTATTCATTAAATTGCTACAACTTTTGTCGAAACTTCACGAAGAATATTTATGACCTTCATGAGACCAATTAAGGTGATTATTTTTTCAAATGCTGCATCAAGCGCTTACGTTTACGCAACTGAGTTGCAGTTAACTGATTTTTCTTATTCGCATACGGGTTTTCACCCTCTTTGAATTGAATACGAATTGGTGTTCCCATCACTTTTAAAGAACGACGGAAATAATTCATCAGATAACGTTTATAGCTATCAGGTAAATCAGATACTTGGTTACCATGAATAACCACGATTGGTGGGTTATGCCCCCCCGCATGCGCATATTTCATTTTCACACGACGACCACGAATTAATGGAGGCTGATGCTCATCTTCCGCCATTTTCATGATGCGTGTTAACATTGCAGTTCCGACGCGGCGAGTTGCTGACTCATAAGCTTCTTGCACTGAGTCAAATAAGTTACCAACACCACTACCGTGAAGTGCTGAAATAAAGTGAATACGCGCAAAATCAACGAAACCTAGACGCAATTCAAGCATATCTTTCACATGCTCACGATCTTCAGGCTTCATGCCATCCCATTTGTTGACCGCAATCACCAGTGAGCGACCTGCATTTAAAATGAAACCTAACAGTGACAAATCTTGATCGGAAATACCTTCACGCGCATCGATAACCAACAAGACAACGTTAGCATCTTCAATCGCTTTTAGTGTTTTGATTACTGAGAATTTCTCAACGGTTTCCGTTACTTTCCCGCGCTTACGTACCCCTGCGGTATCAATCAGGATATATTCACGCTCATCACGTTCCATCGGGATATAAATACTGTCACGTGTCGTACCCGGCATATCAAATACAATGACACGCTCTTCACCAAGAATTCGGTTAGTCAGTGTAGATTTACCCACATTCGGACGACCAACAATAGCTAATTTAATTGGTAAGGTCGTTGGGTCAAAGTCATCTTCTTCTTCGACAAATTCGTTCTCAGCTTCTTGTGCTGCCCAATAAGCTGCATTTTCTTCTTCTTCAGTCAGTTCTATTTCTTCATCTTCGGTTTCAATGAAAGGTTTTAATGAGTGTTCGATTAACTGACTTACACCACGGCCATGTGATGCCGCAATGGAATAAATTTCACCAAGGCCTAACGCATAAAAATCACCGATAACGGTATTTGCATCAATACCATCGGTCTTATTAGCAACAAGATAGGTTTTTTTCTTACGGCTACGTAAGTGTTTTGCGATCCCTTCATCAGCAGGCATTAACCCTGCACGGGCATCGACCATAAACAGTACGACATCAGCCTCTTCAATGGCTTGCAGAGATTGAGCCGCCATATGTGTTTCGACGCCTTCTTCTGTACCATCGATACCACCTGTGTCGATAATAATAAATTCATGCCCTTCAATCTCAGCACGACCATATTTACGATCACGAGTCAGACCAGGAAAATCCGCTACCAGTGCATCACGGGTACGGGTTAATCGGTTAAATAACGTGGATTTTCCTACGTTTGGACGCCCAACCAGCGCTACGACGGGTATCATTATTTGATGCCTCACAACTTTAATTAACTAAAAGAATTCTAAGTTTTCAGTAAAACTGACTCAGAAAACAAAAAACGAAACGGTTCCTGTCATCAGGAACCGTTGATTTTATCGGGAAATTCGCAGCTTGTCAGGAAATTAACGCGTCAACAGATAAACTGTGCCGTTTCTTGCCTGAACCATTAGCTTATCGCTAGCAACAACTGGACGACTATGTAGCCCTGAGCTGTTGATTTTGTTTTGTGCCACAAAACCGCCCGTACTCATGTCTAACCAGTGTAGATAACCTTCTTTATCACCAACAACAATGTAACCATTGTACATTTCAGGTGCGGTCAAACCACGGTTAAGCAAATCTTCTTGTGTCCATAACGTGACGCCATCTGTTTTACGAACCGATAACACACGGTCATGTTGGTCGACTAGGTAAAGATTTTCGCCAGAAAGCACCATGTTGTTAACAGAACCTAAATCACGTTTCCATTTGATTTGGCCTGAACGCATATCCAATGCCGCGAGCGTTCCGTTATAAGCGATAGCATAGATAATACCATCATCAATAACTGGCGTCATATCTACATCATCTAAGCGGCCAATTTCTGTCGAGCTGGTCACTTGAGAAATACGTTGTTGCCAAATTAATTGGCCTTGAGACAGTAATACAGCACTAACACGGCCATTATCACCACCAACTATCGCGGCACCGTAAGCAACACTTGGTGCTGACTCACCACGTACAGATAATGATGGTGTATCCATATTAACTGTCCACTTGATTTGCCCATCATTTTCATCAAGTGCTTGCAACATACCGTTGCTTGTATGAACAATCACAAAACCATTACTTGCAACTGGGCGTGAAAGTGCTTCACCTGCAACTTCAACATCCCAAACAACTGAGCCATCTTCTTTATTTAAAGCGATAACTGTTCCGCGTTCAGTTCCGATATAGATGTGATCACCTGAAACCGTTAACCCACCCGATAGCAGTGCGGATAAGTTCGCAGAAAGGAAGCCTGTACGCTTAGAAAGATCAACTGACCAAATTTCTTTACCGCTGTCTAGCTCAAATGCCTTAACCAAACCTTTACGGTCAGCGGCATAAATAGAGCTACCATCCCAAACAGGGGATAACTCAGCATAAAATTGCCCAACACCATTACCCACTGATTTATCCCAAACAACTGAAGGGGTAAACTGATTTTCAACTTGAGGTAGTGGTGCCATAACGATAGAGTCAGTTTCGCTGGAACAACCGGCAAGTAAAGCTGAAGCGACTAGGCCAATCAAAAGTGTTTTCCGCAACTGCATGTTAATCGTTTCCTTTCTTCTTATAAATTATACTCGTCATAATTCAAGCTGCCTCGTTGTTGACGGGCGCTCAGCTACCCGGAGTGGCATTGTTATCAGTGCTCTCCGGACTACTTTTGCTGGTTGCCTTGATGCAACTCGAATTCTTTAGAGTACAGATACGTTGTTCAGTTTAAGGGTAAGAAGGCTTCTGAGTGATTGAGAGCCCTCACTTTCCAGCCCTTGAGTATATGCAGCTTTTGCGCCTGCATTGTCGCCTTTGTGGAGTAATGCATCTCCACGAATGTCTTGTGCCGCAGCCTGCCATGATTTAGCTTTGATATTAGCTATTGAAGATAATGCCGCATCAGCATTACCTTGTGCAAGCTGTACTCGCGCAAGACGCAGGTTAATTAAATCCTGCATGTCCTCTGTTTTTGCTTTCGTTAGCGCATCCGTTAGTGCTTTTTCTGCATTCGCTAACTCGCCTTTATCAACAGAAACTTGTGCAAGTTCTAAGCCAATCATTGCGCTATATACATCGTTTGTTTCAGCAGCAAATTTTTGTGCAGCTTCAATACCTTGAGCTGATCCTGAATGTAATTGAGCGCTAACATTTTCGAATTTCTGTGCACTTTCTTGCAACACATTAGTTTTATGCGATTGCCAGTAATTCCATCCAAAAATAGCACCAACACCAATTACCAATCCAACGATTAATGCAACGCCATTATCCACAAAAAAGCGTTTAACAGCATCAACTTGATCATTTTCGTTTGTATAGACTTCCACTTGTCTCTCCTTAACCTAACAGCTCAGTTAAACGCTGTGCTAATTGTTGCTGCGATACAGTTTCTTGTTCACCAGTTCGTAAATCTTTTACACCAACTTGGTTATTTAGAATCTCATCATCACCTAAAATCAAGGCAATTTTTGCGCCGTGTTTATCTGCACGCGCCAATTGCTTTTTAAAATTGCCACCACCATGGTTAGTCATAACTCGCAAAGTTGGCAATGCATCACGCACTTGCTCAGCTAACAGCAGTGCTGCTTTTTGGCTATTTTCACCAAATGATGCTAAATAAACATCCGTAACAGATTCATCAGCAGTAAAGCTTGGGTTAAGGTCTTTAACCAATAGAACCATACGTTCCATTCCCATAGCAAAACCGACAGCTGGCGTTGCACGACCACCCAATTGTTCTACAAGACCATCATAACGACCACCAGCACAGACAGTACCTTGAGAGCCTAGCGCCGTTGTCACCCACTCAAACACAGTGCGGTTGTAGTAATCAAGTCCACGCACTAAACGTTGATTAACACGGTATTGAATACCTGCCGCATCTAACAACTTACATAAACCATCAAAGTGCTCGCGAGATTCATCGTCTAAGTAATCAAATAGTTTAGGTGCATCATTCAATAAGGTCTGAACATCTCTATTTTTTGAATCAAGCACGCGCATTGGATTGGTATACATGCGACGTTGGCAATCTTCATCAAGCTTTTCTTTATGCTGCTCAAGGAAAGCCACTAATGCTTCACGATAACGTGCACGTGCATCTAATGAACCAATTGAATTGAGTTCTAGCGTAACATGCTCGCTGATACCTAATGCACGCCACCAGCGCGCTGTCATCATGATCATTTCTGCGTCAATATCAGGACCAGCGAGACCGAAAACTTCCGCGCCTAACTGATGAAATTGACGATAACGGCCTTTTTGTGGGCGTTCATGACGGAACATTGGTCCGATATACCATAAACGCTGTTCCTGATTGTACAGCAGACCATGCTCAATCCCTGCACGGACACAGCCGGCAGTATTTTCAGGGCGTAAAGTAAGGCTGATTTGCTCTTTATCACTTTCTTGACGGTCGATAAAAGTATACATCTCTTTTTCAACCACATCAGTCACTTCACCAATAGCTCTGCTAAATAGCGGGGTATGCTCTACAATCGGGGTACGAATTTCACTAAAGCTATAACCCTGTAAAATATTTTTGAGGACTGCTTCAATTTTCTGCCAAACTCGGGTATCTGCTGGCAGGTAATCGTTCATACCACGAACGGCTTGGATATTTTTTGCCACGTTATGTCTCTATTTTTCGGAATCGAATAAACTCGATTATAAAAGCGAAATGTCATTAGGTTCAATCAACAAACTACAATATTCCTCTTCAATCGGGAATAATCTGTTCTTTTATAGTTTGTCGCCCTGATTTTTCCTCAAAATGACTACATTATGCGAACACTACAAAAGTGCCAAAAACAAAAACTGGCTTCCAATAAGCCAGTTAAATGTTAATTATATCTCTATTTGATTAATATCTATGCGCTTGCTTTCATCTAGCATCGCGGCTTTTGCGCGAATTTTCGCCTCAAGCTGATCAATAATATTGTTGTTATCGAAACGTTCTTTTTGACGAATTCCATCCTCATAGAAACCACTTTTGGTTTTAGCGCCAGCAACACCTAATGTTGACACTTCAGCTTCACCGGGACCATTCACTACACAGCCGATAATTGATACATCCATCGGTGTAATAATGTCTTCTAAACGCTGCTCTAACGCATTCACTGTTCCAATAACATCAAATTCTTGGCGAGAACAAGTTGGACAAGCAATAAAGTTAATGCCGCGTGCGCGAATACGTAATGATTTAAGAATATCAAAACCAACTTTAACTTCTTCAACTGGGTCAGCAGCAAGGGAAATGCGCAATGTATCGCCAATACCTTCAGATAACAGCATACCGAGGCCAATTGCTGATTTGACTGAACCTGAACGCGCCCCACCAGCTTCTGTAATACCAAGGTGTAATGGTTGATCAATTTTCTTCGCTAGCAAGCGGTAAGAGCCTACTGCAAGGAAAACATCAGAGGCTTTTACACTGACCTTAAATTGATCGAAATTCAATCTGTCTAAGATATCAACATGTCGCATGGCTGATTCAACAAGCGCTTCTGGCGTTGGCTCACCATACTTTTCTTGAATATCTTTTTCAAGCGACCCACCATTCACCCCAATACGAATAGGGATATTATAATGACGGGCACAATCTACAACTTGGCGAATGCGTTCTTCACTTCCAATATTGCCTGGGTTGATGCGTAAGCAATCAACACCATATTCGGCGACTTTCAATGCAATACGATAGTCAAAATGGATATCGGCAACTAAAGGTACGCTCACGCGTTGTTTAATCAATTTGAAAGCTTCTGCTGCATCCATCGTCGGAACCGACACACGAACGATATCAACGCCTACACGCGCTAATGCTTCTATTTGACGTACAGTTGCATCCACATCTGTGGTACGAGTGTTGGTCATAGACTGGACAGCAATAGGTGCACCATCGCCAACAGGTACATTGCCTACATAAATTCGAGTAGATTTACGTCTTTTAATCGGTGATTCATTATGCATTTTAATTTAACTCTCCGGACATCCCTGTGCTTTTAAACACTGTTGTGTACCATACCCATTATACTTCAAGTTAGCTATATAGTGGCATTACGTTACTATCCGAATAACACACTCATGCATGATAATTGGGATATCGCCCTTGTCACCTACAGACAACTTAAATTATTTTGGATATCTATCATCGGCGTGATGATGACTATACACAAAAACGCAAACTGCAAACTATCACATTTCTAGTTTTAATATACAGTTTGCGCCTTCGAATTCGCTATGTTTATGCTTCAGGTATTTTCAATTTAGCTGGACGATTAGCTTTAATAAAACGACTTAAATCAACTGTGTTGCCATTCAATTGAACGTCGACATGTGATGGAGCGCCAATATTTAAGCTGTAAGGCAACTTACCTTCCAGTTCTAATTTATCACCATTATTTTTTGTACCACTAAAGAGTATCTTATTGCTTGCATCACGAATTTCAAGCCAGCATTGGCCTTTGAAATTCAAGACCAGCATATCTTTAGCAACAGGCGCTGGTGCTGCCGTTTCAGTTGATAGTGTACGATCGATTGCAACCATGCTATTTGGAGCATTAGGCAGAGGAACCGTTCTTACTGGTTGCGATTCTTCAGTTTGCGGCTCTTCAGTTTGCGTAGATGATAGTGTTAGTGAGCTATCGTCCAAGATAGGTGCAGCACTAGATGCTAAAGGCGTTTGATTATCGGTTGGACTGTTAGATAGCTCGACTTGATTTGCTGCATCATCTTGCTGAGACAAAATCAAATCGTTTTGATTCGCCATCGTGACTAATTCATTTTTTTGCACTTGATGATCTTGCCACCACCAAACACCCACCATTGCAATCAAAACAATTGCTATCAGCCAAGTTAGTTTCATCAACCAGCCTTCACGCTTCTTACGCTTTTTACCTAAAGAGTAACTTTGCATTGGTGTAACTGAATAAGTTGGTGTGGATTCATCTGGCTTTAGTAATGCGGCTAATTCACTTTCAGGAACATGAACTGTACGCGCATATAAGCGCATATAGCCCCGTAAAAAAGTAGGTTCAACGCCAGCAGGTTTTATATCCTCATCGATTTCTCTTACCGTGCTAACTTTAAGGCAAAGACGTTCCGCAACTGCCTCCTGTGTTAGTCCCATACGTTCTCGCGCTTGAGATAATAGTTTTCCTACTGTAATTGGGGTTTGTTCGGTATTGTTATCGATAGTCATTTGCTGGCAACACTGTTTCCGAGTTAATGAAATATAAAGCTGAGTTTCCGTTGCTTTACTCGTGGTAGTCCTAAAGTGAACTTATTTTAATGTCTTCATCTGTTAGTCATTGTAGGTGAACAGGGCCGTTTTGCCTATTGGTTAAAACGGCCCAAATGATAATTAGACCAAATATTTAGACCTTATTCATTATTCAGACTGCTTTTACCTGAATAGGTTCCCCAGCCATACGTTTTTTCAGTGTCCGTTTAGTTCGGTCAATCACATCACCAGCAAGTTGCCCACAAGCAGCATCAATATCATCACCACGTGTTTTACGGACGATGGTGGTAAAACCATATTCCATTAACACTTTAGAAAAACGGTCAATACGGCTATTTGAGCTGCGGTTATAAGGTGCACCTGGGAACGGGTTCCAAGGTATCAAGTTAATTTTACTTGGCGTGTCTTTTAAGCATTCCGCTAATTGGTGGGCTTGTTCAATACTGTCATTGATATGATCGAGCATCACATACTCAACAGTAACACGACCACTATTTGCGTTTGATTTAGACAAATAGCGTCTAACGCTGCTCAAGAAGGTTTCAATATTGTATTTTTTATTGATTGGGACTATTTCGTCACGGACATCATCAGTGGGTGCATGTAATGAAATGGCTAATGCCACATCAATCATATCGCCTAATTTATCTAATGCGGGAACCACACCAGATGTTGATAATGTCACGCGTCGTTTAGATAACCCAAAACCAAAGTCGTCAAGCATAATTTCCATCGCTGGAACGACATTGTTCAGGTTGAGTAATGGTTCACCCATGCCCATCATTACAACGTTAGTGATCGGGCGGCGTCCACTCGACTTCAATGAACCGATAATTTTAGCTGCACGCCAAACTTGCCCAATAATTTCAGATACGCGTAAGTTACGGTTGAAACCTTGTTGTGCAGTAGAACAGAATTTACATTCTAATGCGCAGCCGACCTGTGAAGAAACACACAAGGTTGCCCTGTCATCTTCAGGAATATAAACCGTTTCAACTTGTTGCCCACCAACAGTAATCGCCCACTTGATAGTACCATCTGAAGAACGTTGTTCTTCAGCCACTTCAGGTGCACGAATTTCAGCGACTTCCTTTAGTTTGGCTCTAAGGACTTTATTAATATCTGTCATTTGATCGAAATCGTCATAACAGTAGTGATAAATCCATTTCATTACTTGGTCAGCACGAAATGGTTTTTCACCCATTTGCGCAAAAAACTCGCGCATCTGCTTACGATTCAAATCCAGCAGGTTAATTTTTTGTGAGTTATTTTCTGGTGTGACAGAAATAGCGGAGGAAGTTGCACTTGGTGCACTTGTAGTCATGTCGGACATTTTGAGTTGCCTCGTTATTACACTTTCGGCGAGTGCTATGGGATAGCACAACGTAAATAAAAAAACCGTAATCTGTATTCTATACCCTTTATACTTCTCATACTTCAAATTTCAGCGTTGTTGACAACGTTAACTCACACTCGTCACATTCTTATGTATGTTTCTCGCGCTGGTTTATTGATGTTACTTCACTTGTCGCCGCCTGGCTGTTTATCTGTATGCAAATCGAATGATTTGGGTATATTGCTGTATTACGAAATAATGCTTTGTATCACAGTATTTTGGCTAATTTTAGCTATTTACCGGATAAAAATCGCCCCGTTAATGAATTAACAGGGCGTCGTATTGTACAAAGTTTCTAGCAATAATGCTAATGCATTATCCCTGTCAAACTTCAATCTTTAGCGTATTAGCGAGGGCAAATTTCATCTTCAGCGAAGAAGTACGCGATTTCGCGGTTTGCTGATTCGATAGAATCTGAACCGTGTACTGCGTTTTCCGTGAAGCTATCTGCGTAATCGGCACGTAAAGTCCCTGCTAATGCGTTATCTGGGTTAGTTGCGCCCATCAGATCACGGTGGCGCTGAACTGCATTTTCGCCTTCCAGAACTTGCAGGATGATTGGACCTGAAGTCATAAATTCAACCAGACCTTCAAAGAAAGGACGACCTTTGTGTTCTGCGTAGAAGCCTTCAGCTTGCTCACGCGTCAAATGCAGCATTTTAGCGGCAATGATTGAGAAGCCTGCGCTTTCAAAACGGTGGTAGATAGCGCCAATTGCATTTTTCTTTACTGCGTTTGGTTTGATAATTGAAAATGTACGTTGAACCGTCATAAAAATAACCTCTTTAGCGATTTCGTGACTTTTACCCTGCGTCTCAGTTTTTTTTCAAGTAAATCAAAACGGAAAGTATGTGTCAGTTGTTGTTTTTTATATTGTTTCTCTTTCTGAAGCTTGGCCTCAGAAAATAAGGCGTTGATTATAGGGGCTACGATTACAATTTCCTACAGCCATAACAACATTTTGTTAAAGTTTTTATAGCAAAAAACATTATTTTTTTGGCTAAGTCACATTTTTAGACTAGGCACAAAAACAATTCGCGTAATGCCCCACCAACAAACGCATGAATTCCACTCAAGCGTTATCAAACAACACCCTTTAGTACTTCATATTTCCTTTGAACTTTGAACTTAAATCAAATTTGAGAGATACCCTAAATAATTCGAGTTGTATCTAGACGGCAAACGAAGATATCTTGGGGAGCATACACAAGTATGTGACCCAAGTTGCTGAGAGAAGCCAACAACGAGACAGCTCGAAGTATGACGGGTATCTTGGGGGAGCATACACAAGTATGTGCCCTAAGTTGCTGAGAGAAGCCAACAACGAGACAGCTCGAAGTATGACGGGTATCTTGGGCGAGCATACACAAGTATGTGACCTAAGTTGCTGAGAGAAGCCAACAACGAGACAGCTCGAAGTATGACGGGTATCTTGGGGGAGCATACACAAGTATGTGACCCGAGTAGCTGAGAGAAGCCAACAACGAGACAGCTCGAAGTATGACGGGTATCTTGACGGGTCATTTGAGTTTAAAGTCCACAACACTAACCTGCCCACCTAAATCCATTACCGAAACTTGGTAACTGCCCGATTTATCCAAAGTCAGTAAAATAGTGCCATTATGACCTGTATCTTGTATCTGCTCGCCATTTAAAAACCACCACTGTTGTCCTTGTCCGCCTTGGGTGACTAAGCGTACATCAAGACTGGTTTTTCCCGGTAGACGTTGCAATACTTCGCCATCACGGACGCCCGAAATCAATAAAGGTGGCATTTCCACTTTAAGCGGAGGACATTGTGCATCAGGTTTAGGTAACCGATTTACACGTCTTTCACTTGCGGGTAGCCACGATTCAACGGTAATTGGCCATAACTGAATTGTTTTTTCTTTTGCGTCGGGGCAATCTGCGGCAACCTGCAAGCCTTGATCATTGACCCAAATTTTTTGGCGCAATCCTAACAACGACTCCTGATCTTTCGCCATTAAGGTTGGAGGGATCGTATTATCTAAAATCCAACTTAGGCGACGTTGGCGACAATTGCTATCATCTTTAGGCAGCGAAGTGCCACCCGGCCAACAGATCACTGCCTGACTAACACTTTCTGGCTTAGTATCTTTCGGAATTGGTTCATGGGATTGATACAATCTAGCCAATAATAAGTTATTCACCTGATTCATTATCGGGATCGCTGTAGCATAACCAAACTGCCCAGCGACGGGGGTTCCATCAGGTCGTCCAACCCAAACACCAATGGTATAGCGTGGATTGACACCAATTGCCCACGCATCTCGATAGCCATAACTAGTCCCTGTTTTCCACGCTAAGTTAACTTGTGCTGACAAGCTACTATCAGGCACAGGACGCGCTTCTCCCCCCATAATCCGTCGTACAATCCATGCCGAACCGGGCGACATCAGCTGGCGATCACGCAAGGTATCCGTCGGTCTATAACGCAACGGAGATACTTTTCCTTGGCGCGCAAATCCGCTGTAAGCAGCCACCAAATCATCCATCCGTGCGGCTGTTCCGCCTAAAATTAATGTTAGATTAGGTTCGCTGGCTAGCGGGAATCGTAATTCGGTACCTACATTGCGTAATTGTGCGGTAAAGCGTTTGCTTCCATATACATCAAGCAGCTGCACAACAGGCAAATTGAGTGAACGTACCAATGCATCACTCACACTCACTGGCCCATTAAAGCCACTATCAAAATTTCCCGGTCGATAATCATCAAAACGTCGCGGTACATCTTGCATCAAAGATTCCGCGTGAATCAAACCATCATCCATTGCCAACGCATATAAAAAAGGTTTGAGTGTTGAACCCGGTGAACGCCAAGCTGTGATCATATCAACATGCCCAAAGCGGCTATTGTCTTGGAAATCAATTGAGCCAAGATAGGCTTTCACACTCATATCCGTATGATCAACTACTAACAGTCCCAATGACGTCTGCTTTGGTAACTGATTTTTCCAGTTGATCGCCATATCTTCGAGTTGGCGTTGTAAACCGGCATCAATCGTGGTTTCTATGATCGAATCTTGAACATCTTTGACCACTCGGCGAGCCAGTAAAGGTGCCGAATTTGGGCTTTTTCGTGGTGCTAACCAAATTTGCTCTTGTTTAATATCTTCAATCTTATCAACAGGCCAAACCTGATATTCTGCCAACCTATTGAGTACTTTATCTCGTGCAGCTTGCGCCCTTTCAGGATAACGGTCGGGTCTTAATCTACTTGGTGCCTGTGGTAATACGGCAAACAGTGCTGCTTCACCTGAGGTCAATTTGTCTGGTGCTTTGTTTAAATAGACCCAACTTGCTGCACCAATACCTTCAATCGTTCCCCCATAAGGCGCACGATTTAAATACATTTCAAGAATTTCATCTTTTGAATAATGATATTCAAGCTGTGCTGTACGCCATAACTGTTTGAATTTGCCCGTTACTGTTCTGTCATGTGGATCCACCAGCCGTGCGACCTGCATGGAGATAGTGCTACCACCTGAGATAATGCGCCCCGAGCTGACATCCTGCCATAATGCTCTTAACAGTGAAAAGGGGTTAACCCCCGGGTGGCTATAAAAATGGCGGTCTTCGTAAGTTAATAGTGCATCAATAAATTCAGGGGAGACTTCATCCAGCGTCACAGGATAGCGCCAGATCCCCTCTTTATCAGCAAAACGCCACAGTGGTGTACCATCTTCGGCGACGACAGTGCGCGCCATCTCAACCTGTTTAATCGGTAACGGCCAAATTTTATCGGCTAGCAAAAACAGCAGAGGCAAAAAAATCACCAAGAAGATCAATGTCAACCCAGTGCGTCGTAACCATTTTTTCATGGGGGAAAATATACTCGTTATACTTTTAGGGACTGTTGAACATTGCTGCTTATTTTTATTGCTCATACTGGTTAAAAATAACAGCCCTAGTCACTTCTGTGTTGATGACTCTCGACTACCCGAGACACCTTGTTGTGGATGTGTCTCGGGATAGCTTGGTGAGTCATTGACATACAACTCAAACGACTTTCGCTAAATATCGTTAAGCGCTCAGTTTAAGCGCTTAACGTAAAGATTAACGAACAATTTCTAATTGACCACTTGCATTGCCGACCGCACGCCATTCAGGTACATACATCGACTCAACCTGAGGCACAGGAATACTGTACACTCCTGGCGTCACGGCACGCGCGAGATAGACTAGAGTCGTTGGTCTGTATTGCTGCACTTCGACTGCGGCGACAAAACGATCATCACGGTATTCAATATGACGAATTTGTGATTGCTGCATATCATCAATCACTTCCTGCAAGTTTGGTGCAGTTTGACTGAGACTTGCGCTGCTATTCGCCAGATTTTGGTTTTCTAACTCTAAACCAGCGGGTAACAAGTCAACCACTAATGCATCAGGTACTGCTTGTGATGCATTCACTTCCAATTTGACCACTACCATTTCACCCGTTCTTAAACGATCCAGTGAAATTGGTTTACCTTGAAGGTCTAAATAAGTCCGCTTTACATCCAATACATTCGAACTACGTGTTGGGGTATACAATGGATAGCCCACAACATTCAGTCGAGTATAAAGGGTATTTGTTCCAGAATTCTCAATGCTATACCCTTTTTGAAGTTGTTCTTTAGTCAAGAACTCATTCACTGGCTTATCTGAAGTCATTGGCGGTTCTTGACCATTAATGACAGCTTTCCATGGGGTTTCTGTATCATTGACATAATAACGACCCGCCAGATACAAAGCATTGCTCTCTTGGGTTGAGAAATACTGTTGTGATACTAAATTATTTGAAAGCGTTTGCAGTTTTTGATCACGCGACTTCGGCATCAATTGATGTTCATTTAATAACGCAATAATCATCGCATCATCACGCACGACTGAACCATAATCGCCATCATAAGAGTAACGACCACGTTGTTTTTTCAGTCCATCAACAATCGCACTATCACCACGAGTTTTATCACCCATCAGGTTCAACGCAACGCCTAATTGAACTAGCGATAAACCACTATTGGCTTCATTGCTTCTTGAATACAATTGGCGTAATGCACCCAAAGGCGCTTTTTGTTGAGTTGCGAGAACCAGTCCTGCATAAGATTGAGCTGCAAAACGTGAAGCCGCCTGATTATCGGTATACGGATAATTGATTTGATTACCATCTTGCAGGTAGCTTAATAAACGACTATTTGCGTTGGTGATCGCATCTTGCGGTACCGGATATCCACGCTGATTGGCTCTGTTTAGGAAATCTGTCGCATAGGCGGTTAACCAGTATTCCTCACGACCATTACGATCCCATAATGAGAAGCCACCGTCAGCGCGCTGCATACTTAATAAATGTGGAATACCAATATCAATTGCTTTACGGCGATCTTCATCCGTTTGTGATTTCACACCCAATTTAGACAGTTCAGCCTGAGAAGAGTACAGTGACGGATACAAGCCACTGACAGTCTGTTCAAGGCAACCATAAGGATAAGCAAATAACTCACGAATATAACGTGCAATTTGTAACGGAGGACGGCTAGTTAATAGCACTTGACCTTCTAAGGTATCAGGCGCTAACCCACGTAAGTCTTCCGTTGGTAATGACCATTGTTCACCCGATTCGACTGCAACCGCAAAAGAGACTGTTTCTGCCGGTTGTGCAGGACGAACGCCCACTTTCCAGCTATTGCTATACTCTTTCAACGACTCGCTCGGCAGATTGATACCATTGATGGTCATCGAAACTTCACCTTGACCATAGCCATAATCTGCGCGAACTGGCAATGTGATGGTTGTGCGCTTACCTTTAACTAAAGCAAGTTCTTTGGTGGTTGAACCCTCTAATTTCACCATTCCTGATGCTTTAAAGGTCACCGTGACATTTTGTGTATTGTCTGTGGTATTCGTCAGATCTAAAGCAAAGTAAGACTTGTCACCGCCAGCCATAAAGCGAGGCATTGACATCTGAGTTACCAATGGTGCGGCAACAACCACTTTGCTATCAGCATGACCGAAATCTTTTTCATTCCATGCTTGAGCCATCAAACGCAATTCCCCATTGAAATCAGGAATTGGCAACGTGATTTCACCTTCACCGTTTTTATCTAAGGTAATTGGCTGAGCTTGTTCTGCGATAATTTGTACTTCGGTTAGTGGCTTCATACCACCGCGATCTAATGCGGCATCATCACCATCACCACCAAAACGTAAGCTTGCCAATTTACCTTGGCCTTCGATCAAATGACCGTAAACATCATACTGATCAACACTATAACGCTTGCGGCCAAAAAAAGCATTGTAAGGATCTGGGGTTTTAAAGTCGGTAATGTTCAGCACACCCGTATCAACCGCAGACATCAGTACATTGACTTTTTCAGGCAGTGGCTTGCCATCTTGCGCCGTCGCTTTCACCTTAACGGTTAAGTCTTGATTTGGACGCATTTTGTTTGGAGCCGTCAATGTCAGCCCAATTTTACGGCTTTCATCGGCTAACGGCAGGTGCAACACGCCGATTGCGCGTTTAACTGTTGCTTCTTTCGAGTCATCACCTGGGCGCACAACAACCGCAGTGATATAAAGATCATGACGTGCCCACTCTTTATTGACAGGTACTTCAATCTCCATACCTTTTTCAGGAACGTCGATTTCTTGCCACCATAATGGGCCGCTGCTTGATTCAAGCAGAATATAACCTTTGCCTGCTTTTGGTGATTCAATGCGAACTTTGGCTTTCTCGCCCGGCAAATAGGCTGGTTTGTTCAGACTCAGTTTAACTTGATCAGGACGGACAGCGCCGTTACCACCCGCATTATCTTGCCATGAATAACCTGCCCAGAATTGGATGCTACTGACCAGTTTGTTATCTTCATTGATCACTTCAAGACGGAATGAGCCCCAATCTACTGGGAAGGCAACTTTTGCAGTGCCATCTTTTTCAATTTTGATATTTTCATTCGCCATGACCAAATCTTTTTGGTCATAATTTGATGTCCAGCCACCACTTTCTGACCAGCTCCAATAATAATCACGACGCTCATACACTAAACGGGTGGTTAAATTATCGGCGGCTAATTTATTTCCTGCGGCATCGGCTAATACTAATTCAAACTCAGCTAATGAGTTTTCATCGACGTTATAACGTTGTGCATAACGATCGGTACGGTAATCATAAATTTCTTTTTTATTAAATAGTGGACGAATACCAACCAGTGCATCAGCAGGCCAAACCGCCTGTTCTGCACGGCGCGTTACTGGACGTCCACCCGCTTCTAATAGGCTTGCTTGTGCAATCACCTTTATTGGTGAACGCAGAGATTCCCAGTTATCTTTGGGAATGGCAATAACGGTTTGACCGCTGTCATTAAGGGTCAAATCGAACTCATCAAGTTTGCGTTGCAGACCTTCTTCGTTTTCAAACCCGAATTCAAAGCCCGGCAATTTGGCAACGGCTTCGCGATCTGGCCTGATAAATACTTGACCTTGCAGTTCATTACCCGCAGCCGGTGCACCGTACAAATAACGACCTTTAATATCAAACTCAACAGATTGATCATTCAAGATTGGTTCATCATTCGCCGTAATATCTAATGCCATACGCTCAGGCATAAAGTCTTCAACGTTAAACTTGTAATAACGCAGCGGTGAACCATCACCTAAATCAAAGCGTAATGACCAGTTCCCTGTTTCAGCGGATTTAGGGATCTCAAATTGGTATTGATATAAGCCATCTTGACCTTCATCAGGTTGCCACACAAAACTTCTGACAACTTGACCATCGGTTTTTAACACATCGACTTTAACCGGTTGTGCTTTTACAGAATTACCATCACCATCACGCAGTAAACCATTGACTAGCAGCAGCTCACCCGGACGATATAAATCACGAGGACCAAATACGAAGAATTGTTTTGCGTAACCCACTGGGCCGGAAATATCGAATTCAGACAAATCAAGTGCAGGTTGTGTCAGGTCGATCATACTGGTCTGGCCGTCAAGGGTTGCCAGAAGTAGTTTCCCACCCGCCAGTTTATCTAATTTAGCGTGACCATCACCATCTGTGGTGGCTTTATTGACCAATTGACCTTTTTCATCAAGGATCCGCAGCTCAACCCCTTTCAGCGCAGAGCCTTTCGCCAGTGATTGTGTAAACACATCGACTTGGTCTTGATAACTGTGCAGTGAAACCCCGATATCACTGAGGGTGAATACGGTCGCAGGGAATTGGTAGCTGTAGCCTCCCGCTTTTTGCATGATGGCTAAATAAACGCCATCCTGCTGTAATTCTTTGATATCTTTTAATGGCAGCAATACAGTCTGGCGGGTATTTTTATCTGGATTAAGATCAAAACGACCAGTATAGGCAAGTTCAACTTTATTCAGGAACTCTTCGGAATACCAATATTCGTAATTACTGCGGTATTGCCACATCGCGAGGAATTGCGGCAATTGATTTTCATCAATACGGAAGAAGTTAACATCAACTTTGTCGACATTTAGCGCAATAACAGGCAAACCTTGCGCCACTTTGCTTGGTAATAGAGAACCTTTACTGGCGAAACCGACCGTTGGAATAATTTGTGCCGTTTGCACTTTTTTCTCAAACGCAGAGGCAATCGTCCGCTCATTGACGGCTTTAATTCCCGGATTAACGGTTAAATTAAGTTCTCTTGATGGCGGTAAATGACGAAAACGCAGTTCCATTTGGTTGTCTGATAATTCCCAAGCGCCATCGAGCTTGCCTGATTTAACATCAACCAAATTTAAGAACTGGCTAAAATCTTGATTCGGATCGAGTGGAATAGAGAAAGTGACAACCATGGCACTTGCACCATCTAATTGCAGCTCAGAGGCATCAAGGATGGTGACATCTTTACCTGCATAGCGTTTGATCATCTCTTCTTTCGAAAGTTTCGGTGCAGATTTATTTTCGGACGCGATAGGTGCCGTTTTAGTTTGATTTTCTGTCGCTGAATTTTTTTCTGCTGTAACGTTTGCGTCTTTTTTATTCGTGTCGTCTGTATTATCGCAACCCGCTAGCGCAATAACTGACGCTAATGCCGCAGCAAGATAGCGTTTTTTTGTCTTTAGACCCGCCAATGAAGCCCAACTAAAATGTTGATTCATGACCGACTCTTCCTTTTGTAGTTAATTATACTTAGCCATTACTTCCAGCCAATAAGGTGGAAGCAATCAAAATTTTGACCTAATGATAGAAATAAGTAATGGTTGAAATAATTTGTATCAATCAACTATATAATTTAACAGAGTGTTCTAGCTGTACCTATCAGACAAATGGAAAAAATATCTAAAACCGAGTTTATTTGGAATAGTACGAAGCACGATTGAGGAATTATTGTTCAACGTGAAAATACTTATGCTTTAGATAATTCAAGACCTATCTTGCTATACAAACACATACTGCAAAAACAATGGGTTAATTTTAATACATCTACTCAGCTAACTACACACTAGTGCTATCCCCCTGAATTATGGCAATCGCATAGTCATCACCATATAAATAGCGTTACTGCATATATAGGTAAGTGATACCCAAATTTCCGTTTACCATCACCGACATATTCAGTTACAAAACAGTAAGCAAAATACCAATAAAAAAATACTGACCTAAAAACAATAAGATAAAATAGCAATCTCACCTAAAAAAAATACTCATCTTAGCACCAATCCTAATTAGCTCTCTTTTACGCATAATAATCCATAAGAATATTTGATTTATTACCTTTAATTATATATAAAACAACAAATCATCCTAAGGTAAATGAGCCGCTCAATATGTTACCCACTCGACAATGTAACGAATTAAACTCATGAAAACCCAGATAGGCAACAATAAACACAATAAAAAACCATAAAATCATCTTGGGCGATTGAATATCGCGTGAGAACTCAACATGCAGAGTTGGCACGTCACGTTGAACGCGGATGAACACACCGCGCGTACACAAACAATAGCCGTAAACACGATATGACTCACAAAACCTCATTGGGCATATCAACGGAAGACACCTTATGGACCTCGGTGACGGTCAGGGGCGGTAGCGTACCTAAACCCCGCCTTATCCACCTCGGGAACAAAAAATTGCCCATCACGGGATTTAACACGGAGATTGCAGAATGAGCTTAATGGAGACGGCAAAAACCTTACTTCAAGGTCAAAATCGTTATCGCCTTGAAGTACAAGGCTGCACCGAGTTACTGGATGTCGAACACTTCAGTGGGCGTGAAGCCATCAGCGAGACCTATCGCTACCAAATCACCTTTACCTCTACCGCGCAGGATTTACTGCCGCAACAACTGCTGCGCCGCAGTGCGACGCTGACCTTTGCACCGCCGTTAAATTCATTGATGGGACTGGCAACACAACCGGCTGTCGCCAAGCGCGTGCATGGAACCGTCACCAACTTTCGTCGTTTATCTGGTTCAGCGGATGAAGCCCGTTATCAATTAGTGATTGAG
>NZ_KB233222.1:651673-654270 GCF_000314855.2 Providencia burhodogranariea DSM 19968 | reverse complement strand
GGTGGCGATGTACTGGCGATGTCTGAGGCAATAGCGCAACTCAAACAAGCACAACAACTGGCAGGATCACTAAAAGAAGCCGCAGATATTGCTAAAGCCGAACTCGCTGACTTACAAACACAAAAAGACTTACTGTCCGAAACGTTAAATGAACTGAAACAATCTGCCTTGCTAATTTCTTCACCCGAAGGTATCGCTAATAGTTCACCTAAAAGCATCCAATTCTCATCCGGTGAAAACATCATTACGACAGCACAAAAAAATGCAGATTTTAGTATCGCTAAAAAGTTCACCGTCGCCGCAGGGGAAATTATCAGCTTATTTGCCCAAAAGTTAGGAATAAAAATTTTTGCTAACCAAGGTAAAATTGCCATTGAAGCCCAGCATGATGAAATGTCATTGGATGCGTTGAAAGATTTGAGCATCAGCAGTCATGATGGCAAGGTGATTATCAAGGCCAAAAAAGAGATTATTTTAACCAGTGGTGGTGGCTATATTCGGATTGCGGATGGCACGGTTGAATGTACAGCGCCGGATAAAATCATTGAACGTGGTGAAGTCTGGCAAAAATTTGGTGGCAAAAGCATTAATGAAGCAATGCGCTCATGGGAAAGTTCTGAGTTTGCTATACAGCCTAAAGTTATTTTGCCTTCCACTAAACAAGCTTCCCAAGCAATCCGTTCCGTTGACGTCGTCGCGAATGACACTAAAGAAATAAATACTACCGATACGATGGGTAAAACGACACAACAAGACAGCTTAGGGTTAGATAACATTCAAATCGAGCTCAATCAAAAGAAATAATACTTTTATTGGGTAATAAGCTTTGATTTAAAGGACTATAAATGGACAAAAATTCAGATAACAGCGTCGATACTGGTGAATGCCAACACATTTCCTATCATTTACCTAAATGGAATAAAAACGGTAAAGTCATTTGGGATGACATAAAAACTCAACATAAATCACTCAATGCTGAAGCCCATTGCATCAAGCCGCCAACTAAAGTGGTTCCTGTGATTTTTATACCAGGAATTATGGGTACTAATCTAATGGATAATGATGAGGAAAATGTATGGAAAGCTAATGCATTTATGGGAGCCGACACTTTAAAATTTGTAGGTATGACTGGCTCAGAAAGGCGAAAGTCATTAGATGCTAAAAACACCAAGGTTGATAGCAGCGGTGAAATAATGCCAAGCACCTACGCTCTTTTTAGTGACGATGGAAAAATGTTACCCACAAGGCAAAAACGGGGGTGGGGAGAAGCACTGTACTTAAGTTATGGCTCTTTTTTAGAGGTTCTTCAGTCAGCCTTAATGGATGATTGGCAAAAAGATGTGCTTAATATTGTACAAAACGATGATGCGAAAGCACTACAAACATACTTTAACTCAACAGGAATATTGAGCCAGCTTGTCGAAGCAAAAATTGGCGACAGTAATGAAGAGAAACTAACAGAAGATGAATTGAATCACTTTAAGCATTTTTTGTTTTCTGTTCATGTGTTCGGTTATAACTGGCTTGATGATAATGCAAATTCCGCAAAAAATTTGGTGGAATATATCGATGATATTATCGATAAAACATATCAAGAACATGGCTATGGATTAGCAATAGAAAAAGTTATTCTTGTTACCCACTCGATGGGAGGACTTGTTGCACGTTATGCAATGAATCCACCAGAGGAGACTACGTTTAAAGGTTGCCAAGATAAAGTTTTAGGGGTCGTTCATGGCGTCATTCCTGATTTAGGATCGCCTGCGGCTTATCGCCGTATGAAAACAGGCGCAGGGCAAGAGGGGTTACCAGGGAAAGTCTTAGGAGCAACAGCAGAAGAATTAATGCCCGTGTTAGCCTTTGCTCCAGCGCCATTGCAGCTACTCCCATATCCTAAATATCAATCGCCATGGTTGGAAATTGAAAGTGCTTATTCTGACAATGATTTATTTTTACCGAAAAACAAAGACCCCTTTAGTGAAATTTATCTACGGAGAGACACTTGGTGGCGATTATATGAATCTGACATCCTTGATAAGGATATTGTAACAAGTGAAAATAATTGGCTAGCATATGATGACATAATTAATGATGTTGTTAAAAAATTCATGTGTCATCAAGAAAAAGGACAATATCATCCCAATACGTATGTCTTTTATGGTACAGAAGTAAAATCAGATACCAAGCTAACATGGAAATCTGTTTCATTAAGTGGGATGTATAGCCCAAGTGGAATAAACCGAATGCCCCATAACCATAAACGGTATTTCGATGAGACAACACTGATGGAGGCACGGTTAGATTCATCAGGATCACCTGGGGATGGAACCGTTCCGGTCGAATCACTTAGTGCAATTAAAAAGAGTTCGGCAACTAAAAGCTGGTTAGCAACAGATGTCGACCATCAAGATGCCTATGCGGTGAGTAATTTGAATGATATAAAAAATCGTCCCGCTATCCAATTTACACTAAGAGCCATCATTAAAATGGTACAAGAGGTCGATATCGGTGCAGCAGACTAAATTTAAAATATGGGGATTATTAATCAGCAGTATAATAATTCTCATATTGTTATTGAACACTAATAATTCACCGCC
>NZ_KB233222.1:650306-651208 GCF_000314855.2 Providencia burhodogranariea DSM 19968 | reverse complement strand
CATATCGAACGTTAGAAGCGCATGTATATGTCGGGCATGTTGCATTCATTATTACAACAAATATACGAGATTTCTCTGATAAAAAATATGCACAGAGGAAATCTGAATTTTTAGGTCGAGGATTTACCGAGTTTCAATCAAATGAAAAACCCGCTAAGCTAGCGGCCATGAAATCGCTTATCTCACGATTAAGTGGACGGTTAGATCATGAAATACCAACCGGAAAAGGAGTTTGCATTCCTAATGGGTTTATTTTGGATGATGGTGATAAACATAAAGAACAAATAAAATTTATTTATAAAAATAATGAACTGCTATTATCTGTAGATGTGGATAACAGCTATCTAGCATCGAGTGATACTTTATTTAGTCGAGGCGCTAAAATCAATTCTGCAATGGGTCAACAAAGTATGCAAACGATAAAAAAAGAAAATTTATTACCAAACGGATTACCTTCTCAAGAGTGGTTAATGAAAGGTAAGCAAGAAGTATATTCAGAAGAGGAAAACAAAAAAATTCCTAATATGCCTTACTATCAATTTTGGCTTTATGCAAATCAAGAAACCGCAACGTTAACAACCCCGAGAGTGTTAGTTAAACTCAATAATGTGAATAGATTTACAACTTACAGTGATGCTCAAATGGTGGAAATATGGGATAGAATTGTTAATTCATTACGTTATCGCCCGAATGCCTTTTGATAGTTTATCATATGATGATATACGGGTTTCGTTATTATCATGCTAATTTGATATTAATATTCATTTATACCAAATCACTTTCGTGGAAATAATTCAACAGGTGAATGTCTGTGCGACTGACTAAATTTAAAATATGGTTCATAACAATCAGCATCATTATTATTTCCGCATTCTTTTGGTTAACTCGTGAAGTCGATCTCA
>NZ_KB233222.1:641197-649862 GCF_000314855.2 Providencia burhodogranariea DSM 19968 | reverse complement strand
GCTTATCGTGTTCTTGAAGCACATGTTTATGTTAATCATATTGCATTCGTTATTACAACAGAAATTTTAGATTTATCAGCATCAAAATATGTCAATGAAAAAAAATCATATATAGATTTATACGGATTTAGTGAAGTTGAGACTAATACAAGGCCTTATCAGCTAGCGGCCATGAAATCGCTTATCTCACGATTAAGTGGACGGTTAGATCATGAAATACCAACCGGAAAAGGAGTTTGCATTCCTAATGGATTTATTTTGGATGATGATGATAAACATAAAGAACAAATAAAATTTATTTATAAAAATAATGAACTGCTATTATCTGTAGATGTGGATAACAGCTATCTAGCATCGAGTGATACTTTATTTAGTCGAGGCGCTAAAATCAATTCTGCAATGGGTCAACAAAGTATGCAAACGATAAAAAAAGAAAATTTATTACCAAACGGATTACCTTCTCAAGAGTGGTTAATGAAAGGTAAGCAAGAAGTATATTCAGAAGAGAAAAACAAAAAAATTCCTAATATGCCTTACTATCAATTTTGGCTTTATGCAAATCAAGAAACCGCAACGTTAACAACCCCGAGAGTGTTAGTTAAACTCAATAATGTAAATAGATTTACAACTTACAGTGATGCTCAAATGGTGGAAATCTGGGATAGAATTGTTAATTCATTACGTTATCGCCCGAATGCCTTTTAATATTTATTAATCTATCTTTAAATGAAATTTTCATCGTAGTATTTTATATAAATTAAAGTATTACGATAAAAATTTTAAAGCATCAATTATCTGCTTATTTTTTAGTGTACATCTTTAATATTTCAATTAGGTTAATAATTAATTGAATCGACAAAGGATTTTAGTATGAATCAAGATAAGGACAATGAATCAATTCAAACTGTTTTCGGTCAATTCGACGAAAATAAATGTGTAGTATGGTCTAATATACAATTACAACATAAATCTAAAAATGCACAGGCTCACTGCATAAAACCTCCCACTAAAATTATTCCTGTTATTTTCTTACCGGGAATTATGGGCTCCAATCTTAAAAGTAAAAAGAATAAAAAATCAATATGGCGTATGCGGGATGGATACGGTGGATTAGCACTTGATGCACTTGGCTGGGTATTAACTGGTGCCAAAAGGCGCAAGGAATTACTTAACCCAGAAACTACTGTGACCGATTTTGACCAAGAAGTTAGAAATAATGACGCTGAATCTAATTATTTCCCTTCTCGCCAGCAACGTGGTTGGGGCAGCGCATTACAATTCTCATATATCGACTCACTCGAAGGATTGCAACAAAGTTTGCTAAGTTGGGAATTGACATGGGAAGCATTAAAATCGCATGGTAAATTAGATCCCACATTTATTGAAGATTCGTTTTCACAAACCATTTTCGGTAGCATCATTAATCAACAATTATCCTCTTCGGATGATAAACCATTGACGCAAAATGAAACTGAACGATTTCAAAGCTTACTATTTCCATTACACGTTTTTGGCTACAACTGGTTGCAAGATAATGCCACATCAGCTCAAGCCCTCAGTGAATATATTGATAAAGTCATAAAAATGTATGATTTTGAGCTAAATGGCGGAAAGGGCCATGGACTTGCTTTCGAAGATGGTAAAGAAAAAGTTATTTTAGTGACTCATTCTATGGGCGGATTAGTTTCACGTTACGCCTCTGAATGCCTTGATGCTGCTTGCAAAGATAAAATACTTGGCATTGTTCATGGCGTAATGCCTGATTTAGGCTCTGCAACCACCTACAAAATGATGAAAATCGGTGAGCAAACAGCCATGGGGTGGGTTATTGGTGGTAGTGCAAAACGCTTAATGTCCGTATTGGCACAATCCCCTGCACCAATGCAATTATTACCCTCAGCAAAATATAACCATGGCCGCCCTTGGCTAAAAATTGAGAAAGGTAGTCAAGATGGTAAAACAGATATTTTTCTTCCACAGAATGGTGATCCCTTCAATGAAATTTATCTGCGTAGTGATGTTTGGTGGCGGATGTATGAACCGGATATTTTAGATAGTGATTCTAAGATTAGCGAAAATAATTATAAAAAATATCGAAAAGTAATCACGTATACTGTTTCTCCATTTATAAAGAAAATGGACGGACAATATCACAGCAACACTTATCTTTTTTATGGCGCACATTTTGACAAGGATACGCCTAAAGATCCTCGTCGCTCTGATGAAACTCTCACATGGAAATCTCAAAACAAGAATTCATGGTTATGGGTTTCTGGTGACAGTCGTCAAACAGAAGAATACGGCGATAAACGTGAATATAGTTTGCTTCAATCAAACAATTATTGGGATTCTACCCAAAGCCTTCAAGAAGAAGGGGGAGCCGGTGATGGCACTGTGCCAATTGTTTCTATCAACTTGCAACACCCCTATAAAGAAATACTGAAAACGAATGTCGGGCATCAAGCTGCATATCAATTTGCCCCTTGGCAAGGAGATGATGTCTATGGCATTAAGAATGAAATATCCCCCGCTATTAAATTCACGTTACGTTCATTATGTCGTATTGTTCAAAGCAAGGAGATAAACATAGGATGAAAAGAACCGCCATATTCAGCCTGATTAGTGTGTTAACACTGAGTACACTTATCGCTTGTTCCATACCGAATAAAACATATTCCTATTCCCTCAATGACAAGGAGTCTACTGTGATAAACACATTGTTTAATGAAACCGCAACTTATTGCTTAGGCCGTTACACCTTTGAATACCCTCAAGCATTAACTCAAGAATTAAGCTCGATAACAACGATTGATGAGATAACGATTGAGAGCAAACCCATTTATCCCCCTGCATTTAAACATCGCATAGAACTTAAAGAAACTGAATTAATCAATAAGCGCGTCAGTGAAGCCTCTGATGCTCCTTTTCTTAAAGAAGTGATCCGATTAGATAATGGGGTCATATTTGACCATAATGAAGATTATAATAAACCTGATGCTGCTAGAGTATTAGAAGCTCATGTTTATATCGACGGAGTCGCGTTTATAATGTCGACGCAGATTGAAGATATATCTAACTCTAAATATAAAGATGAGCAAGCAGTGTATGAAAAACATAATTGGCCAATTACAGAAAAACCTCAAAAACTCGCAGCAATGAAATCCCTCATTTCTCGTTTGCAAGGTCGGCCTAAAGGTGAAATTCCCACCACAAAAGGCATTTGTATCCCAAATGGATTTATTGCCGATGATGGTGGTAAACACAAAGAAAAACTATCAATGTTATTTAAAAATAACCAATTCGTTTGGGCTATTGTTTTGAATAATATCGTAGAAAGTGAAAATGAGAGTTTGTTAGAACGTGCATCCGAGATTAATCGTGTCATGCGACAACATGGTGCTTCAACACTCAAGAAAGGAAATTTAAAATATAATGATATTTTCGCAGAAGAGTGGTTAATTAGTGGTGAAGAGAAAAACTCTAATGACACCCTAGATAAATATTATCGTTTTCAATACAACGTAAATGAAAAAAATGTCACTTATTTAACGCCTCTCATTGAAATCCTTTTACATAACTCAACCCGAGTAGTCAAAGATTACTCCGATGACCAAATGATTAAAATATGGGACAGAGTATTACAATCCTTTAAAGTCAGACCTCACGCGTTTTAAATTAATATATGTAAAGGTACGATAATCATAAAATTTACCCATTATCGTACCGCTCTACATAAAATGAAGTTTATCCATTATCATCAATCATAGTACTCCACATCATAGGGTATTGAGGTATAAATAGGATGAAAAGAACCGCCATATTCACCCTGATTAGTGTATTAACACTGAGTACACTTATCGCTTGTTCCATACCGAATAAAACATATTCCTATTCCCTCAATGACAAGGAGTCTACTGTGATAAACACATTGTTTAATGAAAGCGCAACTTATTGCTTAGGCCGTTACACCTTTGAATACCCTCAAGCATTAACCCAAGAATTAAGCTCGATAACAACGATTGATGAGATAACGATTGAGAGCAAACCCATTTATCCCCCTGCATTTAAACATCGCATAGAACTTAAAGAAACTGAATTAATCAATAAGCGCGTCAGTGAAGCCTCTGATGCTCCTTTTCTTAAAGAAGTGATCCGATTAGATAATGGGGTTATATTTGACCATAATGAAGATTATAATAAACCTGATTCAGCTCGGGTATTAGAGGCACATATTTATATTAATGACGTTGCATTTATAATAACGACAAAACTGAAAGATTTAACTAAACCAAAATATAGCTCACGCCGTATTGTATATGAAAAACATAATCAACCAATTTTCAATAAGCCTCAAAAACTCGCAGCAATGAAATCCCTTATTTCTCGTTTGCAAGGTCGGCCTAAAGGTGAAATTCCCACCACAAAAGGCATTTGTATTCCAAATGGGTTTATTGCCGATGATGGTGGTAAACACAAAGAAAAACTATCAATGTTATTTAAAAATAACCAATTCGTTTGGGCTATTGTTTTGAATAATATTGTAGAAAGTGAAAATGAGAGTTTGTTAGAACGTGCATCCGAGATTAATCGTGTCATGCGACAACATGGTGCTTCAACACTCAAAAAAGGAAATTTGAAATATAATGATATTTTCGCAGAAGAATGGTTAATTAGTGGTGAAGAGAAAAACTCTAATGACACCCTAGATAAATATTATCGTTTTCAATATAACGTAAATGAAAAAAATGTCACTTATTTAACGCCTCTCATTGAAATCCTTTTACATAACTCAACCCGAGTAGTCAAAGATTACTCCGATGACCAAATGATTGAAATATGGGACAGAGTATTACAATCCTTTAAAGTCAGACCTCACGCGTTTTAAATTAATATATGTAAAGGTACGATAATCATAAAATTTACCCATTATCGTACCTTTACATAAAATGAAGTTTATCCATTATCATCAGTCATGGTACTCCACATCATAGGGTATTGAGGTATAAATAGGATGAAAAGAACCGCCATATTCAGCCTGATTAGCGTGTTAGCACTGAATACACTTATCGCTTGTTCCATACCGAATAAAACATATTCCTATTCCCTCAATGACAAGGAGTCTACTGTGATAAACACATTGTTTAATGAAAGCGCAACTTATTGCTTAGGCCGTTACACCTTTGAATACCCTCAAGCATTAACCCAAGAATTAAGCTCGATAACAACAATTGATGAGATAACTATTGAGAGTAAACCTATTTATCCCCCTGCATTTAAACATCGCATAGAACTTAAAGAAACTGAATTAAAAGACGCTAGAGTCAGTAATGCTATGAACAATCCTTATTTAAAAGAAATTTATCGGTTAGACTCTGGTTTAATTTTCGACCGAAATAAAACTTATAACAGAAGTGATTCTTCACGTGTACTTGAAGGTCATATTTATATTGATGGTGTTGCATTTATACTCACGACTGAAATTCATGATTTATCTTTACCTAGATATGAAGCAGAAAGAAAACATTATCCAAGTAATTACCCCATTACTAATAAGCCTCAAAAACTCGCAGCAATGAAATCCCTCATTTCTCGTTTGCAAGGTCGGCCTAAAGGTGAAATTCCCACCACAAAAGGCATTTGTATCCCAAATGGATTTATTGCCGATGATGGTGGTAAACATAAGGAAGACCTATCAATGCTCTTCGAAAATAAACAATTTATTTGGGCTATATCTTTAGATAATACCGTTGAAAATGAAGATGAAAGTATGTTGGATAGAGCGGATGAAATTAAATCAGTTTTACGTCAATATGGGGGAAAAACATTAAGAAGTGGAAAAATAACATATAATACAATTTCGGCTGAAGAATGGTTAATTTTAGGGAAAGAACCCAGATATGACGGTCAATCTGATAAGTATTATAATTTCCAATACTATGCCAATGAAAAAAATATTAATGACACTAACCCTTTAATTGATATTTTATTACACAATTCAACTAAGGTTGTCAGTGAATACTCTGATGACCAAATGATTGAAATATGGGACAGAGTATTACAATCCTTTAAAGTCAGACCTCACGCGTTTTAAATTTAATCCATATAATACAAAGGAATTTACTATGAACAATAAATATAAATCATTATCATTACCTGTTGCTTTTTTATCTATCCTTTTAGTTTCTGCCTGCCAGACTAAACCCGTTACAACCGAGCGTAATGAAAATATTAAAATTATCAGCCCATATTCTAATTCGAATGCTAATACTGATGGACAATGTTATAAAATTACGGCTGAAAACAAAGATTACTATGGTCGTTTAGATAAAAATGGAAATCCTTTAGAAATTCCTGAGCTTGAAGATAAAGACATTAAGATTAGCTTAACTTTATTACGCGATAGTGAATGTAAAGAAAAGGGGATTTAGTTAAATAAATTCAATTAAATATAAAATCATTTATCTTATTCCGACCAATACATATATTTAATCAAAATAATAGGTTTATTATGAAAGGATTAGTTTGTCTTGGTGACAGAAATACGCATGGGGGGCATGTGATTTCTGCTTCATCAACAATGTATGTTAATGGGAAACAGGTCGCTCTAGTCGGCGATCCTGTTTCATGCCCAAAACATGGTAATAATGTCATTATTGAAGGCTCCGATTGCGCCTTTGATAATGGTATCGCAGTTGTTATCGACCAATGTTTATGTGCTTGTGGTTGCCGTGTAATAAGTTCAGAGCCAACGACAAGTATAATGTGAACAATAAAAAGGATGCCGATGTCATGTATTGGGAAATTCCAATAATTCCAGATAAAACCATCATAAAAAAACCAAAATATAATATTATTATTTCATTTTACATTGTAGTTATCACTGCAATTTATATTTATGGTTCAAGCTTAGTCACTGAGCAAAAAATAAGTTTATTTATTTATTTAATACCCACTGTTACTTTATTTTTTTTCTTTATTCTTGGTTTTCTTTTCATTCGGCATCAACACTCTATTGTGACATATACAAATTGGGAGCAAGAAAAACAAGAAACGAAAAATGAGTGGCAAGCCTGGTGTCAATTATCCATTATGTCACTTGCTAATGTTATTTATACTCCGGATAAAGAAGGGACCAATGTTTTCCTAATGGATACAGAATCATTACCTATGTATCCTGATAAACCTCGTTCATTCTCTGAATATCAAGGTTTAGACACTACATTACTTTCAAATATAGATAAGGAGATAGAAAAACAATGCCCACATTATCGCCAGTTTTTATCAAAAATATATTTATTACACGATGGAAAATCAGAAAATATAGAGGATATGATATTTAAACTATGGGATTTCCACTCCATTAAAATATTAGATCATCAAGATATTTTGCTAGATAATGAAGAGAATGAAACTTTTTTAATCGTCACTATTCAATCACAAAAAAATTATAGTGAATTTATATCTGCCCAATTATTTTCTTCAGAAGAAAAATTAATTCATCATGCTGAAAAATGTACAGCAATAGAAAGGGTTATGACGATTAATACTCAAGATATTGATAACGAAATTAATAAATATATCGATTATAGTGGGATATCTCAAAAGGAACATTTTCAGACTTGGATTTCCAATGGAAAACAACCCGTTATTGATAAGATAATCCTATCCTACTCAGATAAAAATGTAGAATTTGATACAAAGCACCCAATCTATTCCTTAGACCTTTCTTATTCAAAACCACATAAAAATGCTTTTTTTACTTATCTATCGCTTTTAACCGATATATCAAATAAAACAAATCAAGATCAAGTGCTTATTCACTTTAATCAAGATGATTCAGGCTACGCTGTCTACATCCGTAACAGGTTATAGTATGAAAAATATCCCGAAAATATACCCACGTTGGAATTTATTTCTTTTCTTGCTGGTTGCTCTATTAATATTCTCAATCATTGCGTTGATTGCTTATCAATACAGTCCGTTTGATTTAAGCCTGTTCTCGATTGGCTTTACCTCTTTCGCTATTGTCGCTCTACTCGGTATTTTTTTGTATCCTAGCCAAAATCAGCTCACACAGAAAATACAACAAACTCCCTATAAACCGAAACAAAAACAAAAACAAAAACAAAAAGTAATAACCAAAACCTCACTAAAAGAGACAGTGAATTTACGTTCTGAAATCACTCAATTCATGCGAAATAACTACGGCACTTTCTGGTATAAAAAAGTGTCTATCCAACTGCTCGTCGGCAAGAGCAGCGCCGTTGATAAACTGGCACCGCATCTCTCGCAAGAGATTTGGCAAGAGTCGAATGGCACCGTCTTAATCTACGCCGGCGATGTCGCCACGGGCATTGATGAGGAACTCATTCACACCTTACAACAATTGCGCCGCCGTCGCCCACTCGATGGCGTGATTTGGGTCACCGAAAACACCGTATCATCCCACTTGCTCGACCCTGCCTTGTCGTTTAATCACCTCAATGCCGCCCTCACCGACATGGCCGCTCGCGTTTTCCATAACCTGTTTAATGCCTTAAAATGGCGCGCCCCCGTGTGGTTTTGGAGTGTCAGTGACAATACCTCTCTCCAAGCCAGTGAGGCGCCATCCGTGGTGTATCTCACTGAACCCGGTATGCGCGCGGAGGCTTTATCCCCAACCTTG
>NZ_KB233222.1:484787-640795 GCF_000314855.2 Providencia burhodogranariea DSM 19968 | reverse complement strand
AGTTGCCCACAGTTGGCAGGCCGAGAGCCGTTGGCAAAGTTGGCTTGAGGCCCAATCCGCCGTGGCCAGCACGTTAAAACCCGCCTCGCTGGGTATCAATGGCAAGCGCGTGGTGCAATACACCGCCGCAACCGCCATGACCGTCTGGGGAATAGGCATGGTGGTCTCTTATCTGGCCAATCGCCAGCTCGTTATCGACAGTCAGCATCATGCTGCCGTGGCTGCCGATAGCGCACTCACTGACGCAGAGCGTCTGAAAGCCCAGTTCGATTTTCAGCAAATACTCGGGTTGCTCAATCACCGTGAACAGACCTCGGTACCGTTATGGCTGCGTTTTGGACTCAATGCCAACGACGCATTGTTAACCCAATTGTGGCCAGTCTATCACCAGACGATTTTACCGTTACTGCAAGAGCACGTCCGACAACAACTGGCACAACAACTGCAAACCTTCGCCGAGCTGCCACCGGATAGCCCAGCGCGTGCCAATGCCTCACAAGCCACTTATCAGGTTTTGAAAGCCTATTTAATGATGAGCACCCCTGAACGCATGGAGCCAACGTTTTTTGTCGATACCGTACTCACCGTGATGCCCCAGCGCACCGGCGTGGCGGATGGCGAGTGGCAAACCCTCGGCAAAGAGCTGTTACTGTTCTATGCCCAGCAATTGCCTCAACACCCTGATTGGGCGATTTCCCCAAATCGTAGCTTAATCAGCGGGAGTCGCACCCTGCTCATTCGGCAGATTGGTCAACGCAGCGGCGAATCCGCGCTGTATCAAAACATTCTCCAGCAAGCAAAACACCATTTTGCAGACATGACACTGGATGACATGACTGCCGAGACCGATGTCAGTTTTCTGTTGACCACCACCGAATTTATCCCCGGTATCTTCACCCGTAAGGCGTGGGAGGAATCGATTGAACCGGCCATTAATCGGGTCGTGGCCGCGCGTCGTGATGAGATTGATTGGGTGCTCAGCGATAACCAACAGGCTATCGACAGTGACATCTCCCCTGAGCAACTCAAACAGCGGTTGACTGACCGCTATTTTGCTGATTTTTCGGGCAGCTGGCTGAATTTCCTCAACACCTTGCAGTGGCGTCACACCGAGAATTTATCCGATACCATCGACCAACTGACGTTGATGAGTGATGTGCGCCAATCCCCTCTCATTGCCCTGATGAACACCGTGGCCTATCAAGGTAAAACCGGACGTCAGCAAGAAAAACTCACCGAGTCGTTTGTGAATTCGGCCAAAGAGTTACTCAATAAAGAACAAAAACCGGTGATTAACCAAAAAGCCGCCTTCTCCGGCCCGCTTGAAGCGGTGTTTGGTCCCCTGATTAGCTTTGTTGAACCCGACGTCTCGCCGCAAACGGGTGAGAGCCTGAACCTACAAACCTACCTCACGCGTATCACCCGCGTGCGATTGAAATTGCAACAAGTGGTCAATTCCACTGACCCACAAGCCATGTCACAAGCGCTGGCTAACAGTATTTTTGAAGGTAAAACCGTTGACCTGTCTGAAACCCGCGATTACGGCAGTTTGATTGCCGCCAGTCTGGGGCAAGAGTGGAACCCGTTGGGCGAAACCTTATTGGTTGACCCGATGACGCAAGCATGGCAACAGCTGCTCACCCCAACCGCCCAAGGTATTAACAGTGAATGGCAAAATGCCGTGGTCAACGAATGGAATGCCGCGTTTGGGGGACGCTATCCGCTGAAAAATACCCAAAGTGAAGTGTCATTACCCCTGATGGCGCAATATTTGCGACCGGATAATGGGCGTATTCAACGCTTCTTAGAAACACGCTTGCAAGGGGTGTTACGCAAAGAGGGCAATCGTTGGGTGCCAAACAGTACACACGCACAAGGACTGCGCTTTAATCCTGAATTTTTAAACGCCTTAGATACGCTCAGTTACTTGGGGGATGTCGCGTTCGCCAATGGTGAAGCCCGTCTCTATTTTGAAATGCGACCGGGCACCAGCAAGAACATCATGCAGACCCAACTGGTGATTGATAAGCAAGCACTCACCTACGATAACCAGCAATCTCAGTGGCAGCGATTTGCGTGGCCGGCGGACACGATTGCTTCAGGCGCGACCCTCAGTTGGATGACCACCACCACCGGCACCCGTTTATACGGGGATTATCGTGGGGTGTGGGGATTTATTCGACTGCTGGAAACCGCCACTGTCAGCCCTTACGCGGGCAGCACCAGTAGCTACTCGATTGACTGGCAAACGTTAGGGGGCTATTCCCTCAATTATACGTTACGCACCGAAATGGGTGATGGTCCATTAGCCTTACTGAAGCTGCGCAACTTTGTGTTACCCGACAAAATCTTTTTGGATTAGCGCAGTGCGAATTGAGGACTCACACAGATAGACCTAAATAATTCGAGTTGCAGCTAGGCGACGAGAAAATAAGGCACTAGAAACCATGATCTAATTACGCTAAAAGTGCCATTTTGGCACCTTTAGCATTAATTTATTTATAGATTTGAGCTTGAAATATCATCCAGATATACCCTAAATAATTCGAGTTGCAGCAAGGCAACAAGAGAATGAGAGACTAGAAATGATGATTTAATTACGTTAAAAGTGCCATTTTGGCACTTTACGCATTTTTTATTTATAAATTCAAGCTAAGAACATGACGGATATACCCAAATATTCTAGGTAACATGAAATATCATTCAGAGCCAGATATACCTTAAATAATTCGAGTTGCAGCTAGACAACAAGAGAATTAGAGACTAGAAACGATGATTTAATTACGCTAAAAGTGCCATTTTGGCACTTTTAGCCTTAATTTGTTTATAGGTTTCAACTGAGAATATGCTGGATATACCCTAAATCATACGAATTGCATTTAGATCATTTAAAATATTATCCAGACATTCCCTAAATAATTCGAGTTGCAGCTAGGCGACAAATGAATGAGACCCTAGGAGCGTAGATAACTACGTGACTAGGGCGAATGAATGCAGTCAACAACGCTGCGGCTCGAAGTATGACGGGTAACGACGGGTATATTAGGCATTTCGGACAGGTATAGTATCTCTCAACCAACTGCCGAGTTTACGTTGATAGAAGGCCTCAACATGTTCTGTGATAAAGTGGCTTACGCCTTTCTCATCTTCATTGACTAAGCAGAAATCAATTGACTCATCATCGTTTAAATATTCACACGCTAACATACCTGCTTCTTGGATAATTGCGTCGATATTTTCTGTGCCGGGCACAAATTCAATTGCTACCATTAAAATAGCTTGATCAGTGTCATCTTGAGTTTCTTGTGCTGAGACTAAAAACGCACGACGGACGACTTTATGTTGTTTAAAGCATTCCACTAATGCGGTGGTTAATGCTTCAGGTTCATTTTCAAGTACACTTAATTTCAGAGCTGAACCTTCTGGTATGGTTAATTCGGTGAATTCAATATCTGTTTCTGAATTTGATATTTGATTATTTTCTGATTGCTGCGACATGCTCAAACCTCATGATGAAAGTCACCATTACTAATAATGATTATATGTACTTCGAATTATGTTGGGTCTATCATAAAAAAATAGGCACGAAAAGTCGCTCCTTTCGTGCCTGAGACGTGATTTTAATTTGTTGGCCTAGCCTGCTTTTTTCACTAGCAGATTGGCAATAGTTCTAACACCAATACCTGTTGCCCCTTCAGCCCACAGGCCAACAGCTGACTTGCGGTAAGTTGCTGAGCAATCGATATGTATCCAGTTTTGACGATAGTTTTCGACGAAGTGGGATAAGAATGCTGCTGCGGTACTTGCTCCGGCAGTATGAGACGGTGCTGCAATATTATTCAGATCTGCAAAGCTTGATGGCAATTGCTGGCGATGGAATTCTGCCAATGGCAGACGCCAGAACAATTCAAACTCATCATTTGAAGAATCCATTAATTCAGACACAAACTTGTCATCAAAACTCAGTACTGAGTGGTAATCATTGCCTACCGCTGTTTTCGCCGCGCCAGTTAATGTTGCCGCATCTATAATCAGCGTCGGTTTCTCTTTGCAAGCATCAATCAAGCCATCCGCTAGCACTAAACGACCTTCCGCATCCGTGTTCATCACTTCAACTGATTTACCATTACGGTAGCGAATAATATCGCCTAATTTAAAGGCATTGCTGCTGACCATGTTGTCTGCAAGGCACAGGAATAATTTAACGCGTTTTTTCAGGCCACGAGTGATAGCCAGAGCTAATGAGCCAACCAATGTCGCTGCACCGCCCATATCGGCTTTCATTGAGTTCATTGATGCAGATGGTTTGATGCTGTAACCGCCTGAATCAAAAGTAATTCCTTTACCAACTAAGCAGGCAAAAACTGGCGCCGTTGGATTACCGGTTGGGTTATAATCAAGCGCTAGGAATGCAGGAGAACGGCTTGAACCACGGCCAACAGTGTGGATACCTGTGTAACCTTGTTCTGCTAAGTCGTCACCTTTAATGATGCGATAGCTAATATCTTCTGCACCAATATGGCACAGTAAATCAATGGCACGTTTTGCCAGTTGCTCTGGGCCTAACTCTTCTGCTGGCGCGTTAATCACATCACGCACCCAATCAATGGCGCGGATGCGATTTTCTAATTCTTTACGATCTGCTTCTGGCAATACTGGCCATTCAATCGTTCTTGCACCTTTTGGTGCACGGAAACCTTGCCAAAACGCCCAACTATTTTCCAAATTCCAGCCTTCACCCGCCAGCGAAACATTACGAATGCCTTGGCTATCTAATTTACGTCCCGCTGTTTGAACTGCACACAGTTTGCCCGGATGCTTTAAATGAATCGTGATCCCTTTATCGCCAGAACTGATGAGTGCTCCTTCTCCCCAGCAAGGTGCAGCTGGTTCAAATGAAATCATTACTGGCATAATTTGTTTTATCATCGTTTCTCTCACTTTATCTGTATATGCAGGCAAAACTAATTGAAGTTTGTCAGCCAATATAAATACCTTAACCGATAAACGGCTAGGCGGGTATCAATATACCCAAAATAATAATTCAAGTTTCATTTAAGCGGCAAGTGATGCTATCTGGGGGAGCAGAGATAAACGCTGTAACTCGGATAGCGAGATGTTGCCAATAACCACCATACTCTATGTTTATGACAGATATATCAATATAGTCAGTCATCATTCGCACATAAAACAAAACCGGACTCTACTTGAAGCCCTAAAGTGACCGCCAATAGATATCCGGTTTGTTTGTCATATCAGATATTACTCAAATTCATCTAACCAAACCAATAAAATGGCTTCTAAGATCTTTTCGTTTGATTTTTGTGGTTCATCGTCAAACTCGTCTAACTCGCAAACCCATTGATGCATATCGGTGAAACGCACCGTTTTTGGATCGATATCTGGGTATGCATCATACAGTGCTTCACCAATTTCACGGCTGTCAGTCCATTTTAGGCTCATTTTGTTATTCTCCGCACAGTACAACTCATTAATGCTCACGCGCATGATTAATCGTATATTTAGGGATCTCTACGACCAGATCTTCGTCTGAAACCAAAGCTTGGCAGCTTAAGCGGCTTTCAGGTTCTAAACCCCATGCTTTATCCAACATGTCATCTTCGAGTTCAGTGCTTTCTTCAAGAGAGTCAAAACCTTCACGCACGATGCAATGGCAGGTGGTACAAGCACATGATTTTTCACAAGCATGCTCAAGCTCAATCCCGATACGTAATGCTGCATTTAAAATCGATTCACCTTCTTGTGCATCAATAACCGCACCTTCGGGGCATAACACTGTATGAGGTAAAAAAATTATTTTAGGCATAATTATATCTCATCCACAGATTGACCTGACAACGCTTGGCGAATAGATGCATCCATTCTGCGAGCGGCAAAATCCTGTGATTGCTTATCCAGTTGTTTAATGGCACTTTCAATTACGGCAGGGTCAGTGCCCTCTACCGCGTCAATTAACACATTGACGGCATTATCAATCGCTGACTCTTCTTCTGGCGTCAGTAGATTGGCATCTTGCGCTAATGCACTCGTTAAACTTTCAAGCACTCTTGCAGCTTCAACTTTTTGCTCCGCTAAACGGCGCGCATTCAAATCATCTTGCGCGTTACTCATTGAATCTTTAATCATGGTTGAAATTTCATTGTCGGTTAGCCCATAAGATGGCTTCACCTGAATTGATGCAGCGACACCCGTAGATTTTTCCATCGCACTGACGCTTAACAAACCATCAGCATCAACTTGGAACGTAACACGAATATGAGCACCACCTGCTGCCATCGCAGGAATATCACGCAGGGCAAAACGCGCTAGTGAGCGACAATCAGAGACCATTTCACGTTCACCTTGTACAACATGAACCAACATGCCAGTCTGACCATCTTTAAATGTGGTGAACTCTTGGGCGCGCGCAACCGGTATTGTGGTATTGCGAGGGATCACTTTTTCGACCAGTCCCCCCATGGTTTCAAGACCTAAGGATAACGGGATCACATCTAATAGCAGCATGTCACTATCTGGTTTGTTACCAACTAAAATATCTGCCTGAATAGATGCGCCAATAGCCACCACTTTATCTGGATCAATTGAGGTTAAAGGCTGTTTACCAAAAAACTCGCCGACTTTGTTTCTAACCAAAGGTACTCGAGTCGACCCACCCACCATCACAACATTTAAAATTTCGTCTGCATCAACTTGTGCATCTTTTAATGCGCGACGACACGCAATCAAAGTACGTTTGATATGGTTATGGATCAGTTGTTCAAACACTTCACGCTGAATTTCCCCTTGCCACTGTGGCAGTGAAATCTGTGCTGTGTTGGCGTTACTTAACACAACTTTAGCGTTCGTTGCAGCATTCAATAATTGGCGATTTAAGCGATGGTCACCTTGAGTTGATAGCCCCGCTTGCTCGGCAATCCACTGCGCTAAAAGTTGGTCAAAATCATCACCACCAAGTGCCGTATCACCGCCAGTTGCTAAGACTTCGAATACACCGCGACTTAGGCGTAAAATGGAAACATCAAATGTCCCCCCACCTAAATCATAAACGGCAATAACCCCTTCTTGGCCTGAATCAAGACCATAAGCAATCGCCGCCGCAGTAGGTTCATTTAATAATCGTAAAACATGTAGACCAGCAAGGCGTGCTGCATCCTTAGTCCCTTGGCGCTGGGCATCATCAAAATAAGCTGGCACTGTGATGACCACACCGTCCATTTCGCCACCCAGCGTTTCTTCTGCTCTATTAGCAAGAGTTTTTAATATATCAGAAGAAACTTGAATGGGATCAACTTGCCCAGCGGCAGTTTGAATGAAAGGTAAGCCGTTTTCACTTGCTGTCAGATTATAAGGCAGCTCGGGATAACGCTGTTGAATATCCGCTAAGGAGCGCCCTATCATTCTTTTGACAGAGATAATCGTATTGACGGGATCTTGTTCAGATAATTGCTTTGCCACCCAACCGATTTGTTTGTTACCAGCTTGATAATTGACAACAGAGGGTAAGAGATAACGCCCTTCATGATCGGGTAAAACCGCAGCTTCACCACTACGCACTGTCGCTATTAAAGAATGTGTTGTACCAAGGTCAATACCGGCCGCTAATTTGCGTTGGTGGGGTGTTGCTGTCATACCAGGTTCACTAATTTGAAGTAATGACATAATCGTTTCTCTTAAAAATCATCCAGTAAACGTTCTTCGAGCTGTTCAGCATGCTGTTGTAACTTATCCAGAAAACGCAATTTACGCACGGTATCAGCTGATTGTTCCCACAGTTCATTATCAAGTTGTGACACCATCAGCGTTGAACGATCTCGCTGCATTTTCTTCACTCTCGCCATAAAATCAACTAACAATTCATCCGCGCTATGGCTATTTTCGATGTGGTCGAGTTCTTCACGTAGCTCAAGTTGCTCCATTAAAAACGCGGTATCATGCATTGTGTGTTGTTCGTTGTTAATATCGAACCCATGGAGCAATAACATGTATTCTGCGCGTCTAAGTGGATGGCGAAGTGCTTGATAGGCCGCATTGATATTAGCAGCTTGTTGAATTGATTGCAGTTTCTCCTGTTCAGTACAGGTTGCAAAGCGATCTGGATGATATTGGCGCTGTAGCGATTGAAAACACTGGGTCAGTTGTTCACTGTCTATCGCATAGCTTGGGGTTAACCCAAAAAGAGTAAAATAATCCATAAGTGCTTAGTTTCTCGAACGGGAATACCAATGCGATTATCTTGAAAAACATTGATTCCGACATATCATGCAAACTGATAAAGATAAATAGGGATCAATTCACGTCATCACCAAATTTGATCGTCGTGACATGTCACGAAAATTTATTTTTATCCATCAGATTTCAAGATATAGCCAGCGATTCATTCATGTAAGGCTAGTGCCCCCAAGAGATAACGCTTTTATGCTACCTAAGCCAAGGAGCTTTTCTTACTTAAATGTCTCTAGGATCATTTAAAGTACAGATAAATACATTGGTTAAAATATTGACTAAAGGAAGACATTATACGTGAAAGCTTTCACCACAACCGCATTCACTGCTGACGTTTGGGTTATTAAATTTAAAGCCTTCGTTTAATCCTTCTTTGACAAAATCCAGCTCAGTACCCTCTAAATAGATGATACTTTTACCATCAATAATCACTTTCACACCTTTATCTTCAATCACGGTGTCTTCTTCATTGATGGTATCGGCAAATTCGAGAATATAAGCCATACCTGAACAGCCTGATGTTCTTACGCCAAGACGTAAGCCTTCACCTTTACCACGGCTTGCTAGGAATGCTTGGATGCGTTGCGCTGCACTTTCTGTAAGAGAAATAGACATTGCGAACCTCACTTAGAAACAAATAAGGCAGATACTTTTTAACTCGCCGCATCCGCCTTAAAATCGTTATTATGATATCGATAACTTATTGTGCCGCACGGGCTTTCTTTGAAGCTTATTATGCGCCTGACAAATCGATATTAAAGCGTTATTTGCCTTGACGCTTGCTTTTATAATCAGCAATGGCTGCTTTAATGGCATCTTCAGCTAGAATAGAACAGTGAATTTTTACTGGTGGCAGTTCTAACTCTTCTGCGATAGCTGTATTTTTGATGGATTCAGCTTCATCAAGGCTTTTACCTTTCATCCACTCAGTCACTAACGAGCTTGATGCAATTGCAGAACCACAACCATAAGTTTTGAAGCGTGCATCTTCAATAATGCCGTCATCACTTACTTTAATTTGTAGCTTCATCACGTCCCCACAAGCAGGTGCACCAACCATACCGCTACCGACGCTTGGGTCGCTATTATCGAATGAACCCACGTTACGTGGATTTTCATAATGATCGATTACTTTTTCGCTATATGCCATTTTGAACTCCTGAAACCATCTGATTAATGGTGAGACCATTCGATGCTATTAAGATCTACGCCGTCTTTGAACATTTCCCATAAGGGAGATAATTCACGTAAATGGCCAATGGCGCCATGAATCTGTTTGATTGCATAGTCAATTTCTTCTGCTGTCGTAAAGCGGCCAAACGAAAAACGGATGGAGCTGTGAGCTAGCTCATCATTCATGCCGAGTGCACGTAAAACATAAGAAGGTTCGAGGCTTGCAGATGTACATGCAGAACCCGATGATACAGCTAGATCTTTGAGAGACATCATCAGTGATTCACCTTCAACATAGTTGAAGCTGACGTTCAGAATGTGTGGAGCACCGTTTTCTAAGTCACCATTGAGGTAGACTTCTTCAATATCTTTGATGCCATTCCATAAACGCAGACGTAATTCACGCAAACGCGCAGACTCATCCGCCATTTCTTCTTTGGCAATACGGTAAGCTTCGCCCATACCAACAATTTGGTGAACAGGTAACGTACCTGAACGCATCCCGCGCTCATGACCGCCACCATGTTGCTGAGCTTCAAGACGAATACGCGGTTTACGACGCACATATAATGCACCGATACCCATTGGCCCGTATAGCTTATGCGCAGAGAAGGACATCAAATCAACTTTCAGTACTGACAAATCGATAGGTAATTTACCGACGCTTTGAGTTGCATCGACATGGAAAACAATGTTGCGGCTACGGCACATTTCGCCAATAGCTTCAATATCTTGAACAATACCAATTTCGTTATTTACATGCATGATGGAAACAAGGATCGTATCGTCACGTAATGCAGCTTCGAGGTCTGTTAGATTGATAAGCCCACTGCGCTCTGGGGAGAGATATGTTACCTCAAAACCTTCACGCTCAAGTTGGCGGCAAGTATCCAGAACAGCTTTATGCTCAGTTTTACAGGTGATGATATGTTTGCCTTTCTTTTGATAGAAATTAGCAGCACCTTTAATCGCTAAGTTATCAGACTCTGTTGCACCCGAAGTTAATACGATTTCGCGAGGATCAGCATTAACCAATTCAGCGATTTGATTACGCGCAATATCAACGGCTTCTTCTGCTTGCCAACCAAAACGGTGGGAGCGCGAAGCGGGGTTACCAAAAATGCCGTCCATGGTTAAACATTGCATCATTTTTTCAGCTACGCGTGGGTCAACTGGCGTTGTCGCTGAATAATCTAGATAGATAGGTAATTTCATTGCTCAGTTACTCCAAAAAGACAAATTGTCTTTAATTTTTTAATGATACTGTGGTGATAACCGCTATATACATAGCTAAGTTCCACCACTTTATGTATCGACTGCAATTTATTAATATATTTTAGGGTCAAGCACGAACATTGATAATGGTTTCTGGGAAAATACCATTTTGTGTCAATCTACGCTTTTCGTTATCTTGTCTATCAGCGACTATCATGACTTCCTGATTTTTTACCAGCTCATCAAGACTGATGCCGCTGAGGAAATCAGTAATTCTATCGCTAAGGTCACGCCATAACGCATGAGTCAGGCAACGATCACCATTTTGGCAACCTTCTTTGCTGCCTTTACAACGAGTAGCATCAACAGATTCATCGACCGCAGCAATTACCTGTGCAACAAAAATTTGATCTGCATTGCGGCCAAGTAAATAACCACCACCGGGCCCACGAACGCTAGAAACAAGCTCGTTTTTGCGTAAACGAGAGAATAGTTGCTCAAGATAAGAAAGGGAAATTCCCTGACGCTCAGAAATATCAGCAAGTGGGACTGGCCCAGACTGAGAGTGTAAGGCAACATCTAACATTGCAGTTACGGCATAACGCCCTTTGGAAGTGAGTCTCATAACATATACTCCATGGTAAAATATGGGCGAATTGTGACATTCCCGACTAATTTAGTCAACTATTTACCTGACTAAATTAGTCAAGTATTATCCACCGGAAAATAGATTACTTTTTCGCCCATTTTTCCACTGAAGTCAGGATACCACGCAAAATATGTAGCTCTTGAGTTTCAATGTGTGCACGAGTGAATAGACGTCTTAGTTTATTCATGATCAGCCCAGGGTGCGCCTTACGAATAAAACCTGATTCATTCAAGACACTTTCAAGATGAACATAAAAACGCTCAACATCTTCTGAAGGTGGATATTCTACCTCTGATTCTTCCGATAACGCAGGCTTGTTTTCATCCATGGCTAAATAAGCCATGCGAATTTCGTAACTCACCAATTGAACAGCCATTGCGAGGTTAAGAGAACCATATTCAGGGTTGGTCGGAATATACAGATGATATTGGCATTTTTGCAGTTCTTCGTTTGTCAGTCCGATACGCTCACGACCAAAAATAATCGCGACAGGAGCTGTTTTCGCTTGTTCTATTGATTTTTCACCACATTCACGAGGTGCCACCATAGGCCAAGAGAGTGTACGAGAACGCGCACTCGTGCCAATTACCAATTTACAGCCTTCTAAAGCTTCATCGAGCGAATTAACTATCTTAGCATTGCCTATTACGTCACTTGCACCAGCAGAAAGTGCGATGGAATGCGAGTCAGGTTGAACTAATGGATTAACGAGGTACAGATTAGAAAGGCCCATTGTTTTCATGGCACGAGCTGTAGAGCCCATGTTGCCTGTATGCGAGGTCTCAACAAGAATAATGCGGATATTGTCTAACATGATTTATACGTTTCGATGAAAAATAATCGCAATAGTCTATCACAAAATTGATTATTGTAATGAACATCTATATAATCCGCGCACTCAAAGTTTTCGTTCTTTAACATCCCAGTGGAAAAAGCCCATGCATCCGATGCTTAACATCGCCATACGTGCCGCACGTAAGGCCGGTAATCACATAGCCAAATGCTATGAAACGCCTGATAATGTTCAAATTACACAGAAAGGCACTAACGACTTCGTCACTAACGTTGACCGTGAATCTGAGCATCTGATTATTGACGTCATTCGTAAATCTTATCCAGACCACACAATCATCACTGAAGAAAGTGGTGAATTATTAGGTAAAGATGATGATGTTCAATGGGTAGTTGATCCACTGGATGGCACTACCAACTTCACAAAACGCCTCCCACACTTTGCTGTTTCTATCGCTGTCCGCGTCAAAGGCCGTACAGAAGTCGCTGTTGTTTATGATCCAATGCGTAACGAGTTATTTAGCTCAGTTCGCGGTCAAGGCTCGCAACTGAATGGTTATCGTCTACGCGGTGCTGATGCTCGCGAGCTCAATGGAACTATCGTAGCAACAGGTTTCCCTTTCAAACAAAAGCAACACTCAGTTGTGTTCATGAAAATCATGAGCAAAATGTTTGATAGCTGTGCCGATTTCCGCCGCACAGGTTCTGCAGCGCTTGATTTATGCTATGTTGCAGCAGGCCGTGTTGATGCTTACTTTGAAATTGGTTTAAAACCATGGGACTTCATGGGTGGTGAACTGATTATGCGTGAAGCTGGCGGTATCATGACTGATTTCGTTGGTAACCATAATTATTTAGCTTCTGGTAACATTGTTGCGGGTAGCCCACGTATTGTTAAAGATATTCTAACCGTTATGCGCGATGAACTATCTGAATCATTAAAGCGTTAATATAATATTAAGGCGTTAGAATTTTTCTAACGCCTTTTTTATATTTAAAAAATACTAACATTGCTTTTATACGAGCTTATTAATTTAATAAAGTAATTAATAGAAACGATCAACTGTAAATATTATCTTACCATCCATATTTATTTTATAACAATATCATTTAATTGTTCTCAAATAACCTCAACACATTTACATAAAAATAAAATAATAACCACAACAAACAATATTTGCAATCACATTGCAATTAATAGCCAGTACATGTTTTCATTAAGAATATAAATATATAACAAAAATCACCTTTCTATATTTCCTTTTTATTCTCATTTAATTCAATCGCCTACATCAATTTAAAATAAACACATAAAAAAACATTAATTTAATTTGAAATAAACATTAAAACTGACTAATCTCAACATACTAATGGATTTTATCATCATAAAATATTCAATTGAAATTTTTTTTATTTTTGCCTTTAATCTATGATATTTATGGAGTTAGTTATGTTTAAATATATATTCTTGTTTTTTATATTATCTATTCCCATTTTATTAAACTCGGTATTAGCCGTTACTGCTGGTGGTGGCAGTATTTCATTTAATGGGGCAATTAGTGACACCACTTGTACTATTAATGGAGGAAACAGTGCTAATTTTACTATTTTACTCGATCCAATTAGCATTTCAGATGCAGGAACTAATGCAAATACCGTTATACAAAAAAATCAAAAACAATTTTCATTCACATTCTCTGATTGTGCCATTATGCCTACCTCAGGAACAAATCTAAAAATTAGTTTCTCTCCCTCAAGCAATATCTCATCTTCCGGCCTTTATTTAGTCAATGATACCGTGAACGAGAATGACCCAACAAAAGCAATCAACGTTGGTTTTAGTTTATCCAAAGTGGCGACACCCACTATTGCAATTCAACTAAAGACACCTTTTGATACAGAGCTCAGGGGGAGTTTAGTGGATGGTAACAATGAAACATTAACACTAATTGCAAGCTATTATAAAACCAATAATGCAAGAGCAAAGGCAGGAGTGTTACATTCAAATGTGATTTATACAGTCACTTATCTATAAAAATAAAACTAGGCTCATTCGAGCTTTTTTGGAGTAACTGTGATGAAGAAAATATTATTATTAGCCTTTCTTTTATTTTCCAAAAATATGCTAGCAAATGTCATTATTAATGGCACTCGCATTATTTACCCTGAACAAGTTGATAGTGTTGTTATTCAATTAACTAATAATAGTAAAACCCCCTCTTTAGTACAGTCATGGGTAGATAATGGTAATATTAATTCAGTTCCTGAGGATACTGATTCATCTTTTTATATTTATCCGCCTATTGTGAAAATTGAAGGTTTACAAGGTCAACAATTAAAACTAAAAAAAACAATTCAAAATCTTCCCGATAATATTGAAAGTGTATTTTACCTCAATGTATTAGACATTCCCAAAACAGCTGACTTTGCAAAGGGAAAGAATGTAATACAGCTCGCAACTCGTTCAAGAGTTAAAATATTTTATCGTCCTAGTGGGTTAACAGAAACACCTGATGAGGCATACAAAAAAATAAGTTATCAACTAATCGGCAACAATATTTTAATTAAAAATAATTCTCAATACCATTTCACTATCGCATCAATAACGTCTGAAAACAATAAAAACAAATCATTAATTGATGCAGAGATGATCTCTCCCTTATCCTACAAAAAATTGCCATTAAAAGAAAACTTAAAAAATCATAACTTACTAATTAACTATGTTACTGATTTTGGAATTTATAAAAATATAAATATAAAAATTTAAAAGAAGATATATCGTGAAAAGACAGCATTATTCTTATCTCCTTCTCTTAATAATATTACATAATTATACCGACTATTCATTAGCGGATAATTTTGATGTTTCCCTGCTAATCGGTCAAGCAGCTCTGAGTGATATTTCACGATTTAATGACGATAGTAAAATCCTAGTAGGAGAACAACTCGTTGATATCTATGTTAATAATATATGGCGTGGGCTATACGTTATTGATGTTAGCCAAGATGGTCAACATATTAATCTCGCACCTAAAGATATCAATAAACTGGGTTTAGTTCTCTCTCCTACGGTTCTTGAACACGCTAAACACCAACAATGGGTATCTGTTGAAGCATTAGTCAAAGACATACACGTTAAACTCGATATCAGTAAGTTGAAGCTAAATATTTCAGTACCACAAATTGCCATTAAACAATCAGAAATCAGTTATGTTGACCCTGGATATTGGGAGTATGGTCATCCAGCAGTTATCTTGTCATACAATACAAATTATTATAATTATAAAGAAAAGAAACACTCAAAAATAAACAATGAAAATTTTTTCGCCACGCTCAATTCAGGGATTAACTTAGGTACTTGGCAATTTCGCGATGAATCCAACTATAGCTATTACTCACACCACAAACAGAGCTGGAAAAACAATACACGCTATATCTATCGACCTTTTAGTAGTATCAAGTCAGGATTAACAACAGGTGATTTTTATACCCCTGCCGCCTTATTTAGCAGTATTCGAATCAGAGGAGTTTCATTAGCTTCTGAAATTAATATGCTGCCAAATTCCAGCCAAAATTTTGTTCCTGTAATTAGAGGAATAGCGCAAACTAATGCGCTAGTCAGTGTTTATCAAAATAATAATTTGGTCTTTCAAGAAAATGTCCCTCCTGGTGAATTTTTATTTAAAGATATTCAACCGAGTATAGGAGGTGGTGATCTCCTTGTGGTTATCCAAGAAGCCGACGGGCGAAAAGAATCATTTACTGTTCCTTATTCCGCTATTCCAGAAATGCTTAAAGAAAGTATTTATCGCTATAATATTTTAGCCGGACAAGCTCAACTTACAAATACTCATTTCCAACCCCAATTTGTACAAGGCGAAATTCACTACGGATTAAGTAATCTTGTTACTGCATACGCTGGCATTATCGTGAATAATAAATACCGCTCGATGGTAATTGGAAGTGGTTGGAATTTCATTTTTGGTTCACTTTCAACCGATGTGACTCATGCTGATACAGATCTTAGTACTGGCAATCAAAGTGGTCAAAGTTATCGAATAGCCTATAGCAAATACGTTACATCAACATCTACCAACTTAACGCTTGCTACTTATCGTTACTCAACCAGTGGTTATTATAGTTTTATTGATTCTATTTATGCTCATGATAATTATAATGCTTGGTATCAATACAATACTACTCTTATCAATGCACAAAATCCTAATAGTAATACTTCCAACCTCCCCTTAACCGCTTTTGATGCTCTACGCGGCTTTCGTGCAAAAAATGTTTTGACCGTTAATCTCAATCAAAAATTAGATAATAGTTTTGGTTCTATTTTCGTGTCAGGAAGCCATCGAAATTATTGGAATAATATGGGTTCTAGCCGCGAATATCAAATTGGTTACGCTAATAATTATCGCGATATTTCATACAACATATCAGCTTCGCGCATTCGTAATTACAACAACAATGAATATGTACGCTATTACCTGAATATTAACGTTCCTATAGCGCTATTTGAAAAACGTGCCAATATCAGTTTAGGAAGCTATTTTACAGATTCCGATTATCAACAAACCACTACCAGTATGAGCGGAATCGCAGGTAAAGACGACCAAATAAACTATACATTGACAGGTACCAACTTGACTGGCGGAAATAATTTAATCGGGGGTAATGTAAATTATAAACATCCCTATAGCTCAATCTCAACATCTTATAGCGAGGCAAGTAACTACCGGCAAAGTGGATTTGGTGCGAGAGGAACAATTGTTACCACACCATCTTATCTCGCCTTCTCTGCTGAAACCGGCCAAACCTACACCATCATTGATGCACCAATGGCAAATAACATGATGGTCAATGCAAATAAAACCACATTAACCAATAAACAAGGGGTTGTTCTAGTTACTAATTCAGTTCCTTACCGAACTAATACCTATACATTGGCGGGTACTGAAAAAACGTCGGGTGCAGATATTATCGGTAATATGGGCCATATCACCCCCTATCAAGGCGCCGTCAATTATATCAAGCTAGAGACGGATCAGCGCCAAACTTTTATATTTAGGGCGTCTTTGATTGATCAAAACATCTTACCATTTGCCGCTGAAGTCACTGATCTGCGAGGCCAAAATATCGGTAATGTTGGGCAATCAGGTATTTTGTATATCCGCAGTGAACAATTACCTTCTGCTTTGATTATTAAATTGAATATGGAGGGAAAAAAAGTATGTGTCATCGATAATCCAATTATTACTCTAGATAAAAACCGTAATTTCTGTCGATAAAGGAAATAATGATGAAAATACCACTAGCGGCTATCATCTTATTAGCTTCATTAATGACAAGTAATGAAGCTTTATCAAATTGTAAGCCCGAAACAACTATCACGGCACCGCCTATCATTTTCAATTTATCGACTGAGCTAAATAGCATATCTACGAATGTTACTAAAACAAGTCGCACGCAGTTTCCGGGAGAATTCATCTGCAATACAGGTTTATTAGCCCCACCAAATATCATTGGAATTGCCTCTCCATTTAGAAGTGGAACAGCAACCATCGGGTTTAATGGGGGTAGGCAGTTTGTGTCTATTTCAGTTATGAGCTTAGAAAAAGATCGGGTCGTCAATATTCCAGCAGGTGGACATCCTGCCAGCGATCTTGATACTCATTTTACAATACAATTTACTCTACTGAATAATAGACCTAGCGCTAACTATACCGAAATTCAGGGAGATACAACCACCATCTTACCTGTTGTTTTGGCATCTGATGCAAGCTCGCTAGGCATTCTCACTTGGTTATTAACTATCGTCACCAAGTTACTGACTTTTTTGTTAACTCTGCAATGGCCAATAGATACTAATGATATCTTTTTGCAACCCATACAAATCACTTATAAACCAATGATGACAACCTGTAATTTTTCAAATAGTGGATTAATTGTTTCATTGCCATTAATCAACATAAATGAAGTTAAAACAGCTCACCAGCCAGGTTATACACCTTTTACATTAAATTTTACTTGCACTGATCTTATTGGTGGAATAAATACATCCCGTGATATTTCGATGTTTTTACAGAGTAATAACTTACTTAATACAGATAATACTGTTCTCAAGAATACCCTCACACAAGGTGCTACTGGAGTTGGCTTTCGTGTGGTAAAAGCCAGCAATATCAATAACCCATTAATTTTCTCTAATAGTATTAGCGCTCAAAATAGCGCGACCAATATTTTCAGTATCACCAGCGGTAGCCCTTTGTCTCCTGTATTTTCGATCAATATGGGTGCCTATTATTATCCTTATGACATCAATCGCGTCACCCAAGGATATATATCAAGTACCGCAACATTGGTACTTTCCTACAATTAAACAACAAGGTTGCTATGCCCATTATCAATACTACTTTAGGCGGATTTATACTTCTACTATTTAGTGTACTTGCTAATGGAAGTGTTGTTGTTCAAGGAACGCGAGTGATTTTTCCTGATAATAAAACAATAATGGGCATCCAGATCATTAATAACAGCGACCAACCTTCTTTAGTACAAAGTTGGATTGATGACGGAGATATTAATTCCACGCCAGAAACAACCAATGCCCCGTTTATTGTCATACCGCCGATTACTAAAATTAAAGCAAATGATGGGACTCAATTGCGCATTCAATTCATTGGCAAAAAATTACCCGACGATCGCGAGTCTATCTTTTACCTGAATATTCTTGATATTTCACCAAAACCTAAAAATAACGTGAATGGTAATTTTTTACAGTTAGCATTACAAACTCGTCTTAAACTGCTTTATCGTCCTATGGGCTTGACCTTAACATCTGATAACGCACTGAATGAGGTGAAATTTTTCCAATCAGAGCAATGGTTAATCGCTATGAATCCAACACCCTATTTCGTGACCCTTTCTAAACTTTATTTTGAAGTTCAAAATAATAACCCGTTACTAGAAAATATCATGATAGCTCCCTTCTCACAGATACAAGTTCAGCATCAAGACAATATATCCACCAGTAACGAGCTAATTGCCATTTATATCAATGATATGGGAAACCATATTCGTTATAAGACAACATTAAAAAAATGAAATTTTACGAGTTTGCCACCGTTTTTGGACGAATAAATAATGCAGGAACTGCAAGTAGTGCCATTAAGTAGAATACGACGCCATGTTGGTCTGGTGCGCGTTCATAAATAGCACCAACAACAATAGTCATTATCGCAAGCCCACCCCCGGTCGCTAATGCAGAATAAACACCTTGTAATGGAATAATTTCATTTTCATTGCGTGAACTAATAAAACGCATAGCTGCTAGATGGCATACTGTGAAAGTTCCACTGTGCAATATTTGGACAATAATTAATATTGGTAACGAGGTAAATGCCCCCATCAGGCTCCAACGAATAATTCCACAAATGGCAGATAGTAATAGAAGGTTACGTGAGCTCCAGCGACGAAAGAGTTTTTTACTCAACATAAAGACGATCACTTCAGCCACCACACCTAATGACCATAAGTTACCAATCACCGAATCAGAGTACCCCGCCTCTTTCCAATATAATGAAGCGAAACCATAATAGGCAGCATGTGCACCTTGTAACAAGGTTACGCAGACCAAAAAACGAACAATGTTTTTATCTGCAATCAATTGCTTAAAAGAGACTTTAGACTCACCCGCAGATTTCAATGTACCGGCCGGCATAATTGCAGGCTTTAACATAGCTCCTAATAATAGTGCTAAACAACTGATAACCAATGCAACCATAATGGATTTATGCCCAAATGCACTGGCTAAGTAGCCCATCAATGAAGAACCGATAATAAAGGCAATTGAGCCCCAAACGCGTATTCTGCCGTAATCAAATGGAAATTGCTTTTGCCATGCCCCTGCTAATGAATCACCGAGCGGTACCAAAGGGGCAAAAAACAAATTAAACCCGATCATCACAAAAAATAACCAAGCCCAATGCGAACCAAATGCAAAACCAACCGCAAAGATCAGAGAAAGTGCCGCCAATATTCTTATTGCGACAATCAGTTTGGAAGGATTTTTTACCATAGGTGTAATAAACATAGCACCTAGGAATCGCGCAGATAATCCAATACCCAATAATAACCCTATCATTTCTGCATCAATACCTTCGCCTTGCAGCCAAATTGACCAGAAAGGTAAGAAAATACTGTAAGCAAAAAAGTAGGTAAAATAGTCTATTGCTAGCCAACGCGTTGATGGAATTACCATCACTCCTCCCTTTTTTTAAATGCAAAAAACCCGCTCATACTGAAGTATAGAAGCGGGTTTCGGTTGTTACTCCCAATGTAATTGGTATCTATCGATTAGAGACAATTCAAATGATTTTGGGAATAAATTAATATTTTATTATGCGTACACTGGGTGTTTTGCGCAAATGCTCAGCACTTTTTGTTTAATGCTTTCAATGGTCGCTTCATCATTGAGGTTATCCAGAACATCACACATCCAACCAGCCAGCTCACGTGATTCAGCCTCATTGAAACCACGACGAGTGATTGCAGGAGTACCAACACGAATACCGGAGGTAACGAATGGACTTTTTGGATCATTAGGAACACTGTTTTTGTTAACAGTAATGTTCGCACGACCAAGTGCCGCATCCGCATCTTTACCTGTAATATCTTTATCAACCAAATCAACTAAAAACAGATGGTTTTCAGTGCCGCCAGATACTACTTTATAGCCGCGTTGTTGGAAAATTTCTACCATTGCCTTCGCATTTTTAGCAACTTGCTGCTGATAAACTTTAAATTCAGGCTCCATTGCTTCTTTTAATGCTACCGCTTTACCTGCAATCACATGCATTAAAGGGCCACCTTGAGAACCAGGGAAAACTGATGAATTCAATTTTTTATACAGCTCTTCATCTCCGCCTTTCGCGAGGATCAAACCACCACGTGGGCCAGCTAACGTTTTATGCGTTGTGGTTGTAACAACATGTGCATGAGGAACTGGGTTCGGATAAACTCCCGCAGCAATTAGACCTGCTACGTGAGCCATATCAACGAACAAGTAAGCATCGATGCTGTCTGCGATTTCACGCATTTTAGCCCAATCAACCACGCCTGAATAAGCGGAGAAACCACCGATAATCATTTTAGGTTTATGTTTCAGTGCTTGTGCTTTGATATCTTCGTAGTCGATTTTGCCGTTTTCATCGATGCCATAAGGAACGATGTTATACAGTTTACCGGAGAAGTTAACTGGTGAGCCATGAGTTAAGTGACCGCCGTGTGCTAAGTTCATTCCTAACACAGTATCGCCTGGTTGCAGCAATGTCATATATACGGCAGCATTCGCTTGCGAACCTGAATGTGGTTGCACGTTCGCATAGTCTGCGCCAAACAGCTCTTTAGCGCGATCAATTGCTAATTGTTCAACAACATCAACGTATTCACAACCACCGTAATAACGTTTACCTGGATAACCTTCAGCATATTTATTAGTCAACTGAGACCCTTGAGCTTGCATCACTCGTGGACTGGTATAGTTTTCAGAAGCAATTAATTCAATATGTTCTTCTTGACGGACGACTTCTTGTTCCATCGCTTCCCACAGTTGTGGATCATAATCTGCAATATTCATTTCACGCTTTAACATTCGCTTCTCCTGCCTCAGCCATTCAAGTATGTTGATAACCAAATTATCTCAATGCCACACAGTGTAAACTCTTTTCCTTCTAGGTGGTAGCCCCAAAGAAAAAATACACGCAAACGTTTGCATATATTTTATCATCTCCAAATAGCAATCTGCCACTGCAATATAAAATTCTTAATATTCACAGCCTTGAGATATTAAACGCTATATTTATTCATGACATCTTAGGATACATCTATTTACTGACCTTTTTAATAATAGACCTATTTACATTGTGTGTTAAAAGCTATAAGTTGCATATAAAATGAATGTTTAAAATATTCATCTTCTAATGAAATTATTTCAGGAGAGCTTGTATGTTAGATAGCCAAACTATAGCCATTGTTAAGTCCACTATCCCTGCCATTGCTGCCACAGGTCCAAAATTAACCGCTCACTTCTATGATAGGATGTTTAATCAACATCCTGAGCTAAAAGATATTTTCAACATGACGCATCAGAATAATGGTTCTCAACGTGAAGCATTATTTAATGCGGTTTGTGCTTATGCGGTACATATCGAAACACCTGAAGCCTTAACGTCAGCAGTTGAAAAAATCGCGCAAAAACATGCCAGTTTAAACATTAAACCGGAGCACTACCCAATTGTGGGTGAGAATTTACTCGCAACCATTGATGAGCTGCTTAGTCCTGGACAAGAAGCATTGGATGCATGGGGAAAAGCTTACGGGGTTTTAGCGGATATTTTCATTAATCGCGAAACAGAAATTTATCATCAAAACGCAGAAAAAACAGGAGGCTGGGATGGGTTACGTGAGTTTCGTATTGCGGCTAAACAGCGTCAAAGTGATGTGATCACTAGCTTTGAATTTGTTCCTGTTGATGGCAAGCCAGTTGCTGATTATCGTTCTGGTCAATACATCTCAATTTACATCACCGATGACAGCCTTATTAATCAAGAAATTCGCCAGTATTCACTCACTACCGCGCCAAATGGTCACAGCTACCGTATTGCAGTGAAACGTGAAGATAACGGTATCGTTTCTAACTATATTCATCAGAACTTGAATGAAGGCGATATCGTTCATTTAGCACCACCCTGTGGCGATTTCTTTATTGATATCAACAATCAGAAACCTGTCACTTTAATTTCTGCTGGAGTAGGCTTAACGCCAATGTTAAGCATGCTAGATAGTCTAACGCAGTCAGGCTATGACGCGCAGATTAATTGGTTACATGCGGCAGAAAATGGTGCTGTTCATGCATTTACTAATGAAGTTAACCAACATCTCACTCATCACCAAAATAGTCATTCCGCTGTTTGGTTTAACCAACCACAATCCGAAGATAAGTCAGGAATAGATTATCAATTCAGTGGATTGATGGATTTATCACAAGTTGAACTGTGGTTAGGAGAACCTGATATGCAATTCTATCTCTGCGGACCTGTGGGTTTCATGCAATATATTGCCAAACAGTTGATTGATATGGGTATATCGGCTGATAACATTCATTATGAATGCTTTGGTCCGCATAAAGTGTTACCGCTAAACTAAGTGAGTTTTCGCTATGATGGGGTAAAAAAACGTCACAAAATCACCAATCACTTCTAATTTTGTCACGCCATTAGCTGTTTCGCGGTAACGGTTTCGCATATTAAACACAATTCTAATCCCATTCCTGTGTTTATGCCGTTACCGCATTTTAGCTATTATTGATTAAATGGCTTCTTCATCTTGTTCGCCAGTTCGTATACGAATGACACGAGCGACATCATAAACAAAGATTTTACCATCACCAATTTTACCGGTTTGCGCTGTCTGCATGATAGTTTCAACACAGCTTTCAACAATGTCATCGGGCACTACAATTTCAATTTTTACTTTTGGTAAAAAATCCACCATGTATTCTGCGCCACGATATAACTCAGTATGACCTTTTTGACGACCAAAACCTTTAACTTCGGTGACAGTCATTCCTGTAATACCGACTTCAGCCAGCGCTTCGCGAACATCATCCAGTTTAAACGGCTTTATAATTGCATCAATTTTCTTCATAAATAATTCCTGTTATGACCAGTTTTTACGGCCAAAACCCGAGGTGATCGGATAACGACGATCTTTTCCAAAATTACGTACCGTAATACGTGGTCCTACTGGAGCTTGACGGCGTTTATATTCGTTAATATCGACAAGACGGACAACTCGACGTACTACCGCTTCATCAAAACCTTCGTCGATTAGTTGTGCGACAGAATAATCTTTTTCTACATAAGCTTCTAACAGCGCATCCAAAATATCATAAGGTGGCAAGCTGTCTTGATCGAGTTGACCCGGAGCTAATTCAGCTGAAGGTGGCCTATCAATGACGCGCTGAGGGATCGCAGGCGAAATGCTGTTACGATAGTTAGCTAATTCGAAGACCAATGTTTTTGGTACATCCTTTAAAACATCAAAGCCGCCAGCCATATCACCATATAACGTCGAATAACCAACTGCTGACTCACTTTTATTACTGGTAGTCAATACTAGGCGGCGACGTTTATTCGACATCGCCATCAAGATAACTGCACGGCAACGCGCCTGCAAGTTTTCTTCTGTAGTGTCAACTTGTGTTCCTTCAAACAAGGGTTGAAGCTGTGCCATAAAGGCATCAAACATCGGCTCAATCGATACAATATCGAATTCAACACCTAGTAGATCAGCCTGCTCTTTCGCATCATGAATACTCATTTCAGCGGTATAGCGGAATGGCATCATGACCGCTTGTACGCGTTCTTTACCAATCGCATCGGCGGCAATTGCTACCGTCAAGCCAGAGTCAATCCCACCAGACAAGCCGAGTATCGCACCATTAAAACCATTTTTATTAATGTAATCACGCGTCGCCATCACTAAGGCTTGGTAAACCTGTGCAATAGGTGAAAGTGCTGGCGCACGATTTTCCATTGGTACAATGGTTAGCTCATTAAATTGGCAGCTAACGATTTGCTCGTTAAAATCGACCAATTGATGCGTGATTGCGCCATTGCTGGCAAATACTTTAGAAGCACCATCAAAAATGAGTTCGTCCTGACCACCCACTTGATTCAGATAAATAATGGGTAATTTGGTGCGCTGGCAATGTGAGACCAGTAGGTCACTGCGAATATGCTCTTTATTTCGATCATAAGGAGAGGCATTAATCGTTAATAACAGTTCAGCCCCGGCATGCTTAACCGAATCAACCGGCCCATCAAACCAGATATCTTCACAGATTAATAAACCAATACGGTAACCTTTAAAATCAATAACACAAGTTTCATTACCCGCGGTAAAGTAGCGTGGTTCATCAAAAACACCATAATTCGGTAATTCTTGTTTGAAATAACGAACTAGCAACTCACCTTGGTAGAAAAAAGAGAGCGCATTATACATTTTCCCAGCTTCAGACCATGGATGACCGACAATAATCGCCGTCTCGGTACTTGCATTTTGTAAACGTTCTAATTGTGCTAAGTAACGTTGAGTAAAGTCTGGGCGGAAGAGTAAATCTTCAGGTGGATACCCTGTTAGCGATAACTCAGAGAACATCACAATGTCAGTCGTATTTTGTTGTTGTTCAACAACGTGTAACATACGATCACAGTTGCCCTCAATGTCACCAACTAACCAATTTAATTGAGCGAGTGAAATATTAAGCGTACGGCTCATAAGGTACTTTTTCTCCCGGAGCATTTGTATTGATGCTTTAATTCACTCTTTGTCAGATACATTTTAAGTAAATGACTAAGTTTTGAGTGAGATAGCGTTAAGTATTGCAAAAAGTGTAATGCAAACGTGCTTTACACCGTACTTAAAATAATCCGAATTGCATCTAGGCGATCCGCAACACTCTCCAGCTGGCTAAGTGTGGTCACAGTGATACAACTTGAAGTATAAAAAGTAAAACTATTCTTTAAAATCATTGGCTTCTAAATCATGACGAGCCAGTAATTTATAAAATTCAGTTCGGTTTCTACCTGCCATACGGGCAGCTTGTGTCACATTGCCTTTCGTCATCTGTAAAAGCTTACGCAGATAATTGAGCTCAAATTGGTTACGTGCCTCAACAAAGGTGGGTAAGGCGGTATTTTCACCTTGCAATGCTTGGCTAACCATTGTTTCACTGATAACTGGCGATGTAGTGAGTGCAACACATTGTTCAATAACGTTGACCAATTGGCGCACGTTACCCGGCCAACTCGCCGACATTAGACATTTCATGGCTTCAGTTGAAAAACTGCGCACGAACGGCTTATGCCTTATTGCTGACTCGCGCAACAGATGATTCGCCAAAATAGGGATATCTTCCGCTCTCTCATTAAGAGCTGGGATCCGTAAATTAACCACATTTAGTCGGTAATAGAGGTCTTCACGAAATTCATTTTTCTCCATTGCCTTAGGTAAATTACGATGCGTTGCGGAAATAATACGCACATCAATATCTAAATCACGATTACTTCCTAGGGGACGAACTTTACGTTCTTGTAGGACGCGCAGTAATTTAACCTGTAGTGAGAGTGGCATGTCGCCTATTTCATCGAGAAATAACGTTCCCCCACTGGCTGCAAAAAATAACCCTTCTCGGCTACTCACAGCACCTGTAAAAGCTCCTTTAGCATGACCAAATAACTCAGATTCAAGTAGTTGCTCAGGCAATGCACCACAGTTAATAGCAATAAAGGGTTTACGCGCCCGTGGGCTAGCTTTATGGATAGCTTGCGCAAAAACCTCTTTACCTGTACCACTTTGGCCATTGATTAAAACGCTAACATCAGACTGAGCAACCATGTGGGCTTGTTCTAGCAGACGAACCATTACTGGACTGCGTGTAACAATCCCTTCACTCCACTCCTCATCACTGATTGGAGTAGAAGATAGCGCTAAAGCTTCATCAATTGCTTTATACAGCGCGTCTTTATCAACAGGTTTAGTTAAAAAACTAAATACGCCACGTTGTGTCGCGGCTACCGCATCAGGAATAGAACCATGGGCAGTTAGGATGATAACAGGTAAATTAGGATGCTGTTTCTGAACTTCATCAAATAGCGCCATGCCATCCATTTCATCCATTCGTAAATCACTAATCACCAAATCTATTTTTTCTTTTTGAAGTAATTTTAGAGCTTCAGGGCCGCTTTCAGCCGTCGTGACTTTAAATCCTTCGCTACTTAAACGCATACCAAGTAATTTTAGTAGCCCAGGATCATCATCTACTAATAGTAGATTAGCTGATTTACGGGTTGTCATTACGTCCACTCTCCGGTTGATTATTGGTTGATGAAGTATTATTTTCAGCTACCGGTTTTACTTCGTTAAGCGCTTCTTTTGATTGTTTTTCATCCGCCGCTTCAACCTCTTTTTCCGAATCATTAGTGCTTTGTTTTCGAGATGAAAGTTGCCTTTCAATATCGGTTAAGTTTTCTAACTTACGTGTTGTTGCCGTTAGTTCAAACATGAGCTTGGCATTTTCTTCTTTCATGCGATCAAGTTTATTATCGGTGTCTTGCTGTAACCGTTTAAAACGAGCATTAGCTTCAGCAAGGTTGATAATTTGCACTTGTTGCTCACGCCAAAGCTGTAGTAGCGGGCGAATAGCCGTCGGGAAATTAAGGCTAAAAGTATTCATGCTGTCGATCATTTTACGTCGCTCAGCAATCGTTGGCTCCGATGCCCCCATCAGAATACTTTGCTGGAACGCGCTCGACCAATTATCAACTTGCATTTGTGACGCTTCTTCTCGCGCTTTTACAGATTCAATCCGATCCGCGCAATCCATCATTCGTAGCCAAAAAAGAGCATTCTCCCGTGCACTTGGTTGTTCATTATCCCAAATACCATCACAAGCAGCATAGCGAAAATCTGTTACTTTCACTTCCGGTACAACCACTTGCGCCAGAGTCTCTAATGGGGACTGACCATTTTTTGTGGCACAGCCAGTTAGGATAAATGAAAACAATAATGCGCCTATGTGCACCGCTTTTTGCTTTTGGATGAATGTTATGGTTTTTTTTGTTAACCATATATATTGGTCTGGCAACACCGCAAGGCGTAACGCTGCCAAAACATCTATAGACCTATTTGCCATTATTATTCATTCTCTGCAGTTAAAGGCAGTTCAATTCTAAAGCAGACATCTGCTAATTTACTGGGCACGAGCGAAAGCTCCCCACCCATTTGCTTAATACAATCTTGCGCAATACTCAGCCCCAATCCACTTCCTTTGACAGCCCCTTTTCTCACTAATGTTCCTTGGTAAAAAGGCTCGAAAATCATACTTTGTTCTAATTCTGGGATTGGTGTGCCGGTATTTGCGACTTCAATAACAAGCTTATTATCTAATCTGCGACTTGAAATCCAAATATTACCTGATTCACTACCATAGTGCACCGCATTGGAGTAGATATTATCAATAACCCGCCCAAGCAATGTTGGCTCAGCAAGGCAATTATCGATTCGTAAACGGATTTCTGTTTTAATATTTTTCGCTCTCGCCGGCAAATTATGAGCCATAACAATATCTTCAATTAATTTTTGTAAATCGACATGTTGAGCTTCTGGCGGGCTATCCGCTAATTTTCGATTATAATCGAGAAGTTGTTCAATAAGTTGCTGAAGATGCTTACTACTGTGATCTAATATTTCAACCACTTCTTTTTGAGAGATTGTTAACGGACCTGCGACTTCATCAGCAAGCAATTCAGTCCCTTCACGCATACTCGCCAGCGGCGTTTTTAATTCGTGAGAAATATGGCGTAAAAATTCATGCCTCTGAGACTCTAACCAAGCTAGTCGTTCACTAAGCCATATAATGCGTTGAGCCAGAGAACGTAATTCTCGAGGGCCTTTAAAGCGAGTCAAATTACTGGTTAGTGTTCTTCCCGTTCCTAATCGATTGATCATCCTTTCGATTCCCTTCACTGGACCGATAATCATGCGGGTAAATAGCGCAACCAATAACACACTCAGTAGAAATAAAATTAAACTTTGCCAACCAAACAGTTGCCCTTTATTGGCAATCGCTTTTTGTAGCTGTTCTCCACGACTAAAAATCACCTCACGAGTTTCTTGAATCAATATATTATTATATTCAGAAAACTGGCTTAAGGCGTCTGCTACCTCTTTTGGCGGTTCACTATTCTCACAAATAACTGTCTTTAATTCATCGAGTGCGCGAGTTAATGCAGAAGTATCAGAATCGTTAGGTAAGATGGTTTTTTGCCGCTCAAACATTTGTTGATAATCAGAAAACTGTTTTAAATACAGAGTATGTAATGAATCATCTTTTAACACACAGTATTGGCGGTAACTTCTTTCCATTTCAATCGCAAGCCCACCCATAGCTTCACTACGCCGAGTATCAATAAGCGTTGTTTTGTTAATTTGAGCAGCTTGGTTACTTAGTTGCTCCAAGCTTTGATAAGCCTGATAAGCCAATACCAGTAGTGGTAGCAATACTAACCAAAATGCCATGACAACCAATTGGCGCAGGGAGCGCGGGAACAGACGCCATTTACTCAATGCATTCATCTCACACCTTTTAAAAGTGGCTCTATGGTAGCAGAACTCATCGCATTGCGTGAACACGATTAAATTTGTTCTATTATGATTTTAGAAAAATGAGGACTCAGATATTTTACAGCAATGAATGTGCCAATCTGCTTTGATAAAAAACAAAGGAAAAATAAAGAGTTAATTTTTGATACTTTAACATTATGCTTTTTTGGGGAGGGATTTGGAAATTTTAGAATTTTTGAGAATTTACAAGGAGATAAAAACAGGAAGGCGGAATAAAGTTTTTTACTTTATCCCGCCAGCGATAGATTAATCACTACTTTTACTCTTTTTTCACTGCTAATTTATTACCTTAAATAATTCGAGTTGTATCTAGGCGGCAAATGAAGCTATCCCTGGGAGCATAGATGAGTATGTGACTTGGGTAGCTGAGTGTAGCCAACAACGATATGGGGTGAAGTATGACGGATAACACGATACATTTTATCGTAGGTGTGGGTGATGTGAGAATTACTAGGAGATAAAAATAGGAAGGCGGAATAAAGTTTTTTACTTTATCCCGCCAGCGATAGATTAATTACTACTTTTACTTTTTTTTCACTGCTAATTTATTACCTTAAATAATTCGAGTTGTATCTAGGCGGCAAATGACGCTATCCCTAGGAGCATACATGAGTATGTGACTTGGGTAGCTGAGTGCAGCCAACAACGATACAGCTTGAAGTATGACAGGTAATAGGTGGTGCCTCACTCAACGTGTCGCCCTGTGCTCGATAAGGCCCGAAGGCGAGTATCTATGAAATTGGACGGTAGGCACCTTACTTTGGCATCATTCTTGGTTTATGTGGTATGTTCCCACCTTATTGTGGACCGACATAATAAGTTGAATGAGCAGCTGAGTATTATTATGCACAGAGCATGCCAACTTTTCAAATTAATTTTATCTTATTGAAATATAGAAATATTTATATTTATCTGATTTTTATCCTACTTTTAATGATTTTAAAATCCACTCTTGTAGTCACCAATTGTCTCTATTTACAGACATCAATCACCCATAAATATTTTACCTTTATTTTTCATGCAGTTAAATGTCGCCAATTAGCGACACCACTATGACCTATTTGTCGCTAATATTAGACAGTAATCAAAAATCGAGATTTAGCCGATAGATATTACGTGGAAAATATAAATTTTAATTAATGATTTAAATATCAAATGTAATGTATGAAATCACGTAATGAAACTATAACTATACGAAAAAACGAACAAAAAAATAATAGGCGATTGATTTTAAATGATTAATACTCATCATGGATATCTATTGAATTGACTTGCATAATTAAACCTCAAATTAATACATGATTATTTATTATCTATAAATTGTATTTTCAATAAAATATTCAATGGAAGGTAATATGAACATAAAAACGATTCAATTTGAAAAAAGCAACGATATGCATACTGCTCAGTATATGATTCAGCAAGCTCTTGGTTTTGTCTATCAGGCAGCGCTGCGTGCAGCAGCAGAGCTAAAAATTGCGGATCACCTCGAAAAAGAAGCCAAGACAGTTGAACAACTTGCAACAGAAACAAAAACCGAAGCAAAGATACTAAAACGGATCCTACGTGTACTCGCATCACGTAAAATTTTTAAATGCCTTGATGATTCACGTTTCACATTAACCCCAGAGGCTTCTTTCTTACTTTCCGATCACCCTTATTCATTACGCCAAGCTATTTTGTGGCTAACAGATAAAACATTTTGGTTACCAAGTGCTGAATTTGCTCAATCTGCTCATGGAAAACACATGTTCGAAGAGATCTTTGGTACAACATACTTTGAGTATTGGGAAAAAAATGATCAACCTGATGGTTTCGATGAAGGACAAGCGTCGTTATCAAAAATTGAGAACGAATTTATCATACAACATTATGATTTCCCTAAAAATGCCATTATTGCTGATATTGCCGGTGGTTTAGGTAACCTTCTGCTAACGGTGTTGCAAAGAAATCCAACACTCAATGGTATTTTATTTGACCAAGAACATGTGTTAGCGAAAAACATTCTGCACGAATTAAATGATGACTCACGCTGGACAATTCAAGCTGGCTCTTTCTTTGAAGCATGCCCTGAAGCAGATATTTATCTTCTTAAGTACATCACCCATGATTGGGAGGACAGTAAACTAATTAAAATATTCAAAACGATCCGCCGTGCAATGAAGCCAACATCAAAACTATTGATATTGGATTGCATCATTCCTCTAGATAATGAGCCGCACTTTGGAAAAGAGCTCGACCTTATATGTATGAGTGCTTTTCATGATGGAGGTGAACATACTGAAGCAGAATTTAAAGAGCTGTTCCTACGTGCAGGCCTGAAAATTAATCAGGTCATATCAACGAATAGCCATATTTCTATCATTGAAACTGTCCCAGCATAATTGTAACAGCCATAGACAAAACATGACATAGTGTGTTCATACCCGAATAAATTCGAGTTGCTTGTAGGCGACTCGAATTTTTTCGCGTATAAGCATTTAACACTAACTCAATTATTGTCATATCCTAGGCGATAAAAATGATAAAAATTGCCCTTATTGATGATCACGTTGTTGTGCGTTCTGGGTTTGCGCAATTATTAACCCTTGAGCCAGATATTTGCATTGTTGGCCAATATGCCAACGCAAAAGAAGCCTGGCCTCACCTTATTAGCATTGATATCGATGTCGCTATCATGGACATTTCAATGCCAGATGAAAATGGCTTACAACTTCTCACACGATTACGTCAAAAAAAACCCGAATTCCGCACTATTATTTTAAGTATTTATGACACCACCGCTTTTGTACAGAGTGCTCTAGATGCAGGTGCTAGTGGTTACCTAACCAAACGCTGTGGTCCTGAAGAATTAGTTCAAGCAGTACGTTCAGTCAATAAAGGCGGCTGCTATTTATGTTCTGATGCTATGCGAGTTTTACGCCAAGCCCCCCAACGGCGACGAGCATTAGAAGAACTCACACCAAGAGAGCATGAAATATTTAAACTATTGATTGCAGGACTCAGTGTAAAAGTTATCGCTGAACAATTAAACTTAAGCCATAAGACCGTTCATGTACATAGAGCCAATATTCTTGGGAAATTACAGTGCGAAAATACAATTGACCTTGTTCACTATGCGTTAGAACATAATTTAATCGCAAGGTAATGCTAATGAGCAAAGGAACGCGTCTTCTACTACAATCTATCTTCCTTTTGTTCACCTATTCGTTAACTTGGATTGGGCTGTGGATTATTAGCTTTTATCTTAGCCATAGTGGCTTTCAAGCTACGCTTTTTCTTCCTCAAGGGCTTCGTATTGCCTTGATGATCATTTTATGGCGACGCTATTGGCCAACGCTTCTTTTAAGCGAGCTAATCCTCAATGTTTGGTTGGCCCAAGAGCAATTATTATCACAACCTATTTTATTACTCTCGCCGCTCCTAAGTCTTGGTATCGCCTATATTATCCAAAATATTTGGTGGCGATATACCTTGTACTGGCAACGATTATTACTGCTATTAGCGGCTGTCGCAGCTAATAGCTTACTGCACGTTGCTGTTTTTGGTTGGTTATCCCAATTCACAGTCAGCCAATTATTTCTGACTTCATTTACTGGTGGAATACTGTTAACCCCTTTTGTCTATCTTATGTATGAGTATTTACATGAACAGCATTATCAAATGTTGCTTGATTACGGTGCACCCGACAAGCAATTACGCACATCGTTATTAGTCTGGTGCTTTCTTTTTTGTTTGGTAGGGCTTAGTGCCCAAGTTTTCTTTACACCAGAAATAGAACGATTAATTGTCTTATTAGTTTTTATTCCAAATGTATTTATGGCTTACCGCTATGGTTGGCAAGGTGGTGTCTTATCCGCACTTTTAGGTAGCTTAATTATTACTTTTGCCCGCCAATTTCATGGTGCTTTTGTCGACTTACAAGAATTAGAAATGTTTTTAAGTACCCAAGCACTCATTGGTATTGGATTGGGTATTGCAATTAGCCGCCAGCAGCAACTCGCACAAAATTTACAACGTTACCGACAACGTTTAGAAGAAGAATTAAAAGCAAGAAGGGAACTCATGCGTCAACTTGTACACACCGAAGAAGATATTAAAAAAGCGATTGCTCGTGAGCTACATGATGAAATCGGCCAAAATATTACAGCAATACAAATTCAGTCGATGTTAGTCAAGAAAACGGCTCCTGATTCATCGAACCACCAAGCGGCCGAGCAAATTAATATACTCGCTCAACAAATTCATCAATCGACTCGTCAAATGCTTCGTCAACTGCGCCCACCGGTCTTAAATGAAATGTCACTAGAAAAAGCCCTCACCCACCTCATTGAGGAATTTGCTTTCACCGAAAATGGTATTCAATGTAAGTTCCATTATGGATTAAACAATACACCAGAGAATGAAACCGTTCTGTTTACTCTCTACCGGCTTGTACAAGAATTACTGAACAATATCAGTAAACATGCACGCGCTACGCAGATCCAAATCTCACTCGAACAATACGACGACCAAATACGGCTTTGCGTGAATGATAATGGTATTGGTGTTCCATTCAATAAACGCACAAGTGGCCTTGGGTTACGAGGAATCGAAGAACGAATCAGCGCATTAGGTGGTGACTGGACGCTCACAACACAAAATGGCACTCAAATTATTGTTAACCTGCCCACACTTTAAGAGTTTATACGCAAAAACTAAGACTTATTCTTAGCCTTCTAATACCTTCTCTCATCTCTTTTGTTAAAAATTTGATTACATTTTGCCGAACGGGAGACATCAACATGATTGGCAAAGGCAAACTCATCTTGGACAGCACCTACCATTTTTGGCGCCGAAGATTGATGCTATCAATGATTATTGGTTATGCCACTTTTTATCTGACCCGAAAAAGTTTTAATTTTGTCATGCCCGTTATGCAGGTGGAGCTGTTTCTAGATAAAAGTGATATAGGTTGGATTGCGACTGCCTTCTATTTAACCTATGGCATATCAAAATTTTTATCTGGCATCTTTCACGATATTACTGGCTATCGTTGGTTTATGGGCATTGGTCTTGTCATGACAGGGGTACTCAACATTGTTTTCGCCTATTGTCTATCGTTCCACGCACTATTAGTTATTTGGACATTAAATGGTTTCTTTCAGGGTTGGGGATGGCCGCCTTGTGCACGGATTTTAACGCATTGGTATTCACGAAATGAACGCGGTTTTTGGTGGGGATTATGGAATATCTCCATTAACTTAGGAGGTATCACTTTACCTCTGTTAACTGCATGGCTAGCCACCAGCTATAGCTGGCAAATAGCACTCATTGTACCCGGAGTGATTGGAATCATCGTTGGATTATGGCTATGTAATCGATTAAAAAGTACGCCACAACAAGAAGGGCTACCAACGATAGGACAGTGGCGACACGATGTGTTAGAGCTACGCCAAGAACGATTGTCACCTCCGCAGCCAATGTTAACTATTTTGAAAGAAACTATTTTATTTAATCGAATGATTTGGTTACTGGGATTTTCCTACATTCTCATTTATCTGATCCGAATTGCCATAAATGATTGGGGGAATCTTTGGTTATCTGAAACACATGGTGCCAATTTACTTAGTGCTAATGCCACACTATCGCTGTTCGAATTAGGTGGTTTACTCGGTGCATTGTGTTCAGGCTGGGGATCGGATCTGCTATTTCGCGGTCAACGAGCTCCAATGATTTTGTTATTTTCGCTAGGGTTATTTGTCTCGGTGAGTGCGTTATGGTTAATTCCCATTCATCACTATGCCTTATTAGCGGCCTGTTTCTTTAGTATTGGCTTTTTTGTTTTTGGACCACAAATGTTAATCGGTCTAGCTGCAACAGAATATTGTCATAAAAACGCAGCTGGAACGGTAACAGGCTATCTCGGTTTGTACGCTTATTTAGGGGCTGCAATTGCCGGATGGCCACTCTCTCAGGTCATAGCGCATTATGGTTGGTCAGGCATGTTTGCTTTACTGGCGAGCGCTGCGGCTCTGATGGGATTACTGCTAATGCCACTGTTAATTTCTAATGTAAGCAAACGAGAGCATTTAGCAGGCACTGTTTCACTATCCGATGATAAAACCTCATAAAAAGGACTGACAATGAAACTGAAAACCCTCTCTACCCTTGTAGTCGCTGGCTTATCTCTTGCTGCTATTTCAACTAGCGCTTCAGCCGCAGGCCGCCTAGTTGTTTATTGCAGCGCAACCAATGCCATGTGTGAAACTGAAACTCAAGCTTTTGCTAAAAAGTATGATGTTAAAACAACATTTGTACGTAATGGTTCAGGCAGTACTCTTGCGAAAATTGAAGCTGAAAAACGTAACCCACAAGCAGATGTTTGGTATGGTGGTACATTAGATCCCCATTCACAAGCCGGTGAAATGGATCTGCTACAACCCTACAAATCGCCTAACCTAGAACAAATCATGCCGCAATTTCAAGACCCAGCTAAACGTAAAGGAAACTACTCTTCCGCTGTTTATATTGGCATCTTAGGCTTTGGTGTGAACAAAGATCGCTTGAAAGAAAAAGGCTTGCCTATTCCAACCTGTTGGAAAGACCTGATCAAGCCGGAATACAAGGGTGAAATTCAAATCGCTGATCCACAAAGTTCAGGTACTGCTTATACCGCTCTGGCAACTTTCGACCAACTATGGGGTACAGATCAGGCGTTCGATTATTTGAAAAAGCTTAATAGCAATATTTCCCAATACACTAAGTCTGGCATCGCCCCAGCGCGTAACGCCGCTCGTGGTGAATCCGCAATTGGTATCGGTTTTCTTCATGATTACTCATTAGAAGTTGAGAATGGGGCACCTCTAGAACTTATTGCTCCTTGTGAAGGAACGGGTTATGAAATTGGTGGCATCAGTATTTTGAAGAATGCTCGTAACCTCGATAACGCGAAACTGTTTGTAGATTTCGTCCTGTCAAAAGAAGCACAGGAACTAAGTTGGAAAGAAGGTAATTCCTACCAAATCTTAACCAATACCACCGCAGAATCATCCCCAATTTCCTTGAAGCTAAATGATCTCAATTTGATTAACTACAACATGGATAAGTATGGTGATGCTGAAGTCCGTAAAAACCTAATCAACAAATGGTTAACAGAAGTTAAAATGAGCAAGTAATGACTCTAAAGGTGCGGTATTTATCGCTGCACCTATTTCTTACAAAAATATAATAACGATATCAACACTCGGGGGATACCATGTCTCATACCCTTACCTTGTCTGAAAAACGGGGAAGAGACACCATTTTCTTTTGGTTACTATTAGCATGGCTTGGGTTTGCCCTATTGCCATCATGGAGCTTAGATTATGGTGTGTTCGACTCAACACAAGATGAAATTATTGCCGCTTATGGCTGGAATAGTGTCAATATCAGCTGGCTGTGGTATTTATTACCGTCCATATTATTTTTTCGCCCAATTTATGCTGCTGATCGGCACCATAAAATACGCCACTACGTTGACATCGCTATTGCCGCAATTACGGCTATTGCAGTTGTCATATCCGCGACTTTTGAAGGTAAAGGCTTAGGCTATTCTGCGATTGTATTATTTATTGCCCTTGGCATGATAATGACACTTGCCCTGTCGAGACTTGAATGGTTAGGTGGTGACAAGTTTGTTATTGGATCATTAATAACGGTTGTTGCTGTCATCGCACTGTTTATTGTATTCCCAAGTATTGCGATTTTTATTCCGATGTTTACGGACAATAGTGGTGAATTTGCACCATTTGCTTTCGTTGCAATTTTGACCCAATCTCATATTGTTCAAGTCATTATTAACTCAGTATTCCTCGCACTTGCTGTAGGTGCTGGTTGTACCTTTTTCGGTTTGATCCTCGCTATCTATACCTCACGTATTGCTAAGCGTTCTGCTATCCTCGGTCGTGTATTTTCCATTTTACCCATTGTTACCCCACCCTTTATTGTTGGCTTAGGGGTGACTCTCATGATGGGCCGTTCTGGCTATATTACTGAGTTTTTAGCCACTTATGTCGGTTTAGAAAATACTAACTGGTTGTATGGATTTACCGGTATTTGGCTTGCCCAAGTACTCGCCTTCACCCCGATGTCATTTATGATTTTAGATGGCGCGATGAAAACTATTCATCCATCATTGGAAGAGGCTTCTTATACCTTACGCGCTAATCGCTATCAGACTTTCTTTAACGTCTTTATGCCGTTGCTAAAACCGGCTCTCGCCAACGCATTCTTAATTGTGATCGTTCAGTCACTAGCCGACTTTAGTAATCCATTAGTGTTAGGTGGTAACTTTGATGTCATGGCGACACAGATTTATTTCTATATCACCGGCTCACAACTTGATTACCAAGCTGCAAGTACACTTGGTGCCTCATTATTAGTCTTCTCGTTGTTGGTATTTTGTGTGCAATACATGTGGATTGGTAAGCGCTCGTACGTCACAGTTTCCGGTAAGTCCTATCGTGGCGACGTGCAACCTCTGCCACCATCATTGGTTGTTTTTGTAACCACGTTTTTAACTATCTGGGTTGTGTTCAACGTACTACTATATGGCAGCATATTCTACGGAAGCTTCACGGTTAACTGGGGTGTCGATTACACCTTAACATTTGATAATTTTATCAAATTATTTGGGCAAGGAATGAGCGATGGTGCTTGGCCTTCATTACTTGATACTCTACTTTATGCAGGTATAGCTGCGCCAATTACAGCTGCATTAGGATTATTGATTGCCTACATCGTGGTGCGTCAAGAGTTCCGCGGTAAGAAAACTATCGAGTTTACAACTATGTTGTGCTTTGCTGTTCCGGGCACAGTAGCTGGGGTGTCTTACATTTTGGCCTTTAACGACTCACCATTCTATCTTACCGGCACCGCGGCAATTGTTATTATCTCGATGACCATGCGTAACGTTCCAGTTGGGATCCGTGCAGGTATAGCTGGCCTTGGGCAAATTGATAAATCACTGGATGAAGCTTCATTAAGTTTACGAGCTGGGTCAATGCGAACTATTTTCCATATTTTATTACCATTATTGCGCCCAGCGATACTTTCTGCGTTGATATACAGCTTTGTTCGCGCTATCACCACCGTCAGTGCCATTGTGTTCTTAGTGACACCGGAAACACGTGTTGCGACTGCCTATATCTTAAACCGAGTGGAAGATGGCGAATATGGTGTGGCTATCGCCTATGGCTCGATTCTGATCGTGGTGATGTTAGCGATTATATTCTTATTTGACTATTTGATTGGCGAAGCCCGTGTTTCACGTTCCAAAGCCAAAAATGCACAGTAATCATGGAGTAACTGACATGACACAACACAGTTTTGTTGAATTAAAAAATGTGACTAAACGCTTTGGCGACAATACGGTTATCGATGATTTAAGCCTGTCGATTCCACAAGGCAGTATGGTCACACTCTTAGGCCCCTCAGGCTGCGGTAAAACGACTGTTTTACGCTTAGTGGCAGGTTTGGAAAAACCAACCGAAGGAAGAATGTTTATTGATGGTGAGGATGTGACAGATCGCTCAATTCAACAACGTGATATTTGTATGGTCTTTCAATCCTATGCCTTGTTCCCGCACATGTCTTTAGGCGATAACGTTGGCTATGGTTTAAAGATGTTAGGCTTATCTAAATCTGAAACCAAACGACGTGTAGAAGAAGCATTGGAATTAGTTGATTTAGCAGGTTTTGGTGACCGCTTTGTTGATCAAATTTCTGGAGGACAACAACAGCGAGTTGCTCTCGCACGTGCACTGATCCTAAAACCTAAAGTTCTATTGTTTGATGAACCACTAAGTAACTTAGACGCCAACCTACGTCGTAGCATGCGTGAGAAAATTCGTGAATTGCAGCAGCAGTTTAATATCACTTCTTTATATGTCACTCACGACCAAAGTGAAGCCTTTGCTGTCTCAGATATGGTGCTCGTGATGAATAAAGGTAAGATTATGCAACTTGGCTCACCACAGTCACTTTATCGTCAACCTGCCTCTAAATTTATGGCGAGCTTTATGGGGGATGCGAATATTTTTCCAGCAACCTTAAGTGCTGAATATATTGATATTTTTAATTATCGTCTTCCCCGTCCCCCACACTTTATCTCTGATAACACAAAGATAACTGTCGGTGTTCGACCAGAAGCCATTACACTTAGCCTGCAAGGTGAAGACAGCCAACGTTGTACTATTTCTTATGTCGCCTATATGGGGCCGCAATATGAGGTAACAGTTGATTGGCATGGACAGTCAATGCTACTGCAAATTAACGCCACACAATTACAACCTACTGTGGGTGATAACCTCTATCTACAAATTCATCCATATGGCATGTTTATTCTTGAGTAGTAAACTAAATAATCGTCAGTATTTTATATAATGCTTACTGAAGATTATTGATAGAAATGAAATCAATTTATTTGTTTTCGGTTGAGAACACAAAATGGGAAAATATGTCAGCTTTCCCATTTTGCTCACAATTTAAAGCAACCAAAATATATTTGTTAGAAAAGTTAATAATCTAGTAAAATCATTAAATAGTACTACTGCCAAAAAAAGATGAAAGTGTCAATTTATTTACAACCACCTCTATGAATTAATTAATTCAGCCAAGTTATTAAATACCACCAATTTATCGAGTAATTTACTTTCTATATCTTTACTCTTTTTATCGATATAACACATAACAACAAATTTATCTTTTCTTACGTTCATCAGCAAATCTTCATCATTAATAAATATATCCATGATTTTATTTGACTGCATTTGTATCTTACGCTTATCTTTAATCGGGATCTCAATGAAAGCCATTAAAACATCATTTTCTTCCGCAGTAATATAAATTTCAGCTCCATCACGCAACTCGATACAAACTGGTTTATCACCATCAAGTCGTGATAACATCACCGCATCAAGCCCTAATTCATCGATTAATGTTTTAGAAATAATTGCTCTAAATTTTTTCATTTTCACTTCCTTTATTTGATTTTATCATTACAAAATTTTAAATAATGACTGGAATTGTTCATAAATATCTTTACCTGAGTGTGTTAGCAAAATAAATAATACAATTAACTTTGCTGTTAAAGGTAACCCTGGATCTTGCACACTAAAAACCGTTTGCAATAACCCCACTATAATTCCAGTAAGAACAAATGAGATTGCGAAAATAAAAACGCCTTCTCGCAATATATTTAAACACAATGCGGTCACATCAAGAGCCGTCATTTTTATCCTCTATTCTGCTTAAAACATCATTTTCATTTATATTAAAGTAATAACGTTGCCCTTTATAATAGACTTGATAATCACGTGATGTTTTAGTGTTAATATAATTTGGATGTAGCATCAACTTTTCTTGACTAGCTCGTTGAACAAAAAAATTTGTTATACCATATTCGTTTTTCTGGATTTTTTTATTATTTATATAATATCTAACGTCTATTTCATTAAGAAAAAAAGTAAATCTCATTGAAGTATTCATTTGTTGCAACATATCACTAGGCGATAATTTCTCATCACCACTATCGATTGATGTAATTTTATTATTTTTTGTCTTTGAAGCTAATTGGTTAATATCATCATGTGTGCGTTTGTTGTCACTATTAAAGTACAAATCAAATATCGGTGATATTATAAAGCTTTTCAGTGTTTTTGGCTTTTTCTTATTTTTTTCATACTTATTAGCTGATGATATTTTCCTCACTGCCTTAACAGTCTTACTATCACCTTTACAACTTTTTAATACATCTTTGAAATCACTTTCTGATGAACTACTTGTTTCAGGCTCTTTTATGCTAATAAAATCAATCTTCATCTTGGTCCCTTTTAGATAATTTGTTTTTTCAACTCCTCTAATATATCTTTACGTTTTTCTAAACGTAATTTTTCAGCTTCTGTTTTTTTAATCTCGACATTCAAATTTTCCAATTCATTTTGTACCAATGATGCATCAAAAAATAGTGACTCAATATGTGATTTTAAATTATCTTTTCGTTTGAAAAATAATTTAATTGCTTCTTGCTCCTTACCTATCACTAGAAATTTCAATTTTTCTTGTTGATGTTCTATTTCTAATGAAAATTCATTTATATTATTTATTAATAACTCTTTTTGTTTATTAAGCTTAATGAGCTTACGTTGCTGCTTACCTATACCAATATCAATAATACTAATAATTTGAGAGAATTCTTTCCATATTTTCGAGGGTTTCTTCATATTCTACCCCATCAAAACCTTGTTTTAAAAACTCCATAATTTGTGGATATAATTCAATCGCCGTGTCAGTCAATAAGTCATTTCCTTTTTCGTATTCGCCAACACGAATTAACAATTCAACATCAAAATAACGATACACCATATCTTTGATACGCTCGGACATTTGAACATAGCGCTTATCTTGAATTTTATTCTGCAATCGACTTTTACTTTTCAATACATCAATCGCAGGATATCTTCCCGTTGACGCTATCATTGTAGAATAAACTAAATGACCATCAATAAGCGATTTCACTTCGTGAGCAATAGGGTCACTATCAATATCCGATTCAATCAATACAGTAAAAATTCCAGTCACTGAACCACGAACCGTATTACCACAACTTTCGACTAACCGAGACAATGCTAATGAAACACCAATCGGAATACCTCCTTGGATCGGTGTTCCATCTAACATAGCTTGAGCGCGACCAAATCGCGTAAGTGAATCGAAATACAGAACCACTTTTTTCCCTTGCTCCATAAAATAGCGAGCGATAGAGACAGAAACTAACCCAGAACGCACCTTTTCCAATGGATTAGCTTCAGATGTCGATACTATAGTAATGGCTTTTTGGATAACTTCAGGCCCAATTTCACCTTCTAAGAATTCAACTACCTCTCGAGCACGTTCACCTATCATGGCAAAAATAACTACATCTGCATCCATCGCATTTGCCATAATTGACACTGTAGTTGTTTTCCCCGCACCAGCCGGAGCAAATAAGCCAATACGCTGCCCTTCCCCAATAGTAAAAAGCCCATCAATAATCTTTAGCTTTGTTGGAAATACATCCTCAATCGGAGCTCGCTCTTTTAAAGGAATGGGTTCAATGCAAATTGGAAGATCTTTATATTCTACGCTATCAATAATATAAGGGTCGCCATAGAGGCTTTCACCGTAACAGTTAATGACTTTACCAATTAATACTTCTTCATTCATCGGAAAACAAAAGCGACGTGGTGAAATCTCTATTTTAGCATTGCGTTGAATAGTACCTGGCTGTAATAATTTTATTTCGACGCGGTGACCTTCAATTTTCATAATTTCACCACGAATGCGCTCATCACCCACCGCATGGATCATGCACTCTTGACCAACAAAGGTATCTATATCAACATAGCAAACCACTAAATCTTGATACGATTCCTTTACCTTATAAAAGCGCTGTAACATTAGTCGATCACCTCAAAAGAAACTGCAATATAACGTTTATACTTACGTTTAGTTTCTGTGGTACTTTTGAATATCTCCCCCACAAACGGAATACTGGATAATACGGGTATACCTGATTCAGAAGACTGCGTTTCTGTATTATCGAACCCACCTAATACAAGAGTTTGGTGTGGTTTAATATAAGCTTCTGAAGATAAAGATTGCGAACTTACTTTAGGTGGTTGGACAACATCACTGTTACCATCTCCATCATCAAAGTGCTCTTCAATATATTCAAGTTTGGCATGAACTCCACCATTAGGCAGTATTTTCCCTGTCACATATAAGCTGTTATCTGCCTCAATTTTTAAGCTTTCAATTTCTTTACTTGAAACTAAATTCACAGTCACTGTATCTTTCTTACCAAAGTGGCCTTGGTGGTTTTCTAATATTAATAAGTTAGTTGAATAAATACTCCGCGCCGTACCATTACGGTACATAGCTTGAAAACTTTTGATAAAATCTTTCGTGGCAGAAAAAGGCTTTGATAAAATATCATATAGACCAATAGAATTATTTAATAAAGAACCATCAGCACCAAAACCTTCCGTTCTTTCAACCGCAACATCATACACTTTCAAAGAAAACATAAGCTGCTTCCCTTGTACATCAATCATGGTTGCAATACGTTTTGCTAAAGTAATTTCACTCGGAGTACCACGAACTAATAATGCATTTGTCCCTGGAAGCATTTGCACTTTAGAAGTTTGTTCTTCTTCCTCTAATTTTTGTTTAGAGCTATCACTGAGTTTAACTTTATATGCTTTTTCTAATACTTGACCATCAGCGATATTTTCAAATTGCCCCATATTAGATAGCGCACCTGAAATTAATGAACCAGCTCCAGGAAAATTGACACTACCATCAAAGGTGTTTACTTGTCTGTCAAGAACGGATAAATAATCGAACTCAATGCGTACAATTTCTAGATCATTACCATTTTGCAAAAATTCATTACTATCAACCATGTTTGAATAAGAAATAGCATCATTAATAAAACTGCGTGGTCCTGAATAAATTAATGAGTTACCGCGCTCAATTAATTGCATCTTGATAGTACCACTGGTTAATATCGCATCCTGTAATTCTGTCAGTAACATACCAGGTGTAATATTTTTAGGCCTAAATGTATAATTAATAAAAGGCTGGCCCGATTGAACACTCATATTTCCGCCATATATATGCCATTCAAAATCATATATTTCTGATAGTTCGTCGAGAATATCAATTGCATCACCACTAATAACTTGTTTTATCTGCTGACGCCCTAATTTTTCATCAAGATTATTCACTAATTTAAGTTGCTCATCTTTTGCAAGCGAGACAAGTGCTTCTTGCAGTGTCATATCATCTTTTTTCAACACAATTTGTGCATTGGCGATAAGACTCCACATGCATAAAAATATTGAAGCAGAAAATAATATAATTAATTTTGTTTTACTCATCTAAGAGTTCCTTCATTGTTTCTGTATGTTGCTTCAGCATGACTATGGTATTACTCGTTATTGTATATTGCATGATGATATCGCTGAGCTCTTCATCAGTTATTGTATTATCGTCATCAACATTTACATTCTCATTAAGAAGTTCATCATCATTTGATAACTGATTTGTTAATTCTGAATAAATTTCCTGAAAATCTAATGTATCCTCAGATACAGCTGATGCAACATTTAAAGAACCTTCTAAAATTTTATTCATGTTAACCCCTCTGTCATTTTTTGGAATAAATACTCTTGGTCACTAAAAAACCACATATTTAATAAAATTATTAATATTATTGCTTTCAAATCTGATGCAACAAATGAGGATAGTGATACTTTTTTAAAAAACAAATCGACCATTGCCACACAAATTGCAATTGATATAATTGCCACAATATATTTACTGGATACTAATGCTGCTAGCTTCATATACTCAGCGATAATAAAATATAACTGTTTAAAATAACTTTGATCAATACCTTCTATATTCAGAAGAGTCTCTCCATTAAATAGCTTAATTAAAGGAATGAATAAAGTTCCATCATCCAAAGCATACATAACAAATAATAAACCACTTATTCTAGCTAGCGCCTCTGATTCATCGGTAAAGCGTTTATCCTGTACTGATTGCTCATTAAGTAATAAAAGTTGCTGTAGGATACTACCAACCATACTTCCCAACCAATAAGGAACTGATGCAAATAAAGCAAAACCAACAACACTCACTACCCATGCAATTTCTGAATTAGGCTGGTTACCTTGAAATTTAAATAAAATAGAAAAGAATATAGAAATTGCTGTTATCGATGTATTATCTAAAAACAATCGTGTTGGATTATATATTTTTAAAAACAAAAAGAATCCAGAAAATACTATCCAATTTGGAAATAAAAGGTTTTCCATTATTAATCCAACGCATTAAACAAGATTGTCCAACCATCAGAAAAATAGAAAACAGCCAATTTAATGGGAGTTGAGATTACGGTTGGTGATAACATACTCATGCCAACACCACTCAATATAACAGCGATCAAGAAGTCAATACTCACAAAGATCATATAAAGTTTTATACCTAGCTCGAAACCTTTATATAAATCTAAAACAATAGCGCCGAGAAATGGTTTGAATATATTCGAACCTTCATTGAAGGACATTGGTAAAGTAAACAAACTTTCTAATTCAACAGATTTTTTATCTGCATATTTAAAAACCTCAGGAAAATACTGATCGAGGTTAGAAATTAAATTATATAAAGTGATATCATTGGAACCATTAGATGCACCATTATCTAACCCTATTCCACCAACAGGATCCATCAAAGGTAATGAGCTATCACTCATTTCACTAAAATAAGGTTTAATTCGCTCTAATCCTGGCTCTATAATGACCCAAATACTACTTAATGCTAATAGTGCAGCTAGTAAGTTAACAACAATTGAAGGTGGGATCTGTTGAGTTCCCATTGCATTTTTTAAGATATTTAAAACAATACTGTATTTGATAAATCCAGAAAAACAGATAAAAAAAACAGCGGATAATATTACAAGACAAAGTACTATTACCAAGTTTACACCAGAATAAGCATTCTCTGGACTCAATAAACCGACCATATAATTTTTCTATTAATGATTAAACACCTTTAAAATTGTAAAAGCATAGCAAATAATCAATCACATTATCCGGTATAACAGACATAGACGAATATGATTGATCACTTGCAGCTTAACATATAAAGAAGGTGTCTAAATATAAAGTATAATTAGATATTACGTGCAGCTGCTGTAATATTATCTTTTACTGCTTTTAATGTTGACGTACCAGTTTGTGCCGCAATGCTTTGGTCAGCCATTAAGCGTTGTAACTGTAATGAATCCGCTGAAGAAAGATTTAATGCACCCGTTTCTTCATCCGTTTTTTCTGCAAGAAACTTATTAATAGATTCATCCGCTTTACTAATAAAACCTTCAAAAGCACTACCAACATCATTCGTGGTTAAACGGTCATTAGCTGCTGGTGGCTCAACTGGTGGTTCTGCTTTTACTGAATTACTCAAATTATATATCCTCATAAAAATTTTAATTGTTAGGATTGTTAGGCCTTATTAGTAATGTATGTGATTAATCATACCTCACTGAACAAAGCTATTAATTGCTATTTATTGTTGCTCATAACATGAAAGCAATTATTCATGGTTTAAAACTCATATCCAGTGAAAAAAATAGATTCAAATTTACTCCAGTTTTTTCATTTCATAATTACTTACTTATCAATGCAGTAGCAGCCATTGATAAAGTTTGCCACATATTGTGATGACATAAATTCATCCCAAAATATAACGGTATAAATCTATTTAAGATATCACAGATAATCAATATTATTATCTGTGATGTACTATTAGATATTACGAGCCGCTGCAGTAATGTTATCTTTTACTGCTTTTAAAGTTGAGGTACCCGTTTGTGCTGCAATACTTTGATCTGCCATTAAGCGTTGAAGCTGCAATGAATCAGCAGAGGAAAGATTTAATGCACCTGTTTCTTTATCCGTTTTCTCAGCAAGAAATTTATTAATCGACTCATCTGCTTTACCAATAAAACCTTCGAAAGCACTACCAACATCATTAGTGGTTAAACGATTCGTACCAGGAGCATCAACGCTACCTGAATTAACTGCATCTACCATATTATACTCCAAATTATTTAATTAAATTTAATGTGTGTATTTCATCATCTTAATAAGAGAGTGAAACTATTAATTTTTACATTTCAAAAAATATAAAAGAGGTTTTATCTATCTGATACTTGCTTGTATCGTTCCTCATAATGTGAAAGCAATTATTCAAGATTTTTTTATTCATGACCAGTGAAAAAAAGGGATTCAGAATTACTCATATCTTATCATTATTGAAATTTGTTTTTTATATTAAAATTCAATGTATTATGGAATTCTTTCATCAGAGTTTACTTTTATATAGTATCAACTAGTTATATTTTCATAAGAGCAATATAATAGAATATACCGATAGATTTTTAATTTCTAAACCTATTATCTTCATAGTGCCATAACTATAATTTAAATTGAATACAATACAAAGCTATCAGCTCACAAACTCACTTAAATTTTTGTTTGAGTCTATTTAAAGTATAAATAATATAAAATTCACTAAAATAGACTAACAATCTTATTTTTGATTACTTCTGGATTAATGACAAAATTATCAAGTTCAGTCATATATATTTTTTTTAGCTCTAATATAAACTTTTCAATGGAGACATCTAATGCCATTAATATCTCAAATAACATATATAAAGTAACCTGGTTTTTACCACTTTCATAGCGAGAGATTTGCTGCTGACTCAAACCTACTACTTTTGCTAACTCAACTCCACTCAAACCTTTGCACTTGCGAAACTCGCGCAAGACTAGGCCAATACACTGATTAATATATATATGTTTTGTTTTTTTTGTAGTCATACATTCTCCTTTATTTCATTTATTTAATAGCTTGATTAGGCCATAATTAAAAGTGCGATAGCTAACATAGGCCAAATGATGGCTAACATTATAAAATTACTTTATTTGATATCATTACCAATCAAGAAAACAAATACCAATGAATAAATGTGAATAATATCGACCATACTGATACAATCTATTTTTCATATTATTAAAGTAAATATGGATGAATTCAAATAAAAAGGCTCACGTTAATCTTAATTGATAAACAACGAAGTCCCTTTATTTATCCACAGAACACATAATATTAAGATATATTTTAATATTAACTAATAGACGACTTAAGCAGGACGCACTCGTTGATAAAGAACTATCATAATCCGAGTTTTATAGCATTATCTTTCAAAAGATCGCCATTTAAATTATAGATAATACCCGTATTTAGACAACTATTATAACCATCAGGATGAATACAACCTCGGATTATTTAGATATAGCATTAACGATGACGTAGTACTCAATAATTTTAAATATTACGAGCCATCGCCAGTTGTTCATCACAACACAATTGTGTCCAATACTTGAGGGTTTGTTGAAGCATTTTCACTTGATCACCAATACGGTTGATCTCTTCGAGCTCTGACTCACTGATTTCCCTACCGACTAAATCTTGATAAAGTGTCTTTAGATAGGCAGCATTTGGCATTCCTCTATAATCAAGTGCGACAGTTACACCATCAGGTAATGGCTTTTTAGGATCAGACAAATCTTGCCAATTCTTATCTTCGGTAAATAAAAAATTTATTGCACCTGTGTATTTTCCATCTGTGGCTTGGTAAACTATTTGATCTATTTCCTCAAGTGAACTTGTTTTTAAAAACCGCTCCATCATATTTTGGTCTAGAGTATATTTTGTTAATAAATTACTCATTATCACCATTTTCACCATGGGGTTTATGCTATTATTTCCATTTTCTACTAGCCATCCACCTTGACTTGGGTCATTATAAACTTCTGAAGTAAATTGCTTTTTAAATACATCTGGCATAGTAGATGAAGGAGGCCCCCCCGCAATACTACTCATTGCTTTATAAGCTAAACTAGTCACAGGCATGGAACTATTATAGAGAGCTGCCCATATCTCTTCAGCCATTTGACCAAGTTGTTCTGGGGTATAGTCCCATGTGTTATGTCCACCGCTCCCTGATTTTTCTAAAAGATGAGACATCTTAGTAAGTGTCGTGTCATCTATACCATATTCCTCAGCATGTAATAACGCATCTAACATTACTAAGTGAAACATGTCCTCATAATCTACGCCTTGTAATCCTTTTTCCTCAAGAGCACTGAACATCATTTCTAATGATGACCCAAACATTTCTTTGCCGCCTTGAGTCCATCCATAGATATAATTTAGCTGACTTGCATATATATCAATACTAGCTTGCAGTTGTAGCGCTATTGCTTGCTCTGGGTTGTGTCCCAGCATAGCTAATACAACTTGCTGTTGATGATTAGCAATCATTGTAAATACATCTAAAGTTGGTTCGCTATTTAGATCTAATGTACTGATTAAACTATCACTTTGTTGAAAGTGACTTTCACAATTTTTCAAAGACTGAGTGTTAGCTTGCTTTATCTCGCGGCTAGATTGGTATTTTTCATTCAATATTGGCATTCTTTCGTATAAATAAATACCTATTGATATATTGCTGAACATATTTGATTCCATTTAAACTAGGGATTATTGAATTTTACACATTATTTAGATACATATTTATAAAATATCTTGTCATGAAAAAAAATAAATGCTAATGAATTAAATTGATTTATTATTTGAACAAAGAAAATATTCATGTCTCCCCCGAATGCGCGACCAATTAATGAAAAATTATTCACTCTCTTGATATTCTGGTAATAGGATATTAGGATCCAAAGCTCTATGTCTAGACATGCAGACTCGCCATGCGCTACCAGGATGATTGTTATCGCGAGAAGGCGAGATAAAGTACGGAATTCCAATTTTTTTACTTTGAGTGTATTGCGAGTTAATCATCGGTACAGATGTTGAGCTAACATAGTAAGCGAAGCTAAAAGTATAAGGTTCATTATTCTCTGCTGCTAATTCAGACAATTTTTCCACACAATCTTTAGCTTGGGTATTCACAAATTCAAATGTACCTTGGTCAAAAGATGCTTTTTTGCTCATACAACCTGATAGTAGTAATGATGCTATCAAGGTAAAAACGGTTATTAGCTTCATAATTCGCCCTTAGTTCCGTAGATATCCAAAAAACCAAATTGAAGATAGGTTAATTGCTACAATATATCAATTTGCAAAGACAACACTGTGAACCTAACCGCTAAGTGACAAGACTCTACTTACAATACATACCATAAAGCTTTAGATATGAGAATATAAGAAAAAATTTAAAATATTTAGCGACAAATGACTCACTACATACTACGTAATATACCCTATTATACGTGCATAGCATCCAAATAAAGAGTATGATTCATTCAATCTCATGCAAATGATCAACCTGAATGCTATGAAATATATCATTAATCATCAAATTACGTTCTGTAATGAAAGCCGAACGATATCTCTCTTAGATAATATAGAGAACTCTTTGGTTTTATCTGCCCCAGCTTCGCGTTTGTTGTTAACTTTGGTTGTCAATAGCAATACTCCCTTAAAAAGAGAGTATTTGTTGAGTACTGTATGGGAAGACTATGGATTTACAGCGTCTGGGAGTAACTTAAATAATTATATCAGCGAGCTACGGAAATCGTTAGCATATCTCGTTCCTGAGTTTTCCGGTATTGTCACTATACCTAAAATTGGTTTTCAATTTACTGCTAATATTGAAACGTCGCTTCCTAAAAATAGCCAGCAAGAAAAATCATCATCATTACTAGAGGCTCCTTCCCTAATTACACATCAGAAGGACCTATTGAATAATGAAGATAAAACTAGAAATAACAAATTTGAAATAAAGAGAATTAAAACCTATCAAATCATATTTATCATTACATTACCTATAATTATTTTATTAACTTATTACATTTCAATACCTAACTACGCCCCTAAAATAGAGAGCAGTAAATTTATTTACACCCAAGATAATTGTGATATTTATACACTAGATGAATTTAACTCGATGAGCAACAATGAAATTGTACAAGTTATAAAAAAAAGATTAGCAACCCACAATATAAGCTGCAATACAAACAACCAATATGATATTTTTTATAGCTCTCTCCCTGCCCCTAACCCTGCACTACTTATCACAAACTTCATTGGTATTTGTATTAAAGACGAGCAAAAAGATAAGCAGCACATGTATAAAAATTGCCATTCTTTTGTGAGTGAGGTTTAAGTATGAGTAAAAGAAATACAACTCTCATTTCAATTTATGTTATATCAATCATTTTATTGATTGCATTTTTGATTAATGATTATCAGCATAAAAATGCCCCTTTTCGCTGTAGTGGCGAGCTAAGCATACTGTTAAAAAATAATGATTATGATTTTACAATGAATACATCAATTTCCATCATCGGTCTTGGAGACAGAAAAGGAGTTATCCGAATAAAGGGGAATATAAAACATGAAGATCAAACTCAATCTATTATAAATAGAGCGATATATTTTACACGTATTAATAAAGACCAAAATATATTTTCAATACAGGTGACTGATAAGGAGAAACTCCCTACAGATACAACCGATGATGATGTTTTTTCACTGTTTTCAATAAACCATACTAATTTACGTATGGCAAGTCAGGTATACAATAATGCGCTATTATTTCATGATACAATGGAACCACAATTTCTTTGTGTAAAATATTAATGTAAAGTCACTCGTCAAACAACTGTATTATCCTGATATTTAATTTTCTCAAGACTACAGATATATATCAATAAGTAACCCGAATCGCTTATCTAGCTATACTCATCGGGTTTAAGAAATTAAATAGCTACTCGTATTTTCTAAATGTAATTTACATTACTCTTGATATAGGAATAACATGGAATATTATTAATTCAACTGATTGACTTTATCAATAGCTACACAGTACTGTTCATCAACCTTCACTAACATACCAGTCGCAAGAACTTCACTACCGCTTTTTAAGATCACTTCAGATTGAATAAAATGACTCAATAATTTTATTTGGCCATTTTGTAATTGGTTAAGCTCATCAAGTGTCATTGAACAATTAGCCACAACCACATCAATATTTATACGCATACAAGCACCTTAACGCTCAGCAAAAGAAATAACAATACGACGAATATCTCGGATCTCTTCCTGTGCTGAAGTGATTGATGTCATTAAATTTTTAAACTCTTGTTGACTAGAATCTAAATCAACTTGAATAGTATCAGAAAAAGCGGTCATTGTAGCATTTGCAGATTGCAATTCGTCATAATTATGTTGATGCTTATCAGTGATGATATCTATTCCTTTAGGCTCACCAAGAATATTTTTGATAATACTATCAATTTCTGAAAAAATTTTAGGACTATTAACATAAATATCAGTTTTTTGATCAATTTTTGTTGGGTCAACATTACCTAAATTATCAGTCATCAAGGTACCCCATAAGTGGTTGATATCCGCAACAGCCTTAGATTTTTCTGATATTTCAGTAGCTAAAGCTTCTGCTTTTAGAGTTTGGCTATTAATATAGCCAGATATCATAGTATCTATCAAACTTAAAGGATCGCGATGCTTAGTCGTGGCTACACGACTCTCTTGCTTAACTTCCTCTTTCGTTAATACTGAATCCGGTTTATTAGCAAAATAAATATCGATATTGTTATTATTACTTTCATTAACAGATAAACCATTATTAATATCTGCATAACCCGCAGTCGATCCATAGTTAAATATTGATTCAGACATCATAACCCTCTTATTGTTTTGGAATAAAATAAACTTTGTTTTTATCATCTTGCTTAAAAATAATTTTATCTTTTGATATTGATTCTATATAGCCAATCCCTGGGACAGAGCCACCTTCCCAATAACGAAATTGTTGGTCATAAATATAACTCCGACCTTGACTTGAAACAAAAATTGAATAAGGAAATTGTCCAGCTCCAATAACATCAGAATTATTATTAAGCATTTTTAATCGAGACACTTCATTATCGTAACCAATAGACTTTAATAACCTGCTAGCTTTTGAAATATCATCTACTAACCAAATATTATCTTTAATTTTAAATGTTAAACCACTCCCACCAAAAACTTTCATAATATTTAATGCTTTTTCAGGATAATCAATAGTAATTTGTGTATGGTCATTTTTATCAATTAACTTGAAAGGAATCTGCTGATTGTTCATTGATGTTACATCAACATTTAAATTAGCTAGTGTTGAATAACCATTATTATCTATGACCTGAGTATTTATCCTCCAATCTTGTGGCAATATCTCTTTTACCCTTTCACTAAACACATAGAGCTTTCCTTGTTTAATGTACCCATTATCAATAATATTAAAATATTGACTAATTTTATGGTTTTGTTGATATTGCATCATGATTAAAATCATAGTCGTTATTACAACATTCAATAATATAAACCCTAACGCTAACCACCAGTATCGTTTAAAGTAACTTTTAGTTAATTTTGGCTTTCGCTTTCCCTCTGTAAAGATAAAAAAGTGAATACCTAATATAGCATAAACTGTATTTTCAATTAATTTTACTGGTTTATTTTTCCAACCAATTAAATAGACTTGTTCCTCTTTGATTTGTAGCGACAATTGAGTATCAGGAGCAAGATATTCAGATAAACTTAGCATATCTTTATCTAAATTATCTTTTTTACCCGTCAATATTAATTGTGGCTCAATAGGCAGCGTAAGTCCTTTTAAATGGCCTTCACTAAACTCAATCAGCTTCATTTTAGAAAATCTCTTTAATTAAATTTCTTGCTATTTGTACTGTTTCATTCAAGTAGTTATGTAATTGATTTGCATGGCTAGGAATTAAATAAGTTCGGACTAAAAAGTATCCTAGATCCCCAATCGAAGCGATATAGCAATCAGATAATATATTAAAATCACCATTTAGATTGAGAGCTTTTTCTGGTGTTAACTCAATATGACTAAGCTTAATTAATACAATCAATTTTCCAGATAAACCGACACGTGAACCATCTTCTATTCTACATTCGATATCACCATACCTTCCAACTAAAGCACGATTATCTTCAAAATTTGTATCAGGGATTTTCATTGATTGTATAAAATCGCGCATTAAGAAAATAAATTTTCGTTCACTCATGGCGCTAGCCTCACTTCTATAATAAATCGACGTTGTTGTACACGCTCGGAAGCTGTACTTTCATGATTTTCAACACTACCTTTTACTTTAATAGGAATATTATTAAGTCCAGAATTAATCATCAATTGATGAACAGAAGCTGCACGCCTATCTGCAAGTTGACGATTTTTAATATAATCACCTGATGAATCCGCTATTCCATAGATAGTTATTTCTGTAACGGGTATTGATGATAATTCCTTAACCACTTCTGATAATATTTCTTTTCCTTCCTTTGTTAATAAGGATTGATTCACAGGAAATAATGCTGAGAATATAAGAGAAATATGTTTTTCATTGGTATAATACTCATGACTAAATAACTTTTCATCTAATTCACCACTCTCATTATCACCTGAATAACTAATAAACACATTAGATTTCCCTTGCCATTGATTATTATCAAAATACTGTTCTTCTTTAATATTTTCACCGGCTACTTGTGCTACATCATTTACATTACCATTCGAAAAAGAACAATCTTTTGTTTCTGTTAAACTATATAAATTAAGATTTGCTATATAAAACCTTGGTTTATTTATTCCCAACTTCACTTCAATACAGGCTTTTTGATAAGGAGAACCATTTATATATTTAGGCGGCTCTCTCACCCAAAACTCCAAATCTTCAATGTAATCAAAATGGGTATAAATAATATTATATATATCTTGCTTCCAATCCATATCTAAGAAAAAATGGTCATTTCTGATTTGATTGTTACAAGAACTTGTTATAATTACGACTAAAAACACCCATAACTTTCTAATTATTAGCAAGCTGACCTTTCCTCTTTAATGCAACAATAATTAATGCGACATCCCGATAAAACTCCTTATCCAGATAAACGCCACCGACCTTCATTTTTTTCATAATAGCTCGAGCTAATGGTATATCCTCAATAATAGGTATATCTAGTGATTCCAAATGTTGTCTTTGCTCTAATGCCATACTTTCCGTATAAATATCCAAAACTAGTGGTGCTGCATCGATATTATACTCAAAACATATTGGTACTAAAATATGCGTAGGATTAGCAATCGCAAAGGTTGGCCGCCGCCCTTTAGTCATAGGTTCGTTCATCAATTCACGCATTCTCATTTTTCTTTCACCCTTTATTTGTGGTGAACCTTCAGTATCTTTCATTTCATTTTTCATTTCTGTCATTGTCATACGATTTTTCTTTGTAAATCGATAATGCTCACATAAATAATCGACTGCACCAACACTTGCACCAAAGACAAACATTAATAATGAAACAAATCCTATATAATAGAGAAGGTCATAAATAAAATAAGCTGGATTGCTCACCTTGTGTAGCTTGTTGACCTCTAACCCATAGGTGTCAAATACATATTTCAATAGAAATAGTAAAAACAATAGTTCTAATACTTTTCTAAAAGAATTGGCAATAGCATCAATGCCTAAGTTATTTTTAAATCCTTGAACTGGATTAAGCTTATCGAGTTTAAGTGAAAAGACTTGATTATTTAATGTTCCTCGATTGATAACCACCCAATTTATAATAAAAAATATTAATTTTTTTATCGAAAATAATGCTATTGAAATTTGCAATATATTCATAATAGCCATAAAAACGACAGCCAAGTCTGCATATATAACAAACTCTATCCAATAGTTAAAATCACTAAATAAAATTACAATAAAAAAAATAATTACTATACAAAAGAGTAGTACCGAAAAACTAGGTTCTGCAAGTTCGGTTTTAGGAAACTGCCCTTTCTTTCTTAACTCTCTTAATTTTTTCGATGTGGGTGGATATTTCTTAGGTTCAGTCGATTCCATTATTAATGTTCCAGATTAACCTGTAACATCTCTGAATTTTGAATCAATTCATTATTACTAATATCATTATAACTACAAATAATTAATGATGAACTAATCTGTTGCATAAAGGATTTTACAATATTAAATTCAACATCACTGACCATCAATATCGGTTTCACACCATTTTTTTCTGTAACTTGGCAAAGGTTCTTGCGTATTTCTTGCTTCACCAACATCAATGTATCGATATTATCCTCTTCACCACTGACATATTGCTCTATCAATTCACTTAGTTCCGTAGGTAGTAGTACTGCTGTAATGTTACCTTCAGGATTAATAATCCGTGATGTTATTTCATATCTCGCTTGAGTTCGTATACGCATAAACCAATTTTTACTATCGCTATCTACTCTAGACCAATAAATAAGGGATTCAAAGAAACTAACCGAATCTAAGTAGAACTCTGGGCTAGAAATTACCTGCTTCATAATATCATGTACGCGATTAATACCAATCGCTGAATCAATTTCCTTTTTCATTACATCACTTTTCATTGAAAGATCTTCAATAATATTACTGGTAAATTGGATATTATATTTTTCCACCAATCTCTTACGAATAAAGTAATTTATAACTGTACTTAAATTAACTTCAATCTCAGCTACCTGCATAAATATTTCATCGTGTTGAATTTCTTTAATACTTAACTCAGAATCTTGCTTAAAGCTATATAGCTTAATTCCTTGTATGCTTACCTCAATATCATTATCTAATTCTGATGAAATAATGACACAAGGCTGACCTAAATTTTGTGCCCATAGCTGTTTTTCAACATCAGCAACCGATTTATAAATTAAATGCTGATGTTTACTATCTTTTAGATTAAAAGTTAATGATTCAAATAGCCCTGACCCTTCTCCTTCCATGTTGATTATAGTAATCTCCTTTTGCCCTCTCCATAAAATAAATGCAATTATAAAACAGGCTAACGCAATAGGAACACAGATATACGTTAAATCTGTATTAAGAAAACCAACGATTAACATAAATAAACCGATAAATGCTAAACTTCGCCAGAATGCACCTATTTGGCTCATTAGCTGCCCTGAAAACGAGCTAGATTTTTCGCCGACACCCTTAATACGTGTAAGGTAAACACCGCAAGCTACTGACAATAATAAACTTGGTATCTGAGAAACTAGGCCATCACCAATTGTTAATATTGAAAAACGTTCAACACTTTCAAATAGAGTCAGTTCAAATTGATTAATCCCAACATAGATCCCACCAAAGAGGTTAACTAAGCTAATTAGAATACCCGCAATAGCATCCCCTTTAATGAACTTCATCGCTCCTTCAAGTGATCCAAATAGTCTATTCTCAGTACTTAACTCAGCACGTGCTATTTGCGCTTGTTCTGGGGTGATCATATTATTCTTCAGATCACCATCAATCGTCATTTGACGCCCAGGTAATGCATCCAATGAGAAACGAGCACCAACTTCAGCAACACGTTCCCCCCCTTTGGTTACAACCAAAAATTGTACGATTGTGATAATGATGAAAACAATTAAGCCAGAAAGCAAACCGGCGCTCATTACAAAATTACCGACAACCTCAATGACACTTCCCACTTCCTCGTTGGTTAAGATGTTTCGTGTAGTGGCAATTGATAACAGTAATCTGAATGTAGTTAATAGCAAAACAACGGTTGGTAAAAATGTCACTTTTAATGGATTATCATTTTCTAGCATAATAACTAATATCATTGCAGACATAATAAAACTAAAAAGTACAAAAACATCAATAACAATCCCTGGTAACGTTGCTAATATGACAGCAGGGAAAATTAATACGATCAATACGCTGCTTATTTTTAACCAGCCAGATAACATACGTAGCTGTTTAAACATGAGTTATATTCTCGATACAATTTTTCAATTCAATCATTAATTCTTGTGTATTAATGCTGATGATACATTCATCATTTTCAATGGTAAGTAACGTACCTTGCTCACTATGTGACTGCACAACTTCTAATGATTTTTCTAGATCATTAATTTCGTTATGTAATGCGTCAATTAGATATTTTATCAAGCTGTCACTTTGATTCATTTTTATCAATCTATTACGCACAGCTTGTTCTGTTTGTCTTTTTACATCAGTGACCGCATCATTCAGTTTTTTTTCCTGACTTGCCAGTAGAATTTTTAACTGTTTATCAGCATTCTCAAACCATTTTTTTTTAGAAGCTGTTATCTGCTGTTCCGCTGATATTTTTAATTGTTTTATATGCTCATTAAGTTCGTTTTGCTTTGCTTCTATTAGTTTTTTTGTATTATCCTCAATCATCTTCTGATATTCTTGAACACGATTTTCTATTGCAATTAATAGAGCATTTGCATCACTATACCGTTTTATTTGTGATTTCTTAACAATACCTGTTTCATCCCCTTTAAATACTAACTGGGGAGTTAATTTATATGATGAATCTATTTCAATAAACAAAATATGACCTATTTATTCTTAACTATACTAATGAAAATAAAAACCCAGAATTAAATATTTGGTTTGTCTTATCTCAATAGATAATAATAGTAATCCACACTCGAGGCCTATGTTCTATTCCTCTATGACTCATATTCACCATGCTGTAATAAATATAGCGTTTAAGAGCATAGTACGCAGCTGAATAAACTGAGAAGCATCACTATTAATGCTTCTCTATCTATCGTTGCGATTTTCCTTTAAGCATTCCTAATTGTCTAGGTATCGCCATATTTCAAGAGACATAGGAACTAAATTTTCTAAGGCATATACTAATATTTAGCAGTTTGTTCGTGCAATAGATTCATCTTGAAATATTATGAAGCCTTATTTTTCTCTATTTCATAATCGAGTTTGTCTACATTTACAGATCTCGTTACCAAATTATTGTTGAAGATATTTAACGTACCTTCTTTATCGATACCTGTATTTTTCCAATATATATCAGCAATTTTGCTGACATTTTCATCATGAATCGCTTTGAGATCATGTGCTATCCCAGCTGAATTATGGTCTTCTAATCCCGTAGTAAGAAGTTGTGCCGTTTTGATCTTCTGTTTAGACGTAAGTATTGGCTCAACAAATATTAACTTCTCCGTATCACTTGCATCATTATTTGTCTTACCCATATTGTTTCTGATACCGACAGAACGATTACTCCCCAGTCCCGCACTTCCTTGGGAAGTTACAATCAGCTTCGGCATTGTGACCATATAATGTGGTACTGGCTTAGTAGCCTTTGGTACTATTGACTTAATGAGATTATTTGCATCATTATTTTTGGTATCTATCGAGTTAGGTGTTGTGATTGATGTATTTGATATTGGCCTTCTAGTTTCGATTGGGTGTTTAGAGAACGTTAATGATGTGGGTTCAACGTTATTATGTATCTTACCCGGATTATTTCTGACACCCGCAGAACGATTATCCCCCAGCTCAGGACTTCCTTGCGAAGTGACAACATGTTGCGCTGTTTTGATCTCTCGTTTAGGTGTGAATATTGGTTTGACAAGTATTGGTTCACCGAGATCACTTGCATCATTATTTGTCTTACCCGTATTGTTTCTGACACCCGCAGAACGATTATCTCCCAGCCCAGAGCTTCCTTGCGAAGTAACAATCGGAGCCGGCATTTTAACCGTATGTTGCGATATGGGCTTAGTAACCTCTGGGGTTATTAGCTCAGCGCTCTCATTTGCATCATTATTTTTGGCGCCTGTCGAATCTGGCGTTGTCGTTGATGTGTCAGGTTTTGGCGCTATAGGCCCTACCGACTGTTCAGGCAACGCTGATAATGTTGGCTCAACTCTATTATTTGTCTTTCCCGTATTGTTTCTGACACCCGCAGAACGATTATCTCCCAGCTCAGAGCTTCCTTGCGAAGTAACAATCGGAGCCGGCATTTTAACCGTATTTTGCGATATGGGCTTAGTAACCTCTGGGGTTATTAGCGCAGCGCTCTCATTTGCATCATTATTTTTGGCGCCTGTCGAATCTGGCGTTGTCGTTGATGTGTCAGGTTTTGGCGCTATAGGCCCTACCGACTGTTCAGGCAACGCTGATAATGTTGGCTCAACTCTATTATTTGTCTTTCCCGTATTGTTTCTGACACCCGCAGAACGATTATCTCCCAGCCCAGAGCTTCCTTGCGAAGTAATAATCGGAGCCGGCATTTTAACCGTATGTTGCGATATGGGCTTAGTAACCTCTGGGGTTATTAGCGCAGCGCTCTCATTTGCATCATTATTTTTGGCGTCTGTCGAATCTGGCGTTGTCGTTGATGTGTCAGGTTTTGGCGCTATAGGCCCTACCGACTGTTCAGGCAACGCTGATAATGTTGGCTCAACTCTATTATTTGTCTTACCGATAATGCCTCTGACACCTTCAGAAGGATTATTTTCTGACCCTGCGCCTCTTTGAGAGGTAACAATGAGTTGTGCTTTTTTGACATTAGATTGATATATTATCGGTGTATTTAATTGTTCAAGTTGTTCAGGTTGTTCTGACAGCACTAACTGAGGCTCGCCGCTTTGGATGTCAGCAATGTTTCTGATAGCAAAAATCTTAATATTATCATCAAGGTGAATAATATTAGTTGCGATACAGCTTGGATCTAACTCAATATTTAAATCACGAAGTTCTGGCGTTTCTTCAACTGAAGATGTGAAGGATATTGGATCACGATTTGAGCTATAATTGATGCAATCTACAATCGGCAGCTTTGGTGCTAGCTCAAAAGCCTCCATTAATGCAGCTTGATGACCAAGATTATCATCATCATTAACAAGCATCACCCATTCGAAATTGTTATTCTCAATTTCACTTTTAGCTTGATGTTCGATAATGGCATTATTATCTCTTTGAATAATATGTTCAGGTGTAGTGGCTTCACCTATTTTTTGCATATCATCTACAATACGTTGATTTATCTTGTCAGATCTAACGCCAGCGCTGTCTAGTTCATCATCTGCAATGACGGACGCTAAAGAATTAGCGGGTGTCAAATTAGGTTTAAGCGGTATTTCATCATTATTAGAATGGATTGGGGAAGAATATGGCTTGTCTGGATCAGGCTTGGGTTGGTCATGATCATTATTTTTTTCTTGCTTTTGTTTATCATCAATAAAATATTGTGATCCACCATACATAGCAAGTGCGGCTGTATTGCCATAAAAAACCACGAATGCAGTAGGAATAAGACTCAAACCTCCTGTTAATGGTGCAAGTATAGCTCCAATAGCAAGGCTAAGGCCTGAGAGAATAACTTGTCCTTGAGCTTTCTTTGTATTGCTAATCTTGTTAGAATTTTTATTACTCTCTAGTTCTGTTTTTTTAAGTTTTTTTTTGCTCAGTAATAGAAAATAAACTCTCACTCTTTTCCACATTTGAAGGCTTTTCATTAGCGAATGAAGACCGTGGACTATATTTATTAATAGAGTTCTTATCAACAATAGAAGTTGCAGAATGAACATCTGTCATTTCTGTAACGACTGAAGAAACTGCAGGTAAGTCAGTACTTCCCACTGGAGATAAAGAAATAGGTGATAATGGCATATTAAAATCTCATCATTTTTAAAATATGAATAACACTACGTTTAAACTCGGCTTCTTGATAGTTTTGCTCGGCCATTGCTATGGTTAAATATCCATCAACACGAATCAATCTACTATCAAATTGCTTATCAATACGGATTAAGGCTTTAATAACATCCTCAATATTCAATACGTATATCAATTGATAAAAAGGAATAATCGGATATAACAGATCATCTAAGCAAAATTGAAAAATATGCTTCTCATTTTTTTCAATATAAGCCAAGAAAAATTCAACAGACCCCATTTTTATTTATCTATTACTCAATAAAACAAGATCTTCATCACTTAATTCACTGATTTTATTAACGGATACAGTGAGCTCTGATAATTTAAAATCTAATGATAATGATAATGTTCTAGGCCAATGACATTGTCTACTTGATAAAAAATTCGAATCTATCATTAATTTATTCGCCTGAAAATATATTGAACACTGTACCTCTTGAAATTTAGTGATTCCTGACATTAATAGCGGTAGCTGTTGAATTTTATCTTCGTTAACAAATCGATAGAATTGAATACCATAAGCTCCCATATTTCGTGTGAAAATATATTCAACATACTCTTTACTTAATAATTTTATGTTAACTCCAAGCATTCTCTGTAGGTCAGGATATAAAATATAAAAACTACCCTTTATACCTATATGATCAATGCTAAGTTCAACAATCTCTTGTTCACGAGCAACCTGATAACCTAGCCCATTAAAATTGATCAATAATTCTTGATTGAAAAATTTTCTTCCAGCTAATTGTTGCACATGTTCTAGCGTATTTATATCTAATTCAAACGCAGGAATTAATATTTCATCTTTTTTCATTAAAAATTCACCTTATGACTTTGTGATAATAATGCCAATACATTTTGACTCATTGCTAAATCGCTATCATCTATCCATTCCTCAATAGCCTTAGGGACGCTACTAACAAATTTATAAAGTAATTTGTACACATCCATTGAAGGCATTGCACGAAAGTCATTCGATTGAACCAAATTTAAAATATAGGAGATATTATGAAATTGATTATTTAAAATACCCTCAATCATTGCTGATTTCACCACCTCATCAGAGTATTCACGAAATTGTGAAAACCACATAATGACTGCTGATTTGTCTAAATGAAATTCAGGATCAGATAAACCATTCCAACTCATTCTTTCTAATTTTCGTATCAACATTTCATAAGGGTCGATATTGATTCGTTTAAGATTATTATTAGGGCTGTTCTCTTCCGTTTGCATCATCATGTTCTCGCGCTTTTTTGGTTGTTCTTTTTAGTTTTACCTTACGTTGATCATAGCGGCGGCATAAGTTGAGTATGGCCATCAAATTTGAAATCACATTATCTTTTGTAATGAGTTGTTGTACTACAGATGCATTAACTTCTAATTCTGGTGTATTTTTAAAATGTAACTCAAGCTTTTCAAAATAACCACTCAGTTGCTTATAAACATCCTTAGGATAGAGATGTTGAGATTGATAGACCGAATGAAGAACAAATAAATAAGCATCATCTAATTGGTCAATTTCAGGTAAACTCTCAATAAATCCATGCCAATCACTCAATGCTCTTAGCATGTGCCCTTGAATATGTCGAGCTAAATGTCGTTGATTACGACTTGTCATTTGAACTGAACGGATACGAAATAGCCGAGGCAGTTTTTTTAATTGTTTTTCAACTTTAGTGACATCACGAACCCTTCGTGGCTTGCCCTGATCAAATTGACCTGTTTTTTTAGAAGACTCAGTTGCCGACACTCTCTGCACATAGCGTGTTTGTGCAAAATTAATGGGTGCTATCGCCATAATCAGCCTGTGCGAGTGTATTTAACCACTCGCACGCTCCTTAATTAACGATTATTGACTAGCATAGCGCCTTGTACTGACTCCATCGCTTTGTGTAATTGATTTAATTCATTACCTAAAGAATCAATAAAGCTACTCAGCTGGTCATCATATGTTTTCTTAAGATCTTTCGTGGCTTGAGTATCATCATGACGTTTAACTTCACCGGCATTATGTATTTCGTTTACATTTCCAATTAACTCTTTAGATACCCCTGAAAGCTGAGTAATGGTGTTGTATTTAGCAGTACGTTGTTGCTGTAATGATGCAGTAATCTCATTAAGTCTATCAACGGATAAATTAGAGACCTTAGCATTCTCACCATAACCTAAATTAACTAAATGTTTATCATCTACTTTTTTAAACTGACCCGTTTTAAAGGCTGCGGCACTGGTGATACCCATAGAAACTACCCCAGCAGCTAAATTGATACTAAATTTCGTAGTAGCAGAACTTTTTTTATCCGCAGCAAGTACATGAGCTAATTCTACCGTTGCCCCAGCTTCGTTAATTCTGTTCATAAGAACTTCTGAACGTAGTAGCTTCGATGACTCAATAATCATTGCGAGTAATGCAAGTAGATGACTCATACTTACTGAGCCAGTATCGTTAATTGTATTTAATTCAGATTTCGCGATGTTAACACTGTCATTAACTAAGCTGTGCTTTTCTGCTTGTGGTGTTTTAATATTATCTGGTGAAAATGCCACAAATCTATTATTAATATTAGCTATATTCATTTCCATGCTAGTTCCTTACATATGTATGTTATACAGAGTGTTTAAAAATTGACGCTCAGAGTTTTTAGTGTCGAATAATGATTCAAATGCTGTGGATAACGCCTTCATTGCTGTATCTAACAGCATTTTCAGTTGTTCAAAGCGAGTGACAAGCTCTTCCTGAGCGGCTTGTGATACTTCAAGATCTCTTGTTATCGCTGATGATTTGATGCTATATCCAGTACTGACAACACTTGTCACATCTGACGCGACAGAAGTGACTTGTCCCATTCTTGCACTTGCCAATTGCCCACCTTTGACTAATTCTTGAATTTTCGTCGTTAACGGCTCCATTAATTTCAGTGTTTTATTGACAATATTTTGTGCCTTTTGTGAAATGGCAGAAAATGCTCTAATTGATTTCAATGCATCTACCGCTTTATTTGCCGTGTTAGCAACTTTTGCTGCTGTACTCGCAGCCACTTTCCCTACAGAAGTCATGATCTTACCCGGGTTAAAGGTTAAGACGGCGCCCACAACTCCGATCACAACTTCAAGGGCTAGGCTGACCCATTTACGAATTTTTTCATCAACACCAAAAGCTTGTAGAACTTTGTCCATCATTTTTGGCACAATAATTGCCGCAATCATGGTTCCTACCATCACCGCAGCCATGACAGGATTAAAAGGAGCAACGACAATGGCAGCGAGAAAACCAAGTGCCATACCAATTTTGCCCCAAAACCCTTTATTCTTTTCTGCATCAGCTTGTTGTTGCAGCTGATCCATGCGTTCATTTAATTGCGCGATTTGTGAATCTTTCAGCGTGTTAATTAACTCTTTTTTCGCCGCTGAACTCTCTTTCGCTGTACCAGAAACAGCATCAGCTATAGTTTTAAAGGCTTGTGAAACCATACGCCATAATTCACTTTCAGAGATCACACTACCCGGTAAAGGTTGTATTGGTGATGGAGTCTCTTTGGCCTTCTCGATTTCATTTATAAGATGTATCGGAGTATCATCTTGGCCCTGTGTAATGAATGAATTATCTACGCTTGTGAAAGCACTAATACTTGACATTTATATATTCCAATTTAAACCATCATATTTCTGTTGAAAACGTGTGTAAGTAAAACTTACAATCTAAATCGATAATAAATTTATATTTATCGAAATAATTGCGCTTATCATATACATTTAATGAGAAATTTTTCAGGTTATAGATATAACAATTGAGTTTAGTAAAACGCAAACTCCTATATACTGAATAATAACCTTAAACCTTCAAGTTAATGAATTATTAGCATACATAGTTTCCCTACTCCATTATTCTCTGTCCATATTGAGATGATATTTTGCAATGCCAAATTTAACCTTGACTATTTAGGGTATAACTATCAGAATTTTTTAATATTAAATATTTCGAGCCATAGCAAGTTGCTCATCGGCACATAATTGAGTCCAATATTTTAATGTTTGTTGAAGCATTTTAACTTGGTCACCAATACGGTTAATTTCTTCTAGCTCATCTTCAGATAATTCACGCCCAGGAAATTCCTTATATAAATTATCTAAATCAGTAAGGCTAATTCCATTGCCACGCCAATCTAAATGATAACCTCCATGTGCTTTACTAGCATCCATTTTCCAATTCGTATTAACTACAAGCCACGATAATGTTGCACTTTCATATTCAACCTTAACCACTTCAAATTCGGCACCAATAAATTTATCCATTTCGTCTAATGAACCAGTTAAAATTATTTCAACCTGCTCCTTAGTCATTGATTTTTCATTGAGTAGAGAACTTAAAATAAATAGCCTGAGCATTGGACTAAGATTAGTAGCCCGATTTATCATTGGATCCCCTGCATTATCGGCTGGCTGTATCCACCAGCCATAATCATCATTCCAACCGTTGATAATTTGATCAGACAGCGCTTTTGACCCACCCATTTTATCGAGTTCTGCTATAATTTGACCCAGAAAAGACTCAGGAGGAATATTCCCTTCTTTTTTCAAACTGTCATAAAGTTGGCTAACCCACTTCGCCATTTCGGCGGCACTACTGTAACCTTTTTCATGTAATGAGTGGCTACCACTCCCTGTGCTTTCTAATATATGACTAATATGACCTTTATTTTTATCATACCATCCTCCTAGGCCATACTCATCTGCATTGACCATGATTTCAAGAAGTGCTAACTGAAATAAATCTTCAAGTTCAATTGCGCTAATACCATCTTTTTTAAGCTCTTCAAACATTAACATTAAACAAAAACGAAACATTTCAACGCCACCTTGAGTCCAGCCATAGATTTTTTCAATTTGTTGAGCATATATCTCAATACTGGCGGCTAACATGCCTGCAATTACCAGTTCTGGATTTTGGCCTAGCATTGCTAAAACAACTTGTTTTTGTTGGTTAGCGATCATTGTCAATATCTCAATATTTACATTATCTGTACTTTCAATTAAGTTATCAATATTACCCAGTTGGTTTTCACAACTTTTCAAAAAAACAAGGTTACTCTCAACTTACTGAATATAATTGTTTTTTTCATCATGCACAGAATTTATATTTTGCAATGACACTATATGAGCACTAGCTATATTATTCATTATTAACTCAGATAATTATATGTTGATTGTTATAATATAATTTTCATGTACCATTCATAATTTAATATTTCATTCATTGCATATGCTGAAAAAAATTTAATTTATACAACTTAACACATGTTATTTTTAATATTTATTTAGTCATTGACTCAAATAACAAAACATTAACCTACCTAATTAACATTAAACTATAATTAATCTTTAGATTGGTTTTTAGCTATATATTACGTGCCATGGCAAGTTGCTCATCGAAACATAATTGAGTCCAATATTTTAATGTTTGTTGAAGCATTTTAACTTGATCACCAATACGGTTAATTTCTTCTAGCTCATCTTCAGATAATTCACGCCCAGGAAATTCTTGATATAATTCGTGTAAATCATTAATATCAATCCCTACACCTTCCCAATCAATTTGATTAAGGCCATCTTTATTAGTAATTCGCCAGGTTGTATTCTCTTCAAGCCATGTTAATGATGCACTTCCATATTTTGAATTAGTGACACCAAATTCTTGTTCGACGAATTCATCTATTTCATCCAATGAACCCGTCAAAATTAATTCAACTTGTTCTTTACTCATAGGCTGTTCTTCGAGTAAAGAGCTTAATAAGAATAATCTAAGCATTGGACTGATATTATTTGAAACTCGCTCAATGCTTCCTTTATTATCAGGCGTACTTACCCACCAACCATTACTATCATCCCAGTGGTTAATAATCTGATCTGATAACGCTTTCGAGCCACCTTTTTTATCAATTTCAGCTAGAATCTGCCCCAAAAGAGAATCAGGTGGAATATTGCCTTCCTTTTTCATTGAGTCATAAAGCATAGTGACCCATTGAGCCATTTTTTCAGGTGTATTATAATCGCTTTCATGAAGAGAGTGGCTGCCACTTCCCGTACTTTCTAATACATGGCTGATATGCACTTTGTTTTTTTCATACCAGTCTTCTAAACCATATTCCTCAGCATTGACCATCACTTCAAGAAGTGCTAATTGAAATAAATCTTCAAGCTCTGCTGAGTTTACGCCATCTTTTTTAATTCCCTCTAGCATCACCATCAAGCTTGAACGGAACATTTCCACTCCTCCTTGAGTCCAACCATATATTTTTTCTAGTTGCAGTGCATAAATTTCAATACTGGCAGCTAACATACCTGCAATTATCAATTCAGGATTAGCACCCAGTATTGTCAGTACCACCTGCTTTTGCTGAGCGGCAACCATACTTAATATTTGTACACTCAACGTGTCCATACTATTTATTAATGTCTTATCAATATCTTTTACATCTTGAGTACATTTAGCTGGCATCATGATTGGTAGTTTTCCTCCTTTCTGCGCTTGCATATCACCAGAGACTTTATCCAAATCATAATGGTAGGAATAAAACTGTAAATTATTTATCATTTCAACCTCACTAAATTTAAAAAAATGGTTTTAACTGCTGCTCTAAAAACTGATATCTAGAGGAATAAAATTGATTTAGGTTTTCTTGTTTTACTATAATAAAAACTAAGCTAGCATCTACATATTCATTTAACTTATAATGACACAGTGAAATATCTAAAAACACTTCATCCATATGACAAGTTGGATAAGTTTTTACCGTATTTAAAATATCTAATGCTTTTTTATAATCTTTTTTCTCCAAATAAATTGAAGCTAATCCACCTGGACCTCGATGGTCATAAGGGCTGAGAACAGAATAAGCGAGAAATACCATTTCAGCTTCTTTTAATTGCATTGCCGAATATAATTTAACTGCAAGGTTATATATAGACTGCAATTCGGTAAGCGTTATTTTTTTTGATTTACCTAACTTTCTCATCTCTTTTTTTAATTTAGTCCCACTAAGTGCATCTAAAAAAAGATCAAAATCAGATAACTCGCTCTCATCGTTAATTTCTTTTTTTATATTCATAATTTTTATTCTGACCGTTAATTTATTTTCCTGATTTTACTGTTATATTATTGATGATAAATTTTATACATTCAGGGCGTTGTATAATAATAGGATTATCTGGAATTTCAATATTAAATCGTAATAACCAAATAATCGCCCTACGACGATCCACAACGGATAATAAATTAATCGCTTGTTGTTGGTCGGTATAACCATCTGGAATAGTTACAAAATGTGCTGCATCAGAAAATAGGTAATCATATGCAGATAAACTATTTCGATAATGTAGCCATTGCTGCCCTTGATGCATCAATTTTGCTTGTTGACACCTCACCACAACGGAGAGTGTTTCAGTTATACTCACCATTTGTTTTTTTGATCCAGTAAGGCATAACGCTATTTCATTCGGTTGTAAGCTAGTAACCACGTGATATGACTCTTCATTAAGATAGCGATGGGTCAAATAATAATGAAGGATCTTATCGTAATGTCGTTTAGATTTACTCATCATCAACCGGTTGTACTAAGTACTCAATCGTTAACGTATCATTTTCAGCAATGATCCCTTTTAAAAATTTTTCTATTCTGCTTTTATTAATCGTATTAAGTTCATTGAGACTAATTAGCAATACAGAAACCCTTTTAATACCTTCACCTGTCACCATGACATTCGAACGTAGTACGTCAGGAATAACATTTAATTTGTTATAAATTTCGCGGCCTTCCAATAAATTACTTTTAATATTTTCCAATTTACTCAAACTAGAAAACTTTGATTCTAAAAGGTCATTTAAATCTTCCATTTCAAAATAGAAATTAAATTTCGATAACAGTGTTCTTGCCTTCATCACTTGAGCATCATCAACATAAACGGAATATTGCCCTTTGTTTTGAATCAATTCTGCATGAATCTGTGCTTTATTTAATAAAACTAAGACCTTATTAGCAATATCAGCAGATTCAAATTCAGCTATCGAGGTTCCTTGTCCGTCTTGACACCCTATTATTAAAAATAGAAACAAACTACAAAATGCAGTACGCAGTAACTTCATTATTGCGCCTTCATCACTTCGTTTATCGCATTAGCAGATTTTGATGCAATTTTAGTAATCATTTCCTGATACATAGAGTATTGGAAAACGGCTTGTTGTAAAGCAAAGGTATCACTCACAGTCACACTCCCACCAGATGCATTCACTTCATCTAACACGTTAAGGATCTCTTTAAAGCCTTCACCAACATTTTGATAAGTTTCTTTTGCAATCGATGATTCAATACCACTTACATTTTCTAAGGCTAGATTATTCATTATTTAGTCCATTTCTTACATTTGTACACTACATACGTCAGACTATAAACTGTCGATATATGCATATTACACTTAGCGACTATTCTCATACTTAGAGTGGTAGCATGCGTGTTGTATTTAATGCTGTTGATAGCATTACTTTATTTATAGTTAAGCAGATATTTCTTGCTTCTATTGTGTATAGATAGCTCAATTATTTTTCCTTATACTCCTTAAAAAAGAAGTCATATAACAAAAACTTACTTGGCCAGAATAATAGCAATTTATGAATATATGCATAGTGAAAGATTCAGAATTCATAATTTATAGTATTATTTTCATATTGATTAAACATGACTAAATGTGTTTTAACTGAAGTTAATCAAACCAAGTACTGTGGCTGTAACCGCAGATGAAATTAAAGAGGAGAAAATTGTTAATGAAATCAGAGAAAAGCTAACCTTCACTCTATTTTTAGGTTTTTTATATAACACTGAATTATCGGTATGACTTTCTTGATTTTTATTTAAATAGGCTGTTTGAGAACCATCCTTTTCTGGTAAGATATTTTCTTCAACATTCCAATTTTCACATTTATTTTCAAATATAAAAATATATCCTTCTTTAGGAATTGTTTTAATTTCACAAACTAAATTACTAAAACGACTTAATGCTTTTCTTAAATTTGAAATAGCTTTAGTTAGTGATGTTTCACTGACCACTACAGCACCCCAGACAGTATCCGTCATTAATGTCTTATTTAGTACTTGATTAGGATTTTCACAGAACAATTCCAATAATTTAGTTTCTCTACTCCCTAACATGACTTCCTGTTGTTCTGAGCTAATAGTACATTTGATCAAATTAAATTGTATGCCTTTGCCTAATGTGTAGTCTTTCATGCTTTAACCTGTAATCAATTTATTTTTGAAATATGAAATAATATGTATTAATGAACACTCTAACCTTAATAGTGAAATTTCACTATGTTAAGCCTTATTATTAAAGGTAGAGATATTCCATAAAACTTATTTTCACTTTATTCCTAAGTAAGTCATTTTCCTGAAATGGAAAATAACACCTCAATTTCTGTGATTTCAAACGTTACGTTTTGCTTCGTTTCATACCTAATCACAATCATTCGCTTGGTGAGAAATATACGTAATGACACATGGAAAAGAAACATATATTAACAATGAGCATTTATATAGCTTTCCACGTCAATAATTAGAAAAATATAGGTTTAAACTCCAGCCAAAAACCAAAATTTGACATAGTTAAGAACCAAACACTATAAAATAAAATATAAAAACATTCTTTTTTTGATTGAAAACTGCTTAAAATCAACCCAAAAAGACAAAATCGACCCCAATTACGTGTTTTAAGGTGGAAAACCAGCAGCGTTATTTTTGTCAAAATTAGGGTATGACATGTGTTTTCTTACAATACCCACCATTACTCAGCAACTATTTTCACCTTCTGGATTTTTCATATCAAAGAGTACAAGTTAGAGTAATATCAACTATTTTGTGAACAGCCATTAACATATTCATTTTTAATACATGATGATTTTTTATTTTTTAACGCTATACTCAACTCAATCAACTCATTAGCATTAAATTTCATAACAATATTAGAGCTATCACTATTTTTCATTCCAGCTTTAACTAATCGCTGAATGTCACCATTACTACTATCTAATTTTGCTAAAACACCTAAACTTTTTGAATATTTACTATTTATATCAAAATTAACTTCGCCTGATTGACTTAAGGCGATATTTACTTCATTCTTTAAATATATCGATAGATAATTAGCAATATTATCAGCTTTTCGTTCAAGTATTCTGGCTTCTCGTTCTTGTATATCTACTAATGCTTTCATGACATCTCTCCAGTCATTTAAACTGAAAATTGTCGATGTTTTCATCCCGTCTTGAATCGATTTATAACTCTCATTTAAATAATCACTGGCTTGGTGTAAAGCAGTCAAACTTTTATCAGCCTGTATAAGCTCTTTGCTTACATCAGTATCTGAATAATTATTATTTTTATGGTTTCTTGCGATTATTTTAAAAATATCTGCAAAATATGTCATTTCATTGGTTGTCAGCGATAATAAACCTTCTTTAGGAGCCCTTTCAATAATTGCAGCAAGCTGTGAATTTAAATTCTCCAGATTAATATTATCCTTCAGCCATATCAGGTCACATTTACTTAAATCTCGTAATATAAATGTCATACCTCTTTGATTTGGTGGTAAAGGGATTTCATTATCCCATTGAACTGGGGATAATTTTTTTTGTGCTCTTTCTGCACACTCGAATAAGTAATTAGCCATATCATCGGCTGCTCGTATGACAATTTCCTCTCTCTGATGATCGACTTCATTTACTGCTATCTCTAATGTTTGACTGATAAATTGCCATTTATCCTTATTTAGACCATATTGTGAAGGTTGATTATTCACCATGATGTTTGATTGACAAAGCAAGTTCACTTTATATTTCGCCGCAGTAATTTCTTCAGAAACGTGTGCTAATGTTTTTATTTGAATACTATCATTCTCACTATCCCCCCCCATGATGGCAACAATTTCATCTTGAGTCAGCAATTGGTTTAAGCTAATAGTTCTGCTTTCTTCTGTAGATGTCTCTTTTTGCTCGCTAGTCCTAGGCAGTTGGCTCGTATAAGCAAAATCATTAGCTTGATTTTCCAAATCTATTGAAGATAGATCCATTTTGGGATGTTGAAGTGCAAATATTACATCCGTACTCGTGCCATCAGTGTATCCTTTGTTATAAGATATTTTGTAAATAGCATAGGGAATTGCGAATGCAGATAAACCCAAGACCGCTTTTTTAACTAGGCTAAAAGAATTTATTCTTGCTAATGCACTATTCGATTGAGGAAGAGATAACGGATTGTTGTTTAATGCACTCATATAGGCTGAATGTTTATCAACTAACTGATACAACGCTTTACCATCATCATTTACTTTTTGAAGCTCGATATCTTTACTCGTACTCACGGAGCTATGAGCAAACAATTTTGTTAGCACTTTCTTAGGGCTAGATACGACAGACCTAATACTATTTTTTAATGACTCAGATTTTTTTACCGTTATATTTATATCCTTATCTACTGGGTCATATTGAACTTTGCATTCGAATTGTTTTGTAATCGATGGCATAGAATCTCCTTTTATATCCTTATCAATATCCAACAACTATCTTTAAACTACTTAACGTGATATCCGTATTCATTACCACTCCATATAATACTGTTGTATCTGGTTAAAATTTAGGTTCTACAAAATAAATTCACCAATTAAATTACACAAATAACGAGACTCATTCAGTGAAATTTTATGATGACAAGGTAAATTTTAGCTCAACCCTTCATAAATAGACGTTCAATATTATTCAAGAATCATGAACAGCGTCAGAACACAACCAATTGATATTAAATGAATATATATGGAAAAACATAACAAGAATAACATTTAAATAATGACTCCATTTTTTCTTGAATATTTTACTATGTAAATAACATCAACATGAGCAGCATTATAGGTATAGATGACTTAAATTTCGGAATATCTGTATATATCCTGATTTAAACTCAATAATGAATTCATCCCTCTCTCTGTTAATGGGCTATATTATGAGTAATTGTGAACCTTACTTTCATAATTTATAGAAAATAATGCTTTGATATAGCACTATTTGTCATTATTTTTTGGCTTATTATCTGCTTTTGTTGAAATAAGACAGTTATATTTAGATTTCATAGACTCAATCTTACATATATCCGAATGGAAAATAGCTAATTTAATCGTTCTGAGATAGGTTAATATCATAATGCCGACTGATTATGATATTAAAATGAACAGCTAAGGTGAGATCCCAGCCTGATGAGACTGGGGGTTTTAAAAATTTATTTATAGGTTCTATGGATTTCTTTCTGGATTAATATATTGGTATCTTTCGTTTAAATCTAGTTTTAGCTCATTAACTATACAAATGATTTGATTATATTCATCTTGCCTAAGTTTAACGTTATAATTCGCTATATGGTCACACAACATTTCGAATGCCAAAACAATTTCATTGTTACCAATATACTCTAAATCGTAATCAATAATTGATGGTTCTAAACGACCTTTTAAACCTTCACCAAACCTGCTTATTTTAGTTTTTATATCCATTTATGGCTCTCCTTATCGACTACTTTTAAATGAGCGGGTACTTGAGCGTTATTTGGAAACGCAGTAATAACAATCCCATTGGCAGGTTCATAAATAACTTTGATCCTAACTTTATCCCGAACTTCCCAAGCAGTCCATCTTACTTTAGCTTTTGTTTTTGTATATAACCCCTCAGTTTCGGCATACCATTTGGTTGTCGATGATGTTGCAATGTCACCTATTTGATTAATGACTTTCTCCGCATTCCAGTTTTCTGGAAATATTGATTTACCCTGCTGACCTGGAAACAAATGCCCACCACCAGCCTGATCGCCATGCAATATATGTTGTCTGATATTATCTGGTAGAATTTTTTTATAATCATTTTTGGGTCTAAAATTTGCTTTAGTTAATGAAGCAAAAGAACTTTTCCCCTCAGAATCATAAATAAATACCTTATTCTCAGTATCTGTTGATTTTATTAAGTAAAATCGGTCTTTGTGTCTAATGTAATAATCATGGCTTCCTGTTTTGACAAATACTCCCGTTAATCCATTAATTGGCGTGATCTCTGTCGCCTTTTGAACTGAAAGTCCCAGCCCTGCTTGGCCTTCCAATATCTTGGCGAGTTGTTCTGTAATAATAATTCCTTTATTACCTAGGCTATCACTTGCTTCTTTTAATATCTGTTCTTCTGGACTTCCCGGTGTGAGATACACTTTATCGATCTGGCCTTCAAACAGCTCTCCTTCCATGATTTTCACACGATTTTGTGTTTGGCTACTACCGGGTAGGCTGCTAATAAGGTTATCTTTGGGCGATTGAGAATAAATAGTGATATGGTCGAGAGATGAATCAACCTCCGCTGCATAATATTTATTATTGTATTTGAGATAATATTGCTTACCAACATGATAAAGCGCGCCTTTCTCCAATTGAAGTAAATCGCCCATTTTTCGTGCAGCAGTAGCAGAAATTTGCTCCAGAGTACTTTTTTCGAGTATTGTTAAATCCGGTTTTTTATTAAAACCGGGATCCTTCCATTGCTTCGCAGCCTTATTTGCTCCCTTTCCACCTAGACCTTCTGTTTTTAAGTTGTACATACGCTCTTTAAAAGAAAGAGGCTGGTTCTCGAGTTTACCCGCAGAATTAATGACGTATTTCCGTCCAATATACTTGGTTCTGTCAGGGCTCAACTGCTGCCATATTTGTTGTCCATTATCTATACCACTAGGTGCCACATTTATGTATTTATTTAGTATTGGATAATAAAAAGATTTTGTTTTTATTGAAAAAGGAGCTTGAAGTGGAGATTCAAATGCTATTTGTTCCACAAGTTGATTATGAGAATTAAGAGTATATCGCTTGCCAAACAGTTCACCTGTTTCAGGGTTAATACGAACATAGATTTCTTGCCCGCCTATTTTGTCTATCTCCTGTATTGGCGTGCGTATTTCTGAATTTGGTAATAAAGCAACTTTATGAGTAATTGGCAATGCTGAAGGTAAATTATTGACAACCCCAGATACCGTTATTTTTCTCCCTAAATTAACTGTTTTTGCATCGGCCATTAATTGTTTAACAAGGAAATGGCCTAATTTTTGGCTTCCTCGAGTTAATAATTCAAAACCAGGATCAACTGCTCGCAGTGCTCCCTTACTTAATGCTCCCAACTCTGTAATAGTGGGTAGTGAGATTTCTCTTAGCGTATTTTTTACTATTGGTGATAACGACCCTTTTCCTACAGTTCGTGCTCCATAACGAAGGCCTCGCATTAATCCCATACCAAATTTACTACTTAAACTGGCCGCTTGACCAAAAACAGGAATAAATGCTACTGCATCCATTAGGCAAGAAGGGACTGCTTGTACAGGATTATTATTTATCACTCCTTCAACACAATCATAGAATGGAATAATATGCTTGATAGCATACCAGGTTTTTTGAATATCTGATTTATCATCACCCGATGCATCGAGGCCGTTGTAAATTTTATTACGATGAATATCACTTAACGCATCTATAAATGATTGTGTATCTCCGCGTTCGCCGAGATTTTTTTGATTATCAGTAAAAATGGTATATCTGAAGGTATCGCTAGGGCTTTCAATTTTCGAGTCCGTTACAACCAGGTTATTGCCGAAATAGTTATAATCTAAAAGACCATTATCAATATAGCGATGAATATCGCGATCCACACGGAAGATCTTATAGCCCTCCGTCCCCTCATGGATCCCTTTTAAGGCATAAATGCGCTCTTTATTATCTCGTTTTACTGAAATAAGGTCTGTTTTTAATAACGAAATATTAATATCGTCATTATAAGCATGGTTGTATGCAGACCAAGTTCCTCTGCTGGTACTCATACTAATCCCCCCTAGACACACATCGGCATCGGGAGCTGTAATAAAGTCATATTCTTGTTGAGGTAAGGCTTCTAACTCTGAGCGAATGAGATATTTATCAATTTCACGATAGCGGTCAGCAACATTAGAGGTTAGCTTTCGATATTCATCATTTAATCTATCAGGCGCATTATCGCAAGGTTTATCAATATTATTTAGATAAAGTTGTTTAGCATGTTCTACTGCTATTTCACGATTTTTTTCTAGTGTTCCAATATTATTTTTTAATCCTACTATTTTTCTTGGAAGCTCATTGGTTGGGCACTGATCAATAATCTTATCTGCTAGCTCACCTTTACTAAGCCATACAGCAACTGCCGAACTATAATCTTGAAATTTTTGATTAATATCCTTATGCATAACCTCCACTTGCTGACGATACTGTAGATAATTACTCTCTGCACCTGATAATATATTGCCTATACCATCTTGTCGGTTAATACGATTAGAAGAGTGGCTAGCCATAAAAAATTGAGCTGGAGCTGAAAAATAACTGATTTTATCTTCAGTTATTCCCTCATCAAAGGCCAAATCCCACATATATTCCCCTACATTAATAGCTTCTTTAGGGGTATAAGCGCTAAAACCTAAATCGGTTAAAAATTGTGAACCCGAATACAATGGCGCAAACTGATAGTCATCCAGCCGCATATTTTTAACTGACTCGATATCAAATAAGCGAAGAAATGGCATCTCTTCTTTAATAAAAGATTGCCACATTGTATTCAAATTTTCCCATTGTTCTCTAGGAAGATGATTTAGATACAATTGTTTATTGTTATACAGCTCTTGAAGTGTTAATAACTGATTAGCTTTACTAATCGTATAATCTTCTGGATGGTGATCCTTCTCCATCTTTCCCGCAATATATTCTTTAGGTGACATTCCTAAAATATTATCGAATATCCAGTGTCGCAAAGCAGATTTCGCCTGCTGGCTAGAAATTTGTTCATTCTGTTTCCCACCGTATAGGTTTGCAGCCGCGAGAATTTTTTTACCCAGTATGGTAGTTACTTTTGTATCATCTACAGCACCACTCGTTTTCACATCATAAAAATAGGTTGCAATAGCAGAAAGTAGCTCTTCTTTGCTTATGTTTCCACTTCCTAATCGATTTTCGGTTTGCAGCCATTCAGCGATTTTTTTATTCGCATCATTTGATTGTAAAGAAGCTCGTGGATTATATTCAACTTCACTGCTTTCTATTGTGAGATCTTTATCTTGATGTTCATCAATTTGATCAGGGTGTGCAACATTAGCGTCATTCTGCAACGGTAGCGCTTGTGCCATTGGAAATTTCAACGGATCGGATAAGCTGTTAGTCAAAAAGCTCAATGCTGAACTAACACTATCCATGACAGACAGTTTTGATGTAGACGTGGTATCTTTAGCTTGTTGAATATCCGTGTATTTTGCAGCGGGAATGATTGATTTTGATGATTGGCGATTTTCTTCCATGCCACTATGTACTACGCGAGCTATTTTTTCATATCTATAATTTGCAAACGCATTTGAAACGATATTTTGAGCCGTGACTTTTTTTGCATTTTCACCTGTCGTTGCGCGAATAAAATCGCTTCTATTTATCGTGCTTAACATACTAAGCAGCTCTAAACATGTTTGAGCACGAGCTTGCTGCTGTGCATTACTTGAATGAAGTCCACGGTGATTAGCAATATTTTTAATTCGAGTATCTTGCCAACGCTGACCTTTTATTGATTGATCTAATTTATTAGTATGATGACCAATTCTCTGCCGCCACTGCGTTTGGTGTATATCTATTTTAGGCATTTGTTATTCCTAATGTTATAGAAATGGATCTATTGTTTTAATCACTCCAAATATAGAAATGATAAAAAACCAATTTATTAGTTAAATTGGCCTATCAATAATCCATTATAATAATATTAACGGCAAAAAATAATTTTCAATTTCAAAATAAAACACATTCAGGAAAAACAAAATGAATACAATGATAGAAACAAACGAATTCATGAATATACGCTTACCCTAACCTAGATTCAAAATAACTCTAAAAATATAACTTCAGCATTGACATATTTAGTATATTCCTCACAACACCTATCTCTATTTTAATTTAATTGTAACCCACTCTCTACCCCAGAAATCAACTAATGATTTTAAACTTAATTTTCAGCAGTATAGACATTAAACCATCTAAATATGAATTAATTATTTAGGCTTAAAGTTGATTGCAAGTAGTATATAGGTTATTAATATAATTCACATTATATAGCCATGAAATCATCATATAAACACACATTGTAAGTGCGTAACATTATGTTTTTAATTTAATAAAATCGCCATTCAGAGTTTAATCATGTTACTTTATAAACATGATATTTTCTGAAAAATTAAATATATTTTTCTAAACCCCTTATTTCCGCGGGTTGATTTCCACATGTGCTCTAGATAATTCAATTAGAATGTAAACAATGAAAGAAAGTAAACGGTAAACATCGATAAACGACGAGGTTCGGCTCACTAAAGCACAGTCAACCACAATGCAATTTGAAGTAGAATAAGAATATAACTTAAGGATTAATATATAAATTACATATATATCAGCATCAATGACATTGTTGATGGCATATTCCCTGCAACCACTGCGGCCGAAGTTCCGACATAAGCAGCTCGGAATATTAAAGTAGCATCTTGATTTTTCGTCAAGTTATCGCTTTTCTTTATGCTACCTTGAGGATCAAATTTTTTATCCCTAATTTCATTTTGATACAAATAGAGCCCAACGCCTTTCCCCGCATTCGATGTATTGATATTTTTCAACACATTACTACCATCAGTGTTCGCAATACCCTCAACCTTCCCTTCTATCTTTTTAACGTCTTCATGATAGCCACTTGATCCTAATGAATTGATTTTATTACACTTTATCTTTCCAGCGACTGTAACATCAATTAATTCGGAATTTAATGAATCAAAAGAGCAAGTATTTGCAATGGCTTTTCCTGTTATTGTAACAATAGTGTTATCAGTGGTATCACTTGACGCTGCTGTTGCTGTATAGCCAAACAATATTAAGAGTAGACAAATTCCAACTCGGTTATTCATAATATTCATCGTTATTTCCTGTTTGTTACTGATTAAATGTTAATTTAAAAATCGCGATCACTCAAAAGGCAATGTAACACGTTGTAATAACTAGTTTTATTACTTAATCAGCAATCGTCTTTACACTGCTTATCGTTATCTTGCCACCATACTTTGGTAACCGAATATCCATCACACAAAGAGCATTCCTATTACCAATTCGCTACCCAAGCAGACATGTAGTTTAAATTATCAATTGAATTTTTCTTATTTAATCCACTAATTTCATGTATTATTATTTTTGTTTCTTTTAAGGTTATTAATATCACCTAAATTACCTTTTTTTTGATCTAGCACTTTATTCACTGCTTATGAGCTTAAGCCCTTCACTATTGATATTGATATATGATTTATCTAATATTGTAAAAAATGAAATAAAACTTTAATTCATTACATCCATAAAATCTAATGATAAACTCTGAATTTACATGACCTAAACCCAATCATTTAATAAGTTAAAAATTAAGACACAAAAACGAGTGCTAACCTGAACCAGATAACTTCACATTTATTCACTTTAATTATTCACAACAAAAAAATCACCTAAAAAACAAGAACAATGAAAAAATTTGAATATTTATTATGAAAATTCATAAAATAAAAATATTTAACTTATTTATTGATTAACCAAAGCTTAATGACAACAATATTAACCACATATTTCATTAACTAAAAAAAATCGATTCATTACTAACATATATATATAAATATATGATTTAAGATGCACTCTTATAATTTTAGGATAAGCCTAATTTATAATTACATTATTACTTGAACGATATATTGTATTTTTTACATTTGTCATCCAGCTCAAAGTATAACGAATATATTACAATCTTTTCGGAACAAACAGACCTATGCCTATTAATCGCAGCACATCACCCCATCATAGTTCAACTTATTCTAACGACGTCCATCAAAACTCGCCTTTTAGTCAAGACTCGCCTACAGATATTAACTCACTTGTTAATAACATGTCTTCTGTACAAATAACAACAACAAAAAAAACACAAATTTAAATATAATAAGATTGTTTTCAAAATGGATAAAAACGCCTAAAAATCGATATCTTAAAGAATGGACACAATGGAAAAAAAATGCACCCGCAGAGGAAAAAAGTAGCAGAAAGCTTGCCGTATTAGCATTACAGCGTTGTTTGCTTTCTAAAGAATCAACCCTTGATTTGAGTTGTCTTAATCTGAGCTCTATTCCCATATTACCTCCGCATATTACGAAATTAAATGTAGAGATGAATCGGCTCATTGCTCTCTCTGAACTTCCTGACGGTTTAACAGAATTAAATTGTGCCTATAATTGCTTGATAGAATGGCCCCGCCTTCCAAGTGAGTTGAAAATTTTAAATTGTTCAATGAATAATTTAGTCATCTTGCCTGACCTTCCCGATAAGCTAGAAGAATTAAATTGTTCTAAAACTAACCTGTTAAATTTACCTAAACTCCCTAATGGGATGAAAATTTTAAACTGTTATATGAATAATCTAGTAAATATTCGTAATCTACCACCTTCTCTTGAATATTTTTATACTGGTTGTAATGAACTGGTTGAGTTACCAGAGCTACCAAATACACTGAAACTGTTAGAATGTAGCAATAACTACCTGCAATACTTGCCCATGCTTCCACCTTCAATAACATCTATTAGTGCTTCCAATAATAGGTTAAATGAATTACCTGAAGAACTTCCTAGCCAACTAATTTTTTTACAATGTATGGATAACAACATAACAACACTACCTGAATCTATAGCTAACCTGAATAGATTGGAAGGTAGAGTAGATCTACGCGCTAATCCTCTATCGGATCGAACAATACAAAATATTTATGCCATGCTTAATCAGAACAATTATCGAGGCCCATTAATTTATTTTTCGATGTCGATGCAAAGAAATTCTGAACATACTACACATAGCTTTATTGACAGCGTTATTAGCTGGTTTCCTTCTGAGTGTAAACAAGAAATAATTTCAAAATTTTCAACAATTGCTCGCGAAAAAAACACCAAGCCATTTAGTGATTTTATTGACCGGCTGCAAGATACCTGTAGCTTTCAAAGAAACCTGAAATTTAAACAGCACGTTGCGCAATGGCTGTCGAGATTAGCAGACTCACCGATTCTTCGCGAGACAACATTTGCTGTTGCATTGGAGGCAACCGAAAGTTGCGAAGACAGAATTACATTGGCATGGAATGACATGCAAAAAGTGGAATTAATTCATAATATTGAAGTCGGTCAGTTTGACAATAAATTACCTGATTTAATGATTGCAGCACGCGAAATGTTCCGCCTAGAAAAGCTTGAACATATTGCTAAAGAAAAAACATCTGTACTCCACCTTCTTGATGAAATTGAGGTCTATTTGGGTTTCCAAACCCAACTATGCATCCCGCTTAGGTTGACCAATATAGCGAAAGAAATGCGCTTCTTCGACGTCTCTGGTATCACGAAATCTGACCTTGGCCTCGCTGAATTAACTGTAAAAACAGCAGAAAACGATCATTTTCCAGAATGGTTAGCACATTGGTCACCGTGGCAAAAATTCGTGGAGCGTACTGAGCCAGCATTATGGGAACAAGCTTACGATAAAAAAATGAACATCTATGAAAACGAATATCAGAAACGCATTAATGCTGAGCTAGATGCTAATAATTTAACTGATGACATTGATGCTGAGCGTGCACTAGGAATAAAAGTAATGCACGATATCGACAAAGCAATTTTCATACCGCTAACCTTAGATACTTTAGCTAACAAAAAACAGGCTGCGCTATTGAATAAACCATGGAATATATAACAATCTCGTTTAAACTAAGTCAATTTTAAATAGTGACATAACATACTTAACATTCATAATATTTACCCCCCCCTCGTTAATAACGAGGGGCTACCACAAACTGTCTAAAATCAATAACTTCACAGATATGAATATAATAACTATTATTATAAGATGATTTTTAAATATTAACCTTTTACTCATATACTTAGCGTTGACACTCTATTGTAATCTAAAAAAACATACTTGATTATTAATATATAGATTGTCTAATAAATTTTAAAATATAAATTAGAATGTTAGAGAGTTTTTTATCATTAATTTATACTCTATATTATTTTAATATAGGCAACAAGAGAATATAAGCGTGGCGCATAAATGAACCATATAACTAAATTAGCTAAGTTTAGTCACGATTATTTAGATTGAAGTATGACGAGTATATAAACTTTATAATAAATTTTAATATTCAAAAAAAAATTTCGAATTACCCTTGGCACAAACGAAATTATTTCCGATAAAAGTGCTGATGGGTATGAGTGACTATGTGATTCAAACGTGTTTACCTATTGAATACAATCGCAACTTAACATATGAAAAATATATTGTAACTTTCAAATAGAGATTATATATGCCTATTTATCCTAATTCGTCTACTTATCATAGTTCAATCAATTCTATTGGCTCACCTCTGAATCATGAGGATTCTAATAACACCGTAAGGCTTGCACAGAATATATCAAAAGTAGAAACAGTTTCAATTCAGATTGATTCAAAACCGAGAATAAGCTGCCGCCCTTTAGAACAACTTAAGAAAACACAATTTATGCCGAAATACCATGATACTTGGCTAAAGTGGCAGAATGAAGCTTTGATTACATGCCCCGATGAATTTGAAGATAGAAAGATAGCGCTAAAAAAGTTATGTGCTTGCTTATATGATAAAACCTTACATCTTAATTTTTATGGGCTTGAAATAACATCATTACCACTATTACCACCATATATCACCAAATTGGATATCTCATATACTCATCTAAAAAAGTTGCCTGAACTTCCTTCAACATTGAAAGTGCTATATTGTAACTATGCCAAACTAGAAAGCTTACCCGAGTTATCGGAAAAACTAGAAGAATTATATTGTGATGACAACAAATTAGTAAACCTTCCCAAACTTCCACCTAAGTTGAAAGCATTATCTTGTGATAATAATAGACTGGTCAGATTGCCTGAATTGCCTTCAACACTGAACGGACTATCTTGTGAAAATACTTGCTTAGAAAGCCTACCTAACCTTCCTATTGGATTAATATCACTTTATTGTGACCTTAACTATTTAAAGGATTTACCTGCACTTCCCGCTGGAATGAAGGCAATATCTTGTGCGGACAATGAATTAGATTTTTTGCCAGCACTTCCACTCTCTTTGGAAGAGCTGACTTGTAATAATAATAATCTAACAAGACTACCTCCGCTGCCTCTTTCGCTTAATCATCTTATCGCTAGCAATAATTCATTAACCGAGTTACCTGAAATACCAGCTTCCGTAACTCATATAGACTGCCAAGATAATGAACTGACACACCTACCAGAATCAGTGTATCGTTTAACTCGCGGCTTAATCAATGTCGCTTATAATCCCTTATCTGAACAAACATGTGAAAATTTACAGGCCATGACTTTTTTACCTGAATATCGAGGCTTACAGATATATTTTTCAATGGCATCCCAATACAATTTTGAACCCACAATACGCGCTTTAACTGATAGCGTTATTGACTGGTTTCCTGTTGAGCGTAAATTGGAAATAAAGTCGAAATATTCAGCAATTGCAAACGAACGAAACGCGGAACCATTTAGTGCTTTTATTGATCGCTTACAAGATACAAGTAGTGCGAAAAAAGATCCAATGTTTAAACAACAGGTTGCACAATGGTTGAATCGATTAGCTGATTCACCGAAACTCAGAGAATCTTCTTTTATCATTGCGGATGGCGCAACCGAAAGCTGCGAGGATCGAGTTGCTCTGATGTGGAATGATTTGCAGAAAGTAGAATTCATTCATAATATTGAAGATGGGCAGTATGACGATAAATTACCTCAATTTGTCGCTAACGCACGGGAAATGTTCCGCCTAGATCAACTCGAACAAATTTCTAGGGAAAATGTTAATACACTCCACGATGTTGATGACATTGAGGTTTATCTGGGTTACCAAACGCAATTATGCATTCCACTTGAATTGGCTAGTACAGGGAAAGAAATGTATTTTTTCGATGTTTCCGGCATCACTTCATCTGACCTTAACGTGGCTGAATTAAGAGTGAAAACCGCAGAAAATCACCAATTTCCTGAATGGTTTGCACAGTGGTCCCCATGGCAAAAGTTAATAGAGCGTACTGAGCCAGCATTATGGGAAAAAGCCTATGATAAAAAAATAGACATCTATGAAAACGAGTATCAGAACCGAATTAACGCTGAACTCAATGACTGTGAATTAATGGGTGACGTTGATGCTGAACGGGCACTTGGTATCAAAGTGATGCACGATATTGATAAAACTATTTTCATACCGCTAACTTGGGAAGCTTTAGCAAACAAAAAGCAGGAGTCGCTGTTGAACAAAAAATGGAATATATAATATAACTTGTTTTCATAAATAATAAATTTACGATAAACATGATAAATCTTAAAATTCATGTTATTTATTGTTGCTATATCATATAAATATTAAACCCTCAGTCTTAATTAACCTTCTTAAGGAGGCTAGTCCATATTAGCTACTTTAAGAGAATATATATATGAGAATTTTCATTCGTTATAAAAACTCAATTATTAAAAAATCAAAAGTCACTTTTTTTTTAAATCTTCATGATTAAACTAGTTGGTATTGATAATTTAATTTTGATAAGTAACCTTATCACTTGAAAGGTGATTTATTGTGAATTCATAAGCAAGCCTATAGATTTTACAATCTAAATAAAATAGATTAGAAGTCAATTACACCTTAATTTATTCGATATATCTATAGGATGAAAGTAAACATTCACCTATTGACATAGAAAACCATGTAGATGAGATGACTAAACATTTAAAAGATCACTCATAACTTCATTGGTATTGATATATGAACTATCACTTTACTTAAAAAATATATGTAAAATAACAATGGTAATAAAAAACAGTAAATACTTACTGTTTTTTATTAATTAATGCTCATTTTTCAGAACATTAGCAATTTGATTAACAAACATAAAACTCATTAATTTACCAATTAAACTAATCTAATCTAATCTCTGAAAGATGAATTTTTAAATTTTTTTCATTAAATATACTTTCCCCATTTATACGGAGACATAAATATGCCTAGGAATTTAAATATTACCCCTCATAATAGTTCAACATCTTCTGTTAGATCACATTCAAGTGAAAATACCAACAATTCATTATCGAATCGTTTTAATCCACTCGCAAAAAGCGTGCGAAAGGTTAGTGCAGCAGAATCAAAAGCAGTGCGAGACAAGATTAAAGTCAGTAACAATAAAGATAAATCACTTCCAATGAAGAAACAAAGTGATGACGAACAATGTGCTAGTATATGGACGGAATGGGGACGACAAGCGTATTCTACCGAAGCGAAAGCCAGACAAAAAACTTTACAATCTGTACTTAAGTGCTTAAGTTTCAAAGAAGAACACCTAGAACTGTCGGGTCGTTATCTGAGATCTATCCCTATATTGCCAGACCATATAAAAAAATTAACCATTTCTTTTACTGAACTAACGGAGCTACCCCAGCTTCCAGCTGGGCTTGAAGAGCTAAATTGTTTTGGGAATAAATTGGTAAAGCTACCCGAACTTCCTTCTGGACTCAAAATATTAAATTCATCTAACAACCCTTTGGTGAACTTACCTAAGCTGCCTAATGGATTAAAAGAACTGGATTGTTCTAAGAATAGCTTGAATTGCTTACCTATTATTCCAACTGGACTAAAAGTCTTATGTTGCAACGACAATCACTTGGAATGCTTATCCGAGCTGCCAGTCGAACTCGATGAATTATCTTGTTGTAATAACAAACTGGTAAACTTGCCTGAGCTGCCTAATGGACTGAAAGCGCTAAAGTATTCTAATAATAAACTTACCAACTTACGCAACCTACCGCCTTCACTTGAAAGTCTGGATGTCGGTTATAATGAATTAACGGAACTACCCGAGCTTCCAACTACATTAAAAGAGTTATATTGCAGCAAAAACCAGCTAGAACGCCTACCGACGCTACCTGCTTCGATAGTGAGAATTGAAGTCAACAGCAATCACCTAACAGAAATACCTGAACTTCCAACTGCATTAAAAGAGTTATATTGCAACGGAAACCAGCTAGAACGCCTACCGACGCTACCTGCTTCGATAGTGAGAATTGAAGTCAACAGCAATCACCTAACAGAACTACCTGAACTTCCAACTGCATTAGAAGGGTTATATTGTAACGGAAACCCGCTAGAACGCCTACCGACGCTACCTGCTTCGATAATGAGAATTGAAGTCAACAGCAATCATCTAACAGAACTACCTGAACTTCCTGCTAGTCTAGAAGTGCTACAATGTGCTCATAACCAAATAACGCGAGTGCCTGAATCCATCACTTATCCGAGGGATTATTTTGGAAATCTAGATATCAGAAATAACCCGCTATCAGAGCGAATAATTCAGAATTTTCTTGCATTCCATAATGATACCAATTATCGGGGTCTACGCCTCTCCTTTTCGATGCCATCACAATATACTTCTGAGCGCCCTGTACGACCACTAACTGAAAGCGTGCCTTATTGGTTTTCTGATGAACATAAACAGGAAATAATGTCGACATTTGTACCAATCACTAATGAAGAATACGCAGGGGCATTTAGCGCCTTTATTGACCGCCTGCAACACACCAGCAGCGCTAAAAAAGACCCAATGTTTAAACAGCGTGTTGCACAATGGCTGACCCAATTAGCTGATTCACCTGAACTTCGTAAAGCGTCTTTTGTCGTTGCTCTGGGAGCAACTGAAAGCTGTGAGGACCGGGTTGCACTGACGTGGAATGATATGCAGAAAGTGGAATTAATTCACAATATCGAAGTCGGTCAATATGATGACAGATTGCCTGAGCTTGTGACCGCAGGACGCGAAATGTTCCGCCTAGAACAGCTTGAACATATCGCTAGAGAAAAAGTAGCTACACTGTACTTTGTTGATGAAATTGAAGTCTATTTGGGTTTCCAAACCCAATTACGCATCCCGCTTGAGTTGACCAATACAGCGAAAGAAATGCGATTCTTCGGCGTCTCCGGTATCACAGCCTCTGACCTGAACGTTGCCGAATTAAGGGTAAAAACAGCAGAAAATCAGCAATTTCCCGAATGGTTAGCACAGTGGGCCCCGTGGCAAAAATTAGTGGAGCGCACTGAGCCAACATTATGGGAAAACGCCTGCGATAAAAAAATGGACATCTATGAAAACGAGTTTCAGAATCGCATTAATGCTGAACTCGCTGCCAGTGGTTTGATTGCCGATGCCGATGCCGAGCGTGCGATAGGAGTCAAAGTGATGCACAATATTGATAAAGCTATTTTCACACCATTAACCCAAATAGTTTTAGCAAATAAAAAGCAAGAATCACTGTTGAATCAGCAATGGGATATATAACATAATATAAAATGTTAATTGTTGTTATTAAAGTGACTAACCAATAGTGGTCACTTTAATTTAAATTAAATTAAATTTGATAAAACACTTCAGCATTTAAAATAATTATTTATTATTAATCAACCTCCTAAATCTTACAACACAAACAAAATCGTCTATACTCCTATTAATTGATAGCATTGAAATGACCATATGAATTAATTAACATTATAAATAATTAAATCCTACAGCCATAGTATATTTTACAGTGTGGATATCTATTCAATAATAATGATTCTAATACATTAAAAATCATTGTTCTTTTCAAAACATACCTTTTAATTTAAAAAAACATCTATTTCTGCAACAAATAAGCATGAGGAAAAATGAAACTTATAAATTATATTAGAGCATTCGCTTTTCATAATGTTCGTATTGCTGTCGAACTTGCTGAAGAAAAAAAGTCAAAAAATCACATTCAATTTGCAAAAGAAATATTACAAATTAAAAATTCATCTAAAAAATACTTAAATGTTGGATATGATAAGTTTCATTTTTTTAATAATAGGCTAAATCAACTTTCACAAGTAAATCTTTCAGTAAATAATTCTAATCATGTTGATTACTACAAGTCTGTCCATATGGAAGAAATTATTAACCATGTTGGAGAGAAAAAATTAAGAAACCTGGGCTATATTAGTAATTTTATGGGAAAAAATAATCCCGGCTTAGTCATTCATGGTAGTAACCAAGGGTATATCTATGTTTATAGTGGATTAGAAAAAGAAAAGAAAATAATTGATAATAAATTACCGGGGCAATTTATGTCATTACCTCAATTTGTTAATTTTTTGATTGAAAAACACAATTTAAATGAATTAATGACTGACAAACGACCGCTTCATTTTATTTGCTGTTATTCAGGAAAAGCTGAAAATAACCAAAAAAAGGCTATGGCACAGGAGCTCGCCAATATACTTAATCGGCCTATCATTTCCTATGGTGGTCACGAGGCTATATACAGTATTAATCAAGACCATGGATTACAAGAAATGCTTGATAATACCGGTTCTATTGTAATAAACCAAGATGGAGAAATTGTTAAAGCAGAGACTCAATTTTTAATGCCAGAATCAAGAGCGCCCAAAGCCAAGCCTTATCAACTAAAATATGCTAAGTAAATGTAATCATATCGCTACTCTTAATTGAATAAGAATCTCAGCCATTTGCTTTATAAATGGCTTTGTATATCATCATCACAATAATCTTGTGAAAACACATAACATTCGAATTATTTGTTGCTTATACTTTAAAATAATAAACAATATCAATAGATTAAATTAAAAATCAAAAAAAACGTGACATGTCACATCTTTATTATTTTATCAAAATGCTACTTTCCGATTTGTTAACTTTAAAATCCTTACTTTAAATAATTTAAGATATATCAAAGCGTTTAATCTTTACTATTTATTTTTTACTACGTTTATTGATTAATATAATAATATCAACATGTAACATGTCAAAATAGTATCACAACAAACCCCAACAGCAAAAAAATCGCCCGTTAAGCTCGATTAAAAACCGCTTTTAACTAAGTGTGGCCAACGTAGATACGACTGGCAGTTTGGTAGAGATACAACTTATATAAATTAGCGCTGATAGGTTTAAAACTATTAGCGCTTAATATTCATATTTTCGTTCAGCGAATACTTAACCTAACTGTTTACGCGCATTACGGAAAATACGCATCCACGGGCTATCTTCACCCCAATTCTCTGGGTGCCATGAATTACTCACCGTACGGAATACTCGCTCTGGATGTGGCATCATAATTGTTGCACGGCCATCAGTTGAGGTTACCGCTGTAATGCCATTAACTGAACCGTTCGGGTTAGCAGGATATTGTTCTGTTACCTGACCATAGTTATTCACAAAACGCAGTGCCACCAGCGAATTATTTTCTAGCTGCTGGATATGTGCAGGGTTGCGGGCTTCAACTAAACCTTCTCCATGTGAAACAGCGATCGGCATGCGTGAGCCAACCATATCCTGTAATAACAATGATGGACTATTCATAACTTCAACCAAACTAAAACGTGCTTCAAAACGCTCTGAACGGTTACGAACAAAGCGTGGCCACAGCTCAGCACCTGGGATCAGCTCATGCAAATTAGACATCATCTGGCAACCATTACACACACCGAGTGACAATGTATCTTGGCGATCAAAAAATGTCGCAAACTCGTCACGCACTTGGGCATTAAACAGAATCGATTTCGCCCAACCTTCCCCTGCACCCAATACATCGCCATAAGAGAAGCCACCACAAGCAACTAATGTCTGGAAGCCTGCTAATGATAAATTGCCGGCAAGTAAATCACTCATGTGGACATCGACAGCATCAAAACCTGCACGGTCAAATGCTGCTGCCATTTCAACATGCGAGTTAACACCTTGCTCACGTAGAACAGCAACTTTAGGGCGAATACCCGATAAAATATAAGGGGCTGCTATATCGTCGTCGATATCAAAGGTTAGCTTAGTGTTCAGGCCCGGATCTTTGTTATCAAGTTTGACTTTATGCTCTTCATCTGCGCAATCTTCATTGTCACGCAAGCGCTGCATCTGCCACGTGGTTTCTGCCCACCATTGGCGCAATGTACTACGAGACTCTTGGTAAGCTACAGTGTCACGGCTATTGATTACCACGGCATCTTCTTGTGTTGCAGTTCCTAAATAATGTAAGCACTCTCGCAAACCAGCTTCAGCGAAGCATGCCTCAATATATTCCCTATCTTGTGCTTTGACTTGAATAACCGCCCCTAACTCTTCGTTAAAGAGTGCAGCTAGAATATCTTCATCAAACTCACTAATATCAACATTGATACCGCAGTGACCTGCAAATGCCATCTCAGTTAAGGTGACAAATAATCCGCCATCAGAACGGTCATGATAAGCTAGCAGTTTTTGTTCCGACAATAGTTTCTGAATTGTAGTGAAGAAACCTGCTAAAAGCTGTGGATCACGAACATCTGGCGCTTTGTTACCTAATTGACGATAGACCTGTGCAAGAGCGGAGCCACCAAGTGCGTTATTACCTTGGCCAAGGTCAATCAACATCAATGCAGAATCCACATTGGTTTTTAATTCAGGTGTTACTGTTAAGCGAACATCTTCTACACGACCAAATGCAGTAATCACTAAAGATAAAGGCGATGTCATTTCACGGTCTTCGCCATTTTCTTGCCAACGTGTTTTCATTGACATTGAATCTTTACCGACAGGGATCGTTAAACCTAATGCTGGGCATAACTCTTCACCCACGGCTTTAACTGCTTGGTATAAACCTGCATCTTCACCCGGATGACCCGCCGCTGACATCCAGTTAGCTGAGAGTTTGACACGTTTAAGATCTTGTACATAAGCACAAGCGATATTCGTCAATGCTTCACCGACTGCCATACGTGCTGATGCGGCGAAATCCAGTAGTGCAATTGGCGTTCTTTCACCAATCGACATTGCCTCACCGTAATAGCTATCAAGGCTTGCAGTGGTTACTGCACAGTCAGCAACAGGGATCTGCCATGGTCCCACCATTTGATCACGTGCAACCATACCGGTTACTGTACGGTCACCAATAGTGATTAAGAATGTTTTTTCGGCCACTGCTGGTAGATGCAAAACTCGTTTCACTGCTTCGTTTAAGCTGATTGATGTTCTATCCAATGTATCAGGCTGAGCCTTCAGAGTGCTCACATCACGCAGCATTTTTGGTGTTTTACCTAAAAGTACATCTAATGGCATATCAATAGGCTGATTATTGAAATGCTCGTCATTTAATTGCAGTTCAAGTTTCTCTGTTGCTTCACCAATCACAGCAAAAGGTGCTCGTTCACGTTCACAGATTGCGGTAAATAGTGCCAATTGCTCAGGAGCAACCGCCATTACATAGCGTTCTTGGGATTCGTTACACCAAACTTCTAATGGGCTCATTCCCGGTTCATCATTGAGAATTTTGCGCAGCTCAAAACGCCCTCCGCGCCCACCATCACTCACCAATTCAGGCATGGCATTCGATAAACCACCAGCGCCAACATCGTGAATAAATAGAATTGGATTATCATCACCTAACTGCCAGCATTTATCGATAACCTCTTGGCAGCGTCGTTCCATTTCTGGGTTGTCACGTTGTACTGAAGCGAAATCCAAATCAGCATCAGATTGCCCTGAAGCCATTGAAGATGCCGCACCACCACCAAGACCGATATTCATTGAAGGTCCACCCAACACAATTAATTTCGCACCAACTGAGATTTCGCCTTTTTGGACGTGATCTGCTCTGATATTACCAATACCGCCGGCTAACATAATCGGCTTATGGTAACCACGTAGCTCTTCACCATTATGGCTATTTACTCGCTCTTCATATGTACGGAAGTAACCTAATAGTGCTGGACGACCAAATTCATTATTAAATGCCGCGCCACCTAAAGGGCCATCAAGCATGATGTCCAATGCAGTAACAATGCGCTCTGGTTTACCGAAATCCTCTTCCCATGGCTGTTCAAAACCTGGAATACGTAAATTTGAAACAGAAAAACCAACTAACCCTGCTTTAGGTTTTGCACCACGTCCTGTTGCACCTTCATCACGAATTTCACCACCAGAACCTGTTGCAGCCCCCGGCCAAGGTGAGATTGCTGTTGGGTGGTTATGTGTTTCAACCTTCATCAAAATATGTGTATCTTCTTGATGATAGCGATAAGTGCGACCTTCTGGTTGAGGAAAGAAACGCCCAACAGAAGAACCTTCCATCACCGCAGCATTATCTTTATATGCAGATAAAACATAGTCTGGTGTCGTTTCGAAGGTATTTTTAATCATTTTAAACAGGGATTTTGGCTGTGCTTCACCATCAATAATCCAATCTGCATTAAAAATTTTATGCCGACAATGTTCTGAGTTTGCCTGCGCAAACATATATAACTCAATGTCAGTTGGATTACGTTTCAATTCTGTGAAAGAGGTCAAGAGATAATCAATTTCGTCATCAGCAAGTGCTAAGCCCATTTCTGTATTGGCTTTTTCGAGTGCAATACGACCATCAGTGATAATATCAATCACCTTCATTGGTGCAGGCTGATGATGAACAAAAAGTGCTTGTGCCTGCTCGAAGGAGTTAAAAATAGTCTCCATCATACGGTCATGCAACAAGGCGGTGATATCTTGCCATTGTTCTTGGGATAAAGCGCCAGCTTGCACATAGTAAGCAATACCGCGCTCGATCCTTGCAACCTGAGATAAACCGCAGTTATGTGCGATATCAGTCGCTTTAGAAGACCAGGGTGAGATAGTTCCAGGGCGTGGGGTCACTAAAATTAGCTTACCGAACGGCTCGTGCTCTGCAAGAGAAGGACCATATTTTAGCAAACTACGCAATTTGCCTTGCTCGCTGTCACTCAATGGTGCTGATAGTTCAGCAAAGTGCATATACTCAGCATAGATATCCGTAACAGGGAGCTGCTTTTCAGCAAACAGTGCTAGAAGGCGGGTAATACGAAATGCTGATAGAGCAGGTGAACCACGCAAAATTTCCATAGTCTTAAATTCTCTCTTTTAAACGCCAGCCCTGACCATTAAAGCAGGGGAACCGGAGCACATTATAAAGCAATGCGCATCAATACGAAACCGTTTGCGTGAGTATAAATAAAGCAAACCATTAAATATTATTAGACGTGAAAAATCATAATATTGGTTGCACTGATCATAATTGTTGAGCAAAATGTCCAAACACTGGAAATATAACCATTACTTATACTCAAAAATAATTCAAAATCTATGTAAGCAGCCAGTGAAACTATCCCGATGAACGCAGGAAACACTGTGATTCGGGCCTATAAATGCCATCAATCAGCATGCATCTTGAAGTATGACAGACATAATATTTTCTTATTACAACATCAGACTACGCACGAGATATTTTTGAATAACATAAAAGCTAACTATTTATTCATTGTGATTATTGCGCTTTTAGCGGCCATGATTATTGGGCTCAATATCCGCTGGCCTAAAACGCAAGATAATCAACTCAATCAAATCATCTCTCGGGGTGAATTGCGAGTCAGCGCGATTAGCTCTCCTCTTATTTACCTAGATGAGCAAAAAAATCTGCATGGTTTTGATTATGAACTAGTGAAAAGTTTCGCCGATTATCTTGGTATCACACTCATTGTCACAATAAGACCGACCATTGAGTTATTATTCAATGATATTGAAAACGAAAAAGCGGATATTGGTGTTGCAGGACTGCTTTATAACAAAGACAGGCTGCAAAAAATGAAAACAGGTCCAAGTTACCTTAATGTCACACAGCAATTAGTCTACCGTAAAGGTTCCACTCGTCCGAAAAGTTTTGAAGATATTAAGGGTAGACTCGTTGTCATTGCCGGCTCAGCACATGTTAGCACCTTAAAATCACTAACTGACAAATACCCGAATTTAACTTGGGAAGAAACGACCGCATTTACCGCCAACCAGTTACTAGAAATGGTTGCTGAAGGCCTAATTGACTATACCTTAGAGGATTCTATCTCGGTGGCATTACAACAACGTATCCATCCTGAAATTGCTGTAGGGTTAGATTTGGTAGACGACCATGCAGTAACTTGGTATATGAAACGCCTCAACGATGACAGCCTAAATGCCGCCCTTCTTGATTTTTTCAATGCTAGCAATGAAGCAGACCTTCTAGCAAGACTTGATGAAAAATACTTTAGTCATGTTGAGTCATTTGATTATTTTGATACCATTTCCTTTATTAATGCGATCAATAATAAGCTGCCTAGCTATCAACCCCTGTTTGAAAAGTATGCTACTGCGCTTGATTGGAAACTATTAGCGGCTATTGCATGGCAAGAATCGCATTGGGATCCCCTCGCCACCTCTCCAACTGGTGTTCGAGGATTAATGATGCTAACGAAACCTACAGCTGAAACAATGGGTATAGCGGATAGATTAGATCCTGAAGAAAGTATAAAAGGTGGTGCAGCTTACCTAGAATATTTGATGCAACGCCTTCCCGTTTCAATTGCAGATGATGACCGTATTTGGTTTGCTTTATCAGCTTATAATATGGGGTATGGACACATGCAAGATGTCCGTAAATTAACAGAATTACAAGGTGGCGATCCTGACCGGTGGCTAGATGTTAAATCAAGGCTTCCTTTACTGACTCAGCCAAAATATTACTCTCAACTTAACTACGGTTATGCACGTGGCCATGAGGCTTATCGTTACGTTGAAAATATTCGTCGCTATCATCAAAGCTTAGTTGGCTATTTACAAAATCAAGATAAAAAGCAGCGAGCACTTTCTATTGCTGAAAAGTCACTAATCATATTTCCATCGATGGAACAAAGTAATGAAAAGGAGTACGACGCTGGACAAAACAAATCGAATAACCCGCAGGACATAACGAATGAAAAGGAGCAATCCACGGCAATACAGCCAAAAATCAGCCTTAATTATATTCAATCACTCCAATCTAAATATAAATTTTCAACACTATCACCATCCCGTGACAAGATACCTTTAGGTCAATATTTACTGTCAATCACACCAGAAAAACAGACTCAAGACCAAACTGAGCCTGCTAAATAACGGCAAACGCATAAGATTTGCATCTCTAAGAAGTTAAATTCCTCCCAATAAAGCGAGAAATCACTTTTAATAAAACCCAATAGGCACTTTTCTTTTGTTGTTTAGAATTATTGTGATGTTTTTTAAACTAGTTAATACACGACATGATAGCTATGTACATTCAACCTATTCATAGAGTAAAAATAAGCAATAAAGAGCAATAAACCTTAAAGCAGCAGAGAATGAAACTATATTAACAGAACACTTAATGCAGCTTGAAGTTGGCTAATATATAAGCTTGATTACCGGCGATGTTGCAATCACAGCCTTATTAATTGATAAATTTGAGTAAGTTGTTGCTATTTTTGGCTAGCACATTCGCAATTAGCTTGATTCAATAACTGTTTTTGTTCTTTTTTTTGAGCTCTGCGCATCTTAAAAAAGGCACTGAGCATCGCTGAACAGGTTTCCTCTAACACACCACCTGTTACTTCAACATAATGATTCAATCCCGGCCGATCCATTATATTAATGTAAGAACCACAAGCGCCTGTTTTAAAATCTTTAGCACCATAAACAAGGCGACCTATCCTACTATGAACCATTGCGCCCGCACACATAATGCAAGGTTCCAACGTGACATAAAGAGTTGTATCCAATAATCGATAGTTATTTAATGCCTGACCAGCGTTCTGTAACGCCATAATTTCCGCATGTGCAGTGGGATTATGACTTTCAATTGAACGATTCCAACCAGATGCTATCAATTGATTATCTTTAACTAATAATGCCCCAACGGGTATTTCACCGGCATCTTGGGCATTTTTCGCTAATTCCAAAGCATGTTTCATCCAATGCTCATCGATTTCTATTTGTGTCACGCTAACCCCTTACTTACCATTTTTCATATATTACCATTAATTGGCAGCGTGACTGCAATTTAAAGCACCGATGTTAATGACTAAATATGGCTAGCTTTGCTGCAAACCCCATAAAGAGAGCGCCTATAGTGCAATTACCCAACTTTGCGAGCACTTGTTTTTCACGTAAAAACCGTGCGATTAGATAACCACTAAAGATTAGCAAGCTAAGATAAATAAAGCTGATAACCTCAAGAATAGAAGCAAGGACTAAATAAGGTATCCACGCATTAGCGTAATTAAAATCAATAAATTGAATAAAAAAAGAAATAAAAAATAAAATTGCTTTCGGGTTTGTCAAGCTAAGCACCAATGCTCGAGTAAAGTGCTTTTCTGATTTGATCACCGCGGGCTCAGAACCTGATGTAAGTGATTTCTTTTGAAAAAATGTGGCGTAAATGATTTTTATTCCTAAATAAAGTAGATAAGCCGCACCTAAATAGCGAACAATCATAAATAGTGTTGGTGAAGCATTGATTACTGATGCGACACCAATAAAGGAAAGAAAAATCAGTATTGCATCTCCTGTAAGTACGCCTAATACAGCTCTGTAACCAGAACGAGTTCCATGAGATGTACTTGATTTTAATACATATAGCGAGTTTGGCCCCGGAACAATGATAACTAAAACTACGCCTGCTAAATACGTCCAGAAACTTAAAACACCAAGATTTTCAAACATGATTAAACCCTCTAATTTTCTTAATATTATTACACTTTTTATTATTTTAGAATACTTATATATATAATTATTAACAATCTAACAATAATCATTATTTTCATTTAAACAAAGTTAAATATAATAATGACTCAATTAAAATGAGGAAAATAACATGGCAATAAAAAAAGTGTTAGTTCAAGAAGGTACTTTCACTAATTTTTATCAATCTAGCATTACTTATAATGTTGGAGGAAAAACTTTCTTTTTAGGATTATCTGTAAATAAAAAATTTATTATTAGCCCAATCACTACTGATGGTAAACTTAATCCATCTGGAGCTATTGATGATGGAGTTTTCGATGATTTTTATGATTTCCTACAAGTCATTTATGATCCCGATAACAATCAGCAATATTTATATGGAATTAATATTAGCTCGAAAAAGCTCGAATTATTCAAAATACTTTCAAATGGTAAACTTGAAAGTACAAGAAAATATGACTATACCGCAGGTAGTATAAAGGCAACAACTTTTTATATATTAAAAGATGAGCTATATTACTATTCACAATCCGCACGAAACAATGCTTGGGATATTCACAAATATTCCGATTATTAATTACATAGTAGCTAAATTTAAATATTAGCTACCATAATTATATAAACGTCATTAACACTCTTTATGCATAACTTTTAATAGACTGTGTAAATAGAGAACGTCTACTTGTACAGTCTATTTTTAAATCACTAGCTTATGATTATTTTAAATTTAATTAAAAGATCTTATTACCACTAAAAAAAATACTATTCAACACGCTCAATTAAAAACTCACCATGATGCTGATTTATTATTTTAAATTCCACCTCACATATATAACACATGAATTTCATTTAATTTAAATAAAATATTATAATAAATAGCACGCTAAGCCACCAACACATTAAACGCATAGAGTTAACACTATATATACAATTTGAAGAACCATTGATTTATTTCCCTATTATATAATCATATATTTCTAATCAATAATATAATGCTAGTTCTTTAATGGCACTAAAACACTCACTTTAAATCAATTGGATAAAATTTATCAGCTATATTTATCATATATAGCTTAAAATTTAGTTTTTAATATTTCCAATTCAGTGTACAATTTCATACCTTTCTTACCAAAACTATCTTTTCGAACTAATATTATTGATATGGCACTATTAATTACTAAAAAATGCATTAACTGCGATATGTGTGAGCCTGAATGCCCTAATGATGCAATTTACATGGGCAATGAAATCTATGAGATAGATTCAGACCTCTGTACCGAGTGTGTTGGCCATTATGATAAGCCTACCTGTAAATCCGTATGCCCTATTACTAATACAATCATCACTGACCCGCAGCATGTTGAAACACAAGAGCAGCTATGGGATAAATTTGTGATGATCCATCATGCTGACAAAATTTAAGTTATAAATAATATAATAAGCTGTTTTCTATAATTGTTAACAAATATCCTATATCCAGTTCCAAGATACGATTGAGCACATGAACGAGAATAGGCAACTACCCTCTATTTTATCGCATCGCTAATATTTTTATTGATTACCTACCGTATCTTGATTATTGATGTTGTCAAAACAATTTAAATTTTACTATCTGGATACAGTATCATGTTGCTGATATCTTAATTTGATACCAGCAACTGAATCACAACTTCAGCTTTTAAACTATTGCACGTCAAACAAGGCTTTCAATAATTACTGTTGCAGATGCGTAATGGCACTCATCTGTAATAGAAACGTGTATATGTGTCACCCCCATTCGTTGAGCAAGCTTTTCAGCTTCACCATTCAAGACGAGTAATGGCTTACCCAGTTGATCATTACTCACTTCAAACTGGTTAAATGCCAAGCCGTTACGAATACCAGTTCCTAAAGCTTTAGCGGTTGCTTCTTTTACTGCAAATCGTTTAGCTAGAAAACGGGCTGGCTGAGATTGTTGCTGGAACTGTTTAAATTCATTTTCAGTTAAAATTCGTTTTGCCAAGCCATCCCCAGTCCGTTCCATTACTCCTTGTATCCGAGCAATTTCAACAATATCGGTGCCTAAACCTACAATCGCCATTAGTCACGCGCTTCCCTGAGTAATTTTTTCATATCGGATACTGCATCAGCTAAACCACTAAAAAGTGCTCGTCCAATAATGGCATGGCCAATATTAAGCTCATAAATTTCAGGTAATACAGCAATACGTTGGACATTATGATAAGTCAAACCATGACCAGCATTTACTTTTAAGCCTTTACCTGCGGCATAAGAAACACCATCACGGATACGACGAAACTCAACTTCTTGTTCTTGTTCCGTACTTGCATCCGCATAAGCGCCTGTATGGATCTCAATAAAAGGGGCTCCGGAAGCTTGGGCTGCATCAATTTGAATATGGTCAGCATCGATAAATAAAGAGACCTGAATACCTTCTGCCGCGAGGCGTTTGACTGCATTGGTTATTTTTTGCTGCTGGCCTGCAACATCTAAACCACCTTCAGTAGTCACTTCTTCACGTTTCTCAGGAACCAAACAGCAAAATGCCGGTTTAACACGACACGCGATTTCAATCATCTCTTCCGTCACTGCCATCTCAAGATTCATTCGCGTTTGAATGGTTTCTTTTAATAGTGCGATATCCCTATCTGTAATATGACGACGATCTTCACGTAAATGCACCGTTATACCATCAGCACCCGCTTGCTCCGCAACAAATGCAGCTTGTACAGGATCAGGATATTGAGTTCCCCGCGCATTTCTCACAGTTGCAATATGATCGATGTTCACACCTAACAAAAGCTCAGCCATTTTTCACTCCCATAATAAATACCGTCAAGTACGCTTTAATTCCCTTATCCTACTGCAATTTAATATTTTGTGGGAAAAAATCTCTATCGCTTCGAGCATCTTTCCAAGTTTTGCCGGATTTTTCAGCAATCTCATCTATTTTTGGGAAGGGGATCGTAAAACTAGGGAATGACGTAGAATTAACCTTGGTTTATTCGTTATAAAAAGCCAAACTACTATCAAGATTTAATCATTTATTCGCAGCGGGTAACACAAATTGCCTAAAAAGTTCGCGACTTTTTAATGGCTTTCCACCCAAGTAGGGTTTTAACGCAATTCGGGTAAAACGCTTAGCAGCCTTTAAGGTATCGCTGTCTGGGAATTCACGAGTAGCAAGCGCTTTGAGCTGTAGTCCCGTAAAACTTAACTGATCGATAACTAAACTACCGATAAAACCTTTTTCTTCTCGGTAACGGTAAGTCATAGTGTCAGTAACTGGCTCACCACTTCCTGCGCAATGCAGAAAATCGACGCCATAACCAAGGTAAGATAGTAAGGCTAACTCAAATTGGCGTAAGGCAGCTTCTGGTGTTCGTTCGCTAGCAGCAAGTAACTGTAAACAAGAGAGATAATCAAAAAATAGTGCAGAATAAGGTGTACCAAACTCGATCACGCGTGTGACAAGTTCATTGAGATAAAGTCCACTATAAAGAACTGATCCGCTTAATGGAAGGGAAAGTGAAATGGGCTCAGCGTTAATTAACGTTTTAATTTCTCCTTTGCCCCCCCAACGGATAAGCAAAGGAGTAAAGGGTTGCAAACAACCCCTAAGTGGTGAGCGGTTTCGGCGAGCACCTTTTGCTAGTAAACGTATCTTTCCTTCGCCTTCAGTAAAAAAATCAATTAATAAACTGGTTTCACTAAAGGGCCTAGAATGGAGTACAAATGCACGTTGCCAACCACTCACAGTATCACCGATTATTTTAGATCGTCTACATAGCCTAAGCTGCGTAACGCACGTTCGTCATCCGCCCAGCCGGCTTTAACTTTAACCCAAAGTTCAAGGTGTACTTTATTTTCAAATAGTCTTTCCATATCAAGGCGAGCTTCTGTACCAATCGTTTTGAGTTTGCTGCCTTTGTTACCAATGACCATTTTCTTTTGGCCTTCACGCTCAACAAGAATAAGACCATTGATATGGTACATACCATTTTCCGTTACTTTAAATTGTTCAATTTCAACAGTAACTGAATAAGGTAATTCTTCACCCAAGAAGCGCATCAATTTTTCACGAATAATTTCTGATGCCATAAAACGTTGTGAGCGATCAGTAATATAATCATCAGGGAAATGATGATCTGCTTCGGGGATATGCTGCCTAACAATCTTAGCAATGGTGTCAACACCAGTGCCTTTTTCTGCGCTAATTGGCACAACATCAAGAAAGTTCATTAGTTGGCTAATAAAACCGATATGCGGTAACAAGATAGTTTTATCAGTCACATTATCAATTTTATTGATAGCTAAAATAACAGGACAACGAAGGGTTTTCAGCTTATTAAGCACCATTTCGTCATCAGCTGTCCAATTCGTGCCTTCAACAACAAAAATAACAAGCTCTACATCACCTATTGAACTCGATGCTGCTTTGTTCATTAAACGGTTTATAGCTCGTTTTTCTTCAATATGTAGACCAGGAGTATCCACATAGATGATTTGATATTCATCTTTAGTATCGATTCCCATGATGCGATGGCGTGTCGTCTGAGGTTTTTTAGACGTAATTGAAACTTTTTGCCCCAGTAGCTGGTTTAACAGCGTTGATTTACCAACGTTTGGTCGCCCAACAATAGCTACAAAGCCACAGTGGGGTTGTTTTTCACTCATTCAATCTCCAAAATTTTCAATGCTTGTTCTGCAGCGGCTTGTTCGGCTTTACGACGACTTGATCCAACACCGTTGATTGGTTGATCAATACCACTGACTTGGCAGTGGATCGTAAATTCCTGATCATGAGCTTCACCTTTAACCAAAACAACAATATAGTTAGGTAAAGGTAAATGACGCCCCTGTAGATATTCCTGTAATCTCGTTTTCGGGTCTTTTTGTTTATCGCCCGGACTAATTTCATCTAGCCTAGTTTGATACCAATTTAGAATAATTCTTTCTATTGTTTGAATATCACTATCGAGAAAAATACCGCCGATAAGTGCTTCCACTGTATCAGCAAGTATAGATTCACGGCGAAAGCCGCCACTTTTTAATTCACCTGGCCCTAAGCGTAAACATTCACCAAGTTCAAACTCTCGAGCAATTTCCGCTAATGTATTTCCACGAACTAGCGTCGCTCTCATTCGACTCATATCCCCTTCGTCCACTTTAGGGAATCGGTGATATAAATCATTTGCAATAACAAAACTTAAAATAGAATCCCCAAGGAACTCTAAACGTTCATTATGCTTGCTACTCGCACTTCTATGTGTAAGTGCCTGAATCAAAAGGTCATACTGATTAAACTTATAACCAATTTTGCGTTGTAATTGCTCAAGTAAAGAGGGATTCATGCGCGTCCAACCATTTCTCTGATTGACAAAAAAGCACACGCAACAGACCTGTAAAAATACAAAACTGTTGCGTTTGCACTGACTTCTAATACTTTCATTCTTAGTTATAAATGACTATTTATGCATTTAATACACCACTAAATTGCATTTATAATGACTAAGAAATGAGTTAGGAAGCCAATAAATATTAATTAAAATATATTGTACACTGAGAAAAATAATAATGCTTCGGTTTATACCCAAAATAATTCGAGTTGCATGTAAGCAACAAACTAAGCTATCCAGAGGATGATAGTAAATTATGCCACTCAGATTACAGGTTTTTATTGCTAATACAGCAAATAACAACCGGAATTATGATAAATATATACGGGTTTTCATACAAAAACCCGTATATTCATGACTATGAACCTAATGGCCCAATGCGGCTAAAGCGAATACCTGTTGGCCACTCATTTTCTTGTTTATCTAAACTTAGCCAAATAAACACAGCACGACCAACTAAATTTTCTTCAGGAACAAAGCCCCACATACGGCTATCGGAACTGTTATCCCGATTATCACCCATCATGAAGTAATGCTTTTCAGGCACGATCCATTCGTTGGAAGGCATATTAGGCTGAACATAACGAGATTCTGTTAATGCCTGACGAATAATCAAAATCTGGTGTTCTACCGTACCCAATTTCTCACTTCTTTGATATTGACGTAATGCATTGCTTGGAACAGATTCATCCAATGGGATCTGATAGTTGCCTTTTTGATTCTCAACCATCGAGTCCACATTAAAAAACATTGTCCATTCACTTGGTGCTAAAGGCCCATAAGTAATCGGAAGTTGCTGCGTACAGTTGTTGTCCGCACAATTCGGATAAATAGTCAGTTCTTTAGCATTTGGGTTATAAACAATTTTATCGCCCGGTAAACCAATAACACGTTTTACGAAATCAACACTTGGATCTTTAGGGTATTTAAATACCGCAATATCACCACGTGATGGTTTACCCGTTTTAATTAACGTAGTTTGCGTAATAGGGTCTTTCAAACCATATGCAAATTTCTCAACCAACATAAAATCCCCGACCAATAATGTCGGCATCATTGACCCTGAAGGGATTTGAAATGGTTCATAAATAAATGAACGAACGACCAGCACAATCGCTAATACTGGAAAAATTGAAGACCCAGTTTCAACCCATGATGGACGGCGTACAACTTTATCCATTTCATCTTGGGTCAACGAGCCTTTGCTCACTTCCTGTATCTGTTTTAGCTTTTTCTTCCGCTCAGGCGAAAATTTAAAGCGATCTAAACACCAAATAATCCCAGTAATCAATGTTGCCAGAGTTAGGATCAAGGCAAAGGTGTTAGCCATTGAGACTCCTTGTAATATTAGTTGTCTTTACCAACATGCAAAATAGCAAGGAACGCTTCTTGAGGTAATTCAACATTACCAACTTGTTTCATACGTTTCTTACCATCCTTTTGCTTCTGTAACAGTTTCTTCTTACGGCTAACGTCACCACCATAACACTTAGCTAGTACGTTTTTACGCAATTGTTTAACTGTAGAACGAGCAATTATGTGGTTCCCTATCGCGGCCTGAATCGCAATATCAAACTGCTGACGAGGGATCAATTCTTTCATTTTCTCAACTAATTCCCGTCCACGATATTGTGAATTCCCTCGGTGAGTAATTAATGCTAATGCATCAACGCGCTCGGCGTTGATCATAACATCAACACGAACCATGTCTGAAGGTTGAAAGCGCTTAAAAGCGTAATCCAAAGAGGCATAACCACGAGACGTTGATTTCAAACGATCGAAGAAGTCTAAAACCACTTCTGACATTGGAATATCATAGGTCAGTGATACTTGATTACCATGATAGACCATATTTGTTTGAACGCCGCGTTTTTCAATACAAAGCGTAATCACATTGCCCAGATATTCTTTAGGCATCAGCATATGGCATTCAGCAATTGGCTCGCGTAATTCTTCAATATTATTCAGTGGTGGGAGTTTAGCAGGGCTATCCACATAAACGACTTGACCATCGGTTTGCAGTACTTCATAAACCACCGTCGGTGCTGTTGTAATAAGGTCTAAATCGTATTCGCGCTCTAAACGCTCTTGAATGATCTCCATGTGTAATAACCCAAGGAAACCACAACGGAAGCCAAAACCTAGTGCTGTTGAAGTTTCTGGCTCATAGAACAACGATGCATCATTCAAACTGAGCTTTCCTAGTGCATCACGAAATGATTCATAATCATCCGAGCTCACAGGGAACAAACCAGCGTAGACCTGAGGTTTAACTTTCTTAAACCCTGGTAGGGCTTTATCAGCTGGATTACGAGCACCAGTTAATGTATCCCCTACAGGAGCACCAGTAATATCTTTAATTGCGCAAACTAACCAACCCACTTCGCCACAACTTAATGAGTCGCGATCAACTTGTTTCGGTGTGAAAATACCAAGGCGATCTGCGTTATACACCTGCCCAGTACTCATCACTTTAATCTTTTCACCTTTGCGTAAGGTGCCGTTTTTAATACGGATAAGAGATACAACACCTAAATAGTTATCAAACCAAGAATCAATGATAAGCGCTTGTAGAGGTGCGTCTACATCACCTTTTGGTGAAGGAACTAATTGAACTAAACGTTCAATTACATCTTGAACACCAATACCTGTTTTTGCAGAACAACGAACAGCATCGTGAGCATCAATACCAACGATATCTTCAATTTCTTCTGCAACACGCTCAGGATCAGCGGCAGGCAAATCAATTTTATTTAGAACTGGAACAACTTCTAAGTCCATTTCCATCGCAGTATAACAGTTAGCCAGCGTTTGAGCTTCAACCCCCTGCCCTGCATCGACAACCAGTAAAGCGCCTTCACAAGCAGCTAAAGAACGTGATACTTCATATGAGAAGTCAACGTGACCAGGGGTATCGATAAAGTTAAGCTGGTAAGTTTCACCATCGGCGGCTTTATAATCAAGCGTTACGCTTTGAGCCTTGATTGTAATTCCTCGCTCACGTTCTAAGTCCATAGAGTCAAGAACCTGAGACGCCATTTCTCTGTCCGTTAAACCGCCACAAATCTGAATGATACGGTCAGACAGAGTGGATTTACCATGGTCGATGTGAGCAATGATAGAAAAGTTTCTTATGTTATTGATTTTCAAGGTAATGTCTTCTTTTAAATTGCCTACAAAATCAGCTCTGCATAAATGTTCGCCGCAGAACTAAAATGCTATGATTATCACAGGATTACTAATTAGCTGCATTTTACATAGAAGATCCCTCTAACACAAAGATTCAATGTAAAACAACTGTAAACTACGCAGGCATCTGCCAAAGAGACCTAACGATACATGCCTAAATAAAACGAAACCGCCTGCAATTAACAGGCGGCTTAACTCAACAATTTACTTGAACAGAAAGCTCTCCTGGAGGAAGTGCTATCTGTAAAATAACAGGTTGGAATGCTGTTTCATCACCCCAGTAAGAGGCTATTTTTCGCGCTAAAAAGAAACCTAATAGGCCGCCTAATACCCCAGAGATTGCAACCCAAGTCTGTTCAAAACCAGCTAGTTGCGCCAATATAGCCACCAAAAATAGACCTATTAGAGGCGTTAGATATACTAACATAGCAGAACGTAGCAAACTTCCTTCAGGAATGCCGACTTCTACTTTTTGCCCAACCACTAAAGGCTGCTCTATTTCTACTTCTAATTGGTGCTCTGTATTAGGTCCTATCTTACTTAATGCATAGGAACCGCAAGATCCACGAGCATTACAGCTACCACATCCAGATGAAGAACCATAACGTAATAAGGCTCGTCCTTGGTGCCAACGAATAACTGTTGCCCACTCTTTTATCATCATTTACTCCCGAAAACGAATGCTTGCAGCCACTTGTTTTGCTGTAGCTAACGGTAATTCACCTATTATGGTAATCACATTTTGCTTCTGCGTCATTGTATAAATTGTGCGGCGGCCATTTTGGATGGGCTGTTCTAAAAGCCCTCCTTGCTCAGCTTTAGTTACATTGACAGAAAATGTAAATAACCCATCACTAAACAATGCGCTTTCTACCAAATCATTTTCGCTAAGTTTACGTTCTGAACGTGAAATTTCTTCAAAACCTGGAGGTAACAACCCAACTTGCCATTTAAATGATGGATGGTTGTTTTTAGGAGACAAAAGTAAAGGAGGTAAGTTAATCTTACTTAAATTTTTTAATGAGTCTTCTACCGCTTTACTGTCAAAAACGATCGAGATAACACGAAATTGCTCCAAAGTTTGGTTGGCGCTATCAACTAGATCGATTCGTAATGGCAACTTATTTTCTTCATCTATCAATAACACATAACTAAAGCGTGAATTATCTTTAGAAATAATACGAACCACCAATGCTGGTTTATCACCAATATGAGTTCGTCCAGCATCTATAAAATTATAATACGGTTTTATTTTTTCGTATTCAGCAAACAATATCGAAGGCAAATTATCAACAATATTTTTTCCATTCAAACTGAAAGCATCAAAACCAGGTTCAAAATAACTAATTTGAGAACCTTTCTGTACGATTTCACGTCGCGAGGAATCCATTTGGATCATTTGAGACACTGGTACATTATTGATGACAGTGTGGCGATAACGGACAGGAACAATACTTCTAGGACTAAAAGACATGAACGACATTTCGTAAGAAAGATTCTGGGCAGCATTTCCCATCTCTTTAAAGAGAACTTCGGCACCCTGTTGGGATGCCGAAGCTTGATTAGAAATAATCAGGCTGCCCGTCAGGCAGATGACGGATAACCACTTATTCATTATTGCAATTTAACTCCTGCTGACGCAGCTGCTTTATCACTTTCATTATATTGTTGATTAAGCATAGAACGTCTTTCAATTTCATATTGCTGAAGCATCGCGTTGATACGTTGATTTTGTTGTTCAACTTGTTGCATTTGTTGTTCGTTACCGAAGAGCTGACCATCAGAGAAGTTTAAACTTACTGGTGCGCCCGCGCCCGCTGGAATAGTATTAAAGACAGGTTCATCAATGGCAGATTCGATTGAATTGCTTTGATTATACTGCTGTACCCCAACGATTACGGCAAGAGATACACATGCAGCAACGCCAATTTGAGTAATCTGGCTTGCCCATGGTCGAAATTTTTGCCAAAAAGGCATCGTTCCCCATGTTGCAGGTTCAGGTTGTGACTCAATAATCACCTGAGGATTAATACGTACAACTTCATTCTCTAATGCTGCTGCGACTTTATCTGCGATGTCAAAATTTATGACATCGGGGGTCTCATTACGCAGAGTATCACGAATAAGATGATAGCTCTCCCAACGTTGTTGCAACGTTGAATCACATGTAATGGCCTTTACTAGCTCTATATCTAGAACTTCGCCATCCATCATTGCGGAAAGTCTCTCTCTTTGCATGCCCGAATACCTTCAGTTAATTGCATCACAATTTAACGCACTGATTGTATTTATCAACACTGTATCTTGTATTCAAAAATCAATTAAATGAACACAAACTATCTTTAGTGCTGTTGAATCAGTGGTTGTACTTTATTATCGATAGCTTCTCTCGCCCTAAAGATACGCGAGCGCACAGTGCCCACAGGGCAATCCATGATCTCTGCAATCTCTTCATAACTTAAACCATCAAGCTCCCTGAGTGTTATCGCCATTCTTAAATCTTCAGGTAACGACTCAATGGTTCGAAAAACTACCTTCTTCAACTCTTCAGACAACATTAAGTTCTCTGGGTTCGAAATTTCTTTCAAGGCGCTGGCATTTTCATAGTTTTCTGCATCGCTTGCTTCAAGGTCTGACGCAGGAGGACGCCTATCTTGAGCAACTAAATAATTTTTAGCCGTATTTACTGCAATACGATATAGCCAAGTATAAAAAGCACTATCACCACGAAACGATCCAATCGCACGATAAGCTTTGATGAATGACTCCTGAGCAACGTCAGGTACATCTGCTTGTGGTACGTAACGCGAAACTAAACTTGCGACTTTATGCTGGTATTTAATAACCAGCAAATTAAACGCTTTTTGATCGCCTTTTTGGACTTTTTCGACCAACACCTGGTCTGTCAGTTGCTCGCTCATTACAGGGGAAATCTCCCGTACTCTAGCTGTAAAATTTTTAACTTGATCATGGTCTCCCTTCCTAAAGCAAGCGATACTTTGAGTAATAAAAATAAGTGAAGTTCAATTTAATATAAAAAAATAATAAAAAACTTACAAAAATAATGCATTTCTATTGATATACGATCCTAGGAATCCCTAATTAATTAGCCTTGCTAATTATCTTACAGTCCTATGTAGCATACAGATTTATCTCTATCAACGCCAAAATTCAACCTCAGCTAAATGATCTTTGTATAGATTACACCCGCGATATCTCTACAAATGGCATTGAATAGTTTGATAGGCTAATATGATACTTCAAATACATACTATAAACATGCAAACACTTATGAACGATTCCACACAGCATTACACTGATATTCTTATTATTGGTAGCGGTGTCGCAGGGCTTTCAGCCGCATTACGGCTCGCACCATTTCATCAAGTGACCATTCTAAGTAAAAGTACCTTAAATGAAGGGGCATCATACTATGCCCAAGGCGGAATTGCTGCTGTTTTTGATGATACCGATAGCATTGAATCACATGTAGAAGATACGTTAATTGCAGGCGCTGGTATATGCGAAAAACACACAGTCGAATTTATTGCTTCGAATGCTAAAACCTGTGTTCAGTGGTTAATAGATCAGGGTGTATTATTTGATACCGAAATTACTGAAGCGGGTGAAATACAATATCACTTAACTCGTGAAGGTGGGCATAGCCATCGCCGTATACTTCACCATGCAGATGCTACAGGTAAAGAAGTCGAAACGACATTAGTAAATCTCGCATCGAACCATCCTAATATCAATGTTAAAGAACGTTATAATGCTGTTGACCTTATCCGATCAGATAAAACAAATATAGCTGGTGAAACTCGTATTGTTGGTGCTTACGTTTGGAATCGCCAAAAAGAGCAAGTAGAAACTATACGAGCCAAAATTGTCATTTTAGCAACTGGCGGAGCTGCAAAAGTCTATCAATATACCACTAATCCTGATATCTCATCAGGTGATGGTATTGCTATGGCATGGCGTATTGGTTGCAGCGTAGCTAACCTTGAATTTAATCAATTTCATCCAACCTGTTTATTCCATCCCCAAGCACGTAATTTTTTACTAACCGAAGCATTACGAGGGGAAGGAGCCTATTTGAAACGGCCTGATGGAAGCCGCTTCATGCCTGATTATGATGAGCGTTTTGAGCTAGCACCGCGAGATATTGTGGCGAGAGCAATTGACCACGAAATGAAACGTTTAGGCGCAGATTGCATGTATCTAGATATTAGCCACAAACCCGCGAGCTTCATTAAAAGTCACTTCCCCACCATCTATGAAAAATTAATAACCTTGGGTCTAGATCTCACCAAGGAGCCTATCCCTATCGTTCCAGCTGCTCACTATACTTGTGGCGGTGTTCGAGTTAACCAAGTCGGCATGACTGACATTAACAACCTCTATGCCATTGGTGAAGTTAGCTATACCGGCTTGCACGGAGCAAACCGCATGGCGTCTAATTCCCTATTGGAGTGCTTAGTTTATGGCTGGTCGGCAGCAGAGCATATAACTGCTACGATCTCGCAGGTCGACCATATTTCTATGCTTCCCGAGTGGGATGATAGCCGAGTCCACAATTCTGATGAACAAGTCATTATTCAGCACAATTGGCATGAACTACGGCTCTTTATGTGGGATTATATGGGAATAGTCAGAACCAGCAAACGTTTAGAACGTGCCTTACGCCGTATCGACTTATTACAACAAGAAATTCATGATTACTATGCAAATTTCCGTATTTCAAATAATTTACTCGAACTTAGGAATCTCGTCCAAGTTGCTGAATTAATGGTACACAGCGCATTAGAACGCAAAGAAAGTCGTGGGTTACATTACACGTTAGATTACCCTGAATTACTTGAACATTCTGGTCCAACCATCCTTTACCCCAAATAGTTGGGGTTTTGTCATCATATGACATCAATAAAGATATCCCGATGAACATAGAAACAACTGTGATTCGGGTGTCTAAGTGCGATATCTTATGAATAACATACCAGATTCTGCTTAGGCTATAATGACAATAATCGTTAATATTATTAATAATCATCTAAATATACCTTTATCAATATTTAAGATAAAAATCTCTAATAAGCTTTTGAAAATCATCGGTATAAATTTTGTTGTCTACTTCTTTCAAAGTTAATATTGAAACATGTGATTCTACTGCTTCAAGAGTTAAACCTAGTAATACTCGATGAAAAGCGGTAGTGACTTTGTCTCGAATATTAACTCGATAAGCTGTAGACCATCCTTCAGCATGTGCCATTAACTCTACACTCTCACCTACATCATAAGGTAGAACAAGGCAAAATATGCCTTGAGGTGCTAAACAACGCTTAGAGCAATCTAACAAGGTTTTATGAGTTAATGTTGAAGTATAACGAGCTTGGTCACGCTGCTCACTGCTGCAAGATACCGCGGGTTCAAAATATGGAGGGTTGCTCACAATTAAGTCATATTGATGTTTTTCGAACTCACTAAATTCAATAATATCTTGATTAAAAACCCGTAGACGCTCTGTCCATCTTGATTCAGAAAAGTTTTCTTGAGCTTGTTCTGCCGCCTTTATATCTAACTCAACAGCATCAATAAGCAATCGTTCATTTCGTTGAGCGAGCATCAATGCAATTAATCCACTACCACTACCAATATCTAATGCTTTTTTAGCTTCATGAATAGGAGCCCATGCACCAAGTAATACTCCATCAGTCCCTACTTTCATTGCACAGCGATCATGGCCAATAAAGAATTGCTTAAAGGTAAAACCGCCTTTGCGATAATTTTTTTTCACATTATTCATTCGATCACTCTTAACCGTATGCCTTTTATTAAAAACTGCGTATATAACAATTAAAAAAGAAATTATCTTTTATTTTTCACAATATTATTCTCATATAATAAGAATCTTATTTGAGACAAAAAAAATTTACTGCTAAGTTCAAAAAAAGAGGCTGCCATGAATAGCACAAACAGAGCATTGAATATTTTATCATACATCACTACGAGTTCAGTTCCAGTGACTCCACAAGTGATTTCTAAATCATTAAATATTCCTGTTTCTACTGTTTATCGCTTGTTAACTATTCTCATAAATTGGGAATTTGTGACTTATGCTAAACAATATGGCACTTACACCATCGGTGCGCAGAGTATCAAAACTCAAGAAAAATACTATGACTACAGCCTATTAATGAATTCATCAAAACTAGAACTTCAAGTACTTAGCAAAAAAACACAGGAAACGGTAGCTATTATTACCTCAAATCTATGTGAAACCATTTGTGTCGACATGATTGAAAGCTCTCAAACATTACGTTGTTCTTTTGTGATTGGCCGAGGTAATACCTTGATTAAAGGTGCAAGCGCTAAAACATTGCTAGCTTTTCGGAATAAAGATTACCAATCATTAGTGTTTGAAACTCTTGAACAACAATTGCAACAACCTGAAAGTATTCAGCAATTAAAGCAAGCATTAACACAAATCCACCAGCAAGGTTATGGTGTTTCATTGAGTGAAATTGATGATGGTGTCTTAGGTGTCTCCGCACCTATTTTTAAAGGTAATGATGTCATTGCTGTCATTTCTGTGATGGCGCCTGAATTCCGTTCAACTCATCGAATTGACGAGTTTATCTCTGAATGCCGTCAAGCCGCTGATAACATAACAAAATTGATTAATCAGGAGTAATTATGGCGACACCTTTTATTTGGCAAGGCCGTATTGATGGGGAAACAGAAGAGCATCTACGTATCCATCAAGTAATGAATAGATATACTCCCACACAATTTACTTTAGTTGGTTTTGCATCTGATGAAGGTGTTAAACGTAACAAAGGCCGATTAGGAGCAAAAGCAGGGCCTGATGCTATTCGCCAGCAACTTGCTGGATTACCACTACATCGACCACTAGCCATTCGTGATGCTGGCACTGTTTATTGTGATGATGGTAATTTAGAAACAGCACAACGCCATCTTTCTGATGAAATCATTGATATTTTATCTTTAAATCAAACACCAATTATTTTAGGCGGCGGTCATGAAGTAGCTTTCGCTAGCTTTCAAGGTTTATTTGATTTTGTTGCCAAAAATAAGCCCACAAAAATCATTGGGATCATTAATTTTGATGCACATTTCGATTTACGCTCTGCGTTTGAAGCAACCTCAGGTACTCCATTCTTACAATCAGCAATGTTATGTAAGCAATATAATCGGCCTTTTAATTACCTCTGTTTAGGCATAGCTGATCATGGCAATACTAAAGTACTGTTTGATACAGCAGATGATTTAGGCTGTCATTATATTAGAGACAAATATCTCACGCCCTCGCAATTACCTAAAGCCATTCAACAAATTGAACAATTTATTAATAAAGTTGATTACCTCTATGTCACTGTTGACCTTGATGTTTTTTCAGCTTCTATTGCACCTGGAGTAAGTGCTCCCGCAGCAAAAGGGATTAACACTGAGATTTTTGATGAATTATTTGCGGTAATTAAAGCTAGCGGGAAAATATCTGTATTTGATATAGCAGAATGTAACCCTGAATTTGATATCGATAATCATACCTCGAAATTAGCAGCTTATTTAATTTATCAATTTTTATTTTAAGTGAAATACCAATTTAGCCCTTTGAATTTCAAGTTATCGCTAGGCTGCAAGCGTATGAACTCCTAGGCGAATGTCTGAAGGCCTTAGTGTACAAGTCTACGACTGTAGCTGCTATTGCAGCAGCTACAGTCGTACTTATTACTGGTTGTATTTGTTATTTTCAGACTATTAGATAAAAACTATGATGCCGCCGTAATGTGTGTGTGGGTTTAATAGGTCATGGATTAAGTACTACACCAAATGCAATGGCAAATATGTCTTCAGTTTGTGAACGTTACAAACAAGTTTCAATGAAAGCCTTTATGATTGCCCCTTTAAGTGGTGCTGTACTGATTGATTTAGTTGGTATCCCTTACCATACTTGGCTGATCAACATTCTCAGTTAAGTGTTTTTCACCTATAGAAAACACTTTTTATGGCAATATTACTGCCAGCCGAGAACTAAAACAGGTACACTTCGCTGAAAGATGAATATTTTAAGATGAACAATTTGGCTAACCTGTTTATAATCAGCGCCCCAAATAGAGGTATATCATGACTGCAACCACATTTTCTGAACTTGAACTAGATGAAAGCCTGATTAACGCGCTGGCAGATAAAGGCTATGAACGCCCTACTGCGATACAGGAAGCTGCGATCCCTCCAGCAATGGATGGCCGTGACATTTTAGGTTCAGCCCCTACTGGCACAGGGAAAACAGCAGCATTTTTGCTGCCAGCCATTCAACACTTACTTGATTTTCCAAGAAAAAAATCAGGTCCTCCGCGAGTTCTCGTATTAACACCAACACGTGAACTGGCAATGCAGGTTGCAGAGCAAGCAAAAGAGTTATGCGCACATAATCATCTAGATATCGCCACTATTACTGGTGGTGTCGCCTATATGAACCATGCTGAAGTTTTCAGTGAGAACCAGGATATCGTCGTTGCGACCACTGGCCGCTTACTTCAATACATCAAAGAAGAAAATTTTGACTGCCGTGCCGTTGAGATTCTTATTCTTGATGAAGCCGACCGTATGCTTGATATGGGCTTCGCGAATGATATCGAAACAATTGCAGGTGAAACACGCTGGCGTAAGCAAACCATGCTGTTTTCCGCAACTCTTGAAGGCGAAGCAATTCGTGATTTTTCAGAGCGTCTTTTAGAAGACCCGATTGAAATTGATGCAGAGTCTTCTCGTCGCGAACGTAAAAAAATACAACAATTTTATTATCGTGCAGATACGTTAGAACATAAAACAGCTTTATTATGTCATCTGATAAAACAGGATGATGTGACTAAATCAATTGTATTTGTACGTAAACGTGAACGCATTCGTGAAGTAGTACAATGGTTACGTGATGCAGGCATTGAACCTTGTTATCTTGAAGGTGAAATGGTTCAAGCAAAACGTACCGAAGCTGTTCGTCGACTTGTTAGTGGACAGGTAAAAGTACTTGTGGCAACTGATGTCGCATCTCGTGGTTTAGATATTGATGATGTCAGCCATGTTTTTAACTTTGATTTACCATACACTGCTGATGTTTACCTACACCGTATTGGACGCACAGGCCGCGCTGGCAAAAAAGGGACTGCAATTTCGCTAGTTGAAGCGCATGATTATCCTTTATTCGGAAAAGTGACTCGTTATATTGAAGATCCAATTAAAATACGAGTTGTTGACTCTCTACGTCCTACGACCAAAGCGCCATCAGATGCAATGTTGAATAAGCCAAAACCATCAAAGAAAGTTCTGGCGAAACGTAAAGAGAAGAAAAAAGAAGAAGAGACTAAAAAGAAAGAAAAAGTCCGTCTTCGTGATAAGAAAAATATTGGTAAACGCCGTAAACCTACAAATCCTATTGTGGCAGAAAGCAAAGATAAAACAGAATAATTTGATTTACGGGCTTCGGCCCGTTTTTTATTTCATCATTTGGTTAAGTTTTTTTTGTATCATTTTTCCTTGATAAGAAAGTGAATCCACGTTAACCATATGATTATTTAATATATCACTACAATTATAACCTTGATTATTTCTAATGCGCCAATTCGCACCTTGACTGAGTAATAATTCCGCAACTAATAACGCATGGCTATTTAAAGCCTCATGTAGCGGTGTATTACCAAAACTATCTATATCATTGACCGCAAAATTATTCTTTAAGAGCACCCTTGACTGAGCCAATCTTCCTGTTTGGGCTGTAAGATGTAAATAAGTTCTTTCGTGACCTAAATGATGTTTTTTAATTTCACTTGCGTAGGATGAATCAAATAGAAGCTTCATAAATTCGGCATTAATTGACCTGACTGAATAACTGACAAGTTCACTAATATTTACAGGCTTATTGCTCAATGTGACTAGCTTCGAAAATTCAGTAATATTTTCTTGTTGAATACTTTTTTGACAACAACCTTTCCAGCTTTTTAATTCATTGTTATTAAATAAAAGTAACTCATCATTAAATTTTTCAAGTTGCTCATAACTATCGTTATAAATCATGTCAGCATAATGTTCCCATGGTGCGAAATGACACATCATTTTAAGAATTTTGAACATAGAATGAGCGATAAAATTCCTTGTTACATAATTATGAGGCAGCCAATCTAACCAAGAACTATTTTTACCGTGATAATCTAATAGAATTTTATTCCCCAACGCTGGTGGAGCTGGTTTTAATGATTGTAACCAATCCAACCAGTCATAACGGACAACATAATATCGCACCAATCCATCTTCAGACATTTTTTTTGCTTTATAATAATCCATTCCAATTTGCTTTAAGGTATTAGCTGAGACCCCTGCGGAAGTGAATGAAATACAGGGTGATTGGCTGGCTATGGAAGCAAATGTTGCAAGACCTCCGCCTAATGAGTGCCCTGTACAGATCATTTTACCATTAACTGCTTTATACAAAATATTAGCTAAGTTAATTGCTTGGAAATATTGAGGCTCAAAATAACCGAGTCCTTGACGTAAATCTGCATATATATCTATCAACTCATTAGAACCGCCAAAACTAATAATATACAAATCATAATAACGACAAATATTTGCTTCAAATCCAGTTGATTTATCTCTTAATAAGCTTGAATCAATACCAAGTTCCTTAAGCTGTTGATGATTAAGTCTCTCTATCTCATATATGGTTTTCCAATTTTTAAAATAAACACCATTTGCAATTAAACCTAAAAGATAGTCATTGCTTTGGGGATTACGGCCCCAAAATTGCTCAGCTGATATAGTACGAGGCCATGCATTAATTTTAGAGCATGAAGGTGAAAGCAACGTTTTTCGTTGATAAAAATTAACCGTTTCTCTGATAAGGGAAACTTCATTCTCATAAAATTGAGGATATGTGATCTGATTAATTGTAGACATAGACTCTCCCGAATAATGGTAGAACAAGGGAGATAATTAAAGTGGAAATTACTAGAAGGAAAAACAATGTACTTTATTAGAGGAATACAAAAAAGCCATTTAATTCAATGGCTTTTAAAATTATAAACTAATATATGTATTTTAAACTATACAGCTATTATAGACTTTCAGTGAAAGTACGAGTAATAACATCACGTTGCTGTTCTGGGGTCAGTGAGTTGAACCGTACAGCATAGCCTGAAACACGAATAGTCAACTGAGGATATTTCTCAGGATTTTTAACAGCATCTTCTAATGTTTCACGGCTCAGAACATTAACATTTAAATGCTGACCGCCTTCAACCCGGACCGTTGGCTTAACCTCTAAAGGAACTTCACGGTACTCAAAAGCACCCAATTCATCTTTAGCTACAACTTGTCCTTCGTTATAATCAGCTTTTGCACAAACACAACGTGCTTCGTTTTTCTCTTCATCAAGTAACCAAAAAGAATTCAATAAAGCTGTATTTTCAGTTTTAGTAATTTGAATACCTGTAATCATGTCAACCTCCACGTTCGGGCAGGATTTAGATAAATCCGTTCATTTAACTGTTAATTGGCTATATGGTCTAACCAATGTCTCTATACACTATATACCAGCTAGCCCTCTCAGGTTCTTTGATATTAATCAATAATTTCGAGTGGCAATTAACCAATTAAAGGTCAACACCATGTTTTAAATCAATTTTCACGCTCCACATAAAATCAAAAATTTTAACCATAGTTAAAAATTATTTTAATTAAATATATGGAAACTCACCTTTATATCTCGAAGCTGAACCAGTAAGCTTATAGCTATATTTGATTATTATAGGAATTTTCATGTCAAACACTCAAACATGGCACGATGTTATCGGCGCAGAAAAAGATCAAACCTATTTTAAAGATACGCTAGCTTATGTAGCTAATGAACGAGAGAAAGGAAAAACAATTTTTCCACCACAACAAGATGTCTTTAACGCCTTTCGATATACAGAGCTCGCGGATGTTAAAGTGGTTATTTTAGGGCAAGATCCCTACCATGGCCTAGGACAAGCGCATGGCTTATCTTTTTCAGTTCTTCCTGGCATTAAACCACCACCATCATTAGTCAATATGTACAAAGAATTAGAAAAAGATATCCCAGGTTTTATACGCCCCAAACATGGCTATTTACTTAGTTGGGCACACCAAGGTGTATTGTTATTAAATACAGTCTTAACCGTTGAACAAGGAAAGGCACATTCTCATGCACATTTAGGTTGGGAAACATTTACAGATAAGGTGATAGCAACCATCAATGAACACAGAAAAGGCGTTATTTTCCTGTTGTGGGGCTCACATGCTCAAAAAAAAGGTCGCATCATTGATACTAAACGTCATCATGTCCTAAAGGCTCCACATCCCTCCCCACTGTCTGCTCATCGTGGCTTCTTAGGCTGCCAACATTTCTCACAAACCAATGACTTATTACAACAACAAGGGCTTAAGCCTATCGATTGGAATCCAGTAATTGAAGACTAACCATTACCTATAGACATAAAAAAACCGGGAGACCTAACATCGCCCGGTTTTAGATTAAATATTTGAAATAGCTTTATTTTGACACAATAACCATTGCAGGTCTTAATAAACGACCATTTAAAACATAACCTTTTTGCATAACATCAATCACTTGATTTGGCTGATGAGCTGGCGATTCTATCATCGTCATCGCTTGATGAACTTCTGGATTAAATGCCACATTAGATTCAGCAACAACTTCAATTCCAAATTTTTCTACAGCACTTAAAAAGGTTTTTAGCGTTAAATCTAACCCTTCTAGCATTGCCTTAGAATTTTCATTTTCATGATCAGCTGCATCGATAGCGCGTTCCAAATTATCGATAACAGGCAATAACTCGTTAGAAAATTTCTCAAGAGCAAATTTATGTGCTTTTTCGATATCTTGTTCAGTACGACGACGAATATTTTCAATTTCTGCATGCGCACGTAACATTGCTTCACGTTCAACTTTCCGTGAAGCAACAAGTTCTTCTTCTAGCTCAGCAATACGCGCTGTTAATTCTTGCACATCCGCTTGTGATTCTGCCTGCTCTGCGTCCAGCTCTTGCTCTGTTTTTTGTGTTTCATTCAGCTCAGGGGCTTGCTCATCATGCATGTTTTGTTCTTTACTACTCATGAATATCTCCGCGTATTTAGCATTAATCCCATCTAATAGAGTATTATGGGGATATAAAACAGGGATTCAAGGGAAGTTATGCAATGAAAGACCAAAAAAATATGCGTAAAAATAAAAGCACGCAAAAAATACATTTTAAAACTATCGGCATTGTAGGTCATCCACGGCATCCTGAAGCTTTGTCCACCCATGAACTAATCTACAATTGGCTGCTATCAAAAAATTATAACGCTATTATTGATAAACAAGTCGCCAAAGATTTAAATCTGCAAAATGCAAATACAGGTAATCTTACTGAGATAGGACAACTAGCAGATTTAGTCATCGTTGTTGGTGGGGATGGCAATATGCTTGGCGCTGCCAGAATTTTGTCTCGATATAATAACAAAGTAATTGGTATTAACCGCGGAAATTTAGGGTTTCTTACTGATCTAGACCCTGATAATGCTTTACAGCAACTTTCTCGTGTACTTGAGGGCGAATATCATGAAGAGCAACGTTTTTTGCTTGAAGCACAGGTGATAAAACCTAATCAAAAAGCACGTAAAAGCAGTGCTATCAATGAGATAGTTTTGCATCCGGGTAAAGTGGCTCATATGATTGAATTTGAAGTCTACATTGATGACCGTTTTGCTTTTTCACAACGCTCTGATGGGCTAATTATTGCAACTCCAACTGGCTCAACAGCCTACTCATTATCAGCTGGTGGCCCTATCTTAATGCCTAATTTAGATGCAATTGTACTAGTACCTATGTTTCCCCACACTCTTTCATCCCGTCCATTAGTTATCAGCAGTGATAGCAGTATTCGATTGAAATTTTTACGTAATAATATTGACTATGAAGTGAGTTGTGATAGCCAAATTATGCTTCCTATACAAGATGGAGAAGAGGTTGTTATTAAACGAAGTAATAAAAGCCTCAACCTTGTTCATCCAAAAGACTATAACTATTTCAATACACTAAGTTCAAAACTAGGATGGGCGAAAAAACTTTTTAATTTTTTCCATCTGCCTCTTTACTGTATAAAAAAACAGGATACACTGTACGCAAACACAGGTGTTTATTTTCACAGGAGAGCGCAGATGCTTACCCAACTTACCATTAATAATTTTGCTATCGTTCGTGATCTGGAAATTGATTTTCGTAGCGGTATGACCACAATTACGGGTGAAACTGGTGCAGGTAAATCTATCGCTATTGATGCACTAGGACTCTGTTTGGGTAATAGAGGCGAGACTAATATGGTTCGTCCCGGTGCGCAAAGAGCTGATTTATGCGCGCGCTTCTCCTTAATAGACGCAGAAAAGGCCACAAAATGGCTTATTTCTCATGAGCTAGATAATCACAATGAATGCCTTTTACGTCGCACCATAACCATTGATGGCCGCTCGCGAGGGTTTATTAATGGCACTGCTGTGCCGCTCTCACAACTTCGTGAACTTGGTACCTTGCTCATTCAAATTCACGGCCAGCACGCACACCAGCTTTTACTCGATAATGCACATCAAAAATCATTGCTAGATGCCTACGCCAATCAGCAAGATTTACTTTCACAGATGAAACAATCATGGCAGAAATGGCACGACTCTTGCCAGCAACTCGCTATGTTCCAAAAACAGATGCAAGAACGCGAATCGCGCCAACAATTACTTGATTATCATTTAAAAGAACTCAGTGAATTTTCTCCGATCCAAGGTGAGTTTGAAAATATCGAGCAAGAATATAAGCAACTCGCAAATTACGGGCAATTCTTAATGCTTGGGCAAAACGCTATGCAAATTTTGTCTGATAATGATGATGCCAATATTCTAAGTTTGTTAAATATTGCTAAAAGTGAACTTGATGAATTAGCGTCTTTAGATACTAAATTTTCTAGTTTATTAGATATGCTTGAAGAAGCATCCATTCAAGTTAGCGAAGTAAGCGAGGAACTCAGGCATTATTGTGGTCAATATGAGCTGGATCCTAATCGTTTGTTTGAGCTTGAACAGCGTATTTCAAAACAAATAAGTCTTTCTCGCAAACACCATATCACGCCAGAAGCTTTGCCTGATTTGTATCAGCAACTATTGGATGAACAAGAAAAAATAGCGAGTCAAAGCGAAGATTGTGAAGTATTAAGCGAGCAAGTACGAGCTGATCATCAACAAGCTATTGTGTGCGCTCAAACTCTACACCATATTCGTTTAGAGTACGCACAAGAACTTAGCCAATTAATTACCAATAGTATGCACCAACTCTCTATGCCTCATGGGCAATTTACTATTGATATTAGATTCACTCCAGAACATTTACAACCAGATGGAGCTTGTAAAGTTGAATTTAATGTCACGACAAACCCGGGGCAACCACATCAAGCACTTGCTAAGGTTGCATCTGGTGGTGAGTTATCACGCATTGCACTAGCTATCCAAGTCATAACAGCTAAAAAAATGGATACTCCCGCTCTGATTTTTGATGAAGTAGATGTCGGAATTAGTGGTCCTACCGCTGCCATAGTAGGAAAATTATTACGTGAGTTAGGGGAATCAACGCAGGTTATGTGTGTAACACATTTACCTCAAGTTGCAGGCTGTGGGCACTATCATTTTTATGTTAGTAAAGAGACTAACGGAATTGAAACAGAAACACATATGCAACTCCTGGATAAAAAATCACGTTTACAAGAACTTGCTCGTCTTTTAGCTGGCAGTGAAGTCACAAAAAATACACTGGCAAACGCAAAAGAGTTGCTTGCAGCATAAATTTTAACAACTTTTTTGCTCTCATGTGGTCTTAGAGTCAATATGGAAGGTTTTAAATTGTATCAATGTCGATTATCATTGATGTTCTGACTCCAAAAGGAATGAGATATCCATGCGTTATAAACTGTTAACCGCTGCTGCACTATCACTCGCATTAATGTCAACGGGCTGTTCAATGATGGAGCGTCTTGTCTATCACCCTGATATTAACCAAGGTAATTACCTGACAGCGAAAGATGTTGCTAAAATTCAAAAAGGAATGACTCAGCAACAGGTCGCTTATACTTTGGGCACACCAATGTTAACCGACCCGTTTGGTACTCAAACTTGGTATTATGTATTCCGCCAAGAGCTTGGCCATGATCCCGTTACACAAGAGACTTTAACACTCAATTTTGACCGTAACGGAATTCTTACCGAGATCAAAAATGAGAAGAACCTTGCAGCGCAGGAGTCCATGGAAACAAAAGAAATTCAAAACTCGCAACCTAAAGTAGATCCGGTAGCTACAGCGACGAACACTGATGAATCCAAAACTATAGAACCAATTACTGATAAAAAACAAGCAACTTCATCCACACAAAAATTGCTAACTCATTAAGATTAATTAGCAACCTTGCTATCAGTTGAATATGTAATAACTACCTGCACTACAATTATCTAAGCAGGTAGTTATTATCCTTTAAAATCACTCTTCTATCCCCCCCAATTCAATAAGCTAAGAATAAATTTTGACTAACTAATAGGAATAAAAAAACCGAGAATATTCTCGGTTCAGGTTCACTAGAAGATTTCAAAAAATAACAATTACTTTTTGTTATCCTTAGATTTTTCAGCTCTTTTGCGACGTAGCTCTTTAGGATCAGCAATCAAAGGCCGATATATTTCAACTCGATCGCCTTCCTGTAAGTTATCACTAAGCTTCGCTGGGCGACTATAAATGCCGACCTTATTTTTTTTAAGGTCAATATCTGTTCTTAGTGCAAGAATACCAGAAGCGATAATCGCATCTTCGACTGTCGCATCTTCTGCAATTTTTACCTGCAATAAATATTGTTTTTCAGGTAATGCATAGGTAACCTCTACATTTAACTCAGACACTGTATACATCCTTCGCTCTAAGTGTAAAAGCCTGAACCATATTATTAGCAAGCTCTTTAAAGATTTTGCCAAATGCCAGTTCAATTAATTTGTTGGTAAACTCGAAATCAAGGTGAAATTCAATTTTGCACGCATCTGAGCTTAGAGGGATAAAACGCCATCCACCTGTTAGCTTACGAAAAGGCCCTTCCACCAAATGCATATGGATACATTTATTATCCTCCAGGACATTTTTAGTTATAAAGGTCTTACTGATACCAGCTTTTGAAACTTCCACTGAAGCCGTCATTTCATCATCACTATGACTAATTACACGGCTCGCTACACACCCAGGTAAAAAATTTGGATATGCTATAACATCATTAACAAGTTTGTACATTTGTTCTGCGCTGAACGGAACTAACGCAGAGCGACTAATCTGTGGCATATCAATTCCCATCCCCAAAAACTGCACATATAATACCACCGTTGATTGGTTAAACAAAAAACAAAACCGATTAAGGATAATTATTGCACAATTGGCACATTTTTAAGCGTAGAAAGATTTATTTCAATTCAGCTTACAGTATAATGGCGAAACTATGACAAAGAAAAAAGCTTATAAACCCGGTTCGGCAACAATTGCCATGAACAAACGTGCTCGCCACGAATATTCTATCGAAGAAGAGTTCGAGGCAGGCTTATCCTTACAGGGTTGGGAAGTCAAATCACTACGTGCTGGTAAAGCAAATATCGGTGATAGCTATGTCTTGCTTAGAGATGGTGAAGCATATCTATTTGGTGCAAACTTTACGCCGTTGAATGTAGCATCATCTCATGTTGTCTGCGATCCAACCCGCAGTCGAAAATTGTTATTAAATCAACGAGAATTAGATACTCTTTACGGCAGAGTTAATCGTGACGGTTACACAGTCATCGCTCTTTCACTTTATTGGAAAAATGCTTGGTGCAAAGTCAAAATTGGCGTTGCAAAAGGTAAAAAAGCACATGATAAGCGTTCTGATATAAAAGATCGCGAGTGGCAGTTAGATAAAGCACGTATAATGAAACATTCTAATCGCTAAGTTCTAGCTTTTTAGGATATTTTCCTGTTATACTGCGTTCAACAACTTGGGGCTGATTCTGGATTCGACGGGATTTGCGAAACCCAAGGTGCATGCCGAGGGGCGGTTGGCCTCGTTAAAAGCCGCAAAAAAATAGTCGCAAACGACGAAAACTACGCACTAGCAGCTTAATAACCTGCTTAGAGCCTTCTCTCCCTAGCCTCCGCTTTTAGGACGGGGATCAAGAGAAGTCAAACCCAAAAGAGCTCGTGTGGATGCCTTGCCTGAGGTTGAAGCATTAAATATAATCAGGATAGTTTGTTAGTAGCGTGTCTGTCCGCAGCTGGCAAATGAATTTAAAGACTAGACTAAGCATGTAGTACCGAGGATGTAGAAATTTCGGACGCGGGTTCAACTCCCGCCAGCTCCACCAAATTATCTTCTAAGGACGTCCAAAGAAGACTGAAAAGCCCGCTAACTCAATGAGTTGCGGGCTTTTTTATGTCCTGCGCAGTCTGATGTCACCTAATTAAATCCAATCATCTTAGGCACCTTGATAGGCACCTCGTTAACCTTTATAGTTTTTGAGGTGCCTAAAAACAATGGAACATCAAAAATGGCAAGACAAACCAAACCCTTATCAGCAAAAGAGATCGATGCAGCAAAACCAAAGCAGAGTGATTATGTCCTCTATGATGGCGATGGATTAGAACTATTGGTTAAATCCAATGGCAGCAAGCTGTGGTCATTTCGCTACATTCGACCTCTCACTAAAAAGCGAGCTAAAAAGAGCCTAGGCTCTTACCCTGCCGTCAGCCTTGCGGATGCACGTAGCTATCGCCTTGAAGCAAGAACACTGCTCGCTAAACAAATAGACCCACAAGATCACCATAAAGAGCAAGTCCGTAACAGCTTAGAAGCTAAGACAAATACCTTTCAACTTGTTGCTGAACGTTGGTGGGAAGTGAAGAAGTCCACTGTAACAGAAGACTACGGTAATGATATCTGGCGTTCACTTGAACGAGATGTGTTCCCTGCCATTGGTGACATCAGCGTTACTGATATCAAAGCGCATATATTGGTCCAAGCAATACAACCGGTTCAAGCTAGAGGTGCGCTAGAAACGGTTCGTCGCCTATGTCAGCGTATCAACGAAGTGATGATCTATGCTCAAAATACTGGCTTAATTGATGCCGTACCGAGTATCAATATTGGCAAGGCTTTTGAAAAACCCAAGAAAAAGAATATGCCAAGTATTCCCCCTGATCAGCTACCAAAGCTCATGCAGACAATGCGTACAGCTAGTATTAGCCTATCTACTCGATGCCTGTTCATGTGGCAGCTACTCACCATCTCGCGCCCTGCTGAAGCCGCTGAAGCCCGTTGGGATGAAATCAACTTTGAGACCAAGGAATGGAAGATACCTGCTGCTAGAATGAAGATGAACCGTGAACATACCGTTCCGTTATCTGAAGCTGCTTTAGCTATTCTAGAGCTAATGAAACCTCTCAGTGGTAATCGTGAGTTTATCTTTCCTAGCCGTATCAAGCCGACTCAACCCATGAATAGCCAAACCGTCAATGCTGCATTAAAACGTGCTGGATTCGGCGGTGTACTGGTTTCTCACGGTCTTCGATCAATTGCCAGCACCGCTCTCAATGAGCAAGGCTTCCCACCTGATGTTATCGAAGCCGCCCTAGCCCACGTTGATAAAAACGAAGTTAGACGTGCCTATAATCGTAGTGACTACCTAGAGCAAAGACGCCCTATGATGCAATGGTGGGCTGATTTTATTGAATCGGCTGATAGGGGAAGTATTATTGAAGGCGGGATAAGAGGGATATCGCTAGTTGGGTAATTTGTGCGCCAGTTCGAATTTTAATTGCGCTATAAGAGTACAGGGCTATGCATCGTCTGAATGTTAATTTTGTGCCAGAAGCAGTCTTTGGCTGGGCCTAAAAGTTTTCATTCTGCAGTCAAATTTTGACGACCACTGCATAGTGTATGTACTTCCCACATTAAAAATTTCTTTATCTTTATATACATAAAGATTAAAATGAAAAAGTAGACATAACTTAAATAGACATAATTTGAAGAAATGACTGATAAAAAAGAAAATAACATGTTGATTAATGAAGTTAAAGAGCTTCATGCTTCAATATTAGAAATTAGTAAATCATCTTTTGAAATAAAAAAATTATGTATAACGACCATTGGTATTTTTAATGGTTTCTTTCTATCTAAATTGCATTTTTCTAATGATGCTAAAAGTACCGATTTAGAAATAATACTCACATCAATTTTTGCCACCTTATTAATAACAATACTGTTTCACATTACTGATGCGACAACTTATTTTTTCCAGCGAAAAAATAGAGAGCGTCAATCAAGATTCAAGAAACTTTTATCTATTGAGAGTAATCCAGAACTATTCAATTTAAAAGAAACAAATTGGATTTCTTCTTTTTTTAACTCTAGTATGATCATGTATATAATAATCTACTTAATGGTGAGCATAGCATTAACTTACTTAACAAGTTCGACAAAAATAATGACATGGTTAATATTAATATTTCTTCTATGCATTATTATTCTTTTTGTATTTTGCAAAAAAAAAAGAAAATATTCGTAAGTTATACAACAAGAGGTAATAAAGTAGATATCTATAGCTTGAGATTTATTGAAGGGATGCTACAGCAATTAGGTTATTCTTGTTACATAGACCTACTACATAATGATAGTAAAAACAAGCAACAACGAGTATTTAATGAACTAATCTCATCGGATTATTTTATGGCTATAATTTCAGACAACTATCACTTATCCCCTTGGACCCAAAAGGAAATCACGCTAGCTCGAAAACTAAAAAAAGAAATAATAAAAATTGATTATAAAAAAATCAATGAAGTGCAAGGTGGTCACATTAAAAAAAATGGTAATTCTGATGAAAAATATGATACTTAACTTATATAGTAAAATAATTCATGACCAATGGTATGACCATAAATTTAGAAATAAACATCTCTATGCCATATTTTTAATGTTATTAAATAAAAGATTTGTACTTGTTTTATTAATTATCTCACTAATTTTATTTTATAGTTATCAAGATATTCAATATAATATAGATTGATTGTATTTATCGTTTACAGCAGCAGTGATATTTTTAGGGCAGAAAATCTAATTATAGCTGTCTTATTTTAGGAGTAGTGGAGAAGGGCACTTTCGTGTCAGAAGCTAACGTTTATAACATCATAATACATAAAATCCATGATAATTATGCTCACCATCCACAAAGTTAGCAGAAGATATCAACAGCCAGTGCGTCCTCGTAATTACAATGGATAATGAGCAACGGAGCGACAGTACGAAATTCAGTCCTAAACACTAGGCTGTGCCCAAAGTTCTTCAAGATTTACATCATCACTGCTGGGTCTATGCTGCTTTAGCAACGGATCAATTTTTAAGATCATTGGCAGATCAAATGCTGTTCCTGTGACCACGCAACAACCTTTAGCTAGAGTTGGGATGAGAGCCTTGGAACTAGAGTCCAATGTGCTAATTGTGTTGTCCAACAGCATGAGGTCGCGATCGTTTACCAATCGGTGTATGAAAAAGTTGTGAATCTGAGAAACAATGGTCGGTGAAATGTCGGCTGGCCTCTGACTGGATAGTGTGAGGTAGACGCCATACTTTCGCCCTTCCTTGATGATTTCTTCAAAGAGTTCAAGTCGGTAGTCTTTCCAGATTTCATGCTCGCGAGTAGACTGCTCAGACAAAATATTGTGAGCCTCGTCAATGATGAGGTGAAGAGTCCGACTCGGTGGACTCTTAAGGCTCTCAGCGTCCTTATGATTTATATAGAAATTCTTGGCTATGAGCAATGGCAAGATCTTCTTTATCTCATTCTTACATTTCTTCAAAGATATAACATGTAAGACATGTGGTTGTGGTGCCTCATCAACAATTTCAAGAACATTGCGAAGAGCCGAGATGGATGATTTGGCTCTGGCAAGAACAGGCTGAATGTGTTCATATTGAGCATAACCGAATACGACATCTGAACAGAGTTGAAGGTAGCATCTCAAGATGAGTTCGTCGAACTGGTCGACTCCGTCCAAATCAATATGCTCATCAATTATGGGCTTGATATTTTCGTCAAAGCCATTGCCATTTGAATTATAGTAAACTCCGTTGCTGTGCCTAAAATACTTATCTTTGTTATAATAAGTAATTCCCTTCAGATGCTCCTGCAACGAATCGCATTCAATCATTCGCGCAATTTCACGCCCCAAGTCTAATGCATCTGATTTCGCCTCACCAGTGCTAAAAACTTTCTCAAAAACCTTTTCCACATACCTTTTGAGCGGCGTAGTCCTAAATTTGTTCTTGCCAGACAGAACGCGACGCAAGAATGGCTGTTGTGTGTTAGTAGTGGCCTGGAATAAAAGACTCAAGGTTTCTACATCCCAAAAATGAACAGCTTCTATCTGAAATTTGTGCTTAGCCTTTTTAGAATCTAGGATAATTATCCGTTTGTCTTTGGCCGATAGGAGCTGGTCTTCAGTGTATTCGCCATTAAAATCAATGATAACGAACTGACTCTTATGCTTCAGTGCATCGATTCTCTCGTTGAAGAGGGTAGTATAAAGCTTTGCTAGCGTATTAGACTTACCGCTTCCTGTGTTACCGAAGATGCCTATATGGCTATTGAATAATCGAGTCCATGGAAGATTGATTGGGACATTCTCTTTAAGCATGGATCCAATAGAAAAACTAGTTATTCCCTCTGTCCCATAGATTTTTCTGAAGTGGTCAACAAAAATTGGTCACGGTTTTAGAGTTTCTCCAATATAATCGTTCCGATTCATTGGGCGTTAATCCACCATTATATTGATGGGGTCTGAGTTGACTGTAATATCCAATTATATAACGGATTATTTGCTGCTGAGCTTCAGTAAAACTTCGATAACCTATCATCGGCACCCACTCTGTTTTTAAACTTCTAAAAAAGCGTTCTATTGGTGCATTATCCCAACAATTTCCTCGGCGAGATAAACTTTGTTTTATTTGATAACGCCATAATAATTGGCGGTAGACTCGGCTTGTATAATGACTTCCTTGATCCGAATGAAACAGAACATTTTTGGGCTTGCCTCTTGATTCAAAAGCCATTGATAACGCTTTTCCTGTTAGCTGGCTATTGGGTGATAAGGACATTGCCCAGCCAATCGGTTTTCGTGCAAACAAGTCCATTACAACAGCTAAATACATCCAACGATTACCCGCCCAAATATAGGTCACATCACCTACCCAAACTTGATCCGGCTCTGTCACTGCAAATTGGCGTGCTAAATAATTCGGTATTTCTACATGCTCTTGCACCGCTTTTTTATACCGATGTTTCGGCATTTGACAACTCACTAAGCCAAGTAATTTCATCAGCTTAGTTGCACGGTAACGCGTTAAAGGAACCTGCTTTGTATTCGATACAATGTCTGCAATAGTACGTGCCCCAGCAGAGCCGTGACTGCTTTCATGGGCTTCCCGTACTAAAGCTCGAAGCCTAACCTGTTCTACTGAAGGCGTCTTGGTGCGATGACACCAATATTGGTAACTACTGCGATGAACCCTGAATACATCACACAATTTTTTAATGCTAAAGCGCCGACTGAGTTTCTCGATCAGCGAGAATTGTTCAGAGAGTCCGACATCACCAGCGCTGTAGCCTTTTTTAAGATCTCATTATGCTCTTCAAGTCGTGCAATTTTCTTTTTCAACTCACGAATTTCAACTTGCTCTGGCGTCATGGGTGAGGCTTTTGGGGAAATACCTTTGCGTTCTAACTCTTTTTCTAAAGCGGCCAGATTATCTGATAATAATTCAACTTCTTGATGATTTTGATGTTCAGTATAATCAAAATAGATCACTGAACGAATGGCTATCCAACCTTCTCCCCAAGGAGAGTCATTATGCAATTTACGAGCTACATCGATAAGTATTTCTCTCATCGCTTCTTGAAACCACATTCCTCTAAACTGATTCGCCAGAATTTGTCGAGCACAGTTTTTCAACTCAAGATCACTTGAGATCCCTAATTGTAATGCAAAATTAATAAAAGTATGACGCCACTCAACCAGTTCATCGTAGTCAGGCTCGAATCCAAAATCTCTAGGCTTAGCGCCAAATTCATACAACCCAATACCTGACCAGAAACCACCATCAAGAGCAGTTGAAAGCATTTTAAGCCCTAAAGATCTACGAGCAACGATATCTGAAGTAAGGCATTCATTCATAATTTCAATACGCTGCTCTATAGAAGCATGGGTGCCTGATAAATATGCTTGAAAGAATTTAGTGAGCTTTTGCCCCGCATCATCATGGTTATTACTTTCTTTTTCATTATCTGCAATTCGAATTAACAATTTAGCACATTGCACAAAGTTTCTAGGCTCATAAGCTAAGGCTTGCAATAGTTTGATAGTCGTTGTTCGACGAGAGTCATAGCGCTTTAACTCTTTGAAATTAGAGTCAATGAGTTCTACCTGAATTCGGTTCAATAACGTATCAGGTGCCACTGGAGCGATATATTCCAACATCCTTATTTGTGAATCATCTAGCTCTAGAATTTTCCCTAACAGTCCTTCAGGTTGTAACCAACCTTCAACAATCTCGATGGCTACAGGATGGTCATGTAACAACCCTAATCGATGAGCAAATGACATTAATAAACGTTGATTGCTCGATGCTTCAAAGGTTGCCCTAAGTTGTTCGGTGGGGATACTATCAAGTGCTGACGATGCTAATCTGTTCGCAATAGCATGAGGTAAAATAGCTCGCCAATGAGCTCTTTTTTGTACAATATGCCTATCTAGTAATTTTTTGGCTGTGCGGAATAATTGGTTTTTAGAATACCCAGAAAGAGAGCCCAATACTTCTAATTCACTTTCCCTTACATCGGGATCAGAAATCGAAAATGAATATACTAAAGATAATATTTCAGCTTGCTCCCTTAAATCATCATTTTGGTGATTACGCTGATCGAATAAACGGTTAAACAATTGAGCGTCGGATAGTTGAGCCAAACTTTCCCCCTCTTCCACCCTCTCAGCTATTGCCAAAGAGACTCTTGCATTACCATCTGCAAACTCTGCAATCCTACGAGCATTGTTCTGACCTATATTAGGAAAACGACGAAGCCGTAATTTTTCAGCGACTTCCGGCCCTACTGTCTCTATGTGAATTACATCTGTGGTCTGTGGCTTATCATCCCTAATATCGTAGTACTCAATAGTAATGAGTTTTACATTGTCACATGCAGTAGAAACCCTTTTAGCCAAGTCTGCATGGAGGTCTGACGGACAATTATCAAGGATCATAATTGAATGTCGGTTTTCAGAAATAAGCCTCTCCAACATGACTGTAGCCGACGGCTCTGGTTCAGCACCAGTATCGACATAAACAGCAATTGTTCTATCAAGAGCATCTATTCCAACTGTATCTACAGTTTCATCAAAAAGCGCCTGTACGATACGCGTTTTCCCTACCCCAGATAATCCAGTAATACGAATTGCTTTATTAGTCGTTCGTACAAAGTCTCTCATCGGTCCGATTGCATCCTCAATACTAAGATTCTGACCTTTTCCTGATGGCAATGAGATCTTCACACCTTGTGCGAAAATTATAGTATCTACCACTCCTTGCGGTGGGTTGCTCCATGCCCCATACGGCTGCCAGCCAGAGTACCCTCGACCCAACGTCCTTTTCACCCATAACATCACTGACGGATGTTGGCGCACCCACTGAGTTAGTTTAGAACGGTCATAGAAGCTTAAATGCAAATTACTGCCATTAGGATCTCTGCTCACTGCATCTTGCATGGCTTCAATGCGATTGTTTAGCACTGGAGTAGTACAATCATCAGCTAAGCTGACAATAATATAACTTCCTCCTTGTGCAGCTAATAAAGAAATCGTTGATGATAATTCGCCATTCATAACCATTTCTTTTGTAATAGCATTCCTAGGCATTGAATGCTTTTTTGATTGAAGAATTGTATTCGGCCTTTCAATAAACCCTGTAGTTAATTGCGTTACAGGAACATTAACATGAACATCAATACCATCATCTGGAGCATTGATTGAGCCAGACCAATTTACCCTAGCAGGGCTATGACCATGTGCTGCTACCTCTGCCTCAGAAAGACGAGCAATTAGCTCTTCTAACTGAACATCAGATAGCCCGAGTAATTCATCTTTTTCAATATCAAAGATTGCCACAATCAAGCCTCAATAATATATTGACCTTACTATAATCAAAATATCAACCATATCCTAACCAATATAAAAATAGATGTCTGTAATAACAAATTCAGAGCAGCCTAGACTACCACTGATAAAGAAGTAAACATGCGGAGATACATTACGATTACCGCTAATAAAGAACGATCATTAGTATCTACTAAAAAACATAACATTATATATCCTTCACTTATTTTTACATCATGACTTTTTGAATTCTCTACCTTTGCTCAGCCTTTTATGGAGATAAAAAAGCTATTACAGTGAACATATAAATAATCAAACGATAGCGACATACCACGCAAAAAGGATTGGTTATCACTGCTGAGCCAAGTCGGTGAATATTATTTTTGCGCAACTACAGAATGAAAGAATAAATCGCACATCAATTAGGGTCACCGTACAAATTATTTAACAGGCAGTATGAATAAACACGTCGTTATTCGTTCACATTTTCCGCTTTGTATTCTAGGGCTAAGTCGTATAAATCATTCTTATTAAGATACCAAGGGGGGATATATGGTAGCCCTAATACGGAGTGGTAATAATATAGAATTTTAGAGTAGCCCTCTTTTTTTATTGCCTTATGCCGTAGATACAAACTTCTTGCTGATACATTAAAGCCATAATCTAAAAGTTTTGATTTAACTTTATCTGAAATTGTAAGACTATTATTTGTCTCATAATAAATCGCCCGTTTTGGTTCTTCCTTACAGCAGAGCTCAATCTCAAATGCCCCTAGCGTTCCTAGCCAGTTTCCTTGTGTGCCACCAAACATTCGTTTATGCAAATAAAATTTTCTCATTGTTTTAAGGATTTTTTCAGCATCTGTTTTCGAAACATGCTCTTTACATCGAAAAATTGCAAATGTACTTGGATTCTTCTCTAGTAACCAGATATCAATAAGTCTTTTATAGTAATCCGCTATATTCTTACGAGATATCCGAGATTTTTCAAAATCAAGTTTGGAAATCTTAATTTGGTAATTATTCTTATTAGATGTCATTATTTCCATCGCTCTTTGCTGCATCTTAAACTCAAAAAGTAAGCCTGCACGGATGAACAATAACGATAGTTCTGAACCTAGTTCTTGAGCATATTTATCTTTTTTACTCGAATGTTTTCCACATAAAATAATATTGTGATTTACTAATTCATGATAAAAACGGAGAGGTGCATCAGGATATTCAATGGCATAACAACATTCGACCAGTCGGTTCCTGACAAGAGCGGGCATCGTTGATAAACCTAGTTTCTCATTATTTATCCACTCTGCTGTTGTCTGAACAATGAATTTTTTATCCACACCATTCTCGCAAGCAACGGCGCAAAGTAATGAAAGGCTATAATTTCTTCTATGTTCAATGAATTGTTCGCTAATATCTCGATTATAAGGTGTGCCATCAGAATTATTTTCTTCACTATAATCATGTAAATCTGAAATATATTTATTATCAACAGACAAATATATTTCAAGGGCACTAAGCAGATAATGCTTGGTTATCTCTGCTTGCTTGCCGCTAATCCCTTTCTTCTGGAGTGCCTCATTAATTAGAGTAAGAATGTAGTGATACCAATCAGCTATGGACCTTCCGTAGATAAAACTCATTAAAACCTGACCAAAGTGAAGGGTATCAATCGCATCAAACGCTGCTTTTTGCAAATTTGTAGTAGATGGCATAAGTCAATGTCAAAAAAAGTCATTAATAACTACCAATTTTAGACACTATTCGTCTTCATTACAATCTATCGCATACCAGCTAGGTGGCGAATAACGGAGAGTCGTTATTCAACAAGCAATTTATACTCTTACTGTTCAATGAGGTAGAAAGATGATCCCCCATACTCAAACCGTGAAAATTTTGCGCATACGTGCGGTTATGGCCAAAATTGGCGTCGCCCGCTCAACGATATACGACTGGCTGAACCCAAAGTCAAAACGCTACGATCCCACTTTTCCAAAACAGAGACAATTAGGAAAACAATCTGTTGGCTGGATGGAAGCAGATATAGATGAGTGGTTGCTTAACCGTCAAATAACTAAAAAATGATCATATTGTAATGAGACTAGCGTAGATGGTTTCATCCAATATTAATCTACTTTACTATGAATTAGCTATTACGGACGTTATATTAAAGTTAACGTCCGTTCCTTTATGGCTTAGAGTTGTCTGTTAAGCAGTCTACTTATTTACTCTCGACTCGTCCCAATAGATCGATAACCATCGTCATAGCATTTTGTGTAATCCTTAGCTAAGTAGTCCATCCGATTTAATAACTCAGCAAACTGCTGATCATAATTCTCTCCATTGACATTTAAATGAAATACTCCTTTTTTAGAAAAATTCACTAATGATGCATACCGTGCAGGTGATAAACCTAAAGCACTGCACCATGCCTGTTGAATTAATGCGGCTAAGCTATTATCTGAACTAAATCTCCCTGCTCCATGGTAAAAATCTTTATTAAGTAATAACAAGACATGATAGTGTTTACATTTATTAAGGTTACCTATTTCGCGCACCCACACATACCGTAGGCTATTTCGCCAATGACGTCCCCAGCGTTTATTTTTTCTTAGGCAATCTACTTTTAGTTTAGCTTTTAGTGATTCAATAAAACGTGTTATCTCCCGATTCGAATCACTATATTCGTAATTAACCGGAAAACGTAAATCTACGCGTAAAGCTAAAGTACGAGGAAATTCACCCACCGATTTATTGATTACATTAATGAATAAATCTTTATACTCTATATTATAAGAGTGTCTCATCATCTTATTATACCAATCGGTTATTGTTCCAAACTATTAATCTGTCGGTATGAATAAATATTTAAAATTACACGTTAATAATTTAAAAAACAATCACCACAATAAAGATAAATACTAATGAGTTTTAAATAATTATTTTATAACCCATAACACACATTCTTTAATATAATAGTGAAAGTTGACTTAATTATTATCAAAATGAATTCAATTATTATATCAACTATAAATGGATCATATAATTAAACAGATATTAACATATATTACTATACCGACAACATTAAGCGTAATAAAAATAAATAATTAAAGAATACAGCGCTAGTTAATCATATATTAATAAATTAACAGACTATAATTTCACTCTGATATTAGTTTCATCTTTTTTTACCATAATTTCTTGCGATTCATTGCTACAATCGCAGCTGTAGCAGCTTAATAAAATGAATAAATCGGATTTTTTGTAAATTCATTGTGATTAAATTGCGTACCCTCATAGACCAATCTTGCACCTCGATATGAGTATTCAACCTCAATTGCTTTAACTTTTACAAGATTAGATATTACTCTTTCCAATAGTTTTCCTTTCCTTAAAGAGTTAGGTCCATTACGTCGAATATCATTAAATCTAACATAACCATTATTTCGACGAAAATACTCCCTATCTAACCATGACAATAATAACGCCTCATAATAACCACCTTCATGAGAAAATAAATTAATAGCTTGTTCCATATACCATTCGCACAATAGCCAAGCGCTCTCAACATAATCTTTTTTTATTGCACCGCTTCCTTCTGTAAAATAGCTAAGTAGTGCAGATAGTCTTGCGACATTATTTGGTAGTTTTGAAGCAAAGTCATTCATATTGGCATATTTCTCATCCGGATGAATACGATACTCAATCTCATTATATATTTCCCCCCATTTACATTGAGCCGCTGACTCAAATGATAGAGACCTCCTATCACCAGATTCTTTATTAACATTATTTTCAGTTAATAAATCACTTATCCGTTGATGAAAATAATTGAGATATTTTGATTCATCTGAATGCGATTTAATAAAACGTTCACCTTGAGTTGTTAAACTTTCATCAATAAAGACAGGTAAACAGCGAGCAAAAAAACCACTACCACGCGCTTTTTCTCCTTGACGTTTTAAATATAAATCAAATGGTTTCTTTTGTACCATCATAGATAAAGTAATACGGCCATCCTCTATCGTAAAGCTTTGGGTTGTTTTACGGTCAACATGAAAACTAACACCATCCCACATAGAGTTAATAAAACTTAAATCCTTCATTACCTGTCTATCTAGTATATTTGCCCCCTCATCAGCAATGAGTCCAATATTTGAATGTTGCTCATGCATTGCGAGCTGCAATGCTTCTGGCGTAATATTATTATAAATATATCGATGAGATTTAGGCAATGTAGGCTTTTCAATTTGTAAGCATCGTAAACGTAGTGATTCCACCTCAGTGCATTGATCTTTAGCTGTCTTTTTCCTTATTTTTCCTAAAATTGCTTTTTCTTTCTCCTGCCATATCTGTAATTCAACTGTATGACTTTTTTTACATTCATCAAATTGACGTAGTGAAATCTCATCATGTTGATAAAATGGTTTCATAACCATTCTATCAACTGTCGTTTTTCTTTCTCCTGAATTTGCGATAACAAATAAAAATAACGATACTGGTGATTTTAATGTTTCATTAATATTTACATCAATTAAACTTTGACATGCTAATGAAATAGCACTAATGACTGATGATGCAATTAATGGAATGGGAGCTTGTGTACGCTCTTCAATCTCTAAAATAGTTTCATATAGATGGGGTGGAAATGCATTTAAAGGAAAATGACGCATGGAATAATCTCTCGGTTGTTTGGTTTTGATGTACCTCAATAAACCGCAATTCAAATCGCAAGTCAACACAAACAATAGTCATTATTATCAATAGGTTGAATTTGTACTTAATTAGTTTCCTTTGGACGTAATTAGTTCAGCTCCTATTGAATTAGCTCAATTTAGAATCGATATTTTCGTAATTATGCCATTTCGCTTTTTCATTATCTTATGTTGTACATGAGACATTTGATTATTTTGATATAGGAATAGAGTTGCTTTGTACATCATGTCCTCTCCTTCTGCGCGATTTTATTTTTCTACATTTGGATAAGTGGCAAGTTTATCAAAGCTTACCACTTTCAAATTATATAACTGACGGAATTATCAAAGGTAATGCAAAGCCACCAGCCAAATAATAATTCCAATCACCCACCACTTTAGAATGGCAATAAACTGCTTTTTAAAAAAGTGTTTAAACATGGTTAAGCATCCTTGGCTATTAACAAATACAGCAGCCCAGCGAGTATCGGGTCAATGATAATCCCTAAAATAAACCAAGCCCAAAATGAACGCCCGCTGCTTGATGCAACTATTCCCAATAATAAAGCTAGACCAACCCATAATATGATTAATGGCATAAACATGTTTCCTTTTACGGTAGTGTTTGAGCATGACTAAATTAAAAATGCTTAATTAAAATGATTAGGGTCAGCGAAGATTTTGTGCTTTTGCATTAACTTCGTTGATTTGTGCGTTAACCTTGTCTCTGATATCTGAGATATAAAAGCCCTGTATCAGGTCGGTATAGGCTTGATTGAAGGTATTCTGATAAGCGAGGCTAAAGCAGCTTTTGTCATCGAGCTCGATGGTAATCCCGTTATTTAACGCTAATCTAAAATAACAATCTGCAATTTCAGGGGCTTGCCCTTTAATCAGTGAAAAATCGACGATTTGTTCAAAATGAGTGACGACGGAATCTTTAGCTAACGTTGAAAAGCGTTGCTGGATGTCATTTTTAAGTTCATCGTAAGCGGCATCCTTTTTATCCAGTTTGGCTCGGGCTTCATCATATTCAGTTAGTGCTTGCTGAAGATTGGCTTTAACTGTCATATAGGGCTGTTGTTGGAATAGTATGGCATCAAAGGCATGCTTAACCTGATATTTAAAGGAGCAGGGAAAGATAATTTGGCCATACAGATTAGTCGCTCTATCTTCACATACAGCGCCTTTGGGTGATAAATTATCGATATCTGCATTATTCGCATAAAAAATTTCAATAACTTGTTGTTGTAACGCTTTTAGTTGCTTAATTCTTTCGATAACGACGGGGTCTTGTTCAATATTTTCAATGCGGTAATACGGATTGATATAATCCCTATCAGCATTGAGCTGAAGAATTGCGAATTGAGGTTCACCTTTGATATTGAAGTCATCACTGAATCGAAAGTGTTTGACGTGCTCTGTTTGATAATGCTGTTCAAGATAGGCTTCCAGCTCCGTTTTCATCTTGGCATAGTCTTTAGGTAATGAGGTCGTTGATAACTCGTTTAAGGCTTTTTGGGCATTCAATAGGTAGAACTTCGATAATTGAACTTGTTTGTTTTGTTCCGAGAAGACGTCGCTCGATTTCTGGGTATGTTCAAGAAATTCACCTCTGACAAAATCGATGTTTTGAATTAAGATATCATTGGCATTAAGCGGATTAATTTCGCAACTGTAGCGCACTATATCGCGATTTCGCTTATCTTGCTCTGTACGCCAATCAATAGTTTGGCACATTTGTCGATGGTCAAAAGCATTGCCTACCGTTATGGTACGGTCAATATACGTCACCATTTCTTTGACGGTGGTAATATCCTTATTATCACCGCAGCCTGTTAATAAAATAAAGCTGACTAATAGTGTTGTTTTTTTCATATCAATATTAATCCTACTATCCACTATTTCATTTTGAGATAACGGGAAGGCCAAATTTCTTGAGGCGTTACGCCTATTGCTTTTGCAATGATTTCTTCAGCACGCGGATAAGGCGCACGTAGTGCATTGCGTAAGGTTGAAGGCGATAACCCTGCATTGATTGATAGCTGAGATAATGAAACCCCTTGCTTATGTAAAGCCGCCACAATATCGGCACGATGCCAATCTGTTTCTTTCATAGATGACTTTTCCTTTTTATTGAATTGTGAGAACCTAGCGGTTACACCGTGGTGTAACCGCTAGGGGCAGTTGTTCATGTTAACAAACAGGTTAGATCGAAACTTAGTTTCAATCAAATGGTATTTCTCTTTAGTTAACATGAAGACAATATCAATGGCAGCGATTAATGAATTAAGGTGTTGAATCACAATGAAAATAAATAAGGAATGGTTTCTCGCTAAAGAGCTTATTCATATCCCGGGCTTTCCGACAACCCCACAAGGAGTTAATAAACGCGCACGTTTAGAGAATTGGAAGAAACGTGCTGTAGCGGTTCCCGGTGCTCGAGGTCGTTCATTTGAATATCACATTGATAATTTTTCAACTGAAATTCAGGCGGTGCTGAATCAATCTCAGTCTCTTTCAAATGGGAGTGAGTTGACGTTGAAAGAACAGGAATGGCTAACACTATTTCGTTCGTTGTCTGAGTCAGAGCAAGCTTTCATGCTGTATACGTTAAGACGTAAGGGGATTGAATGGCTAGTGCAGCAAAGTGAATTGTATTGATTATCGCATTGAGGAAAAATGCGCTGGTGGGCTTCCGTTAATGTGTGTGCTGGCAATGTGCCTATACCGACGTACAGTGTAATATTGATGTTATACAATCAGCGGCTTAAGTAATCCCTATAAAATTTTAAATATTTATTTTACCGTTATCATGACACCACGAAAGCGCGTTCTAAATGTTCAATGATAATATCAAACAATGTCTGAACATAACTCATATAGTTTTTACTTATTGAACAATGTACCCTGAAAGATAATCATCTAGTTATAATTAAATTCAAATACATATTACTTCTTTGAAATACAACAGTATTTAATTGTTTTCTATCTTCAAGGAAGCCTATATGAAAATCAATTCGTCATCCACAGCCTCACCTTTTGAGGCTGTTCTCTCTCCACTCCCCACAGCAATCAAACACCAATTACAACATAAGCTGAGCGAACTCATTCACTACTCCCCAACGATAGGCCTAATGGGAAAAACTGGTGTGGGGAAATCCAGTCTGTGCAACGCCTTGTTTCAATCAACAATATCGCCTGTTAGCGCTGTCGGTGGCTGTACGCGTTCACCTCAGCGATTAACCCTATCTTTATCTGGACGAGATATCACCTTCATCGATTTCCCCGGAGTGGGAGAATCACGTGATTATGACAAAGAATATCAACAACTTTATCAATCCCTATTACCTGAACTCGATTTCATTCTCTGGATATTAAAAGCCGATGATAGAGCATGGTCAGCTGATGAAGCTTTTTATCAGTACCTAGTGGGTCATTGCGATTACGCTCCAGAACGGTTTTTATTCGTACTGAATCAAGCCGATAAGATAGAGCCTTGCCGTGAGTGGGATATCCACCAGCAGCAACCGTCGAAGCAACAGCAAAATCATCTATTGGAGAAAGTGAATCAAATACAGCAAGCGTTTAATCCCGTTCATCCTATTGCGGTTATTGCTGCTAACGAAAATTATCAACTCGATAAACTCGCTGAAACTTTAGTACAAGCGTTACCCGCTAAAGCAAGCAGTGCCATCGCTAGGCAGCTGAAAACAGATTACTGCTCAGAAACGGTGATTTCATCAGCCAAAAAAGACTTTGGTCATACGGTTGGTGATTTAGTGGAGGAGCTCATTGAGGTTTTACCTGTCCCAAAGCCCGTTAAGCAGGTCATTAATCACGTTAAAGAACGGCTAGTGTCGGTCGCTGTTTCATTTTGGCGATGGCTATTTTAAACCTTGATTATCACTTTAATGACGCGAGCTTCGGCTCGCGTTTTTTGTTTCTGCTGTTAGGAGTCAGATGATGCCTTTAAATGAATTACACCCGATCACGAAAAAGCGAGTTTCTTCACAACAACGAGATAACTTTTGGTTTCAGCATTTTCATACGGTACCTTTGTGGATCAAGCTTGAAAGCCAAATATTCCATTTAATGGATAGCTTTTGTGATGAATACCACGGGGCATTTTGGGAGTTCTGTGTGCTATCGAATCAAGGCACATTTATTTACCCCGCATTGGCGGAAAAAGAGGTGATCTTATTTAATCCTCATAATGGTAATGAAGCCATCTTGAGCCCTGAGGCTGCAGGAATAGCCGTTTGCTTAATCGTATTTAGTCTTTGGTCATTTAAAACAGAAAGTGAAGTGATGGTTGACCGTTTTTATCAACTACGGGATTTTGCAATTCAACATACTGAAAGTACAGAAATCTTTCATATTATCGATTAAGCCATTCCTCCACATTTAATTCATTCCTCAGTTTTTATTTATCACATTTAATTAATTTTCAAGGAATTCTCATGACTCGTTTAGCTTCCCGCTTTGGTGCGGCGAATAGTATTCGTCGCGACCGCCCATTAACCATTGAAGAATTATTCCGTACTGTGCCGAGTGTATTCTCTGAGGAAAAACACGATTCTCGCAGTGAACGTTATACTTACATTCCCACCATTACCTTACTCGATAGTCTTCAAAAAGAAGGTTTTTATCCGTTCTTTGCTTGCCAAACCCGTGTACGGGATGAAAGTCGTCGTGATCACACTAAGCACATGTTACGGCTCAGGCGCCATGACCAAATTACGGGTATACAAGTCCCTGAAATCATCTTACTTAATAGCCATGACGGTTCAAGTAGCTATCAGATGTTACCGGGTCTATTTAGAGCTGTGTGTCAAAACGGTTTAGTTTACGGGGATACCTTTGGTGAAGTACGTGTGCCCCATAAGGGTGATGTCGTCGATAAGGTGATTGAAGGGGCTTATGAGGTATTGGAAACCTTTGATACGGTTGCTGAAAAGCGCGAACAGATGCAATCTCTTCTATTACCACCACCAGCACAGCAAGTCTTGGCACAAGCAGCTTTGACGTATCGCTTTGGTGAAGAGCATCAACCGATTACTGAAGAACAAGTATTACAGCCTCGCCGTTGGGAAGATAAGAAAGATGATCTTTGGACGGTATATCAACGTTTACAGGAAAATTTAATCAAGGGAGGATTATCGGGCAGAAATGCGAAAGGTAAGCGCGCTCGCACTCGTTCAGTGAATAGAATTGATGGGGATATCAAATTGAATAAGGCGCTGTGGGTGATGACAGAAAAGATGCATGAACATTTTTCTGTCCCAAAAATGATATAATAACGGAAGTGTGTTTTATATAAAACTACACTTTTTTATCTAACACTTGCGCTTTTCAGTATGACTAAAGCAATCCTCTTGCAATCTGCAATTAATAACTTAACTATGCAGGAAAGCTGTCAGCGTAAGTGTTACTATATTACCATCTGAGGTAATATAGCTCATTAATTTATAGGTACTATTAACATTGAAAGGCTCTATGTTTTCATCTTCCCAACCAACTGTATTCTCTTTCTTCGCTGGTAGCGGTTTTTTAGACCTTGGCTTTGAAATGTCAGGCTTTGATATTTCCTTTGTCAATGAGTTTCACAAGCCTTTTCTAGATGCCTATACATACTCACGGCAACAGATGAATTTACCTGCCCCTAAATATGGTTACCATTTAGGTAGTATTGATGAATATGTTAATGGTGACAAAAAAGATGAACTAAAAAATTATGTTATAGAGGCTAAAAGTAAATCCTTAGTAGGCTTTATCGGTGGCCCCCCTTGCCCAGACTTTTCCGTAGCAGGTAAACATAAAGGCTCGGAAGGAGATAATGGTAGGTTAACTAAAGTTTATGTTGATGCAATCATTAATAATCAACCTGATTTTTTCTTGTTTGAAAACGTAAAAGGACTATGGAGAACAACAAAGCATCGCAAATTTTATGATGAAATGAAACAAGTACTTGAAGATGCCGGCTACGTGTTAACGGATAGACTAACAAACTGTATTGAGTATGGTGTTCCTCAAGATCGCGATAGAATACTAATGTTTGGTATCCTGAGTAAATATGTAGAAAATTTGTCTAGTAATCATCTAGAAGCAAACTTTAATTGGAAACAAGAAATCATCTTTGATAAAGAAGTTGTTTTTGACAAGAATTTATGGCCAACAACAAATACATTCAAAGAGATAGCTAATTCCAGACAAATGCTCCCAAAAAAATTAGAGGCTTTTAAAGAACTTACGATTCAATACTGGTTTGAGAAAAATGATGTTTATAAACATCCTAATGCTAAATATTACTTCAAGCCATACTCTGAACGATTTCAAACCGTTGAAGAGGGTGATGTTAGTAAAAAATCATTCAAACGTTTACATCGTTTTAGATATTCACCAACCGCAGCCTATGGGAATAATGAGGTTCACTTACACCCATATCACTCTCGTAGGCTCAGTGCTGCTGAATCATTAGCTATCCAATCATTACCAAAAGATTTTCATCTCCCTTTAACAATGACGTTATCGGATATGTTTAAAACTATAGGTAACGGTGTTCCATACCTTGCTGCGCTAGGAATAGCTAAAACCATTAGAAAATATCTCGGAACATTATAAAAAATAGTACATTTATAGGGCTCTTTTTCATTTATGTGCACATTGAGCCCTAGTACATCTTAACAAGTATTGGTAAGCTAATGATAATTGTATAGGATAAGTTAGGTTAGCTATGAAATTCAAACAGATATTATTAGACATTGAAAAATTAGTTGGGAAACCACTTCAAGCCATCAACCCTAAAACTGCTCCTATATATATTACAAAATTTGATCACGATGTTAAGAGCTACTATGTATCTAATTATCCTAATGAGCTGGAAAATAGCCGTCCTTTTACCGAGCTGGAAGCTATTTGGAATGAATTAGTATACAAAGGTTTTTGTAATGTTGACCAAGCATTATACGGAAGTGGTAGTAGCCGTAACCAACCAGAGACTGTATTTGCACATTTACCGTATATACAGCATTTCCGGTTTAAAGGTAAAAAACATATTTTTTTGCGAAGCACACATGTACATGAATTAGGCTCATTATCTGAACTCACTGGTGATGACCTTAGCATTTTATTATCTAAAATAGATAACTATCTTTCTCTTAGCAATCAAAGCATATCAGTCCAACAAAATGAAATTTTGAACAAACTAAAAACCATTTTAAATCGCGTTGATAGTGAGCCTTCTCATACTTCTATTAGTAACAATTTGAATAGCTTAATAAAATCTCTAACTAATTTAGAAAATAAAGTTAATAATTCTATCGTGACCCTTAAAAATGAATTATATCAAATAAGTGAAAATGATGCCCCCTATGATAGGCTAATAGAAATAAAATCAGTAGAAGATATTATTGAAGATGAGATATTTACGGGAATAGAAAATGAAGTTGAAGATTTTCAGAATGATATTGACGATGATATTAGTTTATCAATAAGTGAAAAATCAAAACATCAAGAACATAATAAAGATGGTTTGCGTATTAGGCATATCACACCTGTATTATCACTTATATATGACCGCCTTAGCTTTGAAGAGATTGAATTACAGCCCGACTTTCAACGTAAAGATCGTATTTGGTCGATGGAAAAAAGATCAAAACTCATTGAATCGATACTAATGGGTCTGCCTTTACCTGCCTTTTATTTTGCAGAGAAAAAAAATGGCAATTGGATTGTTGTTGATGGGCTCCAGCGTATTACAACTGTTTTTGACTTTATGAAAGATCGATTTAAACTAGCCGATTTAAAATCCCTCAATGATGATTATAATGGGACATACTTTAGCGAGCTAAGTAGGCTAGATAAACGCAAAATAAGAGAATACCAAATTACAGCACATGTTATTGATGATGAATCAGACAAAGATGGTCTAATCGTTGAATTATTTCATCGAATTAATACTTATGGTGTTAAATTAAGTAATCAAGAAATACGCTCAGCAATGTATCAAGGATCTAGTGTTACTTTTTTACGTTATTTATCCTCTAGCTCTGAATTTGTTGAATCTACTAACAACAAAGTAAGTCCTCAAAGACAAAAAGACATGGAACTTTGTCTATCTGCTTTATCTTACATTGCATTAGGCTATAAGAACTTTGATTACAGCACCTATAATGAATTTTTATCGTCTGCTATGAAACAAATTAATAAGCATGTAATCCATATAAAAAATAAAGATGGCCTTGATGATGGAAAAGCTCACATATCAAAAGATAGCGACGAACTTTTCTTTCAACTTGAGCGTAAATTTAAGCAAGGCTTAAATTTTGCATATAAAATATTTGAAGGAACTGCATTCAGGAAATCACTGATTGTTGGTAAAAGTGCCCCCATCAGTAAACCTTTATTTGAAGTTGTTGTCGCAACGTTTGCTAATTTAACTGAACAGCAAATGGATAAAATATCTAAAAATATTGATAAATTTATCAAGGAATTTTCCCAAGCTATTGATTCTGATTCCGATAGCTTTGCAGATTGGGACTCAGATAAATACCAAGAAGAAAATCGCGGTTTTATGTACTCAATTACAGCATCTACAGGTAAAAGAGTAACTATCCTTTATCGATTCGATACATTCATAAATATTCTTAAAAAAACAACTGGTATAGAAGTAGATATAAAACCAGTACTAGGTAAGCATAATGATAAATAAATTAGGATTGCATAATTTCAAATCATATAAAGATGAACTAATTGAATTCGCCATGCTAACTGTATTTTGTGGTAATAATTCAGTCGGAAAGAGTACGGCTATTCAAGCAATATCTATACCTATTCAATCTTATTTTAAATCCACCGTTGCACTAAATGGGAATCTAGTTGAGCTAGGTTCTCTCAAAGATATCCATCACCAAAATGCAGATGATACGAGTTTAAACATCGAGTTAGAAATCAATTCTGGAACTATTTCTTGGGGTTTTATAGATATTGATACACAAGAAAATATATCTAATAAACACTTAACTGCACTAACACCTTTTGAAATAACTGCTGAACTAGAATACCTAACAAATAATATACAATATCTTCAAGCTGAACGTTACGGGCCAAGGGTTAATTACGAAATTAAAAAATCTGATAGTTTTCATAAAGATTGGTTAGGAGCTAAAGGAGAGTTTACTTCAGAGTTTTTATCTCAGTCAGCTATTTCTAGGCGTTTGTTTGTAGGTGGTACTGATAATTCCAAAGATGCCCAAATAGATCCTAGATTACACCCTGATGAAGAGCAAGCCTCACTAAATAGGCAGATTGATGCTTGGTTGAAAGAAATTAGCCCGGGAATATCTGTAGCGTCTCAATTATTTGAAGAAGCTTCTACATCAGTAAATATCTTTGAGCAAAATGGTAATAGAAATCTAAAATCTCAAAACGTTGGGTTTGGTGTTAGTTATGCTCTTTCAATTGTGACTGCTCTGCTTTTTACTCGCCCCGGTGGCTTAATAATTATCGAGAATCCTGAAGCTCATTTACATCCAAGAGGACAGAGCTATCTTGGACGTTTAATTTCCCTTACAGCTCAAGCTGGGGTGCAAGTTATTATCGAAACTCACAGTGATCACTTAATTAATGGAATGCGTTTAATGCCTAGATTAGGTAAAGTGAACTGTGAAAAAATCAAGATTTATCAAGTAGTAGCTGATTCAACCGAGAAGTGCAGTAAAGTTATCCCTATAACTGTATCACCAGAAGGAGAGCTATCTCAGTGGCCAACTGATTTTTTTGATCAACAACTCATTGACATGGACATATTGATGAGTGGTAAAGAACCTGAGAAAGAATCTGGTAAAAAATAATGAATATAATCATTGGCTTTTCTAATTTTAGTTTTGATGTTCAATCTTTTAGCAGCTTTAAGGAAATACAAGATCAATTTGATAAATTCAAGTTGATAAAAAGCCAACTTAACCAAAAAGGTGTTTTCTCATATTTAGCATATGATATTCTCGAGGATCAGTACTATAGTCAATCTCTAGTGCAGCAATTTGCTAACTTTTCCTTTGGCAAAGACAAGCAAGTAATTGCAGCTTTTAAAATGCGGTTAGAACGAGAATATTATATTGGCTTTAACAGACAATATTCAGGATCAACACTAAAAGACTTATCTCGTTCACCAAGTGAATCTAATCAAGTTTGTTATACTTTGTATGCTCCAAATGGGTTTAACTCCACCGAGTATACTAGCATCAAAAATATAACAGAATTCTCCTCGTATTATGAGGATATCCTTGGGCGCTACCCCATCAGCATAAAAAGCTACTATGAACGTGCGACAAGCCATTTCACAAACATCATTTATCATGATGATTGTGAAATGACGTTAAACCGTGTCCATGATGGTTTTTGTAATTATTCGATAGCTATAACTCAGTGTCTACGCGCTTTAAATGATTCAAGCCCATTTACTGGCAGAAACTTTATTAGACTTACTAGAAGTATTGGTTCGAAAGCTGGTTATGATTGTACCCCACAAGGTCATTCACATAAGCACTTTCAATTTAAGTTTGAATATAATGGGCAGATATACCCAAATTTGAATTGTAATCATCATTTGAAACCTTCTAAACGCAACAATGAAGGGGATACTAAACATTACCATAAACGTATCTACTTTGGGTTTATTCCAATAAATGAATCGGAGTATAAAATAGCAATAGCTGCCATAGGGCCACATATTTCAACTCATAATTCCCAAGATCGGTACGCTCCTGAAAGCTAATCAAAAGAGGGAGCCTAAACCTATCAATGTTTTTTAAACAATAGTAAATATGTTAGATTAACTCTATGGCTGTTTTTTCATTCCACTTATTCATTGGCTTATAAACCATATATAGTATTATGATTAAGTTATCAAACAGTTTTTTTCATACATTATTTAAATTTAATCAAAATATTTTTAGGCACCTTATTAGGCACTTTTTAAAAGTTGAATTGAACATTAGCACTATAAAATCATTTAGTTAAGCGACGAATTCAGACTCCGCCAGCCACCCGTGAAGAAGACAGTTTAGTGCTCAGTACCCTCAGTGGTGACAAAGGCGTTTCATTGAATGCGGGCAATAACTTGGTGGCAGAAGGCGCCCAAGTCGATAGCCAAGCAGGTAAAATCAGCGTCTCAGCGAAAGATGTCACCATCACAGCAGCAACCCAAGACACGCACGCGCTAGACCAAGAGCAAACTCGCAATGGCAGCAGCAAAGGCTCCCGAGTCGATGAAACCTCATCTCATGAAGTCGTCGGCAGTACATTCAGCGGACAAAACGGCGTCGATATCACGGCGCGTGATAAAGACATCACCGTTACGGGTAGCACTATCCACAGTGAAAAAGGCGAAATCACCCTTGATGCAAAACAAAATGTGACACTCAATACCGCCACGGAAGAAAATAAAAAATATGTTGAAGAGCAGCGTAGCAGTAAAGGCTTCTTAAGCTCCAGCAGTGAGCACACCCTCCAAAACGATGAAACCACGCGAGAAAAAGGTAGCTTGCTAAGTGGCGAAAAAGTGACCATCAACGCAGGTAATGACCTGACCGTCAAAGGCTCCTCGGTGGTCGCAGAAAACGATGTCACCTTAACCGCTGGCAACAATGTTGATATTACTGCCGCGACGGAAACAGACTCTCACTATTTACTTGAAGAGAAGAAAAAAAGCGGCTTAATGAGCAGCGGTGGCATTGGCTTTAGTGTGGGTAAACAATCCTCTCGCCATGAAGTGGATGAAAAAGGCACCACCCAAAGCCAAAGTGTCAGTACTATAGGCAGCACACAAGGTAACGTTAATATCACCGCAGGCAACAAACTGCATGTGGGCGGCGCTGACCTGATTGCCCAAAAAGACTTAAACCTCACGGGTGACAGCGTACAAATCGACCCGGGATATGATGAACGGACTCGCACTGAGACATTTGAAACCCAGCAAAGTGGGTTTGGTATTTCGCTCTCTGGCAGTGCAGGCAGCGCCCTCAATACCGCCGTCAGCACCGCACAGCAAGCTCGCAAAGAAAGTGATGGTCGTTTAAGTGCCCTGCAAAACACCAAAGCAGTATTATCCGGTGTTCAAGCGCAGCAAGCCGTTGAGTTGGATGGACTGAAAACCGATGCGGCAAATGCACATAACCTTGCCAACAACCTCAAACCGGGCGATAAAGGCTATCAAAAAGGCGCGACCAATACGGTTGGTGTTAGCGTGTCTTACGGCAGCCAATCGTCGAAAAGCGAAACGCATACCGACAGTCGCCAGTCGCAAGGCAGCACCTTAAATGCCGGACAAAATCTGTCGATTACCGCAACGGGTAAAAATAAAGACAGCAACCCAGACAGCGGCAATATCACGGTCGTCGGCAGTGAGCTCAAAGCGGGCAAAGACTTATCTCTGTCTGCCACGCAAGATATCAACCTTGTATCAGCTCAAAACACCGAGCAGACAAACAGCAAAAATAGCAGCAAAGGCAGCAGTGTCGGGGTTGGTGTGGGTGTGGGTGCAGGCGGCTACGGGGTCAATGTCTCAGCCTCCGTCAACCAAGGCAAAGGCCATGAAAAAGGCAATGGCCTCACCCACACCGAAACCACGCTGGATGCAGGCAACAAACTCACCTTAAACAGTGGGCAAGATACCACCCTCAAAGGGGCGCAAGTCAGTGGTGAACAGGTCACTGTCAATGTCGGTCGTGACCTCACTTTGCAAAGTGAGCAAGACAGCGACCGCTATGATGCCAAACAGCAAGAGGTCAGCGTCGGTGGCGGTTACACGATAGGTGGCACGCCAAACATCAATATCAGTGCCAGCCAAGACAAGATACACAGCAACTACGACAGTGTGAAAGAGCAAACCGGTATTTTTGCCGGCAAAGGCGGCTTTGATGTCAACGTCAAAGAGCACACCCAGCTTGATGGCGCAGTGATTGCATCAACGGCGGACAAAGACAAAAATCGCCTCGATACGGGCACATTAGGCTGGAAAGATATCGACAACAAAGCCGATTTTACTGCCGAACACTCTGGCGGCTCTATTGGCACGGGCGGCCCGATTGGTAGCCAACTTCTCACCAATACCGCGGGCGGGTTACTCTCTAACGCCAATAACAGCGGCCACGCCGAAGGCACCACGCAATCGGCGGTCAGTGAAGGCTCCGTGATTGTTCGCAATGACGACAAACAAAAACAGGATGTTAATGAGCTCAACCGTGATACCGAGCACGCCAATGACGGCAGCATCAACCCGATATTCGATAAAGAGAAAGAACAAAACCGCTTGAAACAATCCCAGTTGATTGGTGAAATCGGCAATCAGACCATGGATATCATCCGGACCGAAGGGGATATTGCTGGCCTGAAAGCGCAAAAAGACCCTGATGCCCTTGCTATTGCCAAAAAACAGCTGGAATCTGAGGGGAAAACACTTACTGATGACGCCATTAAGCAACAAGCCTACAACAACGCCATGGCACAATATGGCACGGGCAGCGACTTCCAAAAAGCGGCTCAAGCGGTTACAGGGTTGCTGCAAGGACTCGCAGGTGATAATTTAGCAGGCGCACTGGCGAATGCCTCGTCGCCGTACTTAGCGACGTTGATAAAACAGCAAGTTGGCGAAGATAATAAAGCCGCAAATGCCATGGCGCACGCAGTATTGGGTGCCGTGGTCGCTGAGCTAAATAACCAATCTGCCGTTGCTGGTGGATTAGGTGCCGGTGGCGGTGAGTTGTCCGCTAAAGTGATTATGGATACCCTCTTCCCGGGCAAGAAGGTTTCAGACTTAACCGAAAGTGAGAAACAGCAAGTCAGTGCGTTGAGCCAATTGGCTTCAGGATTAGCTGGTGGTCTTGCTACTGGTGATGTGGCGGGTGCGATTACTGGCTCGCAAGCAGCGAAGAATGCGGTTGAGAATAACTATCTGAGTGACTCAGAGAATCGCAAAAAAAATTCACTGGAGCTGAAAGAGAAGCAAGGTAAGATAACCGAAGTCGAGCAGCGGAAACTGGCTGAGCTACGTATTAAAGATACAGAGACAACCCAGAAACTGCTTGATACCTGTGCCGGCGGTGTTTCACCTGCATGTACTGCCGCCAGAAAAGAGGCGTTTGAGGCAATAGATACGTATGTCAGTCTCACGTATCAAAATCCAAAAACGGCACAGGCTGGCTATCAAGAAATTGAAAGGCTATTGAATTCGACTTCACCGGAAGCACTGCAGGCGTATAATCTGTTGGAATCTTATACTGAAGCGTTTAAAAACTTTGGGTATACCGATGAAGAAGCACGTACTCGTGCAGGTATGTATGTAGGGTCGATTTATCTATTGGGTGGTATGTCAGCGGTCGCAAACTCAGGAGCGTTAGTAAAACAGTTTGGGAAAGATGTTGCTAAGCCAAATGTCAAACCAAATGAAAGCTCATTGACTGGTAAGCCTTCACCTAATGTAGTAGAAGATGCGATTAGAAAGAATTTAGAAGCAAGTCAGAAAGGAAATGAATCTTCGAAGTTTGGGGATTACTTGACTAAAGAAGAACAGGTATTTGCTAATAAAGCCCAACAAGAACTTGTAAGTGAAATTGGTAAATTCAAATCTAATACTCAAGCTGAAAAAGTTGCAACAATGATCGGTGCTTATGATTCTAAAACAGGCAAAACAGCAGTTGGATACAGTAATAAAGCAATTGATGCTGATTCATTGCATCCAACAACAGTAAACTATATTGAGAAACAACTAGGCGTTAAAATAGGGGAATTCGCGAGTTTTTGTAAAAATAAAGCTGGGGCATGTGCTGAGGTGTCAGCGGCAGACTCTTTGGTTCGTCAAGGAGCCAAACCTGAAAATATTAAGTTTACAGATGCTTTACGGCCTAAAGCTTTTAGGCAAGAGAATGAGAATTTAAATTCAGAAAAAGTAACTGTTGAAACATGTGGTAATTGTAAAATCACATGGCCAAAAGGGACAAAATAATGAGTATATCTAATAATGGTTGGGAACCAGATTTTGGAGCTATCTATACTTGGTTTGCAATGGATAAACAAGGAAAAATAGCTTTAATGGTAAATAATTGTTGGGGTTGGCTACCCAACTCTCTTTTGTCCATTAATAATTTTGAAAGCTTGTTAGATGAACTTAATGAATTTAAATGGGAAGAATCTGAAAAATATAAGGTTTATCCTGAAAATAAGAATGGTAAAACTATCCTTGATTTGTATTCTCCTCTTGGGCATAAAAACGCTGAACATAGAGCAAGTATTGAAGAGTGGGTAGATAAACACCAAAATGAAGAACTTAATGAAATTAATATGCCATCTAGAAAAGGCTTTTTTATATATCATGGAGTTGAAGGTAGTAAGGAAGGAGAAGACTATCCTGTTGGTTTTACTGGTGAAACTAAAATGGGAGACTATTTTAGGTATTTAGTACCAACGATATACGCTTCAATCAATGATTTTCCTGAAGAATTACGTCATGGAATAGCTGTTTCCGATACAATAGATTTTACTATCGATAGAGTATTGGATAACGATAAAATCAACGAATACTTCCCAAAAATGTACGCCAAGTAATAATATAATTAAGGAGATTTTAGCGTAATGCTAAGATCTCCTTAAATTTTTATGCGTTACTCCCCCTCAGCCAACCGGATAATCAACTGTCCGGCTTGGCGAGTGAGGGTGTAGTGGCTGCCTATCTCAAATCCCAGTTCCTTCAGCCACTTACCGCTAATGGTCAGTTGTGGGCTGGGGTTGGGTTTTCCTCGGTTCGGCAAGTAACCCACTGAATATTGTCTTGATTTTGCTGTCTCTTCTTTAGCTGCTTGTATTTTATATCTACCTAAATCGGTGGCAGAACGGTAAAACGTACGTCGGGAAAATCGGTTCGCTGGGTAAAAATGCTCTTTGAAAATGTGATGTTAACTGGCTGAATGCACTAGCAAAAAGTGGTTTTATCTGCCCGTTTTGCAATGGAATGAGTTGTTGTTGAAAATAACTCAATGGCACTTGGTGGAAACCTTGGGTTCTTATTTGCTGATATCCCAGATTGTGATGCGAGCTGTAAAGCAGACATAACTAAAGGCATTAATAATGGTAATTTAGTTGTGTCTGGAGCGTCGATGGGCGTCGTTGCAGCTGGCTACTCATTAGTTATAGCACCAGAAATGATAGCAACTGTTCGAGCTGCTTTAACAGGCTGTAAAGCAGCACCTGTAATATGCTTAAATGAAGTGGGTATATTTACAGCAGAGGTAGTAACACCGGGAGGAACTGGTGCCGGCGGTGCATTGATTATTGGTAAAACAGCACAAGAAGTCTCGACAGTTAAACAAGTAATACAGTCAGAAGCCAAGGCTGGTAAGATTAACTTGAATCAGTTGACGAGTGCGGAGTCAACAGTAATAAACTCAGGTAAAGATATCCTTAAGTTGCCTAATGGAAAACAAGGGACAGTCATACAGAATGCATTAGAACCTCATGAATACCAGCAAGCATTAGATATTGTTAAATATAAGGGCGGTAATTTTAAAGGAGTTGAAAAAGAAAATTTCCAAGGAATAGATGGATGGCTAGATGGTGTTCCGGTCCAATTAAAATTAGTAGAAGGGCAGAGCATCAACGCTGTTAGGCGCAATATTGTGAGTGGTGCCAAAGATATGCAAAAAGCTGGCTATCAAGGGGATCTATATGTGGATGCATCTAAAACAGGTGTAAGCATGAAAGAAATGATTGACCACTTTAAATCTGGCTCTGCAGTTAGCAATATCACAAAAGAAGGCACGGTAAATAATATTTACATTAAAACACAAGATGGCTGGCTTAATGTTACAAGTGGCTCAATTAGTACCAATGGAGGAAAATAATGTCTAACGAAATTTTATTTCCAATTAAAAAGCTTCCTCAATTTGAAGATATCCTCAATAGTATCATCGATGGGTTTAATGACTTTTCTTTGTCTACAAAACAATTAACTATAGGTATATCAGCTAAAAAAGGACTAAATTTACTTGATAAGTTTATCTATATACACGACCACCAATATGATTATTTTTGTTGGATAAGTTTTAACTTTATTGAAGAAAATCTACGTGATATAGATGATATAGAGTACCCATACATGGTAAGTGTCTCCACAAGAGGTGAGAGCAACTTAAAGTTCTCAGTTTTAATTTTGTATATAATATCTAGCTCATTGAATTCAAGAGTAATTTATGATGATGCTTATTTAATCCAAGCTAAAGAGCCTTATCCATCTTCTGAATTAAAACTATTTGTTGAGCGTTACATTCAAGATCTTTACCCTATTAATTAATGAGACGATCCCAGTTCTCTGCTGGGATCGTCCTTAAATATCTTACTCATTCTCAACCAGCTGGATAATCAACTGTCCGGCTTGGCGAGAGAGGGTGTAGTGGCTCCCCACCTCAAATCCCATCTCTTTCAGACACTTACTGCTTAAGGTGAGTTGTGGCTGGAGTTGGGTTTACCGCGGTTAGGGGCGTAACCCACTGAATATTTCTGATTTTACCCCTCCCTTCCTCTTTAGCTGTCTAGCTTTTTGCCTTACAACTGCGCACTAATGCCAATCGTCGAAAAGCAAAAGGCGGCTTTGATGTCAACGTCAAAGAGCACACTCAGCTTGATGGTGCGGTTATACAAGTCAAAATTTTGCAGAAAATAATAAGAATCTTAATGTGAAAATTTATCAAGGCTCTACGGGGAAAAATAAATAATGAATAGTGAACTAATCAAATATCTGCATTCTGTGTACCCTGAGTTGCCTATTGATTTAGGGTATATGAAAGGTTATTCAGATGAAGAAATTGGTAAAATCGAGCACCTATACGATATTAAGGTTAAAGACCAGTTGTATGATTTTTTAACAAGCATTGGTCGTTGCAGTGGAGGGCTTTTTGGTGACGACCCTCTGTTTTTTTATCGAAATGGACAGACGGTTAGAGGTAATATCTTATATCAAGATGCATTAAGAGATGAGCTTCCATCTATCCAAGAATATAATCTGCGGAAACAAAAAGCATTATTCATATCAGTGGAAAGCTATACTCAGTACTTCTTCTTACTTACCGAATCTGATGATCCTAATAGGGTCTATCAATATGATGAAAATGAAGAGACTATAGAAGCTACTGATTGGGATTTGAAAAACTATCTAAGGTATATTGTGAATGTTTATACTCGTAATTATAAAATAAAAGCGCCTTTCAATGAGTCAGGTGAGCTTATTATAATTTAAATTATAATCTCAAAAATAGAGATCCCAATTTATCACTGAGATCTCATTATTTGTTTTTACTCCCTCTCTGCCAGCTGGATGATCAGTTGCCCAGCTTGGCGTATGAGCGTGACTGTCCACTCCCCATTAATTGAGACACATCAATTTAGAGTTTTCTCGTTGTTTTCTATATGCCTCCGGTGGGAGGTGATTTAAACTTTCATGTGTTCGGTTAAGGTTATAATCTTGCTGCCAAAACCAAACCATTTCACGCACTTGGCTCAATGATTTAAATAAATAGGCATTTAAAAATTCACGACGGAACGAGCCATTAAATCGTTCGATAAATCCATTTTGTTGTGGTTTACCCGGTTGAATATGACATAACGCAATTAGATTATTTTCACAATAATTCAATAGATTAGCTGAAATAAGTTCAGGGCCATTATCCACGCGAATTTGTTTCGGTACCCTCTGTCTATTTTTAAACGCTCAAGTACTCTGATGACACGCTCTGCTGGCAACGAGGTATCCACTTCAATCGCCAGACATTCACGCGTTCCCTCATCTATAATATTCAATGTTCTGAAACGCTTACCGCAATATAAACTGTCATGCATAAAATCTAATGCCCACTGAACATTGGGTATTTTCTCGACCATTAACGGTCTTTTTTCACGTATTGGAAGGACTTTTTTGACTCGACGTTTTAGATTTAACCCTAAGCGACAATAAACGCGATAAACCCGTTTATGATTAAAGA
>NZ_KB233222.1:465195-484285 GCF_000314855.2 Providencia burhodogranariea DSM 19968 | reverse complement strand
TATTTTCTTCTTCAAGCTCTTTTAATCGTTTAACATCATTGGCTTCCATGCCACCGTACTTTGATTTCCAGTTATAATAAGTCGCACTACTGATCCCATTTTGCCGACAAATATCATCGACTTTCATACCTGAATCAGTGAGTTTTAAAATATTGACGATTTGAGTTTCAGTAAAACGCACTTTTTTCATAACGACCTCTGCAATTTTTAGGGCAGAAAATCTAATTATAGCTGTCTCATTTTAGGGGAAGTGGACAAATCCTTGCCACAAAAAAATTTAAATAGAAAGGAATCAACATGTCTGACATTTATTCTCTAGTATCTTATGGAAAATGGTGCGCTTGGAAAGATCGCTTGCAGCTTGAAAACATTAACATGCCTGGCATCTATGCAATCATTAGAACTCACGATGATTACTCCGGTAAGGATTTTTGCTGGACTGACCCTATTAGTTATATTGGTATGAGTGTTTCAAAGGGAGGGTTAGCTAATAGGCTTTATCAATTTCAAAGGTCTGTAACAGGTAATACTGGACATAGTGGTGGCAATAGCATTAAAAAAGAGTTTAATGAATCAACCATTGGATTTTACGATTTAGAGAACCAACAATGGAATGATGGCCATAAACTCTTTGTATGCATTCAGACTGTGATCATAAATCCTGAAGATAAATTCCCTGAACAGCTAATAAAAAAAGGGCATGTTGCTAATTTGGAATACCTCGCCCTATCAAAATTTGCAGCGCTAAACGGAAATGAATTACCAAAATACAATAGAGCTAACTCTAAAAATTATTTTTAAAGCACCGTCATGGGGTGTCGGGGGTCGTAGGTTCAAATCCTATCATGCCGACCAACTTTTTATAGAGAAACCAACCGGTTATGGTTGGTTTTTTTGTGTCTAAATTTTAAGCGGGGTAAAATGGGGGTAAAACTGGGGTAAAAACAATCCGTAACCCCCTATTTTATCAATCCAAATTATGTACTTTTAGATAATGAATAGAGCCGTATTACTGCGGCTTTGTTGTGATAGAAGTTAAGGTTTATTAGGCCACTTAATCTCAGGCGCGGTTGAAGTATCAACGCGATTTAATGAAATACGGTATTTTTTGACCCTGTAAATAATTCTGTGTATTTGCCTTTCATTAAATGTGACCGTCTAGGCGGTCACCGAACTCAATAATAAAACGACTCATCGCCTGTTTCCAGTTTTGGATTGGCATGCTCCATTTTTTAGAGGCCGAGTCGATAGCTAAATAAATCACTTTTTTCACTGAATCATCGGTTGGGAATACCTTGCGCTTCTTAATAGCATGACGAATAACGCTATTTAGTGATTCTATTGCATTGGTCGTGTAAATGGCTTTGCGGATATCATCAGGATAAGCGAAAAACGTATTCAAGTTTTCCCAATGAGCATACCAGCTTTTACTGATTTGAGGGTATTTTTCATCCCAAACAAGGGCGAACTTTTCAAGCGCTATCAACGCTGAGGCTTCTGTCGCAGCACGATACACGGTTTTGAGTCCTGCCGTAACCGCCTTGTAATCCTTCCATGAGACGTACTTCAGACTATTTCGCACCATATGGATGATACATAATTGGACTTGTGTTTGAGGATAAACACTATTGATGGCGTCAGGGAAGCCTTTTAGCCCATCGATACAAGCGATTAAGATATCCTGAACGCCTCGGTTTTTCAGCTCCGTTAAAACCGATAACCAAAATTTTGCGCCTTCATTTTCTGCCATCCACATCCCTAGAAGTTCTTTATGACCTTCGGTATTGATGGCTAAAGCAAGGAAAACCGATTTATTGATAACACTGCCGTCATGGCGCACTTTAACCACTATACAGTCAAGATAAACAATGGGATAGAGCGATTCTAGCGGGCGATTTTGCCACTCTTGAACTTGCTCTTTAACGGCGTCAGTGACTTTTGAAATCAGTGTGGGTGAAACGTCCGCATCGTACATTTCTTTAAATGTCGCGACAATTTCGCGTGTCGTCATACCTTTGGCGTAAAGGGAAAGGATTTGACTGTCCATCTGAGTGATACGGGTTTGATTTTTTTTAATCAACTGAGGTTCAAAACTACCTTCGCGGTCGCGTGGAGTGCTTAATTCAAACTCACCGTCATCAGTTAATAAGGTTTTTGAAGAATAGCTATTACGTGTGTTAGAGCCTGATTTAACGGCATTTTTCTCATGACCTAAATGTTCAGTAAGCTCCGCATTTAATGCTGTTTCAACGGTCAATTTTGTGAGCATACGAGTAAACTGATTAAGGTCAGCTTCGGTTTTAATTCCTTTTGCGAACTCAGCCGCAAGCGCTTTAAGTTTCTTTTCATCCATAATTGTTTGCCTACTTTTAGTTGGAGTTAACATATCAAAAGTAGGCAAATACACAATTTAAATTACAGTCTCGTAGCTTTATTTTTTTGTTAAGCAAAGCTTATTTCTACCATTCACACAACGAATATTCATCAGCATGTACTTTAACCAACGATATGCAGTTGATAATTAAAACAAAAAAAACAATAAGGTAGGTTTAACACCTTATACTTAAAACTTATCGATTACCATTATGATTAGGCTCACTAACTATACTTTATAATTCTAACTGTTTAACAAGGATTGCCGCTCTATTATAACCAATCCTAAACCGTTGTTGAAACCAGAAATAGAATCCCAACTAATTACACTACACAATCTATCGTTATAACAAACTAGTATCACACTCAACGAACGTTACTATCCAATGCCGAAGAAAACAATTGGACTCACTTCTTTCTAATCCACTTCAATTCGAATATTTTGAGAAAAAACCATTACAATGATAGTATAAGCAACATTGATACATCAAACTAAACAGTAAAAAAACAATGAAAATCAATTCATTAATAATAAAATTCACTTGCAATAAAAATCACATGGAAAGGACACTAGCGACTACTAGCTAATCATTGTAGCCCGTTTAATAAGTGAATATTAAATACGTATCAGCGACATAATGTGAGAAATCGGACTAGATTATGTTTTTGTACAAAAACACGCTATGAACACCTAAAAACGCTAGATACGCTATGTGAATTATTTAGTTACGAGCTGAATCAATCATTGTAATGTTATAAGCTACAAATCTGTCATCTAAAGGTTAAGGGACCCAAATGGCCATTAAGAAAAACGAACTATACTCCTCACTATGGGCCAGTTGCGACGAATTACGCGGTGGGATGGATGCCAGCCAGTACAAAGATTATGTACTAACCATGCTGTTCATGAAGTATGTATCTGATAAGTATAAAGGCGACCCATACGGTATGATTGTTGTGCCCCAAGGTGCCAGCTTTGATGATATGGTTGCGCTTAAAGGCGATAAAGAAATCGGCGATAAAATAAACAAAATCATCAGTGCGTTAGCCGAAGAAAACGACCTCAAAAGTGTCATTGATGTCGCCGATTTTAACGACGAAGATAAGCTAGGCAAAGGCAAAGAGATGATTGACCGCCTTTCCAAGCTGATAGGAATATTTGAAGGGCTTGATCTCTCTTCCAACCGCGCCGATGGTGACGATTTATTGGGTGATGCTTATGAGTACCTTATGCGTCACTTTGCGACTGAGTCTGGTAAGTCCAAAGGTCAGTTTTATACCCCGTCCGAAGTTTCGCGTATTCTTTCGAAAGTGATTGGTATTGATAGTAATACCCCACAAGACGCTACCGTTTATGACCCAACTTGCGGTTCAGGTTCCTTATTATTAAAAGCGAGTGATGAAGCACCGCGTGGCTTGAGTATTTTTGGCCAAGAAATGGATAACGCCACCAGCGCCTTGGCTCGTATGAACATGATCTTACACAACAATGCCACCGCAAAAATTTGGAAAGGCAACACCATTTCAGATCCGCAGTGGAAAGAAGCCAACGGGCAACTGAAAACGTTCGATTTTGCTGTCGCTAACCCCCCCTTCTCCAATAAAAACTGGACTAACGGCATTAATCCTCAAGAGGATGAATTTGATCGCTTTAGCTGGGGAATTCCCCCCGAAAAAAATGGTGACTACACCTTCTTGTTGCATATTATCAAAAGCTTAAAGAGTACAGGTAAAGGCGCAGTCATTCTGCCCCACGGTGTGTTATTCCGAGGCAACGCCGAAGCACGTATTCGTGAAAACCTGATTAAGCAAGGCTATATCAAAGGAATTATCGGTTTACCTGCCAACCTGTTCTACGGCACGGGTATTCCTGCCTGTATTATCGTGATCGATAAAGAACACGCACAGGCGAGGAAAAGTATTTTTATGGTCGATGCCAGCAAAGGCTTTATCAAAGATGGCAATAAAAACCGCCTACGTAGTCAGGATATTTATAAAATTGTTGAAGTATTTACCAAGCAATTGGAGCAACCTCGCTTTAGCCGGATGGTGCCATTAAGCGAAATAGCGGCTAATGACTACAACCTGAATATTCCACGTTATATTGATTCCAGTGAAGCAGAAGACTTGCATGACCTCAGTGCCCATCTGCAAGGTGGTATTCCCAACCGTGATATCGATGCCTTAGAACGCTACTGGCAGATATTCCCGAGTATTCGCGCGACCTTATTCAAACCAGCACGTGAAGGTTATAGTGAAGCTTTGATTAACGCCTCTGAAGTGAAAAACACCATTCTAAACCACGATGAATTTAAACAGTTTGCGACGAATAGCTTGCAGCATTATCACGTTTGGGCTCGCGATGCTGCGTTAACTGAGATTGGCGTAGGTGATCAACCTAAAGCGTTAATCGCTGAAATTGGTGAAAGCTTGTTGCAAAGCTATTCACAAACACCGTTACTGAGCAAATACGATATCTACCAGATCCTGATGGATTACTGGAATGATACGATGCAAGACGATGTGTACGTACTGGTACAAGATGGTTGGTCAGCGGGTAAGGTATTGCGTGAATTAGAAGTGAAAAAAGGTGAAAAGCTGAGAGAAACGCCTGACTTAGTAATTGGTAAAACGAAGTATAAAGCTGAGTTGCTCCCCCCCGCTCTTATCGTGGCACGCTATTTTGCAGATGAACAAACCACAATCGATACCTTACAAAGCGAGCTCGATAGTGCCAGCCAAGCGCTAGAGACCTATATTGAGGAAAATAGCGGTGACGAGGGCCTACTTAATGATGCCTTGAATGATAAAGACAAGGTCACCAAAGCAACAGTCACGGCACGTTTGAAAGTTGCCACTGACCCCGATGAAAAATCGGCATTGAAGCAAGCCAAAAAGCTGTTTGATAATGAAGCTGATGCTAAAAAAGTGCTGAAAGAATCCCAAGATGCCCTCGATTTAGCGGTATTTAAGCAATACCCGAAACTGAGTATCGACGAAATCAAAAACTTGATTGTGGATGATAAATGGCTAGCGACGTTGCAAGGCAATATCGAAGCAGAAATTGAGCGCGTGACTCAACAATTAGCCAATCGCGTTAAAGAGTTAGAAGAACGTTACAGTGAGCCATTACCGGATATTAGTGAATCGGTAGAAAGTCTGAGTGAGAAAGTCGCAGGCCATTTAAAATCCATGGGTTTGGAGTGGTCACTATGAGCGTTGAAGTAACAGAAACGGGTTTAAATCTTATTCCTGCTGGCTATAAGCAGACGGAAGTTGGGGTGATCCCTGAGGATTGGGAAGTTAAACAATTAAAAGATATTTTTACCTTAAAAAACGGATTCTCGTTTAAAGGCGAATTTTTCTCAAATAAAGGCCCAATAGTCTTAACCCCAGGAAACTTTAAATTAGAAGGTGGATTATATTTCGAAACTCGAAATATAAAGCGATATATAGCAAGCTACCCTAAAGGCTATGAGTTTAAAAAAGGGGACTTAGTTGTAGTAATGACAGACCTTACTCCTGATTGTAACATACTAGGTAAACCAGCCTTTATCGAGCTAGAAGAACAAGTTCTCCACAACCAACGAATAGGAAAAATTACTCAACTTGCAAAAAACTGGGAAAGTAGGTTCCTATATTACACACTGTTGTCTCCCGTATATCTTTCCAAAATTAAGAATGCAGCTACGGGTTCGACTGTAAGGCATACTTCTCCGGGAACAATTGCATCTTCATGGGTTCCTGAGCCGCAAAAAAAAGAACAAACCACCATAGCCAATGCACTATCCGATGTTGATGCGCTGATTAGTGAATTAGAAAAACTGATCGCCAAAAAACAAGCTATCAAAACCGCCACTATGCAACAACTCCTCACAGGCCGTACTCGTCTACCACAGTTCGCACTACGTGAAGATGGTTCGAAAAAAAGTACTAAGCAAAGTGAGTTGGGTGAGATTCCTGAAGATTGGGAAGTTGCACCTTTCGGTAATACTTTGGCTATACGGCATGGTAAAAATCAGAAAGCTGTTGAAAACCCAAACGGCACCGTACCGATATTTGCAACAGGTGGGCAAATTGGCTGGGCAGATCAATATCTTTGGAATAAGCCATCCGTTTTGATTGGTCGTAAAGGAACTATCGATAAGCCTAGGTATTCAGACAATCCATTTTGGACCGTTGATACTCTTTTCTATTCTGAAATTAAAGATTGTGCCAATCCAAAATTCATTTTTTATAAGTTTTGTATGATTGACTGGATGCAATACAACGAGGCCTCAGGTGTTCCTAGCTTAAATGCCAGCACTATTGAGAATGTTTTAACATCATTGCCGCTAAAAAAAGAACAAACCGCCATCGCCTCTATCCTTTCCGATATGGATGAAGAAATTCAATCGTTGAAACAACGCCTTAGCAAAACTCGCCAAATTAAACAAGGCATGATGCAAGAGCTGCTGACGGGTAAGACGAGATTAGTATAAGTAAAATTTACTATATTCATTATCAACTTCCTGAGCTTAGTTTTAGGAAGTTGATGAACAACAAAATAAAAAAATTTAATTAAGGGCTGTGGATGGATTCTGCTATAGAGAAGTACTCATTAGATATTCAAATGGGGACTAAATGTCAAAATCATTAAAAAACTCAATATTAACAGTAAACCAATTAGTACAACTAAAAGCGCTGGAGATCCCTCCTTACCAACGTCCATATAAATGGACTACTCGTAATATCCATCAGTTATTTCAAGATATTCAACGTCATTCGATGAAGAAGGCTTATCGACTTGGAACTGTAGTATTTCATTTAGACGATGATGGATGCCTCAATATTGTAGACGGCCAACAACGAACGCTGACGCTTATTTTGACTATTTATGCCCTGATTCAACAGCGTTTAGACAAACTTGAACGGCAAAACCTTTTTGATCAACTCGTATCATTAGTAACACCTATTAAAAATTTTATTGAGTCGCAGCACTTTGAAAACGATATTAGCCAGCGAAATTTGCATCAAAACTATCAAGAAATAAAACGATTAGTTAGTCGTACTGATTTTACTGAGGAACATATCAACTTTTTATTAAATCGTTGTGAAGTGGTGACGTTTACACTTACTAGTATTTCTGAAGCCTTCCAGTTTTTTGACTCTCAAAATGCTCGAGGGCGTGATTTAGAGCCTCATGATTTACTTAAAGCTTATCATTTACGAGAATTTAGTACGCAAGAACAAGAACTAAAAGAACCCACTGTTGCTGGTTGGGAGTCTTTAGAGAGTAATGAACTCACCAGTCTATTTGCGGAATATTTGTATCGTATTAGGTGTTGGACTTTGGGGCATTCAGCACGTTATTTTGGTAAAAACGAAGTAGGACTTTTTAAAGGTGTCAACATTGATCAAGTTGCACATTTTCCATATGTCGAATCGCTACGTATTGCACATCATTATGTAGACGACTATAACAGCCAGTATCACCGGAAAATAGATGGCCAAAAGAAAGAATTTCCTTTCCATTTAGATCAAATGATCATCAATGGCCGCCGATTTTTTGAAATGGTAAACCACTATCAACAACAAATAAAATCTATCTCTAACGCTGAGAGTAGCAAATCATCACAGTTTATGGATGTTGAGCTGTCTGAGCAAGCCAACGACATTTTCTCTGTTTTACATACTTATCCTAATCGCCACCGTACGGGTGATAAGTACGTAAGAGCTATATTTGATTGTGGCCTTATTTTTTACATTGATAAGTTTGGTACTGCGGAACTTTCAAATGCGATTGAGAAAATCTTCATTTGGTCGTATCAATTGCGTATTAAGCAACAAGTTGTACAGTTAGCAACCATGGATAATCATGTCTTAAATCATAACCTCTTTAGGTTGATCAAAGATGCTATTTTACCGTCTGATGTCCTTGCTATTTCATTACCAACATTAACCGACGCTGATAATAAGAATAATAATCGCCCAAAAAAGAATGCTGCGAAAGATCCATTGGTCAAACTATTTAAAAGGATGAATTATTATGAATAATGACATTGTGGAGTTTTCAATCAAACAATTGTTAAGCGATGGCAAGGTTTATGTTGTACCTATGTACCAACGTAATTATGCTTGGAGTGAAGGTGAAATAAATCAATTAATACAGGATATTGTTGATTATTCTCAAAAAAAACATGAGCGATACTACATAGGAACATTAGTTGTTTATCAGCGCAATGATGGTGATTTAGAAGTCATTGATGGTCAACAGCGCTTTACTACTTTATCTTTATTAGCTATTTACCTTAAAAACTTGTGTGCATCAGAGAGTCAATTGGTAAAACGGCTGAACATGAATTGGTATAAACAAATTAATATAAGTTTTGAAAGTCGCCCTAAATCTACAGCAACATTTGATGCTCTTAATGAACGCGTAGCACGACATCACTTAAATGATGAAAAATATAATGAAGGTATCATTAATGGCTATACTCTCATTGCTAAAGCATTAGACCATTTGGAGATCGATCTAACGAGCTTTGCTCAGTACCTTTTCAATAATGTTCAAATTATACGTGTGGCAGTCCCCCAAGACACTGATCTCAACCATTACTTCGAAGCAATGAACAATCGCGGTGAACAGCTTGAAAAGCATGAAATTTTAAAAGCAAAAATGATGTCGGCTCTTGAAAAGATTAATAACGAAGATGAGCAAGAACAGAGTATCAAGGTGTTACATAAAGTATGGGAAGCTTGTGCAAATATGGAGCGTTATGTTCAGTACGGCTTTTCACCAACTGAACGGCATATTCTTTTTGGCGAAAATGATTGGGGGATGTTTAAGGTCTCCTCTTTTAAAAAACTTGCTGATTGTCTTGATGACCAAAATTCGAATAATCACACCCTTTCAATATCCAAGATTATTGCGAATGAATCTCACGAGTTTAATTATATAATAGAGGGTCAGCAGGATACTAAAGATAATGTACCCGACCGTTTCAATAGTGTAATTAACTTCTCTAATTTTCTATTACATGTTCTTAAAATTTATACCGAAGAAGATGTATCACTTGATGATAAACAGCTAATCGAACAATTTGATCTGTATCTATTCAATACTACCGCTCCGACTAAAAAAGTTAAGAAATTTATATTTGCCTTATTGCGATGTAAGTATTTATTCGACCAATTTATTATTAAACGTGAGTATAGTCAGAGTAAAGATGCCTGGAGCTTGAAAAAACTGAAGTGGTATTCGAAAAAGAGTGCCAGTTTTATAAATAGTTTTGACGACCATGAAGATGGGTTTGACAGTATAAATAGACAGATTTTGATGCTGTTATCGGCTTTCCATGTATCAACACCGACCTTAGTTTATAAGCACTGGCTCAATGCTGCTTTGTATTATCTTTTTTACAAAGAAAAGATTGAGGCACAATCATATCTAGAGTATCTGACAAATATTGCTAAACGATTTGTATTCGACCGTTTTTTAGCAATTGGAGAAGGCGAATCATATTACGAGATGATTTTCGAGACAAAATATGATTACGCTCCAACTAAATTAAAAGCGAAACATATTGATACGGATAAACTTTTGTTTGGCCATATAGAAAATAACTTTGTATTTAACTACTTAGATTATCTATTGTGGCTACAGGGTAAAGGTGAGAGTCCTCTTGTCAAAGAATTCGAATTTACTTTCCGAAGTTCAGTTGAACATTTCTACCCGCAGCACCCAATGGATAAGCATCCCGTTCTAGGTGAAACTAATCTACATAAATTTGGCAATCTTTGTTTAATAAGTCATAGCAAAAACTCTCGATTAAGCAATTTTCCACCTAAAGCGAAGTTAGCGCACTTCTCCGCTGCAATTCAAAGTAATTCAATAGATAGCTTAAAATTATACGAAATGATTAAGCTTACCCAAGCTGATGATGAGTGGGATGTTCAACAAATCAATCAGCATGGTAAAGACATGCTAAAACGCCTTCTTTCTTCAACCAGTTAGCTTAAAGAAAAATAGATTAGGAAAATTATTATGAGCAACGTAGGTCAGCGCGAACGCATCACCCAAAATCGTATCGTTCAGTTTTTTCAAACTGACTTAGGTTATCGCTACTTAGGTGATTGGCAAGATCGAGCAAATAATAAGAATATTGAAGTTGAAATCCTTGTTGATTGGTTAACAAAGCGTGGCGTAAGTGAGGCGTTGATCAATCGCACAATTCGCCAGCTAGATGCAGCCGCTGCGCTGGGTGAAGGGAAGAAACTCTATTACGCCAACAAAGAGGTTTATCGCTTATTACGTTACGGTGTGAAAGATAAAGAAGGTGCTGGCCACCAAAATGAAACCGTTTGGTTGATTGATTGGAATAACCCCGAAGCCAATGACTTTGCGATTGCAGAAGAAGTCTCGATTAAAGGTGAAAATAAAAAACGCCCAGATATCGTGTTGTATGTAAACGGTATTGCGCTGGGTGTGATAGAGCTTAAACGCTCGTCTGTCTCTGTTTCTGAAGGTATTCGCCAAAATCTGGATAACCAAAAGAAAGATTTTATTCGTAATTTCTTCACCACGATGCAATTGGTGATGGCGGGCAATGATACTCAGGGGCTACGTTACGGCACAATTGAAACACCCGAAAAATTTTATCTTGAGTGGAAGGAACCGCTTGAAAATAATTATGACTATAAACTCGATTTTCACCTAAGCCGTGTATGTAATAAGGCGCGCTTTTTACAAATTATCCATGATTTTATTGTCTTTGATGCGGGAACAAAGAAAACCTGTCGTCACAACCAGTTTTTCGGTGTTGAAGCGGCTAAGCATCATATCGCAAAGCGTGAGGGAGGCATAATCTGGCATACCCAAGGTTCAGGTAAAAGCTTAACGATGGTGTGGTTAGCTAAATGGATACGGGAAAATGTCACTGATGCTCGCGTGCTGATTGTGACTGACCGAACTGAACTTGACGAACAGATTGAAAAAGTGTTTACAGGTGTTGACGAAGAAATTTACCGCACCAAAAGTGGTGCAGATCTTGTGGTTACATTAAATCAACCTAACCCTTGGTTGATCTGCTCATTAGTGCATAAATTTGGGCGGCAATCTGATTCTGAAAGTGATGCTGCGACTGATGAATTTATTGAGGAACTGAAAAAATCATTACCATCGAGTTTCATCGCTAAAGGGACACTGTTTGTCTTTGTCGATGAGTGCCATCGTACTCAATCTGGTAAGTTGCACGACGCAATGAAGACCATTTTACCTGAAGCCATGTTTGTCGGTTTCACGGGGACTCCCCTGATGAAGAAAGACAAAAAGAAATCAGTTGAAGTCTTTGGCCCTTATATTCATACCTATAAATTTGATGAGGCTGTAGCTGATGGTGTGGTTTTGGATTTACGCTATGAAGCAAGAGATATAGATCAACACATATATTCCCCAGAAAAAGTCGATGAATGGTTCAATATAAGCACTCAAGGAATGTCTCGCCTCGCAAAATCTCAATTAAAACAAAAATGGGGCACGATGCAAAAAGTGCTTTCGAGTAAATCTCGCTTAGAGAAAATTGTTGCCGATATTTGGTTAGATTTTAAACGTAAAACTCGCTTAATGGATGGGCGAGGTAATGCGCTCCTAGTATGTTCTAGCGTATATCAAGCCTGTAAAGTTTATGAAATGTTTAGCCAGACCGATCTGACTGGTAAGGTTGCTATTATCACCAGTTTTCAGCCGACACCTGCAAGCATTAAGGGCGAAGAAACTGGTGAAGGCGCCACAGAAAAACTCTTTAAATACAAAACTTACCGTAAAATGTTATCAGACTACTTCGAACTACCTGAAGAGAAAGTCGCTAATAAGGTAGAAGATTTTGAAACAGAAGTTAAAAAACGTTTCGTTGATGAACCTGGGCAAATGCGCCTGCTAATTGTGGTAGATAAATTGTTAACTGGCTTTGATGCGCCTTCTGCCACTTATTTGTATATTGATAAGCAAATGGCAGATCATAGCCTGTTTCAGGCAATTTGCCGCGTCAACCGTCTAGATGGTGATGATAAAGAATACGGTTATATCATCGACTACAAAGATTTGTTCCGCTCTTTAGATAAAGCGATTTCTGATTATACCCAAGGCGCTTTTGAGGGTTATGACAAGGAAGATGTAGCGGGTTTACTCAAAGACCGATTAGAGCAAGCGCGACTCGATTTGGATAGTGCGCTGGAAATGGTTAGAGCATTATGTGAACCGGTAAAAGCACCACGAAATACAGAGGATTATATACATTATTTTTGTGGCGAATCCGGCTTAAATCAAGATGAGTTAACCGAGAAAGAGGCACTACGTTTAACCTTATACCAGGGCGTTGCCAAGTTACTGCGGGCATTCGCAAATATCGCCAACGAAATGCCTGATGCAGGATATTCTGCTCATGATGTTGACTCAATTAGGTCTGAAGTTTGCCACTATGAAAAAGTTCGCGATGAAGTGAAGCTTGCAAGTGGTGATCTCGTCGAAATGAAGCGCTTTGAGCCTGCGATGCGTCATCTGCTGGATATGTATATTCGTGCCGATGATAGTGAAGTCCTTATGGACTTTGAAGAGCTCGGCTTGATTGAATTAATCGTCGAAAAAGGCGTCAGTGCTGTCGATGTCCTGCCCGAGGATCTCCGTAAAAATCCGGGAGCAATGGCTGAGACCATTGAAAATAACGTTCGAAAAATTATTGTCGATGAAAATCCAGTTAACCCTAAATACTATGAACAGATGTCAGTGTTACTGAATGAACTGATCGAACTTCGTCGACAAAAGGCCATTGAATATCAAGATTACCTCGAGAAAATTCGTGAACTCGCTGCTAAAGTGGTACGCCCTGAGCGAACAGCATCTAATTACCCTGCATCAATGGATACTAATCCCAAACGTGCTTTTTATGATAACTTTGGCAAAGATGAATTGCTTGCCACCAAAATTGATAGTGCAATTCGTTATACGAAGAAGGCGGACTGGGTTGGAGATCGTTTTAAAGAACGGGAAATTGCCAACGCCATTCGAGAGGAAACAGCTGATTATGAATTGGATATTCAGGCTGTAATGGAACTCGCTAAAGCGCAAAAAGAGTATCAATGATGACGATGATTGAAATTGGTTCAATTGCAATACAGTTGAATCGTAAAGCAATCAAAAACTTACATATCAGCGTCTTACCGCCAGATGGCCGTGTACGTGTGTCTGCTCCTGTATCTATGACAGAAACGGCTATTCGTATGGCGGTGATCCGTCGTATCCCTTGGATTAAACAGCAGCAGAATAATTTCATAAAACAACCCCGCCAATCAGAACGAGAAATGGTCAGTGGCGAATGCCATTACTTGTGGGGTCGACGCTATCGTCTCAATGTTGTGTCACATGTAGGAAAGCATGAAGCCAAATTAGGCCGTGGACGATTACATTTGTATGTTAGCCATACTGCAACTACTGAGCAAAAGGCTTTAGTTCTCACTGAATACTACCGTGAAACACTTAAAAAGCGAATAGCTGACTTATTACCTATTTGGGAAAGCAAAATAGGTGTCACTGTCGACGCTTGGGGCGTGAGAAAAATGAAAACCAAATGGGGCAGCTGCAATACGCAAGCAAAACGTATTTGGTTAAACTTAGAACTCGCCAAAAAACCACCAGAATGTTTAGAATACATCCTAGTTCATGAGTTAGTTCACCTACTTGAACGTAAGCATAATGAACGATTTAAAGCCTATATGGATAAGCTACTTCCTGATTGGCAAGAACGCAAAGACTTGCTGAATAAAGCACCGTTGGCTTACAGCCATTGGTTATACTAACTTTAGCCCTCATAGAGAACTCAACTAATCTTAACCATTACGTTAAATAATAATTTAATTAAAATGCGTTATTTTCTAACAAATTGAAGGTATGGTGAACATCAAATGAATAAGTTGATTAAGGCGCTCACCATACCTTAGCAAAAAAGCCACAACTTGAAGCCTGATGAGTATAACTCTAATGTGGCACTATTCGCTGTTCAATATTATTTCGCAAGCCACTCGATTAAGCTCAACAAATTCATCCCATGTATATAGATTGGCATAGTTAAGTGCATACTGTTTATCCACTCTACATATATCAGGCCGCTCATGATAAATAGTGCATAGCAAATTCGTTTCATTATAGTGCTTACAGATACCATCACCACGATCTAGAAACTGAGTTTCCTCTGCGCGGTCTACATGGCGGCAGCAAGCACCACATTTATCACAAGGAAAGCTATGTTCAAGCGTTAGCGTCATAAGGAATCTAACCATTTATCGAATGAATCTTCATTATCGACATCATAAGGCAATGCTATATTATTTCGCTTGATTTCCTGATCAAGGATAATTTTACGTTCATATTCTGAATTCGTCGCTTGTAATCCATTCACAAATAATTGCATTTCAACGACATCAAAATTAAATTCTAATTGTGACAATTCAACTAGATATTGATCTAAAGCTAAATTAACCTGTTGATAATACTGCAATGTTAGCTCAAATTTATCACGAAATTTATTTAAAAAACGCCAGACCTTATTCATTAGTTCGCTATGTTCTAAAAAATAACACATCGCTAATGTAATTAATCCCGAAACCAATGCTCCTATAAACATAGAGACTTCATTTCCAAAAGGAAATGTTAATACACCATTTAGCCATGTTGTCAGAGCTGATCCTAATATGACCGATATGCTTACTGAGATGATTTTTATTGCTGATTTTAATAAATCACCCAACGCCAAATTTTCTGGATTAAAAAACAGTAACTTAATTGCAGAAACTAAACTATTCCAAGATTCACGGATTAATTTACCCACCAGTTTTGTTGAGGTGAAAAATATATTTAATAAAGTATTAGTGACGCTGGCTAATAAACCACCAAATAAACCATTTTTAAATTCCGTAAAAAAATCTTTAAAACGAACTTTCAATTTTTCCCAAATGTTAGTAACTACATTTCCCAAATCTTCTAAAAAAACCTTGAATTTAAAATTTGATTTGTGGCTATTGACCAATTTTGGGATAGCATCTTTTAATTCAAACCAAAGCTCTGCAAATACAATCCCTAGCATCTGCCTAGCCCCCATTCTGATGCCTGTATTGACAGCAGACAAGGCAGTATTAGCAAAAAATTTACTGCTACTATAATACTGACTGCTAACCTCAGCGTCATATTGCTTTCTAGCTGATTCATCGACAGCCTTCATCGCATCAAAATTGGCCTTTTCTTTATTCTTCAGTGTTTTTAATTTTTTTAATTCAACATCGGTCAACTGACCTTTATTTTCTAATACACTTATTTCGGCTTTCACTTGAGTTTGCTGAGACTGCATACGCAAAATAAAATCAGCCATTTTGCTGGCTTTTTTCGATTTATTTATTGTTTCATTAGTAAATGTTAAATTAGAATCGCGATTAGCTAAATCAGCACCATTAAGCTCTGCTAAAACACGAGCCGGGTCATTATGTACTTCATAAGCAGCGATAATATGGTCAAGGTTAGTCGCATCATGTTGACTAAATGTCTCGCCGGTATAAGCGTCCTTTAGCTCCCCTGCAAGCTTTTTTTGCTTTCCCTGCCTATTTGTTTCTATGTAATTTTGATGGCTATGATATTCATGAGAATCATATTCTCCACGATTTTCATAGCGTTCTTGCTCTGCCTCTGTTGCCCAAATATTCTGTCTAACATTATGTATGGTATCAACATCACCGCCTTTTTTATCCTTTAATAATAAAAAATCCAGACCAAAGGAGGTGACTAGACTTTGAACAATTGTATCGTTAATTTCTTTCTGCCAATTATAATTTGACTGTTGCATATACCTTACCTATAAAGTAGCCGCCTAACACGGCTACCTATGATTTACTACGCGCCATCAATATGAAGCATTAAGAGAGAGTGAAACGTTCTGTTTCATCTAACTGCTTATCCAGACTATCCTGATTTAGTACTTTCAATCCATTGCTATCAGTTTCAATTTCAATGACTCCATCAACAATAGTCGCTTCATTATTTTCATTCAACTTTGGTTTAAATAATGGAGTTGTTATTAAATTGGTCATAATTGACGCAAGGCTATAACCATTTTTCATGATAAGTTTCAAGTCATCCGTAATAACTTTACTATTTGGCTGTCCTGATGCTTTAGCACGTTCAATAAGTTCATTTGCTTCAATCAGTTTAGATAAATAAGGTTGGAATATTTCAAATTGAGCTTCCAAGACTTGATAAATAGCAACAACATATTCTTTGGTTTTGGTTAAATTTTCTTTAGCGAGTGTCATTTTATGGACTGCATCATGCACTTCAGAGCGAATTTTTTGTGCATTCTCTAATGCTTTCTCAGCATGAGAATTATAAGCCCAACCTGCAATTGCCAGAATAGGTGCAACAACAGCTCCGCCTAAGACCATTGCACCGCCAGCCATGCCCCATCCCCCAGCAGCCAATGAACCTCCACCAATAGCAGCCATTGTTGCATTATACGCTGCTGCGCCAGATAGTGCTGCAATTGGTGTACCGGTAGAAGCCGCAGCAAATGCCATGACGCCACCATAGACAGCAAAGCCAGCTGCTGCACTTGATGCACCAGCACCAACTACTGTTCCAAGATACTCTGTCGCTGAAATCGCTAAACTTTGAATTTTATCAATTTCATGTTGAGGAATAGAAACCGTGATATCTTGACCTGACTCACCAAGCTTTTTTAAAATAGCTTGAGCTATCGTGTTGAATTTATTGAAACTATCACCAATATTTAATTCCAATGTACCAAGCTTTTCTAATTCAGATGTTGTGCTGACATTAATATCTTCTAGTACTTCTTTATTTTCATCGTAACGATGTTGTGCTTTCTCTAAAATTTCATCAGCCTCTGACTTAGTTTGATAACCGTCATATGCTTTTTTTCCGCCAAATGCAGCTGCTGCAATAGCCGCTCCAGCGATAATAAATGGTATAGCCATAGTACCCTCTTGATTTTTGATAACATTAAAATAATCAACTATAAATGTTTAATATAGTCGTGTAGGTTTCGTTCAAATTTTAACTTTAACCATTCTGGTTCTAATATTTTAATATTAGGGAGCCAGTACTGAATTAAAGGTAAAATTTGTTTATCACTCATTGCCACACATGAAATAATTAAATGATTTTCATTCTCTTCAATAATAGATTGCCCTGGGAAAACATCTCTCCTTTTAAAATACACTGCTATCGAAGGTGAAATTTCTACTCGAACATTAAAATAGCTACTTGTCGTCCATGGGTTTTGACTATTTAATAACATATCAACAACATTACTATCAAATTCAAATGATTCTTTGCTTACATCTAACCATTCAATCCGATTTAATGAAAATGACTTCAATTGATTATCTTCTGTCGCCTTCAAATACCAAATCGTATTATGACAAACTAGTTTATAGGGATTTAAAATACGATTCTTTCCTTTATAAAGAATTTTACATTTTCTTTTATTATCAATTGAATATGTTATTTTTTCGTAATATTTACTGAGATAGTTTTTAACTTTGTACTCAATACCATTAAACTTAATAAGAACACTTTTACTTTGAATTGTTTGTGGAATACTTCTCAAAAATGATTGATTAAAATCAGGAAAATATTTATCTATTCCAAAAAAAGAAATCATTTTGTAATATTCGACAACCATTGAAAACCCATATTTCGAGTTTCCTTTATGCTCAATAATTAAGCTTAGTGAATTTAAATCTCTATAAATCGTCCTCTCACTAACGTTAAAACGAGATGCTAATTCAAATTTATTTACTTCACCATAAAGATATGTATCAAGAATGATCGTGGCTAGTCTGACTCCCTGATTTTTTTTGTAATCATCCATGTTTATCTCACGTAAATTTAAGTTAAGAATAATTATCCATAGAATAACAAATCAAGTGACAAATGGCGTCAGTACCAAACAAATTTACTAATAGGATAAATCTTATTTTTAATAATTGTACATTTCTTGATTAGTTTAAGGTCTGTTTAATTCGCAGCTATAATTAACCATCTAGTAGGTTAAACACATATATGGTTCATTCGTTGGCTAATAAGCGACAGGTTCCAATACTATATATCAAATATAGGCTCTCGAAGGTCGAGAGTAAATCTAGTCAAATTAACAATGCCACTTCAGACTTTCTTAGCCCAGCATTTAAAATCAAAACTAGGAGGAAAAAACGGGTAATTAACAATATATGCGACAATAGGGCCTGTTTTTGTTGTAACCCATGCCATTCCTGTATTTTCTTTGGTTTTCGATTTTGGATCACTAATGCAAAGTAATTTCCAACGACCCATATAGGCTTCTTTTATCCATATACCATGATCACATCAACTAAACCGGCTAGTACTAGGGCCCGGCGATGTGATTTCATATTCAGTTTGGTAGCGAATGGTTTTGGTTGTTAGTAAGTACGCCAACACATCAAACGCAGGCATGATTAATACAAGAGTCATAAATCCAGACTGAAGAAAGTTTTTAAATGCGTACTTGAGTGGGCGGCGTAAAATGCTCCAAACTCCACCAATTACACTTACAATAGCAGCAAACGTAATAGAAATAGTCCATTCAGGGAACCATTCAAACATGACAGTTCTATGGCCTAATATTAGTGACCAATACATGAATGCTATCCAGATTGT
>NZ_KB233222.1:434055-463981 GCF_000314855.2 Providencia burhodogranariea DSM 19968 | reverse complement strand
TATGGTCACAACTGCAAGCATTAATATTTTCTTTATCATTTTACGTTCTCCCCCCATTTAGCTATCATTTTTTACACCTGTCTCAAATGATCACTTTCCGTTCAGGTGTATAGTAAATGCATTTTCTTTATTTCATAGTAATGCCCTACTTATTTAAGAATAGCGTTATATTGATTAATTGAATGTACCGTGAAAAGCGGATATTAATTTAATTGCAAGCACAAAATGGTTGATTCAATTTTCAATAATACTTATAGAATCGAAGTGCTTTAGACCCTACTAATTTCCCCCAGAAAACAAACAAAAACCACGAGTATGTTTAGATTCGTCGTAATAATATTACATTTAGGTATGCAAGATATGGCTGAAGTATCTTAGAAGTCGAGCATTTCTCTCCCCTAACTTCACCGAGCGAGGGCTATTTTTTCTATTCTTTTTTTTAATTTCTCTTTTCGCCATTAGGTCACATTGAAATCATGATATTTTGTCGATCTTCGATATATTAAAACTTATATAACGATGAATTGATCGGTATCATCTTCGCGTCCAGTAATCTTCGTTGTAATGACAACGATTTTACCCATTAAAACAATAAAGGAAGCATAGCAATGCATCGTCGTTCTCCATTGGCGTTACTTTTATTTTCACCTTTTTCAATGGCATCTTTGAATAGCGTGTCTGATGTCATTGTGGTTAATTCCACGATGCCAAACCAACAAGCCATGACGTCCACCTCACTTTCTATCAATAAAGAAATGATGGAAGCACAAGGTAGCTTAAACTTAGCAGATGTTTTGCAAAATACCTCAGGTATTCAACTACGTTATGGTGGGCAAGGTGTTCCACAATTAGATATTCGAGGATATAAATCCCGCCATATCACTTTTTTAGTTAACGGTGTCCCACAAAATAATGCATGGAACAGCCAGTTTGACCCACAACTGATCCCTGTAGAACAAATTGAACGAGTTGATATTGTAAAAGGTGGCTCAGGATCTTTGTTATATGGCGCCGGTGGTTTTGGTGGCGTTATTAATGTCATTACTCATGGGCAATACATACCTAAAACTCGAGTTTCTATGGGTGCAGGTAATGGTGAGCATTACAATTTAAGTGGCAGCACCTCAGGCGTAACAGATTCACTTGGTTACACGGCCAGCTACACCTTCGATCGTCGTAATGGTTTTCCTATGTCCGGCCACTTTGATCCTACCACCCAGCAAGGAAAAGGATTACGAGAGAATAGCGATAATCAAAGCCACACAATATCAACATCGTTAAATTGGCAAGCTACTGAGCTCACGCAGCTTGGGCTTAATGTCAATTACCATCGCGATAGCTGGGGTGTTCCCGATAAATTAAACCGAGGTGGAAATGGTGGTGGAAACGGCGGTGGAAACGGCGGTGGCAACGGCGGTGGCAACGGCGGTGGCAACGGCGGTGGCAACGGCGGTGGAAACGGTGGTGGAAACGGCGGTGGAAACGGCGGTGGCAACGGCGGTGGAAACGGTGGTGGAAACGGCGGTGGAAACGGCGGTGGCAACGGCGGTGGAAACGGTGGTGGAAACGGTGGTGGAAACGGCGGTGGAAACGGCGGTGGAAACGGTGGTGGAAACAAGATTGTTGGTAACACATTAGCGGAAACCAATAATAATGTGAAACAAAACGATAAATATCAGCGTATTAACCCTTCAGAACATTATGATATTCAAACTACGTTTGATACGCAATTAACCGATACAAACACATTACGAGGCTATACGTGGTACTCACGTGAAGCTCGAGACATTCATTATAAACATTATGCTTTCCCCGGTGATCAACGTACTGTTAGCCAACGTTATGGTGGAAATTTGCAATGGGTACATTCACAAGAAAACTATACAGTTACCAATGGAGTTCGTATTTTTCAAGACAGTTGGCGTTGTGCTGGCGAATGTGGAACTGAAAACCAACGTCGCACAATTGACCAGCAGGAATGGGTCATGGAATATCAATATCACCCAGTAAAAACCTATGGAATTGCAATAGGTGGAGGAGGGTATCACAATAATCCTGCTGACAGCGTCGATTATGCTGGGCAAATTTCAGCCTTTTGGTACCCTGCGGAGGATACACGTTTATACAGCTCTGTATCACATCGTATACGTTACCCCGACCTACGCCAATTGTATGAAACTGAGTTTGGCAATTCGTCTTTAAAACCTGAAACATCCAACTATTATGAAATTGGCCTAGAGCAACTGATTTTAACAAACCTTCAATTTAACTTAAGTTTATACACTAGTGACATCTATAACTATATAGAAAAAGCTACAAAAGCATCAGCGGAACGCTACGAAAACTTTGATCACTATCGCTTTCAAGGAATTGAAACCGATGTGAGCTATTTCATCACTGATGGTGTCGATGTAAATATTGGCTATTCTTGGTTAAAAGCTAAAAACATGGGGAATGACAATTCAAAATCTGCATTGCAAGGTCGCCCAAAACATAGCGTGTTCATTGGGTTAAACGCAGATTTACCATTGAATATGCATGCCGCCATTCAAGCCCAATCATTTTGGGATAGCGTCCAATACCAAGGTAAAACACAAACCCCCGTAAAATTGGACAACTACCAATTGGTGGATTTCAGCTTATCCGGTATTTCGCCGTGGAAACCTGTAACTTGGCAATTTACGGTCAAAAACCTCTTCGATAAAGATTACGAGCAAGCACTTAACTTCCCTCGCCCGGGCAGAGAATGGTTCTTCCAAGTAACAACTGATTTTTAATGGAAATATATATGTTAATACGAATTCGATATACCCTGTTATTGCTGTTTTTTCTAATGTTTTTGACGCCATTGAACAGTATTGCTCAATCTATAAATGATAAAATAGTTCGTGTTGCCGTGATTGGTGGCATGGTATACGCCGATTTATGGCGTGAAATAGCCAAACGCTTTGAGAAAGAAAGTGGCTATGATGTTAAAGTGGTCGTGTCTGGTGAACGCCCTGAACTCAAAGAAGCTATGGAGCTTGGCAATGTCGATTTACTCACTATGCATTCAGGGGACATTACCACCGATTTAGTTGCTGATGGTCATGGTATTAATATGCGTCCATGGACACGTAATGACCTTGTGATTTGGGGGCCAAGCTCTGATCCTGCCGGTATCCGAGGCATGAAAAATGGTGCTGCGGCTTTAGCAAAAATAGCCAGTACTCAAGCAGCATGGATCGATTTTCAAGGTATTGGACCTCGTGAAATGGCGCATAATTTATGGCGCAGAGCAGGTATTAAACCTGCTGGTGATTGGGTATTAAAAGATGATTTAGGTGGCGGTCGCGATTTTCTACAACAAGTTGCTGACCGTAATGCCTACATTATTACTGGGCGAATGCCTGTCTATGTCGGAAAATGGAAAGCTAACGATAAGATGACCATCCTTGTCGATCAAGACCCTACCATGCGCAGGCCGTATATCGTCATGGAAACCAACCCAGTACGTCATCCTAATGTTAACCACCAAGGTGCCAAAGCACTTGCCGATTTCTTACTGAGTGAAGAAATTCAGACTTTTTTAGCACAATATGATGGTGTAGTAAAAGATGGCAGGCCGCTGTTTTATCCTGTATGGCCTTATGGTGAATTAGAAAACCATGATCATCTCACTAAAAATTGATCCTTAGAAAAAATTGGCATAGGCGAAGTAGCTCTTATTCTTGAATTACGCACAGATCCAAATTTAAATGAAAGGTGAATTTAAAGTGGGTTAAAGCAGCTACAGCAAGTACCCCCTAATAAATAAAGGGGGTACAACTAGTTTATTGATATATTACAAACTTCACGCTGAATATAAATCAACCAAGTAATGGCAAATACGCCGCAAACAAGCGAAGGTAACATCATGATATTTAATATTTGCCAACCCTAATGATTTAGCAACCCATTAATAGCCAAGACTCACTATAAAAATGCTCATATCGTTGTTGGTATCTCAGGGATCGCATTTGATGGATATTGATATGAAATTATTTAACCGGATAAATAGCAGTACCACCATTAATACCCAAAAATTGATTTTGAGTTTAATTGCCATATCAAATTTAACGTAACACATGTCAGCGAGGAGCGAACACCAATGACCTTTAGAAAAGGCCAAAGTCTGTAATAAAAAATATACACATATCTTATTGTACTGATATTAACATATACTTAGGATTTCGAATGTGTAAAAATAAGTGAAGTTTTTACTATAATTTAATTAAGGCAACATAAATGATCAATCTCATCGAAGACAGCGAAATTGAAAAAATATTAAAAATATGGTTAGATGCTTCTATTGAATCACATCACTTCGTTGATGAAATTTTTTGGCGTGATCAGCTTGATGCAATGCGAAATATTTATATTCCATCAGTGACAACCCGTAGCTTTAAAGAAAATAGTAATATTCTAGGATTTTATTGTTTATCTGGAAATTCAATGCATGCACTATTTGTATCACCCGATCAGCAAAATAAAGGTATTGGCAGTTCTTTATTATATGATGCTAAAAATCATTGTGATAATTTAGAATTAACTGTTTTTAAAGAGAATTTTTCAGCTGTTCGGTTCTATAAAAAACACGGTTTTATTAAAATTAACGAAAAAGTAGATCCACATACCAAGCATCTTGAATTATTTATGAGATGGAGTAAGGTATAATTAACCCTATCCATATAGCTATTAAAATTAATAATTAAAACTATAATTTAGCTTTACTTATTAAGTACATTTTTTGACATTAAGGTTTTTATTTTTAATTACATTATTACTTAACTAAATACTATTTTATAATATTTTTCAATAAAATGATTTTTTATTGGATTTTTGAAAGAAATTATCCAATTTAGATAACAATATCAAAATCGCTACTAAATTATTTATTTCCTGACATTCTATAGAGAATAAATTCCTATGGAATATATTCGTATTAAAGCGAATAAGTTCTCTTACCTATCAACACATTTTCTACACTAACTAAACTAAAGCAAACAAGCAGATTATTTTTCCGAGATGACGAATAAAAATTATTTACTAAGAACCCTAACATGAATTTCATCCTTGGTTATTTATCTGAATTAAACACAACCTTGAAATCTAATTATTTTTATGGAAACTATATTATTAGTTAGGACATATATCAGATACGTTATTCAAGCCTTGTTGTTGATGTTCAAAAGAAATAGTTTTAGTGTCGTCATCACGATTAATACGTAATACATAAATACTATCAAAATCACTACCAGGCCATTTAGGGATCAAGTCAGGGTTTCCACCTTCATGCGTCATAATATCTTTTGCGGCTTTGACTAAATTATCATGTTCCCACGCAATAAAAATCACTGCGTTTTCATATCGTTTATTCAGCAAAGTTTTGCGTAATTCTTTGGTTTCTTTTGCATGGTAATGAAGATGAATAGGTAAAGAAACTTTAATTGCTGTTGGTGTGATTGTTTGAACTGCACGCAATGAACTACCTAACTTACCCTGTTTAGGGGCTGAGGCAAATAATGCATCTGGCTTACCAAATTGAGTAATGAGTACATCAGGTAGAGCTAAAGCGCGATTTAACCCCTTACAAGTTAATTGCCCACTATCGTTGTTAGGTTTTTCACCATGTCTTACAAAAATAATTGTTTGCGCCGAATACGCCATATGGCTAAGCCCCAACATAATTAAACTTAAAAATATCAATGTATTGCGCATAAAATCACTCTACTTTATACGTTAGTAAATTATTACTCTCATTATAGTGGTATCCGCTATGAATACCGCTAATCTTTTATGTATTAGGACTTAAGTTGCTCTTCCTTTTACTGTATCTCATTTTATGTTTAAAAATAAAGTAAAAAGATATTAATAGCAGTGTCATCAATATTGCACCATAAGCATTTGTTGCTTGCATTAGGTTAATTCCAAATTGATTCATTAATAAACTCATTATCAATACAGGCATACTAAAAGCTAGATAGCTTTCAATATAGAAAATAGAAATAAGCTGGCCTTTTTCAGCATGATTTATGTTGCTAAAAAGGCAAGACATAACCCCCATAAAGCTTAAACCAAAACCTATTCCAGCTAATAGGCTCCCCAAGAATAAACTATTTGCCGAGGATGTATTCGCGCCTGAAAGGATGAGTAACATACCACTTGAAATAAACGTAATTCCGAATAGCATTGCGTTGATATAGCTAACTTTTTTCAAAATAACAATGGCGACTGAAGCAGATATAGTAAGGAGTAAAAATGCTGACCCGCTTACCCATACACTTGGATTAATAAACACACTGGACAACAATGAAGGCATTAATGATAAATAAAATCCACTCAACATCCAAAGAGCGATATTAATTGGTGAAATAGTCAAAAATTTTTCACGTGCAGCTACTGGTATGCTGACTGTCGGTTTAAGTGAAGAAATTGCTCCGTATTTACGCTCTCCAGTCTCTGTCGTAAAAACAAACAGCCCTAGAATTAACGCTAAGATAGCAATTAAAACTATAAATACATCTCTAATGGGGGCTAATGTTAAGCTGATTACTGAGCAAGAAATCATCATTCCGGCAGCCATACCGATCATAGGAGAAAAACTATTAATTTTTGCTCCTAACACTTTATTAATATCAATAATGCTTGCACAGATTGATGATGTTGCCAGACCTGTTGCCAATCCTTGGAGTGCCCTGGCGACAAGTAGTTCAGATACCGTATTTGCAAATAAAAACAATATCATAGATAACGACAATAAAAGTATAGCTATAAAAATCACTGGTTTTCTACCGATATAATCAGAAAGTGCCCCCGCTATTAATAACGTTAACAAAAGTGAAAATGAATACACTGCAAATATCAATGTTAACATAATAGTCGAGAAGCCAATTTGGCTTTGATAAAGATTATATAACGGTGTTGGAGCACTTGAAGCTGCTAAAACAAATATAAAAACAAAAGTGTAATAAATAATGCTTTGAGATTGATTGAATTTAAATTTAGTAAATAAATAGCAGGATAATGGTTTCATAACCTTACCTTAACGCAATAAAAATGCGATAATATACCTACAACAACACTAACGCAATAAAATTGCGTTAGTGTGATTAACATATGAGTAACTTATGGAAATAGAAGTTAAGTCTGCGCGCACTGGTGGAAGAAGTGCGAAAATACAAAAATCTGTTCATGACGCTGTTAATAAATTATTAGCGATCACCCCTACATCAGAGATAACGGTATATGCTGTTGCCAATGAAGCTGGCGTCCCCCCATCAACGATTTATCGTCGTTGGGGGGATATCAATAGACTTCTAGCTGATGTTGCTGTTCAACATCTTTATCCAGAAACAGTGCCAAAAGATATGGGTAGTTATCAAGCTGATATCATTGAGTGGGTTGAACAATATTATGAAGAAATGGCATCAGAAACCGGACGAGACATGCTAAGAGAGATTATATATGCCAAAGAATGCAGCGCCTCCTCTCAGTGTACTGATATGATTAACACTCAATTAGAAGTGATAAACAAAAGAGCTCATGAACGTGGAGAAAAAATCTTATCTAATGAAAATATAATTAACTTTGTTGTCTCTCCCATTATATTTCATATTTTATTTGATACACAATCGTTAACAATTGAATCAGTACACTCTCTTATCAATCGACTTTTAATTAATAATGAAATATAAAATAAAAAAATCATTGGTAATAAGCCTATTCTTAAAAATAGGCTCATTTAATGGGTAAGTTTATTTGCTTGTACGTTCTTTATTTGATTGAGATAAAGCAGAAGCAGCTAATGCTTTAGTTTCTGCACTATACTTATCACTTTTCAGAACATTAGATGCAATTGTCTCCAGTTCTTCACCTGTTTGTTTTAAATTACTGGATTGCGATAGAATAGAAGCTGCTAGTGTCTTTTTGATTCTTGATTCATTGTTATTCTGAATGATCTTAGCGGCTTTAGATGCTAAGTCCTTTGAAGTTTTCTTTTTGTTAATTGTCATATCTTATTCCTTTAAGTTAAAGACATAAGCAATATAATGAACCCGATACCAATAATCAATCACTACATAGCGTCATGTTAATTCTTTTATGACGAGAAATATTTAGATAATAATATCGGCTTAAATATTTTCATTTTTTATCAAATTTAACAGCATGAAATACCAGCGGAATAGCGACAACATTGACAATCGCAGCTATAAGCCAGACAGCACCAGGCCAGTCATTTCGAAAAGCAAAATAAAAGCCAGAGAAGAAAATTGGTGCAATGATTGATGCGAAACTGATTGTTGATGATAACAATCCTTGAAATCGCCCTTGCATATCAGGATCAACTTGGTTAGTTGCTAATGATTGGAGTGCCGGAGTCCCTATTCCCCCGATTGCAAATAACGGCATAATTAAAAAGATCACCCACCCTTCAGTTGCAAACGCCATTGCACTAAGCGCTGCACATAAACACAAAATTCCCGATAGAATAGTGCCCTTTTCACCAAATACTCTAACGACAGGGCCGGGTAGAAAAGCCTGCACTAGTGCTTGAAATAGACCAAATATACCCAAAGACAATCCCACCATAAATCCATTCCATTCAAATGCATCCTGCCCCCACATCGCCCAACAAATGCCATAAGCTTCACCAGCAAAACTAAGAATGAAAAAAATAATCACTATTGGAAAAAGTCCATTTTTTGTAGACAAGGAATGAAAGAAGTGAAGTGGATTAAGCTCAGATAAATCAACTCTATGATTTTGCTTAGCGTGCGGTTCTGGTAAGACAAATAATGTAAGCAAAAAATTACAACCATTAAGTAGTAAAGCTGCAATGAAAGGTAGGCGGACCCAGTAATCACTCAATAAACCACCAATAACTGGCCCAATGATAAAACCGATACCAAACATGGCATTAAATAGCCCAAAACGTCGGGGTCTCTGTTCTGCTGAAGAGATATCAGTCATATAAGCCATTGCGACAGAAAGACTAGCGCCTGTTATACCAGCAATTATTCGGCCAAGAATTAATAATGATAAGGTGGTTGCCACTGACAGAAGAAGATAGCTAATTACCGCACCGCCCATTGAAAGAAGCAATACGGGTTTACGCCCTAATCGATCACTTAACGCACCAAGTAATGGTGCAAATAAAAATTGCATAATGGCGTACAGTACAGTTATCAATCCAATAAAAAGCGATACATTATCAGTGTGTGAAATATCTTTAAGTAAGGAAGGAAGAATAGGGAATATAATACCGATACCCATGGCATCGAGCACAATAGTCATATAAATAGATATTAGAGGACGATTCATTCAGCGCTCCTATCAGGTCACCCGCTTAAGCGAAATGATGTCTGATAACAATACCTGATATTAATTCAGGCTATTCTTTGGATACGCTGGTCGTTTATGCCTATTAAGCGTCAACGGCTTGTGTGTTGACAGTGTTGGCTGTCACTTTTTCGCGAGGCTAATGGTTAGATTTAAAATATAACCATATCTAAAATAATAGAGCGTTTTGATTCCGTAAACTGACTTGTCGGCTAGATACTCTAAAATTTGCATGTATTCTGCCTCTCATAATTTATCTTGTCAACGCCCGAACATAATAAAAAAATAAAGTGTTATATTCACACATATTGATGGCAAAATCCGATATTGCCATCAGTATGCAACATCTTTCATCAAGTCCAAGATAATGATATCAACCATAATATTGGGTTATTCCTGTATATCCTTTTCCTTGATATATTTTTTCAACTTCACCAGTAGCAAGTGCCACTTTGTAAACACCACCAGATAAATCTGTCACGTACATTAACTGTGCTGGCTTATCATAGATTAAGCCGATAGCTTCATGAAAACCTCGACAAATTACGCGATAATTAATCACTCCATCAACTGTAATTTCAGCACGATTTAAACTATTACCGTCAGGTTCACCACCTCTATCAGTCCAATAGAGGATTTGTTCTTCTTCATCCAGTAATAAGTCAATTGGCTCAGGAAGTTTTTCCAATAAAAGCTGAATATCAGTTCGGTTAGCTGGATTTTGATGATTTTTGGGGACCAGTGGTGCTCTGAACAAACGACCAAGATTTCCTTTGGAAGTCCCTTTTTGCGTCCAATAAAACCAATTATTCGCGCCATCCAAAGTGATACCAACACATTGCTCTAATATGTCTACTTTATCTAGGTTATCTCTTGGCCTTTCAATATGAAGCTGTAAGTCAGTTCCATCTGTTTTACACGATGCTACTTTTCCACCTTCACGGTCGCACCAATATAATCGCTGAGCGTTTTGATCAAGTTGTAGCTGCTTGCCCGTTCTCACCTTTCCTTGGCCTATCAGCACTTTTCGATCGGTGCCATCAAAATTCATCACATTAATGGAACCATCATTCGCATCATAGTTCCCTTCTTTATTTTCCCCCATATTGCTCCAATAAATTAAGCGATTTACTGAGTCAACCGCAATACCATCAGGTCTACCTCCTAACCCTTCAATAAGATTTACTACTTGCCCGCTGACCTTACTAAATCGAGTAATTGCAGGATTGATAACATCGAGTAGCAATAAATAAGGTTGTGAAAGTGTACTATTTTTCGCCATGATTAGCCTCATCATACGTTTGATTAACTTTAAATATAGGTGATGATTTATTAATTTAGCAAATTAATAATCTGTAATTAAATAACCTCTTAAGGCTTTACTCACTATGCGAGGATAAAATACAAAAAATATCCCTATTCTCTTAATTAATAAAATAAATAAAACAATATTCAATTTAAATAAAAATTATTTAAATTAAAATAACCTTACTTTATTAGCGGTTGTTTATAATTGGTTTAATTTATATTTGATTTAAGATTGAAATCATAAAGTAAGATAATTTGACAATAGTAATTGTATTTACTCTTTATTTATCTTTATCGAAATATAATTTATTAAGACGGTTTAATTTTAACCAAGTTTACTAATAACTATATAAAGAATGGTTGGCGACTAAAATGAAAAAAGTCGAATATTTGTTCAAAAAATTACGCTCAATCGTTGTTAGCGATAAGCTATATTTAACTAATAAGTTTATAAAAAACATAGGTTACACGCCTAATTTTAATGATCCTAAAAGCTTTAATGAAAAAGTTAATTATCGGATGTTAAATGATAGAAATCCTTTATATACACAATTAGCTGATAAGTTATCTGCTAGGAATTATGTCTCGCAAAAAATTGGCGAACAATACTTAGTGCCAATTTTAGCCGCTTATAATTGTGCAGAGGAAATCAATATTGATAAATTACCTGAACGCTTTGTATTAAAGTGTAATCATGATAGTGGTAGCAGTATTATTTGCCAGAACAAAGCCGAATTTGATCTTCAAAAGGCCAAAGATAAGCTTTCATTTCATTTGAAGAAGAATCTATATTACATCACTCGTGAAAGGCATTATAAAAATATCCCAGCAAAAATTATTTGTGAGCAATATATTGATTTATTTGCAAATAAAAACAGAAAATTAGTCCCTGAAACTTGTCGTATTCACTGTTTTTCAGGTAAACCAATATACGCAGAGGTTGATTATACGGATGAGTTTGGTAATGAATATATCAATATTTATGATACGCAATGGCAGTTACAGCCAATGACATTTGGTTACCCAAACATGTTAGAGCCTATCCCTGAGCCTGCTTTATTCCAAGAAATGTTAAGGCTTGCTCAAAGGCTTGTCAGCCCATTCGATTATTGCCGTGCAGACTTTTTGATGTCAGATCAACGGCTCTACTTTAGCGAGCTCACCTTTGCACCGAGTGCGGGTCGAACTAAAATTCAGCCATTATCATGGGACTTCAGGTTAGGGGAGCTGTGGGATCAAAGAATGATCAAAACGATTAGTGATGTCGAAATGGATGAGGAACTGGCAATAGCGTCTTTCAATAATAAAAAAAAGTAGCTCTCAAGTAAAAGTTTGAAGTGAAAAAAAACCGTGATATTTCTCATTCAGGAATCATCACGGTTTTTTTGTCTTAAAAGCTAGTTGGCCAATACACTTGCTTTGCGGCGTAAGCTCGCAATTAACATGTAAATGGTTGTTATAGTCAGCACAATAAAGAAGAAATCGACTAAACCATTATGTTGAGCCAAGAAAGTACCAGCCACTAGAGGTCCAGTAGCTGAGCCTACACTATAACTAAACAGCATCACCTGTGTTGCCGCAACAATATAGGAAGAGTCAAGATTGTCACAAGCCAAAGTAATTGCAATTGGGTATAAAGCGAAAGAAGACATCCCCAGTAAAGCTAGTGCGACTATCATGACAAGGTAATCGTTAGAGATATAAATGATCCCCATCGCAAAAACTCCAAGCAATGATACCATTGCAAGCAAAAGTGTCTTGCTCATCATAATGGAGAGTTTACTAATAACTGGTTGGATTACCATCCCACCTAAAATAATCGATGCCATAAGTACACCAACTTGCTCCGTTGTAAACGGACCATTTTTTAGGGATAGCGGCATTAACCCATAAATAGTTCCCATCAAAACACCTGAAGTCATACATCCTATAATTGCAGGTTTACTAAGACGTACAATTTTTTTCAGCGATAGCTTTTGATGTGAGTCACATGATGGTTGCCCTTGACGGAGCAGTAATGGCGGCATCACTGCGAGTAATAGTAAACCCAGTACTACCATAAAAGGATAAGTACCTTGAGTACCAATTACTCCAATCGCTAGCTGACCTAATGTCGTTCCACCGTACAGTGATGTCATATAAAAGCTAAGACGCTTAGCTCTTTCCTTTGCACTATCGCCAATTAATAGCCAAGATTCAACAACCACAAAAATCCCAGCGACAGCAATACCTGCAAATAAACGATTTGGTAGCCAAGCTTCGATACTTGGAGTCCAAGGTAAAACAACCACAGTCGCAGCAAGCATTAATAAAAAAGCAATAAAAGAGAGGCGATGGCCAATTTTAGCAATAACAGGCTCAATCAGCATTGAACCAATTAATAACCCAATATAATAAGCACTTGCTAACCAACCCGCATAACTGGTGTCGAGTTTAAAGCTTCCCATAGATAATGGAATTAAGCTCATCAGATAACCCGAGGCGATAGCAAAAATGGTCAAGCCTGCGACAGGTACAAAAGTACTGTCTTTTTTGCGCATTAATGTTGAGGCCTGTTTCACGACCCACTCTCCCACTGACAAAATAGATAATATGCGCTGCATCTTCATCGGGGGGCCACGCGGCGATATTGAGCTCATAAAAGAACCCATTCCGGCGACTAGTGCAGGTGTTTAAATGTAGATAAGACTAATTGGCGGCAATATAGAACTTTAATGCCTTTAATTAAAATGAGAAAAACTAATGGTGATCAACAAAAATATTTATGTGAGAAAAATCACAGTTTTTATTTACTCTACAGCGACGAACTCAGAGAGAAAATAAATTAAATAAACCTTTAAAAACAATGCAATGTGATTAAATTGTAAATAATAGTGATTATCAGTTTTGATTTGTTTTTATTCAATTTGAAACTCCTATAATTAAGCAGAAAAATATAAATAAATAGTTTCTTACAATATTGTTCCATTGAGTTTCATTATTTAAGTAAGTGCCCCCTTTTTTATGTTGTTTTTTGAGAGGAGTATCGAATGTATAATAGATACTCGTCATGCTTTTCACTCTCACTCGATACATAGGCCTGTAAATTTCCCGATCAACCACCCACATTATCCTGTTTCAATCGACGCCATAATGTTGTTCGACTAATTCCTAAATATTCAGCAACTGCTTGCCTATCGCCTTTAAAATAGCTCATGACCTCGGCAAGTGATTCACCTGCCTGTTTAATCGTTGCTGGACTCTCTATTTTTACTTTTCGCTCCGGAGACAAATTGATAAGCATCTCTGGGGTAATCGCCTTATCGGCATAAGCACTACAAAATAGAGCAACTCGTTCCATCAAATTCCGCAATTCTCGAACATTACCCGGCCATGAATACTGTTCAAAAAACTCGCTACAACCCAGTAATTGCTGAATTCTAAAAGTGGGTAATGACTGTTGTAATCCAGCAAATGCGAGTTTAAGCAACCGCTCCGCTAGCATGTAAATATCTGCACCTCGTTCATGTAATGAAGGAATTTTCATGCGTAAAACGCCTAAACGATAAAATAGATCGGCCCTAAAACGCCCTTCTTTTACCCAATTATCGAGGTCACAATGTGTCGCACAAATCACTCGAACATTAACTTGAAGTGGACGATATCCACCAATCCGCACAATGGTAAGTTCTTCCAATACTCGAAGTAATCGAGTTTGTAACGCCAGCGGCATTTCACCAATTTCATCGAGAAATAAGGTTCCGCCATTGGCCATCTCAAATAACCCTGCACGCCCGCCCCGTCTCGCCCCTGTAAAAGCACCTTCTTCATAACCAAATAACTCAGCCTCTAATAAACTTTCAGGAATAGCACCACAGTTTACGGCCACAAAAGGCATTGGTGCTTTGTTTCTTTTATGTTGATTGAATAGCCGATACTCATGATGGATAGCCTGTGCCACCATCTCTTTACCCGTGCCACTCTCTCCTTGAATAAGTACAGTGGCATCAGAACGTGCATACAGCATGATGTATTGACGTACCTTTTCCATCACAGAAGAGGCACCAATCAAATCATTAATAGTATGTCGAACTTTAGTGGTGTTTTCTGACTGATAGCCTATTGGCGTGGTTTTTTGATCATAAGAAATCCGACTTAACTCAATCGCATCATAAAATGCTTGGCGAATAGTTTCAGTGGAATAGATAAAAATCCCCGTCATGCCAACTTCATGAGTTAAATCCATAATAAGCCCAGCGCCCACTATCACAGTAATTCCCATGGCTTTTAAGGACTTTAATTGGGCTCTTGCATCTTCCGCGGTGATATAACTACGTTGTTCTATCTGTAAACCAAAGTTTCGCTGGAACTCATCTAATGATGGAATAATTTCTTGATAACTGATAATAGCGACTTTGTCACTGATCTCACGAGCTTTTGCTAAGGCTTGCATCACATCATAACCGCTAACTTTAACGATAATAATAGGAACGGATACATGGCTTTTTAAATAAGCACCGTTCGAACCTGCGCTAATTATTGCATCACAGTGCCCTATTTTTAAACGTTCTCTAACCTCTTCAGCTGCCTGCTCAAAACCTATATTTAACGGTGTAATGTCAGCCTGTGCACTAAATTCAGGACTAATATCGCGAAATAAAGTAAATAATCGCGAAACAGAAACAGTCCAAATAATCGGTTTTTGCATTCCCATTCTCTTGTTAGTGAAATCAGATTTCAATAATGTTTCATTTAACATTATCTTGTTTCATTGAAACATCACAGTATTTTTATTCAAAGCTGCACTGCCAATCACAAAAATAACCCCTCATCACTTCATTGATTTTAAATGATTTTATTTATTATTTGACAATAAGTTGATTATGGCATGGAGCTTGCAATGCTAAAGATAGCTTAAATAATATAAGTACTATTTTGGTGATAAATATGCTCTTTCAATAAAAGATGTAATTAATAGAGGGAGTTAACAACATCGTATTTCAGAATACGTTAACCGTATCTTGAAATAAAATGAGTATCAGCCAAACCAAGCTACACTTTATTATCAATCGATAACAAGAGGTCACCATGTCATCTATTTCAGCAGGACAAGCCTTTCGCGATGCACTTAGCCGTGAAACACCATTACAGTTAGTCGGAACAATCAATGCGAATCATGCTCTACTCGCCCAACGTGCAGGCTATAAAGCCATTTATCTTTCAGGTGGTGGTGTCGCCGCAGGTTCTTTAGGGTTACCTGATCTTGGAATTTCCACTCTGGAAGATGTTTTAATTGATGTCAGACGGATCACCGACGTTTGTGATTTACCCCTAATGGTCGATGCGGATATTGGTTTTGGACCTTCGGCATTCAATGTAGCCCGTACAGTAAAATCGATATACAAGGCAGGAGCGGCTGGCCTACATTTAGAAGATCAAGTAGGAGCCAAGCGTTGCGGTCACCGCCCCAATAAAGAGATCGTTTCAACACAGGAGATGGTCGACCGTATTAAAGCGGCAGTTGATGCTCGGCCTGATGATAGCTTTGTTATTATGGCACGCACAGATGCGCTTGCTGTTGAAGGATTAGATGCTGCACTTGAAAGAGCTCATGCTTATATCGAAGCTGGTGCTGATATGTTATTCCCTGAAGCAATCACTGAACTCGATATGTACCAGCGTTTTGTCAGTAATACCAAGGTTCCTGTTCTTGCCAATCTCACCGAATTTGGTCAAACACCTTTATTTACCCTTGATGAGCTTCGTAGTGTGGGGATTGCTATCGCACTGTATCCATTATCGGCCTTTCGCGCGATGAATAAGGCCGCAGAGCAGGTCTATACCACGCTTCGTCAACAAGGAACCCAAAAAAGTGTAGTACCTTTAATGCAAACCCGTGAGGAACTTTATCAAAGCATTAACTATTATGACTATGAACAAAAATTAGATGCCCTATTTTCAAAACAAAAATAATTAATTCAAAAAATAAGTTGCGCCCCTTTTAATTTAATAAGGAAAAGCCAATGAATGAACATCTTAATACCTCTGAAACTACACAATTTAAACCCAAGAAATCCGTCGCGCTTTCCGGTGTTAGCGCGGGCAATACTGCGCTTTGTACTGTGGGCAAAAACGGTAATGACTTACACTATCGCGGCTATGATATTCATGATTTAGCCACTCAATGTGAATTCGAAGAGATCGCTTATCTTTTAATCTATGAAAAATTACCAACCAGCTCAGAGCTCATCGCATATAAAGAAAAGCTGAAAGCATTGAGAGGCATCCCAGCAAGTGTTAAACAGACTCTAGAATCCATTCCTGCAAATGCTCATCCAATGGATGTCATGCGTACTGGTGTTTCTATGATGGGTTGTGTTTTGCCTGAAAAAGAGACCCATCCATTGTCTGGTGCGAAAGAGATAGCGGATAGACTCCTCGCTTCATTAGGGTCTATGCTGCTGTATTGGTATCATTTCAGTCATCATGGACGTCGAATTGAAACCGAAACAGATGATGATTCGATTGGCGCTCATTTTTTGCATTTATTACACGGTAAAAAACCGCCAGCACAGTGGGAACGCTTCATGCATATTGCCTCTATTTTATATGCAGAACATGAATTTAATGCATCGACTTTCGCAGCAAGGGTAATAGCAGGAACAGGCACAGATTTTTACTCCGCTATCACTGGTGCAATTGCAGCTCTGCGAGGTCCTAAACATGGTGGCGCAAATGAAGTTTCGTTAGAAATACAACAACGTTATTCCTCTAACGATGAAGCCGAGCAGGATATTATTGCGCGCCTTAAAAAACCCGAAGTAATCATTGGTTTTGGTCATCCGGTTTATACCCTCGCGGATCCACGCCACCCGATTATTAAATCCGTTGCTCTACAACTTTCAGAACAAAGCTCAAATCGCCAGCTCTATGATATTGCTCATCATTTAGAATCAGTCATGAAGCGTGAAAAAAACATGTTTCCCAACCTTGATTGGTTTTCAGCTGTGACTTATCACCTTATGGGAATTCCAACTGCGATGTTTACCCCGTTATTTGTGATGGCGCGTACCGCGGGGTGGTCAGCACATATTATTGAGCAACGACAAGATAATAAAATTATTCGCCCATCGGCTAACTATGTTGGCCCAGAAAATAAATTATTTATTCATATGGAACAGCGTTAATAAGGATAAAATCAATGACTCAAACTTCTGTTACCCCTGCTTCACAAAATTTTGACAAAGTCATCGTCGACATCGTCGATTATGTCACTCAATATCCGATTATTTCTGACCTCGCCTATGAAACAGCCTATTATTGTTTTTTAGACACGCTCGGCTGTGGCATGGAATCACTCGAATACCCAGCCTGTAAAAAACTACTAGGCCCTATCATTCAAGGCACTGCTGTACCTAATGGTGCTAAAGTTCCCGGTACTCAATTTCAGCTAGATCCCGTTCAGGCAGCCTTTAATATTGGCGCAATGATCCGCTGGCTAGATTTTAATGATACTTGGCTTGCTGCGGAATGGGGGCATCCATCAGATAATCTTGGCGGCATTCTAGCAGTTGCTGATTGGCTATCGCGTGAAGCGATTGCCAAAGGAAAAGCACCTTTGACAATCAAGCATGTCTTGACCGCCATGATCAAAGCACATGAAATCCAAGGCTGTATTGCTTTAGAAAATGCCTTTAATAAAGTCGGCCTTGACCATGTCATATTGGTAAAAGTAGCTTCTACTGCGGTTGTTGCTCAACTCTTGGGATTAAACCGTGAAGAAATTTTAAATGCCGTTTCACTTGCTTGGGTTGATGGTCATAGCTTACGAACTTATCGACATGCGCCGAATACAGGTTCACGTAAATCATGGGCAGCAGGTGATGCGACATCAAGAGCAGTTAGGTTAGCCTTAATGGCACAAAAAGGGGAAATGGGTTACCCAAGTGCACTGACTGCGAAAACTTGGGGTTTCTATGACGCCTTATTTAATGGACAAACATTTAAGTTTCAACGTCCGTATGGTTCCTATGTTATGGAAAATGTACTGTTCAAAATTTCATTCCCTGCGGAATTTCATTCACAAACCGCAGTTGAAGCAGCGCTACAATTGCATGAGCAATTAAAATCATTAGGAAAAAGCGCTGACGATATCGAAAGTGTATCCATTCGCACCCATGAAGCTTGTATCCGTATCATTGATAAACAAGGGCCTCTAAACAACCCTGCTGATCGTGACCATTGCATTCAGTATATGGTCGCCGTTCCACTTATTTTCGGTCGCCTAACCGCCTCTGATTATGAAGACAATATTGCTAACGACCCTCGTATTGATGCATTACGCGCTAAAATGATCTGCCATGAAGACGTTAGCTTTACTCAGGATTATCATGACCCAGAAAAACGTTCTATTGCTAATGGGTTAACGATCAAACTCAAAGATGGCCAAGTCCTCGACGAGATTTTAATTGAGTATCCTGTGGGTCATAAACGCCGCCGTAAAGAAGGTATTCCTCTGTTACTGAAAAAATTCAGAACTAACCTTGCACGCCAATTTCCTCGAACTCAACAGCTACGTATTCTTTCAGCTTCATTAGATAAGCCACTACTTGAAGCGATGCCAGTCAATGAGTTTGTTGATTTGTTTGTGATTTAATCAATTAACCGTAAAAAAGGGAGCGATTTATCGCTTCCTTTTTTCTGATCAAAGGATAAAACATTCCACACACATAACATATTCATGATTGTATAAGAGACAACATATTAAGTTTAAATAATAATAACGTTTACGCTAAATGAATCGATAGTGGCTATACCTTTAATCGATGAACTGAATTACGCTGAACTAATGTCGGGGAGTATATCAAACCACCAGCTTTGATATTTTCATGGCGTGACAACGCTAACGATAGTTCGGTCGCATGATCTGCCATCATTTGTATCGGATAACGAATAGTAGTAAGGCGAGGATGAATATAACGAGCAAGCAATACGTCATCAAAACCAATCACAGAAACCTGCTCAGGTGAAGATATGTCATTTTCATCTAAAACAGCGAGTGCTCCAGCTGCCATAAAGTCGTTATAACCAACGATAGCTGTCATTTCTAATGACTTGGTCAGTAAATTTGTCATTGCCTGTTCTCCACCCTCACCGGAAGGAGCACCATATTCAATATAGCTTTCAGGAAGTGAGATCTCATGTTTTTTCAATGCATCACGGTAGCCTAATAGCCGCTGCTCAGCATCTTCAATTTTGTGGTTTGATGAGATAAACGCAATTTTAGTGTGACCGTTACGGATCAAATGTTCGGTCGCCAAATAAGCACCTTTATAGTTATTTAGCGAGATACATCGATTAGCAATTGATTCTATATGTCGATTAATCAATACCATACTCGGTATTTCTTGAGCAAATTCAATTAACTCTTCATCAGATAATGCTTTTGAGTGAATGACTAATGCGTCACATCGATTATTAATTAATAGCTCTATTGATTGACGCTCTTCATTAGCAGTGTGGTAACCATTACAAATAAGAATGTGCTTTCCATTTTTGTGTGCCACAGCATCAACAGCCTTCACCATTATCCCAAAAAAAGGATCGGATACATCATTAACCAGCACACCGATAGTATTTGAACTTTGGTTAACAAGTGCTCTAGCCGCTGCATTTGGGCGATAACCAAGCTTATTCATGGCATTTTTGACTGCAATAATCGAAGCTTTACTTGCCTTAGGTGATTGATTAATCACTCGAGAGGCTGTCGCAACCGACACACCTGCATCTCTCGCTACATCTTTTATTGTCGCCATGTAGTACCTCTATACACCAAATAATTCGAGTTTCCGCTAAGCTATCACGATAAGCATATATATTCGTATATTATGGGTAGTTGGTGTAGCCAACAACACTGCAAGTTGAATTATGCTGAAGATTATTAAACACCGTATCTATATGTTAAACAATGGGTATATCATCGATAATCGTAATATCGACAAGAAATAGTTTGACCTCATTAGTACCACTAAAAAACAAGATGCAGCGCCGCAATAATACGGCGCTCGAATTAGAATATAAATTGATAGCTAGTTTGTTGTTGGTAAACTTTATTCGGCTGTGAAATTCCACTGTACTGCTCTCCCCATTCTGGGTGATTGATAGCATCTGGTGGAAATTGAGTTTCAAATGCAACGCCTGAAAATGGTGTGTAATATTTCGATTTACCCGGTACTGAAATTAAATAATTGCCTGTATAAATTTGTATTGATGGCATGGTAGTCGCAATATCCATCCGTACATCGCCATCGGGAGAAAATAAGGATGCAACGGTTGACTCACCATCCGTTAAGCTACTATCGAGTATCATTGCGTGATCATAACCACCTGCGGCTTTTTGGTCGTCATCTTGTAAAAAATCATAGCCAATGCGTTTTTTATGCCGAAAATCAAAAAAGGTCTCAGTCACATTACGCCACTCCCCCGTCGGGATCCCGCTTTTATCCGTAGGCAGATAATGGGTAGCGGCTAACTGTAAATCGTGTTCAAGTGCTGTTTTGGCAGCATCTTCACCTGCTAAATTGAAATAAGCATGGTTAGTTAAATTGACAGGACAGAGCTTACTCACTTGAATTCGATAATAAATAATTACTTTATTATCATCAGTTAGCACATAACGGACCTCAGCTTCTAACTCGCCGGGAAACCCTTGATCACCATCGGGTGAAACTAGTGAAAAAATAGCTTCTTGCGGGCTAATTTGCATCTCTTTCCAGACACGATAACTAAAATTATCTGATCCACCATGTAAGCAATGTTCATCTTGATTTGCTGCCACCTTGAATCGTTGACTATCTAAGGTAAAACTTGCATTTGCAATACGGTTTGCCACACGCCCTACTGTTGCCCCCAAATAGACACCTTGGTCCATTTGTGCCGCCATATTGGGTGAACCTAGTAACACATCTCGCTTACCTGTTGGCATAGGTAATATGCAGCTAATCCAACTCGCCCCTAGGGTAGACAATAAAATTTTCATGCCATTATTATTAGCCAGTGCAATGACTTTTGATGCACGTGCAACATACCCTTGGTCCTTTGATAACTGCATTTTGTTCTCCCAACTATAATGCGTTTCTAATAATTCCAGCCCGATCACTTGGCTGGCAAACATAAATATGTGCTTTTAATTCAGTTAATATATGATATTGCACTTCAACGGCTAAAATGACTGGTTCAACCAATTATTGTTTCATTAATATCACCACACAACCGCCAAATCCACCGCCAGTCATTCTCACGCCGCCTTGTTCGCTTAAAACTGATGCTACAATATCAACCATTTTCAGTAATAACATGTTTTGCACACTTAGCCACTAATGGCTCAAGTTCAGCTTGTTTTTGGTTAAATGGTACAATTGTAATATCGCGTAATGCTTTAACACCAAATTGTTTTGCTACACTTTCACATTGCTAGCGGCGCGTATTATATTCGCTATCGACCAACCTGGGCTTTTTATTTGAATTGATAATCATCACCACTAGATCATCAGGTACTGGAATAGCTGAGGTTGTTAAGCTTCTGCTATCAATTAAAAGTACATGACCTTCGTCACCACAAGCAGAAATCAATTGATCCTTCATGTCGCAGTGGTAGCCTACAAATTGGTTTTCAGCCTGCTGACCATTCCATGCAATCTCTTGTTGGCGGATATTAAGCTGATATAACTCTTTTAATGTTTGGCCAATAACAACCTCAAATGAAGCTGAAGAGCTTAACCCAGAGGCTTGCAGAACATTACGACTAACGGCAATATCACATTCACAAAAATGATAGTCTCTTTGTAGCAAAAAGTTGATGACACCAGGAATATAGTTTGCCCACCTTTTTCAGATAAAAATTCCATTTCTTCATCTAAACTAAATTCATCAATATCATTGCCATAATCAGCTGCAACAAACCGGTTCAAACGGTTATCTCGCTTTTTTGCGCTGTCATCGTTTGATAATCAATAGCACAATGCAAGACAAATCCATCATTATGGGGTCACTTCAAAAGGGCGGGGTTTTACGGCGCTCACTGATAAAAGAGAAATATTAAATTGATGTTTTTGCTCAGCGTGACATGTCACGATCATATAAATTAATGCGTTGTGACATGTCACGATCATATAAATTAATGCGTTGTGACATGTCACGAAAAACAGAGGTGATAATTGTCTCTAGGTATTAGCGGTAAAAATACCACAAAATTTACTCTAAATTATGTAGCTAAATGCTTTGATCATCAGTTAATTATCATAAAAATGATGATTTAAATACAAGCTTAACTAAGTATACCGCTAATATTTACTTGAAATAGAGCAATAAAAATACCCAATAGTTAAAGAATCATTTAATTGGCAAGTGATTTAATCGGGAGTTTTTATCCATGAATATATGATTCAAATCGTTAAATGGCATGCCCTATTCATAACACATACCACCTAACGTGATACATAATGAATTAATGAATTAATGAATACATTCCTTATCATAAGGGTCTATATGCGTCATCACATCAAGGATTAATGGATTTTCCATGAGTTTATCACGTACCCTTACCGCGATTTCATGCCCTGCTAGAATAGACATTTTACTATCCATTTCTATGTGCACATCAACCAAATAAAAATCACCTGATTTACGCGTTTTTAAATCATGGAACCCTTCTATGCCGTCGATACCATCAAGAATAGTTCGAATTTCTTGCAATGTTTCTTCATCAGCACCTTTATCCATCAAATCTTGCATCGATTGATTAGTAAATTTATAGCCCATACGAAAAACAAAGGTTCCTACAATCAATGCAGCAATAGGGTCAAAAATTTTGTAACCGCATAAACTTCCAATAATCCCGATAGCAACCACAAGTGATGAAGCGGCATCAGAGCGAGCATGCCAAGCATTTGCTACCAGCATGCTTGAGTTAACTCGATTAGCTACGCGCAACATGTAGCGAAAAAGCCCTTCTTTGGCAATTAACGACACGAGTGCGGCGACTAATGCGATAACGTGCACCTCTTGTATTAATTCAGGATGTAGCATTTTTTGAGCGGCTGACCAAATCATCCCTACGCCAACTATCAATAAAATGATCCCCAGAATTAATGATGCGCCATTTTCATAACGAAAATGGCCATAAGGGTGATCCTCATCAGGCTTTTTATGGCTTTTTTTATTTGCAATCAAAACAACAAAATCAGCAACCAGATCAGATAATGTATGGACACCATCTGCAATTAAACCTTGTGAGTGCGAGATGAAACCAATAATAATCTGCCATATTGATAGAACTATATTAACTGCAACACTAATCAAAGTGCTTTTTTTCGCAGCATTAAACTTTTCGTGTTGAAGATTTAATTCATTACTTGTTGTATTTGGTAAGTTATTTTTGCTCATCATCTATATTCTTAATAAAAAACAAAACAATTATCATTTAAATAAACTTTTAAAATCAATAAATTATAAAATGCACAATAAATATTGGCACAATATAAAAGAAAAGTCTTGTTATTTAATTGTAGTTTAGAACTCGAATTGATAATCATTATTTTTCATAAAACGATATTAATTGGCATGCTCAATCAGTATTTAGACAATGTTAGATGATTTATCTTATAGATGAAATGATTCGAGTTGCATATACATAACAATCGAAGATATGCTGATAGCCATAATGTAACATACTGATTAAATGGCTGAGTGTAGCACTTGATTAACAGCATATATTATACAACTTGAAGTACGATAGATATTTATCAAATGTTAGCTGCTATAATAAATTAAATTTTCATATTAATGAGGTGGTTATGTACAAAAAAATTCTAGTCCCTATTGATTTATTAGAAGACGATCTTAACCCACAAATCATCAAACATGTTGAAGAATTAGCAAAATTAGGCTCTCCTGAGATTCATTTTTTATCTGTAATCCCAAGCGCGGAGCTGTTTTTTGGAATTGAAGTCACCATTCTGCCTGAAAGCCACAAAAATTCAGCAGAACGTTCTGTTCTCGCACTGAGAGCATTAGAAGAAATCATTAAAGATATCAACGTACCGGATGAGCGGATAGTCTGTAAGATTGGCATAGGCTCTACAAAAGATGAGATTCTCAGCTATGCCGATGATGCTGATGTAAATTTAATTGTCATTGGTTCTCATCATCCAAGCACATCGACTTACCTATTAGGTTCGACTGCATCTACAATTGTACGTCATGCAAAAACATCAGTATTAGTTATCCGGTAATTTATACACTCAGATCGCCTGTAGGTGGTAAGCGGAGATCATTATGCCGTATAGATAATGTGAGACGTGGATTACAGACACACTGTAGAAATAACTTACAGCGCGATTTGAAACAGGTTGCCAATAGGATAGCGAAAAATGTGCTGCACACCTTATACAAAAAAGAGTGCAGCACTTCTCAATTCAATTATTTTTTAACTGAATCCACTAATTGGTCATCTGTTGACCAAATTCGGTATTTCACATCAACATCTTTTGGTGCATAGACAACAATTGGTAATTTACTGTTATATCGAATCGTTGCATCATCACCAAGATTAGCCGTGATAAAACGTTCTTTGGCTGGTTCATGGCAAGCCATCTGAGTTGAGAAAGGACCTTTAAGTTCATCAAGTTTATAGTAGCTATATCCCCAACCTTCCAAAGTTTTTTCTTCTAAATCACCAGCATACCATTGGCGGTTACAATCAGCTTTTGTTGTTTTACCAACAACCAGCTCTACTTGGTAATTTTCTTCATTTTGTTGAGGCTTTAACTCGATCACATGACGTACCATATCCTTCTCAGCCTTAGGATAAGGTGCAATCTTTTCTAATTCCCCAGCTGCCATCGCAGAAGAAGACACCAATGCAATAGCCAATGCTGATAAAATCATCTTTTTCATTATTAAATCCTTTTCAATTCAATTAAAATAATTAAAAATACAATAAATATACCCGATAGTAAGTCAAAAACACCAAATTAAACACCATGGATAATTCTTAATTTTAAGAATAGCTAATTGATAAGCAGCCAGAAATAGCTCTACCTTTTCTTATTTTAGTATAAGGATCATAAATTAGATAAAATCTATGTAAATTCTATTTCGTTCTAATGCATAAATAATAGTCAGTGCTTATACTGAATGTGAGGCTTAATACAACTCTGAGGAGGTAGTATGTTATCTACAGATCAAGATTTAGTTTCACAATTAGCGTCGACACATCCCCGCTTTCAAACCCTTTATGAAAAACATCACCAACTTGACAAAGAGATCAGCAAATTAGAAGGCCGTTCTGGTGCTGGTTATAATGAGAATGTAGCCAAGCTCAAAAAAGAAAAATTGCATTTAAAAGATAAAATGCAACAAATAATACAGTCAGCACATAAAGGGTGACTTCCGACTCGCTAGGTTAGACTTTGAGTTTTACTAAATCATATTCACTTAGCGAGTTATATAGGTTTTCTTTATACCTCAATGGCATAAATTTTAATTTATGCCATTTTACGCGTTTATTCACCGCTAAATTCTTACTTCCTATCATACGTAATAAATTGTATATTAAATGCATCTTATTTACCAAAACGCATAGGTAACAACATGGTAGGTAAAAGAATTCAGCGCGAAATAAAAACCATTGAAAAAATGATAGCAATCTATGAAAAATCATATCCTGCACCGATTGATTCACCTGAGCAGTATAAACGGCTTTATGCTTACGCGATAAATAGGCTTGAAAAGTGCCGGTATGGAGAACAAAAACCGGCTTGCAAGCAGTGCCCAATACATTGTTATCAACCAAAAATGCGTGAACATATGAAAATAGTCATGCGCTGGTCAGGCCCTAAGATGCTGATTTATCACCCTATATTAGCAATAAAACATTTACTCGATGATCGTAAACCAATACCTGAATTACCAGAAAGAATACGAAAAAACATTAATAAATGAGGGTTAACAATATTTATATAATTACTTTCATTTATATGTTCATAAAGGATGGATTCATTAATATTGAATAAAATGAGGTTTTGTCTAAACATCACTTTATTTACAACAATATTAAGTAATTGATGTAGGGGAAATGCAACAACACCGCCACCAAAAAAATAACATTAAAAATCAATTAGTTAAGGTAAGGATATTAACCATAGCTCAAAAACATTGAAATTTAATAGGCATATAACATGGCTAACATTCCCCTCATCACTTATCAATTAGTTATAACCTATTGATTTTTAACATTTATTTTACTAAATCAAATAATTTAAATATCATTAAGCTTCTAATACCAAGTATTACCGTGATTAAAATAACATCACTACAGACCTAAATTATAAATAACAGCGCCCTTCGGATTCAATTAAACGTAATTTTTTACAGCATCGGATTGCTTTGCCAAGTTTACTAAGCACCATACTGCTTGCCTTATTTTTTTACTTTAAATTAGGATCTTTAATTCAAATAAAAATTTGACCTTAAAATTTCAACAGCCTAGCACCAAACCAGTACTCTTTTTAGTTGTTATATTAAAATAAATTATTTTTAGAGATACAAATTAACCTACAAAAATAATACCAATTATAAATTAGTTATTAAAACGCATGTATCATTTCTGTTGAAAAACTCCTAAATATCAAAATATGAGTAACAAATGATATTTATATCTTATTTTTATTGATATTAAGGTCATTTAAATGCCTATCACTTATCGGAACGATAGATTATTTTAATCAAACCATTTCCCACCCACAAAATTCATTAATAAAATTTATTATTGATATGTTTTTCGATGTGAATGACAACTAAATCCATAACTAAAATTTATCCTATTCCCTTAAAAATAGTGAGTTAGATCTATTAATACTAAAAAAAGCAATTAATGTAGATTTACTTAAATTGTTTTCAAACACCTTAAGCTTAACCTGAAAAATTAAAAAACTTCAAAACAACAAAAACACAGTTAAAAACACTGAATAATTTCACTATAAACTGTTTTTCACGAAGGAATAAGCCATTAAGACCGAAAAAATATCATTTGGAAATATTTATTAATACTTGGAATTAAATTGTGACACTAAAATAACTTATTTATATAATCTCAATTAATCGAAACACGGAAATTTTATATACCGTTTATTTACGCAATGGAAATATAGGATACGTTTATGCGAAGTAGTTATAATTTAAATGGACAATGTATAAAAAAAGTTATTATTAGTAAAAGTAACTCACATTCTATTGTGGAACAACCAACTAAAGGACTAATTATCATTGAACGAGGCTCTTTAATATGGGAAACGCCTGTAGCATTAGAATCCTTAAATACAGGCGATATTCTTTATCACAAACAAGGTTCTTATGCGTTGAGGATCCCCGATTCTGATTCAGAATGTGAGTTTTTATGGATTGCTTTAGATGACCAATTTCTAAGAGAATTTATTAACTGCTACGGTTCTCAATTAAGTGAAATACAACGAAGTGATAATACGAGTTGTGATATAATTAAATTTTCCAAATCAAAAATTATTGATGATTTAAAAAATAGTTTTGATTCATTTTTAAATCAGCAATATCCAGAACTTCTTATTTCTTTGCGTATTTCTGAATTTTTATTATTACTATCCTATAGTACGCAAGGTGCTTTATTTCTATCTAATTTACGTCAGTTAAGTAATCGGCAAGCAGAGCGCCTACAAAATTTCATGGAAAATAATTTTTTAAAAGAATGGCGACTCATCGAATTTGCTAGAACATTTGGCATGGGGTTAACGACTTTTAAAGAATTATTTCATATAGTTTATTCAACCTCTCCACGTTCATGGATATCTGAAAAAAGAATTTTGTATGCTCATCAATTACTTATTAACACTCAAATGAGCATTGTTGAAATTTCAATGGAAGCAGGATTTTCAAGTCAATCTTATTTCACCCAAAGCTATCGCAAACGTTTTGGGTATACTCCGAGTAAATCAAGAATACCAAATAACTAACGTTATCGTTACTATTAATAATAGTTCAATAAGAGATAGGCATATAAAACCACCCTATCTAAGTCTCATAATATATATTTTAGCCGGTAGCTAACTGGCAATCTTTACCTATTACCTGATAATTTAGGATTCAATTTAAAAAGTAAGAATATAATCACTTTAAGCTTCTTGATAAGCATTTCATAATAAAATAAAAAAGAGCAGCTTACCTAATAAGTAACCTGCTCTTTTTTAAAAGAAAAAAATTAATTGGCGCTAATGATTTTTAAATCAATAATTGACATTGAATTTGGTGGAATTTGCCCTGGTATTCCTTTAACACCATAACCACCCTCAGGCTTAATATAAACCTTGACCATTCCACCTTCACCTGCTTTTTCAATAAATGAATTCAGAGGTACTGGTAATTCATTATACGGCAATGTAACTGGATTTTTATCCGTATATAATACAGTTACAGTTCCATCTGTCAGCTGCTCCCTCATGATAAATGTGATCTTTTTATTTTTCACATTCGTAATAGGTTTACCTTTTTGCAATATTTTGTAATAGGTAAAACTATCCAGCTTACTGTATTTTTGTTTAGTAATATCTTCAATTATTTTTTGGTTGCGTGTATTATTTTGTTCAGCAACCATATTTAGCTCGTTTTCATTAGCCTGTTTTTTAGGTGGCATACCTGATAAAACACTACTCTTAGGAATAGGTTTCGCTTTTAGCTTTTCATTTTCATCTCGAAGCTCTAGGATCTGTTTATTCAGATCCATAATTTGCGATTTCAATGTTTTTTCAGATGTTAACGATTTCTGTTGTTCTAATTCAGCCTGTAGTTTCTTCAATTTCTCTTGGGCCGAGGTTAATCCTTTTTGTAACTTGCTATTATCAGCTAATTGTTTTTTCAGTTTATCAAATTCAGCGCTCTGAGCTTGATACTGAGTATCAACTGTTTTTAATTTTTCAGTATCGCGTTTCAACGCGCTAATTTGTTTATTTGCTTCAACTAATTGTTGATCAACCTCTGATGCTTTTTTCGCTTTTGTATCAATATCACTTTCTAGACGTTTTATTTGCAGTTCTCGCTCTTTATTTTGTTTAGCCAATTCTGCATTTTGTAACTCTAGTTTTTTCTTCTCATCTAGATTGGTAGCTAACGAAGCTTGAATAGATTTTTTATCTACATCAACTTTAGCTAGTGCTTCTTCTTTTTGCTTAAGTAACGCTATTTGCTGGTTCAA
>NZ_KB233222.1:381494-432695 GCF_000314855.2 Providencia burhodogranariea DSM 19968 | reverse complement strand
TCTTCCAAATCGGCTTCAAAAACCTTAGCCACATCTTGTTGCTTCTCTAATTCAGCTTTAATTTCGTCTCTTTCATTTTCGATTAACTGCAATGCTGCTTCTTTCTGTTTGAGCAATACTTGCTGTTGTGCAAGATCTGCATTCACTGATTTAAGTTGTTCGTCCCTAGTTTTAGCTAATAATTCAGTTTGTTCTCTAGAATCCATTTCTAACTGAGCAAGCTGTGAGGTCAGCTGATTAATTTGCTGTTGAGCATCCTCAACTTGTTTATTTTTTTCAGCTAACTGCTTTTCCGCTAATAATTGAGCACTAACACTTTCACTGAGCTTGGCTTCGAGCGTATTAATTAATTGTTGAGCATTTTGATTCTGTGAAGTCAATTGCTCGAAATCATTTTGCTTTTGTGCAAGATTATTTTTAACTGACGTTAATTCATCGGTGAGTAAAGTAATTCTTTCTTGGTCATCAGTTACTTTTAATTGCTCTTGTAAAAGAGCAATCTGACTTTTATTCGAAGCTAATTCAGCATTGATTCGTTCTATTTCGAATTGTTTTTCTGCAATTGTATGACTAAGTTCTGCCACACTTTTATTATGTGCAATTAACTTTTCGACTAATTGCCTATCCGTCAATAATTGATGATAAGCAATCAACTGCCCTGTACCTTGAGCAACACCAAACTTAAATAGATGCGTAGATTGTTGTTGCCCTAAAAGATCCGCAAGTTGCTCTAAATATGCTGAGTTATCACTCGATGCCGCCATCGAGAACTTGGAGGAATACAGCCCTAATGGATCTAAAACAACTTGATACTTAGCAAAATCCTTAGATAAATACTGAGGGTGCCACTGATTCGAGTTAAAGAAATATGGGTACGATGATAATAGTAAAGATTGCTGTGCTGAGCCAGTTGGCTGCTCTACCATATTTATTTCTGGTATTGGGCATTCCGATAAAGAAGCTTTTGCTTCTTTTTTCGGTTGAGCAGCCACAGCCTTCGCGGTGGTATTCGTTTTAACTGGCTTATTTACCGAGCCTTTTGTTTTTAGCGAAGAACTCGGTTGCTTTTTAGGCTCAGCAACAAGCGGCAAAGATGATAATGAATCATAACCTTGAGCTTGAATATTCAATGGTTTTTCAGGCAGTTTACCTTCTTGCTCGAGTTTAAGGTAACTGTCAAAGTCATCAATGACATTATTAAAGCTATCCGATTTAGCAAATTGACTAAAAGCAGCCGAAAAAAGTGCCAGAGATATACAAAGCCTTAGGTTAATTCTCATAATCCACTAATTTTTTCCAATGTTGATTCGGTAGATAAGACTGAGTTATAACGAACTTTAGCGCAAAGAACTTTTGTTTTAGACTCTATCGCCATTTGTAACAGTTCAATTGTGTCAGGGCTTGCCGTCGATGCAACTTGCTTATAAAGCTGATTTATTTCGCTAACTTCTTTAAAAGAGCCTACAAGACGATTGTAATCAGTTGGTGATAGCGATTTTAATGCATTAAGTTCTTTAATACAGGTGTTTAAATATTGCAATGACCCTTTATCAGATTCATTTGAATTCAATGAGTCCTGTTCCGTTGCTGTGATTATCTGAGCATTTGAAACAGTCGCTAGTTTACTTGTTTCCGTTGGTCGGTTACTTGTTGCAGAATTCAAAACAGCTTGTGAATCAGAATATGAATAATCCGTTTGTGATGTTTGAGTCGCAGGTTCGCTGCTTGTTGGTGCTGTAGTGCGTGCATTATTACCGAAAGAACAACCAGATAGAATGACTGTACCAGCTAAAAGCAATGACACAGTAATAAAATTATTTTTTGAAAACATATAGTTACCTTAACAGTACTTTTTCTTTGCTATTATAAATATACCCAAGGATCCCAGTGTAAGCTAAAATTTAGCTATTTACTATAAGCCCTAATCTAGAAATAGAGTCATCTCATAAATTTAAGTTAATTGATTTAATATTAACACTAATTAGCCGACGTGCCATATTGTTTTTATCTCAGCAATATATCGACACTCTCTTTATGAGTGCAATTAATAAGGGCTGCAAAGCTGTCAACTCCTAACATGTTTATTTAGAACGTTTACCAATCTAAAGCCTTATTTCATTACAATCTAATAACACTTATTTGTGCTATTTTCTTAGTCGATTATATTAGTTTTGAAATATTTTTTAACAAAAAATATATTTATATTGTTTATCTATTTTAAAAAACCTGAACCGAGTTATCCATAATATGGATATTAACGTTCTAATGTTACTAGTATATTTTTCATATCAACTATCAGTTAATCATCACTTATATACTCTTTATACCTCTACTTACGTGATTGTTGACTATACTCAGCTAGTCGATTCACATTTTTTATCTATACTTTTCTTTCCTACCGTCCCTTTCCCACTAATGTAAATAGAATTATTTAGAGTATTGATGAGTATTTATAAGAACTTTATCTAACTAGTTTTATTTAAGTAATAACTTAACAAAGATTTGTTATATTAATTAGGATATTATCGATAAAGCTCATTATCGATATAAAACAATGCCCAGACTAAGCTGGGCATTTGAAGCACATCTAAATTAGCCTTTAGATGGACGCAATGCAGGGAATAAAATAACGTCACGAATAGTATGGCTGTTAGTAAATAACATCACCATACGATCTATGCCGATACCTAAACCTGCTGTTGGTGGCATACCATGTTCTAATGCGGTGACGTAGTCTTCGTCATAGAACATCGCTTCATCATCACCTTCATCTTTGTGGCGAACTTGCTCAGCAAAACGTTCTGCTTGATCTTCTGCGTCATTTAACTCAGAGAAGCCATTACCAATCTCACGCCCGCCAATAAAGAACTCAAAACGGTCGGTAATAAATGGATTATCATCATTGCGGCGAGCTAATGGTGAAACTTCCGCTGGATACTCAATAATGAATGTTGGCTGAATTAAGTGGCTCTCCGCGACTTCTTCAAAGATTTCACATTGGATACGACCTAAGCCCCAGCTTTTCTCAATCTTAATACTAAGAGATTGTGCAATAGCAACGGCTTTATCCATATCATCCAGATCAGACACATTAGTTTCAGGGCGATATTTGCAAATAGCTTCTTTCATTGTCAATTTAGTAAATGGTTTACCGAAATCGAACTCTTGCTCACCATATTGCACAACCGTATTGCCTAAAACTTCCTGCGCTAATGTACGGAATAGCTCTTCTGTGAGGTCTATCAGATCACGGTAATCTGCATACGCCATATAGAGTTCCATCATCGTGAACTCTGGGTTATGACGTGGTGATAAACCTTCGTTACGGAAGTTACGGTTGATTTCGAATACTCGTTCAAAACCACCAACAACCAAACGTTTCAGGTATAGCTCCGGCGCGATACGCAGGAACATATCAATATCGAGCGCATTATGGTGTGTAATAAATGGACGAGCAGAAGCACCACCTGGAATGACTTGCATCATTGGTGTTTCGACTTCCATAAATCCTTTACCTACCATGAAATTACGTAATTCAGCCAAGATCTTCGAACGAACCATAAAGGTATGACGTGATTCATCGTTAGCAATCAGGTCAAGATAACGCTGACGGTAACGAGTTTCTTGATCAGCCAAACCATGGAATTTGTCTGGTAATGGACGAAGTGCTTTCGTTAATAAACGAACTTCATGACAGTGGACGGTTAATTCACCCGTCTTGGTTTTGAATAAGCGGCCCTTCGCACCTAGGATGTCACCTAAGTCCCACTTTTTAAATTGTTCGTTATAAATGCCTTCCGCTAAATCATCGCGAGAAACATAAATTTGAATACGACCACCCATATCTTGCAGTGTTGCGAATGAAGCCTTACCCATGATACGACGAGTCATCATTCGGCCAGCAATCGAAACTTCGATATTTAAGTCTTCCAGTTCTTCGTTTGATTTATCATCATACTGTGCGTGGATCTTTTCTGATGTAATTTCACGACGAAAATCATTTGGGAACGGAATCCCTTTTTCACGTAAAGCAACCAATTTTTCTTTACGGCTTTGTAGTTCGTTATTCAAATCGGGAGCTTGTTCTGCACCCTGTTGTTGTTGAGACATTTTTCCCTCACAGGCCAGCTTTTAAACTAGCTTCAATGAATTTATCCAAATCACCATCCAGTACGGCTTGCGTATTACGCGTTTCCACACCAGTACGTAAATCTTTAATACGTGCATCATCAAGAACATAAGAACGAATTTGACTTCCCCAGCCAATATCCGATTTATTATCTTCCATCACTTGCTTATCTGCGTTTTTCTTCTGCATTTCCAATTCATAAAGCTTAGCTTTTAACTGGCGCATGGCTTGATCTTTATTTTTATGCTGTGAACGGTCGTTCTGGCATTGAGTCACGATATTTGTTGGTATATGTGTAATACGAACCGCTGACTCAGTTTTGTTTACGTGCTGACCACCCGCACCAGATGCGCGATAAACGTCAATCCGTAAATCAGCTGGGTTGATTTCTATATCGATATCATCATCAACTTCAGGATAAATAAAGGCTGAGCTAAACGATGTATGACGACGGCCACCTGAATCAAATGGGCTTTTACGAACTAAGCGATGTACACCCGTTTCGGTTCTCAGCCAGCCATAGGCATAATCACCAATAATCTTAACAGTAGCGGATTTTAAGCCAGCCACATCACCATCCGACTCTTCAATAATCTCTGTTTTGAAGCCTTTCGATTCCGCCCAACGCAAATACATACGTAACAACATGCTTGCCCAATCTTGGGCTTCAGTTCCACCAGAACCTGCTTGTAAATCAATGTAGCAATTAGCGCTGTCGTATTCACCTGAAAACATACGACGAAATTCAAGTTGCTCTAACTTCGCTTGCAGCTGTTCTAACTCTTCACCAGCTTCGTTAAAGGTATCTTCATCATCGGCTTCAATCGCGAGTTCAAGTAAACCTTCAACGTCCTCAATACCTTGAGTTAGTTGATCAATAGTGTCAACAATTGCTTCAAGGGAGGAGCGCTCTTTACCTAATGCCTGTGCTCTTTCGGGTTCATTCCAGACATCTGGCTGCTCAAGCTCTGCATTGACTTCTTCTAAGCGTTCTTTCTTGGCATCATAGTCAAAGATACCCCCTCAGAACTGCTGTCCGTTCAGACAGGTCCTGAATCTTACTTTTTACCGGATTAATTTCAAAGGTCATTTTTCAATGTCTTATGTTGGATCGTTAAGTAGAATGAATTCTACACAAACCGTCGATTATAACGGAATTTCATTAAGGTTTATAGCACCCCACAAAACCGATGTTACTACAAACTTTCTTAACAAAAACTATGCCCATTACTCAGGCCAAATATGTTCGACCATCAACTGAACACTTTTTTGCCCACGGAATTCATTTACATCGAGTTTAAATGCAATTTTTGCTCGCTTTACACTATTGTCAGGCCATCTACGAACATCGATATTAAACATAATCGCATCAATCATCGGACCACCATTCACTGGTTCTAACATCAATTTAAGATGACGTTCACCGACTAATCGTTGTTGTAAAAGTTGAAACTGCCCATCAAATATAGGTTCTGGGAAAGATTGCCCCCAAGGGCCACTTTCACGAATGAGCTCTGCTGTTTCCAAAGAAAACTCATTGCGTTTTAGTTCACCATCACTCCAAACCACCCCAGATAATTGTTCAGGTTGGATGATCTCTCCCATTAACTGTTCAAAATGGTATTTAAATAACTCAAATTTAGTCTCTTCGAGACTTAAACCTGCCGCCATTGCATGGCCACCAAATTTTTGCATCAAACCAGGTTGCAATGTATTTAGACGTTCTAAAGCATCACGCATGTGTACACCTTGGACTGAACGCCCTGAACCTTTAAGAATACCATCACCTGCTGGTGCAAATGCAATCACAGGACGATGATATTGCTCTTTAATACGAGAAGCCAAAATACCCACCACACCTTGATGCCATTCTGGATGATAAATGGCTAACCCATTGGGTAATTGATTATTACCGTACTCTATTTGATTAAACAAAACAGCCGCTTCCTGCTGCATTCCAGCTTCTATTTCGCGCCTAGATTGGTTCAAACCATCCAATTCGTTAGCAAGCTCACGCGCATAAGCCATATCATCAGTTAGCAGTAACTCAATACTAACTGACATATCATCAAGCCTACCTGCCGCGTTTAAACGAGGCCCTAGCGCAAAACCAAAATCATTTGCGACCATACGAGAGCATTCGCGTTTTGAAACTTCAATCAAGGCTTTAATACCTGCGCAGCAACGCCCCGCCCTCACCCTACTTAAACCTTGATGAACTAAAATACGATTATTGGTATCAAGTGGAACAACATCTGCAACAGTTCCAAGTGCAACTAAGTCCAAAAACTCGGCTAAATTAGGTTCGTTTAGCCCTTGCTTAATAAACCAACCTTCAAGGCGTAGTTTGGCTCGTAATGCTGACATTAAATAGAAGGTAACACCAACACCCGCAAGGGATTTCGAAGCAAACTGGCAATCTTCAAGGTTAGGGTTAATAATTGCGTCTGCACTTGGTAATATAGCACCGGGTAAATGATGGTCCGTCACAATCACTTTGATTCCAAGTTGATGTGCGGCGTCAACACCTTCATGAGATGAAATGCCATTATCAACCGTGACGATAAGATCAGCTCCATGTTTATGAGCTTCTTCTACGACAAGTGGCGTAAGGCCATAACCATTTTCAAATCTGTTTGGAACAATATAATTTAAATTAGCATATCCCATTGCTTTTAGTGCACGAATAGCCAAAGCCGTACTAGTTGCGCCATCAGCATCGAAATCACCCACTATCGTAATCGAGTCGTTATTTTCTAATGCGCTATAGAGCAGTGATAAGGCATTTTCCATTCCAGATAATGTACGATAATCCAATAAATTAGCAGATTTTCGTTCTAATTGAGCAATATCAGTGATACCACGATGAGCATATACTCGTTGAAGAATTTCAGGGAATCCGTCTAACGTGTAGATTTCATCAGTTAATATTCTTTGGCGTAAAAAAGTTTCAACATTCACAATAATTAACTATTTTTGTTCGAGTAGTTGTAAAAGAGAGTCCGGCGCTAAATAACCTGAAAGTAACTGACCATCAGGTAGCACAATCGCTGGTGTGCCAGTCATTTTAAATTGGCTGCCCAACTTAATATGTTTACTGAGATCAATTTTGCAATCATCAATGATGGCAACCTCATCACCTTTAAATGCTTTTGTTAATGCGCTTTGCGGTAATGCATTACACCAAATTGATGCCATTTGCTTCGCTGATTCATGCTCTAACCCTTGGCGTGGATATGCAAGGTAGCGAACTGTAATGCCTTTACTATTTAATTCACCAATAGATTCATGCATTTTCTTACAATAACCACAGGTAATATCTGTAAATACTGTGATGACATATTTTTCTTTCGGTGCTTTGAAGATGATCATTTCATCTTTTAGTGCTTCCACTTTTTTCATCAAGGGTTGATTAGAGATATTAACTGGCGCGTTTCCGCTTAAGTCGTAAATTGGGCCTTGTAATAGATATTTACCATCATCCGTAACGTAAATAATCCCATCTGAGGTATCAACAGTATTTAATCCAACAATAGGTGATGGCTTAATAGACTCTACTGATATGTTATATTTTGCGAGTTTTTCTTCTATTACTTTATCATCTGTGGCCGCAGAAACTGAGACGGAAAATGTTGCAATACAAGCTGCCCATAATAATAATTTACGTTTCATAATTATCCTTTTACGCAAATCACCCTCTAGGGTGATGCTGCTCATGTAACATGCGCAAACGCTCTGTTGCGACATGTGTATAAATTTGTGTTGTGGACAGATCACTGTGCCCTAATAACATTTGAACAACGCGTAAATCCGCGCCGTGATTAAGTAAATGTGTAGCAAAAGCGTGTCGTAAAACATGAGGCGATAATGCTTCTGAATCAATATTCGCGAGCACCGCATAATATTTAATACGGTACCAAAATGTTTGGCGTGTCATTTTTGTTCCGCGCTTGCTAGGAAATAAAACGTCACTCGCTTTACCATTTAATAGGTCAGGCCGCCCTTCTTGGATATATTTTTCTATCCAATAAATAGCCTCTTCACCTAAAGGGATCAACCTTTCCTTATCCCCTTTACCTAGAACACGAATAACACCTTGCCGTAAACTAATATCGGGGAAAGTTAAACCCACCAGCTCAGAAACACGTAACCCACATGCATAAAGTACTTCCAACATCGCTTTATCGCGAAGTTCGAGTGAATCTTCAATAGCAGGTGCATTAAGCAGGTCTTCAACTTGATGTTCACTCAAATCCTTCGGTAACCGCTTAGGTATTTTAGGTGCTGCAATAACTGCGGAAGGGTCATCAAGACGAATTTTTTCACGATAAAAATATTGAAATAATCGACGCATTGCGCTTAATAACCGTGCAGAGCTTGCCGCTTTATAGCCGCTATCTATGCGCTCAGCTAAAAAAGACTGTAAATCAATTGACTGAACACTTTCTAAATCCAATTGGTTAGCTTCTAGCCATTTATCTAATAAGTGTAGATCATGCCGATAAGACGCTAGCGTATTTTCAGCTAGATCTTGCTCTAACCAAATTGTATCAAGAAAATTTTCTATTAATGGATTTAATTGTTTTGTTTCCACGAAACGATATTCCTCATCGAGACCACCACACAATCTATTATGCCTGAATACCATTCATTCTGTTACAATACTTATCTCCTGCAACGAAAACTAGTTACAATAACATGAAAATAGGTCTCTTTTACGGTTCTAGCACCTGTTATACCGAAATCGTCGCTGAGAAAATACGCGATATTCTTGGGGATGATTTTGTTACATTGCATAATGTTAACGATACGCCACCGGAAATGATGGAGCAGTATGAAATCCTTATTTTTGGGATCCCTACGTGGGATTTTGGTGAAATACAAGAAGACTGGCTAGCAATTTGGGACGAGCTTCCCAATCTGCAACTCAACAATAAGATTATCGCTATGTATGGAATGGGCGATCAGGTTGATTACAGTGAATGGTTTCTTGACGCACTAGGCATGCTTTATCATCAAATCAAACCAACTGGGGCTAAATTTATTGGTTTTTGGCCACTTAAAGGGTATGAGTTTGATAGCCCGAAACCGTTAAGTGACGATGGTACGCAATTCGTCGGTTTAGCCTTAGATGATGTGAATCAATTTGAGGAAACAGATGAGCGAATTGCACAATGGTGCATGCAAATCCTAAACGAAATAGAAGAGTTGCTGTAACCTAACTATACCAATATTCCATTACTGCAATAAAATCTGACGATTAAATATCAGGATATTGCAGTAATAACTGATTTAAATTACGCCAGCTCTCTTCCGATAGTGCATCTTTTGCCACCCACAAGCGAATTTCCTGAGATTTTCCCTGTAATGCGCTGAGTGTCAATAGTATACCAACTTGACTACACCAAGGCTGTTTTATAATACTCCACTCATTCTTTTTCCACTGAACTTTATTGCCATTAAGTAATACGAGTACACCTTTAATTTTACTGATATTTTTTTGGCTTTTCGCCCAGCTGGCAATAACCACAACCAGCAAAGGCAGCCATATGACTAAATTATCCTGAGCCCATGGCGCAGCTAATAGCGCAAAGCCTATCGCCCCGTGAGCACAGGTTGAAAAAAGCTGCGTTTTCCATGAAATGAAAAGATTAGATTTCCACAGGACCACGATCTTTATTTCTTTTTTGAATGAGTTTAATCATACCGAATAGTTCATCGTCTTCTGGACGACCGTGATTCATTAACCAGTTAAAAAGGTCTGGATCAGCACATTCGAGTAAACGTATAAATGTATGTTTGTCCTTATCTGAAAGACTATCATACTCATATTCAAAGAATGGCATGATGGAAATATCTAATTCACGCATACCACGACGGCAAGCCCAATGAATTCTTGCTTTGTTCTCTATATCCATTCCACTACGACCTTATATTGTTGCAGCTAGCTGATAAGATTGATTATTTTTAGCACTCTAACAGATAATGGGATAAGAAAACATGACATAGAAGGCAATGTTGCTATTTTTCATTGCTCTATCCCGCTTTTATCTAAACCCACCGCTTAAAAATATTGGATAATTGAGAACGCATCATAATAACTACTTGCAATGTTATCCAGCTCTTTTACCATTACTATCTTCTGATATGAAAGAATAACAGGTGAAATCATGACTACTGAAGTTGCTCACTCACAACAATTCCCTCTCGATTCTCAGTCTTTACCACTTATATTGATTTCACTGGAAAACTGGGGGTTAGTTCACTTACATGGCCTTGATGCTGAAAAATATATTCAAGGGCAAGTTACCGCCGATGTTGCGGCATTAACACCATCCCAGCATACCTTAACGGCTCATTGTGACCCGAAAGGTAAAATGTGGAGTGACTTGCGACTATTCCACCATCTTGATGGTTTCTCTTACATAGAAAGAGCCAGTGTGCTCGCAAATCAATTAGCAGAGCTAAAAAAATATGCTGTTTTCTCTAAAGTGTCCTTTGAACATAAAACTGATCTGAAATTATTAGGAATTGCAGGAAAAGGTGCCCGTGATGCATTAGCTATCATTTTTAATGAATTACCTGACGCTGAAAACCAAGTCGTTGTTGATGGTGAATCTACCTTGCTGCAATTAGCATTACCTCGCGAGCGTTTTTTAGTTATCACTGATGAGCTAACGGCACAAAGACTCAGCAGCATACTGAATGCTACGGTTGTATCTGATGAGCAATGGCTATCATTAGATATAGAAGCTGGCTACGCTGTAATTGATCCAACCAATAGTGCCCAACATCTCCCACAAGCAACTAATTTACAAGCCTTACCTTATGGCATTAGCTTCAAAAAAGGTTGTTATACTGGACAGGAAATGGTTGCTCGTGCAAAATTTCGTGGTGCGAACAAACGTGCAATGTATTGGTTAAAAGGCACTGGCACATCAATCCCTGCTGCGGGAGAAGGTCTTGAGTGGCAACTTGGGGATAAATGGCGTCGAACTGGCACCATTCTTGCTGCGGTACAATTAGCTAATGGCGAAATAAATGTTCAGATCATTATGAATAATGATATGGAAGCTGACAGCGTATTTAGAATCACCGGCGATGAGCAAAGCCGACTCACCATTCAACCACTCCCTTACTCTTTGGAAGAAGAAAAATAATTGAGGTTTCTATGTCATCTGTAAATGGTAATAAGCCAGTTGAAGTCATGAATTTTGGCGCGTTTACCGAGGTTATTCAATTCATAATGGAGTTGGATAAACTAAAAAGTATTTATCGCAAAAATAAACTACTCAATAATGAAAGACATGAAAATACGGCTGAGCATAGTTGGCAATTTGCCATGGCAGCAATGAGCTTTGCGCCTTATGTTGATGGAGTTAATGTAGAACACGCGATCAAATTAGCATTAGTTCATGATGTAGTGGAAATCGATGCAGGAGATGTTCTAGTTTATGATATTGCTGCGCGTGAAGCTGTTCGAGAACAAGAAGTTAAAGCAGCTGTTCGTATTTTCGGATTACTTCCATCCCCACAAAATGAACAGTTTTTAGCACTTTGGAATGAATATGATGCAGCTGAAACATTAGATTCAAAATTCGCTAACGTCATTGATAGAGTCACCCCAATGCTATTAAACTTACATAATAATGGCCAAAGTTGGGTTGAAAATAATATTCGTCTGGAACAAGTTCTAGATAGAAGTAAATTTATTGTTGACGTTTTTCCTGAGCTATGGGAACAGCTTCTCCCGCAATTAGAATTAGCACAAAAAAAAGGCTGGTTGCTTTAATATACGCGCCATAATTCATGTTACATAAGTATCGATTAAAAAACGTGAATTATGATATATATATACAATCCACCACTGCTGATAAAAAAGCCCACAATTTCAATCCATTGCGGGCTTTTTTTTATTTAATGAAAGCTAACTAGATATAATCTTCAATTGGTACACATGAACAATGCAAATGGCGGTCACCATACACATCATCTAAACGTTTTACTGCTGGCCAATATTTGTTAGCCCTTGTAGCTAAAGTTGGAAATACTGCAAGCTCACGACTGTATGAATAGTTCCACTCACCGGCTAGCTCAGTCTGAACATGTGGTGAATTAACGAGTGGGTTATCTTCAAGTGTCCACTCCCCTTTAGCAACTTTGTCAATCTCATTCCGGATAGCCAACATCGCATCAACAAAACGATCAATTTCAACAAGGCTCTCTGATTCTGTTGGTTCGATCATTAGAGTCCCGGCAACAGGGAATGACATAGTTGGGGCATGAAAACCATAATCAATTAATCGCTTAGCAATATCTAACTCACTGATACCTGTTTCTTTCTTGATTGGACGTAAATCAACAATACATTCATGAGCCACATAACCATCACGACCTGTATATAAAATTTCATAATGCTTGCTGAGTCGCTTAGCTATGTAGTTAGCATTCAAAATAGCAACTTGGCTAGCTCTTCTTAGCCCATAAGAACCCATCATGCGGATATACATCCAACTAATTGGTAAAATCGATGCACTACCAAAAGGGGCGGCAGAAACAGCACCTTGATCTGTTACCATCTCTTGTTCAACGACGGAATGCCCTGGAACAAATGGTGCTAAGTGTTTCTTCACTCCAATCGGCCCCATACCTGGGCCACCACCGCCATGAGGAATACAGAACGTTTTATGTAAATTAAGATGAGAAACATCAGCACCGATATAGCCCGGTGTGGTTAATCCTACCTGTGCATTCATATTGGCACCATCAAGATAGACTTGACCACCATACTGATGAATTATCTCGCAAACTTCTTTGATACTTTCTTCATAAACACCATGAGTTGATGGATAAGTCACCATAACACAAGAAAGATCTGCACTGTGTTTTTCAGCTTGTTGACGTAAATCCACAAGGTCAATATTGCCTTCATCATCACAACGTACTACTACAACTTCCATTCCTGCCATATGTGCAGATGCAGGGTTTGTCCCGTGTGCTGATGCAGGGATCAGACAAATATTACGATGACCTTCATTACGGCTTTCATGATAGCGACGAATGGCCAACAAGCCTGCATATTCACCTTGAGCACCAGAGTTAGGCTGCATACAAACAGCATCATATCCAGTCAATTGAACCAACCAATGGGACAGTTGCTCGATCATCTGATGATAACCTTGCGCTTGCTCAGGTGGACAGAATGGATGCAATTCGCCAAATTCAGGCCAAGTAATCGGTAGCATTTCAGCCGCAGCATTTAGCTTCATCGTACAAGAGCCTAGTGGGATCATGGCCTGATTAAGCGCTAAATCTTTACGCTCCAAGCTGTGCATATAGCGCATCATTTCAGTTTCGCTATGATAACGATTGAAATTTGGATGAGATAAAATGACATCATCGCGCTGCATAGAAGCACAAATTACACTTTCTTCAGCAGAAACTTGCTTATCTAGCTTTTCAAAATCCAGTTTTTGCTCAATCCCAGTGATAACTGCAAATAAATCATTCAGATCTTGGCGTGTCGTAGTTTCATTAAAGGTAACACCTACAGCACCGAGAATATCTGTACGTAAGTTAATTTTTGCTGTTTCAGCAAGTGCGAGTACCGCCGCTTTATCGGCAACTTCAATCGCTAGAGTATCAAACCAGCTCTTATGGCGAAGTGAAATGCCGGCTTCTTCAAGCGCCTTAGCAAAAATAGACGTAAAGCGATGAATTCGCTGTGCGATGAGTTTTAGTCCTTGAGGGCCATGATAAACAGCATACATTGCAGCAATATTTGCCAGTAAGACCTGTGAGGTACAGATATTTGAGTTCGCTTTTTCACGACGAATATGTTGTTCACGCGTTTGCATAGCCATACGATATGCTGTATTGCCCGCTGCATCGCGAGAAACACCGATGATACGTCCTGGCATTGCACGCTTGAATTCATCACGACAGGCAAAGAAGGCTGCGTGAGGGCCACCATAGCCCATAGGAACACCAAAACGCTGTGCCGAACCAAAGGCGATATCAGCACCTTGTTTCCCCGGTGCTGATAATACGACTAAGGCCATCATTTCAGCAGCAACACAACTCACCACTTTGCGTTCTTTTAATGTTGCAAAGAGATCACTGTAATCATGCACCTCTCCCGTTGTGCCAACCTGCTGTAATAACGCACCAAAAATCCCCTCGTGGTCGAGCACTTTTTCCGCTTTATCAACAATAACTTCAAAACCGAATGTCCCTGCACGGGTACGGACAACATCTAATGTTTGTGGATGAATATCATCAGCCACAAAAAATCGCTCAGCGCCTTTCAATTTACTAATGCGTTTTGCCATTGCCATTGCTTCCGCAGCAGCAGTAGCCTCATCTAATAATGATGCTGATGCCAAATCTAAACCCGTTAAATCAATTGTTAACTGCTGAAAATTGAGCAGAGACTCTAATCGCCCCTGCGATACCTCGGGTTGATAAGGAGTATAAGCTGTGTACCAACCAGGGTTTTCTAATAGGTTACGCAAAATAACAGGAGGAAGGATTGTTGGTGCATAGCCCATTCCAATGTAACTTTTGTAGCGTTTATTTAAAGAAGCAATTGCTTTAAGTTCTGCAAGCGCTTCTTGCTCTGTGGCGCCACTCCCCACTCTCGGGGGTTCGTCCAATAAAATAGCTTTAGGTACAATATTATCCGTCAGCGCATCCAATGACGTTAAACCAACAGTTTCCAACATGGTATTTATTTGTTGTTCTGATGAACCAATATGGCGTTGAATAAATTCTGAACGGTTTTCTAACTGACTGAGTGACATCGTCATATCTGTGTTCCCATTCCTTTATCTGCTGTGAGTGAGGTAGGCTTTAAAGCAAAACGCCCCGAAATTTATCATTAACGGGGCGCCTATTAGTTTTATTCGTCTTCAGCAAGTAATGCTGAATAAGCATCTGCATCCAACAAATCATTCAGTTCAGATTCGTCAGAAATTTTGATGCGGAAAATCCAACCTTCTTGGTATGGGTGCTCATTGATTAATTCAGGAGAGCTAGCCAGATCTTCATTAACTTCAATCACTTCACCAGTTAAAGGCACATAGATATCCGAAGCAGCTTTAACTGATTCAACAACTGCACATTCACTACCAATATCAACGACGCTACCCACCTCAGGTAAATCGACAAAGACCATATCACCTAATAGTTCTTGCGCGTGCTCAGTAATCCCAACGGTATATTCACCGTTCCCATCAGAACGAACCCACTCATGCTCACGTGTATATTTCAACTCAGCAGGAACATTACTCATCATCAACCTCACTCTTATTCTTGAATTTTTAAATGTATTTTGAATTAGCCGCGATTAAACGAGGGCTTTTCCTTCTCGTACAAAACCAGGTTTTACAACTTCAACAGGCATTTCTCGGTTACGGATCTCAACAATTGCTTTATCTTGTATTCCAGTCGGCACGCGCGCGAATGCAATACTAAAACCGAGTGTCGGCGAGAAAGACCCGCTGGTAATAATACCTTCTTGCAACTTACCTAAGTTATCGGTAAAGCGAATAGTTTGACCCGCTCGCAATATCCCTTTATCACGCATAACGATACCAACCAGTTTATCCGTTCCTTGCTCTCGGAGTTTTTCTAATGCTTCACGTCCGATAAATTGACGGTCTTCAGGTTTCCAAGCAATCGTCCATCCCATATTAGCAGCAAGTGGAGAAATGGTTTCATCCATATCTTGACCATATAAGTTCATCCCAGCTTCTAAGCGCAACGTATCACGCGCTCCTAATCCCGCAGGATGCACGCCAGCTTCAACAAGCTGGCGCCAAAAATCAATCACTTGTGTTTTTGGCAAAGCAATTTCATAACCTTTTTCACCGGTATAACCTGTGGTAGCAATAAAAAAATCACCCGTTTGAATACCGTAAAAAGGTTTCATATCAGCAATCGCAGCACGCTGTTCATCTGTAAGTAAAGAGTCTATTTTTTGCTGTGCTGTTGGGCCTTGAACGGCAATGAGAGCGAGGTCATCACGAACTTCAATTGATACAACATAAGATTTAGAATGTTGTTCAATCCATGCAATATCTTTGTCTCTGGTTGCAGAGTTAACAACTAAACGATAAAAATCATCATCTAAGTAATAAACGATTAAATCATCAATTACTCCACCGGACGCATTTAGCATCCCGGTATAAAGCGCTTTGCCTTTATCGGTTAATTTTGCGATGTCATTTGCCAAAAGGTAGCGTAAAAAGTCACGACTGCCTTCCCCATGTAAATCAACAATGGTCATGTGGGATACATCAAACATCCCAGCATCGGTTCTCACTAAATTATGCTCATTGATTTGTGAACCGTAGTGCAGCGGCATCATCCAACCATGAAAATCCACCATTTTTGCACCGCAAGCTATATGTTCATCATATAGCGGGGTTTGCTTTGCCATGAATACCCTCTTTACATTTGAATATGATAGGGTGAGCGCCACATGTTGGTGTAGAAAAAGATAATTTCATCATACTTGAAGTTGTATCGTTGTTAACTTTACTCAGCAACTAGGATTACATGCTATGCATGCTAATCAGTAGAACTTTGCAGTTTATTCGGATGCAACTCGAGTTATCTTCACTACACAACCAATAACGCTACGCAAACGATAACATCTTATTAAAAACTACCACTGTTTTTAGTAAGAAACCATTAAAAAAAATAGGGCTATCTATACTCTGTATTACTGATTACAAGAGATATTATCCAGCAAATTTTGTTAAAAAATTGAGAATGATCACTCAATCTCACCATAATTAAGATAAAAGAGTCGAATTAATCATCGTATTGCTGCTAATTCTAACCAAGTACTGATCCCCTTGCCGAGCATTAAAATTACTAAAACTAATCCGAAAATTGTTTGTGATTAGAATTTCTCAAGTTTTAATAATAAAAATGAAGAGGAAATGTTAATTAACTAAGACGAGTAAACAATTGACTAAAGAATGAGGTTGGAAGTCATAAGAGAAGATTGGCAGTTTTAAGCACTGCCAATCGTTGAGGTCTATTATTTTGCCGATTTAACTTGAGCTGTTTCTAGCCACTCTGGCATATCAAATAACCCCATCGCATGATTAAGTAATTGAGGTTTAATACCCGGTAGGCTATCCGCAAGTATTAATCCTAAGTCACGTAGTAATTTTTTAGCTGGGTTATTACCATCAAATAGCTCACGGAACCCTTGCATGCCAGCAAGCATAAGAGCTGCACTATGTTTGCGACTACGCTCAAAACCACGCAAATACAAATATTGCCCGAAATCTTTGCCTTCACGATGTAAACGTTTGATTTCACCAAGTAGCATAGCAACATCCATAAAGCCTAAGTTAACACCTTGGCCTGCAAGTGGATGAATAGTATGCGCAGCATCGCCTAACAAAGCCAAACGTTGCGCTGCAAATTGGCGGGCATATCGCCCAGTTAGCGGTATCGTCAATCTATCGCTTTCCAGCTGACATAAGCCTAAACGAGTATCAAATGCCACTGCTAGCTCTTTTTCAAAATTTTGTTTATCGAGTTGCTGGCGTCTAGCTGCTTCAATTGCTGGCTGAGACCAGACAATCGAACAAAGATGTGGGTCACTAAATGGCAAAAATGCCAATATCCCTGAGCCATCAAAAGCTTGACGAGCAATTCCTTCATGAGGCTGTTCAGTACGAATTGTTGCAACTAAAGCGGTATGTTCATAATCCCAGAATGTCAGTGGAATATCAGCATGACCACGCAACCATGAGTTTGCGCCATCAGCACCAACAATTAGTCTTGCGGTTAACATAGATTCATCAGTGAGGGTGATAAAAACATCGTTTTCACCCCAAACAACTTTTTGAATTGTTGCTGGAGCCATTAAGGTTACATCACGCAGTGACGCAGCTTTTTGCCATAGAGCATCACGAATGACGTTGTTTTCGACAATGTGCCCCAGATGAGTCAGGTTTTGATCTTCTGCTGCAAATTTGATACGACCAAAACTATCGTTATCCCAGACTTCCATACCATTATAAGCAGATGCTCTCATCGATTTAATGGCAGACCAAACATCTAGGTAGGTTAATAATTTTTCGCTTGCCGCATTGATTGCAGAAACGCGTAATTCATGGGGTTCATTATCTGAAAATATTGTCTTTGGGGGATGATTTTCAATCACTGCGACACGAAGGCCTGTCCCTTCCAATCCACAGGCAAGCGCCAATCCAACCATACCACCACCGGCGATAACCACATCAAACGATTGCATATTTTTATTCCTCTTAGTTCTGTGGTTATTGATGTGCTACCCAGCCAAGTGTTTGGCGAGCCAATACATTTCGTGCTGATGGTAGCATTTCCATTGCCATTAAACCTAAATTACGTCCAATAACTAAAGGTAAACAACGATTCGCAAAAATTCGGACAAGACCATCTGTCATGGTGACTGTTTTGTCTCTATCAATAACGCGAGCTTGCTGATAAGTATTTAAAAGTGAATACGCACCAATATCCTGCCCTTGTCGGTGAGCGGCAACAACTGTTTCAGCTAATTGCATCACATCACGAATACCAAGATTAAAGCCTTGTCCTGCAATAGGATGCAGTGTTTGAGCCGCATTACCGACTAAAACTGTTCGATGACTAATGGGACTTAATGCTTTTCTCAAAGAAAGCGGATAGCAAAAACGTGTTCCTACTTGGGTCATTTTACCAAGACGCCAGCCAAAAGCTTGCTGAAGTTTATGGATAAATGTTTCATCATCCCACGATTTGATGGTTTCTGCTTGCTCCTGCTGGTGACACCACACAAGGGAGCTACGGCCTTGAGACATCGGTAATAATGCGAGTGGCCCAAACTCAGTGAAACGCTCGAAGGCTTTTCCTTGGGGATCAATTGACGTTTTAACATTGGCTATAATAGCAACTTGATCATAATCATCTTGTTGCCATTGCATATGACAAGCTTGCCCCACCACAGAGCGGCTGCCATCCGCAGCGACTAATAGTGAACCATTTATAGTCTCACCGCTATTTAGCGTAACAGTTACACTATCAAGATGGCGTTGAATATTTTCAACTTTAGCAGGACAGTACAAAGTAACACCGGGAGCTTTACGTAATAATGAGAATAAGCGCTCTCCCGCATCATGCAATTCGATCACGTTACCAAGCTCGGGAATGTGATAATCCTTAGCATCGATGTTCACAAAACCTGCATGACCTCTATCGGAAACATGAACATGCGTTATCGGGGTGACACAATCAGCAAGTGAATCCCAAATACCGATTTTTGACAACCGCTGACAAGTACCATGAGCAAGCGCAATCGCACGTGCATCAAATCCCGGATGTTTTCCTTCCGGTAAAGAAGCTTCAATTAAGGAAACTGATAACTTACCTTGACTCAAGGAAGAAATAGCTAGCGCCGTCGTTGCACCTGCCATTCCACCACCAACAATAATCACATTCATGTTTTGTTAATTACCTTTTACTGCTCGATTAAGCATTTTTAGCAATAGCCATTAATGCTTCAATTTCATCAGGATCTTTCGCAACTAAATCCGTCAAGTTTTCATTGCCGTCTTCAGTTATCACAATGTCATCTTCAATACGAATACCAATGCCACGATATTCTGGAGGTACATCTGCATCAGGTGCAATATAAAGCCCTGGCTCAATCGTTAAGACCATTCCAGGTTCTAACAGACGATCACGATCGGCACCATAGAAACCTACATCATGAACATCTAAACCCAACCAATGACTTAAACCATGCATAAAGAATGGAAAGAGTGCTTTGTTTTCGATCAATTGATCGACATCACCATGTAAAATACCCAGCTCTACGAGCCCTTCTATTTTGATTCGTACGATCTTTTGGGTTACTTCATGAATACTGGTACCTGGGCGATATAACTCTAATGCAGTATTTAAAGCTTTAAGTACGATATTATAAATTTCGCGTTGTGGTTGGCTAAACTTACCATTCACAGGGAAAGTTCGTGTGATATCACCTGCATAACCATCAAATTCGGCTCCAGCATCAATCAATACCAGCTCGCCATCTTTCATTTCACTTTCATTCTCGGTGTAATGTAAAATGCAGCCATTTTCACCACTACCAACAATAGAGTTATAAGATGGGAAGCGAGCACCATGGCGAGTAAACTCATACTCAACTTCACCACATAATTGATACTCATACATACCCGGCTTACAGGTTTTCATTGCCCTAATATGTGCCAGTGCAGATATTTCACCCGCTTTACGCATCGTGGCAACTTCAGCTTCCGACTTAAACAATCGCATTTCATGAACTAGTGGACGCCAATCGATCATTGTTCCCGGCGCACGTAAGCTTCGGCGACTGCCTTTGCGTAGAATATCTAATGCGCCAAAAACGAGTTTATCTGCATATTCAAATTCACCTTGAGCGTGGTAAACCACATCAAGACCATTTAATAATTGATACAGTTGCTCTTCTATCTCACCAAAAGGAAGAGCTTTGCTGATACCTAATGCTTCAGGAGCTGCCTCTTGCCCGAGACGGCGGCCAAACCAAATTTCAGCAGTTAAATCACGAACACGGTTAAAAAGAACAGTATGGCTATGTTTTTCATCGCTTTTAATTAACAACAAAACAGCTTCAGGCTCGCTAAATCCGGTCAAGTAAAGGAAATCACTATGTTGACGATACGGATATTCACAATCTGCATTACGCTGAGCTTCTGGCGCAGAAAAAATAATAGCTGCGCTTGCTGGCTCCATCTGAGCCAATAATGCGTTACGACGAGAAATAAATTCCTGCTTATTCATACCGTTTCTGCCTTATTATCTAGATTATTGAGTTTATACCACACGTTTATATTCAAAATAATTTTAGCCATATGAAAATGATAAATAACACTATACTCATTGAAAAATCTCGATGAGCATAGATAACATTGTGACCCAGATATTTGAATGCATCCCCATACAACTGTGAAGTATGGCAGCTATAGATCAAAAGCTTATAATGCAAAGAGCTTAACTTGTATCAGATTCATCCTGCGAAATGATATTTAGCTCAAATAAGCAAATGCCACTGCTAATACCATCATTTTTTAGTGAAGGGTCGGCTTGCTATTTTCAACTGCTGTCGGCTGTTTTTTACCTTCAGTAAAAGTGATATAGCAAAGTTGGACGGCAACTCTGACATATTCAACAACTTCTTCTAAAGCATGTTCTAGCTCTTCTTGATCTTCATCTTCGTCATAACCTAGCATACCGATATTGCGCAAATCAGTGATAACCTCACCAATTTCTTTGTTATCAGCAAATTTTGGTTGAGTGACACCGATTCCAAGTAAAAAATGATTAACCCATCCAGCTAATGCATCTGCATGGTCAAACACCGATGCATTTTCATCTGGAGACAGCATGAAAAAAGCACATTCGGTATCATCCAATGATTCAAATGTTGCATCGAATAATTCACGCAGCGGTTGAGCAATAGTTTGCGGAAAAGCTAAACCGTCATTAGCCAGATCGTGGACTAATGCCTGCCAGCCGTGATCGCGACTACCACCACAAATAAGCCCTGTGATTAAACCGTGTATTTCAGCTGCAGTGAGTGCAATAGAGTGTTGTTGGAGAAGGTTATCCAACGTTTCATAATTTGGTAAAGATTTTTGTATAGACATCTGAATTCGTCATGTTAGCTAATGATTCATGATATGCTACCATCAAGGATAGCCGCTAGACCAGTAAGCTTTTTGTCCGCATTTACAATATAGCTGCCAATATAGCGGAAATTAATATCTGTTACGCCGAACATTATATTTGCGGCGAGTCCTATTTCGTATGGAGGTATCATGTCCGCACAACCTGTTGACATTCAAATTTTCGGGCGTTCAATGAGAGTCAATTGCCCTATAGAGCAAAAAGAAGCCCTAATAGCATCAGCACAGGAACTTGAACAACGCCTACAAGATCTGAAAACGAGAAGTGGTGTTACGAATACAGAACAGCTTATTTTTATCGTTGCATTAAACGTGTGTCACGAATTAACACAAGAAAAGACAAAGACTCGCGATTATGCATATAATATGGAACAAAAAATAAAAATGCTGCAACAAACTATTGAGCAAGCATTACACGATCAGGTTTCAATCACTGAGAGGCAGGTTATGCCCCTTGGCTAAATCCGCTTAATTATCATACATTAGTATGAAAAAAATAAATAAAAATTGGGTTGCTTTTTAAATCCAGTTTCATACAATGAAGTCATCGAGTACAAGTAATTACTCAACCAAATTTCTCTGAGATGTTTGCAAGTGGGCGAGTCCCCTGAGCCGATATTCATATAAAACAGAATGTAGTTTTTGCGCTGGTGAGCATGCCCGATTCGTTCAGGAAGCCTAAAGGTTGCAAAGCTACGTTCACCTTGAACCAAGGGTTCAAGGGTTACAGCCTACAGCGGCATCTCGGAGATCCTCAATTTTCACTTCTTGTGTTTTCAAGCTAGTTTATTCTTAAATAAATTCCAAACCAGCTTTCTCTAATCAATTACACTATACTTTCCTCCATCAAACCAATAAAAATCACATTACTCTCAATATATCTCTGGAGGTATTATTCCTATGGAAGATAATCGATTAGCTATGCGTCAACATATTCGGAAAAAAATCCGAAAAAAACGTCAAGAACTCACGGCACATGAGCAGCAGCTCGCAGCACAAAACCTTATGCACAATGCATTAGAACATCCCGCAATTATTCATGCCCAACACATTGCTCTATTTCTCTCTTTTGATGGTGAAATCGATACTCATCCGCTTATTGATGCATTATGGCAGCAAAACAAAGAAGTATATCTGCCAGTATTGCATCCATTCAATCGACATAATTTATTATTTTTACGCTATACGCCAGAAACGAGGCTAGTAAAAAATCGCTTTAATATTGATGAACCACCATTGGATATCACCAGTGTACTGCCACTAAGTCAGTTAGATATAATGATGATCCCACTTGTCGCTTTCGATGATCAAGGGCAGCGTTTAGGGATGGGAGGAGGGTTCTATGATAGGACATTGGCTAACTGGCAACAAAAAGGCTTTTATCCAATAGGATTAGCTCATGACTGCCAACAAGTACAGTCACTCCCTACCGCTCATTGGGATATTCCGTTACCTGAGATTATTACACCCAAAAAAACATGGCACTGGTAATTCAGTGCCACCATAACTAATTGATAAATATATCTTACCTGTCAATTCATTAGAACAATAAACGTGCACGAATAGTGCCCGGCAGCTGTTTTAATTTTAACAGGATTGCATCCGCTTGATCAGCATGTTGGGTAATAATATCGATAACAACATACCCGACATTTCCTGTTGTACGTAGATATTGCCCATCTACATTGATATTGTTTTCAGTAAACACTTGGTTGATGCTATTCATCATACCAGGGCGGTTTTCATGAATATGCAATAAACGATTTGTATCTTGAGTATGTACTGGTAGAGAAACCTCTGGGAAGTTAACCGCAGAAAGCGTTGAACCATTGTCAGAGTACTTAGCCAATTTACTAGCAACTTCTAAACCAATATTTTCTTGTGCTTCTTCCGTCGAGCCACCAATATGTGGTGTTAATATCACATTATCGAATTTAATTAGCTCACTAATGAATGGGTCATTAGGATCATCGTTACCCGCAGGTTCGGTTGGATACACATCAATAGCGGCACCCGATAAATGCTTACTTTCTAATGCATCAGCCAGAGCTGGAATATCAACGACAGTACCACGTGAAGCATTGATGAAAATAGCACCTGGTTTCATCAATTCAAACTGTTCTTTGGCAAACATATTTTTTGTACTTGATGTTTCAGGTACATGTAAGCTGATAACATCACTCATATTCAGTAATTCAGCCATTGTGCGAACTTGTGTTGCATTACCTAATGGGAGCTTGTTTTCGATATCATAAAAATAGACATTCATACCAATCCCTTCAGCCAAAATGCCTAGCTGCGTACCGATATGACCATATCCGACTATACCTAAGCGTTTACCACGTGCTTCAAAGCAGCCTTTTGCTTGCTTGTCCCAAATACCGCGATGAGCTTTCATATTAGCTTCTGGAATGCGACGTAATAATAGTAACAGTTGACCCAGAACCATTTCTGCAACAGAACGAGTATTGGAGAAAGGCGCATTGAAAACTGGAATACCGCGTTTAGCAGCAGCATCTAAATCAACTTGGTTAGTCCCGATGCAAAAACAGCCAACGGCAACTAATTTTTCAGCTGATGCAAAAATCTCTTCAGTCAAATGAGTACGGGAGCGAATACCGACAAAACGAGCATCTTTTATTGCTTCTTTTAATTCTTCGTCCGATAACGCACTTTTATGATATTCAATGTTGGTATAGCCTGCTGCTTTTAAATTATCAACTGCACTATGGTGAACACCTTCCAACAGTAAAAATTTAATTTTTTCTTTTTCCAAAGATACCTTGACCATTTCCCCTACCCTATCATGCTTAAGATTCGTAACAGATGAACTTTCCGTGTACCAACATAGCAAAAAATAGCACAGTATCAATACAATCGTTTGCCTAGACCATATGTTCAAACACAAAGAAAAAGAAGTTATATGGCAGAAAATCAGGGGGCATAATACAAAATAAGGATTTTGCCTATGTATTAAGCATGAATGTGAGATATATCACCAAAATACTGTGTTATTAAAAATAGTGAAATTTTTTATTTAGATTTGATAACTAAAAAAATAGGAATGGAAATCATGCTTTGTCTATAAAAAATAAGCTAGCTAAGCGCAGCATTATTTGATTTATGTATATTAATCAAACTGTAAGGCAGGTGAATCTTAAGCATATTTAAATACCTGAGTCACATCATTAATCAATGTTCCTCAGGCTGCTATCAAAGCAATGGCAACTTAAGGTTATTTCAGCGTTTTGACACCTTCAGGTGTACCCATCAATACAATATCTGCACCACGATTTGCGAACAAACCTACAGTCACAACACCTGCAATACTATTGATTTTATTTTCAAGAGCAACAGGATCAAGAATGCTTAAATTAAAGACATCTAAAATAACATTACCGTTATCAGTAACAACATTTTGACGATATTCAGGCATCCCACCCAACTTAACCAATTCACGAGCAACATAGCTGCGAGCCATTGGAATGACTTCAACGGGTAATGGGAATTTACCTAAAACGTCAACTTGCTTAGATTGATCAACAATACAAATAAAGGTTTTAGCAATAGCGGCAACAATTTTTTCACGCGTTAAAGCTGCTCCGCCCCCTTTAATCATATTCATGTGATGATCAACTTCATCAGCACCATCAACATAGATATCTAGAGAGTCAACTTCATTGCAATCAAAAATAGGGATACCCAGTGCCTTTAGTTTCGCTGTTGATGCCTCTGAACTGGAGACAACACCTTCAATTTGACCTTTCATTGTCGCTAATGCATCAATAAAATGAGAAGCCGTAGACCCCGTCCCCACTCCAACAATTGTTCCGGGTTTCACGTATTCCAATGCTGCCCAACCTACCGCTTTTTTTAGTTCGTCCTGAGTCATACTCATGTCTTCTACCATTTATTTAAGGGTGAATGAGATTTTATGGATAATAGTATATATCGGACACCTTGCAAGTTCAGCCTCGTTAATAGCATTTCCATGCTGTTTTTTGTGATTCATATAATGTAATCAATATTTCAGGTGTTCTGACACAAAATATGGCATAGTAAGCGGTAGAATAATACCAAGGAGATCCCCCCAATGAAGCGCCCTGATTATCGCGCGTTGCAAGCACTGGATGCTGTCATTCGTGAAAGAGGCTTTGAACGAGCAGCACAAAAATTGTGTATTACACAATCTGCTGTTTCGCAGCGTATTAAGCAGCTAGAAAACTTATTTGGTCAGCCATTACTCGTTCGTACAGTGCCGCCACATCCTACAGAACAAGGGCAAAAACTATTAGCACTGCTGCATCAGGTTGAATTATTAGAAGAACAGTGGCTCGGCGATGAAAATGGAGGGTCAACACCTCTATTGCTTTCACTTGCTGTTAACGCTGATAGCTTAGCAACTTGGTTATTACCTGCACTAAATCCTGTTTTAAGTAACAGCCCTATTCGCTTGAATATACAAGTGGAAGATGAAACACGAACGCAAGAACGTTTAAGACGAGGTGAAGTTGTCGGCGCTATCAGTATTCAACCTCAAGCTTTACCGGGGTGTTTAGTCGATAAGCTAGGTGCTCTAGATTATATATTTGTTGCATCACCGGGTTTCGCTGCTCAATATTTTCCTGATGGTGTAACGCGTTCATCACTCCTCAAAGCGCCTGCGGTAGCTTTTGACCATCTTGACGATATGCACCAAGCCTTTGTGCAGCAGAACTTTGGGCTTTCGCCGGGTAGCGTCCCCTGCCATATTGTCAATTCATCAGAAGCATTCGTACAACTCGCAAGGCAAGGTTCCACTTGCTGTATGATCCCTCATTTACAAATAGCGAATGAGCTAAAAAATGGTGAGTTAGTCGATTTAACACCAGGCCTCTGCCAACGTCGGATGCTCTACTGGCATCGCTTTGCACCAGAAAGCCGAACCATGAAAAAAGTGACTGATGCGTTACTAAAAACTGGGCATCACCTGTTAAAGCAGGAAGAGGACCTCTAAGTTCAGCAGGCACTAAAATTTAAATCGTCTATAAACCAGTAGATTACGTAAATTTATGCCTGCGCACATTAAGACGCTTTGATGTTAAATATACTTAGCGACTCGAATCACACTATTATCTCTATAATAGGTATATTGTATCAATTCGTTTATATCCTCAATAATTCGAATGAATGTAAATAATAAATACGACTATCCCTAAACCTTCGATAAAATGTGATTCGAGTGACTCAACATAAGCAAAATATGAAGCTTAAACTATTCGTTCTTTAAATGACTAAATATTACTTTTTTATATTTTGAGAGTTCAAGCTTATTTGCATTTTTCCTTATAATAATGATAGTTATTTAAACATGAATCTTTATATCCAGCTTGCCGATGCTTAATTACACAAAAAATATGCGTTTACTGACCTCCACTAAAACTGTACGTGCATTCTTAATGGCACTTAGTACTGTATTCCCATGGAGTGTCGGTATTTTATTGGGTAATGCCCAATATGGTAGTATCGCGGCTTTCGGTACCTATTTATTATTGGTCTCTTTCCCTTATCTTCCATCAAAACATAAATACCGAATACTAACTATATCTGCTTGTATTTTTAGCTTATTTGCTACAATTGGCGTTAATGTTACGCTTGGTTCATGGATGTTTTTCCTTTGTGCACTACTCGCTGCATTTGCACAATGTCTTGGCGAATTAAAAGAAGGGTATTTTCGATTACCTGTTGCACTCGCGACATTAGCTTTCTTTTTATCAGTTGGACAAATACCTGCTGGCGGTCCAACAAATTATGGTATTTGTTTTTCTGTCGGACTATTGTGGGGAGCTATAGTTGCCTTTATCTGTATCCCAACCACTCAAGATGTTGCACAAGAACATTCGATTGATTTACTGAAAGATAAAAATCAAAAACGCTTTGCGTTTAGCATGATATTAGCATCATTGTTAGGAAGTATTGCAGCTTGTATGAGCCCTGGATCACATCCTTGTTGGCTAACTGCTGCGGGTCTTCGAGTCATGAAACCAACACGAGAACAAACTATTTATCGAATGAAAGCAAGAGGGATTGGTACGTTACTTGGTGCTGCCGTGGGGGGATTGCTATTAGGCTTATCACCATTACCTTGGTTACATGTATTACTTGTGGGGGGATTGGTATTCACAATGCTATTGATTGGAGCTAAACGCTATGGCGGCTGGTCATTTTGCCTGACTGCAATTGCACTTGCATTTAATTTATTGCCTGAGGGTGATCCCTTAACCATGGCATCAAACCGAGTTATGTTAACCATCGGCGGTATTTTTATTGCTTTACTGATGCTTCTATTCCTTCCCGCAAATCCTAACCCGTTAAAAAATAAAACAAAAAATGGATAGTTTTAGTGCTTGAGTGACTAGACACTTAGAATAACTCTCCTTTTTTCTTCTCCCTACTTTTTACCACTATCTCAGCTCTAAACAGGGTTATTTTAGTGTAAATCAAATAAGCCATCACTCATAAAGTAACGAGCAATGGCCTGGGATTCACTAACAATCTGATATAATTAACGTTTTAATTCAAAAACCACATCCACTTGGTCGTTAAAATCAATACTTTGCTGGTCATAAGTTTCATTGACACTAGGTGCTGGAGCATCAGCAGCAGCCATTCTTGCACTAAATTTCATTACTGGCGCAGGATATGGCACAGCATCAGGAGCACGATAGCTCACGCTATACACTGGGCCTAACTGAACACTAAATCCTTTTGCGAGTGCACTCGCCTGTTCAATGGCATTCTTAATGGCTTTTTCACGTGCTTCATCTTTGTATTGTTGTGGGTTATTCACACCAAATTGCACTGAGTTGATTTCATTAAGACCTGCTTTCAATGCACCATCCAAAAGTGTATTTAACTGGTCCAATTTAGTTACTTTAACTTCTACAGAGCGAACCGCGGTATAGCCAACAATTGATGATTGCTGAGATTCTTTATTGTATTCATACTTAGGTTGAGTACGAACATTAGCGGCATTGATATCTTTCTTTTCGATGCCATTTTGTTTCAGAAATTCAAAATACTCAGCAACACGTTTATCAACATCAGCTTTCGCAGCTGCTGCATCTTTTTCAGTGGCTTCAACATTGATATTTAATGTTGCCATATCAGGTACAGCCTTAATAATTGCATTACCTGATGTTGTAATATGTGGTCCTTCCGGAAGTGGATTTGCTTGCGCAATAGCCGGAACCGTAACACCCGCCAACATGGTGGCAAGAACAAGAGACTTTAACTTCACAGGACCTCCTAATAAATAATAATAAGACGTAGTTGGATCATATATTTAAATGACTCCCACTACCTTATCTAAACCTTAGCACATAGACAGTAAAATTAGTTTCGGATTAATAAGAAATTATCAATAACCTAACCCTTGTTTTGCTAATTGAAAAGCAATAAACCACATAATTAGGCCCACAAAGAGATTAATAATTCGCTGCGAACGAGGTTTATTTAATATCGGTGAAAACCAAGCAGCTAGCATTGCCAGTGCAAAAAACCAGACAAAAGATGCAGTTAAGGCTCCAGCTGTAAACCATGGACGTAATTGGCTATCAAGCTGGCCACCGACACTACCTAATACAACAAAAGTATCTAAATAAACATGTGGATTCAACCAAGTGACAGCAAACAGCGTCACTATGACTCGCCAACGATTTGCAACTTTATTTTCCGCTTGTATTATAACATCATCACTATACATTGCGGTGCGGAATGCGCCATATCCATACCAAATAAGAAATACGACACCAGCCCATGTAATTAATTGCATAAGAATTTCAGATTGACCAAGAAGAGCACTTCCTCCAAATACACCTGCGACAATTAAAAACGTATCACTTAACGAGCATAAAAATGCACTCATTATATGATATTGTTTTCGACTTCCTTGCTGCAATACAAAGGCATTTTGTGGACCTAAAGGAAGAATCATTGCGGCTCCCAATAAAGCACCCTGTAAATAAATCGTAAACATGCATTAATTCCCAATAACTATTCATTTTATTTAAATGAATTCTAATCAATAAGAATTATTAGTTAAAATTATTAATTCTAATACATGATTAGAGTTACTTATAATGAAGCAATTTAATATATCGAAGTATTACTGGCATAAATGTCTTAATAAAAAGCACTAAAGCTATACTGGCAACATCATTTTAATTACAAAATTCATCTAAATAATTAAAAATAAGGTTGTATATGGCGAGTTACATGAATAAAAGTGTTATCTAGGTATTCAAATTTCGTAATTTACGTCAATAGGTAATCAAGGATTGAACGTTAAATTCTTTAATAAAAAGTGGGGACAATTCATATGAACGGCCCCCACTTTGCTATTAATTAATATTCTTATTCCGCTGAAGCTTTTTTCTCTGCCGCTTGTGCTTGCTGATACAAATGAACATCCATTTGTGGGAATGGAATACCAATATTGTGCTTATCAAGCGCACGTTTAAAGTTTTCCATTAAGTCCCAATAGATAGGCCAAGCATCACCATTAGTAGCCCAGAAGCGCACCAGATAATTTAAAGATGATGGCGCCATTTCATGTAAACGGATTGTCACCCCTTTATCATGTTGAATACGGCTATCTGCTGCAACAATATCACCCAAAACCTTTTTCACAAGGTCAATATCTGAATCATAAGCGACACCGACGATAATATCAGTTCGACGATTTGGCTCACGAGTGACGTTAATGATGTTGTCTGCAATAATTTTACCGTTTGGGATGACAATAATACGGTCATCTGATGTTCTCAGTGTAGTAGAGAAGATCTGGACGTGCTGTACTGTTCCTTCCACCGCGCCGATTTGTACATATTCCCCCGCACGCAATGGTCTGAAAACAACCAATAATACACCCGCGGCAAAGTTACCTAATGAATTCTGTAATGCCAAACCTACAGCCAAACCAGCGGCACCCATTACGGCAATAACTGAGGCTGTTTGGACACCGATTTTGCCCAGTACAGCAATAAATGTGAATGCAATGATGGTATAACGTGCAATTGCTGATAAAAAATCGCTCACAGTTGAATCAATACCGCGTAATGTCATTACACGATGTAAACCACGACCAACCCATTTAGCGATCAACATACCGACAATAAGGATGACAATAGCGGAAACGATATCAACCGCATACTGAACTAATAAATCCTGATTTGCCGTGAACCAACCTGTCGCGTTATTCAACGCCCCTGTAACATCATCCGTATTCATAAATTCCTCTAGCTTTGAGTTGAATTATTTTGCTAACTTTATACCGATTAATTCACCTTTATTCAGGTAAATAACGCAATACATCTTTTAAATCATAGCTGCAATTTTTAAAATCAGACAATAGACTAAAACAAAATTTTATTTAACTTTATTTTCTAAAACAAATCTTCTGTATTCATTCAGCATACTAATAAAATCATCAATACCACAAAATGAGACACTTTCATTATCGTAGTAACTCATACCTTCTTCCAGACCGTCCGTTTCAAAAGATAGTTGATTGGCGCGGATCATGACTTCTTCATCATCTAATATCAGCGTGTACTCGTGACCAATCAGCTCCCACTGTTTTTCACTTCCTTTGAGCGACTCGTAGCTAACTTCTATTGTATCTAATAGGCTTAAATCACCTTTGACTTCTTCATTAAGCCAATAGCCAATAGCTTCGTGATCCATTGAAAATTTTGCAGATATTTCGCCGGTAATATCCTGAAAAAATTGGTAGTCCATAAAACACCCCACACCAGACGTTATTATTAGTAATTATACCTCTAGTTAGACATTAATGTTTACTCTAGTCTGCTTTAAAACGAAAAAAGGCCCCGAATATTTCGGAGCCTGTAAATTATTTAAAGTAATTTATTAAACAGTAGTCTGGAAAATCACACTATCTGCTTTTTCAGTATATTGTTCTAACTGATCAAAATTCAGGTAGCGATAAGTATCTGCTGCGGTTTCATCTACTTTACTTATAAACTGTAAGTATTCATCTGGAGTTGGTAAACGCCCCAACAGAGAAGCAACAGCAGCCAGCTCAGCTGACGCTAAGAATACATTAGCTCCCGTTCCAAGACGGTTAGGGAAGTTACGCGTTGAAGTCGAAACAACCGTAGCGCCATCAGCAACACGTGCTTGGTTACCCATGCACAGCGAACAACCAGGAACTTCAATACGTGCCCCACTCTTACCAAACACACTGTAATAACCTTCCTCTGTCAATTGTGCTGCATCCATTTTAGTCGGTGGAGCAACCCATAGACGAGTTGGTAATTGACCTTTGTGTTGGTCAAGTAATTTACCCGCGGCACGGAAGTGACCTATGTTCGTCATGCAAGAACCGATAAATACTTCGTCGATTTTTTCATTTTGTACAGCTGATAATAAACGAGCGTCATCAGGGTCATTTGGTGCACACAGAATCGGTTCTTTGATATCATTTAAATCGATTTCAATCACCGCAGCATATTCAGCATCTGCATCGGCTTCAAGAAGCTGAGGATCTGCTAACCAGCTTTCCATCCCTTTAATTCGACGCTCGATCGTACGACGATCACCATAACCTTCAGAGATCATCCACTTCAGCAAGACAATGTTTGATTGCAGGTATTCGATGATTGGCGCTTTATCGAGTTTAATCGTACAACCCGCAGCAGAACGCTCCGCTGATGCATCTGCCAACTCAAAAGCTTGTTCAACTTTAAGTTCAGGTAGACCTTCAATTTCAAGAATTCGGCCAGAGAAAATATTCTTCTTACCTTTTTTCTCAACAGTCAGTAAACCATCTTTGATCGCATATAGAGGGATCGCATGAACAAGGTCACGAAGTGTGATACCCGGCTGCATTTCACCTTTAAAGCGAACCAAAACTGACTCAGGCATATCAAGAGGCATAACGCCTGTTGCAGCAGCAAATGCAACTAAGCCAGAACCCGCTGGGAAAGAAATACCAATTGGGAAACGAGTATGTGAATCACCACCAGTACCGACAGTGTCAGGTAATAGCATGCGGTTCAGCCATGAGTGGATAATACCATCGCCAGGACGCAGAGAAACACCACCACGATTCATAATAAAATCAGGTAATGTATGATGAGTCGTGACATCAACTGGCTTCGGATATGCAGCTGTATGGCAGAATGACTGCATCACTAAATCAGCAGAGAAACCAAGACAAGCTAAGTCTTTTAACTCATCACGAGTCATAGGGCCTGTTGTATCTTGAGAGCCAACAGAAGTCATCTTAGGTTCGCAATATTCGCCAGGGCGAATACCTGGATGACCACAGGCGCGACCAACCATTTTCTGCGCTAAGGAGAATCCACGGTCACTTTGAGCAACAGATTTCGCATGACGGAAAATGTTAGTCACTTCTAAACCTAATGATTCACGCGCTTTGCTGGTTAAGCCACGACCGATAATCAGCGGAATACGACCACCAGCACGAACTTCATCAACCAATACATCTGTTTTTAGTTCAAACTTTTCTAATAATTCACCGGTTTCATGATTGCGAACTTCACCTTTAAATGGATAGATATCAATCACATCACCCATATTTAGCTTAGACACATCAACTTCAATCGGTAGCGCCCCTGCATCTTCCATCGTGTTAAAGAATATTGGTGCAATTTTGCTGCCAAGTACAACACCACCACCACGCTTGTTAGGGACGAATGGGATGTCATCACCCATAAACCACAACACTGAATTGGTTGCTGATTTACGTGAAGAACCTGTACCAACAACATCACCGACATAAGCTAATGGGAAACCTTTTTTGTTCAGCTCTTCGATTTGCTTTATTGGGCCAACATTACCTTGATCGTCAGGCTCGATACCTTCACGAGCATTTTTCAGCATAGCGAGTGCGTGCAATGGAATATCTGGACGAGACCATGCATCTGGTGCTGGAGACAAATCGTCAGTATTCGTTTCGCCCGTAACTTTAAATACTGTTACGGTCATTTTTTCTGCAAGTGCCGGGCGTTCCAAGAACCATTCAGCATTAGCCCATGATTCAATAACTTGCTTAGCGTATTCATTACCCGCTTTAGCTTTTTCTTCTACGTCATAGAAGTTATCAAACATCAGCAAAGTATGTGAAAGTGCTTTTGCAGCGATCGGAGCAAGTTTAGCGTCATCCAATGCTTCAATAAGTGCATGAATATTGTACCCACCCTGCATTGTGCCTAACAGTTCAATTGCTTTATCAGGGGAGATAAGAGGAGAGGTTGTTTCACCTTTCGCGATAGCGGCTAAAAAGCCAGCTTTGACATAGGCTGCTTCATCAACACCGGGCGGTACGCGGTTGGTTAGCAAGTCTAATAGGAAATCTTCTTCACCTTTAGGTGGGTTTTTCAGTAGTTCAACCAGTGCAGCTACTTGTGGCGCGTCTAATGGCTTCGGGACAATCCCTTCAGCAGCGCGCTCGGCTACGTGCTTACGGTATTCTTCTAGCACGACGTTCTCCTCGCTTCATTGTAATTTATATACCCGGCTGTCTGCACCATTCTGAAAAATCATCATCCGGTGCCAGGTCAGAGGAACTTGCTCACATAATCTCAATGGCTATAAAATTATGTCCAGCTTCGGGCGTCCAGCATAGCAGAGTTTGAATGAAATGTTAATTCATTCACAAGAAAGCAACATACCCTGCTTTTTTAGGCCTTAACAAACAATTACGAGTTTATTTTTAATTTAAGATACGATAAACAATCATAAAGAGCAGATTAAGCCCCCACTTTTTATAATGCATTTGGAGGTTTATAGCACCCTCTTTTGTCGCTTTTTACCTTTGATATCACAAATTATTTTTACTCGGTCAATTAACGCAGGTTCTTAATTGATAAGGTAAATCATTTCGATTTATAAAGAGAGTATCAACAACCTACTTTATTTTCTTTTTAAGCTAAATCGCTATCTATTGCTACCATGCCAAAAAATCATCAACATTACTCATAAGTCAAACATAACCCCCAGATCTAATTTAAATTAGGCTATTTTTCAGCTTATTTATAAAGCAAAAAAAGGCCATCGAGTTTCCTCAATGGCCTTAAACGCTGACTTGATAAACAATACACTAAAAATATTGTTCATCACTGTAACAAAAGAAAATTATTTTTTCTTTTTCGCTTTCGCATTTGGCAAGTCAGTGATGCTACCTTCGTAGATTTCAGCTGCCATACCAATTGATTCGTATAGTGTCGGGTGAGCATGGATAGTCAATGCGATATCTTCAGCATCACAACCCATTTCGATAGCAAGACCGATTTCGCCCAGTAGCTCACCACCATTAACACCAACAACCGCACCACCGATAACACGGTTAGATTGTTTATCGAAAATAAGCTTAGTCATACCTTCAGAGCAATCTGATGCAATCGCACGGCCTGAAGCAGCCCATGGGAAAGTTGCAACTTCATAGCTAATATTCTTCTCTTTAGCTTCTTTCTCTGTCAGACCAACCCAAGCAACTTCTGGCTCGGTATAGGCAATGGATGGAATAACTTTTGGATCAAAGTAATGTTTCAAGCCAGAGATAACTTCTGCTGCAACGTGACCTTCATGAACACCTTTGTGAGCCAGCATTGGCTGACCAACGATATCACCGATAGCGAAAATGTGCGGTACATTAGTACGCATTTGCTTATCAACATGAATGAAACCACGATCATCAACTTCAACGCCTGCTTTGCCTGCATCAAGGTTTTTACCATTCGGTACACGACCAATCGCAACCAAAACTGCATCATAGCGCTGCGGTTCTGCGGAAGCTTTTTTGCCTTCCATAGAAACATAGATACCATCTTCTTTAGCTTCAACCGCGGTCACTTTTGTTTCTAAAAGAAGATTGAATTTTTTACTGATTTGTTTAGTAAAGACTTTAACCACATCTTTGTCAGCCGCAGGGATGACTTGGTCAAACATCTCAACAACATCAATCTGAGAACCCAGTGCATGATACACAGTTCCCATTTCCAGACCGATGATACCACCACCCATAACCAACAGACGCTCTGGAACTTCTTTCAGTTCTAACGCATCTGTTGAATCCCAAATACGTGAGTCTTCATGAGGAATAAATGGTAACTGAATAGGACGTGAACCAGCAGCAATGATAGCATTATCAAAGTTGATAGTTGTGCTACCATTTTCGCCTTCAACAACCAGAGTATTAGCGCCAGTAAATTTACCAAGACCGTTAACAACGTTAACTTTACGGCCTTTAGCCATACCAGCCAAACCACCAGTCAGCTGATTAATCACTTTTTCTTTCCAGACGCGAACCTTAGAAATATCAGTTTTTGGTTCACCAAAAACAATACCGTGTTCACCTAAGGCTTTAGCTTCTTCAATCACTTTTGCTACGTGTAGCAGTGCTTTCGAAGGGATACAACCAACATTTAAACAAACTCCACCTAGAGTTGAATAACGTTCAACTAAAACTGTTTCTAGACCTAAGTCAGCGCAACGGAAAGCCGCAGAATATCCTGCAGGGCCTGCACCAAGTACAACTACTTGGGCTTTAATTTCAGTACTCATCATGACCTCTTTTTGTTTTGTCCAGCGGGGCAGCCGAAAAAACGAATTATTCCACTGGAAAGTACACACTACGAGCAGTTTACAGAATTGTTAACACCCTGAAAAGGCTCATTACGTGATACAACTCCCAACGTTTCGGATGAACAGTAAAAAACTCTGCCCCAGCCTAAATAAAACAGACCGGCTAATCAGCCGGTCTAATTTATTACATCACCAGTCGGCGAATATCGCTCATCAATTGACCTACTAAGGTGATGAAGCGAGCACCATCGGCGCCGTCAATCACACGGTGATCAAACGAAAGAGACATTGGCAGAATTAGGCGAGGTACGAATTCACTGCCATTCCATACTGGTTTCATGGAAGAGCGAGATAGACCCATAATTGCTACTTCTGGCGCATTTACAATCGGTGCAAAACCGGTAGTTCCGATACCACCAAGGCTAGAAATTGTGAAACAGCCGCCTTGCATATCAGAAGCAGTTAATTTACCTGCACGCGCTTTCTTAGAAACTTCCATCAGTTCACGAGAAAGCTCCATGATACCTTTTTTGTTCACATCTTTGAAAACTGGAACAACAAGGCCATTCGGTGTATCAACGGCAATACCGATGTTGATATATTTCTTTAAGAACAAGCGTTGAGCATCTTCAGAAATAGAGCTATTGAAGCGAGGCATTTCTTCTAGCGCACGTGCGACAGCTTTCATGATAAAGACTAATGGTGTAATTTTGACACCAAGCTGTTTTTTCTCAGCTTCTTTGTTCTGTTGTTTACGGAACTCTTCAACTTCAGTGGTATCAACATCTTCCATCAAGGTAACATGTGGGATCATTACCCAGTTACGGCTAAGGTTAGCACCAGAAATCTTCTGAATGCGTCCCAGTTCAACTTCTTCAACTTCACCGAATTTGCTGTAATCGACTTTAGGCCATGGCAACATGCCTGGTAAGCCGCCACCAGCTGCTGCTGGTGCTTCCGCACGTTTAATCGCATCTTTAACGTAAGACTGAACGTCTTCACGTAAAATACGACCTTTGCGGCCAGTACCTTTGACTTTAGCAAGATTAACACCAAATTCGCGAGCTAAACGGCGAATAACTGGTGTTGCGTGAATATAGGCGTCATTTTCAACAAATTCATTTTTGCTCTCAGTTGCTTTTGCAGGTGCTGAAGGAGCTGGTGCAGATGTCGAAGCGGCTGGCGCAGCTGGTACTGATGCTGCTGGAGCAGTTGGTGCTGCACCTGCAACTTCAAAGGTCATGATAAGCGAACCAGTTTTAACTTTATCGCCCGCTGCAATTTTAATCTCTTTAACTGTACCAGCAAATGGTGCAGGGACTTCCATTGAAGCTTTATCACCTTCAACAGTAATGATTGATTGCTCAGCAGAAATGCTGTCGCCAACCTTAACCATGACTTCAGTGACTTCAACTTCATCACCGCCAATATCTGGCACGTTAACATCTTTAATAGCAGAAGCCGTTGGAGCTGGTGTTGCAGCTGCTGCTGGCGCGGCCGCTGGAGCTGCACCTGCAATTTCAAAGACCATAATCAGTGAGCCAGTTTTTACTTTATCGCCCGCTACAATTTTGATTTCTTTGACTGTGCCTGCAAATGGCGCTGGTACTTCCATTGAAGCTTTATCGCCTTCAACAGTGATCAGTGATTGTTCTTCTGATACTGAATCACCGACTTTAACCATAATTTCAGTAACTTCAACTTCATCGCCACCGATATCAGGTACAGCAACTTCTTTAAGAGCAGAAGCTACAGGTGCAGCAGCAGCTTGTGCTGGAGCCTCAGCTGGCGCAGCCGGAGCTGCGCCTTCTGCTGATTCAAATACCATGATTAATTTACCAGTTGTGACTTTATCGCCAACCGCAATTTTAATTTCTTTAACCACACCAGCTTGTGGTGATGGGACTTCCATAGAAGCTTTATCACCTTCAACAGTGATCAGTGATTGTTCAGCTTCTACTTTATCACCAACTTTAACCATAACTTCGGTGACTTCAACTTCATCAGCACCGATATCAGGTACTTGGATTTCAATAGACATTGATTATTACCTCTTATGCCAGACGTGGGTTAACTTTTTCTGGATTGATGTTGTATTTTTTAATCGCTTCTTCAACGACCTTAACATCAATCTCACCACGTTTAGCCAATTCACCCAGCGCCGCAACGATCACATAAGATGTATCCACTTCGAAGTGGTGACGCAGGTTTTCACGACTGTCAGAACGGCCGAAACCATCTGTACCTAATACGCGATAGTCACTTGCTGGTACGAAAGTACGAATTTGTTCTGCAAACAGTTTCATATAGTCAGTTGATGCTACAGCTGGTGCATCATTCATAACTTGAGCAACATATGGCACACGTGGTGCTTCAGATGGATGCAGCATATTCCAACGCTCACAGTCTTGACCATCACGAGCCAATTCAGTGAATGAAGTTACGCTATAAATATCAGAGCCAATACCATATTCAGTAGACAGTACATCAGCAGCTTCACGAACATGACGCATCATAGAACCTGAACCTAACAGTTGAACTTTACCTTTGCTACCTTCGATTGAAGCTAGTTTATAGATACCTTTACGGATACCTTCTTCAACACCTTCAGGCATTGCATGCATGTGATAGTTTTCATTCAGAGTCGTGATGTAGTAATACACGTTCTCTTGTTTATCACCATACATACGATCCAAACCATCTTGCATGATAACAGCAACTTCATAAGCATAAGCTGGGTCATAAGAGATACAGTTAGGAATTGTCAGTGACTGAATATGGCTATGGCCATCTTCATGTTGTAAGCCTTCACCATTTAAGGTTGTACGGCCTGAAGTACCACCAATCAGGAACCCACGAGCTTGTTGGTCACCTGCTGCCCATAATAAATCACCAATGCGTTGGAAACCGAACATTGAATAATAGATATAGAATGGGATCATTGGCAGGTTGTTAGTGCTATAAGAGGTTGCCGCAGCTAACCATGATGCACCCGCGCCCAACTCGTTAATACCTTCTTGCAGGATTTGACCTTTAGAGTCTTCTTTGTAGTAAGCAACTTGCTCACGATCCTGTGGGGTATATTTTTGACCGTTAGAACTGTAAATACCAATTTGACGGAATAAACCTTCCATACCAAAAGTACGTGCTTCATCAGCAATAATTGGTACTAAACGATCTTTGATCGATTTATTTTTCAACATTACATTTAATGCGCGAACAAATGCGATGGTTGTTGAAATTTCTTTAGATTGTTCTTCAAGCAATTGACTGAAATCACCTAATGCTGGGATTTCCAGTTTTTCGTCAAAGTGAGTACGACGAGCAGGAAGGTAGCCACCTAAATCTTGACGACGCGCATGCAGGTATTTGTACTCTTCTGAATCTTTTTCAAAAGTGATAAATGGCAGTTTTTCAATTTGATCATCAGCAACTGGCACATTGAATTGATCACGGAAGTGACGAACACCGTCCATATTCATTTTTTTCACTTGGTGAGCAATGTTTTTACCTTCAGCAGTTTCACCCATACCATAACCTTTTACGGTTTGAGCTAGGATAACTGTTGGTTTGCCTTGAGTATCAGCTGCTTTTTTGAATGCTGCATAGACTTTCTTCGGATCATGACCGCCACGGTTCAACGCCCAAATTTCATCATCAGTCATATCTTTAACTAATGCAGCTGTTTCTGGGTAACGATTGAAGAAGTGTTCACGAACATAAGCGCCATCACGAGATTTAAATGTCTGATAGTCACCATCGAGAGTTTCATTCATCAGCTGGATCAATTTGCCGCTTGTATCTTTACGCAGCAGAGCATCCCAACGATCGCCCCACATCACTTTAATTACTTGCCAGCCAGCACCACTAAAGATGCCTTCTAGCTCGTTAACAATTTTGCCGTTACCAGTAACTGGGCCATCAAGACGCTGCAAGTTACAGTTAACAACGAATACTAGGTTGTCGAGCTTATCGCGAGTTGCAATTGTAATTGCACCTTTTGATTCTGGCTCATCCATTTCACCGTCACCTAAAAATGCATAAACGGTTTGTCCTGAAGTATCTTTCAAGCCACGATGCTCAAGATATTTAAGGAATTTAGCTTGATAGATAGCACTTAATGGTCCTAGCCCCATTGATACTGTCGGGAACTGCCAGAAATCAGGCATTAGTTTAGGGTGCGGGTATGAAGATAAACCTTTACCACCAATTTCTTGACGGAAGTTATTCATCTGCTCTTCAGTCAGACGACCTTCAAGGAAGGCACGTGCATAAATACCTGGGGAGATATGGCCTTGGAAGTAAACAAGGTCCCCACCATCTTTATTATTTTGCGCGCGGAAGAAATGGTTAAAACAAACTTCATATAAAGTTGCAGAAGACTGGAATGATGCCATGTGGCCACCCAGCTCTAAATCTTTTTTAGAAGCGCGCAGTACAGTCATCACTGCGTTCCAACGAATTGCGGAGCGAATACGGCGCTCCAAATCCATGTTACCAGGGTATGCAGGCTCATCTTCAACAGCAATAGTGTTGATATAATCAGGACTACCAGATGCACCAGCGGCAATATTTAGACCGCCTTTACGCGCTTCATTCAATACTTGTTCGATAATGAACTGAGCACGATCAACACCTTCTTCACGGATGACCGATTCAATCGCCTGTAGCCAGTCGCGAGTTTCAATCGGATCCACGTCATTTTTCAACATATCTGACATGGTGTATTCCTTATCTGTTATCTATTTTTTAATGTTTATGTGGAGCCTATCTTCCTGCTATTTTACCAAAAAATAACCGGAAGATAGGCCCTGCTGTTGTTGCCGCTATAACTCTCAAAAGAGTAGTTATCGTAATACAGACGCAGCAGTCAGTAATCCGTATTACTAATTTAATTCAGGGTGTTGCTGTAACCTGCGTAGAGAACGTTCACGCCTAGTTTGTTCACGGCTTATATCCAAAAGTAACTCTTCTATAAATGCTAAGTGACGATGGGAAGCTTCTCGAGCTTTCTCAGGTTCTCTTGCCATTATAGCGGAGAAAATTTGAGCGCGGTGTTCACTAACTGCGTTATACATTTCTTTACGGGTATATAAGAATTCAAAATTCTGGCGGATATTTTGTTCCAACATAGGAACCATGCAGCGCAACAAATGTAATATCACCACATTGTGAGCGGCTTCTGTAACTATCAGTTGATATTGTAAAACAGCATCGGATTCAGTATCGATGTCACTAGTTTGTTGTGCACTTTTTATTAATTCATAACTTTGTCGAATTCGTTCCAAATCTTCATCGGTCCCACGCAATGCCGCATAGTAAGCTGCAATTCCTTCAAGGGCATGACGAGTTTCAAGGAGATCAAATTGAGATTCTGGATTGCCAGCAAGAAGCTCAGCCAAAGGATCACTAAAGCTTTGCCACATTTGCTTTTGCACAAAAGTGCCACCGCCTTGGCGACGAGATAAAAGCCCTTTGGCTTCCAGAGTTTGAATAGCTTCACGCACTGATGGCCTAGACACGTCGAACTGTCTTGCTAGCTCACGCTCAGGAGGTAACTTTTCGCCGGGGCGTAATGTCCCTTCGAAAATGAGATGTTCGAGGCGTTGCTCAATAACATCAGATAATTTTGGTTGGCGAATTTTACCGTAAGCCATAACCTGCCGTGATCATTAGTGAGTAATTATTGATTCGGTATTACCCAGTGTTAATTGGTAATACCAATTTCATTATGGATTAATAAAGTAACAAAGTATTCACTAGCTGTCCATAAAGACCTTGTGCTAAATCATCAAATCCTGCAAATTTTAACAGATTTTTTTAAAATTTAGCATGTTTTGATAACTATTTCCTGCGCTCGCCACACTAGGATTTAACAATAAAATTGCATTTATATGCTTTTAAATTAAAAACTGAAACGATATAGCCGCCATTAAAACACTTATAAAATCGTTTTTTATGCATTTTTATTCAAAAAGCCACTAGCTATATATTATAACCTAAATTACGTTCATCAAATATTAACAAGGTAGTTAAATATTCACGTAATTTGTTGTTTTACTCAATATATGAGTCATGGATATTCAATTTGCATATCAAATGAAGCGATACAAAAAGCTGGCAAGTCGAAAAAAAGCTCTCACATATTCGTCATACGGGCCGTACACTGGAAACTTTGTGACTCCAGCTTAACCCCCCTTCAATTATGGCAACGCGTTCGATACCTTTCTCATCACTAATGAACATGTAATGACAATTTAGCAGAGCATATAGTGAACACAACGAGGTAAAAGGAGGTTCATAACATATCCGAATCTATAACCTAAAGGATAAATTTTTATTACATAACCTAAATATGTATTATTTATCTACTACAGCTAAAAAGTATGATATTTAGCAGTTATATCTTTACTTCTGGGCATAAGCTGGAATGGAAAAATTTTCAATGGCTCCAACAACTCCCCTTATAAAGTCAAGTTGCACTGAACGGGGATACCGCTAAGCTATTCTATTCATATGATTATCTATAAACCTGCTTTATTGCTGGGCATATTATGAATTATCTTGAGTAAACATTCTCAACAAGTCAGAGAATGTACGATTTTTTAATTAAAAAAATTTGCTGGATATGTAACTCCAGCATTTTTATTTAGGTATTAAATAAAAGAACTATAGTTTTAATTAATTACAATAAATATTATGGGCGATTTAAATGATCTACCTCATTTGTATTAACAAAGCGCATAGATAGATCCATTGCTTTAATATGCTTAGTCAGTGCACCAACAGAGATGAAGTCGATTCCTGTTTCAGCAAATTCTTTGATTGTCTCTAAAGTCACATTCCCTGACACTTCTAAAGCAGCCTTACCCGCTGTGAGAACAACAGCATCCTTCATCATAGTGACAGTAAAGTTATCGAGCATAATAATATCTGCATCTGCTTTTATTGCTTGAAGTAGTTCATCTAAATTCTCAACTTCAACTTCTATCGGCACTTCCGGATACGCTTGTCGAGCCAAATTTACTGCTTGGTTTACAGAACCCGCTGAAATAATATGATTTTCTTTAATTAAATACGCATCAGATAAGCCAAGACGATGATTAAACCCACCCCCCATTAATACTGCATATTTCAAAGCCGTTCTAAGTCCCGGGATAGTTTTACGGGTATCTAATAATTTTGCCCTTGTACCTTTAAGCTGCGCCACATATTGTGCAGTGACCGTGGATACTGACGATAATGTTTGAATGAAGTTTAGAGCCGTTCTTTCCCCTGTAAGCAATACCTGAGAAGGTCCTTGCATATCACAGAGTACCTGATTAGGAGAAACTTTATCCCCATCATTAATATGCCATATAATACTTACCTGTCCACCGAGTTGCTTAAAGACTTCCTCTACCCATTTTTGCCCACAAAATACCCCCTCTTCTCTTGTTAGAATTCGCGCATTCGCTGGTAAATCTGATTGTAATAGCTGGCCCGTAATATCTTTTTTAAGATCAATTATCTGACCAAGATCTTCTTTCAATGAAGCATTCACCATAAATGGAATATCAATCACTAACCTTTGAAGCAGCATTTCACGTCTTTGATTTTCGTCGTAACGCCTTGTAGCCATCATTAAACTCCAAAATATACATTTTACTATTTGCCATCTATGCTAATCTTTTTTGCTAAAGATAACGAATACAAGCGAATAAAGAAAAGAGAATACTATGGTACCTGATATGGAAATATATAATGGCTGGTTAAAAAATGTGACTCATATCCCTTCACCACACTATGATAACCGCCCTGAAGAGACCTCCCCCTCTCTTTTAGTCATCCATAATATCAGCCTTCCACCGGGACAATTTGGTGGGCCTTACATTAATCAACTTTTTACTGGCACACTGAACCCTACAGAACACCCATTTTTTGAGGAAATTAAACATCTTCGTGTTTCAGCACACTGTTTAATCCGACGTGATGGTGAAATTATCCAATATGTTCCTTTTCATTTAAGAGCTTGGCATGCAGGCCTGTCAGTCTATCAAGGTAAAGAAAAATGTAATGACTTTTCGATAGGCATTGAACTTGAAGGCACAGATTTTGAGCCCTTTACTTCCGCGCAATACGACGCTTTGGTAAAACTTACACAACAACTTATTAATCTTTACCCTGCATTAGAAAATCATATTACGGGTCATAGTGATATTGCACCAGGCCGTAAAACGGACCCAGGTCCTTATTTCGATTGGCAACAATTCAGCAGGAAATTAGGCTCTTGATAAAATAATTATTATAATTAATAGCTAATATTATCAGCAACGATATATTAGCTATTACTATTTATAACTAGTTTCATAATAATTCATTCCTGCTATAACGTAAATTCTATTAACTAATATCATAATGTATATTCTGACCTATCTTTACTTATTAAAATAACGTCATTTAGTTTTTTATGCGCTTTTCTATTTAACGTTTCTATCATGGTAGTGAAGTGTTTCCAATTCTAATTTTTACCGAATTATTTCTTTGCGATCACGTTCTAATATAAATGTAATCGCTACATTTTTTATGCTTTTTTTTCTACATATGCTCGCAAAAAATATTTTAGTTAATTAAATGACTATCCATTAAGATTTAAGGTAAAGCCTCATTTAACAAGGAGGCAGTATGAATCAAAAAGGATTTTCTTTAATCGAAGTAATGATTGTTATAGCAATAATTTCGATATTAAGTGCAATTGCCATTCCAACTTATCAAGGATATATGCAAAAAGCAGCAATGACTGATGTACTACAAACCATTTTACCGTATAAAAATAGTATTGAAATATGCTCAGTTAACCAAGGAGCATTATCATCATGCAATTCAGGAAGTGAAAACATACCAAGTAATATAAAAGGAAAATATATTAAAAGCATAGATGTCAAATCAGGAATAATAACTTTCATTGCAGATAAAAGCCTCTCTGGGCTATCTGCAAAATTAACTCCATCTATTCCTGTTGACGGCTCATCTTTTCAGTGGCAAGTTGCATGTGAAAGCAAAGTTAATGATAAATTGAAATCATTATGTGAGCGCACTTTCATTTTTTAATCAAGGATGAATAATGAACACCACCAGGGAAAAACAATTTATATTTAAAGAACTAAAAATCGTATGTGATAAACATTATATTATTATTATTGATTACAATCATAAGCGATTATCGATAGCAGCATCCAAAAAACCTGATGACAATGTACTTGCAACACTACGATTCATTGCCAGTGTTTCTGTCTGCTATGATATCTGGCCTAAGGAAAAAATTGACCATTATTTCAATCAAAAATATGAAGAGATTCAGGAACCAGAAACAACCTATCACGCAAATGAAAATGAACAATTAAATACGACTTCACCCGCTGTTGATTTTGTTGAAAACTTATTTAAAACAGCCGTCAGAAAACGAGCTTCTGATATTCACATTGAACCAACAAAACAAGGGATAAAAATTCGATTACGAGTTGATGGAAAGCTCTACTATGTTCCATCACCTCCTCTTGAAATTAATAATGAAATTATCGCTCGAGTAAAAATACTCGCCAAATTGAATATCGCGGAAAAACGACTTCCACAAGATGGGCAAATGAATTGGCACTTCGATGGACACAACTACAGTATTCGACTATCAACTGTACCGACACTATATGGTGAAAAACTAGTTCTACGAATACTCAGTACCCAACTAAAATATTCTATTGAACAGATTGGAATGCGTGGAAATTTACTTAAAAATTTAAAGAGAAACTTATTGCAACCACAAGGCTTAATACTTGTAACGGGTCCTACTGGTAGCGGAAAAACAGTCACTCTTTATAGTGCATTAGAGTATCTAAACCAATCGTCACGCAATATATCCACCATTGAAGATCCCATTGAAATTCCACTACAAGGAATAAATCAGGTACAAGTTAACGATAAATATGGATTAAATTTCGCCGATGTATTAAGAGCTTTACTTAGGCAAGATCCAGATATTGTAATGATAGGTGAAATAAGGGATGAAGAAACTGCTCAAATAGCAACAAGAGCTGCACAAACAGGCCATTTAGTACTATCGACTCTACACACAAATTGTACATTTAGTGCGATTGAACGTATGTCACAATTAGGAGTGGGTAAGTCACAATTAAGCTCTTGTTTAAAAATGGTGATTGCACAAAGGTTAGTTCGAAAATTATGCCCTCATTGCAAGGAAAAAAATCATAAACAAATACAAATAAATGAAAGCCAAGTAATCAAAGAGTGGTCATCAGCGGGTTGTGAGCTATGCTTTTCCGGCTTTATGGGAAGAACTGCAATTTATGAGTATATAGAAAACGATTCTCTAACCGCTATTTTTAATGATGAAAAAAATAGTGTAAAAAACATTACGACTCTTTTTGATTCCGGATTAAATTTAATTGAATCAGGGGAAACAACATTACAAGAACTATACTCAATCACAGGGAAAGTGGAGGTGTTTTAATGTTTATTTATTCATACACAGCATTAACTAATGATAGTGTTATTATTAAAGATATAATTGTATCTAAAAACAAAAAAATGGCATTTTTTGATGTTCTAGAGCTTAACCAAACCCCCATTAAAATAACATTAATAGCTATATTTATTTTAGATGCTAATAATTTAAATTACCGAATTCACTTTTTCCATCAGCTTAGTACATTAGTCTCATCAGGAATAAATTTACTTCAAAGCCTAACTATCCTTAACAAAAATTGTCGACTGCCATTTTGGAAAAAAATTATTACATTAGCTATTCAGGATATTAAAAAAGGAAATAGCCTATCGGATAGCTTGAAAAAGTATCCAATAATTTTTAGTCATTCTATTATCAATCTCATTAAAGTTTCAGAAAAAACAGGGAAATATAACGAAAACTTTTATATCATTGCTGATATGCTAGAGTATAATTTAAAAATAAAACAAAAAATAAACCAATCATTACGATACCCAGTAACATTAATTTCATTCTCATTTATATTAACTTTCATCATGTTAGTTTATGTATTACCTGAATTTAAAACCATCTATCAAAGTTTCAAACATGATTTACCTATAGTAACTAAAATTCTGATTAACATTTCAGATTTTATTATTGAATACTTAGCCCATTTATTATTATCTATAGTTACTTTAGTATTATTAATTTACAAATTAATAGGTCAACATATCAATTTATTAATAGATTTAACATTAAAAGTTCCTTTACTAAAAAAATTAATTAAATTCAAAAATATTAATATCTATTTTTTAACACTCTCTTCTACGTTGCAAGCCGGCTTGCCGTTGCTTGAATGTTTAAAATGTACCACTGAAGCAATCCATAATCTTAAATTTAAAAAAGAAAGTTTAGAAGTATATCAATCAGTTGTAAAAGGTGAGTCACTATCAAATGCTGTGCAACATAAATATCTTTTTCCAAGCATTGTTCCTCAATTGCTTGCAATAGCTGAAGAATCAGGTCAGTTAGCTCATTTTGTACAATATTTATTTAATTATTTATCAACTCAATATACTACTTTAATTGAAAAATCTCTTAAAAACCTAGAGCCTATATTACTGCTTCTAATGGCTTGTTTAGTTGGAATTCTTATGTTGGCTATGTACCTCCCTATATTTAATTTAGGTAGCGTCATAACTGGTGTTTAATTAATTTTATAATGATGGCATTTTCTTTATTTATGATAGAAATACAAAATAATTAAAGATGTTTTTCAATGGCAAATAAAGTTAATCGTATACAATAAGGCCAATACTTATAGATAACCAGATAAATCAAATAGTAAGCTTTCTTATTTAGGCAATCGACAAGGTTTTACTTTTTATCAATATAGGACCTTCTTATGATTAAGGCATTTATAAACCTATAATATGTATAGAATTATGGATAAAGACAAATGGAGAAAATCGGTGTAACCTATTAGTCTTTTAACATGCATGAATACAAATATGGCTTATATTGTCGCTCTAACAGGTGGTATCGGTAGCGGAAAAACAACAGTTGCCAATGAATTTGCAAAACTCGGGATACCACTTGTCGATGCTGACGTTATCGCTAGGCAAGTGGTTGAACCGGGCTCAGCTGCTCTTAATGCTATCTTGAATCGTTATGGTACAAATATAATTCACTCAGATGGTTCACTCAATCGACAACACCTTAGGGATATTATTTTTTCTGATACAACAGAAAAAGTGTGGCTAAATGCCTTGCTTCACCCTCTTATTCATCAGAAAACCCAGCAGCAACTACAACAAGCTAATACTCCTTATGTTTTATGGATTGTCCCATTACTATTTGAGAACAATTTATCCCATTTAGCTGACCGTGTGCTTGTTATTGATGTCACACCAGAAGAACAAATTTCACGTACAGTGCACAGGGACAATGTCAATGAAGAACAGGTTGCTAATATTTTAAAAGCGCAATCGAGTAGAGAACATCGTTTAGCATACGCTGATGATGTGATTACAAACCATAATGGTGAATTGAACATTTCTGATAAAGTAGCCAAACTGCACAAAAGGTATATGACGCTGGCACAACAGAAAAATAGGAAATCGATATGAGTGAGTCAAACACCGTAGACTTCGTTACTTACGAATACCCGTTGAATGAAAAAATCCGTTCCTGGTTACGCCTCGAAACATTGCTACAACAAGTTTACGAACTTAGCCACATTACATCCTATACCTCAGGTATTGCTTTTCTCCGTTCTGTTTGCGAGCTAATTGAAATTCTCGATCGAGGTGAGGTACGTTCCGACCTAATTAAAGAGCTTGAAAAGCACCGAAAACGCTTAGCTGTATGGGCAGAAGCACCAAATGCGGATAACCAACTTATCTCATCTCTTCTTAACGACCTATCGGCTAAAACAGCGAATATGAACTCAGTCCCACGATTTGGTCAGCAATTAAGAAATGATAAAATTATTAGTATGGTTCGACAACGTTTAACCATTCCCGGTGGCTGCTGTAGCTTTGATCTCCCAACGCTTCAGCTTTGGCTACATATGCCACAAGAACAGAGAAACCCGATTATTAAAGATTGGCTTGATGGCCTAACTCCATTAAAAGATACATTAGATACAATTCTAAATTTACTACGTCATGCGAGCTCTTTTGAAACAAAAGAATGCCATAATGGTTTTTATCAAGATAGTGTTGAGGACAAAGAATTATTGAGAGTAAGACTATCCATTGATAAGCTTATTTATCCGCAAATTTCAGGCCATAAAACACGATTTGCTATTCGTTTTCTTCACATCGACAGTGAAAATGGTATTGTACCCACAATAATGACCTTTGAATTATCCTGCTGCTAATAAGAGGAAGCAATAAATGAGTGAGAATATTGAAGTTAACTGCCCAACCTGTCAGAAAATTGTAATTTGGGGGGAGCAAAGTCCATTTAGACCATTCTGTAGCAAACGCTGTCAATTGATAGATCTTGGGGAATGGGCTGCTGAAGAAAAACGAATTGCCAGTCAAAATGATATTTCTGAAAGTGATAATTGGAGCGAGCAACCGGAAAATTAGTAAGCAACAGAACATAATTTAAATATGTGAGCTTGCCCAGTCATTTAAAAATGAAAATTTCTCTCGACTGGTAATTTAATACCTAACGTGATTTATCTGACAATAAAATAATTGTTAATTCATGGGATACAAAAATTCACTAGATAATAAATTTTTTTGATTTTGAGTAAAAAAAACAACTGCATAGCAACACCTAATAAAAGGCAGATACACTGAGTTAATTATAAAATCGATTTAGTTACCGCTAAAACCATGCCTTACATTTCAACCTCAACATATTGATTAGTAAAGATATAAGGCATAACTGATAATTTAATATTACAGTATCTTCGGCATACTTCAAGTCACATAAATTGTGTAGTGAATACAGATGTATCGTTCAGCCGTCTTAGGAGTAAATTTATCTCACGCTTCGCCTTTTTCAGGGAAATTATTTTTTAACTAACCTGAACTCGGGATAAGAAAAACAAAAAAGAAGGGAACTAAAGCGGGTTCTGTGATCAGATCTTTCGACCAAAAAAGAGACTTTTCACTGAGGAACCCACTATGTGTAATCTAGTTAATTTATTCTGTCATGTCGATGATTTTTGCAAATTATTCATGCCTCAATGGCCAAAACACTTGATTGAAAGTGGCGAGTGCCAGCGGTTACGCCAAACAAGAATGACAAGCAGTGAAATTATGACCATTATTATTGCATTCCATATGTCTCATCAGCGTGATTTTAAGCATTTTTATATTGGATTCATTGCGGTATACCACAAAAAAGACTTTCCAACCTTACTGAGCTACACCCGTTTTCTTGATGTTATGCCGAAGGTTTCAGTGCCATTAAGTTCCTTCTTTACCCATCTAAAAGGTCAACCAACAGGCATTGAGTTTATTGATTCAACCCGTATTAAAGTGTGCCACAACCTACGGCTCCCAAGACATCGAGTTTTTAAAAACTCAGCGGCCAAAGGAAAAGCGACGATGGGATGGTTCTACGGTTTCAAGCTGCATATTATCGTTAACCATCTTGGTGAGATTGTTGCCGCGAAGCTCACGCCAGCAAATGTTAATGATAGAACGCCAGTCAAGGTGCTCTCCAAAGGGCTTTTGGATAAGCTTTATGCAGATAAAGGTTACATCAGCAAAGCATTAACT
>NZ_KB233222.1:344880-381226 GCF_000314855.2 Providencia burhodogranariea DSM 19968 | reverse complement strand
GAAGATTTAAAGATGGAAGGAATAACATGGGTAACAGGACAACGCAAAAGTATGAAGCCAAAATTATTAGCGGCTTGGGATAGAGCGATGCTAGCTAAGCGATTCATTATTGAAACAATTAATGATCAGCTGAAAAACATTACGCAGATTGAACATTCTCGCCATCGTAGTTTGCATGAATTCATGTTGAATTTACTGGGCGGTTTGATTGGCTATTGTTTGAAACCAAAAAGGCCATCACTGAATATTTCAAATACCGAGAAAACAGGGCTTCAAGTAATGGCTTAAACCGATCTCAGGTTAACTGCCTATATCCATTTTTAACTACATTGAATAGTTATTGATGACGTCATAATTTGGCAATAATGAAAGAGCCATTTTTTGATTAAATACGTAGTGTGACATGTCACATTTTTTTGGTAATAATTTTGATTTTCACTGTGAAACCGCAAAAAAATCAATTATTTTATATTTTTTTCAATAAGTTATAATTTTGTTATCGACCCCTTCAAGTTCACTTTAGATTACATGATTATGTAATCATTCTGATTGCACTAATTATGTAGTAAATAAGTATATCGATTAGCTATCTATCTAACTTAATAACGTATTGCAGGTTCATTGGATTTAATCGTTCTTGACCGAGTCCTTTGAACTTCGAACCTGCTTTAGCTATTTTGTTATACTGTGTTAAAACTGATTTTTAAGCTATATTATTTCAGCATATCAACAATCACACGGTTAGCTGGAGGGAAATCATCAGCAACTAAGTCCTTCTGATCAATCCAACGTCCTTTTTGCCCTTCTCTTCCATAAGGCTCATTATTCCAACTAGAAACCATATAAAAATAGAGAGTGATATAACGATCATCAAATTCATGTTCAACACAATGAAACAGCTCGCACTCTGCCACAATAATACCAACTTCTTCTTCTAGCTCGCGAATTAAAGCGTCTTCAGGCAATTCACCGACTTCTAATTTCCCACCTGGAAACTCCCAAAAGCCAGCCATATGCGTTCCATCTGGTCGTTGAGTAATAAATATTTTTTGATTTTTATCACGAATAATCCCAGCGGCGATATAAAGATGTTTTTTTTCCATAATTTCTTCGTTAAAAAGGCGGGTTACCCCGCCTTATTTTATTTAAATGTAAATTAATTTAATCGACCATGGCACTGTTTGTACTTTTTACCTGACCCACAAGGACAAGGATCATTACGACCTATTTTATGACCTTGAGTTGCTATTTGTGCTTCAGCTTCAGACATCAATGATTCAGCACTCGATTCATGGCTGAGTTGTTGCCTTTTCGCCAAACGTTCCGCTTCTTCTTTACGTTGTTGCTCTAATGCTTCAACTTCTTCCGGTAAGCGAACTTGTACTTTAGAGAGCGTGCTAATCACTTCATACTTTAGGGTTTCAAGCATATTAGCAAACATATTGAACGATTCACGCTTATATTCTTGCTTCGGATCTTTTTGCGCATAGCCACGTAAATGGATACCTTGACGTAAGTAATCCATCGAAGCCAAGTGCTCTTTCCACAATGTATCAAGCGTTTGTAGCATGACGCCTTTTTCAAAGTTGCGCATCATTTCGATTCCAACAATTTCTTCTTTTTGTTGGTAGACTTCAATTGCTTTCGACATAATACGCTCACGAAGCGTTTCCTCGTGAAGCTCAGGCTCTTTATCTAGCCATTCTTTGATCGGTAAGTCTAAGTCAAAGTCATTAATTAAACGTTTTTGAAGCCCTTCGATATCCCACATTTCTTCCAACGATTGAGGTGGAATGTAAAGATCCATCGTTGTCGCGAATACATCTTCACGAATGCTATCAACTGTTTCTTTGATATCGCCGCCATCAAGCAATTCGTTACGCTGAGAATAGATAGCTCGGCGTTGATCACTCGCAACATCATCGTATTCAAGTAATTGTTTACGAATATCAAAGTTACGGTTTTCAACTTTGCGCTGTGCGTTAGCGATAGCTTTAGTCACCCATGGATGCTCAATTGCTTCACCAGGCTTCATACCTAACTTGCGCATCATACCTGTCACACGGTCTGACGCAAAAATACGCATCAATGCATCTTCCATTGATAAGTAGAAGCGTGAAGAACCAGCATCCCCTTGACGACCCGCACGACCGCGCAATTGGTTATCAATACGACGAGATTCATGTCGTTCTGTACCAATTATATGTAAACCACCTGATGCCAAAACCGCATCATGGCGAACTTTCCATTGTGCTTTAATTTCATCAATTTGTTCTTGAGTTGGTGCTTCTAAGGCGGCAACCTCTGACTGCCAACTACCACCTAACATGATATCGGTACCACGACCCGCCATGTTAGTTGCAATAGTTACTGCAGCTGCTTGACCCGCATTGGCAATAATATCGGCTTCCATCGCATGGAATTTAGCATTCAATACATTGTGTGCAATCTTAGCTTTTTTCAACGCATTAGAAATCAACTCTGATTTTTCAATCGAAATTGTACCCACTAAAACTGGCTGACCATTAGCGGTTCTTTCACGGATATCTTCAATAATTGCATCGAATTTATCTGTTTCATTCATATAGACTAAATCAGGTAAATCTTTACGTACCATAGGACGGTTAGTTGGAATAACAATGGTATCTAACTTATAGATAGAGCTAAATTCGAATGCTTCTGTATCGGCAGTACCAGTCATACCTGCAAGTTTTTCATACAGACGGAAATAGTTCTGGAATGTAATTGAAGCCAGTGTTTGGTTTTCATTTTGAATCTCAACACCTTCTTTGGCTTCAACCGCCTGATGCAAACCATCAGACCAACGACGCCCTTCCATTGTACGGCCAGTATGTTCATCGACGATAATAACTTGGCCATCTTTGACAATATAATCAACATCTAATGTAAATAGCGCATGCGCACGTAAACCAGCCATTACATGATGCATAAGCATAATATTTGTCGGGGAGTATAATGACTCGCCTTCATCCATTAGACCTTCTTCGATCAACATTTCTTCAATCAGGACTAGACCACGTTCAGTAATAGTCACCTGACGGGATTTTTCATCTACTGAGAAATGCCCTTCACCTTGGAAGGTATCTGAATCTTCCTTTTCTTGACGCTGTAGTTTTGGAATTAATACATCAACTTTTTTGTACATCTCAGAGCTGTCTTCCGCAGGTCCAGAGATGATCAGTGGTGTTCGGGCTTCATCAATAAGAATTGAGTCAACCTCATCCACTAATGCATAATGCAGTTTACGTTGAACTCGCTCTTCTGGACTGAAAGCCATGTTGTCACGCAAATAGTCAAAACCGAACTCATTGTTAGTACCGTAAGTAATATCTGCAGCATAAGCTTCACGCTTCATAGGTGCAGCCATACCCGGCAAGTTAATACCAACAGTAAGTCCTAAAAATTCGAATAGTGGACGGTTGTTTTCAGCATCACGTTTTGCTAAGTAATCGTTTACTGTAACTACGTGAACACCCTTACCCGTTAAACCATTTAAATAAGCAGGTAAAGTTGCAGTTAAGGTTTTACCTTCACCTGTACGCATTTCTGCAATACAACGTTCATTCAGAACCATACCACCTATCATCTGAACGTCGAAGTGACGCATACCAAAAACACGTTTACTCGCCTCACGAACGGTCGCAAATGCTTCAGGAATAATACTTTCAAGACTTTCATTTTTGCTCAGGCGCTCACGAAACTCTTGAGTTTTTGCTTTCAGTTCATCGTCGCTCAGTTTTACAAATTCAGGTTCTAATTGATTAATTTTCTCAACTTCTTTACGCAAACGACGAAGTGTACGGTCATTGCGGCTGCCAAAGACTTTGGTAAGTAATTTTGTTAACATATTTATATATTCTCAGGTAATTCAGTAGATTGCTAAATAATACGATTATTTATATTGAAGGATGCCTTTCCCATCGAAGATGAGGAAATAGACATCAGTAGTCATTAGGAAACGGCTGGGCCAGCACGGATCCCATGTACCTGAGCAACCCAAATAGCGGGCTGATATGAAACGAAAACAGGATAAACATAGCTAGTTATCTGAGCTACATTATCACTCCACTGAAGTGAACGTTGTGCCAACATGGCATACAACGTATCTAGCATGATTTGTGGTGCGAACAGTGAGCTTTTGGGCTCATCCTGTTGATCCACCTCATCATCTTCATTTGTGGAAAATGCAAAAGTCAGCTGCCTAATGACATTTCTAACTGCATGTTGCTGCCAATAATTTACAGAATAAGAAGAAGAGGATGACGAGCGCTGAGGACTTTGCTGTGCAAATAAATTATCAAATGCATTAACTGCTTGATTTTGACGATTGACAGAAGAAGAGTTAAATTGGGTTTGTTGCCCTTCTGATAAAGCATTTAAAATCGCAGGCATGCCAATACCTGTAGCCACCACCCCTAATAAAAAGTGAGACCAAAAGTATCTTCTACCAAATTGTCGCCAAAGATTTAAAATACCCATCAAATTCTTATATTATTTTTCTGCTACAGTATTTCTATTGATAATTGCTATATAGTACACCAATCATAGCTTACTTGATGTATCTAGACAGTTAAATCTACCCATTAGGCGGAGCCAAAAATGAGAGATAGTCACCCACAAGCGTTATTCGATGTTCTTGAGGAATCACTCGCTAAAACGAGTAGCCCCTTACAAACTATTCAGCGTAATGCTAAAGCAATAAACAAATTAAACCAAGCGGTAAAAGGTTTACTACCAACTGAAGTTAAACCTATGTGCCGAGTGGCTAACTATCGTAATAGTATTTTGGTTATCGAGGTTGCTAATGCAAGCTGGATGACACGATTGAATTACGAAAAGCTTAACCTGCTTTCTGCATTACGAGGCTCTATTCTACCATCTTTATCTTCTATCGACATCAGAATCAATCCCGTTCTCATGCGAAAAAAGGTTGAAAATAGCTCACTGAGTAATCAAACAGTTAAAACTAGTCAGGTTCCGAATGGCCGTAAGATTAGTACCGAAACAGCAAAGCACCTATTGCATTTGGCAAAAAACAGTTCAAAAGGTTTAAAAGAGAGATTAGAGCGGTTGGCTGCACTGGCCGGAGAGAGTACCAGCACAACCAACAGAAAAGACTGACATTAATTGAGAACGTTAATGTCAGCTATACTGCTTACCTTACATAATTGACTTTTATCAGTTTAATTATGCGTAAACAGCTGAAGGTGCTTTAAATGCCATTGGCAGTTCTGCTTCATCTTCATAGGTAACAAGATCCCAAGCTGATTCTTTTGCTAAAACTGCTTGCAGAAGCTTGTTATTCAATGCATGGCCTGATTTGTATGCAGTAAATGCACCAATAATATTATGCCCACACATGAATAGATCACCGATAGCATCGAGCGTTTTATGACGAACGAATTCATCTTCAAAACGTAAGCCATCTTCATTGAGGACTTTATAATCATCAACAACAATAGCGCAATCGAAACTACCACCTAAGCATAAACCTTTAGATTGCAGATATTCAATATCACGCATAAAACCAAAAGTACGCGCACGACTAATTTGACTAACAAATGCCTCAGCTGAAAAATCAATCGCATAACGCTGAGTACTGCTATCAATCGCCGGGTGATTAAAATCAATAGTGAAATCAAGGCTAAAACCATTATATGGTGTGAATTCAGCCCACTTGTCACCATCTTCTATGCGTACTTTCTCTTTAATACGTAAGAATTTCTTCGCACAATTCAGTTCTTCAATACCGGCATCCAGTAATAAGAAAACGAAAGGTGCTGCACTGCCATCCATAATCGGGATTTCAGGCGCATTGACTTCAATAACAATATTATCGATACCTAATCCTGCCAAGGCAGCATTCAGATGCTCTACGGTCGAAATACGCACGTTATCTTCATTGACTAAACAAGTACATAACATGGTATCGCGGACAGACTTAGCATCAGCCGGGAAATCAACCGGAGGATTTAGGTCAGTACGACGGTAGATGACCCCGGTGTTTGCCGCCGCTGGACGCAGAGTAAGCGTGACTTTCTTGCCGGTATGTAAACCAACACCAGTCGCTTCAACTATGCGTTTAAGTGTCCTTTGTTTGATCATCGTATTTTTCTCGCAATGTTATCCGTCCTGCTGATTATCATACAAGATAACCAGCGGGAAAGTTTAGCACAAAAAGCGGAGAATCCAATAAATTAATATTAATCGGCCTGTTTACGCAAAAATGCTGGGATATCCAAATAATCTGGTTCCTTATTTGTTTGCGTATTTTGGTCATTTACCGCTTTAGCTGCTGCTGGCTTTTCTTCTGTCAATGAAGACATGCTATTTTGCATTTGCTGATAGCGTTGCTCCATAGAAGCCTGCTGTGACATCTTGTTGTTCACTAGCGTAATTTCTGGACGTTTGTCCATACCAATACCAGTAGCAACAACAGTGACACGTAATTCTTCATTCATTTCTGGATCAAGCGATGTACCAATTACGACTGTCGCGTTATCAGATGCGAATGCACGAATGGTGTTACCCACTGTTTCAAACTCATCTAAACGCAGGTCGAAACCAGCTGTAATGTTGACAAGAACACCGCGAGCACCTGAAAGGTCGATATCTTCCAGAAGTGGACTTGAAATAGCCATTTCAGCTGCTTCTTCCGCACGATCTTCACCGCGAGCAACACCAGAACCCATCATGGCATAGCCCATTTCTGACATTACAGTACGCACGTCAGCAAAGTCTACGTTCATAAGGCCAGGACGAGTAATCAGTTCAGCGATACCTTGAACAGCGCCTTTCAATACATCATTAGCTGCACCAAATGCATCAAGTAAAGAAATCCCACGACCCAGGACTTTTAATAATTTATCATTCGGAATAGTGATCAGTGAGTCAACATGTTTAGACAACTCAGTGATACCTGCTTCCGCAAATGCCATACGTTTTTTGCCTTCAAAATTGAATGGCTTAGTCACGACAGCAACTGTTAAAATACCCAGTTCTTTGGCTACTTCAGCAACGACGGGGGCAGCACCTGTACCTGTACCACCACCCATTCCAGCTGCGATAAAGACCATGTCTGCACCATCAAGTGCATTGCGTAAAGCTTCACGATCTTCTTCAGCTGCATTGCGGCCCACTTCAGGGTTAGCGCCAGCGCCAAGACCTTTAGTAATGCCAGTACCAATCTGGATTGTTTGTCCGACTGCAGTTTTACGCAGCGCCTGTGCATCCGTGTTGACAGCGAAGAATTCAACGCCTTCAATACGCTCACGCACCATGTGTTCAACGGCATTACCGCCGCCGCCACCAACGCCGATGACTTTAATCACCGCATCATTGGTTAGCTCCATTGGTTCAAACATAATGTCTCTCCGTTTTGTGCTTACTTCGAAGCTAATAATATGCTTCTGAATAAAATTTAAAATTCTTTTCTCAGCCAACCAGTGATTTTACTAAACCACCCTTTGACTGAAGCACGTTTTTCCGTTTCGGTATCATCGCCAAGATGGCTTTCTTTACCGTAATGCAGAAGCCCAACCGCAGTTGAATAATAAGGCTCCTGAGCATAATCCGTTAAGCCTGTAATATTTAGTGGGGTACCAATTCTCACTTGGGTATGAAAAACTTTTTGTGCACATTCGACTAGGCCGTCGATTTGTGCAGCACCACCAGTAAGAACGATACCTGCTGCCAAATGGTGTTTGACACCTTGTTGGCGTAACTGTTCCTGTAAATTCAAAATTTCTTCATTTACGAGGTTTAACAGTTCGGTATAGCGAGGTTCAATGACTTCCGCTAAAGTCTGACGTTGCAAACTTCTTGGCGGTCGTCCACCGACACTAGGTACTTCAACTGTTTCATCTTTACTTACAATCGAACCTACAGCACAACCATGGCGAACTTTAATAGCTTCAGCGTCACTTGGTGGTGTACCGAATGCATACGCAATATCACTAGTGACAACATTCCCTGCGTAAGGAATGACTTTGGTATGACGCAATGCACCGCCTGTATAAACAGCCATATCCATGGTGCCCCCACCGATATCGACAACGCAAACACCAAGTTCACGCTCATCTTCTGTCAGCACAGAGTAGCTTGCAGCAAGACCTGCAAATATCAGTTGGTCAACTTTCAATCCACAACGTTCTACCGCTTTGACAATATTCTTTGCCATATCGTTATGGCAAGTAATCAAATGTACTTTGGCCTGCATGCGAACACCCGATAGACCAACAGGGTTCTTGATTCCTTCTTGGTAATCAATCGCGAACTCTTGAGGGATCACATGAAGAATTCTGTGCTCATCGCGAACTCTAACTGATTTAGCCGTATGAACAACACTGTCGACATCTTCTTGTGTCACTTCTTCTTCTGAAACTGGCACCATACCAATTTCATTTTGGCAACTAACATGCTTACCCGATAGCGCAAGATAAACTGAAGATATTTGGCAATCGGCCATCAATTCAGCCTGATCAATTGCTCTTTGCACGCATTTAACGACAGATTCCAAATCGTTAACGCCACCTTTGTCCATTCCACGAGATGGACAACTCCCCACCCCGATAATATTCACCATACCATCGGGCAGAATCTCACCTACAAGAGCAGACACCTTGGAAGTTCCAATTTCAAGGCCTACAACTAATTTTCTGTCCGTCGTTTTGATCATTTGCTTCTGCCTAGTCCGAGTTATTAGCAATATTAATTATTGTAACCCCAATGGTGCATCTACCAAAAGTGGCGCCCACCCCACTGCTGCACCACTGGTATAACGAAGGTCAACATAGTCAACACGTTTATCTGTGGTTTGCTGCAAAAGCGGATAAAGTTCAAGGAAACGATTTAACCGCTCAAGTACATCTTTTTTTCCGAGTTCAATTCGGATGTCATTATCTAAAATAAGCTGCCAAGCATGTCGTGCTGTCATAGAGACTGATTTAAGTTTTAAATTATGATCTGCAAGTACTTTTCTAAACGCAACATACTCTTTAAGAACTTCTTTTTGGCTGCCTTGTGGCCCATAAAGCAATGGATAATCACCTTTATTATCTTCACTTGCAGGAAGACTAAATACGCGGCCTTCACCATCAACCATATTTTGATCATTCCAGCGAGCATAAGGTACATATTCTACCAGATGGATCTTTAATTCATCTGGCCACTGCTTACGAACTGTAACTTGACGAATCCACGGCATTGAACTTATTTGGTTTTGAATAGCATTAACATCTACTGTCATAAATGTTCCAGGTTGCCCAAGTGATAATATCGCCTTTCTGACATCATCATTCTTTGTGTAATGGCGCTCACCTGTTAAGACTAATTTTGACATTGGCAGCCTATCCGCATCTTTCATCCAATTCATGACAGTCCAGCCACTCCAAATAATTGTGCCAACAACCATTAGAAAGAAAATCAACCCACTGAGAAACGTTCCATTACTCGGGCCTGAATTTGGATCATTACTGTCATCATTATTCTTATGATGCCGAACATTTAATGCTGCCTGTGACATATCAGTTAGCCAATTCCAAAATGCGTACTACTAACTGTGAAAAATCCATACCTGCTTGACGCGCAGCCATTGGAACCAAACTATGACTCGTCATACCTGGTGATGTATTCACTTCTAACAAGTAAAATTGACCATCATTATCTTGCATCACATCAACCCTCCCCCAACCACGGCATCCAACTGCTTTATAAGCACGCATCGCAAGTTCGGAAAGTGTTGACTCTAATTCTTCACTTAAACCGCTTGGGCAAAAATACTGAGTTTCGTCAGAAAGATATTTCGCCTCATAATCATAAAAAATGCCCGGAGACTGAATACGAATCGATGGAAGCGTTTGTTCGCTTAATACCGCAACTGTAAATTCAGGACCACTCAACCACTTTTCCACTAATACTGTTTCATCAAAACGAAAAGCCAATTCTAATGCTGCTGACAACTCATCAAAATTATCCACTTTACTCATGCCTACACTTGACCCTTCTAGGCTAGGTTTGACAATTAGTGGTAATCCTAGATGTGCAACTAATTCTTGAATTTGTAATTTTGCCAGCGAACTAAATTGAGTTTGGTTTAGATAAATATACGGTGATACTGGTAAGCCAGCACCTTCCCAAAGCTGTTTAGTTCGAAGTTTATCCATACTAAGTGCGGACGCCATCACGCCGCTACCAGTATAAGGTACCCCTAAAAATTCAAGCATCCCTTGAATTGTGCCATCTTCACCACCTCGACCATGAAGGGCAATAAACGCTTTATCAAAACCCGCGTCTTTAAGTGCTACAACAGGAAAATCTTTGGTATCAACAGGGTGAGCATCAATCCCTGCCTGACGTAAACCAGCAAGTACCGCATGACCTGATTGAAGTGACACTTCACGTTCAGCTGATGTCCCGCCAAATAAAACCGCAACTTTCTCGGTCATGATCACTCCTCTACCACAGGTGGCTGTAATTTTGTATCTGCAAGGTTACGCGCTATTTTACCAATATTTCCAGCACCTTGAACTAAAACCAAATCATTTGCATCAAGTGCTTGCGCCAAAAACTGAGATACTAGCTCAGGCTCAGCTACATAAATTGGATCAAGTTGCCCACGCCCACGAATTGTTCGGCATAATGAACGACTATCCGCGCCGGGAACTGGTTTTTCACCAGCAGGGTAAACTTCAAGCATCAATAACACATCAACTTGGCTCAGAACATGTGCAAAATCATCATATAAGTCACGGGTACGAGAATAACGGTGCGGTTGGAAAACCATCACTATACGCTTATCAGGCCACCCTGCTCTGGCTGCTTTAATGGTTGCGTCAACCTCAGTTGGATGGTGCCCATAGTCATCAACCAACATAACCTCACCGACTTTACCATTCACATGACGTAGTGAATAATTACCGAGGAAATCAAAACGGCGTCCAGTTCCTTGAAATTCTGCCAGTGCCGACAAAATATGGAGGTCATCAATACCTTCTTCTGTAGCAACAGCAACAGCAGCGGTAGCATTGAGAGCATTATGACGACCAGGTGCATTTAGAACCACGGTTAGCTCTGGCATATTTTGACGAGCGATCGTAAAGAAACCTTGGTTACCTTTTTGCTCATATTTAATAATGCGTACATCCGCATCTTCGCTAAAACCATAAGTGGTGATATAGCGGCTAATTCTTGGTAGCAATGAACGGATCACTGGATCATCGATACACATCACTGCACGCCCATAAAATGGCAAGTTATGCAGGAAATTGATGAAGGTATCTTTCAAGGTTTCAAAATTACCCTGATAAGTATCCATATGGTCTGCTTCAATATTTGTAACTACTGCAACCAAAGGTTGTAAATGTAAAAACGATGCATCACTTTCATCAGCTTCAGCTATTAAGTAACGACTACTTCCCAAACGTGCATGGGTTCCTGCTGATTTGACTAAACCACCATTTACAAATGTTGGGTCTAAACCTGCCTGTGCATAAATCCCCGAAATCATCGCGGTAGTTGTTGTTTTTCCATGTGTTCCTGCTATCGCTATTCCATGGCGATAACGCATTAATTCGGCCAACATTTCAGCACGACGAATAACAGGAATACGTAACTCATGCGCAGCTTGAATTTCTGGGTTATCCTCAGAAATTGCAGTTGATACGACCACAACGCTGGCATCTTCAACATTTTCAGGGCGATGATTAAAATAAATCGTTGCTCCTAATGAAGTCAGTTGTTGAGTTACTGCATTCGGCGCTAAGTCAGAACCACTAATTTGGTAACCTTCATTTGCCAACACTTCGGCGATACCACCCATGCCAGCACCACCGATACCGACAAAATGGATGTGCCTGACTCTTCTCATTTCCGGCACTGATGTTCTTAATTTCGCCAACTGTTGTGTATTCACTATATGTCTTCGCTTTTTTATTAATTCTGTATCAATGTCGCTTTATCGATAGTCGTAACTATTTAGCCACTTCAGATATCACAGCTGCCACACGTTCAGTTGCATCAGTGATAGCACAAGAACGCGCTTTTTTAGCCATCGATAACAATTCATCTCGATCCCATTGCTGAAGTAGATTTACAACAGCTTCAGCAGTGAACTGAGGTTGCTCGAGTATTTTTGCTGCGCCTGCTTTCTCTAGTGGCAGAGCATTCCAATATTGTTGACGGTCTTTGTGCTGAAAAGGAACAAAAATAGCAGGTAACCCTGCTGCCGCTACTTCGCTGACTGTCAAAGCACCTGAACGGCAAATTATGATATCAGCCCACGCATAAGCTTGCGCCATATCATCAATAAACTCAGTAACTTTAAACTCGGAATTAACTGAATTATTTAGTCTTTCATTATACAACGCTTCTGTAGATTCCTTACTTCCTTTTCCTGCCTGATGCCAGATATTTAACTGTTTGCTTGTTTTTTCGGCAATTTGAGGCGTAATTTGGTTCAAAATACGCGCACCTTGACTACCGCCAACAACTAATATGCGTATTTTTTCATCGCGATTGGCAAATCTTTCTTCTGGTAAAGGCAGTGCTAAAACATCATCCCGTACTGGGTTTCCAACTACAGGCACATTTGGAAAAGCACCTGGAAATGCTTGCAGTACACGTTTAGCAATCTTTGAAAGCCATTTATTGGTCAACCCGGCAATGCCGTTTTGCTCATGAAGGACTACTGGAACGCCAGATAACCAGGCAGCAATACCACCCGGCCCTGATACATACCCACCCATGCCTAAAACGGCATCTGGTTGATATTGTTTGATAATTTTTTTTGCCTGACATACTGCATTAAAAATTCGCCAAGGCGCAGCAGCTAAAGCCAAAATTCCTTTTCCTCTTAGCCCTGATATCCGTATAAATTCAATTTCAATTCCATGTTGAGGAACTAACGTAGCTTCCATACGATCAGCAGTACCCAACCAGAGGATTTCCCAACCTTGAGCTTGCAAATAATGCGCCACAGCGAGTCCTGGAAATACATGTCCTCCAGTACCACCTGCCATGACTAGTAATTTTTTTGCTCGACTCATTTTGCACTCCTTACAAACGCCTGAGCTTTTTCCAACCGCGTTTCAAAATCCACTCTTAACAATACAGCTATTGCCGCAGACATCACTAATAAACTCGAACCACCATAGCTAATTAGCGGTAATGTTAATCCTTTGGTTGGTAGCATACCGGCTGCTGCTCCCACGTTGACTAACGCCTGAAAAGTAAACCATATACCGATTGAGCACGCTAAATAGCCAGCAAATAGTTGATTCGCTAATAATGCTCTACGACCTATCATCATTGCGCGAAATGCCAACATGAAGACCATAAATAAAACAAGTACAACACCAATGTAACCGAGCTCTTCAGCTAAAACCGAAAAAATAAAGTCAGTATGCGCTTCAGGTAAATATTCCAGTTTTTGGACCGAATTACCTAAGCCTTGACCTAAAACTTCGCCTCGACCAAATGCCATTAGTGATTGTGTAAGTTGATAGCCACTACCGAATGGATCTTCCCATGGGTTTAGAAATGATGTCACTCGACGTAAACGATAAGGCTCAAACCAGATCAATGCCAACACACCGACGGCACAAGCAGCAATCCCAATAATGAATGGTGCAAGCCTTGCTCCTGCAAGGAACAATAGCCCGAGCGTAGTGACGACTAATACAATAACTGTCCCTAAGTCAGGTTGCAGTAACAGCAATGAAGCCATTCCAATCAAAATACTCATCGGTTTGACAAAACCAAGAAATCGAGTTCGAACCTCTTCTGACTTCCTGACTAAGTAACTCGATACATAACAAAATAAGGCAAATTTAGATATTTCCGCGGGTTGAATTTTAACAATACCAACGTCAATCCAACGTGACGCACCATTAACTGAGCTTCCTGCAACTAATACCACCGCCAACAATAGAAGAGAAATCATCAATATAATAAAGCTGTATTTCTCCCAAACAGCCATTGGGACTCTCATAACACCTAAAACAAGCACGAATGCTACAACCAAGTACATTACATCACGTTTGGCAAAGTAAAATGGGTCATCTGTCAATCTTTGACCAACAGGCATTGATGCTGAAGTCACCATCACAAAGCCTATCGCTGCAAGCCCAAGTGCGAGCCACACCAATGTACGGTCGTAGAGTGTTGAGCCAGAAATCACCCCACCCTTTTCACCGATTACCCAGTTTTTTAATCGCACAGCACCCGGTATGGTCATCAACCAAGCTCCTTCGCTAACTGCGCAAAAATAACACCGCGTTGCTCAAAGTTTTTGAATTGATCAATACTCGCGCAAGCAGGTGAAAGCAATACCATATCACCCGCCTTTAAATTGGGTGCGAGATACCTAATACTCTGTTCCATCGTTTCAGTCAGAATTGATTTTTCCGGTTCTAATTGTGCTAGAGCCTTACCATCACGACCAAAACAATATAGACGAACGTTATCTTCGGCTAGGTAAGCTTTTAACGGAGAAAAATCAGCAGATTTTCCATCTCCGCCGAGTAAAAGATGCAATGTTCCATCGACTTTCAAACCATTTAGTGCGGCTTCAGTACTGCCCACATTAGTCGCTTTAGAATCGTTGATCCAACGCACCCCATTATTAAATAGCACTAATTGGAATCGATGAACTAAGCCAGTATAACTTTTTAATACGCTTAAACTTGCATCACGTGGAATGCCTGCAATATCGGCCAGAGCAAGTGCAGCTAATGCATTGGTGTAATTGTGTTGCCCTGTAAAATACATATCAGCAACATTAATGACCACTTCGCCTTTTGCGACTAACGTGCGTTGATGTGTATCAAAATAATAATCCCCATCATCTATGCCAAAACTGATGCACTCATCGCTCGTTTTATTTAATGGCAAGGTTAATGAGTCTTGAGCATTCACTACACAGTTGAGCGCATTTTGATAAATACGGAGTTTAGCATCTCGATACTGGACCAAACCGACTGGATAGCGATCCATATGGTCTTCAGTGACATTCAGCACAGTTGCGGCAAGCGCTTTTAAACTTGACGTTGTTTCTAATTGAAAGCTTGATAATTCAAGCACATAAAGTTGATGACCTTGGCTTAATAATGACAAGGCTGGAATACCAATATTTCCACCTATACCAACAGATATACCCGCCGCTTTCGCTATTTCACCAACGAGAGAGGTCACAGTACTTTTACCGTTAGAGCCTGTGATAGCAATAACAGGGGCGTCAACTTCACGGCAAAAAAGTTCAATATCCCCGACAATCTCAATTCCATTCATTGCAGCTTGTTGTAATTCAGGTGTTGCTAGTGCAACACCTGGACTTACCACAATAAGATCTGATTCTTGCAACCATTGATTATTTAAACTTCCGCAATGACATTTAACATTTTCAGGTAATTGATCTACTCCTGACGGCATAGCGCGAGTATCCATCACTCGGGGAATCACCCCCTGAGATAAGAAAAAATGCACACAAGATAGCCCTGTTAAGCCAAGGCCAATGATGACCACTTGTTTACCCTGATACTGTTTGCCCTGAAAATGTTCCATCTTAACGTACCTTCAATGTCGCTAGTCCAATTAGAACTAACATTAAAGAGATAATCCAAAAACGCACAATAACACGTGGTTCTGGCCAACCCTTTAATTCATAGTGATGATGAATCGGAGCCATGCGAAATATGCGTTGGCCCCTTAATTTGAAAGATCCCACTTGTAGAATGACGGATAATGTTTCAACTACAAATACTCCCCCCATAATGACAAGCAAAAACTCTTGGCGTAATAGTACTGCGATAGTACCCAATGCACCACCTAGCGCAAGTGAGCCTACATCCCCCATAAAAACTTGTGCTGGGTAAGTGTTAAACCAGAGAAAACCTAAGCCTGCACCTACAATCGCCGTACAAACAATAACGAGCTCACCCGCATGCGGTAAGTATGGAATATGCAAATAACTGGCAAAATTGACGTTACCCGTTGCCCATGCAACTAGGGCAAAACCGGCGGCAACAAACACAGTTGGCATTATCGCTAAACCATCAAGACCATCCGTCAAGTTTACCGCGTTACTTGTACCAACAATCACAAAGTAAGCTAATAATATATAAAGTAAACCTAGTTGCGGCATGACATCTTTAAAGAAAGGAACAACCAACTGAGTTGCTGGTGTATCTTTACCAATCGCATACATTGAAAATGCAACGACTAAAGCAATAACCGACTGCCAAAAATATTTCCAGCGAGCAATTAAACCACGAGTATCTTTTCTGACGACTTTGCGATAGTCATCAACAAAACCTACGATGCCATAGCCCACTAACACTAGTAGCACACACCAAACATAAGGGTTATCTAAACGAGCCCATAACAGTACAGATACACTAATAGAAAACAGAATAAGTAGGCCACCCATAGTCGGTGTTCCGCGTTTACTAAAATGCGACTCAGGGCCTTCGCTACGAACGACTTGCCCAATTTGCATTTTTTGTAAGTAAGCGATGAGATGTGGCCCCATCCATAATGCAATAGCAAGTGCCGTCAGCAAACCGACAATGGCTCTAAACGTCAAATATGAGAAGACGTTAAAGACAGAAAAATGATGCACCAATATTTCGGCAAGCCAGACTAACATGCAAAGCACTCCTTCAATGCATTCACAACATCTTCCATCGCGGAACTGCGTGAACCCTTAACTAGAATAGAAACAACATCATTCTGCTGAATTAGCGGAATTAGTCGGGTTAATAAATCTCTTTTGAATGTAAAATGCTCACCGCATTCGCTAGATTTACTGATTATTTCACTCAACGTACCTACGCTCAGCACTTTATCCAAACCTGCATCTTTTGCGGCAGCACCTACGCGTTGATGGCACTCTTGTGCATAATCACCAAGCTCGCCCATATCGCCAGAAACTAAAATACGATAGCCCGGCATTTTAGCTAGCACATTGATCGCTGCAATCATGGAACCATCGTTGGCGTTGTATGTATCATCCAATACCACTTTATTTTCACTTAATTGCACTGGATATAAGCGTCCTGGGACAGCTTGAGTTGTTGCAAGTCCATTACGAATATCCTCAAGAGTTGCACCAACAGAAATAGCAAGTGCACTAGCGGCTAATACATTAGCAATGTTATGTACTCCGGGTAGTGGCAGCGTAATGGCTACATGCCCTACTGGTGTATGTAGCGTAAAATTAGTGGTGAGTTGTTTAATCTGAATATTAGATGGATAAAAATCGGCTTTTGCTTGAGCTGTCAATGAGTAGTACCATACCGTTTGTCTTGGTTGGAACGCCCATTGTGTTGAGCAGCTATCAAGATTAACAATTGCAGTTCCTTCATCAGGTAAGCCTTGATAAATCTCACCTTTTGCGCGAGCCACGCCATCTGGAGATCCGAAACCAGCTAAATGCGCCGCAAATAGATTATTCACTAGTGCCGTCTGTGGCTTCACAATATTTGTGGTATAAGCGATTTCGTGAGGATGGTTTGCCCCCATTTCAATGACTGCATAATCATATTCATGTGTCAGCCTAAATAAAGTTAATGGCACACCAATATCATTGTTCAAATTACCCGCGGTATAAAGTGTTTTACCTCGCTCAGACAATATTGATGCTGTCATTTCTTTAACAGAGGTTTTTCCTGACGACCCTGTCAAACCAACAACTTTAGCTTGGCTTTGCTGACGTACCCATGCGGCAAGTTGCCCCATAGCTAAACGGGAATCCTTGACAATAACCTGTGGGCAATCAACTGCAAGTTCACGCTCGACAAGCAGAGCCGCGACACCAGCGTCAACGACAGAAGAAACAAAATCATGTGCATCAAAACGCTCGCCTTTTAATGCAATAAATAAGCAATTATCACCTACCCTGCGACTATCTGTACTCACATCACTTAACACGAGCGTTGTAGCATCGATATTATCAACACTAAATAATGTTCCAGCCGTAATATTTGCAAGTTGATTCAGAGTCAAAGGGATCATGCTATCACCCCCAGTAATCTTGCAACGGTTAACCTATCGGAATAGTCTAAACGGCGATGGCCAATGATTTGATAATCTTCATGACCTTTACCCGCGACAACAATCACATCATCTACACCTGCTTGCATAATAACGCTAGTGACCGCTTCAGCACGTCCTGGAATTGCCAATACACGGCTAGTATCAAGAATACCCGCCATAATGTCATTGATAATTGCCATAGGCTCTTCGCTACGAGGGTTATCATCAGTAATAACCACTTTATCGGCCCACTCTTCAGCAGATGCTCCCATTAACGGGCGCTTACCTTTATCTCGATCCCCACCACAGCCAAAAACACACCATAATTGGCCTTTACAGTGTAAACGTGCTGCTGCAAGGGCTTTTTCAAGTGCATCTGGTGTATGTGCATAATCGACAACAACTGTTGGTTTATCTGGTGCACTAAACACTTCCATACGGCCACAAACAGGCGCGAGGAATGAGGATGAATCCAATAATTGCGCTAACGGGTAGTCCATCATAAGTAATGTCGCCATCGCTAACAGCAAGTTACTGACATTAAATGCCCCCATTAATGGGCTCTTTAATTCCCCATCCCCCCATGATGACGTAAAACAAATTGTAGCTCCGCTATCATGATAATCGACGCTAGTTGTTTGTAACCAAGGGCCTTGCCATTGTGCTGGGATGCGTTGTTCCATTGAAACAGCACATGCTTTAGGTAATTGTAGTAACCATTTAAGCCCAACATCATCATCTGCATTAATGATTTGAGTTTTTGTTTGATGTGTTGAGAACAGTAACCATTTAGCAGCTTCATAATTCGCCATGTTGCCATGGTAATCTAGATGATCACGGCTTAAATTAGTGAAAACAGCTGCATCAAAAGGTAAGGCTGCAACACGACCTTGGACTAAACCATGAGAAGAAACTTCCATCGCCGTTAGTGTGGCTTTGTGTTTCAGTAATTGAGTTAATTCAACTTGGATATCAACAGCTGAGCCGGTGGTATTTTCACTCGGTGCAACTTGCCCTAACAGCCCATTACCAACAGTTCCCATTACAGCACTCGTTTCACCAAGTCCTTTTGCCCACTGAGCTATAAGTTGCGTTGTCGTTGTTTTGCCATTAGTTCCGGTAACAGCTATAAGCTTCATTTTTGATGCTGGGTGTTGATAGAACTCACCCGCTAATGCTGAAAGTCGGTTGTTGAGGTCATTTAAATAAATAACTGGAATACCATGAATATGGCGAATCTCACCTTCCGTTGCTTCTTCAGCAGCCTCCGCAATCACCGCGGCAGCACCTTGAGCAATTGCTTGAGAAATATAGCTCCGGCCATCAAATTCATGGCCTTTTATCGCGATAAATAGGTCACCTGCCGCTACTTTACGGCTGTCTAGTGTCATCTCGCGTAATGAGATATTTACTGTGCTAACGCCAAATTGCGAAAGGAGATCACAAAGATTACGATCTGCCACTTTTAACCTCTTTTTTGTTGTTCACTATGTCGTTTTTATCATCTTGTTGTAATGCATCAGGTTCAATGTTCATTAGGCGTAAAACACCGCCCATGATTGACCCAAATATTGGTGCAGATACCGCACCACCATAATATTTACCCGCTTTAGGCTCATTGATAAGAACGACAAGGGCGTAACGTGGGTTACTTGCAGGGGCAACGCCTGCGGTATAGGCAATGTATTCGTTAATGTAACGCCCTTCGGGTCCGACTTTTTTAGCCGTACCTGTTTTAATCGCGATACGATAACCTTTGATGGCAGCAAGCCTTCCCCCGCCTCCAGGCAAAGCAACACTTTCCATCATGTGAACGACTGTCCGCATAATTGGCTCAGGAAAAACGCGATTCCCTGGCACTGGCGGATCAACTTTGGTAATTGATAGAGGGCGATAAACCCCAAAACTACCAATTGTTGCGTAAGCACGAGCTAATTGTAATGGTGTTACCATTTGCCCATACCCGAAAGAAAAGGTGGCCCTATCTAAATCAGACCACCGTGTTTTTTTACTCGGAAAGATACCACTACTTTCCCCGACTAACCCCAGATTAGTCGGCTTGCCAAACCCAAAGCGATTATACACATCCACCAGCTCTGTGGCAGGCATCGCTAACGCCAGTTTTGAAACACCCACGTTACTCGACTTCTGTAAAATACCCGTAATTGATAACTCCGCATAACGTGCCACATCTTTGATTTCATGGCCGTTAACCCGATAAGGAATGGTGTTCAGTACAGTATTTTCTTTGATAATGCCATCGTTTAGCGCGGTCATGACTACCATTGGTTTAACGGTAGAACCCGGCTCAAAAATATCTGTGATTGCTCGGTTACGCATTGCTTCCATTGGCGTACCAGCAAGGTTGTTCGGATTATAGGATGGACTATTTGCCATCGCTAAAATCTCGCCTGTATGCACATCAACTAAAATGGCAATACCCGATTCAGCTTTATTTTCTATGACACCTTTAGTCAGTTCACGATAAACAATGGATTGGATGCGTTCATCAACGCTTAATACTAAGTTGTGTGCTGCTTGGCTATCAACAGATGACACTGTTTCTATTACTCGACCATTACGATCTTTACGAACAGTTCGTTCACCTGGGGAACCTTTTAACCAGCGATCAAAGCTTTTTTCAACGCCTTCTATTCCTTCCGCATCAATGTTAGTCACACCAATAAGGTGAGCAGTAACAGGCCCTGAAGGATAATAACGACGAGATTCTTTACGCAGATAAATGCCAGGTACCTTCAATTTGCTGATGTATTCACCAATTGATGGATTAACTTGACGAGCAAGATAAACGAAACGCCCTTTAGGGTTTGCTGATATTTTCGCGTTAATTTGTTCTAGGGGGATCTCAAGTGCATCAGCTAGGGCTTTCCAGTATTCATCATTACTAATTCCACCTTTTTCAAACACGATCTTCGGGTCAGCCCAAATCGCATTTACCGGCACACTCACCGCAAGCTGACGCCCCTCTCTATCACTTATCATACCGCGTGTCGTAGCGACCTCTTGAACACGTAAAGAGCGCATATCGCCCTCTTTAACTAATTTTTCAGGTGCAATAATTTGTAAATAAGCAACTCGGACTAAAAGCCCTGCTAAAGCTAGTAGAATACATCCGCACAGCAAAGCAAAACGCCAGCCAACAAAGCTGGTATTTTCTTCTTGTTTCTTATTTTTAGCGGCTCGTGGTGCTTTCATTCAAAACCTTATCTACTGCTTAGATACAATGATATTTTCTTTAGACGGTTCAACATGAACCATCTGTAATTTATCAACCGATAAACGCTCGACTCGACTATGACTTGCCAACGCGTTTTCTTCTAAGATCAAGTTGCGCCACTCGATATCAAGCGCATCTTTCTCTTCGTATAACTTATCTTTTTCTGCTGTCAATAAACGCGTTTCATGGGCAGTGGTCACCACAAAAACTGCACTAATAATAATGGCAGCTAGCAAAATCAATGGGATAATTCCATAACGGAAAAGATCACGGCCGATAACTTTTCCTAGGCTGTGCCTTTCAGGAACCATACTTATTCCATCCTTTCTGCAAAGCGCAGTACAGAGCTACGAGCTCGTGGATTTTCATCAACTTCAGCTTCAGAAGGTTTCATTTTGCCAATATCACGAAGCTTGGCAGCACCTAGTTCACGTATCTGAGCTTCAGTTAAGGGTATTCCTGGAGGAACGCTTGGCCCTTTACTGTTTTGGCGAATAAATCGTTTAACTAACCTGTCTTCCAGTGAATGGAAACTGATCACCGATAAGCGCCCTTCTGCTGCTAAAACTGACATAGCGCCATCTAACGCTCGCTCTATCTCTTCTAGTTCGCTATTGATATAAATTCGTATTGCTTGAAAGCTTCTCGTTGCAGGATGCTTATGACGCTCTTTTAGCGGGCTCACTTTAGCAATCAGTTCCGCTAATTGGCGTGTCCGGGTTAACGGCTCCTCTTCCGCATTGTGGTTACGTTCCACAATGGCTCTAGCAATACGCTTTGCAAAACGTTCTTCACCAAATGTTTTTAGAACCCAAGCAATATCATCAGCTTCTGCATTCATCAGCCATTGTTCTGCCGACTGACCTTTTGTTGGATCCATACGCATATCTAATGGACCATCGCGCATAAATGAAAAACCGCGTTCAGGATCATCCAATTGTGGGGATGAAACACCTAAATCCAATAATACGCCATCGATTTTACCAACTAGCCCTTCTTCTTCGACATATTCCGCAATAGCCGAAAATGGACCATGCTTAATCATAAAACGAGGGTCATCAATGGCTTCAGCGGCTTTAATGGCCTCAGGATCGCGGTCAATAGCGATAAGGCGACCTTGTTCATTTAACTGGCTTAAAATTAATCTTGAATGACCACCACGCCCGAAAGTTCCATCAATATAAATACCATTAGGTTTAATATTCAGGCCATTGACTGCTTCATCAAGCAGTACTGTTACGTGTTTAAATTGCTGCTGTGTCATGTTTATAGTGACAAATCCTGTAAGCGGGTTGACAGAGGTTCTTGAGTTTGATGTTCAGCAGCAATGTCTTGTTCCACTTGCTGATACCAAGTCTGTTCATCCCAAAGTTCAAATTTATTTATTTGGCCTACCAGCATGACTTCTTTTGTTAACCCTGCGTGTTGACGCAGCGTGCTGGCTAGCAAAAGACGTCCTGCATTATCCATTTGACATTCACTGGCATGCCCTAATAAGAGACGTTGTACACGCCTTTCTGCTGGATTCATTGTTGATAGACGAGAGAGCTTATCTTCAATAATTTCCCATTCAGGTAAGGTGTAAAGCAATAGGCATGGTTGATGAAGGTCGATGGTACAAACCATCTGCCCTTTTGATTCCTCACTCAGCATTCCTCTATAACGAGTGGGCACAGTAAGACGCCCTTTGCTGTCGAGATTTACCAGCGTTGCCCCACGAAACATACTCAGTGAAACCCCTTTATTTCCAGTTTACCCACTTTACCCCACAATTCTCCACTTATAAAGTTTACGAATGGTAGGAAAACGTTGTCAAGCCAGACACACGTTGCTTTTGCTTTATTTACAGAACAATTAAGAAAAAAAAAGAGTGGGTAAAATTTAATTCGGAGATAAAATGAGGAATAACGATATGATATAATTCATTTATTTCTCAAAAAACAGTAAATATACAACAACCTCTATTTTACTGCCGAAAAAACAAGCAAATGATGATATATCTTATATATGTCTCATTTTTAATCAGCTTATTAACAACCAATTCTCTACTTTAAAAATAATCATGAATATTTAATAACAATAAATATTACTAACAACACAACTGAAAAAAATTAAAACCATTATTTTCAACAGGTTAAATTACTGTTTTAATAGACAGTACTTTAGCGTGAATATAAAAATGTATTATTGCTTTTTATTTAAACATCATTTCTTAAATTAAATTATTAATTTAATTTTTCACATTTTAATAAATCAGAATCATCTCATTAAGAATAATCCCAAAGTTAAATCTTTACATATTTTGAACGATAAATAAAAAGCCCCTTGTGAATAGGGGCTAATATAATACTCATAATTGTGATCAATATCACTCAATATTAAAGCAAGATTTTCATCAAATCTTAATTAATTGGTATTTTTTACTACTGCTTTCGACCAAGGCTACCACGTCGACATAAATGGCGACGAATTCGTGTAATCCCAGGCTCCGGTTTTTGCTTCTCATCTAAACTTGCTAACACCAACTCAAGAATGCGTTCTGCAATATCTCTATGACGCTGCGCGAGAGATAAAACAGGGCAACCGAGAAAATCGAGTAGCTCACTATCACCAAATGTTGCAATTATCATATGCTCAGGAAGTCGCCCATTACGTTTTAATGCAACATCGAGTACGCCCTGCAATAATGAGAATGAGGTTGTAAATAAAGCATCAGGCATTTTGTTGCCTTTATCTAGCCAGTTTGCAAAAACGTCTGCTGCTGACGACCTCTCGTAGCTATTTGCATAGAGATAGTTAACTTCTCGTGAATCACCTTCCCAGCCATTACGGAAGCCTTGTTCACGAAGATAACTTACGGACAGTTCGGGTAATGCTCCCAGATAGAGCACTGATTCCGCAGAAAACTTTCTCAATTCTTCTGAAATCATCAATGCATCTTCTTGGTCATCACCGACGACGCTAATAAAATGCTCTTTTTCGAGTGCTCTATCGAGAGCAATGATAGGTAATGTACGATTTGCCCAACGCTGATAAAAAGGATGTTCAGGCGGGAGTGCCGTTGAGACGATAATTGCATCAACTTGACGTTGGAGAAGGTGTTCTACACAACGAATTTCGTTATCAGGCTGATCTTCTGAACAAGCAATCAAGAGCTGATAGCCGCGCTGACGTGCTTGACGTTCAAGATAATTAGCAATGCGAGTATAACTCGTGTTTTCGAGATCAGGGATCACGAGCCCAATCGAACGGGTTCTCCCTGCCCGCAACCCTGCGGCTACAGCATTTGGATGGTAATTGTGCTCTCTGACGACTGCCATCACTTTTTCTACAGTTTTATCGCTGACTCGATACTGCTTGGCCTTGCCGTTGATCACATAACTAGCCGTTGTGCGGGAAACACCTGCTAAACGGGCTATTTCATCCAGTTTCACGTTAACCTCTTTACAATTTAAGGAGAAAGCCCCAATCATTTTGGGACTGACATTACTGACACAGTTCAGAAAAGCGTGGATTTTCCCACTTTGTATTACCAGCTGAAAATCAACACATTGATTTTACTATTTATTTTTACGGGTTAGAATAACCATTAATAAATTCACGTTGCTTGCCAACGGTCAAAACCCCGAATTAATCGGGGCTCTACTTGATTATATTCTACCTTCAGCTAGCAAATGTATCATCGCATAATTTTATCGCCACGTGAAACACCAACAATGCCAGATCGAACAACTTCAACAATTTCAGCAACACCTCGAACAGATTCAATGAATGCATCCAGTTTATCGCTTGTTCCTGCGAGCTGAACGGTATAAAGCGTTGGGGTGACATCGACGATTTGTCCTCTAAAAATATCTGAACACCGCTTTATTTCGTCACGCCCATAACCAGAAGCTTGAAGCTTAACTAGCATAATTTCACGTTCAATATGTGCTGATGCAGTCAGTTCATTCACACGTAGAACATCAACTAGTTTGTGTAATTGCTTTTCAATTTGCTCCAGAACTTTTGCATCACCTTTAGTTTGTATCGTCATACGTGACAATGTTGGATCATCGGTAGGTGCAACAGTCAAACTTTCAATATTATAACCGCGTTGAGAAAACAACCCTATCACACGTGATAATGCACCAGATTCATTTTCTAATAAGACTGATAAAATACGACGCATGTTCAGGTCCTCTCTGTTTTACTCAGCCACATTTCATCCATTGCACCACCACGGATTTGCATTGGGTAAACATGTTCAGTTTCATCAATATTGATATCAACAAATACTAAGCGTTGGTTTTCATTAACTTCAATCAGTGCTTGTTTTAATTTATCTTCAAGCTCATCAGGAGAGTTGATAGATAGACCTACATGACCATAAGCCTCAGCCAATTTGACAAAGTCTGGAAGTGATTGCATATAGGATTGGGAATGACGCCCTTGGTAAATCATGTCTTGCCACTGTTTGACCATACCAAGGAAGCCATTATTCAAGTTCAGCACCAATACTGGTAATCCATATTGTAATGCTGTTGATAATTCTTGAATATTCATTTGAATACTACCGTCACCGGTGACACAAATAACCGTTGATTGCGGATGTGCCAATTTGACGCCTAATGCGGCTGGTAGGCCAAACCCCATAGTCCCGAGTCCGCCTGAATTGATCCAATGGCGAGGTTTATCAAACGGATAATATAGTGCTGCAAACATCTGGTGCTGCCCTACATCCGAAGTGACGTAAGCTTCACCATTAGTGAGGCGATAGATGGCTTCGATTGCTTGCTGTGGCTTTACTTTTTGGGTATTTGTTTCATAGCTTAAGCATTTTTTCTCGCGCCAAATTTCAATATCATTCCACCATTCCTTAATTGCTTGTGTATTTTGCTTAACCGAGGCTTGCTCTAACTGATTGAGCATTTGCTGAAGTGCCAATTTTGCATCACCAACAATAGGAATATCTGCATTTACAGTTTTAGAAATAGATGTGGGATCTACATCAATCTGAATTACTGTTGCGTTAGGGCAATATTTTTCAAGATTATTGGTTGTTCTATCATCAAAACGCACACCCACCGCAAAGATTACATCAGAATTATGCATGACTTTATTCGCTTCAAATGTTCCATGCATACCCAACATCCCTACTGATAAATGGTGAGTTTCAGGAAACGCACCAAGTCCCATCAATGTTGACACAACTGGAAGCTGTAATTTTTCTGCTAACTCTAAAATTTCAGTCGAACAACTCGCATTGATAGCACCACCACCAATATAAAAAACAGGTTTATTTGCCGCAATCAGTTTTGATAATGCTTTTTTAATTTGCCCTTTGTGCCCTTGCAGAGTTGGATTATAAGAGCGCAAAGAAATCGTTTCAGGGTAACGGTAAGGATATTTATGCGCAGGACTAACTGTATCTTTCGGTAAATCAATCACGACTGGCCCTGGACGCCCAGTTGAAGCGATATAGAATGCTTTTTTGATTGTTTCTGGAATATCTTCCGCTTTATTGACTAAAAAGCTGTGCTTTACTATTGGGCGGGATATACCGACCATGTCACACTCTTGAAATGCATCATTACCAATAAGAGAACTAGCAACCTGCCCTGATAATACGACTAAAGGAACTGAGTCCATATATGCCGTAGCAATACCTGTAATGGCATTTGTTGCCCCAGGACCTGATGTGACAAGAACCACACCTACATCTCCCGTAGAACGTGCATATCCATCTGCCATATGTACAGCAGCTTGTTCATGACGAACAAGTATATGATCTACTCCACCTACAGTATGAAGTGCATCATAAATATCCAAAACAGCACCGCCTGGATAACCAAATACGTGCTTTACACCTTGGTCAATCAATGATTTGACGACCATTTCTGCTCCCGACAACATCTCCATGAGTTTGCCCTCAGACTATTTTTGCAAGTTAACAGAGGTATGACTTTCCTCTTTTATTTTTGTCATTTCTGTCGTAGTTATGACTGCTATTAACATATCGTTGAGACTTAAACGACGCAAACATCATTTCTTAAGCAAAAATGACAACTTTTAGCTTTATCTTCATCCATTCAGATTATTAGATTAATTAACTAACAATAAATAAAAAAATGGATTATATCACCACCAACAGATGAAAAAGAGTGCAAATAAAAGACGGATATCAGGGATATCCATCTTTAGATTTATGTAGCTTTTGTTGCTTGAAAAGATTAGCTGTTGTTAATTATTCGCGATACATTGATTCGATTTCAGATTGATAACGTTCTGATATGATTTTTCGGCGTAATTTCAAGGTTGGAGTAAGCTCACCTTTTTCCATGGAAAAATTAGCTGAAAGCAAGGTAAAACGCTTCACTTGATGAAATTGTTCAAAGTTTTTTTGTAGTTCTTTTAAACGATTTTCAAACAAAGCCATAACATTTGAATCTTTCAATAATTCCAAACGATCTCTATATTTCAAATTAATAGAGCGAGCATATTCCTCTAATGAGTCATAACAAGGAACTATCAAAGCTGAAACAAAATTACGAGCATCAGCTATAACGGCGATATGCTCAATAAATTGATCTTGGCCTAATACACCTTCAATCATTTGTGGGGCGATATATTTACCATTTGATGTTTTCATCAAATCTTTTAAACGATCAGTTATGTACAAATTACCATGTGCATCTATTTTTCCCGCATCACCCGTTTTTAACCAACCATCGGCGGTAAAAGTATCTTCGGTTTCTTGTTGTCGATTATAATAGCCTTTCATGACAATAGGCCCTTTGACCTGAATCTCATTATTAGCGCCAATACGAACTTCAACGGATGAAAGTGGTGTACCAATAGAACCTAGCGGATAACACCCGTCTTCCCAACACGAAACGGTGGCACAAGTCTCGGTCATACCATAACCATATTTTATATTCACCCCCGCAGCCAAAAAGAAGGCGATAATAGCGTCGTCTAAACGCGCTCCCGCGGCTGGCATAAAACGAATACGTCCCCCAAATCCTTGGCGAAGTTTACTGAAAACTAACTTGTCTGCAAAATTATAGAGTGCACGACCCAACACTGTCGGTTGTATGCCTTCTGTTTGTGCTTTGACATTTCTATTACCAACCCCAATAGCCCATTTAAAGATTAATCGGCGAAGTAATGGTGCTTTAGCTACTTTACTTTGTATTGCGCTATACACTTTTTCATAAAAGCGTGGCACTGCACACATCACTGTGGGTTTGACATCGACTAATGCATCTCTCACTGCATTAGTATCCGTTAAATAAACATTTTGGGCGCCAGTGTGCATCACATAGAAGCTCCAAGCACGTTCAAAAATATGGGATAACGGTAGAAAACTTAAAGAGATGTCATCAGAATTTAATTTTAGTCGATGTTCGTGAACATAGAGCTGAGTGGCCATGTTATAGTAATCTAACATGACACCTTTTGGCTCACCGGTAGTTCCTGATGTGTAAATTATGGTGAATAGATCACTGAGATTATGAGCTGCAATACGTTTATTTAGCTCATCTTGATATTTAGATTGTGCTTGCTCAATGAAGCTTGAAAGATGAAGTGAAGGTATTGGACAATCAACTAACTCAACATCACCATTAAGTACCACTATGGTTGTTAATTGTGGGCAGAGAGGCTTTAATTGACATGCAATTTGATATTGCTCTTGTGCTCCAACAAACAGAATTCGAATGTCTGCATCATTTATAATATAAGCAGCTTGCTGAATACTACTTGTTGCATATAAAGGCACTGTAACTGCTTTAAGTTGCATAACAGCAAGGTCTACCAGCGACCAGTTCATACTATTATGAGCAAATAACCCAATGTTTTCCTGTGTTGCAACATTAAGCTCCAAAAGATGGCAAGCAATTGCAGATGAGTGCTCTCTGACTTCTTTCCATGTTAGCTGACTAACTTGCCCGTTATGCCATTGACTGAAAGCTATCCGGCTTGCGGAATCAATGGAGTTAAACCAACTCTGCAAGCGATTGACCAAATGGTAAGGATAAAGATTTTCAGTAATCAAATTGTATTTCCTATAGTACATTTGTTAACTGAAGTTACTCGGAAAACTCACGAAGCACTTCACCTGTTAATTATTTCAGCTTACATGTGTTAGCTGAATGATGGAGTGTATCGATTAAAAAGATCTGTGAAAAGAAGTATTGTGTAAATATTGTAAAAATGTCCAGTAAGTAGCATAACTCATCACAGAATTTCACCATGATGAGTTAAGTGCCAAGATGATAACTAACCGCCTCTTAGGCGAATTAAAATTATTAGAAAGGATTTAGACAGGTAGTTCTGCTATCAGTTGGCAAAATTGTGATTTCATCCATTGATGGCCTTTATCACGTACCGTCGATTCATGCCAAGTCAGGTAACATGGTCGCGTGTTTTCATGCCAAGGAAGAGAGACTGTTCGTAGTTGATATTGGTTTGCTGAATGTTCAACGAGCCATTTAGGCACTATCGCAACTAAATCAGTTTGAGACACAATATTTAGTACACTATTTAAATCGGTTCCTTGATAGCTAATTGTGTGTGATAGATCAGTATTATAATAATAGAGCTTACTAAATGAACCTATATTATCCATTGACATTACAGCATGTTTTTCATTAATCAATATTTCTTGCGTTACACTACTACCAATATGTGGATGATTATTTGCTACAACTAGCACTAACTCATCATTAAATAAAATCTGATGTTGATATTCATTTTTTTCGAATTGATTATAACTTAATGAAAAATCTGTTTCTTGGTATTTCAGTTTATGTTCAATGTTATCATCCAAGAAACAATGAATAAGCACATTAATATTAGGGGATATTTCTTTGAATTTTTCCACAATAATTGCGGCTAAACGAATATCAAGTGGTGAACAAATAGAAAGATTGAAAATTCGCTCACTCAATTTAGGGTCAAACCCAGCTCCCGGCAATTCATTATGAACCAATTGTAAAGCTTGCCTAACTGGGCCAAATAATTGTTTAGCCCGCGAGGTAGGCTGAATCCCTCTGCCATAACGAACAAAAAGTTCATCATTAAACATTGATTTTAATCGTGAAACTGCGTTACTTACCGCGGGTTGAGACATCCCTAATACTTGGGCAGCTCTTGTTACATTTTGCATTTGCATGACAACATCAAAAACGGTGAGTAAGTTCAAATCAACGTTTCGCAAATGGATATCACTATTCTCTTTTTTTACTGGTGAAACTGTATCAAAATCAGTCATTACTTACTCCAATAAAGATATTTATTATTTTTTAATTAATGAAATAAAACCTTCCCCATTCAATTAGAAAATATATAAATTCATTAAATATTATTCTTCAAAAAACTTATCAATGATAAGCTATTTTACTTTCCCTGCACTTATTAAATCGACATTCATTAAATTATCAATAAATTAATATTGAAATATATATAGATTATCAAACAAATGTATTCATCTAAACAATGAGTACTATTCACTCATTTAAATCATTATTGTTAACATTAAAATAATAAAACAATTTTAAAAATAAATCATAATAAATATCATCACAATCAAAGAAACAATCCCATTATCGGATTAATTTTAAATTATTCATTTGATAAGTAATTAGTTAAATCAAAACTATAATTACCTCTTATTTTTATTCATTATATTATATTCTCCCGCCTTAGAATTGTTCAAAATAAAACCAAAACAATCAATTTATGCTATGTTTTGATTCCTACATTTCGATAAAAGAATTTTACTACCAACCTAACTTCAAATTATAGGCAAAAACATCACTAAAAATATAGAAATCAGTCACAATCACCAAGTCTTGGTGATAATTCATATTTCGTAAAATTCAGCTCAAAAAACTAAATTTGACATACAAGAAAAGATCACGTATCAATAAATACAGTGTGTTTAAAACCAAATTCGAGACAGCAAAAAATGACAACGTCAATCCTTCTACTAAGCCTACTACTACTCGCATCTAATATGCGCGGTATGCTTATGGACGGAAGGTAAAACAGTCACTGTCCAGAAACATAAAAACCCGCGCAAACCGCGGGTTTTTTTATGCCTGTCGGTACCGCAAAAATATAACGATAAAATTCAGTATGAAAAGGAACGCGATATGAGCAACCAAGTTATTATCTTTGATACCACTTTACGTGATGGCGAACAGGCATTACAGGCTAGTTTATCCGTTAAAGAAAAGTTGCAGATAGCATTTGCGTTAGAACGTCTCGGTGTCGATGTTATCGAAGCAGGCTTCCCTGTTTCTTCTCCTGGTGATTTTGAGTCTGTTCAAACTATTGCACGAGAAATCAAAAATAGCCGTATTTGTGCATTAGCACGCTGCGTTCAAAATGATATTGATGTTGCCGCAGAAGCGTTAAAAGTTGCAGAAGCCTTTAGAATCCACATTTTTTTAGCAACATCCAACTTGCATGTTCAGCAAAAATTAAAGAAAACCTTCGATGGTGTGATGAACATGGCTATCGACTCAATCAAACGAGCACGACGCTATACCGACGATGTTGAGTTCTCATGTGAAGATGCGGGGCGTACTGATATCGACAATTTATGTAGAATTGTTGAATCTGCAATTTCAGCAGGTGCTACAACCATTAATATTCCCGATACCGTAGGCTATACAACACCTTATCAGTTCGGTGGGATCATCACCTCTTTATACGAAAGAGTTCCTAATATTGATAAAGCTATTATTTCTGTACATTGCCATGATGACTTGGGAATGTCGGTTGCTAACTCAATTACTGCTATCCAAGCGGGAGCCCGCCAAGTTGAAGGAACCATCAATGGATTAGGTGAACGCGCAGGCAATACCGCATTAGAAGAAGTGATCATGGCTATCAAGTTGCGAGAGCAAATGTTGGGCGTTCATACGAATATTAATCACAAAGAAATTTATCGCACTAGCCAATTAGTTAGCCAATTATGTAACACACCTATTCCTGCTAATAAAGCCATCGTCGGTAGCAATGCATTTTCTCATTCATCAGGTATTCACCAAGATGGTGTCCTGAAAAACCGCGAAACTTATGAAATCATGACCCCTGAATCAATCGGCTTTAAAACCGAGCAATTGAATTTAACCTCGCGTTCAGGCCGTGCTGCTGTTAAGCATCGTATGGAAGAAATGGATTACCAGGAAGGTAAAGATTTTAATTTGGATGAATTGTACAAAGCATTCTTACATTTAGCAGATAAAAAAGGCCAAGTCTTTGATTATGACTTAGAAGCATTAGCCTTTTTTACTCAGCAACAAGACGATACCGATCATTTTGTAATGGATTATTTCAGTACTCAATCAGGCTCTAGTGTTGTTGCAACAGCGACAGTTAAAATGCGTTGCGGAGATGAAGAAAAATCAGAAGCAGCGACAGGTAATGGTCCTGTCGATGCAGTATATCAAGCGCTTAATAAAATCACGAGCTATCCAATCAAATTGGTTTCTTACAAATTATCTGCAAAAGGCCAAGGTGAAAATGCACTGGGCCAAGTTGATATCGTTGTCGAATGCTTCAGTCGCCGCTTTCACGGTATGGGGCTGGCTACAGATATCGTCGAATCCTCAGCAAAAGCTATGGTGCACGTATTGAATAGCATCTGGCGCTCTGAACAAGTTGAAAAAGAAAAACAAAAAATAAATCAAAAAGAATCACAATCAAATACAAAGGAAGCTGTGTAACAATGTCTAAGAGCTATCATATTGCCGTATTACCTGGAGATGGTATTGGCCCAGAAGTTATGGCGCAAGCCCACAAAGTATTAGATGCAGTCCGCCAGCGCTTTGCATTATCTATTACGACTAAAGAGTATGATGTTGGTGGCATTGCTATCGACCGCCACGGTAAGCCATTACCCGAAGAAACCGTAGCCGGCTGTGAAAATGCGGATGCCGTGTTATTCGGTTCAGTCGGTGGCCCTAAATGGGAAAACTTACCACCAGACAGCCAGCCTGAACGAGGAGCATTACTGCCATTACGTAAACATTTTAAACTGTTTAGTAATTTGCGTCCTGCGCGTTTATATCAAGCATTGGAGGCATTCTGCCCACTACGAGCTGATATCGCGGCACAAGGCTTTGACATCCTTTGTGTGCGTGAGTTAACGGGAGGCATTTATTTTGGCCAACCGAAGGGACGCAAAGGTGAAGGTCAAGAAGAGTATGCTTTTGATACCGAAGTTTATCACCGCTATGAGATTGAACGTATTGCTCGAATTGCTTTTGAATCAGCACGCAAACGTAATAATAAAGTAACATCTATTGATAAAGCGAACGTATTACAAAGTTCAGTTTTATGGCGTGAAGTCGTTAATCAAATTTCTAAAGAGTATCCTGATGTTGAAATTAGTCATATGTATATCGATAACGCGACAATGCAGATGATTAAAGCGCCTTCTCAATTTGATGTTGTACTATGCTCAAACTTGTTTGGTGACATTATTTCTGATGAATGTGCCATGATTACAGGCTCTATGGGAATGTTGCCTTCTGCGAGCTTAAACGAAGATGGGTTTGGGTTATATGAACCAGCAGGTGGTTCAGCACCCGATATTGCAGGTAAAAATATAGCTAACCCGGTTGCACAAATTCTATCCGCAGCTATGTTGTTAAGATTCAGTTTAAATCAAAATGATGCTGCTGATGCCATTGAAAGAGCTATTAACAAAGCATTAGAAGATGGTCACCGTACAGCAGATTTAGCTGGTGGCGGTGCATCAATTAGTACCAGTGAAATGGGTGATATTATCGCTCGTTATATCGCAGAAGAGGTGTAACATGGCCAAAACTTTATATCAAAAATTATATGATGCCCACGTGGTCCGTGAGGTCGATAATGAGACACCACTTATCTACATAGACCGGCATCTGGTTCATGAAGTAACATCACCACAAGCATTTGATGGTTTAAGAACTAAAAATCGCCCGTTACACCAACCAAACAAAACATTCGCGACGATGGATCACAACGTCTCGACTCAAACAAAAGATATCAATGCTTGCGGTGATATGGCTCGTATTCAAATGCAAGAGCTGATAAAAAACTGTCAAGAATTTGGCGTGACCCTATATGATCTCAACCACCCTTATCAAGGGATAGTGCATGTTATGGGGCCAGAGCAAGGCATTACTTTACCGGGTACGACTATCGTTTGTGGTGACTCACATACCGCAACCCACGGTGCGTTTGGTGCGTTAGCATTTGGAATCGGAACTTCCGAAGTTGAACATGTCATGGCAACCCAAACACTGAAGCAAGCTCGCGCCAAAACCATGAAAATCGAGGTTTTAGGTAAAGCACCTATAGGCATTACCGCGAAAGATATTGTATTAGCGATTATCGGCAAAACGGGTAGTGCTGGCGGTACTGGTTATATTGTTGAATTCTGCGGTGAAGCTATTGAAAACCTCAGTATGGAAGGCCGTATGACTGTTTGTAATATGGCTATCGAACTGGGCGCTAAAGCTGGTATCATCGCACCAGATGAAACTACATTCTCCTATATGAAAGGACGCCAATTTGCTCCTAAAGACAAAGAGTGGGATGCCGCGGTTGCTTACTGGAAAACATTGAAAACAGATGCTGATGCACAATTTGACAAAATTGTGACTCTACAAGCTAGTGAAATTGCGCCGCAAGTGACTTGGGGTACTAATCCAGGTCAAGTCATTGCTATTAATGAATTAATCCCTGCTCCTGAATCTTTTAGTGACCCTGTTGAACGTGCTTCTGCTGAAAAGGCATTAGCGTATATGGGATTAAGATCGGGTATTAAGTTATCTGATGTGAAGATTGATAAGGTATTTATTGGTTCTTGTACTAACTCGCGTATTGAAGATTTACGGGCTGCTGCGGTTATTGCCAAAGGTAAAAAAGTCGCATCAGGAGTCCAAGCCATTGTTGTTCCGGGATCGGGTCCTGTAAAAGCACAAGCTGAGCAGGAAGGCTTAGATCAAATATTTATCGATGCTGGTTTTGAATGGCGCCTGCCGGGTTGTTCCATGTGCTTAGCCATGAATAATGACCGTTTAAATCCAGGTGAACGCTGTGCTTCCACCAGCAACCGTAATTTTGAAGGTCGCCAAGGCCGTGCAGGACGTACTCACTTAGTCAGCCCTGCAATGGCAGCTGCCGCAGCTATCAATGGTCACTTTGCGGATGTACGTGATTCTGTTGAAATTGATAGACAAGTTTAAAGGAGAAATGAAAGTGGAAAAGTTAATTACCCATACAGGAATTGTTGCTCCTTTAGATGCTGCAAACGTTGATACTGACGCAATTATCCCAAAACAATTTTTGCAAAAAGTAACCCGTACAGGCTTTGGTCAACACTTATTCAATGACTGGCGTTTTCTTGATGATGCGGGCCAACAACCTAACCCTGATTTTGTTTTGAATAAGCCTGTGTTTAAAGGTGCCAGTATTCTACTTGCACGTGAAAACTTTGGTTGTGGTTCCTCAAGAGAGCATGCTCCATGGGCATTGACTGATTTTGGTATACAAGTGGTGATCGCACCTAGTTTTGCGGATATTTTTTACGGTAACTCATTCAACAACCAACTGTTACCAATTAAGTTGAGCGATGCAGAAGTTGATGAAATGTTTAGCTATGTGCAAAGCAATGAAGGTTGCCAATTCACTGTAGACTTAGAAAGTCAAACCGTCAATGTCGGTGGGAAAATCTATCATTTTGAAATCGATAGCTTCCGTCGTCACTGTATGATGAATGGCCTAGACAGTATTGGTCTAACTTTACAGCATGCCGAACAAATCAAGGAATATGAGCAAAAAATCCCAAGCTTTCTAAATTAAGTTATCTTTTACGCCTGCATCCGCGGGCGTATTTACCCCTTCTCTTTCTCTTTCTCTTTCTTTAATCTTTCTTCTAAAATGCGGAACATCTCAATCTTTAATTAACTCAACATTAATAATAACTTCCTCATTATTATCTTTGTGTATAATTAAAGATAAGCTAAATAATTTCAGTTATTGCCAATTTAAAATACAACGGAATTTTTT
>NZ_KB233222.1:72386-344012 GCF_000314855.2 Providencia burhodogranariea DSM 19968 | reverse complement strand
TGACGAAAAAAGAGAGCATGCATCAGTATGTGGTCCTAGTAGCGATTGCAGCCAACGCAGCTACAGCTTGAAATATGACGAAAAAAAGACAAAAAAAAAGCCGATAGGATTACTATCGGCTGGTAGATACCATTACTCAATAATTAGGGGGAGTTAGCCTGCCAATTAGCAGACCTAACGAGCTACTTACTGGTACCTATTATCAACCGATGTTAAAAAATAAAAAATTGATGTAATCATTAGCGGAGTTCCTCTTTTATGTCCAGTTCTCGTTTACAAACACAATTCATTCGTCTTTGGCAACATTTCCAGGGGCAAAACAGTGAAACGACTCTGCAAAACATTGCCGATACCTTATTTTGTTCTCGCCGTCACGTTCGTACTTTGCTCAATAATATGCAAAATAATGGTTGGTTAAGTTGGCAAGCTGAAGCTGGTCGAGGTAAACGTTCGACCCTTCTTTTTCATGTCAATGGTTTAGAGTTACAACAGGCGCAGGCTGAACATCTCCTAAAAGAAGAAAGTATTGAAAAACTTGTCGCGTTAGTTGGTGACAAAGAAATAATTCGTCAGATGGTACTATCTGAGTTAGAACGTAGTTACCGGCAAGGCAAAAGCCTTTTACGCATTATTTATTATCGTCATTTTCCAAATTTACTCCCGGGAACTCCCATGCGGCGCTCCGAAATTCATTTGATGAGCCAAATATTTAATGGACTAACACATATAAATGAGGAAAAAGGGGAAGTCGAAAACGGTATAGCGCATCACTGGCAAGCCATCAGTGATACGCAGTGGCGTTTTTATTTAAGGCCAGCTATTTATTTTCATCATGGTCGAGAAATGTTGGTCGACGATATCATCTATTCACTTCTGCGCTTAAAAAATTGTTGGCCGCTATTTTCCCATATTGAATCTGTTACTGCGCCACTTCCTTACGTCATTGATATTCAATTAAGTGAAGCCGACAAACAATTACCATTGTTGCTCGGTAGCCCTCATGCAGCAATTATCCCTAAAGAGTGGGAGGCCTTTGACGATTTTGACAAGTTGCCGATTGGTACTGGTCCTTATCAGGTTGAGAAAAATTTACCACAAAAGCTCACTATCACTGCTTTTGAACGTTATTTTGGCTATAGAGCGCTTCTCGATGAAGTAACTATTTGGGTCGTTCCTGAACTTTCAGAGCAAATGGTCTGTACTACCTTAAAAATGGATAGCGACAATAAACAAAATGATTCTTTAGAAAGTCGCATGGAAGAAGGCTGCTACTTTTTATTAATGGATCAACGATCAACATTATCTCAACGTAACGATGTCCGTAAGTGGCTATGTAGTTTTCTAACGCCTATTAATTTACTAGCTCACTGTGAGCCATTTTATCAACGCCATTGGGCGCCTGCATATGGTTTACTATTACACTGGCACCATAGTCGGATGCTAACTCAATTACCAAAACCAGCCGATCTCACCGAGCTGACTGTCACTTTTTTTCATCAACATCACGAATTTTATTCCATTAGCCAAATAATGAAACGCGTATTGAAAACTCAAGGTATTGAGCTAAATATTAAAATTGTTAATTATGATGAATGGTTCAATGGCGGAGTAGATAGTGATATCTGGCTAGCAACGGCTAATTTCTTTAAGCCTCTCGAATTTTCTATTTTTGCAACCTTGTATGAAATGCCACTATTACGGAAATGCTTAAGCTCTTCACTTTCTGAAGAATTATCATTGTGGCGTAACCAACAGCTCAATGTAGAGTCTTGGTGTGAGAGCCTTATAGACTTACAGATTTTTCATCCTATTTTCCATCATTGGCTAGAATTACAAGGTCAAAAAACCATGCGTGGCGCAAGAATGAATACTTTTGGTTGGTTTGATTTTAAATCTGCTTGGTTTAAGCCTACAGAAGATAAGGCTCCTTAAGTATTTTAGGTTGTATCTAGATGGCATAACTTGATTAACAAGATTCAGTTGACAACAATATAACTTAAAGTATAACCAGTATGCACAGAAATGAGCTAAGTTATAAACACCACAAGTGAATAATAAGGATGTTATTCACTTTTTCTGTGGATATCTATGTTAACAACCCCATGGTAATTAGGGTATATCCCCAACCTGCTTTCTGTAGAAAAAAGTAAATAAAACTTATAATCATTAAAATCAATAAGATGTGGAAAGAAAATAGACCTATACACTGTTTGTCTTTTAGACTTTATTACATAGGAGTTCAAGTGAACAAAGATCAATCAATGTATGATTTATCCACAAGGAATGTATTTAACTTGCACATTTTTTGTGATGCTTGTCAAAAAATCAGTTACGTCAAGCCTGTAAATACACACAGTAATCGAAGTTTTTCACAGTTATCCAAGAATCCTGTGGATAACCTAGTGTATGATCCTGTGATTATCATGGGATGAACTTGAATAACCCAATTCTTTTTGAAAGTTTTTTTGAAATATAAACTATTATTTCTTGGTATATCAATAGATTAATTATCTATTATAAAAAGTGATATACTTTTTAAACCTTGTGGATTATTTATGGTCATTTTTTAATCAAATCATGCAATTTATACCGCCATCTCCCCCTGAAAATGAATCCGATCTCATGGATAGAGCACAAGCACTCGCTGGTTATACTCTCGGTGAACTTGCTCAATATTCTGGGTTACCAATCCCTCCCGACCTTAAACGAGATAAAGGCTGGGTTGGTATGCTGTTAGAGTACTTTTTAGGTGCTACTGCAGGCAGTAAGCCTGAGCAAGATTTTGCTCATATCGGTGTTGAACTAAAAACGATCCCTATCGACCGACATGGCGTGCCACTTGAAACAACATTTGTCTCTGTTGCACCTTTAACAGGCAACAGTGGTTTAACTTGGGAAAATAGCCATGTATGCCGCAAGCTTTCGCGTGTTTTGTGGTTTCCTATTGAAGGCGAACGCCAAATACCACTAGCACAACGGCGTATTGCCAGCCCTCTACTTTGGAGCCCTTCCCCACTAGAAGAACAATTATTACGCCAAGATTGGGAAGAATTGATAGATTTAATTGTGCTAGGGAAAGTTGAAACGATTACTGCACGCCATGGGCAAGTACTACAAATACGCCCCAAAGCGGCAAATAGCAAAGCACTAACAGAAGGAATCGGTGAATTTGGGCAACCTATAATGACATTGCCTAGAGGCTTCTATTTGAAAAAAGATTTTACTGCCCCACTTTTGGCTCGGCACTTTAAAATCGAGTAAAAGTCTCTTTTAGAAGATTGCGTATGTCGTGCGGTATCTTGAAATACTTTAGATATATCCAGCCTATTTACTTGTGATTTAATAAAATTAATCTTCCATTTATAACTGAGTAAAAAGACAGATCTGCCCAATTTCTTATGAATTATTAATTGCTTGCTTAGCTGCCGCAATAGCGCCTTCAACGGCTTTTTTCGCTTGAGGACTATTTTTCCAGCAGCTTGCTCTCGTCAATGCAGCGCCAGAAATTAAAATTTCCTCATAGGATGCCTCACTGAGTTGAACCAATGTTGAAAACCCCATTTGCTCTAAACGGCTAATCACTGTTGGGCCAATGCCTTTTACAGCAAGTAAACATTGCTTATCTGATTCTGAAAACCCCATAATTATCCCTTATTAATAAGAAAAATAACCTTTTTAAGATTAATTTTTTTTGCATTGTACCTAATTATTACCTTACTATTCTTTTATTATGCTAATTATTATTTAAATTCAAGCTAATGTTTTCGTTTTAGCCATCTCAAGCGTTGCTTATGGCAAGACGTATTATTTAGATACGCCAATTTAGGAATAAACTAGGAATTAACGATGCAAATCAATAAACTCACCAATATTCGCCAATATTCATGCCAGCTGTCGGATGGCCGTGATTTATGTTGGTATGAATCAGGTCCAGAAACAGGTTTCCCTGTTATTTTCTGTACTGGGGCGGGTATGAGTGGGACATTAGGATTTGGTATTGATTTGCTTGATAAGCTTAATATTCGGCTTATGGTGCCAGAGCGAGCAGGCTTAGGAGGATCTTCACCTGATTCACATAAATCACTTCCACGCTTCGCCGCAGATATTGCAACCTTATTGAAACTTCAAAAAATTGAACAATACTCCGTAGTTGGATTTTCTCAAGGTAGCGTGTTTGCAATGGCTTTAGCTTTTTATGGCAAACCTAGTTCGCTTTCTCTTGTAGCAGGGCAAGATCAATTTGATCATCCAGCAACTAAAGCATTACTACGTTCTGATATTATTCGTATGCTAGAACAAGCTAGAAATACACCAGAGGCATTATCAGATTGGCTACAGAAAAACGTCACTGCCCCATGGTTACTCGCGTTTATTCTCCATTATAGTGCGGAAGTAGATCAACATATTTACAACGAAGAATCTTTCTTACCAGCATATACTGACTGTATGAATCGAGCATTTTCTCAAGGAAATCTAGGTTATGTTCAAGACTTGCTAATATCATTACAAGAATGGCCTTTCCAAGCTGAGGAAATTAATTGTCCTGTATCTTTATGGTATGGTGAAAAAGACGAGAGTACAGTCCATTCTCCCGATTTTGGTAAAATACTCGCGACACGCTTTCCAAATTGCCAGCATTTTCTATTTGAAAATGAAGGTGGCTCACTGTTATGGACGCAGTCTGAGCGTATATTATCCTATGTAAAAATACAATAAATATCCTATATTAACATTTGGCTGAAATTACTTTATTACAATAATTCAATTTCAGCCACAACAGAATAATGTTCTGAGTAATCAAAAAATAATTTATTATGATATGTATAACCTTCTGTCATTTTAATTACTCGTATTTTATCCTTAATTGATAAAACATTTTTTGAAAATATATAATCTATGAGCAATCGATGTATTTAATTCGATGAATGATTCTCTTATTATATTGTTGGTTGCAATATCCCATGAAGGGTGAGTGTTAATATACTCAGGTTCTCCCCATCCGATTGCTTCTATTGTTCTTTTATGCTCAACAGTACTCATGTCCATATTGCCCCCCTCCCAAAATAATCGATTGCTCATCTTTGATATTAAAATTTGAAATCCAATTGATTAATTGTAATAATAGATCTGATCGCACCTTTTGTTCTAAAGCGCTCCGAGCCACATTCTGTATTAGAAAAAACAATAGGATGGCGAGATAATATCGCGAGTCCTGTATTAATTTATTGAGTTATTTCCTACGTATCTTCCCTTGCATTCCAAAAATCATTTGCATCACAACAAGAAACAATAGATTCATTATATTTTTCAACAACTGCCGTATGACAAACAACACCTAATCACTTAATTTTATTAAACAACTCACTTTTCACCCCGAACTAAAAACTGATTGTAAAATCACAATTTCAATATCAGAAAATATATTATCATTTATCATCGCATTAATACGAGTTTTTTATGTTGATGCACGAAGACTAAACAAATAAATATCTGATAGGTAAGTATTAAACGTCATTAATTTAATAGCATCAGACATAACTAATCTCATTATTTTTATTGAAATTTAATGAGAAATTATATAAATCATTATTAACTAAAGTAGGAACTCGCTATGGAATATAGTAATTAAAAAATGATAAACATAGAAAATAACATAATTTAACTTAAAATAACAAATGCACAACGATAAGGATATAATCCCCCCATCGTTTCTAAAATATTATTTATTGATAATTTAATATGTGATTTATAATATCCATTGAATGATAAATATAGATTTCATTTAAGTTTTAAATTAAACCAATAATTAAATAAAGCTTAATTATAGATGGTGCATTGCAACTTTATTTAATAGGTTTTAGACATTTAACTATGCCTTAAACGTTATTGATTTATGTTTAAGGCATGCTTTAAATAATAGGTATATAGATATTTAACCTATAATTATGTGATTAACGGTAAACAATACCACCATCCGTGAGGATAGATTGCCCCGTAATATAATCTGAATCATCACTTGCTAGGAATGCAACTAAGCCTGCAACATCTTCAGGTGTTTGAGCTCGTCCTAATGCAATACCATCAACATATTTTTTATAGGTTTCACCTTTTGGTGTACCCGTAATTTCAGAGAAACGTTCATCAATTTCAACCCACATATCCGTACCTACAATACCTGGGCAATATGAGTTTACTGTAATACCTGAACTTGCATATTCTTTAGCAGCAGCTTGGGTTATTCCACGTACTGCAAATTTAGTTGCCGAGTATACTCCTAGCATTGCAAAACCATCATGTCCTGCAATCGAAGAAGCATTAATGATTTTACCTTTGTGTTTAAGTTCTTTAAACTTTTCACTAGCAGCTTGAATTCCCCACATGACACCATCAACGTTAATCTTGAAAATGAGGTCCATATCTTCTTGGCGTACATCAGCGATTGGCTTAACTTGGGAAATTCCCGCATTATTAATCATTACATCGAAACCGCCTAACTCAGCTTCAGCGTGTGCAACAGCAGCGAAAACTTCCTCACGTTTACTGACATCAGCAGCAAAGGTTGTTACTTTACGGCCGAGAGCTGCAACTTCTTTAGCTACATCAGCTAATTTCTCTTTCTTTAGATCAACCAGTGCAATATCCGCACCTTCTTTCGCTAAACGTAAGGCAATACTACGGCCAATACCTTGCGCTGCACCTGTAACTAAAACGATTTTATTATTCAGTGCCATGAGTTTTCTCCACAAACTAACCGATAAAATGAATAACCCTAACCTGATAAATAACTTAACAAGATTAATAACAAGTTACAAAATAAGGATCTTAGACCGAAATTAACGAATATAAGAACAGATATGGCGAGGATTGAGTAATAATCATTCGCATATGTGAAAGGAATATCTTAAAAAGTGTAAAATGGTAAATTAATCTAAATAAAAATATGAATTAAATCGTGGAACAAAAAATGCTATTCCTCATTTCTGTTCAACTAATAAACTATTTTTATATTGTTAGATATAAATTAGGCTGCCTACGTGGCAGCCTAGAAATAAAAAAATTAACTACTTAGCTTCTTTTTTAGATGCTTGTAAGTACAACATATCTAATGCAATAGAAGCTGCCGCTAATGCAGTAATATCTGATTGGTCATAAGCGGGGGAAACTTCAACTAAATCCATACCAACAATATTTAATGGCTGCAAACCACGCAGTAACTTCATTGCACGATCTGATGTTAAGCCTCCTACTACTGGTGTACCCGTTCCTGGTGCAAATGCAGGATCTAAACAATCAATATCAAAAGTCAGGTAAACAGGCATATCGCCAACGATTGATTTAATTTGTTCAATCATATCTTCGGCATTACGATCATTAACCTGCGCTGCATCTAGCACAGTGAAACCATTATCTGTGTCATGTTCAGTACGAATACCAATTTGTACTGAGTAGTTTGGATCGATCAACCCTTCTTTTGGCGCATGATAAAACATAGTACCGTGATCATATTTACCACCATAATTATAGGTGTCTGTATGCGCATCAAAATGGACTAACGCCATTTTACCAAAATGCTTTGCGTGAGCACGTAATAAAGGTAGGGTAACAAAATGATCGCCACCAAAAGTCAGACAACGCTTTCCTGCTGACAACAACTTTCCGATATGTGCTTCTAATTTATCACACATATCTTGCGCATCACCCAAGGTAAAGACTAAGTCACCACAGTCAGCCACATTCAAGCGATCTGTCAGTTTAAAGTTCCATGGCCAGCGTTGGCTTTCCCATGCTAAGTTTGTAGATATTTGGCGGATAGCAGCAGGTCCATGACGGCAACCTGCACGGCCTGAAGTTGCTATATCAAATGGCACACCAGTGATTACCCATTCAGCATCTGAATTATAAGGCTGAAAATTCAATGGGAAACGTAAAAAACCAAATGCGTTAGAAACTAACGAGGTATCTTCTTGATTACCTAATGTACTATTAATCATCATTCTTCCTCTTCAAGTATTCGACTTTGACAAATACTTTATTACTTTGATTCCACAAGCTATTCAATAACGCTTATGGTTAGTTGTGTGTTATTAGTTATTCATCACTCATCTTCTAGATAAGTATAACCATAAAGGCCGTTTTCAAACTCTTCGACAAAATCTTTTTGGAGTTGTTCGCTTAGCCCAGTTCCTTTAACTTGCTCAATGAAACTTTCTAGCAGTTCTTCTGGCACTAATTTAACATATTGCAGCATGTCAGCGACTGAATCGCCCTCTTCACTTTGCAAATAACGAACATTACCTTGGCTATCTACCCAGACATCAACTGCCGCGGTATCACCAAATAAGTTATGCATGTTACCTAAAATTTCCTGATAGGCACCGATCATAAAGAACCCTATCATTGGTGGATTTTCGGGATCATAAGCTGGCATCGGCATGGTCGTTTCGACGCCATCACCATCTATATAATGATCAATGATGCCATCAGAATCGCAAGTGATATCCAACAATACTGCTCGGCGATCGAGAGGTTTATCTAAACCTTCTATTGGCAGTACAGGAAAGACTTGGTCAATTCCCCATGCATCTGGCAATGATTGGAATAAAGAAAAATTCACATAAAACTTGTCTGCCATACGCTCTTGTAACTCATCAATAATTGGACGATGAGCACGATTGCTAGGATCTAAATCTTGTTGAATACGGCGACAAATATTCAAATAGAGCTCTTCTGCCCAAGCACGCTGAGTGAGATCTAAAACGCCATGTGCATATTGAGTATGCGCTTCTTGTAAATCAAATTGGCTATCATGTAACCATTCACGCAACGAGCGGCTATTGCCTTGATGTTGCATCGACTCCCACGTTTCCCACAAAGAAATCAGTGAGCGTGGTGCATCTTCTGTTGGTGGTGTCGTTTTAGTAAATTCGTTACGTTCTACCCCAATTACGTTGGATACTAAAACAGTATGATGAGCTGTTAATGCACGACCTGATTCAGTAATCACGGTTGGGTGAGGTAAATCAAATTCCTCACAAGCATCACCAATTGCCCAAATCACATTGTTCGCATATTCATTTAACCCGTAATTCACCGAGCAATCTGACTGTGAACGCGTACCTTCATAATCGACGCCGAGGCCACCACCGACATCGAAACATTCAATTTTTACACCGATGCGATGTAATTCAACATAGAAACGCGCTGCTTCACGTACACCTGTCGCGATATCACGGATATTGGCCATTTGTGAGCCAAGATGGAAATGAAGTAGCTGTAAGCTTTCAAGCCGATCTGCGTTACGCAAAATTTCGACTAATTGTAAAACTTGCGTTGCAGCCAAACCAAATTTAGATTTTTCACCACCACTCGCCTGCCATTTACCGGAACCCTGTGAAGCAAGACGAGCACGCACACCGAGACGTGGTGTTACATTCAAGCTTTCTGCTTCTTTGAGTACCATCTCAATTTCAGACATTTTCTCGATCACAAGATAAACCTTATGACCTAGTTTCTCGCCGATAAGCGCTAAACGAATATATTCACGGTCTTTATAACCATTACAGACAATCACTGTACGAGTACGACCAGCGTTCGCGAGTACCGCCATCAATTCTGCTTTTGAACCTGCCTCTAACCCTAGAGGTTCGCCTGAATTGATTAATGATTCAATCACTCGACGTTGTTGGTTAACCTTAATCGGATAAACTAGAAAATAGTCACCTGTATAGCCATACGATTCGCGAGCACGCCTAAATGCTGCATTAATTGAGCGCAAGCGATGCTGTAAAATTTGAGGAAAGCAAAACAGCGCAGGCAAACGCAAACGTTCCTGCTCCTCTTTAACTTGATTTACCAGCGAAGCTAAATCAATAGACGTGTCGGGATTATCAGGATTAGGGCAAACACAGACATTTCCGCGTTCATTCACCTGATAGTAACCACCACCCCAATACGCAACGTTGTAGGTCTGGCGCATTTTGCGAGCGATATTATCATTCATAACAAACTCCTATATGGAGGGGTGAGTGACGCTTTTTCCGACCAGTCAGGAACCAACTATAAGACATGGTACTGCTGGGCAGTTATGTTGGGAAAACAGCTATACTCAGATTGATTAAAGTGCTTAGAACATCTAAACGGTGACAAGTACGATCTTTAGGCTGAAGGTTTACCTACTGGTAGCCAAGGGCGTACTGGAGATGTGACGGTAACTTCGAGAAGAATTAAACAAAGGCAGGAAAGTAAAAGCCAAAGACACGCGGCAGTGCGCATGCGACTGTTGGTTACTGTTATTCAGTAGATGATGGATCATAGCCCATTAACCCCAAATATAACTGTTTACTCTATATCAATTTTTACATAAGCATGTTGGCATACAATATTCAGCGTAAAGACTATTAACTACTTGATTATTAGCCGCTTATTAAATTTTGAACAAGATAAACATTCCTGATAAATAGTAGACTTACTTTATCTGCCTACTGGTATATAACGGAGGATATTTAACTAACCGTTACGGGCGCAGTTTATACATCTATTAAGCAGAAATTGCAAAACGTTATTGTTCAAATAGAAATAAAATTCATTGATGGGCTATTTTTCAATTTTAATCTAATCTTTATCCTAAGAGTAAAAACAGGTAGCACTTTTTAAGTTAAAATATTAAGATAGCCGTCTAGATGTTAAAACATCCAATTCTAATCTTCGAATCCTTAAGGTATTAATCTCATGGCTACACATCTCTTTACTTCTGAGTCTGTATCGGAAGGGCATCCAGATAAAATCGCCGATCAAATCTCTGATGCGGTTCTTGATGCAATTCTAGAACAAGATCCAAAAGCTCGCGTTGCCTGCGAAACCTATGTCAAAACAGGTATGGTGATTGTAGGGGGTGAAATCACCACCAGTGCTTGGGTTGATATTGAAGAAATTACACGTAAGACAGTTCGTGAAATTGGTTACACTAGTTCAGAAATGGGCTTTGATGCAAATTCATGTGCGGTATTAAGTGCAATTGGTAAGCAATCACCTGATATTAATCAAGGTGTTGACCGCGCAGACCCATTAGAACAAGGTGCTGGCGATCAGGGGATCATGTTCGGTTATGCAACAAATGAAACAGACGTCTTGATGCCGGCACCAATTACTTATGCTCATCGTTTAGTTCAACGCCAAGCAGAAGTGCGTAAAAATGGTTCACTACCATGGTTGCGACCTGATGCAAAAAGCCAAGTCACTTTCCAATACGATAATAACAAGATTGTCGGTATTGATGCTGTTGTGTTATCGACTCAGCATGCTGAGAATGTCACACAAAATGAACTACATGAAGCCGTGATGGAAGAGATTATTAAGCCAGTTCTTCCTGCTGAATGGTTAGTACCAACTACAAAATATTTTATTAACCCTACTGGTCGTTTTGTGATTGGTGGTCCAATGGGTGATTGTGGTCTAACAGGACGCAAAATTATTGTTGATACCTACGGCGGAATGGCTCGTCACGGTGGTGGAGCATTCTCAGGTAAAGATCCTTCTAAAGTTGACCGCTCCGCAGCTTATGCAGCTCGTTATGTCGCTAAAAATATTGTTGCAGCAGGCCTTGCTGACCGTTGTGAAATTCAAGTGTCATATGCAATTGGTGTCGCTGAACCAACATCAATTATGGTAGAAACATTTGGTACTGGTAAAGTTCCAGAAGCGCAATTAATTCTATTAGTACGTGAATTCTTTGATTTACGCCCATATGGCCTAATTCAAATGCTAGATTTACTGCACCCATTTTATCAAAAAACTGCATCATATGGTCACTTTGGCCGCTCTCAGTTCCCATGGGAGAAAACAGATAAAGCAGCTATTTTGCGAGATGCAGCTGGTTTAAAATAAACAATTTCAATTTTATTGTTTACTATCAATAAGCCCCACTTCATCAGTTGGGGTTTTTTATTATCACATCAACGAGAAAGCTTCTTAGTTTATAAATACCTCGCCATTTTAGAGCAATTCTTGTTGCTTACTGAGTTACTCCTGTCATTATTATGCCGAAATAAATCAACCTAACACAAATATTCTTTCGCGCATATAAAATAGAGCATCAATATAAATGGAATTTACCAAAAATAAATTTAGCCTACTTAGTTTCTTTATTGGTGCTTTAAGCATTATGTCTTTATTTATTAGCCAAAGCTTAGAAAGAGAGTATCGACAGACAAAACCTAGACACGATTGATGCTATTAAGGGAAAACCTTACGTCGCTCCAGCTGGAAATGAAGAACTGAATATCTTGCATGAACAAGTTGAACAATTTAAACTTGCTAGCCTAATTTTAAGCGTCTGCGCTATTGTTACCGCTGGTAATTGCCTTTATTCGAAGAGAACAAAAATATGCAAGCCGTATTGCTCTATTGATTGGAGGAAGTGTAATCATTATTGAACTTTTGCTTGGAGCAATGCTGGGTATTGCCTCTATTATTGGTGCTCTCATTTTATTATGGATGATTGCTAGTTTTATTGGTGGTATTGGCATTAGCTAACCTCTTTACTATAAAATTTCCTATTCATTAAATATCAAGTTGTCTAGCAGGATTTTTATTAACAAGTATTTATAAAAAGCGATAGAACTCAGTGATGACATAATTATCGAATGTTTTTTGTGCTCTAAATAAATGAAACCCAATGTTCAAAAATGATATTAATTCGCTATAAAGTTAGAAAATAGCAAGTAATCTAAATGAGTAAAGGCTCTATTAACAACACATCATATGACTTGAGCAACCATGAATATAAAGGGGTATCTCCCCCTTTTGAAAGATATAATATCATTTATTAGAAAGGCTATTACCTAGACTAGAATTCATTTTATTAAGAATATCTCCATTATCAGCATCAATTTCCCATGCAAATAATCCACCAAGTTTGTTATCTAAAACATATTTACCTTTAGCTTGCACTGAACGTTCATCATCATATGAGATCAAATCACCGGTTTTTGCATTAAAGACGTAGGGAGCTTCAGCAGTCTTATCATAACTATATACCCAGTCTCCACTCATATAACTATCTTTGATTTGTTTATAATCAACAACACCCGGTTCCCAAGTTCCTTTTACAGGACCAGTCGCTTTACCCGTAAAAGGAATCTTATTATCATATCCATTTACACCGGTCCATCCTCGACCATACATTGCAACACCCATAACAATTTTGCTTGGTTTCACCCCTTGATCTAACAATGCATTGACGCCATTGGCTGCTGTATAGGCAGTATCTAGTTTCCAACTTGGCGCATGTAATCCAGCTTGATGACCTAAATTGTTAAGATCAAATGCACCATAAAAGTCATAGTTCATTAAAAAAATATGATCTAATGAATTCTGAGCGATATCATAGTTAACTTTATCAATCTTAGCTTTTGCTGCACTTATTGCTGATGTCAGCTCATATTTTCGCCCAGTTTTCACTTCCAGATCATCTAACATAGTACGCAGCTCTTTCATTAGAAGAACATACGTTTCTCCATCTTGGTCACTACCTAAATTACTATTTGCACCTAAGCCACCTGGGAACTCCCAATCAATATCTACACCATCAAAGAATTTCCATGTTTGTAGAAACTCTTTTACGGAACCGATAAAGCGATCACGTTTGACCTTATCCCCCATAAAGTGAAATGGATCTGAAAGCGTCCAACCACCAACTGAAGGTAATATTTTCAGATTTGGATATGCTTGTTTCAATGCCATTAACTGCCCGAAATTACCTTTATACGGCTCATCCCAGGCTGTTAGGCCTTTTTGTCCCATCTGAAGTGCTCCCCATGGATCATGGATGCTCACTTTAAAATCTTCTCTACCCGCACATGATCTTTGTAATGACTGAAAACTATTTTCTATTTCTTTTAAGCTATCATTAATGCCATGCCCGCCACATATCGGAATAAAACCATAAAGAATATGTGTTAGATTTTGAGCTGGTATTTTATCGACAGGAAATTTTCGCCCATAGACTCCCCATTCAACAAAATAACCAGCAACGACGTTTCCTGAGCTTTGATTGTAAGCTTTATTTCCTTCCAATAATGGCTCTCTTAGAGGAGCTAAGTGGCTACCATCAGTATCCGCAACAATAATTTCTTTTGCATCACTTGTAGTACAGCCATCCTCATTACACAAAGCAACCTGCATCTGATATTTACCACCGCGATATACTTTAAATTTAGCAGAGCCTGATGCATTAGTAGAAGCAGCGCTCCAAACTTCTTTTCCATCTAATAAAACCTTCGCTGTTTTCCCAAAGTCACCACTCCATAAAGACCATGAAACTTCAACATCGGCAGCGTCTTTAACGGTCACAAGAGAGTTATAAGCCGTCGCATTTTGGTTAACCTCAATAATAGCGAATTTAGTATTTCCCCATGATAATGTTGGTTTACTAGGTAATGCAGCATAGGAAAGAGAGCAAATAAAATTACTCGTGATTAATGCTAATAATAATTTATTCATTTTACGCATATATAAACCTTTTTCTTTAATGAAAAATGTAGGTTACTTGCACTTACACATTACTTTTGATATTTTTTCCATTCAAAACAATATATAAAATAAAACATTAACAATACCAATAAATTATTAATTAAAGTTAACCAAGAAAACTTTTTAATTAAAAACAATATCGATACTCATTATTACTTTATTGCATTTCATTTAGTTAAAAAACCCAGAAAACATGTAACCTCTCACTGAGCATTCATATTATTACCAAACAAGAACAAGATATTTATGATTATTCCAGAGGGATTTAATAAATTTTATCATTACAAATAAATTCGAAACCAACTTTTACATTTCCGTTCCGGGTGCAAATATTAGTTTTAAAAGTATAAATGTGATACTTGAAAACAAAAAACAACACCACTTTCACATAGTATAATTAAAAACAATAATCATATAATAAAAAAGTCCCATATATAAAATAAGAGACTATTTTTTATTTTTTATTTTTTATTTTTTATTATCTGAAAAATAGATATTCCTATAATCATCGCTAAAGTAAATAGAATCCCCCGCGTAATACCCATTCCAGCTAATAATAAAGCTGGGCCAGGACAAATACCGACTAATCCCCAACCAATACCAAATAATGCACTCCCAATGATTAGCGGCTTATCAATTTTTTGATTTGACGGTATCTGTATTTGGCAATTTAACAGGCTAACTTGGCTTTTTTTTATAACAACAAAAGCAATGGCACTTACCACCATAGCAACTGTCATAGTTATTAACAAAGAAGGGTCCCAACTCTCTGCAATATCTAAAAAACCAAGGATTTTGGCTGGATTACTCATACCTGCCAATATCAACCCCATACCAAATAATAAACCAGAGATTAATGCAATAATTATAGGCATTAGATTTATCCTCTCAGCTCAAATAAGTTAGCAACTGAAACCGTAATAAAAGCCACTATCATAAAAGTCACCACCGCCACGATAGAACGACGAGATAACCTTGCCATGCCACAGATACCATGACCACTGGTACAACCGCCACCTAACCGAGTACCAAAGCCAACTAACAAACCAGCAATAATAATGATGGGAGTATTCGCTGTCATAGTGACTTCTGGTGCATAAATAAAGAAGGTAAATAGAACTGGGGCAATCATAATACCGAGAATAAATGCGACTTTCCACGCCGTATCACCCGCTGTTGGTTTTAATATTCCCCCTAAAATGCCGCTAATACCTGCAATTCGGCCATTAAAAATAAGCAATACTACAACAGCTAAACCGATTAATAGCCCACCAGCAGCAGCTGACCACGGCGTAAAATTCACCCAATCAATGGACATCTTATTTCTCCTGTACTGGGCAATAAAGTTGATACAGTGTGTTTAGCAATGTAAGAAGTTTTTCATCACCAATTGCATAATAGATGTGTTTCCCGTCACGACGCGTAACAACTAACCCTTCATTACGTAACACCGTTAATTGTTGAGATAATGTTGGTTGCTGTATGCCGAGTAAAACCTCTAATTCACTGACACAAGCCTCACCTTGGGTGAGTTGGCATAGTAGAAGAAGTCGATCTGGGTTACCTAGTGTTTTTAATAATGAAGACGTCTCTATCGCCGCAAGTTTCATTGCCGAAAGTAATTCAGGTGGAAGGTTAATTATCATGACATCATTCCATGTTGACCCATCATTATTTAATTTACTTGGTTCTACATTCACTTCGGTACTTACAAGCAATTAGAAATATGTTGGGCATTAACATAATACAAAAAAACAATATATTATTTTATATTATGAGTGTCAATAAACGCTTGTTTCATAAACCCCGAATATATTATGCTTAGCAATATGAAAACAATCCGAGTCCCTATTCACCTCCAACAAAAAGCGATGCGCACACTGCGTGAAAAGCTTGCATTGGCTCAACACAAGCTAGAACAGACCTTTTCGGAACCTACACTAAACTATAAACAACGAGGAACCACTGCAGGTAGTGCTTACTTAAAAGAGTGGGAAATCCGCCTAAATGCAGTTCTACTGATTGAAAATGGTGACTGTTTTGTTGATGAAGTTGTACCCCATGAACTCGCTCATTTGTTAGTCTACCGAGTATTTGGTCGTCAAGGTATTGCACCACATGGCAATGAATGGAAATGGATGATGGAATCTATTTTGGAAGTTCCAGCTAGCCGAACACATCGCTTTGAGGTCAATTCTGTTAAAAGTCGCACTTTCACCTACCACTGTGCTTGCCCATCATCACATGAGTTAACAATCAGAAGACATAATAAAGTGGTTAGAGGCGAAAATCAGTATTTATGTCAACGATGTGGGGAAATATTGAAGTGGAATTCATTAATTGCGGCAGAAACTGAATAGCTCTGCCGCATCAACTCGATGGTGTGTCTTTAAGCGAACTCCGACATGACCAATTTGGCTATTTCAAAGTAAATAATAAGACCGGTTCCATCGATAAAAGTTGCAATAAAAGGTGCTGAAACCACCGCAGGGTCAACTTTCAATTTCTGCAACACCATTGGAATGATAGAAGAAACAATAGCACTCCACATTGTAATTGCGACAATCGTTAGACTGACAACGATAGTTACTTCAGTTCCTACACCGAGTATCCAAGCTCTAATAAGAGCTGCCCCGCCAATTGTCACCGCAACTAAAAACGAAGTTGATACTTCTTTTTTCAGTACAGCACCTAAATTACGTAAGCTAACTTCACCTAGGGCCATTGCTCTGACGAGAGTTGACGTAATTTGCGTTCCACTATTTCCTCCGGTTCCGATAAGTAACGGGATAAAGAAAGCAAGTGCAATTGCCGCTTCCAATTGTTCTTCAAAGGCTTTTAATACTGTCCCTGTATAAGCTTCTGCCACAAATAACATTAGTAACCATACGACACGTTTGCGCCATAATGTTACGGGACTAGTTGCTAAATAAGGTTCATCAAGTGGTGTTGTTGCCCCTTGAAGCTGTGCGTCTAGCGTGTTCTCATCTTCAATAAGTTCTGCAATATCTTGTGGGCGTAACACACCCATTAATTTACCGAATTGCACAACTGGTATCATATCTAAGCCACTATGATTAATTAGATCATAAACATCATGACGTGATTGCTCAGGTGAAACAGAAAAATAGTTGTGTCTCATAATATCGGATACAAGCAAGTCTTCTTTGGCGGCTAACAGTGATTTAACTGAAAGAATGCCATTTAGATAATTATCTTGGTCAACAACAAATAAATAAGTTGGGATCTGTTCACCTTCTAGGTGTTCGATCAAACTTTTTCTCACACAATCGACCGAATCCGCAATAGAGACAGGCAAATAAGATTGACTCATATAAGCGCTGATTGTTGCGTCATCGTTTTTTGGTTGTTGAGTGTTGTTATTTTTTAGGCGTGCGCCTTTCATTGCGGACTGAGCAATTGCTACAGTGCCCGCTTTATTCTGGGAAGTAAATGTCATTTTTTTGGACCCTAGTTACTGTTGTTTACTCAAACAGTACTCACATAGGGGCGAAACCAGATGAGAGAATGCGATGGCTATCTCTTCGTCTCGGTTTTAGCACTATACAACGTATCCTGTTAAATAACAGAAAGTTACATGGGGATATACCTTCGTTCGATATATCCTGTCCTAATCTTGGGCGTCTCTCGACGTCGTCAGATCAGCAACCTGTGTTTGTATAGGAGCCTCGCCTAACGAGATACTGCACTTTTGATGCGACGCGAATTATAACCATTAGGGTGTTAATTACCACCCCAAAATCAGAACTAATGACATATGGAAATTATCTTGTTTAGGTTTTGTTTAAGTTAGTGTATGACAACAATTCCTGCTGTAACCGAATGTAACCTACTATATTTTTTTGTGCTTTTATTCCTCAATAAGTCATTCAATTGAATATAGGTGACAAATGAAGATGTTTTATGGAGCAATCATAATTCACATTGATAACTGAAAATAGCTAGTGTTTATACCATTTGTTTACTTATATCCATCATCTATTAATTACTTCCATTAATAATACCATGGAGTATTATTTTCATTCCCCTCACTTATCTGAACAATATAATTTAAATACATGTAACATTTAAATAAACAAAAAACAATTCTTTATTTTTATTATTACCGATAAGGTATAAATAAATAAAAAAAATATAACCAGATATTTCATTTATTAAAAACAATAACTCAGCAATAGAAAGATAAATTATTAACATAAAACTTAAAACATTAGGATGACGATGCATTTAATATGTTAAGCTTAATGATAGAGAACAATTAAACTAATTTAGCGAGTGTTAATTATGGATAAAACTATTGTCACTTTATTGACAAATCTAACATTTAGAATTAATGATGAAGTTAAAGTCGCAGCAATCTTAGCGTTAGGTGATTATAAAGCAACTATTGAGTACCAAGAGGCTATTTTTCGTATTATTAATCTTTGTGAGGACCCAAATAAAGAGATTGCAGTTTCAGCAATAAACACTTTAAGGAAACTTTCGGTTCACTTCATTCCAAATTAAATTCATAAAACAAACAATTTCAACGCATAAGGTTGGAGTAATGAATAAAAAAACATTATTAATGATAATGGAAATCTTATTATTTTAAATATAAATGCAAAAATATTAGCCTATTAGATATTTATTATAATTTAATAGACTTATCATGATAAAAACTGCATAGAATTTGACTATAGACAGCTATTCGAGTCACATTATTTACCTATGTTCCACGAATAGCTTTATTAGTCGATTACATGCAATCTTCGTTATTTTTAGTCAATATCACACATGTTAATAAATTAAATTTTAGTATTAATTTATGCTATCTCCACATCACCTTGTAATTGACAACTACAAGCTAATACATATCCTGCGGATATCTCTTCAGCTGTTAATGTCATGGTACTTGTTGTCGTATAATTACCTGATAATATCTGAGTTTTACAGCTACCACATACACCTGCACGACATGCTGCAACCACTTGCTGTTTATTCTGCTCTAATGCAGATAATAATGATGTGCCAATAGGCACTTTAAAATTAGCTAAACGATGGCTAATTTTTAATGTCAGTACATCTTCACTTTCAATAGCCTCAGGCTCTAATGAAAAATGTTCCATAAAAAAATGTTCTTTAGGAACACCAAGATCTGCAACAAATTGCTGCGCATCTTTCATATAAGGAACAGGACCACAGGCCATGACAATTCTTGAACTAATATCAGGTACTAACGTCATGAGTTTTTCTTGCGTTAAGCGCCCCTCAGCTACCTCGCCATTATCGGGTATTTCAGCCATGATACAAAGCTGTAACTTTTGAGCATATAGCTTAGTTAGTTGCTTCCATTCTTGTGCAAAGATCACCTGCTGCTTATCACGAACATTAAATAAGACTTTCACATTAGCCTGTGGCCGATTTACCATCAACCAACGTACCATCGACATAATTGGCGTTACACCACAGCCGGCTGCTAGCATCAAATATTGATTACTATTGAATGTCGCGCACGTAAATTCCCCTTGCGCATCAGAGATCCAAAGATAATCACCTACGTTTACTTCATTTGTCAGCCAACATGATCCTATACCTTGATCTAGTTTTCTTACTGTAATGGTAATAAAGCGACTTTGCCCCGGTGTGGAAGAGAGAGTATAAGCTCGCATAACTTCATCACTATTTTTAATGCTTACCAGTGCGTATTGCCCTGGCGAATAAGCATAAAAATCATGATTAATTAAATTAATGGTCCAAACATCTGATGTTTCTTGAACAATAGAATGTATCTGCATTCTATTGGTACATAAATTACTTGGCATTGTCATCGCATTACTCCGATTAGGGAGAATTACCTCCCTCTAAACTTAATATTACGCTGGCAAAATATCAGCCAAATCTTGTTCAACCGTGGTAATACTCCGCATGCCAAATTTTTCATTCAGCACATTCATGAGATTATCTGTTAAAAATCCTGGAGCTGTCGGGCCGGTATAGATGTTTTTAACGCCAAGTGCTAGCAGTGTTAGTAGAATAACAATCGCCTTTTGTTCAAACCAAGATAGGATCAAACTCAGTGGTAGATCATTCACACCGCACCCTAATTTTTCGGCCAGATTTACTGCCAGCATAATTGCAGAGTAAGCATCATTACACTGACCAACATCCAATAAACGAGGAAGCCCCTCTAATGTACCGAAATCTAATTTATTGAAGCGATATTTACCGCATGCCAATGTCATAATTAAGCAATCTTTAGGAACACTTCGAGCAAAATCGGTGTAATAACTACGTTCACCACGGCTACCATCACAACCACCGACTAAGAACACATGACGTAATTTTTTTTGTGCGACTAAATCGATAACAGTATCAGCAGCACCTAATAAAGTTTGACGACCAAAACCAACCGTAATTTTGTGCTCAATTTCAGTATATGGAAAACCATTCATGGATAACGCTTGGCTAATCATCCCTGAAAAATCATCACCTATAAGATGTTTAGCACCCGGCCAACCAACAATACTACGAGTCCAAATACGGTCTTTATACTGACCAACATCGGGATCAATAATACAGTTTGAAGTCATTAATACTGGGCCTGGAAACTTGGCAAATTCAGTTTGCTGGTTTTGCCACCCACTACCATAGTTACCCACCAAATGAGAATATTTTTTTAGTTCAGGGTAACCATGAGCAGGTAACATCTCCCCATGAGTATAAATACTTACTCCTGTTCCTTCAGTTTGCTCTAGTAGCATTTTCAAATCTTTCAAATCATGCCCTGAAATCAAAATACATTTACCTGCGATAGGACGAACATTTACTTCAGTTGGCACCGGATGACCGAATTCACCGGTTTCACCTGTATCTAACATTTCCATAACTTTAAAGTTCATCATGCCGATAGCCATTGCATTTTCAAGCAATTCATTCATATCTGCCGGTAGAGTGCCTAGCCATGCCATGATTTTATGATATTCAGCATAGATAGCATTATCATATTGACCTAAAACATGGGCATGCTCCATATAAGCAGCAGCGCCTTTTAATCCATATAAACAAAGCATACGCAAACCGTGGATATCTTCACCAATAAGTGCTTTATCGATATCAAGTGAAAAATCTTCTGATTGCTTTTGTAAAGTTTCAATATCATCTCCATTAAGTTGAAGATGAACCAATGGATGATTAAACACTATAGCGCTATTGGAAGCTTGACATTGCTTAATTAATTTATCACGTAAGTAAATTGCTTCACGCGCATAACCGATGATGCGCGCTGAATCGAAGTTAACATTGGTTAAAGTCGAGAAAAAAGCACGGGGAGCAAAGCTATCAATATCATGATCAATAATACCCAATTCACGTGCAGTGACTGCACTCGCAGATAAGCTTTGCAACACGGCAACCAGTAAGTCTTGAAGGTCTGAAGTTTCTGCTGTTTTACCGCACATACCCTGTGCGTATGCACAGCCATTACCAGCTGGAGTTCTCATTGTTTGTTCACATTGCACACAGTACATGTTAATCACCTTATAAGTTGCATTTTAAATACAACATTAAGACTAAACCTTTTCCGACAATAAGAAAGGCTAGATAAACAGTTATCTGACTGTTTATTGATCTATATTAATATTTTAAGCAAATGAGAATTATTATCCACTTTCTGTAGTTACATCACATTTGATAGGTTTAAATCTTATTACTTTAAATCTATCAAATTGAGTTCTTAATCATTAATTATTAAAAAAATAAAAATCTAACTTTAATTTCCTAATAAATAACAATATAAATAACATTACTTTATTTACTTTTACTTTTACTTTTTAATTAAATAAATTTAATTTTTACGTCATATATCAATGATTAAAAACCGCCAAAATTTAGCTTTAATCCTAATCCATCTTGGATTAAATATTTAATAATAAATTTATGATCCGATTTGTCATATATTTTGTTATGCTAACAATACAATTATTTGCCATTCATCACTAATGGAGCGTCGTAAGAAGATGTCCGAACAAAATCCCATTAGCCAATCTGCTATGAAATACCATTTCGGGATTCTCAGACGATTAAAAGAATCCGATAAAACACCTTTGGTGATCCTCATTCTAGCTGCTGTTATTGGGGCATTTGTTGGGCTTATTGGCACTCTCTTTGAATTAGCTACGACATGGATTAGTAACTACCGTAGCACTACTGTCCCAGAACTTGTCACCGATAAATGGTTAATTGTTCCTGCGATGTTTGCTGTATCAGCCATCCTTGCGATGATTAGCTACTACCTCGTTAAAAAAATATCCCCTGAGTCTGGTGGATCGGGAATACCTGAAATTGAAGGTGCTTTACAAGATTTACGTCCTGTTCGTTGGTGGCGAGTCATTCCTGTCAAATTTTTAGGTGGGTTAGGCTCTTTGGGCTCAGGAATGGTACTAGGTCGTGAAGGACCGACAGTACAACTTGGTGCAAATATCAGCCAAATGTTTTACGATATTTTCCGCATTAAGAATAATGAATCTCGCCATACATTATTAGCCGCTGGTGCTGCAGCCGGCTTATCAACCGCCTTTAATGCACCTCTTGCTGGTATTTTATTTATTATTGAAGAGATGCGCCCACAATTTAAATACAGCCTTGTATCTATAAAAGCGGTAATTATTGGCGCAATTACAGCCACCATTGTCTATAGAATGATTAGTGGTGAAGCTGCAATATTAAATATCGGGCAATTTTCTTCAGCACCCATGAATACACTTTGGCTATATTTGATTTTAGGTATGTTATTCGGTGTAATTGGTATTTGCTTTAATAGCTTCTTACTCTATCTACAAACTAAATTTCTTGCCTTTTATCAAGGTAAGGTTTCACGCTTTGTATTGATGGGGGGATTAATTGGCGGATGTTGTGGTGCGATTGGTGTTTATACACCAGAGGTCGTCGGCGGAGGTTTTTCTGTTATTCATCAAATGATGGCAGGAAGTTTTGCAATCACTGCTTTATTAATATTTTTTGCTTTACGCTTTTTAACATCAACTATCAGCTTTAGTTCTGGGGCTGCGGGTGGCATTTTCTCACCTTTACTCGCCTTAGGAACGCTTTTTGGTGGAATTTATGGCTATTGTGTATTAGAACTTTTCCCTGATTACCAGATTGAAATAGGCACTTTTGCTATTGCTGGAATGGGAGCTTTATTTGCAGCAACTGTCAGAGCACCACTAACAGGATTGGTACTTGTACTCGAAATGACCAGCAATTATCAACTCATCCTGCCGATGCTGATTACCTGTTTAGGTGCCACAATGATTGCTCAATTACTAAATGGTAGACCACTTTACTCCGTTCTTTTAGAAAGGATACTGCAAAGAAGCTCGCAAGAAAAATCAGCTAAAGCTGAGAAGTAATATACCCAAAAGCGGGTTGCTCGTGCATCCCGCTAAAACTATCTAATCGCAATAATCATTTCTTTTTAGCAATCAACGTCGCAAAATTTAGCTTAATGCGATTTCCTTGTGCATCTGTTCTGTGAAGATGACCTGGGTTTTCATTATATTTTAGGATCTCCCAGTCTTTATAATAGGCTTGTAATTCACCTTGTTTAAGGAAGCATTTGAATGGGAGCAAATCTAATGGCGCATCCTGTGTTTCAACAGGACATACGATTAAATTAATACCGCCAACTAATGTATGTTCCTGCATATTAGCCACAATTTCTGCAATATTTTCGCGTTGTAAAAACATTAACACGACTGTTGAGATAATTAGGCCATATTCACCTGTAATTTGGTGGCTATTAATATCATAAACTGCAGTTTTGATATTCTCGATATTTGCTTGTTTCTTAACTATTTCGATAGCTTGAATATGTTGAGCATTGATATCCACTGCTGTCACATCATAGCCTTTTAACGCTAAATAAAAACTATTACGCCCTCGACCAGAACCGAGATCTAATGCTTTCCCTAGCTGAGATAAATTATTTTCACATAAATATCTAACTTCTGAATGTGGGATCGTTAAACCGTATTCTTTATAGAATTTGATATCAGGATCGCATAAAAAAGAGAGTTGACACTGCATATCATCACTACAAGCCGAGATTCTATGCCATACTTGCGGTTCGATGATTGGCGGTTGGTTATCAGTGTTAAATGTAAAGTGTTGCTCGCTACCATCATCCGCAAAAATAACAAAATCGAGAGATCCCGTTAATATCTGAAGTTGTGCATAAGTATCTTCTTTAGTGTTATGGCGCTCTTGAAACGTTACAGGTAACGAAGCTTTGTCCCATACTGGCATGGTTTTATAACAAACTAACTCACTCATATCATCACCTTTAAGTTGCATTTTAAATACATCTTAAAACGTTATCCATTTATCTGCAAAGGTTTCATTCAGTGATGGTAAATAATTTGATTAGAATCAACCTTCTGAATTAATAGAAGGCTGATTTATAAAAATTTAAAGGTTATTGACCTCTGACAGCCAATTTTTATTCACATTAAATGCCTTTTAGGCAAAGAGAGATCACAGTCTCTAATAGCCAAGTTGTTTTGCAGACAGCCCTAAAAATTGAAATGGCTCGCTATCAATATAGTCTTTGGTTGCATCACCTGAAAATATATTACTTTGCTCAACACCCAGATCAAGTTTCTTCACTTTGCCTGTTTGCTCAGAAAAATCGATTTTTTTGAGGTCAGTCCAAAAAATATTTGGGGTAAGTGCTGATTCGAAGAAATAGAGTTGACGCTTATGGTCAACTAAAGTCCGCCAGCGAGTCGATGAAATTTCAGGTGAATTCTCAGATGTTAACCCGTATGGAACCGACACATTACGGATTACACCAAATACACTTGCGACAGCTTTATTTGGCGTCGTTTGCTGCGGAATCGCATTAATATAGAATTGTGCTCGAGCAAACCTATCCGCAGAGCGATTAGTACCTGGTAACATCACAGTGCCACCAATTCCTTGCCAATATTCCTGCATTGCTAACTGTTTTTCATAAACAGGTGAGTTTGTCATAACCTGATATTGGCGGCTATGGTGAATCACTTGTTTGCCATCTATATATTCTATAATTGCACTGTCACCACTCGCATCAGACAAAGATAAATGCAATGTTGCTAAACGGTCTTGACCAGGAACATTATCCGTCATCACTAATAGCGGTGTTTTTTCGAGAGCTTCAACAGCCTCAGCGACAGTTGCATAATTGTCGAGCATATATTGAGCCCACAAAGAGATAGACAATGTAGGTTGTTTATCATTCGATTGAGGATATTGTGATTCCGCTAACCATAATAGATTGGCAACTAAACCTTTTTCGTTAATCCCATCCGTGGTTGAAATATCATAACCTGACGCGATTACACTGCCATATTTTGATTTCCATTTCAGAGAATTTGGACCTGCGATGCCATCTCGACTCATTCCACGTGGAAATATCCATAAATTTGTGCCGATATCATATTTCCAATCCATCGTTCTACCGGTCATGGTTTGCTGATCTTCACCCAAATAAACCACGCGCGTACAGGCCTGAGTTACCACTGATGGAACATAAACTACAGCAGCAGTCAGTAATGCAACCATACTTTTTTTAACAAATGACATCTCATCTCCTAGAATAAGAAAAGTTAAAGCAGATAATTTTAAAATACGCTTTTTAGACAATCACAATTTGATAAAATAAATCTGTGCAACTTTTCTCTATTACGATATTCATATTATTGATGAATTAACAATCACAAATTACTCATAAAATTATAGAGTATTTATTTGAGATGAACACCTGTAATGATCAAATTGAAATATTAAGTAACTATTAGTTTTTAGAGGAAAGCGGCTTAATTTTAGCTTACTAACTTCGAAATAAGCCACAATTAATATAGACAGACACCAATTACGCTATCTAGATAAGAATACAGGCAGCATCGTTTATCAGTTGGAAACCTGAGGTATGGCGAGTATAAATACTCAATAATTCAACTTTGTATACCAATATTTAAGGCGAAAAACGGATGTTTTTTAACAATGCCTCATCAATTCCTTAATCAAGCATTGCGTTAATAATTATTGGTTTGCTGCAGAAAATAAGGTTCTTAAGAAAGCTGCTTTTTGCTTATTATCTGGCATCGCAAGGATGTCATCGTAGAAACTTATCGTTATTTTGCAAGTTACCGCAGGCTGAAGTTTTGCTTGCTCTAAATTACCCAGAATCGAAGATTGGCTACCATACTTTTCTACCAATTTTTGTTGGAGACTCGTCAGAATAGCGATTTGCTCTGTACTAGATAACATAGGTTGCTTTATATTTGCTTCACTCGAAATGAGTAGCACATTCGTTGCAGCCAATTGCTTGAGTTGTACTGCTTGACTCTTTTGTGGTGGAATAATTACAGCTGATTCACGTAAATAAGGAAATAGCGAATAAAAACAAGTTTGGCCAGTAGGATCAACTTCTAGCAAAACGTTTAAATAATCATTTATCTTGCTAGTAAAATTAATAACAGATTCATCTGAAGCATAAGAAATACGTTCAATGACTAAGCTCATCACCGAGCCGACAACTTGATCAAAGACCTGCCGAGTCAATTGTTCATTCGATGGATCATAATCACGAGCACTTTGCTCAATGTTTGCATAGGTTTGAGGACTTAGCTTTTTAATCGTGGCAATAACAGGCATTTGCTTTTCTAATTCAGCCATAACCTCTGTTTGATCAACACCTAATGGCATCGTTAAAGAGGTTGATGGAATTCCAGCATCTGTTTGTGTTGATAATGTATTATCATCTTTACCCAGCCAATAAAAACCAAATGCAAATGCAATAAAAATAATGACAACAACAACTGCTGTTTTGCGTGAACTATTTGTCTTCAAGGATCGCCCCCACCTATAAAAGATATACCTTTCATAACCCAAGATGTATGTTGGCGGTTACGCTAGCCCCTAAACTACATAGTTATCGATGTAGTTAGTTTTTTTCACCTAAATAGCGTTACTTACTGCCTTCATTAAACTCAAATTATTTTGGATATAAAAAATTAATACTATCAATTGGCTTGTCTTTAATAGACAGAATATATAAAGCCATTTGATTTTTAATGTATTCTACCCTGTTATGAAGTCAGCAAGCTATAGGATAAAAGGAAAGAACTTGAAGATTAAAAATAAAAAAACCCCGGTGCAGAAGTGAACCGAGGTTATTTTTTGACAAAAAGGCCAATTATTTATTTTGTACGCCTTCAACAGAGATTAACAATTCAGCTTCTTGTGATTTTGGACCAAGATCAGATTTGATATTGAAGTCTTTTAGTTTGATATTACCTTGCGCTTCAAAACCAGCACGGTAACCACCCCAAGGATCTTTACCTTCGCCCATTAATTTAGCATCTAAAGTGATTGGTTTAGTCACACCATTTAGAGTGAAGTCACCTGTAATTTTATAGGTTTCGCCTTCTTTTTTAACCGCGGTTGAAACAAATTTTGCTTCTGGGAATTTTGCAGCATTTAAGAAGTCGCCACCACGAATATGCTTATCACGCTCAGCATGGTTGGTGTCGATGCTACCCGTTTTAATCGTTACTTCAACTTTATCTTTTGCTGGATCTTTTTCATCATAAGTAAAGCTACCATCAAAATCTTTAAAGCTACCGTAGACCCAGCTATAACCTAAATGTTGGATACGGAATTCGATAAATGCGTGCTGACCTTGCTTATCAAATTGGTAGGTTGCTGCTAATGCTGAACCTGCTGTTAAAAATAATGCACCTGTAGTCAGACCAAGAACCGTTTTCTTAAACATATCTATCTCCACGTTTATTTATCGGGATTAAAACCCAACATTCTTTTTAAAGTAATATCACCATCAAAAAAGTGATGTTTAAATGCCGCAAAGGCATGCAAAACTGATAACAAAACAACGGCCCAAGCAAGATATAGATGAATTTCACCCGCAGTATCCGCCTGTGTTGCTGCACCAGTAAATAAAGCCGGTACTTCAAACCAATCAAAGACACTAATTGGTTGCCCATCCGCAGTCGAGATTAGATATCCGCTAATCAAAATGCTAAATAAGATTACGTAAATCAAAATCTGTGCAACTGCCGAACTAATTTTGGTAACGCGACTATAACTTTCGAGAGGTTTAGGCGAAGGAGAAATAAAACGCCAAACAACACGAAATGCCATAACAATAAATAATAAAATTCCTATACTCTTGTGGATCTCAGGAGCTTGATGATACCAACTATCATAATAACCAAGAGAAACCATCCATAAACCTAATGCGAACATTCCATATACGACAATTGCAACCAACCAATGTATGAGCAGCGATATATGCCCATAACGTGTGGCACTATTTTTCCATTGCATAATAAGTAACCTTATAAATAACAGGTAATCGTTTGTTTTAGTAACCTGAGGTGATCATAAGGGGATTCGACATTTATTCCTATCCCTATCTTAAACAAATAATTTGTTTAAGATATTCAAATACTATCAACATAATAGATTTTTTTAATTAATTATTATTTGTCTATCTGAAAATATTCAATATAAATAAAGTTATCCCTGTTTTTTGTAAATAACCGTATTATTTATTTTATTAGTAATATTAGAATCATCATTTTAGCTATAAGTTATAATTAGAAAATATAGACCAATTTTCATTTATTTCTAATAAATCATTTGTAGACCAAAAAAATAGCTTTAAATTGGTATGCTCATAACGTATTTCGACCATAAATTCTTCACTACAGACAGAAAGGGCACACTATGTACAAACTTTGGATAGCCAATAAAAATTACTCTTCATGGTCTTTACGTCCTTGGATTTTACTCAAAGTACTCGATATCCCTTTTGAAGAAAATCTTTGTTATTTTGAAAATGGTAAAAGTAGTCATGAGAAGTTTAAAAGCTTTTCCCCAACTGGGTTAGTTCCTTGTCTCGTGGATGGAAAACAAACCGTTTGGGATTCATTAGCTATCTGTGAATATGTGTTTGAAGACCATCCACAAGCATGGCCATCAGATCGAGCAGCTCGTGCATGGGCACGTAGTGCTAGTGCTGAAATGCACTCTGGATTCACCGCTCTGCGCAGAGAATGCCCAATGAATGGTGCAAGGCAGGCGCCGCTAGGATCCCTCTCACGTGAACTACAAGCAGACCTCAATCGTCTTCAACAATTATGGCAAGAAGGCTTTACGACATTTGGTGGGCCATGGTTAGCAGGGGATAAATTTAGTGCTGTTGATGCCTTCTATGCGCCTGTTGCATTTCGAATTCGCAGTTATCAATTACCAGTGAGTAATGCCGCTCAGCAATGGGTTGACCGGATGCTCGCTTTACCTGCAATGCGAGAATGGCAACAAGATGGTCTAAAAGAGCCAACCATTAACCATTAATTAAAAGGGCCCGTATGCGGGCCAACTTTTGAACATGATATGTTGATAAAAAAATCATCTGCACGAGCATCAAAATTAATATTTGAACAATTCGCTTAGATTAACAGCACTGACCGCCTAAACCTCCATCAATTAGAGATTTTCATCCCATGGATCAGCAGTCATCACATCACCTTGTGGAGTATGCAAAGTGACTTGCTCGTTTTTAAACCACTCAGCTAAAGAAAAACCGCCTTTAGGCGTTTCAACATGAATATCAATATGACATAACGGCGTATTGGCTTTAATGGCAAAGTCAGCAAAATCTTCTTTTTCATGGCGGGTAGGACAGCGGATCAAAATATCAAGATCACAACCAGAAAGCATACTTTGTATATCAGTCGCCAGAGTATAAGCACAACTACCTGTCACACCCCACGCCCACGGCCAATTATGTTGAGATAATAACAATAAAACCTGAACAGGAGGCAAAGCAATAAACATAGAGCGCTGTAGTTCACGTGAATTAGCTACCAATGACTCAACATTCATAATATGTGTAATTGCAGATTTATCAATTTGAGTCACAAAACGCTGAGCTGGTTTTATCCCTCTGATGCTCACTGATAATTTATTTTCAGCTGTTACTTCTCGACGAACCACCAAGGGTAATTGAGTATTCCATTGAGAGATTGCCCATGCAGGTAGTGATTCCACGGGTAAATCATCAAGGCTATTGATCCAGACAAAGTCATGGGGATTCACGTGCATTATTTATTCCTTCTTTTAATTCTGACGACATGCTCTTAAGATTATTATGCATTTTTTGTCTAGTAAAAAAAACCGATGGGCAGTTTTATGCCGCACAGGATAATTTTATCTCTATTTTCAATCACATTGATTGATGAAAGACTCACAGTACATATTTATGATAGTATAAATTCACTTTAATTAATAATAAGTTACACTGTAATTATGAGCGTCTTTTTATGAGAAAAATACCAGCAATTAATGACGGTCTCATGTTTAGTGGCTGTATGTTACTTTGCGCAGCCACCGCTTTCATCATTATGGATGTGCAAGCGTCGATGTGGGCAGCATTTTCAACCTTATATGCATTTAACTTATTCAACGCAGCAAAAGAGTATAAAAATTATATTTATACTGCTTTTTGGCTTGCTATGATCATGGTTGCCGTTTTTATCGGTGATACTTTACGTCTAGGCACAAGTTTTTATATTTATCTTGCCGTTTTCTCTTTTATTTATTATCAACTCTACGGTACAGACCCTGTGATGGACCTGACAATGAAATTTATGATTGTCATGTCAACCATTGGAACTATTTTACCTGATATCTCAAAAAGCCTTGCTTTCGGGTTCTTGATTGGTAGCAGTGTTACCTTAATGGTCTGTTATATCTTAAGTAAAAAAATGCATCGCCATAACATTATTTCCGGCAGTTTAGTCGAGCAAAATTTATTTACTCTACAAAAGAATATAATTCCCCGTTCCATGACTTATGCTACTGGATTATTGCTCGCCTTGGGGATTCCTCACCTACTTAATTTTGGCCATTTTTATTGGACACTCATCACCTTCGTATTTATTTTACACCCTAAGTCCCAAAGTATTATTCGTATAACTATACAACGAGTTGTTGGAAGCTTAATCGCCGTTCTTTTTCTTTACTTTTTATTTAATACCCCGATGATGCCTTATATTGGCCTTGCCTCTATCGTCATTTTTGCTTTTCTTATACCAATGAGTTTTCATCATGGTTATACCTTTACGACATTTATCACGACCAGCTTTATTCTCTCCGTGCTTGAACAAGTCATTTATTGGCGACATCCTGCCTATATGCTGCTATTTGATAGAGTATTAGAAACTGCATTGGGTGGTGCGATTGCTATCATTACCAGTATTATTTTGCGTCTATTTAGAAATGCCAAATAGCGGTTAATTGGCCCTGTTACATCAGGGCTGACGTCTTTCTCTTCCACGATATTCTTGTCTGCTTTACCCTACTCACTCTCATATCATTTGATGGCATTAACCAAACATCATGCCAATACTAAAAATATATTTTGAGTAGACAGCCAAAGTTCGCAAACTCGCATTACTGAAATAAAACCATAAATTACGAGGCCGAGCGTAACTAATGGTAAAGTGCGAATGGGATACACCAAATTCATCAGTGTTGAGATATACTTGAAGAGAGCTACGTAGAAAACCTGATTCAATGAACGCGATAGATTCAAACTATAGTTTATTATTATCAATAACTTGCGGGGCAAAATATGAAAATATCCATTATTGGTGCAACTGGTTTTGTAGGCAAAGTATTGGTCGAAGAAGCGCTACTTCGCCATCATCAAGTTACGGCTATTTCTCGCCACAGTAATCAAATTCCTCAACATGCCCATTTGATAACAGCTGTGGGGGATATTTTAGATGTTTCTTGGTTAACTTCTCGGCTTAAAGGGCAAGATGTCGTAATCAGTGCATTTAATGGCGGCTGGAAAAACCCGAATTTATATAAAGACACGGTCGCGGGCAACAACGCTATTTTACAAGCGATTAAGCAGTCAGGCATCAAGCGCTTTGTCGTCGTCGGTGGTGCTGGAAGCCTTGAGATTGCACCAGGCGTTGACCTAATTGATTCACCTGATTTTCCAGCGGCTATCAAGCCGGGTGCGCAAGCTGTTAGGGAATTAAAACAAATACTGCAAAACATGCCAGAATTAAATTGGACATTTGTTTCCCCAGCTGCTGTTTTAGAATCTGGTGTACGTACAGAAACGTTTAGGCTTGGGGGGAACCAATTATTGATGAATGGCAATATTCCTGCAAAAATTTCAGTCCAAGACCTTGCTGTTGCGATCCTTGACGAAGTTGAAACACCACAATTTATTCGCCAGCAATTTACGGCTGCTTATTGATAATCGAGGTCCGCCCCTTATTCTTAGGGGCGGATCTCTCAATATCAGCTATTACAAACCAAATTTTACTTTTAGTTTATCCAACATTTGTAGCTGAAATAATTCAAACTCAGCTCTTGGTTGCTGTAAACCTATAAAATCCAATAATGGATCAGTGACTTTTGTGCGAACACCACTCATTTCTTCAATAACGACCAGCCCACAAAAAGGTACATAGGCTTCAGAATAGCCACCTTCATGAACAAGCACTAACTTACCATCACAAAGCTTATCCGCAGCCTTCAATACAAGCTGCGTCATTTCACGAAAACTTTCGCTATGAAGCTGCATTCTTGCTAAAGGATCTAGTGCATTTGCATCATAACCACTTGCTACAATAATTAAATCAGGCTTAAAACGCTCTAACGCTGGGATAACTATCTGTTTCATCGCATGAATATAACTATTATGCCCAGCCCCTGCGAGTAACGGTATATTCAAGTTATAGCCTGTTCCTTCCCCTCCACCAATATCATCTTCACCGCCATAACCCGCAGGAAAACAACCATCTTGGTGTAGCGAAATCGTCAAAACATCTGAACGATCCCAGAAAATATGTTGAGTTCCATTTCCATGATGTACATCCCAGTCAATAACAGCGACGCGTTTTAAATTGAATCGCTCTTTGGCTCGTTCGATAGCTAATGGTATGTTGGCAAGAAAACAAAATCCCATAGATTCATCAGGTAAGCAATGATGTCCGGGTGGACGAGAAAGGCTGTAAGCATTATCTAACTCACCTTGAAGCACTGCTTCCACCGCTGCACAGGCTAATCCTACCGATAATTTAGCGATTTCATAGCTTCCTGGGCCAAGAGGCGCTTCTTTACCAAGCAGCCCCCCGCCATTATCACTCAGATGTTTAAAGCGAGTTAAATACTCTTGTGGATGTATTTTTAGGAGGATTTCCTCACTAACGGGTTCAGCTGAAGATAAAACTAATGAACGGCTTAACCCAGAGACATCCATAAGGTTTTTTAATCGTCTTTTAGTTTCTGGCGATTCTGCATGTGCAGCTCCTGCTGGAGGTTGGACCCAACCGCCAACAGGCAATGTTGTGGCATGCAGGCCTGTACTATGCCAGAAACAATGCTCATCAAAGAAAAAACCAGTTTTGCGTTTCATTTTAACCTCATGATCAACCTTTTCATTTACATAAAATTAACACAAACAAAACACTCAGGTAGGTTAATATATTAATAATGTGATTTTAATTACAGAACATCTTGCAACATTGGCATTGCTGGAATTTTCCACATAAAGCTAGTTATAGCTATTAATATAATAATAAAAAAAGCCAGTAAAAAATTACTGGCAAAAATAGACAACAGATTTGATTTTAGTTTGAAGAGTGGCTAAGAATTATTTTTTATCACGGTGCTTCGCTGCATACTCTTCACTATTAATCCAGTTATGATCTTTTTCCCACGTAAATAACCACTTACGTGTTGGTCCAGCCATCACATTGAGGTAATAGCTATCGTAGCCTGCTATTGTTGCCATTGGGTGATACCCTTTTGGCACCATGACTACGTCTTTGTTATACACGGCCATGGACTCATCTAATTCACGATCATCAGTATAAACTCGTTGCATACAAAAACCCTGTGATGGGTTTAAACGATGATAATAGGTCTCTTCCAGATAGGTTTCTTCTGGCTCATTATCAACATCATGTTTATGGCTCGGATAAGAACTCGTGCACCCTTCATCTGTATAGACTTCAACAACCAATAAACTATCTGCGGACTTATTATCAGGCAGAATATTATGAACATAACGCTTATTGTTGCCATATCCACGTTGCTCCGCACCAATGTCGTCTGGCCCAATTAAACGTGTTGGATATGTACCTTTACCTTTGGCTTGGCAAACTGCTAATTCTAGCGCTGTTTCCGCAGTCACCTCGACAGATTCTTGTGCTGTGACATAAACTGCATAAGGTTTTTTGCGCTCGAAAGGATCCATGCGATCCCCGATATTTTTAAATGTGTGCCCAGGTGTTTTCACTGTCGCTTTACCTGCAACCAGTACCAGACACACTTCATTTTCAGATGCAGGCAAGGAAATTGACTCGCCTTGTTTTAGTTCATATGCATCAAAATGGACATATCCCCAATGAGCAGATTCAGGCGTAATATGCTGAGTACGCTGATGCTCATCAGGAGAATGATACTTCGACAGTAGTTTAGACATATTGCTTACCTCGACCGCTAAAAGGAATACTTTAAGTTGCAGGGATTGTATTGGTTTAGTAACCCAAAAGACTCTCTCTTTATTGAGGAAGCTTCTTTTATCACCTACCTGCAACTCAAATTATTTTTTATACTCTAAATAATTCTATTTGCAGGTAGGCGACAAGTGCAGATAGGCGGGGAGCATCGATAACCTATATGACTCGGCTAGCTGAATGTACTCAACAACCATGCAAATTGAAGTATGACGAATATATATATCTTTATTTATGTCTTAAATAAGACCCGCATCTTTCGCAAATTTATGCAGATTGTTATAACCCAATGTAGCATAAGTCAAAGGGTTAGCGACTGCAGGATCCTGTTCTGCTTCAACCACCAGCCAACCATTTTCATATTGACTATTTTTCAATACTTTAAAGACCGCTGGGTAGTCAACACAGCCATCGCCCGGTACAGTAAACACACCCGCTAATACTGCATTCAAGAAGCTGATTTTACGATTTTTAACATCTTTAAGCACATCCGCACGAATATCTTTGCAGTGAACATGGTTAATGCGTTTTGCCCAACGTTTAGCCACTTCAACCGGATCCGCACCTGCAAATGTTAAATGACCTGTATCAAGCAGTAAACCCACTTCATCACCTGTGTATTTCATCAGATTATCAACATCTTCAGCTGATTCAATTACTGTTCCCATGTGATGGTGATAAGCAATTTGCACACCTTGAGACAAAGTGTATTTAGCGAACTCAGTCAGCTTTTTACCATACTCTTCCCATTGTTCTGCTGGGAATAATGGACGCAAATGTACGGGTTTGTCTTGATCACCATGAATACAGTTGGTCACTTCAGCAAACACCAGCACTTTCGCGCCCAAGTCACGCAACAACGCTAAGTGATCTTGTACGGCTTCAATTTCTTCTTCTACGCTACGAGTCAGCAATTCACCGGAATACCAACCTGAAACCAATTTAAGATCATGCTTCTCTAAAATTGGGCCTAAAATCTCTGCTTTACGTGGAAATTTGTTACCTAGTTCAAAACCGACGAATCCTGCCTGACGGCCTTCAGTCAGACAGGTTTCCAGCGGCGTTTCCGCCCCTAGAGTTGGTAAATCATCATTGGTCCATGTCAAAGGGTTGATACCAAGTTGAATTGCCATGATGAAGCTCCTGTGTATAAGGTAAGAGTAATATTATTTACGCTGACGCCATAAGGCGATCAGGTTGTGGTAATTCGCTTTAATGGTTTGGACTAACACATCATCATCCAGTTCGCCTTTCATCCACGCGATTGAAGGTTTACCAAACAATGTGCGACCTACTGCGAACCCTTTCACGATAGATTTGCCCGCAGCGGCATTGAAACCTGCTTGAAGTTCAGCTTGTGGCGCATCAAGACCTAATAACACAACACCACGGCAATAAGGGTCGCGTTTTTGAATCAATGACTGCACTTCATCCCAATTTTCGGATTGTAATGGTGGTAGCTTCCACCAATCAGGCTTGATACCTAAGTTATAGAATCGTTGGATTGCGCGTAAATAAAGCTCATCATTGCGTTCCATATCAGCAGGTAGTATCACCTCAAGCAGTAATTCATGCCCCGACTGGCAACAAGCGCTATACACTTCTTGAACTGTTTTTTCCTGTTCAAGGCGCAGTGGATGGCTATCCTCTGGATGGAAGAAAACTAAGCACTTCACAATATGCTCTTTTGGCCAACTGACCAATTGAGAGCCGATATTGCCATGCTCTAAACATAACGGCCGAGATGCTGGCAGCTCTATTGGGCGAGCAATCCACCAGCCACGCCCTGTCACATCATTCAAAACATCTTGGCCAAAGGTGCTGTCACAAAGTAAACCTGCTTTTCCTTGCAACCCTGCTTCTTCAGCAACTTCACGGCTAGCACGGAAAATCAGTTTTTTCAGATAAGGAATACATGAAATATCTACATCAGCAGCCCGAGCCATATCCACAAACTGAATTCGGTGGTCGAAAGCCATCACACACAGCTCTTCCCACTGTGTTCCACGCGTCGTAACACGGTGTAAATGATTCAACATTGGATCTAAATCAGGACGAGGTACTGCGGTGGCACGTTCAAGGTAATTGTCTAATTCTATTTTACTTGGCATTGCTGGGGAACAACCATGGCGTGAAACAACCAGAGCTCCACAAGCATTTGCATAAGCTGCCGCTTTTTCCCAACCTTCACCATTGAGATAACCACGCAATAAACCTGACATAAATGCGTCACCAGCACCAAGTACATTCAGTACTTCAACGCGCACACCTTTAACAGTTATGCCTTCGTCTAGGGTTTCTGGGATTGCTCCTGTAAATACCGAACAACCAAATGACCCACGTTTACAGACCAATTCTGCATCTGTTAATTGGCGAATATTTTTCAATGCTTGGATTGTGTCTGTCGATCCGCCTGCAATGTGAAATTCTTCTTCTGTGCCCACAATCAAGTCAAATAGTGACAATACTTCCTGTAGTTCTTTAGTGACTTTATCTGATTCAATAAAGCGCGTTTCCCCATCACCAAGTGAGGTCAGTCCCCAAAGAACAGGACGATAATCAATATCGATAGCGGTTTTAACACCATTACGTTTGGCATATTCTAATGCGGTTAAAACTGCTGCACGCGTTTTAGGGTGAGATAAATGTGTTCCTGTAATCGCCAAACAACGTGCTGAAGCAATGTACTCTTCGCTAAAATCAGTTGAAGTGATTGCCATATCTGCACAATTATCACGATAGAAAATTAATGGAAAAGTATCTTTATCTTTGATCCCGAGGATCACCAAGGCGGTCAGTCTTTCTTTGTCAGTAATCAAATGGCTAGTATCGCAACCTATACGCTGCAATTCTTCACGAATAAAGCGTCCCATGTGCTCATCGCCAACACGCGCTAACATAGATGATTTTAAACCTTGTATCGCTGTACCATATGCAACGTTCCCAGAAGAACCGCCAAGGTACTTTGCAAAACTGCTCATATCTTCTAAACATGAACCTATCTGCTGTCCGTAAAGGTCAACAGCAATGCGACCCATACAGATAACATCGAACTTCTTCTGCTTATCCATTACTCACCCCTTAACTGCAACAGAATTAATTAATTTCAGTGACTTTGACCCAGCGTTGCTCTTCATAAGAGCGGGCAATAGCATCAAGAATTCGTGATACTTTCCAGCCTTCTTCAAAGTCAGGCCACATATCTTGCCCTGTTGCAACACCATCAATTAAATCGCGGACTTCAACTGTTTTTTGGTCGTTGAATCCAATACCATGCCCAGCACCGTTACAGAATGGTGCATAATCTGGATGCTCAGGCCCAACTAAAATGGTTTTAAATCCTTGGCGGTTTGATGGCTCATCGTGACGATACAATTTCAGCTCTGCCATGCGCTCTTGAGTAAAAGACAAGGTTCCTTTTGTCCCCGTGACCACATAGGTCAGCCCCATCTTACGCCCGGAAGCAATTCTTGATGTTTCAATCACCCCCATTGCCCCGCCCGTAAAACGGATCATTGCATGCGCTTGATCTTCATTTTCAACAGGTACCATGATTGAAGAACCGATTTTTTCTGGACGCTCTTTGATAACGATCTCCATATCACCGCAAACTGTTTCAATATCGCCGACTAAGAATTGAGCCATATTGACAATGTGTGCAGACAAATCACCTAATGCCCCTAAACCAGCTTTTTCTTTAAAACAGTGCCAATGAATAGGCGATTTTGGATCCGCCATGTAATCTTCGTTATGTGTGCCATAGAAATGAATGACCTCACCAATTTCTCCGTTAGCAATAATTTCTTTAGCCAACTGAGCGGTGGGGTTTTTCATATAGTTGAAGCCCACTAAGGTTTTTACACCTGCTTTTTTAGCTACAACAACCATCTCTTTTGCATCTTGGGAATTTAATGCCAATGGTTTTTCACAATAAACATGCTTACCGTGTTTAATTGCTTCCATTGCCATTTCTTTGTGTAAGAAGTTTGGTGAACAAATATCAACAACATCAATGTTCGGGTCAGCGACAAGTTTGCGCCAATCATCAGTGGAACGATTAAACCCCATCTCTTTTGCACGAACTTCAGCTAATTCAGGTGTGACTTCAGCCACCATTTCCCGAATTAATTTGCCTTTTAAAGGGAAAACTGTCGGTGCTTGTGCATAAGCAATTGCATGAGCACGACCTATATAACCGGTACCAATCAGACCAATGCGGATTTCTTTCATTCTGTACTCTCCCTTCATTCGGCTCATCGTCTGTAGCGCAAGCTAAACCCCGATGACTCTACCTGATGTGTTGATTTGATATTAACGTTATACGGAATATTCATTTCATTTTCAATAAATCTAGAAACATTAATTTCATTATGTGATCTGGCGTTAATTTTTTGCTTAATTCATTAATATATAAGGGAATAAAAAATAGCTAACAAATGATAAACAGAAGAAAATGAAATGAAAAATAGAATGAAACAGAATGGATGAAATGAAATACGCTAGGTTTCATACTAAATTGAAATGAACCCATGGAACAGGAAAGCCCCATGGGTTTGGCTATTAACGATGCAAAATAGTGAGAAATTCCTCTTCACTTGAGGTCAGTGATAGTGCATTCGAAATAAATTCATCACTGAAAATTAATGCTATTTCCCTCAATACCTCAATATGCTCCCTTGATTTGGCAATGACACCAATGGCAATAAACATCACGTTAGTTCTGTCCCAAATAACGCCATCAGGAAACTGAAATATCTCAACACCATTTGTCACAATGATATCATTCGCCGATTTAGGCAAATGAGGCAATGTAATACCATTGCCCAAAAAGGTGGAGATCTGCTGCTCTCTTTCATTGAGAAAGTGAACACAATCCTGATTCACATATCCTTTATTTTTGAATTCATTACCAACCATCGTCAGCACTTCTGCCTTGTTTCTAGCTTGGCAACCTAAATGTAGGTTACTTGCCGTAATTTTCTCTATCATATACGAACCTCTTTACTGATAAATCGGTGTATTTATATTGAACATGATCGATGACTACATTGTTGAAAGTTCTTCTTCCAGCTCTTCCAATGACTTATTAGAGGTTTCTGGGAGTAATTTCACCACAAAGAGTATCGCTAAATAGTTAATCACGGCGAGGATCAGGAATACTGGACCTAAACCAAGCTCAGCTTGCATCAGTGGGAATAGATAACTCACGATCGCATTCATGATCCACATAAAGAAGACCGAGATCCCCATTGAGAGGCCGCGTATTTTCAGAGGGAACAGCTCAGCTAATACCACCCAGGTCAAGAAGCCCATTGTTCCTTGCATGACACCAACGAACACCGCCCCTAATAACCAAATTAATGTCGCTTTCAGATCGCCAGCGAGATAATAATCTGCCGCAGCAATTAATAAATGTAGTGTTGCCATTAATGCGAAGCCAGACACAATCAAGGTTTTACGTTTAAAACGGTCAACTAAGAAAATAACCCCAACTAACATACCGCCGACTGAGAATACGCCATTTAATACGTTTAACACCAATGAAGTTTGGTCAGAGAAGCCAGCTGTTTTTAAGATCTCCGTACCGTAGTACATGATGACGTTGACACCAGTCGTCTGCTGTAATGCAGCCCAAACAATACCAATTAATACCAATTTAAAAATCCATGGCGTATGGAAAATTAATGCCAGATTTTTCTTGTGTGCATTAGGGTTCTTTTTCCCTTCAGCAGCCTCAACATCAAGAAGAGTTACAATATCGTTATACTCTTGAAGTGCTCTTTTCTCAGGACGGATCTGCTTTAGAATATGTAGAGCTTCTTCACGACGGTTTTTACTCATTAACCAACGTGGGCTTTCAGGTGCTTTCAACATCCCAAACAATAAGCATAACGCAGGGACAGCTTGAACTAACAACATATAGCGCCAAACTTCGGGTAAATGCCCCCAAACATAACCAATAATGGCATTGATGGCGAAAGCCGCTAATTGGCCAATAACAATAGCAACTTCATTAAGCCCTGTTAACTTACCCCGCATTTCCGTCGGTGCAACTTCAGAAATAAAGGTTGGCGCAGTAACTGAAGCGCCACCGACAGCAAAGCCAAGTAAGAATCGAGCAATTAAAAGTATTTCGATATTCGGCGCGACAGCAGATAACAATGCACCTGCAAGAAAAATAAATGAGAGATATAACAAATAAGTACGACGGCCAAGATAATCAGAAAAACGACCACCACCGATACTACCTAGCGCAGCTCCCACCAACAGAACACTCATGACTAAGCCTTCAGTTGTTGGCGTTAGCCCCATATTTTCTTTTAATGAAGAAAAAGCACCATTAATGACACCAGTATCGTAACCAAAAAGCAATCCACCAAAAGTGGCAACTAGCGTAATTTGATGCAGTCTTTTTCTTTGCTGTTCATTGAGATTCATTATTAATGACATAATTTTTACCTTTTATCTGGATCACTCTGTCGTGCCAAAAGCGCCCTCTTGATTCATTCAAATTACATGTTGTGAAACTACGACGATATTTGGAATAACATCGATACCACGGCGATTTAACCAACCTGAATTATTCTTCTATATTTACATCGCAAACTATGTAAGTTTAAATTTGACGGGTACCGGCTATTTTTTCATTAAGTTAAATAATAAAAATATTATGACACGCTGATTTTAATCATTACCTAGGTAATTTCAGGCCTGAGATAAATAGCTTTTTGAAAGAGTTACACTATTTAGTTTATTAATGAATCCAAACGATACGAATAAAACATCCTGATTGGAGTATAAATGAAAACATGACTTATTCAGGGGCATAACGATAGATAATTTATCTGCATACCTTTGCATTAATTGTAAAGCCAGCATTATTCCTCCGGACTTCTTATTTTAATCATTGTAGAGTTATTAATATTTTTAGAGTTTTTATAAGAACGGGAACCGTAACTCCCGTTCTTTATTTTTATAATCGGATTTATTTTTTATTTTACAGCTGAACTTCTTTACCTGATTTTAATGACTCTAATGCTTTATCTGCCAGATAAAGTGCCAGCTCGCCATCAGTTCCTGTTGTTTCAGATTCTGCGCGTCCTGCAAGAATATCAACAAAGTGATTCCACTCAGCTTTATATGCTTCATGGTAACGTTGTAAAAAGAAGAACTCAGGTTTAGCGGATAAACAACCCACATCACTCAAAAACTCAACACTGTTTTCTTTGATATTGCCTGCGGTTAATAAACCTTTTTCACCATGTAGTTCGATACGCTGATCGTAGCCATATCCAGAACGACGACTATTCGAAATAGTTGCCATCGCACCAGATGGGAATTTTAAAATAATAAATGCGGTATCAATATCACCGGCTTGACCAATTGCTGGATCAACCACATTGCTACCTTGTGCGTAAACTGAACATGGATCTTCACCAATCATAAAGCGCGCCATGTCAAAATCGTGGATCGTCATATCTCTAAACATACCACCTGATACTTTAACGTATTCCGCAGGCGGTGGTGATGGATCCCGTGATGTAATAATTAAAGATTCAGCTTTACCAATTGCACCTTGTTCGAATAAATTTTTCAGGTGACGGAACTGAGGGTCGTAACGGCGATTAAAACCGATAAATAGTGGAACGTTATGTTCTTTGACGCTTTTTAAGCACTGCCTTACGCGCTCAAGATCTAAGTGCACAGGCTTCTCACAAAAAATGACTTTTTTATGTTTTGCTGCCAGCTCTATTAAATCTGCGTGAGTATCTGTTGCAGAAGCAATCAAGACGCCATGAACATTTGGATCTTTCATCGCTTCTTCTGTAGATTGAACTTTCGCTTGGTATTTTTCAGCCAGTGAAAGGGCATTGGGTTGGTATGGGTCAATCACAGAGTAAAGTGTGGTTTCTTTGTGGCCGGCAATATTGACAGCGTGAACCTGTCCGATACGTCCTGCGCCAAATAGTGCTATATTGAACATGTAAATGCTCCTTGAGGCTATAAATCCACTATTAGGATATGATGAAATATAGCAAATAAAACGTTCATTTCAATTTATAATTATTTGGAAATTATATTTTTGAGCGCTAGGTAACAAATGTTATAGGAAAGTGGGTTTTTAGTGTTATTTCGATCACAAAATAACAATGTAAATTAAAAACAATTCGAGGGAAATATAGGCAATACTTTGAGAGTATCTGAGGTGCATTGAAGGCTAGTTAATACAGTGAGTTCCTCGTTATCAGCCAATACGAGATTGAAGAATGAACAGCATAAGATCAATAGATTAAGCTCTCATGGCGCTAAGCCATTACCCGATGAAGGTTTTAAAATAATGTTAAGCAATCACAAACCCATAAATTGAAACATTCATTTCAATTTAACTATTTTTATAACGCTTTCTTAATATTAAAAGTGGTTATTATGAGCTGATAACAGGAATGAAACAGCTTATGTGGAAGTTGGTGTTTAATCTTTATCTAAAGCAGTCATCATTTTACCTATAAATTTTTCCTCATCACTCAAATCTAACTGATTAATCAGTTGAAATGAGATTAATTAAAATTCAAATTGAGTGGTAAGAAAATCATCAATATCAACGTTCTGATACCGATGATATCGCCAATTTATTCGCAAATAGAGCTGCAACGTAGCGTTATAATGCATATTTAATCGTTGTGACATGTCACGTTTTTTGATGCCTTATAGATTGTAAATAACACAAAATAATTCATTATCAATGAGTTATTAATAAAACAAAATCCCCAAGATAAAATATGATTCTATAATTATTAATATATATATAAAATAGTCTGAATGAGTTCCAAGTAATAAATGAGCAGGAACTCACTGTGCAATTTTTAGTCCGTTTTCGATTACCAACCACAGCAATTCATAAAGATAATCACTGCCTTCACCCGCCAAGCCAGACGAGTGATTATCCGGCTGGCTGAAGAAAGTAAGGTAGCCCAGTGATAAACTGGGCTCCTTCCTCAAGAGCTATTCTAAAGCTAATATTTGATAATTATATAGAGGTAACATGCATATAGTCTGACCATCTTTATCACAAAACTCTACTTCATACGCATCTTCAGGCTCAGAATATATATCAACTATAGCTCCAACCATACCCGCTTTAAGGTTGTGCTCTAAAATATCTTCATTTAAAACAATAACATCGAAAAGTTTATATTTCATAATATATTTTATTTCTTTATATAAAGTGTTGTTAATCTAAGCTGAAGTGGTCAATAAAAATTGGTCACCGTTTTAGAGTTTTCCCAATATAATCGTTCTGATTTTGTCCACTCCCCATTGATTGAGACACGCCCATTTTAGGGGAAGTGGATAGTAGATAAAAATCAAACATAGTGGTCATTTAGTGACCGCTATTGAGAATTAGGTTTTATTATGTAACTTTTTTAATTCTGTACTTACTTGAATAAAAAGGTCTTCATCATTGAATTCGTATTCTTCTTTATCTAACTCAGGATTATAAAGATCTACTATACAAAAAATACTAGAAAGATATTCACTCAGCTCTGCATTATCTTTTAGTAATAAATTCTGATCTCTTTCTATCCGGTAAAGCTCAATATAAGCTTCACTAAAAGTTTCAGGTTTAACCCTACCTTGAACATATGATTTTGTGAACTCTAATAGTATAAAACTCATCGTAACACTCCATTTTTCATATAATTATCGAACTGAGCTGTGCCTGATGTAAGCTTAAAACCCGTTACAAAATTACCCGAACTATCAAGCACAACAGCATTATTAGTGTTTGAATTAAAATAAACTTTAGAGTTTATTACAAAACCATAAGTACCTTTAGGGGGAGTTACTTTATCAGTCATATGATTATTAATCGCACTTTCGTATTGCCTAAGAGTTTCTGGGTTTTTCTTCGTTGTCGTTATTCCAAAATCAACAGCATGCTTGAATTTTTTATCGAGCTGTTTTTGTGTTATTCCAATTAATGGATTTGCAACAATATTTGTATTTTGATTATCAGGAAGCTTGTTTACATTATTTCCCTCTATAACCTTTTTATTAGCAGCGATCAGCCTCTGCTCTTTTTCTATAATTGGCGTTAGTGAAATCGTATTTAGCTTTCCACCTGACAACAGTGGCTTAGCGCTTTTTATCATTGAATCGGCTAAAGTTTTGGCAATCTCATCAGAACTTGCAATGACCTTATAGCCCGCACTCCCGATGGCAGTAGCCGCTTCTTCCCTAGCAGAGAACAGAACGAGTAAGACGGCTAAGGAGATCCCAGTATAAAAATGGAGTCTCCCTGCTTCTACTTAATTAAACTAATGGCCTTCCTTTCTATAATAAACACATATTCCAATGGGATGAACAATATCTATAGGATAATCGATTTGTTTAATTATTAAATCAATGTCAAATTCATCATCAAAATCCGCAATAATCTCTGAGGTTACAATAGAAGCATTTTCTTCATCATCATCTTGAATTTCCCCATCGTAATAAAAGTATATTTTAATTTTGTTTTTAATTAGTTCAGCAAGAATTGCTCTAATATTAGGTGTTATAGCCCCCAATAAGGCTCTTTGCATACATAACTGTAAACGATTAACTAATTGAGTATTTTTTTGCTGCATGTTTTTATTACTCCGATGGCCTTGATGGGATAATATGGACACCATTTCCCCATAATGGACAATACCGTTTTTTGTCGGTTTAGATTGACTAGTTTCACGATCTATATAGTTACCAATTACAGCAACGAATAAAGATAATCACTACCTTCACCCGCCAAGCCAGACGAGTGATTATCCGGCTGGCTAAAGCGTAATAAGCCTTCAAAAGAAGATACGAGTGTGGACTGAGATCATGTATAACGTTCTTTAAGCCTAGACATAGAGCGTTCTATTGAGTGTTTATTGCTCGGTTCAAAACTTACATAACTATCTGTTATTACCTGCATTAGCTCAACAAATTTAGGAGGGGATAATGTTGAGCTTTCATAGTCTCCAAGGATAAAACTGACTTCATCAAACTCGTTTGGATCATCTAAATCTTGGTCTAAGACATATTCTAGTCCTTCGGAAACAACACATCCAATCCCCCTCGATGCATCATAAATAAATTGCTGAAAATTCATTTTTTGCTCTTTATACATAACTTCTAATAAACAATATAAATCTCTTCCTCCATTTTCTAAGAGGGATTGTTCTACTTTTTTCAACCAAACTAAATTATTTATCATTTGCTATTCCTCGAGGGCATTGTAATAAAAGCATTGCTTATTTCACCTGTTTTCGAGTCTTTGGTAACTCTAAACCAATATCCATCAACTTTCACATCATATAGACCTTTTGATGGGTTAAACTGAAAGTAACTCTCTGCCTGTTTTGCTGCTTGATTTGACATATTAGTAACTTTTATGTCTGGTAGTACTGCAGGATCATAAGTTGTTTTTGACTCAACTTTCTTATACCCAATAACTTTACCTACACTTGGGCCATTACCTGCTATAGCTGGTAATTGATACTTATACTCTATTAATCCTGGAAAACTATTATCTGTTGTTTTCAAATTAATTTTTGCACCTGCTATTTCTACAGACTCCAAGAAAGCATCTTGTTTATGCGCCCCTGATATTCCTGTTTTTTTAGCATTTAAAACACCTAATTGGGTATTATGCGCTGTAATTTTAGAGATGAAATTTTCAGGAATAAGCTTATTCGCGACTATAGCCTTTTTATTAGCAGCGATCAGCCGCTGCTCTTTTTCTATAATTGGCGTTAATGAAGTCGTATTTAGCTTTCCACCTGCCAACAGTGGCTTAGCGCTTTTTATCATCGAATCGGCTAAAGCTTTTGCTACCTCATCAGAACTTGCAATGACCTTATAGCCCGCACCCCCGATGGCAGCACCTGAAATAGCCGCTTCTGGAACAACAATATCAGCGACACCAATTCCTATTTTGTTAACACAATAAACAAAACTGGCTTTACAACTAGTTAAAGCAACTTGAGCAGTCGCTAATAATTCAGGAGTTGCCGCGACGACAAGTTCACCACCAATAACAAGAACAGCTCCTCCCCCTGCGACTAAGCCAACAAGTGCAGCGGCTTCCTGTCTCGCCTCGACTCGTCGCGCTGCTGCTTTATCCCCTTTAGCGGCTGCAAACATATCTTTATTATTTTCTAATGCTATTTCCGTTAGCATATGATCTGTGTAGTTATAAGAGAAAACGAGCTCAGCACTATTCGCTGCTGAAAAAGCGCCTTCAGGCTTATGTGTTACTAATGCCCCCGCAAATGCGCCTAATACTTTCGTAAACTGTGTTTCCGCCTTATTTCCACTTAATGCATTCTGCATTAACGCAATTTGCTTTTCTTTTTCATTCAGATATGACGGTTTAAATAAATTACTGTCTAGTGTGATCGCAGCAAGCTCCGCAGCTAAAGCTCCCACAACCGCCCCTTTAGCATCACCACCCGATATTTCAGCACTTATCCCCGAAACAACAGCGTGGCTTAAAACTTTTCCTGTATGACCTAAAATCTCACCGTTATTACCAATCAGTTTTGCCCCTTCAGCGTTAATTTGATTGGCCACATTGCTCAGTAAAGCATTTCTAAAATTATCGCTAAAGCTTCCACCCTGAATCGTTGTGTTTAATGTAGAACCAATCACTGAATGAGAAGCAACTCGCTGTGCAACTTTAGTCCAGTCTCCATTACTGAGTAAGGGTAATTTAGCAGCGGCAGGGTTTCCTGATGTCCATCCCATTTTGACATCTAAACCATTTAATGCACCAGAGATAACCATTTGGGTAATAATGGTTTTGACTGTCTCACTTTTACCTAATGTATTAAGTGTTTTAGATAAATCACCTTTATTTTCTGCCAATGCGACGGCTGCTTGGCTCGTGAGCGCTGTCATTCCTGAATAGCCTGCACCCGCAATAACGTCTGCAGTCATTCCAGTCGCGCCCGTAGCAGAAACAGCGCCTTCACCTGCCCATGCCGCTAACCCTGAACCCGATGTTGCAGCCGCAACAACGATCATAATTAATGCTGAAGCTACGGGATCCAAACTTTGGCTTTTATAATCCCAACTATCATAGGCATCTTTTACTAAATTCCACTGCACATCTTTACGATCTTTTAGTCCTGCCAGCCATTTCGTACCTTTTGTTTCACCTAAAACATTCAATGCATTCTGCAAACTTTGATTATTTTTAGCCTTAACATCTGCAGTAATACCTTTTTTAGCGTTAACCGTCAGTTTTCCGCCAATATGAAGTACAGGTAACACCCACTTATCATCTTTATAGCCTTTATTACGCTGTGTAATATAAAAGCCTTTTGAGTTTGAGATGATTTGTTCAAATGTGGTATTTTTAACAGCTTTAAAATTAACTTTGCCAGTTTGACTAATAATTTTTACATTTTTACCCGTATTAATTTTTGTGGCTTCTAATGTCACATCATCTTTGGCGTATAAATTAATATCCTTACCTGCCGTAAATTCAGTGACCTTATTTTTTCTTTCGCTATATGTTTTATTAACACTGTTTTTGGTAATACAAAGTGTCCATTTATTGCATTTCTCTTCTTCTTCTTCATAGTGGCTAGTTTCTTCCATCGCTTGTGCATAGAGATAGCCACCTTTTGCAGCAATGTCCATCATACCTTTAGCGGCAAGGCGAGATGCTTGAAATAAAATACTGCCTTCTGAAACTATTGTTAGATTTTTAGCGCTATTAATATTAGAACCAATTTGACGGTATAAATCTTGTAGCTCGTTACCTTCTTGCTTGCGATAGTGTGTTTTAATTGATTCAAATCGAATATTACCGCCAGCAGAAATATTAATATCATTGAGTGACTTTAATGAGCTTCCCTGAGAGGTAATTGTACTATTAGAGGCCAATGTTAAGCCTTTATCACCAGAAATAGAGGTTGTCACATAACGAGTATCTTGCAAGTCTTCATGACTATCTGGAATAGCGGAATATAAGCTTGCAGTGAGCTTCATATCTCGACCAGATAATATAGTGGTGTTGTTCTTAGATAGAAGTAAGGCTGATTTTAAATCTATATCACGAGCGGCATTAAGCGTAATATTACCGTTTGCTATCAATTGGGATCGCAATTCAGGATAACGATTGGTTTGAAAGAGAGTATCAACATCCTTGATAGCTTTTGAAGCTAAGTTAATATCTTGACCTGCATTAAAAGTCAGAGATTGGCCACTTTTAAAAGTGATACCTTGGCTGAGAATACTTCCTCCAGCTGAAAAACTCATATCACCCAGACTTTCCCATATTCCCACTTTTTTTATTTGTTGATTAACAGTATCTTTTTTTTCTAATTGAGATTCGTTCAAAAACCGAGATTCCTCTCGGGAAATTTTCACATTACCATTTGCAGTAATATTTAACTTACTAAACTTACTTAAAATAATGTTATTTATAAGTATATTCTTACCTGCATTAAAATTAATTGTATCTGAGACATTAATAGCAGAACCTGACAACAAACCTTCTTTATATATATGGGGGGGATTCAATGTATAATTTACCCCTCCATTTTTAGACATAATTAAAGCATTTTTACCAGAAACGTTAACATTATTTAATTTAACATCACCATTTGACAATAGACTTACATTTTCATTTCCCGTTAAATATGAATAATTCAAGTTCATATCTTTACTCGTGATTAATGACAGTTCATTTAATGCATTAATCTTAGCCACTGCATAAATATCACTACTGCTTAATAAAATATTTTTCGCCCTTATATCATATGATTTATTTTCTATTTCATGTAGCTTTTTTATTGGCAAACTTGTTATTGGAGACTTTCTATTTATATTGATTTTGTTTTTAAAATCTAAAGCCAAACTTTTTCCAGCAGAAATAAAGGGGATATCATTTTGATAAACATTCCAAGATGAATATTTATCTACTAATTTGAAAAGTAACGGTTCACTAACATAAAAAATATCATACGTCCCTGTATCCTCTGTTTCATCCGCATAAACACCTAAATCTTGGTACGATGAATGATATTTATTCCATATATTTATCTCGCCAATACCTTGATGAAATAAATTAGCATTATTTCCTGTTAAAATTAAATCACCTTGTGATTCAATTCTGCCATTATCATTTATAAATTCATTGGCATTAACATAAATATTTTTTCCAGAACTAATCTCCCCCAGTTTTTTCGTTAATGAATAGACCTTCCGCTCAACATTAATTTGGTTTCCTTTTTCCATATCTATGGTTCCAAACCATTTTTTATAATTAAATTTCTCTAATTCAGGGTATAAAGTAATAATGGAAACAACTCCCTCCCTACTACCAAAAAATGACGCAACAACATTATTTTTACTTGTTGAGTTAGCAGGAATCACTAGTTCAGAAACTGGATTAGTCAATGTCATATTAGAGAGATTTTTGGTTCTAACAACTAAATCACCAGTATCGGTTTTTATCGTTGCCGATTTATTTTCAATTAGAGTGCTTAAATCCCCCTTTGCATTCTTTTGCATCCATAGATTGTCTTTTGCTTGAATAAGCGCTTTATCCCCTGAATTACTAATGGTATCAGCAAATACACGCATATCCTTTCCAGCGATCACTTGCCCATTATTATTTAAGGTGTTTGCCGCTAAAGTAATATCTTTCTGCCCACTTAATTTTGCATTATTACTGATTTGTAAATTTTTCGTGCTGATATTAATTTCATTTTTCGATTGAATATTGCCTGCTAACGTAATCTTTCCATCGACAGTTAACGTCAAATCATTTTGAGTCGTTTGAATATTACTGAGATTCACTCCTACACCATTTTCGGTGCTAACTAAACGTACTTGATCCGCGTACATCCCCCCAAGTGCTTTTGTATCAACCGAAATACTCGGCTTTTGTCCTTCACCTTTAGCTGGGATGACCGTGCCTTGTTGAATATCAACACGATTAGCCCCCTGCACTAGCATTAAATTTTTTGCTTTAATTTGACCGTTCAGTTCCGTTGCACGGCTGATAATATCGGCATAGCTTTGTGCTTGTACATCCATGCCTTTACCACCAACAATGACACTGCCTTTTTTAACTTCAATCGCGGATAATGCACCTTGTTTATCCATAATGGGCTTACCCGTTGTTAACGTAATGGCTGGGGTATTAATAAAACCACAGCCATTACAGGTAATCCCATTTGGGTTGGCAATTAAAACATTGGCTTGCTTTCCCGCTACCTCTAATATCCCTTGCAATTGTGAATGCCCACTACCTACAACTTCATTAATAATTAAATTAGCAGCGTGAACTTTTAAATTTGCATTCGCCTTAACTTGGCCTGCTAATTGAGAATTAATATTATTTATTGCGTTATTAAGAACAGCACCTTGTTTATCAACATTAAAATTTTGAAATTTATTGTGTGAAACACCAATATTATTCGGTGTTGCAATATTAATGATAGGAACATTATTTTGTTGTGTTATTTGCGTATTTTTATCTGCGGGTGTAATGCCTGCACTCCAAGCAGGATGAAGCGGATAGATAGCAGTGATAAACATAATTCCATAACCTAAAATCCTTTTAGGGAAAGAGGGAATATCATTGGGCATCAAAAAGCTCCTATAAAGTAATTATATCGATAATGAAACTGACCAATACATTGACCAATTGTCAGGGGTTAAATCTGATGGATAGTACAGAGGTTTACTCAGTAGAAATTGAGATGAAAGTTTTGAATTGCCAATGACAGATAATCCTATTGCACCACCCGCAAGTGTATTTTGGACAACATGATATCTATCACCCGCAATATAGCCGTAATCCAACGCAGCAATAAAATCCAATTGACCAATATCAGTACTGGCAATCTTGGTATTTATTTCATTACGCCAATACAAACCACGATTACCACTCAATGACTGCTCTTGATAGCCTCGAACCGAGTATTGACCACCAATGCTAACGCGCTCGATTCCATAAAGATTATCGGGGGAATATTGACCATAAAACGATGTTAAGTACGTCATACCATTAGTAAAATAGTATTGATAACTGCTGCTTAGGCTATATTTACGATAATGGGTACGCGGTGAATCTACCGCAATATAATCAGGCGACGATCCAAATACTGATAGACCCAATTCAAATGCTGGGTTGAACGTAAAATAACCTTGTCCTAGTATTGTGCTGTATTGTGGACTAAAACTGAATGAAGTCAGAGTTGGACTGCTGATGGTCAGTGTCTGCTGTGCTAGCTGTGTTAGTGCTTTTTTATGTTTTAAACTACTTTGTAATGTTAATCGTTGTTTGCCATCCCGATACATTAGCCGACTAACATCAAATTGTTGGTTGGTATTTTTACCTTCATAATCATATATATATACTGTTGATTGAAACGGTTGTCGTGTTTTATTGCGATAAAATTGATAACGATATGACCAATAACCATAAGGTACATTAACGCTGGCAACATAATAACGATTGTAATGTGAATGACTGAAATCAGTGTCCGTGTTAGCAGAAACCGACCACTGCTCACCTAAACCCAGTATAGAATCGAGCCAAAGACGACCTGTTATTAATGTTTTCCCAGTCGATTGAGTACCCGAGTTATCGATAGTGAATTGACTACTTAACGGAATTTTTGTTGATTTTCTACTAATAACAATTCTTGAATATCCATTTGTTTTTCCAGGTTGGATATCAATCGTATATTTTGATGTTGTCGAATGATTTAACTGTTCTAATCCTTGTTCAATATCCCGTAAATTTAATATCCTCCCAACTAAATCAGGGTATATCATCGTTGACAAGTTTGAGGACGAATTTTCAATATCTATAGATTCAATTCTCCCTTCAATAATTTCAATTACCAACTTATGCTGAGCTAAATTTTGTTCTGGAATAAAAGCTTGCGAGGTGATATATCCCTTTTCAATATAATAATTAGTTATTGTTTTAGCCACAGTTTGGATTTCATTGATAGACAGACAACGGTTTTGATGGGGATTAATTATAATTTGTTGTATCTTTAATGAAAGTATCGAAATACCTGATAGATGAATTTTCTCAATTGAAAAACATAATTGATTTGTTTTTTTTAATTCAGGCACATCCTCAGCCTTAATTATACTTTGATTTTCAAGAGCTTCCCTTTGATTCAACTCATACATAAGCCTCTGTTTTTGCTTAAAATAAATACTATCATAACTAGGGGGTAGAATTTTATTTGATCCAAAACTGACATTAATACTAATGAATAATAATATAAAAACCAATAATAATCTTTTGTCGAAAAAAACAGATAATGACATAACAACACCATCAAAATATAAATTTAATTAACGATATAAAATACAAATTCGAAAAACAATTATTAAATTAACTGAATGGTGGTTAATGTTATAACGCACTAAAAACCAAACAAAAAAAATATAAAAATCCAATAAAAAATAATCAACAGATAATTACACCAAATTCAATATTAACTCAGACTTTAATAAAATAAATCATATGATTGACTGATTATTATTGAATGCGCGGTAATAAATAAGCTATTTATCGTTACTTTAATATATAATTGAAAATATTATTTTTAAAAATAATATACTTATTATTCACTAAATGGGTTTTTAAAATAATGACTGCAAATATATTGATAAACCTCATTCATATAACATAAGTAATCATTAACAAACAAAAAAACCCAGCTTTCGCTGGGTGAAAAATATTCTAAACGTGTTAACCACGCCAAAGGACCGACAACCACCAACTCATTCTTACGAGCGTCCTGCTATACCCTACTTCTCCATACTCGATTCACTGACACCAATCCACTTCTAAAGGCACTAAGCCAGCGGTCTTTAGATCACCACTCTCCCTACAGAGTGATGATCTAGTATTGGCGTACGTGATTTGCGACCATTTCCTTAATTTTATCTGCTGCACAGACAATTTCAGGATTCTGAGCAACCTGAGCTGTACCTGTACGCCACCATGCTTCATAACCATTGGTCATTGTTTTAGGTAGCACTTTAATATCAATCAATACACAGCCTGAATGTGACTTGGCATCTTCAATCGCTGCAATCAACTGCGCTTCATCATGAACACGGTAACTTTTACAACCATAACTTTCAGCATTTTTGGCAAAATCAACTTTCACTAACGGTCCATCCATCTTCCCTGTTTTTGGGTTACGATGACGGTTTTCAGTACCAAAACTGCCCATACCTTGACTCATTTGCAGGTTGTTAATGCAACCAAACCCTGCGTTATCAAATAACAGAATGGTTATTTTAAGATTTTCTTGGATAGCAGTTTGTAATTCACTATGCAGCATCAAATAAGAACCATCCCCCACCATCGCATATACGGGTTGCTCTGGTGCGGCAATTTTTGCCCCGACTGCCGCCGCAATCTCATACCCCATACAAGAATAACCATATTCCAGATGATAAGTATCAGGATATTTAGGGAACCAAATACGCTGTAAATCACCCGGTAGAGACCCCGCAGCACCCACAACGATTGCATCATCTTCCATATACTGTTGCATCAGCCCCAACACACGAGTCTGAGTTAACTCAGTTCCCAAAGCTTCACGGTATTCGTCTATTTTATCATCCAGATGACCGGCAATTTCAGGTATGAAATCTAATGGCCTGTATTGAATCGAGAATAATCTTGTTAATTCAGTTTGCCATTGTTGCTTGGCTTGTTGAATGCTATCGCCCCACTGAGCTTGATATCCACTACCTTGCAATAAAGTATCGAGTGCGGTCAGCCCTTCTTTTGCATCGGCTACCAACTTCAATGCATCGAGCTTGCACGCATCAAATTCAGCAACGTTAATATTGAGAAATTCAACATTAGGATGACTAAATAGAGATTTTGATGCCGTAGTAAAATCAGTAAAGCGAGTACCAACACCAATCACTAAGTCAGCTTCTTTTGCCAGTAAATTAGCGGCTAATCCCCCCGTTGTACCAATACCACCCACATTCAATGGGTGACTTGCAACAATTGCACTTTTACCGGCTTGAGTTTCTCCAAATGGAATAGCGAAGTGTTCAGCAAAAATGCGAAAAGCGTCGTGAGCTTCTGAATAACGAACACCGCCACCACACACTAGCAACGGCTTTTGCTTACGGCGAATTAAACTAACAGCTTCTGCTAAACTGACAGTTGTTGCCGGACGGCGTTCAATTCGATGCACTCGTTTAGCAAAGAAATAGTCTGGGTAATCCCAAGCCTCACCTTGAACATCTTGCGGCAAACAAATCGTGACAGCTCCAGTATCCGCAGGATCAGTCAGTACACGCATGGCATTGATCATCGCTGCCATCAATTGTTCAGGGCGCGAAACTCTATCCCAGTAGCGAGATACAGGTCGAAAACAATCATTGGTGCTAAGCGTGCCATCACCATATTGTTCAACTTGTTGTAAAACCGGATCAGGCTGACGCGTTGCAAACGTATCGCCTGGTAGTAGTAAAAGAGGGATACGGTTTGCGGTCGCTGTTGCCGCCGCAGTTACCATATTTGCCGCTCCCGGCCCAACAGAGGATGTAACGGCACAAATTTGCTTACGCTTTTTTTGTTTAGCAAAACCGGTCGCAATATGCGCCATGCCCTGCTCGTTACATCCTTGATAAACCTGTAGGTGTCCAGGCGCCTCTTCCAGCGCCTGCCCTAAACCTACCACGTTACCATGACCGAAGATGGTAAATATTCCCTGAATAAACGGATACTGCTCACCATCAACTTCAACATATTGCTGGTTAAGAAACTTAACTAATGCTTGAGCTGTGGTCATTGTCTGCTTATTCATAGGGACTCCCTTTATTCCATAGTTGGCATTGTGAAACTACTTTCATGATGCTCTAGGCGGACGCTTGCAGGCCAACGGCTGGTCACTGTTTTCATGCGCGTATAGAAACGAACACCATCATTACCGTGAACATTCAATGGTCCAAATATAGAACGTTTCCAACCGCCAAAGCTGTGGAACGCCATTGGGACTGGGATAGGAATGTTAATACCGACCATACCTGCTTGAACATTTTCTTGGAATTCACGCGCAGTTTCACCATCACGCGTAAAAATTGCCGTTCCGTTACCATACTCATGTTGGTTAATTAATTGCAAACCCGTTTCGAAATCTGGGACGCGAACAACCACAAGTACAGGCCCGAAAATTTCTTCTTTATAAATATCCATTTCAGGCGTGACATTATCAAACAATGTTGGGCCAACAAAATAGCCATTTTCAAAACCTGCCACTTTGAAATCACGACCATCAACCAGTAATTTCGCACCTTGCTTTTCACCGCTAGTAATATAGTCACAGATTTTTACTTTATGCTGAGCTGAAATTACTGGCCCCATGTCATTTTCTTTACCTTCGACAATACCTGGACCTACAGTCATTTTGGCAATTTGATCTTTAAGATTTGCAATCAATGTATCTGCGGTTTCATCACCTACAGCCAATACGACTGATAGAGCCATACAACGCTCGCCAGCTGCACCAAATGCAGCTCCCATAATTGCGTTGGTCGCTAGATCCATATCGGCATCAGGCATTAGAATACAGTGATTTTTTGCCCCACCCAATGCTTGACAACGCTTGCCATGTTCGGAAGCTGTTGTATAAATATATTCTGCAATCGGTGTAGAACCGACAAAACTGACGGCTTGCACTTCAGGCGCTCTGAGTAACACATCAACAGATTCTTTGTCACCTTGAACTACGTTAAATACACCATCAGGTAAGCCCGCTTCTTTTAGTAATTTGGCTAATTCAATTGCAAGAGAAGGGTCTTTTTCAGATGGCTTGAGTACAAAAGTATTGCCCGTAGCTAATGCAACAGGGAACATCCACATGGGCACCATAGCAGGAAAGTTAAACGGTGTGACCCCTACGCAAACACCTAAGGGTTGCATTAAAGAATGGCTATCCACCCCCGTTGCAACATTCGCTGAATGCTCACCTTTTTGTAAATGGGGGATACCACAGGCAAACTCGACAACTTCCAAACCTCGAGTCACTTCACCAACGGCATCTGAAAAAACTTTACCATGTTCTTGAGAAATTAAACGCGCTAAGTGATCCATATTTAATTCAAGTAATGCTTTAAATTTGAAAAGGATACGAGCGCGTTTTAGTGGTGAAAGTTTCGACCACTTAGGGAAAGCTTTATGAGCGACCTCTATCGCCTTTTTAGTTTCAGCAGCACTGCTCAATACAACTTTAGCTATTTGTTCACCTGTTGCTGGATTAAAGACGGGTGCAAAACGCCCACTTTGGCTGGAAACGAGTTCACCGCCAATAAAATTCTGAATCTGTTGCATGTTGCCTCTCTTTGACTGATAGAGTTACTTTGTTAATAAAGGTATATGAAATATTCATTTCATTTTCAACTAATATTGAAACAACATTCAATTTCTGTGATCCAGTCAGAATTTTTATGAAATTGTTGCTAGAAGGTAAAGACACTCGTTTCAAAAATCGCTCTAATCATTCTTTAGCGTGAACGCAATATGAATTAATTATTCCATTTTGTAGATTCGTTTTTCAAAATGATTCGACTAATGATCGAAAATAACTACAATTAACAAAGGTTCTTAAGCTTTGATAATCAGTTTATGTTCGAATTAAGAGCCTTGATTTAAGGTAAAAAACAGGAAAGGCGAAAGGTTCGCCGCTTAGTGAACTAGGTAAGATCCCCTCAACGTAGAATAAATGAGTGAAACGTCTTTTAATCGAACCCGAGGGCTGCTTTTAACCATTTTTCATTTGAAATTATGATTATTAAGTTAAATTCATTAAATAATTACATTGAGCGCTTTTTGATCTTTGATTGCTTGCAAGCAACAGAGGTCAACAGCCCCTAGCCTAGTCATGGAGATTTTATGTCAACTGCATCGAACTTGAATGAGTTTCAGGAGCAAGTACGCTCCCGTTATGACGAACTAAGTAAACGGCTACAACAAGTGGCACGATATGTATTGGATAATACGAATAGCGTGGCCTTTGATACTGTTGCTGTCATTGCTAAAGAAGCTAATGTCCCACCATCGACTCTCATTCGCTTTGCAAATGCTTTTAATTTCAGCGGGTTCAATGAAATGAAACAATTATTTCGAATGAACTTAGTTGAAGAAACAGCAAGCTATACAGATAGAGCCAGATTATTTCGCGAAATGGATAGCGAGCAAGAGCTAAGTGACGATCCCTCTCAAATTCTCAAAGAGTTTGCTCACTCCAATGCTCAAGCGTTACAACAAATGGCCGCAAGAACTTCAGCGGAAGATCTTGAAAAGGCTGTTTCTCTACTCGCCGATGCTGAAAATGTTTATATCATTGGTTTGCGTCGTTCTTTTAGTATTGCGACTTATTTAAGCTATGGTCTTAGCCATCTTGAATGCCGTCCTCAATTAATTGATGGACTTGGAGGCATGTTCAAAGAGCAGATTAACCGAATTGGAGAGAAGGATGTCGTTATCTCCATCAGTTTCACACCTTATGCGGAAGAAACCATTATGGTTAGCGAAAAAGCAGCACAAACGGGGGCTAAACAAATCGTCATTACTGATAGTCAAATAAGCCCACTCGCAAGTTTTAGCGATGTGTGTTTTGTTATAAAAGAAGCACAGGTTGATGCGTTTCGCTCTCAATCAGCCACATTGTGTCTCGCTCAATCATTAACTGTAGCATTGGCTTATCGCCAAGGCAGCAAACTGATTTAGTCAAAAAGGGCTTTATTCACAAATACTTCAGTAGTGACTAAGCCCTCAATCTATCGATTGCATAACTATGTGGTCATACAAAATTATCTCTCCCGCATACATCAAGTTACCAATTTCATCATGTTATAGAACTTCTTATACAATAGTGAAATAGCAATATTTTTGCGATTTTTCGCTTCTCGCTTATTGATAACTCGGATTACTTGAGGAATATAAGAAACTGTGAGACTGGTCAGAAAATACAAATTTCAAAAAAATTACCAATGAAATTATTGCATCACACTGTTATGTTGAGATTATGTAAATACCTGAAAGCAGAAATGTCGCTGAGGAAAGCCCATGATGAATACACACTTTCTTTATTTGTTTGGCCATCTTCGCTTACTCGAAGAACAGCATTCTCTTGTTTCACTAAATCGAACAGGTATTGGCTTGATCGGCTCACCAATACATAATTTGTGCTATAGCGAAGCCATATTGCATAGTCAACCGCATTGTGAGCTTAAATCTGTTTGCTCACTTGACTCACCTATACCTTCCGCTTCTTATTACATTTGCCAAAAAAGAAAAATAGAACATCTGATTGATAATGAAACGGTAGATGCGATTATTGTTACTTCTGTATGCAGTGAAGAGTTATTAAAATTTATTATTCAAACAGCAGTAAGTGCAGGTAAAAATATTTTACTGAATAATGTTCCAAATTATGGAACTAATGAACTATCCGATATACTGACGTTAGCTAAACAAAATGACGTTAATATCTGCCAAGATAATGTACTGAGTTTTTCTCAACAGTATGATGAGCTAAAATTAGCACTATCCGATAATAAAACGCGTGATACGGGTTTATTACGTTTGTCTGCTCATCGTATTATTGAGGAAGATAACCATCTCCCCTATAATATGCTACATTCGCTGATAGCAGAAAAAGTCTTGTTATTACTCTGCTTACTCCCTGAATTCAAAATAAATTCTCTTTCCATTCAATACTCTCGCCCACTTGTATACATTGAAGATGGTGATGTACTTATTATTAATCTTCGCAATGAAAATGGCTTTTTAGTTTCGTTCGAATTATTTTTTAACACTGGAAATATTTCCGATAAATTATCATTAAAGCAATCGAAAAATAACTTTCAATTTGAGAATATTCTAATTTCCAATAACCTGAATTCAGAAATTACTGAAAACTCACTTATTATAAAACAACTAGACCATTTCATATTAAGTTTACATAAAACCAAAAAGATAGCGATAACTACACAATTAATGAATATAAATAAAATGACTGTGTCGATTTTAAATCAATTAAAATTTGATAAATTTATTTAATATTTATAAAGCGTTACACTAATTAATCGTTAGGTTAAATATAACCATAATGATTAATTATATGAATTAAAATTAAATAACCTAGTGTATTATTACTTAGAAAACAATCAAGACTGGAAGAAATAGAATCGATCAATTAGTGATCCTACAATTTCTTCCAGTTCGATTATATGGCTCATAGTATCTCTCTATGATTTTCAGTTTTAGTATATTTACTAATTGTGTTTACAAGATAGTATATTACCTTCCCTGCCCTGATGAATTCCTTTTTAATGAATAGTACAACGAGTGCCTACGTTAACGTTAACAACACCATGTAAAAATGCTGTTGGTTCCAAGTTAAATAAACATGCAAATTGAAATAAAGAGTCAATATCAATACAGCTTTCACCGCTTTCAAAACGATTCATTTCGTCTTCGGAAACACCAATTAATCTCGCAGTTTGTTCTAATGTCATTTTATGACTTTCTCTTTGCTTGCGGATCTTAATACCTAACATTTTTGCAATATTGTCTTTTTGCATAATAAACTCCTAAAAAAATAATCAAATTACAGTAATTTTGTGGATGCGTAAATTACCATTCTAACTCGATAAATTAATTGATTTAAATTAAAGAATAGAGCTAAAAAATCATCCATTTACGACTCTCAATAACAGACAAAAACAAAAAAAATACTTAATACATTGAAATAAAAAACTTTTTATAAAATATAATTCTATATATTACATTTTGAATAAGTGACAATCATCACAAAAAAAATGATTTTCATGATAAGAGTAATCAATAAGCAACTATCTTTTTGTGATGTGTTTATATCTGTAATATGAAATTTACTTAGCCTTTTTCACTTAATTTTAGACCGTTTATAAAAAGTAACCATAAGATTAGTTCTATATTCATCTGAATAAAAATTACTTACCGTTAGATTTTATGAAAATTTATGTCTATTCATTTCAATTTTTTTCTTTTATTAATCAAATAACAATCAGGATGTGTTTTAATTCCTAATATTTAGTATATTATTGAATAATAATATAAGATAGATATCGTTATTAGATTTAATAATCATCATTATATGTAATTGTTTTTATACCAGCAGGGGATCTTTAAATAACTGATTGTTTATTTAGGAGAATTGTAAGGTATGTCTCATAATGATATGAACAATATGATGATGTTGGCTCGTCATTTACCTCAAAAAGCCGTCGCTCTTATTCTGGCAGGTGGACGAGGTACTCGCCTACAAGGACTTACACTAAAACGTGCTAAGCCCGCAGTCCATTTTGGTGGTAAATTTCGTATTATCGATTTTGCATTATCTAATTGTCTAAACTCAGGAATTAGACGTATTGGTGTGATCACGCAATATCAATCTCATTCATTAGTACAGCATATACAAAGAGGTTGGTCTTTTTTCAATGAGGAGATGAATGAGTTTGTTGATTTACTTCCAGCACAACAAAGAAAAACGACAGACCATTGGTACAAAGGTACAGCTGATGCTGTGTTTCAAAATATGGATATTATCCGTAGCTATAATGCAGAATATATTGTTGTTCTTGCGGGTGACCATATATATAAAATGGATTATTCACGCATGTTGCTTGACCATGTCAACAACAATGCAAAATTCACTGTTGCTTGTATTAAAGTCAATAAAGAAGAAGCGCACCAATTTGGCGTAATGGAAATTGATGAAAACCGCAGGGTAACTCAATTCCATGAAAAACCGCATAATCCCCCAACTTTAAAGGATTTCCCTGATTTTTGTTTAGCTAGTATGGGGATATATATCTTTAATAGTGATTACCTCTCCCAGATACTGATAGAAGATAGCATTTCTCCTGATTCGAGTAACGATTTTGGTCAAGATATCATCCCTAAAATTGTCGCATCGGGTGAAGCACTCGCACATCCATTTGAATATTCGTGTGTTACAAGTAATCCAGATGTTCCACCTTATTGGCGAGATGTCGGCACATTAGAAGCTTACTGGGCCGCAACTCTTAATCTAGCTTCTGTTACACCTGAATTAGATATGTATGACCGTGACTGGCCTATTCGAACGCATATGGAACCACTACCGCCAGCAAAATTTGTTCAAGACCGCTCAGGAAGTCATGGTATGACAATGAACTCCTTAGTTGCAGGTGGTTGCATTATATCAGGTTCAATTGTTCTGCATTCTGTGCTATTCCCTAGAGTGCGAGTAAATTCATTTTGCACGATTGAATCTTCTATTTTACTTCCTGGTGTAAGTGTTGGGCGTTCATCTCGTCTTCGCCGTTGCATTATCGATAGAGGCTGTGTTATCCCTGAAAATATGGTGATAGGTGAGAATTCAGAAGAAGATAGTCAACGTTTTTACCGTACTGAACAAGGGATCGTTCTCGTCACAAAAGAAATGTTAGATAAGCAAAATAAAGATAAGGAATAAAATTGTGAGCACTAATTTTGTTCGTGAATGTCACTCCCCATTAATGACACAAGAAGCTTTAAAAGATGCAATTATCTATAAATTGAAATTTGTGATAGGTAAAGAACCCTATATTGCAACACAGCGAGAGTGGTTAGAATCCATTTTACTTGCAGCACGCGATCGTATTGTCGAACGTTGGCTGGCAACAAATCGAGCTGAATACTCACAACAGCTCAAGCAAGTCTACTATTTATCGATGGAGTTTTTATTAGGTCGCTCTTTGTCCAACACATTAATTTCGATGGATATGTATAACGATGTTACTCAAGTTGTTTCTGATCTAGGGTTTGATTTTGAGCAACTTGTAGAACAAGAAACAGATCCTGGGCTTGGTAACGGTGGCTTAGGTCGGCTTGCTGCATGTTTTTTAGACTCTTTAGCTACAATGAATCTACCCGGTTATGGTTATGGTATTCGTTATGAATATGGCATGTTCAAGCAAGCGATACGAAATGGACAACAAATTGAATTCCCTGATGATTGGCTAGCTCATGGTAATCCTTGGGAGTTTCCGCGCCCTGAAAATCGCTACCAGATCCAATATGAAGGCCATGTCGTCGAACAAAATGGACGTTATCATTGGGCCGAAACGAACGATATTATTGCAGTAGCTTACGATCAAATCATACCCGGTTATAAGACAGAAGCAACCAATACACTGCGTCTATGGAGTGCAAAAGCTAGCGATGAATTCGATTTACAAATTTTTAATGATGGCGAATATTATTCTGCGATTAAGAAAAAAAATGAATCTGAAAATGTTTCTCGCGTTCTCTATCCAAATGACTCCACATATTCAGGAAAAGAGCTCCGTTTAAAACAAGAATTTTTCCTTGTTTCTGCATCAATTCAAGATATTCTTTCTCGTCATTGGCTGATGTATCAAAATTGGGACAATTTATCGGAGAAAATTGCAATTCATTTAAATGATACCCATCCCGTTCTCGCCATTCCTGAATTAATGCGTTTACTCATCGATAAGCATCAACTCAGTTGGCAAAAAGCACTCGTGCAAGCCGAAAAAATATTCTCTTATACTAACCACACATTAATGAGTGAAGCGCTTGAAGCTTGGCCTGTAGAAATGTTTCGTAAAATACTGCCTCGCCATCTACAAATCATTTATCAAATTAATGAAGCGTTTTTGCAGGATATCAGCAGAAAATTCCCACATGATGATGAATTACTTCGTCGTGTTTCCATCATTAATGAAGAGCATGGGAAGCTTATTCGAATGGCTTGGCTTGCGGCTATTATTTGCCATAAAGTCAATGGAGTATCAGCATTACACTCTGAATTAATGACTGACTCTCTGTTTGCTGACTTTGCCCGAATTTTTCCGAACAAATTTTGTAATATTACCAATGGAATAACACCAAGACGTTGGTTAGCACTCGCAAACCCTGATCTTACAACCATGATTAACAGCTATATTGGTCATCAATGGTTAATCGACATGTCACAACTTTCTGAACTGAAGAAATGGGTTAATTACCCTGAATTTTTGGAAAAATTACAGCACGTTAAGCAATCTAATAAACATAAACTTGCTCACTTTATTGCAGAAACTCAAAATATTGTTATTAACCCAGATGCACTATTTGATGTGCAAATTAAACGTATTCATGAATACAAACGGCAACTATTAAATTTGCTTCATGTGATCACCCGTTATAATCGCATTTTAGCTAACCCAAAACATAATTGGGTTCCCCGTGTTGTTATCTTTTCAGGTAAAGCAGCTTCATCTTATAGTGCTGCAAAAAAAATCATCCATTTAATCAATGATGTTGCAACGGTCATTAATAGTGATGAGCGAATTGGTTGTCGCCTAAAAGTCGTTTTTATTCCTAATTACAATGTTAGTTTGGCTCAAAAAATTATTCCTGCCGCTGATCTTTCTGAACAAATTTCTTTGGCGGGTACTGAAGCATCAGGTACTGGAAATATGAAGTTTGCACTCAATGGAGCACTCACCATAGGTACACTTGATGGTGCGAATATTGAAATACGTGAACATGTAGGCCAAGAAAATATATTTATCTTTGGACATACAATTGATGAGGTAAAACAGATCAAGCAAGGCTATTATCACCCGCGCTGGTATTATGAGAATGATTCGGAATTAAAACAGGTAATAGATCAAATCGCTAATGGGTATTTTAAACCTGAGTTTCCCTCTTTCTATCAAGACTTAACCAATAATTTATTATATGCTGGTGATCAATATTTATTGTTTGCAGATTATCGCAGTTATATCGATACACAAGAGCAAGTCGATAATTTGTACCAAAATTCATTATCTTGGCAATATAAAGTTGCTAATAATATCTGTAATATGAGTTTTTTCTCTGCAGATAGAACAATCCAAACTTATGCAGAACAAATTTGGCATATCAAACCTATCATTTTATGACTGTTTGATTTAGATTTAGAGTTAAAGTCAGCGGGTTTAAGCTAAGTTTCACTTTGGCGAAAACTTACTTAACTTCACAACTTTTTTAAAAAGTTGTCAGTCCGTATGCTACCATGCTGCTGCTGAAATCTATTCCAATATAAGTATAAATACTAATTCGTTTTCTTTTTTATTAATCTCTTGAATTAAATCGATTTAAAAGGGTAACCATGCTTCAAGAAAGTGTAATTAGAGAAATCATTCTCTGGATAGAGCAAAATTTAGAATCTCGACTGTCTTTAGATACTGTTGCTGAAAAATCTGGATATACCAAATGGCATTTTCAGCGCTTATTTAAAAATCAGACTGGGTTAGCTCTTGGCTCCTATATCCGATCAAGACGCCTATCTTGTTCCGCCGTTGCTCTTAGATTTACCAATGACAGCATCATGGATATATCTTTACGATATCGTTTTGATTCGCAACAAACATTTTGCCGTGCCTTTAAAAAGCAATTTAATGCGACACCTTCCGAATATAGAAAGCGCGTGGGTTGGAAGATTGAAGGTTTCTGTCTCCCTATTAGAGAAAATAAAGAGCTGAACGTCGAAGTAAGTTTAGTCAAATTATCTGCAATTACCCTTTTAGGTAAACAACATCGTTATACCAAAGGGATCAATGAATGGAATTTCAAAACCGATGAAGTTAGACGTCACTACTGGATAAACTTCCTTGCCGATATGCAATATGTGACCCAAAATTTATATGCTATCCATGGTATTGACTCAAACGATGCAAAAGAAGGCCAGTTTTTTTATACCACCGCTCTTGATGAAAATGATGTCAACGTGACGCCATTAAATTCAAAAAAGATGCAACTACCTGCTGGCGACTACTTACAAATCAAGTTTAAATTCGATCTTCATGGTATTGATTACAATGACATCATTTATACCGCTTACGGGAAAGTACTCGCAAGTATGGATATTGCTCGAGGCGAAGGATCTGATATTGAAAATTACGTATTAAAATCTAAGCCAAGTTATGATGACTTTATCAAAAACCCACAAGAGTATATTAAAGAACTCAATTACTACATTCCGGTTATCGTCTGATTAAACTAAAGAAGAACTAGCTTAAAATGCTTTTTTGGCTAGTTCATTTTCAACTTGATGAAATCTAATATTTTCCAAGATAATCTATATCATCTACTAGGGTCTGTTTATCTTTGCTGCTGATTTTTACCGTGTTAATCGATTTAAATAACAGCAATATAATCATATCACCCACTTAGATGCCTAAAAAAACATCACCAAAAAGCCTAAACCGTAAATGAAAAGCGCCCTTCGGGTTCGATTAAACATGATTTTTCGCTGTGTTGAGCGGCTATTGCCTAGTTTACTCGGCGGCGAGCCACTCACTTTATTTCTTTTTGTCTTAACTAAAGACGTGTAATTCGAATAAAAATTGACCTTAAAAGTCAACAGCCCCTAGCAACGACTTAAAATTTGATGACTACACTCTCTTTTATAATGATAATTAATTAGTTATTTCTACTTAATTATTATCAAGCATCTCATAGGCTATGATTCGTATATTGATAACTAAATATACATTGATTCAATTAAATTTTTGCTCTATATCAGCCTGATGTTTTAAATATACATTTCTACATTGAATAATAAAACAGATAGCGCTAGCATAAAGGTATATTCCATATCCTAAATAGCTCAAGTTATATCGTGATCCACTCTGTAAATAACAATGTAACTTGAATTATAGTCAGTATATTCCCGATTATGGATAACTACGTTGATAATCTACTTTAACTATAAAGGGATAGAGCTAATGATAGGAAAAAATACTTCAACAAATATGACCGTTATCTTTGTTGGTTTGCTCGCTGCACTAGCGGGTTTGTTTTTTGGGCTTGATACTGGTGTTATTTCTGGTGCACTTCCTTTTATTAGTAAGCAATTCGATATTTCACCAACCCAGCAAGAGATGGTTGTCAGTTCAATGATGTTTGGTGCGGCTGCAGGGGCTATCATTAGTGGCTGGTTATCTTCTTTAGGTGGTAGAAAAAAAAGCTTATTAATTAGTTCGATACTCTTCATTATTGGTGCCATTGGTTCAGCATTTTCACCCAATGCCGAAATTCTTATTTGTTCTCGTGTGGTATTAGGTTTAGCAATTGGTATTTCATCCTTCACTACCCCAGCCTATTTGTCAGAAATTGCACCGAAAAAAATCCGTGGTGGAATGATCTCCATGTATCAATTGATGATCACTATTGGTATTTTACTCGCCTTTATTTCTGATACTGGATTTAGTTATGATCACGCTTGGCGCTGGATGCTAGGTATAACAGCAATTCCAGCGGTGTTATTATTTATTGGTGTTACGTTTCTACCTGAAAGCCCGCGTTGGTTAGCCAGTAAAAATAGAGCAACTGATGCAAAAAGTATTTTATTAAAATTAAGAAGCTCAGAAAAAGAAGCGACTCAAGAATTAGAAGATATTTTTAATAGCTTAAAAATAAAACAATCTGGATTCAGTTTATTTAAGAGTAATAGTAATTTTAGGCGAACCGTCTTTTTAGGTATCGCACTTCAGTTTATGCAACAACTAACGGGGATTAATGTCATCATGTATTATGCCCCTAAAATATTCTCATTAGCTGGTTTTGAAAGTACCGCTCAGCAAATGTATGGCACTGTGCTAATTGGGCTATTTAACGTGATTGCGACTATTCTCGCTATTTCGATAGTTGACCGCTTCGGCCGGAAAAAATTATTAATCTTTGGCTTTACTGTCATGGCAATCAGTATTGGTTTATTAGCTTATCTTTTATCATTCGATGCACATACGTTGCTCATTCAATATGCTAGTGTTGCCTTCTTATTGATTTTCATTATTGGATTTGCGGTAAGTGCGGGGCCAGTGATGTGGGTTTTATGTTCTGAAATACAACCGCTTAGAGGTCGGGATTTCGGGATTACCTGTTCAACCACCTCTAACTGGGTTGCAAATATGATAGTCAGTGCTAGCTTCTTAACCTTGCTAGCAACACTAGGGGATACCAATACTTTCTGGGTCTATGCGGTACTGAACGCTATATTTATCCTTGTGACACTTTATTTTGTGCCTGAAACAAAAAATGTTTCATTGGAGCATATTGAAGAAAATCTGATGAAAGGTAATGCACTAAAAGATATTGGTCGCTAATTAAAATAGCACCAGATAATTGGTAAAATATTACCCGCATATATATGCTATACGTTATATTGTATGGCATATATTTTTTAACTTTATTTCATTCACTAGAATAACATCGACTTTTTAACACTCTATGAATGATGCCGATTTATTCCTCTATCAGAACGTTAAGTTCATTTTAGCCCAGAAGGTTCTACCCGGCTCATTAACCGGATCGTTAGATGAGTAACCAAACCCACTATTACCTGCTAAATTGAGATGTTCACTATAATTTTTATCGAATAAATTATCGACTCCAGCACTGAGTTTCATATGATCATTTACGCGATAAGCTGCATTCAGCGAGAAAATAGTAAAGCCTGCACTACTGCTAAAATCTTTACCTACCACATTTCCATCATTAATCGCGACGCGATGTTGACTACTCACAATGCGTACTAATCCTGTTGTAGTCCAATCATTTTTCTCCCAAGATAAACCAAAGCGGCTTTCTAATGGCGGCATCTGTGGAAGTGGTTGGTTATCACTTCGGTTCTCCCCCCATGCATAGGCAAGGCTTGCATCTGCTTTCCATTCTTCATTCAGTTTATACGCAATCCCCATTTCCCCCCCCATAATCATCGCATTGACATTCCCGACTTGGCTTATTCGTGAATTATGTGCGCTATAACGGAATAAAATAAAATCATCAACGCGACCAATATAGGCTGAGATCCATGCGTTAGTTTTCTCATCACTATACTTAGCTCCAATATCGAGCTGAGTAGTTTTCTCCGTTTTTAATTTATCAAAAACATTAGTGGTACCATCAGGACCATAAGTTGGTGAAAATAGCTCCCAATAGTCAGGGAAACGCTCGGTATAACCCACACCCGCATAGAACATGACAGGCGAGCCTGAAAGTGAATGTTCATAACGAACAAATCCCGCAGGCATAATAGTATTACATCCTGATGAACCCGTATGTGAAATATTATCGACAAGTACCCTGTCTCCTCGAGCTCCTGTAATCACTTTGCTATGATCATTTGCATCCCATGTTAATTCACCAAATACGCCATAATCTTGGAATTGCGCATCTTTGCTCCAATGATTATTACTGTGCGTACGGTGTGTATTACTCTGCATGTCAGTACCAGCACGTAACTCATAATCACTCCATAGCCAAGTTCCCATCATGCGACCGCCAACTGTTTTACGATCAACTCGCATTTTCATTGGCATATTCATCATGCCATGGCCGTTTGCCATCATATGCCCTGAACCATGCCCCATCGAGCCACTCGGCTCACGAAGCGAATAGTTATCCATAATATGGTCAGCATAGTTGTAGTACATATTTGCTTCTACTTTGTCGAGCACATTCCCAATATTTGTTTTTTCAAAACGCATGCCTAAACTTTCGCGTTTAAACTGAGAACCATCCATTCCTCGCCCTGCGTAACGAGCTTCACCATCACCTTTACCCGCGGTTAATTCAAGTAAAGTGTATTCATCTGGTGTCCAACCAACTGCAATATCTGTATTCCATTTATCCCACTTTGATGGCACCTTATGACCATCACCATCTTTGTAATCATTCGAACGTGATTTATTGCCAATTAAACGTAAATAACCTTTGTCATTTCCCATACTGATATCCGCATTTGTATCCCAACGTTGACTTGATGCGGTTAACGCAGTCGCGTTTCCTTTGATACCCGCTTTATCAAATAATGGTTTTTCACGTTCAAAACGGATCGTTCCTGCCGAGTTACCCGGTCCCCATAAAACAGATTGAGGCCCTTTAATCATCGTCAAAACATCAAAATTTTCGGGTGAAATATAGGAAGTCGGTGCATCCATACGCGAGGGACAGGCACCTAACATCTCACTATCATTAGTTAAAATACGCAAACGAGAACCAAACATGCCACGAAATACTGGATCACCATTGGTACCACCATTACGGATTTGTGAAAAACCAGGAATGGTTTTTAAGTAATCAGAACCATCACTAGCGGGTACTGGCTGTCGTGGCGTTTTTGGTGATGTCGTGATGGTTAATGGTGAATCAACAGGTGCGGTCACTATCATGACCGAGCTATCGGAAAATTTGCTTTGATTCTCTTCGTTAGCCAATGCGGTGTTGGAAATAAGTGCGGTCGCAACAAATATGGTAATAGGTGCAAATACAAATTTATCTTTGTTCATTATTTATGCCTAATTCTTTTCTTTATGACGTAGCAATGCCGCCTGAATTGGAAGATCCAAATTCAAAATAAAGAGCATTGCATAACGCTCAATACGGGAAATGCAATTCAACGCTGTTGAAGTTTTGATCTTATCTTTGCAGCAGTTAATTAAGTCATAGCACTGAATACTTGAATTAACTCAAGAAGTGAATGCTGCGCAAAATCAATCAATAAGGTCAATAGCCCTCTATGAATAGAGATTATTTAGAGATTACAAAGAAAAGGCAGTTGGTGGGGCTCGTGCAAAGCGCAATGACCAAGGTCGGAATAAACGTATATGGATACAACGTTCAAGCGGTAAACAACTCGTTAAAATTGCCAGTTGGCGAATAACAATCGCAATAAACAGGATGATAAACGGAAAATGTACCAGTAACTGGCAGTATCCACACGTAATATCTTCCATTGGAGATAATCCCATTCCAGACATCAGCATATGGTTCATTGTGCCGCTGGAATGGCATTCTTCGGACAATGGCATATCGTGATGCTGGTGCATCGAATGTTCTGCCATGCCGTTTATCGGTAAGCAATCTGCCATCTGCATCATTGATTTTGAGGCCAATGGTGCGATAAAAAGCATTGCTACAGCGAGAAGTGCAAGATAGGCGGCAAGTTGTCGAATATTAGCGCGCAGGTGCAACGTTTTTCCATCATATCTATTGTTATTTTATTGCACGAAAGTGTATCCCATTTGCATACTTGTTGTTATCGTTTTTTGTCGATAATGTTAGGCTTGAACTCAAAAATAGGCTTAGAATCTGTGGGTTATAGGGAACCAAAGAAAAAACTTAAATAGAGCCAATAAAAAACGGGAGCTTTCGCTCCCGCCGTTTTATTCACTTTTAGGTAGGTCTTTTTTCTCATGCACGATGATTAACGCTTGCTCAATGCTACGCTCAATCACCGTACGGCGTTGGTCGTTTTCAGGTAATAACTTCAGCATCATCTGCCATACTGAAATAGCTTCTGCATAACGTTCTTGCTCAAAAGCGTGGAAAGCGAAAAGACTCAGCGCTTTCACATTAGTCGGATTTTCTGAAATCAGTTTACGCAGTAGCTCTGTGCCCAAACGGTTATCATCCGGATCGGATGAGCGAATCAGTACTTCTGCATAACCTAATGCTACATTATCATCATCTGGTTTGAGGCGATAAGCTCTTGCAAACGCATCTGTCGCCGTCGTTGCATTATTGAGTACCATGCCAATACGCCCTAACATGACCCATGCATCAACATTTTGTGGCTCTTCCTGTAAACGCGTTCGTAATCCTAATGCTAAATGTTCCATCTCTTCATTATTTAACGGTGGTTCTGATGGGTCTAAAGCCCTATCAAGTAAAGCAGGTGCTTGTTGGTATGCAACATTCCAATCCACCACTTTACTGTAGCTACCAACCTCATAATAGGCTATAGCTCCAACGCCTAATGCAATCACAATACCCGGCACATAGATCCAGCCACTTAAAGGTGGTGACTCAGGAATAGCAGAATCTCCCATCTCACTCTCTGCTAGCTTTTTAATTCGAACGCGTTTTTTAGAGCGAGCAAAAATCACCCATCCGCCAATCACAATTGCTGCAAAAGGTAGCCCCCATAACATTACAGTCAGAGGCGTTAACGGAGGATTATATGTGACAAAATAACCATACCGAGCGACCATGTAATCAATGATTTCATCACGGCTTTTGCCTTCTTGCATCAACTCGTAGACTTTTTGACGTAAGTCTAATGCTATCATCGAGTTTGAATCAGCAATGCTATTGTTCTGGCATTTAGGGCAACGTAGCTCTTCCGTTAATTTACGAAATTGTTGCTCTTGCTGCTCATCATTGAAGGTAAACACATCTGTTGCCGCTAATGTTGTCGTAGCACTCAGTATTAACATCAGTAAGCCAATAAAATATTTCATTGATTGGCCTCCTTACTATAGCGTTCCCATAATGGCTTCACTTCTTTATTCCAAACTTGTTCATCCATAGCACCAGCATGGCGATAACGAATAATGCCATCACCATCAATTAAAAATGTTTCAGGAGCACCATAAACACCAAGGTCAAGGCCTAGCATACCAGCACCATCAAAAAGGCTTAAAGCATAAGGGTTGCCCAACTCACGTAACCACACAATGGCCTTTTGCCTATCATCTTTATAGTTTAAACCGACCACTCGTACCCCTTGTGCAGCAAGTTTATTGAGATATTGATGTTCAGCACGACAGGTTGGGCACCATGTTGCCCAAACATTTAATAAGATAGGTTTGCCCTGGATTAACACGTTCGATTCATAATGCTGCCCGGGGTTTTCAAGTGATTCCAAACGAAATGTTGGAACTGGCTTACCAACTAGAGCGGACTCTAATGAACGAGGGTCATCCCCTTGAGCATTACGCATCAGTTGCCATAATAAAACGGCGGCAATAACGGCAAAAGCAGCCAGAGGGATCAAAAATACTTTACGATTCATGCTACCTCCGATACAGGTTTACGGCGACGATAGCGTGGATCGAAAAGGCAACATAGCGCACCGATAGACATTAAAACACCACCGGACCATATCCAGCGTACGAATGGTTTATAGTAAAGGCGCATTGCCCAAGCATCTTTACCAACCTCTTCACCTAATGCGGCATACAAGTCCCGTGTAATACCACCATCAATCGCGGCTTCAGTCATCACTGCACGGCTGGTATTATAAAAACGTTTTTCTGGTTGTAATTTGGCAATCAACTTACCATTTTCATTCACATCAATATTACCAATAACGCCTTGATAATTAGGGCCAGTGACCTCATGCACCCCATTAAATACAAAGGTATAAGCGCGGATAGTCACACTATCGCCGGGCTTCATTTTGACATCGCGTTCAATACTATAGTTTTGGCTAAAGGCAATGCCCACAATAGTAACTGCTAAGCCTAAATGCGCCAATACCATCCCCCAATAACTGGAAGTCAGTTTGATTTTTTTACTGATGCGAAGACGCATTTCAGCAAAGGCCAGTAATGCTATCCAGCAAGCCATCATCAATCCGAGCACGGTTAGAGCCTCGACACGATCTTGCATCAACCAAGGAAGCAGAAATGACAAAATCAATGTCACGAGTAAAGCAATCAGCAATAAATTCCGAATTGATGATGGGCGATCACGCCCCCAGCGCACTAGTGGCCCAATCCCTAATAACAAGGCAAAAGGCACCATCAAAGCAATAAACATTGTATTAAAGAATGGCTCACCAATTGAGATAGTTCCCAATCCTATTTGTTTATGGATCAACGGGAGTAAGGTGCCTAAAAGCACAACCAACATGGCAGTGATCAGCAGCACATTATTTCCCAGTAGCATCGATTCACGTGACCATAACGAGTTGTTCACCTTTGAACGTACCTTGTGACCTCTGATTGCAAATAGCAGTAGTGAGCCACCAATTACTAGCACCATAAAAGCGAGGATAAACATTCCTCTAGATGGGTCTGATGCGAATGCATGTACTGAAACCAATACTCCCGAACGTACTAAGAAAGTACCGAGTAAACAGAGAGAGAAGGCAAAAATAGATAACAATAATGACCATGCTTTGAAAGTTGCTCGCTGCTCAGTGACAGCTAATGAGTGGATCAGAGCTGTACCAACAAGCCAAGGCATAAATGAAGCATTTTCAACTGGATCCCAGAACCACCAGCCGCCCCAACCTAATTCATAATAAGCCCACACAGAGCCAAGCATGATACCGAGCGTTAAGAAAAACCATGCAGCCATCGTCCAAGGGCGTGCAAAACGCGTTAATGAACTGTCTAATCGACCACATAATAATGAAGCTATAGCAAAGGCAAATGCGACAGAGAAACCAACATAGCCCATATAAAGTAACGGTGGATGGAAGATTAATCCGGGATCTTGTAATAATGGATTTAAGTCGCGACCCTCAATTGGAAAGGCGGGTAATGTGCGCGAAAAGGGGTTAGACGTGAAAATAATAAACAGCAAGAAGCCAACACTCACCATGCCCATCACCGCTAAAACACGTGCGACAATATCCAATGGCATACGATAACTGAAAAGTGCAACCGAGAATGTCCAACCGCTCATTAGTAAGACCCATAATAATAATGAGCCTTCGTGAGCACCCCATGTAGCTGCAACACGATACCAAATAGGTAATTGTGTATTCGAGTTATTTGCAACATAAGTGACAGAGAAATCATTTACAACAAATGCATTCACTAACACTAAAAATGCACCCGCTACAAACAAAAAGAGTAGCCAAGCAAGGGGTCTTGATGAACGCATCAAACGGGCATCGTTACGAGCAACACCCCATAATGGGTAAAACGAAAGTAATACAGCAATGCCCAAAGCGAGGCACAGTAGTATGTTGCCAATCTCTGGGATCATGAGGCATTATCCTTATAAACAGCTGCAGGCCGACGATGATTTTCTTGCATTGCCTGCTCAATTTCTGGCGGTGTGTAATTTTCATCATGTTTGGCGAGCACTTCTTTCGCCACTACACTGTTGTTTTCAGCGAGTTCACCTTGAACAACGACGCCCTGGCCTTCACGGAACAGGTCAGGCAAAATACCTTCGTAGATGACATCAACTTCGCCTTCGGCATCATAAACAGTAAAAGTGACTTTTAGTGACTCAGGATCGCGCTGGACAGTTCCCGGCATGACCATGCCACCAACACGTAAACGTTGCCCAACTTCTGGTATTTGATGTGTTTCCCGTTTGCCATAAAGGATTTCACCGGGAGTATAGAACAGGTCAATACTTGAACGAAGTGCGTACAATATTAAGGCAATGGTTAAGCCTGCACCTACCACCACCCCACAGACTAGCCATAATCTATTTTTACGACGAATATTCATTTTGCCTCCCGACGTGCACGTGCGGCTTTTTGTCTTATTTCTCTTGCCTGTTGGGCAATAATAGAACTAATAATCATTTTGCGTTGCAGACCAGTATGTATGCATAACAATAATAACGGTATCACCGTGAATGCGACCGCGAGCCACACGTAGAATGCATAACCGCCCATCGCGAAAAAATCGGCCCAAGATGCAAATGCGCTAGTCATTATTTACGCCCTTTTTTGTTTACAATATCCAGTACCCATGGACGATTGCGTTCGAGTATTAATAGTTGATTACGCAAACGGACCAATGTCAGTGAAATAAATAAGAATAAGTAACCAAGAATGGCTAAACGCAGTGGTGTACGCATTGCAGGATTAATACTTTGTTGCATTCTGGTTGAAGGCTGATGAAGTGTATTCCACCATTCAACTGAATAATGAATAATCGGGATATTTACCACACCAATTAAAACTAAAATTGCTGCCGCTTTTCCCGCTGTACGACGATCGTCGAAAGCATGCCAAAGTGCAATAATACCCATATACAAGAAAAGCAGGATTAATTCTGAGGTTAAGCGGGCATCCCATACCCACCAAGCTCCCCACATTGGTTTACCCCATGTTGCACCAGTAACTAGTGCAATAAAGGTAAATACAGCACCGATAGGTGCCATCGCTGCAATGGCAAGTTCAGCAACTTTCATTTGCCAAATGAGACCAATGAAAGCAACAATTGCCATTGTCATGTAAATACCCATTGACCACATTGCCGCAGGGACATGAATATACATTATGCGGTAGCTATCACTTTGTTGATAATCTGCTGGTGCGAATCCAAATCCCCACCCCCATCCTAGCGCCAAAAAAACCACACTGAGAACGATAAACCATGGCGTTAACCATCCACAGAACCGATAAAGGTTCACCGGAATGGCGAGTTGGTGAAGTTTTTTCCACATAAACAAGAGCTCCAATACGTATCACGGCAATTTTTCGCAACTGCAATATATCATACACACAATAATATTAGGTTTATTGATTTAACAAACATATTAATTAAAGTAAGTTTTAGTCACTAAGTATTTATTATTCCTTCAAAATCAAAACATCGTACTATCTAATCCCTAAATAACTGGTGTTATGCCTAGGCGAAAAATGAGCAAATCCCTCTGAATATCCTGATACTAAAATTTTCTAAATACCCAACCTTTGCTATTTCATCTAAATAGGATAAGAGCAATATTTCCCTTAATAAGGTGATAAGTATTTCCCTAAATAATTCGCGTTATATCTAGGCGACAAATGAGCGAATCGCTAGGAGCATACATAAGTATGTGACTAGCGTGAGCAAATGCAGTCAACAATGAGACAACGTGAAGTATCTCGGGGAATATTCCCCTAAATAATTCGCGTTATATCTAGGCGACAAGCGAAGCTATCCCAAGGAGCATACATAAGTATGTGACTAGCGTGAGCAAATGCAGTCAACAACGAGACAACGCGAAGTATGACGGGGAATATTCCCTTAAATAATTCGCGTTATATCTAGGCGACAAATGAGCGAATCGCTAGGAGCATACATAAGTATGTGACTAGCGTGAGCAAATGCAGTCAACAACGAGACAACGCGAAGTATGACAGGGAATTAGAAGCCCGGGGTCACGTTCCGCATATCAGGTAACTTATGGGCAATCCCCTTATGACAATCAATACAGGTTTTCCCATCAATGACTGCTTGATCATGCATTTTAGCCGCAACACTTTTTTGGGCTGTGAAATCCATATAATCAAAGTTATGGCAATTGCGGCATTCCTGAGAATTATTGTCCTTCATCCGTCGCCACTCATTTTGCGCCATCGCTAAGCGGTGTTCTTCAAATTTTTGAGGCGTATCGATGATGCCAAGTGCTTTGCCATAAAGCTCTTTGCTAGCCTTAATTTTTCTCACCATTTTTGGCACAAATTCATGAGGCACATGGCAATCTGGACAGGTTGCACGAACACCACTGCGGTTTGTGTAGTGGATCGTATCCATATACTCTTCATACACATTTTCGCGCATCTCATGACAGCTAATACAGAACTCTTCTGTATTAGCCTTTTCCATACCAGTATTAAACCCCCCCCAGAAAATAACGCCACTGACAAAACCAATTATCAGCAATGTGCCTAGAGCCAAACGGCTTGGACGCCACCACCATTGCCATATTCTGCGGATCAAGCCCGGTTTATCGCTATTCTTACTCATGTCGTCACCTTATTTCCCAAAACCTTTGGATGGGGTGAAAGTGTTATCCACAATCGGCGAGGTATCGGACTGTGGTACGTGGCACTGCAAGCAAAAATAACGATTGGGAGCGACTTCCCCTAACACTTTACCTGTTGCATCAACAAAGTGAGTTGGGCTAACACGTGGCGCTCCCGTAGTACGGTAATTTTCAACACCATGGCATTGTAAACAACGATTAGTGTTGGTGGTGATTTGATAACCTTCAACGCTATGTGGGATCATTGGCGGTTGATTAACATAGTTAAGAGCCATTCTTTCTTGTTCTTTCGGAATATGAATACTGCCTTCTTGGGTACCAGAAACTTCAGGCGATTTGGTGAGGTCAACACCATTTGCAGCCCAAGCGAGGCTAGTAGCAATAAGGGCCATTCCGGCCATCCAACAGCACATTGTCTTAATCAGGACATGGGTTTTCATGATTTAGCTCCTGAACTCCATCGTAGTGTTATTTTAAAAACATCCTCAGCACAGACATCAATACAGCGACCACAGGTTATGCAGTCCTTATCGGATATCAGTACTGGAGCTTGTTTATCTAAAACTGGTGCACGCAAAACTTGCGGCTCCGGACAAATGTGGAAACAGTCCATACAGCGAGTACAGTTTTGTTTGTTTATCGCTGCGACTGCGATAGCCCCTTTACAGCCCGTAATGCCATATAACGCGCCGAGCGGGCAAAGGTGGCCACACCAGCCATGCTCCACAACCAATAAATCGAATAAAAACAAGGCGAGCAATAATAATGAACCGCTACCAAAACCGAAAATTAGGCTTCGACCCATTAATGAAACGGGATTAATCCATTCCCATAGCAAAGTGCCTGTTAATGCTGATCCGATTAAAATCACCACCAACAATACATAACGGATATAACGCGGTATGGTTGCGGATTGATTAAAATCGAACTTACGGCGTAACCATGCCGCAGCATCAGTGACCGGATTTACAGGGCATACCCAACTACAGAAAATCCTTTTCCCAAGTAATGCATAAACCAAGAAAACTATCGCAGCACCGATTAACGATGAAATGGCGGGCAGATAGCCACTAGTAAGGCTTTCAAGTGTGATTAACGGGTCTGTTAACGGCACGGTATCAAGCAACAAACTACTGCTATAATTACCATGTAAGATCCAAATCCCACACAATGGTCCACTCAAAAACATCACCAGAACCAGTAGTTGACTTAAACGGCGCATCCATAACCATTTATGACTTTGCCACCAGCCTTTTTTTACTAGAGCCTCACGTCCGGCATCACGTTTACGATTTGCCATCATTCTCCTCCAACCAACCGAAACGGTAATGATGACCCAGCTCCCCTTTTGCAAGGGTTAATGGGAGCACTTTGATAGCCGCTTCTTCTAGTACACAAGCTTGCTCGCACTTACCACAACCTGTACATATGCTGCTATGCACGGTGGGTAAGAAACGAGCATGTTTGCCAGTACGATGGTTTTGCTCCAATTCAAGCGTGATAGCTTCATCAATTAATGGACAGACGCGATAACACACATCACAACGTAACCCTTGAAAATTCAGGCAATTTTCTTGATCAAGTAACACTGCGAGCCCCATACGCGCATCATTGATAGATTCAATGTTTTTATCCAATGCACCACTTGGGCACACTTTCGCACAGGGGATGTCTTCACACATTTCACAAGGATTTTCACGCGCAATAAAGTAAGGTGTACCTGCCGCAAGCCCTGATGCCAATGTGGCTAATTCCAACATGTCATGAGGGCATGCCTGCACACATTGACCACAGCGAACACAAGCATTAGCAAATGCATTTTCATTAACGGCTCCCGGTGGGCGAAGTTGGACCCCGCTTGCTTGAGAAGTTTGTTGCTGTAGCCCCAGAACCACACCAATAGCCGTCAATCCGCCTGCTGCGCGAACAACATCACGCAAAAAACGGCGACGGCTATTTTGGGACTTGGTCAGCTGGGACATGCGCAATTACACCTTTTCCAATTTAACGGCACATTTTTTGTAATCCGTCTCTTTTGATAGAGGATCCGTGGCATCCAACGTCAAGTTATTAACTAACTGAGCAGCATCAAAAAAGGCCATATACACCAAACCTTTTGGCGGGCGGTTACGTCCACGGGTTTCCACTATTGTGGTCACTTCACCACGGCGAGAAACAACTTTGACTTTGTCACCACGGCGTAAACCTTTATCTTTTGCATCGAGAGGATGAATGAACAGTAATGATTCAGGAAATGCACGATGCAATTCAGGAACGCGGCGAGTCATACTGCCTGTATGCCAATGCTCTAACACACGGCCAGTTGATAACCATAAATCGTATTCTTTGTCTGGCACTTCAGCGGCTGGCTCAAATGGCAGTGCAAAAATCACCGCTTTACCATCTGGCTTACCGTAGAATTGATATCCTGTGCCGGCTTTTACATAAGGGTCATTGCCTTCGCTGTAACGCCATTGAGTCTCTTTACCATCAACAACAGGCCAGCGAATTCCACGTACTTTATGGTAGTCGTCAAATGGTGCAAGATCATGACCATGACCCCGTCCAAAACTGGCATATTCTTCAAACAAGCCTTTTTGCAGATAAAATCCCAGCTCTCGTGATTCATCATTTAGCTGATCGTCCGCCAGTTCAGATAACGGAAATTGTGTAACAGCATCATTAGCAAAAAGGACATCGTACAGTGTCTTACCACGGTACTCGGGTTTCTTAGCCAGTAACTCTTCAGGCCAAACATCTTCCGTTTTAAATCGGCGAGAAAACTGTACCATTTGCCATAAATCAGATTTTGCTTCACCCGGCGCTTGAACTTGCTGACGCCAGAACTGAGTGCGGCGTTCTGCATTACCGTACGCACCCTCTTTTTCTACCCACATTGCTGTCGGTAGGATCAAATCAGCAGCAATCGCACTTACGGTTGGATAAGGATCTGAAACAACAATGAAGTTACGCGGATCACGCCAGCCCGGCATGCGCTCTTGATTAATATTTGGGCCAGCTTGCATGTTATTGTTACACATGACCCAATAGAAATTGAGGGTGCCATCTTTTAATGCACGGTCTTGAGCCACTGCATGTAAACCCACTTTTTCGGGAATTGTGCCAGACGGAAGTTGCCAAACTTGTTCAACTTTATCGCGATGTTTTTCGTTGGTCACAACCATGTCAGCAGGAAGGCGATGAGCAAAAGTACCCACTTCTCGTGCTGTACCACAGGCAGAAGGTTGACCTGTCAATGAAAAAGGTCCACAACCCGGTTGTGAAATTTTACCCGTCAATAAATGCAGGTTATAACAAAGATTATTTGCCCAAACACCACGGGTATGCTGGTTAAAGCCCATTGTCCAATAAGAAACGACTTTGGTTTTTGGATCTGCATATAACTTAGCCAGCTCCTCAAGTTGATCTTTTGGCACACCGGTCATTTCAGCTGTTTTGTCTAAGGTATATTCTGCAACGAATGCTTTGTACTCATCCCACGTCATGGGTTCTGACGCGTCAGAACCTGGATTTTTCGCGCTTTGTTCTAATGGGTGAGTTGCGCGTAAGCCATAGCCAATATCTGTTGCGCCTCGACGTAAGTTTACATGTTTATCGAAAAAGTCCTGATTAACCGCATCATTTTGAATAATATAATTGGCAATATAGTTGAGAATGACCAAGTCAGACTGAGGTGTGAAAACAATGCCATTATCCGCTAATTCAAAGCTACGGTGTTTGAAGGTAGAAAGTACAGCGACACGAACGTTAGGATCAGTTAAACGACGGTTTGTGATGCGTGACCATAAAATGGGGTGCATCTCTGCCATATTTGAGCCCCAAAGTACAAAGGCATCCGCCTGCTCAATATCATCATAGCAGCCCATTGGTTCATCCATCCCAAAGGTACGCATAAAGCCAACCACTGCGGATGCCATGCAATGACGTGCATTAGGATCTAAATTATTGGAACGAAATCCGCCTTTAAACAGTTTAGATGCCGCATACCCTTCCCACACAGTCCATTGGCCGGAACCAAACATTCCAACCCCTTCAGGGCCTCTTTCTTTATATGTGGCTTTAAACTTCTCTTCCATGACATCAAAGGCTTTATCCCAAGTAATTGGGGTGAACTCACCATTTTTGTCATATTCGCCATCCTTCATGCGTAGCAATGGCTGAGTTAAACGATCTTTTCCGTACATAATCTTTGGTAAAAAATAACCTTTGATGCAGTTTAATCCACGGTTAACCGGGGCTTCTGGATCACCTTGACTTGCAACAATACGACCATTTTGTGTACCAACGAGAACCCCACACCCCGTACCACAAAAACGGCAAGGTGCTTTGTCCCACTTGATGGCTTCTTGTTGCCCGACAACAGCCTTAGCGATACTTGGTGCGCCAATGCCCGCCGCAGCCGCAGCGGCGGCAACAGCATTGGCTTTCATGAAGCTACGACGACTGAGTTTCATTATTTTCCTCACATTGCTCATCCTGCTGGTGATAAACCAGCGAAACAGCCAGCACGCCATCAACATTACGCACTGAATTCATGGTCTCAATTAGAGTTCCACTGTGTTCTGACTCAATAACAACAATCAATTTTCCTGTTTCTGGTGAACTGATTGCCACCTCACAACCGGGTAATTGATTAAGCTCTGTTATTACAGCGGGAGTCTGTTCTTTTTTTATTTGTACAATCAAACTACATACTTGCCAGCTATTGTGCATTTTCATGCTCCAAGGTAATGGCCGATACAGGGCAGCCAGCAACACAGGCGCCACAACCTGTACAACCCTGTAAATCAATTTTGGGCTGATAAATTCCAACTAATGACGGACTAAAAGAGATGGCTTGTGGCTCACAACTATCTTCACAACGACGGCATTCAATCGATTTATAAGCCAAGCAGGTTTGAGCAATAGAAATAGAAAGATCCCAAGGTTGGGATTTTTGCGGAAGGAAAATAGGCTCGGGGCACGCAGCGGCACAGGCGTAACAAAAAATACATTCACCTTGTTGAAAATCAACAACAGGGTAGCCACCGGGACCTGAAATTAAAATTGAGGCTTCACAATGAGCTAAGCAAACATTGCAGCGTGTGCAATTTTCAATAAAGTGTTGCTCATTACCACCCCATGGCGGTCGAATTGCAGGGGCGGCTCTACGCCATGCACCAGTTAATACTCCACGACGGGTGATATCAACCATGTTCATTTCCTTAACATTGCTCAAACAAAATTAATGCAAAATTTCAATATTAACCATATAAATTATAAGTGTATTGGGGATGGATAATATCTATAAGGAGTGAAGAAATACATACTACCAAGGAGGTAATTAATGACTTAAATATTATTTAAAGTAACTTCATTTATTTATGGTTATTGACTTAACTTGGCAGTAAAATTATTGTCGAATACCCTCAATGCTGGTATTAACAATAAAAACCAACAACTCATATACATTTAAAACTGTATTTCACCGAATAATTTAATAACTAACTAAATTAATAAACAAAAATTAATACCACTAAAGTGGTACATTTGATTACGCGGTATTAGTTTGAAGATTAAAAAATTAGAGCTGCTACACAATTTTCATTAAAATTATCACACCGATTTATAAGTATCTTAATGATGAACTCTAGAGTTTAAAAATAATTATTTATCACCATCAAAAAATGAATAATTCTTTATTCGAAAGAACAAACCTTCAGTTATTCCAATGATTTTAATTTATTTATTACAAATAGAAAATAATTATATCGCATAGAATAAAACTAACATTTTATCTATTTAATTTAATCAACATTAATGATGGCAGTTACAATGATCCTTACTTTTTTTTGGGATGAATACTTGTTAAATCATTAGGATTAGAAAAATCAAGTATTATCCGTCTTATTCAAAAATTAATTAAAAATAACGAAATAACTGAGTTAACCAATCCTGAAGATGGTCGAGTTAAAAAGCTATTACTCACGAGCAAAGGGAAAGAGTTAGTTAATCATATCCATCTTTTTGGGCAACAACAGGTATCTTCAGCTTTAAAACAATTAGCCCTGAAGCAACAACAAACCGTTGCAGATGGTATTACGCTTTATGCTAACGCATCAAAATATTATTAGCTTGGCTAAAACCATTGATAAATCGATGCATTGATATTTTAGAAGGCTATCGCTCCGGTATTTTTACTTCAGGCATGCCGATTTTGGTGCATATTTTGAAAAACTAATTGCCACTGGCCTCAGCGAATTTATTGATAGACTCAAAGAACCCTGCAATAACGTTTAGGCTGCCATACAAAATGGTCAGATCGTCGGATTAATTGCGATTGATTGCCAAGATCTTGACAATAATTATGCATCCTGCACTGGTTTATTCTTGATGAAGAGTGTCGAGAGACAGTCGTTGGAAGGTTATTGTTGAGCAAAGCATTCGCTTTTTGCTAGGCCGAGCAATCGGGGTTTCAGCTCGTGAAAGAAAAAAAAGGCTCACAATATATACTCGTATTTCGTCTAAAATACTAACTATAGACTAGGATAATCTTTATAAAATAAATCAATATCACAAATCACAAATAAAAACTTCAATAATTCATTTAAACCATATACAATTACCCAATCAATATGAAAGGAATTATTATGTTCAGATTTATTGGATCATTTGTGAATGGGTTATCAGACATGATGTCTGTAAATAGCCGGCGTATTATTGTTGTCATTTTAGCAATATCTACTATCGCAACAACAATCACGATACAATCTATTAACATTCATTTTATCTTAGCATTTTTATTTATTAGCATTTCGCTTTATCTGCCTGAAATATATAAATTTATTATGCGAACTGTGGCGTGAACAATAATATCTAAATATAGATTAATAGGTCAACATTAATATTCAAACTTACTCAGCGATACTATTTTTTATATTTACTCGTTAAGTGTTATATTTTAGTTTTATTAACCAATAATCTTTCAGCTATCAAAAAAAAACATAATAGTTTCATTGCGATTTACTATTAAAAATTAAAAATCTAATGATGCCTGTAATCTCAACTTCCTTAATGAAGTTGATTGATTTATTACTGAACCCGCATCATTAATATAACTAAATCTAACCACATTCGAGTTTATTGGGAATTTTTTCCGTAAAGAATATAACCTTTCTGAATTTGGTTTTAATGTCATATCCATTTCTTGTTCTACAGACACGCTATTTTTACTATCGTTTTTAGATGAAACATTCATTCCAGTAAATGAAATATGGTAGCTTGATGTATTTTTAACTAATAAAAAATTATCTTTATTTAACGTAAAAGTGATATATTTTTCAATATCTGAAGGAAACGAATCCAAATGAGACGGTCTTATGAATATTTTATGCTGAGTATTCATAGTTAAATCGACTCTTGATTTATTCATATCATTTATATTGGTGTCTTTAGGTGGGATTTCATAAAGATTGTTCTGCACAACAAAATCAGGACACTTTGATAAAGGAATCTATTCACTTTAAATATAAGATGTCGAAATGAAACGAAAATCACCGCAGCAATATACTGAAGACTTTAAGAAAGAAGCGATTAATTTAATCGTTGAACAAGGCTACAGTGTTTCGCAAGCCGCCAAAGCACTCGGAGTAACAACTAAACTACTCTATGCTTGGCGGCAACGTCATGATTTAACAATTAGGATAACTTTTTGGCGTTATTTTAAAGCACACTTCTGATAATTATTTACCGCGTTATCCCCACAAAAATTAAATTTCGATTAGGCTAAGCTCGCTCCACATTTGCAAAGTATGCATACTATTTTACGTCTATATTCTTTGTTCAAAAATGAGCATGACCTAATAAACCGATGACAAAAGCAATTTGGTATAAGGATGTTGTGGATGCGCAAAAATTTGATCTACATCGCCCATCTCAACGACTTGGCCTGATTTCATGATAACGATTCGGTGGCTAATATGTTGTACCACGCCTAAATCATGAGAAATAAATACCATCGCAAGCCCCAGTTTTTGTTGCAATGATAACAACAAATCTAAAACTTGAGCTTGAGTTGTCACATCTAATGCTGAAACTGGCTCATCACAAATTAGAATATCCGGCTCACAAGCCAGTGCTTGAGCAATAGAAACTCGTTGGCGTTGCCCACCTGAAAGTGATGTAGGACGACGTTTTAATAATTTACTATCCAGCGATACCAACGCTAAAAGCTCGGAGATCCGTTGCTGTTTTTCATTGGTCGATAATTTGGAATGCAGCTCAAGCGGTTGTAATAACAGTTGTTCAACCGTTTGCTGCGGATCAAATGAGCTGAGTGGATCTTGCACTATTGTTTGAATGCGTGGCCGCAGCGGCCTACGTTGGCGCTCTTTCAATGTGCTCCACGATTGGTTTAATAACTGAATATTCCCTGCATCTGGCGTTTGTAAGGCAAGAATAAGTTTACCGAGCGTGGTTTTTCCTGAACCTGACTCTCCTACAATACCTAATGTCTCGCCTTTTGCCACCGTCAACGAAATATCATCAACCGCTTGTAGTTTCTGACCATTTGGTAAACGAAAGGCTCTTGATACATTTTCTACCGCTAAAACAGTTTCAGGAATGGCTGAAATAGGTGTCGTCGATGCAGACCAGTTGAATAGCGGATCACGACCAGTTAGCCATGTACCACGCGAGTGCCTTGTTGGTACTGATGATAATAGTTTTATGGTATACGGATCTTTTGGCGATTTGAGCACCTGTTGTACATCGCCAGTTTCTCGCTGTCGGCCGTGTTGCATCACGATGACACGATCCGCAATATCGGCAACAACTGATAAATCATGGGTAATCAATAAAATACCAATACCTAACTTCGCTAACGATTTAAATTCGTCCAATATTTGTTTTTGTACCGTGGCATCGAGTGCGGTTGTCGGTTCATCTGCGATCAATATACGCGGTTGGCCTGCTAACGCAGAGGCAATCAAGGCACGCTGACGTAAACCACCAGATAATTGATGTGGGTACATGTCGGCACGATTAACCGGATCGGGTATACCGACAGTTTTGAGTAATCCATTGACTTTATTCGGTATTTCTCGACGAGTGGCAAGTCGATGAGTTAATATTGGTTCAGCAATTTCTTGACCAATCTTTCTCAGTGGATCTAATGACGTCAAAGCATCTTGCAACACAAAGCCAATTTCGCGCCCACGTATTTTTCGCCAATCAGCTTCACTGCATTGAGTAAGGTCAATTTCATTATTTGAGCGGATAAGTGACAAGCGTTTTGCAGATATTTTGGCATTTTTACCTGTCAGTCCGACCAGTGTGCGTGCTGTCACGGATTTTCCCGAACCAGACTCCCCCACTAGCGCGACTATCTCTCCTGCATGAAGAGTGAAAGATACCCCTGCAACAGCATGAAAATCAGCATCTTGCAAAGCAAAACGAACATGTAAGTCTTCAACCTGCAAAACAGGCGTTCCCTGCGTAACTTGCCGAACGTCCATTAGAATTCTCCTCGTGCAATCAATTGCTGTATCTTTCTACCCAATAAAGTAATAACAATCACTGATAGGGCAATCACTGTTGCTGGCATCAAACTCACCCACGGTGCAACATCCAAATAATTACGACCATCAGCCAATAAAGCCCCCCACTCCGCAACAGGTGGTGTCACACCCAATCCAAGAAAACTCAACGCAGATGCGGCTAATACCGCATGCCCAACACCAATAGTGGCAAGAATAACCAATGGGCGAAGTGTATTCGGAATAATATGACGAAAAATAATGCGTGTTGCTGGCGTACCTAACGCGACTGCATGCTCGACATATCCCGAAGATTTAACTAATAAAACTTGTGATCTCACTAAACGAGCATAGCCCGCGATGGCTGCCACCCCAACCGCCAGCATGGTGTTTTCTGGACCGCGTCCTAATACGGCAATCACCAATAATGCCAGCAATAAATCGGGGAAAGCCAACATGATATCCAGTAAACGAACCAATGGCTGCTTGATAAAATTCGGCGCTAATACCGCGGCATTACCCAGTAAAACTCCACCTATACACGCAATTAATGTAGCCCCAAGCCCAATACTTAACGATAGCGACGTGCCATAGACCACTCGCGAATACACATCACGCCCTAACTGATCCGTACCAAACCAATGCTGTGCACTTGGCGGCTGCAAAATTGCGGTCAAATCGACTTCATCTGGCGCATAGTGCGTAAACCAAGTCGGAAAAAACATGGCAAGAAACAAGATGGCAACGACGAGAGCGGGTAGCCATAAGCCGCTATATTTAAATAAATAACCAAGTTGAAACCTTGTTCGATTAGTATTTATTTCAAACGTTTCACTGCTCATGCGATAGCCTCCTGTTTCCGTAAGCGAGGGTCAATCAATAAATAAAGTCCATCTATCAATAAATTAATTACCACAAATAAAAAAGCAGAAAACATGACTAGACCAAGTACTAACGGCATATCACGATTCTCAATGGCACTTAACATCACTTGACCAATACCCGCGCGACCAAAAACCGTTTCCGTTAAAACAGAGCCGCCAAGAACAGAGGCTAAAAGCGTCCCCGTTAAGGTTGAGATCGCAAGTGCAGCATGGCGTAAGACATGACGAGCACGAAGCGTAAACTCGCTCACTCCACGAGTTCTAACTGTCGTGGCAAAAGGTTGTGATAAGGCTTCCTCCATGCCATCCCGTAACACCTGACTCAACACCGCAATTAAAGGTAAACTCAACGTGATAATCGGTAGGATCAGCGACATAAAGCCATCATTTCCTGTGACAGGAAACCACTGCAATGAAAAGCTGAAAATACTTAACAGTAAAATACCAATCCAATAAACCGGTGTGCTCAGTAAAATCAGCTCTAGCCCAACCACCAAATCACGAGCCCGATGTCGACGTCCTGCGGTTAAAACAGCGTTAATAATTGAAACAAACAGAGCAAACCCTAATCCACCTAATGCCAGTGGTAATGTCTCTTTTAATCCATTACTGATCACAGAAATCACAGGTTGACGGTATAAATAACTCTGCCCCAAATCACCGACTAATGCATGCCCTGAATAGCTAATGTACTGTTGCCATAAGGGTTTATCTAACCCAAACTGCTGAATAATTTCAGCTCGTACAGCTTCATCAACGACTCCTTCACCGCCCGTTATCACACTAACAGGGTCGCCAGGAATAAACTTAACCACAGCGAAAGAGAGGGTTGCCGCCCCCCAGAGAACGGCAATGATCATGAATAAGCGATGACTAATAAGTCGTAACTTAAGGTTTAATCCAGGTGTCATAGAAGTTTGGCTTCGCATTAGTGGCCCAGTTGATACCATGAACTTGCTTAGATACGCCTAGCTGAAATGCCGGAATATACAGTGGTACAACATAAGCTTCGTCTATAATTTTGTGTTGAACTTCATGGTAAAGACGCTCACGCTCTTTATCACTGGTTCCCACCGCTTCTGATAATTGCTTATCTAATGTTTTGACACGAGAATGATTTTTTCCTTGAGGCGGAAGAAAATCAGAATGGAATACGGTACGCAAGATATCCGGCTCAGGGCGAACAAAGAAATTAGAGGCAATATCATAATTACTAGTCGCGGTGCGATCATCAAATACGCCAGCATCAACAGGATCAAATTTCAGGTTAAAGCCTGCTTTTTTCACTTGTTGTTGCACTGCTTGGAACAGCGTGACATCTGCTGCCTCTACGTTAGTCGGCACATAAGTAAAACTTACAGATAACTGCTGACCATCTTTAACTCGATAGCCGTCTTTATCTCGCTGAGTCCAGCCCGCTTCATCTAATAGGCGATTGGCTTTTTCTGGGTCATAGCCCCATGAATTAGCGACTGTTGGATCGTAATATAATGTCGATGGACCAAGCACGTTATCAGCTGCTCGTAATGACCCGAAGAAAGCAGCATTAACAGCAACAGCAGGATCAATAGCACTTTGGAATGCTTGGCGTAATTTCACATCTGAAAACACGCCTTTTTCCGTATTCAAATACAGTACACGGTTCACGCCGGGGTTTTCTTGAGTAATGACATTGAGTCGCGGATTGTTTTTGACTTGTTTAAAATTGACAGGCGGAACCGCATCAATCACTTGTATTTGTCCACTGTTCAGGGCACCTAAACGAACTGATGATTCCGGTAAATATTTAAATTCAATGTGATCTAAATAAGCTGGGCCTTTATGGGTTGCGTAGCCCGGTCCCCAATTATAATCAGGACGTTTAGTTAGCTTACTGCCACTACCTTTTACAAATGAATCTAATAAGAATGGTCCTGAGCCTACCAATGTAAAACTGGTATTGGGGGTATTTTTCAAATAGGTTGGAGATTGTATACCAAGATATGGCAGACTTAGTCCTTGTAATAAGGGAGCAAAAGGTTCTTCATATTCGATCACTAGCGTATAATCATCTGGTGTCGTGATCGATTTAACTGGTCCTAATAACGATTTTGAATAATGTGAGATTGTTTTTGGATCTAAAATACGGTCGAAGTTGTATTTCACTGCTTCAGCATTCAAAGGCGTTCCATCGCTAAATGTCACGTCTTTACGTAAATGAAAAACATATTCTCTATTGTTGTTGTTAATTTCCCAGCTTTCAGCCAACCAAGGTGTAAAGCTATTGTCTTCCGCCTGCCCGACTAATGAATCTACGACATTACGTGCGACAACTGCCGCCACTGAATAGGCAGTTAGCGAAGGGTCAATAATTGGCGTGTCACTCCCCAAACCAACAGTTAATGTCCCACCACTGACGGGGGTTTCTGTATCTTGTGCGGCAGAACCTATAGTTGGAGCAAGAAGGCCTATTGCAAAGGTTGCGGCAGTTAAAATACCCACATTATGCTTTTCTAGGCGAGTTTGTCGTTTATCCATTTTTTTTCCTATTTAAGAATTAGCCGCAAAGTTTGCGTTAGCTCTACTCTATGAAGCCGTTCTTAAAGAGAGAAAGAATAAAAAAAACTGACTTATTTATTTTTATTATAAGTATGATTTGTTTTTTATTAATAAACAGTAAATACACTGCTTTAAATAGCTAAACATAAGGATATAACAATTAATTACTATAAATTTAAAATGGATATATATAGCTTTCATTTTGACGAAAATTAAACTTGAGTTTTTTATACACATAATTAATAAGTTTATTAATTTTAATTACCCCAAAACCTATTCAATACACTTACTTATTGAAATACATGTAAATTACATTCATAACAAATCATGGTTTCATAAAAACCACTCACAATAAGCATCATTACTTATTCACTATTTATTATATTCTATATTTTTTAATTCTTATCGCTTTATAACCAAAATGCTATTTTATAAAAAAAACATCTTCCCAAATAAATTTAGTTATAAGGCAGAAAAAAATGGCCTCACATCTCATCGACTTTGTTTTAATTGGTAATAACTTTGGTACCGAGGAAATGCGTCATATCTGGTCGGAACACAACCGATTAAAAAGCCAGATAGCAGTTGAAGTTGCGTTGGCAAAAGCAGAAGGAGAATTAGGCTTAATCCCTGCAGAAGCTGCGCAATATATCGAAGAACATGCTGACGCAGATAAACTTGATATTGAAGAAATCGCTAGCCAAGGCGCACAAATGAAGCATTCACTAATGCCAACCTTGATTGCATTACAAAAGCAATGCGGAGCGGCAGGTGAATACATTCATTATGGTGCAACGACACAAGATATCGTCGATACGGCAACCATGTTACAGCTGAATAGTGCTTTTAATATTATCGAGCGTGATGCCAAAGCATTGGTCAAGGCACTAGCCGATAGCGCCAAAAGATACCAGCACACACCAATGGTAGGAAGAACGCATGGTATGCAAGCATTACCCACTACATTTGGTTTTAAAGTCGCTGTTTGGTTAGACGAATTCTTACGCCATAACCAACGTTTAAGTGAAATAAAATCACGTGTTTTAACGGGAAATATTAACGGTGCTATCTCAACTTATGCCGCTTTTGGTGAATCAGGTCCTGCGATAGAAAAACGTACCTTAGATATCCTCGGCTTAACCACCCCAGATATTGGTTGGCAATCTGCACGTGATCGGTTTAGTGAATTTGCCTCTGTATGTGCATTGATCAGTGGCACGCTAGGCAAAATCGGCAATGAATTGTACAACTTAATGCGCACCGAAATTAATGAGATTGAAGAGCCTTTTTCCGCTGGAAAAATTGGTTCTACAACCATGCCGCATAAACGTAACCCTGCGGCACTGGAAGGATTGGCTAGCCTCACCCACCCTGTGCTCAAGAGTGTGTCACTGATTTACGAATCAATGCATGTCGAACATGAACGAGATGCCATGAGCTGGCGTGCTGAATGGATAGCACTACCTGAAATTTGTATCTATCTATCCGCACAGCTAAAAAATGCGATCACTGTAATTGAAGGTTTAACCGTCAATGAAAAACAGATGCGCCGTAATCTTGATTTACAAGGTGGCTTATTACTTTCTGAAAAAGTGATGTTTGAACTAGGTAAAAAAATTGGCAAGCAAACAGCTCACCATATCGTTTATGAATGTGCAATGGATGCTTATGAACAACAACGTCCATTTAAAGAAGTGCTGCAAGCCAACAACCAACTCAGTGGATTGATTAGCGAACAGGAACTCGATAGCTGGCTTGATCCAATTAATTATCTGGGTGCTGCACCTCAAAAAGTTGATCAAGTTCTTAAAAAAGCACACGAAAGTGGCTTATTGCCTGAATAACAACGAGGTTTGCTATGTACCAATACCGTCAGCTAATGCCTGATGAAGCAACTGAATATTATCAATTGCTTCATACGGGTTACGCAGAAATTAAACATTTAGGTATTCGTTTTGATGCGGCAACAGCAGACCTGCAAACTATGACTCAACATCTCAATGACCATGCCGTTTATGGGATGTTTGAAAACGATAGATTAATTGCATCAGTAACCTTGCGTTACCCATGGGGTAAGCAACCTGGCCCATTTGGACTTCCTCATATTGGCTGGTTTGCCACTGCACCGGAATATCGAGGTAAAGGGCTAGGTGAAAAAATATTAGCTTGGCTTGAAAAGTATGTTTTACAACAGCAATTGCGTGCTCCTGCCTATTCATTAGGGACAGCTGAAAGCCACCCTTGGTTAGCAAGCTATTACCAAAAATTAGGTTTTCAGCTAATCGATAAAAGAGATCTAGGCAAAGGCCATATCACACTTTACATGCAAAAAATCATTGATGAGCATAGATATACACAATGGTTAGCAATTTCCCGACAACAGGAGAATTAATTATGAAGAAATACATTACGATCATCGCAGGTCTTGTCGCGGCAACATTGCTGACCGCATGTGATAACAAAACTGAAAAAGCCCCTGATGCTCAAGCAAGCCAAGAAATTCGTATTGGTGCTACAGGGTTAAGCTTCCCAAGTGCCTATAAAAAAGATGGACAATTAACCGGTTTCGACGTGGAAATAGCCGAGACAATTGCCAAAGATCTTAATTATAAAGTTGTTTGGGTGACCTCAGACTTTAGTGGGTTAATGGGCCAACTTGAAGCGAAGAAATTAGATACCGTGGCGAACGTAGTTTCAATTACCCCTGCTCGTCAGGAGAAATATGATTTTACTGCACCTTATAGCTACTACGGCAGCCAATTAGTCACCAATAAACAAAACACCGATATTAATACTACCGACGATTTAAAGGGTAAAACCGTTGCAGGGGTTTTAGGGTCTAACCACCTTGTGAACTTGAAAAAAGCTTATGGTGAAAATGGAGTGACCATAAAAACTTATGAAAGCCGTGATGCGGCGATGAATGATGCTATCAGCAATCGAGTACAGGCTTATATCAACTCACGCCCTATTTTACTGGCAGAAATTAAAGAAAATAACCTACCACTGAAATTAGTCGGTGAACCTTTAGTTGTTGAAGCGGTTGGCTTCCCTTTTCAAAAAGATGAAAAAGGCAATCAACTTAAAGTCGCATTTGATAAAGAACTCCAAGTCATGCGTGAAGATGGGCGTTTAAAAGCAATTTCAGAAAAATATTTTGGTGAAGATATTACGGCTAAAAAAGCTAACTAATAAGTAATCCTCGGTTTATCAGCCTGAATGATTAAGGCTGATAAACATTTCCAAGGCAATAATTATGAATTTAGATATCGACTATATATTGCGGATATTCCCGCAAATCTTAAGCTATCTTCCCGTCACATTATTTTTGGCGATTGTTTCAATGGCCTGTGCGATGGCGTTAGGATTAATGCTCGCATTGCTGCGGATCAGCGGAATTAAGGTTATTGTCAAATTAGTTGATTTGTATGTTTCTATATTTCGCGGCGTTCCGACACTGGTACAGCTATTTATTATTTATTTTGGCCTACCGCAAGTCTTTCCAATATTAAATGGAATGGATGCTTTTACGGCGGCAATTCTGGCTTTTAGCCTAAAAAACTCCGCTTATATGGCTGAAATTTATCGTGCTGGTTTAACATCCGTCGATTTTGGTCAAATGGAAGCGGGATTATCAATTGGAATGCATAAGCGCCAAATATACCGTCGCATTATTCTTCCCCAAGCAATGCTAAATACATTACCCGCAACGGGTAATACCTTTATTTCATTAATCAAAGATACGTCTGTTGCTTTCGCATTGGGTGTTACTGAACTCTTTGCAGAAGGTAAAATGATCGCTGCTGAATCATTACGTTACTTCGAAACATTCATCGTTGTTGGGCTGATTTACTGGCTCACCGTGCTTATCTACAGCCGTTTACAAACTTTGTTAGAAAAACGGTTAAGTCGCTCATTACAACGATAAGGAATAATTATGATCCGTGTATCGCAATTAAATAAAAGTTTCGGCGATAAAACTGTCTTAAATAATATTTCGCTCGATATCCAAGAAGGTGAAGTTGTCGCAATTATTGGTCCTTCTGGTTCAGGAAAATCGACATTATTACGTTGCTTAAACCTGTTAGAACAGCCTGAATCCGGCACCATCCAGATTGGTGATGTCACACTGGATACTCACAAGCATAGCGTCAAAGAAGCTTATGCCTTGCGCGGGCAAACTGCCATGGTATTTCAAAACTACAACCTATTTAAAAATAAGACGGCGCTCGAAAACGTGACCGAAGGGCTGATTACAGTTAAAAAAGTAGACAAAAGCCAAGCAGATAAAATTGGGCACGCACTCTTAGAAACAGTCGGTCTTGCTGAGCATGCTCATCAATATCCAGTGACCCTTTCTGGCGGCCAACAGCAGCGTGTCAGCATCGCTCGCGCATTGGCGGTGAAACCGTTAGCGATATTATTTGATGAGCCGACTTCCGCACTTGACCCAGAACGCGTTTTTGAAGTTTTGCAGGTCATTAAATCTTTAGCCCAGCAAAAAACCACCATGGTGATTGTCACCCATGAAATGGAATTTGCCAAAGAAGTGGCTGACAGAGTGATCTTTATGGCTGATGGTCACATCGTTGAACAGGGCCCAGCAGAACAAATTATTCGTTTTTCTGAGAATCCACAAACTCGCCGTTTTTTACGACAGCTAACCAGTATCGAACCTATAGATGAGTTCAATATATAAACCTGAGGCTGTTGATCTTTGCTGCTTATTTTTAGCGTAGATACTGATTGAAATAATAAAAAATCATATCGCAGATTAACACGACTAAAAATCGATCTTCAAAGATCAACAGCCCTAACAAAAAATAAAAGTAGGCACCTGCGCCTTAATGAGGAGAACTTAATGAATATTAGTAGCCATGAGCAACCACTAGCGGACAAAATTCAAGCATTTCGCCACGAGATGCACCGTTTTCCTGAATTATCTAATCAGGAATTCCAAACCACACAGCGCATTCGTGATGCTTTAACAGAAGCTGGAATTGATATTCTTCCTCTACCGCTAGCGACGGGTCTGATCGCCGAAATTAAAGGCCAACAAGATGGTCCATTGATTGTGCTACGTGCGGATATTGATGCTCTACCAATTGAAGAAGAATCTGGCGTTGAATTTAGCTCTGAAAATAAAGGTGTGATGCATGCATGTGGTCATGACTTTCATACCTCTGCCGCACTTGGCGCCGCAATACTGTTACAGCAAAATGCCGCTAAATTACCGGGGACAGTTAGAGTATTATTTCAAGCTGCGGAAGAAACGGGTGTAGGTGCGCTTGATCTGATAGCAACGGGGGCATTGGATGAAGCAATTGCCATTTTTGGTTTTCATAATGACCCTACACTGCCCGTTGGTGTTCTTGGAAGTAAAGAAGGTGCATTAACGGCTGGGGTTGATCGCTTTGAAATCAAAATCGCCGCAAAAGGTTCACATGCGGCTAAACCACATGAAGGAAATGATCCGCTGATTATCATCGCGCAAATTATTAATGCAACGCAATCAATCATTAGCAGAAATGTTTCTTCCGATCAAAACGCCGTATTTTCCATTACCCAAGTCCATAGTGGAAGTACGTGGAATGTCATCCCAGATACCGCCTATTTAGAAGGTACTGTACGAACATTTAACCAAGCTACACGTGAACAAATTGAACAGCGTTTACGCCAAATATTAACTGGAATTGCAGCAACATTTGATGCAAGTATTGAATTACTCTGGCACCAAGGTCCACCTTCTGTCGTCAATACAGCAAAATGGGTTGATTTAGCCCTTATACAAGCAGAAAAATCAGGATTTGAAGCATTAAGAGTCGAAGCTAGCCCAATTGGTGAAGACTTTGCATGCTATCAACAAAAAATTCCTGGTGCATTTATGATGGTAGGTTCTGGTGGTCCTTATGCTCTACACCATCCGAAATTCCGTGTTGATGATAAAGCGCTCTACCCAACTGCGCGCTATCTCGCACAGTTAGCTCAAACTGCGCTGGAAGAAATCAACGGAAAAGCATAATGAACAGTGACCTAACAATCGCGCTGGCGGAGAAAATTATTGGAGCATCTCCGCCTTCCTCAGCCCAAAAAGCGGCTCGTGATGGTATCAAAGATTATCTTGCCGTGACGCTCTCTGTCACGGAAGGTCACATCAATGATGAAGGCTGGCTTCAACTTTGTAAGCTATGGCCTGAGCGTGATCCTCGCAGTCTAGCACTGCTTCTTGGCTATGCAGGTCATGCGCTTGATTTTGATGATTTTCATGCACATTTTCGTGGCCATCCATCAACAGTTATATTACCGGCTCTATTTGCAGTATTCCCATCGCAAGCAGTCATTGATAATGGACGTTTTTTAAATGCCTATTGTGTTGGTATTGAAGTTGCTGGGCGTTTAGGGTTAGCAATGACTCATCAACATTACCAATTAGGTTTCCATTCGACCGGAAGTCTGGGGGTTATCGCCGCAACAGCCGCGTTATGCTATTTACTTGAAGCCGACGTTGATACAACTGCATGTTCATTGGGTCTTGCCGCAACACAAGCTAGTGCACTACGAGCACAATTCGGTTCAGCCGCAAAGCCACTTCATGCAGGTCTTGCCGCGCAATCCGCGGTGACCTCTTATCAGCTCGCGTCAGCAGGTTTTTCTTCGCGCCCTCATGGGGTAATTGATGCTTTTTTAGATGCGATGAGTAGTAAACAAGCAATACCTGAACTGTTAATAAAAGATTGGGGTAATCCGTGGCGCATTGAGACCCCGGGGCTTGAGTTTAAACCTTACCCCACTTGTGCAGGAACCCATTCCGCCGCAGCTGTCACGCAAATTTTACGTGATCGTTGGTTAAGCAGTGGTAAAACCTTAGCTGGCTTGATTGATAATATTTATCGGATTGATGTTGCATTTCCACTTGGAGGGGATATTGCCGCCAATATTAGGATTCCAGAAAATGGTATAGAAGCACGTTTTTGTCTTGAATATATCATTGCGGCAATGCTAATAAAAGGCGACCTATTACTGGGGGATTTCACCGAACCACAACTAGATCCGCAAATTATGGCATTGGCACAACGCGTATTTCGTAATCCTGATCGAAGTGTTCCTCCTGACGTACTTGCGCCAGAAAAACGTTTTCATCAGATCACATTGCTCCTTTCAGGTTCAATGCAACTCAGCCACCGTTTAGATCGCCAACAATTTTTGCAATTACCTGTCGATTTAAAGCAAAAATGGCATAACTCGCTACCAAACGCATCTTATCAAGAAATAGAAACTTGGCTTGATTTATGTCTTTTTGATGCCCCAGATAGCGCGATGTCTATTCGTCAAAAATTGATTGCAAGTTTGAATTAAATTTATTCATTACTATACCCAAAATACTTCAAGTCGCATATAAGCAATCTCCATGCAACTTGAAGTATCACAGGCATAACTTTGGTTATCATCGCTCATGATAATTAGCTAAAAAAGCCTGACCGAGTGAGCTCTGCTATACCGGTGATAATAAATTGTACGCCCATGCAAACTAATAAAAATCCCATTAACCTTGAAATTGCATCGATGCCCGATTTACCAAAAAACTTCATGATAATATTCGAGCTTTTTAAGCATCCCCACAGAATTATTGAAAAAATAATGAATACTAGTGGTGGGGCAACCAACATTACCCAATGTGGGTAGGCATGTTCATTTGTAATTACTGAAGATGCCATACTGATAATCATCGCAATAGTACCCGGTCCCGCAGTGCTTGGCATTGCTAATGGAACGAATGCAACACTGGAATTATTATCACTACTTTTTTTATTATCATCATTTGTATTATTTTCAACAACAGGAAATAGCATTCTGAAGCCAATATAAGCAACAATAAAACCACCTGCTATCCGTAATCCCGGAATTGAAACGCCAAAAGTATTCATAATAGCTTGGCCTGAATACCATGAGACTATCATAATAAAAAAGACATAAATGGGTGTCATTTTTATGACTTTTTGACGGCCTTCAATTGTCATACCACCAGACAAGCCAAGAAATAGCGCTACAGTAGTTAATGGGTTAGATAATGGTAATAAAACAGCGAGTCCAATACCGATTGCTGTTAACAAATCAAACATGACCACCTCATTTTAATTTAAAATCAAGGTAAAAAACTAAGAATACTTTTAGTATAACTAATATTGACATCTTGAATTTTACTATTCTTGCTTTCTAATGATGATAATATTTTGACTCTATCATGACCTTCTAACACCTGTGTGATAATACCTATTAATATCTCTTTCACCTCTTTATCTTTAGATAATTCATAGATATTCAATAAAGATAATAAAACATAAAGAATATTTAAATTTTTTGTTTTTGAAAATGAATTTAAATTCATAATAATTGTGTTTTTTAACTTTGAAATTTCATTTCCTTTATCTAAAAAAACTTTTACCTTTACAAAAATGAAATTTACTCTTCTTTTTTCTATTTGCTCTGCACTGCTTAATGGTATGATATATAACATCAAAATAACGATAATAATTGAAAAAAGAAGAGCAATTGCCGTATTCGAAAATGAAACAAAATCAAAAACCATCGGATTAGTGAAGTTTATTAGAAATATTATTGATATACATATAACATGTGAAATTAAAAAAGATAATTTCCCTATAGTCTTAAGCACACCTAATAAAAGAAAAACAGGAATCATAATTAATAAAGCCTGTGAAAAACTGGACACTTGAATGAGAAAATAAAACTTCAGGAGATAACTAACCGCAATCACAAATAATGCAACTATAAATATAATAAATGCGAGTTTATTCGCCTTTGGAATAGTAATGCCAAAAGTAAATGAAATACTAACAAGTACTGCTAGAATATATCCGTAATCCCACCCGGTATTAAACCAAAAAACCACACTGATAATCAGACTTAAAACTAATCTCATTGTATTTAAACAAGCATCTCTCCAATCAAAGAAATAATAACAATTAGAATCATTTCCTCTGTCTAATTTATTTTTTATACTAATAAATTGATTATAACCTTTGTATTTCAACATTCCTTTATCGGATAAACCTAGCATAATAAAAGTAATAAACATGGGTAATTTTAACACTTGGCTACTTGTTTTTTTAAATGAAATAAAATTACTTTCATATTGACTTAATTCATCATACGCTACACTTGTCGTAATGATGTCTTTTATATATTTAACTGTATTATCTTTGTGCCCTTTAAATAATTCCGATAGTGCTAATTTTTTGTCCATCTTGATTTTATTCTTAAGCAATTTACTTTGAAAAGGATTTCGTTTAGATGGTAAAACATACATAACAAAAGTATAAGCTACAATACCGATCGTTACTTCCATTAACCGTTCTTCAGACAACTTAAAGATAGTCATCGGTAAAGGATAAACAGAAGTGCCAAATGCAATAATCGCAGAAGTGTATCCAGAGAGCGAAAACATATACTGCATCATGTAGCGTGAAACTAAAGTTAAGAATAAACAAGTAGATAGCCAAGTTATAATTAATGACGTAAATAGCCATTGATCATTAATACTGACATTTGCTATTAGCGTTACGGCAATAACACCAATCAAACTGCCAGCTAACCTTGCTCCCATTTTTGCAAGACTTAATGACAGATCAGGATACCCAATGATTGCAACGGTCATCATTGACCAGTACGGTTTATCAAAACCAAAGTATGAAGATACATACCAAGCTAATATAATTGCCAGCATGTACTTTATTGCAAACATCCAGTTTAATTTCATATTTTATTCTTCAATAAATACAGTACAGGTTGTACCCGGAATAAGGTGTAAACCCTCAATGTCGTTTAAAGAAACTTTAATCGGAACTCGTTGAGCTAAGCGAACCCATGGGTAGTTAGGCTGTACATTTTCAAGAAGCTGATTACCTGTGCTAGAGTTATTATCATCTATTGCTCGACCTATACTTTGCACCTTACCTTTGAGCTCTTCATTATTACTATAAAGTTTTATCGTTACGTTATTATTTATAGCAACATTACGCATTTTTGTTTCTTCTAAATAAGCAATAACATAATAAGAATCTTTATCAATAATAGCGAATAGCGGAGTGGCTGACCTTATATAATTACCTTGTCTTAAATTTAAATTAGTAATGAAGCCATTTACAGGTGATTTAATTTGTGTTCTTGATAAATCTAATTTTGCTTTTTCAATTTTAACTTTCGCTAACTCTATTTTTTTCGTTAAGCTATCCAACCTTGACCTTGCATCTTCAAGTTCCTCCTTCGATATTGCAACCTGGCTGAGTTTAGTACGCCTTGCTAGTTGGCTCTTGGCAAAATTATATTGAACAGTGAATTCATTGAGTTCAATTTCAGATTCACGTAGCTTGATCTCATAATCTGTCGGGTCAACGACTAGTAAAAGCTCACCTTTTTTAACTTCCTGATTATCAATAATTAATAATTTTTCAATTTTACCTGATACTTCAGCTGTTATTTCACTAACTTCCGCTCTAATCCTACCATCTCGAGTCCATGGGCTTAGTGCATAATGATTCCATAATACAAAGATAGATAAAATAATAATAAATATGGATACTACAACCAATAAATATTTTTTTATATTCATTATATAACCACTTATAAATTAGTAATTACATGTGTTATTAATATACAAAAAAACAACATGGAAATATCAAATAGACTCCCCGCGTATTCATTTTTCATAACTAAACCCACATAAAAAACTCTTATTAATAACCATAAAAAAAACCCAAAAAAAAGACTAAGGTTATCCCTGGTATAAAAACTGTACCTCCCAAAATCAAATCTTCCATACAGTCATCCCATGCTCGTTCAAATAAACACTTACACTTTACGTCACTAATTACTCGATATAGTAGTACACTTGCATGATGTATAATAATTTTAAACAGTAACCAGATTAAACATTTGATTAAATAATATGAACAACCTTATTTTGCAGATTATTCATCTAAATAACAAAAGGTAATTTAATGAAATTAGTTTATTATACTGACTAAAAATGACAAAGATTTCAATACTAATTATTAGAATATATATTTGAATATCATACAATTAACCAAAAAAACCCTAATTAACAAATCGTGTTCTTATCATTGATGACCTCTATTTTCAATTCGTAATAATTAAAATAGCATCTGGATAGCATAACTAATTTCTCACTCAAAGAGTGATTTCGCATATATAATTAAAAATGCAAATTAAAACCATCCAATTGACAAATAACGTTATTTTCATCAATTATATTGTTTTATAATTTATATTAATTATAAAAACAACGCATTTAAAAACCCAATAAAACCATTAATCAATAACACCCCAATCATTATAACTGATTTTTAAGCATGATTTTATTTTTGATATTTAACGTTTGTGCTTGATAAGTATATCATTAAATTTAATTTTTCATTTTAATTTAAGGCACGCAGCTTAAATTAACTCGCTATAAATAATTTTAAAAATCTATAGATCAGAAAATATTATTAAGTAATATATCTTTTACTGCGTATATTTTAATCCACTCGTGTTATGATAAAGCTCATTCATTGGAGGATTAATCATTATGCTATTTTTCGATTACCTAATGAAACTAACTGGCGGTCATTCGTCTACAACCAGCGTTACCTGCCCACTTTGTGGCTTTAAATCATCTCAACAAACATCTAAGATTCGCTTAAAGCGCACAATGCTTTGCCCAGGATGTAAAGCGTTATTTATTGCCCCACATTAACACTTTTTTTTCAGTAAAAATTTGCATTCTATATCCGTCATACGTTCAGTTGCATGGATTATATTCTAAACATAGCGGCCTCACTCAGCTAGCTGAGTCACTGTGTTATCAATATTTCTTTTACTTTTTTTCATCAAAACAGCTTCGCTGACTGTGTTCATGCATCTTGAAATATTTTAGGTATATAAGTCATTTTCTTGCAGTCGCTAAATTTGTGACGCCCTTTTTTATCTGAGGGAATGTTTCTTTACGGTTTTAATCGCGACTCCTTTGCATTCACATTGCCATAGAGCAATCCCATGAAAATTAATATTAAGAAGTGGATTAACGCACACCGAATCGTGCCATCTGAATCAGAGAGTTATCGCGCCTCTGATACTAATGTATTAAATGAAAATACAATCAAAGCAGAGTTATTTTCAGCGGCACAAATGGAGTGCTATGGAGAAAAACTCGCGCGCTCACATAAACTTTCTCCTGATAGACTTCCTTATTATCTTCTCAAACGTCTTGGGGAGAATGAAGCTGTCATCACGCAAAATTGTTATTTACTCAATGAAGGCAATAAAGCAAGTATTATGCCTGCGGGAGAGTGGCTGCTGGACAATTACTATTTGATTGAAGAGCAGATCCGAATTGTACGACAACATTTGCCGAAAAATTTTGGTAAAGGGCTTCCCTCATTGACATCACCACATAATTGTCCCCGTATTTATGACATCGCAGCAGAGGCAATTGCTCATGGAGATGGACGTTGGGATAAAGCAAGTTTAGCGAGTTATATCGCTACCTATCAGCAAGTGATGCACCTTACATTAGGTGAGCTTTGGGCATTACCGGGTATGTTACGTTTAGCTTTAATCGAAAATATTCGTCGGGTCAGTATCGAGGTCTCAAAAGCCCAAGAGGGACGTAATCTAGCAGATATGTGGCTAACACGAATTTTTGAATGTGTTGAAAATTCCCCTGCGGATTTGATTTTAGTTATTGCAGACATGGCCCGTACACGGCCGCCTCTCAGTAGCGCATTTGTCGCCGAAATGGTACGCCGTTTACAAGGGCGTGGTAATATACTGGCACTCCCTTTGAGTTGGATTGAACAACGCCTTGCTGAACAAGGTGTCACAACTGATGGGCTTATTTATCTTTTTAATCAACAACTCGCCACCAATCAACTTTCAGTAAGCAATAGTATCGCAGGTCTGCATTTACTGAGCGAAATTGACTGGGCTGATTTCATCGAATCAATGAGCGTAGTAGAGCAAATATTACGGAAAGATCCTGCTGGTATCTACCCTTTAATGCACTTTGATACTCGTAATCATTACCGAAATATTATTGAAATACTCGCGAGACGAAGTCATTTAAGCGAGCTTGAAGTATCTCATTGTTTACTCGAACTCGCTGAAGAAACCGCCCCCAATAATCCCGAAAATCATGTTGGTTATTTCCTGATAGGCGAGGGTCGTAAGCAATTTGAAACACGATTACCCGTAAAAGCATCATTGATTATTCGTATTAAACGTAGTTTTAGTCATGCACCATTATTTTCATGGCTTGGTAGCCTGAGTTTCTTAACCGTTGCGATAACAATCAGTATTTTATATGAAACATCGTTGCAGGAAATTGGCTGGCTTCTCGTACTACTTGTAACGCCACTTCTCGTGGTTATCAGCCAATTAGTGATCAATTTACAAAGTGATGCCACTACTCGGTTTAGCAATCCGCTCCCCTTACCTCGAATGGATTTTTCCACCGAGATCCCAGTGGAATTCACGACAATGGTCGTGACTCCTTGCCTGCTAACTGATCGTGACGCGATAGAAAAATTACTCAACAGCATGGAAGTGTGTTGGCTCGGTAACCAAAGCGACAATCTTTATTTCGCATTATTGACTGACTTTACCGATTCAACGGTGGAAAATTCACCGGAAAATAACACACTACTAGACTGGGTCGTCTCACAAACTCAAAATCTCAATCGACGATATCCGTCTAGCCGACCACGTTTCTATCTACTCCATCGCTCGCCAAAATGGAATCCCCAACAGGGAGTTTGGATGGGCTATGAACGAAAACGAGGCAAACTTGCTTTATTGAACAGCTGGTTGCGCCAACCCAGCTCACAGTTTTCGACTGTTTCAGTTACCAACCCAAGTCAGTTACCGGAACGAGTTAAATATGTCATCACGTTAGACAGCGATACTATTTTACCTCGAGATAGTGCACATAAGCTCATTGCAACGATGGCACACCCGCTGAATCACCCCGTCTTTGACCCAGAGCGTCAACGAGTCGTGAAAGGATATGGTATTTTGCAACCAGGACTGGCAGAAGAGATCCCTCGTAATGGTCAAGGACGTTATGCCGCAATATGCAGTGGTATATCGAGCAATAATCCTTATTTAGTCATGTCTTCGGATATTTATCAGGACCTTTTCAGCGAAGGATCATTTGTTGGCAAAGGGATTTACGATGTTGATACATTTATGTTAGCCACTCAAAATGTCTGTCCAGATAATCTTGTCCTTAGCCATGATTTACTCGAGGGATGCTATGTGCGCTCAGGACTTGTCAGTGAAGTTTTGCTTTACGAACAATATCCAAATAATTATTTATCCGATGCCTCAAGACGTGTGCGTTGGATCCGCGGCGACTGGCAATTGCTTAATTGGTTGAAATCCCGCGTCCAAAAAGCAGATGGGAGTTATAATAAAAATCCATTATCAGCTCTTTCATACTGGAAATTATTCGATAATTTACGACGTAGTTTAGTGACGCCATCCTTACTGGTACTATTATTTTGTTCGTTATTATGGGTACCTAATCCATTTTACTGGTTAAGTATATTAACAATAGTGTGGCTACTGCCAACGGTGCTAACCACCCTTTACGACCTTTTTAATAAGCCTTCACGCCACCCTATTGGGCAACATCTAGTCTTAGTTTTATCAGGCGCTCTAAAACGCCTTTTACGTTCTGGACTCAACTTTCTTACGTTACCGCATGAGGCTGGATATTCGCTTTACGCAATAGCAGTAACGCTCTGGCGCCTAAATGTCAGTCACCGTGACCTTAGTCAATGGGTTAGTTATAGCCCATTAGCTGATCATAAAAAAAATTCACTGATTCGTTTTTATCGAATAATGTGGATGAACGTAATCAGCGGCGTAGTATTGAGTACTTTGAGTTTATATTTCGCACCAAACTTTTTAATTATCTCTGTGTTGATTGGCCTACTGTGGTGTTTAGCACCTTTATTACTCAGTTGGATGAGCAATCAACCTGTTCGTAAATCATTTTCGCCAAACAGCAACCAAAAACAGCTATTGCGCCAGTCAAGTCGTGAGATTTGGGCATTTTTTGAAACCTTTACCTCAGCAAAAGAGAACTGGCTTCCACCAGATAATTACCAAGAAGTACCTCGTTCAGTCATCGCACATAGGACGTCTCCAACTAATATTGGCTTATCACTAATGGCAAACCTGACTGCGTGGGACTTTGGCTATCACCCTGCTGGCGAAGTATTGCAACGGATCACTTTCACGCTTGATACGCTCGACAAAATGGAGCACTTCCGAGGGCATTTGTATAACTGGTATGATACCTTGACGCTTGCCCCCCTTAATCCACGCTATATCTCCAGTGTTGACAGCGGCAACTTCGCAGGACATTTACTAACGCTACGAGAAGGCTTAACTGCCATACGCCATCAGCCATTGCTAAATAGTACACAGATGCTATTAGGTCTGGATGATACTCTGGGAATTATTGAAAAGCACTGGAGAGGAAACGCACCGAAAGCACTGCATTTATTACGAAAAAAATGCACCAAATCCGCCTTGCTACCTCATTCACAGTTATATGCTGAACTCAAAAATATGCTAAACCAAAGTGAACGCTTATCAACCTTATGTCATCAAGATGATCAGCTTGTTTTACGATGGATTGAGCATTTACGTCATCAGCTGTCCCTATTTTGCCAAGAGTGGTCTAGCCTGCTTAGCTGGTTAACACCAATACAGGATCCCCAAGTATTACCATCACTTAGCTGGCTAGTTCAGGCAAAATATACGGGGGATGGTACACCAACAGAATCCGTCATTTCACTAGCTCGTCTCCGGCTAAATATTATCAGTGAGCTAGAACAACGGCTCACTGAACACGCTCGAATGGATTTCACTTTCTTATATAGTAAAGTCACTAATCTACTCAGTGTTGGCTACAACTGTGACAGCAATTTACTAGATAAAAGCTACTACGACCTGTTGCCGTCGGAAATTCGTTTGACTAATTTTCTGGCTATCGCCACCAATCAGCTGCCATTAAAAAGCTGGTACGCACTGGGTCGCTTATTTACTACTATTGATAAAGAAACTGCTCTCATGTCTTGGAGTGGCTCAATGTTTGAATACCTGATGCCAAACCTAGTAATGCCAACGTGGCCGGCTAGCTTACTTGATGAAATGAGCCAATCTGCAGTTAAACGCCAAATACTTTGGGGAAAAGAACGAGGTGTACCATGGGGCGTTTCAGAATCCTGTTACTACTCATTTGATATACAACAAAACTATCAATATCAAGCTTTTGGTGTGCCTGGGCTTGGTTTACGCCGAGGTCTGGCCGATGATATGGTCATCGCGCCATATGCGACATTTCTCGCCTTGATGGTTGCACCACAGAAAGCCTGCGAAAACCTAATCAGATTGGAAAAAAATGGTGCTCGCGGCGAATACGGTTTTTATGAAGCGCTGGATTATACGCCATCACGCCTCGCAACTGGACAGCTCTATGCAGTTGTACAATCATGGATGGCTCATCATCAGGGAATGGCATTTCAGGCACTGTCTCACGTACTACTCGATGCGCCAATGGTTGACAGATTTATATCCAGTAAAGCATTCCAATCAGCAAGTTTGCTTTTACAGGAACAGGTGCCTGATGCCATCGATTTATACAGTACACGTCGTCAATTTGAACATCATACGGGAGTGATAAAACCGGTTCGCTATGAACCTCGGATTTTCAGCGATGCGAACAGCTTGGTACCTGAAGTTCAGCTATTATCAAATAGCCATTATCATCTAATGATGACCCACACGGGGGGTGGATATAGCCGTTGGAATGATCTTGCACTCACACGCTGGCACAGTGATGTAACCTGCGACAACTGGGGAGCCTTCTGCTACATCAAGGACACACTCTCAGGTGATGTTTGGGGCAATACTTGGCAACCCACGGGTAATGCTGATATTGATTACGAGACCATATTTACCGATGCGGAAGCGGACTTTAAGTGTACTAATAAAACACTTAGCGTCAGAACGCAGGTTGTCATTTCTCCTGAAGATGATATTGAACTACGTAGAGTAACCCTGCTACACCGGGGTCACCTACCGAGAACTATTGAGTTAACGACTTATGCTGAAGTCGTCCTTGCACCTGCCACCAGCGATTTGGCACATCCCGCATTCAGTAAATTATTTATTCAGACCGAATTAATTCCCACACACGAAGCAATTTTATGCCATCGACGCCCCCGCACACCAGATGATCAATGCCCATGGCTGCTTCATATGATGGTTGTACACGGTCATTACGCTAAAACCGTTTCGTTTGAGACCGATCGAGCTAAGTTTTTAGGACGAGGCAGAAGCCCAGTAGATGCATTAACGCTCACACAAAGCGGGCAACTTAGTAATACGTCAGGCCCTGTTCTGGATCCAATACTGGCAATACGACAAACCATCACGTTACACCCAAGGCAGCCTGTCATTATAGACATCGTTTATGGTATCAGCGACAGTCGTCAACTTAGTTTGGCTCTTTTGGAAAAATATCGTGATCATACTATCGCTGACCGCGTTTTCGAACTGGCGAGATCACACAGCCGAGTCGTCTTACGACAAATGAATGCAAACGAAGATGATGCAACTCTATTTAACAGACTCGCGAGCGCGGTGCTTTACCCTTGCCCTGAACTCCGTAGTGATGCCAATATCATCAGCCGAAACCGGCGTGGGCAATCCAGTTTATGGGGATGGAACATTTCCGGTGACTTGCCTATTGTACTGCTTAATGTCACCAGTAATGAGAGCATTCGCTCAATAACTACTCTGATTCAAGCGCATCATTACTGGCGGTTAAAAGGATTAGCGGTAGACTTGGTAATCCTCAATAATAGCTCAGATGGTTATCAACAAGGCCTACAAAATCAGATTATGGAGCTAATTTATGCAGGCACAGAAGCAAATCTACTAGATAAAACAGGCGGAATTTTTGTTCGTAATGGTGAACATCATTCTGTCGAAGATAAATTACTGTTGATGAGTGTTGCACAAATTTATCTCGATGATCGCGCTGGTGAATTAAGCGAACAATTAAATCAACGTCTTAATAAAAAAGTAACGCTACAAAAAGACTTTATTCCTCGTTCCGTATTAGGAATAAACCAGCATACTAATTGGATACCAGATACCGAACAGTTACTGCATTATAATGGTCACGGTGGTTTTTCTAAGGATACCCGTGAGTATCACATTATACTCAGGGAAAATTCACCAACACCGGCACCATGGTCAAATATATTGGCAAATGCTGATTTTGGAAGCGTGATTTCAGAAGCTGGGCAGGCCTATACTTGGTATGAAAATGCCCATGAATATCGATTAACACCATGGGAAAATGATCCTGTTAGCGACCATAGCGGAGAGTCATTTTATCTCCGTGACGAAGAAAGTGGTAAAGTTTGGTCACCAACTACGCTCCCCATACGGGGTCAAGGCGATTATTTGACACGCCATGGTTTTGGCTACAGCGTATTTGCTCACCGTGAAAATGGCATTGATAGTGAGCTTACAATACTGGTCGCGGAACATGCCCCCGTAAAACTCGCCATTTTGACACTCAAGAATAGCTCTGGACGTATGCGAAAGCTCTCCGTCACTGGCTATGTTGAATGGACATTGAGTGAGTCTCGTAGTAAATCAGCACTTCACATCATCACGCATTCGGCCAATATCTCAGGGGGCTGTGGTGTGATGGCAAATAATTTTTATGGTAGCAATGGTGCCGAACGAACCGCATTTTTTGCGATAACAGGCGCTCATTGCTCGTTTACGGGCAATCGCCATGAGTTTATTGGTCGCAATGGTAGCTTGCAAAAACCAGCAGCAATGAACCTACACAGACTTTCAAATAAAACAGGGGCTGGTCTCGATCCCTGTGCAGCTGTGCAATCAGCAGTATCTTTAATCGATGGTGATCAGAAAACGTTTATTTTTGTCCTAGGTGTTTGTGAAGATCAGGCGCAAGCACATACGACAATCACTCACTATCTGAACGAAGCTGCGGTTCGTTCAGAACTCAATAATGTTAATCATCATTGGCACTCGGTGCTCGATAAAATCGTTATTAATACGCCTGATACTACGATTAATCCTTTAGTGAATGGCTGGCTGCTATACCAAACAATTGCATGTCGTATCATGGCTCGCAGTGGTTACTACCAGTCAGGAGGCGCATTTGGTTTTCGCGATCAATTGCAAGATAGCATGGCGTTGAGTAATGTCGCACCAGAACGTTTACGTGAGCAAATTTTACTCTGTGCATCACGCCAATTTATTGAAGGTGATGTACAGCACTGGTGGCATCCACCTTATGGTAATGGTGTGCGAACGCAATGCTCAGATGATTATCTCTGGCTACCTCATGCGGTTTGTCATTATGTGGAAACAACGGGAGATAGCGGAATTCTCGAACAATACATCCCTTATTTGGAAGGTCGTCAGCTCAAACAAGGAGAAGAATCCATCTACGATATGCCCGTTATCAGTACCATAGAAGAAACACTCTGGGAACATTGCCTTAAAGCAATTAAGCATGGTCTACAGTTTGGCCAGCATGGGCTATCGTTAATGGGTTCGGGAGACTGGAACGATGGCATGAACCGAGTCGGAATAGAAGGCAAAGGCGAAAGTGTCTGGTTGTCTTTCTTTTTGTACGATATTTTACAACACTTCGCAGATCTTGCTGAGTTACGGCAAGACAATACTGTTGCAGTTATGTGCCATACCGAAGCAACAAGTTTACAGAAAAATTTAGAGGCTACGGCTTGGGATGGTAAATGGTATCGAAGGGGATACTTTGATAATGGTAATCCACTGGGTTCAGCAACCTCACAAGAATGCCAAATTGATGCGATTGCCCAAAGCTGGTCAGTACTTTCTGGTGCAGCCAGTCCAGCACGTAGTACACAGGCAATGCAAGCATTAGATGAACGTTTAGTTGATAGCAATGCTAAATTAATTAAATTATTAACTCCACCATTCAATGGACATGGGCCAAATCCGGGCTATATTCAAGGCTATCTACCGGGTGTACGCGAAAATGGCGGGCAATACACCCATGCTGCCATCTGGGCAATAATGGCCTTTGCAAGAATGGGTAACACCGAACGAGCTTGGCAACTCTGGGAAATGATCAACCCAATTAACCATGGTCTGAATACTAACGATATACAACGTTACAAAGTGGAACCATACGTTATGAGCGCTGATATTTATAGTGTCTCTCCACATATTGGACGTGGCGGATGGAGTTGGTATACAGGCTCAGCAGGCTGGGCATACCGTTTGCTCACTGAAGAATTATTGGGAATTAAACGTCAAGGTGAAGTCATTCGCATACATCCTTTGCTTCCACATAGCTGGCCATCTATTAGCCTGATATACCAGCATGGCACAAGTCAGTACCAAATCACCGTTGTGCGCAGTAACCAAGACTACCAAGCATCGCTAGACGGAGTCATACTCACCGATGACAGAATTCCACTGCTAGAGGATGGGGAAAACCATACTGTCGACATTATACAGAGGTAAGACAAGCCTAAGAAAAAACGATTACGCTGAGCATTCTACTTTTTCTGTATGATATAAAAACTCGCTTCGTGCGAGTTTTTTCTTATTTTCCCATTTTAAATTTAAAAATTAAGACGACTCACTGTAAAATTATATTTATACAAAAAAAATAAAAAACTTAATTAAACCAAATTAAAAACAAATAATTATCCATATTAATTAATATAGTAGATTAATATAAAAAATACATTACCAACTTTATTTACCATACAGTCAGTATTCTCAAGATGAAATTGCATTTTCCTGAACTGCATAAGCCCGCATGGAAGAATGATGCGCTTTGGTCGCCGTCTTATTTTGCTGGTAGTGTGGGCGGTGCGCCTCTTGGGGTTTTAAAGCGGTATATTGAGCAACAAAACCGCCCTCATTAGCCCGCTTGCTCGGGCTTTGCTCTACCTCTCCCCTAAAAGGAAGGGGCTTCCCGCAAAAAAATAGGTGATAAAAGCTTTGAATTTTTAAATGATAAAGCCTTATTTGAACAAGCCGTTATCTTAAGGAGCACATCACGTTGGCACCAAGCTATCAGCGATGCTGATCTTTCTGATACCAGTCTAGGGAAACCATTTTCTAAGGCATTAGGTATAAATATTTCAAGCATCAATACGCCTAATATATACATTATTGAAGCATATATCACTTGATACCGGTACTTGGAGATCGTTAGAAGCAAAAGAAAATTATAAGAGAATACGACCTTTTGTTTTTTTTAATACATCTTCTTGTACACCTAATGAAGACGCTATCCTAATGAAAGATGGATCATATCCATCAGGCCATACAGCGTATAGCTGGGCAACAGCGCTGATTCTTGCTGAAATAGCCCCCTCCAGACAAAATTAAATATTGCAGCGTGGATATGCGTTTGGTCAAAGTCGAGTTATTTGTGGTGTACATTGGCAAAGTGATGTGAAAGCAGGAAGATTAATCGGCTCAGGCGTCGTCGCTCGTTTACACGCTAGCCCTGAATTTCAGCAAGCATTATCTTTAGCCAAGGATGAAATCAATCAAAAAATGAACAGTAATGGGAAATGAGTAAATCTTGACGAGTAATAAGCTCGATTAAATATTCACTGGAGCTAAGGGTTATTGATTTTTGCTGATTAATTTAAGTAAAGGCTTTTAATTCAAATAAAATTGACCTTCAAAGATCCCCCCCTTGAGACAATCCCCATAAATAGCATTAATAATTACCACTAAGAAAATCTAAATCACAGCCAAGATAACTAATATTATTATTACCATTGCAATGATAACCATAAAAACCAAATGCAAAATTAAAGCATATAATAACTTAATATTAGATATGTGTTTATTAAACTGACGAGTTATGGCTTATATCTTGATTTTTAATAACGAATATTGCCTTTCTAACTTCAAGTTTCAATCAAAATAAGACTATTTTAATTTATTAATAATCTATCTTTAATTTTTCATCACTAATGTTCACTACTGAATAATAACCTAGGTTACTAATACTGTACTAGTCTAACGTGAATTAAACTCTTTTTTATAGGTAATAATTATCAATTGAAAATTTTTAAATATAATACTGTCGTCTTATATAGAAAATAACTGTTAAATATAAGTTATTTTATAAAATAGCGAGCATATTTTGTTAAAAATAATGATGATATGTAGAATTTAATGCTAAATAACAGCAATTACACTTATATTCATAATGTAAGTAAATGGGCAAAAAATGAGTGATAACAGCCAAACACAAGCCTAAGCGCAATGCAATAGACCAGATAAATACGACAAGTCAGTACTAATAACTTTATTTAAGTCGGTAGGCAGAATTTAAACCCATGTTTACTTCATGTTATTAATGAGGTTTTTAATTGTTAAATACAAAGTCTATTATGAAATAATTTATTAATGCATTCATAAAGTTTATGTTCAAATGTAAATTATATTAATTTTACATAATTAAGATAAATATAATATATGCAATTTTAATTTAACTTTAATTTGGGATTATACTTGATATGTATTTAGTCAATTGAAAATAGCACTATAATTATTATGTATAAATACTTACTTATCATTTCTTATGTTAAATTTTAATCCTGTATTTATACTTAAATAAAATCAAATATCTTTATCTTCAATAAACTCCAAAAATAAATGAAATAATTCGTTACACTACATTTCATTTATTAATTAATTGACACAACAAAGAAAATAAAATAAAAAAAATCAATAACATGAGTTCAATTACTTTGATTCGTCATAATATAAATCACATTGCCGACATGTTAAACTTTAACAAAAAAAACTCACCAAGTAATGACTAACTCTGTATTTACGCAAAAAAAGAGTGGAAAAAGATTAAAACTAATCTAACATTTAAAACATAGAGACAATATGAATGATATTCATATTTCTTATTTAGAATAAAGAGTCACTAACTACTACATAGCCCTTTTACATTTGAATGACGCGTTAAGTAATTCAACTTAAACTTTATATAAATATTATCTTAGGAATTAAATTATGAAATTAAAAAATAAATTTATCGTTGCAGTTTTAACAACTGCAGCTGCTACCTCTTTCGCTTATGCTGCTGGCGAACAAGGCCAAGGTTCTGGGAAAGTACAATTTCATGGTTATATTATAGATGCACCATGCTCACTCGTTTCTCAAGATCCGATCAAGGTTGAATTTGGTCAAATTTCTCGTAAAGTTTTACAAGCAAGTAATAATACAGGAGAAAGCTCAGTTCAAGCATTTGATATTGAGCTGGCTGACTGTACTTTTGATGAATTACGTCAAGATGATCAACAAAAGGATATTCCGGGTGAGTATGTCGGTGACAAAGTCACTGTAACCTTCACATATGGTGCTGCAATAGTTGGGGAAGATACTAATGGCGATCCTATTGTATCAGATATGGTTGGTTTAGATGGTAAAGGCGCTACGGGTGCAGGGGTTGTTATTGCTTCTAACAATACTATCGTTAAAAATGGTGTACCACTGCCACCACAAAAACTACAAACTGGGCCAAATACATTAGGTTTTTCATCTTATGTTAAAGGATTAGGTATTGCTGACACAGGTACTACCCCATCAATCAAAACTGGTGAGTTTTACGCTACAGCTAATTTTACTTTAAGCTACCAATAATACATTATAACTAAATAATGAAATAACAAAAAACAACAAGACTAACGCAAACTATTAGTCTTGTTGTTTATAAAATTGGTTCTAATTTTACAGCAATCGATGTATTTATACTTGGATATTAGGAAGGCTTATGTTAGCCAAACCAAATACAGTAGCTTATTGCAAATGTAAATTTGTAACTATAGCCGTTTGTTTATTTATAAGTACACTCTCTTTTAGTACTCACGCCAATGATATTGAATTTAGTGTTAATATGCTAAATTTAGATGATAATGAAAACATTGACGTTTCACGATTCTCAAAATCCGACTACATACAGCCAGGCAAATATAATATGGCTTGGCAAGTCAATCAATTAAAAATCCCTGAACAAAACTTCACAATATATCAAGATGAGAAAAATGCAGATAATACTGTTCTTTGTATTCCAAAAGAGACTATTGAAACTTTAACTTTAGATAAAAAAACCTTAAAGGAAATTAAATTATTTCACAATGGGGAATGTTTAGATTTTAGCTCTCTTCCTGGGTCATCATACAAAGTTGATTTTGGCAACCAAACTCTTTATATAACGATACCTAAAATGTATATGGAATATTCAGAGGAAAATTGGGAGCCATCTTCTCGTTGGGATGACGGTATATCTGGCTTATTGTTCGATTACAACGCAAACATTAGCTCAATACATGATAATAGCTTATCTTCAGAGAATTTATCTCTCAATGCAAATGGTGTTACTGGTGTTAATTTAGGCCCATGGCGTTTAAGAGGAAATTGGCAAACATCTAATGGCTACGGCAAAAAAGCAAACGCCAATAACTCAACAAAACTTACCCAACTTTATGCATATAGAGCAATAAAAAGTCTTCAGTCACAATTATTGTTAGGTGAAAATTATTTAGATTCTAATTTATTTTCCAGCTTTAGGTTCATTGGTGGGGCAATTATGACCGATCAAAATATGATCCCCCCAAACTTACGTGATTATGCCCCAGAAGTATCCGGTGTCGCAAATTCAAATGCTTTAGTGATTATTTCTCAAAATGACCGAATTTTATATCAAACTCAAGTTCCTCCAGGACCATTCACAATAGCAGAACTTCCAAGTTACGCTAATGGGGAACTAGATGTCAGAATTGAAGAACAAAATGGGTCCATTCAAGAATACCAAGTTAATGCAACTTCGATTCCTTATTTAGCTAGACCAGGTAGTTTCCGATATAAATTTTCAACTGGCCGGCCTTCAAATGACGATAGACATACTACGGGTTCTGCATTTGCTTCAGGTGAATTTTCATGGGGCGTAAGCAATAACTGGTCTTTATTTGCGGGAAGCTTAAATAATCGGGATTACAATGCATTTTCTATAGGTTTAGGTCGAAACTTATATAACTTTGGTTCAATTTCATTTGATATTACAAAAAGCTATGCAGATCTTAAACAACAAAACAGTGATACCTCTAAAGGGACTGCTTATAGAGTAAACTATATTAAATCATGGGCTGAGCTTCAATCTCAGCTTCGTATGTCATTAGTTAAATATAGCAACGATAATTTCTATTCGATGTCAGATTTTTTATATTATGACTTTTACAATTCAATTGAAAAGAAAAATAAAGAACAATATTCTGTATCATTAAACAAACAATTTAGAGATGCTCGAATTTCAACCACATTAAATTATAATTATAAAACCTATTGGAATAGTGATAAAAATGATTATCGTTATGACCTAATCTTAACTAAATATGTTGATTTTCTTAATTATAAAAATATTTCATTAAATTTTAGTGGCTATAAAGGTCGTAACATGAACTATGATGATAAAGGTTTTTTCTTTAGTGTATCCATTCCTTGGGGAGACTCATCAAGTTTAAGCTATAACCTTGTATCCGATGACAATTACGTAAGTCATACTGCAGGAATGTATAATCGTGTTGATGATAAATTAAATTACCGTTTAAATATCGGTAGTAATGATTCAAGAGCGAGCGCCAATACATTTATAAACTATGATGCAAGCAATGTTAAACTAAATTTAGCGGCGAGCTACACAGAATCACAATATAAATCAATTAGCCTTAATGCCCAAGGTGGTATGACACTAACAGCTCAAGGTGGCGCTTTTCACCGTACAGGTATTGCAGGCAATACCCGCATTTTGGTTGATACAGATGGCGTTGAAGGTATTCCAATTAAAGGATATAGCATACCATCTTATTCAAATTCATTTGGTAAAGCTGTATTGCCTGAAGTCAGAAATTATTATCGAAATAAAATTTCAATTGACTTAAATAAGCTGCCTGATAATGCAGATGTTATAGATACAATTGATTTGGCTACGATGACTGAAGGTGCTATAGGTTACCGTAAATTCCAAATATTATCAGGACAAAAAATGATGAGCGTTATCACTTTACAAGATGGCTCTTATCCACCGTTTGGCGTAGAGGTTTTTAATCGTAAAATGCACAATATTGGAATTGTAGGAGAAAATGGTTATACCTATCTTGCAGGGTTAGTCCCCAGTGAACCTATTATTCTTAAATTAGATGATAACGAATGTGAAATTCAACTACCAGATGAACTTCCATCTGCAGACAAAACATTATTATTGGTCTGTACTAAAATTAAGCAGCAATAAACATAATTAATTTTGAGGTTTTTATGTACAATATAATGAAAATTGCATCGATAACAGCAATGCTGTCTATTGGTTTTTCTGCTCATGCAGCATTATCATTAGATAGAACCCGAATTATTTTCAATGGTGATCAAAAATCAGTAACATTGAATGTTTCTAATAATAGTAATTCATTGCCTTATTTAGCTCAGTCTTGGATGGAAAATATTGAAGGTAAAAAAGTACAAACACCTTTTGCTGTATTACCTCCAATTCAGAGAGTTGAAGCAGGTAAACCAACACAAATAAAAATTGAAGCCTTACCCGTCATTACACAAGAAGTACCTCAAGATAGAGAAAGTTTATACTATTTCAATTTCAGAGAAATACCGCCAAAAAGTGATCAAGCAAATGTGCTGCAGCTATCGATCCAAACTAAAATAAAACTTTTTTATCGCCCAAAAAGTATCATTGTTACAAGTACAGATATTAATAATGACCCATGGCAACCAAAACTAACACTCGTTAAAAATGGCGCCAAAATTATCGCTAAAAATCCAACCGCGTACTATACAACTGTCATTGGTATCGCACCTGCTAGCGATAAAAAAACAGTCGCCAATTTCGAAGCTTTTATGGTTCCACCATTTGGTGAAACAGCATTAAATGTTGACTATTCCTCAATGGGGCCCTCCCCTATTTTAACTTACATCGATGATTATGGTGGACGAGTTAAAATGAGTTTTTCATGTAATGCGACGAACTGTACATATATTAAAGATTCCTTAGTTAAATAACTGTAAGGTAATAAAGGTAAATACAATGAAAAAGGTCCCTAAATTTATTTTCCTGTTTTTAACCTTTTTATGTCCACTCGTATTTTTAAATTTTGCAGTCGCAGCAGATTCAGGCATTTTACAAACAAGGATCGAAGTGAGAGGGATCCTTATTGGTAATACATGTGAGATCGTCAATAATGATTTGAAGGTAGAAATGGGGCCTTATACAAATAAAGATCTGGTGTTTCACGATAGAATGCCCAGTGTTCCCTTTGAAATTCAGATCAAAAATTGTGGTGTTGATTTCAATAAGGACGCAAAAATTACATTCACCGGAAATGAAAGTTCAGTGATTGATTTGCAAGGTTTTTTAGCCTTAGATTCTACGAGTTCGACAAGTGGGTTCGCGATTGGTTTTGAAAATGATGAAGGTAATTTTTTGCCTCTTTATCAGGAAAGTAAAGTCTATCCATTAAAAAGTGATAGCGGCGTATTGAAGTTTAAAGCTTTTTTGAAAGCTGATAAAAACGCAAAGCGAATCGCGAGTGGTGAATTTTTTGCTACTGCAAACTTTTTAATTGAATATGAATAACGTTTAATGTGATAAACACTTGAAGATAACTTCGACTCATAGGCCATAAACTATGCTTAAGAAATTTTTATTATTATCTTACTGCCTATTAGCGGGATATATAGGATTGCAACCACTGACAGCCATTGCAGACAATGACTGGTACGTCAGTATTCCTGAATCTATCATTGATATGAACGCCCCTTGGAATCAACGATTTCAATATACTTCCGTTGTTTATTTGACTGATCAGGGATTAAAATCAAAAATTCCATTGCCATATAATTGTTCTACTGGATGTTGGGTTGCCGTTAATACCCAGAATGCAGGTAATATAAACGATCCTCGTTATGTTGATCCTGGCCAACCTAATGTCCGATTTAGGGGGGAAACTACTGGTGATGCATTAACTGCTCTTTATAACGATATAGGATCGATGATTTATACGTCTAAAGGAACTGCTCCAGATAGAACGGGTGAAGGTATTACATGGTGCGGAGCAGTTGCTATATCTCCATCTGGCGGTGGCTCTTCATATATTCTTCTACCTGGTGGTGAATGTGGCCGTTTGCCGCCAACTACACTATCATGTGTATTATTAACACCGGATGTGTTACTTGATTATGGTGAATTTCATAAAAGTGATCTTTTAGATAACACGATTGATAACCGTAAGGATGGAACATTTAAAATTAAATGTGATAGAGATGCGACGGTTCTATTATCTGTTATCAGCCAAGATGAAGAAAATAGTACCAATAGAGGCACACGAATTGTTTTTGATGATAATTTTGACCTTGTAAGTTATTTAACCATTAATGATAAAGCCGCTCTAACACCAACACCTTTTGAAGTGACTGGTGGCGATAATGGAACTGAATTTAAAGTGACATCAGAGCTTGCTTTAGAAGGTGAACAAAAAGTGGTTTTAGGACCATTTTCTGCCTATGCCTATATTGTATTATCGTATCAGTAACTCATTATTATCCCTTCGAATCAGAGCTGTTTAATTCCACAAATTCAAGCATAAACATTGTTTAGGATTATGAAATTAAACAGCTCTATTCCCTTTATTTCCCCCACATTATAAACATCAAAAAATATTGGTAATCGTTGAGTTAATCAAATTCGTAACATCGTTTTAATACACTAGATTGTTTCACCATGATAGGCATTATTCTATTGAAAATACTTTGTTTTTGATAAATGTTACACAAATATAGTATTTTCACCCAAGGTTAACTATACTCAGCAAAAGTGTATTTACGATGTTAAATTAAGCCATCAAATACCGATGTTGAGCAACTGTTTTGCACTAATCTTATTTGCGTACCAAAACAATTGCTATATGTATTGATTATAATGCAGGTACGAATATTTATGGTGAATGCAACACCATCCATTAAGCTTAGAAGCTTTCTTCAAATGGCCCCCTATCTCGCTATGCGAGGAGTATCTTCATTAGAGTTTTTTCAACGTCTTGGTATTTCTACTAATGTTTTTCAAAACCCTGATATTTGGGTACCTCGAGCGGCCTGCTTCCATATTGCTAATGAAATGGCGTCTATTGCAGATGACCCATTCGCTGGTGCCTATGTGGGATATCTGACTGAAATACGTTCACTCGGTGTTTGGGGCGAGATGATCATGGGTTCAACAAACATTGCTCAGGCTTGTGCATTTGCTGCAACTCATGCAGCCTTATTGCATCAAGGAGGAGAGGTAAAAATTGTTACCGAAGGACGTACCACAAAACTGATTCATCAATTCACTGGGCTATATGAAGCAGACCCGCAACAATTTATTTTCGGTAGCCTTGCTGTGCTCAGAAAAGTCCCTCTCATGTCCGGAGAACCTTCCGCTATTCGTGTACATATCAAAACATCAAGAAAGAGAGGTGACGATGCCCTTGAAGAATGTTTAGGGAGTAACCTTGTAATGAATGCAAGATACAACATGATCGAATTCGACCGTGATTTACTCGCTCTTCCCCTGAAACATATTCGGGATGATGCTTGGAAAACTACCGAAGCCCTAAAATCAACAATTGATACTGCCTCTGTCATACATAAGCAAATATCTGATCTGGAACAACCGAAACTTAGAACAATTTCAAAAAGTGTTGGCCTATCTCCTCGTACTTTGCAGCGTCGGCTTAAGTATTGTGGTGTTGAGTTTGAAACTTTACGTGATGAAATGCGCCGTAGCGAAGCGCTCCAGTTAATCTCTAGCGGTAAATATACTGCAACTGAAATTGCCTACATGGTGGGTTATAGTGACCAAGCGCACTTTACTCGAGCCTTTAAACGTTGGACTGGATACACGCCATCATTTTATCGTTCCTCCTTTAAGATTTAAGAACAGTCGATGATTGCTATCCTAAAGCTCGCTTATTTTTACTGTACCAACTAACAAAATAACAATAATCCCATCATATTACGTATTAAAATGATTAAAAAAACTCACTAAAACCCCACATCTAACGAAAAGCGGTTTTCCGCTATATTGAGCGTGTCGTGCTTAGCCCACTAGGTAGCGAACCGCTAGCTTTGCTTCTTTTAACCTTAAATAATGGCTTTTCATCCAAATAAAAATTTACCTTCTAAGCTCCTCGCACTTAATTTTATACGAAACTGCCTATTCCATCCTTGGCGCCAAATGGCAAGTCTTCATTAAGAAGTTCTTATATTGTCAATAACGATAATTTCAAACCCCGCAAATGGCCTATTCAATTTACCACTCGTGAGGCTTGAAATTGAGGTACTGGTCTATGTTTTTATCATCAGGGGGTTTAAATGTCGTATTTATACAGGGCTAGTATTGCCGCTCTCACATTGGCAATACTAGGAAGCGCAAACGCTCAGTCCGCCTCTGATGAGACGATACTTGTTGGTGTTGATAATTTTGTGCGCGCCGAGTCTGATCTCTATATGGGGAATATGGTGGCAAATGGAGGTTTAGGGAAGTTTGTACATAGCCGTGAACCTGTTCCGATTGATGCTCAAAGTGTCATCCGTATGAATCGAGATACTCTCTATTCAAGTGCTGTATTCGATCTTGATGCGGGTCCAGTAACCATCACATTACCTGAAGCTGGTGATAGATTTATGTCGATGCAAATCGTCGATGAAAACCACTACGTACCTGCTACTTTTTACGGTGCTGGCAGCCATACACTGACAAAAGAGGAAATCGGTACTCGCTATGTTTTTGTTGCTATCCGCACACTTGTCGACCCTGCTGATCCCAAAGATCTTAAGCAAGTACATACTCTTCAGGATGCAATCAACATCAATCAGGCACAGATAGGGGAATTTGTTGTACCAAAATGGGAGCCTGAGAGCCAAAAAAAGGTTCGCGATGCCCTTCTGGTACTTGGCGTGACGCTTCCTAACTATAATCAAGCTTTTGGCACAAAAAATACTGTTGACCCAGTTCACCATTTAGTCGGAACAGCATCTGGATGGGGTGGAAATCCAAGTAAAGATGCGACCTACCTCGGTGGTGTGATGCCTAAAAATGATGGTAAGACGATTTATCGACTCAAAGTCGAAGATGTTCCAGTTAAGGGCTTTTGGTCTGTGAGCGTTTATAACGAGAATGGTTACTTCGAGAAAAACGCATATGACGCTTACTCATTAAATAACCTTACAGCGACAAAAAATGATGATGGATCGATTGTTATCCAATTTGGGAGTTGCGACGGTAAAATTGCTAACTGTTTGCCAACGATGCCCGGTTGGAACTATACAGTCAGGCTGTATCAGCCTGAAGATGAAATTCTAAACGGTCAATGGAGTTTCCCACAGCCACAGTAATTTGTTCGGCTCAATCGAAGCCGCTTCCCCCTAAAAACGATAAGTCATCGGTCTCAGCTCCGCCGAGACCGAACCATAATAATTATAAAAATGGAGAGCGACATGAAATCCAAATGGTTTCTGATGTTTATTGGAGCATCCGGAGTAGCCAATTTTTCTGCCGTAAATGCGGAAGAAGTCGAATTTGCAAAGAAGTTAGCCAACCCTGTAGCTGCCTTGGTCAGTGTCCCATTTCAGTTTAATTACGATAAAGGCTATGGCTCCGCGAATGGCACTCGATCAGGGATAAATATTCAGCCCGTTATTCCATTTGCCATTAATAACGACTGGAATGTTATTTCTCGTACAATTATGCCGGTTATTTCTCAACATGACATCGTCGGGAAGTCAGGCGATCAATTTGGTATGAGCGATATTACCCAAAGTATCTTTTTTCTCCAAAACAACCCACCTCAAATGGACTCATCTGGGGAATTGGACCCGTCCTTTTAATACCTTCTGCTACTGACTCGCTTTTAGGCGCAGAAAAGTGGGGTACTGGGCCTAGTGCGGTTTTATTGACACAAAAAGGGAGTTTGACCTATGGCGCACTTACCAATCATGTTTGGTCCTTTGCAGGACATCGTGATCGTCAAAACATCAATGCAACTTTCTTACAACCGTTCTTTTCTTATACCACAAGTAATGCTTGGACGTTCGGAGTGGATGCTGAAAGCTCATACGACTGGAATGATGAGAAATGGAGTGTTCCTGCCAATTTCACCATTTCAAAAGTGGTCAAGCTGGGATCTATGCCTGTTAGTTTTCAAGCCGGTACACGTTACTGGATAACTGCACCTGATAATGGACCAAATGACTTAGGTTTTCGCGCAGGTATAACCTTCTTATTTCCTCATTGATCAAGAGGTTGTCCTTCTTATTTAGTTAGCTCTCCAAGCCATGAATCGGGCAATTGTGGCTTGTTTTTTTACCTAAAAATATTTTGTTAATAACGCGGTGCCATTTGAGGCATATATCGAATCTGGAGATAATAATGAAGAAAACACACCACCTTCTGTACCTAATAGCACCTTTAGCTGGCTTATTATGTTCTAACCTTGCGATGGCAAGTGATACTGGGCCAGACGTAACCGATCCTCATTTCAAGCTCGAACCTGGTTACCTTGAACCCGCAAGCTTACCTGTACATGTAGCTTTACTCGGCGCACCACCAAAACCTGAATCAGCAGCCTTCCAACGCGATGAAGAGGCTCGTCTAGCTGCATTAGCATTGCGTGGCACAACTCGTGAAAAGTTAGCGGCAACAGATGCCGAATTGACATTTCCAGCTCCAGCAAAAGCATTTTCATGTGCATTTGGCACTGACATTAACGAGAAAAATACGCCGCACCTTTATTCCATGATGCAACATGTATTGACGGACGCTGGCGGCTCAACCTATGCAGGAAAAAACGCTTATAACCGTACTCGCCCTTTTGTTCAACATAACGAAGGAACTTGTCGTAAAGACATGGAGCCAGTGCTAAGACAAGATGGCTCATGGCCATCGGGTCACTCGGCTGCTGGCTGGGCTTGGGGATTAGTGTTGTCTGAAGTTCACCCTCAACGAGCAACCGAGCTGTTAGCTCGTGGTTTGGCATTTGGTCAAAGTCGCGTAGTTTGCGATGCACATTGGCAGAGTGATGTCGATGCGGGACGTATTATGGGCGCAGCAACAGTAGCCGTGTTACATGATAATCCTGCATTCCAAGCAGATCTGGCAGCAGCGAAGCGTGAAGTACAAGCAGCAGTTAAAGCCGGCTCGAAACCGACTGAAGACTGTGCAGCTGAACGCACTGCTCTCTCCTTAAGTTTACACTGAGAAGGTCTTGATTATGACAAACAGTGACTGTGTGCAAAACAAGCTTGTTTGGTGGGCTCTACCATTAGTATTTTTAGCTTCTGGCATTTTGAGCCTCCCAGCAGGGGCGACTCAAATAACATATCAGGCATATCAACCTGTAGAAGAGTGGCAGTTCACTGTTTCTCCGTATATATGGGGGGCTGGTGTTCGTGGAGACGTTGGCCATCGGTCAACGGGTACTCAATTCATGAAAGCTGATTTTTCGGATATTGCCCATACCCTTGATGTTGCAGTAATGGGGCTAGCGGAAGCTCGCAAAGGTCCATACAGCCTATTGGTTGATCTGATGTACATTGATACAACCACTAAAAATAGCCTACCAAATGGAGCAACATCACGCCTCAAGGTTGATAATCAAACATTTTCTGGTTTTTTTGGTGGGGGATATACCTTACTGGAAAGCAACGGAAGCCGTCTTGATGCAACAGGCGGCATTCGAGTCTGGTACAGCAACACCACATTAAAATTTCAAGGCGGATATGCCGATGGGATATCAGGCAGTGACAGTGCAACTTGGGTGGATGGTGTTGCAGGACTGCGAGGCCACTACGCTTTGACACCAACTATCTGGCTATCAAGTTGGGGATTAGCGGGTGGTGGACAATCTCGATTTGATTGGGATGCCGCAGCGTTAGTCGGATGGGAATTTACACCCGGTTTTTCTGCTGTTGCAGGGTATCGTGCTATGGGGGTTGATTATCGTCATAACGGATTTGTATATGATGTTGTACAGCAGGGACCAATATTGGGAATAAGCGGTACATTCTGAGAGTACGTGCACAATAAACAGCATCTATAAACTGTTTTTTTATTGTTAATCAATAACCACTCTTCATTCATTTCGCAAAAATAGCGCTGATAAATGCTACCGTTGCAAGCTCGTTACTTATCGTAACGAGCATTTTTTTGTACTACGAATAACTATATTAATGCTGATATACAAAGCTCAAACAGTGTTTCAGATATCAGCGCTATATATTCTTATATTGTATAGTTTCATCATTAACAATTATTTTTCCCATATTAATTAACCTCGTTCACTGCATTAGATTGTTTCGATTTTAAAAACAGTTCATGCAGATCTTTCGGATTATCAAATCAATCGTTATCGGCTATTGTTTTCTTAATCAAACATGAGGAAGTAATTATGCCAAAGACTGTATTAATAACAGGGAGTTCATCCGGAGTGGGTGAAGCGACAGCTAAACTATTTGCAGAACAAGGATTTAATGTTATCGCAACCATGAGAGCGCCAGAAAAAAATAATCGTCTCGATGGGATCGCAAATTTAATTAAAACTAAACTTGATGTAGAGGATATTCACAGCATTGAAAGTGCTATTTTTGAAGGTATAGATGCTTTTGGAAAAATAGATTTAGTTATTAACAATGCAGGCTTTGGGCAATACGGAGTATTTGAAGGGATTCCGATAGAAAAAATCCGTAAAAATTTTGACGTCAATCTTTTCGGCGTAATGAATGTAATGCAACAAATCGTGCCTATTTTCCGTCAGCAAGGCGGTGGCATAATTTTAAATGTGAGCTCTTGTGGTGGCATTATCGGTTTACCCTTAATCTCAATTTATGCATCGACAAAATTTGCATTAGAGGGGTTTCTAGAGTCAGTCTCCTATGAATTAGCATCGCAGAATATAGTCACTAAAATATATGAACCCGGTGGCATAATAAGCCCTTTCCATGAACGTTCAGCACATGAAAATACTGGAACTAATGGCATTACAAGCTACGATACTTTTGCAGATAATGTAAACAATGCTATGCAAAAAATGGGGCAAGGCGCTGCGACTGTCGAGCAAGTCGCACAAGATATTTATTTAGCAGCAACTGATGGAACTGATAGGTTACGTTACTGCGCACCTTATGGTGTAGAGAATTTGGTTAAAGCGCGACGAGAGCTTGGCAATGATGCCTATGAGAAATATGCTCGCACACAGCTACCAACAAAATAAGTCACATCTGGAAAATAAACAATGAACAAACCCCATATTATTTGCCATATGTTGACCTCATTAGATGGTAAAACAACTGGCGATTACTTAGCTGCACCTGAAACTGAACCCGGTTTACTTGCATATGAAACAACTCATGCCAGTTTTCATGCGACGGCTTGCCTAGCAGGTCGAATTTCAATGGAAGAGAATTTTACCTTTTTCCAAAAACCCGTCTTTGATTCAAACCCAACGCTATATTCTCGTGAGGATTATATTGCAGAACAAAATCTAAATGACTATTTGGTAGTTATCGATACTTCAGGGAAAGTCGCTTGGCAAACTAATATCGTGCAATATATGGAAAGGCCTCCAGCGCATATTATTGAAATATTGACGCATAAAGCGACGGACGAATACATTTCATATCTAAGAAAACATCAAATATCTTATCTATTTGCCGGTAATAGTGAGTTAGATCTACCTTTAGCATTGGACAAATTGTATCGACTTTTTGAGATTAAAACCCTCATCGTTTCTGGTGGCGGCCGCACTAACGGTTATTTTTTGCGCGAAGATTTGATTGATGAAATCAGTATCATCGTTGTTCCTGTTATTTCAGGTGATGACAACGCAGTGACGTTATTTACTGGCGCTGATAATTTACCTACAGCAATATCGACAAGATTTAAATTAAACAAAGTAGAAACACTTGAAGGCAGTTGTGTTTGGATGCGCTATCATGATAAACACCAATAGATAATTTCGATTTAACTCAGCCTATATTAATTTAAGCGATTACGATGAAATTCTCAAAAACCACATTGTTTGATCTTCGAGCTGTCATGGCGATAGAAAAGCATCGTAACTTTCGCAAAGCTGCGCAGGCGTTAGGTATATCCCCTTCTGCATTAAGTAATTCAATCTCTGCATTAGAGGCCAGTATCGGGGTTCGCTTATTTAATAGAACAACCCGTAGCGTCTATCTTTCAGATGCTGGTCAATCTTTTTTACAACGGATCAATCCTGTTGTTCATGAATTAGAACAAATATTAGAAACGGTGAGTGAGTTTCGTGATACACCAAAAGGAACGCTAAGAATTAGTACTTCGGAAGTTGCGGCGAGAATTATTTTCCCAACCGTATTAGATAAATTTTCTGAAATGTATCCCGAACTCACTTTGGATTTAATTGTTCAGGAGCAATTAGTTGATATCGTATCTGAAGGAATGGATGCGGGGATTCGGTTAAAAGAAATGGTGCCTAAGGATATGATTTCGATTCCAATTGGCCCTGAATATTTTCGTCCTCTCGTTGTTGCCTCCCCATGTTATTTTGAAAAACATGGAACACCTTCTACACCTAATGACTTAATTCATCATAACTGTATCGCATTTAGGTTTAATAGCGGAAAAATATATCATTGGGAATTTATTAATAATGGCATTTTCACCGAGATTAAACCTATCGGAAACCTGATAGTCAATAACCATAATATCGCCATTGATGCGGCAAAAAGTGGTTCAGGCATTGCCTATATTAATGATTGGAGCATACGAAATGAACTCGCACGTGGCGAGCTGGTTTCGGTATTGAGCAATTATGAAATCACCTATGAAGGAATGGCGCTATATTTCCCCGGTCATCGACTCATTCCATCAGGGCTTCGAGCATTAATTAATCTGCTGCGCGATCATGCATATTAAACGATTTAATTATCAGCGTTCCCCTAACATTGATATCAATGCAATCCCCCATTAATAGATAATTTTTTCAAAAAAACATCGTTGTTTAAGATAGATGAAAATACATAATTTTGGTTATAAAAACAGGCAGACATCCAACAATCCCAGATAAGGATGTTAAATATACTTCCACTCAACAAATATTATCTCGTCTATCCACATCAATAATGTGATAAATTAAATTTCAATTACTTTCACCCACTCGACACTTATGTTCTAACTATAGAAAATTGAGGATCCATAGGGATTAAAGTAATTAAAAATCAGTTAAACACCCCATCTTATACTAAATAGATATACTTATTAATTTAAATTACAATGACAAATATAAATATTTAATATAAACATTCATTGTTTATGTGATTTATTGATTAACAGTAAATAATGTTTAAACTAGAACATTATTTATATAAGGAATAATAATGAATCTGTTTAAAAAAATCACTTTAGTATTAGTTGTGTTACCTTTGACTGCATGCGGTATCGTAAATAGAGAAAAATCACCGACAATTCCTAATGGCATTTCCCCAGAATCTGCATTATCAGTAATATCGGAAACGCCACTAAAAAAAATTTATAATGAAAGCTTTGTTACCTATACAGTTCCAACAAATAAGATTCATTCTTGGGATGAATCTTACACTAAAAGTTATGTTGACTACTGTTTTAATGAGGGATATCAGGTTTATAGTGTAACAGCCCCCCTTGGTGCATATATCCGCTGCGTAGATGAAAAACAAGACGTTACGTTTCAAATTACCAAAACCCGCTCTTACTCATTGATAGCTAAGTTATCAATTGCTGATAAGAATAATATCACTCCTTATATGAATGAAATGAATAAATTTGCAAAATCAATTAACGCAGAAACTCCATTTACGAAGAGTGAAATTAAATTCTTAGAGTTCTCTAATGAGCATGAAAAACAAAGACAAGGTATACTTAATGAGAAAAAACAATTAGCTAACTCTTTAGAATTAGCAAAAACAGCAGGTGTAGGAACATATGCATGCTTTGATAAAAATCATATGACATATATTGGCTCTATTGAGCAAATAACAAACGAAAAATTTAAAATCTATATCTCACGTGTATTATCATCTGGATACATGAGCAACATACAACCAGAAACAATTTGGATAAATAAAGCAGAATTAGGTTGGTATATTTGTGATTTCAATCTAACTATGAATTAATAATAAGGATTGAATAAACATCCCCTGCATGCAGGGGGTTTATATTTAGTACTATTCATTAGTAATTATAAAAACGTAAGTATTATTACCAATAAAATACAGACTCTTTATTTATCAATACTCCTGAATTTTAGTAACTAGAGGTAGTTAACACAGGGGTAATTTGACCTTTTTTTGAAGAGAAATGGTAATAAATGAAACGTTATATCTACGCATCAAGGGAGCACAAAGTTCCCTTCAAATGATAGGAATAAAACTACATATGAATATATACATAAGCAATAATCAACCAATACATTCTGTTCTATCTGGATTCATTGCACTTGATACGAATAAATCAGAGGTGAAAGCATTATCACAGACCAGAACCATCCCAAGCTCGGGAACACCTCGTGTTAATTTATCCTTCATTGTAAGGAGTTTTGCTTATATCTATAGTCTAAAAATTCCTCGATTTATCTCTTTTTACTTTAAGTAATAATTTTTACTTCGAATAAACATTGACCTTTACTACTTGCCTTTACAACTACACTTGAATAAAAATAAGGGGGAAAGTAAATTTGACTTAGCACTCATATATCTTTGAATATAAACTGCCTTACGGATTCAAATAAAAGACGTTTCACACCTTCACAATTCACTCGATACTCACTCTATTTCCACACTCATCCGTGATTAATTAAGCTAGCGGTTATTTCCTGGTTTTTTGAACTTATACAAAATATGGCGCATGATTATTGGAATACAATAATATCATTATCAATATTGTGACCTGTATCAATATTGACAACATACTGTAAATTTCATCAGACTTATCGATTTGATCTAGTATAAAGAATATATTTAGACACTAGTCGAATATTCTAATATTAATGTTAAAATTAGGTATAATCACATGACAAACTGGAAACCAAGTGAATAATCTTTTCGAAAAAAAATAATTTTTATGATTATCCAAATAAAATTTAAATAGCGTTTAATCCCGAACAAATAAAAAAGTAAGATCTAGTTCACATTATAAATTCATTAAAACATCTAACTTTTTACTTCAATAAATAATCAACCCCACTTATCAAACAACATTTCCTACAAAATATTATAAAACCCTATCATAATGAAAAATAAACAATTAATTATAAACTTCCAATTATAAACACGTAATTGCATTAGGATTAATCAATAAATATTAATTTATTGTTCTTGGTCATGCCTTTTAGGCATGACTAAGAACATTTTGGAATATTGTCAGGAAAACAGTTTCATAGTTAGTATGAATCTGCACAGGGTAAGTGTTTTTATAAATATGCACAGTTCTTCTCAATAACAATTCCTATAAAAGGTAACACTATGGGTATATTAAAAGATAGTAAGTTGCTTTTGGTTGGTTTATTTATCATTCTTCTTGCGGAAGCAATAGGGCAAATTAAAATCGGTCTGGTGATGATTTTTCCGATGCTTTATTCCATGTTAATGGGTGGTATTATAAGCTTTCCGAAATTCAAAATTCTCAATGAAAAAAACATGGCTCATGCAGCCTCAATTATGAGTGTGGCTTTAGTCGTACTCATTGCCAAACTCAGTACTTCCGTTGGCGCATCTTGGGAAAAAATTATTCAGGCTGGTGGTGCACTGATCCTTCAGGAAGTCGGTCACTTTATCGGTACTATCATTATGGGTCTGCCATTGGCAATTATGCTTGGCATGGGACGTGAAGCTGTTGGTGCCACTTATTCTGTTGGCCGTGAACCCAATATCGCAATTATCGAAGCTAAATACGGATTAAGCTCACCAGAAGGTCGTGGTGTGATGGCAATGTACATCTGCGGAACGTTATTCGGCGCTATCTGGATGGGCATACTCGCCAGTGTTATCGCAGGTCTAGACATACTAAGTCCGCTCGCACTAGCGATGGGGGCAGGTGTCGGAAGTGGCTCTATGTTAGCAGCCGCTGTTGCACCTTTGCTGGAGCTCTATCCTGACCAAGCTGCGGATATTCAAGCATTCTCATCCTCTGCGAATCTAATGTCATCCGTATTAGGCCTGTATGTCTATATTTTCTTCTCCTTACCATTTGCTTCTTATCTGTACAACAAGCTGTCAAAAAAACGTATTGCAGCAGCCGCAAATAGCACTAAGGATAACGAATAATGAAAAAAATGACAGAAATTGCCGTACTCCTAGTTATCGTGGTGATCTTAACCGCTCTGGGTGATGCAGTCGGCGGATCAATGTACGGTCGTGGTGAATTTACACAAGTATTTAGTGATACATTACTGGCAATGGCACTGCTAGGCGCTATGTCTTTTGTGGCTTATCTGATTGCACAGATCCCACTATTAGGAAAACTGCCGGTTATCTTCTGGGTTTCGCTGATTGCCGCTGGCCTATGTTCACCATTGTTCCCATACGACAAAGAAATGATCGCAATGACAGGTAAAGTTTCGATTGCCGTTATCAGTACCACTGTACTGGCATTTGCAGGTCTTTCACTCGGTAAAGATATTGATAAGTTCAAAGCAATTTCTTGGCGTATTATCCCGGTATCACTGGCAGTATTCTCAGGGACATTCTTATTTGCTGCGCTTATTGGTCAAGTGACACTCTCATGGAGTGGTCTTATCTAATCAGGGGAAATATTCAATATGACAATAACCAAAGATCAATTGAAAGCAAAAGTCTGCGAAGTCATTGCAAGTCACAAAGACGATATTAAGAAACTTGCAGAGAATATATGGGCAGAGCCTGAACTCGGTTATAAAGAAACTAAAACAGCAAAGAAAGTCGAAGCTGCATTTGATTCACTGGGCGTCAGCTACCGTAATCAATTAGCACTAACAGGTGTCAAAGCCCGACTTAAAGGTGGAAAAGGTAGCAAACGCAGTATCGCGGTGATCGGTGAACTAGACGCCATTATCTGCGCTGAACACCCTGATGCGGATGATCAAACGGGTGCTGCGCATTGCTGCGGTCATAATGCACAAATAGCTAATATGATGGCAGTGACAATTGGGTTAGTTAATTCCGGTGCCATGGAATATCTAGCTGGTGATGTAGTACCTTTCGCCGTTCCTGCGGAAGAATATGTAGAGCTTGCCTATCGCAGTAAGCTGATTAAACAAGGGAAAATAAGTTATATCGGTGGTAAGCCAGAACTGATTTCTCTCGGTGAATTTGATGATGTTGATATGGCATTACAAATCCATCTAACAAGTGTCAAACCTGAACGTGATAACGGCTTTATCGAAATGTCCACGACCACGAATGGGTTTATTGGTAAGCTGATTAATTATAAAGGTAAATCATCACACGCCGCAGCTGCACCGCATGATGGTGTTAATGCTCTGAATGCTGCCATGATGGGCATCATGGGGGTGAATGCTATCCGTGAGACCTTTCAGGAAAAAGATTACATTCGTTTCCACCCGATCATCACTCAAGGCGGTGATTTAGTGAATGTAACGCCGAGTGATGTGCGTCTGGAAAGTTATGTTCGCGCCTCAAACGTCTCTGCAATGATAGATGCTAACGAGCGAATTACTCGTGCGTTAGTGGCAGGTGCGATGGCTATCGGCGCTGAGGTTGAAGTCAAAGATTTGCCAGGCTATCTACCACTATATAACAATGACACTTTGAATGACCTGTTGCAGCATAATGCAGAAGATCTGATTGGCGATGAAAATGTCTGGATTGCAAAGCATATGACGGGTAGTACAGACACTGGCGATCTATCTCATATCATGCCTGTTAGCCATCCTTGGATTGGCGCAATCCGCGGCGGTTTACATGGCAAAGATTATGTAGTCTTTGATGATGATATGGCTTACATCCGCCCTGCTCAAATGATGGCAATGACAATTATTGATTTGTTGTTTGATGATGCATCGGCAGCAGAAGCTCTGTTAGCTGATTACAAGCCTCTGATGAGCAAAGAAGAATACCTTGCGTTTATTAGTTCATTTAATAACTAATCATCTCGTAAGCTCCTTGATACGCCGCCAGAAATGGCGGTGCATCTATCAATCAGATATCGCGTTTGAAGTGATTCATTCGAGAATGGTGCCAAATATAGAACAATTACATTAATGCTGTATATTTATTCTGTAATCCAAGTGTCATTTGTATTAACAATAAAATTTTCAGTAATAAAGAAAATTTTTAGTAGTAATTATGTGAATAGCAGGAAAACTGACTGGATAATATGAAAGAGAGTTAGCTATACATAAATAAATTCATCTTAAATTTAGATTAATAAGATTGTATATATTTTTATCATCGGTATTAGATTTATAATTCCATAGTTTAATTGACAGTAGAACGTTAATTTTAACCAATTGATATTAAATGAATTTATTATATAAAGTGACTGTGTAATTTAAACTTATTGTATTATCATCATTATTGTTCATGCTCCATGCAATACTGATATGGTATAAATACGATCTTCGTCACGCTTAGTTTATTAATATCAACGTTAAAATCAACACTCTAAAGAATAACGATTAATTACTGCTAGCAAAAAGCTAGAGGCTTCATAAAACAGAATTTTATCGTAATACTAAAATGCACTAATTTTGAGCAGATGTAGTTATGCATCACTAATGCTCGCGCTTACACCAGGGATGCTTTTATCAGCATACAAACCAGCTTCAATATACGAGGTATTATGTAATGACCAATAAATATAACATCAGTGAAAAGCTATTCACTCTTGAAGCATTCAGTAAAAAAACACGTCAGGATTTACATAAAATCCCTGAGATATCTGGTCAAGAATACAAAACCTCAAAGTATTGCCGTGAATTGATGGAAAGCTTCGGTTATTCCATCCGTAAGTTTGAGGAATATACTGGTTTTACAGCAGATTTAATCATTGATCCAGCAAAACGTCTGATTGCTTACCGTACTGACATCGACGGCCTTGAAATGCCGGATCTGACCAATAACGAGCACACTTCTGTACACGAAGGTCGTGCGCACAACTGTGGTCACGATACTCACATGACCATAGCCCTGACAGCAGCCAAGTATCTAAGTGAGAATCGTTCAGAACTGACTCATAACGTCCGCTTTATTTTCCAGATGGCTGAAGAAGATATGCGCATTCCAGGTGCGGACAAAATGGTCGAAATGGGCTGTATGGATGGAGTCGATGAAGTTTACGGCTTACATAATGATGCCGCAATTGACACTGGATTCATCCGTTTTAATTCTGGAGTGATGTCATCTTATGGCTCCGCATGGACCCTTGAGGTACATGGCGTTTCTGCTCACGGTTCTACTCCACACAAAGGGCTAGACGCAATTCGCGAAGCGACTCGTATTATTGATTATATGGATTATATTGTCGCTAAAAAAACAGATCCTTTCAGCCCTGCAGTATTTGGCTGCGGTATGATTAACGGCGGAACTATCCCAAATGCGCTGGCTGATTATGTTCAAGCACGTGGTACTATCCGCTCAATGGATGAAGAAACAGATAAAGTCTTAAAAGCGAGCTTTAAAGAAATTGTCGCTCGTAGTGAAGCTGGTGGTTTCAAAACAACTCTTGAAGCCTCTGGCTATCCGGCTGTCATTAACCATCCTCAAGCGACCAAAGCAATTTACGATGCCGCTGCGGCATTCTTGCCAGTAGAAAATATTGAAGCAAACGGCAAACCAATGACAGGTAGTGAAGATTTCAGTTATATGATTAATGCCACCAAAGATAAAGTCGGTGCAATGTACTTTTTAGGCAGTGGTAATAAAGCGAAAGGTATTAATAACTATCTGCATGCTAACCCCTATTTTGTCGATGATGATAGCCTGCTGATTGGTGCTCAAATCTTTATTAATATTGCTACCCGTTTAAAATAGAAACTATATTCTAAATAATCCGAGTGGTATGCAGTCAACAATACTGCAACTTGAAATATAACGAACTAAAGTCCGGTAACAAATTAATGCTACCGGACTTTTTATTTAACTGAGTTCAGGTAAGGAGGAATAAAGCAGGTCACGCGCTTTTTGATCAACCGGTAACCATTTTGCTGGTTGATGAATATAATTTAGATCAAGATGGGGGGCATAACAGGAAATAAAATCATACATATAATCTTTCAAGTGCGTATGACGACTAATACAAATATGGGTATAACTTGGTTTCACCAAATTGCTAATATTAATACAGCGTAATGTTTCACTATCCTCTTCTACATCAAACGCAACTGATGAAATAATACCCACACCAACCCCACGTTTTACGTAGAATTTAATAATTTCTGTATCAACTGCCGTTAATACCACGTTCGGAATCAAGTTATTCTGATAAAACACCTGATCCAGTTTGGAACTCCCAGTAAAACCAAATACATAAGTAATCAAGGGATAATTCGCCAGCTCTTTAATCGTTAGCTGTTCGTCCTGAGCTAGTGGGTGATCATGCGGAACAATCACGCTACGGGACCACTGATAACAAGGCATTGTCAGCAAATCATCATAGAGGTGTAGAGATTCGGTTGCTATCGCAAAATCCACATCACCATTATTGACCATTTCGGCTAACTGAGCGGGAGCACCTTGATGAAAATGCAGCGAAATATTTGGGTAGCGTGCTTTGAAGCGCTCGATGACTTTAGGTAATTTATAACGAATCTGGGTATGAGTTGTCGCAATATGAAGGCTTTGTTTTGTGTTGGTATCTTCTTGCGCGACTAAGCTTTTTATTTTATCGAACTGCGCAAGGATATCACAAGCGACATGATGGACTTTTTCGCCAATCGGGCTGAGTGATAATAAGTTATTATTTTTTCGATTGAATAAAGAAACGTTTAGTTCATCTTCCAGAATTTTAAGTTGCTTACTCACTGTTGGTTGTGAGGTATACAGTTTTTCGGCAGCATTTGTGATATTGAAATCACTCTTGACAACCTCAACGAAACTTTTGAGCTGACTAATGTTCATTGCTTATTTATCCAGTCATAAAATGGATTAAAAATATTAGAATTATTGATAGACAGAATATAGGTGAGATGCAACATACTCTATCTTATGAATGATAACATAAGATAGGTGATTAATAAATAAACATACCCGACAAGAGCCACTACAGAAGTCGTTATTGCTATACCTTAAATTAAATACCAAAAAAGTTTACACGACTTAAAGACAACTTAATCCATTATTCCCTATACAGTCGACTATATAGTAATGGTGTGAGTAATTCATACCAATATAACACTTAACGCATAGGTACAAGTTTATTACTTCAATTGAGGGCAGCCTTTTGAATCTGGCAAAATATCACCTATAACCATATGATATTTTTATAATATCCATATACTTTACATCTGCTAAATAAAACAAAAATACTCAGTAAATAGATATTCTTGGCAATTATATCTCAATTATCAAAAATGTTAGGTTTTATCTATCGTTAAATAATTAAAAACGAATTGTGCTCAAAAAATCTCAACCATAATAGATTAATATTTTTGGCATTAAATATTATCTCAACAAACCTAAAACGAGTGTTTATACTTAAACCGATTTTTATTGAAAAATAAAATATTTTTATTACCTGTCTATCTTTATATTTTTGCTCATTCTAGCTTCAAAATTTCCAAAGGTAATTGTCTATTGACCCATGCTAATCTTTTATCGTGCTGATCAAATGTCCTTCAGCAAATTCTAAATTATCATATTCTTGTACAACGCTACGCCAAAGCCCGTATACCAGATAATAAAAAACCCGTACTAGACGGGTATCATTAGGGTCTGTTTATCTTTGCTGCTGATTTTTACCATACCAATCGGTTTAAATAACAGCAATATAATCATATCACGTATTTAGGTGCCTAAAAAACATCACCAAAAACCCTAATCCGTAAATGAAAGCGCCCTTCGGGTTCGATTAAATATGATTTTTCGCTGTATTGAGCGACTCTTGCCGAGTTCACTCGGCGGCGAGCCACTCGCCTTGCTTCTTTTTGTCTTAACTAAAGACGTGTCATTCGAATAAAAATTGACCTTCAAAGATAAACAGCCCCTAATCTAAATTTATTTTTTTGTATATCTTTGATTATCTGTGAAAGTGACTCAATCTCTTCCTCTAGATATCTAATGGTATCATCTGAGTAGTGTCGGTTTAGCTTTGTGGCTCCCGTCGCACCTGAATAATGGTCATAACAATTACGACTTACTTTATCTATGGCTCGTTTTAGTCCCTTAATCCTATATTCATTTCCATACTGTTTCGCATAACTCAATTGCTTTTCCAAATTATATAGTTTCTTTTGACAACTATAATTTCTTGAATCAGCGTTTGATGCTATCGGGATGAGAGCCAACGATAAAGCAATTAGCAAAGCCTTATTCATAATTTCCCTATAATTTAATAAGTTAATTTAAACTAATATGTATAACATCATAGATACTGAGTGAATAGGATTGGAACTATCTTAATTTGATGTGTTTATAGTTATTACTCTTACTTAAAAGTCTATAAAACAGACTTAACAAATAATATACCCTTAATTTAAGTGAGATTTACAGAATTAAAATAAAAATGACATGCAAGAAGATATACTTATTTGCAGAGGCATTTAGGTGAAAATGGACGATATATTTACTTTATGTTCATTTAAGCTATAAATACGGAATATGACAAATAACAGGTGAGCTGATTAATTTTTATATTTTGCTCTAGTAAGGCATTTTTCAATTGCCTGTGATAAATAAAAAACTTTTGAAGAATTAACGCAATATTCTAATTCTGACCTTTCTTCTTCGGTTAAATTCATTCCTGAGGCCTGAGAGACTAAATGTGGAATATTAGCTAAACCTGGATCTTTTGTAGTAGACGAGATAGTCAGAAAACCAATGAAACCTATTGTTTGCAATACAATAATTAACACTAGGAAATAAATTATTTTAGACAATGTTAATCACTCCGCAAAAAATATATCCATTTATACCAAATATCAGCAATAGCCACTATACCAACAGCAGAATATATTAAAATGAAAGGGATGATCTGACTGACAAAAGCGAATCTGACGCTATGAGGAGTGTACACTAAACGAAATGAATTTCCAAAGCTTCAAAAAACGAAGGATGGACTTTTGTGGGCTGGCCTAAAAGTATCTATAGAGACAATATTGAAAATGATGATAAATTTAACTAACTTAACCCATTAATTGACCTGTTAAATTAATCAATTTCATCTGACTTTCTGTAACTCATTGAGTTGAATGGTACGCCCTACAGGGTTCGAACCTGTGACCTACGGCTTAGAAGGCCGTTGCTCTATCCAGCTGAGCTAAGGGCGCATTTTACAATGCTTCAGCCTATCTGGCTGATGGCGTTGAATTATACGGTTGCTGAGCGCCGAGTCAATGGCTTTTATCCACTTAAATTGCTATATGCTCATTTTATGTTTCAGAGAGGACTGACATTAAGCCTAAGTTCTGACAAAATAGACACATCGCAAAGCCTCATATATGGATTAAATCACAGATGTTAGCAAAAATTATTGATGGGAAAACGATTGCGCAAACAATTCGGCAAGAAGTTGCCCAAAAAGTACAACAACGTATAGAGCAAGGCAAACGAGCCCCCGGCCTTGCTGTTGTTCTGGTTGGTGCAAACCCTGCTTCTCAAATTTATGTCGGCAGTAAACGCCGTGCATGTGAAGAAGTTGGCTTCCTATCTCGTTCTTATGATTTGCCTGATACCACAAGCGAAGCTGAGCTCCTCAAACTAATTGATGATTTGAACCAAGATCCTGAAATTGATGGTATCTTAGTACAATTACCATTACCCGCTGGTATCGACAACGTTAAAGTGATTGAACGCATTCATCCAGATAAAGACGTCGATGGGTTCCATCCGTATAATGTCGGTCGTCTATGTCAACGTGCACCACGCCTGCGCCCTTGCACACCAAGAGGTATCGTCACTCTACTCGACCGCTATGGCATTAACACTTATGGCTTAAATGCCGTGATCATTGGCGCTTCAAACATTGTTGGTCGCCCAATGAGTTTAGAGTTATTACTTGCTGGTTGTACAACAACAGTGACGCATCGCTTTACTAAAAATCTCGAACAGCACGTCCGTAATGCAGATTTACTGGTTGTTGCGGTCGGAAAACCGAATTTTATTCCCGGAGAGTGGGTTAAACCCGGCGCAATCGTGATTGATGTAGGGATTAACCGTCTTGAAAATGGTAAAGTAACCGGTGATGTTGACTTTGATGAAGCATCAAAACACGCATCTTGGATCACCCCTGTTCCCGGTGGTGTTGGGCCAATGACAGTGGCTACACTTATCCAAAACACGTTACAAGCGTGCGAAGAGTATCACGATATTTAATGTAATCAGGAGCAGTAATGGAAATTTTTAAACTTGAAGGTCACCCACACATTGAACTGTGTGATTTGCTTAAAATTGAAGGATGGGCAGAAAGTGGTGCAATGGCCAAAGCGATGATCGCTGATGGTTTAGTTCAAGTTGATGGCGTCATTGAAACTCGTAAGCGCTGCAAAATCCCCGCAGGCAAAATTGTTTCTTTGGGAACTCAAAAGATCAAAGTCGAAGACTAAGCCATGACAGATAGTAAGCTGAAGTTGATTTCAGCTTACTTTTCTTATCATCAACCCCATTAAATTTATTATCCTCTTTTTAATTCGCATCTTACCTTTAAAGTAGTTTACTTTATCTCTAACATGCTTAAAACCCCACTTAAATTAATAAAAATCAAAATGATAGAAATAATCTCATCATTGAAATAGCGCTGAACGTACTCAATTAGCGACATGTTCAATATTATTTAAGCTATTTCAAAAGCCATGGTTACAATCGTGTTTTTTGCTAGTTAAATTCCCCTCCCCTTTGTTTTTTTGTATAAAAAAAGACTGCTAACATTTCGATTCTTTCCTTTCTTATAAAACAAAATGGACTTCAGCAAACATTCAGCCCTATAATAAATTACGTTAATTAATGCGAGAATGATCACACTTACGCATTATTTCATTGGTCAGTAACCGACAAATTCGAGTAAATTAATTCCATAACACGAAACGTTTCAGCTTTATTGGTAACGATAACATTTACAAGCAAAGCTCAACATCATACGTTTTCTTCACCCTTGCTGAATCGATTCTTTAACGGTGATACTCAGGAGAAATTATGTTTAACCTGTCAGTTCAAGATATTCATCTTGCCGCAACCGCAGATAGTAAAGAAAATGCTATCAAACAAGTTGCCTCCGCGCTGACTGAAGCCGGTTATGTTAAAGATGGCTATGTACTTGGGATGCTAAATCGAGAAAACCAAGCACCAACCTTCCTTGGTAACGGTATTGCTATTCCTCACGGTACAACAGATACCCGCGATCAAGTTCTTAAAACTGGTGTCGCTGTCTTTCAATTTCCACAAGGTATTGATTGGGGTGAAGATCAAACTGCTTATATCGTTATCGGTATTGCAGCGCAATCTAATGAACACTTAGCCTTACTACGTCAATTAACCCATGTACTTAGCGATGAAACTATTACTCAGGCAATGGCTAAAGCTGATTCAGCAGAGCTTTTACGTAGCTTGCTAATGGGTGAGAAAAAGATCCAGCCAATTAAATTTGATGGCTCAATGGTGACATTAAATACAGATGCTAAAAGCCTAAGTTCTCTGCAAGCACTGAATCTGGTTCATTTACAAGATGAGCAAGTGATCGCGCCTGAGTTTATGACTCATGTATTAACGAATACACCACATTATCTCGGACAAGGTGTTTGGCTGAGCGATAGCCCTAATGGCAATCTGCACAGCGCCATCACTCTGGCGACGCCGAAATCACCGCTAACCCATCAAGATTTACCTGTAAAAATACTGGTTACTTTATCTTATGCGGATGATCAACCAGCCGCGTTTTTAAGCAATCTCAATCAACTTCTTCAGCATCAACAAATTGATACGCTGTTACAAGTAACTGATGCTGATGCACTTGCTGCATTGCTGATAGGATCAGATCAGTCGCAATCAGCATCTACAGACGGCCTTACTGAAGAGTTTGTTATCCGTAATCCACATGGATTGCATACTCGTCCAAGCACATTACTGGTAAGTACAATTAAGAAATTTGAGAGCACGATTACGGTTGCCAATCTTGATGGTACGGCAAAACCAGTTAATGGACGCAGTTTAATGAAAGTCGTCAGCTTAGGTGCGAAAAAAGGTCATCGATTACAGTTCCATGCTGAAGGCGTGGATGCAGCTGAAGCGATGTCTGCAATTGGTCAAGCCATTAATGATGGCCTTGGTGAGGAGGTCGCATGAGCCGCAGAGTCGCTACTATTACCTTAAATCCTGCTTATGATCTGGTTGGCTTGTTACCAGAAATTGACAAAGGTGAAGTTAACTTAGTTAATACCGCTGGCCTTCATGCCGCAGGTAAAGGCATTAACGTTGCCAAGGTACTCAAAAATTTGGGTATTGATGTGACTGTCGGTGGCTTTTTAGGTAAAGAAAATCAGGATGGTTTTCAAAAAACTTTCAGTGAAACAGGTATTGCTAATCGCTTTCAAGTTGTTGAAGGACGTACGCGGATCAATGTGAAACTCACTGAGAAAACGGGTGAAGTCACAGACTTTAACTTCTCAGGTTTTGAAGTCACTAAAGCTGACTGGCAACGATTCGTGACTGACTCACTTAGTTGGGCCGGTCAATTCGACATGATTTGTGTGAGCGGTAGTATTCCACAAGGTGTTGCATTAGAAGATTTCACCAAATGGATGATGCGCCTACGTAATGAGTGCATGTGTGTCATTTTCGATAGTAGCCGTGAAGCCTTAGTCGCGGGGTTAAAAGCCTCCCCTTGGTTGGTAAAACCAAATCACCGTGAGCTAGAGATTTGGGCAGGGAAACCACTACCAACACGTAAAGATGTTGTTGATGCGGCTAATCAACTTCGCGCTCAAGGCATTGCTCATGTGGTGATTTCTTTAGGTGCTGAAGGTGCAATGTGGGTTAACTCATCCGGTGCTTGGTTCGCTAAACCACCAAAATGTGACGTGATCAGCACTGTTGGTGCGGGTGACTCCATGGTTGGGGGGCTGATTTATGGCCTTATGATGCGCCAAACCAGTGAACATACCCTGCGTTTGGCAACAGCGGTTTCTGCTCTTGCTGTTTCGCAACCTAATGTTGGCGTGACAGATCGTGAACAGCTTGCCCGTATGATGGCGCGTATCGATTTACAACCCTTCAAGCCTGAGTAAGGAAGGACACTATGAAAATTTTTATTACAGCAAGCCATCAACAAGCTCCAGCAGCTGCATGGCTAGCACTCGATGCATTAAAAATGAGTGCAGCTGCACAGGCATTGACTCTCACCGAATCACTCTCAGATTCGGACGTTGTTATTGTCGCGGGAGCTCATGCGCCTGCTGATGCAGATCTTACTGGTAAAAAAGTCTATTTTGGCTCGCTAGAAAGTGCGATCCAAGATCCTGCTGAATTTTTAAAGCAAGCACAGCAGCAAGCAACACTTTATACGCCTGTTGATCAACCTGCTGATACTTCAGCAACACTTTCTGTTTTAGCTGTAACAGCCTGCCCTACTGGCGTTGCACATACTTATATGTCCGCAGAAGCACTCGAAGCTGAAGCTAAAAAACGCGGCTGGGATATTAAAGTCGAAACTCGAGGGTCTGTGGGGGTTGGTAATGAAATTACCCCTGAAGAAATCGCAAAAGCTGACTTAGTGATCGTCGCTGCTGATATTGAAGTAAATGTCGATAAATTTGCGGGTAAACGCATGTATCGCACTTCCACTAGCGCAGCACTGAAGAAAACAGCTCAAGAAATGGATAAAGCGCAAAAAGAAGCGTCAATATTCACACCTCAGGGCGGTAGTTCAGGCACACAATCCAGTGGCAAAAGTGAAAAAGGCGGTGTCTATCGTCACTTGTTAACAGGTGTGTCTTATATGCTGCCAATGGTGGTAGCCGGTGGTCTGTGTACCGCACTCTCTTTTGCGTTCGGTTTAGATGCTTCCAATGTCGAAGGCTCTCTGGCTTGGGCATTAAGCTTACTTGGTGGTCAAACTGCTCTGGGTCTGATGGTACCAGTATTATCGGGTTACATCGCGTATTCGATTGCAGATAGAACAGGTTTAACACCCGGCTTAGTCGGTGGTGTACTGGCAACAACATTAGGGGCTGGGTTCTTAGGTGGTATTATTTCCGGTTTCCTTGCCGGTTACAGTGCGCACTTTATCAGTACTAGATTGAAATTACCTCAAACCATGGAAGCGTTGAAACCCATCTTAATTGTGCCGCTGATTTCAACACTGATTACTGGGCTAGCAATGATCTATGTCATCGGACATCCAGTGGCTTGGTTGATGGATTCGCTAACTCATTGGCTCAATACCATGGGTACCACTAATGCGGTCATTCTTGGCGCTATTTTAGGTGCGATGATGTGTACAGATATGGGTGGACCGGTAAACAAAGCGGCTTACGCCTTTGGTGTTGGCTTATTAAGCTCACAAACCTATGCGCCAATGGCGGCTATCATGGCGGCAGGTATGGTACCACCGTTAGCGATGGGTATTGCGACCCTAATTGCGAAACATAAATTTGTGCCAGCAGAACGTGAAGCCGGTAAAGCCTCTTTCGTCCTTGGCTTATGTTTTATTTCAGAAGGTGCGATTCCATTTGCAGCTAAAGACCCTGTACGTGTATTGCCATCATGTATTATTGGTGGCGCAATCACGGGTGCATTATCAATGTACTTCGGTATTCACTTGATGGCACCACACGGTGGATTGTTTGTTCTATTAATTCCTGGCGCAATCAACCATGTATTGATGTATTTAGTGGCCATTATTATCGGTACGCTAGTTTCTGGTATCTTGTATGCGTTACTGAAAAAAGCAAGTACACAAGAAGCACAAAAAGAAATGGCAAGTCTAAGTTAATTACAATAATGACCTCTATTCGATCCCCCATTATTGGGGGATTTTTATTTAGCTATGTTGCCTAATTAAATCTCGATTTTAATTTTTGTCCTACTCCGATGAATTATCTCATGTAACTCTAGATTGATATTTATCGCCTCTACGCTTTTTATCATGAATAATTCGCAATTTACTTATACACAGCAGCGGTTACTGATGATCGTCGACTTACTTCTCTATACACTCTATACGCATCATATTTCAAGTTGCATGAATCAAAATAGAAAAACCCCAATAAACTCACTTTGGTTTTTTGACCAAGGCAAGCTTAGTGGGGCTTAATTAGATCAAATTACTTACGACGCCAAATAGTTCCTTGCGCGCCATCTTCAAGCACAATGCCCATTGATGTCAGCTCATCACGTGCTGCATCAGCCAGTGCCCATTCTTTGGTTTTACGTGCATCATTACGTTGCTTAATCAGTGCTTCAATTTTAGCGACTTCTTCATCGTCTTCACCTTGTGCACTACCTTGTAAGAAGGCTTCAGGATCTTGCTCAAGTAAGCCCAGCACTCCCGCCAATCGACGCAATTCTGAGGCCATCGCATTCGCAGCAGCCATATCCTCTGATTTCAAGCGGTTGATCTCACGTACCATATCAAACAGTGCGGAGTAAGCTTCTGGGGTATTAAAGTCATCGTTCATCGCTTCTTCAAAACGCGCTTTGAAGATTTCACCACCAGCAGGAGCAACATTTTTATCTGTCCCACGTAATGCGGTATATAAACGTTCTAATGCGGTACGTGCTTGCTTCAAGTTTTCTTCGGTATAGTTCAACTGGCTACGATAATGGCCAGATAACAAGAAGTAACGCACCGTTTCAGCATCATAGTACTCAAGTACATCACGGATAGTGAAAAAGTTGTTCAGCGATTTAGACATTTTCTCACGGTCAACCATCACCATCCCAGAATGCATCCAATAATTCACATAAGGGCCATCATGAGCGCAAGAAGATTGAGCAATTTCATTTTCATGGTGTGGGAACATCAAATCAGAGCCGCCGCCATGAATATCAAAATGGTTACCGAGTGCTTTACTATTCATTGCTGAACATTCGATATGCCAACCTGGACGGCCAAGACCCCATGGGGATTCCCAGCTAGGCTCACCTTCTTTGGACATTTTCCACAGTACAAAGTCCATTGGATTACGTTTAACATCCGCAACTTCTACACGAGCGCCAGCTTGTAATTGTTCTAAATCTTGGCGGGATAATTTCCCATAATCTTCGTCAGTTTTAACTTCAAACATCACATCGCCATTTTCTGCCACATAAGCATGACCACGATTGATGAGAAGTTCAGTAATTTCAATAATTTCAATAATATGTTGAGTCGCGCGCGGCTCGCTATTAGGACGTAAAATATTCAATGCATCAAAATCTTTGTGCATTTCAGCCAACATACGGGCTGTTAGTGCATCTACTGATTCATTATTTTCAGCAGCGCGTTTGATAATTTTGTCATCAATGTCCGTTACGTTACGCACATAGTTCAGGTCATAGCCCAAATAACGTAAATAGCGGCTAATAGCATCAAATGCCACAAAAGTACGCCCGTGACCGATATGGCACAGATCGTAAATGGTGATACCACACACGTACATCCCAATTTTCCCTGGATGAATTGGTTTAAACTCTTCTTTTTGACGACTCAGTGTATTAAAAATCTGTAGCATCTGGATTATTCCGTTTATGTGTGCGTGTTTATACTTCTAACAATTTGAATTGTCTCATTGTTGGCAGCACTTAGCTGCCCGAGCCATAGGCTCATTGGGTAGCCTTATTTGTTGCCGAGATGCAACTCGCATTATTTAGGTATATCTATCTGTGAAAGTGAAAAATCAAATAACTTTTATTGTATTGATGCTTCACTCTTAATATCAAATCAATCATTTTTCCTTAATACTTCCAGTGGCATCGAAACAAATTACGTCGATGCATTATTCAGATTACAGGCTTCACCTACGCGTGCAGCCAATAGCATTTGAAGTATTGCGGAGAGTGATATTGAAACCCGATAACCACAATAATGCAAGGTATAGCCGCTATCTTTGTCACTCTATTGTTATGGTACCCAGCATTTCAAAACCTTACTGTGACTTCAAGTCAGGTTTTATCTGTGGTATAAACTTTCTGACAACAACGTCTTCATAAGAAGGCGTACAAAATACAATTATTCAGGATAGCTATTATGGTGACTTTTCATACCAATCACGGTGACATTGTTATTAAAACTTTCGACGATAAAGCCCCAGTTACTGTCGAAAACTTTTTAAATTATTGCCGTGAAGGTTTTTACGATAATACCATTTTCCACCGTGTTATTAACGGTTTCATGATCCAAGGTGGCGGTTTCGAGCCAGGCATGAAACAAAAAGATACGAAAGCACAAATCAAAAACGAAGCTAACAATGGCTTAAAAAATACGCGTGGAACGCTGGCAATGGCTCGTACTAACGACCCACATTCAGCAACTGCACAATTTTTCATTAACGTTGTTGATAACGACTTCCTTAACTTCCGTTCAGAGCGCCCGGATGGTTGGGGTTACTGCGTGTTCGCAGAAGTAGTTGAAGGTATGGACGTTGTTGAAAAAATCAAAGGTGTATCAACGGGTAACAGTGGCCATCATCAAGACGTGCCACGCGAAGATGTTCTGATCGAAAAAGTGACAATAAGCGAGTAATCTGACGCGATATGTCCACTTACATCATTGCAGATTTGCATTTGAGTGAAGATGAACCGGCGATCACCGCCGGTTTTATGCATTTTATCCATCAACAAGCCATTCATGCCGATAGCCTGTATATCCTTGGTGATTTTTTCAATTACTGGATTGGCGATGATGATCAAACTGAACTTCACCAGCAAGTTTCTGGTGCTTTAAAAATGCTGACTGATAAAGGCATCCCTTGCTACTTTATTCACGGTAATCGGGACTTCTTAATCGGTAAACGTTATGCCAAACAATGTGGCATGACTATTTTAGTGCAAGAAACATTGCTTGAGCTTTATGGCAAACGTGTTCTCATTTTACATGGTGATACACTTTGCATCGATGATATTGCCTATCAAAACTACCGCAAAAAAGTCCACACTCCTTGGATCCAATGTCTGTTTCTGAGCTTACCGCTATTTATTCGCCGCCGTATCGCTCAAAAAATGCGTAAAAATAGTCAGTATGCCAGCAGTATGAAAACCGAGTCAATTATGGATGTAAACCCACAAGCCGTTGTTAATGCTTTAACGCATTATCAAGCTGATTGGATGATCCATGGGCATACTCACCGCCCTGCTATTCATGAAGTTTTAATTAATAATAAGCTCTGCTATCGTGGTGTACTGGGCGCATGGCATCATGAAGGTTCTGCATTTGTGATTAATGAGCAAGGCATTGAGTTGATTTTCTTCCCGTTCTAACATCATTAATTCAATTTATTCAATTGACGTTTGATTGCTTGTTTTTTAATCACGCAAACGTTTTCCTTACGCAGTTACCATGATATGATCATCGCGATTTATTTTTCCCACCTCACGGTGAAGATTTATTAACCACAGGGATCACATCAAATGACAGCCCAAGTACCTTGTCAATCTACGGCAAAAATTGCCATTGTTATGGGTTCTAAAAGTGACTGGACGACCATGCAACATGCAGCCGATGTTTTAACCGAACTGCAATTGCCTTTTCATGTTGAAATTGTCTCAGCACACCGTACACCTGACAAATTGTTCTCCTTTGCTGAACAAGCTAAAGGAAATGGCTTTGATGTGATTATTGCTGGTGCCGGTGGCGCTGCGCATTTACCCGGCATGATAGCGGCAAAAACCTTAGTTCCCGTATTGGGTGTACCGGTCCAAAGTGCCGCATTAAGTGGTATTGATAGCCTATATTCTATTGTACAAATGCCTAAAGGTATCCCTGTTGGCACATTAGCGATTGGTAAAGCTGGTGCAGCAAATGCAGCATTATTAGCCGCACAAATATTAGCAAATACCGATGATGTCCTATTTATCCGCTTATCCACTTGGCGTGAAAACCAAACCAACGATGTGCTCAATAACCCAGATCCTCGGGAGGCACAATGAAACCTGTTTGCGTCCTTGGTAATGGTCAATTAGGCCGCATGTTGCGCCAAGCTGGTGAGCCTCTCGGTATCGCTGTTTTTCCTGTTGGCTTAGACGCTGAGCCAGAGGCTGTTCCTTATCAGCAAAGTGTGATTACGGCTGAAATTGAACGTTGGCCTGAAACACCTCTCACCAAAGAGTTAGCGCGGCATAATGCCTTTATTAATCGTGATATTTTTCCACGTTTGGCAGATAGATTCCCACAGAAAAGTCTATTTGATTCATTGGGTCTAGCTACAGCACCTTGGGCTAACCTTGATTCAGCAGATCAATGGCCGCAACTATTCGCGACACTTGGTGATTTTTTGATTGTTAAACGCCGGACAGGTGGTTATGACGGTCGAGGCCAGTGGCGCGTTCGCCCGGGTGATGAAGTTAATCTCCCTGATGAAATTTATGGTGAATGCATTGTTGAGCAAGGGATACCTTTCGACGCAGAAATCTCGGTGATTGGTGCGCGTAATCGAGCTGGAGATTGTGTGTTTTATCCAATCACCCACAACTTGCATCAAGAAGGGATATTACGCACGAGTATCGCATTCCCAAAAGCGAGTAACCCGCAACAGCTGAAAGCACAAGCGATGTTAAGCGCAGTGATGAATGAGCTGGATTATATCGGCGTAATGGCAATGGAATGTTTTGTTGTTGGCGATAAATTGCTGATCAATGAATTAGCACCTCGCGTGCACAATAGTGGTCACTGGACGCAAAATGGCGCTTCTATTAGCCAATTTGAGCTACATCTGCGAGCAATCTTAGATTTACCAATGCCTTCACCAGAAGTCTTTAGCCCATCGGTTATGGTGAATTTGATTGGTACAGCCGTCAATCAAGACTGGCTTAGCTTGCCGCTAGTTCATCTGCATTGGTATGAAAAAGAAGTCCGTCCGGCTCGTAAAGTTGGCCATTTAAATTTAACTCACAGCAATATAAGCACGCTTTCCTCTACGTTAAATGCTCTGGTTAATATGTTGCCATCTGAATATAAAAGCAGCATTGTTTGGGCAAACGAAAAATTAGACTGGTACTTCTCTCAATAAACATGGAAAATGGCACCATACAATGCCCGAAAATCAAATGTTCGGGCATTTTGCTATTTATACCCAAAAATAATTCAAGCGAATTGTCGGCAACAAGCTAGGGGCTGTTGACCTTTAAAGGTCAATTTTTATTCGAATTAAACATCTTTAGTGAAGACAAAAAGAAGCAAGGCAAAAGCTGCTCAAAGCAGCAAAAAATCACGTTTAATCGAACCCAAAGGGCGCTTTTCATTTACGGTTTATCCTTGTATTGATGTTTTTTTAGGCGCTAAGGACGCGACATGACTACATTGGTGTTATTTAAACCGCTTAGTGAGGTAAAAATCAGCATCTCCTAAACTATTCCGATAAATAAAGCTCTACGGTCGTAATAAATACTGAGATTGAGCTGTCGCCTTTGCTTACGTATTGCCAACGGCAACTTGAGTTATGATAGGTATTATACCGTTGCCTTAGTAATACTTAATTGAGTTGAAAAATAGGCAGCATTACCGGAGTTGACATGGCAGCAACAGATTCCCCATCGTTTAGCCCACTGTATCAGTGGAGTATCCTCATTCTTTTGGGGTTAGTTTATTTTTTAGCAACCGCGACCACTTTTACCTCACTGGGTGTTGTGCTCCCGGGTATGATTGGCGAGCTACAATGGAGTTGGACTGAAGCAGGCTTTGGTTTCACATTACTTGGCTTAACTTGTGGGCTTGCCAGTTTTCTACCATCATTATTAATTCGTAAAGTCGGAGTTCGTCTCACACTGTTATTAGGGACATTAGTTTTTGTTGCGGGCTTTTATAGTCTGTACTCAACGGAAACTATTGGACGTTATTTTCTAGGGACTGCATTAATTGGTATCGGTTTTACCCTACTCGCCACCGTCCCCGGCACTTATGTTCTTTCACGCTTATTTGAGAAACAATCACTGGCTTTTGGCCTCTATTTTACGATAGGTGGCTTAGGTGGGGTTGCAGGTCCTTGGATTTATTTCTTCGCATCGAACCATTTAGGTTCATGGCGTATGCACTGGGCACTATGTGCCATTTACCTCAGCGTCATCACATTAATCACTATCGTCATGTTGCGCGAAGGCAAGCGAGAGCAAGCTCACGCCAAAAGTGTGATGCAAAAGCAGGTCAGTGAGGCAAGCCAACCGATTTATCGAACTAAAGAGGTTTGGACGGTGCATCGTGCACTGCGCACTTGGCAGTTTTATTTAATTGCCGCGACTTATACTTCATTTTTATGGTGCGGGATCACAGTCAACAGTTTTGCAGTTGCTCATATTGAAGATCGTGGATTTAGTATGACAGTTGCCGTTTCATTGCTTAGCACCATGGCTTTTGTGAATGCATTTTCGAGATTTATCGGTGGTGCTGCCGGCGAGTGGCTAGAACCGAAAAAACTCTTAATTGGTAGCCTTATTATTATGGTTCTGGGGGTTGTTTTTCTCAGTATCGCTACCTCTTGGTTATGGTTAATTTTATTTGTGCTCTGTGTCGGTATTGGCTACGGTATGACCTTCTTGGCTTCTAGCGTTTTGCTCTCTAACTATTTTGGCCGTGGTCCTTACTTAGAACTGTTTTCTGTGGTTAACCTGATATCAACCATTGCATGTTTAGCTCCATTTATCGCAGGAGCAGTTAAAGATTACACACACAGCTTCACGCCAGCATTTTTAATTATTGCCGCGCCAGTTATTGTCATTCTCATATTCACGCTAATGATGAAACCACCGTCCTTATCTAAAAAGAAATAATGGGTTTGTTAAATGATTTTAGTTGCTAATAATCTAGCTTGAAGAGTGATGAATATAAAAGCATTGGTAATTAAAAACTAATGCTTTTTTTATCATTGTGACATGTCACGAAATTTTTTATTTATGTGGCTATTTTCTTGTTTTTTTCATTAAGTAAGGTCTGTAAATCCCGCCAACACTAGGTTTCACCTTTCATCACTTCACGATGATATAGTACATACACTTCTATTTATTAACTTATAATTTTTATCTTATGTTAAATATCTAGCCTTGATAGCTGTTATTCTTTTAAAAAAATTAATCATGCTCATTTCAATTATCATTTTAGATAAAATAGTCTTCTTCAATAATAAAAAAGCCCGGGCGCTATCGCCCGAGCAAATTAATGCAAACAAGGAAATTAAGGATTTAACAACGCGGATACTTTTAACAGAATAAATTCATTATCGTCAGCTTGATTAGGCTCACGACTCGATGAGAATGGATAGTTGTTGTCATTACCCACAATGATATGTTCACTATCTACGACATCGACGTTTTCAATGGTGAAGAATGGGAACGTAAATACGCCATCATTTAACGGCTTTCTCGCCACTTTATTCGGATCTTTAATATTCATCAAATCAATATAGGCTTGCTTATCAACCGCTGCACCTTGGTTTTTATCTGAAAATTCAATGCGATAAACACGCTTAAATTTCGCCAGATTACTAAAGCAGTTTTTGGTATCCGTCACGCCTTCTGCACAGGCTTTATCAGCAGTTCCTTCACCATTATCGCGCTCAATGATCAAACCATGAGTATCATCAATTAAGTTAAAATCACCAATCGCATTTTGGTTATCTTCAAACACATATAACCAGCTACGCCCTGTCCAGTGCTGTTTTTTCACATCAAATTCAAGAATTCGTGCGGCACGCTTACCATCTACGCTTTCATAATCTTGTTTTTCTTCATCCCATAGCGCGCCTTCAAGCATTGGATAAAGTCGACTACCATCGGGTGATGAAGCCATTCCTTCAAAACCTTTTGAGCGGTTAACTTGAAAACTGACTTTATCCATTGGTTTGCTTGGTGTTGTCACCTGATAATGATCTGGCGAAACCACTTTTTTGCCATTCACTTCAGTTTCAAACAGGGCGAGCACCTTGCCATCCAAATCCATTTTTATCAAATAAGGCCCAAACTCGTCACCAACCCAAAGAGCACCATCCGCAAACTGGAAACTTTCAGGATCAAAATCACTACCCGTCAAATAGCGTTTATTTGTACTTTCGTTAATGATGTGAAAAGGAATGATTTTATCGGGATCGTGGAAGAAAACAGTTTTCAGTGGGTTAGCTTTGCCACTTTTAAAATCAATATCGTATTGGGTTAAATAGAGCATTGAATCAGGCGAATTCATTTTGTTGCCGTAGCCATTGTCAGTTAGTACCCAATAGGTGCCATCAACCATGCGCTTAATACCTGAATGTCCTTGTAATGGCTGGCCTTTGATTGGCACACTCATACCTGTTGGACGATCGGCTGATTTCCCTTCTACTTTGCCAAGCTCATCAATACGATTACCTGTCGTGTATTTGCCACTAATCTGTAAGTCTTTAGGTGCATCAGCGGGTGATAGCACTGTTGCATCAACTGCTAACATCGCATGGCCAGCCAGCGATACTGGCACTTCTTGTTGAGCATACCCTGTGGTAGAAAAAGCAATTAATGTGGCAAGTAGCGATAACGAACTGAGTTTTATTGTGCGGCGATGCTGCATTATTATGTTCCTATCAAGTGGTTTATCAATAATTGACCGCGGAATCATAACCAGAGCAAATGACAGTATTGTGATAAATAGAAGACAGTTTGAATTCAAAGAAGTGATAATTTTTAAGATAACTTACCACGTCTTCTTTTAGTAACAGCGATTGTGTTATTTCTTGGATAATGTTCTAGATAATGTATCGACAATGGTTCTTGTCATTTGGTCTATTTCATAATTGAGGAAATCGCCCACTTTAATCTTGTCAAAATTGGTGATTCTTAAAGTTTCTGGGATCAAGTTTAAGGCTAGAGTTCTATTTTCTTCATCAATAGCATTGATGGTTAAACTACAACCATGAAGCCCAATAAAACCTTTTAGGAAGAAATAGTTAATGTTGTCCTCAGGAATTCTGATAACCAACCGATAAGTTTCACCGGTTGGCATAAATTCTATGACTTCGGCAAACCCTTCAACATGTCCATATAAGCTATGACCACCATTTTCTTGATTCATCTGATGCGATCTTTCAACATTAACCTCATCCTCAACGCTAAGTAATTTTAAGGTTGTACTATCAGCGGTAAAATCAGAGATATCAAATGAAACTCGGTCCTCGGTAAATTTAGTGACGGTCAAGCAAGTTCCATTAATAGAAACACTAGCTCCCACAGCAACACCAACAAAAAAACGATTATGATTACTAACCGTTAATGTGCTGAAACCATCATTTTTATTAAGTGATAATACACTCTCTTTACCTTGTACAATTCCGGTATACATCACTATCCCCTTTTTTGAAGTAAAAATAATCCTGTTGAATAAGAGACTTTATGCTCATTTGAAAGATACTTATCGTATAACTGCTGATAAAAATCGTTAACCGCATTTTCTTGATCTTTCTTGGAAAATTGCTGCTATATAACAGAACCACTTCCTAAGTGCCAATCCCGGAAATCATCATCGCTTGAAAAATCAATAGCTTCTTCAATTCTATAGCTTTTAAGTATTTTAAAATCTATCGACAAGCCAGACGCTTGCTATAAGCAACTCTCAGATTTACTACGCAACTGTGAATTGGGTGGTGTGATGTTAATCTTTCCTGATTATATTAAGGGATTAAACATATTCGCTGAGCAGATCCTACCCAAATTGAAGAGTGAGTTTGGCTAATTCACTCATAGTCATTATCTATCAAAAAGATGATATTTCTTTAAAAAATGAGAATCCTTATATGAACAGTTTCTCATTTATGTCCAATAAGTTAGAACAGTTCCTTAAATAATCCAATTGACAGATGAGAAAATATAACAACGCCACATCTTGAAGGATCACCGGATAATTCCCTAAATAATTTTCTATCGCGAACCTAAAAAAGTGCAAGCCCGAGTCACATAACTACCTATGTGACTCGGAAGAATGATGCTACTGATAAAACTATCGGCGCAAAGTATGATGGGAATTGAGTAAGCGGATGCCTAACCATCCCCCGCATATCGACAACAATAACGCAGCGCATAGTGGCAACATAATCCACATTGACCACTCAGGTTGCCAAGGGAAATCAAACACTTTAGTTTGTAGTAACCACAATGCAACTTCGGCACCAAATGCAGCGGCTAATCCTGCCATCAAACCTAATAGCGCAAACTCACTCCACAAGGTTCGACGCATCAACTTTTTGCTGGCGCCTAAGGTACGATAAACCACCAACTCGCGCTCACGTTGACTCATTCCCACTTGGATTTGGGCTAATAGTAACAACAGGCCGCAGAAGATAACCAATACCACCATAACCTCTAATGCTTGGCTCACTTGCTGCAAGATTTGCTGAATTTGCGCAATCAGAGCACCTGTGTCTAACACATTGATGGTTGGAAAATGACGACTAACATCTGTTAATAATTTCCCATCACCATCATAGTGAAAGCTACTCATCCATGTCGAAGGAACATCGGCTAATGTATTTTCGGAAAAAATGAAGAAAAAATTCGGACGTAAACTTTCCCAATCAACCGTTCGAATGCTACTCACAGTTGCACTAAATACCTGAGCACCCGCATTAAATGTCAGTTTATCGCCGATCTTTAATCCCAATTGTTTGACAACAGTCTGCTCAATCGACACTTCCCCCGCTTTAGGTGGCCATGTTCCCTGATCAAGCACATTGGCTTCAGGCAGCGTAGACTTCCAAGTTAAGCTCAATTCACGTCTAACCGTATTGTTATCAGGATCACGCGCATCAGCCCATTCAATCGCCGATGTGTCATTAATATCCGACAGCCGCGCCAATACTACGGGATAGAATTCGGTCGGTTTCACTTGATATTGAGCAAGCAACTCAGTCACTGGTTTTATTTGTGACGCATTCATGTTAATCAGAAAATAATTTGGACTATCGGCTGGAAGTTGCTGCTGCCAGCGATCAAGTAAATCCCCTCTGACTAAAATCAATAACGCCAATAACATAAACGATAGCGAAAATGCACTCATTTGCGTGATAGTTTGCAAAGGCTGACGTAACAAACGACTAACCGAAAGCCGTAAACTCAGTTGGCGAAATTTAAATTGACGTAGAACCCACAGCCCCACCCAGCCAATTAATGCCAACAATATCGCCACAATCACAATGCCAATAAGAATCGACCAAAGTAGAGGATTGACGCCAGCGAATAGGAACAAACCACCAACAACAATCAAAGCAACAACAGGTAAATAGTAACGTAATGGCCAAACAGGCGAGTTAGCATCCTCACGCAATACGCGTGAAGGTTGCGTTGCCATTAATTGACGATAAGGTCGAATGCCGACAATAATTGCGATGATAAATAAAGTCCCAATCGCCCATACCCACGGCCATAAACTGGCCGATGGTAGCTCTTTAGGTAGCATCGCACCTAAAATTTTCATCAAAATGCCTTCAAAGGCTAGCCCAAGCAACGAACCTAAAAATGCGGCAGCAAGTAAAATAACTAACCACTGGCCAATGACCCATTTTTGCAATGCTGAACGCCCTGCTCCCAACGTTTTGAGTACTGCAACTAATTGATAGCGACTGCGACAATAATGAGTCATCGAAACAACTACAGCAGCAATCGCTAACAACAGTGTTAACAACACTGAAAGCAATAAAAATTGTTGTGCCCGCTGAAATGTTTTACCCACTGCACCATTATTGTCATTCATGGTAAACCAGCGTTGGTCAGTTCTCTGTTTCCCATCAAATTGTGCTTTAAAGGCATCAATTTTCGCGGTTTCCCCCGCAAACATATCGCGGTAGGTTAAGCGACTGCCTATTTGTACTGCACCTGTTGATTCGGCATCATCAAGTGAAATCAAGACACGGGGCGCAATCTGAAAGGGATTAAAACCACTATCAGGTTCTTGCACTAACTGACCTGCAACTTTCAATGTGGTATCACCAATATCAATACTGTCGCCAATTTTTAAATTGAGTAATTCAAGCAAACGTGGTGTGACTAATATTTCCCCCTTCGTTGGGCGAAGACCAGGGGGATCAGTGATTAAATCACCATACAATGGATAAGCCTGATCAGCGGCTTTCACCAGCACTAGTTGTGGACGTAAGTCCTCATCCGCCGTTGAATATGCCATGGTTGAAAATGACATCTGTTGGCTTAACTTGATGCCATCGTCTTTGGCTTGTTGTAACCAAGCCGGATCAGTAGGATGAGAGGATTGTAAAACTAAATCCCCTGCCAATAGTTCACGGCTTTGATAACTCATGCTGTTTTCAATACGATCGCTTATCCGCCCTAAGGCGAGTACGCAGGCAACCGCTAAAGTGAGTGCGAGCCAGACAATCAACAGCGATGGCGTTTTCCACTCTCGCCAAAACCAACGCCAAATCATACCTCTTCCCTCAATACACCATCTACAAGCCGTAAGCGGCGCTGGCAGCGAGCCGCAAGTTCATTATCATGCGTGACGAGGATCAAGGTTGTGCCATGCTCTTTATTCATCGAAAACAGTAAGTCTGCAATTTTGTCGCCAGTATGACGATCGAGGTTACCTGTCGGCTCATCAGCAAATAAAATTTTTGGGCGACCATTAAACGCTCTGGCTAAAGCGACTCGTTGTTGCTCACCACCCGAAAGTTGTGCAGGCATGTGTTTAAGTCGTTTATCTAAACCCAATTCAGCTAATAGGCTAGCTGCTTGTTGGCTACTTTGGGATTCTGGCTCACCTCGTAATAGAGCTGGTAGTTGCACATTTTCAAGCGCATTAAGTGTCGGTATTAACATGAAGGATTGAAAAACAAATCCCACGCTTTGAGCGCGAAGGAACGCACGCTGCTCTTCGTTCATTTTAGTCAGTTCTTGCCCTAATAAACTAACGCTGCCGCTACTACCATCATCTAGTCCTGCAATAATCCCTAATAAGGTCGATTTACCTGAACCTGACTCACCAATCAAAGCAATTGTCTGTCCGGACTCGACAATTAGCTCAACACCTTGCAATATAGTCAGTTCATGTTCACCTTGACCAACACGTTTAATGAGATGATGAACTTCAAGAATATTTTTCGCCGACATTTACTGGTATTTCTCCTGTTACTGACCGCAAGTGGACAAGCACTCGCAGCAACGAAACTGTTAATCCTAGGTGACAGCCTAAGTGCAGGCTATCGCTTACCGGCTGAGCAAGCTTGGGCTACATTGCTCGCCGAGCGTTGGCAGAAAATGTCACCGCCCGTTATTGTGATTAACGGCAGTATCAGTGGAAACACTGCTGCGCAAGGGCTAGAGCGTCTTCCTGCCTTACTTAAACAACACAAACCTGACTGGGTTCTGGTCGAGTTAGGTGCAAACGATGGTTTGCAGGGGCTATCTGTCGAACAGATGGAGACCACATTACAGCAAATTATTGAACAAATAACGCAATCAGGTGCTAAACCGCTCTTAATGCAAATTCGTATACCACCGAACTATGGCAAACGCTATACTTCAAGCTTTGAAAAGGTTTACCCAACGCTTGCACAAAAAAATGATATTCCACTAATCCCTTTTTACATGGAAACTATCATTACCAAACCTGAGTGGATCCAACAAGATGGTATTCACCCAACTGAAGATGCTCAGCCTTCTATCGCTGATTTTATGGAAAAACAGCTTAAACCTTATCTAATTCCTGAAACTAAATAAGCACTTAGTGGATTGGCTATAGTAAAGCAGTTTTTAACTCAATGTGAGCCTACAGGTAGGTAAAGTTATGCAAAAATCACTATTTATCACCGGGGCATCTAGCGGTATTGGCTTTTGTGCCGCTCAAACTCTGCGCCAGCGTGGCTACCATGTGATTGTCGCCTGTCGTAAAGAATCTGATATTTTACGCCTGAAAGAACTCGGTTTTGATACGGTCGCTCTCGATCTCGATGATCACCATAGCATAGATGCTGCCGCTGATGAGGTACTTGCTCTGTGCCATGGGCGCCTTTTCGGATTATTTAATAATGCAGGTTTTGGTGTCTATGGTGCATTAACCAGCGTCAGCCGTAAACAGCTTGAAGCACAATTTTCAACCAATTTTTTCGGGATACACCAATTGACCCTACGCTTACTTCCAGCGATGCTAACGCATAATGAAGGCCGCATCGTACAAACCAGCTCAGTCATGGGTATTATCTCAACTCCGGGACGTGGTGCATATGCTGCCAGTAAATATGCATTAGAAGCTTGGTCTGATGCATTGCGTCTTGAGTTAAAAGGTTCTGGTATTCATATTAGTTTGATTGAACCCGGCCCAATTCACACCAGCTTCACCCAAAACGTAGCCCAAACTCAACAAGATAAACCCGTCAAAAACCCAGGAATTGCACAGCGTTTTACATTAACGCCAGAACACGTGGTCACGAAACTCATTCATGCACTTGAGAGTCCTCGCCCACGCATTCGCTACTCTGTTACCTTACTAACAGTAATTGTTCGTATCCTAAAACGGCTATTACCAGACTGCTTAATGGATAAAATACTGGCGGGTCAGGGAAAAAAGGCTTGAAAAAAAACAAAAAAGCCCCACCTTTAGATCATCAAGAATTCATTTAAAAGAGATATTTTATGCAAGCTTTTGCCCAAATAGTGGATGTTAACGAATCAAACCTACACCAAGTTGTTGAGCAATCCATGAGCATGCCTGTCATGTTCTATTTTTGGTCAGCACAAAGCCCACATTGCCAAGAGTTTGGCGCGACTTTGGATAAGATTGCCAATGACTATGCTGGCTTATTTATGCTGGCACGAGTCGATTGTGATGTTGAACAAAACGTCGCAGCTCAATTTGGGCTAAGAGCAATTCCTACCGTTTATATTTTGCAAGAAGGCCGTCCTGTCGATGGTTTCCAAGGCCCTCAGCCTGAAGAAGTTGTACTTGAAATGCTGTCGCGTGTTCTGCCAAGCCCTGAAGAATTGAAAGCAGCACAAGCTGCTGAACTGATAGCTGAAGGTAAGTTACAAGAAGCTCTGCCTTTATTAAAAGAAGCAAATCAACTCAACCCGAAGAATGGCGATATTACTCTGCTATTAGCTGAAACTCAGATTAAATTGCATCTGGTTGATGAAGCTGAAACCACGCTATCAACAGTACTCATGCAAGACCAAGATAGTCGCTATCAAGGGCTAGTCGCACAAATTGAGCTTGCAAGACAAGCTGCTGATACCCCTGAAATTCAGCAATTACAGCAAGAATTTGACGCTGCACCGGAAAATGCTGCACTTGCCGTGCAGTTAGCACTAAAATTACATGAAGTGAATCGTAATGAAGAAGCACTAGAAATATTGCTAACCTTCTTGAAAAAAGACCTCAGCGCTGGAGATGGCGCTGTTAGAAAAACTATGATGGATATTATGTCAGCGATGGGTACCGGAGATGCGGTAGCCAGTCAATATCGCCGCAAGGTGTATTCATTACTCTATTAATTAAGGATTAATACAATGGATTTGTTCGCGTTTGGTGCTATACCGATTATTATTTTTATTGCTATCGTTATTGTTTTTACCTGTGTAAAAACCGTACCGCAAGGTTATCAATGGACTGTTGAACGTTTCGGGCGTTATACCCGTACGTTACAACCAGGATTGCATTTTCTTGTGCCTTTTATGGATAGAATAGGTCGTCGCATCAACGTAATGGAACAAGTCCTTGATATCCCTTCGCAAGAAGTTATATCACGCGATAACGCTAACGTGACTATTGATGCAGTTTGCTTTATTCAAGTTGTCGATCCTGTGCGTGCCGCTTATGAAGTCAGCAATCTTGAGTTGTCAGTCCTCAATCTGACCATGACTAATATTCGTACGGTATTAGGCTCAATGGAATTGGATGAAATGCTGTCACAGCGTGATTCGATTAACACCCGACTCCTGCATATTGTGGATGATGCAACCAATCCATGGGGCGTTAAAATAACTCGTATCGAGATCCGTGATGTTAAGCCACCAAAAGAATTGGTTAATGCGATGAATGCCCAGATGAAAGCCGAACGTACCAAGCGTGCTGATATTCTGGAAGCAGAAGGTATTCGTCAAGCTGCTATCTTAAAAGCTGAGGGCGAAAAACAATCACAGATCCTCAAAGCTGAAGGTGAGCGAGCTTCAGCATTTTTACAAGCAGAAGCTCGTGAAAGGGCTGCTGAAGCAGAAGCTAAAGCAACTCAGATGGTTTCTGCGGCTATTGCTGCCGGTGATATGCAAGCGATTAACTACTTCGTTGCACAAAAATATACAGATGCATTAACCGCTATTGGTTCTGCTGAAAATAGCAAAGTGATCATGATGCCACTTGAAGCCAGTAATTTGATGGGCGCAATTGGTGGGATCACTGAACTTCTGAGTGAAAGTAAAAAAAACAGCGCCAATAAAAAGCAGGTAGGCTCATGATAGAACTTATCAGCATTCAACCCGCATGGTTTTGGCTGTGTCTTGGTGGTTTATTGCTGATTGGTGAACTACTTGGCACAGGTGGTTATTTACTCTGGTCAGGGATCGCCGCGGTTGCTGTGGCGATTATCGCACTGGTATTGCCCTTCGTCGGTTGGGAGTGGCAAGGCATCTTGTTTGCTATCTTAACCGTTGTTTCCGCTGTGTTATGGCGTAAATGGTTAAGTCTGCGTAAAGACCCGCAAACAGATGACGTTAATCAAAAGAGCCACCAATTAATTGGTGTTAAGGCACGTTTGATGATGGATACTGAAGAGGGTTTTGCCCGCGTGCGTCTTGCTGACGGTAGTTGGCGTGCCTACAGTGAATCACCGCTTAAAGCAGGCACTGAAGTGATCGTCACCTCAGTTGACGGCATTACATTACACGTTAAGCCTTACCATGATGGCAGCATCCACGAGCAAGATGGTCAATAATCGGGCAATCGGCACCCTCATCGCCGGGGCACGCGTCGACTAATTCTTGCAATGTACCTTTGATAGCAGACAATTTTGCGATTGTCTGCTCTATCTCTTGAATTTTGGCGATTGTCGTACTCTTCACATCTGCACTGTGTCTTTCTGGATTACGGAATAGCCCCAACAACTCACCGCACTCCTCTAAGGTAAAGCCAACATCTCGAGCCTGTTTGAGCAATCCCAGCTCATCTAGATGTCTATCTTGATAATAACGATAGCTATTTTCACCACGCTCAGGTGGAGTAATCAACCCTTTCTCTTCGTAAAAACGGATCGCTTTCGCGGTAAGACCGGTTTTTTTAGCAATTTCACTAATATTCATTATTCCCCCTTGACCTTAACCTTGCAGGAGGGTTTAACCTTTCCTACATGTCGACGCACCAATGATTATTTCAAGTTACATAACATTTGATTTAATTAGGGTACGGCACTTAGCACATCATATTAAACTGTTATATATGATGTTCGGGATATCTTTTCCAGTCAACTATAAGCAGCTTCGATTATTTTGTGTATAGAACTCGAATAAAAATATAATGAGTCATGAGTTAAGGAGATTTTACTATGAGCAGCAAAATCATTCTCTCACTGCAAGGCCTAAGTTGCATGCATTGCGTGGGTACAGTAACCAAAGCGCTTGAAGCGCGTTCTGATATTGAAAGCATCAAAGTCACCATTGAGTATGCAGTGATTGATACTGATGCCACTGCCGAATCACTGATTTCGACCATTGAAAAAGCAGGTTATGAGGCAAAAGTTGCTGGAGAACCAGATGTTACTTTGCAACTCTCTGGACTTAGCTGTATGAAATGTGCAGGTAAAACCCAGCAAGCATTAGAGGCTGTTGATGGTGTTGCCACCGCCATAGTTGATACAAAACAAGCTAAAATTTACGGTAATGTCGCTGTTGAGACATTGATCAATGCTGTCGAACAAGCAGGTTACAAAGCGACGCTAGCAGACTCCAACACAACTATTTTGGCACTATCTGGCCTCAGCTGCATGAAGTGTGCTGAGAAAACACGCCTTGCACTTGAAGCTGTCGACGGCGTTGAACAAGCTGAAGTGAATACAACCTCTGCTAGTGTTCGCGGCACAGCATCGGTAGATGCTTTAATTTCTGCTGTTACCTCTGCTGGCTACCAAGCTAGTCTCAGCCCAGAAGGTGATTCCCACCCAAAGACTGAGCCGCTGACCACGCAAATTGAGCAGCCGGAAGCTGACTCAGCGGCAATTTGTGATATTCCAGCTCAAGAATCTGATTTAGGTGAGCAACCTGAAATATCCCCAACAGATGACAGTGTTCAACTGTTATTAGATGGTATGACCTGCGCCAGCTGCGTTAATAAAGTACAAAAAGCACTGAGTAGCGTACCGGGCGTTGAAAATGCTCGTGTAAACCTTGCGGAACGTAGTGCATTAGTGACAGGAACAGCACAACAAGCTGACTTAATCGCTGCGGTTGAAAAAGCAGGTTATGGGGCTGAGATCATTCAAGATGAAACTGAGCGACGTGAACGGCAACAGCAAGTTGCTGATGCTAATATGCGTCGTTTCCGCTGGCAATCGGCGCTTGCATTAGCGCTCGGGATACCAGTGATGGTTTGGGGGATGATGGGCGATAATATGACCTTGACGTCTCAGAACCATTCTATTTGGCTCACTATCGGTATCTTAACACTCGCGGTCATGGTATTTGCTGGTGGTCATTTCTATCGAAATGCATGGCAAAGTCTCAAAAATGGTAGTGCTACCATGGATACGCTTGTTGCCCTCGGAACGGGTGCAGCTTGGCTCTATTCAATTGTTGTTAACCTTTGGCCTGATATGTTCCCAGAACAAGCTCGCCATCTCTATTATGAAGCCAGTGCAATGATCATCGGTCTGATTAATTTGGGCCATGCTCTTGAACAACGCGCCCGTCAGCGCTCATCAAAAGCATTGGAAAGATTATTAGATTTGACGCCACCCACTGCTCGTGTTGTCACAGAGCAAGGCGAAGTTGACATGCCACTCGAACAGGTCAAAAAAGGGATGATTTTACGCCTTGCAACCGGTGATCGTGTTCCTGTTGATGGTCAAATTATCGAAGGCGAAGTGTGGTTAGATGAAGCTATGCTGACAGGCGAAGCCATTCCGCAGCAAAAAAGTAAAGGTGATCAGGTTCATGCAGGAACCGTGGTGCAAGATGGTACCGTATTGTTCCGTGCGGCGGCGGTGGGAAGCCAAACAACTCTGGCACGTATCATTCACTTAGTTCGCCAAGCTCAAAGTAGTAAGCCACAAATTGGTCAATTAGCTGACCGCATTTCAGCAATATTCGTGCCTGTTGTGGTCGCTATCGCCGTAATTGCAGGCGCTATTTGGTACTTTGTTGGCCCTGCACCACAAATTACTTATGCCTTAGTGATTACGACCACAGTACTAATTATTGCTTGTCCATGTGCACTTGGTTTAGCAACACCGATGTCAATTATTTCAGGCGTGGGGCGTGCAGCTGAGTTTGGGGTGCTAGTTCGTGATGCTGATGCACTTCAACAAGCCAGTGAACTAGACACTATCGTATTTGATAAAACGGGCACATTAACCGAAGGGATGCCGCAAGTTACCGACATCCACACCTTTAATGGCTTTGATAAAGATGAAGCACTACAACTTGCCGCTTCGCTTGAAAGTGGTTCTAACCACCCTCTGGCGCGAGCTATCACCAATCGAGCTAAAGAGCTAATCATTCCCGCGAATGAACAGTTCAGAACTTTAGCAGGGTTAGGGGTCAGTGCGATAATTGACGGTAAAACAATTTACCTCGGTAACCAAAAATTATTGGTGCAGAGTGATATCGATACTCGCGCTATCGAAGAGACATTACATCAGCAAGCTTCTTTGGGAGTAACTCCAGTGCTGTTAGCCGTCGATGGTAAGGTCGCTGCTTTACTGTCGATTCGTGATCCATTACGAAAAGACAGTATCAGTGCGCTAACTCGCTTGCATAAACAAGGTTTCCGTTTAGTGATGTTGACGGGTGATAATCCAGTGACTGCAAATGCTATTGCTAAAGAAGCAGGTATTGATGAGGTGATTGCAGGCGTAATGCCAGATGGCAAATCAGCCGCTATTGAGGCACTACAAGCCAAGGGCCATAAAGTGGCTATGGTTGGAGATGGCATCAACGACGCTCCTGCCCTCGCCCGTGCTGATGTGGGAATTGCGATGGGCGGCGGTAGTGATATTGCGATTGAAACGGCTTCAATTACCTTAATGCGCCAAAGTCTACATGGCGTCGCTGATGCCATCGCAATCTCGAAAGGGACATTGCGTAATATGAAACAAAATCTGTTTGGTGCCTTTATTTACAATACACTAGGCATTCCAATTGCAGCAGGGATACTCTACCCACTGACTGGTACATTGTTAAACCCTGTCGTCGCCGGCGCAGCGATGGCGCTTTCATCCATCACTGTCGTCAGTAATGCAAACCGATTACTGCGGTTTAAACCCAAACAAGATTAATTGATAAATTGAGTCGGAGAGAACACATACTCCGACTCATATATCTAAATCGATCTCACCGTATAGCTCTTTATGTAATTCGGATAGCTGAACATCGTTATCAACAATACAATTTGATTAGTTATTGATATAGCTGACTTTATTAGGATCTTGAGCAACACGATTATTATCACTAAGCAATTTATTAATCAGCCAATAACCGGCTTTCCCTGGTGGGTTATTCTTAGACCAGACTAAATCTAAATCTATTTTACGCGGCCATTGGTCATATTTCAGGCTAACCAGTGTGCCGTGACCAAATTGTTTAACTAACCATGTCGGTAATATCGCCCACCCCATTCCTTGTTCCGCCATTTCTAGCAATAACAAGTAATTTGGTGCTAACCAATTCTTTTCACTATTAATAATAGTTTGGGTACTACTACTCAATCGCAATTGACGATTCATTGTTAGATGCTGATAGGTAATAGTTTTCTCTTGAGCTAGGAGATGTGTGTTTAAAACATATAAACCTAATTCACCTTGGATAGGTAGACGAGAAAACATAATATCAGCAGGATATTCAATCCTTGATTCCATCATGCCAATATGTGCTTGTTGATTTTGTAACATATCAATAACGTCGTCATTCTCAGCGATTAAAAACTCAAATTCGATATGTGGAAACTGTCTATCTAATGTATTCAACACATGTTCTGCATGTGGTGATTGATAAATATCAGAAAATGCACAACTTAATCTGGGTTCAATATCAGGAGAAAGCTCAACCCTTAGTGCCTGCAAACGCTCATCCGCAGATAAAATATCTTCGACTAAGCTCAATACTTTTTTACCTGCAATCGTTAAGGTTGATTCTCTCCCTTGACGATCAAATAAAGGGAACCCCATATCATCTTCTAGCCCACTAATGGTACTACTGACTGTTGATTGGCTTTTATTTAGCTTTCTGGCTGTTGCTGAAAACGATTTTAAAGATGCAGCTTCAACAAAGGTACGCAATGTTTCGATGGAATAATTCATATTGGTATCGGTTTTATCGATGGGTTCTATTTTGTATATATAGAGAAAATTGCAAATAATTGCACCTGTTTTATTGAATAATCAATTTGAGGTGGGTATGAGTCAATATCAAAAAACATTCATGGAGCGAGTTTTTCACGCTGTATCATTTGAAGTGATTGCAATTGCGATCACAGCCCCAATCAGCGCATGGCTTTTAGATCGCTCTATTTTTCAAATGGGGACTATCGCAATAGTATTATCAACACTCGCAATGCTGTTAAATTTATTTTACAACATGCTATTTGACCGTTATTGGCCACTTTCAAGAGGGCCTAGACCCATCAAAGTCCGCATCATTCACAGCATTGGTTTTGAATTAAGTTTTGTGATCTTCGGTGTTCCAATATTGGCAGTTTTACTGAAAATGTCCTTATTAGATGCATTCTTATTAGAACTTGGCTTTTTTGTATTTTTCCTTTTCTATACTTATGCATTTAACTTAGCTTATGACGTATTACGCGTGCGTTGGTTTGCTCGTAAAGAAAAGCAACATAAGACAGTATTGCGGTCATAATCGATAATAACTAAGTGCTTATAATGAGAAAACCCCATATAAATGGGGTTCTCAATGATTTGAATTGATTAAATACGAATGCTTTTTATTGGATCATAGACGATTATATTTGAGCAGTGACTTTCTCATGTTATGTGTATTTTACACTACAACAATAAGCTTTCTGCTCCATGCAAATTATGATTTTAATGTTATATCAATAAGTTGAGATTAAAATATCTTCTATACCGCGACATTTCGTTACTCTCTACTCGCCTCAATCGCATATTTATCTATCATTGTATTTATCTATGATCGACATAAAATGATTTTCTTGAACTTAAGTTGTTCGCAAATCCACGCTGGATTGTTTAATCTAACAAACTGATACTAAACAGTGGAAAGGCAAAAATGGGAAAGCTGCTCGAAAATCTAAGAAATTGGCTACATACAGAAGCCGCGATGGTCTATCCTTACCCTGCCATTGATGTTCGCCTATCAAAAAAATTAAAACTGCATATTGTTGGCAGTATTCATATGGGAACTGAAAATATGTTTCCTCTTTCTGCAACACTGCTCGAAAAATTGAACCAAGCCGATGCGTTAATTGTGGAAGCCGATATCACTGATATACGGTCGCCTTTTCCTCAAGAAGACACTTTGCGTATCCCATTAAATCAGCGTCTTAGCGAAAATGAATATCAACTATTCTTACAATATTGCCAAGAAATTCATCAAGATCCAGCTCAATTCGATAATCTTCCTTCATGGCAAATTGCGTTAGTTTTGCAAGCTACACAAGCACAAGGTCTGGGATTACGTGGCCAATATGGCATTGATTATCAGCTGCTACGCAATGCTCAATCCCAGCAAAAAAAGATTATTGAATTAGAAGGTACTGACTCCCAAGTAGAGCTACTCTTGAAGCTACCCAATGAAGGTCTACCTTTGTTAGAGGATACATTAGAACATTGGCGCACTAATGCCCGATCTTTGCAAACGATGATCAGTTGGTGGCTCGATTATCAGCCTGATCACTGTGTCACATTGCCAAAAACCTTTAGTGACGACGTTTATCAAGTACTGATGGAACAACGCAACCGCGATTGGAGTGGTACACTAAAATCATTACCCGATGGTAATTATGTGGTTGCAGTAGGTGCCTTACATTTATTTGGTGATGGTAGCCTAGTCGATTATCTGCGCAATTAGGTTATTTTTTTAAACAACAGGTGTAAACATGACTCCCGCAGTAAAGTTACTCGAAAAACAAAAAATTAATTTCACTCTTCATCCTTATGATCATGATCCTAGTGTACATAATTTTGGCGATGAAGCCGTTAGCAAACTAGGTTTAGATGCAAAACAAGTATTTAAAACGCTTCTCGTTGCGCTTAATGGTGATCAAAAAAATTTAGCAGTTGCAGTCACCCCTGTTTCGGGTCAATTAGATTTAAAATTGGTCGCTAAAGAATTCAAAGTCAAAAAAGTCGAAATGGCTGACCCACAAGTTGCACAAAAAACGACAGGTTACTTAGTTGGCGGCATCAGCCCATTAGGCCAGAAAAAACGCTTACCAACCGTAATTGATAGTCAAGCTCAGCAATTTACCACTATGTTTATTTCGGGTGGAAAGCGTGGTTTGGATATTGAGTTAGCACCGAATGATCTTGCCAATGTATTAAATGCAATATTTGCTGAAATAAAGAAAACGTAAGCAACAGCGGCTTTTAGCGATACAGGCAACGTATTGATTTTTTTATTGCTGATCTATCAATAGGCTCATTTTCTTACTTTCATTCGTTCGCTATTTATTAAGCTTCTCAACTCATAGCGCTTATTATGTGCTTACTTATATTTCCAAAAAAGCCTCAAATTCATTCCTGAATTGAGGCTTTCAATGTAAAACCGCGAACGTTTAATTATTTTTTATAAATAATCTCGCCTTTAGGCTCATAATCCGCTGCTTTGAGTGGTGAATGTTTCTCGATATAGCCTTTCAATACTTCAGCATCCACAAAGCCAGTATTGACATAACTAGGGTGACTATCCAGCTTCGGATAACCATCACCGCCGATCGCATTAAAATTCAATGTTGCCATACGGTAGGTTTTTTCAGGATCGACTGGCTTGCCATCAATTTTCACATCACTGATACTGCCGTCTGCATTTAATGTGAGGTTCACATTATAGAATTGAGCATAAGCACCTGAATCGGGCTTCATATTTGCAACAGCTTGTAGGTATGGCAGTACTTCGCTACCTTTGAAATCAATATAAACTAGTTCGTTAGTGAATGGTTGTACTTTCAGCACGTCTTTATAGCTGATATCACCGCTTTCGATTGAATCACGTACGCCGCCGCCACTCATGATAGCAAAATCAGCATCTGCGCGTTCTTTTTGTGCCGCTAACAATAAATGACCCATGTTAGTTTGCTCAAAACGAACTTTGTTACGATCACCGACCAACTTGCCATCAACAGAACCTACTTTCACATTCAGTTGCTCACCACCTTTTTCTTGGTATGGCGTCAACAGCTTCATCATTTCGGCATTATGTGCAATTTCTTTGGTGTAGTAAACGCGTTCACTTGTCCCGTCTTCTTTAGTGACTTTTTTACTTAAGTTGATTGGGATCAGTTGGTAATGTTTCAGCGTAAACTTACCATTTTTAAATTCAAAGTCAGCACGGCCGACATATTTGCCCCATTCGTGTGCTTGAACAATCCAAGTTCCATTTTGATTGTCTGGTGCACAAGGTGTACCTGGCACATAATCTGCTTGTTTATAGTCTTTATTTTCAGCCGACATACAAACCGGATCTTGGGAGTGACCACCAACAATCATATCCAAATAGCCTGCTGGTAAGCTGCGAGCCATCTCGACATCACCAGGCGCATTCGAACCATGTTGACCGTTATCATAGTGGCCCATATGAGTTGCAGCGATAATAATGTCTGGTTTTTCTGTCTCTCGAAGCTCTTCTACTACTTTTTTAGCTTCTACTGCTGGAATTCTAAATTCAACATCAGGGAAATTGGCTGGGTTGCCAAGTTTTGCAGTGTCATCTGTTGTTAAGCCTATAACTGCAATTTTAACGCCTTGTTTATCAAAAACTTGATATGGCTGGAAAAGACGTTTACCTGTGCTAGTTTGATAGATATTGGCAGATAAGAATGGGAAATTTGCCCATTTTTGCTGGTTACGAAGCGTTTCGAGAGGATTATCAAATTCATGGTTACCTAATGCCATCGCATCGTAACCCACTAAGTTCATGCCTTTGAAGTCAGGCTCAGCATCTTGTAAATCAGATTCTGGTACGCCAGTGTTAATATCACCACCGGAAAGCAGTAGTAGGCTACCACCTTGTTTTGCAACTTCATCGCGAATTTCATCAACAACTGTTTTTTGAGCAGCTAATCCATACTCGCCATGATCGTTATGCCAGAAGTGACCATGATGATCGTTAGTGTGCAAAATAGTAATATTATACGTTTTGTCTTTTTCCCAAGCATTTGCCAGAGCAGCTGGCAATAATGCTAAAGATACTGTTAATGCGCATGCAGATGCTTTAAATGTCAACTTCATACTTCTCTCCCGGCCCATATAAATTTTTTTTGCGATATGTGTAGATTATAGACTTAATAGTAAACCCTGTTTTATAGCATGAAACTGCGAGCAAAATCCGATAATCCATGCGTAAATCAATATCTGTTTCACTGAATTGAGATCTTATTCAAATTAATACTATCCGTGATTTTTTTAAACGGTATATTTATTGGTTCACATAAATTATAGATGCGTTATATTGATCACAATTGTGCAACACAACGAAAAGTTACTAATTATGAGTGAGCAAACAACAAGTCAAATAAAGACTAAACCATCAAAACCTGCCGGAAAAACTGTTTTTAGCATTCTAACTGCTATCAGCGTTTCTCATCTGTTGAATGATATGATTCAATCGTTGATATTAGCTATCTATCCTTTATTACAATCTGATTTCTCATTGAGCTTTGCACAAATTGGATTGATTACACTAACTTATCAAATTACAGCATCGCTGCTACAACCGATAATTGGCGCTTATACCGATAAATATCCGCAACCTTACTCGCTACCTATTGGTATGGGCTTCACCCTCACGGGGTTAATATTACTGGCAATGGCTGAAACCTACCCTGTCATATTGCTTGCCGCCGCACTTGTTGGAACGGGTTCTTCTGTATTCCATCCTGAATCATCCCGTGTCGCACGAATGGCTTCAGGTGGTCGCCATGGCCTTGCGCAATCATTTTTCCAAGTCGGTGGGAATTTAGGGTCTTCCCTAGGTCCTCTACTTGCAGCATTAATTATTGAACCATATGGCAAAGGTAATGTAGGTTGGTTCTCTCTCGCAGCATTGTTAGCGATTGTGATACTCCTGCAAGTGAGTAGCTGGTATAAACAGCAACATCGCGCTGCCAGTAAAAAACCAGCTTATCACGTTGAAATCAACGTTCTCCCACGTAAAGCCGTAGTTGGTTCCTTAGCAATATTATTGATATTAATTTTTTCTAAATACTTTTATTTAGCGAGCATCAGCAGTTACTACACGTTTTATCTAATCGATAAATTTGGTGTGTCAGTTCAAAATGCCCAAATTCATCTGTTTATTTTCCTATTCGCTGTTGCGGCTGGTACGATGATTGGTGGGCCTATTGGCGATAAAATTGGCCGAAAATATGTTATTTGGTTTTCTATTTTAGGCGTCGCACCTTTTACATTAATGCTTCCTCACGCCTCTTTATATTGGACAAGTATCCTAACGATAATTATTGGGTTGATATTAGCTTCAGCATTTTCCGCTATTTTGGTCTATGCCCAAGAATTGATACCGGGTAAAACAGGCATGGTTTCAGGACTGTTTTTCGGATTAGCATTTGGCATGGGAGGTGTTGGTGCTGCTGTACTGGGTCAGATTGCTGATAAAACGAGTATAGAGCAAGTTTATCAATACTGCGCTTTTCTCCCATTACTTGGAATTTTTACTGTATTGTTACCAAATTTAGAACAAAAATAGTCATTTCCCCTTATTTAACCCATACTTATCAAAACATAAGTATGGGTGGTTCTATCTATATACTACTTAAAATTCAACAAAAATTCATATAAACAACATCTTTGTAACGATTTAGCACTAATGAAGCGGTTTTATTTGAAAAACATTTCATTTTTTTAAGGAAATTTCCCTCAAATAAAGATAAAATGAAATTATATGCAAAGTGCATTCCAATATGTGAACGCATCGTTAGCCAAGATAGCGTGAGTTTATCAATCGAAGTATGACGGGCATGGCGGCAAACGAGTGAATCACTAGAAACATACATAAGTATGTGACTCGTGTGATCGAATGAAGCCAACAACGATATAAATCGAAGTATGACGGGCATGGCGAGCATTCACAATATTGGAAGTCAATGGCATGTAGGTACCCACCCAATACTTTTTCACACAATAACCAGAGGAGACTAGATGGAGCATTCAACGCCCTTAATTACAACCATTGTTGGTGGTCTCGCCCTTGCATATCTGTTAGGTATGATCGCTCAGCGATTAAAAATTTCCCCTTTAGTAGGTTATCTGGCTGCTGGTGTTTTAGCAGGTCCTTTCACACCTGGTTTTGTTGCAGATGCTGCACTTGCTCCAGAACTCGCCGAAATTGGTGTTATCCTATTGATGTTCGGAGTTGGATTACACTTTTCACTTAAAGATCTTTTAGCCGTTAAGGCAATTGCCATCCCTGGCGCGGTTGCACAGATTGCCGTTGCAACTTTACTGGGTTTTGGCCTTTCTATGTTGTTTGGCTGGAGCACCTTTTCAGGGATTGTTTTCGGTCTCTGTTTATCAACGGCAAGTACCGTTGTATTACTTCGAGCCCTAGAAGAACGACAGCTTATTGAAAGTCAGCGCGGACAAATCGCGATTGGCTGGTTGATTGTTGAAGATTTGGCAATGGTATTAGCACTTGTTTTGTTACCTGCCGCTGCCGCTATAATGAATTCAGAACAAGCAAGCTTTAGTGAACTACTCATAGGGCTTGCATGGACAATCGGTAAAGTGATTGCCTTTATCTTTATCATGATAGTCATTGGCCGCAGAGTGATTCCTTGGATCCTGTCCCGTACAGCATCAACTGGTTCTCGTGAGCTGTTTACGCTCGCGGTACTTGTACTTGCGCTCGGAATTGCCTATGCCGCTGTTGCTGTGTTTGATGCATCTTTCGCACTTGGTGCTTTCTTTGCGGGCATGGTTTTAAATGAATCTGAATTAAGCCATCGTGCAGCGCAAGACACATTACCATTAAGAGATGCATTTGCTGTTCTGTTCTTTGTTTCTGTTGGAATGCTATTTGACCCAACGGTATTGCTTGACCATCCATTAGGTGTCATTGCTGTTCTAGCGATTATTATTATCGGTAAATCAGCTGCTGCACTTGTCCTTGTTCGAATGTTTGGACATTCGCGGCGAACTGCATTAACGATCTCCGTCAGTCTCGCACAAATTGGTGAATTTGCCTTTATTTTAGCAGGCTTGGGAATGGCACTCGGTGTCATGGACAAAGATGCTCAGAACCTAGTTTTAGCTGGTGCTATTTTCTCAATTATGCTTAATCCGGTATTATTTAGTTTATTAGATAAGTATTTAGAAAGAACTGAAACTATTGAAGAGCAGCTTCTTGAAGAGACATTGGAAGAAGAGACGCAGATCCCTGTCGATATTTGTGGTCATGCGATTATCGTTGGCTATGGCCGTGTCGGAGCAATGTTAGCGGATAAACTACGCAGACGTAATATTCCATTAGTCGTCGTTGAAGATACTCGAGCTAAGTTTGAAGAACTAGCCGAAAATGGATTCAGCGCTATTCTAGGTAACGGTGCAAATAAAGATACGATTAATCTTGCTCGTATTGAATGCGCAAAAACACTACTTCTTACCATTCCTAATGGTTATGAAGCAGGTGAAATCGTCGCAAATGCCAAAGCACTTAATCCGAGTATTACTGTAATTGTTCGTGCTCACTATGACGATGAAGTTAGCTTTATTAAAGAGCGTGGTGCGGATCATATTATTATTGGTGAACATGAAATAGCCAAATCTATGGCAACATTTATGTGCCAAGATATTCCTGAGGCTGGTTCAACAAATAGTGATAGCTCAACCAAGGAAGATGAAGGTAGAAATCTCGATGAATACCTAAAACCGTCCCATTAATTTAAGCTGTATGTAAGAAATTGCGCCGATATTCAGGATCACAAGTTAACATTGTGATTCTGGGTATTAGCGCAGTGCATTATTAGCCACAACTCGATATAATGTGATGCATAAAAATCAACCATACCAAGATAAAATTAAATGCAAAAAAATGAACATGTATCTAAATATTTTATTTCACTCTCTACTCTGACACCAAAAATTCACCCAATATAAGCTAACATATAGAAAACTATTAATTCATCACACTTGGGAAATAAACATAACAATTAAAAGCTTAAATTTAAAACAACAACATCATATTAAATAAAACATCCATAATAAAAAATTATAAATATAAAATATCAACACCTATTATTATATAACTCTACAAACTCTTTAAAATTAACTATTATTCACAAAACAAACTTTGAGCATTATATTAAGTTAACACTACTAAAAATGTAAACTAATTAATCCAAAAGGAAATTACATGAATAATATATTTATATTACTTTCAAATAGCGATATTTTTATTGCAACCAAGAGCTCATCTTGGCAAATCTTACAAAAAAGGGCTTATTTCGGGAGTTTCAGCATCTGTTTCAGGAATTGGAGCATGGGCTAAATTAGAAGGTAGTGGCACCTTTGAAACAAGGGTATTAGAAGAGTCACAACGTTATAAAAATTTTATACATAAATATCAAATAGATCTCGGATTAAACTCTTTTTCATCTTGAATGAATACAAATGACCATGCTCAAATTCATAAGGAAGAACTCATTGAAATATTTGATGAAATATCTTAATCACAATCGTTCAAGGGGAAGGTTAATATCAATTTAAGTGCTAGCGGTTTATATCCAAATGTTGAAGTAACAGCAATGGCATATGTTTCAGTTCTCGAGGTTGTAAACTCTTCTGGAAATAGTTTCAATATAATTTCTTCGGAGCCTCCAGAACAAGATACTGGCGCATGTGACCCACAAAATGGTCAATCACTGCTAAGTGAAGATAATAACTCAATAATTACTATTCATTAATCTAGATATAAAATAACAAATTTATCCGTGGGTTCTATAAATAACATTTATTACTAATAAGGTATCATTAAAAAGAACCCACGACATCTATTTAATTTTAAAAGTTACTTTAACTAATCAAGGTGCAATTTTTTATATTTATCATATGAAATAACACCTCACTATTTATATAAACGGTAAGGTGTTATTTTGAAAAACATAAGAATAAAGTTGAGAATTAACGATCCCAGTAGGACTCCTCTAAACTATCTTCTTTTTCCGGTAAGCCACGAGTTAAACGTGGTGAGTGTTGACTGAGTACCTGATAACTAACTCGGTTAGCATATTTACACACTTGTGCTAATGATGAATAAGTCAGGTATTGACGTGGATGCTTACTAGAATTAGGCACATTCATACGATGATATGAATTTGCTGTAATATCATGCAACAATGCAGATAATGCACCATCTCCTGCACCGTTTGTGTTCATGATTTTTTCAGGCCCACCCATATAAGGTTCGATATGAGAATATATGCGCATGGGAGCATCACAATCTTGCTGTCTCATTGCACGGCTAAATTCATATAAATTGAATTCCGCAATTGCACCAGGCAATAATGGATGCTGAGTTGTTCGTTTGAACGCTTCTTCCGTATAACCCGCCATATACAGTCCCGATGGCCCTGCTGTGCACAACACTAAATCAACCCAATTAAGTGCCATATCTGAAGCCAGCAACGGATCATTGAATCCAGTTAGTTCCAATGCTTCATCTTCATTCATTGCGACGACAGAAACATGTTCTGAGAGAAAATCACGCCAGAATTGCGGATCTTGTGCAATAACAAACTTAGTACCAAGCGTTAATACCACTGGGACATTATGCTTTTTAGCATAAGTGATAGCTTGCATGGTTGCTTCTGGCATTGTTTCACCCGGCTTACAGCGAACTAAATATGCTGTCAAAACCAATGCAGATGCTCCAGCAATGATTTCTTCTGGGATGCTCTCAGGGCGTAGGCGATTCATATGGCCGGGACTAATAGCAAATGTCCGTTCGCCATTTTCTGTAATCAATGTAAAACAACGACCAATCGCACCATCAACGCCTTGTAAGTAGTTGAGATCCATGCGGCTGGAAGTATGGCAAAGGTAACGGTAAGAATAACTACCAATTTGAATATTGTTACACATGGTGCCTAATAGTACAGAGCGATCATCGGCTAACACAGAATAATTGTGTAATGTATTTCCGATTGTTCCCCCTGCAAACTCATGTGTAATTAATGCGTTGCTTGTGAGTTCTTCATATAACGCTTCTGCTACATCATCTTCAATCACTAAAGAGTGACCTTTGCTAAGTTGGTAGCGCTCAATAAACTCATCATCAACTTTGGCTTCAATATCTACCAATGTCTGGTCGATACCAACTATATAAGATTTACAGTTTTCATCATCATCCATACGCTCTTTAATAGGATGCAAAAGCGGATCTCTGAGACTAACTGGGAAATAATGCTTTGATTTACGTTGACCGGGGAATTTCATAATGAACAAATCAGATAGTTTAGATGACGCTATTCTAGCACGATAAATATAAACCATCACCTTAGACAACGGATTGTTTATAAAAACATCAAAATAATAAAGCACGCTTCTAAGTGAACAAAGCCGCTATTCCGATAAAAACCCCGTAAATATAAGAATATGATAATTCGGGTAGCTAGCTTCATTCAACATAAATGCAATTTAGTGTCTAATATAACTATCCAGTTTGGATTAGTTCCAATTTAAAGCAAAGTATTATTTTTTTTATAATCGCGATACAAATCTCGAGTCAGGACATAAACGCAACTAAGAATAAAACCTAATATTGCGCTTAATGCAATAATTAAAGATGATTTTGGCGAATCTTTTTTCGCGGGTAAATCAGGAGAAAGAATAAATTTAATTGGCGTAAAATCGATAGTATCAATATCTAGCTCTGACAGGCTTTTAATATAATGTTGACGGATTTGTAAATCCTCACTCATCAACGCAATATCTCTGTTTTGAGACTCAATTGTTAATTTTTTCTCCAACGCTTCAGTACCTAGGGCAATTGGATAATCAGGATCATCATTGATGATTGCTGAATCAGAGACAATTGGCTTGCGGACACCCGCTGCTTTTGCAATAGCAATCGCGCGTTTTAACCTTTCAACTTTCACATCATATTCAGTACGAATCTTGGTAACTTCTTGTTTAAACGACTCATTTGCATAAACTAGCTGTTGTGCTACCGCATTTTGAATATCATTCTTAAACTGTTCTCTTACTTTTGTTGCCGTAAAACGAATATAACCCGCTAATAAATCTTGAGCTTCAGCAGGTTGAGGCGCCGTAAATGTCAGAATAATATCTGTTGAATTACTATTCTTCTCTTTCGACTGATCTTTAATTTGAATACTACTGGAAATAATACTATTCACTAACCGTTGATCAATATTAACTTTATCCGCATTGTTTGTACTTTGAATAAAGTCTTTGTAGTAACTTGTACTTCTAACATAAACTTCTTGGTTAACTTTAGAACGATATTCATCAATAAAAGTGTTAAAAATTCGCTGCGTGGATAAATCAATTTTAACATCGAGTACACTTAGTTGTGTACCCAGTTCAGTGATATCTTTAATCTCTTCTGAAGTCGGTGGAATAATAACGGCTGTACTGCTCCATTTTTGAGGTAATTGAAATACCACAAGCGTACTGATAAGCGAAATTATTACAGTTATGGCAAGAATAAGAAATTTATTTCTTATTAAAACAGAGAGCAAAGCCATCAAATCAATTTCATCACTTTGCTGTACTTTGAATTGTGGAACCTCTATTTTACCTGCCATTTTGTCATTCCGCGAATGTTTCTCAGTGCTCATATAAGTTCCAGTTTAAAAATCAAATTAGAATGCAATGGAATATTGTATGTGCAAGTATAATGATTTTTGCAATTTATGATATATAGATTAACGCCAGATTAGGCAGCAATTTAAACCTTAAAGTTTACCTATTACATCATTTATAAGTAATTTAAATAACTCAATGCTATCGTCATTATCATTTAACGCTGGAATATAATGATAAGACTCGCCACCATTGCTTTTGAAGAACTCTTGATTTTGCTCACTAATCTCTTCTAACGTTTCCAAGCAATCTGCTGAAAACCCTGGGCAAATCACTTGCACAGATTTTACACCTTGCGATGGGAGCTGATTCATTGTTTCATCAGTATAAGGTGTTAACCAAGGTTCACGACCAAAACGAGACTGATAAGTCATTAATACGCGGTCACTCGGGAAATTCAATGCTTCTTTGAGTAAACTAAACGTTTTCTCGCATTCTTGTGAGTAAATGTCGCCTTTATCGATATAACGCTTAGGAATACCGTGAAATGAAAGGATTAAGCGGTCTGGTTCACCATGCTCAGCAAAGCTTTTTTCAATTGAATTTACTAACCCTTTGATATAAGCAGGATGTGTAGCATAGCTACGAATAAAAGACAAAGAAGGTATTGTCGGCATCTTACGAAAAACCGCTGAAATACCATCATAAACAGCTGCTGTTGTTGTTCCTGAATACTGAGGATACAGAGGAAGAACAATTAGTTGAGTAACCCCCTGATTGATTAAATTATCTATCGCACTCTTTAATGATGGAGAGCCATAACTCATCCCTACTTCCATAGGTATGCCAGGAAAACATTCGGAAAGTTTATGTTTTTGACGTAACGTATTGGCTAATAGTGGAGAGCCGTCCTCAGTCCAAATTGATTGATACAATTTAGCAACTTTTGGCGACCGAAATGGCAGGATAACGCCATGTAGAATAGGTTTCCAAATAATGCGCGAAAGATCAATAACCCGAATATCACTGAGAAATTCAGCTAGATAACGTTTTACGGCGGGGGTTGTCGGAGAATCAGGTGTCCCTAAGTTAACCAATAAAATACCATATTTATTTTCTGACACAATGATTTCTCCATAGTGATAATGACCACTGATGTTATATCACAAAATAATATCTTTTGGTCTTCTAATATGACAAAAGTATAAACCATGACAAAAAAAAGCAGCGATTTTCGCTGCCTTAACTAATCTGGGTTTTCAGGTTTTAGCCAAGAATTTTTGCCAATTCTTCACTAACTTCAACAACTTTACGAGTACCATCAAGTTTGAAGTATTTAGTATTACCAGCATCCGCTTCTTTTCGGTAATAAGCAACCAAAGGTGCAGTAAGGTCATGGTATTCAACTAAACGTTTACGAACAGTATCTTCTTGGTCATCTTTACGAAGAGTCAACTCATCACCAGTAACATCATCTTTGTTTTCAACCTTCGGTGGGTTGAATGCCACATGATAAACACGACCTGATGGCGCATGAACACGGCGACCAATAATGCGCTCAACAATGATTTCATCCGGCACATCGAACTCTAAAACGAAATCAACATTAATTCCAGCTTCCTTCATTGCATCTGCTTGAGGAATTGTGCGTGGGAACCCATCCAACAAGAAGCCATTGCGGCAGTCATCTTGTTTGATGCGCTCTTTAACTAATGCAATCACTAATTCATCAGTAACTAATTTACCATTATCCATTAGTTCTTTAGCTTGTATGCCTAACTCACTACCCGCTTTGACGGCTGCACGTAGCATGTCGCCAGTTGAAATTTGTGGGATCCCAAATTTCTCCATAATAAATTGAGCTTGAGTGCCCTTACCGGCGCCAGGAGCACCAAGTAGAATAATACGCATTGCGTAAACCCCTTGCTATTTAGTTTTTTATAATTTGAAAGAAAACAAGCTACCATACCATTAGCATAGCGCTCTACTCAAGAAGACACGTAAACGTTTTCGCATTTAACTTCTTTCGTAAAAGAAAAAAACCACGCTAAAGCACGAGCTAAAACGCGGTTTTTGTTCCAAAACGAAAATCAATCACCGAATTATTTTAATAATAATTCATTGATTTTACGGATGAATAAGTTCGGATCTTCTAATGTGCCACGTTCTGCCAATAGAGCCTGATCTAATAACACATCAACCCAATCCGCAAAAAGCGCTTCATCACTAACATCTGATGCTTTCTTAACCAATGGATGAGAAGGATTCAGCTCAAAGTTATATTTCACTTCTGGTGCAGCTTGGCCCGCAGCAGCAAATAATTTTGCCATTTGAGTACTCATTTCATCAGCATTCGTTGTCACAATGGCTGGTGTATCCGTTAAACGGTGAGTCAGCTTAACCTCTTTCACGCGATCGCCCAATAATGTTTTCACACGCTCAACAAATGGCTCTAACTGCTTATCAGTTTCTTCTTGCTCAGCTTTGTTTTCATCCGCTAATTTATCCAGAGACTCATCAGCCTTGCTCACTGATTGGAATTGTTTACCATCAAACTCGGATAAATAATTCATCATCCATTCGTCGATACGATCAGATAATAATAGAACCTCAATACCTTTTTTACGGAATAGCTCTAAGTGAGGGCTACTTTTCGCCGCAGCGTAACTATCAGCAGTGATAAAATAAATTTTATCCTGACCATCAACCATACGGCTAACATACTCTTCTAGTGATACATTTTGTACGTTGCTGTCATTATGTGTTGTAGCAAAACGTAATAGCTTAGCAATAGCTTCACCATTGCCACTATCTTCAGCAGGGCCTTCTTTGATCACCAGACCAAACTGCTGCCAGAAAGATTGGTATTTTTCAGCGTCGTTTTTAGCCAGTTTTTCTAACGTTTGTAGAACACGCTTTGTTAAAGCACTGCGCAAGCTACGCGTTAAGGCGCTATCTTGTAAAATTTCACGCGACACGTTAAGTGGTAAATCATTGGAATCCAATACACCACGCACAAAACGTAGGTAGTTTGGCATAAACTGCTCAGCATCATCCATAATAAAGACACGCTGAACATAAAGTTTTAAGCCATGGCGTTGATCACGATTCCATAGGTCAAATGGCGCCTGTGAAGGAATATATAGCAGGCTAGTGTACTCTTGCTTACCTTCAACACGGTTATGTGTCCATGTGAGTGGATCGGCATAATCGTGAGAAATATGTTTATAGAATTCGATATATTCTTCATCAGAAATATCAGATTTATTACGTGTCCACAGTGCTTTAGCTTGGTTAATTTTCTCCCAAGTTACTGTGCCATCTTCTTCATTTTTATCTTCGATCTCAACAGGCAATGCAATATGATCTGAATATTTACTAATGACTGAACGTAAACGCCAGTTATCTAAAAATTCGCTTTCATCAGCACGTAGGTGCAAGGTAATTTCTGTACCACGTTCAGCCTTCTCAATATCAGCGATAGTGTATTCACCTTCGCCAGCTGATTCCCAAAATACACCTTGGTCTGCTGGTGTACCAGCAGCTCGGCTACGCACAGTGACTTTATCAGCCACAATAAACGCAGAATAAAAACCAACACCAAACTGACCGATCATTTGGCTATCTTTAGCTTGGTCGCTGCCTAATGTTTCTAAAAAGGCTTTAGTACCTGACTTAGCGATAGTTCCTAAGTTATCAATAACTTCAGCACGGCTCATACCAATACCGTTATCGCTAATAGTGAGTGTCCCGTTCTCTTTATTTGCGCTGATGCGAACACGCAGTTCACCATCATTTTCATACAGCTCAGGTTTAGAGAGCGCACGAAAACGTAGTTTATCTGCCGCATCGGATGCGTTTGAAATAAGTTCACGCAAAAAGATTTCTTTGTTCGAATAAAGAGAGTGGATCATCAACTGCAGTAGTTGTTTAACTTCTGATTGGAACCCGCGAGTTTCTTGTCCTTTCATACTCATTAATGGCCTCTATATCATCAATCTAATGGGATAGTTTTGACTTATCGATGGAGATCTAATGGGGGCAAAAAATGGGAATTCAACTATTCAAAGTAAAAATCCTTAAAATAGAGAGAAAAAGCAGCACGTTAGCGATTAATGATAATTAACAAGTACTATCAACAAAGTAAAGGCAATGATTGAGGTTTGAGGTTTGATCTTAATCGTTTTAAATTTGAAGTAGAGAATTGAATTTTGTTGTTTTACGATAAAATTACAGGAGCAATCTCCTAAATAATTCGAGCTACAGCTAGGCGGCAAGCAAAGATATCCCGGGTAGCATACACAAGTATGTGACTCGGGTAGCTTCGCGTAGGCAACAAAGCTGTAGCTTGAAGTATGACGGAGATTTTAAAGGCGTTGGCGACCAGCGAGCGAATGGGACAACGTCGTCCCATCAACCATCTCTAGTTCACCGCCAACAGGTACTCCATGGGCAATACGACTCGCCATCACACCATATTGCGCACACATCTGCCCAATATAGTTTGCTGTCGCTTCTCCTTCTACTGTCGGATTGGTGGCGAGTATCACCTCAACAATCGTTTCAGAAGAAAGTCGCTCCTCAAGCCTATCGAGGCCAATATCCATTGGGCCGATCCCATCAAGTGGCGATAAATGCCCCATCAGTACAAAATAGCGCCCTGAAAACTGCCCCGTCTGCTCAATCGCATAAATATCTGCCGGACTTTCGACCACGCAGATTAAACCGTTTTGTATACGACGCGGATTTTCACAGATATTGCACGCATCTTGTTCGGTAAAGGTGCGGCAATCACGGCAATGCCCGATTTCGGACATCGCTCGCGTGAGCGCCTGTGCTAGGCGCATCCCACCACTACGGTCACGCTGAAGCAGCTGAAAAGCCATGCGCTGCGCTGACTTTGGTCCCACACCGGGAAGACAGCGCAGCGTTTCCATTAATGTCTCAAGAAGCGGACTTGTTTGCATTAGAATGGCATCTTAAAGCCTGGGGGCAATTGCATTCCATTAGAAACACCCGCCATTTTTTCTTTTTGCGTTTCTTCGATACGACGTGCAGCATCATTGAATGCAGCAGCAATCAAATCTTCCAGCATATCTTTATCATCTTCAAGAAGACTTGGGTCAATCTCAACACGACGGCAGTTATGTGAGCCATTGATGGTAACTTTTACTAAACCAGCACCTGACTCGCCCGTTGCTTCTAGATTGGCGATTTCTTCCTGAACCTTCTGCATTTTGTCTTGCATTTGTTGGGCCTGCTTCATCAGGTTACCCAAACCACCTTTACCAAACATAGTTATCTCTCACAACTGAGGCTACAGCTTACTCACAGAGACTGCAGCGTTAAACGGGGCGAATACTCTCTTCATCCAACTGCGCATCAAACATCGAGCGTAGTTTTTGAATTGTTTTATCCGCAATAATAGACTGACGAGCTTGTGCCAGTTTTTCTTCATAAATCGCCTGTCGCCATTCAAGTGGCGTTCTCACTGCCATATTATCATCTTGAACGACTTTCAGTTCAACAGAACGACCATAATGTTGGCTCAACGCACTTTGTAAGACCTCATGCGCTGAAGGTTTATCAAGGTGACGTTGTGCGAGTCGCAAATGAAGAACAATTTGTGATTCGCTTATCTCTTCTTTATATGAATTCAAAGCCAATTGTTCAACCAGCTTAGGAATATTTAATTGTGCTATTTCTGCTGACCACCCATCCCGCTCACGAGCTTCTTCAACAATTTTCGCTGCTAATTCAGGGGTTTTCTCGTACTCAAGTGCCTCTTTGATTCCTGCTGGCGTTGTTTTCGTTTCTTTTATTTCAGTATCTTCAAATTGAGGACGCCACTGATACGGTTTTGGTTTAGCTGATTTTTTAGCTTCAGAAGGGCTATTTGCTGCATTTTTTTGACGCTGGCTGGTGACAGCTGCCAGCCTTTCAAGTGCTGACACTGCCGGCTTAGCCTTTTCAGGCATGGCCGGTTTATTCTTTTTTGCGTCAGGGCCCTCATTTTGAGGCGATTGTAACGCTTCCCTTGCCTTCAATAATTGTAAGGTAGGGTTATTTTCTGAAACAGCTGTACTTGCAGATGCAGGAGCGGCAGCAGGTGAGCGAGTTGGTGCTATTCGCTCAAGTGGAGAAATCACCTTAGGTACGGAGACCTCTTCAATAATACTTTTGGGATGAAATGCTAATGCGCGTAGCAACGCCATTTCAACACCCATACGGCGTTCAGGTGCATAAGCAAGCTCTTTGCGGCCTACAAGTAACGTTTGATAAAATAGCTGTAAATCCGCAGGAGAAATAATTCTAGCAATTTGTCTGAGACGCCCATCTATTGATGAAGGATCGGTTTCTTTCGCTGCTGGTAATAACTGGATCATTGCAACTCGATGCAATAATGACAATATTTCAACCAGCAGATTTTCCCAATCAGCACCTCGACTAGCTGCATGTTCAACTTCAGACATCACCGCAATACCATCAGCACGAATCAATGCTTCTATTATCGCTAAAGGTTGCTCGTCATCCAATGTACCCAGCATTTGACTGACGATATCAGCAGTAACTTTACCTTGACCCATTGCAATTGCTTGGTCAGTTAAGCTAAGTGCATCACGTAGACTTCCATCAGCAGCTCGTGCAATTAACTGACGTGCACGGCTATCATGTTCAATGCTTTCAGCATTGAGGATATGCTCAAGCTGTTCACTGATTTGAGTCACATCCAATGCTTTTAAATGGAATTGCAAACACCGTGATAAAATAGTCACAGGTAATTTTTGCGGATCAGTGGTTGCCAATAAGAATTTCACATGTTCAGGAGGTTCTTCGAGCGTTTTTAATAACGCATTGAAGCTGTGACGTGAAAGCATGTGGACTTCATCAATGAGGTAAACTTTGAAGCGACCTCTTGCCGGTGCATATTGAACGTTGTCCAATAGTTCGCGGGTATCTTCAACTTTGGTTCTTGATGCTGCATCGATTTCAATCAAGTCAACAAAACGACCTTGCTCTATTTCTAGGCAATTAGCACATTTACCGCAAGGTGTTGCCGTAATTCCCGTTTCGCAATTAAGGCCTTTAGCAAATAAACGTGCAATTGTCGTTTTGCCAACACCACGAGTCCCCGAAAAAAGATAGGCGTGGTGAAGCCTTTGGTGCTCAAGACCATTTGCCAGTGCGGTCAGTACATGTTGTTGACCGACAACATCTGAAAATTTTTGGGGGCGCCACTTACGGGCAAGTACCTGATAGCTCATGAATTATGCAGTTTCTAAACATGGTGATAGCACCATGCTACCACAGCCTCAGCCCTTACGGCGAGACCGTGATAAAAATAGTGAGGAAAATAGGATTAATGGCCTGGGAATTCAACTAAGCTAAATGAGTGGATCCCTTCTGCCGCAAGGCGTTCCACACCACCTAAATCAGGTAGGCTGATAATAAAGGCAGCATCGATAATTTCCGCGCCTAATTGTTTGATCATTTTAACTGTGGCTTCAATCGTTCCGCCCGTTGCTAATAGATCATCGACAACCAATACTTTGTCTTCTGGCTGAATACTGTCTTTGTGAATTTCTAGTGTATCGCTGCCATATTCCAAATCATAGGTAATACTTAACACTTCACGTGGTAGCTTACCTTTTTTACGAACAGGAACAAAACCAACACCTAAGCGTAATGCTACGGGTGCACCAAACAGAAAGCCACGGGCTTCAGTTCCTACAATCTTAGTCACCCCTTTGTCCTTATAATGCTCAACCAATAAGTCAATGGTGGCTTGATAGGCAGCGGGATTATTTAATAGGGTCGTAATATCGCGAAATAGTATCCCTTCTTTAGGATAATCATAGATACATGCGATACTTTCTTTAATCAATTGCAGTTGTTGCTCTCTAGCAGTCATAATAAGTGCCAATATAGTAAAATAGTAAAAACGAAAAGGAAGAATCTATGTAAAGTAGCATAAAAATGCAATAAGGAGCCGCCTATTTACGGCAAGTTTTATTGTTACACATCAATATTCCATTATTTTTCACTGCTATCGAGAAAAAAATGAAAATTCAGGCTCTTTTAGACGCACTAAAAGCACAAATTGACATATTGAAAACCCGCATTGCACCTATTGCCGATCAGGAATTCTCACACTCCCGTTTTGATACTAAACTTTTTAGTACTAAATCAACACATCTGGGAGATTGCCAAAAAGAGTTAAATAAGCTGTACGAGCAGCTTTGTCATAGTGTGTCGCTGAATCACAAAGAGCAGGTTAACTTCCTAACTGAAAAAATCGCACATCAAATTCAAGCTCTTTCACGGGAGCTATCCACACAATCATTACGTAAGAAGGAAACCTCATTCCGCGAAAAGAAAGACCGAGTTGATTTGTATCAACGACTAGCAGAGCATCAAGATTTCGAGCGTCGTTTATTAGGTATGGTCAGTGAGCGCGAGTTGCAATTAAATGCGCTAACCGATCACACTAAACGCCATCAATGTCAAAAAGATATTGCTGCATTAGCTGGTCGATTGTATCGTTGCCGCCAAGCATTAATGCGCATTGAAAAAGCGATTGAACATCAGGAAAATCAATTTTTAGAATAAATGACAAGGAGTTAGAATGAGTTCCCTTAAGGATGCCCCAACAGAGACCAAACTTGCTGTTGATTTAATTTACCTACTCGAAACTTCAGAAGTTGAAACTGACATTGTTCTTAAAGCTCTTGAGATAGTCAAAAGTGATTTTCTGACAAAGCAGGCCACAGAAGCGATCTGCTCACCAAAAAATTAATGGATATTAGCTATCATCATTATCTTTTCTTTCATTGAAATCACGCTTAACCACTTGAATTTTATCACCTTTATCATTATGCAGATGAACCTCTAACTGGTTAAATGCAATATCAATATCATTTTCACGACATAATTTATCTATTGCTCGGTTGACTTCATCGCTGGTACTTCCACGATCACTAATTTGGCGAACATAAAAGCGTAATTCATGATCCAATGTACTCGCACCGAAGCCTGTAAAATAGACACTTGGACTAGGATCTGTCATTACCTTACTATTTGAAGTTGCTGCACTTAATAGCACTTGCTTAACTTTATCGAGATCAGAGCCATACGCGACACCAATCGACACAGTGATCCTTGTTACGGTATCTGAAAGTGACCAGTTAATAAGGCGATCTGTCACAAAAGCTTTATTAGGGATAATCACTTCTTTACGATCAGAATCAATAATCGTGGTAGCACGAATTCGAATTTTACTCACCGTTCCTGAATAAGTACCGATAGTCACAGTATCACCAATACGGATTGGTCTCTCGAACAGTAAGATGATCCCTGAGACAAAGTTTGCAAAAATCTCTTGTAAACCAAACCCTAGACCAACCGTCAATGCCGCCGCTAACCATTGCAATTTGCTCCATGTAACACCAATCATGCTTAATGATGTTATCGCCCCTATCCCAACAATTATATAAGTCAAAATAGTTGTAATTGCGTAAGTAGAGCCTTGTCGTAGTTGCAACCTTGACAATACTAAAACTTCTAATAAACCGGGTAAGTTACGCGTCATGATCCAAGACACCACAATAATCACCATCGCAAGGATTAAATTAGCGAGAGTGACAGACTGTACGGTATTACTTCCTTCAGCTGTTGCCGCTGTATAATGCCAAAGATCCACACTATCTAAAAATGAAAAAATAGTAATGAAGTCAGACCAAATTGCATAGAAGCCCAATGTAAAAATAATAAACAGCACCATGGTCATTAAACGTAATGATTGCTGACTGATTAGCTCAATTGTCATTGGTGGTTCTTTTATCGGCTCATTTTCGTTATCTTCTTGATTTTGCGCTTTACGGCGCTCAAGTGCACGTTGATACGCAAGCTTGCGTGCCACCAAAGTGAGCCCTCTCAAGCACGCATTGTAGGTGATATTCCAAAGTAACAATAAATATAGGCTATCTAACCAGCGATTCGCTAGGCGAAGTGTGGTGTAGTAATATCCAGCCATCATCAAACCAATTAATATCAGAGGGGAGAAAGTGAGTAATGTTATTACCACTGAACGTGTCAAATGGCTGGATTTCTCTTGCCAAATATATTTACAAAATGGCAGAGTAAAGATGAACAGCAACAATAATGAAATTAAAATAATTAGTTGCCCAATCACATCTTCAGACACTTTGAGTGGATTAATCACACCATAAGTTGAAAAGCAAATTAGCGGCAATAAAGGCAGTGATAGACGAAAAACTCTGCGCCGTGTTTGCGCGGCTATTTTTTTATCGATTCCAAAATGCCGTTCAGCAATACCTTTTGGCTTCAATAAACGCAAGGTTAACTCAAATAACAGCCAAAAAATCGCTAGCTGTAAACATAATGCCCAGACAAATTCACCTTGAGGATTACCTGTTTTCAAAAACCAATAACCGAATGCGGCGAGCACCAAAGCTATTGGTAACGTCTGTAGTAACGTCAGTAACAAAGCAAAAGGGGTATTCAATATACTATCTTGCCTTAAGTTAGATAGGCTCTGATCAATTTCCTGTAGCTTTAAGGTGATTTTTCGGTACATCCATACAAACACTATTGCCAATAGAATAAGAGGAATAACCACCAGCAAAGAGTTTGTAGTGCCTTTTTTTATACTTCCTTTTGAAAGATTAAAATCAAACTGTTTTACCTGCTGCTTTGCCGCTTCTGGAAAGGCTTTAACCCAAGTAAGGTCAATCGGTTTATTACTATTCACCCAGAATATTTGCTGAGTTAAAGTATGCTCAAGCGAACTAATCACATTTAATAACTGGTTTTGATCAAGCTGTAAGTTAATAGCTTGGGAGATCTGGTTGCCTAACTGAATATTAAGTTCATCAAGTAACTCACGTCTCACCTCTAATAACTTCATTAATGCAGCTTTATCTTCGGCTGGTAATAAATAGCTGCTCCCCGGTTCTCCACCTGACTTTTCAGCTAATTGCTTCTCTATATCAGCTATATAATCATTAACTTGGTATAACGAATCACGCTGCTGGTTGATGTCAAATTGTTCAAGGCGTAAGTCTGCTATGGAATTCGGTAGATTCTTGGTGAGGATATTTGGCGGTAAATTTATTTGTTGCTGAAACAAAATACGAGACAGCAATAAACTTCCTCGTAGCACATTGATTTGTTCTTTCAGATTACGCTCTGACTGTGTCGCTCGTTCTAGTAGTGCTTTAACTCGAATGCTATTTTGTACCATTCGATTGCTGTCTTGCGTTGTTTCAATTAAACGCTGACTCAAGGCATTATTAATAGCCAATTCTTTTTGAATCAGTGGATTTTGTTTTAATTGAGGATCATTTTCTGTGTAGGTTTGAGCTTCTCGCGCCGTTGCCTCAGAATCATTTAAGCGTTTATCACTGATAAATGATTGGAGGAGCTGAATACGCGCTTCAAGCTGTTCAATGTAAAAGAATGTGTAATCTCGTTGCTTTTGCACAACATCTTGCAATTGAGTATTACCCTGTAATACTCGCTTTTGATATTCATTTTGTTGCTGTAAATAGTTTTGCTCTATTTGTAGCAATTCGATTTGTGAGTCGCGTAACTTTACTGTTTCGTAAAAAGCATTGTTTAGTTCATTACGAATTTCTTGTAGCCTACGGGCATTATCTAGCATAATAGCTTGAGCCCTTTCAGGCTGTGTCTGTAAGCTAATTAAATAACTGTTGTAGCTGGCAAGGTCACTTTGTTCTGATTGTAATTGTTCTAGTGTGTTGCTCAGCATTGCTTCAAGTTGAGCTTGTGATGCGCTTTTTATTCGATTAGTAAAATTAAGAACGGTTTCTTCATTATTATTTTTTAACTGTAATAACGCATGAACTGCTTGTTTAGCATCATCATTCGCTCTATCTAATTTTTTTTGTAACTCTTCTGTTTTATCATCAAGCTTGGCTTGTTCATCATAAAAAACCAATGCTTTTTCAATATCATTAATGGCGAGCTTATCTTCAGCGCTTTGACTATTTTTTTTACTTAATGAGTTTAGTTGGTTTTGAATGTCATTTTTACTAGGTAATGAATTGTTTACCGCTGCGCTGGCATAGCAAGAAAAAAGTAAAGTGAAAAGTGTTAAAATAATTCCAAATTGACGCAACCACTCATTTTTAATTTTCTGCATAACTTAACCCATAATAGGTCTTATTTACATGTAATAAACTTACCAATCGGCACTGATAACAAGGTTAACAGCACCTCGGTACAGAATTAAAATGTTAGAACTTTATCGGCTTCCAGCGTCCAATTTGCAAGCTCAACTAAAGTACCGATTTCCACACCATCAGCTAGCGATAATTCGCTGATCCCGCGAGCATCGGTGCAGGTTTTACATAGTTTAACGGGGACTTGCTGCGCCGTCAGAATCTCTAACATCTGCTGGATATTATAGCCTTCTTTAGGCTTTTGAGCATTGAGGCCGGCAGTGACAGCATCTGACATTAAAAATAATTTTAACTCAGTTTGTGGATGTTGTTCTTTAAGTGTAATAGCTAAACGTAATGAATTAAATAATGTTTCATTACCATAAGGTGCGCCATTAGCGATAATAAGGATAGATGACATTTATATTTCCTTGCTTATTCAATTCGTTATGTTTTTAATCGTAATGATGGGCTGTATTTTAAGGTTTCTAAAATTGCCGTCACCAAAGTTTCTGTACGCTCGGGTATATTAAAACTCTCTGGTTGTAATAACCAGTTTTCGATTAAGCCCGCCGTCATGGCACGGACTAAAATAGCTGCACTTTCTAAATCAAGGTTCGCAGGTAGCTGCCCAATATCAATACAATTGCGTAAATGCTCAACAAGACGGCAATGACTGGCCATATAATTTTCTTTTTTTAAATCGATAAGTGATGCCATTTCACCAACCAATTCACATTTATGAAAAAGAATATCCATCAAAGCACGATTTTTAGAACTTTCAATAAAATCAGTCAAAATATAAACTAAAATTTCTTTTAGAATTGCAAGTGGATCATTACTATATTTCGAACGATAATAGCTTTCTGCCTGTTGTATTTGATTATCACTAAATTCACAAGCATGATGAAACAGATCAACTTTATTTTTGAAGTGCCAGTATATCGCGCCACGGGTCACACCCGCAGCCTTAGCGATATCGGCTAATGATGTTGACGAAACTCCTCGCTCAGAAAATGTTTTGATGGCAGCATCTAAAATTTCCTGACGGGTTTCTTCAGCCTGTTGTTTAGTTTTTCGTGCCATTGTAACTCGTTTAAGTCGAAAGCTGATTTACATACATTAGTGTATGTTTGTACTATAACATAGTTGATAAATCTTATTGTTCACCATTTTTCTTATTTTTTGTAATCATATTGATTAATTGAGGTTAATTTATGCGAAAAAACAGGGGGGTGTTACCTCTGGCTCTGTTGGTTCTTTCAGGTGGCTTAGCTTTATCAGGTTGTAACGATGAACAGAAAGGTGGCGGTGAACGCCCGGCGCCTGAAGTAGGCATTGTTACGCTTAAAGCCGAACCTCTGACTATCAAGACCGAATTGCCTGGCCGTACATCTGCATTTCTTGTTGCTGAAGTTCGCCCACAAGTAAGTGGCATTATACTCAAACGCAACTATAAAGAAGGCAGTGATGTTGAGGCGGGAACGTCTTTATACCAGATAGACCCAGCGCCTTACCAAGCTAGTTACGATAGCGCTAAAGCGGAGCTTGCTAAAGCTCAAGCTAATGCAAATTTAGCGGGCTTGACCGTTAAACGCTATAAGCCATTGTTAGGAACTAATTATATTAGCCAACAAGATTATGATCAGGCTACTTCAACTTATGCTCAAGCTTTAGCTGCCATTAAAGCCGCAGAAGCCGCTGTTGAATCTGCACGTATTAATCTTAATTATACTAAAGTCACTGCACCAATTAGTGGCCGTACAGGGAAATCAAATGTTACTGAAGGCGCATTGGTTTCAACTGGTCAAGCTACTGAGTTAATGCGTGTTCAGCAACTTGATCCTATCTATGTAGATGTCACTCAATCGAGTGATGACTTTTTACGTCTGCGTAATGAGATTGAAAAAGGATCACTACAAAAAGAACCGGGTAAAGCTCCTGTTAGCTTGATGATCAATAATGGTCACGAGTATGCCCAAAAAGGAACTTTGGAGTTTTCTGATGTCACTGTGGATGAAACAACTGGTTCAATCACAATGAGAGCTCAATTCCCTAACCCAAATAAAGAGTTGATGCCCGGAATGTTCGTGCGCGCTATCTTAGAAGATGGTGTCGTCGAAAAAGCGATTGTGATCCCTCAACAAGGATTATCTCGTACTCCACAAGGTGACGCTCAAGTCATGGTTGTTGGTGCAGAGGATAAAGTTGAAGTCAGGAAAGTGACAACAGCACAAGCTATTGGCAATAAATGGCTAATAAGTGATGGCTTGCAGGCAGGAGATCGCGTCATTGTGATTGGCCTACAAAAAATCAAACCGGGTGTTGTTGTCGTTCCTAAGGAAGCAAATTTAGAAACGCAATCCATAGACAATCAGGCTAAACCTGAAGAAAAGTCTAAATAAGGGAGCGGTTGATTAATGCCTAAGTTTTTTATTGATAGACCAATTTTTGCATGGGTAATTGCGATTATCATCATGCTTGCTGGTCTGTTGGCAATTATCAAGTTACCTGTGGCTCAGTACCCGACCATTGCACCGCCGTCCGTCTCTATCTCGGCAAATTATCCGGGTGCGGATGCAACGACGGTACAAAACACAGTGACTCAGGTTATCGAACAGAACATGAATGGTATCGATAACTTGGTATATATGTCATCAACCAGTGACTCATCAGGCTCTGCAAGTATTATGCTAACGTTTGAAGCAGGTACTGATGGTGATATCGCACAGGTTCAGGTGCAAAACAAATTACAACTTGCTATGCCTTTACTTCCACAAGAAGTACAGCAGCAAGGTATCAGTGTTGATAAATCTACCAGTTCTTTCTTAATGGTAGCGGGTTTCGTTTCATCCGATGGTTCAATGGGGCAATACGATATTGCCGACTATGTGGGTTCAAACATTAAAGATCCACTTAGCCGAGTTAATGGTGTTGGTGAAACCCAGTTATTTGGTACGCAATATGCGATGCGCATCTGGTTAAAGCCTGAGCAACTCGTTAAGTACAATATGACAACCACTGATGTCATCAATGCGATTAAAGTTCAAAACAACCAAGTTGCTGCTGGTCAATTAGGTGGGACACCACCTGTGGCAGGACAGCGCTTAAACGTCTCAATTATCGCGCAAACACGTTTAAACAACCCTGATGAATTTGCCAACATCCTACTACGCGTCAATCAGGATGGGTCACAGGTACGCTTAAAAGATGTTGCAAGTGTTGAGCTTGGCGCTGAAAACTACAGCACCACTGCACGTTTTAATAATAAACCTGCAGCTGGTATTGGTATTAAGTTAGCAACTGGCGCTAACGCATTAGAGACCTCGAATAACGTACGTGCGGCATTGGCAGGTATGGAACCTTTCTTCCCTGAAGGGCTACAAATCGTTTATCCATATGATACAACGCCATTCGTTAAAATTTCGATTAATGAGGTTGTTAAAACGCTCGTCGAAGCAATCATGTTGGTCGTTGTGGTAATGTACTTGTTCCTTCAGAACGTGCGCGCCACACTGATCCCAACTATTGCCGTGCCAGTCGTACTACTGGGAACATTCGCGATCTTATCCGCGTTTGGGTACTCCATTAACACCTTAACCATGTTTGCGATGGTTCTTGCTATCGGTCTACTTGTAGATGATGCCATCGTTGTTGTTGAAAACGTTGAGCGTGTAATGCAAGAAGAAGGCTTACCACCAAAAGAAGCTACCAAGAAGTCGATGGAGCAGATTCAAGGTGCGTTAGTCGGTATTGCAATGGTACTTTCTGCGGTATTTATCCCAATGGCTTTCTTCGGAGGCTCAACAGGGGCAATTTACCGTCAGTTCTCTATTACCATCGTCTCAGCAATGGTGTTATCCGTACTGGTTGCGATGATTTTAACCCCGGCACTTTGCGCTACCATGTTGAAACCTATTAAAAAAGGCGACCATGGTGACAAAAAAGGGTTCTTTGGTTGGTTTAACCGGACATTTGAAAAGCAGGCTCATCACTATACCGATAGTATTAGCCGCATGTTAAATGGTACAGGTCGTTACTTACTAATTTATCTAGCTTTAGTTGCTCTTATGGCATTTATGTTTATCCGCCTCCCTTCTTCATTCTTACCAGAAGAAGACCAAGGTGTATTCTTAGCGATGGTTCAATTACCACCAGGATCAACGCAAGAGCAAACACAAGCCGTATTAGAAGAAGTGAATGACTATTTCCATACCAAAGAAGAACATAATGTCGAATCCGTGTTTACTGTTGGTGGATTTAGCTTTGCGGGTCAAGGCCAAAATATGGGTCTAGCGTTCGTGGTTCTTAAGAACTGGAGCGAGCGTACAGGCGCAGAAAACAAGGTTGAAGCTATTGTCGCTCGTGCAAACGCGGGGTTATCGTCAAAACAAGAAGCGTTGATTTACGCCTTTAACCTACCGGCTATTGTCGAATTAGGTACTGCCAATGGTTTTGACTTTGAATTGGTTGACCAAGCTGGCTTAGGACATGATGCCCTGATGGCAGCTCGAAATCAGTTACTTGGCTTAGCTGCCCAACACCCTGAAATATTGCAAGGTGTACGTCCTAATGGTCAAGATGATACGTCTCAATACCGTATTTACATTGACCAGCAAAAAGCTCAGGCACAAGGTGTTGCTATCAGTGATATCAACGCAACACTCAGTTCAGTATTTGGTGGAACTTACGTCAACGACTTTATCGACCGTGGTCGTGTGAAGAAAGTTTACGTCCAAGGTGATGCTGAAAGCCGTATGTTACCGTCTGACATTAGCGCGCTATATGTTCGAAATGCTCAAGGAAACATGGTTCCATTCTCTGCATTTTTGGATGAGTCCCAAGATCCTTGGAAATTTGGTTCGCCACGTTTAGAGCGTTATAACGGTGTTCCATCAATGAACATTCAAGGGCAAGCAGCACAAGGTCAAAGTACCGGTGATGCCATGCTAATGATGGAAAAACTGACAACTGAAAACCTACCGAAAGGGATTGGTTATGAGTGGACAGGTATGTCATATCAGGAACGTTTGTCTGGAAATCAGGCTCCGGCCCTCTATGCTATCTCTCTGATTGTTGTCTTCCTATGTCTTGCGGCATTATATGAGAGCTGGTCTGTACCATTCTCGGTTATGTTAATCGTTCCGCTTGGTATCATTGGTGCATTACTATTTACTTCTGTTCGTGGATTATCGAACGACGTTTACTTTAAGGTTGGGCTCTTAACAACCATTGGGTTATCGGCGAAGAACGCAATATTGATTGTAGAATTCGCCAAAGACTTAATGGAAAAAGAAGGTAAAGGGTTAGTTGAAGCAACACTAAACGCAGTTAAAATGCGTTTACGACCAATCCTTATGACATCATTAGCCTTTATGTTAGGTGTTATCCCTCTAGTATTTAGTAATGGTGCAGGCTCTGCGGCACAGAACTCTGTAGGTACAGGTGTTCTGGGTGGTATGTTCGCAGCAACCTCATTGGCCATCTTCTTTGTTCCGGTCTTCTACGTGGTGATTAGTCGCCGCTTCGCGAAGAAACCTGATCATATTGAAACTAGTCAGCCACCTACAAAAGCTGAATAATCGTTTCAGATGAAGCAATGACAAAGGGCCACTAATGTGGCCCTTTTTTTATTCATTGATTTTGTTATCTATTTATCATCATTAAAAAAGTGATAAAAATTAGCAAAATGATAAATAAAATATTTTATAGCAATGTATCTAACTGATTATATGGTGAATTTATATCACAAAAACCTACGAATTAGTTGGTCGAGCCGTTTACATGCATTAAGTATTTCCTCTCCTTCTTTATCAGCAATTCCAAGTAATAACCCTGACTGAAATGACGTATCAGGTATGTACCATGCCGATAATGGAGACGGCGCGAGATTATCATGATATGCGTAACGGGCAATCATGATGTCATCGGTACTTTTTGGTAGCTTTAGCAATACAGAAAGCCCATTAATTTCAGCTTCATAACCCATCCCCTTCAAGGTCGACAATAGACTATCGCTCCGAGACATGTAGGTACGCTTCATTTTACGTAGATGACGTAAAAAATGCCCTTCATGCAAAAAAGCTTTAGCTGCCATTTGCAATGCAGGATCAGGAGCCGGTGCTAAACTCGCAACAACATCAGACACAGTATCAATTAAAGATAGCGGAACAACCATAAAACCGAGACGAAGAGTGGGACTGATAGTTTTGCTAAACGAGCCAACATAAATTACGCGCCCTCTCTGGTCCATTGATACCAATGCAGGAGCTGCGCGACGAGTTAACTGTAATTCACCAAGATAATCGTCTTCAATAATCCAACTTTGTTTTCGTTCAGCCCATGCCAAAAGTTGACTGCGTCTTTCAAGCGATAATGTTACACCTAAAGGAGCCTGTTGACCGGGAGTGATCAATACTAGCGCAGCATCATTTGCATTTAACTCACCATAACTAACATCAATGCCTTCGGCATCTACGGGTATAGGAGCAAGGGTTAATCCTGCAATTTCTAATGCTCTACGTGCGGGAGGAAACCCTGGATTTTCTACCCAAACTTTTTTTCCATATAGACCGAGAGCATGAAGAATGGTCCCCATTGCCCCAGTGAAGCCAGAGGTAATAAAAATTTGTGATGGATGACAATTAACACCACGAGATAAGGCTAACTGTACAGCAATCTCTCTTTTTAATTCCATTTCGCCTCGAGGATCTGCATAAAGTTGTTGTGATGAGATACGCTTTCGTGCAGATGCTGAAAACAAACGAGCAAATAATGTTGAAGGAAATGCATCACTCGCAGGTATTCCCATCTTGAAATGCCCTTTTGGAAAAAAGAAATCTTGATAAATTGATGTCCTTGGGAGCTGCTCAGACTTAATAAATCCTTTATTTTTAACAGGCAAATACTCAGCAACACATGTTCCTTTCGAACGGGAGGATGTAACTAATTGTTCATCGCTTAAGCGCTCATAAGCCGTTTTCACTGTACCTCTGGATATACCCAATTGCTTAGCCAGATCTATCCAAGAAGGTAAACGAGTACCCGGTGTAAGAACACCACTCTTGATAGCTTCCGTTATTCTCGTTCGTATTTGCTCAGAAAGTGAAATTCGTATTGAACGCTCAATCTCTAGTTTGAATGTATTTTTTGGCATTAAAATCACCTATTACTTGAACCTCTATGAGGCAATTCCTACACACCCCATCAAAATTAATAAGTCAAAATGACTTTAACAATAACGCTAACGATTGACTAAAAAGCATTTATTCATCTTCGTGGTACATCATAAAAATTCATTTTTGGTTCTTTTTTTTGCACCTATAGCTGTTAATCTTTAAACCCTAACCAGCTAATAGGAAAAACTCAATGACCCAACGTATCGATTATACAAAAACCTCTCCAGCAGGCGTAAAAGCACTTGGTGGCATATATGCCTATATTGCACAGTGTGGATTAGAAAATACCTTAATAGAGCTGGTTAATTTACGTGTGAGCCAGATTAATGGATGTGCATTTTGCCTCGACATGCACACACGCGATCTGCTTAAAAAAGGGCTGAATCCTGTAAAATTGGCTCTTGTACAAGTTTGGAATGAATCTGGAAATGTTTTCAATGAACGAGAAAAAGCAGCTCTAGCTTGGGCTGAAATAGTCACTCGTGTTTCTGAAACTCACGTACCGGACGAGGCATTTGAAGCAGCATCAGCTGTATTTGAGGACAAAGAGCTAGCAGATTTGACAATGGCTATAGGCCTTATTAATGCTTATAACCGCCTTGCGATCAGCTTCCGCAATGTTCCACAAGAAGCCATAAACGCATAATAGATGTGCTCTGCTTTATAATGAAGTAGAGCACTGATGTTATGGCATGCAAACATAAGCAACAAAAATATTAAAAACAAAATAAATAGATAACTAATGAAGATTACTAATGTATTCTTTTTTATTTATCACATTATATTTTTTGATAGGTCAAAAATGGTTTAGGCTTGGCTATACTCCAATGCAAGGAATTATTCACAGCAAGGAGCACAACCATGAAGTCATCAAAAATATGTTTTACCCCACTCATATTATTATTCATTCACAGCACGACCATCGCATCATCCCCCGTCGATATCAGTAAAGCTAAAATCATCAATATCGCTGCACCACTTGAAAATCATGTTTCTTTTAATACCTTTGAAGCATTATCTTCCAATGAACATGGTTTAGTTTTTAATAATGATATCAATGATAACAGCACTCTTGGTGGTAAAGCAGCACAGCTAATACTGGCGGAAGTGACTGGCTCTCAAGCCTCAAATATTCAAGGAATTCTTGGTATTAAAGGGCAAGTTGCAAACCTAGTTATTGCCAATCCTAATGGCATCACGTGGAGCAATGGATCAGTGAGTAATATCAGTAGCCTATCATTGATTGCAGGTAATTTTGAACGACAATTTATCAAAGATAAGGATAATCCTAGCCAACTGCTTCCTAAACCATTAAAAGATTATACTCAGCTAAAATTTTCTGTATCGCCAGGTAGCCAAGTAACGATTAATCAACAACAAGCTAATCCAATTCAGTTATCTGCAATCAATGTATTTGCTGACCGTATTAAGTTACAAAATGCCGTAAACATTACATCAGCAGTACAAAACTATCTAGGTACATCGGGCAATGCTTCACTTTCAATTCGTGAAGGTATTTTACGATCTGGTGTTAGACACAAAACAGCTGTTCCCCATAGCCAAGGTAGTCATTTTGAGCTCGGTGAAAACAGTAAATTAACGGGCCGCTCTATTTTACTCGAAAGTCATCAATATCAATGTAAAGATAGCTTTATGTGCCCACAGAATAAAATTGATATCAAAGGATTAATTTCAGCGATGAATTTTTCACTTCAAGGTGATAGCCAATTGGCACTCACCGGAAAAATACGCCTTGCGAGTAATCAACAAATACTGGTTGGACAAAAAGCCGAATAATAAATAGATGATGTGAGTTTAAAGGAAAATCATTGATGCGATCCCAAAAATCGTGACATGTCACACTCACAACTTTCATGCAAAAATCAGTCACTCATATTTATAGTGTCTTGTTTTTATTGATGGGCTAATTAGGGATATACAAAATGATTTGATTTTCATGTATATCGAAACAGTTCGAGTTACTGACGAAAAACGACAACCCTAAGCTTTCAACTATCGAGGATAGCAGCCTCATTTATGAGGCTGCTAAGTAAAGAACTAGCTAACACTTTACTTTTAAATCCAGAAGAACCATGCAAATAATGAAATAACAATGATACAAGCTACGTTCAGTACCGCTCCCACACGCACCATTTCAATTTGCCGGATATAACCAGAGCCGAAAACAATTGCGTTTGGTGGTGTTGCAACAGGTAACATAAAGGCACAAGATGCACCAATACCAATAATCATTGTTAATGCAATTACAGGCATACCTAATGCTTCAGCTACAGTTGCAAAGATGGGAACAAGGAGAGCTGCACTTGCTGTATTACTGGTAAATTCAGTTAAGATAATAATGAAAGTCGTCACGGCAAGTATAATGACAAACCAATGGCTTTGGCCAAATGTCAATTGCATCCAATCAGCCATAATTTTACTTGCACCAGATGAGCCTAATACTGCACTTAAGGTTAAACCTCCACCAAACAGCATCAATACGCCCCATTCGGTATTTTTCTGAATTTGGGACCAACTAGCAACTCCCGTAACACCGATCAGAATTGCAGCACTGAGTGCGATAATACTATCAAGATCCTTAATCCCACCGAGAGCATCACTAAGAAAAGCACTGCCAATCCAACAAACTACAGCAAGTAAAAAAATAACCATTGCTATGATGCGTTTGCCGTTCCATTTTACATGTTCAAGTTCTATCTCAAAACGATGCCTTAGATTTGGACGTAGCATCATATACATTAAAACAAACATCATTGGTAGCAGGACTACCATGATTGGAATACCGTACTTCATCCAAGATAAGAAATCTAATCCGAGCGCAGAAGCTGCAATCGCATTTGGTGGACTACCTACAATTGTTCCTAAACCACCGATACTGGCACTATAAGCAATACCTAACAATACAAATACAAAGGTATTGCGTTCATGGCGAACGTCTAGATTTGATAAAATCCCTAAGACAAGTGGCAGCATCATAGCTGCTGTTGCTGTGTTACTGATCCACATAGATAACAAGGCAGTTACGCCAAAAAGCAGTAACACAGCAACAGATAGACGCCCACGCGCAGCCATTAATAAACGATTAGCAATCAGTCTATCAAGACCTTGAATATGCAATGCTGTTGCAAGAGCAAAGCCACCAAAAAATAAAAAAATGATTGGATTTGCAAACGATTTTAAAGCATCACCTGTATTCATTAACCCTAGAGCAACAGCTAAAAGCGGAATACATAATGCTGTGATAGTCACGTGTATGGCTTCGGTCAGCCAAAGTACCCCCACAAACACTAGCATAGCTAACCCCGCATTAGCCTTATCATCAAAAGGCAAATATTTTAAAAGCAAGATTAGTAATACGATATCAACTGCCAGTATGATCCAGCCCCTTACATTAGACGGGGTGGGGCCTACTGATGGTTTTAGCGATTCAGATGCATCCATATTAACTCCATCGTTTCATCAACACTCCAGTTCACAAACCGGTGTTAAGATTTATTTACGGATTATGAAATATAGGGTTAATTGGATGAAATAGAAATGTAGATAGTCCAAAAATGAGATATGAATGGCGTAACTAAATATTTTTTTCATTTAATACATAAAATTTATCTATTCCACTAACAAGAAAAAATAAATAGGTACACCTATCTGGAATAATTAAAATCATAATTAGCCAACAGGCCAAGAAGCTCTAATTAATCATTACAATACAATGCATTGAGTATTTGATTCTGGCTATAATCATAAAAAGATTTGCGAGAAGTGTCGTAGATATATGACGAACCGAGAGGATACAGTGAAAAAAACTGGTAATTCTGGATTGATAACCAAAATAAAGAATCGAATATCTATGTCCTAATTGCGCTTTAACATGTCCTACCTTTCATTATATCGGTTAATTATCACACATTAGTAGAATAATAGATCTCATCAGGGAATTAATTTAAGCTTCCAGTAGATAACCTCATCCCAGTAAATACCCTGCTAAATAACTCATGCTTCGCGCGCGCAAAAAAAAGCGGGAAGATGATTCTTCCCGCTTTCTCTAATTAACTAGCACAAATTAAATTATGCTTGGCCTTTAACTTCTTTCAGGCCATTGAATGGTGCACGGTTACCCAGTGCTTCTTCAATACGGATCAGTTGGTTGTACTTAGCAACACGGTCAGAACGGCTCATTGAACCTGTTTTGATTTGACCTGCTGCTGTACCTACTGCTAAGTCAGCAATAGTTGCATCTTCAGTTTCGCCTGAACGGTGAGAGATAACTGCAGTATAGCCAGCATCTTTTGCCATTTTAATTGCAGCCAGAGTTTCGGTCAGAGAACCGATCTGGTTGAATTTGATCAGGATTGAGTTAGCGATGCCTTTATCAATACCTTCTTTCAAGATCTTAGTGTTGGTAACGAATAAGTCATCACCGACCAATTGGATTTTATCGCCAAGAACTTTAGTTTGGTATGCAAAGCCGTCCCAATCAGATTCGTTCAGACCATCTTCGATAGAAACGATTGGATATTCTTTGGTCAAGCCTTCTAAATAATGAGTGAACTCTTGTGAAGTGAAGGTTTTACCTTCGCCTTTCAGCTCATAGTTGCCAGTTTCTTTGTTGTAGAACTCAGAAGCTGCACAGTCCATAGCCAGAGTCACGTCTTTACCTAAAACATAACCTGCTTGCTCAACCGCTTCTTTGATAGCAGCCAATGCAGCAGCGTTAGATTCTAAGTTTGGCGCATAGCCACCTTCATCACCAACAGCAGTGTTCATACCTTTAGATTTCAGTACTTTTGCTAGGTGATGGAAAATTTCAGAACCCATACGAACAGCTTCTTTCAGGGTTGGAGCTCCGATAGGCTGGATCATGAATTCTTGGATATCAACGTTGTTATCTGCGTGCTCACCACCATTGATGATATTCATCATTGGTAGAGGCATAGAGTATTGGCCGTGAGTACCGTTCAGATCAGAAATATGCTCATAAAGAGGCATACCTTTTGCCGCTGCAGCTGCTTTTGCGTTAGCTAAAGAAACTGCAAGGATCGCATTCGCACCAAATTTAGATTTGTTTTCAGTACCATCAAGATCAATCATGATCTTATCGATATTAGCTTGGTCTTTTGCATTTTGGCCAATCAGCGCTTCTGCAATTGGGCCGTTAACTGCGCCAACTGCTTTCAGAACGCCTTTGCCCAGATAACGTGATTTATCACCATCACGCAGTTCCAGTGCTTCACGAGAACCTGTAGATGCACCTGAAGGTGCAGCCGCTAAACCAACAAAACCACCTTCTAAATGAACTTCTGCTTCTACAGTAGGGTTACCACGAGAATCAATGATTTCACGACCGATCACTTTAACGATTTTGGACATAAGGTTTTCCTCAGTATAAGTTAAATTTCGGGGAGTAGACTGCTTTACTTATTCCCAACCAGTTATTTTATTTACCAATTTGAGCCTAATTAGCGCTCAAATTGGCTTAACAATAACCTTTACTAGAATAGGCTACCTTCTACCCCGCCATATCTTATTTCAACTCACCTTTCTGGTATACACCAGCGGCTTTAACAAAACCTGCAAATAACGGATGACCATCTCTTGGTGTTGAAGTGAATTCAGGATGGAACTGGCATGCAACAAACCATGGGTGGTTTGGATTTTCAATAATTTCTACCAGTTTATTATCAACTGAACGACCTGCAATTTTTAAACCTGCTTCTTCGATACGTTTTAGTAGCAGATTATTCACTTCATAACGGTGACGATGACGCTCAACAATAGTGTCTTCGCCATACATATCACGAACCAAGCTGCCATTGACCAAATGGCATTGCTGACCGCCAACACGCATAGTTCCACCAAGATCACTCTCTTCAGAACGAACTTCAACATTACCTTCTTCGTCACGCCATTCTGTAATTAGCGCAACAACTGGGTATTTACAATCAGGACTAAACTCAGTTGAGTTAGCATCTTCCATGTGAGCAACATTGCGCGCAAATTCAATCAACGCAACTTGCATCCCTAAACAAATACCTAAGTAAGGAATTTTGTTTTCACGAGCATAACGCGCTGTCATGATTTTGCCTTCGATGCCACGTTCACCAAAGCCACCCGGAACAAGAATTGCATCTAGCCCCTTAAGAACTTCAACACCACGGGTTTCGACATCTTGTGAATCAATCAATTTGATATTGACTGTCAGACGATTTTTAAGGCCGCCGTGTTTTAGTGCTTCAATTACTGACTTATAAGCATCGGGTAATTCAACATATTTACCTACCATACCAATGGTCACTTCGCCAGTTGGGTTAGCTTCTTGGTAAATAACTTGTTCCCATTCAGAAAGATTTGCTTCTTGGCAATCGATGTTGAAACGCTTGCAGATATACTCATCCAAGCCTTGTGATTTCAACATTCCAGGAATTTTATAGATAGAATCAACATCTTTCAGTGAAATAACCGCTTTTTCAGGCACATTACAGAACAGTGCAATCTTAGCGCGTTCATTCGCTGGAATAACGCGGTCTGAACGACAGATCAATACATCCGGTTGAATACCAATAGATAACAGCTCTTTTACCGAATGCTGAGTTGGTTTCGTTTTAACTTCACCCGCTGCTGCCAAGTATGGCACTAGAGTCAAATGCAGATATAATGTACGCTCACGCCCCACTTCCGCAGCCATCTGGCGAATTGCCTCAAGGAATGGCAGAGACTCGATATCACCTACCGTTCCGCCAACTTCGACAAGAACGACATCATGGCCTTCACCGCCACGAATAATGCGATCTTTGATTTCATTAGTGATATGAGGGATAACTTGAATTGTTGCGCCAAGATAGTCGCCACGGCGCTCTTTGCGCAGAACTTCAGAGTATACACGACCCGTCGTGAAGTTATTACGGCGTGTCATTTTGGTACGGATGAAACGCTCATAGTGACCTAAATCTAAGTCAGTTTCAGCGCCGTCTTCTGTTACGAAAACTTCCCCGTGTTGGGTTGGACTCATGGTACCCGGATCGACGTTGATATACGGATCCAGTTTCATCATAGTGACATTGAGTCCACGGGCTTCGAGTATAGCCGCCAATGAGGCTGCGGCAATGCCTTTACCCAGAGAGGATACGACCCCGCCGGTCACAAAAATATAATTAGTTTTCATGCTGAACCTGAAAGTTTAGGTTTAAAAGATGATGGATATAACAGGACGGGAAAACAGTATACCCGAACCTTAATTTCGCTACAAATGTTCTAAGCATAATAAGGTTAGTTTTCATCAATACCCTAATAATATCAATAAATTAATAAGCAAAATATTTATTGCTCGGTAAATATACATTTTTATAATGTGCACATCTTGCTGTTTTTTTCATGTTAGCACATTTTGCAGATAAAGGCTAAATCCTTTCAGCTTGCCGTAGCTACTGTTTTTCTTCCTGTTTTATCTGCTGCCAATGTAACTCCATTTCATCTAGTGTAGCAGTTTCTGTCGATTTTCCACTGTCGGCTAAGCGATTTTCTATTTGACGAAAGCGTTTTTCAAACTTTTGGCATGCCTTGTTTAGCGCCATTTCGGGTTTATGACCAAGATGACGCGATAAATTAACGGTAGCAAATAGTAGATCACCGATTTCTTCTTCCAGTCTCTGCTCGTCGATAACAACCTGCGTTGCTTCTTCCATGACTTCATCCAATTCTTCACGAACTTTATCAACCACTGGGCCTAATGTATCCCAGTCAAATCCGACTGAAGCACAGCGTTTTTGAATTTTGTAGGCTTTCATCAGTGCAGGTAATGCATTTGGAATATCATCAAGAACGGAATATTGCGCTTTTTGTGCGCGCTCTGCGGATTTACGCTTTTCCCAGCCAGCGATGACTTCATGGCTACTCGCACTATTTTCAGCATCAAAAATATGTGGATGACGGCGCTCTAATTTATCGCTAACCGCTTGGCAAATTTCATCAAAATCAAATAAGGACTGTTCTTTCGCCATTTGTGCATAAAATACCACTTGGAAAAGTAAATCACCTAACTCACCTTTTAGATCATCAAAGTCTTCCCGTTCAATGGCATCGATGACTTCATATGTTTCTTCAAGTGTATAAGGCGCGATAGTTTTAAAAGTTTGTTGTGTATCCCATGGGCAACCTGATTGCGGATCGCGTAGCGTTTCCATAATGGCGAGTAATCGTTCAATTTGTGGTGTTATCGTGCTCATCTCTTTGACCCTTTTTATACAAAAAATCCCATGTATCACAAGGATAGCATGGGATCATTTTTTACTACATTAAACTTATGCCGCGAATTACTGTGAATTACGTTTTGCTTCAATTACATCCGGTAATTGATTTAGCTTTGCTAAAACACGTGCGAGCACTTGCAAATTGTAGATTTCAATCGTCATATCGATAGTGGCTAGTTGCTGTTTAACATCGCTACGGCTAGTCACTCCAAGCACATTAACCTTTTCGTTTGCTAAGATAGTCGTGATATCACGCAACAATCCACTTCTATCGTTCGCTACAACACGTACGACTAATGAATAGCCACTGGAGTAGTTTTCACCCCAAACCGCATCCACCAGCCGCTCAGGCGCATGGCTTTGCAATTCAGCTAGCTGTTCACAATCAACGCTGTGAATGGAGATGCCTCTTCCTTTGGTGATGAAACCAACAATATCATCGCCCGGAATTGGTTGGCAGCAACGTGCAATATGGTGCATCAAGTTACCAACCCCCTCGACAACAACTCGACCACTGCTATTACTTTGAGAACCTGGAGGTGGTGCAGTTATTTTATTTTCCAGCGTTTTCAATGCTTCACGGTCAGCTTCTTCCGCAGTGGTCTTTTTGAATTTGCTTTGCAGGAAGTTAACCAACTGGTTAATTCGAATATCGCCCCCACCAATTCCTGCCAATACTTCATCCAGAGAATGAACGTTATAGCGTGCTATCAGTAATTTTTCAGCTTCTTTAATGCTGATGTCTAAATGTACCAGCTCATTATCAAGAATTTGACGACCCGCGATGATGTTTTTATCTCGATCCTGTTTACGGAACCAGTTGTGAATTTTTGCGCGACCACGGCTGGTTGTGACATACCCTAAGTTTGGATTGAGCCAATCGCGGCTTGGATTTGGGTGTTTTTGGGTAATAATTTCAATTTGGTCACCCATTTGTAATTGGTAGCTAAATGGCACAATACGGCCACCAATTTTGGCACCAATACAACGATGCCCAACATCACTATGAATATGATAAGCAAAGTCTAGTGGTGTCGAGCCGGTGGGTAAATCAATCACATCACCTTTAGGCGTAAACACATATACTCTGTCATCGAATACTTGACTTCGGACTTCATCGAGCATTTCGCCCGAATCTGACATCTCTTCTTGCCATGCAATCAGTTTACGTAACCACGCAATACGGTGTTCATAGCTACCACCTTTACCAACGCCAGTCGTACCCTCTTTATATTTCCAGTGCGCGGCGACACCCAACTCTGCATCTTCATGCATTTGACGGGTACGAATTTGAATTTCAAGTGTTTTACCGTTTGGCCCAAGGACGACAGTATGAATAGATTGGTAACCATTCGGTTTTGGGTTAGCAACATAATCATCAAATTCATCGGGTAGATGACGAAAATGTGTATGGACAATACCCAATGCGGCATAACAATCCTGTAGACGCTCAACCACAATACGCACAGCTCTAACATCGAATAATTCATCGAATGCGAGCGCTTTTTTCTTCATTTTTCGCCAAATACTGTAAATATGCTTGGGACGCCCATAAATTTCAGCTTGAATATGCTCTTTGAGCATATTTTTGCGCAATGTTTCCACGAAGTTATCGATATAATCTTCACGATCTATTCGGCGTTCATGCAACAGTTTAGCGATTTTTTTGTATTCATCTGGATGTAAATAACGAAAACAGAAGTCTTCTAACTCCCATTTTAACTGCCCGATACCTAAACGATTTGCTAACGGGGCATAGATATTAGAACACTCTTTAGCCGCCAACACGCGGTCATCTTCTGTTCCATCTTTGACTTCACGTAGATGCGCGATCCGCTCAGCAAGTTTGATGACGACACAGCGGAAATCTTCCACCATCGACAATAACATGCGGCGGATGTTATCTACTTGAACTGAGCTAGTTTCACTTGATTGGGTCGCTTTGAGTTGGCGAATAGCATCCATTTCAAGGACGCCTTTGACTAATTCATGAATCGAGTTACCGAAATCATCAATCACCGATTGTTCATCGAGTTGATTCTCTTCAACCAGAGGGAACAGAAGCGCGGCTTGCAAGCTTCCGATATCCATACTCAGTGTTGAGAGAATTTCAGTCATCTCGATCCCGCGCCATAACAGTAAAGGTGCTATTTCCTGCCCTGCTAATTTATCATGACAATACTGCCAGGTATGGATGAGCTTTTGTTCTGATTGTGGATTATTTAGCCCCAGTCCGCTCACCCACTTTTCAGGGGCAAACTCACCTGCTGGGGTAAGATGTGCACTTCTTACAGCAACCATATTTTCTCCCTACCTGTTAACCCTCTGGGCTACACGTAAATATACCCGTAATCTTTCAAGTAGCAGCGTCGTTGGCTGGCGATAACTTGGATTATTTGGAGTACAGCGCCATTGACTCCAGATGACTGGTGTGTGGAAACATGTCCAACATCCGCAGTTGTATTAATTTATATCCAGCGTCAAGCAAAACTTTACTGTCCCGAGCAAGTGTTGTCGGGTTACAAGAAACATAGACAATTTTTTCCGGCATCAGTTTAATTAAATGTTCCATTACACCCGCAGCGCCGGCTCGAGCAGGATCCAATAACACTTTATTGAACCCTTCGGTCGCCCATGGCTGCGTATGGATTTGCATCTCTAAGTTCTCATTATAGAAGGTCGCGTTGACAATTGAATTGCGTTTAGCATTGTTTTGAGCTTGTTTGACCAAATTTTCTACGCCTTCAACGCCTACGACGGCTTTTGCATGCCGCGCGATAGGTAATGTGAAATTTCCCATACCACAGAATAAATCCAAAACACGATCTTGCGCATTAATATCAAGCCATTCAAGTACTTGAACTACCATTTTCTGGTTAATCTCACCATTTACTTGGATGAAGTTTAGAGGGCTAAATTGCAAGGTTTCTCCAGCAACTTGATATTCAGGATAAACTGACGATTCAGTAAGTGCTTCTAAGCAATTTTCTTCACCTGCCAACCAGACTGCAACGCCATATTGTTGTTCAAAATATTGTAGTTGTTGTTTATCTGATGAAGTTAATGGAGCAAGATGGCGAAGCAACACGATAATGCTATTATCGGCGCGGATCAGCTCAACATGTCCAAGTTTAGATACAATATTTAATTTATTTAAGCAATCTGATAATGGTGAGATCAGCGCATCAAGTTGATGATGCAAAACGGGGCAATGTTTGATATCTACCAGCGTATTGGATTGTGTTTGACGAAAACCCATCACCAGATGTTTATTTTTATTTTGATATTGCAGCCCTAAACGCGCTCTTCGACGATAGCCATAAGCTTCGCCAAAAATAACCGACTCGACCTCTTTTTGTACACCCGTTTCTCGTGCTATCAGGTGCTGTAATGCGTTAGATTTGCTTTCTCTTTGTAATGAGATATCAATATGTTGCTGCTGGCAGCCACCACATTGATTAAAATATTGGCAATGAGGTTTAACTCGTTGCGGACTGGTATTAAAGCGTTTAATTACTTTTGCTTTAGCAAAGTGGCGTTTATCTTCAATAATTTCGACTTGAGCCTCTTCCCCCGGCAGTAAACCCGCAATAAAAATAGTTTTACCATCAGAGCGAGCAACGCCTTGGCCTGCGGAATCTAAACTATCAGCTGTTACCGTTATTTGACGGCGTTGTGTGGTACGGCGGTTTGGCGAGTAAAATTGGGCCATAATTCGTCACTACGAGGGGTTAAGTTTCAGAAAATAATATTATATTTTCTCTCTATTTCAAGATAATGCCAATTACTTGCATAAAATACGCACAGCAAAAAGGCGAGTGTATAGTATCATTTTTTTGACCAACATGAGTTATCACTTTTTCACTTAGCATATATTTTTTACTGCTTTTACTCATTTTTCATCGTGTTACACCTACAAAAAACCTTACAGCAATATACATAACCTAAATAATTCAAGTTTTAACGAAACTACAAACAAATGAGATCAACAATAAGATATTTTTGCATTTTTGCATTTTTGCACTTTTGCACTTTTGCACTTTTGCACTTTTGCACTTTTGCACTTTTGCACTTTTGCACTTTCGTTGTTTTGTTGTTTTGTTGTTATACATCGATATATCCTCAAAATAGTTCGTGTTGCAGCTAGGCGGCGATTGAGTGAATCCCTAGGAGCATACATAAGTATGTGACTAGGGTTCGCGAATGAAGCCAACAACGCTGCAGCGCGAAATATGACGAGGATAGGAGCACATACATAAGTATGTGACTCGAGCACGCTAATAAAGCCAACAACGCTGCGGCGCGAAATATGAAGAGGATATGAAGAGGATATTAATTGGAGACCATACACTTGCGAAACTCCTCGTACGCATAATGATCTGTCATCCCACTGATATAATCTTGAATCAATCTCGCTCGATAATAAAATTCCAAAATAGATTTTTCGACCTCATCTGTCGCGCAAATTTTTTCGATTGCTTCGCTATAGGATAGACGGTGTTTATTAGAAAGTTTATGAAATAGGCGAGTCTCAATAAAAAACTTTTTATGGTAATTATTCTCGACTAAAGAGGCAAAATCATTCTTTTCTAGCATCAACAATGGGCTATAAAAATCTAATAGGCCGCCAATAATGCGATAGCCTTGTAACTCAAGCTCCTCTACCTCGTGATGATTAAAAACATGTTTGAAAGCCACTGTTTTAAGCACTTTGAGTAATCGATGTTCTGGGCTTTTATCTTCTAATAGCGCACTATTAAGCGATCCCGCATAAATTTCAGGAAGGTTTCTAATAAAACGCTGAGCGCTATAACGAGCAAGCTTACTCGTGATATTGACACGTAAATACATAAAAAATTGGTCTTGCTGAATACGCCGAGTATGGTTGTCGCTAATATTATTAAAAGCTCCCATAATAGTTTCATCAAACAGATCGCCCTTTTTGACAGTTCCCCACTCGGCTTGTAAGTAACCAATTAATTGATCGACTGTAAATATGCCTTTCTCCGCAGCATCATCCAAATCGGCAATGCAATAAGAGATATCATCCGCAGCTTCCATAATATAAGACAATGGAAATCGGCAATATTTTTCCATATTTAATTTTTTATATAATTCATTGACGAAATTCAATTCAGACCAATAATAGCCCGGTTTTTTCATCAAATAATCGAATTGTTCAGGGATCGGATCAAGATCGTATGCCCCTCGCGTATATTTTAAGAGTGCACCAACCTGAGCATAGGTTAAGTTTAATTTTAACAGTCTGTGTACCATACGCAGCCCTTGAGCATTACCTTCAAAAGAGCACAAATCCTGTTTTAACTGACGACGAAATAAATCAAGGCGAGCATCTCCCGTTAAACGCATTGCTGCAATACGGCAAGGATCTGAAGATTCAGAGGTGTATTGGTAATCAGGCGCTAAAAGTTGCCTAAACCAGCTTTGAATAGCCGCTTCGCCAAAGTGACCAAACGGTGGATTGCCAATATCGTGCATCAAACACGACATTTCAACGAGGCTTTCAAAAGCATCGCAGCGTTCATCTAAACCATATTGCTCTAATAAATTTTTCTTTTTTAGCTCATTGAGAACGGTTTTACTGATATAGCGTCCAACTTGCTGCACTTCTAATGAATGGGTTAACCGGCTACGCACCGCTGCATTTTGTTCTAAAGGAAAAACTTGTGTTTTTTGTTGTAAACGGCGAATGGCTGCTGAGTTAATAATGCGACCGCGGTCGCTTTCGAATAGTCGATTGACTGCATCTTCATTATGAGCAGAAATTTTGGGGCTATTAGAACTACTATAGTTTCGTTGATAATTAAATTTGGTCAGGAAATTAATATTGCTCACACCGACTCCTTAAGTTGTTTGGTTATTAACTTCACTCAACGCCTAATCGTTTACTTATATGCCTATTAAATAGTTTAGCTTATCGACTATATTCAATTTTAATTATTATGGTATATATCGATTACTATAAAAAGAGAGAGGAAAAATACATTCCATCGGTCTTTCAATGCTACAATTTATCCATCTCAATCTTAATTACCTAAATTAATCAATAGTGAGTATGGCATAATGAAAGTTGGTATCATAGGTGCAATGGAGCAGGAAGTCGCTATCCTGCGTGAACAAATTGAAGAGTGCAAAACGCTAAGCCGCGCTGGCTGTGAAATTTACACCGGAAAAATTAATGGCGTTGATGTTGCGCTATTAAAATCGGGTATTGGCAAAGTTGCTGCCGCTATCGGCACCACGTTATTACTTGAACACTGCCAACCTGATATCGTCATAAATACCGGTTCTGCAGGTGGGTTAGATCCTCGCCTCAATGTCGGTGACATCGTTGTTTCAACGGAAGTTCGCTATCACGATGCAGATGTCACTGCATTTGGTTATGAACCGGGTCAAATGGCACAATGCCCACCTGCTTTTATCGCAGATCACAAACTGATTGAACTCGCCGAAAAATGTATTCAACAACTTGGTATGAATGCCGTTCGTGGCCTTGTCTGTAGTGGTGATGCCTTTATTAATGGTGCTGCCCCCCTAGCTCGCATCAAAAAAGCCTTCCCACAAGTTGCTGCTGTTGAAATGGAAGCAACCGCTATTGGCCAAGTTTGCCATCAATTTGGCGTACCTTTTGTCGTTGTGCGTGCAATTTCTGATGTTGCAGATAAAGAGTCACACACCAGTTTTGATGAATTCTTACCTGTTGCTGCTCGTCAATCATCACTGATGATCGCTGCCATCTTGGCTGAACTTGCCTAGAAATGATTTAATTTTAATGGCAAAAAGTGACAAAATGGCACTTTTAATGGCTATAAAAAGAGGGATAAGCATCATTTTCCCTCTTTTCATGATCAACCGATCGTTATCCGTCGAAAATCAATAAATTGGTTTTCTCTGTATATATGCTCAAGATAATTTGATTTTCATGTAGGCAGCAAGGAAAAATAGTCGGGAGCATAGCTAAACTCTAAGACTCGCTAAACGTAGTCAACAAACCCGAAAATAGAAGTATAACGAATATAGTTTGGAAATGAGCCAACATGAAATGGATCCCTAATAGTCTTAAAGCAACATTCACTTTATTAATTTTATGCTTATTAAATCCCCAAGCTATTGCGGAAACAAAACATCGTGTCATCAGCCTATCCCCAGCGAATACTGAATTAGCTTATGCAGCAGGGTTAGGTGACAGCTTAATTGCCGTTAGCGCCTATTCGGACTATCCTCCAGATGCTAAACAATTAGAGCAAGTCTCTGATTGGCAAGGAATCAATGTTGAACGAATTATTGCGCTTAAACCTGATTTAATTCTCGCTTGGCGTGGCGGTAATCCACAGCGCCCACTCGATCAGCTGGCTGCACTTGATTTCCCGATCGTCTATTTAGATCCTAATAATATTGAGTCTGTTATTTCAGCTGTAAAGAAACTGGAAGAGTACAGCCCAAAACCTGATATCGCTAAACAATCGATTTCAACGATGCAAGAACAACTTACTCAATTAAAACAAAAATATACTAAATCGAGCACCTCAAAAAAACGCGTATTTATTCAATTAGGTACTCAACCCTTATTCTCTACTGGAAAGGATACAATTCAAAATGAGATCATTTCGCTGTGCGGTGGGGAAAATATATTTGAAAATAGCCCGGTACAATGGCCACAAGTGAGCCGTGAGCAGGTATTAATAAGAAAGCCAGAAGTGATTGTAATAACCGGAGAGCAAGCTCAAGAAAAAACGGTACAACAATTTTGGCAGGCGCAATTACCGATACCTGTCATTCGCTTAAATGAAGATTGGTTCCATCGCGCAGGGCCGCGTGTGTTACTCGCCGCTAAAGAATTATGCGAGCAGTTATCCCCGTAACCCTTCAGGTTGCTGAGTATCGGCTTTGCTGGTTGCTTAAATGTAAACCGAATTATTTTAGATATGGACTTCAGAAGAAACATCGAGATTAGTGAGAGGGGAAAATCCCCTCTCCACAAAAAACTTAAACGCTGAATGAAGAGCCACATCCGCAAGTCGTTTTTGCATTTGGGTTGGTCACAATAAAACGTGATCCTTCTAACCCTTCAGTATAGTCAACACTTCCGCCAACCAAATATTGCAAGCTCATTGGATCAACAACTAAGGCAACACCTTGTTTTTCAATGGTCATGTCGCCATCGTTGATTTGGTCATCAAAGGTAAAGCCATATTGGAATCCACTACAACCACCGCCTGTAATATAAACACGGAGACGCAGGTTTGGGTTCTCTTCATCAGAAACTAAGTCTTTTACTTTAATTGCTGCCGCATCAGTAAACTTCAGTGGCAAAGCTGCATCATCACTCATTTTTTACTCCAGACCGGTCTACCGGTAATTCAGGGTAGGTAAGAAACCTACTCAGATCAATTGCTCTAATTATCCGCTAGCTTATTCATTCATTCAAGTGTTGTTACACAATTCGGCACATTGTGCATCTTTCACTCGGTTGAATGACATTTGGTTTAATTGGTTCAGTGCTTTAGAATACGTACCTAAAATAATTCAAGATGCATCTTGCTGAACGTAGCCAATTGGCAACTTGAAGTATGATAACCCTATACTCTCAATAGTTTAAGATACATTTAGCCTCTTTCAGGAGCCTTGCATGAGCCACTCTTTAGACCTATACAATGAAGCACAACAGCTAATTCCCGGCGGTGTCAACTCACCCGTTCGCGCCTTTAATGGCGTTGGTGGTACTCCATTATTTATTGAACGTGCTGATGGCGCTTATATTTTTGATGTTGATGGTAAAGCTTATGTTGACTATGTAGGCTCATGGGGACCAATGGTTCTCGGCCATAATCATCCCGCTATTCGCGATGCTGTAATTAAAGCCGTCAACAAAGGTTTGAGCTTTGGCGCTCCTACCGCAGCAGAAGTTGAGATGGCGAAACTGGTTTGTGAGTTAGTTCCATCCATTGACATGATCCGTATGGTTAACTCAGGCACCGAAGCCACAATGAGCGCAATCCGCCTTGCTCGTGGTTACACTGGTCGTGACAAAATTATCAAATTCGAAGGTTGCTACCATGGACATGCTGACTGCTTATTAGTTAAGGCTGGTTCAGGTGCATTAACAATGGGTGAACCTAACTCCCCTGGTGTGCCTGAAGACTTTGTTAAACACACACTCACTTGCACCTATAATGATCTCGCTTCTGTTCGTCAAGCCTTTGAAAATTATCCGCAAGAAATTGCCTGTATTATTGTCGAGCCAGTCGCAGGAAACATGAACTGTGTACCACCAACAGCAGAATTTTTACCTGGTCTACGTGCACTCTGCGATGAGTTCAATGCTTTATTGATCATTGATGAAGTGATGACGGGTTTTCGCGTAGCATTAGGCGGAGCACAAGACTACTACGATGTGCAACCTGACCTAACTTGCTTAGGTAAAATCATCGGTGGCGGCATGCCTGTTGGTGCTTTTGGTGGTCGTTATGAAGTGATGGAAAAATTGGCTCCATTAGGACCTGTTTATCAAGCCGGGACCTTATCCGGTAATCCTGTTGCTATGGCCGCTGGCCTTGCATGCTTAAATGAAGTATCACAACCAGGCGTTCACTCGAAACTGACTGAATTGACCGATAAACTGGCTCGTGGCTTAGAGCGTGTATCAAAAGCACAAGGAATACCAATGGTCATCAACCGTGTTGGCGGGATGTTTGGTCTATTCTTTACTGATGCAAAAAGTGTTACATGCTACCAAGATGTGATGAAATGCGACGTTGAGCGCTTTAAACAATTCTTTCATCTGATGTTAGAGCAAGGTATCTATTTAGCGCCATCAGCATTCGAAGCTGGCTTTATGTCTATCGCTCATAGTGATGAGGATATTGAAAAAACGATTGATGCCGCTGAAGTTGCATTCGCGAAGATGAAAAAGGCATAATTCTCAACAAGCCAAGCAATATCTTATCCCAATTCTCTGCTATGAGCCGTTTTGGGTTATATCGGGCTAACGCTATAACGTTAGTCCGATATTTAATTTACCGTGAAGCAACTTAACTTCAACGATTAAACGAGCAAAAGCACAAATCTTCATTCGCAATTCGTATTAAATGCCTTAAGCTACCTTTCAGTAGAATAAGATTTTAATATCCAGATGAAAAAGTGATAGACAGCATTTTTATTTTACTCAAGAGGAATGAAAATCATTGTGATTGCGTATTCATTCATTGCTCGATATTTTTTCTGTGTTAATACGAAAGAATCAATATATACAACCCAAGAGAGCTGGTATTCATTTCATTTCTAACTGTAAATTACACTTTTAAAAGTAAAAACAATAATTAGTAGTAATATTCCTTATTACTTGGCATTTTTGATAATTTATTCATTTAATAAGCTCAAACATTTTGATATAAAAAATCTCCATCAAAACACCATAAATAAACGACAAATAGACCATTACTCATAAGTGAATTTATTATTAACTCATGGTATCAAAAAAAATAATAGGCACAATGGATATGAGAATCATTATAATTCAGATGTAAAGACAGTATTTTCCGTAAGTTCAATCTTAACAAAAAAATCATATTTCTTATGAAAATAACGCTAATAGTATTGATGATATGGATCCATTACAATCCAAACTATTAATTTTTCACTAACTGATTAGTTAGTGTTGATACTCAGTTAAATCAATCATTAAAGCTACTCAATCACACTCTATTTCCTTGCCGATAATACTTTACTGCTCACTCAACATTCTAAATCACTTTATTTTAATAAAAACACATTACTAAATATAAAAAAATAAATTTACAATTAAATCCACACATTAACACATTCGTATTTTTATTATTATTTTAAAAATATATTAATAATAATTAAATGAGTTTACATCGACCTATAATCCAACCCTAAGAAAATTACTTAAATCTGTATTATCAGATGAAATTGACAAACTTTTATTTAAATTTAAATATTGGAATGAAAGGGATTGAATATTTGCGAGTGAAAACTTAAAGCAAATAAAATCAGTCTTCATAAAGAAATTCAATTGCATATTATCGCTATTTTGAATTATTACCTTATAATACAGAGGGAGTTTATTTTGATCAAAAAAAATATTATTTGCACTATTTTACTTTCATATATCATGTTTCATTGTTTACCCGCATCTTCTGAAAACCAATCTATTAACTGGACAGCGATTGAACCGCCTCAATTTTTACCCGATCCTCAACAGAGTAATAATATTAGGTCAGAGACATCTGCTTACCTAAAATGCGTGTATAAAAAATCAATTGATGATGACACACAGGTTGCCTCTTCATGGGCATGGGGTAGAAACCCTTCATCCCCCAAGGAATACGCTAAGATTTATGGCCATTGGTATAATGGGAAGATTCTCACTAATATGTTTTACACCAAGGCAGCTTACCAAGAATTAAAAGATATTTGCCAGTCAACTCTCAAACAAAAAAATATAACATCGAATATCATTCTTCCTTATGCATCAAACCAATACTTACCTTACTACTATAATTTTTGGAGTGAAGGAAAGAATATCCCGAAACAATCAATTGGGTATGCGCAATTTGATAGAATGGTGATTTTCGGAGATAGCTTATCAGACATTATTAATGTTTATAATGTCACTCAAAGAATTGTACCTAATCATAATTCTTGGTTTTTAGGTCATTTTTCAAACGGTAAACTTTGGCACGAATACCTGACCGATGCCTTTGACTTACCTGCTTATGTTTGGGCTACAGGGAACGCAGAAAGCGGAGACAAGATCATCTTCCCAGGTCTATCGTCACAATTAGAATCATTCATTAAGTATTCAAATAAATCACATGATTATGATATTTCACAGACACTCTTTGTAGCATCATTTGGGATTAATGATCTCCTTTCTGGTGGAAAAACAGCAAAGGATGTTCTTGATAATTATAATAAGCAGTTACCTATATTAGCTAACACCGGGGCAAAAAAAATTGTAATAATGAATATACCTGATTTATTGATTGCACCTATGACCAAAAGCTGGAATCCAAGCAAAAAAGAAAATATGAGGAGAAACATTGATTTACTTAATGAACAACTGCCTATTTTGATAAGTGAATTGAGAATAAAATATCCAGATATCCATTGGATTGAGGTTGATCTTCATTCTGCATTCGCTTCAATATTAGCAGACCCCGAATTTGTAAATACTACAGATGCTTGCTTAGATATGAGTAATAGTCGTCTTTCATTTTTGAAAGCACACAATGTTAAATCAGATTGTAAAAAGGCTAATGGTAAATTTATGTTTTGGGATGTTTTGCATCCAACGACACTATCACATCAAAAACTAGCTAAAATCATCCAAGCCAGCTTGCTAAAAAGCCTTGCTAACGACTCTAAGTCCTAAAAGAGCGAAGGTTCCCACTTCAATGAACTGAGCCTAAACCACGTTTCGCGATTTAGAGTTATAGGCTCTGCGTGGAGAACACTTTCAGTACAGTAGCTTGTCTGTTTCTCCTATATTTTTGCATGGTCGAATAAATCAAGATTTAACTTTATTGATGAGCTTTAACACCAAACTTAGCCATACAGTGCCAAATCCATTTCACCATTTGATAGCGCAGTAATAATTATTTTGCGCTATCTATATTCCCTGACGTGAGAGCGTCTGTAACCAATTATTGATCAATGACAGGGCCAATTGTTCATCCCGTAACTCGCGACATGCCACTAAAGCGCCACATCCAAACCTGAAACCTGAATGTCATTCAACCTAACATCCTATAATACGTTCTGCGAGTTTCTATATCTGCATAGTTCTGTGGCATGGATTAAGCACACTCACGTCAACATCCTCTTGCAGAGAGATGATGCTATGTACTTGCGCTTCAATTTCAATATAGCCCCCCAAAACCGTATCCGGATTCCTTCTTTTTTAATCGCTAATTCGATAAGTGCCAAGATGGTCAAATTATCTGGATTAGATGCATGCCTATCTTATTAATAGAATAAGACTACGTGAATAATTCCAAAACTAACTTCGTAGAAAAATGTCATTTCATTTGCTATTTCTATTCAAAATAATTCAACTTGTTTCTATGTGACAAATAAACGAAACCCCAGGGGTTGTTTATCTTTATTGCTGATTTTTACCGCACCAATCGGTTTAAATAACAGCAATATAATCATATCACGTACTTAGGGGTCTAAAAAAACATCACCAAAAACCCTAAATGAAAAGCGCCCTTCGGGTTCGATTAAACGGGATTTTCTCTATGTTGACCGACTCTTGCCTAGTTCACTAACCTTGCTTAAAATACGCGCAAATAGAATAAAAATTAACCTTCAAAGAAAACTGTTCTTCAAAGATAAACAGCCCCTAGAACATACAAAAGTATGTGACTAGGGGCTGTTTATCAATTAAGCCAACAAGGATACAGCTTAATGCATGACCGGTGTCAGATTAATTCTTACTCCCAAACATATCTTTAACCCACTCCGGAGCATCATCCTTAGACTCAGGTTCGGAATTATTATTTAAATCCCACGTTGGGCTTTGATTAGCAGATGATTGGCATAAGCTTTCTGGATTATCAGTCCAGATTGGTAATGTTCGCCCACCACCAAAATCTGAGCAGTTGAATTGCCCATCAGGCATCACTTTCATATCAACAATGCCTTCAGGTTGACGGTTATTCAAGGCTAATGGTGCTTGGTTATCTAAGTAGCGTTGATACACTTTCAAAGCACCTGTTGCTCCAGTCAATTGTGTAGGGCCGTTGTTATCGCGACCAATCCACACAATTGCCACTTCTTTACCATCAATTCCGGCATACCAGCTATCTATCAAATCATTAGTCGTACCCGTTTTCCCTGCAAGGTTATATTTACTGTATTTCGACAATAAAACTCGCCCTGTTCCTTGCTGAACAACTTGCTGCATACCATATAAGGTGAGATAAGCTGCTTGTGACGGAATAGCCCTCTCTGCGGATGGATAGCTTTGATAAATTTCACTTCCATCACCATCAATGACTGAACGCAGCGCAGATAGTTTTGCTCGGTTACCATTACCACCAATGGTTTGATAAACCTGAGCCACTTCCGCTGGTGTTAAGTTAACTGCACCTAATAGCATTGCTGGCACTTTTTCCATTGCAGTCGCTGGTGCACCTAGGCGAACGAAGATATTGAGAACTTGATCTAGCCCGACTTCTAACCCTAAATTAACAGTAGGAACGTTTTGCGATTTAGCTAACGCATCCACCAGCAACATACCGCCAGTAAAATTACGGCTGTAGTTTCTTGGGCTCCACGTTTGATTGCCAACTTTGACAGTCAGTGGTTCATCTTTTAACCACGTATTTAAACGGAAACGATCAGGCTCGTTCAATGCCGCTAAATAAACGGGCGGTTTCGCCAATGAACCAATGCTACGACGCGCATTGAGCGCACGGTTAAATCCAGAATATTGTGTTTGAGAACCGCCAACCATTGCTCTTACTTCACCGTTGATGCGATCAACGACGACCATCGCACCTTCAATATCATTCAATTTACGATCTTTGCGAAGTTGAGCAACACCAGTTTCAATCGCTGTTTCTGCGGCTGTTTGTGCAACAGGGTCTAACGTAGTAAAGACTTTAGCTCCAGATAAGTCTTTAACTTTATCACCCAGTTTTTCATTTAATTCCTGACGTACCATTTGCATAAAGGCAGGCTGAGAAGCAACTAAGCCTTCTTTGTTTTTCACACCTAGAGGTCGTGCACTCAGTACTTCATACATTTCTTTGTCGATAACATTCCGTGTTTCAAGTATTTTCAACACGATATTACGACGTTTGGTCGCATTTTCAGGCTTAGTCCATGGATTATAAGTAGATGCACCTTGCACCATACCGACTAATAATGCTTGTTGGTCGAGGCTCAATTCGTTAATTGGGCGTCCAAAATAGTACAAACTGGCTAATGGAAAACCACGAATTTCATCATTACCGTTTTGCCCTAAATAAACCTCATTGAGATACAACTCAAGAATACGTTGTTTGCCATAACTGTAATCCAACAAGATAGCCATAATGGCTTCGTTAACTTTACGACTTAACGTACGCTCGTTGGTCAAAAACAGATTTTTCACTAACTGTTGAGTTAAGGTACTTCCGCCTTGAACAGATTTACCTGCCGACACGTTAGCAACCACAGCACGACCGATAGAATATAGGCTAACACCATCATGTTCATAAAAGTTACGGTCTTCTGTTTCTAATAAGATTTTTACTAATGATTCAGGGAAATCAGTCAGAGGTAACACCAGACGCTGTTCATTGTTCGCTGACTGCATCATCGTGATGAGCTTAGGATCTAAACGGAAAAAGCCGAATGAGCGCCCATTTTCCATGTTCTCAATCTTATTTAAAACCCCGTTATCAAACTCCATGCGAGCGAGGATTTGCCCTTCTTTTTGATCAGGGAAGTTGAAAGGTCGACGTAAAATTTCAATCGTATTTCCTTTCACCGAGAATTCGCCAGAGCTGGTGATTTTTGTCACTTTACGGTATTGCATACCTTCGAGTAGACGAACCATTTCAGCTTGGCTGTAATCCATTCCTGGTTCTAAGTTAACCATTCGCCCATAGACCGCCGCAGGTAAATCCCACACTTTACCATCTAGCCGTTCTTTGATTTGTTGGTTTAAATAGAAGGCATAAACCCCAAGCAATACCGCAAAGACAATAAACAGCTTGAAGAGCAGCCAAAACCAGCGCCATTTACTTTTTGGCTTACGATTTTTTTTACCATTATTGTTTGATTGGCGTTTTTTAGCCATTAGCTCATCCTCTTCATCATCGAGGTTTTGCTCATTAAAATTATCATCGTCAAAGAATTCTTCATCATCATAATCATCACGGCGGTCACGACGGCGTGAGCCTGACCGTTTTTTTTGAGCAGACGGTTTTTTTCGTCTACCGATAGGTTCTAAATCTTTACCGGACATGGTCGCTCCATATCACCTAAATTCTTAATTTGATCATTTAGGTTTGTTAGCCTATTACAGTTGCTATTTCACTCAAAAAACAACCTTAAAAGTCAACAACACCTTCATAGCCTTGATTTTGGCTTAAAATAGCCAACAATTCCCAGAAGAAAGCTCTTAATTACATTTTATTACCTTAAATGAGCAACTTCTATGGCTCCGATTGTTGGCGGCTATTAGAACATAAAACGAACTCATTTCGCACCTATACATAAAATAATTCCCATTTCTTGCAAAGCCACTCGTATAGTTGTTTCAATTACATATTGAGTTTTAGATTGATGCATATTTCTACATCATGGCTTTTTTAGTCTTACTGGTTGGTTGCGTGTTTACCGGATCATCTGGCCATAAATGTTTTGGATAACGCCCTTTCATCTCTTTCTGTATTTCGCGATAACTGCCTTGCCAAAATGCCCCTAGGTCTTGGGTTATCTGCAATGGACGCATTGCAGGTGATAATAAAGATAACGTCACCACTATCTTGCCATTAGCGACTGTCGGGTTTGCGCTTTGCCCATACATCTCTTGCATTCGAATGTCGATTTGTGGTGGTTTATCTAAAAAATAGTGAATACTCACATCTTTACCTGACTCAGCCAAATAACGCGTTGGCAAGGTATTATCTAGCCATTTTTTCTGTTGCCAATCCAAGCGATAAGAGAGAAGTTCACCTAAATTGATAGCCTGAAGCTGCTTACGGTGAGTGATGCCATCAAGATAAGGTGCTAACCAAACATCTAAAGAGGCTAAGAGAGACTCATCATCAATATTTGGCAATAACACCTCTGGAAACCACTGTTGTGCTAGTTGGCAACGAATGCGTAATTGTTCTACTGATTGATTCCAATCCAAACTTTCTAAACCATTTTGACGTAACCAGTTCAGTAATGCGTATTTAATCTGTTTTTTATCGGGGTTAGTCAATCTTTCTGATTGTATAACCAGTTGCCCACATTGTAGCCGCCGCCAAGCATTCAATGTGCCCTTTAGTTCGTCCCATTCGACGGTTTCTTGCGGAGAAAATAATTCAGGACAACTCGTTCGTAGCTGGTCAATATCGATAGGCAATGCAAGAGTTATTTTTGCATCAGCAGACGATTCCGGTTGCCAGAGTATTGGTGCTATCAACCATTGTGTTCCCGACAACATATCGGATTCGTCCAAAGAAGAACCTAATCCACTAGCGAGTTGATACCGGTACTGATTATCACGATTTTTGGCGATACGATCGGGAAATCCTGCGGCTAATAACGTAGGTAACCACTCACTTATTAATGTCGCATTCTTGCCTATTGCTACAGTGATTTTTTGCCCACTTAATATAGATGCACGCTTACACCAATTCTCTGTAGGCTTTTCTAAATAATGATAAATATCGCTGCCTGAACGGCGAGGAGGTTCTTCTAATATTGCGACTAATAAAGCGGCAAGTTTGATCACTTCTTTATTATTGCTTTGATGTGCTTTATTTAACACGGCAGCTGTACGCACAGAGCTACCTGACTCCGCCATTCCTCGACCGATTGCAGTTAGCTGCCCTTGCTTATCAATTGCACCCAACTGGCTAAGTAAACCTTTTGCTGCAGCAATAGCCGCCTGTGGTGGCAGATCTAGCCATGATAATTGTGTTACCTCATGACAGCCCCATTGCAGCAAAGATAACCATAACGAACTTAAATCACTGTGTAATATTTCAGCTTCGCTAAATTGTGCAGCACGTTGCGCCTGTTCCTGACTAAATAGATGCCAACAAACCCCCGCTTCTAAACGCCCTGCACGACCAGCACGCTGCACCATAGATGCTTGGCTGATACGCTGCTTGACCAACTTTGTTAGCCCTGTTCTTGGGTTAAATAACCCAACACGTTCAAAGCCACTGTCGACGACTAATCTGATCCCTTCAATCGTCAAACTCGTTTCCGCAATATTAGTGGCGAGCACCACTTTGCGTTTTCCTTCTGGAGCAGGCTGTATAGCTTGTTGCTGTTCTTTTATTGAGAGTGCTCCATACATGGGACATAAAAGTATGTCCTCACTAACCTTCTGAGCCAATTCCGTAAGCGTTTTTTCTATTTCCCCAACACCAGGAAGAAATAATAATAAACTGCCACTCTCTTGTTGAAGTAACTGCCAAACCGCATTTGCGACTTCTTTATGAAATAATTTATTAGGATTAATCGACTGAAAATGCCGTATAACGGGGTAGGCGCGACCTTGTGAGGTAATAATAGGTGCATCAGGAAACAATTTGCTGAGTCCTTGGTCATCTAATGTCGCCGACATGACCAAAATCCTTATATCATCTCGCAGCCCTTGTTGTGCATCTAACAATAGCGCAAGGCCTAAATCAGCTTGTAAGCTTCGTTCATGAAATTCATCCAGAATAACAAGACCAATGCCTTCTAACATAGGGTCATGTTGTAGCATACGCGTCAAAACGCCCTCGGTAACAACTTCAATTCGAGTTTTTGCGCTTGTTCGGCTTTCTGAGCGCATGCGCAATCCTACTGTTTGGCCTACCTCTTCACCCAACTGCTGAGCAAGTCGGGTTGCCACACTGCGTGCAGCAATACGGCGAGGCTCCAACATAATAATGCGCCCATTAATAATACCACTTTCCAAAATTAGCAGCGGTAAAACGGTTGATTTTCCAGCACCTGTTGGGGCATGTAGCAATATTTGTGATGATTGTTTCAAAGCAGTAAGTAAGGAATCACTAACGTCATAAATGGGTAGCACGTGGATAATAGCTCCATGATGTTTAACTTTTGCTGGCAAACATTGTAGCATTGCCAATTATTTTCTGGATGCCTATTACGGAGATCCCATGGAGTTTATTCCCCCCATTACAACCAGCCACACTGATTAAACGCTATAAACGCTTTTTAGCGGATGTCATGACACCAGAAGGCGATGTGATGACAATTCATTGTGCAAATACAGGTGCAATGACAGGCTGTGCAACTCCCGGCGATAAAATTTGGTATTCAACATCTAATAATACAAAACGAAAATACCCACACAGTTGGGAAATCACTCAAACATTACAAAACCACCTAATTTGTATCAATACATTGCGAGCCAATCAGGTGATTGCCGAAGCATTATCACAAAAACACATTCCAGAATTGTCTGAATACAATATTATTAAACCAGAAGTTAAATATGGCTCAGAAAATAGTCGCATTGACTTTTTTTTATCCAGTTGTGACCTACCAGATTGCTTTATTGAAGTAAAATCAGTGACTTTACTAGAGAAGAATCATGGCTATTTCCCTGATACAGTCACCGAGCGAGGTCAAAAGCATTTACGTGAGTTAACAATAATTGCTAAAGAAGGAAAAAAGGCCATACTGTTGTTTGCAGTTTTACATACGGGTATTTTCGAAGTTTCAGCGGCAGCTCATATTGATAAGGAATATGCTAATCTGTTAGATGAAGCCATCGAAAATGGCGTCGAAGTTATCTGTTATCAAATTGATATAACTGAAAAAAAATTGTCATTGGGTAAAAGGATTAAATTTACAAGTTTCAAATAATAATGGTTTGATCGCTTCCTAAAGCGAGGACGCATGAGTTCTGGGGGCTTAAAAAGGAATAAACACGCGCACCTTCACAGCGTTACAAAACTCATTGCATGAACGATTGCCAAGAGAGCCTACTTCTGCTATTTATAGCGGCCTTAATTTTTCCCCTTTGGGGTTTTTGTGAAATTTGCGTGTGTAGGAGAAGCATTATGCAAGAAGGGCAAAAACGTAAGACATCGTCCTTAAGCATTCTCGCCATTGCCGGAGTTGAACCTTATCAACAGAAAGCTGGCGAAGAGTACATGAACGACGCCCAGTTGGCGCATTTTAAACTCATTCTCGAAGCATGGCGCAATCAACTCAGGGATGAAGTAGACCGGACAGTTACTCATATGCAAGATGAGGCAGCTAACTTTCCAGATCCCGTTGACCGAGCAGCCCAGGAAGAAGAATTCAGTCTTGAATTACGTAACCGGGACCGTGAACGTAAGTTGATTAAGAAAATCGAGAAGACGTTGAAAAAAGTCGAAGACGAAGATTTTGGCTTCTGCGAATCTTGTGGAGTAGAAATCGGCATCCGTCGTTTGGAAGCCCGTCCTACTGCTGACTTGTGCATCGATTGTAAAACATTAGCAGAAATTCGCGAAAAGCAAATGGCTGGCTAATTACTGATTATGTAATCCTTAACGGCGCATCCCCTGCGCCGTTATATTTCAAAAATATCGCGTAAGTATTCTCTGTATACCATTAAAATTATTCAATATTTTCGAACCATATCAAACTAAAAATATGATGGATATACCATCCTTCTGTTTTATTCGCCTTAATATAATCATTTACCTTAAATCACGATAATAATAAACTATCATAATGAAATCATACTAATGTACAGCCCAGATGGATCTATACCCAATAAAATGAGTTACGGTAACAACTGCTAATTCTGCACTAACGGTAGCGATAAGTTATAATTTTTTATAACTTGAACCTAAAAATGGTACCTCCTTGTGATCCCATCTAATGATATTATTGACAATACTTATGGCTGAATATGACTTTTATGCGTTTAACCATTCTCAAAGAAAGGCCAGTAAGCTATTATTAGCCGCTTATTTTGTTTAATGAATATTTGTAACGATATCGAGGTGTACTATTTTTAACCGAGTAGCAAATTTCTGCCGCAATATTTTATCGCGAAATGACAAGGACACGCGTGACGCACAGGCAGCAGGTGAAAGGCCAGTCACTTATTCTGACCCTGCGACAGCTAAGCCCGTAGAGCAGAACGCTAAACAAACGAAAAATACGGTTCGTCAGTCCAAGCGTGCCGATACTCAGGCAGAGAAATCACAAACAATGACGACCGAAATTGATGAACACATCACTATTATCCCACGTCCCGAGCATAATATCTCACGAAGTGATATTAGTGATAACGCACTGAAAGTACTTTATCGCCTCAATAAAAGTGGGTTTGAAGCTTATCTTGTTGGTGGTGGCGTGCGTGACTTACTCCTTGGCAAAAAGCCAAAGGATTTCGATATCACCACGAATGCAACGCCAGAACAGATCCGCAAGTTATTTCGTAACTGCCGCCTCGTTGGCCGTAGGTTCCGTCTTGCACATATCATGTTCGGCCCAGAAGTGATTGAAGTCGCCACTTTCCGTGGTCACCATGATCAAAACTTACCTGAAGATAAGAACATGTCACAGCAAGCGCAAAATGGCATGCTACTACGTGACAATATTTTCGGGTCAATTGAAGACGATGCAATTCGCCGTGACTTTACTGTTAATAGTCTCTATTACAATATTGATGACTTCTCGGTACGTGACTATGTTGGCGGGCTCCAAGATCTAAAAGATGGCATTATTCGCATGATTGGCGATCCTGAAACACGTTACCGTGAGGATCCGGTAAGAATGTTACGGGCGGTTCGCTTTGCCTGTAAACTTGATATGCGTATAGAGCCGAATACTGCGCAGCCAATTTATCAACTCGCCCCGCTTCTACGCGAAATTCCGTCAGCAAGGCTATTTGAAGAATCATTAAAACTGCTACAAGCAGGCCAAGGCTATTCAACCTATAAGATGTTGATCGAATATCATTTATTTGATCATCTATTTCCCGTTATTAGCAGCAGATTCAGTGAACACAATGACTCGCCAATGGAAAAAATCATTGAGCAAGTACTTAAAAATACTGATTTTAGACTCAAAAATGATAAACGAGTCAACCCAGCATTTTTATTTGCGGCGATGCTCTGGTATCCAGTCACTGAACATGCTGAAAAGTTGTCTCAAGAAGGTGGTCTTGCCTATTATGATGCCTTTGCATTGGCGATGAATGATGTGCTTGATGATCAATGTCGTTCAATTGCAATTCCAAAACGCATCACGACAACGATGCGCGATATCTGGCAATTGCAATTACGCCTTCCCCGCCGCCAAGGTCGTCGAGCAAGTAAGTTGATGGAACATCCAAAGTTCCGTGCAGCCTTTGACTTATTAGAATTAAGGGCTAATGTTGAGCGCAGAAACGAACTGCAAGAGCTCGCAATTTGGTGGGATGAATATCAAGTCGCCAATAATACCAAACAACGAGAAATGATCTCTGAGTTAGGCAATGTTCCAACCCGTAAGCGACATCGCCCACGTAAACCCTCAACGGCAGCCTCACGTAAGCCAAATAAGTCTCAGGAGTCATAGCATGACATCGGTCTATATAGCGATTGGCAGTAATCTGGGGGAGCCGCTAAAACAAGCTCAGCAGGCTATTGAAGCATTAAATGCAATCCCAACTAGCTGTGTCGCTAAGACCTCTTCCGTCTATCGCACCAAACCACTAGGGCCGCAAGACCAAAACGATTTTCTTAATATGGCTGTCCTACTCGAAACAGAGCTTGAGCCTGAAGCGTTGCTTGACCATACGCAACGCATTGAGCTTGAGCTTGGCCGAGTTCGCAAAGCAGAACGTTGGGGCCCTAGAACACTCGATCTTGATATTATGCTTTTTGGCAATCGTGTTATTAATACCCCGCGATTGACCGTACCGCACTATGGGCTAAAAGAGCGGGAGTTTATGTTATACCCGCTCGTTGAAATCGCTCCTGACCTTATTTTCCCTGATGGTGAACCACTATCAGAAAGGCTCACACACGTTCCACGCAATGGCCTCACCTTTTGGGATATTACAACCTAATTATGGTGTACCTCCTAATAAGGGGGGTTATCAGTGGGATCTTTCCGGAGGTTATTATCATGAAATCAATTTCTCTAGCAGCTCTGGGTCAATTCAAAAAAGACAAACGCAAATTCGCTACCATAACTGCCTATGATTCCAGCTTTGCTCAATTATTTGCAGAACAAGGGATCCAAGTCATGCTTGTGGGTGATTCGCTTGGAATGACAATACAAGGCGAATCCAGCACACTCCCAGTCACCGTTGAGCAAATCGCCTACCATACCCGTTGTGTCCGTAAAGGTGCTCCTGACGTTTTTATCATCGCTGATATGCCTTTTATGAGCTACGCAACTCCAGAGCAAGCCTGTGCTAATGCAGCTATCTTGATGCAAGCAGGCGCAAACATGGTCAAAATTGAAGGCGGTAGCTGGTTGTGTGATACCGTTAAAATGCTCTGTGAGCGTTCAGTTCCTGTTTGTGGTCATCTCGGATTAACACCACAAGCGGTGAATGTCCTCGGGGGCTATAAAGTCCAAGGACGAGATGAAGTTACCGCTAATCAGCTTATAAAAGATGCAATTGCCTTGGAGAATGCAGGCATGCAGCTTCTCGTACTCGAATGTGTGCCAAGCTCACTCGCAAATCATGTCACGGAAGAGCTACTATTACCTGTTATTGGTATTGGTGCAGGGAATGGCACTGATGGGCAAATTCTTGTCATGCATGATGCGTTAGGTATCACGGCTCGCCCACCTAAATTCGCCAAAAATTTTCTTGCGCAGGCAGGTAATATTCATGATGCCATTCGATTATATATTCAAGAAGTTGAAGCAAGTATCTATCCAAACGAAACTCACTCATTTGAATAAGTTCATTACCGCTGAATAATAAGGAATGCAGTTATGCTGATTGTTGAAACTTTACCAATACTTCGTCGTGAAATTCGTCGCTGGAAGCTTGCTGGTAAACGCATTGCACTTGTGCCAACAATGGGGAATTTACATGATGGGCACTTGACGTTAATTGATGAGGCAAAACAGCAGGCAGATATTGTTATTGTCAGTATTTTTGTCAATCCAATGCAATTTAACCGTCAAGCCGATTTAGAGAACTACCCACGCACCTTACAAGAAGATTGTGAAAAACTTAAACGTCGCGATATTAACTTAGTCTTTGCACCTTCAGCGAAAGAGTTTTACCCAGATGGTATGGAACTACAGACTTTTGTTGAAGTTCCAGAGCTATCATCGATTCTTGAAGGCGCTAGCCGCCCTGGGCATTTCCGTGGCGTCTCTACCGTTGTGACGAAGTTATTCAATTTAGTTCAACCTGACCTAGCTTTTTTTGGTGAAAAAGATTTCCAACAGCTTCAGCTAATTCGCAAAATGATTCATGATCTTTCTTTTGATATTCAAGTCATTTCAGTTCCTACTGTCAGAGAAAAAAGTGGCCTTGCACTGAGTTCAAGAAATAACAACCTTTCCGCTGATGAGCTAAAAACCGCGCCGCAATTGTTTAGTATCATGAAACACGCTGCCGATAAACTGACGCAAGCGCCTGAAACAGCAGAAACTATTGTTCAAGAAATGGAGCAATCACTTCGCCAAGCTGGGTTCACGCCAGATGAACTGTTTATCCGTGATGCACAAACACTAGCGCCACTGAGTAGTTTAAGTTCTAGAGCCGTTATCCTAATGGCTGCATGGCTAGGCCAAACACGGTTGATTGATAACTTACAGATTGATCTACCGACTATTTCAGCTTAAAAAAACAGTAGTAAACACAGCATTAATAATAAAAATAGGCAGATAATAACTATGTTTAGAAAAATGTTACAGGGCAAGCTACACAGAGTCAAAGTGACGCAAGCCGATCTTCACTATGAAGGATCATGTGCTATTGATCAGGACTTTATGGATGCAGCAGGGATCCTCGAATATGAAGCTATCGATATTTACAATGTTGATAATGGCGAACGCTTTTCAACATATGCCATTGCGGGTGAAAGAGGCTCGAAAATTATCTCTGTAAATGGCGCTGCTGCACGCCGTGCCGCTGTCGGTGATAAACTGATTATCTGTTCTTATGTCGACATGAGTGATGACGATGCTCGCCATCATCAGCCTAAGGTTGCGTATTTCGATGGTGATAATGTCATGAGCCGTATTGCTAAAGCGGTTCCGGTGCAAGTCGCTTAACCTATACCAACTGCAATTGGTTTGAATATTCCTGTCGTATATTTAATTCGATAATAGGAATAAAGCTATAAAAAACCCATCAATTGATGGGTTTTTTGGCTTGATACATCACGTCGTGGAATTAACTTCTCAAGCCACGTCCCTGCTCAATCAGATACCACGTCAGTGCATAGAACACGATTAAGAAAATCATTAATACACTCAAGGTGACAACGATTGACACATCTGCGATACCTAAGAATCCATATCTAAAACCACTAATCATATATACAATCGGATTTAGTTTTGATACAGCCTGCCAAACAGGTGGCAGTAATGATAGTGAGTAGAAAACCCCGCCTAAATAAGTCAGTGGCGTCAAAATAAAGGTCGGTACAATGCTAATATCGTCAAACGATTTTGCAAAAATAGCATTCAGTAATCCCGCTAATGAAAAGACAATTGACGTCAGTAGCAAGGTCACAACGACCATCGACCAAGAATGCACTTGTAATGGAATAAAGAATAACGAAACAAGAGTGACTAACAAGCCTACGAGAATACCACGAGCAACACCACCGCCGACAAATCCGGCAATAATGATATGTGTTGGTACTGGTGCAACTAATAGTTCTTCAATATTTTTTTGAAATTTAGAACCAAAAAATGAAGAACAAACATTAGAGTAGGAGTTGGTTATCACCGCCATCATAATCAGACCGGGGACAATAAACTGCATATAATCCACCCCGCCCATATCGCCAATTCTTGAACCAATTAGGTTGCCAAAAATGACAAAATAGAGTGACATCGTAATCACTGGTGGCAATAATGTTTGCACCCAAATACGACCAAAACGAGTGACTTCTTTAATCCAAATCGTTTTTAGCGCAACCCAATATAGCGAAATCATTGTGCTCCCTCCGCATGAGTGACACCATTTTCTTTTCTCACTAAATTCACAAATAGTTCTTCTAGTCGGTTTGCTTTATTACGCATACTTACAATTTCGATACCTTGCTCATTTAATTGGCTAAACACACCGTTTAGTCCTTGTTCCCTTTTGACATCCACTTCTAAAGTTGAAGTATCAATTAAACGTGTTTCATAACCTTTAAGTTCAGGAATAGGGCTTCTCGCACCAAGGTCAAAAATAAAGGTTTCTGACTCTAGTTTGCTTAATAGCTGTTTCATACTGGTATTTTCAACCAGTTCACCATGTTGAATGATCCCAATATTACGGCACAACATTTCCGCTTCTTCAAGATAATGCGTGGTCAGAATAATTGTCGTTCCTTGCGCATTTAGTTTTTTCAAGAAGCTCCACATTGAGCGGCGTAATTCAATATCCACACCCGCGGTCGGTTCATCCAAAATTAATAATTTGGGTTCATGCATCAATGCACGAGCGATCATCAAGCGGCGTTTCATCCCTCCGGATAAATTACGCGCACGCTCATCACGTTTTTCCCATAGGTCAAGCTGAGTGAGATAGGTTTGTGCTCTTTGATGAGCTAAATCACGAGGTACACCATAGTAACCCGCTTGGTTAAGTACTATCTGTAACACAGTTTCGAAAGGATTAAAGTTAAATTCTTGAGGTACTAGCCCTAATTGTTGCTTAGCTAGTACCACTTGTTTGTCTAAATCATAGCCAAACACTTTAACTGACCCACTGGTTTTATTGACCAATGAGCTAATTATTCCTATTGTGGTCGACTTACCTGCACCATTAGGCCCAAGTAATGCATAGAAGTCACCATCTTCAACGCTTAGATCAATACCTCGCAGGGCTTTCACGCCACCTGGATAGGTTTTGGTCAGCTGCGACAACTCAAGTGCGTACGTCATATGTAAAAAACACCTTTATTCTTGGGATGGTTTAGGAGCAATATAATACTATGATGCCACTTTTTTGTGATCTATGTTATGCAGAAAAGTGATAAACGGCTTATACCTTGAATCTATTAGGTTGCATCGGCATAGATTATACGCAACTATTTGAATAGCAGTATTTTCTTTGCTTCAAGATTAACGTTGTTTATCGTCTACATACAGATTGAATTGATTAGATGATTAATTATATATTTCAATTAATTGAGTCTATTAACATGGCTTTATCGGAATAAAATGGGCATCAAAAAAGTGTAAAAATTAATACAACTAAATATTAATTAATAAATAAATGCTGTATAAGATTTTAACGTAAAGTAACACAACTGGGCTACACGTCATGATGAAGAAAATTGAAGAGCTGTTTGCTAATAACGAAGCATGGTCAGCTTCTGTAAAAGAGAAAGATCCTGAATTTTTTAAAGAATTATCCAAAGCTCAGAAACCGAGATTTTTATGGATAGGCTGTTCAGATAGCCGAGTACCTGCTGAAAAATTAATTAATGCGGCGCCAGGTGATCTATTTGTTCACCGTAATGTAGCAAACTTAGTTATTCACACTGATCTTAACTGCTTGTCAGTGATCCAATATGCTGTGGATGTCCTTGAAGTTGAGCATATTATCATCTGTGGTCACTATGGATGTGGTGGTATTGAGGCTGCGGTTGACAATACTGAGCTTGGTCTGATTAATAACTGGTTACTGCATATTCGTGATATTTGGTACCGACACAGCTCCATGCTGGGTGAGCTAAAACCTTGCGAGCGTTTGGATCGCCTGTGTGAATTGAACGTTGTTGAACAAGTTTATAACCTTGGCCACTCAACTATTATGCAATCAGCATGGAAACGTGGGCAAAAAGTAATGATTCATGGATGGGTTTACGGGATCAATAATGGCCGCCTACACGATTTACATACCACCGCAGACAGCCGCGAAAAACTTGAGCTTTGCTACCGTGAAGCAATTTCTAAGTTAACGCCGAAAAAATAATTTTGCTTATAAAATAATAAACTAAGGGGAAGCAAAAGCTTCCCCTTTTAATTTGGCTATTCCGTCTTAAATAGCGTTGACGTATTTACTCTTCAATTAGTGTGACATGACCGATATAAGGTAAATGGCGGTACTGTTGTGCATAGTCAATACCATAACCAACCACAAACTTATCTTCGATTGAATAACCAGCCCACTCAACAGGCACTTCAACTTCACGACGTGAAGGTTTATCCAATAGCGTACAGATTGCTACCGACTTTGGCCCACGCAGTTCAAAAATTTGACGAACTTTATTTAAGGTATTTCCTGAGTCGATAATATCTTCAACAATCAGCACGTGTTTTCCACGAATATCTTCATCAAGGTCTTTGACGATTTTAACATCACGGCTTGAATTCATTGAGTTACCGTAGCTTGAAACGGTCATGAAATCGACTTCGTGAGGTGCTTCAATTTTACGGCATAAGTCCGCCATAAAAATAAACGAACCTTTCAGTAAGCCGACTAAGACTAGCTCGCCATCAATATTTTTATAATGTGCACTAATTTCTTTAGCCAGCTCACTCACTCGCTGGCTCAGCTCTTCTTCAGAGATCATCACTTCAAGAGTATGTTTCAATTTACCAATACCTATTTGTTTTAAAACCTAAAAATCATATTTCTTAATCCTGAAATCACCGTTATTGAGGTACTGGTTAAAACGCAGTGCTCTCTAAAACAGTGAAGTCATCAGAAATATGAGAACAAAATATGCAGCGAAGTATAACAGAACTCACTATCCTCCGTAAAAGAACGGTTAAGGATTTTGCCAAATCGATTTGTGAGTTTCGGAGAATAAGGTATTTACGAAAACTTTACCAAATCGATAGAAGTGATAAAAAATCGAATAAAAAGCGTCTAACAATGAGAGGCAAAACATACAAATCAATATCCTATAAACCTCTTCAATCACAAAGAGATAAATCTGTGACATAGGTCGTCGGTAACATCCACGATATTTTATCGCAAGTTTGGTAACCATCACTGCCAATAATTACCTTTATAATCAAAGATATAGGTAGGAAACTAATAATTCCAGCAAATAATAAATAGGTTAAGTATTTGATTATTATTTTGTTATCCTTTGGAGCCCTGTTGAAAATAATGGAACACACACTTCCACCAAGTGCATATAGTACGGATGGAAAACCTAGTGACACCTATAACATCAAAAAATTCATGCTGAGGTTTTAATTTGTTAACGCCAACATTGCCCCGTAAGTAATCCCCCATGTAGCCACTCCATGATGGATCATACTTTTTAGAACTTTCTGGTACGAAAAAATGGTGATTGGCTTTACAAGGTTTTTTTGAACCTGTTGACATTGCAGAAGCAAAAATAATGATGGCTGGCATTGACGTCTTTGCTAATCAACCCGCATGATTAGCGGGTTAACCTATCGACAAAAGTTTTTAAATTTCAATTTGAGATAGTGTTCCATCTTTTATAAAAGTGACGTCAAATGTGCCGTTAACAATACATTGCTTCATTTTAGGCACATACTTTTTGACGTGCGCCTGCTCGAAATGAACATCTAAAAGCTCTTGGCTCTCCCATACTTCTATCGTAATAAAGCTATCTCCATCAATAAAAGATTCATAACGATTACAGCCCTTTTCAAAGGGTGCATAATCAAATTGTAATGTGTTGGCGATATGACGGAGTTCATCTATTTTATCAGATAAAATTTTTGCTTTTACAATTGCTACAATCATTCAATTTACCTATCTGCTAATGATGTGTTGATATGTAAGATCACGGTACGTTCAAAGGCAACGCTCAATATCAATGGCTCCTCGATAAATATTTTTGCTTCCTTAACTGTATATCCCTTTTATATCTCGATGTCATGTATACATGGGAACTATAAAAAGATTTAAAAACAATTAGATATAATTTTTTAATATATACAGTAGAGAAAATTGTTAGCAGATAGATTGCGTAAAGCTATTTGATCGATAAGATTTAAATTCCCGACTAGAAAATGGAGTTTTTCGATGCCGTTACCTAATAGATTCCGCCCTCAAACATCCAATAAATAAATCGTCACTAAATTAAAATTATTATTAAAAAATATTGAAAATGAAAGTGATAGATGTGTATTTTAGGAGAAGTGGACAATTTATCGCTCTCATTCTGGTACAGAGTGAACTTGCTGAATTATTTTCTATCTCGCGGCCAATAATTTAGAGAATACTTTCATGATCACGAAAATGATCAACTTAACCTCAGAGTAGAAACATGGCATTAAGGACAATACGATGACAGTAATTAGGATAATCCGTTATTTTATAACAATAACGATACTTACCTTTACCTATCAGGTGCAAAGCAATGAGCTAACTCAAGCTGAAGTTGACCAGACGCTAAGAGAACTCCACAACATAACGTCCTTTACCTGCACCCACGAACAATTCTCTCCCACAACCAAAGAAGTTGAATCACTCTTTCGCTACGGTCAGTACCTAGAACAACAGATCCCAGAAGATTTTTATTTTACTGAAGAAGATGGTGATTTCACAGCGATAGCACGTTACTACCGTATTGCTGTGGCAAAAAATTACCATCCTGCCTATGTAGCACTCATTAGTCTTTTATATAAATATCATCCAGATAGCGGTTATTACAGCAATCTTTCAACAGCTCGTAGACAGCTACGTGACGATGAAATAATGAACCTTAAAGATCAACTACTGCAACAAAAAACGGCGAGTGGGTATTTAGCAAAGGCTGGAGAACTTGAACAAAAATGGAACAGCCGCGAAGCAACGGCTTATTACTACCTAGCGGCAATGAAAGGAAGTATGAAAGGACAAAATCGGCTGGCAATATTTCTTGATGATAGTCAAATTATCAGTGGCATTGCGATCCCCAACCCACCTAAAAATGCTTGGCTGCGTGCAAAAGAACTCTACCTGTGTGCTGCTAGTCAAGGGCATCAAAGTGCATGGGGCAATGCTGCCGCGATTGAGCTACGGTATGGCACTGACGAAAGCGTTATACCATTATTACAACGCGGCGTTTCTGCAGGTTCAACACGTTCCGCTATATTATTAGAAGCTATTTTTCAGGGGAAATCGCTTAGTGAGATGTTCAGTGGAAGTAAGAAAACACGCAAAAGATTAAACATTAAAACTGATCAGGAACGAGCCAGGCGTTATGATCTTTATCGCCAATTTTTATCCTCCAATCAAAATAACTTCGTTGTCTCCAATGTGGTCATCCCTGACGTGAACAAGTATGTACCGCTACCGCCCGCCCAGCTTCCCGAATGGGATGGCGTAATTCCGGAGCAAAAAACCATGATAGTAGAGATAACAAAGCCCTCGGAAGCCCTGATTGAAAAATTAAGTAATGAAGAGAATCTCGATCCTGCCACCGGTAAGCCAAAGAATTGATGAAGCAATGCAAAACGACGCATTAGAGCTGCTTGAAATAAATTTCCCGAATGCAAATCCATCAGATCTAATTTACTGGCTGAACGAATGGTTTGAAAATGAAGATATATCTGATGATTTAAGCGCTGAGGAAATGGTTAATTACCTTTGCCTACGTTCAGGCAGGATCTTATCTGATATTCCAGTGATAGCATTACGTTTCACTTTGCTTAAGTAAATAAAACCTTTCGGTCAAAGCATGCCTGCTTTAAATCAGATTTAACATATTAAAAGCAGGCATATATATAATGTAAATTTCAGCCTAGTGAAACTTAAATTATATTAATTATCCAACTCGCTCATGTTAGTAATTTGGTCGCGATTAATTTGCTCATTTTTACCGGTCTGAGCATCTTTATATGATACCAGCCCAGTATCATTATCTATCTGAGGCTTGCCATCAGTGACTATCGTCCGTCCATCAGTGGTTTTTAGTGACTGATTAGAAGAGCAACCTGTTACAGTAAAGGCTACAAGGGATGATAGAATCGCAGCGGCTAGCGTTAGCTTTTTCATATGAACTCCTAATGTAGTGTATGGCTGTGTAACAACTTAAGCTTAGATGAATTTTATCAGTATGTTAACTTTTTAACGCTATTTAAGGATTATTCTGGGAAATCAAAACCATCTTAAATTGATATTTGTAGTATCCTTAACATATCGTTTATCACTAGATGGCAGCATGTTTAGAGCATACTCAAAAATCGAATATATTGTGAAAAATCACTATTTTTAATGTTCGTGACATGTCACGATTTTTAGTTCTCAATATATGTTAAACAATAAAAAACTATTTAATATCAATAAAATAAACAACACTTAAAAATACTAAAATAAAATATACTTTAGTAATCAATAAGTTATATAAGAAATTATTTTATCCATATAAACCCCATCAATAATTAGCTTGTCTCTATAATTCAGTTCAAACAATTGCGTATTATTTAAGCCTGTAAGTACATATTGCAAAACTAAATATCAATTAACCATGTGGTTGTATTTTTTTCGCTGACATTATCTTTAAAAGAAATAAGTAATGAAATGATCGTTATTCCAAGCTTGAAATTGAAAAGCAAGACACGGATAGTTTATGCCAGTTCAGGTAGACATAATAAGCCACACAATTCATTAATTGGGTCATATATCAAACGTGAAACAACATGAATATGAAATGATGGTTGTCTTATATTGCCAGAGTGAACAATTTCATAAATAGATAACGATAATACGGCATAGTGTTAACCGATTGCACCGAGGTTCACGCTACACTGCTGGAATTATTTTTCACGATGCGCAATCCTAAGGACTAGCACTTCATGATAAAGCGGCGATATATCCCTGATAACAGGTATTACATATGAATAAAATATCTCCTTGGATAACTGACGAAATCCGTTGGCAGGCTGTTGTCGAACGCAATAAAGCAGCAGATGGACATTTTGTATACGGCGTCCGTACAACTGGCGTGTACTGTCTACCATCAGGAGCGACTCGTTTACCTAAACGTGAAAATATTGAATTTTTCGATACACCAGAAGCAGCTGAGGAAAATGGATATCGACCAAGTAAACGTCTACGACGTGACCACCCCCAACTGGAAAACGAACATGCCGCCAAAATAGCCAAAGCCTGCCGATATATTGAAGAACACAGCAATGATACAACACTGGCCGATATCGCCACTCATGTGGGGATGAGTACATTCCATTTTCACCGACGGTTCAAAGCAATCACAGGCCTGACCCCCAAAGCTTACGCAAGTGCACACCGAAATCGGCGATTACGTGAAGTCCTCAGCGATACTGGTAGCGTAACAGACGCGATTTTCGATGCAGGATTTAACTCTAACAGTCGTTTTTATGAAAATTCATCCGCTATGTTAGGCATGACGCCAAAGACTTGGCGTGCCGGTGGTAAAGGGACCGAGATTTACTTCACGCTGGGAATCTGTTCTTTAGGCGATATTTTGGTAGCACAAAGTGTAAAAGGTATTTGTGCCATCCTACTCGGAAACGATCCAGACAAGCTTCTACAAGATTTACAGGATAAGTTTCCGCAGGCTGAATTGGTCGGTAAAAATGCGCAGTTTGAGCAATTAGTTGCCCAAATAGTCGGATTTATTGATGCACCAGAAACGGGTTTGGAGTTACCGCTGGATATCCGTGGTACGGCATTTCAGCAGCGTGTCTGGCAGGCACTTCGCGACATTCCCGTCGGGACAACCGTGAGCTATGCCGACATTGCACAGCGCATCGGTTCGCCTAAAGCGGTACGTGCTGTCGCCGGTGCCTGTGCGGCTAATATGCTGGCGGTGGCCATTCCCTGTCATCGTGTGGTCAGAAATAATGGTGCTCTGTCAGGGTACCGCTGGGGCGTCGAACGCAAGCGTGCCTTGCTAGATAAAGAGGCTAAAATATCATGAGTAAACTAAAGCGACATGGAGCTGCACAACTTTTGACTGAACGTCTCAGTGATATTGACTGGGAAGAGATCCGCGGGCAATTGTCCACATTCGGTTGTGTACGCTTATCTCAGATACTCAGTCCGGAAATCTGTGACGAACTGTCAGCAATGTACCCACAGAATGGCCGATTCCGCTCGCATATTCATCTGGCGAGACACGGCTTTGGTAAAGGAGAATATAAGTATTTTAATTATCCGCTACCAGATACGATCACCACGCTACGAACGAATCTGTACCCTGCTTTGGCAGATATCGCCAATCGATGGAATGCATTGATGGATATTGATATTCGTTATCCAGCAGAGCATCAAAATTATCTTAATCGGTGTCATGCAGCAGGACAGAACAAACCTACACCACTGTTGTTGCAGTATGTGGAAGGGGATTTTAACTGCCTGCATCAGGATTTGTATGGTGAACAGGTATTCCCTCTGCAAGTTGCCTTTCTGCTTTCTGAGCCGGATATAGATTTTACTGGTGGTGAATTTGTCATGACTGAACAACGCCCACGAATGCAGACTCGGCCCGAGGTTGTTCGTCTCCAGAAAGGTGATGCTGTAATTTTTGCCGTACATCACCGCCCTGTTCAGGGAACAAAGGGAATATACCGAGTCAATATGCGTCATGGAGTCAGTAAAATACGCAGCGGTCAGCGCCACACGCTCGGCATTATTTTCCATGACTCACAATGAGCACAAAATAATGATAGAAGATCTCTTTGCCAATGATGAAAGTCTGCCGCGACAGTGGCAGGAAAACCTAGCACCGGGTGCAGTGATTCTTCGGGGCTATGCCACCGAATACGTACCAGCACTGTTTGATATGATTATGGCACTCTCGAAAGCTGCGCCATTTAGACATTTAAGAACGCCTAGTGGGCACACAATGTCTGTAGGTATGACTAACTGCGGTGATTTGGGTTGGATAAGTGACGAGCTTGGCTACCGATATACGCCAACAGATCCGGAAACGGGGCAGCTCTGGCCGCCGATGCCTGCGTTGTTACGCCAACTGGCGGAGGATGCATCCTCTGCGGCGGGTTATAGCGGGTTCAATCCCGACGCCTGCCTGATTAATCGGTATTACCCAGGCTCACGACTCACGCTTCATCAAGATAAAAATGAACGGGATATGTCGCAGCCAATCGTATCGGTTTCGCTGGGACTGCCGGCCATGTTTCTGTTCGGTGGGCTAACTCGAGAACAAACGTGCAAGCGATTTCCCCTCACGCAAGGTGATGTGATGGTCTGGGGCGGGCCTTCTCGGCTCAACTATCATGGCGTTATGCCGCTAAAAGATGCTATCCCACCCTCACCTGCACAGGAAAGCGTACGTTACAACCTCACGTTCCGCCGAGTCAGTGCTATCTGAGAAAACATGATGAAAAGATCGTGGACGCTACTGGGACGCGACGGCAGCTCCTATAAGAGTAGTACGCCCGGAATATTGGGTGGGCATAGAAAAAACAAAATTTACGGTCAACTTAACTGTCCCGCCGCAGCACGTGCTCTTGCAAAAGGGCATTACGTAAAACAGCGTGTATTTTTTCAGAATGAAGCAACCGCAATTACAGCAGACTACCGGCCTTGCGGAACCTGCATGCGGGAAAAGTACCTGAAATGGAAGCAACTCCAAGATAAGAATATAGAGGATAAAAGAAAGATTACATCCCTAGACTAAATAATCAGAATTGAGCCTATACCCGACATAATCAGTATTTATTCTTTACTCTCTAAGATAGAGATCCTCATTCATACACTAAATAATCAGTATTTATTCTTAATTATCTAAGATATAGAGATGAATTCATACCCTAAATAATTCGAACTATATCTAGGCGGCAAACGAAGATATCTCGGGGAGCATACATAAGTATGTGACCCGAGTAGCTGAGAGAAGCCAACAACGATATAGCTCGAAGTATGACGGGGATGATAAGTATGTGCCCCGAGTAGCTGAGACCTGCCAACAACGATATAGCTCGATGTATGACGGGGATGATAAGTATGTGACCCGAGTAGCTGAGACCTGCCAACAACGATATAGCTCGATGTATGACGGGTATGGGGTATTAGCTCACCGTAAACCCCATCATCATCCCCGTATCCTCATGCTCTAGCAGATGGCAATGTGCCATGTATGGGTGCTGTTTCGTAGCTGGGTGCTTAAATTCCACCAGCACTTCGCTAACTTGGCCTTCGACTTTAACGATATCTTTCCAGCCTTGTCTGTGAGGTTCCACTGGTTTACCGTTCTCTTTCAGGATACGAAAACGGGTGCCATGCACATGAAATGGGTGCAACATCATATCGCCACGACCGGAGATCACCCAGACTTCTTGGCGATTCATTGGCGCATCAAAAGCGGCTTCTGTCATTGAGAATACTTGGCCATTGATGGTATTGGCATTATGGATATCCAACTGATTCGCATCAGTATCACCGCTACCGCTTGGCATACCGCTCATATTACTGTGATTCATATTGCCATGCTTCATCATGCCCATACCGCTGCCATTATTACTAGACATCATATGACCGTCCATCATCGCTCCATGCCCACCCATGTTGCCCATAGCTTGATCACCATAGCGCTCACGAAGCATCATCATACCTTGCATATCCAAGCGCATATCCATCATTAAATGGAAACGACGACGATTGAGCCCTTTCACTGATGGAATAGTAGGAATTGCCCCTAAGACAGAAGGTAGTTCACCAGCTCCTGCGCTCATGGTCGTTTCAATGTGCAGCACGGGTAATGGCTGATTAAATGGCGCAATAGTCATGCCCATTTGGTTGACCGGTAATGTAACTAAATCAAAAGAGCGACCATCGGAAGCATCAATAAGCACTTCAAAACGTTCGCCCATCAAAATCGGCAGTTCAGTAACCGCAATAGGTTCCGCTAATAATCCACCATCGCTCGCTACCACATACATTTTGCGTCCATCACTGATCGAAATATTTAAACTACGTGCGTTACAGCCATTGAGAAGCCTCAAACGCAGCCAGCCTTTTGGGGCTATGTGTTTGGGAAATACCGCGCCATTCGTCAGCATGAGGTCACCAAACCAGCCTACTGCCGCTGTCATCACATCCAGCTGATAGTCAATCTGACCATCTTCTTTGAGTCGCTTATCCTGTAATATCACAGGAATATCATCGACTCCCCAAGTATTAGGTAAGCCGTGTTTATTACTTTCATCATCTTTAATAATAACCAGACCTGCCAATCCCATTGCAACCTGATAACCCGTTATTCCATGCGTATGAGGATGGAACCAACAAGTTGCTTCAGGCTGATTGATGGTAAAATTGACTTTACGACTTTCATTTGGTCGAATAATCGCTTGAGGGCCGCCATCTTGTTCCCCCGAAATTTCGAGACCATGCCAATGCACGGTTGTCTCTTCAGGTAGTTGGTTCACGATATTAATATTGACACTTTGACCATTTTTCAGGCTGAGTGCAGGGCCTAGCAAATCACCGTTATATCCCCATGTTGTGGTTTTTTTTCCCGGAATGAATTGAGATGAACCTTGTTTAATTGCGAGTTGAATTTGACCTTGAGAATCAGGCTCAATCAAAGGAGGAATGGCTAAAGTAGAATAATTTTCCGCAGCAACAGCAATACGGCTCCAAAGCGGTAAGGCACTAGCGGCATAGGCCATAGTACTCAATTTAATAAAATCTCGGCGTAACATTGATAACCTTCCTTTTATTATTAAATCAATAAAATGGTGTACGAAGTAATAACTAAAATCATAAAGCCTCCCCCTACAGGAAGGTCAAGAAAACCATATAAATATTGAGGATATAATATATGACTTTAAGAAAAATAGACTTGACTAACCATTCCATTGTTATGTTAACGTTACTCGACTTAAAAAACAGATAGAATATTTAATGCGCAAATTTACTGTAATTTTTTACCTCATTACGTTGTTAGGAATAACTCACTCTGCTAAAGCGTTAACGCCTAATGAAGCAGAAGATCTCGCTGATCTGACGGCAGTTTTTATCTACTTGAAATATGACTGCGGCTACTCACAACTCCCTGATCGGGAAATTGAACGAGCAATTATCTACTTTGCCCGAAGTAATCATTGGAGCCTTGAAGGTTATGATTCGCAAAAAATGACGATGCTCAACAAAGAAAGTTACAATGACCTAAAAGGGATCCCTCTCCCTCAAGACTTTAAATGCCAAGCTCTCGCCCGAGATTCATTAGGATTATTGGCTTACGTCAAATAGCATTAAAGTAACTCCCCTCATCAGGGGAGTCAGTAATCGGTCATTGTCCTATTTCTGAATTTGTCACTTTCTCTTAGCTCGCCTTTCTTGCACAAATAGCGCTATTGATGGAATACTTTGAATAATCACCATTCTGATAATGTGATTTGACATCACAAACCCTGCATCTAGATTCATCGCGATTGCGGCGAATGTCATTGCTTCCATGCTTCCTGGCACCCAAGCCAGTAATAACAATGAAATCGGATAACCCGTGAGCCACGAGGCAAACACGGTAATTAGGAATGTCAGAATGATATTGACGATAACAACTTGAGCAGATGAATAGATATTCTTGATCAGTGAAGACAGCGGGAACACGATAAAATGATTCCCAATATTCATGCCGATCAATACCATACTCAGCTCAGTGATCATGATTGGAAAGTGTATTTGAACATCTATCCAACTTTGGATCACCGTCGCTGCGGCCAAAGACGTCAACATGAAAGGCGCTGGAATACGTACGCGCTGTAATGCTAATCCTGCTCCTAAACCAATTAACACAATCACAATTAGCCAAAAGGTCGCTTCAAGCGATAAAGATGGAAATTCAATCAGTGGCTGCGGATCGCCGTCACTACCCACCACAATACCGGCAAGAAAGATCAGAATAATTAAGCGAATCGTATGCGAAATAACAATTTTTTGCGGTGGTGCATGCGTGTGATCGACTAACGCGAGTATTGCAGCCATTGCACCGGGAACTGAGCCAAGCATCGCTTCTTGTTTCGTCCAGCCGACTTTATGATGAAACCAAAAGTAGCTAAATGAAAACTGTACTGCTAAACACACCACCAGCATCAACAATAATAGAAAAAGATTGTCTGCCTGACCTAATGACACTTGATTAAACATCAATCCCACTAAAGTACCTAACGAGATTTGAACAAAAGTCAGAGTATATTTGGGAATAGCTAACTGGATATTGAAGCGGTGAAAAATGATAACAGCGAAGATAGGACCAAACATCAGGGCAAGAGGAACGCCGAGGTAGGTGAGCGTTCCACCAATAAGGGCGCAAATAGCAATGCCTAAGCCCATCTTCAATAATCGTATCATTGTAAAAACCTACCACAGTGGGAGTACTTCAAGCGTCGATTGACATGTGATCTTTATACTATCCGCTAAATCTGTTGATTTCATTAAATAATTACGTTAGTAATTATTACTCGATATTTAATAACGTAAATATTTTTCAGTAGGAAAAAAATCATGACGATACGAGTCACAACAACGCCATCAAAAGACGAAATCGACCATATTTTTCAGTCATTGATATCCTACAATTCACAATTTATTGATCACAGTATTCTGACACCGATTGCCGTTTTCTATGAACAAGATGGCAAAACACTGGGCGGAATTACGGGATCGACGCTTGGAAATTGGCTGAGGATTAATTACCTTTGGCTTGATGAGTCACTGCGAACACAAGGCGTGGGGACAAAGTTAATACAAGCAATGGAAAACAAAGCCAGAGAGGTGGGGGCTAAATATGCTGAGGTTGATACTTTTAGCTTTCAAGCTAAACCATTTTATGAAAAACAAGGCTATCAACTTACCTCAACGCTAATTGACTACCCAATTAACCATGAAAAGTATTATTTTATGAAAGAGTTATAATCGAAAACGATAGGTCATCAGCCATCATCTATGGCCTATTGCCCTTCTAATAATTAGGGGCTGTTTATCTTTACTGCTGATTTTTACCGCACTAACCGGTTTAAATAACAGCAATATAATCATATCACGCACTCAAGTGCCTAAAAAAACATCACCAAAAACCTAAACCGTAAATGAAAAACGCCCTTCGGGTTCGATTAAACGGGATTTTTGCTGTGTTGAGCGACTCTTGCCTAGGTCACTAAGCGGCGAGCCACTCGCCTTGCTTCTTTTTGTCTTAACTAAAGACGTGTAATTCGAATAAAAATTGACCTTCAAAGATAAACAGCCCCTAATATTAAGATTCTTGGGCTTTTTTATCTGCAACGGCTTGATTAATTACCGCTTTAGCCATCCACTGTGCTATCTCAATCACTTCAGCGTCTTCTTGCTTCCAAATATCTTTTAGCACTAAAAATATTTCAGAACCATAAATCACTGAAAATGCTTTGATCACTTTATCAATGACATCTTGTGGGTATTCGTCTTTCATCGGCTCCGTAACCATCGCCAAAATATCTTTACGATTTCCCCTTTCTAGTCGTTTTTCTTTCGGATCTTGTGTTAGCGACCGCCCTTGAGCCCATTGTTGTAATGATATTTGTAATGCAGCTCTCAGTGCGCCTTCATGTTCAAACATGCGCGGTAAGGCAAATGCTAAGAGTTCATCAATGCGCTCTTCCGTTTTTTCACTACTCGGGCGCCATGTTAAAATAGGCCCAAGACTGGCATTGACTATTGAAGCAATCAGGTCACTCTGTGTTGGAAAGTATCGATATGCCGTTGCTCTTGATACACCTGCTTCAATAGCAAGCTCAGAAACCGAAGGCATGGCGCCTTTCTCAAATAGTTCTAATGCGGTGTTAACCAGTAGGTTATAGGTTCGCTTCCTTGTTCCCTTATACTCTTGGTTTGAATGCATTGATTGCATTGTATCTCCCATCTTACTCGCGTTTTATTACTCTAATTTCAGTACCACTTAGAATGCCATTATTTTGCATTTCATCATGGTACTTTGCAATTTGTGCGGCTATCGTTCTTTAGGTTATTTTAATTTTACTTCGTTCGCATCGGGAAAAAGTAACATTTTATTTAAAATAAAAAACACATAAAATGATAAAAAATTTTATTTTTCAAAAAGATAAATCAATAACCTATATAAAGTGTTAAATAAACCATAAATGAGACTACAATCTCATTTTACATTTAAATCAAATGATACTATAGTCTCATTAAGATGGAAAAATAAACATCCACCTAACCTGTAAGGATTTTCCGATGAAGCAACATCAGGGATATATCTACATAGCAACCACTTTAGATACTAAAAGTGCCGAACTGTTTTATGTCAGCGACTTAATCAAAGACACAGGTTTATCTGTACGCACCGTTGATCTAACGACGCGCCCAACACAATTAAATAAGAATGCAGATATTAGCGCGCAAACTGTCGCCGATTATCACCCTTCAGGTGCAGATGCGGTCTTCTGTGGCGATAGAGGTAAAGCGATTGAAGCGATGGCGGAAGCATTTAGTCTCTACCTCGCGGCACAAACTGATGTTGCTGCTATTTTAGGATTAGGTGGCTCAGGTGGTACGGCATTAATCACCCCTGCAATGCAGGTTCTTCCTGTCGGTATTCCAAAGTTAATGGTCTCGACCATGGCTTCAGGTGATGTGTCGGGTTATATCGGCGCTAGCGATATTTCCATGATGTACTCAGTCACTGATGTGTCTGGGCTTAACATTATTTCGCGAAAAATCCTTAAAAACGCAGCAAACCAAATTGCAGGTTCTGTCTATTTTCATCGTGAAGAAGATGTTGAAACGACATTAAAACCGGCCATTGCGCTGACAATGTTTGGTGTTACGACACCTTGTGTCCAACAACTTACTGAACAACTGGATCAGCAATATGATTGCTTAGTTTTTCACGCTACAGGCAGTGGCGGCAAAGCAATGGAAAAACTGATTGATAGTCGTTTATTACATTCAGTATTAGACATCACCACGACTGAAGTGTGTGATTATCTCTTTGATGGTGTTCTCGCTTGTGATGTCGATCGCTTTGGCGCGATAGCACGAACAGAAACACCTTGTGTGCTCTCTTGTGGCGCACTGGATATGATCAATTTTGGCCGCCCATCAAGTGTGCCTGAGCGTTACCGTGATCGACTATTTTATCACCATAATGCTCAAGTGACATTGATGCGGACAACACAAGAAGAAAATCAACAAATGGGTCGCTGGATAGCAGACAAGCTTAACCACTGCGAAGGCGAAGTGCGTTTTATTATACCAACGGCTGGTTTCTCTGCACTAGATATTGAGGGTGCCCCATTTTGGAACCCTCAAGCAGACCAAGCATTTATTGATGCATTAACTAAAAATCTTATAACAACAGAAAAACGCAAACTTATTTTGAGTCCGTATCACATCAACTCAACGGAGTTTTGCGAACAAGTCATACAATTACACCAGGACATTTTGAATAGTAAATAGGGGTTCATCAATGAAACATAATCGCGAAAGCTTACTGAGTAACTTCAGAGCTATGATTGCTCGGGGCGAGCCAATTATCGGCGGTGGTGCGGGCACAGGCCTATCTGCCAAATGTGAAGAAGCTGGCGGCATCGACTTAATTGTCATTTATAATTCGGGTCGATATCGTATGGCCGGGCGCGGCTCACTCGCAGGCTTATTAGCTTACGGTAATGCTAATGAAATCGTGATGGATATGGCAAAAGAAGTATTGCCAGTCGTTAAACATACCCCTGTACTTGCTGGCGTTAACGGTACGGATCCCTTCTGCCAGTTCGACCGTTTTCTTGATGAAATAAAAGCAACTGGCTTTGCAGGTGTCCAAAACTTCCCAACCGTTGGCTTAATTGATGGTAACTTTAGAGCCAACCTTGAAGAAACAGGAATGGGCTATGGCTTAGAAGTCGATATGATCCGACTCGCTCATGAGAAAGACTTGCTAACCACACCTTATGTATTCAGCCGCGAAGATGCGATTGCAATGACTGAAGCGGGCGCGGATATTATTGTTCCACACATGGGTTTAACCACTGGCGGCAATATTGGTGCTGAAACAGCATTAACACTGAAAGACTGCGTCCCATTAATCAATGATTGGGCAAAAGCAGCAAAATCAGTGCGTGATGATGTGATTGTACTGTGCCATGGCGGACCAATCGCCACGCCAGAAGATGCTGAATATATTTTAGCAAACTGTCCAGATTGCCATGGCTTCTATGGTGCAAGTTCGATGGAACGTCTACCCACTGAGGTTGCATTAACAGAAACAACAGAAAAATTTAAATCTATTACGCGTTAATACTTTTTATGGCTTTGCCAACACTAGGGGCGCCTACTTCGGTAGGCGCTTTTACTTTTTTGCTTACTACAACTGCCGAGATTAAACTAACTTAGCGATCAAACTATCGAGATCACCTTGTAAGAAATTAACCGGTGGGATTTCAATCACGGTATAAGCACCTGAAGCTTGCTTCATCGTCGCTCTCGCGGCAGAAACCATAAATTGTGACGTTAATGCAGGATTATTAATGCGCATTGAATATTCAAATAATTGATTGTGTGTCGCACCAGAAACCCCTTTATGTGTCATATGTACACCATGGCCAACATCTTTTAATGCATCAACGCTGTCAACTTGGCGGATATGCGTTTCATCAGAAGAGAAATAGCTATCTGCTTTAATTGCTTGAACGACTTCATCAAATTTTGCCCCCGCCTCTAGCTCGATATAGACCATGCGGCGATGAACACCAGTACCAAGTGGGATAGTAACTGACAATGCATCTTTAACGCCCGCAATAGCTTTGGCAGCCACACTGTGCCCCATACTCATTCCCGGACCAAAGTTAGTGAATGTGACACCTTTTGGTGCCATCGCTAACATCAACGCACGCATAATAGAATCAGAACCAGGATCCCAACCAGCAGAAACAATAGCAACTGCATCACGTTCTTTTGCCACTTTATCTAAACTATTTTTTAGTGCGACAATGTCCGAGTGCACATCAAAGCTGTCTACTGTGTTAATCCCAAGACTTAAAATTTTCTCTGCCAATTCACCAATCGCGCGTGTTGGCGAACACAACAATGCGACATCGACTTGGCCTAATTTTTCAATATCATCAACAACTTTGTACCCTGCTAATTCCGCAGGAATATCTTGCACATTACGACGCACAACGCCTACGAATTCAAAATCATCTGCTGCCAATACCGCTTCAAGCGCATAACGGCCAATATTTCCGTAGCCTACTATTGCGGCTTTAATTTTTGTCATTTTTTCTCCTTACTGGTGTGATGTAGTCACTTTTTTAAGATCTATCTCGTCATTCTTCAAGTGGTATGAGGTTTAGTCACACGCAACGAGAATTATTTTTTGCATAAAATCTTAATATAAAACACTAATAAACTAACAGAATCATTAAAAGTAAACAAAAGATTAACTTCGTTGTAAATAAGCACATTTAAACTCTATTATCCCTGAATGAATAGAGGTAGAATCTCGCCGTTTTTCCTTTATAACCGAAATGACTCGAATTATATGAGTTTCGGCATAAGAGCCGAATAAAACTATTTCTACGACAAATCCCGATCAACAGATATTAAAAATCATTCAAGATTTATGTCTTCGCCCTGTGAAGCAATTTTTATAAACAAACACGGGAGCATTAGTGACTCTATGATTTGAGAAATAGCCTGTGCCGTACTGCGGTACCTTAAGGTATGACGGACACATCATTTAAATTGATGAGTCCCTGAAGAGATAAACAACATTCGCCATCCTATTTTCAATATGGCGGTATATCATTAATGACTTTATATTGAAGGTTCTCAATGCCCCAATCCAATGTCACTGAGAGATCGCTTTTCTCTCTCAGTTGGCCGATATTTATTGATATTTTTCTTCATTTGGCCACATTACTTATCAATACCTATATGGTTAGTCATGTTTCGACCGCCTACCTTGCTGCTATGGGGGTGGGGAATCAGGTATTCGATCTTTTTATCACTATATTTAGTTTTATTAGTGTGGGCTGTAGTGTTGTTATCGCTCAATACTTAGGTGCTGGTCGCCGAGACAAAGCGAATCAAGCTATTCATATTTCTATCGCTTTTAACTTTTTACTGGGTTTTGCAAGTGCATTAATCACACTGTTTTTCGGTTATAAAATACTAAGTATAATGAATACACCATCTCAATTAATGGATGATGGTTATGCTTACTTACATATTCTGGGAATTTGTTTAATCCCTGAAGCTATCTCAATAATTCTTGCCGCTTGCTTACGCGTGTATGGCAAAGCTCAACCGGCGATGTGGGTCACACTGATTGCCAACATAATCACAGTATTTGGCAACATGATTGTTTTGTATGGCTTCTTTGGATTACCGCAATATGGACTCGAAGGAGTTGCATGGTCCACGGTCGTAGGGCGTGTAGTTGCCGTGTTCTTACTCTGTGGACTATTATTTTATGGACTAAGAATTAAATTTTCTCCGCTACTCTTAGTTCGTTGGTCACGTGATATGTTGGGAAAAATCCTGCATATCGGGTTACCTTCAGCAGGTGAAAACTTAGTGTGGATCCTGCATTTTATGACCGCTTCTGCCTTTATCGGTTTAATGGGCGAAACTTCTCTTGCAGCTCAAACACTTTATTTCCAACTATCACTGTTCATTATGTTGTTTGGTATTTCGATCAGTATAGGTAATGAAATTATGGTTGGCCATCTTGTGGGAGCTAAACGTTTTGAAGATGCTTACCGACGTGGGATTAAAAGCCTAAAAATGGGATTTTATGTCACCATTGGCGTGGTCTTTTTCTTCTGGCTACTTCGTGATCCAATCCTTGAAAATATTACTGAAGATCAAGGCATTATTAAGCTACTTCTCCCTCTGTTCTTACTGTCTGTCTTTTTAGAACCGGGTCGTACACTGAATATCGTCATGGTTAACGCTCTGAGGGCATCTGGTGATGCCCGTTTCCCACTCTGTACAGCGATTATTTTTATGTGGGGTGTCGCTATTCCATTGGGTTATTTCCTCGGTATCAAAATGGAAATGGGCTTGTTCGGTATCTGGATTGGCTTTTTTGCTGATGAATGGCTACGCGGTTTAACCAATGCATGGCGTTGGCGTTCTCGCAAATGGCAAAACAAAAGACTCGACCTCGAAAGTTAGTTCAAAAACCAGCCTTGTCCTGCCTAATGTTTTAGGCAGGATTTTTTGTGATATAGCTCAATATTGGCATTATTTTCTCCATTACAAACAAATTTAAGAAAATATTTCTACAATTCTGTTTTATCGCCTCTAACATAATGAAAACTTTCTCCTCATTTTTCATTAAAATATCCATATTAAATCGCGGTTTTTTAGGGAATTTCATTATGCAAACACCAGCTCAGCCTCTTCTATGGCAATACTTTATCAGCGCAGTAAAACAAGAAGTAAAGCCTGCGCTAGGATGTACAGAACCGATTTCATTAGCATTAGCGGCAGCAAAAGCAGCGGCATGTCTTCATGGTGAAGTCATTCGTGTTGTTGCATATGTTTCGCCTAACCTAATGAAAAATGGGATGGGCGTAACTATTCCAGGAACCGGAATGGTCGGTCTCCCTATTGCCGCAGCTCTGGGTGCTGTGGGTGGTGATGCAGAAGCGGGACTTGAAGTCCTTAAATCGGTGACCTCCTCCGAGATAGAACAAAGTAAAAAAATGTTGGCTCAAGGCTCAGTGACGGTCGATATTAAGCACCCTTGCGACGATGTTATCTATTCTGAAGCCACTGTTTTTACTGAACAAGGTTCTGCCACTGTGATGATCGCAGGTTCACACACGCACGTGGTAAAAATAATCAGCAACGGTAAAGTTATTTTTGATGTCACTCAAAAAGCACAACAAGATGAATTTACAACTGATTGTGCCGCTGATGTCGCTTTGCCCACAGTCACCGCAAAAGCTGTCTACCAATTTGCGACACAAGCTCCCCTTAACGATATCCGTTTTATATTAGAAGCTGCACATTTAAATGATGCGTTATCCCAAGAAGGATTACGTAATGTCTACGGCCTACATATCGGCAAAACATTACAAACTCAGCGTGATCGCGGTTTACTGTCAAAAGACCTTCTATCTGAAATTATGATCCGTACCTCAGCAGCATCTGATGCACGTATGGGAGGTGCAGTACTCCCTGCAATGAGTAATTCAGGTTCTGGCAATCAAGGAATTGCTGCGACAATGCCCGTTGTTGTGACCGCGGACTATTTACAATCAACCGAAGAGCAATTAGCTCGTGCGTTAATGTTGTCCCACTTGATGGCGATTTATATCCATAACCAATTGCCTGCTTTATCAGCATTGTGTGCGGCAACTACCGCAGCAATGGGTGCTGCCGCTGGAATTGCATGGTTACTTGAACCACGCTATGAAGTTGTTGCAATGGCAATCAGTAGCATGATTGGTGATGTGAGTGGCATGATTTGTGATGGAGCATCCAATAGCTGTGCAATGAAAGTGTCGACTAGCGCAAGCGCAGCCTACAAAGCGGTGCTAATGGCTCTCGATAATAGCTGTGTAAGAGGTTCAGATGGCATTGTTTCCGATGATGTTGACCAATCAATTGCCAATTTATGTGCTTTAGCGGCGGGTTCAATGCGTCATACTGACATGCAAATTATTGAGATCATGGCCGCTAAAGCGCGCTAATCCTATTCACTTATCCCCCCATTCAAAAACCGGCTTCTATTTTAAAAGCCGGTTTTTTATGAAACTGAAATGTGATGAATCATGATGCCAATTGAGCAAATTTTTCGCGAATTATCTCTTCAGGCAAATTAACACCAATAAATACTAAGATACTTTTGCGTGTTTCATTTTTTTCCCAGTCTCTATCCCAATCAGCACTGTATAGGCGTTGGACACCTTGGAAAAGCAAACGCTTAGGCTCATCTTTTATCGATAAGATCCCTTTGTAGCGTAATAAATTATCTGCAAAACTGACCAACAGATTTTCCATCACCTCAGAGACTGCCATCAGCTCAACCGGATAATCAAACTCCACAACAATTGAACTGACTTCATTTTGCTGTTTTGGTGCAAATCGGAAAGTCGGCTGACTCACTTTAAGCTGTGAATCTAATAGAAACCCTTCGATATCAAACAATAATTCGAGATTAATATCACCATGAGTAACCGAATAAATAGGTGCTCGCGCATTCATGCGCTGTAAGCGTTCTCTTAAAGCATCATGGTCAGGCTGTACATCAGTTTTGGTTAATAAAATCCTATCTGCATAACCAATTTGCGCCTGTGCTATGGCGAAATCATCGAGTTGTTTGTCAGCATGAACCGCATCCACCAAAGTGATAATGCCATCCAATAGAAAACGTTCACATAATATTTCATGTGAAAAAAAGGTTTGCGTAATGGGTCCTGGATCGGCCATTCCCGTACATTCAATCACTAATCTATCAAAATCAAGCTTACCCGTATCTAAGCCATCTAACAGGTCTAATAATGCATTTTCTAATTCATTTGAGCGGCTACAACAGATACAACCATTGCTCAATGTGGTAATTTGCGTTGCACGATCACCAATTAAGGCATTATCAATCGGCACTTCACCAAATTCATTTTCAATGACCGCAATTTTATGCCCATGATCAGCCTGAAGAATATGGCGCAATAGGGTGGTTTTTCCCGCACCGAGAAAACCGGTCAGAATAGTTACAGGGATAGCTTTCATTGTCTTCCTCATTACGTCACGTCATTGATTAACAGCAGCGAAATCCGCCTTTACCACTTCCACCATAACGAGCATCTTGGCGCTCACGAAAAAATTCTTTGTATGTCATCATGGGCTTATCGGGATGATTGTCTTTCATATGTTGTACATAAGTATCATAGTCAGGAATACCCACTAACATACGAGCGGCTTGCCCTAGGTATTTACCTGTTTTGCCTAAATTTCCAAACATAATACGCTCCAATAGAAATGCCCTACATCGCTTTTTTCGCGATGCAGGGCACTCTTTTTATGCACTAAAGATTAATGTGAAGATGAAATTTTCACACCTTCTTTAGGTACTGGTACATACGGAGTCTCTGCATCGGTACGTTCTGGGTTTTTGTAAGATTTAATACCCATTCTGATACCATAGAAAATAATACCGTAGACGACAACTAAGAACAGGATACTCAGACCCGCATTCGTATAGTTATTGATAATAATGTGATTCATGTCAGTGATTTGTTGTGCTGTTAAATCTGCACCACCCGCAGCAATCTTCTCTTTATACGCTTTTGCTAGATATAGGAAGCCTTCGAGTTGTGGGTTTTCACTGAATAATTTCAGACCTAATGCCCAAGTGGTACAAATCAGCAACCATACCGCAGGCAATACCGTTACGTAGATATATTTGCTACGTTTCATTTTAATCAATACAACCGTACTGAGAACCAACGCTACCGCCGCTAGCATCTGGTTCGAGATACCGAACAGAGGCCATAGGCTCTTAACGCCGCCCAGTGGGTCAACAACGCCTTGGTACAACAAGTAGCCCCACAAACCAACACAGCCCGCAGTTCCGATAATACCAGCCACAAGGGAATCAGTTTTTTTCAAGCCGGGTACAAAGTTACCAAGCAAATCTTGCAGCATGAAACGACCTGAGCGCGTTCCCGCATCCAGTGCAGTTAAAATAAACAGCGCTTCGAATAGAATACCAAAGTGGTACCAGAAGCCCATATTTGCCGCAGGAATGATTTCATGGAATACATAAGCAATACCAACGGCTAGGGTTGGTGCACCACCCGCACGGTTCAGAACCGATGGTTCACCGATATCTTTCGCAGTTTGCATGATTTGTTCAGGCGAAATGACAAAGCCCCATGAACTAATTGTGGCGGCTGCTTGAACAGAGACATCTTTCAGCTGCGCCATAATCATAGCACCGTCAGGTCCACCTAATTCATGCAGGTTAGGCATTGTGATACCTAAAGCAGCTGGTGGTGTATTCATCGCAAAATAGAGTCCCGGCTCGATGATAGAGGCAGCAACCAATGCCATAATCGCAACAAAAGATTCCATTAACATCGCACCATAACCGATGTAACGCGCATCTTTTTCGTTAGCCAGTAACTTAGGTGTTGTGCCCGATGCAATCAATGCGTGGAAACCAGATACCGCACCACAAGCAATCGTGATAAACAGGAATGGGAATAATGTTCCTTTCCATACAGGACCTGTGCCATCAACGTACTGAGTTACCGCAGGCATTTTCAGTTCTGGGTTTAAGATCACAATACCGACAGCTAAACCAACAATTACCCCAATTTTTAGGAAGGTCGCCAGATAGTCACGTGGAGCCAAAATCAGCCAAACGGGCAGCAAAGCAGAAATAAATGCATAACCAACTAATACATAAGTAATCGTTGTATCTTTAAAGGTCAATGCTGGTCCCCAGTATGGGTCATGAGCAATAACACCACCAAACCAGATTGATAGAACTAATAGAATGATGCCGATGGCCGAGATCTCACCCACACGCCCCGGTCGGATATATCGCATATATATCCCCATAAATAGCGCAATCGGTACAGTCGAACAAACAGTAAAGACCCCCCATGGGCTTTCCGCCAATGCTTTAACCACAATCAGTGCTAACACGGCAAGAATAATGATCATAATGAGGAAACAACCAAAAAGAGCCAAGGTTCCCGGAATTGGGCCTAGCTCTTCTTTGATTATTTCCCCCAAAGATGCACCATTACGGCGTGATGAAATAAATAGCACCATAAAATCTTGTACCGCACCTGCGAGCACAACCCCTGCTAGCAGCCATAAGGTACCGGGTAAATAGCCAACTTGTGCAGCTAAAACAGGACCTACTAGAGGCCCAGCCCCCGCAATTGCAGCAAAGTGGTGACCAAACAATACGTTTTTATTGGTCGGTACATAGTTTAAACCATCATTATTAATGACGGCAGGTGTTGCCCGTGTTTCATCCAACTTCATTACTTTTTTAGCGATATACAAGCTGTAATAACGATAAGCAATTAGATAAACAGCAACTGACGCCACAACAATCCATAGTGCACTGATGTGTTCCCCACGTCTAAGCGCAACAACGCCTAAACAGACCGCACCAATTATTCCAAGGATAAACCAAGGAACGTGCTTTAAAATACCATTTTTAGTCATAGAGCACCCTTTAAGGTAAAACGAAGTTCTCTCTTATTTTATTGATTTATCGATGAAAGTTATGAAATCATATTTTGAATAATATGATTTCACTATTGATAAATCTGTTTTTTGGCAGTTATTATCGCCGCATACTAAGATAAATTTGAGCTATGCCATGGTGTCTATGATAAGAAATATCTATTTATGAAGGAGTGAAGTTCAGGCGAGTGGTCGCATACGAAATTAAGCGGTCATATTCTTGATGTGAATGGTTTGAACAAAATACCAATTAGAGTAAAAATGTGATTAACTTAACAATAATCATTCATTATCAGTAAGTTAATCACTTTAAGTTAAATAATGAAAGTGAAGTAATTTGTTAATTATTACCCATAAAAAAGTAAATATTTAAGGTTGTGAATTTATTTCTGTAACATTGCCCTGCAAGTCTATTGAGTGCCAATCACCACCAACCCACCAGCTATGCTCACCATCTGTTTCACGCAGGCAACCCATTCCAATATTAGCTTTGCCATTTTCGAAAGGGAAAGCGCAATCATATTTAGCGTTAATGACGATATTTCCCGTTTTTTCATCAGCGAAACCAATTTTGTCGCCTTGGCGAATGCGATAGACCCCATCTTTAGGTTCATCGGGCCAGTTATCAAAGAAATAAATCTGATACGCTTCATTTCCTTGTTTGTCAGTAACTATCACCCCCTGCTTTGGGATATATTTTAAACAATATTGATAAGTAGACCCTGCCTCAAAGCAATTTATTGAAATATCAGGTTCACCAATCTGCTGCACATATTGTTCATATTGCTCATGAAGCGAATTCGCGAACATCATATGAGGTACAGCTAACATCAGTATAAATAGGCATTTTGTAATCATGATTATTTTTTACTTACAGTTAGTTATGTTGAATTTAATATATCGAATATGTTGTAGATTAAAACTAAGAATAAAATGAAAAAAGAAGATCCTGATAAAATAATTGAAATACATGCCAATAAAGCCGCCTATTTCGATAGCCTAATGTTTTAGCTTAGTTCCTTTTCATCAAGATCAAAATATTTCCCCCAATGATCAATAGTAACTTCATTTATCTATTAACAATATTTTACCCATCCTTCACCTTCCATTAAAAAATAAATTAATCATATTAAATAAATAGTTAGATATGAAATTAGTAATAAATATAGATAATCACTTTGAGCAACCTCACAAAAATAAAATATTATTAATACATTAACAAAATAAAGCGATATCGTTAATCAAATGAATGAAATTTGTTAAATACTTAATGTATATCAGGGAAAATGATGAACACAGAAAACTATGATTATATTATTGTTGGTGCTGGTTCTGCGGGTTGTGTCATCGCCGCACGTCTCATAAAAGAAACTCAATTACGGGTTCTATTGATTGAAGCTGGTGGTAGCGATAATAATCTCTACATTCGCATGCCAGCGGGTGTTGCAAAAATTATCGCTCAAAAAAGCTGGCCATATGAAACGGAGCCAGAGCCTCACGCTAACAACCGTAAAATGCAAATAGCACAAGGTAAAGTGTTGGGTGGTAGCAGTTCAATCAATGGCATGATTTATATTCGAGGCCAAAAACAAGACTATGATAATTGGGCTCAAAAATATGGTTGTGAAGGCTGGAGCTATAACGATGTCCTACCTTGGTTCAAAAAAGCAGAGCAAAACGAAAGTTTATCCGATAGCTACCATGGTACAACCGGGCCATTACTAGTCAGTGAAAACCGCTATCGTCACCCTCTTTCAATGGCCTTTGTACGAGCCGCACAAGAGCAAGGTCTTCCTTATGTGAATGACCTGAATGGTGAGAATCAACAAGGTGTTGGTTTTTACCAAACCACCACCCAAAATGGTGAAAGAGCTAGTACCTCAAAAACTTACCTTAAAAGTGTCATGCCAAGCGATAAACTGACACTAAAACTTAATAAACAAGTCAACCGTATTATTATCCGTAATGGTGTCGCCGTTGGCGTTGCTTATCAGGGAAATCATGGTCATGAAATTGAAGCATTCGCCAGTCAGGAAGTTGTTATCTGTGCTGGAGCAATGGGATCCGCAAAACTGTTAATGTTGTCGGGTATTGGACCTAAAGAGCATTTAACTTCATTGGGCATTGAGAGCATTGCAGATTTACCTGTTGGTAAAAACTTCCATGACCATCTTCACATGTCGATAAATGTCACCACTAAAGAACCAATTAGCCTATTTGGTGCCGACCAAGGGCTTAATGCTCTGCGTCATGGTTTTCAATGGATGGCCTTTCGCAGCGGGTTACTGGCTTCTAACGTGCTCGAAGGTGCGGCATTTATTGATAGCTGCGGGCAAGGCCGCCCAGATGTTCAAATTCATTTTTTACCGATACTCGATAGCTGGGATGATGTTCCGGGAGAGCCACTTCCTGCAACCCACGGCTACTCATTAAAAGTAGGATACCTACAACCAAAATCTCGTGGTGAGTTGCTACTGCGCAGTAAAGACCCACAAGCGCCATTGAAAATTCATGCTAACTATTTAGCTTCACCAGAAGATATGGAAGGCTGTAAACGCGCAGTTTTATTTGGTTTAAAGGTTCTTGAATCTGAGGCTCTTCAATCTGTAAGCAAAGAAATTCTGATGCCACCACCGCAAGTACGTCATGATGATGCGGCACTCGAAGAGTTTGTTCGCAATTTTTGTAAGACTGTTTATCACCCTGTGGGCAGTTGTAGAATGGGGAAAGAGACAACAACATCGGTCACTGATTTACGCTTACGCGTTCATGGCATCAATAAGTTAAGAGTAATTGATTGTTCCGTGATGCCAGAAATCCCAAGCGGTAATACCAATGCCCCAACAATTATGATTGCCGAACGCGGTGCAGCGATGATCCTGCAAGATAACCATTAGTATATACCCTCGCCCCCCAGTGCAGTACGGTGGGCGATTATTAGCTATAAAATTAATTCTTAGGCGATAATGACTTACCAATAATATTTTTTATATTAAATATATAAACAATCAATGATTAAATCATATTCATTATATGATAAATCACAATTACTATTCTATTTAAAATTACTGAATATTTTATTAACTAAAAAATTCATAATTGAATAATATTTAGATTATATAATTGTAAACTTATACTCCAAATAATTAAACTTGCATCTGGATGATAAGAGTAATTCATTGAAGAGTATAGATAATTTCCGTGATTCGACTAGCAAATTTTAGCCACCAGTCATGCAATTTGAAGCGTGACTGGTTATTCTAGATGACAAAAAAGTCACTCTATCGCAATAACATTAAACAATTCGTTTAATTATTCTATGTGCATCTATAAATAAATATAACTATATGATTTAAACGCAAAATAATTAACAGATTCATACCGCTCATTATTTAACTCAACTAAAAAAGGAATTTAACATGAAAAATATATCAGCCGACCTGACATGAATAAAACTGTTCACTCTAATCTGAAACTAAAATATTCAAAATGCAAGGTTATCAATCACCCGGTCAGAAATTTATTAGGCTGGTAGAGTAATTTATGAAAAAAAATACCGTATTATCTCAACGTGCTCTTTGGTTATTTCCTTTGGTTGCTGTTGCGCCACTAGGTTTGGATATTTGTATTCCTAGCATGACAACTATTGCAGACTCCTTTAATAGCTCAGCCGCGACAACACAATGGTTAATCAGTGGATTTATTATCAGTTTAAGTTTCGGCCAGCTGGTTTTTGGTCCTTTAGTTGACCGCTTTAGTCCCCAACGCATTTTTACGTTAGGCTGTTATATTTATTTTTTTAGTGCTCTCCTCACTTACTTTGCAGAGAGTATTTCTGTATTGATCGGATTTCGACTACTGCAAGGGCTCGGTGCCAGTGCAGCAGCTGTTGCTGTTTTTGCAAGTGTTCCTAAACTATTTAATGGCCGAGATATTGGCCGAATGTTCAGCCTATTAAATGGCGTAATTAGCATTGTTCCTGTTTTGGCTCCAATTGTCGGGGGTACTTTAATTATTCATTATGGTTGGGAAGCGAGTTTTTATTTTCTTTCTGGATACCTATTACTTTGTTTTATTCTAATAAGGTTCAGACCATTACCTTTAGAAATCAATCAAACCTCAATCAGTCTTCAAACAATCATTGGCAACTATAGAAATGTTCTCAAACACCCTAGTTTTAGATTAGGTATGGTGGCAAGTAGCTGTGGTTTTGCAAGCCAATTAATTTTTTTCTCGAGTTCTCCAATTGTAATTATTGAACAGTTCTCTATCCCAATTAATGAATTTGGTTTTTATTTTGCCGTAAATGCAATTGCTATCACGGCAGGAAGCTTATCCGTTTCCTTCTTGTTAAAAACCCTAAAAGAGCCTCTTATTTTATTGTTTGGGGCGATGAGCTTATTAATGGCGGTAGTTGGCTTTACATTAGCTAATGGATTGTGGGGTAGTGTCAATAATGTGTGGCGCTTTATTATTCCAGCTACAGTGGGTAGCTTTGGTTTTGCGTTACTCATGGGGGCGGGAGCTTCAATCGCACTCTCGCCTTTTAAAGCATTGTCCGGCACAGCAGCTGCACTTATCGCTACTATTCAGATGTCTTTCGCATCTATAGTTGCATGGGGATGCATTCAATTCTGGGTGCCCGACTGGTCTAGCATCATTGTATGCTATGGGATGCTATCAGCCATTATAATCTTAGCCGTGTTTCACTATCGAAAAATCGAACAGATTGCCAAATATAAGCAAGTGTAAAAAGAGAGCATGAATTATGACTAATCACAGCCCCCGTGAAAACAAAGGGCTATGATGAAATAATTATCCGCTAACTTTTACTGTTATGGCTGCGTTTTTGGCTTTCTTTAACGCAGTTTCAATAGAATCTGCTATAGCGAGAGCAACTCCTAATCGACGTGTTCCCGCAATTTCTGGTTTACCAAACAAGCGTAATTGAATGTCAGAATCGAATGCCTGACTAAGGCCTGCAAAAACCACATCACGGCTATGTAATTCTGGCAAAATTACCGCAGACGCACTTGGGCCATATTGGCGAATGATACCAATCGGTAACCCTAAAAAGGCGCGCACATGTAATGCAAATTCAGATAAGTTTTGTGAAATCAGAGTCACCATCCCTGTATCATGAGGTCTTGGCGAAACTTCATTGAAAATGATGTCATTACCGCAAACAAACAATTCAACACCAAATAAACCATATCCGCCTAAAGCAGTAACAATTTTAGCGGCTGCATATTGTGCATTTTTCAATGCAGTTTCACTCATCTGTTGCGGCTGCCATGATTCACGATAATCACCTTTTTCTTGGCGATGTCCGATTGACGCACAGAAATGAATGCCATCAATAGCATTGATCGTCAGCATGGTAATTTCAAAATCAAAATTAACCATTTTTTCCACAATCACACGACCCTGACCGGCGCGTCCACCGTCTTGTGAATAATGCCACGCGGCATCAAGATCTTGTGCGGTGCGAATAATACTCTGCCCCTTACCCGATGAGCTCATCACTGGTTTTACGATACAAGGGAAACCAATCTCTATCGCTGCTGCAATAAAATCAGCTTGAGTCTCAACAAAACGATAATCTGATGTTGGTAATCCCAGCTCTTCTGCTGCAAGTCGACGGATCCCTTCACGATTCATCGTTAAATAAACTGCATTAGCAGAAGGCACTACTTTTTGCCCTTGTTCCTCAAGTTCGACTAACGTTTTTGTCGCGATAGCTTCAATTTCCGGCACAATAAAATCAGGCTTTTCTATCTCAACAAGTTGGCGAATGGCCTCACCATCTAACATATTGATGGTATAACTACGATGAGCTACATGCATTGCAGGCGCATTGTCATAACGATCAACCGCAATCACTTCAATGCCCAAACGCTGACACTCAATCGCCACTTCTTTTCCAAGCTCGCCAGAGCCAAGTAACATAACTTTAGTTGCAGAAGGACAAAGTGCTGTACCTAATTGATTCATGATAGATAACCTTTTATGCAAATGTACCGATTTGATAGCACAGATTATATAGGCAATCGTTTGCCTTAACCATCGAAGATCTTCAATACCACTTAATCTATTGAACGTGGTACTAGGTGTGAGGCGTTTTATCTCGCCCCGTTACAAAAGGTGCTTTTTTATGTAATTGACCATAGCGCTTGTACAATAGAGCGATAATGCAACAGAGTAGTCCCAACCAAATCAGAGAGAAGCTAACTCCCTTTACCCAGTCAAATAATTCGTTAAATAGGAACACTGCGAGTAAAAATTGAATAGTGGGTTCAATATATTGAGCGAGGCCTATCACCGTTAATGTCGTACGTTTAATCGCCGCAGTGAAAAACAGTAATGGAATAATGGTCACAGGTGCTGCCAGCATATACAGTAACTTAATGTGCCAATCGCCCACAGCTACTGCGCTGGTTCCATTAGCTGTCAACCACCACGTAATTCCGATAGCCACAGGTAATAGCCATACCGCCTCAATGAAAAGCGAGGTGATAACATCAAAACGAATAAATTTACGGATCAAACCATAAATGGCAAAAGCACTGCCCATCACCAATGCAAGCATTGGCAATTGACCGTATTGCCAAATTTGAAAACAAACGCCAGCAAGAATAAGCATCACTGCCATTTTTTCAGCTAAAACTAGCCTTTCATGCAAAAATAGCATTCCCAATAAAATGGAAAATAGCGGATTAATAAAATAACCAAGACTGGCGGCTAACACTTGCTCATGAGTCAAAGCGTAAGTGAACGCTCCCCATGATATCGCCATGACAGCTGAACTAAATAAACACAAAATTACCGACCGCTTATCAGCCCAGACTTGCTTCCATATTGTTTTATTGTTAATCACCATGCGGATTAACAATAAAAGTGGAATAGACCAGATAACACGCTGAGCAAGTAACTCTAGGGGTTGCGCACCAGGTAATAAACGATAAAACAGTGGTGTAATTCCCCAAAGGATATAAGAAAAAATAGCTAACCCGACTCCAGATCGTAACCACATAATAAACCCAAACTGATGTCATTTTAAAAAAAATTTAGATGGGAATATCATACGCCTTTACTTACCTATTTGTCTGTTACAAAAGCAATATTTATGATTTTAGCCTATTTCGACACACTAAAAATTTAAGTATATGTGTGCATCAAGCCAAGCAATCTTACTAACCTAACTAAACATCACAATTTAAGCTGTAGACTATATTTGCATGTACAGCCTACAGTATTGGTTTGGATATTATAATTCGCGAATATGTAATGGCGGTTGTTGTTCAATAAACAGCGCCAGTTCCTGCTGGGTTGGTGCGGCACTGATTGCACCTTTGCGTGTTGTTGCTAAAGCACCACATGCCGCAGCTTGAGTGATAATCTTCAAGAAGTACTCATCTTCATCACTAACACCAAACTGGGCAATTGCAGCAAGTAACCCTGCCATAAACGCATCTCCAGCTCCTGTTGTATCAACACTTTTTACCAGATAAGCACTAATCGCAACTTGGCTATTTTGAGTCAAAACTAAGCACCCTTTAGCGCCCTGCGTCACTATTTTCAAACGAGCTGGGTAGCTCTTTAATTTTTCAATCGCACTATCTAGTGTAATTTCCTTAGTCAGCCACAACAATTCTTCCTCAGAAAGCTTAAGAATATCAGCTTGATAAGCAAATTGATCAACTATGGTATGCATTTCAACAGGATCAGACCACATTTGAGGGCGAATATTGACATCAAAACTGAGTAGTCCGCCCGCTTGTTTCATTTTGTTCATGGCTTCGCTTAAAGACCCTCGGCAAACAGGATGCACAAGAGCTAATGAACAAAAATGTAATATATCTTTATCAAATATAGGTAATTTTTTATTACTGAGAAATTGGTCAGCTGAAGGTGAAACTAAAAATGAAAATTCACGCTCACCATTTTCATGTAGTGATACTAATACTGTACTTGTGCGATGCTGTTCATCAAATTCCATCGCATTCGTATCAACGCCAATATCAAATAACGTTTTTTGCATGAAGTGACCGAAGGCATCTTCACCTACACGGCCAATAAAACCACTTGGCTGCCCTAACTTTGCAACCCCAGCTGCAACATTGACAGGTGCCCCACCAGCGCAAGCCTCATATTGCATATTCTGTAAAGGAATTAAATCAACAACTGCATCACCTAAAGACCAAACTTTCATAATTTTTCCTTTTCCAATCTTTTCTCTGTTTTACCAAAACTCGAATTAGATGTATTTGGCATAGATTAGCAACAATTATGATTAAAGAAAATTAGCACGAGAAACGTTGCATTGTTAACGTTAACATAATAGTATAGAGTATAATTAAAAACCGATATCAACGCACGCGTTATATCACACCATCCGATTAACGGTAAGTTGAATTAGCATTAAATCTTCTAATAAATTGTATTTCTTAAAGATTCAAAATTCTTAGCTAAATTCAAAACCAATCTGTAACAAAAGGAACCATGATGAAACAGCGCATTGACCTGGCATCTACCGCCCTTGAAACAGCAAGAAAATCACTCAACAAGCAATTTTATCCTGAATATCACCTTGCCACCTATGCCGGCTGGTTAAATGATCCTAATGGGCTGATTTATCATGAGGGGCTTTATCATGCATTCTACCAACATCACCCTTTCAGTTCTGACTGGGGGCCGATGCACTGGGGACATGCAACAAGTAAAGATATGGTTAACTGGCAACACCAACCTATCGCGCTTGCACCCGGTGATGAATATGACCGCGATGGTTGCTTTTCAGGATCAGCAATAAGTCATGAGGGTAAATTATACCTATTCTATACGGGTCATATTTGGTTAGACGGCGAAGGGAATGACAGTCAAATCTACCAATCCCAATGTCTTGCGATCAGTGAGGATGGGATCCATTTTGAGAAAAAAGGTGTGATCATTCCATCACCTGAAGGTTACATGCACTTCCGTGATCCTAAAGTTTGGTATCAAGATGCTCGTTGGTGGATGGTTGTTGGTGCAAGAGATAGCTTGGATCAAGGGCAAATTTTATTATTTAGTAGTGATGAGCTTTTACACTGGTCTGATGAATATCAAGTGCTCGCCAAAACAGATGATAAAAACGTTTATATGTGGGAATGCCCAGACTTTTTCCCTTTAGGCGAACAATTTGTCACACTGTTTTCGCCGCAAGGAAAAAAGCCGCAAGGACACCAGTATCGAAATCGTTTCCAAAATGGTTATCTTGTTGGTAATTGGTCTCCTAATCAGCCTTATGAGATCACCAATCAATTCACGGAGATCGATTTTGGCCATGATTTTTATGCACCTCAAACATTCTTAGCTGAAGATGACCGTCGAATTGCAATTGCGTGGATGGATATGTGGGAAAGCAATATGCCGTCAAAAGTCGATGGTTGGGCTGGTTGCTTCACTTTACCAAGAGAACTTACCTTGAATGATCAAGGTAAAGTGTTGGTTAATCCAATCAGAGAACTTACGTCACTACGCCAAGAAGCGATTGAAATTAAGCCAAGTGTTCTGGCAAAAAACCAAACTATAGTGCTGCATAGCGATGCAAGTGCATGTGAAATAGAATTAATTTGGGATTTACAGCAAAGTCCTGCTGAAAAATTCGGTTTAGCAATAGGTAACGGTGCCGAATTTTTTATTGATGGTCAAACTCAACAACTCACATTATCCCGACATTATCCTGAGCATGTGATAAGTGACTATCGCTGTACTGCACTACCTCAAACTCGGCATCTTAAAATTCGAGCCTTTATTGATAAATCAAGTCTTGAGGTATTTATCAACGATGGCGAGTTGTGCTTCACCAGCCGAATTTATCCACAAGAAGGTGAACGAGCATTGACATTATTTGCAATTAATCAAAGTGCAAAATTACTCAAAGGAACGATGTGGCAATTAAATAAATCCGTAGAATAATATATTGCTTTTAAGGATCGCTTTCTTGAAGAGCGATCCTATCTTTAATTATATTGATAACCTTTCAAGAAGGTTACAAGGAACATATTGAGTACCATTATTTTTTCTTTGCTCAATTATATGTAATGCCGCTTGCTGACCAAGTTGATAGTGCGGTAATACGACTGTACTGAGTGGCGGGTAGAACAACTCCCCCACACCAATCATATTGTCATACCCCAACACAGCAACATCGTTAGGAATTCGTAGTCCTTTAGAAAGTAAAACTTGATAAGCTAAAAAGGCGATACGATCATTACCACAAATAACAACATCAAAATCAGGCTTGCCATTATCACAATGTGAATTGATTAGCCCAATGACATCAAGATAGTGTTCATCACCCCAATCAAGGTGATACTGCCTTAGCGCTTCTTTAGGAAGCTTAGCGACATCCCATGCAGACTCGACGGCTTCTCTACGTATTTTTCCTGCTAATGTTTCTTGTGGGATATACAGGCATAGTGGCTTTCGGTAGCCTTTTTCGATCAGCCGGCAAATAGCGCTATATTGTCCATTATAGTCATCAGGGATATAAGCAGGAAAATTTTTTGAGGTATCAATGCAGTTTGCGAGTACTAAATGGCTTTTATGTAGTCGCTCAGGGATAGAAACTTCCCTTAATCCCATTGTTGTATAAATGATGCCATCTGGTCGTTGAGATAATAATTGTCGAACCGCACGTTCACTGTCTTCAGTGGATGTGATGTTAACGACAAAGCTACTCCATCCAAATTGCCTTGCGGTCTGTTCGATTGAAAGAATGATCTCAACCGAGTAAGGCGTTGTCGCTGTATCAAGCGCTAAAACACCGACGGTGGATATTTTTGACCCTTTACCTCTAATTTTACGCGCAGAAAAATCCGGGACATAGTTAAGTTTTTCAATGGCTTGCTGTACCTGCTTTAATGTTTCAGGCTTCAGAAGTTCAGGATTGTTGATAGCTCTTGAGACTGTCATCAATGAAACATTAGCAAGTCGAGCTACATCTTTTAAAGAAGCCATTAAGTATATCCACTCAGCCGATAAATAAGTTGAATGAAAATTCTAACACGATAGGGATAAAAATCATCTATTAAGGTAAATGTAAACTAAAGTTATTATCACAAAAAAAATTGAATTAAAATGCACTATTAACACTTTTTATGATTACTCTTTTACGATATTATCATTTAGTTATATAAGAATTTTTTATAAAAGATCTAATAAAACAAACGAAATTAAGTAAACTTACATATAACTTTTAATGAGTATTAATTATTTCTTACTTGTAGATACAAACTTTAACCATTATCTCTATTTTTATATTAAATTTATCTGGCTGTAGAATTTAATATAAATTAAGGTCTGAGAATATTATTAATAATAAAACAAAAAAATTAGCAAGAAAATATTACCATCAGCTTAGTTTGCTGTTTGGTTCCACATATTTAATCAAATTTATATGAATATCAAATCAGTGTAATAGGAGTATGGTGATGAATAACACCATTCACATAATCATAGAAAGTGACAATGTCATTAAGAATAAACTGAAACTTATGATGGATTCTTTTGGTTTCAACTTTAAATTCTATAATGATGAAGATACATTCACAAGTAATTATACTTACCCTGAAGAAGAAGGAGCAAAAGAGTGTGTATTAATATTCCTAAACAGTGAAAATAATCATTTTGATAGGTTAAATAATATCAATGGTTCATTTGGTATCCTCCCGTTTATTGTCCTATCAGAAAAACCTTCTGTAGAACTTTGTCGTGAGAGCTTCAAATCAGGTGCATTCGATTTCTTTTCTTTTCCTTTTAAAGATTCAGATATTGCATATGCGATTAATAATGCAACAGAACACTTTATTAATGTATACGAGGAATATAAGAAATATACCCACCTAACGGATAAGTTTGACCGCCTTTCGAATCGAGAAAAAGAGATTATGGATATGATTCTTAAAGGTAATACAAGCAAGGAAACAGCTGAAATATTGGAGCTTTCACCAAGAACTGTTGAGGTACATCGTTCGAATATTTATACAAAACTTGGAATAAAATCCTTACCGCAATTAATACAAGAGTACGAATACATAAATACATACTCTAGAAATTTATAAGATATATGGGACATGGACTGCCAACATTACTGTAAAGATATTGATTTGGTTTTTCATCATTAAATCATCAGAAATTTTAACTATTTAATATGGTTTCACTTTGAATGTTAAGAATTTTACAGTTAAAACAAGCTATAGTTAATTCATATGGCTAGATTATTGACCTAGGCTGGCACATGTTAATTTTAGATGTGGCAGCCTTACCTATTTACACTACATTTAAGCTTAAGTTGAATTATTGATTTCACAAAGCAACTATTACATATATAAACTGTATATTCCTCTACTAATTAGCCTTACCAATGTAAATACATTATTTCGTTATGTATAAAATAAATTATCGTCAAGTTAAATTATTAACCTTAAAAAGGTCTTCTTAATCCAAATAATCACTGCAATATCACAATATAAACATCAAATAATTAGTTGATTCCAACTCACAACATCATTCGAATTTATTTTACCTACTTACGCTAAAAAAAATAAAATATCATATATAAGTTAAATATAAATAACATCCACCCTACAGATTGCTAAATAGCAAATATATTTGATTACTAATAAAACCACTCATTTTTGTGAAATGACTTTTCGTTTTTATTGCTAAATGTCAGCAATCACCCTCTCTTTATTCTGTAAAATCTTCTAATATCAAATGATATCAATTTGATATATCAAAAATAATTTTGCTTGCACCACGGTGAATAACAACGCTATTCTGATGAATAAATAATCATAAAAGAAAAAGAATTGTAATTTGAATTAAGTCGTTGATACCATTCAACGGCAACTTGAAATATCGCAGGTATAAATGTTTCAATACTTGATAAAGGAGAGGTAAATGATTGGTCTCATTATTGTTTCTCACAGCAAAATGCTTGCAGACGGATTACTACAATTAGCAGAGCAAATGCAAAATAAACAAAATTGCCAGATAATCACTGCTGCTGGTGTTGATGATGAAGCCCATCCTATTGGCACAGATGCAGTCAAAGTGATGGAAGCAATCGAAGCATTATCTGAAGCTTCTAGTATTATTTTATTGATGGATTTAGGTAGCGCACTTCTTAGCGCAGAAACGGCACTGGATTTAATCGACCCCGTCTTGGCAGAAAAAGTTCATTTGTGCAGTGCTCCGCTTGTAGAAGGTACTATTGCTATTACCGCAGCCGCTTCTGGTGGTGCTTCAATTGATACAATTTTGGCAGAAGCTCGCCAAGCACTACAAGCCAAACAGCAACAACTCAATGACAATGTTACCGTCACACCTAAAAAAGAAATTGAGCATAATTCATTTTCAGAAGCCGCGATTAAAACACACTGGGTAGTACGAAACCCAGCAGGACTTCATATCCGCCCCGCAGCAAAACTTGCATCACAACTTTCGAGCTTCAAAGCAAGACTTGAATTACATAATGGCCAGAAACAAGCTGATGCCAAAAGCATGAACCAAATCGCACTGTTACAAGTTAAGAAAGGCGATAAAATTACCTTGATTGCTGAAGGCTCAGATAGTCAAGCAGCAATCGCTGCCTTCGAACAGTTAGCTCAGCAAAACTTTGGTGATGATGTCAATTCAACAAGTCATACAATCCTTATAGGAAAAGCAGCCTACATCCCCACAGTTACGGGCCTTGCGTACCATTGGACTCCAAGTATTGAATTGATTGAATCTTCACACCAAGGTAGTAAAAATGAAATAACCAAAGCAACTCAAGCCTTTGAGCAATTAAAATCACAATTGAATACATTGGCAGACACCCTTACAGAGCAATATGGAAAAAGTATTGCTGATATTTTTCGCGGTCATAGCTTATTGCTAGATGATGATGACATCATTGGTTCGGTGAAACAAAAAATAGAGAATGAAGAAATTACTGCCTATGCCGCAATTTTGGCGATATTCAATGAGATGTCCGAGCAATATCAACAGTTAGATGATGCTTATTTACAAGCACGATTTATCGATATTGATGACTTAAAGAAACAACTATTGATGTCAATATCGTCACAGACTGCGAAAACATTAACCTTAGCAGAACCGACTATTATTCTGAGTGATAACCTTGGCCCATCTGAATTAGTTCGTAACCAAAATACAATGATAGCAGGGATTGCTCTCGCTAAAGGTTCACCTTACTCACATACCAGCATTATTGCAGCAAAAATGGGGATCCCAATGCTCGTCAACCTTGGTGAGAATATTATTAATATTCCTGATCACATAAAAATCACTCTATCGACTGAAGATTCCTCATTAACTATCAATTAAATATCATAATTCCCTTTCAAAGCAACGAAAGGGAATATCCCATTATTTGTACGCTTTTATATTAATGTCATATTGCTTTAGCTTGCGCCATAGCGTTGTTCTACCCATATTTAAAATCTGGTGCATCTCTTGAATTTTCCCGCAACATACTTTAGCCGCTTCAATAATCGCCGCTTTTTCAACTTGTTGAATACTAAGTTCACGCCGATCTGTATTGATATCATGTTCAAAAGCAAGGTTTTGCAAATACAGATGACGTTTTATTTTTTCGCTAATTTCACGGCCTACCGAATGAGCTAATGCAAGTAAAATAGTACTATTTACGGTTTGAGAAACAAAAACCACAATGGCTATCAACGATCTGTTTTCACACAGAACTGGAGCGAGATAATAAAATGCGCCTTTTAGCTCAATAGGATGAGTAAATAAGCTAAATTGTTCGTCTTGGTTTTTACACATCGATAACACATTCGCTATGGCAAAAGGCTCTGTAAGCATATTGCTGAGCCACAATGTTTTTCCTTGTGGTTCAATGAGTGAGGCATCAATCCGTATGTCATTTATGGGGGCTAAGCCATTTTCGATAGTAAGGCTAGCAAAATGCATTAACAAGTCAGATGATATAGCGCTCTCTACTTCAGCTAATTTTAAAGAAACTATAGGGTAGGATAAGTCAACAGACATAATCATCCTTATATATCGATCAATTATGTTGTGATTATGTCGATTTCTAATTAAGTTTTAATATCACAAATCAAACTATGTATTAATAAATTTTTATTCTTTGATCTAGACCCAGAACAATTTCAATTACAGGCAAGCGACTGGTGACGAATCTCGATAAAAAAGCAGATAAGTCACCGTGGTTATATCTATCCCAAATAATCACTTTCTGTTCAGGTGTATAGTAAATACGTTTTCTTGGTTTCATAACAATGCCCTCCTTATTTAAGGATAGTGTTGCATTGATTAATTGAACTCACAGCATAGATCAGACTGTTCTGCACAACATACAACCGTTCAACTTAAAGACGGTGATACGCTGTTAATAAGTGGTTTAATTCAGCATAATGCGGTTGATTCTTCGACATCAACACCAGGGGCTTCCGATATACCTTTAATCGGTTGTTTATTTGATTCTAATTCTAAAAATGAAGACTCATCTGTGATGTATATTCTTATTCGTGCGCGAATTCTGCGTACCTTGTAAAATCAATGGCTAGTGTCCACTTCCCTTAAAATAAGAT
>NZ_KB233222.1:0-71634 GCF_000314855.2 Providencia burhodogranariea DSM 19968 | reverse complement strand
TTAGCCATGTAGAAAATTCTTTTTAATAATTAAAGGCCAATTTAGCCTGAGTTTCACCTAGGTGATCATAAACATATTATCATTTTAACTATAAATTGATTTAATTATTAGTTTTGTGACCTCACACAAAAAATTATTTTTATAAAAAATAATTAGTCTATATTTCTCATATTACTATAACCAATGTAAATTGGTAAATAAAATAACACCTTCAATTATTATGCGATAGAATATATCGCGGAATATTTTATATTTTATATTTTATATTTTATATTTTATAATTACGCTATCTAAATCTATTTATATATTGATACGAATAATAAAAGAAGTTCATACTACAAAGCTAATTTTGATTAATTTGTAAAAATATCTCTTCCTTTGATTCTTTTAAAAATATTCGTTTTTAATCTGCAATACCATATCTATGCTCTCATTTTTAGTACTATATTCATAAACTAGTAAGTAAATCAGATACAAGGCACATACTGCGGCATGAACTATAACGAATGAATGATATTCCCTAAATAATTCGAGTTGTCGCTAGTCAGAAAAGATACGGAACCCTAGTCATAGAAATAAATATGTGACTCGGGTTCATCAATATAGTGCTCTATTTACTGCATACACGATCGCGGGAAGTATTACGAAAAATAGATTAACGGTTTATTGAACGCGCAATTCGCGAATAAGTATGCCTCACGCCACGAATGACAATACTATAATTCAAAATATTCTCAGGCAGTGCAATTCCGTTGTATCCCGAATCACCAATATGATGTAAATCCGTTCCTGCCATTTTACACATTAAGGCAATTTGACGAATGGTTTGCAAATCAGCGCCTTCTTGTGAAGTGCCAATCGCCGTCATGGTTAATACACCTTGTGAATGGCAGTACGCTATCATTTTTTGAACAAACTCCGCAGAAATACCTGGAACAGTTCCCGGTGCTGGCAACAAAATGACATCCGCGCCGCTATCAATAAAACAACGAATGTCTGTTTCAGTAATGAGCTGTTCCGCTGCCGCATTTAATACCCCTGCAGCATGCATTTTTCCGGTGATCAAAATAACGTCTTCACCCACAACCGCTTTTAGCTCTTTTAGGCTTTGATTAATTTCTTGGTTAGTGACTCCATTCCCCGGATTTCCGGTTAAAACAATAATATCAACGCCCATTTCTTTTAGCTTAATGGCATTTTTAACCGTTGCTAAGCGCCCTTCCGATATCTGCCATTGTTTATCTTGATTTGGATTATTAAAACCTGCTGGGACTGGTTCTAAATTAACACCAATCACTCGCCCGGTTAAGTATTTTAAAGTTCGAATAATCTCTTGAGGCTCGGTACCTAAAGGAAGTCCTTGAACCACTGGATTGTCTACGTCGAAAATATTCAATAATAAAATATCTGCGCCCTGACTTGCTGCAAGTTCTGCATTTGTTACATTCATTAACACCGGTTGAATAGTTCCAATGGTTTCTGAAACCACTAATCGTCCTTCACTTCCCTTAATGGCTTCTAATAGATTTCCTTTACTTAACTGCAATATCTCAGAAGCAGCACAATCAAGATAACGTTTTTGCATACTCTATACCTTCATATCATTAATATATTCGTAAACCATGAATGATGTTTGTTCAATTCACAATGAGATAAAATAAGAAAAAATAAGATAATGTCTTTCACATAAAGATATTTTAAATAAAATAATAACAGCCCTTACCATAACTATTTTTTTAAAACTTTTCATGTATTTGGCAATAAATTAAATTTACAGCCTAAACTTTAGCTTGAATTATGGTAATAATAATGATTATCATTACTTTCTTATGATAAATAATAGTAAGGACATACCGATGAAACTCGCTTATAAAGCCGCTGTTTCGGGTTTAGCATTATTTTCAATCACTGCTTTCGCTCAAGAATACCCTTTAGGGCATCCTGTCATTAAAGATGGAATGGAAATCCAAGGTGTTTACCTTCAACCAATTACAATGGATACCGAAGAAGGACATCACGCGAAGTCACATCTTGCTGCGGATAAAGCCGATATCCACTTAGAAGCCGATATTCATGCGGTTGAAGACAACCCAAATGGTTTTGCTGAAGGTGATTGGATCCCTTACCTCACAGTTGAATACACCGTAACCAAACTCGGTGATAAGCCACAAACCCAATCTGGCACATTTATGCCAATGGTTGCCAGCGATGGTCCTCACTACGGTGAAAACATTAAATTAGATGGCAACGGTAAGTACCGAGTGACCTATAAAATTTATCCACCGTCACACAATAAACAGGCAGTGTTTGGCCGCCATATTGATAAAGAAACAGGGGTTGCACCTTGGTTTAAGCCTATTGAAGTTTCATGGGACTTTGACTATGCAGGTGTAGGTCGTAAAGGTAGTTACTAACCTACAGACCTCTAGGTTTAAGGGCTAGCCACTGTGTATAGCCCTTTTTGTTTTATTCGTGATTAATTCTTAGAGCCAATATCATGAAAATACTATTAAGCCTCGCCCTGCTAGTCTTTTCCGCGCTAATCCCGAGTGCCGTTTTTGCCGCAGAAAAATTTACTGTTGAATTAGAAATGAAAAATGGTGATTTGATCCCTCGTATTCTTGAAGTTCCTGCAAAAACCATTATTCGTATCAAGATAACTAACACAGGAACCGAACCTGCTGAATTTGAAAGCACCCAATTGCGTAAAGAAAAAGTTCTCGCTCCGGGTGCTAGCTCTGTAGTTGTAATTGCTCCCTTAAAACCGGGTAGCTATACCTTTTTTGATGATTTCCACCTTTCTCACCCCAAGGGTGAGATCATAGCAAAAGAGTAGGACAGGTTATGGGGCAAGTTCTGTTTGTTGTATGGCGTGAAAGCTTTGAAGCTTTGTTGGTTATTGGCATTATCTATGCTTGGATCAAACGCCATCCCGATGCTCGTAACGGGATGAAGTTTTTGTGGGGTGGTGTTTCTCTCGGTATTATCATTTCCATCTTATTAGCATTATTGATTTATGGTGTATTCAATGTTCTCGATGATACGGGGCAGTCACTATTTATGATCTTTATGGAGGTACTAGCCTGTATTTTGATCGTACAAATGGTGTATTGGATGAACAAACATGGCAGTGCCATGAAATCTGAGATTGAGTCAGGTATTAATCGTAATGCTCAGCATCATAACTGGTGGGGAGCGGCACTGATTATCGCGATTGCCATTGCTCGTGAAGGAAGTGAAATTGTGGTCTTTCTATCGAGTTTTATCATGTCACTGACTTCTGCAAATGCGACTGATTTCTTTATTGAAGTAGCAGCAGGTATTTTAATTGCCGCGCTGACTTTATATGCCTTCTTGCTAACTAACCGCTTCGTTTCATGGAAAATATTCTTCAAGGTTACTGGTATCATTTTGCTGTTTCTCGCCTTGTCGCTACTACTCAAAGGGGTTGAAGAAAGCGCAAACTTATTGATTGAATATGATTATTCTATTCCTGAGTTTCTCATCTACCCAGCATGGGATACCTCCGCATTATTAGATGATTCCAATATCGCTGGGAATTTTATCTCATCTTTCTTTGCCTATCGTTCTCAGCCTATTTGGTTAAGCATCATTACGTTTGTGATTTATTGGGTTGTAGTTATCACTCTGTTTTCACGGAGTAAAAAACATGCGTAGTTCACTAAGCCACCGCATCAGCTTACTGTGTAGCTTATTTTTACTCGCAGCGATACCTTTCAGTGTTTCGGCTAAAGCCTTACGATCCCCTGTACAAACAGGGGATGATATTATTATTGCCAAAGGTGATATTCCCACACCTAAGAAATATCAAAATGCGATCAACGCTTACTTAGACTTCACCCAAGTTGAATTGAGTGAAGTGATCTCTCAATTGAAAATATTGAAAAATAGCTTAACAAGAGATGATCTCAACGCCGCAAAACAAGCCTATATTCAGGCTCATCAACATTACGAAGCTATTCGTCCGATCATGATGTTATTTGGTAATACCGACCGCATTCTTAATGCAAGAGCAGACTATTTTCTCGAAGGTGAGAAAGATTACCGTTTTACCGGTTTTCATCTAGTGGAATATCAGTTATTTGACCGAAAAGACACCAAAACTGCTCTCATTGCGGCTGATGAACTATTGATGAAAGTGCAGGATCTCCACAATCGTGTCGCCACTGAACACATTGAAATTCCAAAACTAGTTCAAGCCTCGGCAGATTTTATTGAAATGATCCTTGAAACAAAATTAGCTGGAAAAGAGAATGTTTATAGCCAATCGGATATAGCCGATATCGCCGCTAACTTACGTGGTTCTGAAGAAGTCATCCGCGTCATCAAGCCATTTATTGATCCGAATGCACTTAAGCGAATTCAACAAAACTATCAGCTAGCCAATAGTATTATTCAGTCTTACCAATCAAAATCTGATTATTTTCAGCCATACAGTCAATTCAGTAAGAAAGACAAAATGGCGTTGTATTCTGTGCTAACTCAACAAGCCGAAAACCTTGCATTGCTCAGATACCAGCTAAGTATCGATGTGTATTATAAATATTGAGGCAACAAGCCATGAAGGCAAAATTACAAACTCGTTCTACGCCATTGAGCTTTTCGCGGCGAAATGCATTAAAAACATTAGCTATTGGTAGTTTGGTTGCCGCTGCACCAACTCTTGCAGCCAATACTCGCCAAAATGATTGCCAACTATTTTATGGTAATACCATTGATTTTGAAGGTATACATCAAGCCGGTGTTTTAACACCAGAGCAAAAAAATGCCTCCTTTATTGCCTTTAATGTCACGGCAGAATCGCTCGATAAACTGCAAAAATTGTTTGAAATTCTCACAAAGCGCATTGCCTACCTCACACAATTTCAGAACGCACCAAAAATACCAAACGATAGAATGCCTCCCGCTGAATCAGGTATTTTAGGTACACATATCCAACCCGACTCGCTGACGATCACTGTTTCGCTTGGAGATAGCTTGTTTGACTCTCGATTTGGTTTAGATAAAGTCAAACCACATTACCTGGTTGAAATGACCAGCTTCCCAAATGATCGATTAGAACAAGAGTGGTGCGGTGGAGACATCACGCTGCAAATCTGCGCCAATAGTCAAGAGAGTGTTATTTACGCATTGCGTGACCTTTTGCGTCATTCTGCACCCTTTATGTTTCCACTTTGGAAAATAGATGGTTTTTTACCTTCGCGTGATATTGATCAACGCTCAACACCCATAAATTTATTTGGTTTTAAAGATGGTACAGGCAATGCTCCGATCAATGATAAACAATTAATGGATGAGCTAATTTGGATAAATGAGGGAAGCAAAGAGCCAGAATGGTGTTCAGGTGGCACTTATCAAGCAGTACGCCTTATTCGTTTTAATCTTGAATTTTGGGATAGAACTCCCCTTGAAGATCAGGAAAATGATTTTGGCCGCCATAAAGAAACTGGCGCACCTATTGGCATGAAACAAGAACATGACGACCCTGAATTTGCTAAAGATCCTCACGGTGATCGAGTATTATTTGATTCTCACATGCGTCGTGCGGAGCCTCGTAATCCAGAGCGTTATACGGCAAAATTAAGACGACGTAGTTATAGTTACTCATTAGGTTTAACACCAAATGGCGCGCTAGATATGGGGCTGATATTTGTTTCATACCAAAAAAATCTCAAAACAGGTTTTATTGATACCCAAAAACGCCTTAATGGTGAACCTCTTGAACGCTACATTAAACCCTTTGGCGGTGGATACTATTTTGTATTGCCGGGAGTACAAACTACACAAAACTATTTAGCGCAAGGCATGTTTGATGCGCTGAAAAATACTCGGTAATATTGAAAACTTAATTTTTTATAATGACAAAAATAATCAAGATGCCTTAAATTAATGGCATCTTGATATATAACGGGAAATTCCAATATTGATGGACGTCACGCCCTTAAGGAGTAAGTGTGCAACACTATTTTTTAGTGCGTTCTACTGCATCAGCTTCAACTTCTTGTTTCCAACTCTCGGATATTGGTGACATACTTTTCTTAGATTCTACCGCGTTATTGACTGCTTTGTAGGCTTTATCATAACCTGATTTATCTTGTACATAACCCGTTGCTTTTGAAGAGCTGATACCAATATTATCCGCGGCTGTAACCGCATCGATATTAGCTCCAAGGAAAATAAAGTCCCATTTATCTTCTGTTTCCGCAGATTTAATCATCGATTTAATTTTAGCTTGGCTATATTCACGACTGCTATTTTCTTCGCCATCCGTGATAATGACAAATAGAACATTATTATTCTTGGTTATTTTTCTATTTTGTTGCATTTTAATAATGGTGTTACCAACTGCATCTAACAGAGCTGTATTACCGCCAACTTGGTAATCATCTAATGTTAAATTGGATACTTTGTGAATTGGCTCTCTATTGTGAAGAACAGATGTTTTATTATTAAATAAAACTGTTGTAATAAACACATTAGCTTTTTTATCCCGATTTTCGGTTAGCACACTATTAAAACCACCAATAGTATCTGATTCAAAACCTGACATTGAGCCACTTTTATCTAAAACAAATACTAAATCTAACATTTCAGGTTGTTGACCATTTGTTATCACTGATTGACTATTTGCTACCAAAGAAAATAAAAATAATATTGAAGTAATTGCAAAAGCTAAAAAATATTTTAACATTGTATTCATTTTGGTTATTCCTATATAAAATACAATTCAATTTAATGTGATTATAGTAAATTAATATAATCATCATCCTTTTATTAATTTTATTTTAAATAAGATTACTCTGGTTAGCTTATAGGGATACTCTTAATTTTATATGGTGATTATACATACAATAAAGGCCACAATATTAGTGGCCTTTGCGAAAAACGACATTTTAATTATCTAGTCCAAATACCATAAGTACGTAAATCACTCGTTCTATTAACGAAATCATTATACTCTTCATTTTGCGAAACAGGCGTAGTCGCGGCATTCTTGGTGTGCACTGTAACCAAATCAATGCTTAGCTTATGGAATTGTTTTTCCAATTTATCTTGAATATCAGTATCGTTAGTGTCTTGAAATTGCTTGAGTAAACCCAATACTTCTTCCGCTGTTGCTTGAACTTCAGGATTAGTAAAGTTCGCAGTTGGAAGATCATAACTAAAGGTCATATTGATTGTATCTTTAGTTTCATCGCCAGGCGAAACAGGTGCGAGATTTTCATCGTATTCTTTAGAGATGTATTGTACTAGCTCTGTTTTATCAAAGCATTTAGTCGCAATATTACCATTTGAATTACGATCATTGATGACCACTGTTTCAGGGAATGGCTCACCAAGTTGATAGCTGCATTTAAATAAATTCCCATCAATAACAGGCGCATTTGCACTTCTTACTGCCATTTCTATTTCATGGCCATTTATCGTGACTTTATAAGTGGTCGGATTAAAACGCGCAGCTTGTCCTTCAACGGCATACGCTTCTGATACCGTATAATAAACATTGTTATCCGGGTTAAGGATACCACCATTATTATTATCAAAAACCATAAAGGAAAAAGTATCACCTTGGCTATTTTCTAATTTATGTACGCCCGGTGAAAGCTTAATAATATCCCTATGTCCAGGCAAAGCTTCATAATCTTTACCATCTACTTTAAACGAAATATTACTTGTTGTTGGATTGCTGTAATAAAATTCGCCTTTATTACTTGTAGGATCTAAGCTATCACATGCAGAAATAGTAAGCACAGCGATACCAAGTAAACCAAGTTTTAATGTTGTCTTCATTAGATAATCTTCTTAATTACAATTTTGTTGAATATTAGCAATTATTACATGCTTAATGTTAATAATATTAACATATGAATCACAGAAGCATTATCCAAATTAAACCAAATATTTTACCCTTCAATCCTTTAATTTCTGATATTAACATTAAAAAATCATTCTATCTAAGGTGAATTATTAAATGACATATCGCACATAAACACCCATAACATTGAAATAAAATATTTTTTTATTTACTTAGTTCTCTGAATAAAAACGGATTACTAAATAGATAAGAATAGTCTTATTTATCAATCATGTTAGCCTAAACTATATTAGTTATATACTTGCTAAAGTTCGAGTTAAATGATTATTGATTGGATTCATCGAGAAAAGATCACTGAAATTTAGGTTTAGTTAAATCGATTAAACAAGATAAAAGGCTTATCTATTAATTAATTCCATATTGAATCACTTCTTACAATTTCTATTTTTCGGCAAACGTCTTGCAGTTCTGCTAACTCTATTTTAATAACACACAAAGAAAGCATTTAGCATTGGGTTATTTATCAATACCCATAATAATACCATGGATTAATCCGTATTCATTTCACGTCAAGACACATAGCAAATGACAATATGTATCTCGACGGAACAATATTAACAATTTAATTAATCTAGGATAGCATGAGCCTCAATTTCAATTAACCATTCAGGCAATGATAATCCAGTAACAATAATCCATGACGACGCGGGAGGAGCCGAAGTAAATTTCTCCTGTAATGCTTTAGCGATATCCATTTGTTCTTCATGACTATCAAAACCTTGTTTGATATAGATCCGTAGCATGACAACATCATCAAGTGTACCGTTAACATCCTTTAGGACATGTTCAATATTCCTTATTGATTGAACCGTTTGTTCATACATACCACCAGCGACGGTTTGTTGATTAGCATCAACCCCTACTTGCCCCGATAAAAAAAGCTGGCGAGTACCCTTGGTTTCAATAGCTTGGCTAAAGCCGTATTGCAATGAATTAAATACAGATGACGGATTAATTGATTTTTTTGACATGTTATTCCATTTAAAGTAATAAAACATCTGGATTAGTAAAGAAAAAGACTCTATACAATTAAAATTAAAAGATTAACGCATAAGTAGTCATAAATGATTTTACTTCAATATCTTATTAAATTAATTATTTTTTAGCTATATAGAACTGTTAATCGCAAATCTGACCTAATAAAAAACAAACATAATACTTAAGTTAAAATCATGATATTAGATAATACGCTTTGATACTTATCATTTCTATTTGGTCATTTCGAGAAGCGAAGCTATTTGATGGGCATAAATAACGATATAAGTAGGCGGGCATGATCTCATTTTAGTCTAGGCTGCTTGATAGCAGCCTATGAATATTAATCGAATTATGTTCTTACATTCAATATAAATTCAATTAAATAACAGTAATGATTTGTTCTTCAGGTAAACGAGATTTCGTTAATTCTGCATTAAAATCATCGGCTGAATGGTATCCCAATGGCACCATTGCGATAGGAACTAGGCCTTTTTCTGTTAATGAAAACTCTTTATCAAGAACCGCAAAATCCATTCCTTCCATAGGAACAGCATCAACACCTAATGCAGCGGCACCTAATAAGAAACTCCCTAAATTGATAAAGGTTTGCTTTTCTAGCCACAGCGGTAAATCTTGCAGATTATCTTTATGGAAATTCACAAAGAAATCTCTCGCACCTTCCATCATTTGTTTATGTTCTGGTAATGCATAACGCCCATCTGATGCTTCATGCTCAAGAATATTATCCATATAATTTCTATCAACACTTGTTTTACTACAGAACAGAACAACATGTGATGCATTGAGGATTTTTGGCGTATTAAATTGATAATCAACTTCAGTTGATTTAGCCAGTTGTTGCTTACCTTCTTTAGTTTCTGCAATGATAAAATGCCAAGGCTGAATATTCACACTTGATGGGCTATATCTGAGTAGCTGCTTAATTTTTTCAAAAACGTCAGGAGAGATGGTTTTTGTTGGATCAAACGATTTTGTTGCATAACGTTTCATTGCGACATCAATGATTGGCATAACTTTATCCTATTAATAACAGCTGGAAAGTTGTTATGATAACCAATGCTATCATTTAAACAAGTACGTACATTTTTGGTACATAGGTACATAATGGATACTGTAAAAAAACCACGTTTTACATCTTATGAATATGAAGCTTGCCCTGTCGAAGCCTCATTAGAACTAATTGGTGGAAAAGGTAAAGGAATGATCCTTTATCATCTAACAAATGGTACATTACGATTTAATGAAATAAAGCGACACTTACTCTTTATTACACCCCGAATGTTAACTAAACAATTACGCGAATTAGAATCTGTGGGGCTAATTAATCGAAAAGTATTCCCTGAAGTCCCGCCAAAGGTTGAATATAGTTTAACTGAAAAAGGTCAATCCCTAAAACCTATACTTTTATTACTTAAAAGTTGGGGAGAACAGCATGCCCTCCCAGTTTTAATAAACCAATATTCTAATAATGAATAACTTAATCAAAATGAAAATGGTCTTTAAAGGCATGGTAACCTTTCGGGTTAATTGTGACTTCTCGATAGCCAACATGCTTTGTCAACCAACCTTTAGACTCACAGTGTGTAAACAATGCAGCTCCAATATAGCCGCCTAAGTGAGAACGTCTTTCACTCCAATCCAAGCAGGCACAACACACTTTTCGTGAACTTTTTGGTTGAGCATCAATTCCCATCAAGCGAAAATGTTCAATGCCCGCGAGTGTAATCATGCCACCATCAGCGGTTATCCACTGCTCGCGAAAAAGGAAATCATAAATTTTAACGGCAACTTCACCTGCTAAATGGTCATAACAAGTCCGCGCCTTTCTCAAATGGGGCGGCGTTGATATTTTAGCGCTGCTAAAATTGTTAGACGTTATCCCCATCATAGCTTCAATGAGCTCTGCAACTTCTTTGCCCGCTAATCGAAAATAACGGTGCTTTCCTTGCGCTATAACTGTAATTAATTGGCTGACAACTAATTTGGATAAATGGCTACTTGTGGTTGATGCTGAAATCTCTGCGGCAATACTTAGCTCTGTCGCCGTCCATGCTCGTCCATCCATCAAAGCACACAGTATTTTTACTCGGGAAGCATCGGACATAGCCGCTCCCACAGCGGCTATAGCGGATTCAAAAGTGATATTCTGTGTTATTTCATCCATTAATTGTGCCTTCGCGCTCTTATTGAGCTGCCCATGGAAGCGTGATAGATGCCGCCATCGTATCATTATCTGTTATCAATATCAGTCGATTCGCATGATCGCTATACTGCACTAAAATATTGATGCCATTATCAGCGAGAACCTGAGCTATCTCGCCCAATTCGCCGGGCTTTTCTTGTTTTAACTTACGGGTTACGGGTTCACGAATAGCCAGAACAATCAACCCTGCTTGCTCAAGAACTATTTTAGCTTTATTTCCATCTTCAACTAAAAAATGAGCATGACACTCTTCACCAACCGTAAATATGCCTCCGCCTTCTAGCCCAACCTTATTTATTCCTAATGTTTTTCCAAGTAACGCCAATTGGCCTGGATTATTTTTTAAAATCACATGAACATCAAACATATTTATTCCTAATGTTTTTCCGAGTAACGCTAATTGGTCTAGATTATTTTTTAAAATCACATGAACACCAAACATATACTCTAAATAATTCGATTTGCAGGTAGGCGACAAGTGAAGATAGGTGGGGAGCATAGATAACTATGTGACTCGACTAGCTGAGCACGGTCAACACCCTTGCAAATTGTAGTATGACGAGTATGGCTATTTATCTTTAGTAAATGAATATTCACGCACCATATTCACGATGCTAATCTTATAGAAAGAAAAAATAGATTTTCTACCTTCCTGTTGGGCTTCTGCATGCAAAACATTTCGCTTCCATTCAAGTACAGCCTCCTCATTTTCCCACCAAGATAATGACAGTAGTTTTTCTTCATCGCTTAAACTTTTAAAACGCTCAATGCTGATAAATCCTGAGATATCGGTTAATAAAGGCTTAAGATCCGCAGCTAAAGCTAAATAGCGAGCTTGCTGATTAGGGTGTAACTTTGCTTCAAAAATAACGGCAATCATATGTCCTCCTTTCCAAGTATTGAAATAGAGTAATATTTAGAAAAAATAACACTTCGATGAGTATCGAAATGTCACGGACGACGGCAATAAAATTACGCACGCAAAATTAAATTAACAACTGCGTATCAATATAAGGATTGATATTGGTCATGACCGATTTGCCTTACTCAATAATTTAATCGACGCATTAGAAAATATTATAAAAAACCACCTTAAATTAGTATTATTAAAAATGCGTAATTTTGGTGCCATTTGTAACTATCTACACCAAAAAAGACATCTCTTTTAGGTAAAACAGAATATAAAAACCTCTGGTTAAACATTAAACATAGAAGTTTAGGTTTCACATTAGCGGCTGGTAGTGCTGTAATACTGAGCCAATTAATATCAGGCAATGTTCTCCCATTTCTTTAACCGGATTAACGAGGTAGTACATCATGATTAAACGCAATAACCCAAAACCACGCTTATCAGATAGCGTTGAATATGCAGGCTTAGTCTACCTATCAGGTCAAGTACCGACTGATTTAACAGGTGATATTACCGCACAAACTCATGAAGTTCTTGCAAAAATTGATGCGCTATTAGCCAATAGCAACAGCGATAAAACTCGCATTTTGTCTGCACAAGTCTGGATCAAAAATATGGGTCGCGATTTTGCTGCGTTTAATGTTGTTTGGGAATCTTGGATGCCAGCAGAAAATAGCCCTGCTCGTGCAGCTGTTGAAGCTAATATGGCGGGTGATCAAATACTCGTTGAAGTCATGGTCACTGCGGTACAAGGCTAATTGATAAATATTTGAGCTAAAAAGAGTTGGTAGGCTCATACATCTACACGCAAAAAACGCCTGTTAATACAAGGCGTTTTCTATTTTAATTAGCTTAGTCCACTAATGATAGGTGCACATTCGATTTAAAAGTAAGCCTTAGAGATTACTTGTTATATAAACTCGCGGTTACAGATACATCGTTACCAGTGCCTTCAGATGCTACAGACGTGATAATAAAATACTCAGCACCTTGCTCATCGGCTTTTTGTGAAATAGCCTTCACATAATCCGCCGCTACACCATCATTTATCACTACGTTAACTGTACCTGCTGGTTTCAAATCGAGTGATTGGGTGTAGGTAATTTCAGTTGCTGCAAATGCCAATGGACTTAACAACGCTAAAGAAAAAATTGCTGCCTTTAATTTATTCATATAAGTACCACCTCATTGATAAAATTTATTTACGCCTATCTAATTACATACTAATCAGTGAATGGGATATCGTCAACCACAAGGCCCTATAATTAATTTATTCTTTTATCGATTGAAAACTTTAATTTTCTAATAAAAAATTGATGATTAACAACCAACTTTATATTTATATAGTATTGATCACATATTAATTAAATAGATCTGGGTTGCTGATTAAAATAGATAATAAGTTTTATTAAATCCTCATTCAATGATGTGCTATTGCTTAATTTTAAGCATTCTTATCTTGAAAATTCCCGAGCGTTACAATAATGGTTTTGGTGCTAATTTTGAGTTTCACAAATATAATAGCCTCTATGTAAAGGCCAATAATTTATCAGTAACTATTAATTAACGTGCTAATAATTATAGATTATTTAACCTAAACTGAGATTAGCGGTAATAGTGATAAACGTCAGTCTATTATTCCATTCGCAATCTTTAACATATTCAGGAGATGATAATGGCCAAAACAGTTATCCAGCATGTTCTGACACGCTTAGTCGAATTAGGAATTAGAGATGTTTTTGGCGTAGCAGGAGATTACGCATTTCCAATCAATGATGCCGTCTGTGAGAATACACACCTACGTTGGATTGGTAACTGCAATGAACTTAATGCTGGTTATGCCGCTGATGGTTACGCGCGAATAAAAGGCATTTCAGCGCTAGCAACAACATTTGGCGTGGGTGAATTAAGTGCTCTGAATGCGATTGCAGGTGCCTACGCCGAACATGTCCCTATTTTTCATTTAGTCGGTATGCCCCCCAGTAGAGTACAAAGAAATCGAACAATCGCCCATCATACTTTAGGAAATGGTGACTTTGATGTCTTTTATAAAATAAGCCAACATCTCAGCTGTGCTCATTCCATTCTCACCCCCGAAAACTGTATTACTGAACTCGAAAGATTAATTAATTCGGCTCTATTTGAACGTAGACCAGTTTATATTGGCATACCATCAGATTATGCATTAATGCCCATAAAAATAAGTGAAAGCTTTACTACTAACGATGAATCTAAAAGTAATAATAACGCATTAACAGAAGCTATTACGGCTATTTTAAATAAGCTATCGAGTAGCAAAAAAGCCTGTGTTATCGCGGGTATTTTAACTGCACGCTTTGGACTTACTGCCACCGTTCAGTCCATTATTGATAAAGCAAACTTGCCTTATGCCACCACGCTGATAGATAAAAGCGTCTTAAGTGAATCAAATCCTAATTATATAGGGATTTATAATGGCACTATGATGAATTTACAGGTAAATGAATTTATTAGAAACTGTGATTGTATCATGGGGATAGGCGCCGTATTCTCTGACTTTAGTTCAGGCTGTTTTACTGTATCTATCCCCCCAGAAAACTACATATCTATTATGCCTAACCATGTCAAAGTAGGATCAGCTGTCTATTCAAATGTGTCTATGCAAGACGTTCTATCCGAACTAAAACAGCAGGTTCCAACACTGAATTATCACGGTTTAAAAGCACAAGGATTAGGCCCGCTATTCCCAAGTCAAAACGGCAAGATTACGGCTGAATACCTCTACCCTCGGTTTGAAAAAATGTTTACGGAAAATGATATTATCGTTACCGACACAGGGGCGTCATCAATGGGTTTGTTCTTTGCATTATTGCCTAAAAATGCACAGTTCCATAACCAAACTTTATGGTCATCGATTGGATGGTCAACACCTGCTGCCTTCGGAGCTGCTTTAGCAGCACCTCATCGTCGTATTATATTGATAACTGGAGAAGGTTCACATCAGCTAACTGCCCAAGAAGTTAGCCAATTTGCTCGCTTTGGCCTAAAACCGATTATTTTTATAATTAATAATGAGGGATACTTAATTGAACGCCTATTATGCAAAGATCCAGAAGCTTATTACAATGATATTCCGCAATGGAATTATACCCAACTACCGAGTGCGCTAGGCTGTGAGGATTGGTATTGCCAAAAAGTCACCCGCTGTGATGAATTAGACTCTGCAATAAAAGTCGCCGAATCAAAAAATGTTGCATCCTATATCGAAATAGTCACGGATAAATATGCGTCACCCGAATTCGCGAGAAAATTACAATATTTACTCAATGCCGCATATTCATCTTAATATTATCGTTATACGAGATTGGCAGCACGAGATACTCAATCACAGGTAAAGCCGCCTATCTTTTTATCGATATAGAGAAAAATAATTAGAAAAACAATGGGAATAGGCTCACCGCTCATTATGCCAAACTTATTTCAACCCGCTCTTTCCCTTTGCCGATATTCTTACGCTTGAGTAATATAGCTCCAACCTCTGACGTTCTTTTTAAATGCGTTCCACCACAAGGCACTTTAGCAAAATCTTTCACTTCCCAACAACGACGTTGCAGTTCGAAATCCGAAAAATAACTTTCAATCGGTAAATCTGCATTAATTAAACTCATTGCCTTTATTTGAAAATCTGGCAAGAAAGTACTGATATTTTCATTCCATTCAAAATCAATTCGACTTTTTTCTGCTGAGATATGAGCACCTATTTTATTGATTGAATAAGTTTGTGTAAATAGTTCCAAAACGACCTCAGCGGCAAAATGTAATTTCATCAATGCATAACGTCGTGGCCAATCAATTTTTGTGATTACCTCACTGCCAACAGTTAATCCATCAACTTCTGCCAACGTATAAATAATGGTTTGCTCTCTCTTTTCGGCTTTCAATACAGGAATACCATTCATTGTGCCTACATCACTTTCTTGCCCTCCTGATTCAGCATAAAAAATAGTCTCGGATAGCTCAATTTCATTACCTTTGAGGCTAATTATTTTTGAAACTAGCTCAGTTTGATAAGGATCTTTCCAAAATAATTTCTCTGTCATTTCGTTTCCTGTCATTGCCAATACATCCGCCAAAAAATATCCGAGTCCCCACTTAATTACACCCGCCAGGCGTGCGTTATAACGCACATCGAGATCGAGATTAACATTGACTAGCATGAATTGCTAGGGGCTGGTTTTAAACATGAAAGATCAACAGGCCACAATGCGCATTTGCAATTGATTAACTCAAAGGATCTGAAGGGTAATAGATAATGTTATGAAAAAAAGCGGTTCCTTTACCCATATTTTTATAACGGTGAGGCTGCGCAGCATTAAAACGTAGTGCTTGGCCGATGGTCAATTCATGCCAACTATCGTCAAAGAATAGTGCTATTTTCCCTGAAATACAGATAACATGCTCGATAACACCGAAATTATGTGGCTTTGATACGTGCTCAAAGTTCTCTTCCAAACCCAGTTCAAACATTTCAAACCCAACATCTTTCTCGAAAGGAAAGAGAACTTTGACGAGTAGACCTTCGGTAAGCGCTTTATCTTGTGATGGTAACAGATCCGTTAATTCATTATCAGATATCGGACTGATAAAATGAGAAAAAGAGACGTTTAACCCCGAGGCGATTTGCCATAATTTTGCGACGGTTGGACTGGATTCTCCGCGTTCGATCTGCCCTAGCATAGCCTTACTCACGCCAGTTGCCTTGGCAGTCTTATCTAAGCTCAACCCTTTCTCTTTACGTATACGTTTTAAATTGACGCCAACTTGCAACTCTGTTTGCATATTTTCCTACTATTTATCTGCCTGTGATTTCATATTTTGCACATCCAAGCGCTACAGCCTGCCTCAATGATCTATATGTCAAAACAACTTGATATATGCATGTCGGACGACCGTCTAAGATCACAACTTATAATCAGATGTTGATTACACAAATGATAGCACCAATTATCCATCGTGAGCGACTACCACCAATCGTTGTAACGCTCGGTCTATCAACTATTTTTATCCATTTATTTTGGTATTCAGATATACACCAAATAATTTTAAATACCTTTAAGCGATAAACAAAGATACATTCCGCGACTTATTTTAATTATTCGTTTTTTTCAGTTGCTTTTGTTTAATATAGAAGAGCCGCATAATATTATACTCTTATTATAGATAAGTTAATTCACTCATTAATTATATGGTATTATTGAATGGTTATATTTATGTTAAAAAACAATCATATTAAGATTATTTTAATATGAATATCAAAATGACATTGAATGAAAATTACATCATTATTTTAAATAGCCATACACTTTTTCTCCATAATATAAATCCGCAAATAATAAATTCGGGAAGCATAAAATGACGGGACATATTTCTAGGCGAAATTTTATCAAATTAGGCACCATCGCGGGTATTGCCGTCATGGTAGGACGATTCCCTTTCGCGTCTGCCCTAGAACTTGATTCAGATAGTCCAAAAACCGATTGGATTGGCCAGAATGGTAAAGCACGTTATCGCTGGGATGGCGTCGAAAAAGTCACTGGAAGAAAAAACTTTGCACGTGATTACCGTGCTAAAGATATCCCCGGCTGGCCACAAAAACAAAGCTATGCATTTATGCTAAAGGCAACCCAAGCGGATCGAACTTTTGAAGGGATCGATATCTCTATATTAGGGCCAAACTTGCAGCCGGATAGAATTATTTTGCAAGAAGATTTAATTCGAGATGGCCTGAATATCCCACAAGATACCAGTATGGGAAAAGGTTTCTATGGCTATAACGTTTTAGTCCCCAAAGGTGATACGCCACCAATTATTGGCCACCCTGTCGCCATCCTTATTTACAGCGATTTTGATTCTTATAGCGCAGCTCAACGTATGCTGCGTTTTGAAACGAGCGTCGTTAAATATGGTTCTGTAACAGGTGCAAAACCACCTGCAAACTATGGTGCTGCTCGTTATGTGCGTATTGGTGGAGAAACTCCACTTGCTCCTTCTATTTTTTCACCTTACCAAGATTCGGGTATCAAAGGTGGCTTTGATGGCAACACACCTGTTTGGCCTCCTTACGATCCTAAACATAGCATTAGTATTCCACCCGTAATCCGTAAAGATCGGGGCGGTGGTTTTATCCAAGCACTCCATCAGGCCGAAGAAAAGCCAGACGCCCAAGAGAGAGGAATGAATTACGCTCGCGCGATCAGTGACGAAATTGAAGCTGCACGCCAAAACCCTGATAAGTTTGTATTGGAACGCCATGGCTTTTCACAATCTATCGACCCTTGTGCGATGGAGCCAGATAACTGTAATACTTGGTATGACAGCAAAACTAAAACATTGCATATTCTCACCGCAACTCAATCCCCAGCAGGCGTTGTCAATGCAGCGGCAGAACTATCAAACAGAAATAAACACTTCCCTGTCGAAAATATCATCCTATTAACCGGCTCTACTGTCGGATATGGTTCTAAAGACTATTCTGTTTTCCCCTTCTATGCGATGGTGGCCAGCTTCTATGCCAATGGCCTTCCTGTTCGTATGGCGAATGACCGTTATGAGCAGTTCCAAATGGGCATGAAACGCCACTCCATTGAAATGGATGTAACAATTATTGGGGATAGAAAGACAGGTAAATTTGAAGTCTTAAAAGGCACCTATAACTGTAATGGCGGCGGTCGTGAAAACCTTTCAGTCGCCGTTTCTCATGTTGCTGTACGTGGTGCACAATCTATCTATTACTTTCCTAAATCAGACCTAACCGCACTTGCGATGGCGACTCCAGCTGTAGAAGCAGGATCGATGCGAGGCTTTGGTTCATTGCAATCAATGGCAATTACCGAATTGATGGTTGATGAAATTGCCCATGAGCTCAATATTGATCCGATTGATTTACGCCGTCAAAATGCCATTTTAGAAGGTTATCCGAATACACAAGGTGGCGTAATTGCGGGTGATCCTCGCAACGTAGAAATGCTAAACCTTGCAGCAAAACATCCACTTTGGATTAACCGCAATAAAAACAAAGCGGAATATGATGCGGCTAACCCCGGAAAACTTTATGGCGTTGGCTTTGCGCAAGTTCAACAAGTTTATGGTTCCAGTGGTGTACCAACGATCCTTTCCCTTGAATTTGATGCAGAGGGTAAGCTGACAATGCGACACTGCATGCAAGAAATTGGTACTGGCGGCACAACAGCGCAACAAGTCATGGTATGGCAAGCGTTAAGTAAAGCGCCTGATGTCGTGGAGTTTGGTGTGACTGAATTTGATCAACTGCCGTTAAAAACCAGTTGGGCAGATCAGAAAAAACAAGATGAACTCTCAAAAAGTGATCCGTATTGGACACCAGCACTTATTCCAGACATGAGTTCATCCAGTGGTGTTTACTACATTGGCTTTGGTACTCGCCAAGCAGGCCATTTTTTACTTGAAAATAGCCTATGGCCAGCAGCAAAAAGTATTTGGAGTGAAGGTCCCGGTGGTGGTGCTTTTAATGGTCTTAATGTCGAGTTTTCTGATATTCGCGTAGGTCCTGAAGGCATTGGTGGCGGTGGAATGAAACCAATCCCCTTCAACATTCTGGCAAAACGAGCTCATGAAATGGGGCTGATTACTGGCGTTGCAGTTCATGGCTATTCCAGCTGGCAATGGGCACGTGCTGATTTTGATATTCCAACTGTTGGCCAGCGAAATCTACCTCTAGATGCTATATCAATTCGTTATGGTGATGGTGCTTCTAACGAGCTAAAAAGCCTAATGACAACGGGCGGATATCATTTTATTAAGCGTAAAATGGCTTACTACCCACCAACCCAACGGGCTAAAGCCGACCCGACAACCGTAACACCGGCATCCTGCTTAGTTGAGCTAAATGTCAATACAATGACTGGCTCAGTCGAAGTCATGCGCCATCATATGCTTATGGATCCGGGAACCATGATTGTGCCTGAACTTGTCTCTGGCCAAATTCAAGGTGGAACAGCAATGGGAATTGGCCACGCATTGATGGAAGAAATGCCGCTTTATGAAGATGGACCGGGTAACGGTACTTGGAATTTTAACCGCTATGTTCTTCCACGCGCTAAAGATGTGGCAGTTTGGCAGCAAACCATTGATTACTTACCCCCTCTTTCGGAAACCTCTCCACCAAAAGGGATGGCTGAGCTTGGAATGATCCCAATCCTTCCAGCCACCAGCAATGCGTTAACACATGCAACCGGTAAGCGTTTTTATGAATTCCCAATTACGGTAGATAAAATTAAAAAGGCACTATCATGAACATCAAAAATGCCGTTCCTATTATTGAAAGAAAACCTTTAAGCCTAACCATTAATGGCAAAAAAATTGGTCCAATTGATGTACCTGTTGGTATGCCAATGATTGAGTTTTTACATGAATATCTTGACTTAACTGGAACTCATTTCGGTTGCGGGCAAGGGATATGCCATGCCTGCACCATCATGGAAGTCCTACCTGATGGCTCAACAGTCGAAAGTCGTACCTGTATTTTTGGGGCACACTATTTCAATAACAAAGAAATTATTACCATTGAAGGACAAGCAAAACAGGACGAGAACGGAAAAGTCACTGAATTGACCCCAATTCAGCAAGCATTTATCGAGAATTTCTCGTTTCAATGTGGCTACTGTGCTCCCGGTTTTGTTACAGGTGCAACCGTATTTCTTAATGGACTCAAGCAAACACCAGTCAAACGTGCAGACTTACAACATGCGATTGAAGAAGCATTAAATGAGCATATTTGCCGCTGCACAGGTTACGTTCGCTACTATGAAGCGATACGTAAAGTCGCGCTAGAAACACCCGGCTGCGTGATCGATTAAGGAAAGTGAAAAAATGGTAAAAAAACCTTTAAAGCGAAAAATAATCTATACAGTCATTGTGTTAGGTGTGTTATTCATGCTGGCAATTCTGTTTGGTTTATTTCGCACATCAAGCATCGGTCCAAATTTAGATAAACCACTCACCTCCGACGAGGTGGAAAGACTTATTCCTCGAGGGCGTGAATTAGCCATTGCTGGCGACTGTTTTGGATGCCATTCATTACCTGAAGGTCCTTTAGGTGCAGGGGGCCTTGGCGTTGGTACTCCATTCGGTATCGTTTATTCAACTAATATTACGCCTGATAAACAGTTTGGGATTGGTAATTACTCTCGAGCCGATTTTCATCGTGCGCTCAAAGATGGAATTGGTAAAGAGCGAGGTAACCTCTATCCTGCAATGCCTTTTGTTTTCACACACATGACAACATCAGATGACTTAGATGCTCTGTATGCTTATATCATGACCATACCGGCAATGCCGGTTGCCAATAAAGAAAATACTGGGGTGTTTGTTTTACCCGTTCGACCATTTATGAATTTTTGGACATTGCTCAATTTCCCGCAGCGAAACCCACCAAATAACCCTCATCGTTCCCCTGAATGGAATCGAGGAGCTTACATCATTGAAGGGTTAGCGCATTGTGGCGCATGTCACTCTCCCCGAAACATTATGATGGGTGTTGAGTTTTCTCGTTCCCTACAAGGTGGGGAATATGATGATTTAGCCATACCCGATATCACCGCTGAAGCACTTTCAAAGCATGGTTATGATATGACTTCTCTCAGTCAATTTTTACAAACGGGTATTTCGCCACAAGGCTCTTCATTTGGGGATATGAATACAGTTACCCACTTTTCGACAAACCAAATGAGTCCAGAAATGGTTAAAGATGTCGCCACATATCTTTTAACCGATCAACATGGCCAATTGTTAGAAGCCCAAGCTTCTCCACAGCCACTACCTGAAGCTGATAATACCCAAGCAAATAGTATTATGGAAAAAGGTCGTTTGGCTTATATGTCAACTTGTGCTGGTTGTCATGGTGTTGAAGGTTTAGGTGTGCCAAATGGCATACCAGCCCTAAAAGGCAATGCTATCTTGGCGATGGATAACCCGCAAACTTTCATCAATGTAGTTTTACAGGGCATACCGACAACCACATTCCCAAATGGCCAACGCATGTATGCTATGCCAAGTTTTGCAGATGACCTTGATGCACAAGAAATTGCAGATCTGATTACATGGGCTCGAGCTAACTGGGGTGGTCAATCCGTTCCAGTAACTGAAGAGCAAGTTGAAAAACTGAAAAAATAAGCTAAGTAAAATAATATTCCCCAACAATCCATCGTGATTTTGTTGGGGAACTAGCCTGTCATATTTCAAATCTGGTGAGGTTATTTATTTTGTACTTTTACCATTTTTATTCGCCACAATATCGGCCATGATCGCTAAAGCTATTTCAGGTGGTGTTTTGCTGCCAATTGGAATACCTATAGGAGCATGAATACGATTTAATTCATCCGTCGACATTTCAGCAGTATTAATAAGACGTTCTCGTCGTTTATCACTCGTACGTTGAGACCCCATGGCACCAATATAGAATGCAGGAGTATTAACCGCTTCCATCAGTGTTAAGTCATCGATACGAGGATCGTGCGTTAAAGAAACAATAGCGGTATTTGCAGAGCAGCTATTTTCCTCTAAATAGCGAGCAGGAAATAATGGAATAATTTCATACTGAGGGTCAATTTGATCGGCGAAACGAACTAATTCATCTTCGCGATGCTCACAAATAGTCACTTCAAAACCTAATGTTAACGCAAAGTTCGCACAATACATCCCAACGTTAGATAACCCCGCAATGACCAATTTAGGCGGTGAAGCAATTAATAACCGAATCAAATTATCGTGGCGCTCCACCTGAGTCATATATTGAGACTGAGCTACTCGGCTTACCTTTGCATGTTGTGGCAAGACCAATTCTTTGAGGATGGAAGAGTATCCTTGAAGCGCACTTTGCATTTCAAGAAGATAATTCAGTGATATTTCATTATTAGGCAAATATTCGATCAAAACATCTAAACTTCCCCCACAAGGCAAATTGACGTGTGTTGCTAATCCATCTTGCCCGTAGCGAACAACATGACTAGCTTCAAGATATTCACCATTTTGTATTCTTTGCAGGAAGTCTTCTTCAATACAGCCCCCAGATAGGGAACCTAAAAATTGTCCATCACCTTTTGCAACTAAAAGCGAACCAGGGCTTCTAGGTGAAGAGCCATAGGTATTTAACACGGTACATAGCCAAACAGATTCTACTTTTAGCCAATTTATGGCTTGGGTGATAACGATTAAATCTTCACGTAACATACTAACTTCCTATTCACTCGTGTTAGAGACTATTGAACTTTGAAGCTCAACAGTCTCTAGGATAATCAATATCATCAACAACACTTTGATCATTTATTTTTATTCTATAAATGATACCACTACTCAATATTGATTTTGCACCATCATCACCCGTTAAATTAATTAATTGCTGGAAATATTTGGCAGATATACCGACAGGATGCCCAGGCTTTTCATGATGAACAGGGCGAACTAAAGGGTAGTCTTTTAATTTTTCGGCGACTTGAATAAACACATGGCTTTGAACATAAGGCATATCGGCTAAATGAATCAACCAACCAGCCCAATGAGCAGTATCTTTTACGCCTAATGCAATAGTTTCCCCTAAGCCGTCACTGTCTAATAATGAAAAAGGAACATTCAACTGTAGACAATGGGTTATCACTCCTTGGTTATCAGGACGAGTAACAACATGAACAGGAAGGCCTGTCTTTATTGAGTTTAAGAGCGTTTTTTTAAATACCGTTTCTGTTCCCAAGCTGCTATTCAGCTTATTGCCATGACCACCCGCATTTTGAAAACGAGTACTTTTGCCAGCAGCTGTAATTAGTATTCCAATAACCATAATTTTTTATCAATTAATCAGTTTGATATTTAGGTTAATAATATTAACTCTAAAAATTAAAACAAGTTTTATTGTTGGTTGTACAGTTTACTCATCAAATAAAAAATATTTATACGTAAGTTTAAATACTGAACTCATTAGAACTATTAATACATAAACTTAAGAAAGTTGATTATTTAAATTTCTCGTCATGATCACAATTTTCTATCAATAAATGAGGAATTAATAACTCTGAGAATACGATTAACTATATTTTGAAGCTGTTTACTCATAAACTAACTAAAACTGATAATTGCAGCTCAATCGCAATCTTTAATTTGCCGACGTATTCATTTTTGTCATTGTCATTAAATAAAGAACTTATTAATCATGTTACTGTTGATAACCAGCTCGTGTTTACCTCATCAAGAAATGTGAGCTTGAAATTAGATTCTGCGTGTAAAAATCGTACAGCCAAATGAATAAATTAAGTAGCTGACCATTGAGAAAATTAGTTTAATAACTAGATGTTTCAGTTATATGGGTAGATTCATTATCGATTAATAAGATACCTAAAACGCTAAATACAAACTATATTCTATAGACCTATTTTTTGATAGCTCAACTTCGGCATATCGTCCTATTAATCAAGGCAATGCATAGGGTTCTATCGCATTAAGGATTATTCGAGTAACATTTGTGTTTTTGCAGAGTGAATTACAATGTCTTTAATTCGAAAAGCCTTCAAACGACTCCATTACCCTGCCGATATCATCGCACAATGTGTTCGTTGGTATTTAGCCTATGCCTTAAGTTTACGCAATCTCGAAGAAATAATGAGGGAACGCGGGATTGACGTTGACCATTCCACCTTGCATCGCTGGGTACTCCGATTAGTCCCGTTATTAGACAAAGCCTTTCGTCGGTACAAACGTCCAGTGGGTCGGCGCTGGCGCATGGATGAAACGTACATCAAAATCACCGGGCAATGGAAATATTTATATCGTGCAGTTGATACCGCAGGGCAAACGATTGATTTCTTACTGACCGCTAAACGCGATGCCGCCGCCGCTCTCCGTTTCTTCCGTAAAGCAATACGGCATCAGGGGGAACCGGAGGTGATAACTATTGATAAAAGCAGCGCGAATAAGGCAGCAGTCGGCACACTCAACATCGGTAAATCACCGGCAGGTGCCATCAAATTAAGACAGAATAAATACCTCAATAACCGGATTGAGCAAAACCATAGGAATATCAAACAACGTATACGCCCGATGTTGGGTTTTAAATCCTTTCGTCGAGCACAAGCGCTATTGGCAGGCATTGAAATCTTATCGATGTTACGCAAAGGGCAATACAGTCAACCAAAAGAGAAGGCATTATCCCCTGCTGCCATGTTTTATTATTTAGTTGCTTAAAAATTAGCCCCCGCACTTTCCTTCAAACTTTCATCCTTAATGCGACAGAACCTTTAAATACGTCACATCGCCTGGCCAAGCTTCGTTAAAGGTTAGAAGATTAAGATTAAAATTTAGTTTCAGAAGCTGTCCGCCACAACTTTATTGTGTTTGCATTTTGCTCTGACTTTATAGGTAATACCTTGAGTGATGACATGATTAAACTGAGCCATTAGCTTTTGGTACAAAATAGCCTACTGTGATTACCTATGCCACAACTTCTGGCTTAAACTCTGAGGAATATTCTTGTGTTTACTTTTTCATTTAACACCTAAGTAATTAAATTATATTTATTATTAAAGTATCCTATTTGATTAAAGCAAGTGACTTCTATGGAAATAGAAAGGAAGATCTAATAGTTCAAAGCAATATTGGGAATATGTATAAAAATATGATTAGAAATCTAATTTCTCGGCAATATAGTTTTCACCTTAAATTATTCAGATTGATTTTTTTAATGACATTCACTGTGACTTTATCGATTAATACAACTTTTTCCAAGTAAATCATGGTAGGCAATGTTTAAGTTTTGTTATAAACATTAACAATGAAAATTCACCTATTGCCATATGTAAATATACCTAAGATATATGAAACAGAATAATGGCATAAGTCATGATAAAGAATATAGATATTAGATATCGATGTACCTTAGGACAAAAATATTCAAGAAATCAGTATGCACATTTTTTTATAATACAACTCCTATAGAATACAATTAAGCATTAATACTTAATTTATCTATTTGTAACTCATTCTATCAATTGGGGATTACATTGAAGCATTCGCTAATTTATAAGCATAATCGCATTATTGAATAATAATTATAAATATCGTTTAAAAGAGTAGTGCAAAAAAAAATTTCTGCACTACTCTTTTAAACGGTAAGAAAAGTTTTATTGCTAATTAATTATGAGGCTATTATATGAAATACAAACTATTAAGTATTGCATTATTGTTACCATTTACCGCGATTGCATCTAATACTGTTACATTTTTAGGCGAGGTATCTGATACCACTTGCGATATTACAATCAATGGTTCTAAAGGTGATGTTTCTGTACAGCTCCCAACGGTCTTGGCTTCCACTTTGGAGGAATCAGGTGACGTCACTGGAGCTACACCTTTTAAATTTACAGTCAGCGGTTGTAGTGCTGGGGCTCAGGCAACTGTAGGAATGAGATTAGTTTCAACATCAACAACTAACACTGGGAACTTGGTTAATATTGCAACGGGTACTCCAGCTACAGATGTTTCTATTCAGATCTTAGACGATAATAAAACTGATCCTATTGATTTTACATTAGGCGAATACAGTACGGATCTAATAGCTAAACCGACTACAGGAAATGTTGAATTTCCATTTACAGCTCAATACCATTCAGATGGTAAAGCGACTATTGGTAAAGTCGAGTCACAATTGCAGTATGCATTAACTTATAAATAATATGGGAAGAGGGTAGTGGATTTTATTCATTACTCTCTTTACTAAAAAGGGATATTTAATTGAACATTTATTACTCAGTAAAACAACTTTTATTCTCCTGTTTTTTTTTAGTGATACTAACTCAGCTATCCCATGCATCAGTGATACTAATTGGCACCAGAGTTATTTATCCCGAAGATAAAAAATTTGTTAATTTAAATTTCCGCTCATCTGATCGTGTTCCCAGTGTGATTGATGCGTGGGTCAGCAACACACCTATTTCAGCTTCGAGTAACAATGATGCACCTTTCATTATTACGCCTTCAATTTTTAGAATCGATCCAAGTCAAGGACAATCAGTAAAACTGATTTACACCGGAGATAGGCTGATTAGGGATCGCGAATCAGTATTTTATTTGAATTTTGTTCAATTGCCAGCAACAGAAAAGAATGTTAATAAGTTATTAATAACCTATAAAAGCACTGTGAAAATATTCTATAGACCTAATAGCCTAAAGCAAAATATTGACAATATTTCTTCTTTTTTAGAATTAGACCTCAGTAAATTAAACTCTGGGATAGTCACTATTCTAAATAATTCTGAGTATCATATTACACCAACTAATATTAGCCTTGAGAAAAATAATAATAAAATTATATCTGTGTCCGACGAAAATTTAAACATGATACCGCCATTCAGTCATGAGGATATAAAAGTGCCCGCTGTAAATAACATGAGTGGGATTTCATCATATATTAGTTTAATCAATGACTTAGGCGGAATATCAACTTATAGAATAACAAGCATATGAAAAATCAAACTAAATTAACGCTAAGAAAAAATATCCTATTTTTATGTTTATTAGTGAGCACTCCTACGAAATCCAATACGGAAAATAGTGGATTAGATGATAATTTAGTTTTTGATGAAAAAATGTTCAGGGGTAGTAATGTAAGCTCTAGAATATTAGAACACCTTTCAACCAATAATTCCGTTATTCCTGGAAATTATGACAATATACCAATAATAATGAATGGTTATCGGGTTGGAGAAAATGATGTAACCGTTTCTGAAGTAAATAAAAAATCTGTAATTTGCTTATCAAAATCAATGTTAGAGCAAGCCGGATTTATCAATGAATTTATTAAAAAATTCATTGAATTGGAAAAAGAAAATTCATGTGTTTTGCTATCAGATGTCAGTTTAGAATCTACAGTAAAATTAAATTCCGACTTGTTACTTGATTTTAATGTCCCTCAATCACTACTTAAAAATAGAGACAACCAATCTATAGAGGAATCATCTCTTAATCGTGGTGAAAATGTCATTTTCTCAAACTATACAGCTAATTATTTCCATAATAAAAATACAGGAAACCATTCTGGTAATAGTGACTATGCCTATTTGAATTTAAATTCTGGTTTAAATTTAGGATTGTGGCAATTTCGGCAATTGTCTAGTTACAGCTATAGCAAAAATAACTATAGAGGTGGCAGTAATACATCATCAGACTGGTATAATATTTCAAGTTATTTACAACGACCTATTTATTCAATTAAAAGTAATTTGATAGTGGGTAAAACGAATACTACAGGCCAATTTTTTGGTGGCTTAAGTTATAATGGTTTTGAACTATCATCAGATGAAAGTATGTATCCGGTATCTGAGCAAGGATATGCACCTACAATAACGGGGATAGCGAAAACGAATGCATTAATCGAGGTTAGACAAAATAATGCAATTATTTATCAAACAACCGTTCCTCCCGGCACATTTGATATTAGAAACATTAATCCAACAAGTTATAATGGAGATTTAGAGGTTACGGTAATAGAATCAGATGGTTCTAAAAATAGTTTTACCGTTCCTTTTTCTGCAGTGCCCGATTCCGTAAGACCCGGAAAAATCAAATATTCTATAGCTTCGGGAAAAACTCGAGATCTTATTAAAGATAAAGTATTTGCCGATTCATCTTTACAGTATGGATTAAATAATTTTATTACCCTTGGTGGGGGGCTTAGAGTAGCAAATGATTATAAATCAGCTATGGTTAGTAGCGTTTTTGCAACTAGATTCGGTGCATTTGGTATTAATGCAACATACTCGAATGCACATCTTGGGGGCGGGTACGGTGTAAAGCAGGGAGGAATGGCAAATCTTACGTATTCGAAAACATTTCAGCCAACCAAGACAAATATTTCTTTGGCTGGATATCGTTATTCAACCGAGGGATATCGTGAATTTAGTGATTTCATCTATGAACAATATTATTTAAAAAGTGGTGAGGTAACTAATTGGGGTTCAAATACTTACTTACAAAAATATCGATTAACGGCCTCTATTTATCAACCCCTTGATAGATTTGGTAGCCTTAGTTTTTCTGCCTCTACACAAGAATATAATCGAGGTCGCTCAAGGGACCTCTACTACCAAGTAAACTATAATAAGATGTTATTTGATAAGGTTAATATGAGTCTATCTGTTTCCAGACAAAAAACAGGTGCGTATTATAGAAATGATAATATACCTTCATCTTATGATACGGTCACTATGCTATCTTTTGATATCCCTTTTGGTCGTTCAGGTACTTCATTATCGAGCTCAATATATTTTGACAAAAACAATGGAAATCAGTATCAAACGTCATTAAGTGGTACTTTAGGCGAACAAGAGCAGCCTTATAGTTACACTCTAAACATAAATCATAATGACCAAGGACATCAAACTGCTTATTCTGCAAATTTAAATAAACAATATGCTCTCGCATCAATAAATGCCAATGGTTCCAAAGGAACTAATTACACTCAACTTGGCATGGGCATGACGGGAGCTGTAGTTTTGCATGGAGGCGGCATTGTTTTAGGTCCTTACTTAGGGAATACTTTTGGTATAGTGGAAGCAGAAGGAGCCAGTGGTGCAAAAATTTATAATGGCCAAGGTGCAAGTATTAACAGTAGTGGTTATGCATTAGTCCCCTCATTAACCCCTTATCGATATAATTCAGTCGGAATAACATCTGATGGGCTACTCAATAATAATGTAGATATAGAGGCTTCAGAGCAAAAAATAGCCCCATATTCAGGAGCGGCTATTAAGATAAAATTTAATACAAATCAGGGCTATCCATTATTAATTAACTTAATAGTAAAAAATAATATTGTTATTCCAATGGGGGCAACCATTAGTGATGATAAAGATAAAAACATCGGCCTTGTCGGACAAAATAATCAAGCTTATTTTCGGTCAAATAATAATGAAGGTGTTATAACTGTTACTTGGGGTGATAAATCTGACGAACAATGTGTTGCAAATTATCACATTAACTCTGATTCAATAAATGAAAGCTTGATCAAAATATCAGCTAAATGTATCTAACCTTGGAGAATTACATGGTTAAATTTAGAACAAAATCAAACTATGCTATCACTTTGGTTATACTGCTTTTTTCATCTTATACCTATTCAAGCTGCAGTGGAGTTCTTGGGCGTTCTGTTACTGGATGGGATTTTTCGACCGCCTCAATAGGTGTGGGGCGAGTTAATATTATAAGTAATTATTTACAGCCAATAGGTACCGTTTTAGCAACAGGTATATCAAATTACAACACCATCAGAAATGGCGGATTAGGTAATCTCAGTGATGATAGTATTGTATTAACTTGTACATCGCCAAATGATAAAAATAACTTAGCCTGGGCTTATGCTACAAATGGCGATAGTCGGATCGGGGGGTTTTATGAAATACCAGGCTACCCTGGTTATTATGCCACTCAATTTCCTTATGTTGCGATCAAACTTTCCTTTGCTGATACAGGGGAGGTTTTTTCTCGTATTTGGACGAAGAGTTCAGTAAACGTGGTAACAGAAGATACTAGCAATGGTGGATTTGTTATCAGGAAAAAACATATACCTAAAGTAATTGCAACGTTAGTTAAATGGCCTGAACCTTATGGTAAAACAACGGATGCGAACGGAAATAATGTATCAAACACTTATTGTCATGGTTTAGGAGCAAGGGAAGATAGCATCCCAACGAGTCAGACCTCTAATCCAAATCAGGTATGGACTGCAGATTTATATGCTGTTAATGGATTAGCAGCTGGTTGTGGACAGCCTAGCGGTTATATTAATTTACTTGGCTCTGGGGGATATCAGGTCATTATTGGTCAAGATTCAAATAAAAATGTTTATGCTTGGGACTATTCAATACCTATTGGTTTAAATGGCAGCCCAGCTGCAACATTTTCTTATACACCTAGCTGTGTTGTTAAAACGGTGACACCATATGTTATTTTTCCTACAGTCAGTATTAATCAATTAAACTCAGGTGAAAAAATATCAAAAAATTTTGATATCACATTAGAATGTGATAACACCATTAATAAATCAATTTCTACTGCTGCAGTATCTGTGGGATTACAACCATCACTATCTGCTTTTAATCATGCACAAACATTAGGACTTATAGATCCAACTACTGGCGGAGTCACTCATTTGGTGTCAGATAATTACACGGATCAAAACATGGCTAAAGGTGTTGGTATTACCTTACAAAATAGTGATGGAAATAGCATAAATTTTGTTAGCTGGGTCGGTTGTATTCCTGTTGCATCAGGTTACACATCATATTGCCCGAGCTTTACGAGTCTTGAACAACAGAGGTCTGCAGGTTGGGATCCCATCATGAGTGCAAGTAGTCAAATTAGTGCAGATCCTGTCAATGCTACAACGTCATACAGAAAAACTTACGTATCAACGCTAGGAAAAATTAATAATATGACACCGACTATAGGAAAAATAAAAGCAACTGCAACTGTGTTAATTCGCTATCCGTAGTTTTACAAGGAGTTGTTGATGAAATTAACTTATTTTTATTTGTTATTATTTATCCCTTTCCTTGCTTTTTCTGGGGTTATTCCCGAAAAAAGCAGGATTGTTTTTAATGGGAAAAATACAATTCAATCCTATGTTTTAGTCAATACAAACAAATATCCAGTCGCCGTTCAATTATGGATAGATGATGGCGAGTTTAATAAAAATCCTGAATTAACACCATCTCCATTCGTTATAACTCCTGTGATGTCAAAAATGGAGCCTTCAAAAATTAATGAAATAAAAATAATTTATTCAGGTAATAACTTTAATCTACCAACTGATCGTGAAAGTTTGTTTTGGCTTAATATATTCGAAGTACCACCCATGAATAAAAATAATCCATCTGAAAATGAAGTATCTTTATCGATGCTGACACAAATAAAAGTTATGTATAGACCCGAAGGACTTGAGATTAATGATTTTGATTTGATTAAAGAGTTTGATAGCTTATTGTTTAAATTGAAAAAAACAAAAATAGAGCATTAAATCTAACGATAGATAACCCAACAAAATATGTAGCTAGCTTATCCGGTGTGACATTATCAGGGATAGAAAATAATAAATTAGTAACTTTTGAGCTTGATGAAATTAGGCATCTGACATTGTTACCAAAAAGCTCTAAAACATTTCCTATCGAACTGAGAAACTCGAATATTCAAAGTATTGAATACTGGCTAATTGATGACCAAGGTAAATTCTTTAATCAAAAAAAGAAATTAGTTATTGACTATTAATTTATATATTTACCTTAATAGAACGTTAGGCCAATCAAAAAAATCAAAAATGCCAATGAAATTTATTGGCATTTTTAATATTAATCTATATCACGTTTAATAACGTAAGTTATTCGTCATTGTTAATTTTTTGTTGTTCTTTATTCAACTTCAATTTTATAAGCCGCTCAATATCATCAATCAAACTTCGGCTAAGCCTGTTGAATTCGAATCTGACTTTCCGACCATTTCCACTACGGCTTATACGAGTGTTCTGCGCAACTAAATCAGGACACTTTTCTTAAGGAATTTTGTTCATACTCAATGGGTGGCAGATCACCGTTGGCAGTATGAAGCCTTTCTAGGTTGTAATAGCGCATATACGCGATAACATCTTCTTTCATCTGTTTACGAATCGGCTGTGGGGTTTTCAGTACCCAATCGTGTTTTAAACTGCCAAAAAATCGTTCAACTACAGCGTTATCCCAACAGGCGCCTACATCACCCATGCTTGCCCTAATACCATAACTTGTCAGTAAGCGGCGATATCGTTTGCTTGTATATTGAGAGCCTCGATCACGGTGAAAGACCAAGCCTTTAGGGGGCTGACGTAAGTTATAAGCTTTCATCATCGCTTTACTGATCAAATCAGTGGTCATTCGTTTATCAATGTGCCAACCCACAATACGCCGAGAATAGAGGTCCATCACAATGGCTAAATACATCCAGCCTTCCCCTGTTTTTAAATAGGTCACATCACCTGCCCAAACTTCGTTAGGCGCGAGAGGATTAAAATTTTGGTTTAGCAAATTATCCGCCACCACATTACTGTGTTTGCGTTTAGTTGTAACTTTGTAGGCAATGCGTTGAGTGACGACCAAACCAAGCTGAGCCATTAACCTTTGAACACCATAAGCACTCACGCTAAAGCCCTCTTTGCATAACCGTTTACGTAGAGTTCGATAACCTAAACTATTTCGACTTTGTTCAAAGATAACGTTGGCTCTGCGGTACAGGTTAAGTTGTTTTGCCGTGATCAATTTTGCAGGGCGTTTAAGCCAAGCGTAATAGGTAGAACGACTGATTTTCATCAACTTGCAGAGCTTAAGCACTGAAAACTGTGAAGACAATTGCTTAATGGTGTTAAACACTACTTGGTTTCCTTTAGCTGGAGGGCACTGGCTTTCCTAAGAAACACATTCTTCTTTTGCCTGTAAAGTCAGACCCATTCTCTCGGCTTGGCGTTTGAGATTTTTTAGTACGCCGGTCGACTCCATAGCGACGGTCGTTATTCTACATTTAGTTAACCAACGTGCCATGTTATGGATATCGCCAGTAAAAGCTTTAAACGTTTGGACGGATTTGTCACTGCGATCAGGAGGAACGGCGACAACATGAAAACGGCCACCTATATCTATACCCGCAGCATTAGGATTGATGACAGGAAGTGATTGGGATTTTGGTTTTAATTTTGACATAGTAACCTAGGCTCAATTGTGAATACCGGATGGGGAACTCGGATTAATCACTTTCCTAAACGGGGTCTATGCCACCAACATCGGGTCCGCAGATTTCCCTGGGTCAGGTTTTTTGACGGGATTTATGTCTCCAAAAGGCGTACGACCACTATCCGGTTAATTTAGAGTATAGATCTTTCTATGTTTCTAGTCAGATAGGAGATATCGCGAAATGTAGGCAGTTTTTTAGGATCTCTTTCTCCATCCTAAGTTCTTTATTTTCCTTTCGAAGCCTTAATAGCTCAGCTCTCTCATCTGAATTCAAGCTGCTACCGGATTACTCAGCATCGAATTTTGCTTTCCAGTTATAAAGTAATTTATCAGTGATCCCTAAAGATGCAGCGGTTTTTGGCACGCTATAATCCTGTTCCGTCACCAATGCGACAGCTTCTTGTTTAAACTCAGTGGTATAAAATCTATTTGTTCGTTTTTTCATTTAACACCTCAATAATTGGATTATATTCCATTATTAAAGTGTCCTGTTTTATTAAAGCAGCTCACTTGCTCCTGCAATGATTTTACCGTCTTTTCCCTTGCGATCTTCGATACGTTCAACAAGGTAGAGTTCGATAAGCGCCTTTACAGTTAGCTTTGTTTCTTGAGGCTGTAATTGTTTCTACTTTTTATACTGTTTTTCTTCTTTTAGCTCTGTAGCGGGACATCGTCCTAATTGACGTAGCCGTTTCAATTCTTACAGCTTAACTCTCGCCTCATTCAATGAGATTTGAGGAAAATTACCGATCTTTAGCTGTACAAGTTTGTGTGTAACTGGGCTACTATAAAGGTAGAAAAATGTCTTAATGCCTGTTGCGCCACAAAATACACGTAAACCTATATTTTACCCCGTATCAGACCTATCTTTGTTTTAGGTTTCATCACTTCAATAGCTTTTGTTGATAAGGGTTTGACGAGTGGTTTTTGGCTCATAAGTGTTATCTTGTTTAGCGCTGACTATAAGATAATTAAAAATTTTTAGTGAAAAATGTAGGTTGATACTATTGTGATGAACATTAAACCAGACCATCTTAATAGCCTACATTTTAACCTACACTTATATATGGGATTCTGTGATATTTTATAAGATAACTTGAGACCAAGTGAGAACACAGAGTTAAATAAATTCAATAAGTTAATGTAGATAATCCAATGACAGACAACCAAAATTTCGAATCCCACACACCAATGATGCAGCAGTACTTAAAACTAAAAGCACAACATCCAGATATACTGCTGTTTTATCGTATGGGCGACTTTTACGAGCTCTTTTTTGATGATGCTAAAAAAGCGTCACAATTATTAGATATTTCACTAACTAAACGCGGGCAAACTGCTGGTCAGCCAATTCCTATGGCGGGCGTACCACATCATGCAGCCGAAAACTATTTAGCAAAATTAGTCCAGATGGGAGAGTCTGTCGCTATTTGTGAACAAGTCGGCGATCCTGCTACGAGTAAAGGTCCTGTAGAGCGTAAAGTTGTCCGCATCGTGACGCCGGGTACTATCACTGATGAAGCTCTACTTAATGAGCGACAAGACAACTTGCTAGCCGCCGTTTGGCAAGATCCCCAAGGCTACGGTTTTGCAACTCTCGATATTACATCAGGGCGCTTTATTATCAGTGAAATAAGTGATGAAGAAGCGCTACAAGCAGAGCTACAACGCACTCGCCCAGCTGAATTGCTCTACCCCGAAGACTTTGCCAGTCTGAATTTGATTGAGCATTGTAAAGGTCTACGTCGTCGTCCTTTATGGGAGTTTGAGCTCGAAACTGCTAAACAGCAACTTGGGTTGCAATTTGGTACTAAAGACCTGATTGGTTTTGGCGTTGATAATGCTGCAAAAGCACTCCGAGCTGCGGGTTGCCTTCTGCAATATGTCAAAGATACCCAGCGCACCTCACTGCCACATATCCGCAGTATTGTGATGGAAAAACAAGCCGATAATGTGATCCTCGATGCAGCAACGCGCCGTAATCTAGAAATCACTCAAAACTTATCTGGCGGCACCGATAATACTCTCGCTTCAATTTTAGATTTATGTGTGACGCCAATGGGAAGCCGTATGCTTAAACGCTGGCTTCATACCCCACTTCGTCATATTCAAACACTTAATAACCGGCAACAAGCGATCGCAGCTTTACAGGAATGTGGATTTGAATTACAACCATTTTTACGTCAAATTGGTGATTTAGAGCGAGTATTAGCGCGATTAGCATTGCGTTCAGCACGTCCACGCGATCTAGCTCGTATGCGTCATGCTTTTGAACAATATCATGATATTCATCAGATCCTCTGCCAATCTAATAGTGAATATCTGCAACATTTACAAAAACGTATTAACCAATTTGATGAACTACAAGATTTACTTCAACGTGCGATTATCGAGGCACCTCCAGTACTCGTCCGCGATGGCGGAGTAATTGCACCTGGTTATAACAGTGAGCTTGATGAATGGCGTGCCCTAGCAGATGGCGCAACAGACTATCTTGATAAACTTGAAATTCGTGAAAAAGAGAAACTTGGCATTGAAACACTGAAAGTTGGCTACAATGCAGTTCATGGTTACTTTATTCAAGTTAGCCGTGGTCAGAGCCATTTAGTGCCTATTCATTATGTACGTCGCCAAACATTGAAAAATGCTGAACGCTATATCATTCCTGAATTAAAAGAGTATGAAGATAAAGTTTTAACATCCAAAGGCAAAGCTTTGGCTATCGAAAAAGCACTCTATGAAGAGCTATTTGATATGTTATTACCGCATTTAGCCGATTTACAGATCAGTTCGGAAGCATTGGCTGAATTGGATGTATTAAGCAATCTTGCTGAACGTGCTGAAACACTTGGTTATGCATGCCCGCAACTAACAGATAAACCGGGAATTCAAATTACTGAAGGGCGTCATCCCGTCGTTGAACAAGTACTCAGTGAACCGTTTATTTCTAACCCTCTTTCACTATCACCACAACGCAGGTTATTGATCATAACGGGTCCAAACATGGGTGGTAAGAGTACCTATATGCGCCAAACTGCCTTAATCACATTGTTGGCGTATATTGGAAGCTTTGTTCCCGCAACTAAGGCAGTCATTGGCCCGATTGATCGCATTTTCACTCGAGTAGGTGCATCGGATGATCTCGCTTCAGGCCGTTCAACCTTTATGGTGGAAATGACTGAAACAGCTAATATTTTACACAATGCAACCGAGCACAGCTTAGTCTTAATGGATGAAATCGGTCGTGGTACATCAACCTATGATGGTTTATCACTTGCTTGGGCTTGCGCAGAAAATTTAGTTAATCGAATCAAATCAATGACCTTATTTGCAACTCACTATTTTGAACTGACCACCCTACCAGAGAAATTGGAAGGTGCAGTCAATATTCACCTTGATGCGATGGAACATGGCGACACAATTGCCTTTATGCATAATGTTCAAGATGGTGCAGCAAGTAAAAGTTATGGGCTAGCCGTCGCTTCATTGGCAGGAGTTCCAAAAGACGTCATTAAGCGTGCGAGACAAAAGTTAAAAGAATTAGAGTTTATTTCAAACAATGCGAACACGAGCCATGTCGATAGTGCACAACTGAGTTTCTTAGCGCCAGAAGAACCTTCTGCGGTACTTAGTGCTTTAGAAAGCATTGATCCTGATAAATTGACCCCACGTCAAGCGTTGGACTGGTTATATCGTCTAAAGGAAATGGATAAGTAGTATGCAAGACAATGCTGAGTTACTGGAACCCATAAAGCAATTTTTATATTGTGAGACACCTGATAGCTGGGTTCAGAAAGCCAGCGAACCAGAAAGTTTGCCTATTCTTTTAAAAGATCATCTGCTGTGTGAATTAAAGGCCGCGCAAAGCGCTATGTTTTTAATTCGCAAATATGCAGTTGATAAAGAGAGTGCTGCAACATTACTTGCATGGTTCAAACCTTATGAGGATTTTGCTTATGATCGCATAGGTGATATTCACTCGTTAAAAAATAAAAATCAGGTTTCAAAGCAAATTCTTGCCAGAAAACAATCAGCTTATAGCCAAGATTTAATTGATAAAATGGTATTACTGATTAAAGAAGAACTACATCATTTTTACCAAGTTCTTGAAATTATGTATCAACGCAATATTGCCTATGACGGTATAACCGCCAGCCGATATGCAAAAGGCCTCTTTAGCCATATGAGTGCCCATGAACCTCAGATACTTGTCGATAAGCTGATCATCGGTGCTTATATTGAAGCGCGCTCATGTGAACGTTTTGCTAAATTAGCGCCATTTTTAGATGATGATTTAACTGGCTTTTATATCTCGCTACTTCGTTCTGAAGCGAGACACTACCAAGATTATCTAAAATTAGCGCAATCGATCAGCAAAGTAGATATTAATGAGCGAATTAAAATGTTTGGTATTGTTGAAGCCGAGTTGATCACCTCAGAAGATGCTGACTTTAAATTTCACAGCGGTGTGCCGATATAATTGCTCTTTTCCGTAAACTAAAGTAGCCCAACCGAGTTGTGTGCATTTCATGTGTTGGGCGAATATTTATGGCAAATTTGGCTAAATAACCTGAACTTAAATAAAGCAAATAACTAAAACAGCTCCAATGTTCAGGTCTTTCGACCAACAATAATTCATTACAAAGAAATTACCATAACTTGCTCAAGCTGAAGAGTTAGATGATTTATAGAAACGCGTCTTTATTGAATAATTTATATTTCAATAATGTCATTATCATTTAATAATATGCAAAACAGGAATGGTTCGATAAGAAAAAAATAACCAACTGATAAATATGAAGATAATTAGCGTTTTGGTGGGAATTAGCAACAGTATTCACAATTTTTGATCACAAAATGTGACATGTCACAAAAACCTTTCACTGCGTAACTCTCTAACAATACGCCTATTTTACCCCAATAAATCATGATTCAATTTGAAGTATGACGAATTTCCTTTACCTATAATTTGATAATATCACTACTCATAACTTAAATTTAAGCTAATTAATAGTAAATTCAGGGAACTGGTAAAGGAATGTTCAATATAAGCAATACAATAAGTGAAATAATAAAATAAAAATAAAGCCCTCGATTTAATTTGAGGGCTTTCATTATTTGCTATTAAAGATAGTTTACATGTTGAATAAGGCTTCTAGCGATAAATCCTCACTATGTAAAATATCTTTTAATCGCCTTAATCCTTCAACCTGAATTTGACGTACTCTTTCACGCGTTAAACCAATTTCTCGGCCTACCTCTTCAAGCGTTTCAGCTTCATAACCTAATAAGCCAAAACGACGTGCGAGTACTTCTCGTTGTTTAGGATTTAATTCAAATAGCCACTTAACAATATTTTCTTTTAAGTTGTTATCTTGAATTGTATGCTCTGGTCCTGATTCATTTTCATCAGACAGAACTTCAAGCAAGGATTTCTCTGAATCACCAGCAATTGGCATATCAACCGATGTAATACGCTCATTTAAACGTAGCATCCGACTAACATCTTCTACTGGTTTATCGAGTTTTTCAGCGATCTCCTCAGCACTAGGCTCATGATCTAGCTTTTGAGCTAATTCACGTGCTGTTCTAAGGTAAATATTGAGCTCTTTAACGATATGAATCGGGAGACGAATAGTTCTTGTTTGATTCATGATGGCTCGCTCAATTGTTTGACGGATCCACCATGTCGCATAAGTTGAAAAACGGAAACCTTTTTCAGGATCAAATTTTTCAACTGCGCGAATTAAACCAAGATTACCTTCCTCAATAAGGTCGAGTAAGGCTAAACCTCGATTATTATAACGTCGAGATATCTTAACAACTAACCGAAGATTACTTTCTATCATGCGCTGACGTGATGGAATATCACCACGCAAAGCTCTTCTAGCATAGAAAACTTCTTCTTCAGCCGTTAATAGAGGAGAGAACCCAATTTCACTGAGATAGATTTGGGTTGCATCCAGAACACGTACATTAGTGTTCTGGAGTGAATCCATTTCATCATCTAGTTCAGCAACTAGATCCTCTTCTTTGAATTGACTCTCATCAAAAGCATCATCCATCGAGCTTTCATCGAGGTCATTGTATAACTCGTTAGCTTTCAGCGAACTTTGGCTCATCAGTGACTCCTACCCTAGATAATGAGGACAGAATGTCATTGCACTCTGCCCAGTTTATCGCTGCGGTAAGTAACGCAACGGGTTTACTGATTTTCCCTTGTAACGAATTTCAAAATGTAGCCTAACTGAACTTGTGCCGGTGCTACCCATAGTTGCTATTTTTTGACCTGCAGAGACATCCTGCTGATCACGCACAAGTAATGTATCGTTATGCGCATAAGCACTTAAGTAGTCATCGTTATGTTTTATTATTATAAGATTTCCATATCCACGCAGTGCATTTCCTGCGTACACCACTTTACCTGGAGCAGAAGCAAGTACAGATTGACCTCGGGAGCCGGCTATATCAACGCCTTTATTACCACCTTGAGCATCAGAGAAACCTTCTATCATTTTCCCTTCTGCTGGCCAACGCCATTTTATCGATGAGCTATTTGTACTACTTGCTGTCGTCGTAGAGGTTGTAGAAACTGCTGGGGTTGTTGTTGCCGTCGAAACTTGCGTTGCAGGCTTCTTATTATTAGGCAACATCTTACCTGAGTTTTGACCGTTTCTATTTTCAGGATACTCATTAGTTGTTCGAAGATCAACCGGCTGTGGGTTACTATTTGATGAATTTGATGCTAATTGTCCATTTGATGTCACATTTCCATTACCAATATTGATCAATTGGCCAATATTTAAGCTATAAGGTTCTGCAATATCGTTTTTAGATGCTAACTCACGGAAATCATTACCTGTTATATAAGCAATGTAGAATAGTGTATCGCCACGCTGAACGGTATAAGTGCTACCATTGTAGCTACCTTTAGGAATGCTACCATAATCGCGATTATAAATAATTCGACCTTGCCCATTTGTCTCCGCAACACCTGATGTACGCGCCGAAGATGACGAGCCTGAGGATAAATTAGGTCGAGAAGACGGCATAGCGGTACTTGTACCACCATTAGGCGTCGTTCTTTGAACTGTTTGTTGGCTTGATTGACTAGTCTGACCTTCATTGACGCTCGAAATCGGCGCAGCTGTATGGTACGGGGTTGAACACCCAGCTAATAACGCACCACTAAATGAAATGATCACTGCCCATTGAATTCTACTTATTGGGCTAACAATTTTCATGCTTCTTCTCCCGTGAAGAAAAATCTGACGTGACAAATAAATTTGTGTCAGTAAAACATTAGAGCCTAATTCGCTCCAGTAACTGAAAATATTTTGCTTATTAAAGCAGAAATATAAAATATTGGACAAGTCAAATATATCAAAAATATAACAATTTGGGATTCTGACTTATAAGGCATATATGATTTACTCGATTTTAGCCCATGAAAGTATCATATATAGCTTAATATTTCTCGCATCTGCAAATATTAAGCTAAGTCACCAGCAACCAGAGGAACAAAACGAACTTTCTCTATCACATTAGCGTGATAATCATTTCCTCTGCGAGTCACTAATTTAAGCGCTTGATCTTTATCACCGACGGGTAATACAAGACGTCCCCCATCTTTTAATTGCTCTAGAAGCCGTGAAGGTATTTCACTTGGTGCAGCCGTCACAATTATTGCATCAAAAGGCCCTTTAGACTGCCAGCCCTCCCAACCATCGCCATGACGAGTCGATATATTATGTAAATCCAACTGTTTAAAACGGCGTTTAGCTGTCCATTGCAAACTTTTGACTCTTTCAACTGAGAAAACATGATCTGCAAGATGTGCTAATACCGCTGTTTGATAACCCGACCCTGTACCAATTTCAAGAACTTGATCTTGTGGAGTAATTGAAAGCAAGGCTGTCATTTTAGCCACAATATAAGGCTGTGAAATAGTTTGCCCATAACCTATCGGCAATGGGATATTATCATAGGCCTTATGAGCAAGAGCTTCATCAACAAAACGTTCACGAGGAACCTGTGATAAAGCATCTAACAGGCGCTCATCGTGAATTCCCTGCTGGCGTAATTGCGCCAACAGTTCTTTCATGAGGCCAGTTTTCATTTTACCTTCACTCCTGATTTCTCCAACCACTCTTCAACTATTGATTGAGCTTTATAGGCTGTTAGGTCAACCTGCAATGGTGTAATTGAAACATAACCTTGTGAAACGGCTTCAAAATCAGTACCGGGTCCTGCATCGCGGATCTCCCCGACAGGACCGAGCCAATACAACATATTTCCCTTTGGATCTTCGAGATTATACACCTCTGATGCCGCATGGCGACTACCACAATGCGTCACCTTGATACCTTTTATTTCATCATAAGGAATATCAGGCACATTAATATTTAATATATTTCCTGCGCGCAAAGGGTTTGTATGCAGTAAAGCGAGGATATCGCAGGTCACTTTTGCCGCGGTATCAAAATGTACATCACCATCCAATGAAACTGCAACAGAAGGTAACCCTAAGTGCCGACCTTCCATTGCTGCTGCGACCGTACCTGAATAGATCACATCATCACCCAAGTTAGGACCACAGTTGATCCCTGATACCACAATATCAGGTCTTGGACGAACCACTTTATTCACACCAATATAAACGCAATCAGTCGGCGTACCTTCTTGTACTGAAAGATCACCATTGGCAAGTGTTTGAATTCTCAACGGCCTATCTAATGTCAATGCATTAGATGCGCCGCTACGGTTACGATCTGGCGCAATAACTTGTACTTGATAATACTGACGTAATGCTGCAGCTAATGTCTGGATTCCTGGCGCTGTCACACCATCGTCATTACTCAATAAAATCTTTAGCATCGATGCTGTCCTGATTAATGATTTCTCGTACTACGCTCGTTGCAAAACTGCCTGAGCTAAGAAAAAAGTGCAATTTTAATGTGCTGTTGTCTACCCATTGCCATTCAAAATTTTGAGGTTTCACAATAATAGCTCTTCGCGCGGGTGAAACTCGCTCGCTTTTCATTAACGCTATAAACGAGCTGTAACTTTCTAAACACCCCATTTCAAACGCTAGCGCTTCTTCTTGCGTTCCTAAATCACCATCACCAGGTAATGGTGCCGTAATACTCAATTCAGATGATAAAACCCTTGGCTGCAATGTCGGTAATTCTTCAGCTGTTGCAACAAACCAGCTACCGCGTCCCGTTAATTGCAAAGCATCACCGAGCAGTACTTGCATCACTGTTTGATTTGCAATGCGTTCGCTGGCAATACCATTAAACATAGCACTTCGTGCCGCAGACAAGTAAAAACTACGTTTATTTCGTTCACGAACCGTAATTTCTTGGTTAGCCCAACGCAATGCTTGCATTAAGTTTTGCCCATCACGCCCAAATCGCTGTTCACCAAAATAGTTAGGCACACCATGCTCAGCAATTTGCTGTAATCGTGGCTCAATATCTTCAGGCGCTGAAATATCTCGGATTGTAAGTTCAAACTGGTTGCCTTTAAGAGCACCAATACGCAACTTTCTTTTTTGTCTCGTTGTTGCGATAACACGGCATCCGTCAAGTTGCCATGCAGAAAAATCAGGTGTTTCTTTACCCGGCATCTGCAAACAGAACCACTGTTCAGTAACAGCATGCCTATCTTTTAAACCCGCATAACTCACCGACCGTGCTGAAATTTTTGCAAATTTCGCCAATTGTTCAGCCACAAATAGTGTGTTATAGCCTATCTTTTCAACGCGAACCATGACATGTTCGCCTTCACCATCGAGTTCGAAACCGAGATCTTCTTTAACAATAAAATCTTCTGGAAGACTTTTTAATTTACCCGATGAGCGTGGTTTACCATGCAGGTACTGAGCATTCATGACTTTCATTACCGTTATCTTTAACTAATAAAACGACTGCTGCACAAGCAATACCTTCTTTACGCCCAACAAAGCCTAATTGTTCTGTTGTTGTTGCTTTCGCATTAACCGCATCCATATGGCATTCAAGATCTTCTGCGATATTAATTCGCATTTGTGGGATATGCGGTAACATTTTTGGTGCTTGAGCCATGATAGTGATATCAAGATTACCAATGCTGTAACCTTTTTCACGTACTTGACGATAGGCTTCTCTTAATAATACTCGGCTATCTGCCCCTTTGTATGCCGGATCGGTATCAGGAAATAATTTACCAATATCCCCAAGCGCAGCAGCTCCTAAAATAGCATCTGTGACTGCATGCAATACAACATCGCCATCTGAATGAGCAAGTAAGCCATACTCATAGGGAATACGCACTCCGCCAATAATAATCGGGCCTTCACCACCAAACTTATGTACATCAAAACCGTGTCCAATTCTCATTATTTATTCCTTTTCTTTCATTCTAGAAAGATAAAATTCCGCCAGCGCGAGATCTTCCGGCCGAGTCACTTTCAGGTTATCTGAACGACCTGAGACTAATATAGGTTGATAGCCACAATACTCAAGAGCAGAAGCTTCATCTGTGATAATCGCTTTTTCTGTCAATGCTTTACTCAAACAATCACGTAATAACATTAACGGAAAAAACTGTGGCGTTAATGCATGCCATAGTGCTTCACGCTCAACAGTATGATCAATAAGATCCGTTGTTTGCTGACTACGTTTCATTGTGTCCCTTACAGGTGCGGCAAGAATGCCGCCACAACAATCTGTAGTTGATAGCTGAATGATTTTATTTAGGTCATCTTGATGTAAGCAAGGGCGTGCGGCATCATGAACTAGCACCCACTTATTGTGCATATTTTCGTTTTGAGCTAAAAAATTCAACCCTGCGAGTACAGAGTCTGCTCTTTCTTTTCCACCATCAACCGTGGTCACTCGCGAGTTTTGCGCTATATCCAATTCAGAAAAGTAATCATCTTCTGGACTCAGAGCGACAACAATATTTATGACGTTAGGATTTAACAATAATGCGTCAATGGTATGTTCAATGATGGTTTTTCCCGCAACATATAAATACTGTTTTGGACAATCCGCATTCATACGACTACCAATACCTGCCGCAGGGATTATCGCAACAACTTGTGGGTTAACCTCAATTATTGAATTATTCATTATGTTGGATCTTGCATCGGAATTAGTAGATCAATAGATAATAAGTTAAGAGAAAGAACCTTGCTTATCAGTTATTAGATGCTTTCAGGTTATTACTCTCTTTTACCATTCTGTAAAATGACTCGCCAGGTTTAACCATTCCAAGCTCAGTACGGGCACGCTCTTCAATTGCATCTTGACCATCATTCAGGTCATTAATTTCAGCAAATAATTGTTCATTACGCACTTTTAAGCGTGAGTTAACAGTTCCTTGAACTGCAACATCCTCTTTCACTCGGACATAATCGTGGATGCCATTTTTACCTAGCCATAAAGAATATTGTGTCCAAGCTAATACTGCGATGAGTAGAAGCGTTAATTTGCCCATTCTGCCCCCTAAAATGATCGGCTAATCATCCCATAACTGAGCCCATCACGCTACTATGAAGAAAGTAATGTCATAAAAGTCAGACTAAAATGCCTATTAAATGCTTAAAATTCACTCATAACTACACAGTAAACCAATCTTTATAGGTTTTTTATCATTCACACTGATATTACATGGGTTCCTTAAAGTCAGCTATTATCCACATAGGAGAAATTAGTTCACTAGAAATTCGAGCATGTGCGAAAATTGATAACGTTTTTGCTCTAAATATTAAAAAACGATAACAATATAAAATTGTAATAATAAAAAAGCCGTATTCTATCCAGTTGTTATTCAACTTTTAAGATGCAGCTTAGTTAGCTCGGTTTTAATTGTTCATTTTGCTAAGAGTTAATAACACGCTTAATACTCAGTAACGCGATAATTTGTGCAACAGAATCGGCAATAATTTGGTCCCCATCAATGCGTAATTCAGGTTGTAATGGTTCCTGATATGGTGAGTCAATTCCAGTAAATTGTTTAATTTTACCCGCTCTAGCTTGTTTATAGAGCCCTTTAGGATCCCGCTGTTCGCAAATTTCCACTGGTGTAGCAACATGTAATTCAAAAAATTGGTCAGCTTCGAATAAATTTCGCACTCTCTCCCTATCCTCACGATAAGGTGAAATAAATGCAGTTGCGACAATTAAACCCGCGTCAACCATCAGTTTGGCCACCTCACCGATACGACGGATATTTTCTTGGCGATCTGCATCACTAAAACCAAGGTCACGACATAGCCCATGACGAACATTATCACCATCAAGTAAATAAGTTTTGACACCTACCGCAGCTAATGCATGTTCTGTTGCTCCAGCTAATGTAGATTTGCCTGAGCCTGAAAGCCCTGTAAACCAAAGCACCGCACCTTTATGTCCATATATTTTTTCTCTGGACTGCCGAGTAATTAAATAATCATGCCAAACAATGTTTTCATTCGTAGGATTCATAACGATTATTTCCCACCGAGCAAATCACGCGCTCCCCAATGAGGAAAATGGCGTCTAACTAGTTTGTTTAATTCAATTTCAAATTCACTAAAATTATCTTTTGGCTCAGAAAATTGCGCTTTAACTTCACGAACCAGCCCTGCTCCAGCCGTCACATTAGTTAATCTATCAATTAAGATCATGCCGCCGGTATCGGCATTACGTTGATAATTATCGAGTAATAATGGTTCATCAAAAGACAATTCCACAAGCCCAATGCCATTAAGCGGTAATTCTGTCGCCACCTTTTGAGTCAAATTGTTGACATCAATTTGATATTGAATATTTTCAACTTTCGCACGGCTTCTTTTACCTGCAATTTTAATATCGAGTTGTTGGCCTTGTACCAATGGCTGTTCTAGCATCCAAACAACATCAACAAGTGCTTGGCGGGTACTTTGTAAAACATCATTTTCGGCCACGATCAAATCACCACGGCTAATATCAATTTCATCTTCTAACAATAATGTGATGGCTTCACCTGGCACTGCAAAACGTTGTGAACCATCAAAAGTAACAATATCTTTAATCCTCGATAGTTGCCCTGATGGCAGAACTTTCACTAACTGCCCAATATTCACAATGCCGGAGGAAAGCGTTCCGCTATATCCTCTAAAATCAAGATTTGGCCTATTCACATACTGAACAGGAAAACGTAATGATTGCTCTGATGCCTTTTCTTGCACCTGAACATCTTCTAAGATTTGTAGTAATGTTTTCCCTTGATACCAAGCGAGATGCTGACTTCTATTGACGATATTATCGCCATCTAGTGCGGATATTGGCACAAATAACACTTCGAGTTCAACGGGTAATTCAGTGGCAAAACTTTGGTAATCTTGTTTAATCTGCTCAAATATAGTTTCACTGTAATCCACTAAATCCATTTTATTCACAGCAACAATCAGATGACGAATTCCAAGTAGTGTACTGATAAAGCTATGACGCCTTGTTTGCTCTTGAACACCTTTTCGAGCGTCGATCAACAGAATAGAAAGCGAACACGTTGATGCTCCTGTCGCCATATTTCGGGTGTATTGTTCATGGCCTGGTGTATCTGCAATAATAAACTTTCGTTTTTGAGTCGAAAAATAACGATAAGCAACATCAATGGTAATACCTTGCTCTCGTTCCGCTGCAAGGCCATCCACCAGTAAAGCAAGATCGAGCCTCTCACCTTGCGTACCCATTCGCTTACTGTCACTTTGTAACACAGAAAGCTGATCTTCATAGATCTGCCGAGTATCATGTAGCAGCCGACCAATTAAAGTACTTTTGCCATCATCGACATTTCCACAGGTGAGAAAACGTAATAAGCCTTTATGCTGTTGCGCGAATAAGTAGGCTTCAACGCCACCTTGTTGCTTGATTTGTTCTGCAATTGTATCGTTGTATGCTAAATCTGCCATAACGTTTCCCCTTAAAAGTACCCTTGGCGCTTTTTTTGCTCCATTGATGCAGACTGGTCACTATCAATTAACCGCCCTTGACGCTCACTGGTTGTTGAAATTAGCATTTCTTCAATGATTTCAGGTAATGTTTCAGCCTGTGATTCAACAGCTCCCGTCAGTGGCCAGCACCCCAATGTCCGAAAACGAACTTTACGTTTAGCAATCACTTCACCTGCTTGTAAATCAATACGGTCATCATCGACCATCAACAGTGTGCCATTTCGCGCTAACACAGGGCGTTCTTTTGCAAAATAGAGAGGAACAATATCGATATTTTCCAAATAGATATATTGCCAAATATCTAATTCAGTCCAATTGGATAATGGAAAGACTCGAATGCTCTCTCCTTTATTAATTTGACCGTTGTAGTTATGCCATAATTCAGGACGCTGATTTTTAGGATCCCAACGGTGGGAGCGATCTCTAAAAGAGTAAATCCTTTCCTTCGCCCGTGATTTTTCTTCATCGCGCCTTGCTCCACCAAATGCCGCATCAAAACCATATTTATCTAATGCTTGCTTAAGCCCTTCTGTTTTCATGATATCGGTATGCTTTGCACTGCCATGAATGAAAGGATTAATGCCTAATTCTTCCCCTTCTGGATTACGATAAATTAGTAATTCAAATTCATAGTTTTTAGCTGTTTTATCACGAAATTCATACATCTCACGAAACTTCCAGCCAGTATCCACATGCAATAATGGAAACGGCAATTTACCCGGGTAAAAAGCTTTACGCGCGAGATGTAACATAACCGATGAATCTTTACCGATAGAATAGAGCATGACTGGATTTGCAAATTCCGCAGCGACTTCGCGTAGAATATGAATACTTTCAGCTTCCAATTGTTGCAAATGGGTCAATCGTTTTTCGTTCATGATGGCCTCCTTGATTAAGCCAGTTCCAGCACGGCTGAGCGCCATCTGTTTTCTACGGCCTGTTTACCGAACCAAGCTAATTGTTGATGCAAAGCAGCAACCTCACCAATGATCAATAATGCGGGCGCTGGAGCTGCTTGTGCCAGAGCCTCTAGTTCATGTAATTGCCCTTGAAGTACCTGTTGATTACTGCGCGTTCCACAACCGATAACCGCGATAGGAGTCTCAGAAGAGCGCCCAAAATGAATTAATTGCTCACTGATCTTAGCGGCTTTTACTGTTCCCATGTAGATAGCTACTGTTTGGTTACCTTTAGCAAGCGCCGGCCAATCGAGTTCATTTCCATTATCTTTGCAATGGCCGGTTATAAAGGTGACACTCTGGGAATATTCACGATGAGTCAGTGGTATGCCAGCATAAGCTGCAGCACCAATGGCAGCAGTAATTCCGGGAACAACTTGGAAGGGAATTCCTGCGCCGGCGGCAACTTGAAGCTCTTCGCCCCCACGACCAAAAATAAAGGGATCACCGCCTTTTAGGCGTACAACTTTTTTGCCTTGTCGCGCAAATTTAACTATCAGTGCATTCGTTTCTTCCTGTGAAACCGAGTGACTATTCGCTCGTTTTCCAACACAAATTTTGTCTGCATCTCGCCTCACCAAGTCTAAAATTTCTTCACTCACTAAATGGTCATATAAAACCACATCAGCATTTTGCAGAACTCTCAGCCCTTTTAAAGTTAATAGCCCTGCATCTCCAGGTCCTGCGCCAACTAGCGTTAATTCCCCCGCATTATCTTGCTCTGATAACTGTTTTTCTAATTGCAATTCGGCCTCTGATAATTGCCCACTTTCAACAAGTGAAGCAAAGCGGCCACTAAAACTTTTCTCCCAAAAACGTTTTCTCTGGCGCATGCTGGTTATTGACGTTTTAACTTTTTCTCGCCAGCTCCCAGCAATTTCTGCCATTTTACCAAGTGAACTCGGCAACATAGTTTCTAGCTTTTCACGTAATAAACGGGCAAGGACTGGGGCTGTACCACCAGAAGAGATAGCAACGACAACAGGATCTCTATCAATAATTGAAGGGACAATAAAAGAGCACAACGGTTTTTCATCAACAACATTCACGAAAATATGTCGGGCGTCTGCATCATGAAAAACTTTCGCATTCAGTACGGATTCATCAGTCGCTGCAATCACCAGATAAGTTTTTTCGAGGTGTGAGGGATGATACTTTTCCTCAATCCAAATGAGTTTATTCTCTTGATGCAAGCGTTGTAAAACCGGGCACAATGTAGGCGAAATAACCACAAGTGACGCATTAGCTCGTAGCAATAGCTCGGCTTTACGGGCGGCGACATCACCGCCCCCGACCAGCACAACTTTGCGGGATCGAAGATCCACAAATAACGGTAAATATTCCATATTGCTCTTCCGGTGTTATAACTTTTTTTTTGAGAATTCTTTAAATTGACTATATGGTGAGCAAGTTGGGTTATGAAATGCTAAAAATTCATTAGATGTAACTCAAAGGAATAAGTGAAATTTTTGAACGACGGATAACGAAGATATTGGAATACATAAAAACAAGTTGAGGTGCTTGCCTGTACAAGCAAAGCTCTCTAAGGCCGTTTTGTTCAAAGTATTTGGTATATAACACTAAAACACCTTTTTTACGTAAATACTTTCGAAGAAATAGTTTAGACTAGGTCAACAAATATTAATCGCTTAACCACTCTGAAACAGTTAAGCCAATTAAGACAGATGAGCATGATAGATAACAATAAAAAGAAATTAACCATTAATGATATTGCAAAATTATGCGGCGTTGGCAAATCAACCGTTTCAAGAGTACTCAACAAAGATCCAATGGTTAATGAAGAAACGCGACAAAAAGTAAATCAAATTATTGAAAAATACCAATTTACTCCATCAAAGTCTGCCCGTGCGATGCGAGGATATTCAAATCGTTCCTTTGGTATCATTATGACTCGTTTGGACTCTTACGCGGAAAACCAAGCTGTTAGCTCAATGTTACCAATATTCTATAAAAATAATATCGACCCTATTATTCTCGAAAGCCAATTTAAACCAGAAAAAGTTGATGAGCACTTAAAAATGTTGGCACATCAAAAGGTTGATGGAATTATTTTATTTGCATTTTCAGGTATCGATATTAATACGCTAGCCGATTGGAAACCTAAAATGGTGGTGATTGCCCGGCCATTAGAAGGATTTGTTTCAATCTGCCATGATGACGAAAGTGCCGTAAGGCACCTTATGAACTATTTTCATAAGCAAAAGCATTATCAAAATATCAGTTATATTGGGATTAACATTCAAGATGAAACAACTGGTCTACTTCGCTATCAATCCTATCTGCAATACTGCAAACAGCATGAATTGATACCACATGCACAGCTCGGGGAACTTAATTATCAAAGTGGCTACCTACTGGCGAAGGAAGTTTTAACCGCACCTTCACAGGCCATTCTATGTGCAACAGATTCGTTAGCTTTTGGCGTTCAAAAATTTTTATCTGAACAAAAAATTAGCGATATCGATGTGGCTTGCATTGGTCGTAACGACTTGCTCACGTTTTTATTCCCTCAAACCAAATTCTATCGGTTAGGCTTTAGGGAAAGTGGTAAAGAGGCCGCTAATATACTGATCAAAATGGCAAAAAAAGGTTTTTCTCCTCAAAAAATAATCATTCCTGGTGATAGTTTAAATTAATAATTTATTAGCTTAAAAATTATTACTTGTGATCTACGTCTCGCAATGGGAACGTTCCCATTCAAATAAGCAAAATTAGAATATATATTAAATGAAACGAAATTATTGTGAGAAGATGAATATGCCTAGTGCCAAAAATTTGGCGGCCATCAATGAACTAGTAACACTGATTGGCGGTAAAAATAATATCAACAGTGTTTCTCATTGTTTAACAAGGCTGCGTTTTGTTCTTAATGACCCTAATATTGCAGATATGGATAAAATAAAAAAACTTCCGTTTGTTAAAGGTTGTTTTAATAATGCGGGTCAATTTCAAGTTATCATAGGCGTTGATGTTGATAAGTATTATAAAATACTTATCCAACAATTAGAGCTAGAAATAAAAAGTAAAGATGACATTAAATCTGATGCCAAAATAAATATGAATTTCTGGCAAAGAATGATATCAAATCTAGCCGAAATATTTGTCCCTCTCTTACCTATTTTAATTTGTGGTGGTTTATTGTTAGGGCTACGAAATGTGATCGGTGAAATGCCAATATCCGATAATAAGCCTTTAACTAATTTCTATCCATGGTTAAAACCTATTTATGATTTTCTTTGGTTACCTTGTGAAGCAATATTTCATTTTTTACCCGTCAGTATTTGTTGGTCATGTACAAAGAAAATGGGGGGGTCCCCTTCATTAGGTATTGTATTAGGAATTACCTTAGTTTCTCCGCAATTAATGAATGCTTATAATATTGGTTCCCAAATACCTGATATTTGGGATTTTGGGATTTTTACCGTTGCTAAAGTTGGCTACCAAGCACAAGTAATCCCAGCTATTTTAGCGGGTCTATTCCTTGGCTGGTTCGAAACAAGACTACGCCGCTATATTCCTGATTACTTGAAACTTGTGATTGTTCCAATCGTTACATTAATTGTTTCTGTCTTTATTGCTCATATAATTTTAGGTCCTATTGGCAGAGGAATTGGTAACGGAATCGCTGAAGTTATCAAGTTCTTAATGCTAGGTGATTTTGCACCAATTGGCTCAGCTATTTTTGGCTTTTTCTATTCGCCTTTAGTGATTACAGGCTTACACCACACCACTTTAGCCATTGATCTGCAAATGACCCAAAGCTATGGTGGCACACCAATTTGGCCAATTATCGCCCTTTCAAATATTGCTCAAGCCTCCGCTGTCGTCGGTATCATTATTATCAGCCGTAAAGCTAATGAGCATGAAATAACCATCCCCGCCGCGATTTCTGCTTATTTAGGTGTGACAGAGCCTGCTATGTATGGCGTGAATCTGAAATATGGCTTCCCAATGCTTTGTGCAATGATTGGTACGGCTCTGGCTGGCTTAGTTTGTGGCTTAAATCACGTTTTATCGAACGGCATTGGTGTAGGTGGATTGCCGGGTATTTTATCAATCCAACCGACTTATTGGCTAGTCTATTTATTAGCAATGGTTATTGCTGTTGTCGTCCCTATTGCATTAACGGTCATGATGTACCGCTATAAAGAAAGAAAAGGCACGTTACAAGGTAATTAATTGAATGATTGATACCATCATAAATTTTTAAGGTTTTACTATGAATTATTTACTGATTAGTTTTTCAGATATTAATGTATCTGTAGTTCACAATAGCAATGTCTATGATTATTCATTTAATGTTACGAATAGTAGCTATCGTGATTGGTCAGATCTTATAACAAAAATAAATACTGATTTTCAAGATATCGCGGGTGGTGTAATACACAAAATCTCCAACAATAATGAATATGATTATTTTTCAATAAAAACTTCAGATGAAAAAACAATTAATTTACCTAATTTATTTTCTGAGATGTTAAATAAACCCTTTATTGGCAAAATTGCTGATGACGTAAATTATTTGAACAATATCGAAGAAGACCTAATTAATAGAGAGAAACAACTCTGTTGGTCAATTGAGTATTCAGGGTTAACCGCTGGAAAAGATGAGTATTGCCAAGAATCGCTACTGACAGTAGCTAATGGCTATATTGGCCTGCGTGGTACATTACCTGAAATGACAATAAGTAATGATTATTATCCAGCGACCTATATTGCTGGCTTATATAATCAAGCTGAGTCTAAGATTGGTAACCATGATGTGATTAATGAAGACTTCGTTAATGCGCCAAATGGTCAATTTATTACGCTTAAGATCAATAATAGTGAATATATTCATCCTAATAACTTAGTGACCTTAAGTTTAACGCGTGCATTAGACTTTAAAAGCGGAGTAATGGCATCTAATTGGGTCGTCGAAACAACCGATGGTAAGCAACTCCTGATCAGTAGCCTAAAGTTTGCCAACATGGCCAACATGTCTCATTACTGTATTCAATACCAAGTTACGCCATTAAATTTCTCTGGTGAAATTACAATCATGACACGCCTAGAAGGAAACACCTACAATTCTGGTGTTGAACGCTACCGTAGCCTTAATCCGCACCATTACCACGTATTAAAGCTTGGGGCAGACCAGCATAAGGCTTACCTTCAAGCACAAACCAATCAATCAAAAATTGGCATTAGCTTAGCGTCATCAATTAAAGGTGATTTTTTTACCTCACAAGATATTGTTTGTACAACGTCTGACTCTGTCATTGAACAAATTATCACGTTTAATGCACAGCAAAATAGCCGCTATACATTTGAAAAATGCGTTGCGATTGCAACATCAACGGCTTACCCGGACAGCTGGCAAGATATAGCACAATGGGAGCTTCCTGCTTTACAAGCTCAGTTAACTGAAAGCATACAAGCATGGCAAATATTGTGGAATAAGGCTGATATTGTGGTCTCTGGTGATTTAATGACGCAAAAATTGTTGCGCTTACACACCTATCATTTATTGTCATCCGCTTCGCCATTTAGTAATGAAAAAAATAAACTTGATGTGTCAGTCACCGCAAGAGGACTGCACGGAGAGGCTTATCGTGGGCACATTTTCTGGGATGAAATTTTCATTCTACCTTTCTATATCATGCACTTCCCTGATACGGCTCGCCAAATTTTACTGTATCGTTATCATCGTTTAGATGCCGCTCGCGCAGCAGCAAAAGCAGAAAATTATCAAGGTGCCATGTTCCCATGGCAATCAGGACATGATGGCTCTGAACAAACACAAGTTTTACATTTAAATCCACTTTCTGGCCAATGGGATCCGGATCATAGCTGCCGCCAACGTCATGTTTCACTCGCCATCGCTTACAATGTTTGGCTGTATTGGCGTAATACGCTTGATGATACTTTTATGAAGGATTACGGTCTTGAATTGTTAAGTGAGATCACTTTGTTTTGGGCAAGCCAATGCCAATGGGATGAACATGACAACCGCTATCATATCAGTGGCGTTATGGGACCAGATGAATTCCACGAAAAATATGCAGATTCTGATGACGGTGGGCTAAAAGATAATGCCTACACTAATTTAATGGTGGTATGGCTGTTTAATGAAATCACCTCTATTTATGGTCATGAAAACTTCACACAAAAATTAAGCCAACTTGGATTTGATACAAATCTTCTTGATAAAATTGATCAAATAAAAACACATCTCGCGATCACGCTGAATCAAGACGAAATTATCGAACAATTTGCTGGTTATTTTTCACTAGATGATCTTGATTGGGATGGTTACCGTCAAAAGTACGGCAATATCTATCGTATGGATCGGATACTGCGCAAAGAAAATAAATCTGCTGATGATTTTAAAGTTGCTAAACAAGCTGACACCTTAATGCTATTCAATAATTTGGATAAAACATCAATTAAATCGTTAATTGAATCATTAGGCTATCCTCTCTCAGAAAACTACGCTGAAAAAAATCTGCATTATTATCTTGAGCGCACTTCGCATGGCTCAACTCTGTCACGAATTGTTCACGCTTATCTCGCTGAGCAGATACAGCTACATGATTTATCATGGCAACTTTATCAAGAAGCGCTGTACTCAGATTATAACGATATCCAAGGAGGAACGACTGCCGAAGGGATCCATACTGGTGTGATGGCTGCAACGTTGAATACTACGATTATGGCCTATGCAGGCGTTGATATTCGTGCAGATATTCTGAGTATCAAACCCTCATTACCAAAGCAGTTGAAAGGATTAGCCTTTACGTTAACACATCACAACATTTTATATCATATCAATATCACTCATGAGCAAATCACTATTACAAGTGATAAAAAGAGTCAAATATCAGTCAATAACAATCACTATAACCTAACATCTCAATCAACATTTACTTTAGACAACAACGAGGAAAAATAACATGGTTAAGGGACTGATATTTGATCTTGATGGCGTAATCGTTGATACCGCTGGTTACCATTATTTAGCATGGAAAAAACTTGCCAATGAGATAGAAATTGATTTTGATGAAAAATTCAACGAGTCGTTAAAAGGGATCAGTAGAATAGAATCTTTAGATAAAATTCTCATTCATGGTCACAGACAAAATATATTTTCCACAGATGAAAAAATGTTATTGGCTGAAAGAAAAAATGACTATTATTTAAATCTACTGAGTGAAATTAGCCCAAAAGATATTTTACCCGGTGTACTTGATTTTATTCAACAAGCCAAAGAATACAATATACCTTGTGCTATTGCTTCGGCATCACAAAATGCACCGACAATATTAAATAAACTTGATATCGATAATTACTTTATAGCGATTGTGGATCCTACATCTTTGAAAAAAGGGAAACCCGATCCTGAAATTTTTCTAAGGGCGGCTGAGCTTATTGATGTTCCACCGCATCTTTGTGTTGGTTTTGAAGATTCAATAGCGGGGATCCAAGCGCTTAATCAGGCAGGGATTTACGCTATTGGGATAGTTGCAGAAGGGCCGTTACCTAATGCAGATAAAGCAGTTCATTCATTTACTGAACTAGATATAAACTCACTACTAAAATAATATTATACCCAAATAATTCGAGATTGATGTTATTACTAAACGTAGTCATTTCGATGAAATAGCCCGATGATCCGAGATAAACACGATGATTCGGGCTTTAAACTTCACTTGGATTTGTAATCAACAACATCTTTAGATATGAGAGGTATAGATCAGGATAGTCAATTTCATATTTAGCTATCTTGAAATCAATAAGGAATAAAGAATGAAGATTAAACTATTAGCTATTGCTATTAGCTTAGGATTATCTATACCTGTGATATCTGAAGCTAATAAAAATCCGTTAACTATAGAACAACGATTAGAATTATTAGAGCAAAGAACACTTGCTGCTGAAAAACGGGCTGAACTTGCAGAACAAAAAGCAGCAAGTTTAGAAGAAACATTAAGAAATGCTAAACCAGAAGTTCCACCAGCAACCAATCAAATTGCCCATATATCTCAAACTATCAACAAGGATGTCAAGGCACCAAGTCTTATTGAAACCAACGGCCAATATGGGAAATTAAAGCTGTATGGGGATGTTGAGTTTAATACTGACATTGCCAGTAAAAAAGGACAACTAACATCCATCAATACTCAGACAGGTAAAGATAAAAATTATGGTGACTATGAAAAATGGGGTATTAACGGTCGTATTCTCATTGGGGTAGATGGTGAACGTATTCTCGATAATAGAAATTATGCTGGTTTTTCTGTACAGCCACTTGCCAATATAGACGGTAAAATGGGTTTAGATGATGCCGCGTTCTTCTTTGGTAAAAAAGAAAACTGGCAAGTAAAACTGGGTCGTTATGAAGCCTATGATATGTTCCCATTAAACCAAGATACTTTTATTGAGTATTCTGGCAATACCGCTAATGATATATACAGTGATGGATTCGGCTATATTTACATGATGAAAGAGGGTCGAGGAAGAACCAATAGTGGTGGTAGTATGATGTTTAATACCACTCATAATAATTGGTACTTTGAAACTAACTTATTAATTGAAGATGGTACTAGTGTTTTTAATAAAGGTGAATACCATGGTCGTAAACAAATTAACAAGAAAAATGTGATCTATGTTCGCCCTGTCATTGCTTGGAATAAAGATAACTTTAAAATTGCAGCTGCACTAGAAAGTAATATTATTAATAATGCTTATGGCTATGAAGATAAAAAAAGTGGTCAATTTAAAGACCAGTCAAAACGAAATGGCTATGGATTATCATTAAGCTGGGATAATTTAAAACAAGATCCTATCAATGGCATTGCCTTGAATTGGAGTACGTCTTATTTAGATGCAACTAATGAAACTGACTTCACAACAGGTGCCAACGTATTATGGCATAGGTTACAGTTAGGCTATATCTATGCACATAACGATATAAAATCTTATGCATTAAATTATGAAAGTACTATTGATAATGAAGTTCTCTTTGGCCCGGGTAAATATGATATTCATACGCTTTACACTTCATATGAATTACCCAATATACTTGATATGAATAACTTTAAAATCTACCTAGGTGGTTACTACTCTGTTATTGATGGTAAAGAAATTCAAGTGAAAAATAGCGATAAAGACCGTTATGGTGTAAGAATGAGATTTAAATATTTGTTCTAACCTATTTATCTGTTAGCTTTTTCTAAACCTAGAATAGCCGAATAATGTATTCGGCTATTCTTTAAAATTGGCGTCTTTTTTATCCTTCATGAAGGCCACATTCTCGTTTTAAACCAAAAAAACGCGTTTCTTCTTCGCTCATACCCAGTTCCCACTTACGAGTGGTATGGATATCGCCGACAGATAAGTAACCTTGATCCCACAATGGATGGTAAGGCAAGTCATATTTTGTAAGATACTCGTGTACTTGGCGATTATTCCAATCAATAACTGGTAATACCTTAAAAATACCTCTACCAATACTTAGCACAGGCAAAGTAGAGCGACTCGTAGATTGTTCTCTGCGTAAACCTGAAAACCAACTTTGTGCTGCGAGTTCATGTAAAGCACGATTCATTGGTTCGACTTTATTGAGTTGGTTATATTGCTCTATTCCGTCAATACCTTGCTCCCATAATTTCCCATGAATAGCTTCCTGCCATGCAGGGGACCGTGCTGAGCGATACACTTGTAAATTCAAGTTTAAACGCTCAGTCAATTGCTCAATAAAACGATAAGTCTCAGGAAATAAATAGCCAGTATCCGTTAGTATAACTGGAATATCAGGTCTAATTTGGGTTACCAAATGCAATGTCAGTGCAGCTTGAATCCCAAAACTGGATGACAAAACAAACTCACCGGGTAGATGTTCCAATGCCCATTCCACCCGTTTTATTGCCTTCAGTTGTTCTAACTGAGTATTAAATACAGATAAATATTCAGTCTGCTGTTGTTTATCTAATTTCAATACCTCACTCAGTTCAAGCTGGCTCATACCGCCTCCTTTACCTCATAGAAATCAATGGCAGAATTCAGTACGGGCTTAATCACGTCAGTACGAATTAAATAATCACCAAACCCTTCCTGAGCTTGACGATCTTTGGCCCAGTGACCAATCAAGGTATCTAAAATTGATAATATTTCAGCTGAACTAATATTTTCTCGGTACATGCGAGGAATACGCGTTCCAATACGATTTCCACCTAAATGTAAGTTATATCTATCAAGCGCCTTACCCACTAAGCCAACTTCCGCCAGCATTGCTCTACCACAACCATTTGGACACCCTGTAACACGCAAAACAATATGTTCATTGGCAACACCATGTGATGACATGATTTTTTCAACTTCACTGATAAATTCAGGCAAAAAACGCTCTGCTTCAGACATCGCAAGTGGGCAAGTAGGAAAAGAAACACATGCCATCGAATTTTCGCGTTGTGGGGTAATTTTATTACTCATTAAACCATGTGCACGGGCGATAGCCTCAATATGCTCTTTTTCCGATTCAGGAACTCCAGCAACAATCAGGTTTTGGTTCGCCGTTAAGCGAAAATCCCCCTGATGAATACGTGCTATCTCTGCAACACCCGTTTTTAATGGTTTATTTGGTAAATCAACCAAACGCCCATTTTCGACAAATAACGTCAAATGCCAGCGATCATCTATACCTTTTAACCAACCAATTTGATCACCACGATGAGTAAACTGGTAAGGATGAATGGCTTCAAAAGTAACTCCTGAACGACGTTCCACTTCTTGTTTAAAAACGTCTATCCCCACACGTTCAAGGGTATATTTTGTTTTTGCATTTTTACGTTCGGTTCTATTTCCCCAATCACGTTGTGTTGTAACAATCGCTTCGGCAATCGCTAAAGTATCTTTTAAAGGAATAAAACCAAATTCACTGGCTAACCGAGGAAACGTTGCGGTATCACCATGAGTCATGGCAAGGCCACCACCCACCAGCACATTAAAACCAATCAGCTCACCATCTTGCGCAATTGCAATAAAATTCATGTCATTTGCGTGGAGGTCAACATCATTTAGCGGAGGAATAACTACTGTAGTTTTAAATTTTCGAGGTAAATATGTTTGACCTAATATTGGCTCTTCATCTGTGGTAACGATTTTTTCTTTATCGAGCCAAATTTCAGCATAGGCACTAGTACGCGGCAAAAGGTGTTCAGATATTTTTTTCGCCCACTCGTAAGCTTGCTGATGCAACTCTGATTGAATTGGATTTGAGGTACAAAGCACATTACGATTTACGTCATTAGCGGTAGCCAAAGCATCGAGCCCTACATGACTCAGCATTTGATGAGCAGGTTTTACCTCACCCTTTAAGATGCCGTGAAATTGAAAGGTTTGTCGATTAGTAATACGAATACTACCGTATAGCGTGTGTTCTGATGCAAACTGATCAATATCCAACCATTGTTTGGGACTGATAATGCCTCCCGGTAATCGGCAACGCAGCATCATCGCATGACGAGGTTCTAGCTTTTGCTCTGCACGTTCAGCTCGAATATCACGGTCATCTTGTTGGTACATGCCGTGAAAGCGAATGAGTAAAAAATTATCGCCCTCAAAGCCGCCAGTAAGACCATTCTTCAAATCTTCTTTAATAGTGCCACGCAGATAATTACTATCGTGTTTCATCCGCTCACTATCTGCCAATTTACCTTCGACAACTAAAGGGCCGTTATTTTTTTTATCACTCATTAGTAGACATCCCTCTGATAACGGCGCTCTACGCGCAGTTCACTTAAAAATTCATCCGCCGATTCGCTATCCATGCTTCCGTATTGGCTGATGATATCTAGCAAAGCCTGTTCCACATCACGTGCCATATGGTTAGCATCACCACAGACATACATATGTGCTCCTTCCTCAATCCAGCGCCATATCTCCTCACCTTGCTCACGTAACTTATCTTGTACATAAACTTTTTTAGCCTGATCTCGGGACCATGCCAATGAAATATTGGTCAACAAGCCATCTTTAACATAGCGTTGCCACTCAACTTGATAGAGAAAATCTTCAACAAAATGTGGGTTACCAAAAAATAACCAATTCTTACCCGTTGCTTCGTCATTATCACGCTGTTGAAGGAAGGATCGAAACGGTGCAATGCCTGTTCCTGGTCCTATCATGATGATAGGTTTTGATCCATCACTAGGAAGACGGAAGTTATCATTATGTTCAATGAAAATACGCAGTTCATCGCCTTCCGATAAGCGATCAGCTAAAAACCCAGAGGCTCCTCCCGTACGAACTCTCCCATCAATGTCATAACGCACTACACCAACGGTTAAATGTACTTCGTCTTCAGTCTCAGCTTGAGAGGAGGCAATTGAATAGAGTCTTGGTGTTAGAGGGCGAAGTATGTCGATAAACTCTTGCGCGGTAGGCTGAGCAGCAGCCTGCCTAACCATGTCCACGATAGGCGTTATTTGTGCATAATGTATAATAGCTGGCTTATCGCTAATCAATCCCAATAAGCGATCATCTTTGGACAATTGAGCGTATTTTTCAGTAATAATATGGGTATTTTGCGTCAATTCTAGATGATGAATTAAAGCATCACGTAAAGTATAGAATTGTTCAGTAATTTGAACTTTTTCATCACCTTTAAGCCACAGTAAGCTAATCAACTCATCAACGAGTTCTGGCTCATTGTCGAACCACACACCTAACGCATCGCCCGGTTGATAACGTAAACCTGATTCACCTAAGTCAATTTCGATATGGCGAATATCTTTCTGTGAATTGCGCCCTGTGATTTTTTGGTTATTGAGTAAGGTTGCCGTGAGGGGAGCTGTTTTCGTATAAGGTGAGGAGTGAACTTCATTGACGCTTCCAGCTTGCGCTGTAACCAGTTGGCTAGTACTTTGGGTCGGTACTCTTGCTTTTAATAGCTGAGTTAACTTTTCAATCCATACTTGTGCAATAGATTGGTACTCCACATCTGCATCAACCCTCTCGAGCAGCGATTTAGCGCCTAACTCAGCTAATTGTTTATCAAAATCCTTTCCCGCTTGGCAAAATTTCTCATACGATGAATCACCCAACCCAAAAATAGCATAAGTTGTTTCACTCAGATTAGGAGCCTTTTTAGAATGTAGATACTTATATAAAGCAACAGCTTCTTCAGCAGGTTCACCTTCCCCTTGTGTCGATGCCACTACAACCAACGCCTTTTCTTGTGCTATTTGTTTGAATTTATAATCACCTGCATTAATTAAATTAACATTGAGTTTTTCGCTTATTAATCGCTCTCTAAGTTGTTCTGATAAACGACGAGCATTACCCGTTTGTGACGCGGAAATAATAGTGATGGTCTCATCCTGAGACACTGTTGTACTCACTTGCACATCAGAAGGTGAGTTTTGGTTTACAATTCCCCACAAATAGCCAGACAACCAAGCCAGTTGGTGAGACGAAAAATCATCAACTGCAGTCTGTAAACGTGAAAGTTGCTCCACTGATATTGGCAATGCCGATATTGGAGGCTGTTTTTTAGTCATTATCCTTTAACCCCAAAGTTTCTCATCTATACATACTATCCCGATAGTTTGTCAGGTTATAACACCCACACATAACGGGATAAGAAACTATTGCCATAACTAATAGCAAAAAAACCTAATGAGAAATGTTAATCAATCATATCCATAAAAATGGTTAGCAAAAACACGATAAAATAAGGTGCTTAGAGCACAAATTGCAGTAGAATACGCTGCATTTCGATTTAGTAGAGGTTGATTATGAGCACAATTAATAAAACAAGTATCTATAAAGATTTTCACTTTGAAGCCGCACACAAGCTTCCACACGTGCCTGAAGGTCATCAATGTGGTCGTCTTCATGGTCATTCTTTCATGGTCAGATTGGAACTCACTGGTGATGTCGATAAAAAAACCGGTTGGATTATTGATTTTAGCGATGTCAAAGAAGCTTTTAAGCCAATTTTAAATCAGCTTGACCACTATTATTTAAATGATATTGAAGGTCTCGAAAATCCAACAAGTGAAGTGCTGGCAAGCTGGATTTGGGATAAAACCAAACCCCTCCTGCCATTATTAAGTGCGGTAACAGTCAAAGAAACCTGCAATGCGGGTTGCATTTATCGCGGCGAATAAAATCACTTTTGATATGCCGTGATCACAGCGGCATCATCAAGCAATATTCAGATATTTATGTGTTTGGATTGAAAGACGCCAGTTGCGTGCAATGCAAGTATCAATACAAAGTTTAGTCGCCGATTGTTTCTGACTAATTGGCTGTAATGCGACTACTGGCTGTACTTTTTCGGTTCGTCTTGAAAGTAAATTATCTAGCTCTTCGATATCTCTTTCTCGTGCTACAGGATGCTTTATCTCATTCGCTCGATTGATTGATTCCGTTAAAACCTGAAGTCCCCCCTTCATGCCTACTTTTGGCGAAACAGTAACCCAAGTTTGGTTTGAACATTGGATAGGGTAAGTGCCACTCGTTTCAATTTGGCATTGAAATCCTTGCGCTTCCAATTCACTGGTGAGTGGCCCTAAATCATAAATACACGGCTCTCCTCCAGTAATCACAATATGTTTTGCCGTATAACCCTGCTTAGCCATAAGGTTAAGCAAATCATAGGTATTTGCCAGCGCCCATGTGTCTATATCCATATTTTTTAAGGCAATATCACCGAGTGTGGTTTCTTTATTCTCTTCTTTTTCCCAAGTATGTTTAGTGTCACACCAGCTACATCCAACAGGACAACCTTGTAGACGAATAAAAACAGCGGGAACTCCAGTGAATACACCTTCCCCTTGTAATGTTTGAAAAATTTCATTAATTGGGTATTTCATAACTCTCTCTAGCATTGTCAACTTAATGCGCATTATATACTTTAAATAATTCGAGCTACATCTAAGCGACTAGAGATGCTATTTCAATGAACATATAAAATATGTATTTGGGATAGCTGAGTGCACTTAATAACAATGTAGCTCATAGTACGATGTAGATATATTGCAGATATCTATCCCGCGAACACCACTCTTTATGGTAATGTAAACGGCTTGAATTCAACAAAGTACATCTAATTCAGAAAAAAATCGAAACTATATTCGGTAACATAAGACAGAGACAGGAAAAGACATGCAAAGTAGTAAAACAAATCAACTCAGAAAGGGGCTGAGTGTCAGGCACATTCGCTTTATGGCCTTGGGATCTGCTATTGGCACGGGTTTATTTTATGGCTCCGCTTCCGCAATACAAGCCGCCGGCCCCGCAGTTTTAATTGCTTATATGGTCGGTGGTGCAGCCGTTTTTATGGTTATGCGCGCTTTAGGTGAAATGGCAGTTCATCATCCCGTTCCCGGATCTTTTTCTCACTATGCTAGCCATTATATGGGGCCATTAGCTGGCTTCTTAACAGGCTGGAACTATGTTTTCGAAATGCTGGTTGTTTGCCTTGCCGATATTACTGCATTCGGGATGTACATGGGATTTTGGTTTCCTCATGTTGACCAATGGATATGGGTGCTTAGTATTGTTTTATTCATCGGTGCACTCAATTTATGTCATGTGAAAATTTTTGGTGAGATGGAATTCTGGCTATCTATTGTGAAAGTCAGTGCGATTATCGCCATGATTGTTGGTGGCGCATTCCTAATGTTTTATGGATTCGGTAAAGAAACTGAACATGCGGTAGGTATCCATAATCTGTGGGAACACGGTGGTTTTATGCCTAATGGCATTACAGGTGTCATTGCCTCTTTGGCTATTGTTATGTTTGCATTTGGCGGAATTGAAGTTATTGGTATTACCGCGAGCGAAGCACAAGATCCTGAAAAAACTATCCCTAAAGCAATTAATGCAGTACCCATCCGTATTTTACTATTCTATGGTTTAACGTTGTTTGTCTTAATGTGTATCTATCCATGGAACCAAATTGGGCAAAACGGTAGCCCATTCGTACAAATCTTCTCGAGTTTAAACATTGCTTCTGCAGCCAATATACTAAACCTCGTCGTCATCACTGCGGCAATTTCTGCTATCAACAGCGATATCTTTGGTGCTGGTCGTATGATGTATGGTATGGCTCAAGATAGGCAAGCACCTAAAGTATTCACCAAACTCACGCGCAATGGTGTGCCATGGGTTACTGTATTAGTTATGTCTATAGTGATGCTATTAGGTGTAGTGCTTAACTACCTTTTACCTGAGAAAATTTTCGTCATTATTGCTTCAATTGCTACCTTTGCAACTGTATGGGTTTGGCTAATGATCCTACTTTCACAAGTTGCTATGCGTCGTAAAATGAGCAAAGAAGAAGTCAAAAAACTGAAGTTTCCAGTTCCGTTTTGGCCTGTAGGGCCAGCGGTTACTATCGCATTTATGGTTTTCGTTATCGCGTTACTGGGCTTCTTTAAAGAAACTCAAGTAGCCTTGATGGTAGGGTGTGCTTGGGTAGTCATACTGACCGTTGCATTCTTTATCATGCGTGCATATCAAAAATCAAATAATAATTAAAACCGCACTTATATTAGCAATATAACGCTAATCCAATCAAAGCCCTCAGGTTATCAATGAGGGCTTTTTTAATAGCTTACCTAAGGGCCTGCTCAAGATCCGCAATTAAATCATTCACATCTTCTAGCCCAATAGATAACCTAAGTAATCCATCACTTATTCCATAATACTTACGTTCTTCTGATGTATATGTTGAGTGAGTCATACTTGCAGGATGCTGTGCTAATGACTCACAATCACCTAAACTCACTGCTCGTGAAAATAAATTTAGTCTATTGAGAAAAAGCTTACCCGACTCCATCCCCCCCTTTATCTCAAATGCAATCATTCCTCCGGGTAATTTCATCTGTTTTTTACTTAGCTCATACTGAGCAAAACTCGATAACCCAGGATAACTGACAAATGCGATTTTAGGGTGTAGCTCTAAATATTCGGCAATCGCTTGTGTATTTTTAGCAATACGCTCCATACGAATTGGTAATGTTTTCATTCCACGCATAATTAAACTTGCATCATGAGGTGATAAGCAAGCGCCTGTCATATCTTTTAAACCAACAAGTCTAATTTGTGTCGCTATCTCTTGTGTTGTAATGACAGCACCAGCGACGACATCACCATGTCCGCTCATATATTTCGTAAGCGAATGAATAACAATATCAGCCCCTATTGTTATGGGTTTTTGTAAATAAGGAGTGCAATAAGTATTATCGACAACCACCATAATATTATGCTGTTTAGCAATATCGCTGACGGCCTGTATATCGACTAGACGCATATCTGGGTTTGCTGGGGATTCAAAAAAAATCATTCGTGTATTTTTTCCTATTGATTGAGTAACATTTTCAGGAATACTCATGTCAATATGGCGAATTTTAACACCAAAACGCTCTAGCCCTTGATGAAAAAATGAATAAGTACAGCCATAAACTGTCATATCCACTAATAGTTCATCACCGGGGTTCATAAGAGACCAAAAAGTTGAAGTAATAGCCCCCATTCCAGACGAAAATACAACTGCACTTTCTCCTTCTTCTAGATCTGCAATCCTTTTTTCTAATAAATCTAATGTTGGATTATTAATTCTTGTATAAATATAACCTTCTTTTTCACCATAAAAATATGCAGCTCCCTCTTCAGCACTGCTAAAAGAGTAAGTTGATGTTTGATATAAAGGTGGAATCAATGAACCTTTATTACTACTCTGATCATAAAAACTGTGTATTATTCGAGTATCAAAAGCATTTTTTTTATCCGAGCTCATACCATCCTCCTAAAATTACTATTCATGAGATTGAGGTAATCTAGCGCCAACAATTTGCAATGTTCGTAATAAAAGATTAATTCCACGTAATGTATTTTGGTCTTTAAATAAACTATAAATTGAGCGGAAGTTATATACTTTATCTTCATTAATCGCTTCCATTCTAGCCATATTATATGCTGTTTCTAACTCCCAAACTGGCGTTAATATGTCTTCGAATAAATTAGAGACTTTCTCCACTGTACCCAAGTCAAGAATATCGATTAAATCGGAAACCAGAGAGAGTAAATCTACAATATTGTCCAAGCGATTCAATTGTAATAACGGTGCTATTTTATCAGCAAGGTGACTTATCGATTCGGAATTAAGCAATTCAATTAGTTTTGCTTGTGTATTTACATTTGACATAATTATCTACCTATTACACTAATCCTCGAATCGCTGCCCAATAAATGCCCCTATTAAAGCCATTTCTAAGAAGCCCCCCTATTTTAGTTGCAGGCGTTGGGATCACATCATGCTTATAGTCATACTGCAGCGGCATTCCAGCATTTAGTCCTATTTGAGCAATCGCTTGAACACGCCCATCGTAAATTGCCGCTGGGTATCCATATATTAATTCTCCACAAATGTTGTCAGCAATAATTGAAGCTTGATTGTGGCAACTTCCACCCGCCTTACTAATCGGTAAATCAACGGTATCGCCGATGACATAAACACCTTCAATCCCATAAACCTGCATCGTTTCATGATCTGTTGGTAACCAACCTTCTCCATTATTATGCTCACTTAATCCTGTATTAATAACAGCTTCAACTGCCGTAATTGGAGGTGTACTAATCAATATATCAAATGGTTGCTCATCCCCTTCTTTGGAGTATGCAATTTTTTTATCCGGGTCTACCTTACTTAAGGTAAAACCCCTTTGCGATTTTATATTTTTAAGATTAAATATTTCTGGAATAGCTTCACAAACAGGTTGTTGAAGAAAAAGACAATTTCGTAATAATTGAGAAACTGTCGGGTAGGTATAGACAATTTCGATATTATCTCTCACTCGACGTTTGCGTAAAAACTCATCTAACATCAATGTCGTTTCCATTGGAGCAATTCCACATTGGTGCGGAATATTAGGTGTTTCAGGAAAAGAAACTGTAATAAATATCCTTCCTTTTTCAATCTTTGCTAACTGATCAGCCAATTTTCTAGCCGGATCATATGAATAAAAATGATTTCCTATTTCTTTTAGACCTTCAATTCTATCTGGACGTGGAACGCAACCTGTTGCAATAACTAAATAATCATAATTTAACGATTTTCCGCTTCGTGATTTCAATATTTTATTATTAAAATAAAAAGTATCAATTTTATCAATGACCAATTCTATTTCAGGTCTCAATAATGAGCGTTCGTGACGAGTTAATTCTTCTTTAAAAAAGAGATTAAATGCAACGTACATAAAAGCTGGTTTATAATAATGAATAGGATTATCAGTAACTAATGTTATTTTTATTTTTTTAGAGAATATTTCCTTATTTAACTTTCTCGCAATTAAATTTGCTAACATCGTTCCACCAGTTCCACCACCAACAATAATAATATGCTTCATAGTTATCATTCCCATTATGGATATAGATTAGATCATTAGCATATGACTATATAATCATAGTGCAGTTATTTTAGATATTCCATTAACTCACACTAAATATCATTATCAATAACAAATAAAACGTTTTTATAATAAATAATTGAGAATATTAACAAGCATAACTTGTTAATTTATCTTCTAGATATCTCAATGTGATTATAATCATTGATATAAAAATAAATTATCAAAAAAAAAAATTCAAAATGACAAGTTGAAAACCAAATAGGTAATTTAAGCTTTAGTTAAATTAAAACATAAATATAACATTATTAATTTACTGAAATTTTCAGATGATTTTATTGGAAAATAACCTATTAATTATCTACTATAAATAGTGAAGAAAATAATTATTTATTTTTAATCCAATCAATTAAAGACTAGTGAGAATATATGATTGATTTAAAAAGAATTCAAGATGCCGTTGACAATGCATTCCAATCTTTTGGCCAAGAATCTGGAGGAGAGAATGCAAATTATATTCCTTTTTTAGCCAATATAGATAGCCAACTTTCAGCATTATCCGTTATAACGGTACAAGGTGATATCATTACCGCTGGTGACTCGCAATACCGCTTTGCAATAGAATCGATTTCAAAAGTATGTACTTTAGCATTAGCTTTAGAAGATCACGGACCTGATGCTATTAAGGAAAAAATCGGGGCTAGCCCAACAGGATTACCTTTTAACTCAGTGATGGCATTAGAACTACATGGTGATAAACCATTATCACCATTAGTTAATGCAGGCGCTATATCCACAGCAAGCATCATTAAAGCACAATCAATAGAAGAACGCTGGCAACGTATTCTTGCTATGCAACAAAAGTTAGGTTCTAAAGATATATTCCTTTCGGAAGAACTTAATCAATCGGAACAAACAACTAACTTCCATAATAGAGGCATTGCTTGGCTACTCTATTCCGCGGGCTATTTATATTGTGATACTGTTGAAGCTTATGACGTTTATACGCGACAGTGCTCAACACTTGTCACTTCTGTAGAATTGGCAACAATAGGAGCAACTATCGCTTCTGGTGGTATCAATCCTATAACGAAAGAACAGGTTTTAAAGAGTAATAACTGCCCTCGTTTACTGGCAGAAATGACAATGGAAGGTATGTATGATAGCTCAGGAGAGTGGGCTTATACTGTTGGGCTTCCAAGTAAGAGTGGAGTTGGTGGTGGTATTTTAACAATAATACCTGGAATTATGGCTATAGCTGCATTTTCCCCGCCATTAGATCCAATCGGAAATAGTGTTCGAGGACAAAAAATGATTACATCTGTTGCTAAAGCGTTAGGATACAATCTATATCAATGTAAATAATTATATTACTAACCCTATGGTCGGTTGATGGAGTCTACCTATCATAGGAATGAATTAATTTGAAAGTTAGCTCACGAGCAGAGCTTTAAAATGACTGATAAAATAGCTAAAGTGAGGAAGGTTAGATTATTAAATCAAACTGCGTAATAATTGGGTTATGATCTGATGCATCTGTATCCGTTACATAGCATTGTTTCACTTTCAATCCTCGATAAAACATATAGTCTAAAGGTCTACCAAAGGCTTTGGTTCTCTGATCATTCTCATAGCTAAGCTCTTTTAACCCAACACTTCTCACAAAACGTTTTAATGCATTCACCCTTTGACGACTCCACGCATTAAAATCCCCAGACAAAATAACCGGGCCAACGTGTTTAGCAATCTGATTACCGAGTTTACTCAGTTGCCTGATATAAACATCAACGCCGAAGCTAAAGTTTATTGCATGTACATTTGCGACCATCAAATGCTTTCCGTTTGGTAATGGATAAACAGTAATTAGTGCCGACTTAGCTAAGCGTAATAAAGGCTCTCTTTCACGTAATGGGCAGCAATAAATAGGATGTGCAGTTGCTAATGTCATAACACCAGCAGGATGCTGAGAAAATGGTAAAGCTGGAACCTGATCTGCGATCAGCTGATGAGAGGCTGCAAATGATACCAGCTCAGGTGACATTTGAGCTTCTTGTAAAAGAATGAGTTTTTTATCCTTAACTAGTTCACTTAAAGCTATTTTCCAATTAGGACGTTGCTGCTTATAAATATTCCATGTAACTACATCCAATGTTTCACCAGCAGCAAACAAAGGCAATCCAACAGGTAGTGATTCCCCTAGCATGTGTACTGGCATCGGATGAATACGCTGAGCTGGCTGACCTGCAATATATCTAACAGAATAGGTTCTTTTTGCCACGTTTCGGATCCCTACATTAATTGGAAATTAATAGCACTTAAGCAATTATATAGACTGTACCTAATCGAGTATATCAAACCTGTCATGTTATATCTTATGAAGTTGAATGAGATTTTACCCTACAATAGTCTCTTAACTAATCATTTATGAATAATTGAAAATATTTGACCTAAATGATCAATTACCTAATTCCTAAGATTTCTACAGTTTAGCATCTGGTTAATTATTAGTTCTTAGAGAATGTGAACATTACCTTTTAAATTTAATAAATTGTATTTTTCAGCCTAAATAATAAAAAACCGATAATTTATTCATTAGCATAAACAAAAAACACAAAAGGATATATTTACATTAATATCAACAACATAAGAAAGGTTAATGTTATTTGAAAATTATAATATTGATAAAATGAAGAAAATAATTGAGGTATAAGGCTTAGATAATATTCGAAAAATGATAAATATGACTATTCATAATCAAGAAAAGAATATAATTAACCTGAACTCGGGATAAGAAAAACAAAAAAAGAAGGGAACTAAAAGCAGGTTCTGTGATCAGTTCTTTCGAACAAGAAATAACTTTTCACTGAGGAACCCACTACGCGTAATCTAATTAATTTATTCTGTCATGTCGATGATTTTTGCAAATTATTCATGCCTTAATGGCAAAAATACTTGATTGAAAGCGGCGAGTGCCAGCGGTTACGCCAAACAAGAATGACAAGCAGTGAAATTATGACCATTATTATTGCATTCCATATGTCTCATCAGCGTGATTTTAAGCATTTTTATATTGGATTCATTACGGTATACCACAAAAAAGACTTTCCAACCTTATTGAGCTACACCCGTTTTCTTGAGGTTATGCCGAAGGTTTTAGTGCCATTAAGTTCCTTCTTTACTCATCTAAAAGGTCAAGCAACAGGCATCGAGTTTATTGATTCAATCCGTATTAAAGTGTGCCGCAACCTACGGATCCCAAGACATCGAGTTTTAAAAACTCAGCGGCCAAAGGAAAAGGGACGATGGCATGGTTCTACGGCTTTAAGCTTCATTTAATTGTTAACCATCTTGGTGAGATTGTCGCCACGAAGCTCACGCCAGCAAATGTTGATGATAGAACGCCAGCCAAGGCGCTCTCCAAAGGGCTTTTGGATAAGCTTTATGCAGATAAAGGTTACATCAGCAAAGCATTAATT